>NZ_JAFCGY010000026.1 GCF_016836705.1 Mesorhizobium caraganae | reverse complement strand
AGCCTTAAAGTGAGAACCAGGACTTAGGATCTGCACGGGCTGTTATATCTCTGCCCCCGACCCTTCGGGGAGTCATGGCAACGGACCTAGTCCCGGGAGAACTCTGCCGGGGAACTGGTCTTATCAACAGTGCCAGTTTCTTGGTATTTTCCCAGTCCAGTACGCCTGAACATGTCTGGATGCTCATGGTCACAAGGCCGGCTTAGTCATCGCCTCGCGCCAAAGCCACTGTCGCGGCCATCGGTTTCGGCGAATTCTCCTTTCACCTGTTCGACAGCCTCCAGCAGAATTCGAACACCCTTCTCGATCTGCTGTATGCTCAAGGCGGAATAGCCCATGACTAGCCCGACCTGGTCAGCATGGCCTTCGTCCGTTTCCCGATCGTAGAGGGGGAAAATGGAGTGTATGCCCACACCTGAGCGGCGCGCCTTTTCAATCAGCGGTGCTTCCAGTGATCGCGACAGGTCCTTGAACCAGACGACAACGTGCAGCCCGGCATCGGCGCCCTCGATGGCGATCCGATCTCCGAATCGGTGTCGCAGGGCATTCAACAGGGTCTCTCGGCGCTCACCATTCAGACGGCGCACGCGGCGCACATGGCTTTCATAGGCGCCGCTCTCGATGAGCAAGGCCAAAGCCTCCTGCTCGGCCACCGGAGAGTGCCTGTCCAGGAGTTGTTTGGCCGCCGCGAAGACGTCCTGCAATTCAGGGGGGGCAACTAGATAGCCAATGCGCAGCATCGGCGACAGCGTCTTGGAGATCGTGCCTAGATAGATGACGGAACTGCGGTCCTCCAGCTTGTGCAGCGGGGGCACCGGATTGATGTCGTACCGGTACTCGCTGTCGTAATCATCCTCGATCACATAGGCGTCGTGGCGTCGCGCCCATTCCAGGAGCTGATGCCGGCGCGAGATCGGCATGACGCCGCCCAGCGGGAACTGGTGCGAGGGCGTAACATAGGCCAGCCGCGCCTCGACTCCTTTGAGTAACTCCGTCTTCATCCCATCCTCGTCGACAGCGACCGAGACAGGCGAGGCACCTGTGCTGGCAAAGACCTGGCGAGCCATCCTGTAGCACGGGTCTTCGATTACGAAGCGGTCGACTGGATCGAGCATCAGGCGCGCGCACAGATCGAGACCCTGCTGCGAGCCGCTGACGATGATGATCTGCTCGAGGTCGCAGCTCAACGTTCGGGCGCGCCAGAGATAGCTCTGCAGCGCCTGGCGCAGGCGACGCGACCCGCGAGGATCATCATAGGCCAGCCGCACGGGACGTTGCGCCATCGCCACGTTCATGGCGCGCTTCCAGATCAGCGCGGGGAAATCGGACGGCGCCAGATCACCGTAGCGGAAATCAATCTTCAGCGCGTTCGGCAAGTAATCCGGCCAGGGCGGACTGGCGCGCAGGCGCCCGCCGTAGGCGGACAGTCTAACCGGGCCGGCTCGTTTTAAGCGCGCGCTGCTCGGGCTGTGTTCGAGCAGCGATGATGCAACGCGGGGTCGCGCGCCTTGTCGAACTTCGATAAAGCCTTCCACAGCCAGCTGCTCGTACGCGACAGTGACCGTCGTTCGCGAAACGCCGAGCTCATTCGCCAAACTCCGGGAGGACGGCAAGTGACTGCCGGTTTCGTAAACACCGCCAAGAATCTGGTCTCGTAGCGCCATGTAAATCTGGCGTGCACCCATCGCGTGTACACGCCCCGCAAAGCCGGGATCTTGAGACTGGACCAATTCAATCGTCGCCAACTGGACATTTCATATAAACCAGTTTGAGCGCATTCTGCCGAAAATCCAAGTGGACACCACAGACTGATGACCCGCACGACCGATCAAAATAAAATGTATGCTCTGGAGCAGTCGCAGAGCGACGCTGATCTCGGCTTCGCCACCCGCGCAATCCATTTTGGCTACGATCCGGTCGGATTTTCGAACGCAGTCCAGCCTCCGGTCTTCCTGACGTCCACATACGGCTTCGAGAGCGTGGCGGCTAATGAGGCTGCAGCCGCGCTCGGCGGCAGGCTTTATGCTCGCGAATACAATCCGACGACGGAAATCCTTGAGAAACGGCTCGCCAATCTCGAGGGGGCCGAGGCGGGTCTGGTCGTCGCCTCGGGGATGGCGGCTTTCGGCACGCTGATCCTGTCGCTGTTGTCCCAGGGCGACGAACTCATCGTCCACAAGACCCTTTACGCGAACACTCTCGCCATGGTCGAACAGGCGGTCCCGCGTTTTGGGATCAAGGTCGTCGCGGTCGATCTGTCCGAGCCAAGCAATCTCGATGACGCGATCACTGACCGGACCCGGCTTGTTTTCTTCGAGACCCCGGTCAACCCGCTGAGCCGCATCCTCGACATCGCGGAAATCGCCGAACGCGCACACGCGCGCGGAGTAAAGGTGGCCGTGGACAGCACCTTCGCCTCGCCCGCGCTCCAGCGGCCGCTGGAACACGGGGCCGATATCGTCCTGCACTCGCTGACCAAATACATCAATGGCCATGGCGATGCCCTCGGCGGGGCAATCCTTGGTCACGCACAGACACTCAATACGCTGCACGAAACCGGCCTGCGCTACATCACCGGAGCGGCATTGTCACCGCTCTCGGCGTTCCTGATCCTGCGCGGGCTCAAGACGCTCGCGCTCCGCATGGAGCGGCACAGCGCGACGGCTCTTTCGACCGCGCAAGCGCTCGAGGCGCATCCTGCGGTGGCATGGGTGAGCTTCCCGTTCCTCGACTCGCATCCCGATCAGGCGATTGCCCGAAAGCAGATGTCCGAGGGATCAGGCATGTTGGCTTTCGGCCTCCACGCTGGATTCGAAGGGGCACGTCGGATGATGGATCGGCTTAATCTGATCACTCGAGCTGTCAGCCTCGGTGACGCTGACAGCCTGATCTACCATCCGGCCAGTTTGACACGTGCCCGTAAAAGCATCCGCAAGGATGCTCATCTTGCCAATGGCGTCGGAGAGGACCTCATGCGTCTCTCGGTCGGTCTGGAAGACGCCGGCGACTTGATCGCCGATCTGAGGCAGGCGCTGGACCTACTCTGATAAGCCGGTTCCCATCTCGCTTCCAACACTGGCGCCCATGCAGAAATCGGGAGCAACACGATGGCATTCCTGAGCGGGCTTTCCGCATTTCCCATCACGCCGAGTGACCGTGACGGCCTCGTCGATACCAAGGCCCTGCGCAAGCTGATTACACGGCTTTGCGCCGCAAAGGTCGATTCCATCGGCCTTCTCGGCAGCACCGGCACCTACATGTATCTGTCGCGCGAGGAACGCCGTCGGGCTCTCGCCGAAGCTTTGGACGAAGCAGGTGGGCAGACGCCGGTCGAGGTGGGCGTGGGCGCGCTGCGCACCGACGAGGCGGTAAGGCTTGCGCAGGACGCCAAGGCCCTCGGCGCTGCCGCGGGGTTGCTTCCGGCTGTCTCGTACACCCCGCTCACCGATGACGAGGTGTTCGAACATTTCTCGGTCGTCGCGCGCGAAGGTGGCCTTCCGATTGTCATCTACGACAATCCCGGAACGACGCATTTCCATTTCACTCCCGCACTTGTCAGCCGCCTAGCCAAGGTGCCGGGGATCGTCGCCATCAAAAATCCAACCGACAAGAGCGATGCGATCGAGAGCCATCTGGCTGGGCAGAGGAGCATCGTGCCGGAAGGCTTTTCGATCGGCTACAGCGGCGATTGGAATGCAACTTAGGCCATGATCGCCGGAGCCGACACCTGGTACAGCGTGCTGGCCGGCATCCTGCCCGAGGTCTGCATAAGGATTGTCAGGGCGTCGCAGGCGGGCGATCCCGCGGAGGCACGCCGTCTCAATTCCGAACTGACGCCAATCTGGGATCTCTTCAAGCAGTTCTCCAGCCTTCGCGTCGTCTATGCGCTCGCCGAATTGCTCGACATTTGCCGCGCCGAACCTCCGCGCCCGATCCTGCCGCTCTCCGCTGTAGCAAAGCGTCAGATCGTCGAGGCGCTGGAACGCCTGCCGGCGGGCATTGCTCGATGAACCCCGAAACCGACCCACAGTGAAGGAACCGTCATGTATGTACCTCCACATTTCGACGAACCCAGCCAAGAGGCTCTCCACGATCTGATCGAGACGAGCGCCCTCGGCGTATTGATCACCCATGGCAGGAGCGGGCTCGACGCCAATCACATTCCCTTCGAACTCAATCGGACGCAGGGAAGGTACGGTGCTCTGCAGTGCCACGTCGCCCGTAACAACCCGGTCTGGCAGGACGTGTCGGCGGGCGACGAGGTCCTCGTCGTGTTCCGCGCGGCCGACGCCTATATCTCGCCGCAATGGTATCCGAGCAAGCAGGAGTTCCACCGGCAGGTGCCGACCTGGAACTACCTCGTTGCACATGCATACGGACAGATCACAGTCCGTGACGACGAGAGCTATGTCCGTTACAATGTCGCCAGACTGACCCGCAGGCACGAGGCGGCCCAGCCTGTCCCGTGGAAGATGGGTGACGCGCCCAAGGACTTTATCGATGCAATGGTCAAGGCGATCGTGGGACTGGAGATCGAGATCACCCGACTAGTGGGCAAAGCCAAGCTCAGCCAAAACAAGGAAGCCCGCGATATTCGCAATGCTGGCGAAAAGCTGAACGCCCAAGGCGACCGGCGCGTCGGTCAGGCGATGCTTGCAGCAGCTGCCCGGAAGTCCGAACAGGGCTGAGGAAGTTGCCCAGTCGCATCGTGACGAATGTCGATGAAGCTTGCCTCGCTCGACGGCGAGGGCCAGTGATGTAAGCCGGGCAGCGCGGAGAGCAGGAACATCGGTACGGCGGGCACAACAACCCCAGAATGCAGAGCGGCACAGTCGATGGCGCGCGGCGGTGACACTGCCGGCCAGGGAACCGATAGCCGCTGCCGACAGCGCCAGTCATTGAGGCTCGTGCGATGGTGAGGACGTGACCATCTATTCGGTAGAAAGCCTGCTCGACATGCCCAGAGGAAGCCGTCTACGGTCCGTAGGCCCTTGCGGTCAAACGAGCATCAGAGAAAACCACCTTTTCGCGGACTGACCTCCAATTCGCGCAACTATCTATGGGAAACAAATTTCTCGATCAGCCATACTCCAGCAGGACCAAGTGCCTTTTCCTTCCTGTAGGCGATAACCAATGGAAAGCTTGGCATCAAATCAGAGCCCTCCCAGCTTTCTGGTCTCAGCTCGATCAAACGTCCGGCGGCAATATCCGCCTCGACCCGTGACCGTGGCATTGAACCCCAGCCAACGCCGGCGAGGACAAGGTCGTATTTCGTCTGAAGGTCGTTGACGCGCCACCGGTTGGCTGCATGCACGCCATAGTCTCGCCCACTGTCAACTTGGGGGGCTGGGCTAATAACCAATTGGGTGTAGTCCCGCAGGATCGTTGCGCTGAATGACCCGTCAATTTTGCCAAGCGGATGCGTTGGTGCCGCGACCGGGACCAGATCGATCCGCCCGCACACCCGCCGCTCGAATTCATCAGGTTGGCGCTCTGCAAGCAAACCCAGGTCAGCTATTCCATCGCGCAAGGCTTTGGCCGCTTCATCGAAGGTTTCGGTCAAGATGCGAATTTCGACGAAAGGGAAAGCCCGGGTGAATTCCCCAAGCACATGGCTCAGCAGGGTCGCTGGTGCGTAGGAGACAACCGCCAGGGTGAGTTGTGCCTCAAGCCCCTTTGAAATTCCCTCTGCCTGGTGCCGCCAATCTGCGACGTCGGCAAGGATGCGCCGCGCGCGCGGTACCAAGGCTTTGCCCGCCGCCGTGAGCACCGGGCGATATGCGGAGCGATCAAAAAGAGGGAACCCGCTCTGTTCCTCCAGTTTCTGAATGGTGTAGGTGATCGCTGATTGCGCCCGGTTCATGCGCCGAGCGGCTGCGGCAAAGCTGCCTTCTTGGACGACCGTAACGAATACCAGGAATTGGTCGAGGGTGAGTGCGTCCATAGCCATGCCCAAAGATCGGAACGTTTTTCAGAGACAAACCAAGATTCCAGGATCCAATATTCCAATGCCGAGTGCGGGTGGCTTCGAGCCTATCTGCCCCACAACTCTGCCAGTCGTCTTGCCTTTGCCGTTGATTGTTGGCCAGGCGCCTCACAAAGAACGGCGCCCGCAGTTCGTCGACACAAGGACGATTCTGCCCGGAATGCCATGAAAGGTGCCAGCTACTATATCAATTTGTTTGAATGACTATAGCGAATTTTCATCACTTTCTTTGGTGGTGTGGCGATCTAAAATCGCTCTAACAGGCAGGAAAAAAATGCGACCAGCCCGATGTATGTGCTGGCTCCCTGCTTGCCTCCCCCGAGAGGTGATACTTTTCAGCCTTATGGAGTTTATCAGATGTCAAATACCTTGAATTTTGCGCCTACACAGCCAGCAAGGATGCCGCTGAGAGCCGGGCTATGGGTCGCCCAATTGCTCGTTTTCACGTCCTTTACCCTATTTGGTGGCATGAAACTGTTCATGCCCGTCGATCAATTGGCGGCAATGTGGGTCTGGCCCGGCGCTGTGCCCCCATGGTTCCTGCGCCTTATGGGTCTCATCGACATTGCGGGTGGATTTGGCGTCCTTTTACCTGCACTGACTCGAATTCAGCCGCGCCTCACCGTTCTGGCTGCACTTGGTTGTGTGCTGCTGCAAATGGCTGCGATAATCTTTCATTCGTCTCGTGGTGAGGCCTCGGTCGTGCCGCTCAACATCATCCTGCTCGCCCTTTCAGCGTTCATCCTTTGGGGCCGCGGTAAGAAGGCGCCAATTCCGTCGCGCGGATGAGAGACGCGAGGGCTGAACCGCAAACAACCCAAGGAAACTGTCGACCGAGCCGTTTGCGGGGCAGGGGACTGCAATATACTCCTGGTACACGAGTGCGGACAGTAGGAGTCACGTGCCAGCCGCCAGTGATGTTGATCGTCTGCCGGTCATGTAGCCGTTCCTGGCGAGGTCGACCGCGAGGACGCGACCTCGTCAGGCTGGCCGAAACGACCGATGGGAATCAGGGTCGGCTTGATCACAGCCTGACCTCCCGAAACCCGAAGCATACATAAAAGGTGGGTCAGTTCTCGGTGAAAATCCCAGGTCACTTCTCAGCGAAATCAACACGCGCATCCGTCCATTTGAATGACCCGACATAGCCGTTCTGCATCGTCCTGCCCGTCGCGATGTAGTGCCGTTCCACCCGATGATCCTTCGCTAGCCGAGGATAGCGTTCGAGGTGAACTCGGCGCCGTGGTCGGAGAAGATCATGGCGGGTTTGCCGCAGCATTCGCGCATCACGTCGTCGACGATGTTGAGCACGAGTAACCTTCGGCCCCAGGCGAACTGTTCTGGACGAAATCCAGCGACCATTGCGCGTTCGGCTTCGCGTGGACCAGGATCGGAGCCCGCATCCTACCGCTCGGCGTCTTGAGCGTCGCTTGCGCACAGCCAGTCTTTGTCCCGTATAGCCGCTAGACGCGGCTGATACTTGATGCCTCGCCCTCGCGCCCGAACCGAATGACCAGCCGCCCATAGCCGAAGCGCGTGCACTCGTTGCAAGGTTGCGTAGTGGGTACACTAGGCCGAGCTTGCGTAGAGACGAGCGACGCTTGCCCGCACTTCCATCTACCTGCAGTGGACAAAAAGACGGTCGATATCACGGACGACTGGACGGAAGATGATCTATTGGGCCTCATAGTCCTCGTCAGGAGTCTCTGACCAGCAGCGTCAATCCAGCTGGGTTAACTGGACATGACGAGAGTGGGAGCTCCGGACCACCCTTGCGTGTTGCTTGTAGGGCGGCATACATTGCAATCACTTCCTAGCGTCGCTCGTCAGGCGAAGCGGACAAGATGCGGCCGAAAGAACTCAATAACAGCGCCTAACTCGACTTGGCTGAAAAAGCCGTAACATCAAGTTTCATCCTCTCGCGCGCTGGCAACGATGAGACAGCAACGCAGGTCCTGGCAGGTTTGTGGGGCGCCAAGGCATTAAGATACACCGCGTTGACGCGGTCATAGTCTGCCATGTCTGTCAGGTAGACAACGACTTTGACGATATCATCAGGGCGACAGTCGCACGCCTTCAGTATGGCCATGACGTTTGCAAGGGACTGCTTTGTTTGCTCGACTATATCGTCGGAGACAACTTCCCTTGTCCGAGGATCCATGCCGCCCATGCCGGAAACGAACACCCAAGGTCCTACGACCGCTGCATGCGAGAACGGACCATCTGGGGCATCCGGTGTTGTAACAAATCTTGTCATGCTGCTTCCGAGCTCTCTTGAACTTCGGCATGCTATCTGGCTCCAATGAAATGTGAACCGGGAATCCAGCATTTCGGCGTTGCCGAAATTGTAACACCAAACCCCTAACCATGCAGACTAAACGCATAACAGTGTTTGCCGGGGAATTTTGATGTGAAGCCGCCGAGGATAGCGATAATCGGCTACGGGTCGATAGGCCGAGCGGTGATTGACATCGCCCGCCATGCACTTCCCGCAGACACAGCATACGCCGCATTGACCAGGACTCCCCGAAAACTGAAAGACATCAAGCGGCTAGAAGCGCTTTCGACCTTGGACGATCTCGTCGCCTTTGGCCCGGACGTCGTGGTCGAGGCTGCAGGCCATGAGGCGCTCGAAGCATATGCTCCCGCTGTTCTGGCCAATGGCATATCGCTGATCACAGCGTCGGTAGGGGCGTTGGCGCAGCGGAATCTTTTCGAGCGTCTTTCGCTTTTGGCAAGTTTGCATTCTGCGAAGCTCGTCATCCCATCCGGTGCGATAGGGGCGCTTGATTATATCTCGGCAGTCGCGCTCATCCCGGGCACGAGGATCGACTACAAGAGCAGCAAGCCCATCGCCGCTTGGTCCAACGAGCTAAAAGCCATGGGCATTGAGGCGGGAACGCAGACTGGTCCCATCGAGATCTTCGCCGGTGATGCGATCGGGGCAGGCCAGACCCATAAAAACAACGCCAATGTCGCGGTTGCGCTCGCGCTGTCATCCGGGACGCTTGACGTGCCGCTGGCCAGGTTGGTCGCCGACCCGCAACTCACCCTGAACACCCATGAAATCACCGTCACGGGCCCAGCAGGCACCATGCACATCAGGATTGAAAATCGCCCGATGGATGACAACCCCAAGACCTCTTACGTTACCAGCGCAAGCATCGTGGCGGCGATCAAAAACCTGCTCTCCCCAATCCGGTTTGGCTGATTTGACCAATGGGCGACAGCATCAGACGGCTTGGAAAGCGAATTCGACAGCCGCTGGTTCGCCGGAACGTTCCCATATATATATTCTGAATGCTCGATCAGTCTCTTAGGTGCTTTACCGAAGTCATCAATGCCAAGTCAATCAGGCTGGCGGCTGACCGGATACACATCGCTCCGAGCGCCATCAGCCGACGAATAGCCTTGCTCGAGCATACGCTTGGCACGCCACTCATAGTCCGGACGACGAAAGGCGTCTCGCCAACTGAGCAGGGTCGGCTTCTGTTTGAATATGCAACGCGTGCATTGCTCGATGAAGAGCGGTTCCTGAAGGAAATCGACGATGTTGGGGCGCTTCGCCTCGGGAAGGTTTCGATTGTCGCAGTAGAAGCGACCATAGGGCGCATATTGCCACAGGCAATACAAACGTTCCGAACCCGGTTCCCTGGAATCAGAATTGCCGTTCATATCGTTGGGGCTCACGAAGTGACCGAAGCTCTAATCCACAGCAACGTGGACATCGGCGTGACCCTCAATCCGGCGCAAAAGAGTGAGATCCTGCTGCGAATGCGGTGGCCCCAGCCATTGCGAGCGGTCATGCGGCCTGATCATTCTTTTGCAGGGCGTCAAAGAATGTCGATCGCAGATCTGCTAAAGCACCCCTATGCTCTCCCCGACCGCAGCTTCGGAATACGGGTGCTGATCGAGAGGGAAGCGGTGCGTCAGTCGATCGATCTCAATCCAACAATTGAAGCCAATTCGCTTCAGCTCCTCAAGCGGGCTGTCGAAGAGAGTGATCTTGTGACTGTCCTACCACCCGAGGCAATGCGCCTGGAAATCGAGGCCGGTACGCTTGTCGCCGTCGAACTGATCGAGCCACCCTTGAACAAGGCGGAGATCTGCGTTTTGACAGCCCGGGGCCGGCCGCTGACTCGTGCTGCCGGCGAGATGTTGAAATGCATCAAGGCAATGATTGCCGACGTCATCATAAAGTAAGCTGCTGGGTCTGCGGTGTCGTGTTCTAATTCCGGCATCACCAGGTTCGCCTAATTGAGCACGCCAGCCAATCGCGGTTCTGACATCGTTGGAGGATCGACAGCCTCCTGGTAGCAAGTCAAGGACCACCTCGTGAACAACATCAACTCCGAAACAATCTGGTCACCGTTCGATGGCTCCCCGGTCGGCCTGATGCCGATCGCTGACGAAAATGACGTGGAGGCCGCCACCGTGGCCTCTGTGGAGGCCTTCGGCGTGATGAAGGCGTTACCACGCTTCGTCAGAGCCGACATCCTTGATCGCGCTGCCCAAATCATCAAGAGGCGTCGCGCCGAATTCGCGTCAACCATAGCAAGCGAGGCTGGAAAGCCATTGTTTGACGCGCGCGGCGAAGTTTCGAGAGCCATCTTCAATTTAACCAATGCGGCCGCGGAAGCTCGCCGGTTCGTGGGCGAAGAGGTACCCCTCGATGTCGATGGCGGTGTCCATGAATATCAAGTCACAGGAACCGATGGACATCGAATCGACATCGAAAAGGCACAACTGCAGGAATTAAAGGCAAGCAGACAACGTGTCGGCATCGCGCGGCGATTTCCAATTGGGCCCATCCTTGCGATTGCGCCGTTCAATTTCCCGCTCAATCTCGTCCTTCACAAGGTCGCGCCAGCCATCGCAGTGGGAAATAGTGTCGTTCTCAAGCCGGCGCCGCAAACGCCGCTGACCTCGGCCTTGCTCCTGCAGGTGTTCGAGGAAGCCGGGTTGCCGCAAGGAGCCCTGCAGGTTGTTCATTGCTCGGTCGCCCTGGCCGAGAAGATGGTTCGGGACGATCGTTTCGCTATGGTCACCTTCACCGGATCAGCCAAGGTTGGCTGGCACATCAAGTCAATCTCCGGACGTAAGAAGGTGGCTCTTGAACTCGGAGGGAACGGAGCCGTCATTGTTTGTGACGACGCCGACGTCGACCTTGCCGTTGCTCGATGTGCGCGCGGAGGTCTCGTTTACGCCGGTCAGTATTGCATCGGTGTTCAACGGATCCTGGTCGCCCGCCAGATCTACGACGTCTTCTGCGAGAAACTGATTGCAAAAGTAAGATCTTTCAACGTGGGCGATCCGCTGGTTGAAGGTGTGGATGTAGGACCGGTTATCAATGAGGATGCAGCGAAAAGGATCTCGGCCTGGACGGAAGAGGCTCTCGCTAACGGCGCAAAACTGCTTTGCGGAGGAACCCGCAACGGAACTCTGCTTCAACCGACGTTGCTCAGCAATACCACCCCTTCCATGAAGGTGGAGTGCGAGGAAGTGTTCGGGCCCGTCATGACCGTCAACCCGTTCGATAATTTCGATGACGCGCTCAACCGGGCCGCATCGGGGAACTATGGCCTGCAGGGCGGGCTATTCACAAACAACCTACGACGTGCGTTCCAGTCGATTGAAGAGTGGGATGTTGGCGGCTTGATCGTGAATGACGTTCCTATCTTCCGCATCGACAATATGCCGTTCGGAGGTTGGAAGCAGTCCGGTCTAGGCCGCGAGGGAACGCGCTATGCCATGGAAGAAATGAGCGCGATCAAGCATCTGGTCCTCAACTATTCTTAGGCTATCCCTAAAATGCTTAGTGCCGATTCAGTCGTCAGCTTCAAAAACGTAAGCAAAACGTATGACGGAAAAACGTTTGTCGTCAGGGATTTGAACCTTGAGCTGAAAAAGGGCGAATTTCTGACCCTTCTCGGCCCGTCAGGATCGGGCAAGACAACCACACTGATGCTTATTGCAGGATTCGAACATCCCACGACGGGCGTCATTCAAATGGGCGGCAAAGTTATCAATGACTTGCCGCCCTCACGGCGAAACATAGGGATAGTTTTTCAGAATTACGCGCTGTTTCCACACATGACGATAGCGGAAAACGTGGCATTCCCATTGCAGGTGCGCCGGCTTTCCAAACCCGAGATACAGGAACGGGTCTCGGCGGCTCTTGTGAAAGTTCAATTGACGGGATTTGCCGAACGCAAACCTTCTCAACTTTCAGGGGGGCAGCAGCAACGCGTGGCCTTGGCGCGAGCTCTGGTTTTCAACCCCTCACTGGTGCTCATGGACGAGCCTCTGGGTGCCCTCGACCGAAGGTTGCGGGAGGTGATGCAACTGGAAATTCGCTCCTTGCACGCCGCTTTAGGCACGACTTTTGTCTACGTGACTCATGATCAGTCCGAGGCGCTGACCATGTCCGATCGCGTCGCAGTGTTTCATGAAGGCGCCATACAGCAACTCGCAACCCCAACCGACATATACGAGAACCCCCGAAACAGTTTTGTTGCGCGCTTCGTCGGCGAGAGCAATCAATTCCCTGCCATCCTGCGTGGGACCGAAGATGGTTGCGCGATTGTCGAAACCCCTGATGGCCTTCTCAAAGGTCGCAATTTCCTTGCCGACGAAGCTGCGGGCGACCAGGTTCTCGTCTCGATAAGACCCGAAAACATCAGCACCGACGGCGCCGCCGGTGACGACAATTGCTTCGGTGTCAAGGTGATCGACCGCATTTTTCACGGAGACCACGTTCAGCTGAGCCTCAGAACTGCAGCCGGCATCAAGGTCATCAGCAAAAGCAGTGCCGAATTGGCACCCCAACAAGATAAGGATGTTCTGATCAGAATGAGAAAGGAGAAGTGCATCATTTTCCCCGCAAAATAAAGTTAAGTCACAAGACATGATTTAGAACCAGAGAAGGGAACAGAGATGATAAAAACAATCAAAGAGCCAATAAAGCAGCTCGCCGTCTTAGGCTTGGTGTTTTGCTTGCCCGGCGTCGCCTTGTCGGCTTCGGCAAAAGAACTGACCGCCGTTTCATATGGCGGCAGCTACCAGATGAGTCAACGGAAGGCCTACTTTGAACCTTTTGCACGCGCGACCAACACGAAGGTTACCGAGGATGAGTGGACGGGTGAAATTTCCAAGATCAGTGCGATGGTCCAGTCCAATCAGGTAACCTGGGACGTTGTCGACGTCGATTCCTATAGTATGCAGCAAGGATGCGATGACGGCGTTCTGGAGAAGATCGACTACTCAAAGCTTCAAGGCAAACAGATCTTTGAAGGCGGGATAGCCTTCGAATGCGGGGTTCCAAGCGTCATTCTGGCGACCGTCGTCGCCTATAACGCCAACAAGCTAAAAGATGGGCCTACAACCATCAATGATTTCTTCGATCTGAAAAAATACCCCGGCAAGCGTGGCATGTGGCGCCGGCCGGTGGCAAATTTGGAATTCGCCCTCATTGCAGACGGTGTACCGGTTGATCAGGTCTACAAAATGTTGGGCACCAAGGAGGGACTTGATCGCGCCTTCGCCAAGCTTGATACCATCAAGAACGACATCGTTTGGTGGGAAGCCGGGGGACAGCCCCCTCAGCTGCTCGCATCCGGCGAAGTTGTGATGTCCACTGCGTGGAACGGCAGAATCTACAGCGCTAACAAGGACGAGGGCGCAAATCTTAAAATCGTTTGGGACGGCCAGGTCCAGGATTGGGATATCTGGGCGATTCCGAAAGGTGCCCCTAACCTCGAGACGGCCTACGAATTCATCAAATTTGCGTCCCAGCCTGAGAACCAGGCAGAGCAGACCAAATACACCTCCTATGCCCCGGCGGTGGCCGCGGCCAAGGACAAGGTCGATCCAGCCGCGCTCGAGAACCTGCCGACCGCTCCCCAAAATTCCAAGCGTGTCCTGAAGACGGACGCTCAATTTTGGGCCGACAACAATGACGCTGTGCGAAAGCGTTTTGACACCTGGCTGTCGAACTGACAGGTGACCCTGCAGGGGACGGAGGTATCTGCAAGGATACCTCCGCACTCTCGCTATCTCAAAGGAGCACAGAGTTGGAAATCGTCGACAACAAGATCGGCAAGCAGTTTCGACGCCAGAAGCGGCGCGAGAGCGGTCGCGGGGTGTTGTTGGTATTGCCGGCGTTTCTGTTCCTCCTTGTTGTTTTTGTTGTGCCGATTGGCTTGATGACAATCCGCGCCTTTGACAATGCGGAGACGGCCGCGCTGCTGCCGCGCACAGCTGAAGGCCTGAAAAGCTGGAATGGGGTCGGCCCGCCACCCCCAGAGGCCTTCGCGGGATTTACCCAGGACCTTCGGCAGGCGACAGCCGACCGAAGCGTGGGCGCGTTGGCCAGAGCCCTCAACCAGCAGTCCGACGGCCTTCGCACATTGGTAATGAAGACGTCGCGCGCTCTGCCTGATACGGAACTCAGCAATGCTGCGGACGCATTGGTCGCCATTGACTCGCGGTGGCGCGAAGCGGACGTCTGGTTCGCACTCAAGCGGGCCAGCGCCTCTCTGACGCTGACCCATTTCGCAAAGGCGGCAGATCTCGAATATGGCGCCGATGGAAAGATCACGCCGCTCGGTCCGTCCGAAAAGCTTTTTCAGTGGGTGTTCTTGCGAACTTTCGCCATTGCCGCGACGGTCACCCTGATTTCGATCCTGTTAGGCTACCCGGTTGCTTACCTTTTGGCGGCATCAAGCGGCGTGCGTCGCCGCGTCGTGATGATGTTCGTCGTAATTCCTCTAGCCACGTCAATCCTTGTGAGAGCAATCGCATGGCTCGTGCTTTTGCAAACGCATGGTCTGGTCAACGACGCGCTTAGGCTGATCGGGATTATATCAGAGCCGGCGCAGCTGCTTCATACGCGGACCGCCACGATTCTGTCGATGGTGCACATCCAGCTTCCCTTCATCATACTGCCGATTTTTGCCGTTATGACCACGATTTCACCGAACTATGTCAGGGCCGCACGATCGCTTGGCGCGGGGCCGATTGTGACGTTCCTGAGGATCTATCTCCCTCTCAGCATGCCTGGCGTTGCCGCGGGCGGATTGATCACGTTTATCCTGTCGCTGGGACACTACATCATTCCCGCCCTGGTCGGAGGGTCGACGGACCAGATGGTCAGCTACTACGTGGCGCTCTATACAAATCGAGAGCTGAATTGGGGACTGGCGTCAGCCTTGGGAATAATCCTGCTGGTGGCGACCATCGTAATGTACGGTGCCTTTGTGCGCTTGATCGGCGCCGATCGCGTAAGCCTGGTGCCAAGATGATACGGTTTCGCTCTGCGTCCGCCGTGGGAGCACGGTTTGCGTTCCTGACCGTCTGCGCTCTTGTGCTGCTGTTCCTGGTTCTTCCGGTCGTGGCAATCGTACCGCTGTCGTTCAGCGCAGATCCCTGGTTTACGTATCCGCTCCCAAGTTGGTCGCTGAGATGGTATCAGGATCTTTTTGGCTCCGAGCAATGGCGAAACGCTTTCTTTAACAGCCTGATTGTCGGATCAGCATCAACGGTCTTGGCAACCCTATTGGGCACGTTGGCCGCCTTCGGTCTCGCCTTTCATAGGGTGCCGTTGCGCTCGCTCGTCATGGCAGTGGTGATTTGTCCGATGATTGTCCCGGTTGTCATCACGGCTGTGGCGATGTACTTCAGCATGCAAGCCGTCGGCCTCGCAAATTCGTATGCCGGGATCATACTGGCGCATACGGCGTTGTCTTGCCCGTTTGTCGTCCTGACGGTTATGGCGGTTTTAAACAGGTTCGACCGGAATCTGGAGCGGGCTGCCGCAAGTTTGGGTGCAGGACCTGTAACGGTATTTCGGAAAGTCACGTTCCCGATCATTGCCCCGGGTGTTGTCTCTGGCGCGCTGTTTGCCTTCTTTACCTCGTGGGATGAGGTCGTTGTCGTCCTTTTCCTCGGCGCACCCGATCAGCGGACACTGCCCCGGCAGATGTTCAGCGGCATCCGGGAACAGCTCAGCCCTACCATCATCGCCGCCGCAACGCTGCTGATAGCGGGGTATATAATCCTGGGTATATTCATGGCATTCAGGAGGGATACCGGGGTCCAGCGATAACAACTGCGAGTTCCGGCGTCCCGCCTGGGTTCAAACCGTCTCCGATTGGTGCAATTGCTGGAAGACAGCCAGCTCTGCCAAGGTCTGTATCGCCTCCGCCTCACTTCGGTTCTCGCGGTGCTCTGCTGAAGGCCTGGCCGGCCAACCGTCAAACCAGCGGGCGATTGGTCTACCTGTGTCCATTGGCAAGTGCAGTTCTGTTTACGGTCGCGGGTCAGGAGTACGGGGGGTTGCGAGATCGATCTTTAGGAGCTGCATACCGGTTTCTGAGGTCTGTCGGCGTAACCCTAATATGTTGGCGGAAGACCCGGCTGAAATGTCCGGCATTGCCAAAGCCGCATCTGAAACCAATTTCACCGATCTGGAGGTCGGTAGCTTCAAGTAGCGACTTTGCGTATTGAAGCCGAACCGCGAGATAGGCGGCCATTGGGCTCACGCCCAATTCGATCGCAAAGAGTCGTTCGAGTTGACGCCTCGAGAGGTTCAATTTCGCGGCGATATCAGAAACTGCTATTTTCTCTTGTAGGCTGCTCTCCATCAGCAGGAGCGCACGCTTGACTGCGCGGCTTGACGCTTCTGGAAAAAGGTCGCCAACCGGTTGCACGTCGTAGCTGTTGCGAATTCGATCCATTACCAGAATTTTCGCGGCTTTCTCCGCGGCCCTCGGTCCGATTGATTTCAAAACAAAGTATCCAGCCAGATCTGCCGCACCCGTGCCTCCTGCGCACGTCGATCGTTTGCGGTCTACGCAATACAGACTGTCTGCTTGCGCCCGCACATCGGGAAACGACTGCCTGAAATCCTTAATATGAAACCAGCTAACGCAAGCATCGTAACCATTCAGCAATCCGTAGCGCGCCAGAACAAAGCTCCCGGTACAAAGCGCCGTGATATGCACTCCGCGCTCTGCGGCGCGCAGCAGGAATGCTTCCTTTTCCTGACTAAGGTTCTGTTGGGGGTCCAAGAGGCCTCCAACGACGACGATATTGTCGAAGTCTTCAGGGTCCCCGATAGCTCTCGTCGGGAGCAGCTCAAGTCCGCAACTTGAGCGTATAGGCAAGCCCCTTTCTCCGAGTATCTGCCAGTCGAACTCTACTCGACGGCTTCGATCGCCTTCGTCCCCGGCCAGGCGCAGCGTATCGATGAACAGGGAAAGCGGCGACAGCGTAAAGTCGCGAACGAGGAGAAATGCGAACGTCTTTGCCATCCAAAACGTCCCCGTGATGGAGCCCCCGCATAGGCCCTACAGTTCAATCGAAGTCGCCAGCGCTTTTCACCGGCTTGGCACACGCATAAGCGATGCTTGCTCGTTCCGCGAGCTAGTAGCGGCAATATGTATGTGGCTGAACGCCTCACGTAGCGGCTTCGACATAATACCGGGCTGTTCCTATCCTGCACACCAATAATGGAAAGGGCCCCGATCGGTAATGCAATTTAGGCAACGCAGCGCTGCCAAAAGCTCGGCTTCACGCGACTGCCGGCGTGTCTCCGTAATCGTCTCCATAACCAACATCCAAAACACAAGTGCCTCGGATCAACTCAAACTGGGGCGCTCATTCCATGAAAATCAGACAGTACTTTCTTCTCCGGATCTGGTCCGGACGATTGCTCTCCAGCGCCCTGCTTCCTAAGGGGCATTTGGCGTATCTAAAGATTCTTTGATTTTTTCCGTTCCAGTCCGAAGGCCGTCCAATGCCAGAAGCCGCCAATAGACGCCTGACCGTGCGAAGCAGCTCTTGAGGCTTGAGGCAGACTGCACGATCCGATTGTCGATATTGATAATGGAAGCCCGCTCCGTTGGGGCAATCGAATGCGTGGATTGTGACCTGCCACTGAGAATTTCCTCCATCTGAGATTAGAGTCCGGCCCTTGATCGAAGGACGGACTGATGAAGAGAAAGCGGTTCACGGAAGAGCAGATCATAGCGGTTCTGCGCGAGCACGAGGCGGGAGCGAAGGCGGGCGATTTGGCTCGCAAGCACGGGGTCTCGGAGGCGACGCTGTATAATTGGAAGGCGAAGTATGGCGGGATGGACGTGTCCGACGCCAAGCGGCTGAAGGCGCTGGAAGACGAGAACGCCAAGCTGAAGAAGCTGCTCGCCGATCAGATGCTGGAAGCCTCGGCGCTGCGCGAGCTTCTGTCAAAAAAATGGTAGGGCCCGCCGTTAAGCGCGAAGCCGTCGCGCATCTGCAGGCCGTCATGGGCTTGTCGCAGCGTCGGGCCTGTTCCTTCGTCGGCGCCGATCGCAAGATGATCCGCTACCAGTCCCGGCGTCCGCCCGAGACGGAGCTGCGTGGCAGGTTGCGCGCCGACGCTTTGGCTACAGGCGGCTGTTCATCCTGCTCAGGCGCGAGGGCGAGGCATCTGGGGTCAACCGCATCTATCGTCTCTACCGCGAGGAAGGCCTGACGGTGCGCAAGCGCCGGGCAAGGCGGCGAGCGGTCGGCACGCGGGCGCCGATCCTGGTCGAGGCAAAGCCGAACGCGCGCTGGTCGTTGGATTTCGTGCATGACCAGTTCGCCTGCGGCCGGAGGTTCCGCGTGCTCAACATCGTCGACGACGTGACGCGCGAATGCCTGGCCGCGATCCCGGACACCTCGATCTCCGGCCGTCGGGTTGCCCGTGAACTGACGGAACTGATCACCCACCGCGGCAAGCCGGGCATGATCGTCTCCGACCACGGCACCGAGTTTACCTCGAACGCCATCCTCGCCTGGTCGAAGGATTGCAGGATCGAATGGCACTACATCGCGCCGGGCAAGCCGATGCAAAACGGTTACGTCGAGAGTTTCAACGGCCGGATGCGCGACGAGCTGTTGAACGAGAGCCTGTTCTTCGGTCTCGGCCACGCCCGAAGCGCCATCGCCGAATGGAGGGAGGACTTCAACACCGCCAGGCCACATTCCTCGCTCGGCTACCAGACCCCGGCAGCCTATGCCGAGGTCATCACCGCAACCGGCTCCGACGCTGAGCTGATGGAAGGCTCCGCGCCTCCGCCGGTTGCTCAACCCGCGCCACAAGGCGTAACAAAAACGCTCGAGGCTCTAATCGCAGCTGGATGACAGTTCAGTGGCAGGTCAATTGGAGTGAAGGGGGATTGGTGCGCCGGCGTCTCGCTGCTGGTCGGGCGGCGACCTATTGGTTCGGCCGGCCATTGCGGTCGGACGTGATCGCAAGCTCTGGCAGAAGTGTCTCGATGAACAGCGCAAAAAGCTCGCTTTGACTGGAAATATTAAGCCTTTTGTAGATGTTCTGGCGGTGCAGTTTGACCGTGCCTTCGGTCACGGAAATGATCGACCCGATCGAGCAGTTGCTGTGGCCGCGCAGGATGAGCTGCACGATTCTGCGCTGTTGATATGTCAGCCGGTCTTGGCAGAACGTCGTAAAGGCCTTCTCCATCAAATCATTCAGACTTGGTGGGCGCATGGTCGCCCGTGCATCCCGCCACTGGCTACGGATGCTCTCGCGCACGACCGGCTCAAGCGCTTGCAGGCCAGTCTTCTCCGTCACGGAAAACGGGGCGCCCCGCAGACGCATCAGCGAGTAAACGGCGTTGAACCCGCCCTCCAGCGGGACGAGGAAGCCGATCTCCTCAACAAGGGAGCCCGGCTGCATGGAAACGCAAGGATGGATCTCTGTTGAGCCGTAAAACTCCGAATCGAAAAAGCGGTCGGGCGCCAAGTCGCGCATACGCCATAGACCCGGTTCCCAGCCCTGGACGCAGGCTGTGTAGAACGGGTCCAGCAGGTAGGCGCCGTTGAGATAGGCTTCCAATGCCGATGGCGCTGCAGCCTGACGGTAGCCATCGTAGAGCAGCAGTGGTCTGGCATCGAAGGGAAAACCAAAAATCGCCGACAAATCGAACGGAGCAATGCGGGCGAGCATGTCATCGAGCGCCTCTGGCAGCGTAGGCCTCCCGATCTGTCCCATGACCGAGGCGATTGCCGATACGTCGGGTAAATTATTCAGCGCAAGCAAAGCCCACTCATGACGCGGAGCTCAACGCACCGCGATGTATCACTTTTGGAATATGGCCCAGCTGAAACGCTTATGCAAGCATGGGCCAAAGCGTTACCCGTGTGGGCGAAGACCTTCAGGCAAGTGAACCTGCCCTTGATCGTAATAAACCCACCTTCACAGGCAACATAACACAACAGGGGTGCAAATGAGTGGTCGGCTTAGAGGCAAGGTTGCGCTCATCAGCGGCGGTGCGGGAGGATGCGGTCTTGCGGCATCGGAACTTTTTGCGCGCGAAGGTGCGGCAGTTGGCATAGTCGACCTGCAATCCAGCGACGGCGAGGCAGCTGCAAGCCGTTTGCGCAATCAAGGCTACGAGGCTGCGTTCGCAGCTGCCGATGTCTCAGATGAAGGGCAGGTGGCTTCTGCCGTTAGCGCGCTCAGTGGCGCTCTGGGACAGATCACCGTCCTATTTAACCATGCCGGCACCATTATCATCCGGCCGTTCCTCGAGACAACCCTCCAAGATTGGGACCGGCTGATGGCCATCAATGTGCGCAGTATGTTCCTTGTAACCCGTACAGTGATTCCGCAGATGATAGACGCCGGTGGCGGATCCATCGTCTGCACCTCTTCCATCTCCGCGGTCGCAGCCACTCCAATGGAAGTTCTCTACAACACCACAAAGGGCGCCTGCCACATGTTCGCGCGCTCGATCGCCGTCGAGTTCCGCGACCGCAACATACGGTGCAATGCGGTTTGCCCAGGCTTCATTCAAACGCCCCACGGCCAGAGGGAAGTCGAGGAACTGTCAAGATACGGTATCGACGTCTCCGATGCCGCGATCGCGGCCCAGCAGGGACGCATGTGTCGGCCCGACGAGGTTGCTAAGGCCGCACTTTATCTGGCAAGCGATGATGCAAGCTTCATCAGCGGCGCGCATCTGTTTGTCGATAATTGTTTCACCGCGATTTGAGGGCAAGGACATGACTTTCGAAAAAGGCGGAGTTTGGCGCAACTGGGTCGGAAATCAATACTGCGTGTCACAATACAAGGCTTCTCCCGAGACGGAGGCGGAGCTTGTCGATCTGGTCCGGGAGGCAGACCAGCGGGATCTTGGAATTCGCGTGTCGGGCTCGGGACATTCATTCACACCAGTCGTGGGAACCAACGGTCTTCTCCTGTCGTTGGCCAATCTTCATGGTGTGCACAGAATTGATCATGAACACAAGCGCGTGACAGTCGCCGGCGGCACCAAGATCAACGAAGTCGGCAGAACACTCAAGCAGCACGGCTTATCGCTGATCAACCAAGGCGACATCGATAGCCAAGCCGTTGCAGGAGCCTTCACCACGGGCACGCACGGCACTGGCCTCCGGCTTGGTAACCTTGCATCGTCGATTTGCGGGATGCGCATCATCAAGGCCGATGGCAACATCCTCGACATTGACGACAGCGACAGCGACCTGCTGCACGCAGCACAGGTGTCGTTGGGGACGCTCGGCATCATTTCCTCGCTCACCCTTAACGTCATGGATGCCTACAACCTTCATGAGCGCTTGTGGAGAGACGACTTCGAGACTTGCATGGAACGGCACGATGAGCTGGCGGCGAACCACCGTCACTTCGGCTTCTTCTGGTGCCCAACGCCAGAGAGTCGTCATCTCTACTGCCTGCCGGACACTGCAGCTGTGTCGAGCACCGAAAAGCTGGCTGATGTCTGCGAAATGAAGATCATGGACATCACCGACGCAGCTCCAATGGAGGCGGACTTCGAGAAAATTGCGTACAGTTCCGAAGTGTACCCCATTGAATACGTGCCGAACTTTGTTGAGCTCGAATACGCAGTACCGCTGGAGCACGGCAAGACCGCTGTCAGGGCAGTGCGCGAGCTCATGCTCACCAGGCACACCAACTGCATCTACCCGATCGAATATCGCTTTACCGCCGGGGATCCCGGTTGGATGAGCCCGTTCCACCACCAGGACAGCATCACGCTGTCGGTCTCCGGCGGTCCTGGAATCGATTACTGGCCTTTTTTGAGGGACGTGGACGAAATCCTGCGCCGATACGGCTCCCGTCCGCATTGGGGCAAAATGCACTTCCTCGATACCGACGATGTCACTCAGCTTTATTCGCGAGCGAACGATTTTCGGAAACTGCGGCGCCAACTCGATCCCAAGAATAGATTTCTCAACGACCACCTGAGACTGTTGCTCGGCTAGGCTATTCGTCGACGGAGATCGAAATCGGTCGCCGCATGTCCGGCCATAAGAGATGTCCGCTCTCGCTGCTTATGTAACCGTGAAGCTCAATCGGATCGTTGAAACATATAAGGAATGTTGCTGTGTTGACAGATCTGCTGGACCCAAAGTCGATCGCCGTCGTTGGCGCTTCACCTCGCGAAAACACGGCAGGCTGTGATGCGTTCCGCCAAATTATCGATTTTGGCTATACCGGCGAGGTGTACCCCATTAATCCAAAGTATAGTCAGATCTTCGGCAGGAAGTGCTATCCATCTCTTGACGATATTGTCGGATTGCCTGAACATGTCGTTATCTGCGTTGCCAATCAGAATATTGAAAGCGAGATTGACAAGGTAATAGCCTGCGGTGCGAAAGCCGCGACTATTTTCGCAAGCGCTTACATATCGAACGATACAAATCCCACTCTGCCGGAACGCATTGGAAGAAAGCTCAGGGAAAACGGCATCGCCTTGTGCGGCGCCAACAGCATGGGCTTTCTTAACCTCGAAAAACGCGTCGCTGTAAGCTGGTTTCCCTTTGAAAACAGGGCATCCGGATCGATTGCGACGATCTGTCATTCTGGCGCGATCCTATCATGCCTTCTCAACCAAGATCCGCGCTTGCGTTTCAATCTAGCGGTTTCGAGCGGCCAGGAGCTTACGACCACCGTTGCAGATTACATGAAATACGCCCTGTCACTCCAGACGACGAAGGTTGTGGCGCTTTTCCTGGAAACAATCCGGGACGTTCCAGGCTTCATTGAGGCTGCGGCGATGGCTCGTGAAAAGGGCGTGCCGATCGTCGCGCTGAAGATCGGCAAGACGTCCCTGAGCGCCAGACTTGCCGAAAGTCACTCAGGCGCCATCGCCGGGAACCATGCGGCTTACCGCGCACTTTTCGCCAAAAGCGGGGTCATCGAAGTAGAAACGATTGACGAATTGGCAGCGACAGCGTTGCTGTTGTCCTCGCCGAAAGACATGGCGGATGGCGATCTCGGCGCCGTGCTCGATTCGGGCGGCGCGCGTGGCCACCTGGTCGATGTTGCAGAGGCCGTTGGAGTCAACTTTGCCGCAATAAGCCAAGCTACGGCCAATCGCCTGACGGGGCATCTGGCACCTGGCCTGGACGCTGTGAACCCGCTGGATGCCTGGGGCACTGCCACCGATTTTATTGAAAACTACACACAGTGCCTTCTCGCCATTAGCGAGGATGCAGCTGTAGGCCTCACCGCGCTCGTCTGCGATGTCCCAATGGAGGACTATATTTCCGAGGGGTTCGTCGAAGCATGCATTGCAGCCAATTCCAGGACTGAAAAACCAATCTGCGTGGCGACGAACTTTGCACGCCTGCCAAGGACGCGTCTGGCCGAAAAATTGTCAGAGGCGGGGATACCGCTGTTCGATGGCGTAGAAAACGCATTGCGAGCCGTTCGGAACGTGATGGCCTGGAAGAAATGGAGGGCCCGAGCAGTTGCGATGGAGGTCCCATCAAAGGCTGTGAAGGGGATGGATCCGGACCTTCGACGCATAGTCCAATCGGATACAATGACGGAGTCGGACTGTCTTGACGTGCTGGACGCCTATGGCATCCCGACAGCCGCGCGCATTCTGTCAGATTCGGCAGCAACGGCCGTGGCCGCGGCCGAGCGCATCGGCTACCCCGTGGTACTGAAAACAGCCGCCGTCGGAGTCCTTCACAAATCTGACGTTGGCGGTGTGAAGCTGAACCTGCGTTCGGCTGCCGAAGTGTACGCAGCTTATGAGGATGTAGCCTTTCGCCTCGGCCCGAAGGTGCTCGTCTGCGAAATGATAAAGACAGACGGCGTCGAGGTGGCTCTCGGGATCGTCAACGACGATCAGGTGGGCCCCATCCTGATCGTCAGCGCGGGCGGCGTCATGATCGAACTTCTTGAGGACTCGGCCAGTTTGCTTTGCCCAGTAAGCGAACGGGAGTTTACCGATGCGTTGGCGGGGTTGAAAATTTACAGGTTGCTTTCTGGCTTTAGGGGCAAGCCGGCATATGACCTCACTGCACTGGCGCGTGTCGCGGTAAGTCTCTCGCGCCTGGCTATCGATGCCAGAGATATTGTCAGTGAAGTCGACATCAATCCGATAATCGTGAGTCAGGGTTCGTGCGTGGCGCTTGACGCTCTCATACGCAAAAGAACGCACAGCTGAGGGAAGACAAATGCTTTTTACAGATCAAAGGCTACGTCTTCTCCAAAAGGTGCAAAGCTTTACGGAAGAAGTCCTGCGTCCGGAAGCTCTTCGTATCGACGCCAAGGCAAAGTTTCCGAGTGAGATCTATGCCGAGTGTGCCAGTCGTGGCCTGCTCGGCATTGGAATGCCTGAAGAGTTCGGGGGGTCGGGCGAGGACCATATCGTTGCTATCCTGGCAAGTGAAATCATAGCACGCGTCAGTCCAAGTTTTGCGATGTCATTCGGCATGTGTGCAGATGTGGCGTCGCCGGTCATCCTCTACGGAGAGGAGTCCGTCAGACAGTCCTATATCCCAGGGATCATTGACGGATCTGTTATCCCCTGTGTTTGCATTTCGGAAGCAGATGCGGGGTCGGATGCTGCCGCTTTGCAAACTACGGCACGAAAGTC
Source organism: Mesorhizobium caraganae (assembly GCF_016836705.1). Classification (GTDB taxonomy): domain Bacteria; phylum Pseudomonadota; class Alphaproteobacteria; order Rhizobiales; family Rhizobiaceae; genus Mesorhizobium; species Mesorhizobium caraganae. The sequence continues at coordinate 45,537 of NZ_JAFCGY010000026.1, read as the reverse complement.
TGGCGCAGCCTATGTCCTCAACGGAACAAAGGATTGGGTAACAAGCGCGTCAGTTGGCGATGTATTCGTGGTTCTGGCGAAGACCGACCCCGAAGGCGGAAACAAAGGGGTATCGGCCTTTGTCGTCGACCGGCAACTCCCCGGGATAAGGATAAGTCCCGATCACGACCTTCTCGGTTTCAGGGCAAGCCCCACGGCCTCCGTAATCCTTGAGGATGTGCACGTGCCAGAGCGCTGCCTCCTTGGGAATGAAGGGGAGGGGTTTCGCATCACCATGAAGATGCTTGACCTCTATCGGCTGAACGCAGCCGGGATCGGTCTTGGTATTGCGACTGCCGCGCTCCATTACTCAACGTCCTTTGCACGTGGCCGTCAGATCTTTGGTCGGCCTTTGATTGAGCACGAAGGCATTTCGTTTGAGATAGGCAGCGCTGCCGCTGAGCTTGCCGCCGCCAGGGCTCTCTGGGAACAAGCGCTTCTCCTGATGGGTGCCCCGCGCACAAAACTCGGCAGCGCCTACGCTGCCATGTGCAAGCTCGTTTGCGCCGATCTCGGGATGAAGCTTAGCACGCAGGCTGTGCAAGTGCATGGGGCTGCCGGGCTAGACGCTTCTAGTCCCCCAGCGATGCTTATGCGGGACGCGAAGGTAGTGCAGATGATCGACGGCACGAGTGAAGTGCAAAAATTGCTGATCTCCAGGTTCCTGGCCAAAGAAGATCTTCCTCAGTGGCGTGGTGATCGGGTGCAAACACACCTGGAGGATAGAAAACAGTGACGAAGCAATTGGTCGGTGAGGCGCTCGTTGATTTGCTTTCGCAGTATGGGGTTAACGTCGTTTTCGGCATTCCTGGCGTCCACAACATAGAGCTATATCGCGCTCTGCCAGCCTCCACGATTACCCATGTGCTCGGGCGCCACGAGCAAGGCGTTGGCTTCATGGCTGACGGCTATGCCAGAGCAACCGGAAAACCAGGTGTATGCTTCACCATCACGGGGCCCGGCATGACGAACATCATGACCTCGCTTGGCCAGGCTTGGTCCGACTCGAGCCCTATTCTGGTTATCTCGTCCTGTTTGGATTTACGCGATAGCGCACAAGGCCGTGGCAGGCTTCACGAAATGATCGATCAGTTTGGCGCTGCTTCATCGGTCACCGCGCATGCTTTCCGCGTCTACAACGGCAAGGATCTTCAGGATGCTGTAGCGGCAGCCTTTGCCGTATTCGCGTCTGCGCGCCCACGTCCGGTTTACATTGAAATACCTATCGACGTTCTACAGGCGGACGTGACGGATCGGTGGCTCGCCCGGACCCTTCCGCGCAAGCCGTTACCTGATCCCGCGCTTATCGAAGATGCTGCAAAATTGATTTCGCAGGCGTCTAGAACCGCGATTATTCTCGGCGGTGGCGCACTTGATGCCGGCAAATACGCACTTGATTTGGCTGAAAAAGTCGGAGCCTGCATTATCACAACCACGGCGGGGAAAGGAGCCGTCCCAGCAGAGCATGGCGCGGTTTGGGGTTCGGTGTTGAGCCTGGCATCCGTGCAACAGGACCTACAGACCTTTGACTGCATTGTGGCTGTAGGCACGGAAATGGCTGAGACGGACTTCTGGCGCACGGACATCTCCTTCCCAGGAAAGATTGTGCGCATCGATTTAGACGCCTTCAACATAGCGCGGCCCTATCCGGCCGCGGTTGCCATAATAGGCGATTCCAGCCACTGTCTTGAAAACATTTCGGCACGGATTGGTGTTCTCAAGCGGCGATTCAGGCCGTCCACAAACTTCGTTATGGAAACCCCAGCAGGTTCGTCTCTTGTTGCAAAAATCCTTTTTGCAATCCGTGCAGCGGTCCCTGTCGAGGCAGTGATTTGCTCGGACATGACCCAGATTGCTTATTCCGCGAATGTACAATTTCCAGTCTCACGGCCTCGCACGTGGTTACATCCTGTAGGCTTTGGCACACTGGGTTTTGCCTTGCCCGCCGCCATCGGGGCGAAGATAGGCAAAGGCGGGTCCGCACCCGTCGTGGCATTGGCTGGTGATTACGGGTTTCAATACACTTCGAACGAACTTGCTACCGCGGTTGAATTGAACCTGACACTTCCAATTGTGCTCTGGAACAACAGTCTGCTGGGCGAAATTCGCGACAGCATGATGACGGCCGGAATAGAACCGAATGCTGTGACTGCCCGGAATCCGGATTTCTGTGCCTTGGCCAAAGCATATGGAGCCAAGGCCGTCAAACCCGCGACCGCCGGCGATCTCTACACCATGATCAAGGACGCTCTGGACACCAATGGGCCAACACTGATCGAGATCACCCCAGATATAACATTCTAACCGGCCGGAAAGCGTAGGCCGATGGACCATCGTCAAACCGGCGAACTCCGTGCGAGTGACGTCTCAGCTTCCGAAGCTTCAGTAAGGGGCACCATCATTCCGGCATCAATGCGTTGTCGCTGGCTTTGCCCCCCCTCGTCCACGAACGGTCACGCGGACGGTGACGCTTGCACGGACAAAGGTTTGGCCCTCAGGCGAGCATGAATAGGATTGGCCGATGTCACCCGAAACACAACAGCTTCTGTCTGCTCTGGGTGATCGGCTTGGCGCTGGTGGCGTGCTCGCCGGCTCCGATGTCGACCAGCGCTATCGCGACGATCCCGACGGCAAGCTGGGTGCGCTTCCCGAAGTGGTGCTGCGTCCGCGCGACACAGAAGGTATCGCGGCAGCGCTGGCGGCGTGCAACGATCTCGGCCAGCCGATTGTCGTGCAGGGCGGACGGACCGGTATGGCTGGTGGGGGGCGTGTACAGCCGGGCGAGGTGGTGCTGTCGCTGGAGCGCATGACCGGCTTTACCGCTCCGGATCGTCAGGCTGCCAGCATCGTGGCCGAAGCGGGCGCAACGCTGGAGGCGGTGCAGGAGGCAGCCGATGGCGCGGGCCTGATGTTCGGCGTCGATGTCGGTGCACGTGGTTCGGCGACGGTCGGCGGCAACATCGCCACCAATGCCGGCGGCATCCGCGTGCTGCGCTATGGCATGTACCGGGCGCAGGTGCTGGGGCTAGAGGCCGTGCTTGCCGATGGCAGCGTTCTGACCTCGCTCAAGGGACTGCCCAAGGACAATTCCGGCTACGACCTCAGCCAGCTCTTCATCGGCACGGAAGGGACGCTTGGCGTCGTCACACGCGCGGCGCTCAGGCTGCATCCAAAGCCGGTGTGCGAGGTGAACGCTTTCTGCGCGCTGTCTTCGCTCGATGCGGCGATCGCCCTGCTTGGGCAGCTCCGGCAAAAGCTTGGCCCACTGTTGTCCGCCTATGAGGTCAACTTCGCGCCGCTCTATGACGCCATGGTCGCCAGCATGGACATGCCGGCGCCGCTGCCGGCGGGTTCGTCCGTCTATGTGCTGGCCGAAATCCAGGGCAGCGAGCCTGAACGTGACGGCGAGCGCTTCGCCGAGGTGTTGATGCAGGCGGTCGAGGATGGCGTCATCGACGATGTGGTCGTCTCGCAGTCGCCGCGCGAATTCCGGGCGCTGTGGGACGTGCGCGAGGACGCCAATCGCGTCCTGTTTCCAATCAAAGGGCTGATCAGCGTCGACATCAGTATCCCGCTCGCCCGCATGGGAGCATTCCTGCGGGAAGCAAGCGCTGCGATCCACGCCAATGATCCCGACGCCGACATCTATGTTTTCGGTCATCTCGGTGACGGCAATCTGCACTACCAGGTCCGCACGGTCGATCCCGCGGTGGCATATGACATCGTCTATCGTGGCGTGGCGGCGGCCGGAGGTGGCGTCTCGGCCGAACATGGCATCGGCCTTGACAAGAAGAAGTGGCTGCATCTGGTCCGCAGCGACGTCGAGATCGCTGCGATGCAGCGGCTGAAGGCGGCGTTCGACCCGAAGAACATCCTCAATCCCGGGCGGGTCTTCGACTTTGGCCCATCGGCTTTCCTCGGTGAAATTTGACAGGCGCTGCGCTTCGCTCAGTTGCGATTTGGCTGGAGATGAGAAACCGGGAGGCGGGTACGCAGAGCAGCACAGTGAACCCGGCAGCGTGCTCTGGGTGCCGGTGACCAGGATGGTGATCATCGTCTCGGCTAACGACACGGCGAAGGCCAGGATAGCGCCGCCGACCATCGCGCCCTACAGGATCGGCAGACACGATCGGCACGAACAGCGGGCTGGAGCGCAGCACGGCAACCAGTGTCGTTATCGCCGTCAGGAAGACAGTGGAGAGCCGGGCCCGGGCGACGCCGAGCAGCAAGCTGAAGCGCCAGAACGCTTGCAAGCCTGCAACCGGATCCCCGGAGGCGCGCAGCAAGGACTGGGGAATGCGCTCCAGCGACAGGAAGATCGGCAAGATCGCGAAGGGAAACAGCACCAGCAAGATGGCGTTGAACACGAAAAGCGTCGACGGCTGCTTCAGGATACCAGGACCAAACCTGACATCTGCCTAACGCGCCTTGAGTATCTCCAAGAAAGCGTCACCGAAGATGTGCAGAGGCTGCGGGTTGCTTTCAAGCTTTGCCCTCAAAACCGCTCCCTCCCAGCCAGTCCAGAACAGCCGAGCCAATCGCTCTGGGTCGAGATGATCAGAAATCTCGTTTCTAAGCTGCCCATCGGCGATGCAAACGGCGAATCTCCGTTCCCACCCTTGCAGGACCGCCACGAGTTTGGTCCGGAAGGATCCGGGAAGGGCCCCCATCTCCTGCCCAAGATTGCCGACGAGGCAGCCTCTACGGAACTCGTACTTGCTCATCCCGTGTTCAGCGTCATCCATGAACGCTACGATGCGCTCGATTGTACTGCGCCGTTGGTTTCCAAGAAACTTCTCAATCTTGTTCGCAAAAAATGCGTCATAGGCATCGATAGCTTCGAGCCCAAACGCTTCCTTGCTCGGGAAGTAGTAGTAGAATGATCCGCGGGGAACTTCGGAACGAGACAATATCTCCTCAATACCGGTTGAAAGGAAGCCTTTCTCCGTCATCAATTCCAAAGCGACGCGCATTATCCTTTCCTTGGCGGTTTCCAGGGCAAGATGCGTTGCCGTCTTCGGTGCCGAATTGTGGTGTTTTGTTCTGTGTGCCATCAATCGGCTATAGACCGATCAGCTACTGCAGTGCAAGAGGTTACAGCCTGCCATGGCCGGAAGTTTAGTGGTGCAGGCTGGTCCAGTGGTAGCATCCGTCGCAGAGGCGTAAACGCCCTAGTTTGAATCCGGCGTAAGGTCGGGTGAACCAAGGGCAGATCTGGAGTGCCGCGCTATTTGAGCGCGTCACCGAGAAATGCACTTGCGGGAGCTAATAGACTGATCTACTAGTAATTCAAGAGCGGCGACCAGAAAGGCGATGGGCGCTGCAAAAAAAGTGAAATCCAGGGTGGAAAGACAGGAGGAGTTTTAACCTATGAAAAAGTCAGGATACAGGTTCAGCAGACGCGGCTTTTTGAAAACCGGCGCCGCTCTTGTGGCAACGCAGAGCATTGCTGCGCCCTTTGTGATCACTAGGGCCTTTGCCGGTGGCGGGACTGTCAATTTTATGGGCTGGGCGGGGTACCCTCTGTTTCGCGAGAAAGTGTTTCCCGCCTTCGAGGCAGCGACAGGCGTCAAGGTAAACTTTATTGAGCAACCCGATCAGGACGCGATGTATGCACAAGCGAAGCTTTCGCTTGCCACAGGCAACATTGACGTCGCGGAACCGACAGTGGATCGTCTCGCAGCCTGGAATAGCCAAGGGCTGGTGCAGGGTTGGGATGAGTCCAAACTCGACCTCTCAAATTACCTCCCCGGTATGGCCGATGGTGCGATGGGCAAACGCTCAACCATTGAAGGGAAGCGCAAGTTTTTGCCAGCCGTCTGGGGCACGGAAGCGCTTGTGTATAAGAAGGGCGACGCCAAGCTGAGCTCACCTGCCAGCCTTGGCGATTTGTTCAGTCCAGACAACCAGGTGACCATTCGGCCTCATTCAGCGCTTGCGGCCATGGGCCGGTGGCTTGAGGCAAATGGCAAATTGCCGCGTCCGTGGTCGGATAGCTACAGCGATATGGCAGTGATGACCCAGCTCTGGGATATCGCCCTTGCCGAGGCGATAAAGCACAAGGGCAATGTAGTGCAATGGTGGTCGGGCGAGAATGACGCTAATGCCGGCTTCACTACAAATGGTGCAACTCTCGGGCTTTGCTGGGATTCGACTGGCTTCAACCTGCGCAACAATGGCTTTGTATACGCCGCGCCGGGAGAGGGTGCTTTCGCGTGGAATGAAGGTTTTGTGCTCCTCGCCAACGCTAAGAATGTTGACGAGTCTCATGCTCTTGCCAAGTGGGTTTCCACTGCGGAAGGCTCAGCGCTGTGGGGGGCGGCAGTGTCAGCAAATCCGGCTGCAAAAGGTGGACCCAAGCTACTCAATCCGGACAACGCTGCATTTTACGAAGGTGCATTCGACGAGGGTGCTTTGAAGAAGCTTTGGTGGTGGCCGGACCAGAATAGCGAATTTGTGGCTAAGCGCGGAGAATATGCCGACAAATACAGGGCCGCATAGGCAAGATGCGTGTGTCTAGCCATTCACGCAATCTTGTGCCGCAGGCCATTTCCAACTCGGCAGATTCGGAGAAGCGTTCTGAAGGATCTGTCGAGCTTGAACATGTAAGTTGCAGGTTCGGGAGCTTCCGCGCAATCGAAGATCTGAGCCTTACGATCAGGGCGGGCGAGTTCTTTTCGATCCTCGGCCCGTCCGGGTGCGGCAAGACGACGATCTTGCGGATGATCTCGGGTTTTATCGATCCAAGCGCCGGCACGATCCGGATCGGCGGGGAGGACGTCCGCGGCAAGCGCGCAAACCAACGCCCTACCAGTCTGATTTTTCAAAATCTCGCTCTGTTCCCCCTGATGCGCGTCTGGGAAAATGTAGCATTCGGCTTGGAGATGCGGCGAGTGCCACGCAGCATCCGGCGTAAAAGAGCCGAAGAGCTGCTGGCATTGGTGGATCTGGTTGGCGCTGAAGAGAAAATGGTAAGCCAGTTGTCGGGTGGCCAGAGACAGCGGGTCGCGATTGCGCGCGCCTTGGCTGTAGAGCCTTCGGTTATGCTTCTTGATGAGCCGTTGTCGGCGCTTGACCTCAAACTGAGGCAGCACATGCGAGCGGAACTGAGGTCGATCCAGAAGCGGACGGGCGTGACGTTCATCTATATCACTCATGACCAGAGCGAGGCACTCGCCATGTCCGACCGCGTGGCCGTGATGAACAAGGGAAGGATGTTGCAGGTCGCTCCACCTCACGAGATCTATCACAATCCAAGCTCCGGTTTCGTGGCAAAATTCGTAGGCGAAACCAATGTGATCGAGGGCAAGCTTGTACGAATAGCAGACGGTTTTGGCACAGTAGAGTCACCCTTGGGCCAGCATCGCGCCAGGGTAAGCCACAACGTGCAAGGGGAAAGCGTTGCACTGTATGTCCGTCCAGAGCATGTGGATGTCTCGCGGCAGCGACAGGGCGACAACGCCATCGAGGCACGGCTGCAAGATGTCTCTTTCGAAGGAAGCTTTGCGCTGGTTAAAGCAGTCACGGCGCATGGACATGTCTTCCTGGTGGCAACTGACAACAAGGATCTTCAACGCCTTCCAAGCAATACCGAGAACGTTTACCTCCATTTCGACGAACAACAGGCATTCCTTCTTCAATCAGATCGTGAACAATGCATCACTTAGTTAACAGGTACGGAAGGTCAATCTCTGCGCTGTTCCTAGTATTGACACTAGGCTGGCTCTTGATGCTTATCATTTTGCCGAATATTGCGCTGATTGAGAGCTCTTTCCGTCCCTACCTGCCGCTGAATGAAATTGACGGGCCTCGCGATAGCTATACCTTGGCTAACTACCAAAGGTTTCTTTCGACGCCGGTTGGCTTCGACATTTTTGGTATGTCGATCGATGTTCCGATCCATCTGAGAATTTTCATCACTACGGTTTTGTACTCCATTTTGGTCACGGCAATAATACTTATCATAGGGTATCCGGCAGCTTACTACATGACAAAAACTATATCACCTAGCAACATGGCGCTTTTCTTCATCGTCCTGACGGTGCCAATGTGGGTATCTGAGATTCTTCGCTCGTTCGCGTGGTTTACTATACTATCTTTTAAGGGGCCGCTTAATGCGCTATTGATAGAAATGGGAGTCATAGACTCTGAGATTAGGTGGATCAGGGGATATAATGGTATAGTTATCGGTCTTGTTTATACCTACATGCTTTTCATGGTATTTCCGCTGTATAGTTCAATGCAATCCTTGGATAAGAACCAGATCGAGGCCGCGCAGGATCTTGGGGCGTCGTGGTGGCGCACGCATTGGCGGGTCATTGTTCCTCATTGCAAACCAGGAATCGTGTCCGGCTGCGTCATGGTATTCATGCTATCAGCCGGTTCGCTCCTTGTCCCTTCTCTCTTGGGTTCGCCGAATTCGCTATGGTTCACGCAAACAATACAGCAATTGATGTTGGAAGCCCTTGATTGGAACACCGGGGCTGCTTACTCCCTGCTTTTCTTGCTTCTCTGTACTTTTGTGGTGGCGGGAATGATGTGGGCGTTCAAAGTGAAACTGTCTAACATCACAAACTAGGCACCGATTAATGTTCAGAAACTCGCAAATAAGGCTGGGCCATCTCTACCTGGCGCTTTTCTTGCTCTATCTTTTGCTCCCCCTCGGGGTTATGGGCGGGGCGTCGCTGAACGACAGCAGGTTTCCGACCGTCTATCCATGGATGGGCCTCACCGACAAGTGGTTCATCGCGCTTTGGAACGACGCAAGAATGTGGGGCGCTCTGCGCAATTCGGTGATTGTCGCGATTGGCGTAGTTTTGCTGGCCGTTCCAGTGGGGACGGCAGCCGCCTTTGTAATTTCGTCAATGTCTGGAACGGCGCGCACAATTCTGTATGGGGCGCTAATTGCCCCGGTATTGGCCCCAGGCGCTGTGATAGGAATTTCGACCCTTCTGTTCTGGGCGAAGCTGTCGGTGCCTCCCGGCCTGCATTTGTCCGTTTTGGGCCAAGTTAGCTACATTGCGTCACTCGTCATGCTTTTGGTGCTCGCAAGATTGCGCAGCCTTGACGCAAGCCTAGAGGAGGCGGCCATTGATCTTGGGGCCAGCCATGCGCAGGTTCTGCGCTACATTGTCTTCCCCCATTTGGCGCCTGCGTTAACCGCCTCTGCCGCTGTCGCGTTCTTCCAGTCCATGGAGAATTTCAACATTACGCTGTTTACCCGCGGGACCTCGAGCTCGGACACGTTGACCGTCTACGTGTTCTCGATGGTGAGAGGTGGGGTTACGCCGAGCATAAACGCGCTGGCGCTTATCATTGTCTCGGTAACTTTGCTGGTCACGACGGCTTTCGCGCTTTTGCGGCAATCTTCAAGGCTACCATAGTCTGAGTCGTCACCTCCGACGCCGATTGCCGCCTCAATAGAGCCGGTCGAGCTCTCCGTACCAACCAATCTCAATACGTCTCCCCTCGAACGATGAACACATGAGGACCCGCCAATGAGCTTCCAAGCAGTTGTTGTCCGCAAGCACGATCAGGGCCATCGTGTGCAACAGGAACAGGTTGAGGACTCTGCACTGCCGGGAGGCGAAGTCCTTGTGGACATCACGCATTCTACGATCAACTACAAGGACGGCCTCGCTATCACTGGCAAGGCGCCTGTGGTGCGTTCGTTCCCATTGGTGGTCGGGATAGATTTCGCTGGCACCGTCAAAGAGAGCAGTTCTGGTAACTTCAAAACGGGCGATGCCGTTGTGCTCAACGGCTGGGGCGTCGGCGAAACGCATTGGGGAGGTCTAGCACAGCGCGCACGAGTCAAGTCCGATTGGCTGATCCCACTTGCCGACGGCTTAACCAGCTGGCAGGCAATGGCGATTGGCACTGCTGGCTACACTGCCATGCTTTGCGTGCTGGCGCTCGAAGAACAGGGGGTGGCACAGGGTGGCGAGATCCTCGTCACAGGCGCCACCGGCGGTGTTGGCTCCATCGCCATCAGCCTACTTTCGAAACGCGGTTTCACCGTGACGGCATCGAGCGGAAAGCCAGCCCAAGCGGACTATCTGAAGGCCTTGGGAGCGTCGGAAATCATCGATCGCGCCACACTTTCTTCACCGGGGAAACCCATCGCCAAGGAGCGCTGGGCCGGCGTCGTTGACACCGTGGGCGGCGCTACGCTTGCCAATGCCTGCGCCGCAACGCGCTATGGCGGCGTCGTGGCGGCTTGCGGTATGGCGCAGAGCCTCGATTTTCCGGGAAGCGTCGCGCCATTTATCCTTCGTGGTGTAACGCTTGCGGGTGTCGATAGCGTGTACTGCCCTAAGCCGAAACGCATAACGGCTTGGCAGCGGCTGGCGCGGGAACTTGACCTCGATCATCTGAACACGATCGCGAAGGAGATCGGCCTCGGCGAGGTAATCGCCGCGGCGACAGATATTATCGAGGGCAAGCTGCGTGGACGCGTAGTCGTCGACGTGAACCGTTGAATATTCGGGAAACCGGTTACCGATTGAAGCAAAAGACCGCTTTATCGAAGCCGAAATCAATCCGATGATCGTGCGCCCGCATCGTGCCTGGCGGAGGTCTCTCCCCTAACGGCACGCGCTGGATCTCTTGTCGGCCCCGGCTTCTTCCTGCCGGTGCGCGTCCTGTTGCGCCTGTTTAGACGCCTTCTCCTGGAAGAACTGCAGGCCGCCGATGAAGCGGGCAGGCTGAACTTCTTCGGCGAGATCGCCGATTTTGCGGAGCCCGCCGATCAATCGGCGGCTTGCCTTGCCGAGGTCCGCCGCCGTGAGTGCAGCGGTTGCCGCCGGTTCACCAACGGGGTTCTGGCGCCATGTCAGGACACCCGGCGGTCCAACAAGCCCTGCGCATACGACTTCGACGAGTTCCGTCTTCCCCTCCCTATGTGTCCGCCCAAGCTTAATTCGGTCGACCTACCCGCCGTGGTACGTGACCCGTATGCCCGGCAGCGGGGGAGGGGCGTCGCCGTGAGGGGTCCGCCATCCGATCAATGTCGGATTTCCGACGTTGTCGGATTTCCGATTGGGCAGCAAATCCGCTAACTCATTGCTCTAATAAAATTTTCGTCTCTGGCGCGGTCCTTGCACGGGGGTCTCCAAACGCATCAGCGAGACGTCGTCCCATGATCATGCTCACCGAAAATGCCGTGAAGACTGGGCTCTCGGGTGCCGCCCGGCCGGCAGGAGGCCGAATACAGGTCCTGTACATGGATAGGGCCGCTTCCGTCGCGGCCGGGAAACAGCCATTCCTACGGTCGGGGCAGCCGCCAGTAGCCCCGTAAGATGGGGCCGACAACATCACATAGCGGTGCCGTGCCAGACCCGGATGACGCCGCGCCCGCTGTCGATATCGCCGACCTTGAGACCGACGGCTCGAAGGCGCACAGGCCTTTGGCTTACTCGCATATCCGGTCGGGACCGCTGCTCGAGAATGCCCGCGAGAGGGGGAGTAAGCCCAATGGCTATGGCTGATACTCGCCGCGAACATGCCGCTAAGTTTGGGAAACAACCAATAGGAGCAAAGCAAGTGGAGCTTTCTTGCATTGGGGTCGGCGCTGGGCCGTCTAATTTGAGTCTTGCGTGTCAGATACACGAAGAAATTGGGCAAGGGGCGCTGTTCCTCGATCGGCAGGTCGACTTCCGCTGGCATCCAGGCATCGCATTCGATTCCTCGGAGCTCCAGGTCAGCCACTTCAAGGATCTGGTCACGCTGGTGAATCCGCGATCAGCCTACACTTTCATAAACTACCTGTACGAGAACGGGCGTCTGTACCACTTCCTGAACGCACAATTCGAGGCCGTGCTCAGAGCTGAGTTCGAGCAATACCTGAACTGGGCCTTCCATAAGAACCCACTTGTCCGTGGCGGCGAGACGGTGCACGAAATCCGCTTTGACGGCGAGTTTCGGGTGCGGACGGATAACGCGGTTCTCGGCGCCAGAAATGTTGTGGTCGGCATTGGCAAGCAGGCGCAAATTCCGCCTCAGTTTCAGGGCTGGATTGGACGCAACCTGTTCCACTCATCGGTTTTATTGCACATCCATCCTGAGGTGCGGAAAAAGCATGTCTGCGTGGTTGGCGGAGGCCAGTCGGGAGCCGAGGTGCTGTTGCACCTTGTCGGCCTGCCGAAACAACAGCGGCCTCGATCGATCACCTGGGTCTCGCAGCGCGAAAACTACCTGCCCATCGACAACAGCCCGTTCACAAACGAGTTGTTCATGCCCTGCTTTTCGGATCGTTTCGCGGCGATGAGCGAGTCGCAGCGCAGGCTCCTCCTGCGGCGTTTCGTGCTTGCCTCGGACGGCATTTCGGAAAGCACGTTGCGCGCGATCTATCAGGCGCTATACCGCCACGCATTTCTCGAGCCAAACCGATGCGACATCACACTGCGGCCGGGCTGCATCGTCTCGCACTGCATCAACGCCGGCGCGGGTCACAGGCTGATCCTGCAGCGCGGCATGGACCAGGTCGAAGAAGTCACGGCCGACATCGTCGTCCTGGCCACCGGTTACGAGAACGCGGTGCCAGGCTTCTTGGAACCGATCGCGGACCGTCTGGAACAGATCGACAACGAGTTGGCTATTGGCGAGGATTTTTCGGTGCGCTGGGACGGACCGCGTGACAGACGCGTCTTCATACAGAACGCGAGCCTCGGGCAGCGCGGGCTGGCTGATCCGAATCTTAGCCTGCTGGCCTGGCGCGCCCGTCGCATCCTCGACAGCCTTCTGGGGCGCGCGCCATGCGCGAAACCCGAGCACCCTGGCTTCATCAGCCGTACCTCCATCGAGAACTGGCCCGAACCCGTGGCCGAAGAAATGGGCAGCGGGATATGACGCGTCGACTCTTGTTCATCGGCAGTGGCATCCTAGGAATGATGTCCGCCTCCGCTGCGGCGAAGGCCGGAGCCTTCTCCGAAATCATCGCGACCGAACAAGCCTTCGGATCCATCGGCGCGTCGCATTATTCTGGGGGCGTGCATTTCCCCTACGGTCGTCAAGCCCGTACCAGGTCGCTCACTCGAAAGAGCGCAGTGGCGTTGGCGGCCATGGCAGGGTCGGACGTCAACGGATGGTACCGGCCTTTGGCGTTGCGTGTCGCTGCTGGACCAGATGAGGCGATCAATCCGGCCCAGTTTACGGAACCCCTGGACGCGGCTAGGCCTGACATTGGCAGTCTCGCGCCGAATTTCTCCGACGATACCCGTTTTTGGAACATCGGTGGAGCTCATGTCGCGGACGTGCCCGCACTGATCGCCCAACTGCAACGGGAACTTGTGGCAAAGATTCGCGTGGCGCACGGCTTGCGTTGCATCAGGCTGCGCGAAAAGGGCGATGCCGCAGAGGCCGAATTCGCTACGGGCGAGATCATCACCGCGGACGCGGTGATCTTGGCGGCCGGCCCTTGGATCGTCCAGCCCCCATTTCGTGAGCTGGCCGAGACGTTCTCAATCCGCATCAAGAAGGTCGTGGCGCTGCATCTCGACCGGACTTCTACACCGGATGATCCTCTGATCTTCATGCCCGGGGTCGATGCCTTCCTGCTGCCACAGCCGGGCGTCAGCCGCTGGCTGTTCAGCTACACTTCGGCCGATTGGGACGTGCGTCCCGAGACGCTGGCCTGCGGCCTGTCGCGAGCTGATCTTCGGGCCGGCCGTGCGGTGCTGGAACAGTTCTGCCCCGAGCTAGGCCGGGATCTGACCTTTGGCCGCGTCTTTTGTGATGCCTATAGCCCGACCGGCCCCCCGGTCGTCGCCCGCCTCATGTCCAAGAGCCGGATCATCCCGGCGGGGGCTGCCAACGGGTCGGGGTACCGTTTCTCTGCGCAGCTTGCACGGGAGGCTGTTGCATTGGCAGCTGAAGATATCACTGTCCCCAGAGGTTAGGTCTGTCATGCGGAAATTCACGCTTTCTCGAACGGCGTTGTCGCCCGGGTTCGGTGTCGACACGGCCAAGCTTGGGACGGGAATCGCCGGCACGGGGTTTTCATTCGGTATGGTGGCACCGGGCGTCACATCCGAGCCCCATCGGCACGACGAACTCGAGGCGTTCGTGATCCTGTCAGGAGCGGGCAAGGTCATCACCGACCTTGGGGAAATCTCGGTTGAGGTGGGCGATTTCGTTCTGTTCGAACCTTTTGAAGCGCATGTGCTGCACAACGATGGGGACGAAGACCTAAATTTCGTTGATGTCTACTGGCGCGATGGCAACGCAGCCCTGGATGCCGCTGCACAGATCTCTGCTCCCCACGGGCCGATATTCGTCTTCTCCACGCCACCGACGCCAAATGGCGATCTGCATCTGGGGCATCTTTCTGGCCCGTATTTTGGCGCCGACGTGTACACGCGTTTCCTGCGCATGAATGGGGTCGAGGCCTACCACCTGACCGGAAGCGACGATTACCAAAGGTACGTCGCTACGCGTGCTGATGCGGATCAATCAACGCCCGCAAAGGTGGCGCGCCACTACGCCGACGAGATTCGAGCTACGCTTGCACTTCTCGACTGTGAGGTTCACAGCTTCCTACCCACGATGGGCGATGACGCTTATGCAGAGTTTCAAGCCGCGTGTTTCCGTAGTCTTCTGAGCAGCACGGCGGTAGATCTGTGCGAGAGCCCTGCGCTCTTCGATGCTGTGACAGGCGATTACCTTTACCAACCGGATGTAAGCGGCCTCTGCCCCGATTGCGGCGGATCCGCTGGCGGTAACATCTGCGAGGAATGCGGCGCGCCGAACCTATGCCACGACTTGGGTGCAGCCCGGTCGCGGCACTCGGCCGAGGCGCCAGTGGTCGGCTCCGTGCGGCGTGCCGAAGTTGCGCTGGAACGGTGCTACGTCAATATCGACCGGCATTTAAGGGCATCGGGCGCCCCGGTGCGGATCATGGACCTCTTCGCGCGTCTACGCCAACGCGGCGACTTTTCCGTCCCCATCACCCACCCGTCGGACTGGGGGCTACCGGCCGAAGGGTCCCCGGGGCAGGTGATCTGGAGCTCGTCGGAGATGGCGTTTGGTTTTCTTTACAAGATCCAGGCGCTAGCTAGCTCGCTCGGTCGTGACTGGAATGCGGCCCTGCCCAGCAACGACTGGCAGATTGTCCATTTCTTCGGCTTCGACAATTCTTTCAACCACGCGCTACTTTATCCCGCGCTTTACGCTGAGGTCTTCTCGCACTGGACGCCGCGCATCCGCTATCATGTGAACGAGTTCTACCTGCTCGACGGCAGGAAGTTCTCGACCAGCCGCGGCCATGCGGTCTGGGGCAAGGAGGTTCTGGGCCCAAAGACAGTCGACGTCGTGCGTCTCCATTTGGGGCTGACACGCCCGGAAGGTGAGCGGACGAACTTCACCCTGGACGCGCTGCGCCACACCGGGAAGGAGATATTTCAAGGGATCTGGTTGAAATGGCTTGATGCGGTGCACCGGGAAATCAAGCAGGATTTTGGCGGCCGTGTGCCCGACGCAGGCGACTGGAGCCCGGCCGACCGCGCCTTCTTTGCTCGGATAGAGGTCTATCGCGCGGCGATGGAGCGCGCCTATTCGGACGAAGGCTTCTCGGTCCGGCGCGCGGCCGCGCAGGTCTGCGATTTCGTGCGCGATTGCGTGATCTACCGTCGCGCGCAAGACTATGCGGCGGCGCGACGTCTCTATCCCGCCCGCAATCGGACTTCGCTCGCCCTCCAGACGACGGCCGCTGCGATCCTGGCACCGACACTCGCTCCGCTGATGCCCAGGTTCGCCAGCACGGTGGCGCGAGGCATCGATGGCGTCTCAACCGAAACATGGCCCCGCTCCGTCCAGCGCCTTCTGCCCGGGACGATCTTTGATCTCGGACATGTGCTGGAGGTCTACTGCAGATCCGACCATCCTATTCTCAATGACCAGGAAGCCGTATGAGCTATCCTAGTCTCGACCGGATCTGCGCGGCAATCAAAGCCGATGATGCCAAACATCTTTACTCGCTGCCACTGGCGCCCGAAGGCCGCTACCAGACAATAGAGACCAGATTGGCCGACCTGAACCAAGCGCATCGTCGACGCGTGGCCCGCGCCTTCCAGGTCCGCCCGGCATCCCGATAGCTTCCCTTTGCTGTTTCGTGTGGCAAATGCCGTGTGGGCTCGACTGTTTGCGCGGATCGCGGCGGTATCGAGGGCCCACTAGGCTGCAACCGAGCGGACGAAATCCCCGTGCCTGGTCGCAAAAGTCGAGCGCAGCGGCGGTCGAGATCATGTGTGGCAACATCGTCTCGCAATTGCGCCTGGTCAGTGAAAACTTGCCTTGCGGCTCCTCATCCATGATCCCGTTCGATTCACTGGGCTCGGCAAAGGCTCACAGCTAGGTACTTAATTTTTCCAACTCCTAAAACAGGGTGGCCTCTAGCTGCAAATGTGAGGCCTTCACGGAGCCAATTCCTTTGCCTCGCTTCGCGGAACCTGTTGCGACGGATCTGCAAGGGCAGCCAGGCCTCGGTCCAATCAAGCATGCTGCGACCGCTCACGGTACGATCCTCACAGCCTGATCCAGCGGCTTGTGGATCTCTAATAGAGGATGAAGGGCTGCAGCAGGACAGAAGCAGAACGGGTCTGTTCTAGAGGCTCGTATTCCTGAGCAATACATCACCTTCCGCTCCGCGGGCATAGCAGGTCACCAATTCGAACGAAGGCAAAAGATCAAGAATGGCTTGCAGGGACAGCTGCCCTTCATAGAGCTCATGGTCGCTGTATTCAGTGTAGATAAAGCGCGTGTTGCTCAAGGTCTGTGTGCCGCCAGAAATGACATCTGCCTCGGCTCCCTGCACATCCATCCAGATGAAATCGATCTTGTTCAGGTTCGCTTCGCTGCACCAGTCGTCAAGCCTTCGAGTTTCAACTGAGATAGGGCGATCGAACCGAACCCAATCATGCTCGACAAGATGATTCTTGGGTCGGCGTATCGAACCAGATTGGTCCCATTCCTTCGCACTTCCATCTCCATTGCTTGGATGGAAATCAATCGTGCCATTTCGGTTACTGATCGCGATCTCAAATAGCCTCACTTTGTCCAGGTACAGATTCATATATTCCTTAAAGCGAGCAGCCGCTCGAGGGTCTGGCTCAAAGCAGTAGAGCTGAGCCTTTGGGCAAAGCCTGAGAAAACGTCGCGTATCCGTTCCGTCATTGCAGCCGATGTCCAAGATGACGGGATTGGGCTTTTGAAGGAGTTCAACGATCTGCCGATGCACTTTTAACGAAGATATAGGTTCCCGCGTGCGCTCCAGAAGTTCTTGCACAGACCGCCGTATAGAGATTGGCAGGTTCTGTCTAAAAGACCGCAGTATTTCCATTTAACTTCGTCCTCAATGCCTTAATTGCACGCGCGACACCCCTGGGGATGTATATCAAGCGAAATCCGGGATTGGCACCGTCCCAACTTCGATTGCTGTTGAATGGTCCTGCGGCGACCGCGCCGGCCCATAAGTCTTTCGGAAGAAGTCGCACTATTTGACATGGTCGGCGAGTGGCGGCTCACGTTCTCAGTTGACCTGTTCTCCCGACAGACGTTTCCTTATCCGCTATTCTCTAGAATCGGTAAAATCGATTATGGTGATGGAACGCATACACACGCTGGATATATGCCTGCGATGCACCTGTTATTGACCGAGAGAGGACTACGATTGGGCGGGTTGCGCCTACGCCGACCCAATCGCGGTTCGAGGATGAACTAAAGGCCCACGATTTCTTCCGGGCCCAGTGTGGGAGCAAACGAAACGCTGACTTCTACCCGTTCCGCGGAGGTGACATTCCGAGGGCTTCGCGGGGAGGTCTTCGCCAAATGCGCCCAAGGGCGATTGATAGCAAAGGGCACCATCGACAACCGGCTTCATGGGCCTCCGGATATATGGTTCGGCACAACAAGGAATTTCGTCGTCGCTGAAGCAAGTGCCAATGCTCCCTCGCGGCCAATCTCTCAGTTCGCCGTTGGGCCATGTCCAACCGGCAATCGCGCATCCGCAGTAAACTGCCAACACGCACAACGACGTGTCGATCGCCGGGGCGTTTAAGCGATCGACGGGGTGCTCACGTCTTTCCGGCTCTTGCAGTGTCATTGATGAGGTTGGCGCTTCCTGCATTGCTCCAGGAATTGCAGGCCCGCGGCGCGATGCCTTCGGGATCAGCGACTATTCGCTTGCGGCAAAGTTGCGGGGCGTTTCGACTTACGGGGCGGGCGTCGAGATCCGTCTGATCTGAAGCGTCATCGTTCGACGGACAACATCACTGGTAATTCAACGTTGCGAGAACGCTCTCTATACCTGTCGTCGAAGTTGCAGATCTAGCGCAAGGAGGAGGTTTATAGCCTATACGAGAAGAAACGGATTGAGAGAATCTTCCTTTTCCGCTGAAGTGCAGGGACAACATTACGGACTCCCCCTACCTTAGCCTTACATTCCACTTATCGCGAAAATAAGACGTTAGCAGCAAAAAGGTCTAATATTCTATTCCTCGCGGAATGCCCGACTGATTTGGTCGGATAGCGGCTTCACAAGATAGGAAAGCGCCGTACGCTCACCCGTTTGGACCATTGCTTCGGCCGGCATGCCAGGCACAAGCGTTAGGTCCTTGAGCTTCGTCAGTTCCGCATGCGGGACCGATATGCGCACCAGGAAATAGGACATGCCGGTCTTTTCGTCCGTCGCCAGATCGGCTGCGACCCGGCTGACATATCCGTTCAATTCGGGCGTGGTTCTCAGATTGAAGGCTGACATCCGCAGCACGGCCTTGTGACCAAGCTGGATTTGATCGATGTCCTTGGGGGTGATCCGCAATTCCAGCGCGAGATCGTCATCTTCTGGCACAATTAGCATAATCGGATCGGCGGGCGTGATCACTCCGCCGACCGTATGAACTGCGAGTTGTTGAACGATGCCGGATTGCGGCGCGACAATATCGATACGTCGCAGTTCGTCTTCAGCCGCCACCTTGCGCTCGACATATTCCCCAACCTGCGCCTGAACCTCCCTGAGCTCCTGGCCGACTTCCGTTTTGAGATCCTGATCGATCTGCAGGATCTGCAGGCGCGTTTCGGTTATGCGGCCTGCCGACTGTGCCTGATAGGCAATCTTCTCACCACGTTCGCCGCCGAAAGTGACAGCCTGCGTCTTCAGGCTGTTCAAGCGTTGGTCCGAGACAATTCCTTGTTCGCGCAGCCCACTCAGGGCAGCAATTTCCTTTTGGACAATCTCGATGCCTTTCTCATAGGCAATCTCCTGCGCCTTGAGTCCCTCCATCTCGTGCTCATATTGGGTAATGCGCTCCGCTAGCTGGGCCCGCCTTCCTTCGCGGGATTGTCTGCGGAACTCGAACAGCCGCGTCTCACTATGTATTGCCGAAGCCACGTC
Source organism: Mesorhizobium caraganae (assembly GCF_016836705.1). Lineage (GTDB taxonomy): Bacteria > Pseudomonadota > Alphaproteobacteria > Rhizobiales > Rhizobiaceae > Mesorhizobium > Mesorhizobium caraganae. The sequence goes on along the minus strand of NZ_JAFCGY010000026.1, from coordinate 26,111 downwards.
CCGAACATCTCTGCGGGCAAGCAGCCATTCCGGGAAGGCGATCTCCGCTAGATCGTCACGCTCAGCTTCGAGCCGTGCCAGCCGGGCGGCCAGCTCATCGAGCCGCTTGGTGACGATGGCGAGATTGGCGCGCGTCTGGGTGGCATCGAGCCGCATGACGATGTCGCCGGCTTTTACCTTATCGCCTTCGCGGACCAGGATTTCTCCCACAACCCCGCCGGTTGGGTGCTGCACCTTCTTCACATAGGAATCGACGACAAAGTGTCCGGACGCGACAACAGCACCGGAGAGGTTCGTGACGGCCGCCCAGACTCCGGCTCCTCCGACAAAGATCACGCTCGCCAGAAGGCCCGCCGACAGGTGCCGGCGAATGGAGCTGGAAACGTCATTGTTCTGATCGATGCCGGACATCGGGATCCTCCATGTCAGCGCACTCTCACACGTTATCCTGCGTAGACCCGGTAGCCTTGACCCCGGCGCCTGGTGCCATCGCTGCGGCCTTCAGGACCTTGGGAAGCACTTCATCACGCGGACCGAAGGCTCTCTGCCGCCCACCTTCCATCATCAACACGTAATCCACGGCGCGGACCGCGCTCGGCCGATGGGCGACGACAACCGCAACGCCCCTACGCTCGCGGACGGAGGCGATCGCCTCAACGACGGCGGCCTCGCCTTCCGCATCAAGATTGGCATTGGGTTCATCAAGCACAACAAGGAAAGGGTCGCGATAGAGAGCACGGGCAAGACCGATACGCTGACGCTGCCCGGCGGAAAGTGCCGATCCGGCCTCACCGATCGGAGTTTCGTAACCGTGTTCAAATCGGAGGATCAGTTCGTGCGTGCCCGCAGCCTTCGCTGCGGCGACAATAGCCTCAGGGTCAGGATTATCTTCAAAACGAGCGATGTTTTCGGCAATGGTGCCGTCGAACAGTTCAACGCCTTGCGGCAGATAGCCGACATGACGGCCTAGTGCTTCCCGGTCCCATTGATCGAGGCTTGCGCTGTCGATGCGAACCTTTCCGGCGACCGGCGCCCATGCGCCGACGATGGCGCGCGAGAGTGTCGACTTGCCGGAACCCGATGCACCGATGACCCCGAGTGCGCTTCCCGCCTGAACGGCAAACGCGAGGCCGGTCACGGTCGGCTTCTTTTCGCCGGGCGGAACGATTGTCACGCCTTCGACGCGCAGTTCGCGTTCAGGTGCAGGCATTGGCATAACAGGAGCGGGTTCCGGAACCTTTGCCAGGAGGTCCTCCAGCCGGGCCCAACTCTGGCGCGCCATGAGGAAGGGTTTCCAGTTTGAAATGGCCAGATCGACCGGAGCCAGCGCACGCCCCATCATGATCGAGCTGGCAACCATGACCCCGGCCGTAGCCTCCTGCCTGATGACCAAGTACGCGCCGACGGCAAGAATGGCCGATTGCAGCATCACGCGCAGCGACTTTGAAATGCCACCGAGCCCACCTGCGACGTCCCCGGCTTTCCGATTGGCGGCCAGATAGTTGGCATTGGCCTTGTGCCATCGGGCAGCGATCCGCTTTCCGAGACCGAGAGCTTGCACGACCTCGGCATTGCGGCGTGCTGCTTCCAGTAGGCCATTGCGGACTATGTTGTGGGCAATGGTATCGCTTATCGGCTGCTGCGAGAGACCGTTGGTAAGAAATGTCAGAGATATGAGGACGATCGCCCCGATAAGCGCCGTCATGCCGATCCAGAAATGAAAGAGGAAGCAAATGCCAAGATAAAGCAGCATCCATGGCAGATCGAAGAACGCGGTCGGACCGTTTCCACCTAGGAATCCGCGAACATTGTCGAGATCGCGAAGCGGCTGCAAGCCGTCGCCCGGCATGCGCGTTGAAAGCGGAAGGCGAACGATAGCATCGTGAACGCGCCCGGAAAACTGTCCATCGAAACGCTCGCCGATCCGGAGCAGCACGCGGGCGCGCAGAATGTCGAGCATGCATTGGAACGCAAAAAGCCCCACAGCAAGCACGACGAGCCCCACGAGCGTCGGTACGCTGCCACTTGCCAGAACGCGGTCGTAGACCTGCAGCATGAACAGCGGCGAGGTCAGCGCAAGCAGGTTGACCACACCACTGATCAATAAAACTCCCCAAATAGTGGAAGTCAGGGGGAAGGGTCTCAAAGCCGAAACGTTCAAGGAATGGTTACTCAGGGAGAGCCTCCGTTATCAATCATTGTGAGGATCTGGCGATCCAGCACCGGATAGTGCTCGCCGAAGGGGCCTACGACACCGACCACATCCGCTCGCTGGTTCAGGATCAGTGCTTGCGCCGACTATGTTAACCCGGCGGTTGATGGAACGGGTCAACAACACCGTCCGGCTGAAGCTTTGGAAGGGCAATGTCATCGTCGCCAGCCGAAAGGGCCCGAACAACCCTACCGCCTCGACCCTTCAAGGAGGATTCCGTGTTACGACCAGCGCGACGCGCAGGGCTTCATCAATCTTACACGCTGCGCCGGCTCCCGGGCGCCACGGCCAGCCGCAAGTAGCTGAAAAGGAAAGCGCCCGCCGGGGTGGCGGGGCGCAGGTTACGTACGGGTTTTCCGGATCAAACGAAGCTGAAGTCCGACGCGGTCAGGCCCATGTTGGCCAGGTCGGCCAAGTTGGGCATACCGCTCAGGTGAACGAACTCATGCGCGTTGTTCTCGGAGGTGACATAGGCCAGATTCACCATTTTGTTGATGCCGTCGTTGTAGTGGTAGACGATGATGTCGCCGGGGGCCTCGCCGGAGATCGCACTCGCGGCGGCAGAGGCAGAGGTGAAAGGTTGGTCAGTGATCACCACGACGTGCTCGCCGTTCGCACCCGAGGCCGCACCGCTGTAGAAGCTGCTCACCGGGGAGCCGGACTGTACGCTGGCGTTATTGACGAAGTTCGCGCCAAAACCGTCGTTGTCGAGGCCCACCGCATCGAAGGCGAACTTATCCTCCGTCCGGTTAAAATCGACGATAGTGCTGATGTCCGGCTTCGAATCGTACCTCGGGTCGACCCCAGACATCGGATTGTGGAACTGGAACAGGAACGTGTCATTGTCCGCGCCCCCGACCAGAGTGTCCTTGCCGTCACCCACGTAGAGGACGTCCTCGCCAGGACCGCCGTCGAGCCTGTCATTGTCCTGGCCGACGATGCGCGGTTCGTAGCGGCCGTTGTCGCCGGAGAGATGGTCCCAGCCATCTTCGCCGAAGATGCGGTCGTTGCCCTCGCCGCCGATGGCTTGGTCACTGCCCTCGCCAGCCGAGATTTCGTCGTTGCCGCCACGACCGTCAAGCCAGTCATTGCCCTGGTAACCCGCCATCCAATCCTCAAGCCCGGTGCCGAGGAGCGTTTCGGAACGCGGGCCACCCTCGATAATTTTTGCCATCGTAAATACTCCTTATGATGCAGCTTATGATGCAGCCCACCACGCCAACTGGCGAGCCTTCATATTCGCTATCGGATCATCGGAGTAATCGTTTGCTTCGATAGAACACATTTACGGAATGGATGCGTCACGTGCACTTCGCCTCTCTGCTTAGCAGTTGCGGGCCTCCCTGGCGGCGGGCGACGCTGGTCGTCCCGGCAATCGAATCTGAGGATTCGACGCGTCAGCGGGGCGTGGAAAATCCGAGTCGCGCTGCGCATTTTTACGCCGCAGCCTTCCTGTGAGATGGCCCGGGGCTCCTGCACAAGCTGCCAACCGTGATGTTCGTTCGGCGCAATATCGATGTGTCGATCTCATAGGCGCGCTCGACTCGGGTCGGCGACAGGCCTGACCATGGTGTACCGGAACCCCATCCCGGGGGATTTCGCGGGGCTGCGACAGGCAAACAACAGAGCGCGTTTCAGATCATCTGCGTCATTCAGTGGGCTTGGCGGGTGGCGCCTCCGTCCTGAATTTGGATAAGGCGAGCCAATGCGAACATGGTGCGCTCCCGGCCGCGCCGGTCGGCGCCCTGAACCCGGAGTCCTGCCGCCTTCAACGTCGTGGCAGGTCGCGCGCGGTCCACGCCGGTCGCCGTCCGCAATGTGCCGACGATGATGTCCTGGCGTGTGCTAGCGGCCTAATTTTGGGCGAACCAGGCCGTTAGCCGGTATATGAGTGCTTCACGCACCTCTCGCGTCGGCGACGCCAGATTTGAATGGCGCAGGAAAGTTCGAACCAGATCGAGCATGCAGCCAGCCAGGCTGTGAGCATCAACGTCAAGCTTTATGATGGCGGAGAAAATCCTCGTACGTCGCTTGCAACCCGGCACCTAGAGGCGTTTTTGCTTTCCAGCCAAGAGTATGCAAGCGCGATACGTCCAGCAGCTTGCGCGGTGTGCCGTCTGGCTTTGTCGTGTCGAACACCAAATCGCCCTCGTAGCTGACCGTCGCCTTAATCAGTTCCGCCAGGTCGCGAATCGTGACGTCCTCTCCAACGCCAACATTGATCAGAGGCGCGGTCTCGGGAGCCGTCAAGTCGCCAAGATCTGAATCCGGCAGGCCGAGCAGGAATGCAATGGCATCCCCTATATCCAAAGAGTACATGAACTCTCGCCGGGGCCTTCCGGATCCCCAGACCACGACCGAGGGGTCACCGTTCATTCTGGCCTGATGAAAACGTCGCATCAGAGCAGGCAGAACGTGAGAGTTGTCGGGGTGATAATTATCTCCGGGACCATACAAGTTGGTCGGCATCAACGCGAGATAGCGCGTCCGGTACTGTCGGTTGAAAGACCAGCATGATTCAACGCCTGCTATCTTTGCCAAAGCGTAGGGACGATTAGTCGCTTCAAGCGGACCGGATAGAAGGTAGTCCTCTCGTATCGGTTGAGGGCAATCCCGTGGGTAGATACACGAGCTACCAAGAAAGATCATCCGCTCGACGCCGGATGCGTGGGCGGCATCAAAAACGCTGACTTGAATCGCGAGATTGTTGTGAAGGAAATCAACCGGAAAGCTTGCGTTGGCAAGAATGCCACCAACCTTTGCGGCGCACATAATGACGTAATCCGGTCTTTGCGACATAAAGAACTCGCGGGTCGCGGTCCGATCGGAGAGATCCAGTTCATCGTGAGTCCGCGTTATTATTTCATACGATTCTAAGGCCGCGAGGGCCCTCACTGTGGCGGATCCAACGAGGCCGCGATGGCCCGCTACATAGACTTTTTTCATGTCTTCATTCTCTTCTGCTTACGCCTAGAATTTGTACATCGGACGGAGCTGGTCAGCCTGCATGCCGCCGGCTGCCAAAGAAATCGGGAAGCGCCTATGCAACTTTGGGAAGCTCGTCGCGTCGAGCCAACGCGATGTAGCTTGCGCAGAGCGCGGAAGAACCTGGCCGCATGGACATGCGCCTCAGTGATGTTTGGCGTACACGAGAAAATACTCCTCGGGGCGAACGCGAATATCGATAACTATTCTTAGGGCCCATCCTTGAATTGTTCCTATGCAAGGTTCCGCAAGATTGGTGAAATCGTTTGTTTCGATGAAACGCATCCACGATATGGATAACTGAGGACATGCTTCAACGGCTTGATCTAGATCTCGCCCCGCGCGATAGGCCAGAAACGCTCGCCCGCCTCGTCCTCAACGCGGAAATAATCGCAGACCGCGGCGCGCTCGGCGTCACGCTTCCACCAGCTCTGGGCAGTTGGCCCACTTCACGCCCCGGCGCACACCGCGCCAGGTAAACGTGACGGGCGGTGATCCGGGCAGAAGCAGTCATCGTCTCGATCGCCTCCGGCCTGGGCAGCAGGCGTGCCGGTCGCGGCCAATCACCGGGCCAGGTGTCACCGGTACGGGGCCGTCGCCATCCGCCGAGTGGCTCGGCGATCGTCGCCCCAAGGCGTTCGATGCCGAAGCCAGGGTCGACGTTGGCAATCTTGTCGGAGAGGAGGGGCCAGGCACTTCGGCTCGCGCAGGGGCTGCGCCGTGCCGGGGGGAGATTGGCAACTCCAGCCCCTCAGCTCTCCCTCTCTACCGTGCCGTCCAGATACTGAGTCAGCGCGCAGACCAAATGATAGAAGATGCTGGTCGGCACGTCTGACGCCAGCGGGCGGCCGCGTTCGTCGATGCGGTCGATCCACAGGCCGAGCGGCGCTGGGTCGATGTGCCAGCGGAACAGGCGGCCGACACGCTCCTCGATCTCCGGCTTGAGGTCGGGCCCGCCTGAACCATCGAGCGCAATCGCCGCCTTGATCGCTTCAGCCTGCGGCCAGCTGCGCGACACAAGGTCGAGCGGCAGGCCCTGCCTGGAGACAGCGCCATAGGCAAGGCCGGTGGCACGGTTGAGGCCGTTGGCGGTGGCCGAGGCATAGAGTTTCCTGGCGAAGCCGCTCAGCTCGGCCTGGCCGCTGCGGCCGGCGAAATCGACCAGCAGCGAGGCCCATTCGAAATGATGTCCGGGCTCTGTCCAGGAGCCCTTCTCGCTGCTCGACGGTTTCCACTCGGCATCGAAATACTCGCCCAGCGTCCAGCTTTCGGCGTCGAAGAAATGGCTACGGAAGAGGTCGATGATGCGCGCCGCGCGGCGCAGATGGGCACGCTCGCCGGTGGCCTGATGCCAGGCCATGAAAGCTTCGAGCAGATGCATGTGCGGGTTGGAGCGCCGCTCGCCTTCGCCGTCCGATGTCTCCAGGAACCCGGTCATACGGCTATCCTCGAGATGTGCGTCGAGAAAGGCGAACGTTTCCTCGCCGAGGCGCAAGGCGTCGGGATTGCCCGACATATGCGCGTGCGCCAGTGCCAGCAGCACGCAGGAATGATCGTAGGCATCCTCGGTGGCATCGGCGACGCTGCCATCGACATTCAACGTGCGCACCCAGCCGCCTTTGTCGGTGCGGCCCTTCCCGGCCATGAAGTCGATGCCGTGGCTGATCAGCCGGTCGGCCGGACCGTCCCAGCCTCGCGCTTTGGCGACGGCGAAGGCATAGACCTGCCTTGCCGTGGTGCGCATACGCTTCGGCTTCATCAGCGGCGAGGCGTCGAGGCCGAGCGCTTCGTGAAAACCGCCATGGCGCTCGTCGACGCCTGATGTCGACCACAGCGGCAAGGTCTCCTGAAACAGCCAGTGATGCACGCGCCGCCGCCAAGCGCCGCTTTCGATGACGCGGTCATGCGCCGGCGTGAACCGGGTTTCCAGCCGGCCCGATTTTTCGAGCTGTTCGACGATCTTCTTGACATGCTGGCTGTGGCTGACCGGGGCGACGAAAGTGGCGTCGGCGGTGGAAACGATAGCGACGTCCTTCATGCCGATCGCCGACAGCAGGCGGCCGTCGCTGCGGATGTAGGAGTTCTCGCAATCGATGGCGACGACATCGCCGATGACGACATTGCCGTGGTCGTCGGCAGGGCCGACATCGAGCAGCGACTGCCAAGAGCCGAGATCGTTCCAGCGGAAGCCGGCCGGCACCATGGCGATGTCTTTTGCCCGCTCCATGATGGCGTAGTCGATCGAGTTCGACGGGATGGCGGCGTAGAGTTCCAGCGGCATATAGAGGCCGGACAGATCCGATGTCGCTGCCTTGTAGGCCGCCTCGGTGGCCTGCCAGATGTCAGGCTGGAACGCCGCGAAGGCGTCGCGCATGGCGCCGGCGCGAAACAGGAAAATACCAGTGTTCCAGTAGAAATTTCCGGCCTGGAGATAGCTCTGCGCAGTCGCAAGGTCCGGCTTTTCGACGAAGCGCGACACGTCGAAGGTGCCGCCGCTTTCGGCTGCGACTTCGATATAGCCGTAGCCTGTCTCGGGCTGTGTCGGCTTGATGCCGAACACCACCAGCCGGCCGGCGCGTGCGGCCTCGCAGCCTGCTTCGACACTCTGCCAGAATTGGCGCGGGGTGGTGATCTCGTGATCCGACGGCACCACCAGCACCAGGCTGTCGCCGAACTCGGACAAGGTGCGCAGCGTCGCCAGCGCGACGGCGGCGGCGGTGTTGCGGCCGGTCGGCTCGAATAGCGGCCCGCCGCCAGCGAGATCGAGGCCGGCAAGGTCAGCGTGGACGCGGTCGGCATGGCGCTCCGAGGCGATCAGGAAGATCGGCGTTTCGCCTTCCGGTCTCGCCGTCAGCCGACGCAAGGTCTTGGCCAGCATCGAGCCATCGCCGGACAGATCGTGGAACTGCTTGGGGTTGTCCTCGCGCGACAGCGGCCAGAGCCGCGAGCCGATGCCGCCGCTCATGACAAAACTGACAAGCCGCTCGGTCATTTCGTTCTCGCGCTCAGAAGGTCTGATTGTACGGGCCGACTTCGGGGCTGCGGCGCAGCACGGCATCTACGCCTTCGAACATCTGACAGCGCCGCTCGGACGATACTGGGCTCTCGACCACAACGACAAGCTCCGGCTTGTTTGACGACGCCCGCACCAGCCCCCAGGTGCCGTCCTCCGCGACGACGCGCACGCCGTTGACGGTGACCAATTCGACGATCTTCTGGCCGGCGAAGACCGCACCATCCCGCTTTATCGCCTGAAAGTCGGAAACGACCCGCTCGACGACGCCATATTTTAAATCGTCCGCGCAATGCGGCGACATGGTCGGCGTGCCGAAGGTCAGCGGTAGGGCGCGGTAGAGATTGGCCATCGAGCTGGCCGGATTGCGATCCAGCATCTGGCAAATGGCGATGGCGGTGACCAGGCCGTCGTCATAGCCGCGGCCGATCGGTGCATTGAAGAAGAAGTGGCCGGACTTTTCGAAGCCAGCGATGGCGCCGAGCTCGGCGACGCGCCGCTTGATATAGGAATGGCCGGTCTTCCAGTAGTCGGTGACGGCGCCGTTGGCCTCGAGCACGCTGTCGGTGGCGAATAGCCCCGTCGACTTGACGTCGACGACGAAGGTCGAGCCGGGATGGAGGCTTGAGATGGCACGCGCAAGCAGGACGCCGACCTTGTCGGCGAAGATTTCGTTGCCTTCATTGTCGACGACGCCGCAGCGGTCGCCATCGCCGTCGAAACCGAGCCCTACATCGGCCCCCGTCTCCAACACCTTGTCGCGGATCGCATGCAGCATCTGCATGTCTTCGGGGTTGGGATTGTAGCGCGGGAAGGTGTGATCGAGTTCGACATCGAGCGGGATCACCTCGCAGCCGATCCGCGCCAGCGCTTCGGGCGCAAAGGCGCCGGCTGTGCCGTTGCCGCAGGCGACTACCACCTTCAGCGGTCTCAAGATGCGCTTTCCCGTGGTCAGGTCGGCGAGATAGGTTTGGCGGAACCCTGAAACGAAATCATAGGAGCCGCCGCCGGGAAGGTCGAAGTCGCCGGCAAGCACGATTGTCTTCAGCGCGCTCATCTCTTCGGGGCCGAAGGTCAAAGGACGCGCCGCGCCCATCTTGACGCCGGTCCAGCCATTCTCGTTGTGCGACGCGGTGACCATGGCGACGGAAGGCGTATCCAGCGCGAACTGGGCGAAATAGGCCATCGGCGACAGAGCCAGCCCGACATCTTTGACCCGTGCGCCGGCGGCCATCAGCCCGGAAACCAGCGCCAGCTTGATCGACAGCGAATAGGAGCGGAAATCGTGGCCGGTGACGATATCGGATGCGACGCCGAGACGCCGGATCAGCGTGCCGAGGCCCATGCCGAGGGCCTGGACGCCGATCAGATTGAGCTCCGGCGGCTCCGCCGAGCCCGGTTGGCCGAACCACCAGCGCGCATCATACTCGCGAAACCCGGACGCCTTGATCAACGCCGAGGTTTCGAACTCGAAGGTGTTGGGCCGAGCTTCGCCAACGGGTTTGATCATCACGGGTCAGGCTGCTCCAGGCAAACGTGATCGGAGTTCGACAAAAGGCACAATGGCTTACTCTCGCCTTCGGCCTCTCTTGGCGGATCTTGGTGCCGCCGGAAACCAAAAGCGCCGAAGCCGATCGTGGAGAGCTTCATGCTTATGGCTACGGGCTTTGTCCTACCGCTAATCATCGCCCGCCAACGTCCAGTCGTGCTAACTTCCATTGTGGACGCTCCTTCCTTTCGGTGGCTGTCAAATACCCACCATTCAGCACATGCTGCCGTCGAGGCGCGTCCGCCCGCCAGAACAAGCTCCACGAGGGTACCCAAGACTTTCACAAAGTCGGAACATGTTCGGACGAGTTGTCAATGAAGATCAAACTACCCGGATCGTTTAAATCGAATTCAATAATACGTGGCACGAAGAGGCGGGCATAGCGCGAGAAGGCGCTACTCGGCGGGAAGCGAACCAGGGTATCGCATCGCCCAAGGAGGTACATCTCGACGAGAGCAGAAAAACCGCCGTCAACGCCCAGTGCTGCGCTGTGTAATGGCCCGGCCTGATCTGCCTGGAATTGTTTTGGGATAGTGAAAAGATCGGGAAACACGCCCGACAAGTCACGACGCACCTGTGCACTGTCAGTACACAAGAACACCCTCACAGGTCTTGGATGCGGTAGCTCTTTAGCCTTGCGAATGGCTGTGCATACCTGCTGGAAGGCGAATTCCGGATCAGCCCAGTAGGGAGCGTGCTCCATAATGTCTTCGCCGTTGCCGTGCCGGACATGCACCCCGATTATGCTGTGCCCTTCGAAGTGCTCTTGATAGATGGCGTCAATCCGAGCTTCAATTTCGGGCCTCGGTTTGATACTCCGAAAAATCTGTCGTTCGGCATCCACATCGCAACGCCACATCAAGCAAGCATCACACACCACTGTGTTGGCTTCAGTATCTTCTTGGGCCTCGAAAAGCTCTCTCAGCTCTTCACGTTCTCGGAAAATCTGTTCATCTGGACGGCAAATGCAGTCGATCGATGGCTTATTCCACCACGGCGGGAAGAAAGGCCCAGGGAATGAGAACTGGTTGACCTGGTCATCGCAAATAACCGGTACGCCCGCGATGTCTTGAATTGGCTCGAAGAACACCGGAAACGCATTGGTGAAGGGTTGATCGAGATAACAGGAGCCACGCCAATCTATGGCCAGCGTCCGCCCCGTCCGCTTAGCGTAGGACCAAGCTGCTGCCAGAGACCACAAGCAATCACCGAAACCGGTACGCCGTCTCGAAACAACGAACCGATCCTCGCCCGATCCAATCATCAGCGATTGCGGTCCTAGCATCTCGTTCTCCATTTATCGTGACAAGAAAGTCAAATTGGCCTGCCTCAAGACCGTTCGACCTGACCGGGCTGCAATGTCGTTCGCCCCTGCGAATGCCAGTCAGATATCACCGCCTCTACCAATTCTCGTAGGGTTCTTCTGAAGCAGCTAATGAGATCAGCCCATGGTCATTCCGGCGTTCCTGCTGGAAATGTCGTACGTCAGCTGCCACACGGAGCTAACGTCTTTGAGGTGCTTGCAGCGAATGGCCAACTAAGGCCAGATGATCATACGCTTCCGCGCGAATGTCGTGGCACTGCATCACGGATCTCCTTCTCTCGGAAGTTGTCTCAACGCATCAGGCGGCGGCGAAGCAGCACCATCGAGAGGAAGAACGGCAACACCGCGTACAGGCAAAGCGCACCGATATGCAGGGCGATGCCGCCAGCCGGGCGATCAAGCATTTCGGGACGAATAAGGTCGATCGAATGTGCCAGCGGCAAAAAGTGCGCTGCCTGTTGAAAGGGAGCTGACAATTGGGTGACCGGGAAGACCGCGCCTGACAGGAACAGCATGGGTGTGAGGACGAGCGACTGGTAGAATACAAAATAGTGGTAACTGGGCGCAAGCGCGGTGACGACCATCGCCAGGCTCGCAAAGGCGAACCCAGTGAGCGCGATGGCTGGTAGCACATAGAGCAGGGACGGCCACGCCGCATAGCCCACCACGACGGCGACGATCGCGATGACCGTTCCGGCCAAAAAGGCCTTGGTGGCTGCCCACGCCAATTCACCGAGAACGATATCGCCGAGGGTAAGTTGTGTGTACAGGATTGCTTCCCAGATGCGCTGATGGTGCATGCGCGGGTAAGCCGCGTAAATTGTTTCGAAGGTCGACGCGGTCATCGCGCTCGTCGCGACCATACCGGCTGCCAAAAAAGCAACGTAGGACGCATCTTCAACGCGACCGACCATCATTCCGAGGCCAGTACCAAGTCCGAAAAGATAGATCATGGGATCGGCGAGGTTACCGAGCATTGACGCAAGTGCGATCTTCTTCCACGACAGATAGTTGCGGCGCCACACCGCAACCCAGTTCCACGCGTTGGCGGGTAGAGCCGCTGCATAACCTTCACTCATCGTTCACTTCTCCATCTCGCGTCCGGTCAGCCGCAAGAAAACGTCCTCCAGATTGGGTGGACGCTCTAGAAGCCGTAGCCCCGCACGCCCGCGCAGCTGGACGCGCACCTGCTCCGGATCGGGCGTATAGCAAAAGAGCGTCTCGCCGCTCACCTCGATGCGCTGAACGTATGGCCTGATCAGCGAACCAAGCTCCTGCGGATTGCCACCAAAGATCTCGATGACGTTGCATCCGATATGCTCCTCAATCAGGGCATGAGGGCTGCCTTCGGCAATGTTGCGTCCATGCTCGAGAACGCACAGCCGATCGCACAACCGCTCAGCCTCTTCCATAAAGTGGGTCGTCAAAATGATCGTCTTGCCGCGCGCCAGCAGGAAACGCAGACGCTCCCAGATCAGGTGGCGCGCGTGCGGGTCGAGGCCGGTAGTCGGTTCGTCCATTACGAGTAGCTGCGGGTCGTTGATCAACGCGCGTGCCAGAGTCAGGCGCCGCTTCATGCCGCCGGATAGTTCGCCGACACGTGCATCCGCCTTGCTCTCAAGGCGGGCGAACTCGAGGAGCGATGGGATGACCGCTTTGATCGCGCGTGTGCTCATGCCGAAGTAGCGCCCGAACACCAACAGGTTCTCGCGTACCGTGAATTCCAGGTCAAGATTGTCGAACTGGGGAACCACGCCGATGCCCTTGCGTGCCAAGCGAGCCTGTGCCGGCACTGGCACTCCGAGCACCGTGATCTTACCCGCGTCAGGCTGCGTCATGCCAAGGACCATACGCGCAATCGTGCTTTTGCCCGCACCGTTCGGCCCCAGCAGGCCGAAGCACTCTCCCGACGCAACGGTGAGCGACAGCCCATTCACAACGAGCTTGTTGCCAAAAGACTTCGTCACGCCGTTAAGGTCGATTGCTACGTTGGACATGCGTTCATCTCTGCTGAAAGGAGCCGTTCAGCCGGCGGGAGCTCACTTGCGAGCGTTCGGGAGAGGAGGCCATCGCTGTGGCGGCCCTTGGGAAAGCGACAAGCCGGAGCATTTGTGTGTGACGCTCCCCCTCCAGGGATTGCCGTCGAGCCGCTACGGATCGTCTGCGGCCACTTCCCGTTCTAACAATTGAAATATTGTCCAGGTCACGACTTGTGCCCTACGCAGTACACTATCACTCGCCACTGAAAACGCTCTCAGACTCCACCAACGTTGAAGAACCGCGCGAAAGCTCCGTCCTGCGAATTGAGTGAGCAACTTCCGAGCCTTCTGGAGCGTTTGGTCCGGCAATCGGGTTTTTGATGCGGATCTGCTTTTCCCCTCCATTGGGTAGGGTAGGCGCCTTGCGCGACAGCCAATCGCTGTTGCTCAATGTGCACAACGCATAGGCTTTCAAGGGGAGTAAGAGAAAGACGTTGATGAATGTGTGTAGAGAAAAACCGAGAAATCGAAGTTGGCGGGCACGAAACGCTGCCACGCTGCACCGAATGATGGTCATGGATGTAATCATCAGGACTGCCGACCAAGGCACTGTGGCTGTCAGTGCGAGTTGCGCGAGTCCAGCCAGTACTGACAGGGCGAGCAAAAGTGGGCCGAGATTCTGTCCGACCACATCCAACGTGAGATAGCGATCGAGGCTTGGCAATAGGTGCAGCGCAAGCAACGTGTCCCGAAATGTGCTTCGAGCCCAGCGGAGTTGTTGGCGCAGATACGGCCCCAGCCGATCCGGAACGACCGTTGCGGCGATCGCGTCGGGAATGTATTCGGTTCGAAGGCCTGCTTTCAGCATGAGGATCGTGAGATGGCGATCCTCACCGAAGTCGCTTGGCTTCCCCCGAAACAGTTGCGTCTCGTACTGATCCAGCAGCAAAAGGAGTGCGGAGCGACGGTACATCGCACATGGGCCGCAGCAGCACATGACGGCACCAAAGCGAGCCTGTGCCGCTCGCTCCTCATTGCAGGCCAGCCAGTACTCCATATCGATCAACCGGGTCAGCCAGGTGTCGCTCCGGTTGCTCGCCACCAACTGGCCCATGGCCGCGCCGACGGCTGGATCCTGCATCTTGCGTGCAAGCTTTGCGACGACGTCGGACGCGAGTGTCGTGTCCGAGTCGACGTTGAGCACCAAATCTCCAGATGAGCGGCGTATCGCGACGATCTGGGCTTTGCGTTTGCCAACATTCTTGTCGAGCAAAATGAAGTTGAATCTCGAGTCGCCCGCAAAGGCACCGTGTACCGGTACGACAACGTCGCGATTTGCAGAACCGTCATCAACCACATAGACCCGCAGTTTTCCGGCATATTGTTGGCTTGCAATGGACGCCAGGCACGCCGAGAGCGCGCTCGGATCCTCGTTGAAGCAGGGGACAATGACATCCACGCTCGGCAGAAGGTCGAAATCGACCAAATTGTCCGATGCCGGTGAACGGTCCATCGGCAAAGCATAAGCCACCTGCATGCTTTTATAAGCAGCCGAGAGCAGCGCATAGCAAGAGACGGCGACAGTACTGGCTGTGGCAAGCAGGTCCATAGGATCTCGCAATTTTCAGTGATGTTGTGGAAGCGAGCGGATTACAAATCCGCGGTCATGCAATGCTGGAATCAGGCGGAACAGCGCCGTGACCGTCTGGTCGCGCAGAGTGGCGTGAGTGCCCGGTTTCAACTCGTCGGGAGGGCAGCCGTCGTGCAAGAGCACAATTGCGCCCGGCCTGACGCCGCCGAGCACTGCGTCGACAATCGCGTCGACGCCGGGGCGAGACCAATCTCGCGGGTCTACCGACCAATGGACGGGCGTCAGTCCAGCGCTCACTGACGTAGTGAGCACTTCTTCGGTCCAGATCCCATACGGCGCGCGCATGTGCCGCACGGTGGCCTGGGGGCACGCCATCCTAATGACCCTGTTCGCCTCAAGTATTTCACGTTCGACTTCGCCGGGCCCGCATCTGGACAGGTCCGGATGAGTCATCGTGTGGTTGGCTACCTCGTGCCCTTCTGCAATCATTCGTCGGATGAGTTCCGGCTGGTCTGCGGCGTAGGCACCGATGACGAAGAACGTCGCCGGCACCCGATGTTCCGCCAGCACATCGAGGATCTCCGGTGTGCAAAGTGGACCGTCGTCAAACGTCAAATAGACGCTGCGATCTTCGGTGCCGTCAGCGCAGTCGCTCGGCACTTCGCAGATGTAGCCCAGATCTTTCATAGCTCCGGACCATTCCGATCAATCAGGGTGCCGGACGGCCACTCGCTCATCGAGCGTCCAATCGGCGTAACCAGGACGAGCACGTCCTCCAGGCGGGTGGGCGGCAGGTCGGGATACACTTCTGGATGGGTCGAGCGCACGGGAATGCCCGACAACATGGTCGCCAGACCGCCTCGGCAGAACCTCTCAACATGGTTCCGTAGCGCGTGCCGAACCGTGCCGAAAGCGAATGGAACCCCAAGCTGCTGCAACACTGGATACACGAACTGCATTGAGAAGCTGATTCCAAGTCCCTCAAGATCCGAACGCACCCCGTACAACCCCAGTTCGGCCACTAACAGATCGACCTCGCCAACCTTGATGAAGCGGCGCAGTATGCCAATGTGAGCCGCTATGCCGTGAGCGTCGTAGCCGATTGCGCGGACTTCCGGCCTCGCACCGGCCCAACTACGGCCGCCTTCGAACGGCTTCGCGTTGGAGGCGTTAGCCCGTCCATAGGTCTTTCGGAAAAACTCGGAGAGTTCGACATGGTCGGCCAGTTGCAACTCATTTTCCCAGCACAACCTCCACCGCACGTCAGAGCGCATGGAAAGACCTCATCTTTGTTGGTGTTTTCTGGAGGTAAGCGCCTACGCGTAGGAGAGCTTGTCGCGTCGAGCCGACACGAAGTTGCTTGCGCAGATCACCAAAGAAACCTAGCCGCAATGGACATACGACTCGGTTGATGTTCGGCGCACATCGGAAGGCGCACACCGCAAAATGCTTATCGGAGCCAACGCAAACATTGAAAAACTTCCTTTAGGGCTTCCTTGAATTCCCCTATGCGACGTTCTGGTAAATCGGTAAAATCGTTTGTTTCAATCAATCGCATCCACACCATGGATAACTGAAGACATGCGTTTCAAAGGGCTCGATCTGAACCTTCTCGTCGTGCTCGACGCGCTGCTGAGCGAGCGCGGCCTCACGGCGGCGGCACGCCGCATCCACCTAAGTCAGCCGGCCATGAGTGCGGCCGTCGCCCGCCTGCGTGACTTTTTCCACGATGAACTATTTACGATGAGCGGTCGCGAACGTATTCTGACACCGCGCGCGGAAGCACTCGCCCCCGCAGTTCGCGACGCACTGCTGCGCATCCAGGGTTCGATTATTTCTTGGGATCCGTTTGACCCAGTTCAATCCGATCGCCGCTTCAGGATCCTTCTTTCCGATTTCGTCACACTCGTGTTTTTCGAAAAGGTCGTGGAGCGTGTTGCACGGGAAGCACCCGCCATCAGCTTCGAATTGCTGCCTGTCGACGACAGCCCCGATGAGCTTCTCCGACGCGGTGACATCGATTTTCTAATTCTGCCGGATTTGTTCAAGTCGAGCGCGCATTCAAGAGTGGCGCTGTTCGACGAAACGCTTGTGTGCGTAGGCTGCGCCGCGAACAAACAGCTGCCACGGCAGCTTACGTTCGAGAGATACATGTCGATGAAGCACGTCGTGGTCAAATTCGGGCGTCTGCTGAAGCCTTCCATCGAGGAATGGTTTTTGCTTGAACATGGTCTTAAGAGACGTGTCGAGGTCGCCGTGCAGGGCTTCAGCATGATCCCGCCGATGGTATCGGGCACAGATCGTATAGCGACCATGCCCTTGCGGCTGGTCAAGCATTTCGAAAAAACGTTCCCCCTGCGGATCGTCGACCTTCCGCTGCCACTTCCCGGATTTACCGAGACCGTCCAATGGCCGGCCCTTCACAATAGCAATCCGGCAAGCATCTGGTTGAGGGAGATAATGTTGCAGGAGGCGTCCCGCATGGCTACTCCAAGCAAGACCCCGGGACGCCGCACGCATCAAGACTGAGGTCGATAGGTCGGTTGCTCGGCAGGTGTTGTGAGCGGTCCGCGGTTGGGTACCGCCTTCCGTCCCTTCAGGTCGGCGCGGTCCTTGGTCTATTAGGAGCGGGAGTTGTTTGGAACGGGCGCCGGGTGGACTGGCTCGGCACATAATTACCGACAGGAGTTCCTACCGTGGCTCAGCCCTCGGCGCTGTGTCGCATGTTGGCCCGAGATCGCTTTGACGGCGAGACCTCTCGCCCGATTGCCCACAATGAGGGGCTCTCATGCACGATCTCGGGCCAGGACCACCGGTGGCTTCTTGGCGCAGCTTCAGGCAGTCCCAGGGCCGGCCCTCCCGACATAGTCGCGTAAAGCTTTAGACCTCCAGCCGAACTCGCAGGGCTCGCTTACCTTGAGGGGTGGCAGTACGTCCAAGCGGCTTCAATAGTTAAGAATTTCGCAAAGACGAAGCCCCCGCCGATCGTTCAGCTTCGCCGCCACTTTCCGCATCACCGGGGCGATCCAATAGCCCACCCTTCACAATAGTGATCCGGCGAGCATCTGGATCCGACAGAAATGTTGGAGGAGGCATCTCGCACGGCTACACCTGCCTGAATGCCAGAACTGCGTTCAGGCCGCCCATGGCGAAGGCGTTGCTCAGTGCCACCTGCACCTTGCGCTCGCGCGGAACATTGGGGGTGATGTCGAGATCGCAATCGGGGTCTGGCTCACGATAATTGGCAGTCGGCGGCACGACGCCCTCGCGGATCGCCATCACGCAGGCAATCATTTCGATCGCGCTAGCTGCGCCGAGGCAATGCGCATGGGTGGACTTGGTGGATGAGACGGACATCGAATACGCATGATCACCGAAGACGCGCTTGATCGCCGCCGTCTCGATTTGGTCGTTGGCCTTGGTGCCGGTGCCGTGCGCGTTGAGGTAGTCCACGTCCTCGGGATTGAGCCCGGCATCGGAAAGGCAGGCGCGCATCGCAGCCTCCGGCCCATGGACCGCCGGCGCCGCGATGTGGAAGGCATCGGCGGAAAATCCGACGCCGGCGATCTCGGTAAGGATCGTTGCCCCGCGAGCGGTAGCATGCTCATAGCTTTCCAACACGGCCATGCCCGCACCCTCGCCTAGCACCACGCCCTTCCTGTCGGCAGAGAAGGGCCGGCAAGTATCGGGAGCCAGCACGCGCATCGCTTCCCATGACTTCAGCACGCCCCATACGAGCGGCGCATCGGTGCCGCCGGCAAGCATCACGTCGGCCCGACCGTACCTTATCTGATCCACCGCCGAAGCGATCGCATGGTTGCCGGAGGCGCAGGCGGAGGTGATGCCGAGGACCGGCCCGCGCAGCCCGAAGCTCAAGCTTATCTGGGTGGCAGCGGCGCTAGGCATCACCTTTAGTCCAGTGAAGATCTCGGCACGGGTAGCGCCGCCCAAAAGGATGGCGCGGTAGCTTTCCTCGATTGCGTCCCAGCCGCCGAAACCGACGCCCACTATCGCGCCGAAGCGAGCGGCATTTCCTTCATCGCAGGAAAGTCCGGCCTTTCGCATGGCTTCGTGCGCTGCAAGCACGGCGAGCAAGCTGAAGCGGTCCATGGAGACGAGCCGCCCGCGGTCGATGTCGTGCTCCGGCAGCGCCTTGATCTCAGCGCCGATTGTACCCTTCAGCTCATGAAGCTCTGAATTGACGATCGGGCCGATGGCGGAGCGGCCTTCGCGCATCCCCGTCCAGATGGAGGCGGCGTCAGTGCCCAGCCCGCAGAGCCCGCCCATTCCGGTGATGACAACGCGCCTTTCCATTCAAGCCTCCTGAGTGAGCAAGCCGCGCACGGCTTCCACCATGTCGCCGACATTCTGGAGATCCGACCAGGCCTCGGACGTATTCATCTCGATCTTGATGCCGTAGGCCTGCTCCAGGTCCCAGAGAACGTCCGCCAATCCCAGTGAATCGATACCGAGCGAAGTCAGTCCCGTGGCAGCCGTTATCTCGCCGCCCGGGGCAGGCGCTATGTTGTCGCCGTCCGACGCGGCGCGCTTCTTGATCATTGCTATTATTTCATTGGTCAGTTGATCTGCCATCTTGTTCCTTTCCAGCTTGCGTTTTCGACGTGGCTCAATGCCTGGGCCGCGCCGCGTTGCGAAATCTGCCCCTCACCAGCTTGTGCGACTCACCAAGACCAACTGCTTGTGGAGACCGGATGAGATCCGGGGTGCTCTGCGGCGCAGGCACCGATGACGAGGAACGTCGCCGGCACCCAATGTTGCGCCAGCACGTCGAGGATCTGCGGTGTGAGAAATGGATTGGGGCTCGCTAACCTTGATGAAGCGACGCAGCATGCCAATGAGGGCCGCTATGCCGTGCACGTCGTTGCGTGGAATTCCGCCCTCGCATCGGCTCAACTGCGGCCGCCTTCGAATGGCTTTGCGTTGAAGGCCCCAGTCCGTCCATAGGTCTTTCGGAAAGAAATCGGAGAGTTCGACATGGTCGGCCAGTTGCAACGCATTTTCCCAGCACAAGCTCCGCCGCAGTCAGAGCGCTCGGAAAGATTTCTCTTTTCGGGCTCTTTTTAACGCACTTGTCACGCCATAGAGGCAGTAGGGTGACCGGTGCGCGTCAGATGCTGTTGTCAATGTAGGATTCAGGAAGATTGATAAAATCGTTTCTGTCGATGGAACGCATCCACACCATGGATAGCTTAAGACATGCGTTTCAAAGGGCTCGATCTGAACCTTCTCGTCGTGCTCGACGCGCTGCTGAGCGAGCGCGGCCTCACGGCGGCGGCACGCCGCATCAACCTAAGTCAGCCGGCCATGAGTGCCGCCGTCGCCCGGCTGCGTGACTTTTTCCACGATTAACTTACGATGAGTGGCCGCGAACGCATTCTGACACCGCGTGCGGAAGCACTCGCCCCCGCAGTTCGCGACGCTCTCTTGCAAATCCAGTGCTCGATTATTTCTTGGAATCCGTTTGACCCAGCTCAATCCGATCGCTGCTTCAAGATCCTGCTTTGCGATTTCGTCACACTCGTGTGGAGGTATCTCTCATGGCTTCTACATCTGCCTGAATGCCAGAACCGCGTTCGTGCCGCCGAAGGCGAAGGAGTTGCTCAGTGCCACGCGCACCTTGCGCTCGCGTGGCACATTGGGGGTGACGTCGAGATCGCAATCGGGGTCTGGCTCGCGATAATTGGCAGTCGGCGGCACGACGCCCTCGCGAATAGCCATCACGCAGGCGATCATCTCGAGCGCGCCGGACGCGCCGAGGCAATGCGCGTGCATGGACTTGGTAGAAGAGATGGACATTGAATAGGCGTGCTGACCGAAGACGCGCTTGATCGCCGCCGTCTCGACCTGGTCGTTGGCTTTGGTGGCGGTGCCGTGCGCGTTGAGATAGTCGACATCCTCGGCATTCAGTCCAGCATCGGCAAGGCAGGCGCGCATTGCTGCCTCCGGCCCCTCGATAGTCGGCGCGACGATGTCGGAGGCATCGGCGGAAAGGCCGGCACCGGCAATTTCGGCAAGGATGGTGGCGCCCCGAGCCATGGCATGCTCGTAGCTTTCCAGCACCGCCATGCCGGCGCCTTCACCAAGCGACAGGCCCTGGCGATCGGCCGAGAATGGCCGGCAAGTATCGGGCGAAAGCACGCGGATCGCTTCCCATGCCTTCAGCACACCCCATATGAGCGGCGCTTCGCTGCCGCCGGCAAGCATCACGTCGGCGCGGCCGCGCTTGATCTGGTCCACCGCGGAGGCAATAGCATGGTTTGCCGAGGAACAGGCGGACGTGACGCCGAAGACCGGCCCGCGCAGGCCGAGACTCATGCTGACCTGGCCGGCGGCGGCGCCCGGCATCGCCTTGGGTACAGTCAAGAGGGCGGCACGCTTACCGCCCAGAAGCATGGCGCGGTAGGTTTGCTCGATCGCATCCCAGCCGCAGCCGCCAACGCCCACCGTCGCACCGAAGCGATAGCTATTTCCGTCTTTGGAGGAAAGTCCAGCCTGACGCATGGCTTCGCGCGCCGCAAGCACAGCGAGCAGGCTGAAGCGGTCCATGGAGACGAGCTGCCTGCCGTCGATGTCATGCTCCGGCAGCGCCTTGATCTCTCCGCCGGTTCTGACCCTCAATTCATGGAGCTCGGTGTTGACGATTGGGCCGATGGCGGAGCGGCCTTCGCGCATCTCTCTCCAAATGGAGGCGGCGTCGGTCCCAAGCCCGCAAAGCCCGCCGATCCCAGTAATCACGACGCGGCGGTCCATTCACGCCACCTTAGCGAGCAAGCCACGCACGGCTTCCACCATGTCGCCGACATTCTGGAGATCCGACCAGGCCTCGGACGTATTCATCTCGATCTTGATGCCGTAGGCCTGCTCCAGGTCCCAGAGAACGTCCGCCAATCCCAGTGAATCGATACCGAGCGAAGTCAGTCCCGTGGCAGCTGTTATCTCGCCGCCCGGGGCAGGCGCTATGTTGTCGCCGTCCGACGCGGCGCGCTTCTTGATCATTGCGATTATTTCGTTGGTCAGTTGATCAGCCATCTTGTTCTTTCCAGCTTGCGTTTTCGACGTGGCTCAATGCTTGAGCCGCGCCGCGTTGCGAAATCTGCCCCTCACCAGCTTGTGCGACGCACCAAGACCAACTGCTTGTGGAGGCCGGATGAGATCCGGGTGCTCTGCGGCGTAGGCACCGATGACGAGGAACGTCGCCGACACCCGATGTTGCGCCAGCACATTGAGGATCTGCGGTGTGAAAAATGGTTGGGGCTTGCTAACCTTGGTGAAGCGGCGCAGCATGCCAATATGGGCCGCTATGCCGTGTGCGTCGTAGCCGATTGCGCGGAATTCCGGCCTCGCGCCGGCCCAACTACGGCCGCCGTCGAATGGCTTTGCGTTGAAGGCCCCAGTCCGTCCATAGGTCTTTCGGAAGAAGTCGGAGAGTTCGACATGGTCGGCCAGTTGCAACGCATTTTCCCAGCACAAGCTCCGCCGCAGTCAGAGCGCATGGTAAGATTTCTCCTTTCGGGCCCTTTTTAACGCACTCGTGACGCGATAGAGGCAGTGGCTGACCGGTGCGCGTCAGGTGCTGTTGTCAATGCAGGATTCCGAAAGATTGACAAAATCGTTTGTTTCGATGAAACGCATTCACGCTATGGATTGCTGAAAACATGCGTTTCAAAGGGCTTGATCTGAATCTTCTCGTCGTGCTCGACGCGCTGCTGAGCGAGCGCGGCCTCACTGCGGCGGCGCGCCGCATCAACCTAAGTCAGCCGGCGATGAGTGCGGCCGTCGCTCGGCTGCGTGACTATTTCCACGATGAACTATTTACCATGAGCGGCCGCGAACGTATTCTGACACCGCGTGCGGAAACACTCGCCCCCGCAGTCCGCGACGCTCTCTTGCAAATCCAGTGCTCGATTATTTCGTGGGATCCGTTTAACCCAGCTCAATCCGACCGCCGCTTCAGGATCATTGTTTCCGATTTCGTCACACTCGTGTTTTTTGAAAAGGTCGTCGAGCGTGTTGCACGGGAAGCACCCAGCGTTAGCTTCGAATTGCTGCCTGTCGACGACGACCCAGATGAGCTTCTCCGGCGTGGTGATGTTGATTTTCTAATTCTTCCGGAATTGTTCATGTCGAGCGCGCACCCAAGAATGGCGCTGTTCGACGAGACGCTTGTGTGCGTAGGCTGCCCTACGAACAAGCAGCTGCTACGGCAGCTTACATTCGAGAGATACATGTCGATGAGGCACGTCGCGGCCAAGTTCGGGCGTATGCAGAAGCCCTCCATCGAGGAATGGTTTTTGATTGAGCATGGTCTTAAGAGACGTGTCGAGGTCGTCGTGCAGGCATTTAGCATGATCCCGCCTATGGTCTCAGGCACAGCTCGTATAGCGACCATGCCCTTGCGGCTGGTCAAGCATTTCGAAAAAACGTTCCCCCTGCAGATCATCGACCTTCCGCTGCCACTTCCCGCATTTACCGAAGCCGTCCAATGGCCGGCCCTTCACAATAGTGATCCGGCAAGCATCTGGATGCGGGAGATACTGTTGCAGGAGGCGTCCCGCATGGCTACTCCAAGCAAGACCCCGGGACGTCGGGACCGCTCCTAAATCTGCTCAGCGCCTCACACCGGCTCTCGCGTCAGTAGCCGCCCCGTCTCGTATGAGATCGATGCTGGCCGCAAGTGCGCCTGCGAGGTCGTCCAGTGCGTGGACTTCCTCGACTAGCTCGAACGAGAAGGGACCGGCATAGCCGCCATCAAGCAGCGCCCGGATCTGGCTGCCATTGTCGGAACCTCCCAGGACGCGATCCGGGTAAATCCAGAAGGTCGGATCGTTCACGCCTGAAATGTGCACGAGACCGGTCAGCTCGCAGGAGAAGAACGTCTCCCCGGCGAGGGTGTGGTGGAACGTGTCGTGCACGAGGCGGAAGACGGACTGGCCATCAACCGCGGCAATGGCCTTAGCCGCTTCCTTCTTCGATCGAAGCGAGCAGGTCTGGAAGCCCAGCGGCTCGATAAGACCGATCAAACCGCGCGACTGGAGGATCGGCTTGAGCGCGCTCAAGGCGACGGGCAGATTCCCGTGGCGCTCGCCGTTCGCGGGCCACGAGCCGTCATTGACCGGCACCAGCACGAGCGCCTTCGCCCCGCAGTCAGCCGCATGATCGGCGAGCTTGCTCGCCTCGGTCTGGCGCGCGGGCGTCCACTCATTGAAGCGCTGCAAGGCGTTGACAGAGATAATCGAGACGCCCGCCTCAGCGGCGGCAGACCGGACGTCCGAGGCCGGCACGCCAGGTGCAAAAGAATTGCTGAAAAGAACGTCGGTCAGACCCTGGTCGCGGGCAAGCGCGAAAAATGCCCGAACATCAAGTCGGGAGCCAGCCAAGTGGTTGAGTGCAAAGCGGGGCGATGCCTGGTTCATGGCTTGGGCTTTTCCTTTCATGGGCCGCCGTTCTCAGCTGTCCGGCTTCTGCCGCGTGGCCGCTCGTTGATTCAACAGACCGCAATGACAATCAATCGAACTTTCTTTCATTTGCGAAAGGAAACGCGAGGTTCATGATAGAATCCCATCAAGCTTCATATATTTTCCGGCAGATGGATGTCGAACGGCAGAAATGTTTGCCCCGGCGTCTCCACCGTGCCGGTCTCAATGGCCCGCGCCATCAGCGTCATCAGCTCCTGGCAAAGCGGGCGCAGTGGCGTGGCGACAGCCATCGTGATGATATTATCTGCGAGCGCCGCCCGTGACTCCGGTGTGATTTCATTCACGATCGCGATGAGATCCTGACCTTTACCCTCTTCCCGGAGCGCAGAGATGGCGCCCTCCATGCCCCCGCCGGCCACATAGAAGCCGACGAGCTCGGGTTCCCGCTGCATGAGATCGAGTGTTGCCTCGTAGGTGATCTGCCGTTTCTCGAGGTTCACGAGCGGATCGAGCACCTCGAATGTCGGCGCGTTCTCACGGCAATAGGAGCGAAAGCCGATGTCCCGGAGCTCGTGCCCCTGGAAACGGTGGCTGCCGACAAACACCGCCACCTTTCCGGGCCGTTTTGCGATCTTGGAAAACATCCAAGCGGCCGTGCGCCCCACCTTGCGGTTGTTAAGGCCGATATAGCCCTGACGCACGCCGGCGGCGAAGTCGGAAAGCAGCGAGAAAACCGGAATGCCTTTGGCCTTGAGCTCCTCAACCGCCGCTGTAATCTTCGGGTGGTCCGGTGCCACCATGGCAATCGCGTGGCAGCGCGCGCCCAAATCCTTGAGCAGCGCAATCTGGTCGCCCGGGACATTTGACGGCGCGAATTCGATGAGCGGAATGCCGTGGAAGGACTGGGCCAAACTGACCGACGCTTCGACCTCGCGCGCGAAGTCTTGGTAGAAATGCTGGGCCGGTTTTCTCAAGATGAAGCCCAGCCGATAGTGCGGCAGGTCCCGCTGCAAGCGCTGCTTGATGAGACCGGCAGCATGATAGCCGATGGCCTGGGCGGCCTCGTGGACCCGCCGCGCGGTCTCCTCCCGCACCGGATGACGGGCGTTCAAAACGCGATCGACCGTTGCCACGCTCAGACCGGCTTCGCGGGCGATATCGGCAATTGTGGGGCGCTTGGTCATGGGTCCAATTCTGATTGGTTTTATACGCCGGCTAACTCTGTGTCATCCAGCGCGTCTCGGCGAAGGTTCGGGCGGCAAAGTGAAGACGTCCGCATACTGCATGATCGACAGCGTATGCGACGAACAGCAATCCAGGCGTAGCCGGGCGCGTATCTATGTACAGGTCGTTTGCCTAGGGAGCCCGTAATTTTTGCACTCACCGCATTTAACGCTTCCGATTTCATCGCCCCGCGATGCGCTGTTTGGAGCCTGCGAGTCGATCCTTGTGACCGGCCCGGCGACTTAACAGGTCGCGAGGCTGTGACTTACTCGGCGGGGCGTGCCCGGTTTAATGCCCATCAAACCGATGACCGCAGAAGGCGGCTTTCATCTGCGCTTGATCCAATTCGCCTTCCCAGCGGGCGACGACGAGCGATGCCACCGCGTTGCCGACGACATTCGTCAGTGCCCGGCATTCGGACATGAAGCGGTCGACGCCAAGGATCAGCGCCATGCCAGCAACGGGAACACTGGGGACTACCGCGAGCGTAGCGGCCAGCGTGATGAATCCCGCACCTGTTACACCTGCTGCACCCTTCGAGGAAAGCATCGCAACGAGCAGCAGCAGGACCTGATCGCTAATCGAGAGATCCGTGTTCGTCGCCTGGGCGATGAAGAGGGCCGCCAGCGTCATGTAGATATTGGTGCCGTCCAGATTGAAGGAATAACCAGTCGGGATGACGAGCCCCACGACCGAACGCTTGGCGCCGGCCTTCTCCATCTTGTCCATGAGCGAGGGCAGCGCGGCCTCCGAGGAGGAGGTTGCCAGGACAAGCAGCAGCTCTTCCTTGATGTAGC
>NZ_JAFCGY010000025.1 GCF_016836705.1 Mesorhizobium caraganae | reverse complement strand
CGAACCTCTCGCAGGATAGACATAATCAACGGCACCGCGGCCTCCTCTGTAGCGAGAAAGCCTCTCAAGAATCCCTCTTTTCCTACTTGGCAAGAGCCAATCAACTTATCTGCGATTCCCCTGCCCTTGCGGGGGAGATTAGCTGCGCTAAGCCCTCCGCCTTTCCGGCCCATTATCCAGCCACGCCACATCCTCCGCCGACAGCTTGATATCCAGCGCCTTCAAACTGTCCTCCAGTTCGTCCAGCGTGCGCGGACCGATCAATGGCACCGACGGGAAGGGCTGGGCCAGCACATAGGCGAGCGCGATATGGATCGGGCTTTTGCCCAGCCGGTTCGCCAGTTCGATGGCGCGGTCGCGGCGGCCGAAGTTTTTCTCGGAGTACCAGACCCGGACCAGCTCCTCATTGTCCTGCTTGTCGCGGCCGGCGCGGTCGGTGAAGAAGCCGCGGCCCTGGCTCGACCAGGCGAAGTTCGGCATCTGCCGCCTCGTCAACCATGCCTTCCAGTCGTCGGTGGATGAGGTGATGCAGCCGGCCCAGATCGGCTCCAGCATTTCGGCCAGCGAGAAATTGTTGGAAAGGGCGCCAGGCTTCTGTTTGCCGGTCCTGTCGGCATAAGCGATCGCCTCGTCCATGCGCGCCATCGTCCAGTTGGAGCCGCCGAACGGACCGCGGATGCGGCCGGCTTTCGCCTCGGCGTCCATCGCATCGACGAACTCGCCGACCGGTACATCGGGATTGTCGCGGTGCATGAAATAGATGTCGACATGGTCGGTCTGCAGCCGGTCGAGCGACTGGGCGAGCTGCTTGCCGATGACATCGGGATAGCAGAGCGGCGAGTGTGCGCCCTTGGCGATGATCACCGACTGTTCGCGCACGCCACGGTTTTTCAGCCACTGGCCAAGCAGCGTCTCGGTGTAGCCGGCGCCGTAGACATAGCCGGTGTCGAACAGATTGCCGCCGGCCTCGAAAAAGGCGTCGAGCAGGATCGAGCCGGAGGAGAAGGTGCGGAAATCCTCGAAGCCGAGCGCCACCACGGAGGCCGGTTTCGAGAGGCCTGGAATCGTGCGCTTGCCGATGGCGGTGCCATCGGTGCGCAGCGGCCGGCCGGAGATGGTGTTAATGCGCTTAGCCGGCTTTTCGATCTCGTATTCGAGGCCGACGGCAGCGCGCCATCTGTCGAGCACGCGCAGCGTGCCGAGGCTATCGGCCCAACCCATGCCCGGCCAGGCGAATTCCTGGCTCCCGGCCAGGATCGCCTCGCCCGCGGCGTCGACCTCGAAGGAATAGAGATGGCGGGTTTCGTTGACGCTGATGGTTTCGCGCGTGCCATCAGACTTGATGACGTCGATCTTGCCGAGGCCGACATCACGGTTGCCGCCGGCGAACCAGAAATCCGGCACCTCGATGCGGCCCTTGGTGCCGAGGATCGAGAGCACATTCTCCTGGTTGAGTGAGATGCTGCAGGACACCTGGGCGACGATCCCACCCGGGAAATGCAGCAGTGCCGAAGCCCATTCATCGACGCCGGACTGGCCGAGATGGGCGGCGCCGGCAACCTTGTCCGGCTCGGCGAAGGGTTTTCCCGTCGCAGCGCCTGCGATCAGCCGCACCATCGAGACGGGATAGCCGCCAACGTCGAGAATGCCGCCGCCGGCAAGATCATTGGCGTAAAGCCGGTGCTCCGGCATGAAGCCCGGCATAGCGAAGCCGAAGCTCGACTTGATCATTCTGACTTCACCGATGACGCCGGACTTGATCAGCTCGACCAGCTTCAGCGTCTGCGGGTGCAGCCGGTACATGAAGGCTTCGCCGAGGAAGGTGCCGGCCTTGCGCGCGGCATGGATCATGGCGTCGGCCTCGAAGGCAGTCAGCGCCAGCGGCTTTTCGCACAGGACGTGCTTGCCGGCCTCGGCCGCCTTGATCGCCCATTCGGCGTGGCCGGGATGCGGTATGGCGATATAGACGGCGTCGATATCGGGGTCGTCGAGCAGTGCCTGGTAGCCGTCGAGGATGCGGGCGCCGGGAAATGTCTGGGCTAAGCCCTCCTTGCCGGGGTTGCGGGCGCCGAGCGCTGCCAGCATGCCGGTGCGTGATCCGGCCACGCCGCCGGCAAAGGCTTTGGCGATGTCGCCCGGCCCGAGGATTCCCCAACGGATGGGCGCGGTTGAAGTCATGGTCGTTCTCCTTGGAAAGGCTTGAAGGGCTCAGCGCAGACGCTGGCCGTTTTCATCGAACAGATAGGATTTGCGGATGGAGACGGTGATCTCTGATGTCTCGGGGACCTTCGCCGCGTCGCGCTGGATCACCAGGTCCTCGCCATGGGCGGTCCTGGCATAGATGAAGCTGGTGCCGCCGAGATGCTCGACCACGTCGATACCGACGGTGAGGTCGGCATCGCCTTCGCCGGCATTGCCGAAATGTTCGGGCCGCACGCCGACGATGACCTTGGCTCCGGTTTCCGGCACGGCGCCGGCCAGCGGCTGGATGATACGGGCCTTTTCCTCACCCACCAGCTCGACGGTGACGCTTCTCGTGTTGCGGCCCACGACGCGACCCTTGATGAAGTTCATCTTCGGCGAACCGACAAAGCCGGCGACAAACTGGTTGTCGGGATTGTCGTAGAGATCGAGCGGCCGGCCGATCTGCTCGACATGGCCGCCGCGCAGCACCACGATCCGGTCGGCCAGCGTCATCGCTTCGGTCTGGTCGTGGGTGACGTAGATCATCGTCGTGCCGAGCTCCTTGTGCAGGCGCGAGATCTCGACCCGCATCTGGACCCTGAGCTCGGCGTCGAGATTGCTCAGCGGCTCGTCGAACAGGAACACTTGCGGTTCGCGCACAATGGCGCGGCCGATGGCGACACGCTGGCGCTGGCCGCCGGAGAGTTGCTTGGGCCGCCGCGCCATCAGCTCGCTGATGCGCAGGATCTCGGAGGCCCGCTTCACCCGCCGATCGGTGTCCTCCTTCGGGTTGCCGGTCATTCTGAGGCCAAAGCTCAGATTCTGGCCCACCGTCATGTGCGGGTAGAGCGCGTAGGACTGGAACACCATGGCGATGCCGCGGTCGGCCGGCTCGACATCGTTCATCACCTTGCCGCCAATGGCGATCTCGCCGCCGCTGATGTCCTCCAGCCCGGCGATCATCCTGAGCAAGGTCGACTTGCCGCAGCCGGACGGGCCGACAAAGACGACGAACTCGCCGTCGGCGATATCGATGTTGGCGCCATGGATGATCTCATAGACGCCGAAGCGCTTGATGACGTTGGTGAGGGTGACTGCCGCCATGTCGCTGTTGTCCCTATTTCACGGCGCCAGCGGCAATGCCGGCGATGAAGTGGCGCTGCAGCAGCACGAAGACGACGAGCATCGGCACGGTCAGCATGACGGCGCCGACCATCAGGCCGCCCCAGGAGACCTTGGTCAGGCCGATCAGCGTGCCGAGCGCCACCGGTGCTGTCATCGCGCCGGGCTGGCTGTTGATCAGCAGCGGCCAGAGGTAATTGTTCCAAGAGGCGAGGAACAGAATGATGGCCAGTGCCGCAAGCATCGGCCGCGCCAGCGGCAGTGCGACGAACAGGAAGATGCGCCATTCCTTGACGCCTTCCACGCGGGCGGCGTCGAACAGATCGTGCGGCATCATCGAGAAGGCCTGGCGCATGAACAGAACGCCGAGTGAATTGAACAAAGGCGGCACGATCAACGCCACCCAGGTGTTGGCGAGCTGGAAGTCGCGCGCCACCATGATGAATTGCGGGATCAGCACCACCGCGTAGGGCAGCGTGATGGTGCCGAGGATGATGGCGACGACGAAACCTTTGCCGACGAAATGGTAGCGCGCCAGCGCCCAGCCCGCCATCGAGGTCAGCAGCACCGACAGCACGGTGTAGGTCACCGCCACCGAGACCGAAATGCCGATGGCGCCGACAAAGTCGGTATCGCGCTGCAGATTGTGGAAGTTTGCGAGGAAATTGTCGTGCGGCAAGAGCTCGATGCCGGGGCTGAAGATGCCGTTGTCGGGCATGGTCGAGAAGACAATCATCATCCACAGCGGAAACAGCCAGATCACCGCCAGCGGCGTCAGGAACAGATGCAGCAGCAGGCTGCGGCCGAGCCGGCGTTGCGAGAGCGAGCTCATTTCGGCTCCTCTCTCATTTCGGCTCTCTTGTCAGCCACAACTGCACCAGCGTGATGGTGATGGCCAAGCCCGCCATGGTGTAGGCGACGGCCGAGGCATAGCCGAAATTGAGCGAGCGGAATCCCTGGCGGTAGAGCAAAAGGCCAAGCGTCTCGGTGCCGCCGCCCGGGCCGCCGCGCTCGGTGATCAGGAATGGCTCGGTGAAGAGCTGCATGGTGCCGATGATCGACAGCACGGCGCAAAAGACGATGACCGGCTTGAGCAGCGGCAGTGTGATGTAGAAGAATTGTTTGACCTTGCTGACGCGGTCGAGCGTCGCCGCCTCATAGACATCCTCGGGGATCGATTGCAGGCCGGCGAGCAGGATGATGGCGTTGTAGCCGGCCCAGCGCCAGGTCACCGCGATCATGATCAGCGCCATGGCCGGCGTCACATTGGAGAACCAGTCGATCTTGACCAGGCCGACGCCGGCGAGCAGCTTGTTGATGATGCCGAAATCGAGATTGAACATCAGCCGGAACACCGCGGAGTAGGCGACCTCGCCGACCACGACCGGTGCGAAGAAGGCGAAGCGGTAGAGGGCGCGCGCTTTTAACAGCGGCGAGTTCAGCAGCACCGCCATGACGATCGCCAGCGAGATCATCACCGGCACCTGGATGACGAGGATGAGCAGCGTGTTCTTCAGCGCGTTGAAGAAAGCGGGGTCGCCGATCAGCCGGCCCCAGTTGAAGGTCGGCGCAAAGCGCCACGGCACGGTGCGCGTCGCCTGGAACGAGATCATGAACGAGGAGATGATCGGCCACACCCAGAAGATGGCGAAGATCAGCAGGTAGGGCGTAAGGAAGCGATACGCCGTGGCGTTCTGATAGCGCATGGTCTCCTCCTCCTTCCGCTTTCCCGGTTGATATCCGGCTTGTTGTTAGCCGGCGTTCAATTACTAAGGCTTGGCGCCGCCCCTCATCCCCCTGCCGGGACCTTCTCCCCGTATAGTGACGGGGAGAAGGGGCTGGCCGCAACCTTGGTGCTCTTCCTGCAACGCCAGCGATTGGCGAAATGTTCTGCGAGAGCGTCCCTCTCCCCGTCACTATACGGGGAGAGGATGCCGGCAGGCAGGTGAGGGGCAGCGCCAACAGTCCGGCAAGTTGCCCTATATCTGACCCGCCAACATCTCCGCCTTCGTCACTTGATCGGCAACCCCGTTGCTGCCGCGATCTGGCTGGCAGCATCGTCAAGTGCCGCCTTTGCATCCGGATAACCGCCGCCCAGATATTTGGTCTGCACCGCGCGCATGATGATTTCGGCGTCGCTCTGGAACGGCGTGCCGCGGCTCGGCACCACTTTGGGCAGGGTGGCCAAAATATCCTTCCACACCGCCTGGCCGCCCCAATAGGGCAGGCCTTCAGAGACATAGGGATCGTCGAGCGCCGAGATCAGCGACGGCACCAGGCCGAACTCCTTCAGCATGGTGATCTGGCCCTCATTCGTCTCCAGCGTGTATTTCAGATAGGCGTAGGCCGCTTCCTTGTTCTTCGAGGCCGAGGTGATGGCGAGCGACGAGCCGCCGAGATTGGCGGCGCGGGGGCCGTCGGCGGTCAAGCTCGGCATCGGGTAGACGCCCCATTTGCCATTTTCGCCGGCCGATTCGGTGCGGATGGTGCCCTCATACCAGCCGCCATAGATCTGGGTGGCGACGGTGCCGGCGGTGTTGTTGGTGATCTTGGTGCCCCAGTCGGCCGACGACATGATGCCGGCGTCCTTCATGTCCTTGATCTTGGTCAGCGTATCGACGCATTTCGGCTGGTTGACGGTGATCGACTGCCCGTCCTCGGCGAAATAACCGCAGCCCTGCTCGTTGGAGATCATGCGGAAGAATTCGGTGTCGCCGTTGAAATCGGCATTGGTCATGGTGACGCCGGGATTGGCGGCCTGGATCTTCTTGCCGGCGGCAATGAAATCGTCCCACGTCTTGATCGAGGCCGGATCGACGCCGGCCTTCTCGTAGAAATCACGACGGTAGAAGGCGGCGACCGGGCCGGAATCCCACGGCATGGCATAGGCCTTGTCGCCCACTTCCAGTTCGGTGCGCTTGAAATCGGGGAATTTCTTCTGGTCGTCTGCGCTGTAGCCCAGCGTGTGCAAATCGACGAAGCAGTCGGGGAACTGGCTCCAGTAGTTCTCGGCCTCGCCATTTTCGATCGAGACGATATCCGGCAGGCCGACGCCGCCGGCGGCACAGCCGGCGATCGACTTGTCATAGGTCGGCTGGTTGCCGAGGTCCTGAACAGTGACCTTGACGTCGGGATATTGCTTGTTGAAGCCGGCGATCGTCGACTTCAGCGACGAAGCGGCGATGTTCCAGCTCCAGATCGTGATTTCGCCAGACTGCGCCAGGGCCGGGCCTGAGCCCAAGCCAAGCGCCAGCGCGGCACAGATCAGTGTCGTGCGCATTGAAATCCTCCCATTTCATTTGCTCTCTCTTCGCGAGCATGGCTAAACTAAGCAGCGCGGAAGGCTTGTCCCCGACAAAGGGAATAAAGAATGGGCGGAAAGTAAGATGCCGGAACGGCCGTTTTACCAGCCTGGCGCCAGCAGCGTCGAAGGCCTGCCGATGGCCTTGCAGATGTTCCACAATCACCCGCTGGTGATGCTCAAGCCGCATTGGCATGCCCAGGTCGAGGTCAATTTCATCGTCCATGGCAGTGTGCATTACCGCATGGCCGAGCACGAGATTTCGCTGTCGGCCGGTGACATGTGCCTGTTCTGGGGCGGGCTGCCGCACCAGATGGACGATCTCTCCGACGACGCCATCTATGCCGGCGCGCATCTGCCGCTGGTGCATTTCTTCCGCCTGCATCTGCCGACGGACATCCGCCACCGGCTGATGACGGGCGCCACGCTGGTGACATCGGCCACCGACCCGGCGGACCATCACAATTTCGAGCGTTGGAACCGCTATTTCCGCTCGGGCGATCCGGCGATAACCGAGCACGCGGTGAATGAGCTGCTGCTGCGGCTGGAGCGGGTGCGGTTCGAGCCCTACCGGCTGGTGCCGGAAACCGCCATCGGCCAGGAAACCGGCGGCCCGTTCGACCAGCAATCGCTGCGCAATGTCGGGCGCATGTGCGACTTCATCGCGGAGAATTTCCTCTACGACATAGACTGCGTCGACATAGCGGCGGCGGCCGACATCCATCCGAAATACGCCATGAGCATCTTCAAGAAGTCGACCGGCATGACGCTCAACGAATATATGAACCTGTTGCGGCTGAGCTACGCGCAGGCGCTTTTGATGCATGAAGACGCCAATGTGCTGCGCGTCGCCATGGATTCAGGCTTCGGCTCGCTCAGCGCCTTCAACAAATCGTTCCGCAAGCTGGCCGGCATGTCGCCCTCGGATTTTCGCCGCGAGCGTACGAGCGCCGGATATACCGTGCTTTAGTCGGGTCCTTGCCCTAGCGGCTGCGACCGCGGGCTATTCAACGCGAAAAACCCGCTCCCAAAGAACAACTCTAGGAGCGGGCCGTCGGCGACCGGAGGACATCCAGCCGAAGCTGCTACTCGATGATCTGAACGATCTTGCGCGTATCCGGGTCGACGAGGACTGCATGGTCTCCGACGACCGTATACTTGTACTTGACGTCGGGGACGTCGATTGGGTGAAGCTCGACCGTATCCGGCAGAGCAGTGCCAACGTTGAGTTCCACACCGAGCAGGCTGACCGATGCGAGCTTCTGCTTGTGGATGTATTCGCGGACCACTGTCTCCTGCTCAGGCTTAAGAACGACGACGGTGTCCGCAACGGCTGCGCCAATTCCGGCGACCAGTGCAAGACCTGCGGTGATAGTGACAAGGTACTTTTTCATGACAAAACCTTTCGGTGTTAAGGGCCGATTTCAACACTACATGTTCTCTGCCCAAAACATCCAACTCTTCCAGGTATCTATTGTTCCGTAAGCTTGCTAATTATTGGCTCCGTGCTCCAGTGACTAACTGCCGGGTTAGCAGCCCGATGGTTCGTCGAGCATCCCTCACAAACGATCGGGGCCGCTGGCCAGTCACGTAAGCCAGAAACCGGCGAAAAGAACCGTCAACATAAGGGAGACGGGCACAGCAAGAAGCCACCGAGCTTCCATAACGCTGGTGTCTCGATCATCCATTGCCTTTCGCTCCTGTTAGCCGACTTCACTGCAGAGAACGGTGCCCCTGTGCGATCGTTCCGCCTGTGGGACTACGGTCCCAGGGGATGTCCGACCGAAGTCCCTAACGTCAAAGGCAGAGGGCCGGATGCGGCAACCAAAGCTTGTCGACATATTGAAGATGCGCGGCCGTGCCTTCGCCGGCGCGAACCCAGGGCGCCCGCTGCTTCCCGCGGCGGCGGGCATCTATATGTCGGCGCGAACTGTTCGTTGCACCGATGAGGACCGTCAGGCCGGGATGGCGATCCTGGGGCGCCACGGCAGGTCGGCGATCACGCCAGGACAGTAATTTCCTGGATGAAGTCCAGAAGCGCGCGGACCTTGGCCGGCGGCAGGTGGCGCGAGGGATGATAGGCATAAAGCGGAAAGCGTTCCTTCGACCACTCCGGCAGGATCTGAACAAGCTCGCCTCGCGACAGGAAGGGCGCCAGGCCAATCGCGAGGCTCTGGAAAATGCCTTGACCGGCCAGGCAGGCGGCCATCGCCGCCGAAGGGTCATCCATGACCAGGCGGCTGGAGACCTTGACTTCGCTGACCTCCGTGCGGCGCTGGAACTCCCAGGCAAACGGCAGGCCGGTCTGCGGATCCCGGAAGAGGATCGTTTCGTGGTGAACGAGGTCATAGGGCGATTGCGGTTCGCCGTGCTTTTCGAGATAGGCCGGCGCGGCAACCGTCAGGACACGCGTCTCCAGCAGCTTGCGCACGATGAGGGATGACGCGTCGGGCGGGCCAAAGCGCACCGCCACATCCATGCCAGCCATCATCTCCTCACGGTAGTTGCTGGTGGAGAAATCGACCGAGAGCAAGGGGTAGCGAGCCAGGAACTGCTGCAGCTTTGGTGCAAGCACCATGCGCGCGAACCACGGATCCACCGAGACGCGCAGCCGGCCGCGCACGACCGCCGCGGCGCCCGCGGCCTCGGCGGCCGCCTCATCCAGACCGGCAAGAAGTGGCATCACCTGCGTGTGGAAGCGGCGTCCTTCCTCTGTGAGGCTGACCCCGCGTGGATTGCGGTCGAACAGCCGCACGCCGACCCGCGCCTCCAAACGCGCGACGGCCCGGCTGACCGCCGACGGTGTCAGGCCGAGCATCTCCGCGGCGCGGGCGAAATTCCCGGCCTCGGTCACCGCTGCCAGGACGCCGACGCCGGTTAGCAACCGCGTGTCGAAAACCATTCGATCCCCCTTCCGCCCGGCAGTTGCCCGACCAGCCCTCCATCCGGCAGCCACGGGAAGTGAATTTGAGTCACTATAGCACTGACTTTAATGCGCGTGAATCACGCCCGTGTGCGGCCTACAACTCCGGCATCACCGCGGGCGGCCGAGCAAGCCGCGTTTGCTTCGATCCGGAAAAGAGCCAGCCATGAACGACACGCAGAAGAGCCGGCCTGCTCAATTGCTACTTCTGGCTCGACCCAGTCAGCCAAGTCGCCGGCGCGCTCTTCACCCAGGTCCTGCCCTTCTACGACGAGCGTGTCGTCGCGCTCTACGGCGAATTCGAGCGCGGCCTCTATGCCGGGCTCGCCTGAGCCAAAGCGAAAACATCAACTTTCTGGAGACCCATCATGTATGCAATCACCGGCATTACCGGCAAGGTCGGCGGCGCGCTGGCGCGCAGCCTTCTGGCCGAAGGACAGCCCGTCCGCGCCGTTCTGCGCGACGCGGCCAAGGCGAATGAGTGGCGAGACCTGGGCTGCGACATCGCCCTCGCCGAGATGGAGGACGCGGCAAGCCTGACGTCAGCCTTCACGGGTGCCGCGGGCGTCTTCATCCTGCCGCCCTCCGAGTTCGATCCGGAGCCCGGCTTTCCCGAGGCCAGGCGTGTCATCGCGGCCGTGACGGCGGCCCTGGCCAAGGCCCGCCCGGGCAAGGTCGTCTGCCTGTCGACCATCGGCGCGGATGCGCCGCACGAAAACCTGCTGACCCAGCGCACGCTGATGGAACAGTCGCTGGAAGAGATCGGCCTTCCGGTCACCTTCCTGAGGCCCGCCTGGTTCCTGGAGAATGCGCTCTGGGACATTCCCTCGGCGCGCGACGAAGGCGTGCTGCGCAGCTTCCTGCAGCCGGCCGACAGGCCGTTGCCGATGGTTGCGACGCAAGATGTCGGGCGGTTGGCGGCCGCGCTGCTCCAGGAGGAGTGGAGCGGGACGCGGGTCGTCGAGCTGGAGGGGCCCGCGCGCGTGTCGCCAAACGATATCGCCCGCGCCTTTGCCACCGCTCTGGAGCGCACGGTCCGGGTCGAGACGGTGGCCCGCGAGAGCTGGGAGAACATTTTTCGCACCCAGGGAATGCGGAATCCATTGCCCCGGATGCGCATGCTCGACGGCTTCAACGAGGGATGGATCGAGTTCAGCGAGCAAGGTCGATCGGCGGTCAAAGGGGTGACGACGCTCGACAGCGTTATCGCCGAACTCATCATGGCGAGCAGGGGCAAAGCAGCCGCCTGACACGGTCACGGCTCGCCACTTCCGGAGCAGTGTGGCGGTACCATCCGCGAAAGGACACCGTCATGGACTCCATCATCACACAGGGCGCCGGAGTGGGAGGTGTGACGTGAGGATCTAGGCAGTCGACGAGGCCAGTGATGTCTTTGCTGCCGGGAAACCGACAATGACCCCCAGGCCGGGATGGCGGTCCTCGAGTGAGATCGATGCCCCATGCAGGTCGGCGATGGCCCGCACCAGGCTGAGCCCTAGCCCGCTGCCGGGCGTGGTGCGACTGGTGTCCAGCCGGTAGAGCCGCTGGAACACTTTTTCGCGCTCTTCGGCAGGTATGCCAGGGCCATTGTCCGCGACCTCAGCCACGATGCGGTCGGCCCGCCGCGTCACGGATAGCCGGATGGTCGTGGCCTTCGGGCAATGCCGCAGCGCGTTTTCCACCAGATTGGCGAACAGTTGCGTCAGCAGGTCGCGATCGCCGTGAACCAGGCATGGCGCGCCAGGGACAATCCGGGCCGACAGTGACTTGCCGTCGTCATCGGCGACGTCGGCGTAAATCTCGCCGATGCTTTCGACGACGCCGTTAAGGTCGAGATCGACAAAGCGCGCCTTGCGCGCGCCGGCCTCGATCTGGGCGATGCGCAACAGCGCATCGAAGGTCTCGTTGATCTGCAGGCTCTCTTCGCGCGCCTCCGCCAGCTCATCGGCAACGGCCTCGCCCCGCGTCGTCTTGTCGGTGGCGGCCTCGAGAATCATTTGCAACCGGTTGAGCGGCGTCTTCAGGTCGTGCGCGATGTCGGCGCTGACCTGGCGCATGCCGTCGACAAGGGATGCCAGCCGTTCCAGCGCGGTGTTCACCTGCGAGGAGACGCCGTCAATGTCGTCGCCATTGCCAAGCAGCGGAATGCGGGCGTCGAGCCGGCCGTTGGAGACATCGTCCATGGTGGCGGCAATGCCGTCGAGGCGGCGTTGCACCCGCGACGCCAGCAAGGCACCGCCGGCCATCCCAAGGCCCGAGATAATCAAGGTTGCCCAGCCGAAGCTCATCAGCACAATCCTCTCCAGCTCTTCGGTTTCAGAGAGCGAGAAGGCAACGGTCAGGCTGTTTGGCCCGACCGAACCGGACCAGGCGCGGTACAGGGTGCCGGGCGCCACGCCCGGCAGGGAAGCGGCAAAATCCGAAAAGCCGTCGGGAAGGTCGGCTGCGGTGAAATTCCCGGCCAGGCGATTGCCATTGCTGTCGGTCAGCGAAAACAGCTGCTCCTTTTCGGGGCTGAGGGCGGCATGGCTGTCGACCGCCAGGACCAGATCCTCCTGGTCGCTTTGCGAATAGGTAACGGCGACGACGGAATAGGTCTCCTTGATCCCCTCGTCCAACCGCTCGGCAAGATCGGCGCTCATCAGCTGGTAGACGATGGCGCCGGACAGAATGAAGGCGAGCACGAACAGCAAGGCAAAGGTGAGCGCCAGCCGGAACGGCGTGCTGCGCAGCAGGTTGGCGCTTGTTTCCTTCATCGCTTCAGGCGGACTTCGGCCAGAACAGCCATAGCAACGCCAGCGCCGCCAATATCCAGACAGCAATCATGAAGACCAGTCCGGCCTTGCCAATCGGCTTGGCGCGGCGCGTGGCCGCATCACGGAATTCCTGCATGAGACCGGCTGGCACCAGCTTGACCGCAAGCATGATGCCGAGCGGGACGATCAGCAGATCATCCAGATAGCCGATGACCGGGATAAAATCAGGAATGAGGTCGATGGGGCTCAGAGCATAGGCCGCAACCGCTCCGGCAGCGGCCTTTGCGTACCAAGGCACACGAGGATCGCGGGCGGCAAGCCACAATGCCACCGTGTCGCGCGTGATGCCGCGCGCCCATCGCTCTGCAGAGTCCAGCATCGACATATCGCTCATATACGTACAGCCAGTTGGACGTGCGAGATGCGATCGAGCATGGCCCATTCAACTCGGCGCGTGCAGGCTGTAGCCGGTGTTGCGGACGGTGTGGATCAGCGGCACCTCGAACGGCCGGTCGATCTTGGCGCGCAGCCGGCTGATATGGGTTTCGACGACGCTGGTCTTGGGGTCGAAATGGAAATCCCAGACCCGTTCCAGAAGCATGGTGCGGGTGATGACGCGGCCCTCGCCGCGCATCAGCGCTTCGAGCAGGCTGAATTCGCGCGGCTGCAGGTCGATGGCCTGGCCCTGCCTGGTGACACGGCGCTGGATCAGGTCCATTTCGAGGTCGGCGATGCGCAGCGTGGTTTTCTGCTCCTGCACCGCCGGGCGGCGGCCGAGTGCGTTGATGCGGGCAAGCAGTTCGGAAAAGGCGAAAGGCTTGACCAGATAATCGTCGCCGCCTGCGTCGAGCCCCTCGACGCGGTCGTCGACACCGCCGACCGAGGTCAGAAAGATCGCCGGCGTGCGCACGCCAGCCGCGCGCACTGCCTTGATCATCGACAGGCCGTCGAGGCCAGGCAACATGCGGTCGGCGACGATCACGTCATAGGCATTGCGGGTCGCCACAAACAGCCCGTCGCGGCCATCGCGCAGCAGATCGCAGATATGGCCTGCCTCACTCAGGCCCTTGACGACATAGTCGGCCGTGCGTGGGTCGTCCTCGACGAGAAGAAGGCGCATTGTTGCTCCAATCGCTGGCCATTGGAGCCCGCTCTAATGCCCTGTTTTGGCGCAATTCCGGCCGAAAAGCCGCTTCATGCTTTTTCCTGGAATCATCGGTCGGCGCCTCGTCATCGCCGCACGGAAGCGCTAGTGGATGGGCGAGACACCGGCGCGATGGGCCCTGCCGGAGAGCAGGAACTATGATGAGCGAAGCTCCCCCCAAGCCGGCGGCGAAGGCGTTCGACCAGCACAAGCGCCTCATCGTTGTACAAGTCGCCGCAGTCCTCGCCATTGCGCCGCTGCTGTTCACAAAACCCTTTCTCGTCGAAGGCTCGGACGGGCATGAATACATAGAAGCGCTCGGCATCGGCTTCGTGCTGGTCTGCATTCTCGGCCGGCTGTGGAGCATTCTTTATGTCGGCGGCAGGAAGAACGACGAGCTGGTCACCATCGGTCCGTTCTCGATGAGCCGGAACCCGCTCTATTTCTTTTCCACGGTCGGCGCCGCGGGCATCGGGTTGATGTATGGCTCGGTGCTGGTGGCGGCTGCGCTCGCTCTGGTGAGCTACCTTGTGTTCCGGGTGACGGCGCGCAAGGAGGCCGAGTTCCTGTTTGGAAAGGTCGGCCCCGCCTACAGCGCCTATGCCGAACGCACGCCGCCGTTCTGGCCGAACCCGCTGCTGTTTCACGACCAGGCCGAACGCCGGTTCTCGACCAAGGCGTTGCGGCGGACATTCGTCGACGGGCTCTATTTCCTGGCGCTGTTTCCGGCCATCGAGACGGTCGAGCAGTTGCGGATCAGCGGCGTGCTGCCGGTGTTTTTCACCCTTTACTGACCGGAGCGCCGCGCCGCGCGGCGCACGCTGTAGAGCAGGATGGCGAGGCAGCCCGCCAGAAGCAGGATGCCGCCGGCAAGCGGCGGCAGCGCCAGCAGCTTCACCGCCGCGGTGATCGCCACGATCAGTAGCAGCGCCAGCGTCGCCAGGCTGCCGTCGTCGATGAACATGCCGACGAGTTCCTTCAGGATGAGGCGCAGGAGTTTCATCGGGCAGCTCCTTGTGTAGCCTTGGGGTCGCGCAACCAGCGCACGATGGCGAAGGACGCGACGGCGATGATGGCGAAGATGGCCAGCAGCGCCAGATCGGCGCCCGGCCAGTCGGCGCCAAGCCCTTCGCCGGTCCAGAAAATGCCGAAGCTGGTCAACATCAGGCCGACGGCGAATTTGAGCGCATTTTCCGGCACCCGCGCCAGCGGCCGGTGCACCGCCAGGCCGATGATCGTCACCAGGATAAACGCCGCCAGTGCGCCAAGGCTGGCATAGAAGGTCTGCGCGTGCGCAGCACCCACGGCAATGACGATGAACACCACCTCGACACCTTCGAGCAGCACCGCCTTGAAAGCCGCGAGCCCGGCCAGGTAATCGGCGCGGCGGTCATTGGCCTGTTGCTGCAAGGCGGCGGTTTCCCTGGAAAAGGCGGCGTCCTCGTCATGCAAGGCAATGACGCCGACGCCGCGCAAGATGGCCTTTCTCAACCAGCGCATGCCAAACAGGATCAGGAGCACGCCGACGACGAACTGCAGCACGCTAATGGGAACCAGCGCCAGCAACGGTCCGAAGGCCAGCACCAAAGCCGCCAGCAGCGTCAGCGCAAGGGCGGCGCCCGTCAGCGCTGGCCGCCAGCTGCGGGTGACGCCGACCGCCAGCACGATGGTGAAGGCCTCGACCACTTCGACGAAGGAGGCGAGGAACGAGGCGGCCACAGCGGAAAGTATGGGCGTCAGGCCATGCATGAAGGCTTCCTGTCTGCTCGGGAATCACTGGACCGGGAATCACCAGGTATTGAGAACGATACAGCGCTGCGGCGGCAGCGAGAATGCGATCGATGCGTCGGCCGGTGGCGTTTTGGCCCAATCGAGACGGACGCGTTGCGGCCCGAGCCACCGCAAGGTGCGCCAGCGACGGCGCTGGAAGTTGCCGCCGCCGATATTGACACCTAGCAAAGCCTAGCACTAACCTGCGGCGTAATCGGTTGCGTAACCGATTACTAGGGATCACAGAGGAGGAATCATGAGCAAGAAAACAATTACGGACGGGCTCGGCCCGTTCTCGCGCCGCCAGTTCCTGATGACCAGCGCCATGGCCGTGGGCGCACTCGCGCTGCCGCTTGGGCCGGTCTTTGCCGCCGACAAGCCGAAGGTCGGACTGGTCATGAAGTCGCTGGCCAATGAGTTCTTCAAGCAGATGCAGGCCGGCGCCGAGGAGTATGCCGCCAAGAACAAGGACAAGTTCGACTTCGCCGCCGTCGGCATGAAGGACGAGCGCGACTTCGCCGCCCAGGTCGACGCCATCGAGAACTTCATCACCCAGAACTACAACATCATCGTCGTCGCGCCGGCCGATTCGAAGGCCATGGTGACGCCGATCGCCAAGGCGCTGCAGGCCGGCATCAAAGTCATCAACATCGACGTCGCGCTCGACGCCGAAGCCAAGAAGAAGGCCGGCATCGACCTCGCCTTCTTCGGTCCGGACAATCGCAGCGGCGCCAAGCTTGCCGGCGATGCGCTAGGCAAGGCGCTGGGCAAGGGCGGCAAGGTCGTCATCCTCGAAGGCAACCCGGAAGCCGACAATGCCAAGGAGCGCAAGCTCGGCTTCGACGACGCGGTCAAGGAGAACGGCCTCGAGCTGCTCGACTCCAAGACGGCGCATTGGGAGACCGAGGAAGCCAACACGCTGATGACCAACTTCCTCACCCAGTACCAGGACATACAGGGCGTGATGGCGGCCAATGATTCGATGGCGCTCGGTGTCGTCAAGGCGCTCGACGCGGCCGGCAAGTCGGGCCAGATCAAGGTTGTCGGCTTCGACAACATCCCGGCCGTCGGCCCGCTGCTCAAGGCGGGCAAGATGCTCGCAACGGTGGAGCAGTATGGCGCGCAGATGGCAGCCATGGGCATCGATTACGGCCTGCGCGAACTTGCGGGCGAAAAGTTCTCCGGCTGGGTCAAGACCGACATCAAGCTGATCACCGGCTGAGGCGAACGAAGGCGCCGGTACTCCCTCCGGCGTTTCCGCTTGTCTCATCATCGCCGCCGGCAAACTGTCGGCGGCGATGGCGACGCTCCCGCGCCGCTTTCGCGGCGGACGCGCGCAGTTTAGGATTCCGCTGCCCATGGATGCGATTCTCTCCCTTGAAGGGGTCGGAAAGATTTTTCCCGGCGCCGTCGCGCTGAGCGAGGTGTCGTTGTCGATCGCGCGCGGCGAGACCCACATCATCCTGGGCGAGAACGGCGCCGGCAAGTCGACGCTGATCAAGCTCTTGGCCGGCATCTACCAGCCGGACTCCGGCTCGATCGCCTTCAACGGCCAGCCCTATCGGCCGAAGACGCCGCATGATGCGCAGCTCTCCGGCATCCGCATCGTGCATCAGGAACTCAACCTTCTGCCCTATCTCAGCATCGCCGAGAATCTGATGCTGGAAAACCTGCCGCGCCGCGCCTTCGGCATCGTCGACGGCAAGGCGCTCAACAGCCGCGCCGTGGCGCTGTTGAACGAGGTCGGCCTCGACATCGACCCGCGCACCCGCGTCGAGGCACTCGGCGTGGCGCAGATGCAGCTGGTCGAGATCGCCAAGGCGCTGAGCAATGACTCAAAGCTGCTTGTCCTCGACGAGCCGACGGCGACGCTGACGCCGCCGGAGATCGAGCGGCTGTTCGCCATCATCAAGCGGCTGAAAGCCAAGGGCGTCACCATCATCTACATCTCGCACCGCCTGCACGAGGTGTTCGAGATCGGCGACCGGGTGACGGTGCTGCGCAACGGAAAACTGGTCGCAACCCGCGACTTGCAGGGCCTCACCGTGCCGGACCTGGTGCGCATGATGATCGGCCGCGACATTGCCGACGAATATGGCTTCGATGCTTCGATCGTGCCGGGCACCGTCGCGCTCAGCGTCGCCAATCTCAAACGCAGCACCGAGACCCCAGCCATTTCCTTCGCCGTCCGCCATGGCGAAATCCTCGGCGTCGCCGGGCTGGTCGGCAGCGGCCGCACCGAGGCCATGCGGGCGCTGTTCGGGGCCGATCCGAAACTCGACGGCGTGGTCGAGATCGACGGCAAGCCAGTGGCGATCGCCGCGCCCAAGGATGCAGTGCGGCACGGCTTGAGCCTGCTCACCGAAGACCGCAAGGGCCAGGGCCTGCTGCTCGACATGGCGGTGGACAAGAACATCACCATCACCGATCTGGGAAAAGTCTCGCGCAACGGGCTGCTCAACCGCCGGGCGGAGGCTGCCGCCGCCAACGATCTGGTCGGCCAGCTCAGGGTCAAGGCGAGTTCGATCGAGCAGGCGGTGCGCAATCTCTCGGGCGGCAACCAGCAGAAGGTGGTGCTGGCGAAGTGGCTGTTCCGGGGCACCTCGACGCTGATCCTCGACGAGCCGACCCGTGGCGTCGACATCGGCGCGCGGCGCGAGATCTACCAGCTGCTGTGGATGCTTGCGGCGGCAAAAAAGGGCATCATCATGGTGTCGTCCGACCTGCCCGAGTTGATGGGCATGTGCCACCGCATCATCGTCTTTTCCAAAAACAAGATCGTCGGCGACGTGCCGCGCGCCGCGTTCGACCAGGAGCACATCCTGTCGCTCGCCTATCAGGAGTATGTGCGACCATGAGCGAGACGTCGCAAGTGACTGCGTCGGCGCCTGTTTCCCCGGGCCGCGCGAAATTCCTGCGCTTTCTGGTGCGCGAT
Organism: Mesorhizobium caraganae; assembly: GCF_016836705.1. Lineage (GTDB taxonomy): Bacteria > Pseudomonadota > Alphaproteobacteria > Rhizobiales > Rhizobiaceae > Mesorhizobium > Mesorhizobium caraganae. Next base: position 54,608 of record NZ_JAFCGY010000025.1, on the reverse strand, counting down.
GCCGGCGTGCTTCTGGCGCTGGTGCTGATCACCGTGTTCTTCTCGGCGACGGCGCCCTACTTCGCCACGTCGGGCAATGCGCTGAAGATCTTCGTGCAGATCGCCATCAACACGGTGCTCGCCGCCGGCATGACCTTCGTCATCCTCACCGGCGGCATCGACCTTTCTGTGGGATCGGTGCTGGCGCTGTGCACGGTGGTCGGCGCCACTGTCATGATCGACGAGAGCCTGTCGCCGGGGGTGGCGATCCTGCTGGCGCTGCTGGCGTGCATGGCCACGGGAGCGGTCTGCGGCTTCCTCAATGGCTGGATCTCGACGCGCTGGAAGATCCCGTCCTTCATCGTCACGCTCGGCATGCTCAACATGGCGGCGGGCGCGGCCCGCGTGGTCAGTGACAATTCGACCATCACCGGCCTGCCGCAGAGTTTCGTCGATTTCGGCAACCTCATCATTGGCGGCTTCCTGCCGTCGATCTTCCTGATCGCGGTGCTGGTGATCGCGGCCGGCTGGTTCGTGCTGCGCTTCACCGTGTTCGGCCGCATGATCTTCGCCGTCGGCACCAATGACGAGGCGGTGCGGCTGTCCGGCCACAATCCGGATTTCTACAAGATCGCCGCCTTCATCATCAGCGGCCTGACCGCCGGCATCGCGGCAATGGTCTATCTGTTGCGCCTCAACATAGGCAGCCCGATCGCCGGCGTCGGCTACGAGCTCAACGCCATTGCCGCCGTCATCATCGGCGGCACCAGCCTTAGCGGCGGCAAGGGCTCGATCATCGGCACGCTGGTCGGCGCCTGCATCCTGCAGGTGCTGTCGACCGGGCTGCAGCTGCTTGGCGTCGGCGATAATTTCAAGCCGATCGTGATAGGCCTTGTCATTGTGCTTGCCGTCATCCTAGACGCCTATCGGGAAAAGCTGCTGAAGGTGATCCGCTAGAGGGACAACTAATGACGACGATTGCCGATGTCGCGCGCCATGCCGGAGTATCGGTCGCAACCGTCTCGCATGTGATGAACCGCACGCGCCATGTCGAGCCGGAGACGGCCGAGCGCGTGCATTCGGCCATCGCCGCTCTGCGCTACAGGCCCAACACGCTCGCCCGCAGCCTGAGGCGCGGCGAGACCAAGACCATCGGCCTGCTGCTGCCGGACAATTCCAACCCGTTCTTCGCCAGCGTGGCGCGCCAGATCGAGGATGCCGGCTTCCTTGCCGGCTATACGGTGATCCTGTGCAACTCCGACGGCAGCGCCGAGAAGGAGGAGCGCTACCTCCAGGTGCTGATGGCCAAGCAGATCGACGGGCTGATCTTCGCCGGCTCGTCCGACCATGCGCGGGTGTTCTCCAATCTTCTGCCCGGCGTGCCGGCGGTGCTGCTCGACCGCGAGATCCATTCGGTCAATGTCGATACCGTGCTGGTCGATCACGATCATGGCGGCTATCTCGCCGGCCGCTATCTGGTCGGGCTCGGTCACGAGAAGATCGGCGTCATCGGCGGCCCGCGCGATTCCAGCTCCAGCCCGGCCCGTCTACGCGGCTTCGCCAGGGCGCTGCAAGAAGCCGGGCTCGACCTGCCGGCGAATGCCGTCGTCGATTCCGACTATCATTTCGCCGGCGGCCGCACGGCGATGGAACGGCTGATGGCGCAGGCGCCCGACATCACCGCGCTGTTTGCCTGCAACGACCTTATGGCGATGGGCGCGCTGACGGTGCTGCGTTCGCGCGGGTTGCGGGTCCCCGACGACATCTCGATGGTCGGCTTCGACGACATCCCCTATGCCGTCACCACATGGCCGCCGCTGACGACGATCGCGCAGCCGGTCGAGAAGATCGGCACGCGGGCGGTGAGCCTGCTGCTCGCGCGGGTTGCCGAGCCGGCGGCGCATTCGCGCCGCGAAGTGCTCACCCCGGTGCTTGTCGAAAGGGAGAGCTGCGCGCCGCTTCGGCAGTAGAGCCAGCCTTCTAGGCGTCTGCGCTGCCCCTCACCTGCCTGCCGGCATCCTCTCCCCGTATAGTGACGGGGAGAGGGGCGCTCTGTCCGAACCGGATAGATGGGTAACAGAATGGACCGATTAGATGGGTGACAGTTTTCTCCCTCGCCGGGAGGACCGGCGATGGTTTGGCGAGAGACTGGCATCATGGATGAGCGGCTTCGGTTTGTGGTGGGGTGCCTGACCGGCGAGGAGACGATGACGCAGCTGTGTGCGACGTTGGGTATCTCTCGCAAGACTGGCTACAAATGGCTTGAACGCTACCGGAAGTTTGGGCCGGCAGGTCTGCATGATCTTCCGCGTGCGCCACTCAATCACGGCCGGGCTACGCCTTGGGATGTGGTGGAGCGGATCGTTGCCATGAAAGAGGCGCACCCGCTGTGGGGTCCCAAGAAGATCATGGCCAGGCTCAAGCATGCGGAGCCTTGCTGCGGCTGGCCCGCGGTCTCGACGGCCGGTGAACTTCTGAAGCGACATGGACTTGTGGGGCGCAAGCGCAGGCGCTGGAAGGCGGCAGGCAATGGCCCATGGCCGGAGGCTTCGGAGCCGAACACGGTGTGGAGCGGGGACCACAAGGGCTGGTTCCGGACCCGAGACGGGTGGCGTTGCGAACCGCTGACGGTGATGGATGTGGCGAGCCGCTATCTGTTGGGGCTGGAGGCAACGAACTCGACGGCGGATGAAGAGGCCTGGCCGGTGTTTGAGCGGTTGTTTGAGGAGAATGGCCTGCCGGATCGGTTCAGAAGCGACAATGGTTCCCCATTTGCATCGGCCGGCGTCACCGGGCTGACGCCACTCGCGGCGCGCTTCGTCAAACTCGGCATCGTCCTTGAGCGCATCCAGCCGGGAAAGCCGCAGCAGAACGGACGCCATGAACGTTTCCATCTGACCATGCTGCCGATGGCCAAGGCGCCGGAAGCCGACAGAACGGCCCAAGCCCAGGCTTTCGAGGCCTTCCGGCGCAGCTACAATGAGGAGCGCCCGCACGAGGCACTTGGCATGGGAACCCCAGCACAGCATTACCGGCCCTCGACCCGGTCCATGCCCAAGACTACCCCTGAGCCGGACTATCCGGCCGAGGCAGCGGTGCGCAGTGTGCGCCAGAACGGAGCCGTCAAATGGCAGGGCGCCGAAATCTACGTCTCGGCCACGCTGGCAGGCGAACCGGTTGCCATCGAAGAAACTGAGCGCGGCGAATGGGCGATACGCTTCTATGCCCATCCGCTCGGGTTTATCGACCAGAAGCACGGGAAACTGGTTCGCCGAAGCGCCGCGCCAACCAAACCGCTTGGCGCTGCGGCGAACTCAACATAAGGCGAAAACTGTTACCTATGTATCCGGTTCAAACTGTTACCCATCTATCGGCTGGACACCGGCAGGCGGATGAGGGGCGGCGCTGCCGTGGCAAGCAGAGTTTCGATCGGCTTTGACACTCGAGCAAATTTCTTCACGCGGCCGGCTGCAAACCTGCCCTGAGCAGCATGCCGAACAGGTCGCGCGGCTCGTCGGGGTCGGCGAGCAGATCGAGCTCTTCATAGAGTCCGGTGGCCTGGAGCTGGTCACGGACATAGCGCAGTGCCGAGAAATCCTCGGTGGCGAAGCCGACGGAATCGAACAGCGTGATCTGTTCCGCCGTCTTGCGGCCTTCCGCCTGGCCGGTCATCACCTGCCACAGCTCGGTCACCGGATGGTCGGCGTCGAGCTGCTGGATCTCGCCCTCGATGCGCGTCTGCGGCGGGAACTCGACGAAGATGTCGGAGCGCAGCAGGATGTCGCGATGCAGCTCGGTCTTGCCGGGGCAGTCGCCGCCGACCGCGTTGATATGGACGCCGGAGCCGACCATGTTGTCGGTGAGGATGGTGGCGTACTGCTTGTCGGCGGTCACCGTGGTGATGATGTCGACGCCTTCCACCGCATCCTGGCCGGCCGTGCAGATGGTGATGTCAAAGCCCTTGCCGGCGAGGTTGCGGGCGCATTTTTCCGAAGCGGAGCGGTCGATGTCGTAGAGCCGCAGCCGGTCGATGCCGAGCAGGGCCTTGAAGGCTACGGCCTGGAACTCGGACTGGGCGCCATTGCCGATGATGGCCATGGAGCGCGAACCCTTGGGCGCCAGATATTTGGCCGCGATAGCGGAGGTTGCCGCAGTGCGCAGCGCCGTCAGGATCGTCATTTCGGTCAGCAGCATCGGATAGCCGGAACCGACATCGGCGAGCACGCCGAAGGCGGTGACCGTCTGGCGGCCCTCGCGCATGTTCTTCGGATGGCCGTTGACATATTTGAAGCCGTAGAGGCGTCCGTCGCTGGTCGGCATCAGCTCGATGACGCCGTCATGGCTGTGCGAGGCGATGCGCGGTGTCTTGTCGAACAGTTCCCAGCGGCGGAAATCCTCCTCGATATAGGCGGCGAGTTCGGTCAGGAACCGCTCGACGCCGATGGTCAGCACCAGCCTCATCATGCGGTCGACGCTGACGAAGGGGACGATGGCAAGGCGGGAAGGTTGGGTCATGCAATGCTTCCGGAATGGCTGCGGGTCGGGCGGTCCATGATGCGGCGGCCCATCAGGCTGGCGGCGAGGTCGACCATCAGCGTGGCGGTGCGGCCGCGCTCGTCGAGGAACGGGTTGAGCTCGACAAGGTCGAGGCTGGAGACCAGGCCGCTGTCTGACAGCATCTCCATCACCAGATGCGCCTCGCGGAAGGTCGCGCCGCCGGGCACAGTGGTGCCGACGGCCGGCGCGATCGAAGGGTCGAGGAAGTCGACGTCGAGGCTGACATGCAGCAGGCCATTGGCCTTTTCGACGAGGGCGAGGAAGGCGCGCAGCAGAGGTGCGACGCCGTGCTCGTCGATGGTGCGCATGTCATGCACGGTCACGCCCGCTTCGTTCAGCGCCCGGCGCTCGGCCGGATCGACGCTGCGCAGGCCCATGACGCAGATGCGGGCGGGATCGACGGCGACGGGCAGGTCCGGGAAATAGCCGTTGAAGCCTGGTCGGCCGCTGGCATAGGCAAGCGGCACGCCGTGCAGGTTGCCGCTGACGGTGGTTTCGAGCGTGTGGAAATCCGGATGCGCGTCGAGCCACAGCACGAAGAGCGGCCGGCCGCGCTCGGCCGCCCGGCGCGCTATGCCTGATACGGTACCGGCTGATATCGCGTGGTCGCCGCCAAGAAAGATCGGCATGGCGTCCTGCGAGGCCGCATAGGCGGTCTCGGCGATCGCCGCCGTCCAGGCGGAAATCTCCGGCAGCGCCTTCAGCGCAAGATTGCCGTGGACGATGGCGCGCGCCGCAGCCGGCTGCACCGCGCCCCAGTCCTCGACCTCATGGCCGAGTTCGGAGAGGACCGAGACAAGCCCTGCCGTGCGCAGCGCGCTCGGCCCCATCTCGCATCCCATCCTGCCCGCGCCGTCCTGCACCGGCGCGCCAACGATCCTGCAGCGCATGATTCTTTTGTCCTTGCAATTGATTGGGCGATTGATGCGTGGAATGAACCATTCCCGCCCGGCAGTTTGAACAGGTGAAATTGGCATTTCGAAAAGAATGATTTATCATTTCGAGAAGTCATCCTGATCAAAATGGATAAATCATGGACGCGCTCGACGAAAGGCTGGTCACGCTGCTCAGGCACGACGCGCGGCGCAGCATCTCCGACCTGGCGGTCGATCTCGGGGTGTCGCGCGCAACGGTCCGGGCGCGCATGGAGCGGCTGGAAAAGTCGGGTGAGATCATCGGCTACACCGTGGTGCTGCGCGCCGACGCCGTCGACCAGAGGATACGCGGGGTGATGATGATCGAGATCGAAGGCCATGCCGCCGACCGCGTGGTGCGGGCGCTCGGCGGCCTCGCCGAGGTTTCGACCATCCACACCACCAATGGCCGCTGGGACCTGGTAGTCGAACTCGGCACGGCGTCGCTCACCGATTTCGACGCGGTGCTGAGGCGGATACGGCTGATCCCCGGAATAACCGGCAGCGAGACCAGCCTTTTGCTGGCGACGCCGCGCACGACAAGGGCAAGGCTGGCGTAGTCAGGCCGGCATCTCTAGGCGAAGCTGGGGTGCGGAACTGGCGAACGGGTCGCCTGCCTGACGAAGCTCGCATTGGCCTGCGCGGCAAGCTGCTCGGCTTCGCGCCGCGTCAGCCCCATCAGCAATCGTCCTTCTACCTCCGCCGGCAGGGCTGACATCAAATCGTAGACAAGCCAGTGGTCACATGGATCTTGCATGGCTGCGAATCTCATTGGCGCTCCTCTTATCAGCGCACTTAAATTTTTTGAGGCGGTCGAACCGTCCCGCCAACAATCGATAAAACTCGATTAATGAGTGAAATATCGAGAACCTGCAGACGCTACGTACTGTCAGAACAGCTTCGGCTGATCGGCCTCCGCAAGCTCGAAATGCATGTAGTCCTTGGTTTTGATGGCAGCGCCCAGCCAGCGCAGGCCGCCGCCGTCGCTGGCGGCCAACCCGGCTGCGGCTTGCGGAGCAAGATTGAAGAAGCCGAAGCGGGCAACCGAAGCGTCGGTACCGATGATCTTGGGTGAGCTGACCCTGGCCGCCCTGCGGGAGAGGTCGGCGGCATCGGCCAGCAGCTTCGCGGTCGACTTGGCCTTGGCCGGCGTGGCGCCAGCGCCCTGAAGCAGCGTGGCGAGATCGGTCTGCTTGGCCGGCACGGCGGTTGCCAGCGCATGGGCCGTGGCGAGCTTCGCCGCCGGCAGGGTCACGCCGGCCAGCCGTGTTACGGCGTTGCCCATGGCGGCCTTGAGGCCATCGGCATTGGCGAAAGCGGCAACGACAGCGGCGTTGGCCTTCGACAGTACAATAGCCGCCGGCAGCAGCGTGTCATAAAGGCCGCCGGCGCGCAGCGTGGCGCTCTCGGCGCCGTAGAGGTCGACACCGGTGAAGGCGGCGATGATGGCCAATGGCAGATTATCCTTGTTGACATTGGGGTTGATCGCCGGATCGATGTCCACCGCCCAGCCGAAGGAATGATTGCTGAGCCGCGCGGGCGAATTGACATTGGGCCTGATGTTGAACCCGCCGACGCTCTTGATCTTGGTCAGCGCGGCCGTAGCGCCCTTGGCCGTCAGCAGCGCCACCGTGTTCGCCAGCCGGGCCTTGAGCACGGGATGCACCGGCGACTTGAAGCTCGCCTTGGGGAAGCCGGCACCCGAGAGCTGGCTGTAATAGGCGTTGAAGCGGTCGATCGCCTTGGCCGGATTGCTGGGCGCGCCGAACTGGGTATAGAGCCGGGTGCGAATGTTCTGAAATCCGGAAAAGCCATCGCTGATGTTGTTTCTGACGAAGGCCGAAGCTTGTTCCATTCCGCCAGTATGTCGGCAGCACTTGTGGGCGCGGCGGCCTCGAGAGGGCTGACCCTGTCCAGGGTCGTCAGCAGCGCCAGCCTTAGCGCGGCGGCCAGGTCGCGCCGGCTGAGCGCACGCGGCAGCGCCGTCACGGCAGGCGCCTCGAAACCGGGAAACAATGTCGTCTGCAGATGGCCATCATAGGCCATCAGCTGCTTTTCGAGCTGCGGCCACAGCCAGATCAGCGCCTCGCGGTCCGTGACCCGCGCCGTGATTGCCGCAACGATGGCTTCGACACCTTCCCTGGTAAGCTGATCAGTATTGGCTTCAGCTGTCATGGCAAATCCCCGAAGATACGGCGCGAAACAGTCTGGAAGACCGCAGGATCGCGCACCCCCAGTGTTGCCGGCCAGCGCTTGAAAGAAGACGAATCCACTGCACCCCCCGGTCAAGCAGTCGCAAACATCTGATGCGATACTACCGCATCCGGTTTTCTTTCAACGGCGAGCTGATGCTTTCGTCTCAGAACTAGACTTGCTCTCCGCACGCGCCAAAGTCACGAACAACTTCGGCTGTGGTTGCAAGCTTGTGGCGATCCGCGTCACCGAAATCTGCGTCGACCGATTGGGCAGATCATGCGCGCCCAGCTGTCGGCCTTGGCTCAGGTGCGGCGGGCGCGCTATCCGGAAACCCTCCACGTGACGAGGCTTGCCACCGGCCTACGCTGATGGCAGGATAAAAGGCCGCAACGTGCGGCCTCTGGCGGTCGTTGCGTTTCAATGGATTATGAAGCATTTTCCCAAGGTGCGGGGTTCTCCTCACAATGTGCGGCAACCTCGTTTCCCCTGGTCGCTCTCAACTTTTCGCAATATGCGCTCTGCCTGCCTCAGGCCGCAGGCATGTAATTCCACGGGGTCAAGCCTCATGACAGAGATTTGTGCTCGGGTCGTCTATCGTCTGCGAAGACAAGGGATCGCGCCACAAACAGCGCCCCTTGGCATTCGTGCCCAGGGGAAGAACGCCGTTGTGTACCTCGCGCCCATCACGTCTCAGAACAGGTCGGCAGGCCCGCGGATGATTTCGAAGCTTGCGGGGTTGCCCACCGTCCGGCGAGAATTCTAAAAGACGTTCAACATGACACAGCACGCAAAAGACGCTCGAATTCTCATGTACAGCCACGACACGTTCGGGCTCGGCCATTTGCAGCGGTGCCGAACGATCGCGCATTCGCTGGTCGGGGATTTCCGCGGACTTCAGGTGCTTATCATCTCGGGTGCGACCATCGCCGGCGCCTTCGACTATCGCGCCCGTGTCGACTTCGTGAAGATCCCCAGCGTCATCAAGCTGCGCAACGGCGAATACACCTCCCTGGAAAAGGATATCGATCTGCATGAGACGCTGAGGATGCGTCAGTCGATCATCCGCCACACGGCCGAGAGCTTCCGGCCGGATATCTTCATCGTCGACAAGGAGCCGCTCGGCTTGCGCGGTGAGATCGAGGACACGCTGTCCTACCTCAAGACGCGGGGCACCACGCTCGTGCTCGGCCTGCGCGAGGTGATGGACGCGCCGCATCTGCTCGAAGCGGAGTGGGCACGCAGGGACGTGATGCGCAAGATCGGCCTGTTCTACGACAAGGTCTGGGTCTATGGCCCGCCGGATTTCTACGATCCGTTGACCGGCCTGGATGTGCCGCCGGCGGTCAGGGCAAAGATGAAGTTTGTCGGTTTCCTGCAACGGAGCCTGCAGCAGAACGAGTTGCCCGGCCACAGGCCCGAGGGCGACTATATCCTGGTTACCACCGGTGGCGGCGGTGACGGGGCCGACCTGATCCACGACGTCATCGATGCCTATCAGCAGGATTCGCAATTGCAGCATAGGGCGCTGATCGTGCTGGGGCCCTACATGCCGGCGCGCAAGCGCAACAAGCTGGTCAGGAAGGGTGCCAAGATCCCCTATGTCAAGATCATCGAGTTCGACAACCGCATGGAAGAGCTGATTGCCGGCGCCAAGGCGGTGGTGGCGATGGGCGGTTACAACACCTATTGCGAGATATTGTCTTTCGACAAGCCGGCGCTGATCGTGCCACGCGTCACGCCCCGCGAGGAACAACTGATCCGCGCCCGGCGCGCAGCCGAACTCGGCCTCATCGAGATGCTTTTGCCGGAAGAAGCCGAGGATTCCCAGCGGTTCGCCGATGCATTGAAGGTGTTGCCGGATCGGCCCCGCCCATCGCAAAGCAATCCGCATCTGACGCTGGAAGGGCTGCCTCATATTTCCGAAATCGTCGCAGAACTGCTCGACCGCCGGGCCGGCCATCACCTTTCGGTCATTGAAGGTGTGAACTGAGTTGCAAAGCCGCAAGATCGTCGTGGTTCTGAAGGGCTATCCGCGGCTGTCGGAAACCTTCATCGCGCAAGAACTGCTCGGTCTGGAGCGTGCGGGGTTCGACCTCATACTTTTCGCGCTCAGGCGGCCGACCGACGCACAGCGTCACCCCGTGCATGACGAGATCAAGGCGCCCGTCCATTATCTGCCGGAATATTTGCATGACGAGCCGTTGCGCGTGGTTCGCTCGCTGTTTGCCGCCCTGCCGCGGCCGGGCTTTTGGCGCGCGCTCAAATCGCTGGCTGCAGATATCGCCCGCGACTTTACGCGCAATCGCGTGCGCCGCTTCGGGCAAGCGCTCGTGCTGGCGGCCGAATGGCCGCAAGACGCGGGTTGGCTGCACGCCCATTTCGTGCACACGCCGGCATCGGTGACGCGCTATGCCAGCCAGCTTCGTGGCCAGCCCTGGAGCTGTTCGGCCCATGCCAAGGACATCTGGACTTCGGCGGACTGGGATCTGGCCGGCAAGCTTTCCTCGGCGCGCTGGACGGTCACCTGCACGCAAACCGGCTTCGACCGCCTGAAAAAACTCGCCAACGGCAGCTCGTCCGTGCATCTGAGCTATCATGGGCTCGACCTCGATCGCTTCGGCAGTTTCGAGGCGGCGCGAAATCAACATGACGGCTCGGCGCCGGACGAACCGGTCCTCATCTTGAGTGTCGGGCGCGCCGTTGCAAAGAAAGGTTACGACACGTTGCTGGAGGCTCTCGCCCTCTTGCCTGGTGATCTGGCGTGGCGGTTCGAGCATATCGGCGGCGGTGAGGAACTGGAACGGCTCAAGGCGCTGGCGCGAAAGCTCGGACTGGAGGGTCGCATCTCCTGGAAAGGCGCGATGGCGCAGAAGGAGGTGCTCGAGCACTATCGCAGCGCCGACATCTTTGCGCTCGCTTGCAGGATCACCGCGGATGGCGACCGGGACGGTCTGCCCAATGTTCTGGTGGAGGCGGCCAGCCAGCGGCTTGCCTGCGTGTCGACCGATATTTCCGGCGTGCCGGAGCTTTTATCGTCGGATGAAACCGGGCTGCTGATTCCCTCAGAAAACCCGGCTGCCCTGGCACAGGCGCTGGAGCGCCTGATCCGTGATCCCGTGCTGCGCGCCCGCCTCGGCGACGCCGCGGAGCGGCGCGTGCGCGGCAATTTCGATCATATGGCAAGCATTGGACAGCTCAAGGACCTGTTCGAGCGGGAGTGGCGGGCCGCCGAATGAAGCGGCTGCGCGCTTTCTTCTATGTCCAGCACCTGCTCGGCATCGGCCATCTCGCGCGCGCCAGCCGCATTGCGGCGGCCCTGGCCGATGACGGGTTTGACGTAACCGTCGTGACCGGCGGAACGCCGGTCACGGGGTTTCCGGGACCTGGTGTAAAATCTGTAACGCTGCCGCCTGTCACCTCCGGCGATGAAGGATTTTCCGGGCTTGTCGACCTGCAAGGCAAGCCCGTCGACGATGATTTCAAGACGCGGCGCTGCGAGATGCTGCTGCAGGCATTCCGCGATTGCAGGCCTGACATCGTCATTGTCGAGGCGTTTCCCTTTGGACGCCGGCAGATGCGTTTCGAACTCTTGCCGCTGATCGGGGCCATCGACGCGATGTCGCCCAGGCCGCTTTTGGCGACGTCGGTGCGCGATATCCTTCAGGAGCGCGTCAAGCCGGGCCGAAACGAGGAAACGGTCGATCTCGTCAACAGGCACTTCGACCTTGTCATGGTCCATGGCGATCCGGCTTTCGCAACCATCGAGAAGACATTTCCACTGGCGGGAGCGATCAGGGCCGAGGTTGCCTACACAGGGCTCGTTGCCGCGCCCCCGGCGCCCGCGGCTTCCGAGCGTTTCGACGTTCTGGTGTCGGTTGGCGGCGGGGCTGCCGGAAAGAGCCTTGTCCGATCCACCATCGCGGCGGCGCACAATGCCGATAACTCCTGGAAGTGGTGTTTGATCACCGGCCCAAACCTGCCGAAGGACGAGTTTGACGCGATTTCACGCGATGCCACGCCGGGCCTGTCCATCTTCAGGTTCCGCGAGGATTTCGCCAGCCTGCTGACCGGCGCCCGGCTGTCCGTCTCGCAGGCGGGTTACAACACGGTCTGCGATGTCCTGCGCGCGGGGTGTCGCTCCCTGCTTGTACCGTTCGCGGCCGGCGGGGAAACCGAACAGACGGTCCGCGCCCAGATGCTAGAAGAACTCGGTCTGGCAACGGTGCTGGCGGAAAAGGACCTGACGCCTGAGGGTCTGGCGAAAGCGATCGAGCAGGCGCTTGCGGGACCGAAGCCGGCCGCGCATCGTCTCGATCTGGAAGGCGCGCGCCGCTCGGCGCAAATCCTGCGCGAGCGGTATCGGACCTGGTCCCCGAAAACCTAACGCGGGTCGCGTCCGGGTTCGATTCGCCCAACGCGCTTCAAACAGCTCCAATCAGCATGAAGCGCGTATAATTTTTTGTCGGCAGTTCGCCGGAGAACCTGATCTCCCGCAGCGCCGCCATGGCCTCGAAGGCTGCCAGTGACGCCACGCAGTTGATGTGCGTCGGCTCGCTGAAATAATCGTTCGATTGCAGCAGCACAGTCGTGCCCCGCGGAAGCAGGGCAAGCCAGGCGCTGAGGTCGGCTATGTGTTCGCAGCTCGTATTGACCACCAGGTCAGGCTGCCCGGCCGCATAGTCGAGTGCGTACATATCTTCCGTCAGCGCCCGGAAGCGGTCGCCGGCTTCCCGGTTGAGGGTTCGGGCGACCGGCCCGACTTCGGGATCGATGTCGATGCTGTCGACCGCCGCGATGTCGAAACGGGCGTCGTTGAAAAGCATTGCCGGCAACACGCCGTACCATCCACCCAGAACCCATATGCGCCCGAACCGGCCGCCGCAGCTTTCGAACAGCCTGTCGAGCGCCCACATCTTGCAGGCGACCTGCTTGTGGTTGAAGGCGTTGGCGATATTGGCCTGCGGATGCTTGGCGATGACGCGCGCCAGCCCGGCCACGAGAGGGTCGTTGACGTAGGCAGCAATTCCCCGCGTGAGGTCCAGGGCTTGCTCGTGCCCGTCCATGCCGGCATTGCGTGGTTGCGTGACATCCATCATATTCGTCTTCTATGTTGGGATTTCGGGCGACACAACGCAATCTTGCCTCCCGCGAGGCTGTTCGACTTGCGGACGTGACTATGCCGCAAGTCGTTTTGCCATTGCCCGCTGCCGGAGGGAACCTATTGCATCTGTTCGGACCATTGGCGTCCATCCGCCGGCACGAGTCGCGCAGCGGCCGCCCCCTGCTGTTAGGCTATTCGCCAAAATCCCACGCAAGCCGCCAGCCGTTTGGCCGCCTGCATCGTTCCAACTGAGGGGTCCGCAGTCGCATATGGAACCCAGCCTAACCCGCTATATCTGGAGGCACACCAGGAAGCAGCAGATCTGGATATTGGCGATCGTCTTGCTATCGATGATCCCTTATTTCATGTCCTTCAACCTGCCGAAGCTGATCGTCAACGGCCCGATCCAGGGCAAGGGCTTCGAGCAACCCGGCGCGACCCTTCCCTTCATGAGGCTCCACTATGACCTGCCGTTCATTGGCGAGGTCCAGTTCTTCTCCGGTTTTCAACTCGACCGCACGGCGACGCTGCTTGCCCTCAGCATCGTGTTCCTCTTGCTGGTCGTCATCAACGGCCTGTTCAAACTCTACATCAATACCTACAAAGGCCGCCTCGGCGAACGCATGCTGCGGCGTATCCGCTTCGATCTGATCGATCGTGTGCTGCGTTTTCCGCCGATTTACTTCAAGCGGGTGAAATCCGCCGAAGTGGCGACCATGGTGAAGGACGAGGTGGAACCGCTGGGCGGCTTCATCGGCGATGCCTTCCTGCAGCCGGTGCTGCTCGGGGGCCAGGCGCTGACGGCCATGCTGTTCATCATGGTCCAGAACGTCTGGCTCGGCATGATTGCGGTCGTGATTGTGGTGATCCAGATCGTGCTCATCCCGCGCATGCGGCGGCGCCTGCTCGTGCTCGGGCGCCAACGGCAATTGACGGCGCGCGCGCTTTCGGGCCGGGTTGGCGAAATCGTCGACGGCATCGGCGCGGTTCACGTCCACGACACCTCGAACTACGAGCGCGCCGACATAGCCGCCCGGCTAGGGCTCATCTTCAAGATCCGCTTCGATCTTTACCAATGGAAATTCATGGTAAAGTTCCTCAACAATTTTCTCGCGCAGCTCACGCCGTTTCTGTTCTACATGATCGGCGGCTATCTGGTCATCGCGGGCCGGCTCGACGTCGGCCAACTGGTGGCCGTGATCGGTGCCTACAAGGACCTGCCCGGACCGATGAAGGAACTGATCGACTGGGATCAGGATCGGCAGGACGTCCAGGTCAAATACCAGCAGGTCGTCGAACAGTTCAGCGTCGAGGATATCATTGCGCCGAGCATCGGGGCATTGACGATCGACGATCCCGGTCGGATGACAAACCCGCTGTCGGCGGTCGGTCTGTCCATAGCAGACGATGGCGGTGCAATGCTCCTCAACCGTATCTCCATGCAGGTCAGGCCGGGCGAGACGGTGGCGTTGGTCAGCACCTCAACAGGTGGAGCGGAGGCGCTGGCAGAAGCCTTCGCACGGCTGAACTGGCCGGAAAGCGGAAAGGTCGCTTCGGGCGCCGATGACCTGCTTGAACTCCCCGAAGCAGTGACCGGCCGGCGCATGTCCTACGCCTCGTCGGATGTTTTCCTGTTCCAGGCAAGCCTGCGCGATAACCTGCTCTACGGGTTGAAGCATGCGCCGCTGACATCGGTGACTTATGAAGGCGCCGCGGCAGACAAGCAGCGCTGGAACATCGACGAGGCGCGCCGGTCGGGCAATCCGGATTTCGATATCCACAGCGACTGGATCGACTATGTCTCCGCCGGTGCTACCGGCCCGCATGACCTCTTTGAAGCCGTGCGCCGGGTGCTCGACGCGGTTCTTCTGTCGCGCGACATTCTGGATCTTGGCTTGCGCTCTTCGGCTGACCTCACGCGTCACACGAAGCTTGCCGGGCGGATCGTCGAACTGCGTGCAGCGCTGCGAACCCGGCTGGAACAGGAAGGGCTGCGCGAACTGGTGGTTCCTTTCGAGCCGGGCGCTTACAACACTGAAGCGACGATCGGTCAGAATCTGCTTTTCGGCGCTGCCGCCGGCCCCGAGCTGGCCGACAAGGCTCTGGCGGCCAATCCCTATTTTGCTTCCGTGCTGAAGCAAGCCGGCCTCGACCGCACGCTCTACGAAATGGGCATGGAGATTGCCGAACAGGCGATCGAGCTGTTTGCCGACCTGCCGCCCGATCACCAGTTCTTCCAGCAGCTCGCCTTCATGAGCGCCGAGGAGATACCCGCCTACGAGACCTTGCTGCAGCGGCTCAAGAACCGTCCCTACGAGGCGGTTTCGGAGGCCGACCGCGCCATGATCATCACCTTGAGCTTTGCTTATATCGAGCCCCGGCACCGCTTCGGCCTGCTGACCGACGAGCTGATGGGCAAGATCGTCGCCGCGCGCAACCAGTTCTATGAAAATCTGCCGCCCCAGCTGCAAAACGCGATCGAACGGTATGATCCTGACAAATACATTGCCGCGGCCACCGTCATGGACAATGTCCTGTTTGGGCGCGTGGGCACCAACCATCCCGACGCGCCGGACCGCATACGCTCAATCGTCTATGACATTCTTGACGAACTGGGGCTTTATGCCGAGCTGCTGGATGTTGGCCTGGACTTCAATGTCGGCGCCGGCGGCAGGCGGCTGACCGGTGGACAGCGCCAGAAGCTCGATGTTGCCCGGGCCCTGCTCAAGCGTCCCGATTTTCTCATTCTCAACCGGCCGCTATCGGCGCTCGACCAGCGCATTCAGGACAAGGTGCTGCGAAACGTGCTCGAGGAAGCCAGACGCGACGGCCATTCGCCGGCAATCGTGTGGGTCGTCACGAGTCCGGCAATGGCGATGATGTTCGACCGCGTTATCGTCTTTGACTCTGGCCAATTGGTGGAAGACGGTACGCACGAGACACTTTTGGCAGGGAACGGTATCTTCAAGGAACTTCTGTCATAGTCTGGCAGACGCGAATTTAGGAAGGTTTGCGACAATGCTGCTCAAGGATGAAGTTGGAATGCTGCAACGCGTTCCCTTGTTCTCTGGCATCGAGCCGGCAAAGCTCAAGCTGCTTGCGTTCACATCCGACCGCGTGAACTACAGCGCCGGCGAGATTCTTTTCCGGCAGGGCGACGAGGGAGACGCTGCCTATGTCATCCTTTCAGGCAAGGCGGATATTCTGGTCGATTCCGACAGCGGGCCGATAAAAGTTGCCGAACTGCTGCCAAATTCGATCGTTGGCGAGATAGCCATATTGTGCAACAGCTCCCGCACCGCCACCGTCAGGGCGGCAACTTCGCTGGAAGTCCTGAGAATCCGCAAGGATCATTTCCTGAGGCTTATGAAGGAGTTTCCGGAAATGACCATCGAGATGGTGCGGGTTCTTGCCGATCGGCTAAGCCATACGACCGCGGATCTGATCGATGCACGAAACGCCTGAACTACGGTAGGCAAAAGGTAGCATGGACGACGATTTTTTCCTGGTCAGGTTTTGGGGCGTGCGCGGCAGCATTGCGGTATCCGGGCCAGAATTCGCTCGCTATGGCGGCAACACAATCTGCATTGAAATGCGATGCGGCAAGCATACGCTTCTGTTCGATGCCGGCTCCGGCCTGCGGCCTGCCGGAAAGGCGCTTAGGGCGTCGGGCGTCACCGATTTCGACCTGTTTTTCACCCATTGCCACTACGACCACATCATCGGGCTGCCGGCTTTCAAGCCGATGTATGAACGGGGCGTCAAGCTTACGCTTTGGTCCGGGCATCTCGCTGGACACATGACAACCCGCCAGATGATCGACGAGTTCATTCGGCCGCCGTGGTTTCCGGTAAAACTGGATATCTGCAGGGCAAGCCTAGACTACCGCGATTTCGTATCCGGAGCCGTGCTTCGGCCGCGCGAAGGGGTTGTGCTGCGAACCGGCAGTCTTACCCATCCGGGCGGCTGCATCGGCTACCGGGTCGAATGGGGCGGCCGCGTCGTGGCGGTGATCACGGACACCGAGCACGAGCCGGGAAAACTCGATCAGGCGGTGCTTCAGCTGATCGAAGGTGCCGACCTCGTCATCTACGATTGCACCTACACCGAGGAGGAAATGGAGCGCTACCGCGGAAATGGGCACTCGACATGGCAACAGGGCGTCAAGCTGTGCGAGGCGGCCGGTGCGCGGGGGCTTGCGCTGTTTCACCACGATCCGACACGCACCGACGAGCAACTGGACGAGATGGAGAGACTGGCCAAGGAGAGGTTTGCCGGCGCTTTTGCCGCGCGGGATGGCCAGACGCTCCAATTCCCGGTCTCGTTGCACAAAAAGCGCTGAGCTATTTTTCTTTCCTTGTTTGAGCATGATCTCTGGACCAACGGAAACCGTTTGTCCGAGAAAACCGGATTCCACTTTTCGGGATCATGCTGTAGCGGCGCTGCGCCCGATCAATGTCCGGATCGGAAGCCATGTGCAGGCTTCAGTCCGAGCGGTGACTGCGAACAGCCGTTCAAGGAAAAGCCAGGCCGATTCATCATGGACGAGGTGGTGGGTGAGCAGGCCGACCGGTTCGCCGCCATCAAATGCATGCTGCAATTGCGCGATGATGGCCTGAACCAACAGGCCATGGTCGCGGCAGCCGCGCGTGCCATGCCAATCCATGATGTCGACATTGCTGTTGATGACGGCCAGGGGAGCCGGCTTCGGCGGCCCATAGATCGACAATGCCGCAAATCCTATGGATCCAAGGTCGGATACCAGACCGGCGTCGATCCTGTTCCAGGGTGGCACCAGCATGGGAACGGCACGTGCGCCGTGCAGGCCGCCTAGGTGCGACAGCCCGCGAGCCAGATCGTCGAGCACCACCTCCCGTGGCCGATGCGGGCCGAGCTCCTGCTTTTTCTGGTCCGCGGGCGCATGATTTCGGTGCGCCCAGCCATGGATGGCGACCGTGGCATGCGGCGCCTCGTCAAGCCGGACGACAAGCTTGCCGTCGGTCTCGGCCGGAATGACAGCCAGAGTGACCGGAACCGCGAATTCACCGGTGAGGTCGAGCAGCCGATCAAGCGCGGGCGTCGGATCCACGGCGTCATCGTCGCGCAGCCAGAACTCCGCCTTGCGGCCCGCCCGTTGCCGGCGCGCCAGTTCGTCCACCAAGGGCTGCCAGATCGGATCGGGTGTCATGAGACCGGGATCTTCTTGAGAAGTTCGGCCAGACGCGCCGCCGCACCACCCAGCGAGCGCTCTTCGAGGACGAAACGCCTGGCTTGTGCGGCCATGATGGTCCTTTCGTCGTCATGGGCCAGAAGCCTTGCAATGGCGGAAGCGAACGCCGCCACATCGCCCGGTGGGGTGAGAAACCCGGTCTGGCCATCCCGCACGACCTCCGGCACGCCGGCAATGTCCTGAGCCACCACCGGCAGGCCGGCGGCCTGTGCTTCAAGATAGGCAACGCCATAGGCCTCGCCGTAACCCGGCCAGACGTAAATTCCCTTGGTGTAAAGGACATCCGGCACGGCGGCCGGCTCGATCGCGCCAAGCCATTCAATACGGTTGGCGGGCAAGCCGGCGAATTGCGCCTTGACCTCGTCACGGGCCGGCCCGTCGCCGATGACCGACATGGTCCAGGGCAGGTGGCCGATCGAGCCGAGCGCTTGCGCCAGCATGCGATAGCTTTCGACTTTGTCGCCCGGGCGCATCATGGCAACGGTCACGAGGCGCGTCGGACAACCCCGGGCTGGCGTTTCCCGGAATGCCGATGTGTCGATGAAGGGCGAAAGCATGCCGAGAGCGGCGTCAGGAATCACATCTGCCAGTCCCTGCCGATCCCTTTGTGTGAAGCAGATGTTCAGCGCCGCCTGTTCGATGGCTTGCGCCACCAACGCCTGGCTATCGGCCCACAAGCCGGCGTTGCGCCGCCTGGAATAGGAGGCTTCCGCCGTCACATAGGGGACAGCAAAGGCCGACGCCAGCTCTGGTCCGATCAGGTCGGGCGCCTTGTAGTAGGGATGATAGCAGAACCAGAGATCGGGCTTGCCGTCACGCTGCCAAAGCCTTGTCAGCCGCGCGGCTTCGTCCCGGGCCTCGATCTTGAGCGCATCGAAACTTTTCGGCTCCGGCTGGCGTAGATAGAAGCGCAACTCCGATGCCAGTTCGACGCTATGCCCGCCGTGCTGCAGCGCCTTGACCAGCATCCGTGCCATCTGGCGGTCGCCGGAGACAACGGGATCATTGGGCGACTTCAGCGGCGCGTAAAAGGCAATTCGCATTGCGCGATCCTATCATCGCAAAGCTGTGCCAAGTCAATTTCGACGCATGATCGACTTCACCTTCAAGGGCTGGAATGTGCTATCTGATGCTCATGGAAACAGCTGTCGCGTCCGACCCGTTTGTCGCCTCTTTGCCGGTCTTCGCAAAGTTCGAAAGCGTTGCCGATATCGATAACTATCGGCCGCTCCCCGAGGGCTGGGCGCTGGCCACGGCCGACATCGTCGGCTCGACCAAGGCGATCGGGGCCGGGCGCTATAAAACCGTCAATATGGCCGGCGCCAGCGTCATTTCGGCGCTGCTCAATGCGCTGGGTCGGCAAGATCTTCCCTATGTCTTCGGCGGCGACGGCGCACTCGTGGCGTTTCCCGGC
Source organism: Mesorhizobium caraganae (assembly GCF_016836705.1). Classification (GTDB taxonomy): domain Bacteria; phylum Pseudomonadota; class Alphaproteobacteria; order Rhizobiales; family Rhizobiaceae; genus Mesorhizobium; species Mesorhizobium caraganae. Next base: position 35,217 of record NZ_JAFCGY010000025.1, on the reverse strand, counting down.
TCGGCGCTGGAGATCGCCCGCAACGCGCTGGCTTCTGTCCAGAGATGGGTAGCGGACGAACTGGACCTGACCTTGCGTGCGGCAATCGTGCCGATAAAGGACATAAGAGCGCAAGGCCTCGACGTTCGCGTGGCGCGGTTCCAGGCCTCCGAAGCGGCCTTCTATGCCATGTTCGCCGGCGGTGGCGGCAGTTGGGCGGAAGCCGAGATGAAAGCGGGGCGCTACCGCATCGACCCTGCGCCGGCCGGTGCGCGGCCGGATCTGACCGGCCTCTCTTGCCGCTGGAACCCGATTGAAGCCCGGCACGGCGAAATTGTCTCGATCATAGCCATACCAGGGGCTTCGCGAGATTTGCGCGGTTTTCAGTTTCTGGCGTCCGACATCATCGCCCTTGCCGGCAGGCAGGAACGCGATGGCCACCCGGTGCCGGTAGACGGGCCGGCCTACAGTCTGCTGCCCGCCGGCCTCGATGTCGAGGCGCGGGCCACGGCGCCGCCAGGGCGGCGGTGGCTGGCGAAGCTGTGGGTGATATTCCTGATGACGCTTACGGCCGTCACCGACAGACTTGGCTGGACGATCGGCCGTTTCGATCCGAAGGTTTACAAACGCGAAGTGGCCAGCAATTCGGATTTCCGCAAGTTCGACGACGGCTTGAAGATGACCATCGACGTTGACGCGGATGTGTTGCAACGAATCGAGAGCCGGCTGAAACAGGCGGAAGAAGCGGGCATTTGCAGCTATGGCCTGCACCGCCAGAAATCGGCCTTGATGACATGCCTCGTCATCTCGCCGCTGCAGCCCGATCACGTTCATTTCATCGATGGCGCCGACGGCGGCTATGCGATGGCTGCCGCGAGCCTGAAGGCTAAGGCGCCCGCCTGATGACGGCTTGCGGAAATCGGTTTTCCGCAATATGCCTCGGCCACGGCTCTCGGGGCCAGGTGAGCCTCCCCATGGAGCGGATAGTCTGTCCGAATTGACGGGAAAGCAGATTTTTGGACGCCTCACGATCGACATATGACCGTCTTCTGAACCGGATTTCGACGCGCGCCGCGCAAGTCGGCGTGATCGGACTGGGCTATGTCGGGTTGCCGCTGTCGGTTGCAATCGCACGCGCCGGCTTCCCGGTTTCCGGCTTCGACGTCGAAGCCCGGAAGGTCGAGAGCCTGAACAGCGGACAATCCTACATCGAGGCCGTGACGTCGACGGCCCTTGCCGGCCATGTGGCGAGCGGACGGTTCCGCGCCACCGCGGATTTTGCCGAACTGGCCGTCTGCGATGTCATCATCATCTGCGTTCCGACACCGCTGACGAAACACCGTGAACCGGACCTCTCCTTTGTCAGGAACACGGCAGGCACCATCGCCAAGCATCTGCGCCTCGGCCAGCTGATCGTGCTGGAGTCGACCACCTATCCCGGCACCACCGACGATGTGATCAAGCCCATACTGGAAGAAACCGGCTTGCATTCGAAGACGGACTTCTTCCTTGGCTTCTCGCCCGAACGCGAGGATCCCGGCAACCGCAGCTTTGAAGTCGCGACGATCCCCAAGGTCGTGGCAGGCGACGGCGTTGAGGCAGCGACGCTTGTGCAGGCTTTCTATCAAAGCGTGGTCAAGACCGTCGTTCCGGTTTCCAGCACGGCGACCGCCGAGGCGGTCAAGCTGACGGAAAACATCTTCCGCTCGGTCAACATAGCCCTCGTCAACGAGTTGAAGGTCGTGCTCGGTGCAATGGGTATCGACATCTGGGAGGTGATCGAGGCGGCAAAGAGCAAGCCCTTCGGCTACATGCCTTTCTATCCTGGCCCAGGCCTTGGCGGGCACTGCGTTCCGATCGATCCCTTCTACCTGACGTGGAAGGCGCGCGAATACGAACTGCCAACCCGCTTCATCGAGCTGGCGGCGGAAATCAACACGGCCATGCCGCGTCATGTGGTCGATGAACTGGCAAAGGCGCTGGACCGGCGCTGCGGCAAGGCGCTCAGCCGCTCGCGTATTCTCATCATCGGGCTCGCCTACAAGAAAAATGTGCCCGACATCCGCGAAAGCCCCTCACTGCGGCTCATTGAACTCATCGAGGAATGGGGCGGCAAGGCGGAATTCCACGATCCGCATGTTACCGAGATTCCGACCACACGCGAGCATATGGCGATCAAGGGGCGTCGCTCGGTCGAGCTGACCGAGGCGGCCTTGACGGAGTTCGATGCGGTCGTCGTTGCAACCGACCACGACGCGATCGACTATCAGGTGATCGCTGATCACGCACTTCTGATCGTCGACACGCGCAATGTTTTTGGCCGCCTCGGGCTCCCCCGAGGGACGGTGGTGAAGGCCTGACAGCGGCTGAGCCGGCGAATTCTTTGCCCGATGTCAGGATTGGGATTGCACTCCGAGGGCAGCCTCGCCACATAATGTTTCGCGAAGTAAACGCAGTTACGCCTGTTTCCTTCCTGCAAGGACAGTCATTCGGGAATTTCTTCGCCGGCTTTTGCCCCCGAAGCCGGTTTCATTGACTTAGAGGATTTGGCAGATCAAAGGAGATGGCTCGTCTTCGACGGGTTTCGGGATAGCATGAGCACAACGCAAGCAGAAATTTCCAGCATTCTCATGGATAAGGTTGCCGATTGGCTGACCCAATCGGCGCTGGCCGGCGACGACCTGGAAACCTTGGTAAAGGGCTTTTGTGAACGGCTGGCTGCTGCCGGCGTGCCGCTGAAGCGGGTGCATTTGAGCTTTTCGATGCTTCATCCGCTTTATGACGCGCTTGGCTTCACCTGGCTTCGCGGCCAGGGCCTGGAAGTGGAAGGCTTCCGCAGTGAGAACGGCGTTCATTCCGACAGATTCCTGACCAGCCCATACTACCATCTGCTCAGCAACAAGCTCGACCATCTGCGCCGCCGGCTCGACCCGTCGGTGCGGTCGGAGTTTCCTGTTTTCGATGACCTCAGGCTCATGGGCGTCACCGATTACATGGCTTTCGTCCATCCCTTCAACGGCGACACCAGTCAGGGCATGATGGGGTCCTGGTCCACGGACAGTGCTTCAGGCTTCAGCGACAGCATGATTTCGGCGCTGCTGCGCGTCCAGAACCATCTCGCTATCGCAGCCAAGATGGCTGTGCTCACCAAGCTCGCCGACAACATGATGACCACGTATCTCGGTGGCGACGCCGGCAGGCGCGTCCTGGACGGCCAGATCAAGCGCGGCGAGGGCGACACAATCCGGGCCGCACTGGTCATGGGCGATATGCGCGGGTCGACGAGGCTTGCCGAAACCTCCGGCCGCGAGCTCTATATCGATACGTTGAACCAGTTTTTCGATGCCATTGCTGCACCTTTCAATCGCAAAGGCGGGCAGATCATGAGTTTCCTGGGGGATGGCTTCATTGCCGTCTATCCCTGCGAAAGGCACCGCGCGCAGTCCGAAATCGCCTGCCAGGCTGCTCTTGCGGCAGCGCACAAGGCCAGCACGCGTATGATGGAGCTCAATCTGCGCAGAAAAGAGCAGGGGTTGGACGACATAAAATTTGGTATCGGCCTGCATGTCGGCAATGTGATGTTCGGCAATGTCGGGCTTACCGACCGGCTCACATTCTCCGTCTTCGGCTCGGCTGTAAACGAGGTCCAGCGCCTCCAGACCCTGACCAAGAAATATCCGCACAGCGTTCTCGCCAGCAAAGAGTTCGCGGGCTATTGCGGCGCCAACAGCTGGCTGACGCTCGGTAAGGAGGAGCTGGCCGGCATCAAGCAGAAGCTGACGGTGCTTTCACCCGACCTGTCGGGTGCTCTCGCACTCGATGAAGACGTTGCGCTGGAGCCGTTTCACGACCGGATATCGGACGCCGAGCAAGTCATGCTGCTTCATCGTGATGCCGCGCGGCTGTCGGCGGGCGACCGGAGGAAGCTCCAGTAACCGTCACGATCTGATCCGAACGCCTTGGGTCGGCAGTTCGGTCGCCGTCCACCGGCGAACTCGTTTCGAATCCAAGTTGCTCTAGGCTGACAATGCGCTAGTCTTGCTTCTGGGCAGGCCGGGAGGGCCGCCAGAGTGGGGGCTGGTGCTGGGCATGAGTGCAGGCGTTGATCTGCTGCGGATCGAGGATGTTGGCATCTCGTTTGCCATTGTCGGGGGACCGCTGCATGCCGTCAGGCGCGCAAATCTGCGCGTCCTGCCGGGCAAGGTTACCGCGCTTGTTGGCGAGTCCGGTTCCGGAAAATCGGTTCTCAGCCAGGCAGTGATGGGCATTTTGCCGAACACAGCCCATGTTCGCGGCCGTATCCTGTTTTCCGATCCCGAAAAGCCCGGCACGACGCAGGATATCCTGAAGATGCCGCGTGATGGACCCGAAATCCGGGCGTTGAGAGGCAGCCGCATCGGCAAGATCTTTCAGGAGCCGATGACATCGCTGTCGCCGCTGCACACGATCGGCAATCAGGTCAGCGAATCCCTGCAGATTCATACGCCCATGGCTCGAGCAGAGCGCAAGGCGCGGACCGAGGAGATGCTCAGTCTTGTCGGGTTTCCCAATCCCAAGCGCGCCTATGACATGTATCCGTTTGAACTTTCGGGAGGATTGCGGCAACGCGCCATGATCGCCATGGCGCTTATCTGCCGGCCCGCTCTGTTGATCGCCGATGAGCCGACGACGGCGTTGGACGTCACCATCCAGGCGCAAATCCTGCAACTGCTGCGCGGGCTTCAGACCAAGCTGAACATGGCGATGCTGCTGATCACGCACGACCTCGGCGTTGTCGCCAATGTCGCCGACGAGGTGGTGGTCATGTACCATGGCGAGATCATGGAAGCGGGACCTGTGGAGGCGATATTCCGCCGGCCAGGTCACCCTTACCTGAAGGGCCTGATGGCAGCCGTTCCGCATTTCGACCTGAAGCCCGGCGAGAGGCTAAAGGCGCTCCGCGAGGTGCCGGTGAATGTCGGCAACCTGCTGGGCAAACAGACAGCGCCGGACTCGAAGGGGCCGGACGACATCCTGCTGTCGGTCAGGGATCTGAAAAAGGTCTACACCACCCGCAAGTCCGCATGGTTCGGCGGGAGCCATCAAACCTCTGTTCGCGCCGTGGACGGCGTGAGCTTCGACATCAGGCGGGGTGAGTGCCTGGGTCTGGTCGGCGAAAGCGGCTGCGGCAAAACCACCGTCAGCAAGATCCTGATGCGGGCTGTCACCCCCAGCGGCGGCTCCGTGGTCTTCAACGGCCGCGAAGGACCGATCGACGTTCTGGACGCCGAGGGAGAGGCCCTGCAGTTGCTGCGCGCGAAAATCCAGATGGTCTTCCAGGATCCGGTTTCGTCGCTCTCCCCTCGCATGACGGTGGAGAACATCTTGAGCGAGCCGTTGGAAATCCATCAACGCGGCAATGCCGCGTCCCGACTGGCCACGGTCAAGAGCCTGATGCAGGCAATCGGGCTCGATCCGCGCTTCATCCAGCGCTATCCCCACAGTTTCTCCGGCGGGCAGCGTCAGCGTATCGGCATCGCGCGCGCGTTGGCGCTGGGGCCTGAGCTCCTGATCTGCGACGAGCCGGTCTCGGCGCTCGATGTCTCTGTCCAGGCGCAGATCCTGAACCTTCTGAAGGACCTGCAGAAAGAACTGGGTCTGACCTACCTGTTCATATCCCACAATCTGGCGGTGGTGGACTACATGGCGGACCGCATCGCGGTGATGTGCGGCGGGCGTATCGTCGAGCTTGCGCCGCGCGAAATTCTGCTCAGGAAACCGATCCACCCCTACACGCGCTCACTGCTCGCCGCAGTCCCTTTCCCCGATCTCGACCGGCCGATGGATTTCAAGACGCTGAAGCTCGGCGGCGCTTCCGACACCAGCGCATGGGGACCGCAATTCCGCGATGAGGGCGGAGAGGATATGCTGTCGCCGCTCGATCTTGGCGGTGGCCATCTCGTGCTGGCCAGACGTTCCGCCGATGTCAGCGAGTTGCGCCATTGATCAGCCGTCGCACCCTCCTTGGCCTCATGGCTTCGGCATTCCTGCCGGGCACGTCGCGCGCTGGCGATCTGGAGCCGGATTTTCTTCAGCCGCAGCTGACGGCCAAGGCGCTGCCGGCACTCGCTGAGCGCTTGCCCAAGAGCCCGCGCGCGTTGAATCTCGCCGCCATGGGCCGGCAACCCGGCGAGTATGGCGGCACGCTGCGGACGATCATCGGCAGCCAGAAAGATATCCGGATGATGACGATCTACGGGTATTCTCGGCTGGTCGGCTATGACGAAAAGCTTAGCTTGCAAGCCGACATTCTCGAAAGTTTCGACGTAGCGGATGATCGCATCTTCACCTTCAAGATAAGGGAAGGACATAAATGGTCCGATGGCAGCCTGCTGACGCCGGAGGATTTTCGCTATTGCTGGGAAGATGTCTGGCTGAACGATGAGCTTTCGCAAGGCGGGCTCGCTCCGGCCCTGATGGCGAACGGCAAGCCGCCACGCTTCGAGATCGTCGATCCGTTGACGGTGCGCTACAGTTGGGATGCGCCCAATCCCGACTTCCTGCCCAAGCTCGCTGCCGCTGCGCCGCTATCGCTTGTTCTGCCGGCCGCCTATCTCAAGCAGTTCCACAAGAAATACCAGGATCCATTCCGGCTCGCCGGCCTGATGAAGGAGAACCGGGCCAAGAAATGGACGCTCCTGCATATCCGCATGTCGCGGCAGTATCGCCCGGAGAACCCTGATCTGCCGACGCTCGACCCCTGGCAGAACCGGACCAAGCCGCCGGCCGAGCAGTTCATCTTTGAACGCAACCCGTTCTTCCATCGAATAGACGAGAATGGCCGGCAACTGCCCTATGTCGACCGGATCATCATGAATGTCAGCTCATCGGCGATCATCTCGGCCAAGACCGGTGCGGGCGAGAGCGACCTGCAAGGCCTGGGAATTGACTTCACTGATTACGCTTTCCTGAAGGACGCGGAGAAGCGCTACCCGGTGAAGATGCATCTGTGGAAACGCACTCAGGGTTCGCGGCTGGCGCTGCTACCCAATCTGAACTGTGCCGACCCAGTGTGGCGTGGCCTTTTGCGTGACGTGCGCGTGCGCCGCGCCCTTTCGCTCGCTGTGGACAGGCGCGAGATCAATTTGGCCGTGTTCTACGGATTGGCGCAGGAAAGTGCAGATACGGTCCTTCCGGAGAGCCCGCTCTACCGGCCGGAATTCGCGAAAGCATGGGTCGCCCATGATCCCGACCAGGCCAATGCCCTGCTCGACGAGGCCGGGCTTCAGGCACGTGACGATGACGGCCTGCGGATGCTTCCCGATGGACGTTCTGCGAAGATCATCGTGGAAACGGCCGGCGAAAGCACACTGGAAACCGACGCGCTCGAGCTCATCACCGATCACTGGCGCAAGATCGGCATCGCCTTGTTCATCCGGACTTCGCAGCGCGACATCTTCCGCAGCCGCGCGCTTGGCGGCCAGATCATGATGTCGATGTGGTCGGGCATCGACAATGGCGTGGCGACCGCCGACATGAACCCGTATCAGCTGGCTCCCACCATCGACGACCAGCTGCAATGGCCGCTCTGGGGTGCGCACTACCTATCTCATGGCAAGATGGGCGAGGCGCCCGATCTTCCTGAGGTGGTCGAGCTGATGGCTTTGCTCGAACGCTGGAACGCATCGACCGCAACCACGGAGCGCGCCGAAATCTGGAATTCGATGCTGTCGATCTACACCGATCAGGTGTTTTCGATAGGCACCGTGAACGGAACGCATCAGCCGATTCTGGTGTCCTCGCGGCTGCGCAATCTGCCTGACAAGGCGCTCTACGGCTACGACCCGACAGCCTATTTCGGTGTCTACATGCCGGATACATTCTGGCTTGGAGGCTCCTGAGCGTGCTTCGATATCTTGTCTGGCGCATCGCCGTGATGGTTCCAACGTTGCTGGTCATATCGGCACTGGTGTTCACGATCATCGAACTTCCGCCGGGCGACTATTTCGACAGCTATGTCGCCGAGCTTCGGGCCCAGGGCGAAGCGGTGGATTCCGATCGCATCGAGATGATGCGCAAGGAATATGGTTTCGACCAGCCGCCGGTCATTCGCTACTTCTACTGGGTCGGCGGGATGCTACACGGCGATTTCGGCTATTCCTTCGAATATGAGCTGCCGGTTCGCGACGTCGTCGGGGACCGAATGTGGCTGACCGTGCTGGTTTCCTTCGTCACGATCATCTTCACCTGGCTCATTGCCTTTCCGATCGGCATGTACTCCGCCACGCATCAATACAGCTGGGGCGACTACGGCCTGACTTTCTTCGGCCTTCTCGGCCTTGCCATTCCGAATTTCATGCTGGCGCTGATCCTGATGTACTTCGCCAACATCTGGTTCGGCACGTCCATCGGCCACCTCATGGACCAGCAATATCTCGGCGAGCCGATGAGCTGGGCCAAGGCGAAGTCGATCCTCGCCCATCTCTGGATCCCGGTCTTGATCATCGGCACCGGGGGCACGGCAAGCATGATCCGGCGGCTGCGCGCCAATCTGCTCGATGAGCTGCACAAGCAATATGTCGTGACCGCGCGCGCCAAAGGCCTTCATCCGTTCAGGGCACTGGTCAAATATCCGCTGCGCATGGCGCTCAATTTCTTCATTTCCGACATCGGCTCCATCCTGCCGGCCATCATCTCCGGCGCCGAAATCACGGCGATCGTGCTGTCATTGGAAACGACCGGGCCGATGCTGATCAAGGCGCTGCAAAGCCAGGATATGTATCTGGCAGGGTCGTTCCTGATGTTTCTCGCCTTCCTGACGGTCATCGGCGTGCTGATTTCCGACCTGGCGCTGGCGATGCTTGATCCACGAATTCGTTTGCAGGGCGGCAGCACCAAATGAACACGCAATCACCGCTGCCCGCTCCGGGTGCTCCACTGCAGCACTACATTTCCATCGAGCCCTTTGACCTGCAGTCGGTCGAGGCGATGACGCCGGAGCAGTCGAAGGTCTTTCAGGCGTCGCAGTTGCGGCTGATGTGGTGGAAATTCCGCAAGCACCGGCTTGCCCTTGTATCCGGCATCTTCCTGGCGGTGCTTTATTTCGGGATACTGATCTGCGAGTTCCTGGCGCCCTACAATTTGCACACGCGCAACATGGACTACATCTATTCGCCACCGCAGCAGGTGCACCTGTTCCACAACGGCGAGTTCATCGGGCCGTTCGTCTATGGCCGCCAGATGATGCTGGACATGGACACGCTCAAGCGGAACTACATCGACAAACAGGATGATGTTCAGCGGCTCCGTTTCTTCTGCAAGGGCGACAGTTACCAGTTCTGGGGCCTGATCGAAGGTGACAGGCATTTTGTCTGCCCGGCCGAAAACGGCCAGCTCTTTCTGGCCGGCACTGACAGGCTCGGGCGCGATGTGCTCTCGCGCATGATCTATGGCGCACGCATTTCTCTGACAATCGGCCTCGTCGGTATCAGTTTCAGCTTCCTGCTCGGCATCGTCATCGGAGGGCTGGCCGGCTACCACGGCGGTATCTTCGACCTGATCGTTCAACGGATAATCGAAGTTCTGCAATCGATCCCCAGCATTCCGCTATGGCTGGCTCTGGCGGCGATCATGCCGATAACCTGGAGTCCGATCCTGATCTATTTCGGCATCACCGTCATCCTCGGGTTGCTTGACTGGACCGGACTGGCGCGTGCGGTGCGTTCAAAGCTTCTGGCCTTGCGCGAGGAGGATTACGTTCTGGCCGCGCAATTGATGGGTGCCGGGAGCAGTCGCATCATCCGGCGGCATCTCATTCCCGGCTTCATGTCGCATCTGATCGCGACGGCGACGCTGTCGATACCCGGCATGATCCTGGGCGAGACGGCGCTGAGCTTCCTCGGGCTCGGCCTGAGGGCGCCGATAACCAGCTGGGGCATCCTGCTCACCGAGGCTCGCAGCGTCAGCGTGATCGCGTTCTATCCATGGCTGCTTTTGCCGATGCTCCCCGTCATTCTCGTCATCATGGCGTTCAACTTCCTCGGCGACGGCTTGCGGGACGCCGCAGACCCCTACAAGTGACATCGCAGTTGCGCGGCGGCGGGCGCCTATTCCACCCGGTATGATCCTTGTCGGCAGCCTATGCGGTTGTTGCAGGGTCCGTCATTCGCCTCTATATGCGGCAAGCCTCGATCGGGGCTGCTGGTTCAGGACATACAATCGCATATGAGTCGCCTCGATAATTTCATCAGCAGGATGACCGCACAGCGCGACATTCTCAATCAAATCTGCCCCGAGGTGGCGAAGATGGAGGGGCTTGTGTTCGAGCTCGGCCTCGGCAATGGCCGGACGTTCCACCATCTGCGCGAGCGCCTGCCCGGACGCCGGATCGTGGTGTTCGACCGCGAAGTTGGCGCACACGCCAGCTCAATTCCCGACGCTGAAAATCTCGTGCTCGGCGATATACGCGAGACGGCGAGGAGATTCATTGGCATCGACGCCGCTCTTGTCCATGCCGACATCGGCACCGGCTATGAAGATCGCGATGCAGTGACCGCCACCTGGCTTCCCGATCTGATTGCGGGCATGCTTCGCGTCGGCGGCTTCGCGGTGAGCGGCACGCCGCTCGATCACCCGCAACTGCAACGCCTGCCGGCGCCGACTTCGGAGCCCGCCGATCGTTATTTTCTCTGCAAGCGCGTGTGAGGGTGGAGACGGGTCTTTAGAGCGTTTCACCGTTTCACGGAAACGGCGAACCCCTCTATCTCTTTGTTTTTCGCAATTCCCGGACGGAAAACCGCTCACACTTTTCCTGGAATTGCTTTAGGGACCAAGTCTTCAGGGGATCGTATAGACTGCTATCTCCCGCTCAATGCCGCGCAGCGAGACCTCATGAGGCACGGGCGTCAGCGCCTTCCTTTGCAACAGATCGGCGGTGAGATTGTCGTCGACCACCGCACGCGTGGCGAAGATCGCCTGTGCCTTGGCAAGGTTCTGGACCCGTGAAGCTATGTTGACCGTCTGGCCGAAATAGTCCTGCCGCTCGTTCATGGACACGGCGATGCAGGGCCCGGCATGGACTCCGATCTTGAGCAGAAGGTCCTCGCGCCCGCTCTTGTCATTGAGCGCACGCATGGCATCGCGCATCCTGAGGGCCGCGGCAATCGCACGATCTGGCGTCGCGAAGGTCGCCATCACCGCATCACCGATCGTCTTCACAACCGCGCCTGCCTCCGCCGCGACGATCTCGTGCAGCACCTGGAAGTGCTCGCGCACGAGATCGAAGGCTGAAAGATCGCCCACCCGCTCATAGAGCTCGGTCGATCCGCGCAGGTCGGTGAACAGGAAGGTCAGGCTGGTGATCTTCAGTCGTTGGTTGATGTCGAGCGTATCCGTGCGATAGAGATCGCGGAACGTCTGGTTGGTGAGCAGGCGCTTGGCGGTCACGAAGGGCCGGCGTTTGCCCAGGAAATCATGCAATGCATGGCCGGCGATGAAGACCGCCGGCAGCACGCGGGTGTCGGTCCTGTTTTCCAGCGAGATGCGCAACGGGCCGGGTTGCATCTCCAGCGTCTGGCTCTGGACATGGTCGCGGTCGAAGACCAGAGAGAGAGTTCGGCGCTCTGTCGCAGGTTCACCCTTCACGTCGATGAACTGTGCCGAATGGGTGACAGGCTCGAAGACGATGACGAATTGGGACGGAAGCTGTATGTGCAGAACCGCCTTTTCACCGGGCGCAAGCTCGAGATCCTTCAGCGAGAACGATTCCATCTGTTTCGCCAGATCCTCTTCCGGAAGATCGGCGCCGGACCCCCAGTAGATCTGGCGGTAATATTCCGCCAACGGCAGTTCGTGCGGATTGTGGGCGGCAATCCTGCGCACGCGGGGACTGACGGTGAATGTTACCTCGACCATCTCGTCGAGGGTCGGCGAATAGTCCTGGGAGCACAGCGAGCAGGTGTATTCGTCCCTCTGCATCGTTTTCAGCGTGGCGTTGGTGTCGAGCACGCCGCCACAGCCGGGGCACAGAACATTCCAGGAAATGTCGAAGATGCCCACCCGCGCCGCATGGAGAAAGGCGCTGATGGCGCGTTCCTCGTCGAGGCCATGCTTGCTGGCGAAGGCCAGCGCGTTGATGCGGCAAAGTTCGCGGTCCTTGCCTTCCGCGATGGTTCGCCGGATCGCGTCGATTGCCTGCGGATCGACATTGGTCGATTGCCGCAGAAGCGAGAACAGATCCTGAGCTTCGTTCATCGTGCAGGCTCCGGAAAATGCGCCACTAGAGCATGATGCCGAAAAGTGTGAAGCGGTTTTTCGGACGAAATCATGCTCTATCTCTTGATTTAGAGACGGATTCAGATTTCAGGTCGGACAGACCTGAAATCATCCGGCTCTAGGCGGGTTGGCCGGACCGCTCCTTGGTCCGAGTCCGCCATTTTACGCCGAAACGGGCCGTACGGCCATTCGAATAGACAAGCCTGGTGACAGTGCAATTTCCGTCCGCCGATTTTCACCGGCCGCAAGCGGCACTATGATGCTACATTGGGCATGCATTTTGGGGGCTTTCTCCATGCCGACATCCGACAACCCGCCATTTCCGGCGGCCCTGCGCATTTTCTCCTTAGGGGTCATCATCGTCCTGATCGTGGGCGCCGGCCTGTTTTTCGCGCCGGCACTGGTCAAGCCGCGTTGGCCTTGGTCTGTCACGCCATTCAGTGCCCGCTTCCTCGGCGGCTTCTACACCGCCGAAATGGCGGTGATGGCGGCGCTCTTGTTCTGGAATCGCTGGTCGCCCGGCAGGCTGGTGCTTGTCATGGCCTTCATCTTCACCGTCATCGTGTCGGCGGTTTCGTTGATCAATCTCGGCTATTTCAACTTCGGGCGAAAAGCGACCTGGCTATGGTTCCTGGTCTATCTTGCCTCGGCCGCGGTATCCGGGCTGTTCCTGTGGCGGGCCAGGGCCCGTCCTTCAGCAAAAGGCGTGACCCTGAACCCCGCATGGCGCGGCTACATGTTGGCGGAAACGGCGATCCTTGGGCTCTATGGCGTCGGCATGTTGCTGTTTCCCCTGATGGTCAGCAGCACCTGGCCATGGCCGGTCGATCCCTTTCACGCCCAAGTCTACAGCGCCATCTTCCTCGCCGGCGCTGGCGGCGCATATCTCGTCTCGAAAAGCGCACCGCGCGAGGAGCTGCTGGTGCTCGGCCTGGCGCAGTTTCTGGTTGGCCTGCTTGCCATTCTTGGCCTTATCATCACCGACGCTGCGGTGCACCGGATCGACTGGACGGCGACCAGGACATTGTGTTGGCTCGCCCTTTTCGGCTGGATCGGCGTCAGCGGCGGCGTCAAACTCACCGCCGCTTCCCGGTATTTCAGCGCGCAATCGGCGTCATAGGCTGCAGAGACGGCTGGATTTTCAGGTGATGTCCGGTGCATCGTGCGGGGCTGATAGCCTTCGCCAGGAAAACCATGACCTCGCCATCCCTAGAGAAGATCCAGCCGCAGCTCCGGGCCGTACGGCCAAGCGATGCGGAGGCGCTTTGCGCCATCTTCAACATGCCGGGCTTCCGCTGGGGCACGCTCAGGATGCCGTTCGAGATGGTGGAGCAGGTGGAGCGGCGCATCGCCAAGTCCGGTCCGGAAACCACCTGGATCGTTGCCGAGATCGACGGCAAGGTGGTCGGCCATGGCAGCCTAGTCGTGCAAGGTTCGCCGCGTCGTTCGCATATAGGCGAGATCAACATCGGCCTTGACGACGGCTTTGTCGGCAAGGGCATAGGCTCTGCCATACTCGCCGCGCTGCTTGATGTGGCCGACAACTGGCGCGCCCTGAAGCGGGTCGAATTGACCGTTTATGCCGACAACGAACCGGCCATCCGCCTCTACACCAGCCACGGCTTCGAGGTCGAAGGCCGGCATGTGAAGGCCGGCTTCACCGACGGGCGGTACCACGACCTCCTGAGCATGGCGCGGCTGCGGTTCTGATGACCGCCATCCTTGCCCCAGCCCCTGCGCCTCCGGCGGAAATTCTGGCCGTGCTGTCGCTGCTCTGCCCGGAAGTGGTGCATGACATCGAGCAGAACTGGAATGCGCCGGTTTCCGACTACGCCCGCCATCTGTGGCGACCGGTGGCAAGGCCTGCATCAGGCCCGACGATCGCTGCCCGCTCGATTCTGCGCGACGTTCTGCATCAGCGCCTTGCCGCGATCATGCAGCCCGAAGAGGTCGGCAAGGCGCTCGACGAATTCGAGCACAGACCAGTGATCCAGTCCGGCCTGCACTGCCTGCTTCTGATGGACCGGATCACCTTCGATGCCCTGCTGCTTGCCTGGCTCGGCGCGGTCGAAAATGGGCTGTCGGCCTTCTTCGGCTTCATGGGAACGACGATGACTATGGAGACCGTCGGCCAGGAGGGACCGGGATGGCTCGATGTCGGCGACGACAAGGTCAATTTGTTTGGCATGGGGCGCCACAAACTGTGCCGCAAAAGCGTTTGCGCGGCCGGTCCCGTCTCCCTCAACAAGCGCGCCCTCGAAGCGGTGGGCGATGAGACGGATGCCAGCCGCTGGCTGGGTACACTGCTCGCCAGCCAGGAGAAGGTGTTTGCAACCGCTGCCGATGCGCTGACAGAACTCAATGGGGATCTGGTCGCCGATTGGGATCGTTCCGGCATGGCCCGGCCGGTTTTCATCGACGATCGGCTCGCCGCTTCCGCCATGGCGCGGCATCTGGACGATGATCGCAGCCTTCTTTCCAGGCTGTTCTTTGAGCCCGCAAGGCGCCAGCGTCTCGACCATGCCTTGCAAGAGGCCTCATCGGGACCATTCGGCAGATTCCTGCCTAATGCCACTGACTATTTCTGGGGCATTCGCGAAGAGCGCGTGCGCAAGCTTGTGCTGGAGAACGGGCGCCTGATCGAGCCCGACAGGCCGCATGGTGTTTCCATCCCATTCGAGCGGCTGCATCTCAGGCAGGCGCTGCTGGACGGCGTGCTTTTGCCGAACTTGTTCCTGATGTTCCTTGTGCTCGCCATTTTGCCGCGGGTGCGGGTTGTGGGTGGCCTGAGACAGATTGGCTATGTCGCGCTTTTCCACTCGGTCCTGCTGGCTGCGCTGGATGAAAACGCTCCCGAGGAGCGAGATCTGGCTGCGGAACTGCAGGTTCGGGAAAATGCCTGGGGCATGCGGGTCATCGATGAACAAATCTCGGTCCGCGAGCAGCTTGCCGGCCTGCCGGAAGGGGCGCTCTTTCCGGATCTGCTCCGGCAATACCGTTTGCGGACATTTGCGGAGACGACCGACGACTTGAAACTGGTTCGCGAAAACGCCCGATGGCGCAAGATCGGCCGGGCCTTTGGCGTCTGAGCAGGCCGCTACCCGATCATTGCACCACACCGGCCTTGTGGAGGCCGTCGACCATGAGTTCGAAATCGGCAGGGTTCTTGTAAGGCAAGACTTTGCGACGGTATTCCAGCGAAAAGTCGGGATTGACGCGAAGCACCTCCTGCCACGCCGCGCGAGCCTCCTCCAAACGGCCCAGATGGCCGTAGCTGGCGGCCAGAAGCGCGCGCGAGACATCGGTGGTAGCGTTGCGAGCCAGCCGTTGCAGCAAGAGCTCAACGGCCTCGTCGTACCTTGCCAGTTGAAACAACGCCAAAGCCTGGAAGTGCAGAACCACATCCGGAAAGTACGGGTTCAAGGTCTTTCCCCGGGCGAAACTCTCGAGGGCCTCCTCGGGTCTGCCTGAATAATACAGTGTTTCGCCGCGGCAGACATGCGCTTCGGCGAAGTTCGGATTGAGGGCCAGTGCGCGCTCGACCTCGTCGACGGCCTCATCGTGCCGTCGTGTGTACAGCTTGGCTATCGCCAGCGCCCAGTGTGCCCAGGGATCGCTGTCATCCAGCGTTACCGCTCGCGTTGCGGCCTCTTCGGCTTGCGCCATCGATTCCGGCGGTGACGCACCCCACCTGTTCAGGTAATCAATGCCGTGCGTGAGGGCAAGGAAGGCGTAAGCAGAGGCAAAGTTCGGGTCCAGCTCGGTGGCACGTTGCAAGAGGTCGCGGGCCGCGGTGTTCGTCTCCTTCGTCAGCCGGTGCCACAGCTCCCGGCCGCGCAGGAAACAGTCATATGCCTCCGTGTTGCGCGGGGGCTCCGGCGCCAGCCGCGGACGGGCGCCATCCGTCAGGTTGAGCGCCAGCGCACCGACGATCTGCTGCGTAACGTCATCCTGCACGGCGAATATGTCGGTCAGGTCGCGATCGAACCGCTCCGCCCACAGATGGCCGCCCGAAATTGCATCGATGAGCTGCGCGGTGATGCGCACCCTGTTGCCCGACTTGCGTACGCTGCCCTCAAGCACATGCCGTACGCCCAGCTTCGCACCGACGTCCTGCACATGGACGTTCTGGCCCTTGAAGGTGAACGACGAATTGCGTGCGATGACGAAGAGCTGCGACAGTTTGGACAGCGCCGTGATGATGTCTTCGGAGATGCCGTCGGCGAAGTAGTCCTGTTCGGCGTCACCGCTCATGTTGGCGAACGGCAGCACGGCGATCGACAGTTTCGGCGGCGCTGCCGTGGCCGGCCGGCTCGTCGTGATTTCCGGGGTCGCGGCAGCCTTGGCCCCGACTTGCAGTGAATAGACCCGGATCGGCTCGGCGATGTTCTTGAGCTGCGTGCTGCCGAGATCGCTGACCGAAAGGTCGAGCCTCGCCTTGACCTGGCGATAGGCATCCTCGGACAGGCAGATGGCGCCGGGCGCCGCGACGCCCTCCAGGCGCGAGGCGATGTTGACGCCGTCGCCCATCAGGTCGCCGTCGCTTTCCTCGACCACATCCCCCAGATGGATGCCTATCCTGAACTCGATGCGGCGGTCCTGCGGCACGCCGGCATTGCGTTCAGCCATGCCGTTCTGAACCTCAACGGCGCAGCGCACGGCATCCACCACACTGCGGAACTCGACCAGTGCCCCATCCCCGGTGCGCTTGATCACCCGTCCGTTGTGCACTGCGATGGTCGGATCGATCAGGTCGCTGCGCAGTGTCCGCAACCTCGCCAAGGTACGATCTTCGTCCTCGCTCGCGAGTCGGCTGTATCCGACCACGTCTGCGGCCAGGATTGCGGCCAGCTTACGGTTCTCGCTCATGGGCCCGCCTCCTCATCTCCACGATAGCAGGAAGATGGGGGTGAGAGAGAATTTTCGCAAACGACGGCCACGCGGCCGACCGTATCGGCAGCGCTCTGCCGCCGAACCCATCCGGATGCCCATTTGCGCTACCGCTTGCCGGTTGACAGCTATCGGTTCATCCTTGTGCTGGCCGTGACGAGCGTGGCGAGATCACGCGTCATGCCCTCGGTCAAAGAGATAGAGCATGATGTCGTCCGAAAACCGCTTTACACTTTTCGGTATCATGCTCTGGTGAGGTGTCCATGGACTGCTCGGGCTGCGGTTTCGAGATTGAGGGCGGCTTCGCCTTCTGTCCGAAGTGTGGCCGGCGCCAGCCCGTGCCTTGCGCCAGTTGCGGCTACGCCTGCGCACCCGATTTCGAGTTCTGTCCGAAATGTGGGGCAAGCGTCGGCGCGTCCGCAAAAGCCGCCGAACGGCCTGCTCCAACACCAGGCCGGACCATTGCGCCACCCTCTCGAACTCCGTCACCGAACATCGAAAGCGAGGAAGGGCAGTCTCCCGTCTCCGACGCCGATCGACGGACGGTAACGGTCCTGTTCGCCGACCTCTGCGGCTTCACGACACTCAGCGAGCAGCTCGACCCCGAAGTCATGCAAGCGCTGCAGAACGAACTGTTCAAGGAATTGACGGCGGCCGTGCGAAACTTTGGTGGCTTCGTCGACAAATTCATCGGCGATGCACTGCTCGCCCTATTCGGTGCGCCGGTCGCGCATGAGGACGATCCGGAACGCGCGCTTCGCGCCGCTCTCGACATGATCGCCCGGACGGCGCGGCTCGGTGAAAGCGCCCGTCATTCCGGTTCGCCTCTGTTGCTCCATATCGGCATAAACACGGGTCCGGTCGTTACCGGCGGATTGGGCATCGGCACCGCCAAATCCTATTCGGTGACCGGCGACACGGTGAACACGGCGCAACGCCTGCAATCGCTGGCAGCGCCGGGTGAGGTGCTGGTGGGCGAGCTCACGCACAGGTTGACCCGGCATGCCTTCTCTTACGAGTCGCTGGGCGATGTCGCCTTGCGCGGCAAGGCCGGCAGTGTGCTCGTCCATCGACTGGATGCACCGCTGGCCGCGCCGCGTGCAGCGCGTGGGCTCGAGGCGCTCGGCCTCAGTGCGCCGATAATAGGCCGTGATGCGGAGCTCAACAGAATGCTGGCGAGCCTTGACCAGGCGTGCGGCGGCTCGGCCCAACTTGTCCGCCTCGTCGGAGAAGCCGGTATCGGGAAATCGCGGCTGGTGAAGGAGTTCGTCGCCCGCGTCGGCGACGAGGATCGTTTTCGCAATGTCGCCGTGCGGCAGGCTACGTGCTCACCACTGGGCGAACAATCATTCGGCGCCCTGGGCGCAGTGGTGCGCAGCGCTGCCGGGATGATGCAAAACGACAATGGCGACGAAATGCGGGGCAAGCTCGCAGCCTTGCTGACCGATCTCGGCCTGCAGGGCGAGGAGGCGAAGCGGCTGATGCCTTTGCTCTACCATGTGCTTGGCCTTGGCGACCCCGATGCCACCTTGCAGCATGTCGAGCCCGAGCAGCTGCGGCGGCAAATTCTCTATGCAGTCCGCACAATCATCGAGCGGCGGCTTGCGTTGTCGCCGCTGTTGATTGTCGTCGAAGACCTGCACTGGGCCGACGCCGTGTCGCTTGAGGCATTGCGTTTCGTGATGGACAGGCTGGAACGCACGCGGTTGATGTTGCTGGTCACGCATCGTCCGGCGCCGGACAACGACCAGCTCGACTCAAGTCGGGTCAGTCACACAGCGCTCAGGCTGTCGCCCCTCAGCAGCCGTGACGGACGCAGCCTGGTGGCGGCGCTTTTCGGCGAGAGCTGGGTAAACTCCGCGGGAGTGCTTCTCGACCAGATCCTCGAGCGCGCGGGCGGCAACCCGCTTTTTATCGAGGAGATCGTTCGTGGGCTTATCGATCGCGGTGTGTTGACGCGCGAGGGTGAGCAATGGCGGACCGTGGCAGGCGAAGTCGCAACCGGCATCCCGGCCACGATCCAGGCAATGTTGCTTGCTCGCGTCGACCGGCTGCCCCAGGAGGTACGCCGGTTGGCTCAAGAGGCCGCGGTAATCGGCCCGCGCTTCGATGCCACGCTTCTGAAGGCCGTGACGGCCGACCCCGGCCGGCTGGAGGCCGGCTGCGAACTGCTTTGCGATGCGGAAATCATCGAGGAAGTTGCCGGATCTGGTTCTGTCTCGTCGCAAAGCTACCGCTTTACGCAAACATTGCTGCAGGACGTGATCTACCAGAATCTGCTCCTGCAACGCCGGACCGACATCCACGGGCGGGTCGGCGCCGCCCTGGAGCGATTGTGCGGCGACAAGCCGGAACGGCTCGAGGATTTGACCGTGCTCGGTCACCATTTCGCACTGAGCGCGGAGCGCGAGAGAGGGGCGCATTACCTGCAGGCGGCGGGCGATCGCGCTCGCATGATATACGCCAATGACGACGCCCTTCGTTTCTACGAGCGCGCGCTGACCGCGTTGGGCGAGAAGGCACAAACACCGCTCAAACTGGCAATTGCAGAGCGCATTGCCGATTTGAGCGGCCCGGCAGGCCGCCGCGAGATCGCGCACCAGCACTACGAGACGGTGCTGCAGGCATACCGCGCGTCAGCCGATCGCGTCGCTGCGGCGCGCGTTTTGCGCAAGATAGGTCGACTGCTCTGGGACGTCGGCAAGCGGGACAACGCGGAATCCCGCTATGCTGAAGCGGCGGCGCTCCTCGATGGAGCGGATGCCCCGGTCGAGCAGGCGCATCTGTGGCAAGAGCGCGGCCGACAGGCATTCCGTAGCGGAGATCACGCCCTCGCGGCAAAATTGGCAGATGCAGCGCTGGATTGCGTAGGCACTCTGACAACGGGGCATGTCTCCGAGGTGGGGCGCGATGCCACTCTCGTGACCGCCGAGGCACTCAATACAAAGGGTGTTGCGCTGGCTCGCCTTGGGCGAAACCATGAAGCCGTGCGGGAGGTTGAGCGCAGCATTGAATTGGCCGAAGCCGCCGGTCTGCCGGGCGCGGCCTGCCGCGGCTACACCAATCTCGGCGTGCTTTACACGACCATCGATCCGGCCAAGGCGATGGAGGTCTGTCGGCGCGGTCTTGAAGTGGCGCGCCGTATTGGTGATCTGGGCTTCCAGGCGCGCCTCCTCGTCAATCTGGCGGTGGCTTGTTGTACTTTCACGGATCGCTGCCCAACGGAGGGCGTGCCTGCTGCCGAGAAGGCCATCGAGATCGACCGGGCGCTAGACCAGCGCGAACACCTGGCGGTGCCGTTGATCGTGCTTGGGCAGATCCACCAGTGCAACGGCCGTCCCGACCTGGCGGTTGGCTTGTTCCACGAAGCACTGGACGTAGCCCGCGAAACGGGCGAACCGCAACTGCTGTTTCCGTGCTATGATGGTCTTGCAACGCTTAATCTCGACCTCGACAACCTGCCCGAGGCCGAACGCTACTTTTCCCTGGCGCAGGGTATATGCGCCCAGCACGGGCTCGACCCGGAAGGGCTTGTCGTGCTGCCGTTTCTCGACTAGCCGGGGGTGGAGGTTGGAAATGTCCGCGCATAGTGACTTGTTGCCGCTTCAGCCGGGTGACCGTGCGCCGAACGTGGTCCTCGACGCCATTACCCAGGAAGGCAAGATCGCGCTTGACGACTTTCGCGGACAAAAGCCGGTGCTGGTCGGCCTGTTTCGAGGTCTGCATTGCGCGTTTTGCCGGCGCCACATCGCCGCCCAGGCGCGGCTTGATCCGGAGCTGCGCGAAAGGGGCGTGGGGAGCCTGACGGTGGTCAACACACCGATCGAACGGGCGCGTCTCTATTTCCGCTACCACCCGATGCCGAACCTGCTTGCGGCCTCGGACCCGGAACGTGCTTCACATCGTGCTTTTGGACTGCCCAATCTCGAATTCACCGAGAACGAGACGAACTGGCCGTACAAGGTCGCGATGGCAGCGGCACAGGATATGCGGGTAGACATCCCTGGCGAATTGCCCGGTCCCATGGATCCTATGACCGCCGCCGCAATCCTCGACAAGAAGGACCACTACGAACTGACCGAAGCCGACGAGCAGATGATCGCAACGGGACACGGACAATTGGTCGGTCAGTTCCTGCTGGACCGGCAGGGGATCGTCCGCTGGAGCTTCACCGAGGTGCCGGAGGGTGGGCGATACATGTTTGGCGCGCCAAACCCGCAGGAGCTGATGTCAGCCGTGTCGCAGGTCGCCCAATAGGCTTGTGAACGAGGTAAACAGGCGGGTTACTGGGGCCGAGGCAATGGCTGCGGCACGCAGTCGCGTTCTATCCTCGCATGATGCGATAGACAGTTGCATCGCCCTCTACACCTCGAAGAGGCGCATCAAACGCGACGACGCTTCGGCCCGCGAGCAGGTCGCTCACGCCGGGCGCGCCATAGAGCGCCTCTGAGATGCAAACCTGTCCGGCTTCCGCCAGTGACTGCACGCGCGCGGCGACATTCACGGTCTGGCCGAAATAGTCGAGGTTGTCGTTGAGCGTCACGGCAATCGACGGTCCACAGTGGGCACCGATCTTGAGGATGATCCCCGGCCCGTCGTGGTCGCCGTTGAAGCGATCGATTTCTTCAAAGATGTGGAGTGCGGCCGAGATTGCATCCGATGGCCGCGAAAATACTGCCATCACCGCATCTCCAATAGTCTTGACCACCGCTCCGGAATGTTGCTGAACCGCCGCGTTGACCAGAGCGAAATGCTCGCGGACCAGGGCATAGGCGTTGAGGTCGCCAAGGCGCTCATACATGGCGGTGGACCCCTTGAGGTCCGTGAACAGGAAGGTGATCTGCCGGATGCCGAGCCCCTCCTTCTCGTCGACACGCTCGGAACGGAAGAGGTGGCGGAAGGTTTGCCGCGCAAGCAGCGCGCCGCCGGAAACGTATGGGTCGAAATCGAGCGTCGGTTTGGTCGTCAGCGCGACAAGCTCGGGCGGCCAGTTGATGAGAAGCAACGCGCCACGACCGGGTCCGGTGTTCGCAACCTCAATGACGACCGGACCGGGTGGCACGACCGGCAACGCCGGCAAGAAACGCTTGCCGTCATAGCTGATCTTGAGAAGTGTCGGCGCCAACACCGGATCCCCTGATATGGGTACAGCGAATGCCGCCTGTGTCTGCACGTTGACGCCCGACAGGGAGCCCGGACCGAGATCAGCGCGCAGCATTGTTGTGGTACCCGGCGGCAGGAACGTCATGCCCCGGACGAAGCTGCGCAGAACGTCGAGAAAGCGAACGTCTTGCCCCGGTAGCCGCCCGTCATGTCCGAAGTGAAGCTTCCAGTGAAAATCCTCGACAGAGAGCGTTTGGGGTTCGTGGAACGGAAGGCGCCGCAGATGGGGCGACACGGAGAAGGAGACCTCGATGAAGTCGTCGAGGTCGGTATCGCCCGATACGTCGCACAGGCCACAGACGTAATGTGTCTGCAGCGTGCGCAGGGCGCCGAAACTGTCGAGCACCATCCCGGACTGGGGACAGAGTACGTCCCAGCTCATATCGAACAGGCCGCAGCGGGCCGCGTAAAGGAAGAGGTCGATTGCTTCAGGCTCGGCGATTGCGCGGTCGCGGGCAAAGGCCAGCGGATTGACGCGATAGAGCGCCTGGTCGTCGCCGTTCCTGATAAGCATTTCGAATTTTGAGATGACGCGCGGGCTCCATACTCGCGCTTGCTCGATCTCGGTCATCTTGCCTTCGAGAAGGCGATCGTTGACCACCATCACGCCGAAATCCCCAATTTACCTTGCGGCAACCTACTAAAAATCCTGCCCGATGCGAATGGATGGAATCCTTCGTGGTCTCAGGACTTAGGGCGGAGCTGGCGCGGGACTATGCGCTACGCTGCGGGGCGTCTCGTCGATTGTATCTCGCGCATTGTGGGCGGGACACTGACGCGTTCAGCGTTCATCGAGCACAGCCTCGACAGTGGCGACAAAGTCATCGAGCGAGCGGTCACCGCGTATCTCGATGCGCGGAAGGTCGATGGGATTGCTATCGAGGTCCGCCGGCCCGTGTTTGCGGCCGAAGCCTATTCGATAGCCGCACTCCCTGGCCAGCCGGCCGAGCCGCCGGTCGGTGACAGAGAAGGGTGCCGCGAACGCGGTGGTTGGCCGGCCTGTCCACCGTTCGATGAACAGACGGGAGCGCAGGAGCTCGGCGGCCAGGTCAGCGCTCGACAGACCATCGATGGCGCGATGCGTCGCCATATGGCTGCCGAAGAACGCGCCTTCGCCGGCGAGGCGTCGCACCGTCCCGGCGCCCATAAGCTGCGCCGGCGGACCGCTGTCGGCGTCCCATCCTGCCGTTTCACCCACCAAGTCCGTCACCAGGAACACTTCCGCGGTCAGGTCGTTGGCGCGCAAGATCGGCCAGGCGTGGTCGGCGAAATTCTGGAAGCCGTCGTCGAAGGTGATGACCACGGGGCGGCCAGCGAAAGGCTGACGGTTGGCGATGAAGCCTTCCAGCTGCTCGGACCCGATCGCGTGAAAGCCATTGGCGCGCAGCCATGCCATCTGGCTGGCGAATGCGGCGGGCGCGAGCCGAAAACGGGCGAGCGCCGCCGGACCTTCATCGGAGACGCCGTGGTACATGAGAACAGGGATGCGTTGGCGCCGCTCGCTGCGCGCGACGTCGCGGCGCAAGGCCCGCGCCCCGCCCCAGACGATATTTCGCGCGACCTCGATGTCGATGGGCGCGCGGATTGGCACATGATCGATCACCGGTTCCGTCGCCACATCGTCCGACGACAGGCGGCGGAAGCGGTCTATGCGGTAGAGCTCGGTCTGGATCGATTGCTCGAGCACGAGGCCTTCGGTCGCTGCCAGAGTCTCGGAGATCGCCTGGGCACCGAATGTGTTCCAGTCGAAGCCCGTCTTTTCGACATTATCACGCAGCACGAATGCGTGTGCGCTGATGAAACTGCCGCCAGGCGCCAACGCCGCAGCGAATTTTTTGGCGATGCGCCGCAACTCGGCGAGGTCATCGAGGTAGTAGAGCACTTCCGAACAGAAGATCAGATCCATCTCACCCGGCAACGTGTCGGCAGCGAAATCGAGTACGCCGAACTCAACATTCGGCTGATCGCTGCATCGCGCACGAGCCCGCTCGATGGCTATGGCGGAGATGTCGGTTGCGGCCAGATGGCCCACACGCGGCGCCAGCTGCCGCGTGAAGTGGCCCTCCGCGCAGGCCAGCTCAAGCGCCCGTCCGATGGGACCGGCAGGCAGGATTTCGAGCTGCCGCTGATATTTTTCCTGCTCATAGAGCGAGCCGTATTTCCACGGATCCTCGGTCGCGAAATAGCTGTTCCAGAACGCCGTGCGATCACTCCTGTCCGCGGTCCGTGCTCGGCGTGGCGTTGCAGGAGGCTGTGCAGGTTCGGCGCTCGACCGAACCAACTCCCGCGCTTGCGCGGCCAATTGGGCGAGTTTGCCGAAATGGCTGTCCGGGTCGGACCGGCCTTCCGCCGAGGTCGACAATGCCTCAGCTGCAAGGCCAAGCCGCTCAGCGGGCACGACATTCTGGATCAATTCAATCCAATGATCCCTTGTCACAGCTCCGAGCACGCCGAACTGCACGACAGCCTGGATCCGGCCATCCATCATCAGGTGGGCGTAGATCTGATCGATCCCTTCAGGCAGTTCGGTTGCGGTCGGGTTTCGAGCGTCGACGCGAATTCCAAGCGTCCGCGCCAGCCTGCGCGGCGCGGCAAGATCGTCGGCGTCGAGAAGCATTTGCTCAAGCTGATACTGGATGCGGCGAGCTGCCGCAGGATTGTCCCAGATCTTGCCGAGTCCGACGATCAGCTCGGTGATGGCGTCGCCGAACCTGTCCCATCCGGCAGCCAATTGCGCCGGCGCCGACAGGCCTCCCGCCATAAGGCCATCGACGATCACCCTGGCGATCTCATCCGCCCACTTGCGTCCTGCCGGGAGCGCGCGCAGGGGCTGCTGGTCGATCGAGCGCAAACCTGAGCCGCAATCCGACGCGGCGTTCCGCAACGCGAGCCACGCGAGTGCTTCGGCAGCGGTGCCGCCGTTCGCCGAACTGGAAACCAAGGAATTATGCGCCACGCCGTCTTACCCGCGCCTGGTTCTAAGGTAGAACGAGAGTCCCGCAACGCGCCTACAATGAGCCTTCATTGCCGGTTTAGAAAGCCATGTAAGCAAAAGGCGCCCCGAAAGGCGCCTCTTAATCGCTTGATTCCCTTTGAGGAAATTGGAGCGGGTGAAGCGATTCGAACGCTCGACCCCAACCTTGGCAAGGTTGTGCTCTACCCCTGAGCTACACCCGCTCACACGGCCCTAGGGCCGCAAGCCGGGCCTATATGGCTGAAGAGCGCGGCGATTGCAACAGGGAAATGACGGGCTTTTTGGTCGCGCCAAATCGCCTGGCCGAACCTCGTTGGCAACGCTGGTCATTCATTGACTTCCCGCATGACGGTCTTGTCTCGGCGGCATCATTGGCCGTAAACGGCTTTGCGCGTGGCCAGACTTGTACCAGATAGGGAAAGACCATCGATGCCGAAGACTGAAGCCGAGCTTTTCGCCTTTCTTGCCGATCTCGGCATATCGGTGTCGACCGTGCGCCATCCGCCGCTCTACACGGTCGCCGATTCGCAGTCGCTGCGCGGCGAGATTTCGGGCGGCCACACGAAGAACCTGTTCCTCAAGGACAAGAAGGACAATTTCTTCCTGGTCAGCGTCGGCGAGGATGCGGTCGTCGACCTGAAGCAGATCCACACGATCATCGGCGCCGCCAGCCGTGTCTCCTTCGGCAAGCCGGAGCTGCTGATGGAGCTGCTCGGCGTCATTCCGGGCGCCGTCACCGTGTTCGGGCTGATCAACGACACCGAGAGACGGGTCAAGGTGGTGCTCGACCAGGATTTGATGGCGCATGACGTCATTAATGCGCATCCGCTGATCAATGAGGCGACGACGTCGATCGCTTCCGCCGACCTCATCAGATTCGTCGAGGCAACCGGCCATGATGCTGCTATCTTGAAAGTCTCGGCTTGATCGCCACATGGATGGCGAAAACTGACTTTTTGTTTCAACGCAATTCCGGGCGGAAAACCGCTTCACACTTTTCCTGGAATTGCTCTAGCAAGGATGTCGCGCCTGCTCCGCTGGCGAGGGGCGCGACCGGAAGGGCGACGACATGAGCGACAACAGCAATCCGTTTGGCGGCCAATTCGGCGGCAATTCCGGCCAGTACACCACCTCCGTGCAGTATGGCGGCGCCGAGCCGGCCAAGGCCGTGCCCGGCGCGGCACCGGCCGGTGGAGACCTGATCAAGGACACCACGACCGCCGCCTTCGCCGCCGACGTCATCCAGGAATCGCGGAAACAGCCGGTGCTGGTCGATTTCTGGGCGCCGTGGTGCGGGCCCTGCAAGCAGCTTACGCCGCAGCTGGAAAAGGCGGTCAAGGCCGCCGGCGGCAAGGTCAAGCTGGTCAAGATGAACATCGACGATCATCCCTCGATCGCCGGCCAGCTCGGCATCCAGTCGATCCCGGCGGTCATCGCCTTCAAGGACGGCCAGCCGGTTGACGGCTTCATGGGCGCCATTCCCGAGAGCCAGATGGGCGAATTCATCACCAAGGTCGGCGGCAAGGGTAATGGCGCGCCGCCGGTCGCAGAGGCTTTGGCCGCGGCAGCCGAAGCGCATGCGGCGGGCGATGCGCAGACCGCAGCCGACATCTATGACGCCATACTGGCGCAGGCGCCGGAGACGATCGAGGCGATCGCCGGGTTGGGCGAGCTTTTGTTCGAGGCTGGCGACGCGCAAGGCGCCGAGGCGCTGCTGGCAACGGCGCCGGAGGCCAAGAAGGATGCGCCTGCACTTGCCGCGCTGCGCGCCAAGATGACGCTGGCGGCTGAAGCGGCAGCGCTTGGCAATCCCGCCGAGTTCGAGCAGCGCCTGGCCGCCAATCCCGGCGACCACCAGGCGCGTTTCGATCTAGCCATGGTCCAGAATGCGCGAGGCGATCGCCATGCGGCGGCCGACAATCTGCTGGCCATCATCAAGGCCGACCGCACCTGGAACGAGGACGGCGCCAGGGCGCAGCTGTTGAAGCTGTTCGAGGCCTGGGGCATGACCGACGAAGCGACGCTGGCGGCGCGGCGCAAATTGTCGTCGCTGCTGTTTTCCTGAGCCGTTCGCCGGCGAAATTACCGGCGGAATGGTTTTGGGACCTTGCGGCCGGCGTCGGCTGCGCCAGATTAGGCCGATACTGTCGCGCCCGAAGCGATCGGAGGACTTAAGTGCAGGTCGGAAACGCACATTACCGGGTCGGCAAGGATCTGCCGTCGACCATCCCGGTGTTTCCGCTTGCCGGCGCGCTGCTCCTGCCGGGCGGCCGTATGCCGCTCAACATTTTCGAGCCGCGCTATCTGCAGATGGTGGATGAGGCGATCGCCGGCGCGCGGCTGATCGGCATCATCCAGCCCAGCCTCGACGGCGCACTGCGCGCCGATGGCGAGCCGGAACTGTGCAATGTCGGCTGCGCCGGGCGCATCATCTCGATGGCCGAGAGCGGCGACGGCCGCTATTTGATTTCGCTGCAGGGTGTGTGCCGGTTCCGCATCACGCATGAGCTGCCGTTGAAGACGCCGTTCCGGCAATGCAAGCTGGCGCCGTTCCTCACCGATCTTAGCGAAGACCAGGCGGCGAGCGAGGTCGACCGGCCGGCGCTCTTGAAAGCGTTTCGCGCCTATCTGCAGGCCAATGAGCTCGAGGCCGACTGGGAAAGCGTCAGCCGCGCCGAAAACGCCATGCTGGTCAACGCGCTGTCGATGATGGCGCCTTACGGCCCGGCCGAGAAACAGGCGCTGTTGGAAGCGCCCGACTTGAGAGCCCGTGCCGAGACGCTGATCGCCATCACCGAAATGGCGCTGGCGCGCGAGAATGAGGATTTTGGCTCGAGTTTGCAGTAAGGTGTGTCAACGCATCTTGGGCCGGTGATTGGCCGGGAAGAGGAACGATGGCAGCGGACGGGCGTGACGGCAAGACGGCCAATGTCGATCCAAAACTGCTGGAGCTGCTGGCCTGCCCGCTGACCAAGGGGCCGCTGGCCTGGGACCCGGAACGCGGCGAGTTGATCTCGCGGATCGCCAAGCTCGCCTACCCCGTACGCGACGGCATCCCGATCATGCTGCCCTCGGAGGCGCGGACGATTTCGGCGGAGGATGTGCTGTCGCCGCCGCGGCTGAGTGGGCCGGCGCAGGCTGGACGCTGATCGGCAGGTAGCCCTTGATCGTTCCTTTTAGGGGCAAATCGCAAACCTTGGAGATTGACCGAAACGCTCCTCCCTTCGTCATCCTAGGGCGGAGCAGCTGCGAAGCGGCGTCGCGGAGACCCTAGGATCCATGCCGCGACGTGATCGAAGGGTGCAGCGGAGCAGAATTCTGCACCGTTTCACGCCTTAATGTCACGGCATGGATCCCGGGAGTCTGCGCCGCGTCGCTTCGCTCCTTGCTTCGCCCCAGGATGACGACGCGATGGGCGTCTCCATAAAGCCCTACTGAAAATTCCTTCCCTTGGGCATGACCCTCTCGGCCTTGTCTGACAGCGTTGCGATATCCGGCCGGGCTGGCACGGCCGGTGTCATCTCCTCCAGCAGCACCGTCAGCCAGGGCGTCAGATCCTCGATCTTTTCGGCGACGATGTGGATGACATCGGATTCCGACTGCAGCTTGCCGGTGACCTTGACGAAGCGGGCGCCCATGACGATAGGGCGGAAGCGGGTAAACGTCCTTTCCCAGAAAATGACGTTGGCGACGGCCTTGTCGTCCTCCAGGGTCAGGAAGATCGCATTGCCCTTGCCGGGACGCTGGCGCACCAGCACCAGGCCGGCGACGGAAACCCGCCTGCCGTCGCGAACCGCGCCAAGGTTGGCATTGGGGATGACGCCGGCGCGGTCGAGCCGCTCGCGCAGGAAGGCGACCGGATGCGCCTTTAGCGACAGGCCGAGTGAGCGGTAGTCGTGGATGACATGTTCACCGAGCGGCATTGTCGGCAGTTTTGTTGCGGGTTCGAGCTCGCGCAGGCGGATCGCCGGCTGGTCGAACAGCGGCAGTCTTTCGGCGGCACTCTTGCCGTCCAGCGCGCGCACCGCCCACAAGGCTTTACGACGGTCGAGGCCGAGCGAGCGGAAGGCGTCGGCCTGCGCCAGTCTTTCGATGTCGTCGACATCGAGGCCGGAGCGCAGCCAGACATCCCTGACGCTTGAATAGCCGGCGCCGCGCCGCTCGGCAAACTGCTCCATGCGCTCCTTGGACAGTCCCTTGATCTGCCTGAAGCCGAGCCGCACGGCGTGCTTTGTCTCGATGACACCGCGCATCTCGGCATGGCGCGGCAGGATGCGGGCCGGGTCGAATTCGTCTTCCTCCAGCGTGCAGTCCCAGCCGGAAAAATTGACGTCGACGTCGCGGATATCGACGCCATGGTCGCGCGCGTCGCGCACCAGCTGCGCCGGTTGATAAAACCCCATCGGCTGCGAATTGAGGATCGCGGCGCAGAACACGTCGGGATAGAACGTCTTGAACCAGCACGAGGCATAGACGAGCAGCGCGAAGGAGGCGGCGTGGCTTTCGGGAAAGCCGTATTCGCCGAAACCTTCGATCTGCTTGAAGCAGCGCTCGGCGAAGTCCTTGGTGTATCCCTTGCCGACCATGCCGTCGATCATGCGCTGGCAGTAATTGCCGATGGTGCCGGTGCGCTTGAAGGTGGCCATGGCGCGGCGCAATTCGTCGGCCTCGCCCGGCTTGAAGCCGCCGGCGACGATGGCGATCTTCATCGCCTGCTCCTGGAACAGCGGCACGCCCAGCGTCTTCTTGAGGATCGCCTCCAGCTCCGGCTTTTGATACTCGGCTTTCTCCTTACCTTGCCGGCGGCGCAGATAGGGATGAACCATGTCGCCCTGGATCGGGCCCGGCCGCACGATCGCCACCTCGATGACAAGGTCGTAGAAATCCTTTGGCTTGAGCCTTGGCAGCATCGACATCTGGGCACGCGATTCGATCTGGAAGACGCCGAGCGTGTCGGCGCGGCCGATCATGTCGTAGACATGCTTGTTCTCTGGCGGGAGGCTGCCCAGCACATAGGGCCTGCCATACTCATCGCGCGCATCCGGATAATGATTGGTGAGCAAGGTGAAGGCGCGTTTCAGGCAGGTCAGCATGCCGAGCGCCAGCACGTCGACCTTCAAAATCTTGACCGCGTCGAGATCGTCCTTGTCCCATTCGACCATCTTGCGCGCCTCCATCGCCGTCTTGACGATGGGGACGATCTCGTCGAGCCGGTCCCTGGTGATGACGAAGCCGCCGACATGCTGCGACAAATGCCGGGGAAAGCCCATGATCTCGTTGGCGTGGGCGATCACGTGACGGGTCGAGGTCTCGTTGCGGTCGAGGCCGCCGGCATGGGCCTCCTTCTCGCCGAGCTCCGAGGTCGACCAGCCCCAGATCGAACTGGAGAGCGCGCTGCGGACATCGTCCGACAGGCCCATGGCCTTGGCCACCTCGCGCAATGCCGAGCGGCCGCGATAGCTGATGACGGCGGCCGCCAGCGCGGTGCGCTTGGCGCTGTATTTGGAGTAGATGTACTGGATCACCTCCTCGCGCCGCTCATGTTCGAAGTCGACGTCGATATCGGGCGGCTCGTTGCGCTCCTCGGAAATGAACCGCTCGAACAGCGTGTCGATGCGCTCGGGGCCGACCTCGGTGATGCCGATGCAGAAGCAGACGATCGAATTGGCGGCCGAGCCTCTGCCCTGGCACAGAATGCCCTCGTTGCGGGCGAACTGGACAATGTCGTAAACGGTGAGGAAATAGCGCGCATAGTTCAGGCGCTCGATCAGAGCGAGCTCTTCGCCGATGCGCTGCGAGACGGAAGCGGGGACGCCCGCCGGATAGCGCGTGGCGGCCCCCTCCCTGGCCAGACGCTCGAGCTCGGCCTGCGGCCCGAGGCCCGATTGCGTCGGCTCGTCGGGATAATTGTACTGGAGATCGCCAAGCGAGAAGCTGAGTTCGCCGGCAAAGCGCAGCGTCTCGGCCAGCGCCTGCGGATGGCGGCGAAAGAGGCGGGCCATTTCCAGCGGCGGCTTCAGATGGCGCTCGGCATTGGCCGTCAGTTCCAGCCCGACCTCGGCGACCGGCACATTGAGGCGGATGGCGGTAAGCACATCCTGCAGCGAGCGCCGCTCGGCTGTGTGATAGAGCACGTCGTTGGTCGCCATCAGCGGCACGCCGGCGGCTTCGGCCATGGCGGCCGCCTGCTCGATGCGGAAGCGATCATTGCCGCGATAGTCCGGCGCCACGCCAAGCCGCAGGTTTGCGCCAAAACGCTCCTTCAGCTGACGGATCAATGCCAGGGGATCGTCGGCACTCGCCGAGAGATCCGGCAGCACCGCCAGCGACAGCAGGTCGCCCCATTCGAGCAGGTCGCTGCGCTGGAGAAGGGTCGCGCCCTTCTCGTTTTCGTCGCGCAGATTGGCCTGCGTCAGCATGCGGCAGAGATGGCCCCAGCCCTTGCGGTTCTGCGGATAGGCGAGAATGTCCGGCGTGCCGTCGCCGAACACCAGGCGGCAGCCGGGGTGGTAGGCGAGCTTCTCGACCTTGGCCTGCTGCCAGGCGCGCACGACGCCGGCGACCGTGTTGCGGTCGGCAAGCCCGATCGAGGAGAAGCCGAGGAATTTGGCCGCCACCACCAGCTCCTCCGGCTTGGAGGCGCCGCGTAGGAAGGAGAAATTCGACTGGATGCCGAATTCGGCATAGGGGATGACGGTCAGCGCGTTCATGCGAAGACCCCGTGCATGAACCAGCGCGGCGAAGGCTGGCCGGCGCCGTAGAGCCCCTGGCGGTAGAGCCAGTAGCGGCGGCCGTCGCTGTCCTCGATGCGGAAATAATCGCGCGTCGGCGCGTCCTCCTCACCCTTCTGCCACCATTCCGGCGCGATGCGCTCGGGCCCTTCGGCGCGGGCGACCCGGTAGAGCGCGCGGCGCCAGCGGAAATTCATCGGCGGTCCCTCCGGCATTTCGGTGGCCGGCACTTCGATCGGCTCGGGCGAACGGAACAGCCGGATCGGCCGCTCCGGCGGGAAGATGGTTGTTGGCGGTGCGTCTTTCCGGTCCGATCTTTTCGGCGGCGTGGTCCGCTGCGGCGCCTCGGAGAAGGGGATGGTGGCGACGGCGCGCTCCGGCAGATGGCTCTCGACGGCGACCGCTTTGAGCACAGCATTGTCGCCGAGCCGGGCGCGGATGCGGTCGGCAAACAGCGCGATGTCGGCGCCGTCGTCCTCGATCTCTCCGGTCAAATCGGCCTGCTGCATGTCGAAGGCGGCGGCCGCCAGCACGGAAAGCCGCACCAGGTCGAAGCCGTAACCGGCATCGATGTCCTGTTCGAGTGCGGTCAGCCGCTCGTGGAACAGGCGCTGGATCAGCTTCGGCTCGCGCAGGGGCCGTGAGGTGCCGACGGCGATGCGGCTGACGGCGCCGTCGACGCGAAACAAAAGCAGCGCCAGCATCCTGGCGCCTTCGCCGCGGCGCTCGAGGTCGATCTTCAGCGTCACCGCCAGCATTTCCACCAGCCGCTCGATCTCGGCGGTGAGCACGACCGGCTCGGCGAGGTGGCGCTCGACCGAAAGCGGCGCCACCGGCAGGCGCGGCGACACTGCCTCGTCGAGGCGGCCGAGCGCCTGGTCTAGCCGCAACAGCAAGGTAGAGCCGAAGCGGCGGGCGAGCGGCGCGCGCGGGGCCGCCATGACCGCACCCGCGGTGCGCAGACCCACGCTTTCCAGGCTGGCGCGGATATCGGCTTCGATGCGTAGCGCGGCCAGCGGCAAAGGGGCAAGCAGCGCTTCCTCCTCGCCTGAGGGAACGATGCGGTCGCCGCAAAAGCGCGCTGCCGCCCAGGCAGCACCCGGCGTCGCGGCAAGCCCGGCGCGAACATCGAAACCCTGCTGGAAAAAGCGTGCAAGAATGTCATCCAGCATGGCGCGCTCGCCGCCGAACAAATGCGTGCAGCCGGTGACGTCGAGATAAAGCCCGTCGGCGCCGTCCAGCGCCACCAGCGGCGTGTAGCGATCGCACCAGTCGGCGAGGCCTTCGAGCAGCCTTCGGTCGGCTTCCGGGTCGGCCTCGACGATGTCGATCGAGGGATGCATGGCGCGCGCGTCGGCAATGCCCATGCCGCGCTTCAGATGCAGCGCCTCAGCCCGCTCGTCGAGGGCCGATATGCGCTGGGCGCTGCGGTCGCGATGGCTGATCACCAGAGGCAAATGATCCGACGGCCGGGAACGCCACGACCGTCCCAGGCGCTGGCGCAGGATCCGCTCCGCCCCGAGATGCGGAAACCACAGCGACAGAATTCTCTGGCCGTTCTTCCCGTCTTTCTTCGAAACTGTGTTCATCGGGGTTCCACTCCAGTGTGAATTGTCCGGGCAGAGCGCTACGGCTCTTGCCGATGCTGACGGTGAAGGCGGGGCGGCCGATCGAGCCGGCGAGCGGCCCGGCGATGGTCCGGCGACTTGCAGCCGCTGCGGCCGACACGATGAGGCGTACGGGTGCCGCCGTCGGTTCGGCCTCGCCGGCCTGGCGCAGCAGAAACACCGGCCGGCCGGCGCTTTGCGCGCGAGCGTGCAGCCGGCGCGTTGCGGTGAGGTCGAGCCGCTGCGGGCTGCCGCGGATTTCGAGGATGATTGCGGCCAGCGCGGTCATCTTCGCGGCTTCCTCGGCCACCCACAGCGCATCGGTGAGTTTCGCCGCCTCGGAAAACAGCAATTGCTCCGGCGCGATGCCGAACATGCCCTGCAATCCCCTGGCATAGGGAAAGCCGGCCTCGCGAAAAATCTCCGACGTGCCGATCCACAGTACGGGCAATCTCTGCCCCCTGAGGATCAGGCTGACCAGCGACAGCACAAAGCCGGCGACCGCCCCGGCATTGCGGGTCTCGAGGCCATGGATCTCGGTGAGGGCGGCTTTCGGCAGGCCGCCGCTGAGTGTGGCATCGAGGCGTTCAACGCCGGTGGGCAGGAAGGCATCCGGTGACGCTACGGCAAGGCCGCGCCGGATGATGGTGATGTCCGGTGCGATATCGGATTCTGGCCCGCCGGCATCGCCGTCAGCACGCGCGCGAGGCCGCTCGCCAGCCGGCGCGGCCAGGCGCTCGGGCAGCGTTCCCTCGATCTTCGCGATCTGGCGGCGCAGGGCAAAAACAGTCTCCCGCGCCACGGCTGATGTCGCCATGACGGTCAGTTTCTCTCACAATTGTTCCTGTTATGTTCCTATAGATTCCAGAGGGTGCCCCAAGAGTCAAGCGGAGTCAGAAGGAATTTATTCCTCTATAGCCATTGACGTCATGAAATTGCCGCTTCATTGCCGAGTCCGGTGCGAAAGCCTATATGCCGGGATCAAAGGACAACGCATGGCCCGCATCTACAAGACCCGCACCTGGCACGACGAACTCTCGCCCTCGATCGAGGAAATGGAGTTTCTGGCGCTGGAGGCGTACGCGCATCTGCCGGACGATTTTCGCAAGCTGACCGGCGAGATCGTCATCATGATCGCCGAGTTCCCGACCGACGAGATCATGGACGATCTGTCGCTGGAGACGCCGTTCGACCTGCTTGGCCTGTTCGAGGGCCGCGGCATTGCCGAGCGTTGGAATCCGCAGACCGGCGAAGGCCCGAACCGCATCACCCTCTACCGCCGCGCCATCCTCGACTACTGGGCCGAGAACGAAGAGACGCTGGGCGACATCGTCACCCACGTGCTGATCCACGAGATCGGCCACCATTTCGGCCTGTCGGACGATGATATGGAGAAGATCGAAGAGGCGGCCGAGTAAGGCTGTGCCGATCTTCAGGTGAGGCCGGCCTGCGAACGGCAGCTTCCAGCGCTTCCGGTGCTCATATGTGGACGGCCCCCCTGCTTGCAAGGCTTGGTGAGATAGTTTGATCGGATCGCTTGCGCTCATATGTCCGGCCTTTTGCGCGCGGATATCTGAGCGCGGGCCTAGATGGGCTACACGGATGGCGAGTTCCAAACACG
>NZ_JAFCGY010000024.1 GCF_016836705.1 Mesorhizobium caraganae | reverse complement strand
TCTGGCCTGCCGGCCATCTCCCCCTCGAGGGGGAGATTCCCAACCATTTGGACTATCGTCACGATTGCGGCACTATAACAGTGCATAAACGCTTGGTAGGCCGGGGAGAGATGGGCGTTTGAAGGAAGCGAAGATCCAGAAGCCGGAGCGTCAGCAGCGCCTGTTCGGCCTGTCGACGCCGTTGAGGGCCGCCGTCATTCCGCCGCTGTCGGCGGCGCGCTGGCTGCTGGTGCTGATCGTCGCCGCCGGTGTGTATTTCTTCCACGGCTTTCTGTTTCCGGTGCTGGCAGCGCTTGTCATCGCCTTCGCCAGTTGGCCGCTCTATCGCCGGCTGCTTGCCGGCGTCGGCGGCAACCGCACGATTGCCGCGACCTTTGCCATCCTGTTCATCCTCACCTTCCTGGTGGTGCCGATCGCGCTCGCCGGCACCTACGCCATCAACGAAGTCCGCGAATGGGTCGGCTGGGCGATCGAGACTAACCGGCATGGCGCCGTCACCCCGCATTGGATCACGACGCTGCCAGTGATCGGCGAGTGGCTGAACGAACAGTGGGTCGACAATTTCGGCCACCCCGGCGGCATCGGCGAGCTCATCCAGCTGGTCAGCGGCGCCAATATAGGCAGCATCTATCGCGGCGTGCTGGCGGCTGGCGGCAGCGCCTTCGGCCTGCTTTTGACACTGCTGTTTATGATGATCGCCCTGTTCTTCGCCTACCGCGACGGCGAGCAGTTCGCCGCCCAGATCGACCGTCTCGGCGAACGCATCCTGCCGACGCGCTGGGAGCGGATTTCGCGAGTCGTGCCGGCAACCATCTCGTCCACCGTCACCGGCATGACCGTGATCGCCATCGGTGAGGGGCTGGTGCTGGGCGTCGCCTACTGGCTGGCCGGCGTGCCGTCGCCGGTGACGCTCGGCGCACTCACCGGCGTGATGGCGCTGATTCCCGGCGGCGCACCGCTGTCCTTTACCCTGGTGTCGATCTACCTCGCCGCCAGCGGCTCGCCGATGGCGGGACTGGCGCTGTTCATCTGGGGCGCGGTGGAACTCTTCATCGTCGACAAGACCTTGCGCCCGAAACTGGTCGGCGGGCCGATCAAATTGCCTTTCCTGCCGACCTTTTTCGGCCTGATCGGCGGCGTCAAGACCATGGGCTTTCTCGGCCTGTTCATCGGCCCCGTGCTAATGGCGCTCTTGGTGGCGATCTGGCGCGAATGGCTGCGCGAGGTGGAACTGGCCGAGGACACCGTTCCCGATCCCGTGGCAGAGCTCGAAGGCGGACCGCCACAGATTGAGATTGTCGCCGGTCCGGCGAAGAAAAGTCAGACAGGATAGGCAACCGCGAGCGCTGCCCGACGCTTGCGCCCCTCATGCAACTGCCACAGCGAATGCGCGACCAGCGTGACGATGAGGATGGCGCCGCCGATCAGGCTGTTGCACGACGGCGTCTCGGCAAAGATCATCCACGCCCAGACCGGCGCCAGCACGGTTTCCAGGAGATAGAACATCGCCACTTCTGGACCTGAAATGTATTTCGGCCCGTTAGCGAGGCAGAAGAAGGCCAACGGCATGACGACGGCGCCGTTGAGGATGATCCACCATGGCGCCTCCACTTGAAAACCGGTCCTGGAGACCATGAACACCGCCAACGCAAAAGGCAGGAGGACACCGGTCAATGCGGTGAAACCCATATCCCTGCCGCTGGCGCGCGAGATGGTGATGGCGCAGGCAATCGCGAAGGCCGAACACAACGCCATCACGTCGCCGAACAGGTGTCCGGTGCCGATGGAATCGCCGACGATGATGGCGATGCCGACGATCATCAGCGCCATTGCCGCAAGCGTCAGCGGCCGCGGCCGCTCGTTCAAAAAGAGCCATGACAGCAGCGCCGAAAACATGGTGGAGAAGGCCAGGATGAATACCAGATTGGCGGTCGAGGTGTTGTAGACGCCGGTGATGAAGGCGACCGCGCCGAGCCCGTAGATCACGGCGACAATCAGCCCCGACCAGCCGGGTATGAGGCGCGGCGCATTCTTGCTGAACGAGCGCCAGACGGCCCATACGATCAGCGCCGCCACGAAGGTGCAGCCGGTGCGCAGCAAAAGGATCGTCCACGCTTCGCCATGAGCGAGCCGGATCAGCGGGATGTCGACGGTCAGCATCAACCCGCCAAGCGCGGTGAGCAGAAGTCCTTTGGTGTGAGCGTTGTGAGATGACATGCAATGACTTTCGCAATGGACGAGAGGCAGGATGACCGGCCGGCGCAATCGCGCACTCTCCGCCAACAGCGAAAAGACCGGCATCGTCCCCGTTGAAAATGTTCAGGCCCGGATTTGGGAAAGAAGAAAGATCAGCGCGTGACCGCTTCGTGGTCGTAGCGTTCCCAGCCCTTCGGGCCGAGATGCTCCTGCGGCATGAAGCGCATCTTATAGTTCATCTTGCGCGAGCCGTTGACCCAGTAGCCGAGATAGACATGGGGCAGGCCCATGGCTCTGGCGCGGGCGATATGGTCGAGGATCATGAAGGTGCCAAGCGAACGGTCCTCGAACTCAGGATTGAAGTAGGAATAGACCATCGACAGGCCGTCGGCCATCTTGTCGGTCAGCGCCACGGCGATCAGCTCGCCCTGGCCCTTGCCGGTGATGAAAGTGTCGGGGCCGCGGCGCCGGTACTCGATGACCTTGGTGTCGACATGGGTGTCCTCGACCATCATGGCGTAGTCGAGCACCGTCATGTCGGACATGCCGCCGCGACGGTGGCGGGCGTCGAGATAGCCGCGAAACAGCGAATATTGCTCGGTTGATGGCTGCGCGTCGTGCATGGCGCCGATGAGATCGGAATTACGCTGGATCACCCGCTTCATGTTGCGGCTGGCGGTGAATTCCTGCGCCAGGATGCGCACCGAGACGCAGGCGCGACAGGTCTCGCAGGCCGGCCGGTAGGCAATGTTCTGCGAGCGCCGGAAGCCGCCTTGCGTCAACAGGTCGTTCATCTCCGGCGCCTTGTCGCCGACCAGATGCGTAAACACCTTGCGTTCGAACTGGCCCTCAAGATACGGGCACGGCGATGGCGCGGTCAGGAAGAACTGCGGCGACTGGGTCGGATGCTGGGTCATCGAACCTTGGAAACACTCCTGCGAATCGCTCTACCTTTGGCCTCGCCGGCGAAAAATTCAACAGGATTGTGAAGGCACGCTTGAACGAACGCCTTCAAATTTGCGCACAAATGGTTGTTGGGGTCGTTTGAACGCCGGTTCAACGGTCGCTGCGGCTGACAACAGTGCCAAGCAGCAGGTCGTGCAGCGTGCGCTTGCGATCGGAAAACAGCGTCACCAGGAGGACGAGCGGCGTCAGGATGACAGTGCTCGCCCAAAACAGCACCGAATGGACAACAGCGGTGAGCCCGTCGATCCGGCTGCCGTCGAGACGATCGAGCCGAATGCCCATCATCCTCATGCCCGAAGTGGCCTGGTTGCGACCGCCCAGCGTGTTCCAGATGTAGAGAATGGCGACCGCCGGCACGAGGATGGAATACAGCGCCCAGCCAAGACCGAAGGTCAAAAGGCCAAGCACGGCCACCAGGATCGCGAATGGAATGGTGAGCAGCGCCACGATGCAATAGTCGATAATGAAGGCGAGGATGCGCCGCGTGCGCACACCGTCATAGGCCCTGACGTCGTCGAGCCTGCTGGTGATGATTTCGCCGTCAAGTACGCGCGCGTTCATGTCATGTCCTCGCCATGGCATCCCAACTGGAATGTCTGTCGCCCTTTCAAATGGTGAGGGCGACGGCGAATTCAAGAAACGGACACTCCGGCGTTCGGCTGACCGTTCCTAGAAGATACCGGGCACAAGGCGATAGCGGACCCTGTCCATATACTCGCTGTATTCCTGTGTCCTTGCCAGGATGGCTTCCTCCCGCAGGATGCGGTGGATCTGGAAAAGCGTGATGATGGCATAGACGGTGAAGTTGTAGATCGAGAAGCTCGACAGCAGGAACAGGATGTGCCCGACCAAATAGCCGGCGTAGATTGGATGCCGCACGACCCGGTAGGCGCCGCCGGTCACGACGCCGCGATTGGCGGGCAGGATGGCGAAGGAGCGGCCAAGCGACACCTTGCCCCAGATGACAATCCAAAGCCCGATGAACTGGATCGGCGCCGCGATATAGAGCGGAATGACAGGAACGCCGGCCTCCATCGAGACGAAGCCGGCGCCGAAACCGGCTGCCAGAGCGATGAAGACGGTGAAGGGGTTCCAGTCGCGCACCAAGGGTCGCCGGGCCGTCAGCAACCAGATGAAAGTCAACGAGTCGGAGATCATGAGCAGCAACAGGTTGAGACGAGCCGGATCGACGACCAGATGCTGCATGCCCCGATAGACAAAGAGCGCGGCGACAGCCAGCGCTATGAAACGGAACAGTCCCTCGCGCAGATCGATGAGGATTTCGCCGCCGCGCAGGCTGGACCAGAAACCCGCCTGTGCGCCAGGCAGTGTCTCACTCTTGAAAATGCTCAAATCAGTCACCCCGGCGATCCCCTCGAGAGGGACCATTGCACGCAAGCGTTGCCGTCGGGTTAAGCTTTCTCGAGCAGTTCTCACATTACGCCGGTAGATTCATCACAGTTGCGCCGAACCGCACGAGTTTGCGGGCTGGGCAGTTGAACATGACACTCTTCCCAGTTTAGCTTGCTGCGGCGCAACAAGACGCCGAGGGGACGGGGAAATATGGACTACGACATGCTGGTCATCGGCAGCGGCCCTTCCGGCCGCCGCGCCGCGGTGCAATCGGCCAAGCTCGGCAAATCGGTGTTGGTGATCGACAGGGGCCGGCGCCTCGGCGGCGTCTCGGTGCACACCGGCACCATCCCGTCCAAGACGCTGCGCGAGACGGTGCTGAACCTCTCCGGCTGGCGCGAGCGCGGCTTTTACGGCCGCGGCTACCGGGTCAAGCAGGATATTTCGATCGGCGATCTGGTCGATCGCCTGCACAAGACGCTCGACCACGAGGTCGAGGTGCTGCAGCACCAGTTCATGCGCAATGCGGTCAAGAGCGCACGCGCCACGGCGAAATTTCTCGGTCCCAACAAGATCAGCCTGACCGCCGACAATGGCGACTACTCGGAGGTCGGCTTCGCCAATGCGCTGATCGCCGTCGGCACCAGGCCGCACCGGCCGCGCGACGTACCCTTCGACAAGGTCCGCGTCTTCGACAGCGACGAGATGCTGGAACTCGACCGCCTGCCGCGCACGCTGACGGTCATCGGCGCCGGCGTCATCGGCGTCGAATATGCCACCATCTTTTCGGCCCTCGACGTGCCGGTGACGCTGGTCGAGCCGCGCAACACCATTCTCGATTTCGTCGACCGCGAGATCGTCGACGACTTCATCCACCAGATGCGCGACCGCGGCATGACCATTCGCCTCGGCAGTACGGTCAAGGAAATCGTTTCCAAGCCGGACTATGCCGAAGTGACGCTTGCCGATGGCCGCACCATCCGCTCCGAGGTCGTGCTCTATGCCGCCGGCCGCAGCGGCAATCTCGGCAGCCTTGGCCTCGACGTGGTCGGCATCGATGCCGACTCCAGGGGCCGCATCAAGGTCGATCCGCAGACGTTCCAGACCGCTGTGCCCAACATCTATGCCACCGGGGACGTCATCGGTTTTCCGAGCCTTGCCTCGACTTCGATGGAGCAGGGCAGGGTGGCCGCCTGCCACGCTTTTGGCGTGCAGCTGCCGCCGCCGCCGGAAACCTTCCCCTATGGCATTTACGCGGTGCCGGAAATCTCCACCGTCGGCCAGTCGGAGGAACAGGTGCGCGAGAGCGGCGCTGCCTATGAGGTCGGCGTGGCGCGTTTTCGCGAGACCTCGCGCGGCCACATTATGGGGGTCAACACTGGCTTCCTGAAGCTGCTGTTCTCGGTCGAAAACCGCCGCCTGCTTGGCGCCCACATCGTCGGCGAGGGCGCCACCGAACTGATCCATATCGGCCAGGCGGTGATCAATCTCGGCGGTACGGTCGACTTCTTCGTCAACAACACTTTCAACTACCCGACGCTGGCCGAAGCCTACAAGATCGCCGGGCTCGATGCCTGGAACCGGATGGGGCAGGGGTAACGCGCCTCAGCTCAGCCTTCCATCTGGGCGAGCAGCGCCAGCATCTGCGATTCGCCCGCATCCACATCTTTCAGCCGGCTTACTGTTTTCAGTGGCTCGATGGGGCGTTATGTGAGTTGATGGGTGTGGACGGGCGCGACGGGAGATCGAGATGCTGGGCTGGTTCCGCAAGCTGCTGCCGCGCGAAGATCGCTTTTTCGATCTGTTTGAACGGCATTCCCGTACCGTAGTCGGTGGCGCCGAGGCGCTGCAGCAGCTTCTCCAGGGCAAGGATATCGAGCGCTGGTGCCAGGAAATCATCGATCTCGAGGACGAGGCCGATCACATCACCGCCGAAGTCCTGCTGGCGGTGCGGCGCTCCTTCATCACGCCCTTCGATCGCGGCGACATCAAGGATCTTATTCAGTCGATGGATGATGCCATCGACATGATGCACAAGACCGTCAAGACGGTGAAGCTGTTCGAAAAGAAGGAATTCGACCCGCTGATGCAGGAAATGGGCAGCGTCATTGTTGCCGCCGCCAAGCTTGTTGCCGAAGCGATCCCGCTGCTCAGCAAGGTCGGCACGCACACGGTGCGCCTCAACGCCATCGCAGAAGAAGTCATGCGCGTCGAAAGCCGCGCCGACGATCTGCATGAGCAAGGGTTGAAGGACCTGTTCAAGCGACATGGCCGCAGCGATCCGATGGCCTACCTGATCGGCAGCGAGATCTATGGCCAGCTGGAGAAAGTGGTCGACCGCTTCGAGGACGTCGCCAACGAGATCAGCGGCATCGTCATCGAGAACGTTTAGGCGATGGAAGCCACCATCGCCTTTCCCGTGCTGGCCGGCCTTGTCGCCGTCGCGCTGTTTTTCGATTTTCTCAATGGCCTGCATGACGCCGCCAACTCCATTGCCACCATCGTCTCCACCCGCGTGCTGAGGCCTCAATATGCGGTGCTATGGGCGGCCTTCTTCAATTTCATCGCCTTCATGTTCTTCGGCCTCCATGTCGCCGAGACCGTGGGAAAAGGCATAGTCGACGTCACCATTGTCACGCCGGCGGTAATCTTTTCGGCGCTTGTCGGCGCCATTGTCTGGAACATCGTCACCTGGATTGCTGGCATCCCATCGAGCAGCTCGCATGCGCTGATCGGTGGGTTGGTTGGCGCGGGTATTGCGAAGGCCGGCGTCAGCGCCATCGTCTGGACGGGGCTCGGCAAGACGGTCGCCGCAATCGTCGTGTCGCCGGCGACCGGTTTTGTTCTGGCGCTGGTCCTGATCCTGGTCGTTTCCTGGCTGTTCGTGCGCCAGACGCCGTTCGCCGTCGACAGCACCTTCCGCGTCATGCAGTTCTTTTCTGCCTCGCTTTATTCGCTCGGACACGGCGGCAACGACGCCCAGAAAACCATGGGCATCATCGCCGTACTGCTCTATTCGCAAGGCATGCTCGGCGCCAATTTCTACGTGCCGCTATGGGTCGTCCTCACCTGTCAGTCGGCGCTGGCTCTGGGCACGTTGCTCGGCGGCTGGCGTATCGTTCACACAATGGGCTCGAAAATCACCCGACTGAACCCGATGCAGGGCTTCTGCGCCGAAACCGGCGGCGCCATCACTCTGTTCGCGGCCACTTGGCTCGGCGTTCCCGTGTCGACCACCCACACGATCACCGGGGCCATCATCGGCGTCGGCGCTGCCCGCCGCGTCTCGGCCGTGCGCTGGGGCATTGCCGGCAACATCGTCATCGCGTGGATTGTCACCTTGCCGGCCGCGGCGGCAATTTCGGCACTCACCTATTTTGTCACGCGCCTTGGCGGCTGACGCGGAGCGGGCGCCAAAATCTGATTATGGGCGATGAAGCGTCCATACAGATCTGACGCAAAAGCCTAGGCCTGAAGTTCGTTTGATCTTCTGGCCAAAAACCGTGTCGCGCAAGCCAGCCCTTATCGGGTTCTTGCTGGATTTCTGCTAGGCAACAGTTTCACGACGCCGGCCTCTTTGAGGGTTTTGAGCGCTTCCTCTTTGGTGAGGCCGAACTTGCGGGCAAAGTAGGCGGCTTCGATCGCCATTTCGCGATCTGCCTGGGGTTCGATTTTCTGCTTTGCCTTCTTGCCCACGACAAGAATCATAGCACATTCCACTAGATAGATCCAAAGAAGCTCGTCCACCGCGCTTATTACACGGGCAGCGGCCAGTAGGCTCCCGGCTTACTTAGCCTAGATCGCGGCGCGTTCGCGAACGTCGATAGCTCTCTCAATCCTGGCCACTTTCGGAGGGATGGCCACGAT
The DNA here is from genome assembly GCF_016836705.1 of Mesorhizobium caraganae. Lineage (GTDB taxonomy): Bacteria > Pseudomonadota > Alphaproteobacteria > Rhizobiales > Rhizobiaceae > Mesorhizobium > Mesorhizobium caraganae. Next base: position 75,770 of record NZ_JAFCGY010000024.1, on the reverse strand, counting down.
TGCCGGCACGACCTGGTAGTGATGATTTGCTATGCAGCAATCGGCGCAGCAAGCCATTGCCTGACGATCGCGGCGTCAGGGTCGCCGATGTCATGACCTGAGGCGACGATCCGAGCGTCGACCTCGGCGCCGCGTTTGGTGAGCAGGGTCACCAGCGCCGGCGCAAACGGCCCGTAGGTCTCGTCGGCGGCGCCGGCAATAATCAGAACCCGCGTTCCGCTGACGTCGGTTGACGGAATATCGTCAAGCACCGGCATCGCTCTCAGCAACGCCGCTTTTCGGACGAGGCCGGGGTGGAGCAGCATCAGGCTGGACACCAGATTGGCTCCGTTGGAATAGCCGAGGAAAGTCGCGCGAGCGAGATCGAGCCGATGGCGCCTTGCGGCCTCGCTTGCAAACGCGGCGAAGGCTGATGTCTCGGCGCGGATGCTGATCTGCTCGAAGCGGGTCGGGCTGATCCGCTCGAACCAGCGGAAGCCGTCCTCCTGGGGGATGCGGCCCCGCACCGCGACCAGCGCGGCATCGGGTGCGATCTGCCTTGCAATCGGCAGCATCGTCGTTTCGTCGACGCCCGATCCGTGCAGCAAAAACAGGCACTCGCCGCTTGCATTTGCCGGCTCGACGAACCGGTAAGGGAAGGCCAGATCCTGGTGCAGAACGTCATGCTTGTCAGTATATTCAGGCACGCTCATATCTCTTTGATTTCGTGATTGTTTTGTTCGTTTGCCGGCTTCAAAACGGAATATTTTCACGCTCCGCGAAATGTGATTGAACCAGGCTCATTTCAGACCGTTTCTGCGCCGATATGCTTCCCGCGGGAGGAATCGAAGCGGTGTGCGCCGATGGTCGCATCCCGGCATGAACAACACGAGCACCCTTGCTCTCGCTTTGAGGCCTTTTGTCGATGACTACGCAACTCCCGCCGGATCGCGCCGAACGCGACACCCGCATTGACGTGTTCCGCGCGCTTGCTCTGTTGATCATCTATATCGACCATGTGCCGGGCACCGTCTTCGAAACGCTGACCTACAAGAATTTTGGATTCTCGGACGCGGCGGAAGCCTTCGTGCTGATCTCCGGCATGTCCGTGGCGCTCGCCTATGGCAGCAAGTTCCAGACCGGCGGTCGGCTATTGGCGACGTTGAAGATGTGGCGCCGCGCCGGCGTTCTCTACACCGCCCACATCGTCACCACCATGGTGGTGATGGCGATGTTCTGCGCGGCGGCGGTCCTCGCCCACCGGCCTGAGCTGCTGAAACTGATCAACATCGAACCGCTGATGAAGAACACGCCCGAGGTGATGGTCGGCATCGTCACGCTCGGCCACCAGCTTGGCTACAACAACATCCTGCCGGTCTATGCGGCGCTGCTGTTGATGGCGCCGGTCTTCCTGCTCTTCATCAGCTACAGGCCGCTGCCGACACTGGTCTTTTCTGGTGCCCTGTGGCTCGTCGCCGGCATCTGGCAGATCGCGCCGCCGAACTATCCCGAGCCGGGCTTCTGGTTCCTCAACCCGCTGTCCTGGCAGTTCCTGTTCAACATTGGTCTCGCCGGCATGCTGCATGTCCGGCGCGGCGGTACGATTCCCGTCAATCGCTGGCTGGTGGGCGCCGCCGCGACCTATGTCGCGGTGGCCCTGGTCTGGGTTCATAGCCCGCTCTGGGGCCAGATCACCTGGTTCGACCTGCCAGTGGTGATCGGCGGCTTCGACAAGACCTTCCTGTCGCTGCCGCGGTTGCTGCACATTCTGGCAGTGAGCTATCTGATCGTCGCCCTGCCGGCATTCTCGAACCTGTTCCGCCTCAGTCGCGACCATCCGCTCGCTCTGCTCGGCAAGCGCTCGCTGCCGGTGTTCCTTGCTGGCACAGTGATCGCCATGGTGGCGCAGGTGATGAGGTTGATCAATCCGGGCGGCCTTGCCTATGACGCCCTGCTGATATCGGCCGGCATCGCCATGCAGTTCGCGCTCGCCTTCTATCTCGAATGGCTGTCCGCAATCGGCTGGTCGGGCAAGAAACCGGTTCGCACCGAAGCGCCGGCCGCTCGCCAGCCTTTCGGCATGTCGCCCGTGGTGGCAAGGCTGAGCCGATGAAGGCTAGGCAGGAGCGGGGCCTGATGAGGCTCTGATCACCAGATCGACCGGCAGCAGTTGCCGGCTGAGCGAGCCGTCGTTCTCCAGGATCGCCTTGACGGCGAGCCGGCCCATCTCGGCAATCGGCTGGGCGACGGTGGTCAGCGGCGGCTTGGATACCGCGCCCTCCGGCACGCCGTCGAAGCCGACAATGGACACGTCGCCCGGCACGGCGATGTCGTGCTGGCGCAGCCAGTCGAGCGCATGCAGCGCCATCCTGTCCGACATGGCCAGGATTGCCGTCGGCCGCTGCGGCAGCGCGAAAATATGCTCGAGACCGGCCCGCACGGTCTCTTCGTCATTCAGGGTTTCGTAGATAGGCACTTGCGAGACGTCGATGCCGAAGCGGGAAAGTTCGGCGAAATAGCCGCGCAGACGGTCGCGCGTGCCGGAATAGAGGGACGACGTCTCGACCTGCTCTTGCGTGACCGGACCAAAGCCGGCGTCGGCGGATTCCAGGGCCAGAACGGCAAAGCGGCGATGGCCGAACTCGGCCAGATGGCGCGCGGCAAGGCTGGCGCCGGCGATGTTGTCGATGCCGATCGCCGCGACCGCCTCATTCTCCGAATCGAGGTCGAGCGCCACGAAAGGCAGTTTGCGTTCGCGCGCCAGCTCGACCAGCCGTGAACCGCCTTCGATGCAAAACACGATAAAACCGTCGACCAGCGCGCTCTGGATGTTCCAGGCGAGCTGTTCGTTGTTGGCGGCGGAGACCAGCGAAATCCCGGCGCCGGTGGCGTCGCAGGCTTGCGAGATGCTGGCCATCATGACGCGGGCAAAAGGATCGTCGAAGAAATAGGAGAGGGGCTCTGCCGTCGCCACACCGATGGCATTGACCTTGCCGGCGCGCAGCAGTCGGCCCTTGGGATCCGGCCCGGAATAGCCCATGGCTTCGGCCGCCGCCTTGACCCGCTCGCGCACCTCTTCGCGCACGATCTCGGGTCGGGCGAAGACGTTGGACGCGGTGCCGTGCGAGACGCCGGCTGCCTTGGCAATATCGGCCAGCCGCACTGGTCTCGTCTTCCCGGAGGTCAATACCGTCATCTTCGTCTCCTAAACCGGGCCTATCTAACACTTTCGTTGGATCGGTTCAAATTTTCTCTTGATCGGAAGCGGAGGAGGGTCTATATTTGAATCGATCCAAGGCAATTTACTGCAATGCGATTGGATCGGTTCAAGAGGAGGGTGCGATGCATCCCATGAATTATCTGTTCGAAGACATCTACGGCAATGACTGGGGCATCGCCTCGGATGCCGCCACCCGCAAGCGCCGTGGCCGGACTGGCCCGTGGAAGCGCGACCTGCACTTCCTCGTGGAACGCAAGCGGAGCTGATCAGCAAGGCATTTTCGTGCCGGCTGATTGGATCGATTCAATTCTCTAAGAGGAGACCGAACCATGCATCCCGTGAAGCATCTGTTCGAAGACATCTATCGCAGCTACTGGGGCATCTCGCCAGCTACCGAGCGGCCGGAACGGCAGCGGTTGACCAAGTCTGCCAAGCGCAAGCGCGACCTGCTGCCGGAACGCCGGCAGGATTGAGCCTCGTGTGAAAAATATCGGTCGGGGCAGGGTCTCTTGCCCCGCCGATTCAAGAACGCTGGCGCACCAGGGCCGAGGCCGCGATCGCGAGCCAGCCGGCGATCAGCAAGCTGCCACCGATCGGCGCCGACATCGGGAAAAGCCGCGATCCCACGAAATCGCGCGCCAGCAGGTCGCCACAGAACAGCACCAGCCCGATGAGGAGCACCAGGCTGCCGATCCGCAGGATCCGGTTTGCGCGGGCGAGGCCAACGGCCAGAAACACCGGCGCATGCATGATCAGGAAGGATGCGGCGGTGCCGACAAAGGCACCGCCAAGATGAGCCGATGCCGCAGACAGCGCCACGCCGGCTGCGCCGCACAGGCCGCCGGCGAAGACCAGGATGCGGGCGCTGCCTTCTGCCGGATGGTCGGCGATGCTCATGTCTCGGGCTCCTGTGATTGGCGGTAAGCGGCGCAACCTGTCAGGATTTGCCTGAGACCGCCAGCATGTCACGCGTGCGGCGTGACTGGACCAGCCAGTTGTAGACAGCGCCGCCGGCCATCAGCACGGATGTGCCGAGAAACACCGCGCGCATGCCGAAATGACCACCGACGAAGCCGCCGAGCAGCGGGCCTGCGACCTGGCCGACATATTGCGCCGAGATCGCCAGGCCCAGCACATTGCCGCCGACGCCATCGGGAACATTGTGGCGGATGACGCTGGTGATGCAGGGCAAGAGCCCGCCCAACACCAGACCCATCAGGAACCGCAGGCCGACCAGTTGCCAGCTTTCGGTGACGAAGGCTTGCGGTAGCAGCAGCATTGCCGAAACGGCAAGCGATACGACGATGACATTCCAGTGGCCGATGCGGTCGGCAAGCTTGCCCAGCCGTGACGCTGACAGGATGGCGCCGAGTGCGGCCGCCGACATGACGACGCCCGAGATCAGTGTCACCCGACTGGCGTCCGCGACCAGTTGCTGGACATAGACAGTGATGATCGGCTCGATCGACATGTTGGCGAAGGTGAACAGCATGCCGGTCGCCAGCATGGCGACGACAGGCCGCTTGTCGGGGATCTGCGCCCAGCCACCCTTAGGCTTCTCCTTCGGTTTTGCCTGCATTGGCGGACGAGGCATCTCCTTGATCAGGAATGTCGTCGCCAGTGCCGCCAGGAAAATGACGCCGCCGGCGATGAGGAAGGTGGCGCGGATGCCGATCAGCGGCGGCAGCGCGCCGCCGAGCAGCGGGCCGACCAGGGAGCCTGCGGTGATGCCGGCCGACAGCACGCCGAGCGCCCAGCCGGAGCGTTCCTTCGGCGTCTGCATGGCGACCAAAATGGTCGAGCCCGAGGAATAGCCGCCGGCAAAACCGATCAGCAGCCGCAGCAGCACCAATTGCCAAACGGTCTGCACCATCCCGGTCAGCGACATGCAGATCGCCATGCCGAAACTGGCGCGCACCAGCATTACCTTGCGGCCGTAGCGGTCGCCCAGCCGCCCCCACAGCGGCGCGACGAGGGCCGCGGCAAAGAAGGTGGCGCCGAAAGCGATGCCCGACCATTGCACGATCGCTGCGTGGCCCACGGCGCCCAGCTGCTCGACATAGAGCGGCAGGAACGGCAAGAGCAGCGTCATCGCCACAAGCGTGCTGAACGATCCGGCAAAACACACGAACAGGTTGCGCCGCCAGTGCACATTGTAGGTCGAGGGCGCTTGCGTCGCTTCCGCTGCACTGTCCTGCGGCATGTCATGTCCTGTCCGCTTGCTGCGGATACCATTTTGGGATACCAAGTTGGTATCCGTCTTGAACGCAAGCTTTGCCGCTGTCAATGCGGCGCTCTCAAACGTGATCGGCCAGACCTCAATGCGAGGCCGATCGCCAGCAACGGAACCAAAGATGTCGCAGATGCAGATCGTCGAAAACGCGCTTCGCGAGATGATCCTCGGCCTCGAGGTCGGGCCTGGCGAAAGGCTGACGGAACGCTGGATCGAGAACCGCTTCGGCGCCTCTCGCACGCCGGTTAGGGCAGCGCTGCTGCGGCTTGAGACGGAAGGCTTGATCTGCCGCGATGGGCGCGGCTGGACGGTGTCGCCGATCAACCTTGCCGAACTGGAGCAGATCGCGGTGTACCGCGAGGCGGTCGAGGTAGCGGCCGTCAGGCTGACGTCGGCGCTGACCGACAGAAGCGCCATAGAAATCATCGAGGCGATGCTGGACTCCTGCGATGCCGCTACCCCGCGCGAGGAATGGCATCGCGTCGGCATGGATTTCCACATCGAACTGGCGCGGCTCTCCGGCAACGAGTTCCTGTTCAGGGCGGTGCGCGATGCCATGACGCGGCTGTCGCGGGCGCGCTGGCTGGAAGTGCGTGACGAGGCAGCACTCGGCCGCGCCTGGAGCGAACATCACGCCGTCCTGGCGGCGGTGCGGGCGGGCGACGCCGACGCGGCGGCAGCGCGGCTTTCCGCCCATATTGTCGGCAGCCGCGACCGCCTGGTGACGTCGCTGCACAATGACCGGCGTGGTCTGCGCGCCAGGGGATTTGCCGTCGTCGCCGTTTGATATCGGTCACGAAGGTGACAGAACGCCGGCGCCATCCGCTTTCGGCCTCGCTTCATGAGCGCCGATGGCGTAAGGAGCGGCCATGGAAAACAACCGATTTGAAACACCCGTGACCGTCAAGGCGGCCGCGGGGGGAGAAAACCAGCTCCTGCGCACGGCCCGCGAGGCCTCCGATTACCTGCTCAACAGCTGGCCCGGCAAGCGCAGCCCCAAGCATCGCGAAGCGCTGCAGGCCTGTCATGATGCGCTGGCCGGCGACAAGCCGGCGATGATTGCAAGGCGCGCCTTCATTGCCGCGGCGCGCGAAGTCAACGTCTTCGTCAGCGATAAAGCGACGGCCTGATTCACAACAGCATCGCCGGAGTCCGGCCCGTGTTGCGGGCCGGACATCGTGCAATCCTGTCTTGCCTATTTTGCCGTCTCGGTCTCGGTTTCGGAACCGGCCTCGTTTTCAGGCTCGGAGCGCTCCTTGGCCGCAACCTTGGCGGCCAGCTTCTCCGCCTTCTTGGCGGCCTTCTGCCGGTCGCGCTCCTTGCGTTCCTGACCGTAGTTCGGTGGTCGCGCCATATCGTTTCCTTTCGCTGTGCCTGATCCTGCCTAGAAGCATTGGCCGGCAAACACAACAGCGCGGGGAGGGCAGATGCCAGCGGTTCGGGACTTGCGTGATGGCTAACACAATGGTTTAGAAAAGGCTGCGGGACAGTTACTGGAGCCGCCGCCGACCGATTTCGAATCAAAACGACCGATGGCCACGCTTCAAAGAAACGCACAGAAGCTCGTCTATTATGCGCGCAACGCCATGCGCGACATCGCGCCGCCGGCCCTTTTCCGGCGCCAGCTCGGCCGTCTGCTCGCTCAGGCCAGGCTTTCCGATGCATCGGTCCGTGAGCGGCTCAATTATTACAACACGCTGCGGGAGCCCTTTACACCAAGCCCCGAGGCCGTGCCGGCCAGCCGGCTGCCGACGGACCGCAGCATGTACTATTACGATCTGAAGGAGTTCACCCGCTATTTCGATCCGGGTCTGCGCATCGACCTGGAATTCGGCGACGTCGTCGAGGTGCCGAAGATGCCGTCGATCGTCAAGGACCGGCCGATCGCCGGCGACAACGGCAACGGCGTCCTGTTCAAGCTGAACAAGTTCCGTCATTTCCACATGCCGGCCGACGATGTTGCCTTCGCCGACAAGCATCCGCTCGTCGTCTGGCGCGGCGAGCTCAACAATCCGATCCGCACCTTGCTGCTGGAGGCCGCCCGCGACCTGCCTATCTGCGATGTCGGCACGCCAAGGGCAACGGCGCCGGCGGAATATCGAAAACCCTATCTCACCATCGATCAGCAGCGGCGCTACCGCTACATCATTTCCCTCGAAGGCAATGATGTCGCAACCAATCTGAAATGGATCATGAGCTCGAATTCGCTCTGCCTCATGCCGCCGCCGACTTACGAGACATGGTTCGCCGAGGGGCAGCTGGAGCCCGATGTCCATTATGTGCCGCTGGCGCCCGATTTCAGCGATCTTGCGGACCGGGTGCACCATCTCGAGCGGCATCCGGCCGAGGCCCAGCGCATCGTCGCGGCGGCCAACGCCTATTGCCGCAAATTCGCCGACGAGCGGGCCGAGCAGGCGATCAGCCTGCTCGTGCTCTACAAATATTTCGTGCTCAGCGGCCAGATCGAGCCCGATCCGGAGGTCTGGCGGTTTATCGCGGGCTAGCCGGCTTTCGACAGTCTTTCAGATGACGCTGCGGTCGAGAACCAGATCGGCCGGGCCGAACCGGTCCTTCGCCGTGAACTGCTGGTGCCAGTAGGGGTAGAGCACCGGCGGCCGGCTGACGGCATCGAGACGGTCGCGTTCCTCAGCGGTGAGGGCGAGCGCCGCGGCGGCAAGATTGTCCTTAAGCTGGGTCTCGTTGCGCGCGCCGATCACCAGCGAGCTGACGGCCGGCCTGCCGAGCAGCCAGGCAAGCGCCACCTGCGCCGCCGAGACGCCGCGTGCCGCTCCGATGTCGACCAGCACATCGACGATCCGCCACAGCCGGTCTTCATCGCGGATCGGCGGTTCCGACCAGCCAGCAAGCTGGCGCGCGGTCGGGCTATCGCGGCGGTATTTGCCCGACAAGAGGCCGCCGGCAAGCGGGCTCCACACCAGCACGCCAAGGCCCTGGTCGACCGAGATCGGCAAGAGTTCGTATTCAGCCTCCCGCGCTTCCAGCGTGTAATGGATCTGCTGAGTGATGAAGCGCGGCTGGTGCTGGCTGTCGCTGATGCCTAGCGCCTTCATCACCTGCCAGCCGGAGTAATTGGAGCAGCCGACATAGCGGATCTTGCCCTGGGCAACCAGCGTGTCGAGCGCGGCCATGGTCTCCTCGAGAGGCGTCGTGCCATCCCATTCGTGCAGAAAATAGATGTCGATGACATCGGTCCTGAGGCGCTTCAGGCTCTTCTCGCATTCGCGGATCAGATGATGGCGCGACAGGCCTTCGTCATTGGGACCTTTGCCGATCCGCATGCGCGCCTTGGAGGCGATCAGCACATCGTTCTTGCGCTTGCCGCCGAGCGCCTCGCCGATGATCTCTTCCGACAGGCCGTTCGAATAGACATTGGCGGTGTCGATGAGATTGATGCCGGCATCGATGCAGGTGTCGATGATGCGAGAGGCCTCCGCGAGATCGGAATTGCCGACGGCGGCGAACGGTCCGCTGCCGCCGAAGGTCATGGTGCCCAGCGTCAGCGTCGAAACTTTCAAGCCGGAACGGCCAAGCGTGCGGTATTCCATGTCAGATCCTCGCAATTTTGGTGGGGTGGGGCGGTTTTGGTCGAGAAGGGCGGGGGCCGCCCGAATGGGTCAGCCATTTGTAGGACAATTTAAGCGGTTTGTCGCCATGCCACGGCAATGGATCCACCATGCCCCGCCGATTTGCGGCGATGATCGGCTGGCCGGCGGTTTGCAATAAAACCGTCATTGCCGGCCTATATCAAGTCGGCTCAGGGTTTCATGACAGCCGGCAAGCGGAGCAGCAGAAATGACCGAGTTAAAGCAGAATTCTCCGGCCAGGGATTGGCTTGAGGCCGAACTCGCCGACACGCTCGACGAAGACTATGAGCTTGAAATGTCGGAGCCGGCGCTGTCGCTGGAGATCGCCAAGATCTACAAGAACGCCCATCCGCCCTCGATCGATCGCATGCAGTATTTTCGCGACCTGATCAGCTTGCAGTCGGAACTGATTAAGCTGCAGTCCTGGGTCGCCTACCACAAGAAAAAGCTGGTGGTGATTTTCGAGGGCCGCGATTCCGCCGGCAAGGGCGGTGTCATCAAGCGCATCACCCAGCGCCTGAACCCGCGCATCGCTCGTGTCGTGGCGCTGCCGGCGCCGACCGAGCGTGAGAAATCGCAATGGTATTTCCAGCGTTACGTGCCGCATCTGCCGGCCGGCGGTGAGATCGTGCTGTTCGACCGCTCCTGGTACAACCGCTCCGGCGTCGAACGGGTGATGGGCTTTGCCGACCAGGATCAGGTCGAGGAGTTCTTCCGCGACGTGCCGGAGTTCGAGCGCATGCTGGTCCGCTCCGGCGTCACGCTGGTCAAATACTGGTTCTCGATCACCGACGAAGAACAGCAGATGCGCTTCCTGATGCGCATTCACGATCCGATGAAGCAGTGGAAACTGTCACCGATGGATCTGCAGTCGCGCGTGCGCTGGGAGCAGTACACCAAGGCCAAGGAAGAGACGTTTGCCCGCACCAACATTCCCGAGGCGCCGTGGTACATCGTCGAAGGCAACGACAAGAAGCGGGCGCGGCTGAACTGCATCGACCATCTGCTCAAGCAGATGCCCTATGAGGAGGTGCCGCACGAAGAGATCACGCTGCCCGAGCGGGTGTTCAATCCGGAATACGAGCGCCAGGTGTTACCGCGGGAGCTTTACGTGCCGGAGAAGTATTAAGCACTTTTTCCTTCTCCCCGTTCACGGGGAGAAGGTGCCCGAAGGGCGGATGAGGGCCAGCGCTGACCGCGATAGTTGGGTCAACCATGCATCCTCCAACGCAATTCTTCGACCGGCTGCGCTGCCCCTCATTGCCCTGCCGGGCATTTCTCCCCGTATAGGGACGGGGAGAAAGGAGCCTGCGCCGAGGGGTTCGCCACCTAACCCCGCTTGATCGTCACATGCGTGGCAAGCGCCGTCGCCACCTGCTCGGTGCATTGATAGCCGAGCTTGAGCATATCCAGGCCTGCAAACAGATTCTCACCCTTGCCCAGCAGCACCGGCGACACCGCCAGATGCAACTCGTCGATGAGCTTCTCCTGGAGATACTGCCGGATGGTGGAGACGCCGCCGCCGACGCGGACATCCTTGCCACCGGCAGCGGCTTTCGCCTGGTCGAGTGCCTCATGGATGCCGCCGGTGACGAAGTGGAAAGTGGTGCCGCCTTCCATTTCGATCGGATCGCGCTTGTAATGCGTCAGCACGAAGACCGGCACATGGTAGGGCGGATTGGTGCCCCACCAGCCCTTCCAGCTGTCGTCCGGCCAATCGCCGCGGATTGGCCCGAACATGTTGCGGCCGAGGATCCAGGCGCCGACATTGTCGAAGCTGCGGACGGTAAACCGGTCGTCCACATCGGTGGTGCCGCCATCCTTGCCGACCATCTCGTGGAAGGTGCGGGTGCCGGTCATCCATTTGTGTAGCTCCTCGCCACCAACGCCCAGCGGGTTTTGCAGGGTCTGGTCAGGACCGGCGCCGAAACCGTCGAGCGACAGGGTGAATGCATTGACACGCAGCTTGGACATGAAAGCCTCCGAGGTAACCGATTGTAATTTGCAAGTAGTTGCTTTGTAGCAAACCGATTGCGAATTGCAAGTGGTTTTTTTAAAATCACAAAGATTTAGAATATTCTAATAGTTGACGGAAAAAGCCGCCGCGTTACCCTTCGGGAGGCCCTGAGTCGGGAGCGCACGAGATGAAGGCATATCGCGTCGAGAGGATGGACGGAGAGGTCGTTCAGGAGAGTCAGGAGACCCACGCCAGCACGCCGTTTGGGGCAGCCGAAAAGGTGATCGGCCGGAAGGTCACCTTGCGAGGTGACGCCTGCAAATGGATCCGCGTGGTTGACCTGACAGACAAGGTCCCGACGCGGCGTCGCCCCAGCATTTACGAGTATAGAGCGCTGGCGGGATAGGTCAGCAAATTTGCGGCGCCTGTGACGGGCAACTGGCCTCAAGCCGCGGCGCGCTTCGGCATCATCGCAAACGGGCTGAGGCCAAGCCAGGCCTGCATCTTGCCGGCGACGTCGAGATCGCCGGTCAGGCTGATCTTGTCGCGTTCCTTGTGAACCGTGGTCAGCCCCATCCAGATCGACGTCATGGTGCAGAGGTCCGTCGAGTCATAGAGATCGACGTCAAAGCCCGGATCGTACCAGCACAGATCGACATCGCCGTGCTTTTCGACGATCAACCACCATGAGCGTTTTGACGCCGGCAGGTCGTGATACAGGAATTGTATCACGGTGCGCCCGTCGGGCAGCGGACTGGGGTTGAGATTGCGGCGCATGTCCCACATCAGCAGCGACGGATCGAGGTTCTTGAGGGAGAGCCTGGCCTCGACCCATTTCTGACCCCAGAAGCCCATTGCTTCGACCACCGGGCGCAAATCCCGGCCTGCCTCGGTCAGCCGGTATTCGAACACGCCCTTTTCGGATTCGATCTCGGTGCGCTCGACAATGCCGCCCGCTTCGAGGTCCTTCAGCCGTTGCGACAGAAGGGTTGGCGACATTTTCGGCACGCCGCGGCGCAAACGCGCAGCAGCACCATGGTCCAGCGTGTGCACAATAGCTCCGCCGCCATCGAGAGCGGACAGAACTGCTTATATCCGGCTTGTGTCATGTGGCGATCTCCAAAAGAAGTTGCCGAACCTTATTCAGAAAACCTGAGATCAGCCAGTACAGAAGCTGTACTGGTCCCCCTGGTACAGTTTGGTGACTGGAGGGGCCCGGCGCCGTCATGCGAGGCGGCGGTCACGTCGCCGGGCAGTCCGGCGCCGATCCATGAGGAGTTAGACAATGACCGCTTACGTGATCGCAGACATCAAGGTGAAGGACGACAAATGGGTGCCGGCCTATGCCGCTTCGGTGCACGACCTCGTGCACAAGCATGGCGGCAAGTATCTCGCCCGCAGCGGCAATGTGAAGACGCTCGAGGGCAAGCCGCTCGACACCAGCCTGATCGCCATCATGGCGTTTCCGTCGGCAAAGGCAGCCGAAGCCTTCACCAACGATCCGCAATACGCCCCGTTTGTGGCGGAGCGCCAGAAGGGCAGCGACAGCCGCTTCCAGCTGATCGACGATACCGACCTGGCCGGAACGATCCCTTATCTGCCGAAGGCGTGAGGAAAAGCCGGAACCCGGTACGTTCGGGTTCCGGCTATCTCTTCAGCGTCCCTGTGGGCAAAACCTATTCCATCGACAGGATGAGATTGCGCACGGCCGGATAGATTTCGCGCTCCCAGCGCTTGCCGTTGAAGACACCGTAATGGCCGACATTGGCCTGCAAATGATGGCGCTTCAGATGCGGACGCAGCGACCGGCACAATTCATGCGCGGCCGAGGTCTGACCGAGGGCGCAGATGTCGTCGCGCCCGCCCTCGACGGTCAGCAGCGCCGTGTTGCGGATCGCGCCCGGATCGACCGGGCTGCCCCGGAACGTGAACGTACCGGTGGCGAGCTCCGCCTTCTGGAACACGCGGTCGATGGTTTCGAGATAGAATTCTTCGGTGAGGTCGAGCACCGCCAGATACTCGTCGTAGAAGGTTTTTATCTTCTCGGCCTCGGCGGTCTCGCCAGTCGCCAGATGGTCATGCAGTTTTTGGTGGGCCTTCTTATGGCGATCCATGTTCATGGCCATGAACGCGGCAAGCTGCAGAAAGCCCGGATAGACGCGGCGTCCGCCGCCGGCATGGCGCCACGGCACGCGCGAAATGACGGAACTCTGGAACCACGCCAGCGACTTGCTGACGGCGAACTCGTTGACCTTGGTCGGACTCTCGCGCGGATCGATCGGCCCCGCCATCAGCGTCATCGAGCGCGGTGTCGCAGGATGCTTGTCCTCGGACATCACGGCGACTGCGGCAAGCGCCTGGACGCAGGGCTGGCAGACCGCCAGTAAGTGCGCGCCCGGGCCAATCGCTTCGAGAAAGCGGATGATGTAGTCGACATGGTCATCCACGCCGAAGCGGCCGGCGACGAGCGGTACGTCACGGGCATTGGCCCAGTCGGTAATGTAGACCTCGTGGTCTGCCAGCAGCGTCTCCACCGTACCGCGCAGCAGCGTCGAGAAGTGGCCCGACAAAGGGGCGATCACCATCACCTTGGGCTGGCGCGTATCCATGTCCTTGGCGAAGCGCAGCAACGTCCCGAACGGCAGCTCGAGTGCTGTCTCGACGGTGACCGGTACGTCGCGATTGCCGACCCTGACGGATCTGATGTCGAAATCCGGTCGCGTATGGGTGAGCTTGAAGCGGCCGATCATCTCCAGCCCGGCGGCAAGGCGCTGCTTTACGCTGTCGCCTGAAACCATGCTGCTCATCGCCGAGCGCAAGAGATCGGCGAAAAAACGCGACGGGGCGATGAGGTCGTCCTGAAGCTGGTAGGCCTGGTACAGCATCGAGATGCATCCCATTCCGAAGCCGCCATGTGGCAGCGCAAAAAATCTAGTGCAAAATTTTGTGCATTGCGAGAGGATTGTTGCCGGCAAAGGGGCTAGGAGGGCCGACGGCATGACCAAGGCGACGTTGACGATCTCGTCGAAGAACTATTCCTCCTGGTCCTTGCGTGGCTGGCTACTCTGCCGCATGGCCGGGCTGGAGTTCGAGGAGAAGCGCATCGACATCGATGACCCCGAACAACGGCAGGAATTGCTGCTCCTGTCACCATCGGTGCTGGTGCCGCGGCTGACCCATGACGGGGTGACCGTGTGGGACACGCTGGCGATCGCAGAATATCTGGCCGAGACGATGCCGGATGCCGGTCTGCTACCTGCAGACCGCGTGGCGCGCGCGCATTGCCGTGCGGTATCAGGCGAGATGCATTCAGGCTTTCACAATTTGCGCTCGGCGCTGCCGATGAGCCTGAAAGCCCGGCACAAGAGCTTCAAGATCTTTTCCGGCGCGCGCCCGGACGTGGAGCGGATCAAGACGATCTGGTCCGAATGCCTGGCAGCCTATGGCGGGCCGTTTATGTTCGGCTCCTCGCCGACCGTGGCCGACGCGATGTATGCGCCGGTCTGCACCCGTTTCCGCACCTATGCGGTTGAGCTCGAAGCGCCACACGCGGGCTATTGCGAGGTGATCCTCGACTGGTCGCTGATGCAGGAGTGGACGCGGGACGCGCTTGCCGAGCCCGAGGACATTATCGAACTCGACGTGGAATTTTAGGAGGTGGAGCAGGGTGGCCACGGCGCGGCTATCCCTTCAGCATCTGCGCCACTTCAGGCGCGAAATAAGTCAGGATGCCGTCGCAGCCGGCGCGCTTGAAGGCAAGCAGGCTCTCCAGCATCGCCTTCTCGCCGTCGATCCAGCCATTGGCGGCGGCTGCCTTGATCATCGAATATTCGCCCGACACCTGGTAGGCGAAGGTCGGCATCTGGAACTCGTCCTTCAGACGGCGGATGATGTCGAGATAGGGCAGGCCGGGCTTGACCATCAGCATGTCCGCGCCTTCTGCGATGTCCTGCTCGGCCTCGCGCACCGCTTCGTCGGAATTGGCGTGATCGAGATAGTAGGTCTTCTTGTCGCCCTTGAGCAGGCCGGCGGTGCCGACTGCCTCGCGATAGGGGCCGTAGAAGGCGGAGGCGAATTTCGTCGCGTAGGACATGATCGCCACGTCTGAAAACCCATTGGCATCGAGCGCGTCGCGGATGGCGCCGATGCGGCCGTCCATCATGTCCGACGGCGCAATGATGTCGGCGCCGGCCGCCGCCTGGATGACGGCTGCGGCCGTCACCTGTTCCACCGTCTCGTCATTGACGATGATGCCGTCGCGCAAAATGCCGTCATGGCCGTGGCTGGTGAACGGATCGAGCGCTGCATCGGTGATGATGCCAATCTCCGGCACCGCGTCCTTGATGGCGCGGGTTGCACGGTTGATGATGTTTTCCGGGTCGAGGATGTGCGAACCGGTCTGGTCGCGCAAAGCGAGTTCGACATTGGGGAAGGTAGCGATCGCCGGAATGCCGAGCTTTGCCGCGCGCTCGGCTTCCTTGACGGCGAGATCGAGCGACAGGCGGAAGACGCCGGGCATGGCGGCGATCGGCTCGCGCGTGTTCTTGCCGTCGATGACAAAGATCGGCCAGATCAGGTCGTCGACCGACAGCCGGTTCTCCTGTACCAGGCGGCGCGACCAGTCGGCCTTGCGCATGCGCCGCAAGCGGCGGCTGCCGGTGATCTCGTCGACGCTGCGCGCGCCGGCGGGCTTTGCGGGGGTGAATTTGTTCATCGCCATAACTCCGGATCGGGCGGCTTTTACCACGAGCCCTTGCCGCTGACCAATGCGACACGATTGTGCCAGGCGATCTCCGTCATCACTTCGGTGGCCACGCCAGCTCGGGTCCGGTTTTGAAGAATGACACATTGTTAGTGAAGATGCTCTCCCGTGCGAGCCGGATCAGGCGTCCGTTCGGATGGTCGAAATCGGCCACGGTGTTGACGAACCAGCGGTTCCAGGTCGCCTCGGGACCCAGATATTTATGCAGCAGTCGTTTGAAGCGGTCGGGCGACATCGGCTCGATGGTGGCCGCGCCGCGCAGGCCGAGATGCAGCAGGATGCCGGCCTCATTGTCGAAATGGACGATCTCCACCGCGCAGCGCGGGTCGCGCTCGAGGTGTTTGACAGCAGCACTTGCCTCGGTTGAGCCGAGCAGCCAGATCGCATCGTCCTCCCAGATAAACCACATCGGCGCATTGCGGGGCGCGCCATCCGCGGTCACGGTCGCCAGGTTGGCCATCAGCGGACGGCTGAGCACATCGTCGGGGTCGAACTTTTTCGGCATTTCCCAGCCATAGCCCGGCGCTGCGGTTTCAATCGTCATGCGTTTGCTCTTGGATCACAAGACAGGCTGAGATGGTGTTTCGCCGGCAATTTTGCCCGCATTTTTGCCTGGGGCAAAGCACGGTCGCGTTCCATTGCGAAATCCAAACCACCCTCCGCCGGTTGACGCACCCATGCGCCGCCTTTAGCACTTCAGTCCCGCAGGCGCGGGGAGGGAATCTCTGACGATGGATTTTGGCGGCGGCGACGAGATCCGCTTTGAACGGTTGGGCAAGGCAGGCGTCGCCACGCTGACGCGGCCGCAGGCGCTCAATGCGCTGACGCATCGCATGATCAAGGCGCTGGACAAGGCGCTGAACGCTTTTGAGCAGGATGCCGGCGTCGATGTCGTCGTCGTCAAGGCCGAGGGCAGGGCGTTTTCAGCCGGCGGTGACATCATGCATGTCTATGAGGCCCGCGCCGGAAAGCCGCCGGTCGAGTTCTTCGCCGACGAATACCGGCTCAATGCCCGTATCAACAGCTTCAAAAAGCCTTATGTCGCGCTGATCGACGGCATCGTTATGGGCGGCGGCGTCGGCATCTCGTTCCACGGCTCGCACCGGGTGCTGACCGAGAACGCCCAGTTCGCCATGCCTGAAGTCGGCATCGGCTTTTTCCCCGATGTCGGCGGCAGCCACCTTCTGCCGGACCTCGGCGGCAGCTTCGGCATGTACCTGGCACTGACCGGCAACCGTATCCGCTATGGCGATGCGCTGTGGTCGGGCCTGGCCACCCACACCATCAAGGCCGCTGACCAATCTGCGTTCCTCGACCGGCTCTGCGCCAATGGCGATCCGGAATCGGTGCTGCGCGGCTTTTTCGTGCCGGCCAAGCGCGAGACCGGCCAGCCGATGCTGGAAGCGATCGCCCGCCATTTTGCCCAACCTTCGCTGGCTGATATCATCACCAGCCTGGAACGGGCGGCCGGCGCCGACGAATTTGCCGCCAAGACGCTGGCCACAATCCGCACCCGCTCGCCCACCAGTCTCAATGTCGCCTGGCGCCAGATCAGCGCCGGGCTGACTTTGTCGATGGAAGCCTGCATGAAGATGGAGTTCCGCATCCTCAACCGCATGCTGACCGGCCACGACTTCTATGAAGGCATCCGCGCCGCCATCATCGACAAGGGCTCGACGCCGCAATGGCGGCCGGCAAGCCTCGCCGAAGTCGACGCGGCTTCGGTCGACGCATATTTCGCGCCGCTCGAACAGGAGCTCGATCTGTGAGCGAGGTCACGTCACGGCGCGTCGTGCTGCAGCCCTCGGGCGTCGAAATCATCTTCGCCTGGTTCCAGCGCGTCATCGCCGGCTACTGCCTGTTGTTCGGCATCCTGTACTGGATCCGGCTGATCGGCTTTTATCCCGGTGCGCTGTGGCGCTTCGACCTGATGCCGGTGCACTGGCAGGTCGCGGCGGTGATGCTGGCCGTGTTCTTTCCATTCGCCGCGGCCGGCCTGTGGATGCTGGCCTCCTGGGGCCCGGTGATCTGGTTCATTTGCGCCGTCACCGAGATCATCATGTATGCCGGCTTTCCCGATCTGTTCGGCCACCGGCCGCTGATCCTGTTTTCGCACTTCGCGGTGGCGCTGCTTTATGTCGTCTTTCGCGTCGTGATCTGGATGCAGAAGCGCCCCACGCGCGCCTGAAGCGCCGCCCCGCCGCCATTGGCTAAATCTTTAGGTTAATTATCCTTGCTCGGGTGACCGTTCGTTAAGCGTCTTCCGAAACCTATTACCGGTAAGCTCTTGTTAGCCCTAGCGTTTAAGTCGAATTTTATGAGTATTCGATAGTGTCGCGATCAAGGTGAAAAACAAAAAATCACCAGGGCGACAAACGAGAGGCAAAGACAATGATCAATTCGCGTCCGGCGGCGAAGACCGCCAACGTATCCGACGATCGCCGCGAGGCTATCCGTTCGCTTTACATGGAATCGCTGCAGCTGGTGGAGCGTCTGCATCGCCGTCTGCTTGACGTGATCAAGGACGAGTTCGACCGCAACGGCCGTTCCGACATCAATGCCATCCAGGCGTTGCTTCTGTTCAACATCGGCAACTCCGAGCTGACCGCCGGCGAGTTGCGTTCGCGTGGCTACTATCTCGGCTCGAACGTCTCCTACAATCTGAAGAAGCTGGTCGATCTCGGCTTCATCAACCATCAGCGCTCGCGCATCGACCGCCGTTCGGTCCGCGTCTCGCTGACGCCGAAGGGCAATGAAGTGGCCGATGTCGTCGCCGG
Source organism: Mesorhizobium caraganae (assembly GCF_016836705.1). Taxonomy (GTDB): domain Bacteria; phylum Pseudomonadota; class Alphaproteobacteria; order Rhizobiales; family Rhizobiaceae; genus Mesorhizobium; species Mesorhizobium caraganae. The sequence continues at coordinate 57,237 of NZ_JAFCGY010000024.1, read as the reverse complement.
TCTTTATGAGCGCCATGTCGGCTCGATCGAACAGGTCGGCGGCATCAACAGCGAAGAGTTCAAGCAGATGAACCGCGCGCTGCAGCGCCTGGATCGTTTCTGGAACGACACCATCGCCTACCGGATGTAATCCGGACATCGGAACGCGAGCCGCGCCAGAAGAAGCGCGGCCGGGGGAAAGCAAATGAAGGACCGGCGCCGGGGGGCGTCGGTCCTTTTTGCGATCATGGCTGTGACCACCATTTGACCACGCCGCGCCTTGCCGCGGTTTGCTTTCGCCTCCGCAATGCCTAATCTCACCGCCCGGAGGGGACAGCATGCGTTTAGGCAACAATCTCAAAATCTATCCGGTTGCAATGATGCTCTTGGCCGCGCCGCAAATGGCGTTTGCGCAGGAGTGGTGGCAGGGCGCCTTCGCCAGTGAAGGCTCGAGCCCGTGCGACAACAATGACTCCATCGTGACGTTCACCGACAAATCGGCGGACATGTGGGAAGTCGGCTGTAGCGTGCAAAAAGTCCAGAAACTGAAAGGCCTGGACGTCATCATTCTCGACATGACCTGCTCGGACGATGAGCAGAGCGTCGACAAAAGACGAACGCTGCTGCTCAAGCTCGATGACAACAAGCTGCTGCGCTATCCGGAGAACCAGGTGTTGCAACGCTGTTCGGAGCTGGCAGGCAACGCAAAGAACTGAGCCGGACCAGCGAGACTCGGGCTTTGAGGGAACAAGTCAGGGGACGGTGCCGAAAAGCACCGGTCATTCCATTTCAGATTGCTGGCGGGTCCAAATTCGACGCAAAGCCACGTTGCCGCCATATTCGCGGTGGAAGCGAGGATGCGGGTGATGCAGCGGCGTAAGCCATCGGCGCGCCTGCAATGTCGCATCGCAGTCCGCTTTTTACGGCTGAGTGATGCAGGTCATGGTTGGCTAATTGTTAACAGTGCCAACTTTAGAGTGCGGGCGATATCGCCCAATGATCGAGCAAGTAGCGGAACGCTACGCGCCAAACGCTACAAGAATGTCTGGAACGTCGATGAGAACCAGCCGCCGCTTTTTCCTTTCCGGAGCCTCCGCGCTCGCCGTCGCCATGGTCGGTAATGTCGCCAGCGCGCAGGACGTCATCGACGATATCCTGAAATCCTCGGCCCGCGGCAATTGGGACGACCAGTTCGACGCCCGCGCCTCGGAAGGCGGCAAGGTCGCCTCGACGCTGCCGATCTTCAGCCTGCAGACGGTCGCTTTCACCGAACAGGCGGTGGCACAGTATCAGAATATTGTCGCCCAGGGCGGTTGGCAAGACGTTCCGGCGACCAAGAAGCTACAACTCGGCGTCGACGATCCGGATGTCGTGCCGCTGCGCAAGCGGCTGATAATTTCGGGCGACCTGGCGCAGAGCGCCGGCATTTCGACGTCGTTCGATTCCTATGTCGATGCGGCGGTCAAGCGCTTCCAGACCCGCCACGGCCTGCCGGCAGACGGTGCCATGGGCAAATACACCTATGCCGCGATGAATGTTTCGGCGCAGATCCGGCTCGGCCAGCTGCAGACCAATCTGGAGCGGCTGCGCGAAAAGGCCGGCACGCTGGGCAGCCGTTATGTACTGGTCGACATTCCGGCGGCACAGATCGAGGCGGTCGAGAACGACCGCGTCGTGTTGCGTCACACCGCAATCGTCGGCAAGATCGATCGCCAGACGCCGGTGGTCAATTCCAAGATCAACGAGATCATTGTCAATCCCTACTGGAACGCGCCGGTCTCGATCGTGCGCAAGGACATCATTCCGCTGATGCGGAAGGACCCCAACTATCTCAAGGACAGTCATATCCGCCTGTTCGCGCCGGATGGCAGCGAAGTCGATCCGATGAACGTCGACTGGTCGACGGACGATGCCGCGAAATACCGCTTCCGCCAGGATCCGGGCTCCGGCAACGCCATGGCCTCGGTCAAGATCAACTTCCCGAGCCCGGACGGCGTCTACATGCACGACACGCCGCAGCAGAGCCTGTTCGGCAAGATGATGCGCTTCGATTCCTCGGGCTGCGTGCGCGTGCAGAACGTGCGCGACCTCGTCACCTGGATCCTGCGCGATACCCCCGGTTGGGACCGCCAGCATTTCGAGGCGACCATCAAGACCGGTGAGAACACGCCTGTGCAGGTCGTCAACCCGGTGCCGGTCCACTTCCTCTATCTGTCGGCATGGTCGACAGGACCTGGCGTTGTGCAGTTCCGCGACGACGTCTACGCACTCGATGGCGCCAGCGAACTGCAGATCACATCTTCGCTATAAATATTTGATATAATTAACAAAAGGCCGCCTGAAAGGCGGCCTTTTTTGTTGCGCCGCTCTGGCTGGTCTCGGCCTATATGAGCCGCTGGTTCACCAGCCTCGCCACCGCTTGGGTGCGGTTGACGGCGCCCAGCTTTGCGCCGTGCATTGTCGACATGGAAGCGCACCGTCGCCTGGGCGACGCCGAGGATCACCGAGATTTCCCAGTCGGTCTTGCCCTCGGCGACAAGCGCCAGGGGCGGCAGGAGTGGAAATAGCGGGGTTCAGGGTCGCTCTGCCGCAATCCGGCCAGCAAATTTCGCGCCGCAAACGTGGCGAGGCCAAAACAACTGTGTTAATGGCGCGGCAATGCGTGTCGCCCAGAACTGAGCAGCGGTTTTGGGGCAGCGATATGCATAGGTAAATTGCCCCGAACCGGAGGATTTTCAGGCCATGGCAACTGTAGCGGCAGCGTCGAACAAATTCGAGTCCTTCTTCGAAACCACGCTTGCCGATGCCGATCCGGATATTTTCGGCGCCCTCCGCAACGAGCTCGGCCGCCAGCGCCATGAGATCGAGCTGATCGCGTCGGAAAACATCGTTTCGCGCGCGGTGCTCGAGGCGCAAGGGTCGATCATGACCAACAAATATGCCGAGGGTTATCCGGGCAAGCGCTACTATGGCGGCTGCCAGTTCGTCGATGTCGCGGAAGAACTCGCCATCGAGCGCGCCAAAAAGCTGTTCGGCTGCAACTTCGCCAATGTCCAGCCGAATTCCGGCAGTCAGATGAACCAGGCGGTCTTCCTGGCGCTGCTTCAGCCCGGCGACACCTTCATGGGTCTCGATTTGAATTCCGGCGGCCACCTGACCCACGGCTCGCCCGTCAACATGAGCGGTAAATGGTTCAAGGTCGTCTCCTATGGCGTGCGCAGGGAAGACCATCTGCTCGACATGGATGCCATCGAGAAGACCGCGCATGAGACCAAGCCGAAGCTGATCCTGGCCGGCGGCACCGCCTATTCGCGCGTCTGGGACTGGAAGCGTTTTCGCGAGATTGCCGACGCGGTCGGCGCCTATCTGATGGTCGACATGGCCCACATCGCGGGCCTCGTCGCCGGCGGTGTGCATCCCTCGCCATTGCCGCATGCTCATGTCGTCACGACCACCACGCACAAGTCGTTGCGCGGCCCGCGCGGCGGCATGATCCTGTGCAATGACGAGGACATCGCCAAGAAGATGAACTCGGCGGTGTTCCCCGGCCTGCAGGGCGGCCCGCTGATGCATGTCATCGCCGCCAAGGCGGTTGCCTTCGGCGAAGCGCTGAAGCCGAGCTTCAAGGTGTACGCCGAGAGCGTTGCCGCCAACGCCAAGGCGCTGGCGTCGAGCCTCCAGGAAACCGGCCTCGATATCGTCTCCGGCGGCACTGACAACCATCTGATGCTGGTCGACCTCAGGCCCAAGAACGCCACCGGCAAGCGGGCCGAGGCGGCGCTCGGCCGCGCCAACATCACCTGCAACAAGAACGGCATCCCGTTCGATCCGGAAAAGCCTTTCGTCACCTCGGGTGTTCGCCTTGGTACGCCGGCCGGCACCACGCGCGGCTTCGGCCAGGCCGAATTCCGCGAGATCGGCAAGCTGATCGCCGAAGTTCTGGACGGACTGAAGGTTGCCAATTCAGACGAGGGCAATGCGGCTGTGGAGGCGGCGGTGAAGGCCAAGGTCGTGGCGCTGACCGATCGTTTCCCGCTCTATCCCTATCTCGGTTGACCGCACTCCGCGCGTCGTCTTTATATCCCGCGCTCCGCGCCGCTCCCGTTCGGGCGGCGCGGCCTACTGGAGATTTGATTGATGCGTGTGTACCGTCCTGCCATTCTGGCCCTCTTCGGCTCGCTTGCCGCTTTCACTGTGTCGGTCGCGTTTGCCCAGGAGCAGACGCAACCGAGCACGGATATGCCGGCGACCACCACCTTTGGCAGGTGGACCACCATCATCGATGCGCTCGATACCGGCCAGGATTCGCATAAGACCTGCGCCGCCTCTACCGCCTTTCTCGATGGCAGCGGCAATGCGGGCACGCTGACGCTTTCGATCTCGACCGGCGACGCCCTGCCGCCCGACGCCTATCCGGCCATCATGATCACGGTCGCCAACAAGGAGCTGCCGACGGGCAAGAAGATCGCGGCGACATTCGGCGACCCCGGCGTCAAGGTTTCCGCGACGGTCTATTCCAATGATGCCGCCGGCCGCCCGAGCTGGACGGTCGACAACCAGGCCAAGACCAGCCTCGCGCTGCTGCGTGCCATGCGCCAGGTCATCTCGCTCGATGTGACGTTCGGCAAGCAAACTGTCGCCAGCATCCCGATGGATGGCTTCACCAAGGCCTACCGCAACCTCGGAACATCCTGCGGCTTCCCGACCAAGGACGTCGCGCCCTGACCTATCTGGCGCGGCTGGCAATTTTCCTCGCGCCTCGCTATCTCTGAGGGAGCGAGCGGTCTTTGCCGAACCTTTGCCCGTCCCGGCAAAAACCTCTAAGCCTCTCGTCTAAAGCATGATCCCGAAAAGTGGGAACCGGTTTTCGGAAAAGATCATGCTCAACAAAGAGATAGATCAGGATACCGATTCGGTCATTCAACCAAACGTCATCCTGATCTAGCCAGAATCGCCAACCCGAAGGCTCTCCATGCGCTGTCCCTATTGCCAGTCCGAAGATACGCAGGTGAAGGATTCGCGCCCCGCCGAGGATGGCGCGGCGATCCGCCGGCGGCGCGTCTGCCCCGATTGCGGTGGCCGTTTCACCACCTTCGAACGCGTCCAGTTGCGCGACCTCGTGGTGGTGAAGAAGTCCGGCCGCAAAGTGCCGTTCGACCGCGACAAGCTCTTGCGCTCGGTCGAGATTGCGGTGCGCAAGCGCAATGTCGATCCCGAACGCATCGACCGCGCGGTGACCGGCATCGTGCGCCAGCTCGAAAGCTCCGGCGAGACGGAAATCGCCTCGGGCGAGGTCGGCCGTCTCGTCATGGAGGCGCTGAAGTCGCTCGACGACGTGGCCTATGTCCGCTTCGCCTCGGTCTATCGCAACTTCCGCGAGGCCAAGGATTTCCATGACGTGCTGGGGGAACTCAAAGGTGACGAGCTCAAGGGCGACGAGCTGAAGAGCGAAGAGGACGCCGGCTGAGCATGGCAGCGCCTGGCAAAGCTGAACAGGAAGCTCTCGATCGTCGTTTCATGGCGGCAGCGCTGCGGCTGTCGCGCAGAAATGCCGGCCGCACCTCGACCAACCCTTCGGTCGGCACGATCATCGTGCGCGATGACGGCGCCGGACCGATGATCGTCGGCACCGGCGTCACCGCCGTCGGCGGCCGGCCGCATGCCGAGACCGAAGCGCTGGCTGAGGCGGGCGAGCTCGCGCGCGGCGCTACGGCTTACGTCACTCTCGAGCCCTGCGCCCATCATGGCCGCACCCCGCCTTGCGCCAATGCGCTGGTCAATGCCGGCGTGGCGCGGGTGGTGGGCGCTGCCAGCGATCCCGATCCGCGCGTTTCCGGCAAGGGCTACGCCATCCTGCGCGCCGCCGGTATCGAGGTGGTCGAAAAGGTGCTGGCCGCGCAAGCCGCCGAGCAGATGGCCGGCTATCTCACTCGATCGCTGAAAAAGCGTCCGGAAGTGATTCTGAAGCTTGCGCTTTCCAGCGACGGCAAGATCGGCATGCATGGCGCCGGCCAGGTTACGATCACCGGCGATATTGCACGCCGCGAAGTCTATCTGATGCGGGCCGAGGCCGACGCCATACTGGTCGGCATCGGCACGGCGCTGGAGGATGATCCGGCGCTTACCGTGCGGCTGCCGGGGCTGGAGAACCGCTCGCCGGCGCGCATCGTGCTCGACCGCCAGATCCGGCTGCCGGAAGCCTCGAAGCTGGTCTCCGGCATCGACCGGGTGCCGCTCTATATCGCCGCCTGCCTGGAGGCCGACCCGTTGCGGCGGTCGGTGCTGGAGCGTGCCGGCGTGCGCTTCATCGGCACCGAAACCCATGAAGGCGGGGTGGCTCTGCCGGAACTGCTTGAGGATCTCGGCGCGCTCGGCATGGCCAGCGTTCTGGTCGAAGGCGGCGCCAAAGTGGCCAGCGCCTTTCTCGCCGAGGGACTGGTCGACCGCATCGTGCTGTTCCAGGGGCCGGAGGCGATCGGCGAGGACGGCATTGCATCGCCCATCGACGCCGACCATATCCCGGCAGGGTTCCGCAAGTTGCGCGAGATGCGCTTCGGCGAAGACGGCTATGCCGAATGGATACGACCATGATCCCAAAAAGCGGGAACCGGTTTTTGGGAAAGATCATGGTCAAACCGAAACATAGAGATTTCTGATGTTTACCGGGATTGTTACGGATGTCGGCACCGTCGCCTCGGTGCGGCCGCTTAGGGAAGGGGTGGGCCTGCGCATCGACACCGCATACGACCCGCAAGGCATCGCCATCGGCGCGTCGATCTCCTGCGGCGGTGTCTGCCTGACGGTGACGGCGCTGCCCGACAGCGGCTCGAATGCGCGCTGGTTCGAGGTCGAGGCCTGGGAAGAGGCGCTTCGGCTGACGACAGCAATGGGCTGGAAATCCGGTACCCGGATCAATCTGGAGCGGGCGCTGAAGATTGGCGACGAACTCGGCGGTCACATCGTCTCCGGCCATGTCGATGGCATGGCCGAGATCGTCGAACGCAAGGACGAGGGCGACGCCGTGCGCTTTACGCTCGAGGCGCCGCGCGAACTGGCGAAATTCATAGCGCCCAAAGGCTCGGTCGCGCTCGACGGCACCTCGCTCACCGTCAACAAGGTCGAGGGCACCCGCTTCGACGTGCTGTTGATCCACCATTCGCTGACCGTCACCACCTGGGGCGAGCGCAAGGTCGGCGACCGCGTCAACCTCGAGATCGACACAATGGCCCGCTACGCCGCGCGCCTGGTCGAGGCGGCGAAAGAGGGTTTATAGCGTTCAGGCGGCTTCAGCTGGCTGATGGGGCGTTGACTGCAAATTGCGCAGAGAAAGCCCTGATATAAGCGGGCCGGGCTTCTCCGCGCGCGACATAGGCAGCCAGGTTTTGATATTCGTCCAGGATGCCTGACATTCTCAGCCGCAGCAGCACAGATACCATCAACAAATCGCCCGCGCTGAACGCACCATCGAGCCAGTCGGCGGCGCCCAAATGAGCCGAAAGCTTGTCCAGCGGGGCGCGAACACGGTCCTTTACCAGGGGCAAGCGCTCCCTGCTCCAGGGCTTGTCGGCTTCGAATATCCTTGCCGTCGTCAGTTCGAGGATCGGCGGCTCGACAGTGTTGAGGGCGGCAAACATCCACGTGATGGCGCGCGCCCGCGCATCGCGATCCCCAGGCAGCAGCCCCGCATGCTGCTCGCCAAGATGAAAGACGATCGAGCCGGTCTCGAACAGGCGGAGGGAACCTTCCTCATAGGTGGGGATCTGGCCGAAGGGATGGATGGCCAGATGGTCAGGCCCCTTCATCCCCGCGAAGGACATGAGACGAACCTCATAGGGCTGCCCCACCTCTTCGAGCGCCCAGCGGACGCGCGTATCGCGTGCCAGTCCCTTGCCGCCATCGGGTGATCGTTCAAAGGCCGTGATGGTGATTGTCATCGTATCCGTTTCCTTGCCTGGGCGAATTTCTTGCGTCTCCTATCGTTAAGACGAACAAGCCTCGCAAAAGTCGACATCGGTCCTGAACTATTTCATTGCCGGGCGCAGTTCGCGAATGCCCGCACCCGAGGTGGAGGCAGCACGGAAATTGGTCTGGCCCTTCGGACAAAGCTTGCGAATGCGGCCGCTTCGGCCTAAGTCACCGGCGACCCCCGGAGACATTTATGGCTGGCACATCCCAACACGGCAAAGCGTTCATCCGCCCGAAGAAGAAGGCCCACCTTCTGATCATCGAGGCACGTTTCCATGACGATCTTGCCGACGCGCTGCTCGACGGCGCGACGAACGCACTCGACGAAGCCGGCGCGACCTATGACGTAGTCACCGTTCCCGGTTCGCTGGAAATTCCAGCCGTGATCACTTTTGCGCTCGACGGCATGGGCGAGGGCGGCAAGGACTATGACGGCTTTGTCGCGCTCGGCACCATCATCCGTGGCGACACCTATCACTTCGATATCGTCGCCAATGAATCGAGCCGTGCGCTGATGGATCTGTCGGTGCAGGAAGCGATCCCGATCGGCAACGGCATCCTGACGACCGAGAATGATGCGCAGGCCTGGACGCGCGCCAAGCGCACGGAAGGCGACAAGGGCGGCTTTGCCGCGCGCGCGGCACTCACCATGATCGCGCTCAAAGAGCAACTGGGAGCGCAATCGTGAGCGAACCCGCTTCGCCCGGTCCGCGCCATGCCAACAAGCGTGGCGCTGCCCGTCTGGCCGCCGTGCAGGCGCTTTACCAGATGGACGTGGCCGGCAGCGGCGTCTTCGAGATCACGGCGGAATACGAGGCGTTCCGGCTTGGCAAGGAAGTCGACGGCGCGCTTTACCGCGAGGCCGACGCGCAATGGTTTCGCGCCATCCTGACCGGCGTCGTCGAGAACCAGAAGACCATCGATCCGATCATCCGCCAGGCGCTGACCGAGGACTGGCCGCTATCAAGGCTCGATTCGACGCTGCGCGCCATCCTGCGCGCCGGCGTCTACGAACTGATGAAGCGCGACGACGTGCCGGTGGCCGTCATCGTTTCGGAATATGTCGACATCGCCAAGGCCTTCTACGAGGAAGACGAGCCGAAGCTGACCAATGCCGTGCTCGATCGCGTATCGCGCCGGGTGCGCGGCGAGGGGCGCGGCAAGGACGCCGTATGACTGTCGCCGCCGGGACCGCAAGGGACGCGCGCCGCACCGCGATCATCCTGGCGACATCGCAGGCAATCATCGGTTCGGCAGCACCGATCGCCATTTCGATGGGCGGGTTGGCCGGCCAATATCTGCTGGCTGCCGACAAGTCGCTGGCGACGGCGCCGATCACCGGTTTCAATGTCGGCGTGGCGCTCGGCGCGTTGCCGGCCGCCGCCATCATTCGCGGTCTCGGCCAGCGCGGCGGCTTCATGAGCGGAACGATCGTCACCGCACTCGGCGGGCTGATCGCCACGTTGGCGCTGTTCCAGGCCAGCTTCTGGCTGTTCGCTTTCGCGCTGCTGGTGATCGGCGTCGGCGGCGCCTTCGTCCAGCAATTCCGCTTCGCCGCCGCCGATAACGCACCGCCCGAATTCAAGGCGCGCGCCATTTCCTTCGTGCTGGCCGGCGGCGTCATCACCGCCATACTCGGGCCGCAGATCGTCATCTTCACCCGCGAATTGCTGGCGCCCGTGATGTTTGCCGGATCCTTCGTGGCTATCCCGGTGCTGGCTGCGGTCGGCGCCATTATCCTGTCGTTCCTTCGCATCCCGGCCAAGGCCGCCGGCCACGCCGAAGTTGCGTACAGCGACGCTCGGCCGCTATCCGACATCGTCACCCGACCGCGCTTCGTCGCGGCGCTGTTCTGCGCCGTCGGCAGCTACGCGCTGATGAGCTTCGTCATGACCGGCGCGCCGTTGGCCATGGTCGGCTGCGGCCTGTCGACCGATGACGCCACGCTCGGCATTTCCTGGCACGTGATGGCGATGTTTGCGCCGAGTTTCTTCACCGGCTCGTTGATCCATCGCTTCGGCGCCGAACGCGTCGTCGCCACCGGCCTGGTGCTGCTCGTCGGTTGCGCCGCGGTGGCGTTGTCTGGCCTGCATCTGTGGCAGTTCTGGACGGCGCTGATCCTGCTTGGTCTCGGCTGGAATTTCGCCTTCATCGGCGCCACTTCAATGGTCGCCGACAGCTACCACCCCTCCGAAAAAAGCAAGGTGCAGGGCTTCCACGATTTCGTCCTGTTCGGCTCCGTCGCTTTCGCCTCGCTGATGTCGGGCGCGGTCTACAATGCCTGGGGCTGGGAGATGCTGAATTGGCTCGTCTTCCCGGTCGTCGCACTGTGCTTCGTGGCGCTGGGTGCGCTCAGGCTGACCGGATTGCGCAAAGCCGGCGCCCGAGATCGTCTTGCTTGACACGGCCTGTCAGCATGGCGCCGGCGCGAAATCGCGGCGACGGCACAAAATTATTGCGTCTTTGCCCGTTGTTATGAAACCGTGTGCCCCGACGGAGCGTTGAAGCCATGCTCATATGCGGCCACCGCATTCCGGTTCAAAGCAAGGGATTTCACAATGTTTTCAGTCAAGGTTCTGGCCAGTGCGGCATTGGCGCTCGGCATCACAGCGGCTTCCGCCAACGCCCAGGTGGTCGTTTCCTCGAAGATCGACACCGAGGGCGGCGTCCTCGGCAACATCATCCAGCTGGTGCTGAACGCCAACAACATCAAGACCACCGACCGCATCCAGCTCGGCGGCACGCCCGTGGTGCGCAAGGCGATCACCGCCGGCGAGATCGACATCTATCCCGAATACACCGGCAACGCCGCCTTCTTCTTCGAGAAGGCCGATGATCCGGTCTGGAAGGATGCCGCCAAGGCCTATGAGACCGCCAAGAAGCTCGACTACGACGCCAACAAGATCGTCTGGCTGTCGCCGTCGCCGGCCAACAACACCTGGGCGATCGCGCTGCGCAAGGAGGTTGCCGAGACCAATAAGCTGGCGACGCTCTCCGATTTCGGCAAATACGTCGCGGGTGGGGGCAAGGTGGTTTTGGCCGCCTCGGCCGAATTCGTCAATTCGGCGGCAGCCCTGCCGGCCTTCCAGACCACATATGGCTTCACGCTGAAGCCCGACCAGTTGATCACGCTGTCGGGCGGCGACACCGCGGCGACCATTGGCGCGGCCGCCAACCAGACCAACGGCGCCAACGCCGCCATGGTCTACGGCACCGATGGCGGTATCGCGCCGTCCGGCCTGGTCGTGCTCGACGACGACAAGGGCGTGCAGCCGGTCTACCAGCCGGCGCCGATCATCCGTGAAGCCGTGCTGAAGGAGCACCCCGAGATCGAGACGCTGCTCAAGCCGGTCTTCGCCAAGCTCGACCTCGTCACGCTGCAGGATCTCAACGGCCGCGTCCAGATCGGCGGCGAGCCGGTCAAGGGCGTCGCCGAGGACTTCCTGAAGAAGAACGGGTTCTTGAAGTAGTCAGCGCGTAGCTCATAGTGACACCGGTGCAAGGCGCTCCGCTCTGGAAGCTGCTGATCTCCCCCTTTGCGGGGGAGATGTCCGGCAGGACAGAGGGGGGTGCTGTCCCGCTGACACCTCAAGCCATCACAGCTGCGCACTTTGATAGGGTTGCTTCCGAACGAACCGACGGTCGAAAGCTGGCAATCCTTCACACCCCCCTCTGGCCTGCCGGCCATCTCCCCCGCAAGGGGGGAGATTGGCTCTTACGCCGACCTGCGCCAATCGCCTCTCATGAGGGGCATTCATGACCCTTCGTTTCGACAAACTCGGCGTCGTCATCGCGGCGATCGTTGCCTATGCGGCGTTCTTCGCCTCGTTCGCCACCTTCCGCGCCAACCGCATCGTGCCGGGCGAGGCGCGCTCGATCTTCGAAGCGCTGCCGCCGACGATCGGGCCGCTGCTGCTGGCGATCGTCGTCGTGGCCGCGATCATTGCCTTGCTGAAAACCCCGCTGGTCCTGCGCTTGGCGGCGAGCGTGGTGGCGCTTGTTGCCCTTGCCATCCTGATCGGCGTTGCCGGCACCTTCCTCACGCCGGCGGGCAACACCTTCGCCCGCATCTCGCCGGCCTCCGGCTTCTGGCTGCTGATCTTCGCCTTCACGCTGCTTCTGGCCGACGTGCTGACCAGGCTCAACCTGTCGCCCTTGGCCCGCGTCGGCGTGCTTGTCATTGCCGCACTCGCCATCGGCTTGCTGTTGATCTCAGGGCGGTGGGATAGCCTGTCGATCCTCAAGGAATATGGCAACCGCGCCGACAGTTTCTGGGCCGAAGGCTCCAAGCACGTCACGCTGGCGCTGGGCTCGCTGGCGGCCGCGGTGATCGTCGGCTTGCCGCTCGGCATTCTGTGCCATCGCGTCGAACGGTTGCGGGCCGGCGTGCTCAATGTGCTCAACATCGTCCAGACCATTCCCTCGATCGCGCTATTCGGCCTGCTGATCGCGCCGCTCGGCTGGGTGGCCGCGCATGTTCCAGGTGCTGCGGCGCTCGGTATCAGAGGCATCGGCACCGCGCCGGCTTTCGTCGCTCTGTTCCTCTATTCGCTGCTGCCGGTGGTGGCCAACACGGTGGTTGGGCTCGCCGGCGTGCCGCGTGCCGCCAACGATGCCGCGCGCGGCATGGGCATGACCGACCGCCAGCGTCTGTTCGGCGTCGAGTTCCCGCTGGCCTTTCCGGTCATCCTCACCGGCATCCGCATCGTCCTGGTGCAGAACATCGGCCTTGCCACCATTGCAGCGCTGATCGGCGGCGGCGGCTTCGGCGTGTTCGTGTTCCAGGGCGTCGGCCAGACGGCGATGGATTTGGTGCTGCTCGGCGCCGTGCCGACGGTGGCGCTGGCCTTCGCCGCGGCCATCATCCTCGACGCAGTGATCGAAATGACCGCCACCAAGCGCAGGGTTGAAACGGCATGATCGAGATCGAAGGCATTACCAAGCGCTATGACGCAACGACCGTGGTCGACGACGTCTCGATGGTCATCGAGCCGCGCACGGTTTGCGTCATCGTCGGCACCTCCGGCTCCGGCAAGACGACGCTGCTGCGGATGATCAACCGGCTGGTCGAGCCGACCGCTGGTGTGATCAAGCTCGACGGCAACGACAACCGCTCGCTGCCGGGCTACGAGCTGCGCCGCAGCATCGGCTACGCCATCCAGGGCCACGGCCTGTTCCCGCACCGAACGGTGGCGCAGAACATCGCCACAGTGCCAGTGCTGCTAGGCTGGGACAAGGACCGCATCAAGGCTCGCGTCGACGAGCTGATGACGCTCTACCAGCTCGACCCTCAGGCCTATGGCCCGCGCTATCCGCACGAACTGTCCGGCGGCCAGCAGCAGCGCGTCGGCGTCGCCCGTGCGCTCGCTGCCGAGCCCAATGTGCTTCTGATGGACGAGCCGTTCGGCGCGCTCGACCCGATCATTCGCACCAAGGCGCAGGAAGATTTGCTGGCGATCCAGAAACGCTTCGGCACCACCATCATCCTCGTCACCCACGACATGGAAGAGGCGGTGCATATGGGCGACAAGATCGCCGTCATGGATGCCGGCAAGCTGGTGCAATACGCCAAGCCGGAAGAGATCCTGGCTAGGCCCGCCAGTGCCTTCGTCGAAACCCTGGTCGGCGCCAGTGAAAAGCCGTTCCGGCTGCTCTCGCTCGGCCGCGTGCGCGACGCCGTGGAGAAGGGCACCGCCGAAGGCGAGGCGATCCCCGGTGACGCCAGCCAGCGCGACGCGCTGGCGGAGCTTCTGTGGTCGGGCCGACCGGCGCTGCCGGTCAAGGGCGACGACGGCAAGCCGCTCGGCCGCGTCACCGTCGACGGGCTGGTCAAGCGCGCGGCGAGGCCGGCATGAAAGCCTGGCTGCCTTCACTGCTCAGGCTTGCCCTGGTGGTGCTGCTCATAGCCTTCGTCACCAATCCCGGGTGGTTCGAGCCGCTGCTGAAGCCGCTGACCGAAAACAATGCGCCGGCGATCTACAATCAGGGCAGCCTGCTGACGCTGACGCTGCTGCATCTCAGGACGGTGCTGATCGCTACTGTAGCCGCCACCATCGTCGCGGTTGCGCTTGCCATCCTGGTCACCAGACCGGCCGGCGCCGAGTTCCTGCCGCTGTCGCGCAGCCTGGTCAATATCGGCCAGACCTTCCCGCCAGTGGCGGTGCTGGCGCTGGCTGTGCCCGCCGTCGGTTTCGGCGAGAAGCCGACGCTGATCGCACTGTTCCTCTACGGCCTGCTGCCAATCTTCGAGAACGCGCTCACCGGGCTGACGACGCTGCCGGGCAATGTCATGGAGGCTGCGCGCGGCGCCGGCATGACCGGCTGGCAAAGGCTGATCAAGGTCGAACTGCCGCTCAGCGCTCCGATCATTCTGGGTGGTATCAGGCTGTCGGTGGTGATCAGCCTGGCCACCGCGACGATCGGCTCGACGGTTGCCGCCAAGACGCTGGGCGAGGTGATCATCGCCGGCCTGTTGTCCAACAACCTCGCCTTCGTCCTGCAAGGCGGCCTGATCGTCGCTGCCCTTGCAGTGCTGATCTATGACGGCCTGTCGGCCATCGAGCGCTACACCGCGCGCCGCATGGGGCAGGAGACCGGCGAGTGATTTGCGGCCAGGCCGCACGCCACGGTTGACTGACGCTGCGTCATTTCAATCGATCTAATAGCAGGGCGGCGGCGACCGGACTGTTCTGGTCTAACCCTTTTGGCTGAAAGCCGGGCAAAAACCGAACAATATCTTGACGTTCCGAGCCCTGTTTCGCATACACCGCTGCGAAGGACGGATTCCGCCTAGGCTTTATCCGCTCCCCGCACCAACGGCCCAGGGAGGGGTTCTTTTGGGCCACCAATCGAGGAAAATTCGGCAATGACCATCCTATACGCCGTCATCGCCTGCGGTTTGCTTTCAGTGCTCTACGCCATCTGGGCGACACGATCGGTCCTCGCGTCCGATCAGGGCAACGCACGCATGCAGGAAATCTCCGCCGCCATCCGCGAAGGCGCGCAGGCCTATCTGGCGCGCCAGTACACCACCATCGCCATTGTCGGCGTGGTCGTGCTCATTCTCGCCTGGTGGCTGCTTTCGATCACCGCAGCGGTCGGCTTCCTGATCGGCGCCGTGCTCTCGGGCGCTGCCGGCTTCATCGGCATGCACGTCTCGGTGCGCGCCAATGTGCGCACCGCGCAGGCAGCGTCCAACAGCCTTGCCGCCGGCCTCGACATCGCCTTCAAGTCGGGCGCCATCACCGGCATGCTGGTGGCGGGCCTCGCGCTGCTCGGCGTCTCGATCTACTACTTGATCCTGACCGGCCCCATGGGCCTGCAGCCCAATGACCGCATCGTCATCGACTCGCTGGTCTCGCTCGGCTTCGGCGCTTCGCTGATCTCGATCTTCGCCCGTCTCGGCGGCGGCATCTTCACCAAGGGCGCCGACGTCGGCGGCGATCTCGTCGGCAAGGTCGAAGCCGGTATTCCCGAAGACGATCCGCGCAACCCGGCCACCATCGCCGACAATGTCGGCGACAATGTCGGTGACTGCGCCGGCATGGCCGCCGACCTGTTCGAAACCTATGCGGTGACGGTCGTCGCCACCATGGTTCTCAGCGCCATCTTCTTCGGCGGCACGGCGGTTCTCGGTGCTACGATGCTTTATCCGCTGGCCATCTGCGGCGCCTGCATCCTGACCTCGATCGTCGGCACCTTCTTCGTCAAGCTAGGTTCCAACGGCTCGATCATGGGCGCGCTCTACAAGGGCCTGATCGTCACCGGCCTGCTGTCGATCGCCGGCCTCGCCGTCGCCACTTCGGTATGCCTCGGCTGGGGCGAGATCGGCACCGTTGCCGGCATGGCCATCACCGGCAAGAACCTGTTCATCTGCGGCCTGATCGGCCTCGTGGTGACCGGCCTCATCGTGGTGATCACCGAATACTACACCGGGACCAACAAGCGCCCGGTGAACTCGATCGCCCAGGCTTCGGTGACCGGTCACGGCACCAACGTCATCCAGGGCCTCGCGGTCTCGCTGGAATCGACCGCGCTGCCGGCCATCGTCATCGTCGGCGGCATCATCTCGACCTACCAGCTTGCCGGCCTCTACGGCACGGCGATCGCGGTCACCACCATGCTCGGCCTTGCCGGCATGATTGTCGCGCTCGACGCTTTCGGCCCGGTCACCGACAATGCCGGCGGCATTGCCGAAATGGCCGGCCTGCCCAAGGAAGTACGCCACTCCACCGACGCGCTCGACGCTGTCGGCAACACCACTAAGGCGGTGACCAAGGGCTATGCCATCGGCTCCGCCGGCCTCGGCGCGCTGGTGCTGTTTGCCGCCTATTCGAACGATTTGAAGTTCTTTGCCGAGAAAGCTAACGAAGCCGGCTCGACACTCTTTCCATACTTCAAGGGCATGGGCGACATCTCCTTCGACCTCTCCAACCCCTACGTCGTCGCCGGCCTGATCTTCGGCGGCCTGATCCCCTACCTGTTCGGCGGCATCGCCATGACGGCCGTCGGCCGCGCGGCGGGCGCTATCGTCGAGGAGGTGCGCAAGCAGTTCCGCGAGGATCCGGGCATCATGGCCGGCACCTCCAAGCCGAACTATGCGCGTGCCGTCGACCTTTTGACCAAGGCGGCGATCCGGGAAATGATCATCCCGTCGCTGCTGCCGGTGCTGGCGCCGCTCGTCGTCTATTTCGGTGTGCTGTTGATCTCGGGCTCGAAGGCATCCGCCTTTGCCGCGCTCGGCGCCTCGCTGCTCGGCGTCATCGTCAACGGCCTGTTCGTCGCCATCTCGATGACCTCGGGCGGCGGCGCCTGGGACAACGCGAAAAAATCGTTCGAAGACGGTTTTGTCGATAAGGACGGCGTCAAGCACCTCAAGGGTTCCGAAGCGCACAAAGCTTCGGTCACCGGCGACACCGTCGGCGATCCCTACAAGGACACCGCCGGTCCGGCGGTCAACCCGGCGATCAAGATCACCAATATCGTCGCGCTGTTGCTGCTGGCCGTGCTCGCGCACGGCTGAGGCAACGCCACTGCTTCAGGAAAAACCCGCGGGAGCGATCCCGCGGGTTCTTTTTATGAGCTGCTGGCTGACGCAGGAAGGCTGCTTCAGTCCCGTCGTATCCGGTCTGCGTCAAGATTTGCGAGCGCCATCGCACTCGCCGGCTTCCGCCTTCAGCCAGTTGATGAACGATCTGGCAGGCTCCCACGCCGAGATTGACGGGTGGATGAGCACATAGTGGTTCCAGTTCGTCGGTATGTCCGTAGCCAGCAGGCGAACCAGCCGGCCGGTACGCAAATCGTTCTCGACCAGCGACTTCCTCGCAATGGCAACGCCAAGTCCGCTCGCCGCCGCTTCGACCGCCAGCAAAGTTCCGTTCAGATTCATGCCGTCGCCAACCGTATCCAGCGGCAAATTGTTCCTCTCGAACCAGTGGCGCCAATTGGCGCCGCTCTCGTCGTTCTCGGCTGTCGTGTCGAGGATGCGAAACAGTCGCAGCACGTCGTGCTGGTCTCTGACCGGACCGTTGGCGGCGAGATAGTCGGGACTAACAACGGGAAAGATCGCGTCGGCCATCAGCCATTCGGTCTCGACGGCCGGATAGTGCCCACCGCCGAAGCGCAAGGCGATGTCGACGGTTCGCTGCGAAAGGTCGACGACCGCAAGATCGGCGTTGATGTCGATTTCCGTCTCGGGATGCTTTTTGCGAAACCTATGCAGACGCGGCGCCAGCCAGCGCACGGCGTGCGAGGGAATTGCGGTCACCCGCAGCCTCGCGCGCTCGCTGCGCGCGACACTCGCGATCGTACTCTGGATCTCCAGCAAAGCGCGTCGCACACCGGCGGAAAGTCTTTCGCCTTCAAGTGTGAGTTCGACCCGGCGGACATGGCGGGTGAACAAAAGCACGCCGAGATCGGCTTCGAGGTCGGCGATGCGATGGCTGAGCGCGCTGGCGGTGACGTTCAGTTCCTCGCCGGCGCGCTTGAAGCTGCCCAGCCGGGCGATGGCCTCGAAAGCCCGTATCGATTCCAGCTGTGGGAGCCGTCTTGTCATTATCAGGTTCGCCTGCGATCCCCTTAGCATGAATGAACATTACTCATCCATAGCTTCGTAAATAGTCTTTTGTCTGCGTGGACAAATCGCTGTAGCCATCCACTGCCCCCCGATTGCCGCCGTCGGAATGAGAGGCCGTTCATTGAACGAGCCTCGACCACGAACGACTGTGAAAAGATGACAATCGCTTGGGAGTGCCCCATGACTATTCGACCATCTGAGTTTTCCGATGCGCGCTTTTCGAGCGCCAAGTGGCCGCGAGCCGAATGGCGTGGCGTCTACTGCGACCTGGTGCGCCGGATGGTGACCGACATGGATGTCCAGGTCACGGAGGAAAAACGCTCCGTCGACGCGACGGTCCTGCGGTTGCCGGGCCTCGGCGTTTCTGATTCCAGGACCACTGCCTTCCGCACCACCCGTTCCCGGGCCATGACCAAGGGGACAGATGATTACATTTTCTTCATGTGTCTCGAAGGGGCTGCCACCTTCTCGCATCTCGGCCGCGAGACCAGCATCGAGGCCGGCCAGGCAATCCTTCTGCCCTCTTGCGACCCGCATGTGATCGAGCGGGCGATGTCGCATCATCTCTTCATCACCATTCCGAAGGCGGCCCTCGGGCCCATGGCCGCGAACGCGGATGCCGCCCTGATGACGCCGATATCATGCGTGGGCGAAAAATTCTCGCTGCTGGCCAGCTATGTGCGCCTGCTGATGCAGGAGCCGGACCTTGCCGCATCCGAACTGTGCTGGCTTGCCGCCAATCACATACAGGACCTAGTTGCTGTCGTGATCGGCGCGACTCAGGACGCCACCGAGGTCGCCACAGGGCGTGGTATACGCGCCGCGCGGCTGCGCGCCATCAAAGCCGATATCGAAAGCAATCTGGCTTCCGGCGACGTCGGCTCCGAGGTGCTGGCGGGGCGCCATCGGGTCAGCTCGCGCTATGTCAGAAAGCTGTTTGAGGGCGAGGGCACATCGCTGTCGCAATTCGTGCTCGGGCGCAGGCTGGCGTTGGTTTGCCGGAAGCTGGCCGATCCGCGCCTTGTCCATCGCACCATTGGCGCCATCGCCTTCGACGCCGGCTTCGGCGATCTGTCGACCTTCAACCATGCCTTTCGCCGCCATTTCGGCATGACGCCGTCGGAAGCGCGGCAGAGCGTGGCTGTGCAACACGCCCCGCTGGCGTCCGGCGCTCGAACCGGCCAAGCGCGGCAAAGCGCGACGGGCGAGGCGGCGACGTGACCTGAAAACAAAAGCCCGCAGGATCGCTCCCGCGGGCTTTTGGTCGCCTGAGATGATGTTGCTTCGAGGGAAGCAAAAAGCGAGAAAATTAGAGGAAGCGGCCGCTTCTTAGGCGCCGCCGCCGCCGGGGATGCCGGGCGCGAGCTTGCTGGCGCCATTGATGATCTGGCTGAGGAAGTTCTGGTCCTTGCCGCCGGTCGGCGTGGTGCGCGAAACGAAGTCGAAGATCTTGCCGTCCTTCAGGCCGTAATTGGCGATCTGGGTGACACGCCCGTCATCGCCGAAATAGACCGCCAGCACTTTCTGGTCGACCAGGTGGGGCTTGTCGAACGCGACATAGCGCTTGCGCGTCTGCGAGATGTAATAGAAGGCCTCATTATCGAAAGTTGCCGTCGTCGACGGCGTTCCGAGCGCCAGGAGCACCTGTTCGCGGCTGGAGCCTACCGGCACCGAGTCTACCGCCTGCTGGTCGATGACATAGCCCTGCGTCAGCGTCTCGCCCGGGGTAAGGTCGCCGAACATTTTGGATGAATTGCAGCCTGACAGCGCGGAAGCCACCAACACCAGCGAAACCGCCGCGGTAGCTCCGGGCAGCAAAGTCGACTTGAATTTCAGCGCGCGCAACAACAACTCCATTAGCTGACCGCAACTTGCGCTGGGCGGCAAAACCGGTAAACCAGCTTGCTTGCCGATGCAACAAGGCCAATTCAAACAAACGGTCCCCAGGAGACCACCCTCAATGTTCCAGCGCCTTTTTGGCCGCGAACGCAACGCCAACCGCGCTATCACCGAGGCGCTTTACGCACAAATCGTGGCAGCGGCGCGGCAGATTGTTTTTTATTCCGACTGGAATGTGCCGGACACGCCGCTCGGCCGTTTCGAGATGCTGTCGTTGCACATGTTCCTGTTTCAGCACAGGCTGCGCGGCGAAGAAGGCGTCGCGCAAGAGGTCGCGCAGGTGCTGATCGACGAGTTCTTTCTCGATGTCGAGCATTCGCTGCGGGAACTGGGCGTTGGCGATGTCGGGGTGCCGAAGCGCATGAAGAGGCTGGCGAAAATGTTCTACGGCCGTACCGCCGCCTATGACGATGCGCTGGAACGCAGTGATGGCGATGCGCTTGCTGCCGCCCTGGCGCGCAATGTCAGGCCCGACGCCGGCGCTTGGCCGCAGGCCGTGCCGCTAGCGTCCTATGTGATCGATGCCGCAAGGCAGCTTGAGGCACAGCCGTCCGAGTCGATCCTCTCCGGCACGGTGGCGTTTCCCGTCGCCAAGGCGCAATGAAGGAAATCAAGAGGGAGGCTGAGATGAAACATGCGGACACATCGAGCCCGGTGTCATTCAAGGCGAACGTCGGTCGCCTGCCGCACAAAGGCCTTCCGGTGGTGATCGATGCCGACCTGGCGCAGCGCGCCGCCCTTGCCGCGGAGCACGAACTGCTCTCCGTCGAAAACTACCACGTCGAACTGCTGGTGGCGCCGTGGAAGCGCAACGGCGTCAAGGTCAGTGGCCGCGTCGAGGCCGATATTACCCAAGCCTGCATCGTCACCCTCGAGCCGGTCGTGGCCCATATCGACGAGGAGGTCGAGGCGCTGTTCCTGCCCGAGCAATCCAAGCTCGGGCGCCAAGGGTTCGAAGGCGGCGGCGAGATACTGATCGATGCAGAGGGGCCCGACAGCCCGGAAACCTTCTCCGGCGACACAATCGACGTCGGCGCGCTCGCCGAACAGTTCTTCGGGTTGGCGATCGATCCCTATCCGCGCAAGTCCGGCGCCTCGCTCGAGGCGGCTGGCCCGGACGAGCCGGTCGAGAACGAATTCCAGCAAAAGCTGCGATCCTTGCTTGGAAAATCCTAAAACAGGATGCGATCCGAGAAAAGTCGGTTGTGCGGCAGCCCAAAACCGCTATTTTCCCCGAACCTTCGCGAGCCCCCTTATTTCGCGAGTTTCATATTTCGCGGGCCATGCGCCCTGGCCCAAGCTAGTGAGATAAAGACCGCGTGATCAGGATTTCCATCGATGCCATGGGTGGCGATCACGGGCCAAACGTGGTCATCCCGGCACTCATGACGGTCGCTGTCAGGCGTCCCGACATCCGCTTCGTCATCTATGGGCACGAAGAGATGGTGCGCCCCGAGCTCGCCAAATTCCCCAAACTGGCCGAGATCAGCGAGTTCCACCATTGCGAGATCGCGGTCAGGATGGACGATAAGCCGAGCCAGGCGCTGCGCCAAGGCCGCTGGAAGTCGTCGATGTGGAAGGCGGTCGAAGCGGTCAAATCTGGCAGCGCGCAGGCCTGCATTTCGGCCGGCAATACCGGCGCGCTGATGGCGATGTCGAAATTCTGCCTGCGCACCATGGCCACCATCGACCGCCCGGCGATCGCGGCGATCTGGCCGACGCTGCGCGGCGAGAGCGTGGTGCTGGACGTCGGCGCCACGATCGGCGCCGATGCGCATCAGCTGATCGATTTTGCCATTCTCGGCACCGGCATGGCGCGTTCGGTGTTCGGCATCGACCGGCCGAAAGTCGGCCTGCTCAATGTCGGCGTCGAGGAGATCAAGGGCCAGGAAGAGGTCAAGGAAGCCGGGCGCATGCTGCGCGAGGCCAATATGGCTTCGATGAATTATCACGGCTTCGTCGAGGGTGACGACATCGGCAAGGGCACGGTCGATGTGGTCGTCACCGAAGGATTTGCCGGCAACATCGCGCTCAAGACGGCGGAAGGCACGGTGCGCCAGATCTCAGGCTATCTGCGCGCCGCGATGAGTCGCACGCTGATGGCCAGGATCGGCTATGTCTTCGCCAAGGGCGCCTTTGACCGCTTGCGTGAAAAGCTCGATCCGGGCCGCTCCAATGGCGGTGTCTTCCTGGGTCTGAACGGCATCGTGGTAAAAAGCCATGGTGGCGCCGATTCGGATGGTTTTGCGGCAGCGATCGAGCTTGGCTACGATATGGTGCGCAACAATCTGATCGACCGCATCGAGGCCGATCTCGATCTGTTCCATGCGCGCAATCCGCATGCCCAGGCAAACAGGAAAGCCGACGCCGCCGTCGACGCAAAGGAATAGGAAAGACACTTTGATCAGATCAGTCGTGGGCGGCGCCGGGGGCCCCGCCGCATCATGAAGAATGCCGATTTCGAAGGCATGGTCGAGACCTCCGATGAGTGGATCGCCCAGCGCACCGGTATCCGCCAACGCCATATCGCCGCCGATGATGAAACGACGGCATCGCTCGGCGAGGCGGCCGCGCGCGCGGCACTCGACAGCGCCGGCCTGACGCCCGCAGACATCGACCTGATCGTGCTGGCGACCTCGACGCCCAACAACACCTTCCCGGCGACCGCCGTCGATGTCCAGAACCGGCTCGGCATGCATCATGGCTTTGCCTTCGACATGCAGGCGGTGTGCTCGGGCTTCGTCTATGCGGTGACCACCGCCGACCTCTACATCAGAGGCGGCCTCGCCAAACGCGTGCTGGTGATCGGCGCGGAAACCTTTTCCCGCATCCTCGACTGGAGCGATCGCTCGACCTGCGTCCTGTTCGGCGACGGCGCCGGCGCGCTGGTGCTGGAAGCGGATGAAGGCACCGGCGGCATTGCCGACCGTGGCGTACTGGCGATGAGTCTGCGCTCCGACGGCGTCCACAAGGACAAGCTTTTCGTCGATGGCGGCCCGTCGACCACCGGCACGGTCGGCCATCTCAGGATGGAGGGCCGCGAAGTGTTCAAGCACGCCGTCGGCATGATCACCGACGTCATCGAGGCAACGTTCTCGCAGGCCGGCATCACAGCCGACGACCTCGACTGGTTCGTGCCGCACCAGGCCAATAAACGCATTATTGACGCTTCGGCCAAGAAGCTCGGGATTGCTGAACAAAAGGTGGTGGTCACCGTCGACTTGCACGGTAACACCTCGGCTGCTTCCGTGCCGCTGGCGCTTTCGGTGGCCGTCGCCGACGGCCGTATCAAGAAGGGTGACCTCGTGCTGCTGGAAGCGATGGGCGGCGGTTTCACCTGGGGCGCGGTTCTGGTTCGCTGGTAAGTGCCGAACGGTCCGGTTCGGTCCTTGACCTTGCCGGATCAATTACTTAGGTTCTGCCTTTGCTTGTATCGATTTATGTTTTTGAACTGATGGGACGGTCGCATGGGGGGAAAGACACTTACGCGCGCCGACCTTGCCGAAGCTGTTTATCGTAAGGTCGGCTTGTCGCGCACTGAATCGGCAGAACTCGTCGAGGCGGTGCTGGACGAAATCTGCGAAGCCATCGTGCGCGGCGAGACGGTGAAGCTGTCGTCCTTCGCCACCTTCCATGTCCGTTCCAAGAACGAACGCATCGGCCGCAATCCCAAGACCGGCGAGGAAGTGCCGATCCTGCCGCGCCGGGTGATGACCTTCAAGTCGTCGAATGTGCTCAAGAGCCGTATCCTGCGCTCGCACCAGAACAGCAAGGCCAAGGGCGGCAAATAAATCTTCTGCAGCAATTCCAGGAAAAGTGCGCAGCGCTTTCCTAGGAAATTGCGTCAAGGATACACAAACCTTGGTAGTGTCTCAGTTTGAAATCTGAGCTCGCGCTTGTCGCCGTCCGGCTCGAACTCCTATTAGCTTAGCGGAAAGAGCATGGAGGAAATTGGGCGTGAGGTCGGCGGTCAGCAAACCTGAGGATGTCGCGACTGCCTTTGCCGATGCTTGGAATCGGCACGATATGGACGATTTCGCAGCGCTATTCGCCGACGATGCAAACTTCGTCAATGTCGTAGGTATGTGGTGGAAGAACCGCGCAGAGATCGAAGGCGCGCACCGTGCGACGCATGAAAGTATGTTTCGTGATAGCCAATTGGACGGCGACGTCTCGTCGGTTGTTGAACTAGCGCCCGGTCTTAATGCCGTTCACTACACATGGACCCTGACCGGCGCATCCGCCCCGGACGGCTCGTCCGCTGGAGTCCGAAAAGGTATCCTGCTTCTGATTGTGAAGGAAGAACGGACGGGCTGGCGAATAAAGGTGGCTCAGAACACGGACATTGTTCCGGGAATGATGGCTCCCCCTCCCAACGCAAAGAGATAATCCCGTCCTGCAAAATCGATCGCCTTCCATGAGAATTGACCCTTTCGAGTGCTGTTGCTTGGCAGGCACTGCCGGGTCTTCTTCTGCCCGTCCGACTTCTCCAGCCTGGCCGCTGTTGATCGGAAAAAGGCTTGTCACGCAAACCTTCGGTTGAAAACGGCCGCCGGTTTGACGCCGGGCTTGAATGTTGTTTCATAAACCGCTGAAATGATACCCGATTCGGCAGACTAGGCTGGATCGCCGTCCAGCGTGAGGATTTCGCCCATGGACAAGAGCCCCGACGCTTTCCGCACCATCAGCGAGGTCGCGGAGGATCTCGATCTGCCGCAGCACGTGCTGCGCTTCTGGGAAACCCGTTTCAACCAGATCAAGCCGATGAAGCGCGGCGGCGGCCGCCGCTACTACCGGCCGCAGGATGTCGAACTGATCAAGGGCATCCGCCACATGCTCTATGACCAGGGTTACACGATCAAGGGCGTGCAGAAGCTGCTGCGCGAGAACGGCAACCATTTCCTGGTTGCCATCGGCAATGGCGACATGGCAGCCGTCGAGGCGATCTCGCAGCGCAGGCAGGCCGATCAGGTGCCGCTGACGCCGGCGGCGCAGCCGCGCGGCATGGATGACGAGATGCTGGTCGGCCAGCCCAAGGTAAAACCCAGCCGCCGCTTTTTCGGCCTGGGCAAAACCGACGAGGAAGGTCCCGTCCAGCCCGGCGCGTCGAAACTGTCGCGCGACAACCGCGCCTTGCTGCAGGAGGCGCTGTTCGACCTTCTCGAATGCAAGCGTCTGCTCGATCAGGTGCGCTAGACCTCTAGGCAATTGCCAGAGGCAAGCAAAATCGGAACCGGTTCCGCAGCCATGCGTTTGGCCTTCTCTTGAAAGAAGGAAAAAAATCATGGCATCGCTTTCGACCCTCTCCGATCTCGATCTTGAAAAGCAGGTCGCGACCCTTTCCAAGGAACTTGCTGCTTTGAGGAAAGCTGTAGCCAAACGCGGCGGCGCTTACTACGAGGACGGACGCGATGCTGCCTCCGACTACTATGCGCAGCTTGCCGACCGCATCAGCGATGCGATGCCCGCAATCAGGAAGCAGGGCAGGGCGATTGAAAAGACGGCGCGCGATCATCCGGCGACGGCGGCTGCCGTCGGCCTGGTCGTGGTCGGCCTTCTCGCCAGCCTGTTGCTCAGCCGGCGCTAGAGCAATTCCAGGAAAAGTGTGAACGGTTTCCCCGGGAAAAGCGCGTAGCGCTTTCCCTTGGAAAATGGCGGCTGTCCCGCGGACGGCCGCCATTTCCTTGATCAGGGACCGATTACTTGGCGAGCTTGATCCTGCCCTGCGGCGAAACCTGCGCGGTCTGGCTGCACTTGCCATAGACCGTGCCATTCTTGTCAGTGGCATCGGTATAGGTGCCCTTGCACTCGGTCGAGAGCACCAGGCAATGGCCGGCGCCCTTGCAAACCGCGCCGCCGTCGCCAGTGGGATGCGTGCCGCCGGCGAAAGCCGAGGTCGAAACCGAAGCCGAACCGAAAGCCGAGACGACGAAAGCCGCGGCGAGCGTGATGCGCTTGAAGTTCCTCTGGATCGAGGATCGCCATCATGGCGTCCTTCTGGGTTGGGATCGCCTTCTTGGCGTCCATGCCGGGTTAGTGCGGCTCCCAGAGCAAAGGTTCATGCGTGGTTCGAATTTTCTTCGTGTTTTTTCGTGAAGGCGATTTTTAGCCTTCATCAACAGCCGGCGCCTGGCGGGAACGGCCGGCATCGATCATGCATTTGGCGTGAAGTGCGCTGGCATGGACGCGCGGCATGCCATGCGAAGATCGCAGGGTGGTGTGCCGAAAATGGCCGGCCAAGACCGAGTCCGCCCCGGCTCATGTCAGGTGGCGGCAGCAGTCATTGTCGCCATCTTGGCACCGCGCTTTCTGCCCAACCCGGCTGCGGCTATAACGCCAATCCAAAGATACCGGCGGAGGAGGCGGGGCGTGGTCGCAAATTACATCGACGAGTTCATCATGTTCTGCGTTGGGCTATGGATGACAGGCGTTGGCTTTGGGCTGCTCAAAAGTCCTTTTCAGGCTCGGTCAGGTCAGCAGCCGTGGTTGCTGCAGGTCGCGAAGCATTTCAAATGGATGGGACCGCTGTTGATTTTGATCGCGATAGTGCTCGCGTTCGCGGCGCCATCCTAGCGGGTTTTCGGCAACGCACTGAGACACTCGCGGTGTCCTGCAGCATGCCTCGCAACCGCTGTGCTCCTCGGCCTTGCGCCTGATACGTTCGTTGGTTGCTCGCCTTCTGGCGCATGGGCGCCATCAAACCCTGTCTTCATCTCGCCACGTCTCGCCTGGCAAAAGCCAATGGGAAGGCGGCCTTGGCGAGGACTCCAAAGCCAGCCTTCCCATTGGGCAAGTCAGCCGGCTCAGGCCTTCTTGGCTTCCACCTTCTTGTGGTGGTGGTGATGATG
Source organism: Mesorhizobium caraganae (assembly GCF_016836705.1). Taxonomy (GTDB): domain Bacteria; phylum Pseudomonadota; class Alphaproteobacteria; order Rhizobiales; family Rhizobiaceae; genus Mesorhizobium; species Mesorhizobium caraganae. Next base: position 30,471 of record NZ_JAFCGY010000024.1, on the reverse strand, counting down.
ATGGCGGTGATGCTTCTTGTGGTGCTTGTGGTGATGATGGTGATGGTGGTGATGCTTCTTCGCCACCGGAGCTGCGTCCGCGCTGCTGGCGCCGATGATCGGCAGCGAGACAGCAAGGGCGAAAGCCAGCCCGAGAGCCGACAGGAGGGACTTCTTCATGACTTCGTTTCCTTTTCTGCGCGGGCTGAATTTGACCGCCACCGAGCAAGATCGGTGACGTGAACCCCGCAGCCGTGACTATCGCCTCCGAATTTTTCGACAGTTTTTCCCGACTGTAGAATTTTGTTTCTGGATTGTGTCTGGCGCTTTCGCAGGAGCAGCAACCGCTTTCACATCGGCGGAACGACGCCGTTGTTGCCGACCACGACCTGGCCGGCGGTCAGCGTGCCGTCGCTGCCACGCTCGGCGTTGACGAACACCACGGCACCGGGCTGAAGGTCGGCCGGTGTGGCCGGCGCAAAGGTCACCACCGGTGTCGTCTGCGGGATCGCGATCTGCTTTTTCTGGCCATTGTCGTAGGTGAGCGTCACCGTGCGGCCCGCAATCTCGGTGACATCGGCGACCGTGCCGTTGGTCATCCGGCTGTTGGGCTTGAGATCCCACGGGCGGTCGCCTTCGCCGGTGCCTTTGAGCGCCGCCGGGAAGATCACCACCTCCAGCGCGCCGCTGCCGCCATCGGCCTTTGAAACCGAGGCAATTCCGAGGAAATCGCCTTGCTTGATATCCCCGGCCTCGGCCTTGGCGACGCCGGAAATCTTCCAGCCGTCAGCCAGCGCGATGGCGTCGGTGGCGCCTTCACGGGTCTTCACCGTCAGCGTCGATCCGGCAAAGGCGGTAACGGTGCCGCGAATGCGCACGGCGTCGGCGGCTTGTGCCTCGACCAGGCTGGCGCCGGCGAGGCCTGAGATCGTGGCGAACACGATGGCTGATGTCTTCAATGTCATGGGTCTGATCCTCTTGGGGGAAAGCTGGCCCGATCCGGTTGCCAGCGACATCAGGCTAACGCGCGAGCGGCCCGAAACTGCTGAACACTTCGGCGTGCGGTCCTTCAAAAGAACTTGATCGCGACGTACCCGATGGCAGGCGGTTTTTAACGCCGGTTCACGATGCCGTGACGGTCGGTTTGGGTCTTGGCAAATCGCGCTTGAGCGGGCATTGTCCCGGCTCTCAGGCAACACCCTATCATTTGATCCAAAACTCTTTAGCCCCATGGAGTTGCCAATGCCCCAAAATGCAAAGCACGAACCCTTCTCCAGGCTGGCGGCCGATGTTGCGCTTGAGCACCCAGGCCTTAAAGCCATCCGGGAAACAAAGGGATACAGTATTGAAGAGCTTTCCCTGACCTGCGGTCTGTCGACCAGCGAGATTGCCGACATAGAGAGCGGCAAGGACACCGATCCGTCGAAACTTCGCCGGATCGCCGCAGCATTGCAATTGCCGGAAACGGCCCTGATCGATGCCCCGGCGCCAACAGCGCCTGTGGAAAATCGGTCCGTTTCATAACAGCGACGCCAAGCGTCGTTCAACAAGCCCGCCATGGTTTGCCCTGGCGGGCTTTTTCATGTTCGAGTGGCCAGTGTCTGTTGCCCGTGGGGAGAAATGCCGAGATGAGCCTTGAATCCGTGCGTGCCTTTCTGGCTGCCCATGCGCCCGATGTCGAAGTGCTCGTCACCGAAACCAGTTCGGCGACGGTGGCGCTGGCAGCGGCGGCGCATGGCGTGGAGCCGGCGCAGATCGCCAAGACCATCTGCCTGCGCGTCGGCGGTGAGACCATGCTGATCGTGGCCGGCGGCATGTCGAGGCTCGACAACCGCAAATTCAAGGACCGCTTCGGCGGCAAGCCGCGCATGCTTGACGCCAATGAGGTTCTCGCCGCCACAAGCCATCCTGTCGGCGGCGTCTGTCCATTCGGCCTGCCGGCGCCGCTGCCGGTCTATGCCGACGTCTCGCTGCGTGCCTTCGATGAAGTCGTCCCCGCGGCCGGCGCCACCAACGCCGCCGTACGGCTGAGCCCGCAGCGCATGACCGAGATCGTCAACGCCGAATGGGTCGATGTATGCCAGTAGCGAGCTGAGCGGCTGGTAGAAGATTGGGCGACTCACTATACGTGATGGAATGAACGACGTTTTTGGTTACATCGCCTATGGTGAGAACGAGCTTTACCATCGCGGTGCGCTACTCAGCGCCCTCAAGCTTTTGCACCATTGCCCGACCGCTAGAATAGCCGTCGCAACTGACAGGATTGAACTCTTTCGCGCTTATCCTGTTGAGACAATGCTCATAACGGCTGAGCAGAAAGAGCAGTGGTCTTTCGGAGGAAGCTACCATTTCGGCATCAAGGCCGGTGCTATGCGTGAGCTTTTGCAGCGAGCAAATCGGCTCCTTTTCATGGACACCGACATGTACCCGGTGGGGGACCCGTCGAAAGGCTTCCGCTCGATCTCCGAGACCCATTCCTTTATGCGCCTGTGCGAAGGGCCGCATCGCATCTATCAGAGCGCGCTGCCGGGCAAGAACATCAGCGTCGGTGGCCAGATCCTGAGCGGCCAGGAACCGATGTGGAACAGTGGAATCGTAGGAATCCACCGCGACAATCTCAGCGCCATGGTGGACGCCTTCGCAGCTATCAAGGCCGTTTATGAGGTGACCGACACGTGGGCGCCGGAACAGTTCTGCCTCGGGGTAGCCCTTTCTCAAAACGGCCGAACCATCAGCCCTCATGGCCTGCCGATCCGACACTACAACACCCGAGGCAAAAAGCAGTTTGCTGAGCCGCGTGTTCATGCGTTCTTTAACGCTTGTGGCAAGGTGCCAGTCGGCCAGCAGGTTGCAAAAGCCGGTCGATATCGTCTGTGGCGAACTCCCGCGGATCTCTTGCGCCAGAAGCTCAGGAGATCACCGTGACGGGGTGGCTTCGCATGAAGAATCCGTTTCGATCCAAGCTGCCCTCAAGCGTGACCCTCGGACGTCACACCTATGGAGTGAGCCGGAAGAAGGTGCTTGGAGCGTCTGACGCCACTCCGTTGACCATTGGGGCGTTCTGTTCGGTCGCCGGCAACGTCAGCTTTGAATGTTCCGGGGGAAGCCACGTGCCTTGGGCTGCAACCACTTTTCCGATCCACAGCCGCATGATGGACTCGACCGATCCCAATGCGCATGGCGGCAAAGCCGTCGGCATTACCATCGCCAACGATGTCTGGATCGGCCGTCATGCGATGATCATGCCAGGCGTCCACATTGCCGATGGCGCCATCGTTGCGGCCGGCGCCGTTGTCACCAAGGATGTGCCGCCATATGCGATCGTCGGCGGGGTTCCGGCCAGGCTTATCCGCTATCGGTTTTCGGAGGACGTCATTGCGAAATTGCTGGCGATCCGGTGGTGGGAATGGAGCGACGAGAAGATCAAGCAGGAGGCTGCTCTTCTTACAGGCCCCATCGAGCCTTTCCTGGAGCGACACGCCGGCGTGGCGCCGTAGGAAATGCATTTTGCGAGTGGCTGTAATGCGGCTGAGAAATCGCGTGGCCACTTGGGGGAAGCAGCTAAACGCCTGTGTTGTTTGGTCGGAGTGGCCGGATTCGAACCGACGACCCCTTGACCCCCAGTCAAGTGCGCTACCGGGCTGCGCTACACTCCGGACCGCGCAAAGCCATATATTTTCAAGGGTTATGGTGCAAGCGCTAAAACGGCGCGTTGGACCGGAAAAGTCGCCAGGCATCCGGCCTTGTCGACGCTACGCCAAGGCGATATGGCTCGCCCATATCGATTAGAAGGATTGCGCGTGGCGAATTCCTGTTTTTTTCTAGCGGCTGACGCCAACTATTTTCCGTATGCATGCTTGGCGGCTCGCAGAATTCTGGACGTTTCGGGAGAAGCAACGCCAGGCTTCATCCTGCATGTCGGTGCACGCGATGCCGATATGCGTGTTGCTGAGCGCCTGCTGAAGAACAGCATTCGCATAATGGACGTCTCGGCGTTGTTTGCGCAGGCCGGCCATACTTTCCGGCCGAGCAATGTCGGCACTTTTGTGCGGCTTTTCGCCGACCAATTGCCTCAGTTCGCGGACTATGATCGCATCGCCCATGTCGATTGCGATGTTCTGTTCAATCGCGATATCGGTGACCTGGTGGGCCAGACTTTGAATGCGCCGTTGTTGGCCGCCCATGACGATTATATGTATTTCCGCCCTGGCTACCGGCAGAAGTTGTCGATGCAGCCGGGAGCGCCTTACTTCAATGCCGGTATCATCGTCTTCAATATGCCGTTGGTGCGTGAACAGGGCCTCTTGCACCGCGCCAGGGACGTGGCCGTCGCAGGGCAGATGAACGACCAGAACGCGCTGAACATCGTCTTCGAGGGCAAGTGGCAGACGATGCATCCGAACTGGAATTTGATGTCCAACGATACGAAGGAATTTCGGTTCGCCCAAGCCTATGCACGGCATTTCGCCGGCGGCAAGCCCTGGGGGAGCCAGGTCGACGTGGAGCCCGAGGCGCTTGCCGTCTGGCGCGGTCTGGCAAGGGATACACCCTGGCTTCAGCCCTTTATGCAGCGCATTCCCTTCGAGCGGGGCGTCATGAGGCGCTTCGCCCGCAGGTTCGACGGCATCATGGGGATGCTGCCGAACAAGGATCGGTATCGGCGGCGCGCACGGTATGACGGCAGCAAGGTCCATAAGATGTATGCCGAGCATGCCCTTGCCGGTGCGATGGCCGTGCAATTTCCCGAAGTACTCGGCGGTTTCGCTTGAGATATCCGCGACTTCAATCCGTAAGGCGCAGGGCAGGAGAATTAGACTGTGTCGCAAACGTCATGCTTCTTTTTCGCCGCCGATCAAAGGTATTTTCCATATACCTGCTTGGCAGCGCGCCGTGTGTTGGATCTATCCGGCCCAGTCGACGGCTTTATTTTGCACACCGGCATCATTCCCAGTGAAGACCGGTCTGCCGGCGAGCGTTTGCTCGGTGGGAGGATCAGCATCATCGACGTAACGAAGTTCATGGAGGCGACGAACTTCAATCGTGGAACGCATCCCACCCTTGCGACCTACATCAGGCTGTTCGCGGATAAATTGCCTGAATTCGAGCCATATGACCGCATCGCCTATTCCGACGCCGACGTGCTCTTCAACCGATCGATAGCCGATCTCTGCAACACACCGCTCAACGCGCCGTTGCTGGCCGCTCACGATGAGCAGACCTACTTCGACGCGAAGTACAGGCGACATCTGCCGATGCAGCCCGGTGCGCCGAAATTCAATGCTGGCGTTCTTCTCTTCAACATGCCGCTACTCAGGGCTGAGGGGCTCCTGGAGCGTACGCGGCAGCTGGCGTCGGAACATGTCTACGGAATGGATCAAGGCGCGTTGAACGTGGCCTTCGAAGGCCGGTGGCAGACGATGCATCCGTTCTGGAACGTGATGACCAACTACAGCAGCCAGATCCCGTTCAGCAGGTCCTACGCCCGTCACTTCGCCTGGGGCAAACCTTGGGAGCCTCACCCGGTCGGTGTCGAGGTCGACGCCATGGCGATCTACCGCGATCTGGCGAAAGGCACGCCCTGGGCCGGCCGCTTCAGCCGCAGCTGGCCGATCAAGCGAGGCATATTGAAGAACCTCGGCCGCAAGTTCGACGCCATCAGCGGCATTTTGCTGAACGACGAGAAGCGCAAACGCAGGGCGAGGTTCGACGCGGAAAAGGTCAGTGCAATCTTTGCCAGCCACGCCGACAATTCGATGCTGGCCGTGCAATACCCCGAGCGGGTCGCCGGTATCGCGAGATAGGTGAAATCTCTGCGATCCGTCAGCATGGCGGAGTCATCCGAACTCGGCGGCTTTCCCATCGGTTCGGATTGCCGCCACCCTCAATTCCCGCTGATGCCGGTATTCCAGCGCAATTGCGCCCCAGATCAGGCCGAGCAGCAGGTAGACGTGGCGCCAGTGGTCGATGTCGATGAAGGTGCCGAGCCCGATATTGCCGATGAAGGCGACATAGGCGCAAAGCAGATAGGGCTGCCAGGGCCGGTCGCGCAAAAGGATGCGGAAGCCGGCGGCTATCGTCCACAGCGTCAGCGACAGGAATGAGACGAAGCCGAGCCAGCCATAGTCCATCAGCGTCTTCAGCCAGATGTCGTGCGTGTCTTCGCCGAAGATGGTGCCGAACACCAGCGGTCCGATGCCGAGCGGATGCTCGAGCGCCATCTGGAAGCCGATCGTGTAGCGGGCGAAACGGCCAAGCCGCGCCGTGTCATAGCTCTGTTCCAGCTGGGCGCGGCTGGAAAACATCTCGCTGACGCCCGGCAGTTGCAGGATGACGATCATGGCGACCACCAGCAGCGTGACAGCCGCAATGGTCATGATGACGACGCGCAGCCGGAACTTGCCGCTGTTGCTCTGCAGGAACAGGGCGCCGGTGAGCAGGATCGCCGAAACGGCGAACATCCCCCAGGCGCCGCGCGAGAACGAAAAGAAGATGCCGGCGGTGATGATCAGCAGCGGCACCGCCAAAAGCGGCATGCGCGCGATCGACCCGGTCAACATGAGATAGAGCAGATAGATGCCGGGCAGCACCAGGAACGGTCCGAACACGTTCGGATCCTGGAAGGCGCCCTGGGCGCGGTCGTATCTGGTGAAGATGTCGGCGCCGGGGAAGGCGTGGAAATAGCCGGCAATACCAAGCAGCGCTGTCGCCACGGCGGAGAAGACATAGGCGATGAAGATCAGCCGGTAGAGACCAGGCTGCACTGCCGTCACCGAAGAGAAGAACACCGCGGTGAAGGCGAGGAACAGTGAGACGGCGAGATAGAGCGGCGTGTTGGCGAGATCGGCCATCTGCGTCATCGCAATCATGGCGCCGATGTTCATCGTGATCAGCAGCACCAGCAGCGGCACGGCAGCGCGCGATATGCGCAGGCCAAACAGCGCCCACACCCCGATCAGCCCGACCATGAAGAGATCGTAAGGCGCCGGTTCGTCGATGACGAAGCCCGAGAGGAAGACGCCAAAAAACACCGCGCCTGAGGATATCAGCGCGATCAGCTTGGCGTTGACCGCCGAAGGCGGCAACGTGTTGACCGCCGATGGCGGCAATGTGTTGACCGCCGAAGGCGGCAACGTGTTGAGCGCAGCCTGCGGCACCTCATGGGAAATCGCGCTCAATAGGCGTTTTCCGTATTGAGCAGCCGCAGCGGCGTCAGGAACAGGATGCGCAAGTCGAACAGCATCGACCAGTTTTCGATGTAGTAAAGGTCGTACTCCGTGCGCATGCGGATCTTCTCATTGGTATCCATCTCGCCGCGCCAGCCATTGATCTGTGCCCAGCCGGTGACGCCCGGCTTGACCTTGTGGCGGGCGAAATAGCCGTCGACCACCTCGTTGTAGAGCAAATTGTGCGACTGCGCGGCGATCGCATGCGGGCGCGGACCGACCAGCGACAGCGAGCCGAACAGCGAGTTGAAGAACTGCGGCAGTTCGTCGATCGAGCTCTTGCGGATGAAACGGCCGACGCGGGTGACGCGTGGATCGTTCTTGGTCACCGTCTGCTTGGCGGTCGGGTCCGAGCGGTCGGTGTACATGGAGCGGAATTTATAGACCTCGACGATCTCGTTGTTGAAGCCGTGCCGCTTCTGCTTGAACAGCACCGGCCCCTTGCTGTCGAGCTTGATGGCGAGGGCCGTCACCAGCATCACCGGTGAAAACAGGATGATGCCGATCAGCGAAAAGACGATATCGAAAGCGCGCTTGGCGACCGAATCCCAGTCGTTGATCGGCCTGTCGAAGATATCGAGCATCGGCACCGAGCCGATGTAGGAATAGGCACGCGGGCGAAACTGCAGCGCGTTCGAATGCGCCGAGAGCCGGATGTCGACCGGCAGCACCCAGAGTTTTTTCAACAGCTGCAGCACCCGCGTTTCGGCAGTCAGTGGCAGTGACACGATGAGCATGTCGATGCGCGCGATGCGGGCGAATTCCATCAGCTCCGAAATGGTACCGAGCTTGGGGTAGCCTGCCACGATCGGTGGCGAGCGCTTGTCGCCGCGATCGTCGAAGATGCCGCAGATGCGGATGTCGTTGTAGGGCTGCTTTTCGACCGAGCGGATCAGCATCTCGGCCGCCTTGCCGCCGCCGACGATGACGGCGCGGCGTTCCATGCGGCCGTCGCGCGCCCAGCGCCGGATCAGCTTCGACATCACCAGGCGCAGGACAAACAGCAGAAGCAGGCCGATGACGAACCAGGTGCCGAACAGCAGGCGCGAATAATCCTCCGACATCTTCATGATGAAGGCCGTCAGCGCCATCAGCGCGAAGGTACCGGCCCAGACCACCAGCACGCGGCCGAGGTTGGAGATCGGCCGCATCAAGGCGGAGATCTGGTAGCAATCGCTGACGTCGAGCAACACGACGGCCAGGAACGAGGCCGCGGCGATGGTCAGCGGATATTGCCAGGCGAGGTAAGTGAAGAAGCCGACAAAATGAAAGTAGAGCACGAGCCCCGACAGGAACAGCAAGGCGAATTCGACGATGCGCAGCACGCCGCTGACCATGACCGGCGACATCGTATCGCGCCGGTATTGCGAGGCAACCTGGCGGGCAACACTGTTCATACCGCCGGGCGTGGGGCTCTCGGCAGGACCGTCGAATTTGCGCACCGCATCGGCCGAAAAGCGGCGCGTGGGGTCGGTCTCGTTCATCGGGTTTCCCACAAGCTTCCGCCATGACCATAGCAGAAGAGAGCTAAAAAAACCTTGAGACAACCTGTGGTTTTGGGAGGTAGCCTATTTGTTGAGCGCGGCGAAATAGGCCTTTTCGATTTCGGCAGCCATCACATCGGCGCCGAAGCGCGCCTTGAGGCTGGCGGTGTCGGGCATGGCGCGCCGATAGGCGTCGAGATCGCCTAGCGCCTCGCCCATCTTGTCGCCGAGGTCGCGCGAATCGGGACGGATCAGGGCAGGGGATCCCTCACCGAAGATTTCGGGTATGCCGCCGACGGCGGTGGCGATCATCGGCCTGCCGGCGGCCAGGGTCTCCAGCACGATATAGGGCATGGCTTCCGCGCGCGACGGCACGACCACGAGGTCGGCCAGTCCAAAGGCGTCCCTGGCTGGCATTGGCGGCAGGAAGCGAACCTGTTTTTCGAGCCCCAGCCGTTTCACCTGCGTGTGGTAGCGTGGCAGGTCGTCGCCGTCGCCAACCATGACTGCGGTCAAGCGACGCTCGAGCTGCGTGCCGGCCAAGGCCAGCGCGTCGATGAAGATGTCCGGGCCTTTAAGGTCACGCATCATGCCGATGTAGAGCAGGTCAGCGACATCAGGCGCGGTTACCACCGGCTCGAACTCCGCAGCGCGCAGGCCGTTGTAGACCAGCGTGTTCGGGATCGGCGGCTCGCCTACCTTCCGCCGGTAGGTGCGCCGCTCATAGTCGGAGACGAACAGCAGGCAGTCGGTGAAGCGCGCCATGAAGCGCTCCAGCGCGAAGAACAGCTTCCCGGTCGTCGTCGTTTCGTCGTAGTGGAGGGAGCCACCATGCGGCGAATAAAGGCGGGCTACGCGAGACCTTGATACCCGCAACAATGAGCCGAACAGACGGGCATAGGCGCCACCTTTGGCGCCGTGCCCGTGCAACACGTCCGGCCGCAATTCCTTGATGATTCGATAGGTACGCCAGGCCGAGGCGAGGTCGCCCGGTCCGACATGGCGCTGCATTGGTGTGCGATGGATACCCAGCGCCAGGCTGTCCTTCATCTGGTCGAACAGGTGTTCCTCGTATTCGCCGCCTGTGGTCGAATCACAGACGATGCCGACAACGTGTCCGGCGGCGAGTTGTGCCTCCGTCAGGTCGCGCACATGCCGGAAAATCCCGCCGACGGGTGAGCGAAAGCAGTGGACGATCCTGAGCTGGTCCGCCACGTTGATGTCAGAACAGGCGTTCGCGAACGTAAACGGTATCGCCAGGCAGCAAGGGGTCGGAGGTGACCACCCTGCCGGTCATCACCTTGCCGTTGATGTCGCGGGTGATGTCGACGCTTTCCTGGTTGGCGCGCGGCGAGAAACCGCCAGCGATCGCAATCGCCTTCTGCACGGTAAGCCCCGGCACATAGGAATACTGGCCGGCGGCACCCACTTCACCCATGACGAAGATCGGCCGGTAGCGGTCGATCTCGACCGACACATCGGGGTCGCGCAGATAGCCCTGGCGCAGTTTGTCGGCGATCTCTTTTTCCAGCTGCTGGGCCGTGTGGCCACGTGCCGGCACGGCGCCGACCAGCGGAAAGGACATGTAGCCGGACTGGTCGACGCTGTAGGTGTTGGTCAACCCGTCCTGCTCGAACACGGTGACGCGGACACGGTCGCCGGCACCGAGCCGGTAGGGCTGGTCGAGCACTTCGTGGAAGGCCGCCGGCGTCGGCCGGTAGCTGGAGCAGCCGGCGAGCATCGACACGGCCAGCAGAGCGCGAAACAGACCAGCAGCGCTTTTCATGATCGGACACACACCTTCGTCGCTGTGGCCGCCATGATGCGGCGGCAAACCTTAAGGATCTGGGTTTGTTATCATCCTGTTAGGGTTAATGGCCGGTAAAGGGATGCAGCCGATTTGGCGGCAATCGACAAAAAGCCGTATAGTTTTGCTGGCTTTGTTTACCGCCTATCAGCAAACCCTAACGGCTGCTTACCGCCATCTTAACACCTGAGTTACCATAGTTGTTTACGGTACTTACGAGACTCATGTTCCGGAGCAGGAATGCATGTCCGTTCAGTCCGCGGCCGCAGATGTCGATGTCGACCTGAGACAGCTCTTCGCCAGCCTGGCGAGGAACTGGCTGCGCATCCTTGTGGTCACGCTCATCGTCACCGGTCTCGCCTTCGCCTTCGCATCGCTTGCTACGCCGCACTACAAGGCGACGACGCAACTGAAAATCCAGTTGAACGAATCGGCCTATACGCGGCCTGCCGGCACCAATGAAGACGACAAACCTGTGCTCGATGCGGAAGGTGTAGCAACCGAGGTTCAGGTCATTTCCTCGTCCGACATTCTCAACAAGGTGGCTCGCGATCTGAATCTGGGCGACAAGCCCGAGTTCAACGATGCGCTCGACATGTCGCCGGTAAGCTGGCTTCTGGTCACTGCTGGCTTGAAAAGCGATCCGGCAGAGATCCCGCTCGATGAGCGCGTACTGCAGAAGATGCGCGACAAGCTCAATGTCTATGGCGTGGAAAAGACGCGTGCCATCGCCGTCGAATTTTCCTCGGAAAATGCCGAGCTTGCCGCCAAAATCCCGAATGAGATCGCCAAGGCCTACCTGGCCTATCAGGCGGACGCAAAGACCAAGTCGAACGCTGCTGCGACCGCTTTCCTGGGGCCGGAGATCGACGAGTTGCAGAAGCAGGTCAGGGATGCCGAGGCCAAGGTAGCGGCCTTTCGTTCCGCGCAGTCGGACCTGTTGATGGGCGGCAACAATTCGGTGCTGGCCACACAGCAATTGTCCGAACTGTCGACCGAACTGTCGCATGTGCGCGCCAACCGAGCCTCGGCCGAGGCGACGGCCGAAAGGGTGCGCCAGGCATTGCAGGCCGGTGGCTCGCTGGACGCTGTACCCGAAGTGCTGTCTTCCGATCTGATCCAGCGGCTGCGTGAGCGTCAGATCGAGCTCAGAACCAACATCGCCGATCTTTCCACCACCTTGCTCGACAACCATCCGCGCCTGCGAGCGATGAGGTCGCAGCTTTCCGACCTCGACGGCCAGATACGCAACGAGGCGCAAAAGGTCATGCGCGGGTTGCTGACGCAGGCGCAGACCGCCCAGGCGCGCGAAAACCAGCTCATATCGGACGTCAACAAGCTGAAGGCGGCGTCGTCGCGCGCCGGCGAGGAGCAGGTCCAGCTGGATGCGCTGCAGCGCGAGGCGAATGTCCGGCGCCAGCAGCTTGAATCCTATATGGCGAGTTTCCGCGAAGTGTCCTCGCGCAAGAACTATCTGCCGGTCGATGCCAGCGTGTTTTCCGAGGCGCGCGTGCCTTCGGAGCCCTATTTCCCCAAACTCGTCCCGATCGTCGGCGCCGCTTTCGTCGGCTCGCTGCTGCTGATGTCGATCATCACGCTTCTGCAGGAGCTGTTTTCGGGCCGCGCCATGCGTCCGGCCCCCGGCGCCCGATACGAGCGCATCGAACAGGTGGCAATGCCAGTCGCGTCGGTGCCGGTCGTCGAGCCGGAACCGGTGGCAGCTAAGACCGGGGAGGCGGAAGAGCGGCCGGCGGACATGGAGCATGAACTGGAGCCGAAGGCGGTTCCCGAGTCTGCCCCCGCAGCGCTGGAAGAAGCAGCGGCCGCAGACGCGGAACCCGAACCGGTGCGCTCCAGCCTCGGCGAGATCGACGTCGAGAAAGCGGCGGAAAAGCTGATAGCCAGCGGTGCGGCGCGCGCCATCTTCGTCTCGCCTGAAGGCGATGAGGCCGCGGCCTCGGCGGTGCTGGTGGCGCGCGAAGTCTCCGACGCCGGCCTGCGCGTGCTGCTGCTGGACCTAACTGCATCGGGTGCGGCCTCGCGGCCGATGCTGGACAGCGGACTGTTCCCCGGCATTACAAATTTGCTCGCTTCCGAAGCGCAGTTCAGCGACGTCATCCACGCCGACCTTTATTCCGACTGCCATGTCATTCCCGTCGGCACCGCCGACCCGGTCCGCGCCATGCGCGCCGCCGATCGGCTGCCGATCATCATGCAGTCGCTGACCACCGCCTATGATCTGGTCATTGTCGAATGCGGACCGGCCGACGCGCACGGCATCGGCCGACTGGTCGGCGACAGCACCGAGGTCTTTCTCTCCATGCTGCAAGCGGACGATGAGGTGGCGCAGGCCGCTGTCAAGCTGATCGAAAGCGGCTATCCCGACCTCACTCTGGTGACGCCGATTGGCCATGAGACGCCGGGAAACCCCGTGCCGGGACGACGTAGCGCCGCCTGAGACATCAGGCACTTCTACTTAGGCGGCGCTTCTACAGATTGGATCGTCCATCGCGCGCCGGTTCCCAAAAACCAAAGCCGTCAGCCGCGCCTCGCCAAGCCTGTCAGGCTGCGCCTGGATCTACCCTAACTCCAGGGTCGTCACGCCAAATATTCGGCGCGAGTCGGCCTTCGGAGGCGTGCCTTTGTACATGCGGGTGGTGGTGAAGGTCGGCCTGAAACCAATCGCTGCAAGCGCCGTAGTGAAATCGATATTGTCGGCTGGAACGTCGATATGCAGGTCGCCGCCTTCGCATGCACCAGCCAGACTGCCCAACAGTTGCATCGCTGTCTCGGTGTCGTCGGCAAACAGCGGGCCGACCTTGTAACCCGAACGGCAAGGACGAGCCACGGCGTAGCCTATGGTGCCGAGCGAACTGATCGCGGCGAACCCGACATGCGGTGGTTGCGACCAACGGTGCAGGAAGGCCCGCCGAGGTGCGGGGAAACAGCGGGCGTCATAGGCGATGATGTCGGGCACGAGTTGCGTGCTTATCGCGCGCACCCCATCGCTTCGGACGGACGGTATCGCGGTACGGCCGCTGAAGCGGATCGTTTCGTAAGCTGGCTTGAATCCCTTACGCCGATAGTTGGCCAACTGTGCGGCGACGCCGTCGAGGCCAACTGTTCGGCCGGCCAGCCTGGCCGTGCCGGCGCTCCAGACCGCTTTGCCGTGGCCTTGGCCGCGCATATCTGGTCGGCAGATGTAGAGACCGATGAAACCGAACTTGCCGCCATAGGCGACAGCCGAGATGGCGGCCACCAACTCGTTGCCGACGAAGGCGCCGATGAAGCCTTCAGGGTCGGTTGGCTGAAACGCGGCGGCATCGTCAAGGCCAGGGTTCCAGCCTTCGGCGGCCGCCCAGTCGATAAGAACGGCCAGTTCTTGCAGCGACAGCGCACGGATGGTCGGCTTCATGGCTCACTCCGCGGCGATAGTTCCGGGCGAGAAGGATTTCAGCACGCCGCGATAGGACTTGGCCAGCGGGCTGGCATAGGCACCGCGCTTCGAGGTCGACAAGCCCAATGCGATCAGCGCCTCGGCCTGCTTGACCGCCGCGCCGACGCCGTCGATGACCGGCAGGTCGAACTCGTCCTGCAATTGGTGGGCCAGGTCGGCCATGCCGGCGCAACCGAGCACGATGGCCTCGGCGCGGTCCTCCTCAATGGCGTGTGCGATCTCGCCGCGCAGTTTCTCGACGGCGCCGGATGTACTGTCTTCGAGGGCGAGCACGGGAATGTCAGCGGCGCGCACGCGGGCACGCCCGGCCATGCCGTAGCGCTGCACCAAGCCCTCGACAGGTACACGCGAGCGTTCGGTGGTCGTTACGACTGTGAAGCGCTGGGCAATGTACGAGGCGACGCTGAGTGCGGCCTCACAGATGCCGACGACCGGAATGGAGGCCATGGCGCGTGCCGCGTCCAGGCCGGTATCGTCGAAACAGGCAATGATGGCGGCCTGCGCCCCGGCACGCTCACCGGCGGCGATCTCCATCAAAAGGCCGGGCACGGCCAATGCCTCGTCGTAATAGCCCTCGATCGAGGCCGGGCCCATGGAGGAGGTGACGGCCACCACCTCTGTCCAGGCGCCGGCGACGCCGCGCGCGGCCGCCGCGATCGTCGCAGTCATGCTCGCCGTCGTGTTGGGGTTCACCACCAGTATCTGCACGATCACGTTCTCGCCCGGCGGCGGCCGACATAGAGGATAGCGCCCAGCGTCGCCAGGATCACCAGGAAGGAGAACACGGTGGTCACTGTGCCAAGCGCGTAGAGCACCGGTGTCGTGACATTGGTGGTCATGCCGTAGATCTCGAGCGGCAGCGTGTTGAAGGTGCCCGACGTCATCAGCGTGCGGGCGAACTCATCATAGGACAGCGTGAAACCGAACAGGCCGACGCCGATCAGGCTGGGCGCAATCATCGGCAGCACGACATGGGCAAAGGTCTGCCAGGAGGTGGCGCCAAGGTCACGCGCGGCTTCCTCATAGGCGGGCGAGAAGCGGTTGAAGACGGCGAACATGATGAGCACGCCGAAGGGCAAGGTCCAGGTCAGGTGCGCGCCGAAGGCCGACGTGTACCAGGCCGGGCGGAGGCCGACCTGCTGGAAGACGACGCCGATGCCCAGCGAAATGATGATCGAAGGTACGACGAGGCTGGCGACCGCCAGATAGAACAATGCGGTGGCGCCGCGAAATTTCTGTCGGAAGGCGAGCCCTGCCAGCAGCGACACGACGACGGTGACGATCATCACCATCAGACCGAGCACGAGCGAGCGCTTGAAGCTGCCGCCGAAATCGCCGACCGCCTGGCGCTCGAACAGATTGGCGAACCAGTGCAGCGACACGCCATTGAGCGGGAAGGTGAGGCCGCCGGTCTCGCCCTGGAAAGAAAGGATCAGGATCGCCGACAGCGGACCATAGAGGAACAGGACGAACAGAATGAAGAAGGCCGCAAGCACATAGAATTCGAGGGTGCGTTTTTCGTGGCTCACCTCAAAGCTCCTTGCGGATGTCGACGATGCGCAGGATGCCGGTAACCATCAACAGCACCAACACCAGCAACACCACGGCATTGGCGGCGGCGGCAGGATATTGCAGCAGCGACATCTGGTTCTTCATCATCAGTGCGACCGACGCGCTCTGGCCGCCCGACATCACCTGCACGGTGGAGAAATCGGCCATCACCAGTGTGACGACGAAGATGGTGCCGATCGCCATGCCGGGCTTGGCCAGCGGAATGATCACGTTCCACAACACCTGCCAGCCGGACGCGCCGGCATCACGCGCGGCCTCGAACAGCGAACGATCGATCCGCATCAGCGTGTTGAAAATCGGCGTTACCATGAACAGCGTATAGAGATGCACCATCGCCAGCACGACGGCGAATTCGGAATAGAGCAGCCATTCTATGGGTTTCGGCACCAGCCCCAATTGCACCAGCGTCGAGTTGATCAAGCCGTTGCGGCCAAGAACCGGGATCCACGAGATCATGCGGATGATGTTGGAGGTCAGGAACGGTACGGTGCAAACCAGGAACAGCACCATCTGCATGGCCGTGGTGCGGATGTGGAAGGCAAGGAAATAGGCCACCCAGAAGCCGATGAACAAGGTCAGCGCCCAGACGATGGCAGCGAATTTGATGGTGTTGAGATAGGTCTTCCAGGTGACCCAGGAGCCAAGCACGTCTGAATAGTTCGTCGTCAGGAAATCCGGATACATGGCGGCGAAGTCGTAATCCCAGAAGGATACGACGGCGATCATGATGATTGGCAGCAGCAGGAACGCACCGAGGATGAGTGCCAGCGGTGCGGATTGCAGGTAGGGCGTGACGGCGCCAAGGGAGACGCGGCGGCGTCTGGCGGGCTTGGCGGCGGCGATTGCGGGACGTTCGAGCGCGACTGTCATCAATGCTCCCGGTGCAGGTTCGCGGTACGGGCGGAGCGGCCTTTCCTTCTCCCCTTGTGGGAAAAGGTGGCCGAGCGAAGCTCGGTCGGATGAGCGGTGTTCCATCTTGGCAATGACGGCACTCCGTCCAACACCCCTCATCCGTCTTGGCGCTGCGCGCCAATCCACCTTCTCCCGCAAGGGGAGAAGGTGGCGGCGCCGGCTCTTCCTTACGCCGCGATGAACTCGTTCCAGCGCTTCACCATGTAGCGGTCCTCGTCCATGACCGAGTTCCAGCAGGCGACCTTCCCCATGCGTTCCTCGAACGAGCCGCCGTCGCGCACGGCGCCGGCCTTTTCCATGACGGTGCCATCCGGTGCCTTGATCTCGCCCTTGGCGGGCTTGCCCTCGATCCAGTAGCCCCATTCGTCCTCGGACATGAACTTCTTGGCCGAGACCATGTTGGCGGAATAGTAGCCCTGACGATTGAGATAGCCGCCGACCCAGCCCGACGTGTACCAGTTGATGTATTCGTAGGCCGCGTCGAGCTCGGCGCCCTTGAGATGGGCGGCAAGGCCAAGGCCGCCACCCCAGGAGCGGTAGCCTTCCTTGAGCGGCTGGAAGCGGCAGGCGATGCCCTTGGAGCGCACCGCGGCGACGGCCGGTGACCACATGGACTGAATGACCACTTCGCCCGATGCCATCAGGTTGACGCTCTCGTCGAACGACTTCCAGAAGGCGCGGAACTGGCCGGCCTGCTTGGCTTTGATCAGGAAGTCGATCGTCTTGTCGATCTCTTCCTTGGTCATGTTGCCCTTGTCGGCATATTTGATGTTGCCGGTGGCCTCCATGATCATGGCCGCATCCATGATGCCGATGGACGGGATGTTGAGGATCGCGGTCTTGCCCTTGAAGGCCGGGTCCATGATATCGGCCCAGGTGGTGATGTCGCGACCGACGAGGTCGGGCCGGATGCCCAACGTATCGGCATTGTAGATGGTCGGCACCATGGTGAACCAGTTGGTCGGCGCCTTGGCGAAGGTCTTTGAGTCCTGCGCCTCGACATAGCCGACCGTGTGCGGCGCGGTGCCCTGAGCGATGACGCTGTCGGGGGTCAGTTTGCCGGTTTTGAACAGCGGCACCAGCTCGTCGTAATATTTCAGCTTGCTGACATCCATCGGCTGCAGCACGCCGGTGGGGAACACCTTCTTGCAGATCCAGTATTCGATGTCGGCTATGTCGTAGCTGTCGGGTTGGGTGACGGCGCGCTGGGCGGCGGCGTCGGAATCGGTCGCCGTCATCTCAAGCGTGATGCCGAGGTCGGCCTTGCACTTGTCGGCGATGGCATTGAGGTTCGAGACGCCGGTGCCGAATTGGCGCAGCGTGATGTTGGACTGCGCCCAGATGGTCGGGAAGCCGGTGATGACGCCCGAGCCTGCGGCGAGGCCGACGGCGGCGGCGCCGGTCTTGAGCAGCGAGCGGCGCGACATGCCGGTCTTGGTTTGCGGTGTGTTTGTCATGCTTATTCCCCTGTTTTGTTTTGCTTCGTTGAATTCATGAATGAAGGCGCCCGAGGACGATGGCATCCTCGGAATCCCAGGCGAGCGGTACGGCGTCGCCAACGGCGACGGGTTTGGCGAAAAAGTCGGAATCGTCGAGAATGACCGTGAAATCGTCGATGCCGGCACCGGTCACCGACAGCTTCACCGTGGCGCCGCGATATTCGATGTTGGAGGCGATGCCGGTGAAGCCGAGGCCGGGCGAGGGCGCCTCACCGATGCGCACATGGTCGGTGCGGATGGCGATATCGATTGGCGTCCCCACGTCCTGGCCCTGACCGCAGGCAGCCAACGAGCCGCCGCCATTGACGTCGAAAACGACCATGCCGTCGCGCGCGCCGCTGACCCGGCCGGAGATGACATTGTGGTCACCCATGAAGCGCGCGACAAAGGCCGTGGCCGGGCGTTCGAACACATTGCGCGGAGGTGCCGCCTGCTCGATGCGGCCGTCATTCATCACCACGATCAGGTCCGCCAAGGCCATGGCCTCCTCCTGGCTGTGGGTGACGTGGACGAAGGTGATGCCGAGCGAGGTCTGCAGCTTCTTCAACTCGGCCCGCATGCGGATTTTCAGGAACGGGTCGAGCGCCGAGAGCGGCTCGTCGAGCAGCAGCGCCTCCGGGTCAGTGATTAGTGCGCGGGCGAGTGCGACACGCTGCTGCTGGCCGCCGGAAAGCTGCGCGGGGCGGCGCGTCGCATAGGCTTCCATCTGCATCAGCTTGAGCATGTCGAGCGCCTTGGCACGGCGCTTTTCCTTGTCGACGCCCTTCATCTTCAGGCTGAAAGCGACATTGTCGATGAGGTCGAGATGCGGGAACAGCGCATAGGACTGGAACATCATCGCCGTGCCTCGCTTGGCGGGCGGCAGATCGGTGACGACGGTGTTGCCAAGCCGGACATCGCCCGACGAAATGCTTTCGTGGCCGGCGATCATGCGCAGCGTCGAGGTCTTGCCGCAGCCGGAGGGCCCGAGCAGGCAGCAATAGGTGCCGGCCGGTATTTTCAGGCTGATGGCCTCGACGGCAGTCGTCGTTCCGTACACTTTCGAAACGGACACGATGTCGATCTCGGCGGCTTTGGACATTCAGGCTTCCCCGTTTGGTCGCATTAACCAAAGCATCATGCGTGCCAATTTCGGGGTCAGCGGCCAAGCGGTTGAATTGTCTGAAAAATCAGGCTTCGACGGTGTTGCCTACCTGGCGAGCTTCCTTGTGCGTTGCACAAATTATGGGCGATTGTTCGCGATTTGCACAAGAATCGTATGCAATCTTTTTTACCTTCGTGTCCACTTTGCCTCTCGTGCGCATACGACGAGTCGCGCTAGAAGGGGGCGGGAACCATCATCGCCATGAACATTGCCGATCAGATCTATTCCGCAGCCGACAGCGCCAATCAGGATCGCGCCCAGGCGATCCGCGATAATCTGCGCGACGCCATCGTCGACCGACGGCTGGCGCCGGGCACCAAGTTGTCGGAAGGCGAGGTCGGCACGCTGTTTGACGTCTCGCGCACCGTCGCGCGCGCGGCGCTGCAGATGCTATCCTTCGAGGGGTTGGTGCGTACCGAGCGAAACCGCGGCGCCTTCGTTGCCAACCCGTCGCCCGAGGAAGCGCGCCAGGTGTTCGCCTCCCGCCGGCTGATCGAGCCGGGCCTTGCCACTGCCGCCTGCGGGCGGGTCACAGCCACCGATATCGCCGCGTTCCGCGCCCAACTCGATGAGGAAGGCCGCTTCATCGCCGAACGCGGTCCGACCGCGCGGCGCTCCGAAATCAAGGCGTCAGGTGATTTCCATCTGCTGCTGGCCTCGGTCGCCGGCAACGCCATCCTGCAGCGCTTTATGGAGGAATTGGTTGCGCGCTCCTCGCTCGTTATCGCCCTTTACGGCCGCTCCGGCGTGTCAGCCTGCGGGCATAGCGAGCACACGGGGATTGTCGGTGCGCTGGAGAGCGGCGATTGCGGGTTGGTGAGCCGTTTGATGCTGCATCACATCGACCACATCGAGGCTGATCTCGATCTGCGTGTCAGGGCCGGTCCCGCGCTGCGCGAAGCTCTCAATTTCTGACGGCTAGTTTTCGTCTTCCGTGGTGGCGGGCGCCGCCTGTCCGGCCGCCTTGCGGCGCAGCATCTTGGTCAGCTTCCAGATCGTCGGGCTGTTCTTGATGAAGGCTTTCGCCCGCGCGCCTTGCCGCAGCGCCGACGCGAGGGCGCGTCCTTTCAGCGTCAAGGGCACCAGCACCTCGAAATGCTGGGTCTCGATATCGCACCAGAGGCGCTTATAGGGCTCGTCGCCGACCGAGAAATCATAGACTTCGAAACCCGTCTCGCAGGCTTCCTGGATGTTGTCGAAGAACAGGAAGTCGCCGGGGCTGGTGTGGCCGAGATCGTCCTCGGCGATGGCTCCGAATTCGCAGATCAGGCGCTTGCCCGACCGGCTCGAGCCGGTGATGGCGCGCAGCTTGCCGGCGACTTCAAGCCCATGCAGCACAAAGGCCGGTTTCTCCTCGGCCAGCGCGCCGGCGAACAAAGCGCGGAAGAAAGCACGCACCTCCGGGTCGCCGAAGACATTGGCGATGCCCATCTTGGCGAAGCGGAATTCCTTCATCTCGAAGAATGCATCGAGCAGCCTGTTCACCTCTTCCGTCGTCCGCGCTTCGATGCGGCGATGACTGCCGACAGCCTCGAACTTGCGCGTCTGCGAACGGTGCTTCTTGCGTTTGCGCTTGCCGCTCGCGCGGGAGAGCAAAGCATCGAAACCACCATCGAGGTCGACGGCGAGCGACAAATTGGGGCTGGGGAAATGCGCGAATGCCGCCAACGGATTGGCAACGCCATCGAGGTCGGGCAGCAGCCTTTCCAGCGCAACGAGGTCGATGTCGGGACGCGCCTTGCCGATCGCCGTCACCAGCCTGCGGATCGCCCCGGCATCAGTCTTTGCGAGCCAGGCCTCATCGGCGGCGGCGAAATTGCCGTTGGCATGACGTCCGCCCATGAAGCGGGCGACGCGGAGTGGACCAGTTCGCGTGATTTCCAGTGCCAGCGAGAAGACCGGCCGGTCCTCGATTTTCAGCGTGGCGACGACGGCATCCGGATTGGCCTGCGTCGTCCAGGCGCGGGCCCAGGCGGCGCTCTGCGCCGGCGCAAACAGCGCGGAACGGCAGAATTCCCCGTAAGAGGCGAGCGCGGCAGCGTCGGCGATCGACACCGACAGGCTGGTCTGGTCGGCAGCCGTTGCGCGCGCGGACGCCTTGCTAGCGGCGAGCCGATTGCCGTCAAATGACGCGGTGGCGTCAACCATACCTCAATCCTTAAGGCGTATTCGTCGCGATCAGGGAGTTCGCGTCGGCGCGTTCCGTGCTTGGATTGAGCCTAGGCGCAAAAGGTGAATGAATGATCGACGGCGGGGAGGCAGTTCGGAAACTGGCGCTTAACATCGCCCGCTTTACCGGCCTTGCACCGCTGGCCAAGTCCTTCGTCGGCGGCATCGGCGCCATCCTGATGTTGCACCGGGTCACCGCCACGCCGGAGAAGCCCGACGGCGTTAACCGCCACCTCAACATCGCCCCGCGTTTCCTCGACACTCTTGTCGCCGACATGAAGGCGAGGGGCTATGCCTTCGTCACGCTCGACGAGGCGATCGAGCGCATCAAGGCCGGTGGCAAGGACGGCCAGTTCGCTACCATCACCGCCGACGACGCCTATCGCGACAACATGACCGAAGCGTTGCCGGTGCTGGAAAAGCACGACGCGCCGATCACCATCTATGTCGCGCCGGGCCTGATCGACGGCAGCGCCGACCTGTGGTGGGATGTGGTCGAGGACATCGTCAACGCGCGCGACCGGCTGACGCTGGCGACGCCGAAGGGGCCGGTGACGATCGACTGCTCTACCCACGGCAGAAAACTCCAGGCCAATGCGCGCCTGCACGCCTATCTGACGCTGGAAGTGCGCGAGGAGGACCAGCGCGCTGTGCTGCGCGATCTCGCGCACTCGAACGGCATCGAACTCGATGGCTTGCGCTCAAGCACACTGATGACCTGGGACGATATCCGCGCCATGGCCGGGCACAGGTTGGTGACGATCGGCGCGCACACGGTCAACCATCGCAATCTGAAGCGGCTCGACGAAGCCGATGCGCGCCATGAGATCGGCGACGTCAGGCGCCAGCTGCAGGCGCAGCTCGGCGAAGAGCCGCGCCATCTCGCTTACCCCTATGGCTATGCAAGCGCTGTCGGCTGCCGCGAAGTCGGCTTTGCCCGCGACGCCGGCTACGCCTCGGCGGTGACGACCCGCCATGGCGTGCTGCATGCCGAGCATGCCGGCTTCCTGCACGCGCTGCCGCGCATCTCGGTCAATGGCCGCTACCAGAGCGTCGCCCATATCCGCACCATGCTGTCGGGGGTGACGACGCCGCTGGCCAATGCCGGCAAGATGGTGGTGACCATCTGAGATGGTTGTGACGATCTAGGGTGCGTCGATATTCAGCTGGCCTGCAAATGGCCCGCTTCAGCCCTTCGGCCGCGGCTCCAGGATCAGCCATTTGATGATGCCCATCGCCGGCAGCACCCAGAACAGGCCGCTGAACAGGAAGAACAGGAAATGCACCAGGGGGCCGGATTCCGACAGCTGCGCAACCGCTATGATCGACGCGACCAGCGCGTAGATGATGACCAGGGCCACCAGCAGGAAGGTTCCGATCAGCTTTTTCAGGCGGATGGGCATGAGGCGTTCTCGTTGATCGCCTTCGCTTAGGCCCAACGGGGCGCCTGTGCAACCCGCCAGAGCAATTCCATGGAAAAGTGTGAAACGGTTTTCCGTCCGGAATTGCGCCGAAAAACCAAAAGATAGAGCGGTTCGCCGTTTCCGTGAAACGGTGAAACGCTCTGCTTGCGGCGCGACGGCGTGCCGCGCCGTTCGGTCTTGTCAGCCTGGTTGCGATGGTTCACCAATTCGCCACTTGCAACTGCCGGGACAAACACATGGCCGCCATATCAGCTGCCGCGCCCTACACGGCCCGCGACCGCGACCTCAACAACCGGGCGCTGGTGCGCGGCTGGCTCTATGTCGTGCTTTTGGTGCTGTTTGCGCTGGTGCTGATCGGCGGCGCCACAAGGCTCACCAATTCCGGCCTGTCGATCACTGAATGGAAGCCAATCCACGGCGTGATACCGCCCCTCAACGACGCGGAGTGGCAGGAGGAATTCCAGCTCTACCAAAAAATCCCGCAGTATGCCGAACTCAACAAGGGCATGAGCCTGGACGCCTTCAAGTCGATCTTCTGGTGGGAATGGGCGCACCGTATCCTGGCCCGCAGCGTCGGCCTGGTCTTCGGCCTGCCGCTGCTGGTCTTCTGGGCGACGCGCCGCATCGAGCGCGGCCTTGGGCCAAAGCTGCTCGGCATTCTGCTGCTCGGCGGACTGCAAGGCGCCATCGGCTGGTGGATGGTGGCCTCCGGCCTTGTCGACCGCGTCTCCGTCAGCCAGTACCGGTTGGCGACGCATCTTACGCTTGCCGCACTGATCTTCACCGCCACCATGGTGGTCGCGCGTGGGCTGGCGCCGCATTCCGAGCCCGCCGCCGACCGGTCGACGCAAAGATTGGCCGGTTTCATCGTGCTCCTGGCTCTCATCCAGATCTATCTCGGCGGCCTGGTCGCCGGGCTCGATGCCGGCCTGAGCTACAACACCTGGCCGCTGATGGACGGCAAGATCATCCCCAGCGACCTGCTGCTGCTCGAACCGGCCTGGCGCAATTTCTTCGAGAACCCGAAGACGGTGCAGTTCGTTCACCGGCTGGGCGCCTATACCGTCTTTGTCGTGGCACTCTGGCACATGATCGCGACACGGATGCGCCAGCCGGGAACGACGCATGCGCGACGCGCGACGCTGCTGTTTCTGCTGGTGCTGGTCCAGGCTTCGATCGGCATCGGTACGCTGTTGATGCAGGTGCCGTTGCACATGGCGCTAACCCATCAGGCCTTCGCGCTTATCCTGCTGGGGTTTGCCGCCGCGCACTGGCGTGGCACAAAGGGCGCCTATCCGCTGCCGCACGAGATAGAAGTCAGAAGCTGAGCCGCACCTTCCGGATCCCTTCGGCTACCGACAACTCGCGGCTTTCATCGACCGCATTCTCGTCTTCGTGGTGCCACGCGGCCGACAGGCAACCCCAGGCGATTGCGTGGTCCAGAATGGCGGGCGGCGTCTGGCCGAGCGTTGCGGCGAAGACTTCCGCCATATGCGCGATGCGCTCCGGATCGAGGCAGAGATCGTCGCGCTCGAGTGGGTTGTAGAACAGGTTGGCGGCGTCGAAGCCTGGATCGCCGAGCACGCCCTTCGGGTCGATCGCCAGCCAGCCGCGCGGTCCCTGCAGGATGTTGTCGTGGTGCAGATCGCCATGCAGCGGCCTGACCGCATGCGGGGCATCGAGCAGTCGGTCCGCGATTTCGGCGGCCTCAAGATAAAGGCTCGGTTTCCCCGCGTCGCGATCGGCTTTGGCCTTTTTGAACAGGCTGGCAAACCGTGTCCGCAGCGGCTGCAGGTCCAGTGGGGCAGGGTGCTTTGACGGCGAGAACAGCCTTGCCATCACTTCGGCTGCGATTGCGGTGGCGGCGTTGTCGCCCTCTTTGTCGAGAACCGCGGCAAGCAAGGTGTCGCCGGCATATTCAAGCAGCATGCGGTGGCCGTCGCGGCCAAGCAGCCGCACCGCGCCTTCGCCGCGCCGCCAGGCGAGATAGTGTTCGCCGCGCAGTTCGTCCTCGACATCGTCGAAGGGTTTTAATGCCTTGACGATCGCCGGCGAGCCATCCTCGCGGACAACCTTCCAGATACGGCTCGAAAACGTCTCGGCAATAAGCTCGGGCGCGCTGACCTTCCAGCGCTTTGGAAATGCCGGCGCGTCCATTAGAGCAATTCCAGAAAAAGTGTGAGCGGTTTTTCCGGGAAAAGCGCGTAGCGCTTTCCCTGGGGAATTTCTCCAAACAAAGAGATAGAGCGGTTCGCCGTTTCCACGAAACGGTGAAAGGCTCTAGAGGCCGAGCATCAGGTCCATGTTCTGCACGGCCGCACCTGAAGCGCCCTTGCCGAGATTGTCGTAGACGGCAATCAGCAGCGCCTGTGCCCTGTCGTCATTGGCAAAGACGTACACCTTCATGCGGTTGGTGCCGTTATACACCTCCGGATTGATCTCCGGCATGCGCTCCATATGCACATAGGGCGCCACCTCGACCACGCCGCCCTTGATGGCGGCAAAATGGTCGGCGATCGCGGCGTGCAGTTCGGCACCGGTCGGCACGTGGTCGAGGCCGCCGAGTTGCAGAGGCACCACGGTGATCATGCCTTGGGCGAAATTGCCGACCGCCGGCTGCATGATCGGATCATGCGACAGCTTTGCGTAGGTCCTGAGCTCCGGCACATGCTTGTGCTGCAGGGTCAGCCCATAGGGCAGGAATTCCGAGGCATCCTCGCCCTGGGCGACATAGTCCTCGATCATCGGCCGGCCGCCGCCCGAATAGCCCGAAATGCCATTGACCGTGACCGGGAAATCCGGCGGCAGCAGGCCGGCCGCCACCAGCGGCCGCAGCGTCGCGATCGGTCCTTGCGGCCAGCAGCCGGGATTGGCGACGCGCTTGGCGTTGGCGATGGTCTTGGCCTGACCCTTGTCCAGTTCGGCAAAACCGTATTCCCAGCCGGGCGCGACGCGATGTGCCGTCGAGGCGTCGATCACCTTGGTGGTGTCGTTGGCAATCAGCGACACGCTTTCCTTGGCGGCGGCATCCGGCAGACACAGGATCGCGACATCGGCGGCATTGAGGAATTCGGCGCGCGCCGCCGTTTCCTTGCGGCGCTCGGTCGGGATCGAGATGATCTCGAGATCGCCACGCTCGGCCAGCAGCGCCCTGATCTGCAGGCCGGTGGTGCCGTGTTCACCGTCGATGAAGATTTTCGGTTTCATATCCCTGCAAATTCCGTTCTAATTCAAACCTATATGCCTTGGCCTTGGTTCGTAGCGCCATGGTTGCCGTTGTTCAACTCCTCGGCCCGCGCCTTTCGTTCGGCCACCAGGCCGAGATAGTGCATGGCCACCATCGAACCGGCGATCGCCGTTATATCGGCGTGATCATAGGCCGGCGCAACCTCGACAACGTCGGCGCCGACAATATCGACCTGGCCGAGCTGGCGCAGCGTCGACAGGATTTTCGCCGAGGACGGTCCGCCGGCAACCGGCGTGCCGGTGCCGGGCGCAAACGCCGGGTCGAGGCAGTCGATGTCGAAGGTGAGATAGGTCTTCCTGCCGCCGGTGCGGTCGACGATGGCATAGGCGATGTCGGACGCTCGCATCTCCTCGATCTCGTGGCCGTACAGGATCTTGATGCCGAATGTATCAGGGGCATGCGTGCGGATACCGATCTGGATCGAACGATCAGGGTCGATGATGCCTTCATTGACGGCGCGGCCGACGAAAGAACCGTGGTCGATGCGCTTGCCGTCATCCGGCCAGGTGTCCTGGTGGGCGTCGAACTGCACCAGCGCCAGCGGCCCATGGATGGCGGCATGCGCCTTGAGCAGCGGCCAGGTGACGAAATGGTCGCCGCCGAGCGAGAGCAGGAAAGCGCCCGATTTCAGGATCTTCGCCGCCTCGCGCTCGATCGTGCCTGGCGTCTTCTGGTGATTGCCTGAAT
Source organism: Mesorhizobium caraganae (assembly GCF_016836705.1). Lineage (GTDB taxonomy): Bacteria > Pseudomonadota > Alphaproteobacteria > Rhizobiales > Rhizobiaceae > Mesorhizobium > Mesorhizobium caraganae. The sequence goes on along the minus strand of NZ_JAFCGY010000024.1, from coordinate 3,867 downwards.
CGAGCAGGCAATCGCCATAGTCGACGACCGAGAGATGCTCGAACAGGTCGCGCGAGAACGGATATTGCGGGTCGTTGTCGAGAATCGCCGAAGCGCGGCGGATCGCCTGCGGCCCAAAGCGCGCGCCCGGCCGGTTGGTCACGGCAGCGTCGAAAGGAATGCCCCATACAACGGCGTCCGCGCCCTTTACATCCTTGGTGTATTTGCGCCGCATGAACGACAGCGCGCCGGCATAGGTCGGCTCGAAGGATGCCCCCGTCTTGGAGCGCGCGGTGAAGGCGTTGTCGATGGTCTGGTTCGCCATTACGGGTCCTCTTTATTCATCGGGCTGCCACAACTACAGAACCGGGACGCAAGATGCCAGTCACAGCTTGGCGAAACGACGTAGCGCTCCAACGGGGCGACAACAGCACTGTGTCGCCAAGGCGCAAGGCCCTTCTCGATCCTGCTCCGGCGCGCTCCCGGCTTGGTTTCAGCACGACTTTGTTGCAGCGGCGCGACAATCCACTAGCCGGCTTCGTTCACCGGCCTGTCACTGACGTCGCCTATCCCCGGGTCGATCCGGCAAGGAGCGATTCTCGATGCGGACCATATGCCTTCTGTTTTGCGCAGCACTTGCCGCCTTCACCGGCGAGGCCCAGGCAAGCGAAACCCGCGCCAGGCAGATCCTCGACCGTTTCGAGCATGCCAACCAGTGGCGCGACCATGTCATGGTCGCCGCGCATCGCGCCGGCAGCATGCAGGCCGGCAAGACGCTCTATGCCGAAAACTCGCTCGCCGCCGTCGAAGGCGCGATCGCCATCGGTGCCGAAATCGTCGAGGTCGACATCCGGCGCTCGAAGGACGGCGAATTCGTCGTCATGCATGACAGCTGGCTCGACCGAACCACGACTTGCAAGGGCGAGGTGATCAACTACACGCTGGCCGAGCTTAGACACTGCAGGCTGGTGGTCGAAGGCACCGGCGCCGTCACCGGGGAAAGTGTTTCCACGCTGCGCGAAATGCTGCTGGCGACCAGGGATCGGATCCTGATCAACCTCGACAACAAGCTCGATGTCCAGGCTCTGCCCGGCATGATCGCCATCGCCCGCGATCTCGGCATGGCCGAGCAGGTGATCGTCAAGGAGAACCTGTGGAACCAGCAGCGGATCGACACCGTCAAGGCGGAGCTCGATGCTGCCGGCGGCGGCTTCCAGTTCATGCCGATCATCGCCGATGACGCGGTGCACAACGCCACCTTCGCCGAAACGGTCGGCAAGGCTTTTGCGCCCGGCGCGATCGAACTGATCAACTGGCGGGCAGGGGCGCAAACGCTGACGCAGACCGGCGGCCCGCTGTTCAGCACTCGCATGCGGGCGGTGTCGGTGCGGGGCGGCTGGCACATCTGGGCTGACACCTACGCCATCGTCAACAAGCCGGGCGGCTTCCTCTCCGGCGGCCGCGGCGACGAACTGGCGGTCGCGGCCAGCCTGCCGGCAGAGACCTACGGCTTCTGGGCCGACCGCGGCGCCACCATCATCCAGACCGATGAACCGAAGGCAGCGATTGCGTGGCTGGCGGCGAATGGGTTTCGCGTGCCTTATGCGGATGAGGCGCGGCCGGCCGAGCCGGCGAATACGGCGAGTATCAATTAGAGCGACGGCGACGCTGCTGATCTCCCCCCTTGAGGGGGAGATGGCCGGCAGGCCAGAGGGGGTCGTCGCGCGTGGAGCGCCAACCTCCTTCTGCCGCTGAGAGAAGGTCGCGCCCGGTCGGACCGACCCCCTCTGTCGCCTTCGGCGACATCTCCCGCTCGAGGGGGGAGATGGGTCCCGCTTCAAGCCGCCTTCGCAACCCCATCCAGTTCCCTCAGCACATCAACCGACAGCTCCAGCTCCGCCGCCGCCAAATTCTCCCTCAGATGCCCAACCGACGATGTCCCCGGAATCAGCAGGATATTCGGCGAGCGCTTGAGCAGCCATGCGAGAGCAACCTGCAACGGCGTGGCGCCGAGCCGCGCCGCCACATCCGACAAGGTCGACGACTGCAGCGGGCTGAAACCGCCCAGCGGGAAGAACGGCGTGTAGGCGATACCGGCGCGTGCCAATTCGTCGATCATTCCGTCATCATCCCGGTGCGCCAGATTGTACATGTTCTGCACGCAGACGATCTCGGCGATCCGGCGGCCTTCCGCGACCTGCGCTGGGGTGACGTTGCTCAGGCCGATATGGCGCACCAGCCCCTTGCGCTGCAGTTCGGCAAGCGCTGTCAGCTGCGCTTCGATCGAGCCCTCGGACGGCCCCATCGTCCCGAACATGATGCGCAGATTGACGACGTCCAGAACCTCAAGTCCGAGGTTCCTCAGATTGTCGTGCACAGCTTGCTCAAGCTCCTTGGGCGAATAGGCAGGCAGCCAGGAGGCATCGCTGCCGCGCCGCGCGCCGATCTTCGTGACGATGACGAGATTTTCAGGATAGGGGAACAGCGCTTCGCGGATCAGCTTGTTGGTGACATACGGGCCGTAATAGTCGCTGGTGTCGATGTGGTTGACCCCGGATGCCACCGCCTCGCGCAACACGGCGATGGCCGCGTCATGGTCCTTCGGCGGACCGAAAACATGGGGGCCGGCAAGTTGCATGGCGCCATAGCCGAGCCGCTTCACGGTGTGGCTGCCGAGGGTGAATGTGCCGGACTTTTGGACAGTGGACATGATGGATCTCCTTTGAGGAGGCGAAGATAGGCGCTGCTCAACCTCGGGATAATCAGCTACAATCCGTACAGCTTGTGCGGATTGGCGAACAATGATGGACCTTGGCGATCTGAACGCCTTCGTGGCGGTGGCGCGTGCCGGCGGTTTTCGCGAAGGGGCTCGCGCCAGCGGCGGCAGCGCGTCGGGCTTGAGCGAGGCGGTGCGCCGCCTGGAGACGCAACTCGGCGTCAGGCTGTTCAACCGCACGACGCGCAGCGTTGTTCCGACCGAAGCCGGCCTCAGCCTCTTGGGACGGCTTGGCCCGGCGCTGTCGGAGGTGGAGGCGGCGCTCGACGTGGTCAATGGCTTTCGCGACAGGCCGGCCGGTTCGCTGCGCCTCAATGTGCCGGTCAGCGCCGCGCGGCTGATATTGCCTGATATCATTCCGGGCTTCCTCGCCGCCTATCCCGGTATCCGGCTGGAGGTGATCGCCGATGAGAACTTTGTCGACGTTCTGGCGGCCGGCTGCGATGCCGGCATCCGCTACGACGAGCGGCTGGAGCAGGACATGATTGCGGTGCCGATCGGACCGCGCGTCCAGCATTTCGCCACAGCCGCCAGCCCCGCCTATCTCGATCGCCATGGGCGGCCGCAGCACCCGAGCGACCTGCTTGGCCACTCCTGCCTGCGCGGCCGCTTTGCCAGCGGTGCGATGCTGCCATGGGAGTTTGAGCGCGACGGCGAGGTGGTGCGGGTCGACACGACGGGACCGCTGATCGTGCGGATCGGCGGCGCGAGCGATCTTGCCGTCCATGCGGCGATTGCCGGCAGCGGCATCGTCGCTCTCTTCGAGGGCTGGCTTCGCCCTCACTTCGAGAGCGGCGCCCTCGAGCCCGTCCTCGAACCGTGGTGGCAGAGCTTTTCCGGACCGTTTCTCTATTATCCGGGACGGCGCCTGGTGCCGGCGCCGCTGCGGGCGTTTATCGATTTCGTCAAGGCCGGCAAGTTCTGAGACTTGAACCGAGGCCGGCGCCATCACCCCACCCGGCGCTGCGCGCCGACCTCCCCATCGAGGGCAGGGCTATCGCATATGAGTAAAGAGGTCATAGAAGAAGTCTTTGCTCCAGTTTGCCCTTCGCATCTTGCTGGCGATAGGTTTGTCGAGCGGATGGGCAGCCAAGATGTTTTGCGCGAGCCTT
>NZ_JAFCGY010000023.1 GCF_016836705.1 Mesorhizobium caraganae | reverse complement strand
CGTTAATATTGACGTAAACGGAAAGTTTCAGCCCCATTGTTGCCATAATGTAACAATCGGGCGGAATGCCAGTAAAACAGCCGGATTTCGTGCCGTTTTAAGCGTTTCTTTCTGATTTTTTTCCTAATGTGCCTCCCCAATGGCCATTTTCGGACCTGCTGGCTAGGCCGCCACTGTGTTCGAAATGCGGTCCGCGAGAGTGTACGTGTACGCTATGTGATTTCATTGTTGCACCGTTAACCTGAATTGGTTCTAGCTTGACGCACTAGTATTTCGGGGAGGACATCATGAGCAATTTGCGTTTGAAAACACTGCTGGGGGCGGGGTGTTTTTCGCTGGGCCTGATCGGTTCTGCGCATGCCGGCGGCATCGAGCGCGGTGGCTACGACATCGACCTTCTGTTTGACCCATCTCCGTTCGCCACGGAAGCCGAGGCGACTTATGTGATGCCACAGCGCAAGCTCAAGAACGCGGTCGATACCGATCCGAGTGACGGCAATCTTACATTCTTGGGCAGCACGGCGAAAGACAGCAAGAGCTACTGGGTGCCGCGCATCGGCGTCAAGGCCGAGGTCGTCAAGGGCGTCGACTGCATGTTCGACTATTCCCAGCCGTGGGGCGCGCACACAAATCCGGGTCTGTGGGCCGGTGCCGAGTCCAACATAGAAACCGACATCAAGAGCAACAACTACGCCGGCACTTGTTCTTACAAGATGGATGCCGGCAAAGGCCAGGTTCGCTTCATCGGCGGCGTCTATTACCAGGAAGTCTATGGCTTCAAGGAAGACCTGGTGTCGCCGCTGGTGCCGGGTTTCCAGGGAACCGGCCGTGTTGACCTCAAGGGCACGGGCTGGGGCTGGCGCGCCGGCCTTGCCTATGAAATCCCAGAAATCGCGCTGCGCGCCAGCCTCGTCTACAATTCGCGGGTCAAGCTCGACAACATCTCGGGCACGCTGGACTTGACGCATGTTGGCCTTGTCGTGCTGCCGATCTATGGTGCGACGCAGTACATGCCGGATACGGTCGAATTGAAGTTGCAGTCAGGCATTGCGCCCGGCTGGCTCGCCTTCGGTTCGCTCAAGTGGGTCAACTGGAGCCTGCTGCAGAGTGTTCCGATTTGCGTCGTAGGTACTCCCGCTGCGGCATGCGTTACGGGTGATGCTCTGCATTCAGGCCAGATTACGTCGCTGGACCTGATGTATCGCGACGGCTGGACGGTTACGGGCGGCATCGGCCACAAGTTCAACGATGAGTGGAGCGCGGCCGGCCAGCTTTCCTGGGATCGTGGCACATCACACGGCTACGGCTCGCAGACCGACACCTGGACGTTGGGCGGCGGCGTCGCCTACACGCCTTCGCGCAATATCGAAATTCGTCTGGCCGGCGCGGTCGGCGTCCTGACCAGCGGCCATTCAGGGGTCGTGAATGGCAACAACGGTTACCAAGCCGGCACCGACGTCAGCTATGATTTCGGCAACGATCTGGTCACGGCCATTTCTGGCGGCGTCAAGATCAAGTTCTAAGCCTCTGAAAATTCACACAAAAGGCCGGGCACTTTCCCGGCCTTTTTCGTTTGAGGCACGGTGTCGAGCCGTGCCGGCACGCGCCAGCGTTGCAAATCCGCCGCACAACTTTGGCCTCTCGTAATTGTGACGTTTTGGCAACAGTTTCTGAACAACCCCCGCGCTAGAGTTCCGCCCGACCAAATTGCCCATTTCCCGCCATAAACCCGGCGCACCTCGAATTTGTCTCGGGACACGCGCCAGAAGGCTCGGCGATGGGGCAGGCCGCACTGCCCGCGGCAAGGAAGAGTATGGACGCCAGAGTTATTTCCAAGGCCAAGCTCCCGAGCCGCCATGTGACCGTCGGTCCGGCGCGTGCGCCGCATCGCTCGTATCTCTATGCCATGGGGCTGTCGGCGGCCGAGATCGCGCAGCCGCTGGTCGGCGTCGCCTCCTGCTGGAACGAAGCGGCACCTTGCAACATCTCGCTGATGCGCCAGGCGCAGGTGGTCAAGAAAGGCGTCGCCGCCGCCAACGGCACGCCGCGCGAATTCTGCACCATCACCGTCACCGACGGCATCGCAATGGGCCACCAGGGCATGAAGTCGTCGCTGGTGTCACGCGATGTGATCGCCGATTCGGTCGAACTCACCATGCGCGGCCATTGCTACGATGCGCTGGTCGGCCTTGCCGGCTGCGACAAGTCGCTGCCCGGCATGATGATGGCCATGGTGCGGCTCAACGTGCCGTCGATCTTCATCTATGGCGGCTCGATCCTGCCCGGCAGCTATCGCGGCCGCCAGATCACCGTGCAGGATGTATTCGAGGCGGTCGGCCAGCATTCGGTCGGCACGGTCAGCGATGCCGAGCTGCTCGAGATCGAGCAGGCCGCCTGTCCGTCAGCCGGCTCCTGCGGCGCCCAGTTCACCGCCAACACCATGGCCACCGTCGCCGAGGCGATCGGCCTGGCGCTGCCCTATTCCTGCGGTGCGCCGGCGCCTTACGAGATGCGCGACCGCTTCAACTTCGCCTCCGGCGAAAAGATCATGGAGCTGATCGCCAAGAACATCCGGCCGCGCGACATCATCACGCTGAAGGCGCTGGAGAATGCGGCGACTGTGGTGTCGGCCACCGGCGGCTCGACCAATGCGGCTTTGCACCTGCCGGCCATCGCGCATGAAGCCGGAATCAAGTTCGACCTGTTCGACGTCGCCGCGATTTTCGAGAAGACGCCCTACATCGCCGACCTCAAGCCGGGCGGCAAATATGTCGCCAAGGACATGTTCGAGGCCGGCGGCATTCCGCTGCTGATGAAGACGCTGCTCGACCACGGCTATTTGCATGGCGACTGCCTGACCGTGACTGGCCGTACTTTGGCCGAAAACATGGAGCATGTTGCCTGGAATGATAGCCAGGATGTGGTCCGTCCCGCCAACCGACCAATCACCCAAACCGGCGGTGTCGTGGGCTTGAAGGGCAACCTTGCCCCCGAAGGCGCGATCGTGAAGGTCGCGGGCATGACGGAGCTGAAATTCTCTGGCCCGGCACGCTGTTTCGATTCGGAAGAGGAATGTTTCGAGGCGGTCACGCACCGCAACTATAGGGAAGGCGAGGTTCTCGTCATCCGCTACGAAGGTCCGCGCGGCGGTCCGGGCATGCGCGAGATGCTGTCGACGACGGCGGCGCTCTACGGCCAGGGCATGGGCGGCAAGGTGGCCCTCATCACCGACGGCCGTTTTTCGGGCGCGACGCGCGGTTTCTGCATCGGCCATGTCGGGCCCGAAGCTGCCGTCGGCGGACCGATCGGACTGCTGAAGGACGGCGATGTGATCTCGATCGACGCGACCAAAGGCACGATCGAGGTCAACCTGTCCGAGGCTGAACTGGCAACGAGGGCGAAGGCCTGGAAGGCGCGCACGACCGACTACCAGTCGGGCGCGATCTGGAAATATGCACAGACGGTAGGGCCTGCCCGCGACGGCGCGGTCACCCATCCGGGCGGTGCCAAAGAAACACATTGCTATGCGGATATCTGAGTTGTTGAGGTCATCTGTCCTTCCGGCACTGGTCGCTGTTGCGATCTTTGGCGCCGTGGGCCAGGCCATGGCCTTCGACGACAAGGTGTTCGACGACAAGACCGGCGTGAAGCCGCAATCGAGCCCGTGGGCCGTGTTCCAGTTCGGCTTCTCCGCCTACAAGAGCGGCCACAAGGAACAGGCGGTCGAGGCCTATAAATACGCCGCCGAAAACGGCCAGATCGGCGCCACCTGGAAGCTCGCGCGCATGTATGCCGAAGGCGACGGCGTGACCCGCGACGACTATGCGGCCTTCAAATTCTTTTCCGAGATCGTCGATCAGGATGTCGAGCCAGGATCGCCGGAGGAAAGCTATGTCTCCGACGCGCTGGTGGCGCTGGGCGACTATCTCAGGACAGGCATTCCCGGCAGCCCTGTCGAGGAAAACGAGGTCGCGGCGCAGGAATATTACATGCGTGCGGCCGCCAATTACCGCAATCCGAACGCCCAGTTCGAGATGGGCCAGATGTTCCTGAAGGGCGAGGGCGGCGTGAAGGCCAGCGTCAAGCAGGCCGGCCGCTGGTTCCAGCTTGCTGCCGAAAAGGGCCATGCCGGCGCCCAGGCGACGCTCGGCAATCTTCTGTTCCAGAGCGGCAAGATCGTGCGCGGGCTGGCGATGATGACGGCCGCGCTCGAACGCGCCTCGCCGGCCGACCAGCCATGGATCCGCGGCATGCAGGAAGAAGCGTTTGCCGCCGCCGGCGAAGCCGACCGCCGCACCGCCATATCGCTGGCGGATGATATTCTCACCAAGGGCGGCGGCGACCAGTAAGGGTCGTGCGCTGACCTCCCCCACAAGGGGGAAATCCAGCTCTCGACTTATCAGTTCGCGATCGGTTCGGTCGGCACCATGCTGGGCGCCGGCATCGAGATTGGCGTGACCTTCAGGTGAGGCTTCATCGTGTTGTCGGGGCAGGTGTCGCCGATCTTCGTCCATGAGGTGTTGTTGAGCACGAGGTCGCAGCGGGCCATGTGGCTCTGGTCGGAAACCGTCAGGCAAGCGACCTGGCCGACCTGGTACGACTTGCCATTGGCCAGGCACTGCTGGTCGGCGAAGGCCGCTGCGGGTGCAGCCATGGCAAATGCCAGGCCGATCGGACAAAGAAGGAATCGTATGGTCATGGAACCCCAGCCGCCATGCTGATTTCCGAATGAAGAGCGCGATTGTGGCGATATCAGGGTTCGGCAGCTATCAGGCCGGCAGCAAGGCCAGATCGATCGCCACCGGCACATGGTCGGACGGTTTTTCCCAGGCGCGCACGTGCTTTTCGATCGAAGCCGAGGAAAAGCGGTTGGCGGCTTCGGGCGACAACAGCAGATGGTCGATGCGAATGCCGTTGTTCTTCTGCCAGGCGCCGGCCTGGTAATCCCAGAAGGTGTAGACGTCGGCAGCGTCGGTGACGGCGCGCACCGCCTCGGTGAAGCCGAGATTCTTCAGCCGCCGGAAGGCCTGCCGGGTCTGCGGCTGGAACAGCGCATCGCCAAGCCAGTTCTCGGGGAAGCGCGCGTCGATCGGCTCGGGGATGACATTGTAGTCGCCGGCGAGCACCAGCGCCTCTTCCAAAAGCAGGCGCTGCTCGGCCCAGCGCTGCAGCCGCTCCATCCAGGACAGCTTGTAGGGGAACTTCTTGTCGTCATCGATCGGATTGCCGTTGGGCAGATAGAGCGAGGCGACGCGCAACGCGCCCTGATCGGTCGAGAACACGCCCTCGATGAAGCGCGCCTGCTCATCCGTGTCGTCGCCCGGCAGGCCTCGGATAACCTCATCAAAGGGCAGCTTCGACAGCAAGGCGACGCCATTGAAACCCTTCTGGCCATGGGTTTCGACATTGTAGCCCAGGGCCTCGATCTCGGCGCGCGGGAACTGTTCGTCGACTGTCTTGATCTCCTGCAGGCAGACGATGTCGGGCTGGCTTTCGGTCAGCCAATGGGTGAGGTTGCCGATGCGGGCGCGAACGCCGTTGATGTTCCAGGTGACGATTTTCATGGGCGGCCTCAGGGATGTTCGGGCGGGAGACGTTCGACAAGCCCGATCGTATTGCCTGCCGGGTCCTTTAGAAAGGCCATCCACTCGCTTTCCCCCGCTGGACCGAATGTGCCTTCGCTGTCGCGATGAACAAGCGCCGGCGGTGCGGTGAAGGGAACGCCTTCGGCTTTCGCCTCGGCATGGAAGGCTTCGAGCCCAGCTATGTCGAGATAGACGGTGCCGGCCGGCACGCCGTCGGTGAACAGCAGCCTGATATCGCCGGCCATGATGAAGGCCATGCCGGGCGGATCGTAGCGGGCGTGAACACGCAGGCCGAGCACGTCGCGCCAGAAGGCCAGCGTGACATCGAGATCGCGCCCGGCCGACAGCGCGACCTGACGGACCGCGCCGATCGCAGGCATCTGATTAAATGGAGAAACTGGTGCCGCAGCCGCAGGAGGCGACTGCATTCGGGTTGCGGATCTGGAACGACTGACCCATCAGATCGTCGACGAAGTCGATCACCGAGCCGCCCATATAGACCAGCGAGAGGTCGTCGATCAGCACGGTGGCACCGTCCTTTTCGATGGCGACGTCGTCGTCGTTGCGGGTATCGACCAGGTCGAACTTGTAGGAAAAGCCGGAGCAACCGCCGCCTTCGACGGAGACGCGCAGCGCCGTCTTGCCGGCTTCGCCAGACACGATTTTGACGATCCGCCTGGCGGCGGAGTCGGTCATCTCGACTTTCATGGCAGTCTTGGCATCAGCGCCCATGGGCGTCACCTTGCTTTCGGTTTCACATGATAGGTATGAAGCGGGGAGGGGCAAGTCAACTGCGGCGGCATCAGCCATGACAAATGAGCTTGGCGACATCGGCTTCGGCTATCGGCCGCGCGCGGCCTATGCCAGTGATCCCGCCAAGTCGCGTGGGCGGCTCTATGACGAGGTCGAAAGCCCGACCCGCACGCCGTTCCAGCGCGACCGCGACCGTATCATCCATTCCACCGCCTTCCGCCGGCTGAAGCACAAGACGCAGGTGTTCGTCGCCCATGAGGGCGACCACTATCGCACCCGGCTGACACATTCGATCGAGGTGGCGCAGATCGCGCGGGCTCTGGCGCGGGCGCTGCGCGGCGACGAGGATCTGGCCGAGGCGGTCGCTCTGGTCCACGATTTCGGCCATACGCCGTTCGGTCATACCGGCGAGGACGCACTGAACGAGCGGATGGCCGCATGGGGCGGTTTCGATCATAATGCGCAGTCGCTGCGCGTGGTGACGCGGCTGGAGCGGCGCTATGCCGAGTTCGACGGGCTGAACCTGACGTGGGAGACGCTGGAAGGCCTGGTCAAGCACAATGGCCCACTGACCGACGCCAAGGGAAAAGGCCTTAAGGGTTCGGTGCCGCAGGCGATCCGCGACTATTCCGAACTGCACGACCTCGAACTCGACCGTTTTGCCGGGATCGAAGCGCAATGCGCGGCGATCGCCGACGACATCGCCTACAATACCCACGACATAGATGACGGCCTGCGCTCCGGCTTCCTGACGCTGGACATGCTGGAGACGGTTGCGCTGCCGGGATCGATCCTCGAAAGCGTGCGCGCACGCTATCCCGGCCTCGACGACGTGCGCACCGGCCACGAACTGATGCGCCGGCAGATCACCATGATGGTCGAGGATGTCATCGTTTCGACCACCGCCAACCTGGAGCGCATCAAGCCCGACAGTGCCGAAGCGGTGCGGGCGGCGGGCGAGACGATGGTGACGTTTTCCGCCGGGATGGCGGCGACCGAGAAGGAATTGAAGGCGTTTCTCTACAAGCACCTCTACCGGCACGATGAGGTGATGCGCGTGCGTGGCGACGCCGAGCAGATCGTGCGCGACCTGTTCGATGTCTATTTCGCCGATCCGCGCGCCATGCCGGATGGCTGGCGCGAAGGGCTCGATCGGGCCGAGGATCGCATCAAGGCGCGCAGCGTCGCCGATTTCCTGGCGGGGATGACGGACACCTACGCCTTGAAGGAACACCGCCGTCTGTTTGACCATACGCCCGATTTAAGCTAGGGCGGGCGCGATTTGCCGGCCAATGAGCCGGTTCTCCTGCACAGTCCGCCAGAGCAAGACCCATGAACATCTTCGCCGATTTCAGCGCGCGAATCACAAAAGCCGTCGAAGCGCTTGATTTGAAAGACAGTAATGGCGTTTCGCCCGACCTGTCGCGCATCGCCGTGGAGCCGCCGCGCGACGCCAGCCATGGCGATCTCGCCACCAATGCGGCGATGGTGCTGGCCAAGCCGACCAGGCAGAACCCGCGCGCGCTGGCCGAACGGCTGGTGGAAGTGCTGCGCGCTGACGCCGATGTCGCCGCCGCCGATGTTGCCGGCCCGGGCTTCGTCAATCTCAGGCTCAAGGATGCTTTCTGGCAGACGCATCTGACCGCTCTGCTCGGGCAGGGCCGCAACTATGGCCGCTCGACCATCGGCGGCGGCAAGAAGACCAATGTCGAATATGTGTCGGCCAACCCGACCGGACCGATGCATGTCGGTCATTGCCGCGGCGCGGTGGTCGGCGACACGCTGGCCAATCTGATGGGCTTCGCCGGCTATGACGTGACCAAGGAATACATCATCAACGACGCCGGCGGTCAGATCGACGTGCTCGGCCGCTCGGTCATATTGCGGTATCGGGAGGCGCTCGGCGACGAGATCGGCGAAATTCCGCCTGGCCTTTATCCCGGCGACTATTTGGTCCCTCTTGGCCAGGCGCTGGCGAAAGAGTTCGGCCGCAGCCTGCTGCAAATGCCGGATGACGAGGCGCTGGCCATCGTCAAGGACCGCGCCATAGATGCGATGATGGTGATGATCCGCGAGGATCTGGCGCTGCTCAACGTGCATCACGACGTGTTCTTCTCCGAGCGCACGCTGCATGCCGACAACGCCAAGAAGATCCGCTCGGCGATCAACGATCTGACGCTGAAGGGCCACATCTACAAGGGCAAGCTGCCGCCGCCCAAGGGCGAAAAGCCGGACGACTGGGAAGACCGCGAGCAGACTTTGTTCCGCTCGACCGCGGTTGGCGACGACATGGACCGGGCGCTGGTCAAGTCCGACGGCTCGTTCACCTATTTCGCCGCCGATGTCGCCTATCTCAAGGACAAGGTCGACCGCGGCTTTGTCGATCTGATCTATGTGCTGGGCGCCGACCATGGCGGTTACGTCAAGCGGCTGGAAGCGCTGGCGCGGGCGATTGGGGGCGATGATCTGAAGCTCCAGCTGACCGTGCTGCTGTGCAATCTGGTGAAGCTGTTTCGCGACGGCGAACCGGTTCGGATGTCGAAGCGGTCGGGCGATTTCGTGACGCTGCGCGAAGTGGTGGAGGAGGTCGGCCGCGATGCGATCCGCTTCATGATGCTCTACCGCAAGAGCGACGCGCCGCTCGACTTCGACTTCGCCAAGGTGACCGAACAATCCAAGGACAATCCGGTGTTCTACGTGCAGTACGCCTCGGCGCGCTGCCATTCGGTGTTCCGGCAAGCGAGCGAGCAGTTGGGCGAAGCCAATTTCGACCGCAAAAGCCTGGCGGCCGCCTCGGCGTCGCTGACCGATGAGGGCGAGATCGGCCTGATCCGGAAGCTGGCTGAATATCCCCGGCTGATCGAATCCGCAGCCCTTGCGCTGGAGCCGCATAGGCTGGCATTCTACCTCTACGATCTGGCCTCCAGCTTTCATGGCCACTGGAATCGGGGCACCGATAATCCCGACTTACGTTTTGTTAAGGTTAACGACCGACAATTGACACATGCCAGACTAGGGCTGGTGCAGGCTGTTTCGGATGTTTTGACCTCCGGCCTGACGCTGATTGGGGCTGATGCGCCCACCGAAATGCGTTAGGTTTGACTAAAAAACCTGTCACCATTTGCCCACATTGCGCTGGTAAGGGCCAACCCTGCGCGACGTCCATGGCGTCCGAATGAGTGCGAGTTCGGGAACAATAATGGCAGACAGAACCCAGCTGAGAGCAGCCGACAACAACGACATCGCCGAGGATGATCCGTTCGCGGAACTGACCAGGATCATGGGTTTCGATCCACGCCAGCCGGTCAAACCAAAGGCGCCGGTCGTCCAGAAGGTTGCGGACGAGGGCGATTTCGACATCGACCTCGAGAAGGAGTTGATGGGCGAACTCGGCGACGACTTCGCCTCCATGGAGGTTAGCCAGCCAACTTCCGAGGTTCACCAACCTGCCGCCGCGAGTCGCGAGCCGGCTTTCGAAACCGCCGATGCCGCGATGGACGATGCGCTTGCCGCTTCGCTGGACCATGATTTCGTGTTCGACGACGCCGCAGATCATGATTTTGGTGCTCGCCCGCAGGCCGTGGCGCCAGCCGCCGAGCCTTCGTTTGCCGAGCCTGCATTCGACGAACCTGCATTCGATGACGATTACGACATGGCTGTCGCCAGTTCGCTGGAAAACGTGTCGCCGCTCGAAGACGACCTGCCCATGGACGACGAGCTTGCCGCTTCGCTCGAGCAGGGGTTGCGGCTCGATGGCGACGCGACGGATGACGTCGAACACGGCGCTGGTGTCGCCGAGGTTGCTGCTGCACCTGCTGACGATGTCGCATTCGACGATGATTTCGACAATGCCGTCTCGCTGTCGCTGGAAGACGAACTGACGCTGGACAGAAATGTGCCGGCGCAGGACCAGTATGCCGCTCCGGCAACCGGGGTCGTCGATGCCGGCGACCACGCTGTTGCCGATGAGGATTTTTCCGACCATTTCGACGACGCGATGGCCGATGTCGACATGGATTTCGCTGCCCGGGATTTCGCTGGCCAGGATTTCGAGCCTCAGGCTTTCGAAGCTCAGCCTGTTGAAGCCGAGGCTCCGGAAGAGCGCGAACTGGATGTCAGCGATCTGGAGGCCAGCGCCCCGGTTGAGATGGATGCGCCGGAAGTCGACGAGACGCCGGCGTGGGCTGCGGAGGCAAGCCCCTCTCATGAGGCCGCGCACGAAGCGTTCGACGATTTCGACCTGAGCATCGACGACGCGGTTGCCGACCACGAGGCGGCTGCCGAGGTCGCCGCCGCCCCGGTCCAGCCAACCCCAGTCGCACCCGCTTATGTAGCGCCCGCTGTTGTGGCGCCCACCGTTGTGGCGACCCCGGCCGCGCCGGCTGCTGACGAACGGACTTTGGAAGATGAACTCAACGCGCTGCTTGGCGCGATGACCACACCACGGCCGGCGCCAGTCATCGAGCCCACACGGGCCTATGAGCCTGTCGTGCCGGTGCAGCGGTCCGCCGCGGCGCCGGCGGCTCCTGCCGACAATCTTGACTGGGACCTGGACGAACACGCGCCGGCGCAGGCTCCTCAAGCCGCCGCGACCCAGAACGATGCCGAATTCGACGATCTGCTTGCCGGTGAGCTCGAGGGCCATGAGCCCGAGATCGAATTCGACGATCATGCCTTCGATGCGGCCTTGGCCAAAGGCATCGATCTCGGTAATGACGACACAGCCGCACCGGTCGCTGGCGATTGGCGCTCGACGCCGCCGGAGCCGGCGCGTTCGTGGAGCCGCGTGACCCCGACCCCTGCCCAGCCTTCCGTTGCAGCGCAGCCCCAAGCTTCTTTTGCAGAAAAGCCTTCCATGCCGGCGGCAGCCGCGCCAACCTACGGCGACCAGCCGGTCGCTGCTTATGCAGCGCCGGCGCCGACGCGCCAAGCGCCGCCTCAGGCTTATGACGAGATGCCGGATGTCGAGACGGTCGATGTGCCGGAGCGCGTGGTGGCGATCGCCGACGACCTCGATATTCCCGAGCTCAGCTTCCAGGAAGACGAGCCGGCGGCCTATGACGATATCGACGCCGAATTCGCCGGCCTGCTCACCGACATGAACGCGGTGGAAGTGGCGCCGCCGCCTGCGGCCACGCGCAGCGCCGCCTATGACGACGATTCCTACAGCTCCGGTTTCAGTTCGGGCCATGAGCTCGACCAGCGCGCTTATGCGGCGCAGCCCGCCGATGCGCCTGCCGCCGCAGCGCAAACTGCCTATGCAGCCGGTGGCTTCGACATGGGCGATTTGCCCGGCAGTCAGCCGGTTTCGCAGGCCGACGATTTCTCGGTCGACGAACTCGACTACGATCCGGACCTGGACGAGGCGATGACGGTGCCGGGCCTCGCCGAACAGGAAGCGGCAAAGCCGCGCCGGAGCGGCCTGTTTATCGCAGCGGTCGTCGGCGCGGTGGCCGTTATCGGTGGCCTCGGCGCCTTTGCCTTGTCGTTTGGCGGCAAGGGCGGCAGCGACGCTCCGGTGATCGTCAAGGCTGATAACACCCCGATCAAGGTCAAGCCGGAAAATCCGGGCGGCGCTGTCGTGCCGAACCAGGACAACAAGGTTTATGACGCGGTCGCCAAGGGCACCAAACCGGCCGAGCCGGTGCAGGAGAAGCTGGTCACATCAACCGAAGAGCCGGTCGATGTGAAGGCAAAGGGGCCGGAAAGCCGCGTTGTCGATCTGTCGCCCGACGAGACCGACGCTGCCGCGGGCACCGATGCCGCCGGAAACCCCGACGCTGCCGGCAATCCCGATGCGGCTGCAGCACCCGCGCCCAAATCCGAGGACCGCATCGCGCAGGTTCTGCAGGAAGCCGACAAGAACCCCGATACGGTCGCCGTTGCCCCGCGCAAGGTGCGGACCATGGTGGTCAAGCCTGACGGCTCGCTGGTGGCACGCGAGGATCCGGCGCCGGCCGCGCCTCAAATTGCGGCGGCCGAGCCGCTTGACCCGGCGCCGCAGCACGTCGCCCCTTCAGCCGATGCCGAGCAGACCGGCACCGTGGCGCCCGCCACCGATCAGGCAAACAGCGACCAGGCCAGTGCGGTGACCGCCAAGCCGGTCAAGCCGGTGAAGCCGGTGAAGCCGGCGGCCGCGCCGAAGGTTGAGACCCAGTCCGCCAACACGCCGGAGACGGTTGCCGTGGCGCCGCAGCGCCCGTCCGACCAGCCGGTCGACGTGGTCGGCGAGGTCAAGCCCGACCAGGTTGCCTCCATTCCGGCGACGGCTTCGACATCAGGCGGCGGTTCGTGGTCGATGCAGATTGCTTCGCAGCCGACGGTCGAAAGCGCCCAGGCCAACTATGCCGACCTGCAGCGCCGCTACGGCAGCGTGCTGGCCGGCCGCACCGCCAACATCGTCAAGGCCGAGATCGCCGGCAAGGGTACTTTCTACCGCGTCCGCGTCCCGGCGCAGTCGCGCAATGATGCGATCAATCTGTGCACCAGCTACAAGGCTGCCGGCGGCAACTGCTTCGTGTCGCGCTAAGACCTGATCCAATTATCAAAGCCGGCGCGTCCCAAGGGGTCGCGCCGGTTTTTTCATGTGGATGAGCAAGCGGTTCAGGCGCTTGCCGTCCAGGGTGATTCCCTTTGACGGCGCGAAGCCCTAAACTCAAGGGATGACCGAATCAAAATCCATGATCCTCGGCTGTGCCGGGAAATCGCTCACTCGCGACGAAATCCGCTTCTATCGCAATGAATGCCCGTGGGGCTTCATTTTGTTTGCACGCAACATCGGCGAGACCGAACAGATCCGCGATCTGGTCGCCGAAATGCGCGACTGCATCGGGCGGCCCGATGCGCTGGTGTTCATCGACCAGGAAGGTGGAAGGGTGCAGCGCCTGCGGCCGCCGCTAGCACCAAACTATCCGGCCGGCGGTGCGCTCGGCGCATTGTGGCGCAAGGACCATGATGCCGGCACGCGTGCCGCCTGGCTGATGGCGCGGCTGCACGCCTTCGATCTCTTACGCTACGGCATCTCGGCCGATTGCCTTCCGGTGCTGGATGTGCCGATCGAGGGCGCCAGCGACGTTATCGGCGCGCGCGCCTACGGCAAGGAGCCGCGTCCGGTCATCGAGCTTGGCCGCGCCGCGGCGGAAGGGCTGATGTCGGGCGGCGTGCTGCCGGTCATGAAGCACATTCCGGGCCATGGGCGCGCCTTTGCCGACACGCATTTCGAACTGCCTGTGGTTGATGCCTCGCTGAGCGACCTGCAGCGGCATGATTTCGCCCCGTTCCGGGAGCTTAGCCATCTGCCGATGGCGATGACGGCGCATGTCGTCTACAGCGCCATCGATCCGAACAATCCGGCGACGACGTCGGGCAAGATTATCGACGAGATCATCCGCCGCGAGATCGGCTTCGACGGGCTTCTGATGAGCGACGACACTTCGATGAAGGCACTTTCTGGGGATTTCCCGACAAAGGCGGCCGCGATCCTTGCGGCGGGCTGCGATCTGGTCCTTCACTGCAATGGCGTTTTCGAGGAGATGGCGGGCATCGCATCGCGAACCACAGGACTTGAAGGCACGTCGCTGGAACGCGCCAAGCGGGCGCTGACCTATATAAGGGATCGTGACCGGGCCGACGAAACCGAGATACGCGCCGAGTTTGCCACCTATTTTGACGCAGTGGCCTAGACAGGAGACAAAGGGGCAAGTGGCGGAAACATTGGACAGCAAGGCTGCGAAGGCCGCACCGATGGACCGTCTGTGGGCCGAGAACGACGATTCACGCGTCACCGGCGATCCGTCGCTAGTCGTCGATGTCGCCGGTTTCGAAGGTCCGCTTGACCTTCTTCTGCACCTTGCCCGCACACAAAAGGTCGATCTGGCGCGCATTTCGATCCTGGCGCTGGTCGAGCAATATCTGACCTTTGTCGAGACGGCGAGGGCGCTGCGGCTCGAGCTTGCCGCCGACTATCTGGTGATGGCGGCGTGGTTGGCCTTCCTCAAGTCGAAGCTTTTGATCCCCAAGCAGCCCGGCGAGGAAGGCGAGAGCGGCGAGGAACTGGCGGCGGTGCTGCAATTCCGGCTGAAACGGCTGGAGGCCATGCGCGACGCCTCGGCGCGGCTGGTCAACCGCAACCGGCTCGGCCGCGACGTGTTTGCGCGCGGCATGCCCGAAATGGTCATCGTCGAAAAGCGCAACGCCTATTCGGCCTCGCTCTACGATCTGCTCACCGCCTATGCCCAGCAACGCCAGAAGCAGGCGATCACCAATGTGACGATCGCCAGGCGCGGCGTCTGGTCGCTCAAGGATGCGCGCGACATCCTGGCCCGGCTGATCGGTTCGATGCGTGACTGGACGACGCTCGACAGCTTCCTGATAGAATATATGACGAGCCCGGAAGAACGGCGCACGGCGATCGCAAGTTCGTTCGCCGCGACACTGGAACTGGTGCGCGAGCGCCAGATTGATGTGCGGCAGGAGCAGGCATTTGCGCCGATCTATCTGCGCGACCACCGGGCATCGGCAATCAAGGCAGTTGAGGTGGCATCATGAGCGAACGCGCCAACGCTTCGGTCATTCCGTTCAAGGTCGAAGACGAGACGGAGGAGGGCATTATCGCCCAGGACCCGACCGAGACCCACAATTCGCCCCAGAACGCGCCCATGAATCCTGGCGAGCGGCTGCATATGGCGGAAGCCGTGCGCATGGCCGAGGCGATCGTGTTCGCCAGCGCTGAGCCGGTCAGTGAAAAACAGCTCGCAGCCAGACTGCCCGACGGCATCAACATCGCCGCTGCCATGGCCGATCTGCAGCAAATCTATGCGCGGCGCGGCGTCAATCTGGTCCGGGTCGGCGACGCCTGGGCATTCCGCACCGCCGGCGATCTCGCCTTCCTGATGAGCAGGGATACCGTTCAGCAAAGGAAGCTCTCACGCGCGGCGCTCGAAGTGCTGGCGATCATCGCCTACCACCAGCCGGTGACGCGCGCCGAGATCGAGGACATCAGAGGCGTCGAGACGTCGAAGGGCACGCTGGACACGCTTCTGGAGACGGAATGGGTGCGGATGCGCGGCCGTCGCCGCACGCCCGGCCGTCCGGTCACCTACGGCACGACGGACAGCTTCCTCGACCATTTCGCGCTGGAGGAAATCCGCGATCTTCCCGGCATGGACGAGTTGAAGGGGGCGGGGCTGCTTTCCGGCCGCATGCCGTCGAATTTCGCCATCCCGCTGCCGCCGGCCGATCCGGACGCGCTGACCGAGGACGAGGACGCGCTGACCGACATCGACCTCGAGGAACTCGGCCTGCTGACGCCACGCGTCACGGAAGATTGACCGCGGGCCGCTGTCAAAAAGCTGCATTGCGGCTGTAGATGCGCCGATTGGTAGCGGGCAGCTTTGCCGAAAATGCGTGACATAAGCCGCGCCTTCATAAACTTTGTCGCGGTTGTGTTTGAATCCCAACGCGAAAACGCATAGATCATCGCCAGGGAAAACATTCGAGAGAGAGTTACAATGGGTTCATTTTCGATTTGGCACTGGATGATCGTGCTGGTGATCGTGCTGCTGGTGTTCGGCCGCGGCAAGATTCCCGAGCTGATGGGCGACATGGCCAAAGGCATCAAGAGCTTCAAGAAGGGCATGGCCGACGACGACACCGCCGATGACAAGCGCACCGTCGAGCACCGCCCCGACGAGACCGTTTCGGCCGTGAAGGAAAAGGCCAGCAAGAGCTGAGCCCAAGGTTCTAGTCGGAACAGATTGCCATGTTTGAAGTCGGCTGGACCGAAATGCTGGTGATCGCGATCGTCATGATCGTGGTCGTCGGGCCCAAGGATTTGCCAAATATGCTGCGCACCTTTGGCCGCACGACGGCGAAGCTGCGCGCGATGGCCGCCGACTTCCAGAAGCAGTTCAACGAGGCGCTGAAGGAAGCCGAACTCGACGACGTCAAGAAGTCGGTCGATACGCTCAGGGGCCTCAATCCGGCAGCCGAGATCCGCAAGCAGCTCAACCCGTTCGAACAGGCGGCAGCCGATGTGCGCTCCGGCGTCGATGCGGTGATGAAGCCGAAGCCTGCGGTCGATCCCGCAACGCCGGCGGCGGAGACGCCGCAGGCAGCGGAGCCGCTCAAGAACGGCGCGACGGTGATGCCCGGTGTGAGCGCTCCGGACGCTGCCCCGCCAGCGCCGATCTTCCCCGCCATGACCGACGAGTCCGTGCTAACAGCGGCCGCTGCAACGACAGCGCCGCAAAAAGCGCCTGCAAAGAACGCCGCGGCACCGAAGCAAGCGAACGCCCCGGCACCCAAGACGGCGGCAACCAAGGCAGCACCGGCAAAGTCGGCACCTGCCGCTAAAGCTTCGGCCAGACTGTCGGCAGCGCCCGCCAAGGTGGCACCGGCAAAAGCCGGTAAATCAGCTGCTGCACCAAAGGCAGCTATTAAGGCTGACCCGAAGCCTGCGCCGGCCAAAAAGCCTGCGCCCAAGAAGACGGCCGGAGCCGCCAAGTGAGCATTACGGACAGCGAAAAGGACGAGATCGAGAAGTCGTCGGCTCCGCTGATGGAGCATCTGATCGAACTGCGGCGGCGGCTGATCTGGTCGATCGGCGGCTTCTTCGCCGCTTTCCTCGTCTGCTTCTTCTTTGCCAAGAAGCTGTTCAACCTTTTGGTCATCCCGTTCAAATGGGCGACGCAATGGGCTGGGCTCGATCCGCACAAGGTCGAGCTGATCTACACGGCGCCGCAGGAATTCTTCTTCACCCAGGTCAAGCTCGCCATGTTCGGCGGCATGGTGATCGCCTTTCCGCTGATCGCCACCCAGATCTACAAATTCATCGCGCCCGGCCTCTACAAGAACGAACGCAACGCCTTCCTGCCATTCCTGATCGCTTCGCCGATCCTGTTCCTGATGGGCGCGTCGCTGGTCTATTTCTTCTTCACGCCGATGGTGATGTGGTTCTTCCTCGCCATGCAGCAGGCCGGCACTGACGATCAGGTGCAGATTTCGCTGCTGCCGAAAGTGTCGGAATATCTCAGCCTGATCATGACGCTGATCTTCTCCTTCGGCCTGGTGTTCCAGCTGCCGGTGGTGACCAGCCTGATGACGCGCGTCGGCATGCTGTCGTCGAAGGCGTTGGCCGAAAAGCGCAAATGGGCGATCGTCATCGCCTTCGTCGTCGCGGCCGTGCTGACGCCGCCCGATCCGATGAGCCAGATAGGTTTGGCCATCCCGACCATCCTGCTTTACGAAGTCTCGATCTGGGCGGCCCGGTTCATCGAGCGCGATCAGGTCAAGCAGAAGCTGGCGCGCGAGAAGCAGGAAGCTGCCGAAGCCGTGGCCGAAAAGGCAGCGAAAGCGTCCTCGACGCAGGCTCCCTCCTAGCCGCACAGTTCTGGTGTCCGCGTCTGCGGAAAAACGCGACGGTCGCTGAACGCTCGTCTTGCATCGGTCAAGGATGCGGTTTACGCCCTCTGGCCTAGCTCAGGAGCGTAGTACCCATGCTTGACATCAAATGGATTCGCGACAACCCGAAGGCCCTTGTCGAGGCGCTGGCAAAGCGCTCGTGGTCGGCTGACGACGCGCAGTCCACGGTCGATGATCTGATCGCCAGGGACGAGGCGCGTCGCGAGCACGTCACCGAATTGCAGACCAAGCAGGAGCGCCGCAACGCCGCCTCGAAGGAGATCGGCAACGCCATGCGCTCGGGCGACGCAGCCCTTGCCGAAAAGCTCAAGGCCGAAGTCGGCGACATCAAGACCTTCATCCAGAATGGCGAGGCGCGCGAGCGCGAACTTGACAAGGCGCTGAACGATGCGCTGGCGGTGCTGCCTAACGTGCCGCTCGACGACGTTCCGGTCGGCAAGGACGAGCACGACAATGTCGTCAAGCACATTGTCGGCAAGGTGCCGACGCGGCCGAACTGGGTGAAGGAGCATTTCGAGATCGGCGAAGCGCTCGGCATGATGGATTTCGAGCGGGCGGCAAGGCTGTCGGGATCGCGCTTCACCGTGCTGAAGAGCGGGCTGGCGCGCATGGAACGTGCCATCGGCCAGTTCATGCTCGATTTGCACACGACCGAGCACGGCTACGAGGAGATCATCCCGCCGCTGATGGTCAAGGACGAGGTCCTGTTCGGCACCAACCAGTTGCCGAAATTCGAGGACGATCTGTTCTTCACGCCGCATGGCGATGGCCGGCTGGGCCTGATCCCCACTGCCGAGGTGCCGCTGACCAATCTGGTGCGCGAGGAGATCACCGCGCATGAAAAACTGCCGCTGCGCTACACCGCGCTGACGCCGTGCTTTCGCTCGGAAGCGGGTTCGGCCGGGCGTGACACGCGCGGCATGCTGCGCCAGCACCAGTTCTACAAGGTCGAGCTGGTCTCGATCACCGACCAGGAGTCTTCGCTGGCCGAGCATGAGCGGATGACGCAATGCGCCGAAGAAGTGCTGAAGCGGCTGGACCTGCCGTTCCGCACCATGGTGCTGTGCACTGGCGACATGGGCTTTGGGGCGCGCAAGACCTATGACATCGAGGTCTGGCTGCCCGGCCAGAACGCCTATCGCGAAATCTCTTCTTGCTCGGTCTGCGGCGATTTCCAGGCCCGGCGCATGGATGCCCGCTACAAGGACAAGGACGGCAAGGGCAACCGCTTCGTCCATACGCTGAACGGCTCGGGCACCGCTGTCGGCCGCGCTCTCATAGCTGTCATCGAAAACTACCAGAATGAGGATGGCAGCGTAACCATTCCTGAAGTGCTGCGGCCTTACATGGGCGGTCTGGCGAAGATCGAATCGAAATAATGCGCATTCTTCTGACCAATGATGACGGCATCCACGCCGAGGGCCTGGCGTCGCTCGAGCGCATCGCCCGCACGTTGTCGGACGATGTCTGGGTGGTGGCGCCCGAGCAGGACCAGTCGGGCTATGCGCATTCGCTGTCGATCTCGGAGCCGCTGCGCCTGAGGAAGATCGGCGAAAAACACTATGCCGTGCGCGGCACACCGACCGACTGCGTCATCATGGGCGTCAAGAAGATCCTGCCCGGCGCGCCAGACCTGATCCTGTCCGGCGTCAATTCCGGCGCCAACATCGCCGACGACGTCACCTATTCCGGCACGGTCGCCGGCGCCATGGAAGGCGCGCTGCTCGGCATCCGCTCGATCGCGCTCAGCCAGGGCTATTCCTATGTCGGTGAGGATCGCGTTGTTCCCTACGAGACCACCGAGACGTTGGCGCCGGCGCTGCTGAAAAAGCTCGTCGCCATGCCGCTGCCCGACGGCGTGCTGCTCAACGTCAATTTTCCCAACTGCCTGCCTGACGAGGTCGCCGGCACCGTGGTCACCTCGCAAGGCAAGCTGGTGCACAGCCTGTGGGTTGACGAGCGCCGGGACGGGCGCGGCCTGCCTTATTACTGGCTGCGCTTCGGCCGCGAGCCGGTCGAAGGCAAGCAAGGCACCGATCTCCATGCTCTGCGCAACCGGCTGGTGTCGGTGACGCCGCTGCAACTCGACCTCACCGCGCATGAAATCCGCGATCAACTGACCAAGGCTCTGTCTGATTAAGGTTTTGGCATGAACAAGGTTTTTGCATGAACTTGCCGCTAGACGACCGCGAGGGTTTTGCCGCTTTCCTGCTGCGCCTGCGTGGCCGCGGCGCGGTGCCGAAGGCGTTGATCGCCGCCTTTGAAGCGACGCCGCGGCGCGGCTTCCTCAACGGCCAATACCATTCCATCGCCTGGTCGGACGGCATGCTGCCGATCGAATGCGGCGAGGCGATCGAAGGCGCCGACTTGCAGGCCGCGGTGATCGCATCGTTGGCAATAGAGCCCGGCAACCGTGTGCTCGAGATCGGCACGGGGTCGGGCTACACGGCGGCGGTGATGTCGCGGCTGGCGGCGCGGGTCGTCAGCATAGACCGCTACAAGACGCTGGCCGAGCAGGCGAGGCAACGTTTCGAGGCGCTCGGCATCGGTAATGTCGTCGTGCGCCAGGCGGACGGTTCGAATGGGCTTGCCAATGAAGGGCCGTTCGACCGCATCGTCGCCTGGGCGGCATTCGACAGCCTGCCGCGCTTCCTGCTCGACCAGTTGTCGAGTGGCGGCATCGTCATTGCGCCGATCGGACCGGAAGAGGGCGAGCAGGTGCTGGCCAAGCTGACCAAGGTCGGCAGCCGTTTCGAGCGCGAAGATATCGGAACCGTGCGCCTGCAGCCGATCCTGCGCGGTGTCGCGGCGGTGATCTAGCGGCGCGCTTGAATATTTTAAGAAAATTTGCGTCGGATTCTAATGGGTTAACCCGCCAGTAACATTAACGCGCTTTAATCATGACCAGTGTGTACCGGGTCTGTGCGGGTTAGTGCGATGCAATTCAGTGTTTTGAAGGCAAACGGGCGTACTCTGTCGCGGGGTTGCGCTGTCCTCATACTAGCCGGCGTAGCTGCGGGGTGTAGCTCCCAGGCCTCGCGGTTCAACGGTGTCGACGACGTCTTCACCTCCTCGACCAACAATCAGCGCGCCATCATCGACAAGCAGAGCACCGCGCAGCCCTATCCGGGCGATGTTTCGCCAGCGCCGATCGCTGCGGCACCGGTCGATGGCAGCCACACCCAGTCAGTCAGCCGCTCCAGCCTGGAGCCGGTCACCGTGCAGCAACTGCCGCCGCCAAGCCAGCCCGCGGCGGTGCCGATGCGCGCCGCTTCCGCACCGGCGCCTGCGCCGGCACCGCATGTCGACAGGACGACGACGACCGGCACCGTCCAGCCGGCAAGGCCGTTCAAGAATGCTGATGAGCCTTACGCGCCGAAGCCGGCCGCCGGCACGCCGCATGCCACCGAGATCGTCGTCAGGGACGGCGAGACCATTTCCGGCATCGCCCAGCGCTATCACGTGCCGGCCGATGTGATCATGAAGGTCAACGGCTTAAGCGCCACCAAGGGGCTCAAGACCGGCCAGAAGCTGGTCATCCCGGCCTATGCCTATTCGAGCAAGGGGACCGAGCCGAAAGTTGCCGATGGCAAGCCGGCGAACAGCCCCAAGGCGCCGGCGCCGGAGAAGGTCGCCGTGCTGCCGCAGCAGCCGAAACACAAGGACGGCAAATCCGCCGCGCAGGTCGACGCCTCGGCCGCCGCGAACAAGCCGAAGACCGAGAAGCCGGTGCAGCAGGTGGCTGCGGCCGCACCCAAGGCTGGCGCCGGCACCTACACGGTCCAGCAGGGCGACTCGCTATCCTCGATCGCACGCAAGACCGGCGTCGGCGTCGTCGCGCTGAAGCAGGCCAACGGCATGCAGGACGGGCTGCTCAAGATCGGCCAGACGCTGAAGGTTCCGGCCGGTGGCACGGCAACGGTCGCCACCGCCAAGCCCGCAAAGGTCGATCCGGTGACGACGGCCACTACCCAGCCGGCGGCAAAGCCGACGGAGACGCTCGCCACCTACACGCCGCCGAAGAAGGACGC
This sequence comes from Mesorhizobium caraganae, assembly GCF_016836705.1. Classification (GTDB taxonomy): domain Bacteria; phylum Pseudomonadota; class Alphaproteobacteria; order Rhizobiales; family Rhizobiaceae; genus Mesorhizobium; species Mesorhizobium caraganae. The sequence goes on along the minus strand of NZ_JAFCGY010000023.1, from coordinate 71,630 downwards.
CAAGGTCATCCAGCAGGCCGAGGACGACGACGCTGTCGCGCCGGACGCCACCGGCATCGGCAAGATGCGCTGGCCGGTGCGTGGCCGCGTCATCTCCAGCTTTGGCGGCGGCAAGGATGGTGTCGACATCGCCGTGCCGGAAGGGACGCCGGTCAAGGCGGCAGAGAACGGCGTGGTCATCTATGCCGGCGACGGCCTCAAGGAATTCGGCAACACGGTGCTGGTGCGCCACGAAAACGGTCTGGTCACCGTCTACGGCCACGCCAGTTCGATCGAGGTGCAGCGCGGCCAGAAGGTCAAGCGCGGACAGGAAATCGCGCTGTCGGGCATGAGCGGCACCACCGACGCGCCGAAGCTGCACTTCGAAGTGCGCAAGAACTCGGCCCCGGTCGATCCGTCCGGCTATCTCGAATAGTCGGGCTGTCTCGAATAGAACAATAAACGATTGCAGGCCGTCTGACCTCCAGTCCGGCCCGCCGGCTCAGCCCGCTCCGCAAGGGGCGGGCTTTTTCAGTTGCGGAAGATTGCCTGACGACCGGACTTACAGATAATCCTGGAGGGTGTCGGCGATCATCTCCTCGAGACTGCTGGCCTTAACGCCCAGAAGCGTCTCCGCGTCGGAGGAATCAATCAGCAAGGGGGTCTCGAAGAGGTACCTCATCTCGATCAGCTCATGCATGCCGAGCGCTTCCATCTCGGGGATGGAGTAGGAGTGCGTCTCGGCAATATCCCGGCCAAGCATCGCCGCGGTTTTGCGGATAAGCTCGTTGGGCGAGGCGTATTGCGAGGGGACATGAAACGCCCGTCCCCATTCGCCGGTGTAGCGGGAGGCGGCGACGAGCGTCCTGGCGACGTCCTTGGTGAAGCTCCAGGCATGAGTGGCGTCGAGGTCACCAATGAAAGCGGTTGGCTTGCTCTCGATGATGGAGGGCAGCGCGATCAGCGAGAAGTAGCTGATCGCGCCGTGCCCGAGATAGTCGCTGGACCGGATTTCGATCGCCGGCACGCTGGCGCGGGCCGCCCGCTGCCACATGATCGTCCTGGCGGTTCCCTTCTTCGAATTCGGGTCCAGCGGCATGTCGGAGCGCAGCGGGTTTTCGCCATTCCTGCCGTAACCATAGAGGTTTCCAAGCACGATGAGCTTGGCGCCTACTGCTTCCGCGGCGCGCACGGTGCCGTCGATTATGGGGAAAAAGTCCGTTGGCCAGCGATGATATGTGGCCATGGCACACATCAAAACGGCATCGGCGCCCTGGCACACACGCGACAGCGCCGAGGCGTCCGTGGCGTCGGCCTGTATCGACCGCACATTCCGCAACACGTTCGAACCGATACTTCGGCTGGTCAGGATGACATCATGGCCTTCCTCGCCAAGAAGGCGAGCCGTCTCGCGACCAACCGGGCCCGCGCCGACAACAACATACGAACTCATCGCAACCTCTCTTCCGTGTTTAAAGGAGAGGCGGGAGTACAGGTTCGCGGCGTTGAAAATCGCGCGGGAATTGCCAAATCTTGAACAGGTTTCGCCATGAATCGAGAGAGCATGCTTCCGCAATTCGCTCCGGCCTCGTCCGACGTCACGATGGTTTGCCGGCATATCGAGGCAGGCGTCCATCGGCTGCCCCGCGCGGCGCACCATCGCATCATGGTGCATGCAAGCGCGGCGACGCGTTCCTACTGCAATCAGGCCGGGCGATATTTCGTCAGGCGCGCCGGCGACATCGACCTTGTGCCGGCCGGCGAGGAGGGCGGTTTCGAGGCCGAAACCCCGTTCGACACGATGGAGATCGTCTTGCAGCCGGCCTTGATGGAAAGGGTCGCCGCGGAACTTGGCGGCAAGGCGCGAGCATCGCGGCTGGAAACACGACATTTGCTGCGTGACCAGCGGATCGAGCATCTGGCTCGAGCGCTGCAGAGCGATCTCGCCGCAGGCGCGCCGAGTGGCCCTTTGTTTGCGGAAAGCATCGGCGCCGCGCTTGCGGTGAGGCTGCTCGGCCTCGATGGCCCTGACATGGTTCGAGCGAACCGGTTGTCTGACGCCCAGCTCAAGCGTGTCCTCGAACACATCGAGGCCGCTCTCGACGAGCCGCTTTCGATCGATCGCTTGAGCCGGGTGGCCGGCGCGAGCAGTTCGCATCTGCGCACATGGTTCAAGGCGGCGATGGGCGTCACCTTGCATCGCTATGTGTTGCGACGCCGCGTGGAAAGGGCGTGCGTCCTGCTGCGGCGCGGCGATCTCAGCACGAGCGAGATAGCGGCGTTGACCGGCTTCGCGCACCAATCACACCTGGCGTATTGGATGCGCCGCGAGATTGGCCAGACGCCGCGCGACTTGCGACGGGCGCAGCCGCCCAAGTAACATTCAATCCTTCAGCGGCTTGCCGAGCCGTCCCGCCAGATCCTGGGTGAACTGCCAGGCGACGCGGCCGGAGCGGCTGCCGCGCGTCGTTGCCCATTCCAGCGCTTCGGCGCGCAGCTGCTCCGGGTCGATCTCCAGCCCGTGATGGCTGGCATAGCCGTTGACCATGTCGAGATATTCGTCCTGCGAACATTTGTGAAAGCCGAGCCACAGGCCGAAACGGTCGGACAGCGAGACCTTTTCCTCGACAGCCTCGGACGGGTTGATGGCCGTCGAGCGCTCATTGTCGATCATGTCGCGCGGCAAGAGGTGCCGGCGGTTCGAGGTGGCGTAGAAGATGACATTGGACGGGCGGCCCTCGACGCCGCCTTCAAGGGCTGCCTTCAGCGACTTGTAGGACGTGTCGTCATGGTCGAACGACAGATCGTCGCAAAACAGGATGATGCGGAAGGGCGCCACCTTCAATTGGCCCATCAGCCTGGGCAGCGTGTCGATGTCCTCGCGATGGATCTCGATCAGTTTCAGCGGCAGGCCGGATTTGGCTTTGGCGTTGATCTCGGCATGCACGGCCTTGACCAGCGAGGATTTGCCCATGCCGCGTGCGCCCCACAACAGCACATTGTTGGCGGCGTGGCCGGCGGCGAAGCGCTCGGTGTTTTCGACCAGTATATCGCGCACGCGGTCGACGCCGCGGATCAGGCCGATGTCGACGCGATTGACCTTGCGCACCGGTTCGAGATAGCCGGGATCGGCCTGCCAGACGAAGCAGTCGGCCACGGCAAGATCGGTCTGCGGCACCGGCGGCGGGGCGAGGCGGGTGACTGCCTCGATCAGGCGGTCGAGCTTTTGGTTCAGGGCCTCGATGGTGCTGTCGGTCATGTCTCGGTCTTTTGTTGTTCTGCAAACGTGCGTAGCGGGCGGAAATCGTCCTGGTCCGGTCGAGATAGGAACTGGTTCCAAGCTTTTGTTTGAGCGTGATCTTTTGTGCAAACCACGCCCGTTATCCGGGAGCATGCTCTAACACGGGTCACCGGGCTGGAAAAGCAGCCGAAAGCCGGGCCGTCCAGTTGCATTGGCAACTTTACCCACTATATTCCGGCCAAATTTGGCGAGGCCGCCCTAAGGCCTTCTTCGTAACCAGGAGTTCTTGATGTTCGTCACACCGGCATACGCCCAAGCCACCGGAACTCCGCTTGGCCCGTTCGGGGATATCGGCATGATACTCCCGTTCGTGCTGATCTTCGTGATCATGTATTTCCTCATCATCCGGCCGCAGCGCGCGCAGCTGAAGAAGCGCCAGGAGATGCTCTCGGCGGTGCGCCGTGGCGACACGGTCATCACCGGCGGCGGCTTCGTCGGCAAGGTGACCAAGGTGATCGACGACCATGAGCTCGAGATCGACCTCGGCGGCGGCACCAAGGTGACGGCACTGCGCTCGACCATCGCCGACGTGCGGGTCAAGGGCGAGCCGGTGGCCAACCAGAACGCGAAGAAGTAAGTCCAGAACAGAACCGGATCTTAGGGCAGGGTAAACCAGCAACGGGCAACGCCATATGCGGTTTTCGCGCCTTACGAAGATCCTGATCTGGCTGGCGGTTGCGGTCGTGGTGGTGCTCGGCGTGCTGCTCGGCGCGCGCTCCCGGAAGCCGGACGGCACGCTCGACGATCTTCTTGCCTGGCTGCCTAAGCGGCACGCGAGCTTCGAGCAGCTGGGCGGCTCGCAGTTGCTGCTCGAGGTGGACAAGGACGATCTGATCAAGTCTCGTCTCGAGACGGTGCTTGCCGACATTCGCACGCTGCTGCGCGACGCTCGAGTTGGCTATAAGGGGCTTGGTCAGTCGGGCCGCGAGGCACATCTCGAGATTAGAGATCCAGCACAAGTCGATGCCGCCAAGAAAGCCCTGAAGATATTTACCGATCCGGTCGCCGGGGATAATCCGGTCAAGGAGATGCTGCTTGATGAGCCGGAACCAGGACTGCTCAGGTTCACGCTGACGGATGACGGTTTGAAGCTGCGGACGTCGATGGCGCTGGCGCAATCGATGGAAGTCGTCGAACGCCGGGTCAGCGACGGCATCGGCGTTGAACCGATCTTAAAGCCGCAGGGCAGTGACCGCCTCCTGGTTCAGGTGCCCGGCTTGCAGACGCCAGCTCGGCTTACCGACATTCTGGGGCAGCCCGGCAATTTGACCTTCCAGATGGTCGATACGACGATGCCGGTACAGGACGCTCTCAATGGCCGCCCGCCGGCAGGGTCCTCGGTGCTTTATTCGCAGGACGATCCGCCGGTTCCGTATCTGGTCGAAAATCGCGTCATTGTTTCCGGCGACAGCGTCGTCAATGCCCAGGCAACCTACAACTCGGCCATGAACGAGCCGGTTGTATCGTTCGCCTTCGATTCCAAGGGTAAGACGCGTTTTGCCCAGGCGACCTCACAGAATGTCGGGAGACCCCTTGCAATAATCCTCGACGATCGCGTGATTTCGGCACCCATCATCCGGGAGCCCATCCTGGGCGGTACCGGCCAGATATCGGGCAACTTCACAAAGGAGAGTGCTCAGGATCTTGCCCTGCTTCTGCGTTCGGGCCCGATGCCGGCAAAGCTGAAAATAGTCGAGGTGCGCACGATAGCGCCCGGCGGCGTTCAGAATTAGAATGGAAACCGACAGAGGCGATTGACGCTGAAACCGCTGCCAGCGGCAGCGCCGAATTGACCTTAGCGCGCTCGACAATCGACGATGTGCAGGGTAAGGGCGAGCCGGTGGCAGATAACAACGCCAAGAAATAACCGAATTGTCGGCGGAACGATCCGCCAGTGTGCCCTGACGGACGACGCCATATGCTGTATTTTTCGCGCCTGAAGATGATCCTGATCTGGCTGGCCGTGGCCGCCACGTTCATCCTTGCCGCGCCCAACCTTTTCCCCGCCAGCACATTGGCGCAACTGCCAAGCTGGGTGCCGAAGCGGCAGATGACGCTGGGTCTCGACCTGCAGGGCGGCTCGCATATCCTCTTGCAGATGGACCAGAACGATCTGGTCAAGGCGCAGCTGGAGACGACGCGCGACGAAATCCGCACGCTGCTGCGCGATGCCAAGGTGGGCTATACCGGCCTTGGCGGCACCGGCAGGACCGTGCAGGTGCGCATCACCGACCCAAATCAGATCGACGCCGCGAAGAAGGCGCTGAAGCCGCTGACCGATCCGGTCGCTGCCGGCCTGTTCACCGGCGGCTCCATCCAGGAAATGTCGCTGGATGATTCCGAAGCCGGCCTGTTGAAATTCACCGTCACCGACGCCGGCATCAAATACCGCACCTCGGCTGCACTGGCGCAGTCGATCGAAGTCGTCGAGCGCCGCGTCAACGAACTCGGCACCACCGAGCCCATCGTGCAGCGGCAGGGCGACGACCGTGTGCTGGTCCAGGTGCCCGGCCTGCAGGATCCGCAAAGGCTGAAGGAGATCATCGGCCAGACCGCCAAGATGACCTTCCAGATGGTCGACACCTCGATGTCGGTGCAGGATGCGCTCAATGGCCGCCCGCCGGCAGGCTCCTCGGTGCTTTACTCGCAGGATGATCCGCCGGTTCCGTATCTGGTCGAAAATCGCGTCATCGTTTCCGGCGAAGATCTCGCCAAGGCGACGGCAACCTACAACTCGCAGACCAACGAGCCGGTGGTTTCGTTCACCTTCAACTCGCGCGGCGCGACCCGGTTCGGCCAGGCGACCCAGCAGAATGTCGGCAAGCCATTCGCCATCATCCTCGACAATCAGGTGATTTCGGCGCCGGTCATTCGCGAACCGATCCTCGGCGGCAGCGGCCAGATATCAGGCAATTTCACCGCCGAGAGCGCCAACGATCTCGCCGTGCTGCTGCGCGCCGGCGCGCTGCCGGCGAAGCTGACCGTGATCGAAGAACGCACGGTAGGCCCGGGCCTTGGCCAGGATTCGATCCATGCCGGCAAGGTCGCCGGCATTATCGGCTCCATCCTTGTCGTCGCCTTCATGTTCGTCGCCTACGGCTTCCTCGGCTTCCTCGCCAACATTGCGCTTGCCGTGCACGTGGCGATGATCGTCGGTCTGTTGTCGTTGCTTGGTGCGACGCTGACCTTGCCCGGCATTGCCGGTATTGTGCTGACCATCGGCATGGCGGTCGATTCCAACGTGCTGATTTATGAGCGCATCCGTGAGGAGCGACGGCTTGGCCGCTCCGTGATCCAGGCGATCGATACCGGCTTCTCGAAGGCGTTGGCGACCATCGTCGATTCCAACGTGACGTCGCTGATCGCCACCGTGGTGCTGTTTTATCTCGGCACCGGCCCGGTCAAGGGCTTCGCCATCACCTATGCCATCGGCATTCTGACCACGGTGTTCACCGCCTTCACCTTCACCCGTCTGCTGGTGTCGATCTGGCTGCGCCGCGCGCGCCCGAAGGAATTGCCGCGCGCGCCGGTGACCTTCATTCCGCCGGGCACAAAAATCCCGTTCATGGGCATCCGCCGCTGGACCTTCGCGCTGTCCAGCCTGCTGTCGGTCCTGTCGGTTATTGGATTCCTGACCATCGACATCAATTACGGCATCGATTTCAAGGGCGGCTCGATCATCGAGGTGCAGTCCAAGCAAGGCGACGCCGATATCGGCGATATCAGAAGCCGGCTGTCGGAGCTCAACATCGGTGAAGTGCAGGTGCAGCAGTTCGGCGCCCCCAACGACGTGCTGATCCGCGTCGGCACCCAGGAGGGTGGCGAGAATGCCGAGCAGACCGTCATCGACAAGGTGCGCGGTGAGCTGCAGGATAATTATGATTTCCGCCGCGTCGAAGTGGTGGGTCCCACAGTTTCGGGCGAACTGGCCAAGCAAGGCACCATTGCCATGCTGGTCGCGCTGATAGGCATCCTGGTCTATGTCTGGTTCCGCTTCGAATGGCAGTTCGCCGTCGGCGCCATCGTGGCGACGGTGCATGATGTGGTGATGACGCTCGGCTTCTTCGTCATCACCGGGCTCGAGTTCAACCAGTCGTCGTTGGCGGCGATCCTGACCATCATCGGCTATTCGTTGAACGATACGATCGTCGTTTATGACCGCGTCCGCGAGGATCTGCGAAAATACAAAAAAATGCCGCTGCCGCAATTGCTGAACAACGCCATCAACGAGACCCTGTCGAGAACGACGCTGACCTCGGTGACGACGATCCTGGCGCTGTTGGCGCTGGTGCTGTTCGGCGGTGAAGTGATCCGGTCGTTCACCATGGCGATGCTGTTCGGCGTCGTCTTCGGCACCTATTCGTCGATCTTCATCGCAGCACCCTTGCTGATCCTGTTCAGGCTAAGGCCGCAGGCGACGGCGGACGAGGAGAAGCCGATGGGTGGCGGCAAGGCCGTGGCGACCTGACGGCCACCCCGGTGGCAAAAGGCATCGTCATCCGCGAGGCGCATTTCCCCGGCCGCGCGCCGATCGAGGCCTATGGCAATGGCGGCTTCCGCTTCGCCGATATGTCGCATCGCGGCTCGCTGCTGTGCCTGCCCTCGGGCATCCATGGCTGGGAACCGGCCGATCCGCTGGCGCTGACGGCGGCGGATTTCAGCCTACTTTTGGCCGAGGCCGGCAAGGTCGAGATCCTGCTGGTCGGCACCGGCAAGGATTTGCGACCGTTGCCGGCGGCACTGCGCGCGGCATTGAAAGCGGCGGGCATTGCCTCCGACCCGATGTCGACGGGAGCGGCGGTGCGGACCTACAATGTGCTGCTTGCCGAAGACCGCGCCGTGGCCGCAGCCCTTATCGCCGTCGACTGACGTGACCGATACCGCCAACATCGTCATGGAGGCGGTGCGCGCCGGCGACCATGACCGCTATGTCAGCGCGCTCTATGCACCTGCCGACAAGCGCCAGGCGCTGTTTTCGCTTTACGCCTTCAATGCCGAGATCGCGTCTGTCCGCGATCGTATTCACGAGGCGCTGCCTGGCGAGGTGAGGTTGCAATGGTGGCGCGATATCATCGCCGCTGAGGCCGCAGTCTCCGGCAACCCGCTCGCCGACGCGTTGAAGGCGACGATTGCCGCCCACGGCCTGCCGAATGCTGCCTTCGACAACATGCTCGAAGCCCGCATCTTCGACCTCTATGACGATCCGATGCCGTCGCGCACCGATCTTGAAGGCTATTGCGGCGAGACGGCGGCAGCGCTGATCCAGCTTGCGGCGATGGTGCTCGATCCCATCGAGGCGCCGCGTTTTGCCGAACTGGCGGGCAGGGCGGGATGCGCGCAGGCGATGACCGGCCTTCTGCTGCTGTTGCCGCTGCATCGACGGCGCGGCCAATGCTTTGTGCCGGCCGATATTCTGGCAGCGGCGGGATCGTCGCCTGAGGAGTTTGTCAGCGGCGATGGCGGTCCCGGCGCGGAGCGAGCGGTGGCAGCGATGATGGCATTGGCGCAGGAGCATCTCAGCGCTTTCGAGCAAGGGGCTTCGGCCGTTCCAGAGACGCTACGCCCGGCTTTTTTGCCACTGGCCCTTACCAGGGCCTATCTCGGCAAGATGAAGGACGGCCGCCGTTCGCCTCTGGCTGGAGCGGTGCGCCTTTCGGCCTTGCGCCGGCACTGGCTGTTGCTCCGACGCGCGACGCGGGGCTGGCCAGCCATTTGACGTAAACGTCAATCGTGCTAGAGATTCTCCGGCCCGAAATCATCGCCAAAAGACGCGACCGGGCTGGAGGAGATTTCTGTTCATGAGCCTGCCTGTGCTGGTCGCACTCGTCGTTGTCGGCATCGCGCTGTCGGTGCTGGCCGTGCACTTCACCGGCGGCAGCAAGATTGCGACGCTTGCCGGTGCGGATCAGGCGCTCAGCCGGTTTGCCGATGATTTTCCGGACGAGAAAGCGGGAGCGGTGCGCCTGACGGCGGATAGCAGGACGGCGTTCCTCGATCTCGGGCAAGGGCGCTGCGGCATCGTCCACAGCGTCGGCGACTGCTTCTTGACCCGCATCGTCACGCCGCACGATGTCCTGGCCGTCGACGTCGACGAAGCCGGCGCGATCGCGCTGAAGCTGGCCGACTTCACCTGGAAGGGCGGGCGCTTCGCCTTCGCCGACAAGGCTGACGCCAGGGCTGTCGCGGCAGCGCTTGGGCCGCAGGAACCGAGCCTGGCGAAGGAGGCCGCGTGATGGACGACTACAATTTCCCTGAAGTGACCCAGCTTGCCATTCCGTTCTTCGTCGCCGCCATCCTGATCGAATTATGGTTGGCCGGCCGCGCCAAGGGCTCGTTCGAGACGCGCGACACGCTGACCAGCCTGATGATGGGCACCGGCAATGTCGTCGCCGGCCTGCTGCTCGGCGTCGTTTCCTACTGGGCGCTGCTGTGGCTGTGGCAGTTCCGCTTCTTCAATCTCGGCCTGTCGGTATGGGTGTTCCTGGCTGCCTTCCTGCTCGATGACCTGCGCTACTATGTCTATCACCGTATCGCGCACAGGGTGCGCTGGGTGTGGGCCGAGCATGTCAATCACCATTCCAGCCAGCACTACAATCTGTCGACGGCGCTGCGGCAAAGCTGGACCGGGCTGTTCACCTTCATGTTCGTTTTGCAGGCGCCTTTGGTGCTGCTCGGCTTCCACCCGGCGGTCATCGCCTTCACCTTCGGCTTCAATCTGGTCTGGCAGTTCTGGATCCACACCGAGGCGATCGGCAAGATGTGGGGCTGGTTCGAATTCATCTTCAACACGCCCTCGCACCACCGCGTCCACCACGCCACCAATCCGCGCTATCTCGACGCCAACTATGCCGGCACGCTGATCATCTGGGACCGCATGTTCGGCACCTTCGTTGAGGAGTTGGAGGAGGACCGGCCGCGCTACGGCATCGTGAAAAATCTCGGCACCTTCAATCCGCTGAAAGTGGCTTTCCACGAGTGGATAGGCATGTTCAGGGATGTGTTCGCGCCGGGGCTAACGCTCAGCGATCGCATCAACTACCTGATCAAGCCGCCGGGCTGGAGCCATGACGGCTCGCGCGAGACTTCGGAGACGCTGAAAGCAGCCTATGTAAGGCGAAATCCAGGAGAGGCGGGCAAGCCGGGATTGCCGATGACGGGTGCCGAGCCGGCAGAGTAGTCATCTATCAAGACGGCTCGCCGCTATCTCGCATCAGAGCTTCGTAGTCGCGGCCGCCATAGAAAATGCTGACGATGTGGACAAGATCGTCGGCGATGACATAGACATGATGGCTGAGTGCTCGAATGGGACCATTCGCAACCCGGGCGCGATATCGTGCGTGGGCGGCCACCACGAGGGGCATTCCCGATGCTCTGGCAGCGCTCCTTGATACGATCGACAAACCCGTTGGCGATATTTTCGCTGCCACTGCTCTCGAGGATGTATGCGCCGATCGCTTCGAGGTCGAAAATCGCGTTTTCGCTAAGAACGACGGCGAGACGCTGGATCATCATTGTCTCGCGCGAGTTGCGAAATCCGGCTCTTTACCCTGTTGATTGCCTCTTCGAGCGGAACAGCAGGCCTGGTATCCTCGATTGAAGCCTTTACCCGCGCCCTGATCGAGGCCATGCACTCGGCATGTGCGTCCTCTTCGCGCTGGAAGGCGCGGAGCGCTGCGCGGATGACTTCGCTTGCGGAGCCGAAGGAGCCGTCCTCGACCTTTTCGCGGATCATGCGCGCCATCGCTGGCGTGACAGTGACGGATAGTTTTTCGGCGGATTCCATGGAATGGGTCCCATCAGACAGCGAGTAGGATAGTATCCTACTTCTTGCTGCGGGTCCAATGGCTCGTTACTCCGCCGCCTCGGCCCGCGCCGGCAGCCCGAGCCACTCCCGGCAATCGGCCTGGGCGCGCGCGGTGATGGCGTGGCGTTTCGCCACCGTCTTGTCCTTGCCGCGCAGGCGCTTGCCTTCGGTCTTCGGCGCTTCGACCGGCGGGAACAGGCCGAAATTGACGTTCATCGGCTGGAAAGAGCGTTTGCCCGGTTCGTCGTCCGAGACAATGTGGCCGCCGGTGATGTGGTTGAGCAATGCACCGAAGGCGGTGGTGAGTGGCGGCAGCGATGGCGCATGGCCGAGCCGCTCGGCGGCAGCGAAGCGGCCGGCGAGCAGGCCGATGGCCGCGCTCTCGACATAGCCCTCGCAGCCGGTGATCTGGCCGGCGAAGCGCAGGCCGGGCCGCGACTTCAGCTGCAGCGAGGCGTCGAGCAGCGTCGGCGAATTGATGTAGGTGTTGCGGTGCAGGCCGCCCAGCCGGGCGAAGTCGGCGTTTTCGAGCCCGGGAATGGTTCGGAACACGCGCACCTGCTCGGCATGCTTCAGCTTGGTCTGGAAACCGACCATGTTGTAGAGCGTGCCCAGCGCATTGTCCTGGCGCAGCTGCACCACCGCATAGGCTTTGACCGTCGGATTGTGGGCATTGGTCAGCCCCATCGGCTTCATCGGCCCATAGCGCAGCGTCTCGACGCCGCGCTCGGCCATGATCTCGATCGGCAGGCAGCCGTCGAAATAGGGTGTGCCTTCCCATTGCTTGAATTCGGTCTTCTGGCCGTCGATGAGCGCCTGCACGAAGGCGAGATACTGCTCCTTGTCCATCGGACAGTTGATGTAGTCCTTGCCGGTGCCGCCGGGCCCGACCTTGTCGTAGCGCGACTGGAACCAGCAGGTGTCCATGTCGATGGTGTCGAAATGGATGATCGGGGCGATGGCGTCGAAGAAGGCCAGCGCATCGGCGCCGGTCGCCTCGGCGATCGACTGGGCGAGCGAAGGCGCGGTCAGCGGGCCGGTGGCGATGATCGCCTGGTCCCATTCCGACGGCGGCAGGCCTGGCACTTCCTCGCGCTCAATGGTGATCAGCGGATGGGCTTCGAGCTTTTTGGTCACTGCCTCGGAGAAGCCGTCGCGGTCGACGGCGAGCGCGCCGCCGGCCGGCACCTGGTTGGCGTCACCGGCGCTCATGATCAGCGAGCCGGCCAGCCGCATTTCGGCGTGCAGCAGGCCGACGGCGTTGTTTTCGGCATCGTCGGAGCGGAACGAATTGGAGCAGACGAGCTCGGCCAGCCCGTCGGTCTTGTGGGCATCGGTGCCGCGCACCGGGCGCATTTCATGGAGGATCACTGGCACACCGGCTTGTGCTGCTTGCCAAGCGGCCTCGGAGCCGGCGAGGCCGCCGCCGACAATGTGGATTGGATTTTTGCTCATGAACGCCGGAATAATCGCTTGGCGCGCTGTTGGCAATTGGCCGTTGCGAGCGTGGGCCGTTGCTGTCCCTCGTACTGCGCCGGCTGTCTGTTTACACAGCAGGAAAATAGGGATATTTCATATCCTTAATATAAGCTTGATCGGTATCGACCCGGAATCCATTGATGATCCTGAAAAGCCAAGTCGAATGGGCGCTGCACTGCTGCGCCATTCTCGCAGGCCTGCCTGCCGGGCGTTATCTCTCGACAAAAGCGCTCGCCGAATTCCACGGCCTTCCCAAGGAGTATCTTTCCAAGGCGCTGCAAAGCCTGTCGCAGGCCGGCCTGGTGGATACCACGCTCGGTCCGTCAGGCGGATACCGGCTGGCGCGGCCGCCGGCCGAGTTGACCTTCCTCGAGATCGTTGAAGCGGTGGAGGGCAAGTCGCGGACGTTTGTGTGCACCAACATCCGCGAAAACAATCCTTGCCGTCCGCAGGGCTATTGCGAAAGCGGTCCCTGCGCGGTGTCTCGCATTATGTGGGAAGCCGACGAGGCCTGGCGGGCAAAACTGCGCAGCGTCAGGCTTTCCGATCTCACCGAAGCGCTGGCGCAGGAGATTCCGGCGGAGCTTTGGAAGAGCAGCTTCGAATGGGTGCTAGAGCGCGCCGGCTAAGCGCATGACCGTCGCTTGCGGCTGGTCTCCCGTCGCCGGCAGCAGGATGGCATAGCTCTGCGGCCGCATAGCCAGGGAAAGACCATTCGCCTCGCAATGGCGATGGACAGAGTCGATCACCTCATTCCTCGCAAGCAACCGGTCGGCCGGACCGGCCACGCAAAAGAACAGGTCCACCCCGATTGCCACCGCGTCGATGTCCTTGAGCGCGACAAGCGGTGCCGGGTCCTTGACGATCCGCTCGCAGTTTCCGAGGGCCTCGCGCATAGCTCCCTCGATGACATGCGGCGCCTGTGTCCTGGCGATCCGCACGTTCACGCTGATCAGCTGTCTCTCGTCGGGACGGCTGAGATTGGTCAGGCTGACCTTCGCCAACACGCTGTTGGGCAGGATGACAATGTTGGACGCACCGGTAAGCAGATGCGTGGAGCGCCAGGTTGTTTCGACGATGCGTCCTTCCGTGCCGTCGCTCAGCATGATCCAGTCGCCGAGCGTATAGGGTCGGCCCAGCGTCAGCGCGATGCCGGAAAAGACGTCGCCAAGCGTGTTCTGCAGCGCAAGCCCGACAATGATGGCAACCACGCCCGACGTTGCCGCCAGCGTTGCGACGGGAACGCCGAAGACGAAACCCGTTATCGACAGCGCCACGCCGAGATAGATGATAGCGACGACCAGTTCCTGGAGCAGGCGCGCTTCTCGCGGCCGATGTTCCACGACGATATAGAGGCGCACAAAGCCGACAAGCGTCCAGGCAAGGTGTATCCACCAGAGGATGCGCGCCGACTTTGCCAGATACGCGCCCTGAAGATCGGTCTCAGCCACCCAATGCGGCAGGATTCCGCTGAGCCAGAGCACTGCAGTCATGCTGGCGAAGAACAGGATCTGGACGATCAGGCGTGCCATCGAGCGCCCACGGCCCTGGAAATACCAGACGACAATGCCGGCAAGCCCCAGCAGATTGATCAAGACCAGGGCAACGGAATGATGATTGTCGAACATGGGTCCCCGACAGGATAAAGCTCACAGGCAGGGCCGGACGCCGGAAGGGCGTCCGGCCCTTTCGGCCTACTTCGTGACCGGATAGGTCAATTCTTTCTGGGCGGTATCGACCACGAAGACGGCCAGCAGTTTTGCGGGCTTGGTCTTGCTGCCGTTCTCGCTCACGCTGTGGCGGTCGCCCGGCATCTCCGAAAAGCTCTCGCCGGCCTTGTAGACCTTAGCCGGATCGTCATTGACCTGGCTGCGGATGGAGCCTTCCAGAACCGTCGCGTAGATGAAGGCCGAGCTCGGATGGGTGTGCGCCTCGGAGACGCCACCGGGACCATATTCAACCAGGATGCCCTTGATGCTCTTGCCTGGCACATTCGGCAGTTCATGTTCATAGACAAGCGTGACTTTGGCGGCCTTTCCGCCGGCGTGAGCATCCTTGGCTCCGGCCGGGTTGGCCAGGGCTGCCGTCACGATGACGGCTGCGGCGATGGACTTGATCATTTCGAAATTCCTTTTCTTGTGTCGGCAATACGCTGCGCCTGGGCTGAGGCGCAGCCTGACGGTCATTTCCGCGCTGAAGTGGCGAACCACTGCTCGAAGCTGATGTGGCCAAGGCGGGGATCGTTGTCGGAGACGAGCGAATTGTCGTTCAGCCTGGCGCCGAAATAGAGCGCCTCCGGATCGGTCACGACCTTGCGGGGATCGCCGGAAGCCTTGAGGTAACGGGCGACGAGCTCGCTCATGCGCACACGCTCAGGGCCGGAAATCTCGATCGTGCCGTTGATCGGCGCGGCGAGCGCGACGTTGGCCATGGCATCGGCGACGTCGTCGGATGCGATGGGCTGCACATAGGCCGGCGACAGGTGCACGGCCTCGCCGACCGCGCCGGATTTGGCGATGGCGGGCAGGAATTCCATGAACTGCGTGGAATGAACGATGGTGTAGGGGATGCCCGAAGCCTTGATCAGCTTTTCCTGGGCGAGTTTCGCGCGGAAATAGCCGGCATCCTGCAGGCGTTCGGTCCCGACAACCGAGAGCGCGATATGGTGCTTGACCCCGGCAGCCTTGCCCGCCGCCAGCAGGTTGCGGCCCGAAATCTCGAAGAATTCCATCGCGGCCTTGTCCTCGAAGGACGGCGAGTTGGCGAGATCTATGACCACCTCCGCGCCAGCAAGCGCCTCCTTCAGCCCTTCGCCGGTGATGGTGTTGACGCCGGTGTTCGGCGCGGCTGCGATCACTTCGTGGCCCTGCTTGCGCAAGCGTTCGGTGGTTTTGGTGCCGATGAGGCCGGTGCCGCCGATGATGACGATTTTCATGATGCTCTCCGTTTGCGGCCGCGCTGTCACGCCGCATCGATTGATGGTTGGGGAAGGGTCAGTTCAGGCCGGCCTTGCCGAGCCCGTAGAGCTTGTCCGCCGAACCGGGCACAGTCTTGAAGGCGACGTTGAGGCGGTTCCAGGCATTGATGGTCATGATCGACAAGGTCAGGTCGGAGATTTCCTTTTCCGAAAGCTGACCGCGCACACGCTCGTAGAGCTCGTCGGGAATGCCGCCTTCGGGGAGTTTCGTGACGGCTTCCGTCCAGGCAAGAGCGGCACGCTCCCGCGGAATGAACAGGGTCGATTCCCGCCAGACGGCGACATGGTAGAGCCGCAGCTCGCTCTCGCCGTGGATCTTTGCTTCCTTGACATGCATGTCGAGACAGAAGGCGCAGCCATTGATCTGCGAAGCCCTGATATGGACGAGATCGCGGATCTTTTCCTCGATGGCGCCGTGCGCCTCGGCCATGCTGAGGTCGGAAAGCTTCTTGAACAGCTCGGGCGATTGTTGGGCGGCGTTCAGGCGCTGTGTCATGGCTAGTCCTTTTGACGATTTGAGGATATTTTGTATCCTTAAGGACAATTAATATCCATAATAGCTGGACAGTAAAGCGCCTGCCGCCTAGGATGCGGACATAAGGCATATGTCGAAAGGTAATGAGGGTAAGGATGGACGTCGTATCGGCATTGCGAACGTTCCTGCGGGTGGCGCAGACAAGGTCCTTCTCCGCGGCCGCGATCGACCTCAATTTGACGCAGCCGGCGGTATCCCGGCAGGTCTCCGCGCTGGAAGCGCATCTGAAGACGCGCCTTCTGCATCGCACCACGAGCGCGCTTGCCCTGACGGCCGAGGGTGAACAGATGCTGCCGATGGCGCTGCGCGTGGTGGAAGCGGTCGAAGCGTTGAGCGAAGCGGGTGGCACTGATGGTGCAACCGTGTCTGGAAAAGTGCGGCTCAGCTTGCCGGCGCCGCTCGGGCTCTCCATTAGCGACCGCCTCGCAAGGCTTCTGGACGATCATCCGTCCCTTGCCATCGAACTGATCCTGCGGGAGGAAGCCTCGGATCTGGTCGCCGATGCCATCGATCTCGAGGTACGCCTCGGGCCGGTCAGTGACAGCAGCCTGATCTGCCGCCGGATCGGCTGGACGACTGCCTTTCTCGTGGCCTCGCCATGCTATCTCGAGGGACGGGATATGCCGCAAGCGCCGCAAGACATCAGGGATCACCGCTGCATTTGTTACAGCCGTGCCGGCGATGGGCGGTCATGGTCGTTCTCCGACGGGGTGGACGATGTTGTTCTGCGGGTTGAACCTCGCCTGGTCGCCAGCAATTCAATGGCGGCTCATCGGGCAACACTGGCCGGGGCCGGGCTTGCGGTGCTGTCCCATATCCTGGCCGGGCCGGACATCGAAGCAGGCAGGCTGGTCAAGATGATGCCGGATTTTCCGCCGACGCGGCTGCCGATTAATGTCGTTTATCCATCCCGCAAGAACATGCCGCTGCGGGTGACGACGGTGCTCGACTTTCTTGTCCAGTCCGTCCGCGACGATGCTTTGATGGCGGCATAAGCGCTTTGATGGCGGCATAAGCGCCTTGGTCGACTGCTTGCTCAGCTGAAAGCCTGCCCCAGAAACAACAACACCCGCCGGGGGAGGATCCGGCGGGTGTCGTTTTGGGGGCCGATCCTCGGGAGGAGGTGGGGATCGGCCGTATTCGTCATCGCCGGGGAGGAGGTCGGCTTTGACGAAATTCCTTTCGCCGGATGAAGGGGGCGAAACCCTGGTAAGACGAACTACGTTCGCTTTGGAAACAACGCCCGCCGCGGGAGGAGGTGCGGCGGGCGCCGTTTTGGTGGTCAACCCTTGGGAGGAGGTAAGGGTTGGCCGTATCCGTCAGGGTCGGGGAGGAGGTCGACCCTGGCGAAATCTTTGCCGTTAGATGGTCGCCTTGCGGGCGATGATCTTGATCTCGTCGCGGACGATGCCGAGATCATGGAGCTGGCGGTTCGAAAGGCGACCCAGCTCGGTAACGGTGTCGCGATAAACGCGCCAGTTACGGTAGTTGCGGATCAGGTTCATTGTCGTTCTCTTTTTCAAAACTGGTTCGGATCATTTGCGATCCGAAGCGGATTAGACCGCCTTGCGGGCGACGTAGTGGATGTCGCTGCGGCTGATGCCGAGGTCGGTCAGTTCACGGTTCGACAGGCGGCTCAGCTCGGAGACGGTGTCCCGGTAGCGGCGCCAGTTGCGGTAGTTGCGGATCAGGTTCATGGTAGTACTCGTTTCGTCTTTCTTCGGATCATTCCGTTTGTGTACGAACAGAAAATAGGTGGACCTATATCGATTTAAAAGTGCCATTGACGCATGGCAGCAATGCAAATTGTGCAATGCAACATTAACGCCCGTTCACGGCTTCGACATAAAGAAACCCGAATCGGAAAATGCCGTAGCGTCAATAATTTGACCCGATCGGTTTTTAGGAAAGACCAAACTGGGGGAGACGCGGCATGGCGAGCTATTCGTCACGGGTGAGGACGGATATCGGGCGTTGGCTGCAGGCCGGCCTGATCGACGCGAAGACGGCCGATGCGCTGACGCGCGACATCGACGCAAACGAACGCAAATCGCTGAGCTTCGGCACCATATTGGCAATGATGGCGGCGCTGTTGTTCGGCGCCGCGATCCTGCTCTTCGTTGCCGCCAACTGGGAGGCCATCCCGCGGCTGGTGCGCGTCGCAGCACTGTTTGCCGTCATTCTCGCCGGCTATGTCGGCGGCGCGGTGCTAAAGACGCGCGACCATGCGGCGATCGGCGAGGCCCTGTGGATTGTGGCTGCAGCGGCGTTCGGTGGATCGATCGCGCTGATCGGCCAGATGTACCATCTCACGGGCGACGAGGCCTCGGCCATTGTCACCTGGGGCATCGGCACAGCACTTGCCGCGGTGGCGTTGCGCTCGAACCCGCTGACCGTCGCTGCCGTCGGCATATCCGTGGCCTGGCTGTTCGTGCGCGAGTTCGACTTCTACAACCGCACCGAATTCCTGAATTTCTTCGTCATCATGGCGCCGGTGCTTTTTGTCGTCTCGTTCTGGACGCGCAGCCAGCCGGCCCGGCATCTGATTATTCTCTCGGTCATCTTCTATATCGCGGTGCGCGGCACGGACCACAACACGCTTCTGCTGGCCATCCCGCTGGTCGTGGTGTCGGTGTTGCTGTTTGCCGTGGCAATCTTCGCCGCTGAGCCGGTCGACCGGGTTCTGCAGCTCGGCGGGCGGCTGCCATTGCATGCCTTGATCGGCTTTCTGACAGGCTTGGCAATGATTCAGTTCGAGCTTGGCGATCACAGCACCTTCAACGGCGGCTTTGCTATCGCCTCGGTCGTGGCGCTGGCCGGTATTGCCGCGGCGGTCATGCTGGGCGGGCGCGAGAGCAGGGGGCTGCGCTGGGTCGCCTATGCCGGCTTTGCCTTCGAACTCGCCGTCATCTACGTGGTGACACTGCAGTCGATGCTCGACACGGCCGGCTTCTTCCTGGCCGCAGCGGCGCTGTTCGGCATCCTGGCCCTCGTCATCATCCGCGTGGAAAAACGCATGAAGGCCCCGGAAGGAGCGGCAGCATGATGTCGGGAAAGAAACTTGTCATCTCGGCGCTGATCTTGGCGCTGGCGCAGATCGGCTTCCTGAGCTGGATAATCGCCGGCCGGGCCGCGATCCTGCGCAAGGGCAAGGAGGTCTTGCTGAAGATCGAGCCGGTCGATCCGCGCGACCTGTTGCGCGGTGACTATATTATACTCGGCTACGAGATATCGCGCCTGCCGGTGAAGCTGATCGCCAACATTCCGGTCGGACAGCTCAGCACCGAGAACACGCCGATCGTGGTCCGGCTGAAGCCGGGCGCCGACGGCTATTGGCATGCGACCACTGCCTGGTTCGGCAAGGCGCCGACGCCGCCGGCCGCCGACGAAGCCGATATCGTCGGCCAGGTCGCGCCGGGCTGGACGCTTGATCCCGAATCCACAATCGCACCGCAATATGGCATCGACCGTTTCTACCTGCCTGAGGGACAGGGCATCGCTATTCAGAACGACATGCGAGTGCGGCCATTCGGGGTGCGCATCGCGCTCGCCGCCAATGGCGAGGCGCAGATCAAGGCGCTGATGGACGGCGACAAGACGTTGTACGAGGAACCGCTCTATTAAACGACGTTACCCAGGGCACGGATTTCGGTAGACATCGATCGCTTCGCCCAGATGCATGCAGACCAGGCCGGGCGAAGAACCATGACGATTACGCTGACGACGCGCGAAGACATCAATCTCGATGCGGTTTTTCGCGTCGCCTGGAAAAACGACACGGTCGAAATCAGTGACAGGGCCTTGCAACGCATTGCCGAGTGCCGAGCCTCGTTCCTTAAACTCATTGAATCCGATCCGCCGCCGGTCATCTATGGCGTCACCACCGCCATGGGCGAACTGGCGAGCCGCAAGCTCGAACGTGACGAGCGCGACCGCCATGCGCGCATCAAGGCTTTTGCTGCGGCCACCTCCTTCGGCGAGCCGTTGCCTGAGCGCGTCGTCAGGGCAATCGTGCTGGCCCGGCTGACCAATTTCATCGAAGGCAATGCCGCCACCACGCCACGCATTGCGCTAGCCGTTGCCGCAATGCTCGACGGCGGACCGATGCCAATGGTGCCGTCGCAAGGGCAGGGCGGCGCCGGCGAGATCCTGGCGCTCTATCCGCTATTTGCCGAGCTTACCGCTGGCCTGGAGCTCGAAGTGAAGGAACGGGGCTCGCTGATCAACGGCTCGCCTTGCGCGGCGGCCCTCGTGGCCGATGCGGCCCTGGCGGCGCGGCGCCGCATCGCCATGGCGCACAAGGTGTTTGCGCTGTCGATCGAAGCGTTTCGCGCCCCGCTCGAGCATTATGATGCCGCGCTCGACGGGCTCTGGGGCGACGAACACGAAGCGGCGGCCTTGCGCGGGTTGCGGCAGTTTCTGGTCGGCGCCGGCGACGGGCGGCGCAACTATCAGGCGCCGGTCAGCTACCGCATCGTGCCGCGCGTGCTCGGCCACGCGCACCGGGCGCTTTCGGGCGCCGAGCAGGCGGCCACCGTGTCGCTGGCCTCGATATCCGACAATCCCGTCTATATCCCGCCCGACGAGGCGCATCCGCTGGGACGCTGCATCTCCACCGGCGGCTACCACAATGCGATGGCGACGCCGGCATTGGACGATCTGGCCGCGATCTGGGCCGATCTCTGCCTGCTCTGCGACCGCCATGCCTCAAAGCTGCTCAACGGCAAGGTGTCGCTGCTGCCGGACCTGTTGATGACCGGCCGGCATTGGGCCGACAGCGACGGCCACGGCAATGTCGGCTATGTGCCGATGGCGATCACCGGCTATCTCGAACAGGCCAAGCTTGCGGCGCAACGCACCTTCATTCCGGGCACTGAATCGGCCGGCGCCGGCCAGGACGATGTCGCCACCACGGCATTCTTCGCCTGGACCAAGGAAGCGACCGCCGGCCGCTGCCTCGATGCGGCGATGGCCATGCTCGCCATGATCGCCTCGCAGGCGCTGTACGTGACTGAACGCGCCGCGCCGCCGGCGCTGCAGGCTTTCGTGGCGGATATCAGGACGATCGTGCCGCCGGTCGACGCCGATAGGGTGTTGGGGCCGGAACTGGCCAAGCTGGCAGAGTGGTTCACGGGACAGGTGTTCGAGGTGTAGGGCGTCGCGCCAGTCCTCCTACGCCAAGGCTTCGGAGGACACCCTTCGCTCTATCAAGCTCCCGGGTGGCCTGCCACCCGAAGCTCGATAGAGCGAAGGGTGGTGCGGGTAGAGGGACTCGAACCCCCACGCTTTCACGCCAGAACCTAAATCTGGTGCGTCTACCAATTCCGCCATACCCGCGTGGCCCGGCAATCCCATGTAGCCATCATTCTGTCAATGTCGGGGCGAAAATGGTGCCCATTCGCTGCAACGCGAAGATGGTTGAAAATTAGCCTCGCCTGTGACAAAAGGCGTGTCAAATGTGACGGGACGCGCCGATCCGCTTCTGCAGAATGTGATAAGAAGTAGGAAAAACAAGAACTTATTCACATCTTGGAACGCAGTTTGGAAGAATTTGAGCCGTAATTTCGGTCAAATCGCCAGGTTCCGTACCAAAAGCCATTCCCGGCAAGATTGTACCGGCAGGCTGTGAACGGCAGAAGGCCGTGGCAGTCTCTTTGGTGAAGATAAAGGTTTTACGATGCAGGTCACCGAAACGCTCAACTCCGGTCTCAAGCGCGAGATCAAGATCACCGTGCCGGCCGGTGATATGGAAGCCAAGCTGATGGCGCGGCTGTCCGACGCCCGCAACAAGGTCCGCATCAACGGCTTCCGTCCCGGCAAAGTGCCGGTCCAGCACCTGCGCAAGGTCTACGGCAAGTCGTTCATGGCCGAAGTGGTCAACGAGATCCTCAACGATTCGACCCGTTCGATCATCACCGGGCGCGGCGAAAAGGCCGCCATGCAGCCCGAAGTGATCATGACCGAGGACGAGAAAGAGGCCGAGAAGATCCTGGCCGGCGGCGCAGACTTCGAATTCCGCCTCAACTACGAGGTCATCCCGGCGATCGAGATCAAGGATTTCTCCGACATCAAGGTGACTCGTCAGGTGTTCGAAGTGCCGGACAGCGAGATCGACGAGCAGGTCCAGCGCGTCGCCGAATCGGCACGCAGCTTCGAGCCGAAGACCGGCAAGGCCGCCGAAGGCGACCGCGTTTCGATCGACTATGTCGGCAAGATCGACGGCGAGGCCTTCTCCGGTGGTGCCGGCACCGACCAGCCGCTGGTGCTGGGCTCCAAGGAATTCATCCCGGGCTTCGAGGACCAGCTGATCGGCTCCAAGGCCGGCGACGAGAAGCAGGTCACGGTCACTTTCCCAGAAAACTATCAGGCGGCGCATCTGGCCGGCAAGGAAGCCACCTTCGACGTCACCGTCAAGGAAGTGTCCAAGCCCGGCGCGCTGGAAATCAACGACGAGATGGCCAAGAATCTCGGCCTGGAATCGCTGGAGCGCCTGCGCGACGTGGTGCGCGGCCAGATCGAGAACCAGTTCGGTTCGATGACCCGCCAGAAGGTCAAGCGCCAGCTGCTCGACCAGCTTGACGCGGCCTATTCGTTCGAAGCGCCGTCGAAGCTCGTCGATGCCGAGTTCAACAACATCTGGACCCAGGTGAACCGCGATCTCGAAGCTGCCGGCCGTACCTTCGCCGACGAAGAAACGACGGAAGAAGAGGCACGCGCCGAATATCTGCGCCTTGCCGAACGCCGCGTGCGTCTCGGTCTGGTTCTGGCCGAGATCGGCGAGAAGGCCGGCGTCACCGTTTCGGACGAGGAATTGCAGCGCGGCCTGTTCGAGCAGGTGCGCCGCTACCCGGCCAACCAGCAGCAGGAAGCCTTCGAGTTCTACCGCAGCAATCCGGAAGCGCTGAACACGTTGCGCGCGCCGATGTTCGAGGAGAAGGTCGTCGACCATCTGCTCGGCCAGATTTCGGTCACCGACGTCAAGGTCAGCAAGGAAGAGCTGATGGCAGACGACGAGGAGACCGACACCGCCAAGGCCAAGCCGGCCAAGAAGGCCGCTGCCAAGAAGGCCGACAAGGCTGAAAAGGCCGACGACGCGGAAGAGCCCAAGAAGAAGGCCGCGCCGAAGAAGAAGGCCGCCAAGGACGCCGAATAAGCGCTTGACGACAAGATTGGAAAAGGCCGCCTTCGAGGCGGCCTTTTTCGTTGTGGCGGCTCGAGCCACGGCAGACCACCTAAACCTTTGTACGGTCGACCTGTTCTACCTGCCGGCCAGATTCTGTGGTACACAGGTGCTGCAATTCCATTTGGGGGGAGAAGCGGAGAATCCGTTCTGTCGTGCAACGCGCATGCTGGCGGTATCGGCATGCGAAGATCGTCTCGGGCAAATTTGACGATCAGGGAGGAAATGCCATGCGCTTGGTTGTGTTTTTCGCTGTCATGTCTGTTGCAACCTTCATCGCCAATCCATCGCGGGCACAGGATGCCGCGGCGGGCGAGAAGGTCTTCACCAAATGCAAGGTCTGCCACGTCGCAGACCAAGACACGAACAAGATCGGCCCGTCGTTGCACGGCGTTATCGGCCGGACGGCCGGCACGCATCCGGATTTCAAATATTCCGAGGCCATGATCGCGGCCGGCAAATCCGGCGTCAAATGGGATGACCCCACCCTGACGACCTACCTTCACGATCCCAAGGCCATGGTCAAAGGTACGAAGATGGCGTTTCCCGGCCTCAAGAAGGACGAGGACATCGCCAATGTCATTGCCTATCTGAAGCAATTTTCCCAGTAGCTTGGCTCTTCGGTCGGCCAGACCGCCCGTTTCCATTGATGGTCGTCTCAAATGTCGGTCAAGGAAAGCCTCAAGGATACCGGCGTCCGCTTCTCGGAAGCGACGGCCGGCGATTTCTTTGCGCTCTTGAAGCCGCGGGTCATGGCGCTTGCCGTCTTTACCGCTTTCGTCGGCCTGATGGTGGCGCCCGGCGCGATGAACCCGGTCATCGCCGTGATCGCAATCGGTGCGATTGCGGTTGGAGCGGGAGCGGCCGGGTCGCTCAACATGTGGTACGACGCGGACATCGACGCGCTGATGTCACGCACATCAAGGCGGCCGGTTCCGTCAGGCCGTGTCACGCCCGGCGAAGCTCTCGGCTTCGGCCTGGTGCTTTCTGCGTTTTCGGTCATGACGCTCGGCGTGCTGGTGGGATGGCTTGCCGCGTCGCTGCTGGCCTTCACCATCTTTTTCTACGTCGTCATCTATACAATGTGGCTGAAGCGCTCGACGCCGCAGAACATCGTCATCGGCGGCGCGGCGGGTGCCCTTCCTCCGATGATTGGCTGGGCGGCGGCCACTGGCGCCATCGGCATTGAAAGCCTCATCCTGTTCCTGATCATTTTCCTGTGGACGCCGCCGCATTTCTGGGCGCTCGCGCTGTTCAAGGCCGGCGACTACGCCGCTGCCGGCATCCCGATGATGCCGAACGTGGCCGGCAAGGCCTCGACCAGAAGGCAGATCTTCGCCTATTCACTGCTCCTGGCGCCAATCGGCGTGCTGCCCTGGGCGTTCGGATTCGCGAGCGGGTTCTATGGGGTTGTTTCGACCGCGTTGGGCGCGGGTTTCATCTGGTACGCCTGGAAGGTTCTGGTCATCCCCGACAAGGAGATGAAGCCGGCAAAGGCGCTGTTTGCCTATTCGATTTTCTATCTTTTCGCGATCTTTGCCATGCTGCTTGCCGACACCATCGCGATGCGCGCGTTCATCTCTGCCGGAGGTTGACAGCGTTGCACATCGGGATCGGCTCACGCTGGCAGAGCACAGAATCCCAGGACCAGCAGAGCGACGACGCCAAGGCCGAGCAGCAGAATGGTTTTTCCGTCCATGACCTACACCTTCGATTGGACAGGATATCGAAGAAGGGCCGCAAGAGCCAGCGCATGACCTTCCGAGCCTTTGTGACAAAAGGGCGACAAGTTCCAGGCAATGGAGTATGTTGATTTCGGTGCAGGTCGCGGGTTTGCGTGGCCAGTCATGCAGAACGGCAGCACCGTGAAACCGCGACCGTACCGGACCTGGTCTGGAGGAACGGGCATGGCAAGTTTTCACGTGATTGCAGGCGCCAGCGAAACGCTGGAACACACCAAAATTCGAAAAATCGGTATTTCCGATCTTTTCGATGCGCTCAAGCGCGGTGTTGACGATTTCATGGTCAAACCGTCGCACATCGTCTTTCTCTGCCTGCTCTATCCGCTTGTCGGCGTCGTGCTTGCTGCCTGGACTTCGGGCGCCAATGCGTTGCCGTTGCTGTTTCCACTGGTGTCCGGCTTTGCGCTGATCGGTCCATTCGCAGCGATCGGCCTCTATGAGATCAGCCGTAGACGAGAAGCCGGGCTCGACACCTCCTGGAGGCACGCTTTCGAGGTCAGGAATTCTCCGGCCGTGCCGGCCATCGCGGCAGTCGGGATCATGCTGTTTGCCATCTTCATCACCTGGCTTTTGACAGCGCAGATGTTCTATCAATATCTCTTCGGCCCGGCTCCGCCGGAATCGATATCCGGCTTCATCAATGAGATATTTGCCACCGGGCGCGGTTGGACTCTGATTATCCTGGGGCACGCCATCGGCTTCGTCTTCGCGGTGGTGGTGTTGTGCACGACGGTCGTCGCCTTCCCATTGTTGCTCGACCGCGATGTCGGCGCCTACGAAGCCATCCACACCTCGGTGCGAGCGGTGCTGGCAAATCCGATCACCATGGCTGTCTGGGGACTGATCGTCGCCGTCGCCCTGATCATCGGCTCGCTGCCGGTGTTTGCCGGGCTGGCGGTCGTGCTGCCGATCCTCGGTCACGCCACATGGCATGTCTACCGCAAGGTTGTGGAACCGCCGTCGCCGGTCAGGCCGTCGAGTTGACGATATCCGGCTGGTCTGCACCGGCAAGAGTACCGGTGCAGACGGTTGATTTTTTCAGTAGGCAGCGTGGCTGAAGCGGGCGTGACGTGCGTCCATGGTCAGGTTGCGGAAATCCTTGCCGCTCACATGCACCAGCGTCCTGTGGTCGCCGCCCTCGAAATAGATGTCGGCGGCTTCGCCGAGGCTGTCGTCGAGGATCACCGGGACATCATAGGCCGCGCCGATCGGCGGAATGGCGCCGATGTCACAATCGCCGAAGAGTGAGACCACCTCGTCTTCGGAGGCGAGTCCAAGACGCCTGTCCATGACGTCCTGCAGTGTACCGAACTCGATTCTGTGCGTGCTTGGGACCACGGCCAGCGCATAACCGAGTTCGTGGTGAACGACCACCGATTTAGCCATCATGCTGCCGGGCACATGCGCGGCAATGGCGGACTGCCTGCTCGTCGATGTGCGATGATGGGCGACGGTGTCGTAGGAGATTCCTCTCCCGTCAATGTAGTCCTTCAGTCTGTTTGCGATCGTCATCTTCGGCCTCCCTGCTGGAGTTCGCGGCGCATTGGAAACGAAGGCAATCATTCCCCTCCGATCGTTTCCGATAATAGCAAGATGGATCAGCAGCCGCTTGTTTCAAGGCAGCAGCATGTCGACCCGGACCGCAGTCAGGATCCTGCGGTTCCTGACTCGAAATGCCGCGGGCGAAGCCTCAAATCCGGATTGCGCGTCAGGGCCCCGGCCCGAAAAACACCATCCGGGTGAAAAGTGTGTAATCCGCTTCGAAGAGCATCATCGCCACGAACACCAGTATCAGAACCGGCGGCAGGATGATCGCATAGGTCAGTGCCAGCCGCTCCCAGGCCATGTGCATGAACACGGCGACAATCAGCCCCGCCTTGAGGATCATGAAGATGAGGATCAGCGACCATCTGAGATAGCCGTGGAGGCCGAAATAATCGACCAGATAGGAACAGGTGCTGAGGATGAACAGCCATGCCCAGACCACCAGATAGAGCTTGATCGGGTGTTCCTGATGAACCTCCGCCTGGGCGACGCCAGTCGCTGGCGCGTCATGCGCATGACCAGCGTGAAGTGCGTGTTGCCCCAGGCCGTTTGCGGTTGCTTCAGCCATGTCAGCCTCTCACCAAAGATAGAAGAATGCGAAAATGAACACCCAGACCAGATCGACGAAATGCCAGTAGAGCCCCATGATTTCGACGTTCTCGTAGCGACCCCGGCGGCTGGTGAAGAAGCCGGGACGTCCGACGTCGTAGTCTCCACGCCAGACCTTCCGCGCCACGATGATGAGGAAGATCACCCCGATCGTCACATGCGTGCCGTGGAAGCCGGTGATCATGAAGAAAGTCGAACCGAACTGCGCCGCGCCCCACGGATTGCCCCAGGGCCGTACCCCTTCGGTGATCAGCTTGGTCCATTCGAAGGCTTGCATGCCGACGAAGGTGGCTCCCAGCGCTGCCGTCAAAAGCATGAGGATTGCCGTTTTGCGGCGGTCGCGGCGATAGCCGAAATTGACCGCCATGGCCATCGTTCCGCTGCTCGAGATCAGCACGAAGGTCATAATGGCGATCAGGATCAGTGGAATGTCCGAACCGCCGATACGAAGCGCAAAGACCTCGCTCGGGTTGGGCCACGGCACGCGCGTGGAGGCGCGCGCGGTCATGTAGGAGAGCAGGAAGCAGCCGAAGATGAAGGTGTCGCTGAGCAGGAAGATCCACATCATGGCCTTGCCCCAGGACACGTTCTTGAACGCGCGCTGATCCGAGGACCAGTCGGCGGCAATGCCTTGCCAGCCTGCGGGCCGCGACTCCGTTTGGCCGGTATGCGTCAGCGTCGTTTCTGCCATGCTCCTCGACCTCCTAGGTCAGCAACTGCCGGCAAATATCGATGAACGTCGCGGCCCAGCCGGCCAAAAGAGCGAAGATGGCGAGCCAGACGAAAAGCAGGAAATGCCAGTACATGGCGCACAATTCGACGCTGAGGCGAAGCCGTTCCGGCCGTGCTCCGTTCCAGGCGCCGGCGGTTGTTCTGCCCAGGCCCACCAGCCCTCCCACTATGTGCAGGCCGTGCATCCCGGTTATCAGGTAGAAAAAGCTGTTGGCCGGATTGGAGGCCAGAAAATAACCATCGGCGGTCAGGTCCCGCCATGCCATGAGCTGCCCGACGAGGAAGGCGATCGCGGTGAGCCCAGCTGCGGCAAGGCCGAGCCTGACCGTGTCCATCTGGCGCTTGCGCGCCGCGACCGAGGCGCATTGCAGCGCGACGCTGCTCAGGACCAGCATGCCGGTGTTGAGCCAGAGCAGGCGTGGCATGGGTAGCGGCTGCCAGTCCGACAGCGCCATACGCATGAAATAGGCGCTGGTGAACAGCGCGAACAGGCAGCCGACGACGGCGAGGAAGACACCGAGGCCGATCTTGGCGGTCGGCAGGCCAGACCGGTCGAAGGGGACGAAATCTCCCGCCGCACCTTGCTCGAGCCATGGCTTGGTCATCAGCCGCTGATGCGAGAGCCACCAGCCGGCAAAGCCGGCGATCACGAGCAGGAAGACCAGGATGACGCTCATGCCGGCTCCCTGGAGGGGCCGAAGGTGCCCGGCATGTTTTGCGGAATGAAGTCCTCCTTGGCGCCCGGCACGCTGTAGTCATAGGCCCAGCGATAGACGATCGGCAACTCCTTGCCGAAATTGCCATGCGCCGGCGGCGTCTGCGGCGTCTGCCATTCGAGTGTGGTGGCGCGCCATGGATTGCCACCGGCCTCGCGGCCATGGCGGATGCTCCAGATCAGATTGAACAGGAACACGATCTGGGCAAAGCCGACGATGAACG
Source organism: Mesorhizobium caraganae (assembly GCF_016836705.1). GTDB lineage: Bacteria > Pseudomonadota > Alphaproteobacteria > Rhizobiales > Rhizobiaceae > Mesorhizobium > Mesorhizobium caraganae. Next base: position 42,808 of record NZ_JAFCGY010000023.1, on the reverse strand, counting down.
CCATGATGCTGATGAACGAGTTCAGGTGGTGAGCCGATTCCGTCATCACCGTCACATCGGTCATCTCGGCATAGCGCCGCGGCACACCCATCAGGCCGATATAGTGCATGGGAAAGAAGATCAGGTAGGCGCCGAGGAAGGTGACCCAGAAATGGAAGCGGCCGAGCGTCTCGTTGAGCATCCGGCCGGTGACCTTCGGGTACCAGTGGTAGATCGCGCCGAAGATAACGAGGATGGGGGCAACTCCCATGACCATATGGAAGTGAGCGACCACGAACATCGTGTCCGACAGCGGGACGTCGACGACGACGTTGCCGAGAAACAATCCAGTCAACCCGCCATTGACGAAGGTGACGATGAAAGCCATGGCAAACAGCATCGGTATGGTGAGATGGATGTCGCCGCGCCACAGCGTCAGCACCCAATTGTAGACCTTAATTGCGGTCGGGATGGCGATGATCAATGTCGTGGTGGCGAAGAAGAAGCCGAAATAGGGGTGCATGCCGCTGACATACATGTGGTGCGCCCAGACCACGAAGCTCAGCGCGCCGATGCCAACGATGGCCCAGACCATCATGCGGTAGCCAAAAATGTTCTTGCGCGCATGCGTGCTGATCAGATCGGAAACGATGCCGAAGGCTGGAAGCGCTACGATGTAGACTTCGGGGTGGCCGAAGAACCAGAACAGATGCTGGAACAGGATCGGGCTGCCGCCATTGTGCTGCAGCTGTTCGCCCATCTCGACGACTGCGGGCATGAAGAAGGAGGTGCCGAGCGCGCGGTCAAGCAACATCATCACGCAGGCGACGAACAGCGCCGGGAAGGCCAGCAACGCCATGACAGTCGCGGTGAAGATGCCCCACACGGTCAACGGCAGGCGCATCATTGTCATGCCGCGCGTGCGGGCCTGCAGCACCGTCACGACGTAGTTCAGGCCGCCCATGGTGAAGCCGATGATGAACAGGATCAGCGAGACGAGCATCAGAATGATGCCCCATTCCTGGCCGCCAGGCGTGCCGGTCATGATGGCTTGCGGCGGATAGAGCGTCCAGCCGGCACCGGTGGGTCCGCCAGGCGCAAAGAAGCTCGACACCAGAACCAGCACTGCAAGCAGGTAAATCCAGTAGCTCAGCATGTTGACATAGGGGAAGACCATGTCGCGGGCGCCGACCATCAGCGGGATCAGATAGTTGCCGAAGCCGCCGAGGAAGAGTGCCGTGAGCAGGTAGATCACCATGATCATGCCGTGCATGGTGATGAACTGGTAGTAGGCTTCCGGGGTGATGAAGTCGAACGTGCCGGGGAAGCCGAGTTGCAGGCGCATCAGCCATGACAAGACCAGGGCGACCAGGCCGATAGCCGTTGCGGTCCCCGAATACTGGATCGCGATGACCTTGGCGTCCTGCGAGAAGACATACTTCGTCCACCAGCTGTGCGGATGGTAGAGTTCCATTTCCGCCACTTCGGCGGGCGGGACGGCATCTGCAGGCGTGACATCGACCATGGGAGCACCTCCGTGCCCTTCAGCGGGACCCGACAGTTTCGAGTTTTGCCGCAACTTTCAAAGCTGACACCGTGGCATTGCCCGGCGCCTGTTCCGCCGAGCCCGTCTGCTGGGGCGCCGATAATTGCGCGAACGTCTGCTGCTGGTCGAGCCAGGCCACATAGTCTTCCTGGGTGTCGACCATGACGATGCCATGCATCATCGGATGCCCCTGGCCGCACAGTTCGGCGCACAGAACCTGGAAGGTTCCGGTCTTGGTCGGGGTGAACCAGAAGTAAGTGACCGAGCCCGGGATCATGTCCATCTTGGCGCGGAATTCCGGCACATAGAAATCATGCAGCACATCGATCGAGCGCAGCAGCATCTTGACCGGCTTGCCGACCGGCAGATGCAGGTCGGCCGCTTCGACCACGACATCATCCTGGCCGTTGGGATCCTTGGCGATCACGCCCAGCGGATTTTCAGCGGTAACGTCACGGGTGTCGGATGTGCCGAGCTTGCCGTCCTTGCCGGGCAAGCGGAAACTCCACTGCCATTGCTGGCCAACGACTTCGACCACGGTTGCGTCGCTTGGAACGTTGACGAACCGGCTCCAGACGAACAGCCCGGGGACCAGCATGGCGGTAACACCCACGCCGGTGACGATCGTCAACCACCATTCGAGCCGCCTGTTCTCAGGTTCGTAGGCAGCCCGGCTGCCCTCGCGATGACGGAAGCGGAAAACGCAATAGGCCATAAACAGCACCACGGCGGCGAAGACAACGCCGGTGATCCAAAAGGTGATGATGATGGTGTTGTCGATATAGTCCCAGTTGGAGGCAATCGGAGTCCACCACCATGGGCTCAGGAAGTGGAACAACACCGAGCCCAAGACGATCAAAACGAGTACAACCACGATGGGCATGTCCCGTTCCTCCCGATATTCCAGGGGCGTGAAGCCATCGCTGGAAATACCAAAGTGCATCATGCGTGATTTGCGACGGAAATTCTAGAGCCGGCTGTGGAAGGGGAGAAAAATCGCTTTTGCGCAGTTGCGGACCTTCGGTTCGGCCGAGATCCTCATCAGCCAAGTCGACGATGGCAATTTGGAACGCAGCTCCTATCCATTCAACCGTGCCGGCGCTTCATGGCGATCCCGGCGTCGCGCCAGTCACGGCGCTCTCCTTCATGACGTCGATGGACGGTCCGTCGAACCCACACTGACCTTCGGTTCGGGTTGGCTTAGATCAGCAGCAGGCCCTTCATCGAGGCATTGCCCTTCTTGCCGATGATGATGTGGTCATGGACGGCGATGCCGAGCGGCTTGGCGCTGTCGATAATCTGCTTGGTCATCTCGATGTCGGCGCGCGACGGCGTCGGGTCGCCTGAGGGGTGGTTGTGCACCAGGATGACGGCGCTGGCCGAGAGTTCCAGCGCGCGCTTGATCACTTCGCGCGGATAGACCGGCGTGTGGTCGACGGTGCCGACCTGCTGCACCTCGTCGGCGATCAGAACGTTCTTCTTGTCGAGGAAGAGGATGCGGAACTGTTCGCGGTTCTCGAACGCCATGGCCGAGCGGCAATAGGCAAGAAGCTGCGTCCAGTTGGACAGCACCTCGCGGTCGCGGACTTCCGTGCGCGCCATGCGTTGCGCGGCTGCGGCAATCACCTTCAGGTCGACGGCCACGGCCGGGCCAATGCCCTTCACCTCCTGCAGCAGCGCCACCGGCGCGCCGAGCACTTCGCCGAATGTGCCGAAGCGCGCCAAAAGTCCCTTGGCGATCGGCTTGGTGTCGACACGCGGGATCAGGCGAAACAGCAGCAGTTCGAGAAGCTCGTAGTCGGGCAGGGCGTCGGGACCGCCGGCAACGAAGCGCTCGCGCAAGCGATCGCGATGGCCGTGATAATGCGGCTTCTCATCCGATTTGTCTTTTGGCGCCTTGTGCTTCGCCGGCGGTTCAATCCACCGCTCGGAGAAGAACCCCCGTTCATCGTCATTGCCGTTGTTCGCCATATGCAGCCCACATCCCTTCGACGCAGACATTAGAGCTTTTCTGGCGTGGATTGAAACAGTTCGTCGCGCAGATAGTGGAGGCGGCAAGATGCAGCCACGATTGCGCAACAAAACTTAACACCACTTAATGCATGCAGCCACCTTCACCTGAAATGCTGACAGCATCGGGGGGCTTTCGCCTTTTATGCCTGGAGCACGCATGTTCGCTAAAATCGGGACTGGAATATTTGCCGGCAGGGCATCTGTCGCGGCGATGGCAATGCTGTTTTCAACGCATTCGGGCATGGCAGCCGATGCCATTGCCGCGAATTCCGACGATTTCATCCCGCCGCCTGATCGTCGACCTGCCGAATGAACCAGCGACCCAGCTGTCATGACATGCATCCGCCCGGAGCGATGGGGCGGCGCTTCATTCGGCCCGCGAGGTTCGATTGCGGAACTGTTGCGCCATCCAGTCGATGAACACGCGCAGGCGCGGCGACAATTGGCGTGTGGGCGAATAGAGGACGTGAACCGGTAACGGTGTCGGCGGAAAGCCTGCGAGCACCTCGACCAGCGCGCCGCTGGCCAGTTCCGAGACGATCCGGTAGCGTGGTACCTGGATCAGCCCAAGGCCAAGGCATGCGGAAGCGACATTGGTCTCGGGGCCGGTCACAGTCACATTGGCAGGCAAGGTGATCCGGCGGGGCTTGCCGTCGATGCTGAAGACGAGCGGAATGATCTCTGCTGCCTCGGGCGACATCAGCCCGACCATTTCGTGGCCCGCAAGATCGTCGAGCGTCTGCGGCGTGCCGAAGCGGCTGAGGTAGTCGGGGCTGGCGAAGGTGCCCCTTTCCAGCGTCGCCAGGCGTCGCTTGATCAGCGGACTGTCGGACAGTTCGCCGGCGCGCAGGAGACAATCGAACCCCTCACGGATCATATCCAACGGCTGGTGCATCTCGCTGATATGCAGCCGGATGTCCGGATACAGCTCGCGGAAGCGGGGCAGGCCGGGCAGCAGGAAATACCGCGCCTGGGTACCATACATGTCGACGCGGACAAGGCCCGACGGCTTGGCGCCGACAAAGGCGCCCTCGGCGTCTTCCAGATCGGCGACCAGGCTGACGCAGCGCTGATAATAGGCTTCGCCGTCCAGTGTCGGGCTGACCTGACGGGTCGTGCGCTGCAAAAGCCGCACGCCCAGCCGTGCCTCCAAACTCTTGACCGCATCGGTGACAGATGAGCGGGGCAGGCCCAGGTCGTCGGCGGCCTTGGTGAAGCTGCGCCGCTCGACGATGCGGATGAAGACGCGCATGGCGTCGAAGCGATCCATTGTTCGAAATCTCGAATGATGATGTCGGATAGTGCCCGATTATCCGCAGCACGGAAAGGCGCATCTTGCTGTCAGCCGATCAACGGCATCAGCAAGGAGACAGACAATGACCAACCAGATCAATCAGACCGGCAAGATCGCCCTCGTCACCGGCGCCTCGGGCGGCATCGGCGCTGCCGTCGCCGAGCGCCTCGCCAAGGACGGCTTCACCGTCGTGGTGAACTATGCCGGCAACGCCGCCTCGGCAGAAGCGGTCGTCGCCAGGATCGAAGCGGCCGGAGGCAAGGCCGTGACGGCCAAGGCAGACATTTCGGACGCTGCCGCGGTGACCCGCATGTTCGACACGGTCGAAACCGCTTTCGGCGGCGTCGACGTGCTGATCAACAATGCCGGCATCATGAACCTCGCCACCATCGCCGACAGCGACGACGCGTTGTTCGACCGCACGATCGCCGTCAACCTCAAGGGCACCTTCAACACATTGCGCGAGGCGGCGAAGCGGCTGCGCGACGGCGGCCGGATCGTGAATTTCTCGTCCAGCGTCGTCGGCCTGCTGCAGCCGACCTATGGCGTCTATGCCGCCACCAAGGCTGCCGTGGAAGCGATGACCAGCGTGCTGGCCAAGGAACTGCGCGGCCGCAACATCACCGTCAACGCCATCGCACCGGGGCCAACGGCCACCAAGCTGTTCCTCGACGGCAAGCCGCAGGACCTCGTCGATCGCCTGGCCAAATTGGCCCCACTCGAACGTCTCGGCCAGCCCAAGGATATCGCCGACGCCGTAGCCTTCCTCGCCGGGCCGGACGGCGCCTGGATCAATGGCCAGACCTTGCGCGCCAATGGCGGGATCATCTGATCCAGCCGCCCCGCACACCCAACCTCAATCAAGGAACATCGTCATGTCCAAATTCGTCATCCTCGTCACCGGCGCGTCCTCGGGCTTCGGCCTGATGACCGCCAGGTCCCTGGCTGAAGCCGGCCACACGGTCTACGCCACCATGCGCGAGACCACAGGGCGCAATGCGCCTCAGGTCGCCGCCGTCGCCGCGTGGGCCACTGAGCACAAGGCCGATCTGCGCACCGCTGAGCTTGACGTGCAATCGGAGGCCTCGGCCGAGGCCGGTATCGCACACATCATCGCCGATGCGGGCCGGCTGGATGTCATCGTTCACAATGCCGGTCATATGGTGTTCGGTCCCGCCGAGGCGTTCACACCCGACCAGTTCATCCAGCAGTATGACGTCAATGTTCTGGGGGCGCAGCGGGTCAATCGCGCCGCGCTTCCGCATCTGCGCGGGCAAGGCAAGGGCCTGCTGGTCTGGCTCGGCTCGTCCTCGACACGCGGCGGTACCCCGCCGTTCCTGGCGCCTTACTTTGCCGCCAAGGCGGCGATGGATGCGCTGGCCGTGTCCTACTCCACCGAGCTCGCTTTGTGGGGGATAGAAACAACCATCATGGTTCCCGGTGCGTTCACTAAGGGCACCAATCATTTTGCGCATTCGGGCAAGCCGTCCGATGCGGTGCGCGTTGCCGAATATGAGGCCGGACCCTATGCCGGGATTGCCGATCGGGCGCTGAAGGGGCTGGCTAGCCTCGAGCCCGCCGATGCCGATCCGTCGGAAGTGGCGCGCGAGATCGTTCGCGTCGTAAATATGCCGTTCGGCAAGCGGCCGTTCCGCGTCCATGTTGACCCGTCACAGGACGGCGCCGAAATCGTCAACGGCGTTGCCGACCGCATGCGCCGGGAAATCTACCGCAATATCGGCCTCGAAGAGCTGCTTCACCCGGCTGCTGTCGGCTGAGGCGACGGCGTGTGAGTTAGCGGGCCGTCAACCGGCCGCGACAAATATCGACCGCTCAGGCCGGCAGGCCGGGGCGGTCGAGCTTGTTTGGCGACAGCGTAAAGATCTCGCAGCCAGTCTCGGTGACGCCGATCGTGTGTTCGTACTGCGCCGATAGCGAGCGGTCGCGCGTCACCGCCGTCCAGCCGTCCGACAGCACTTTCACATGCGGGCGGCCAAGATTGATCATCGGCTCGATGGTAAAGATCATGCCCGGCCGCATCTCGACGCCTTCGCTTGACGTGCCGTAGTGCAGGATGTTGGGCGCGTCATGAAACAGCTGGCCGACGCCGTGGCCGCAGAAATCGCGCACCACCGAGCAGCGCTCGGCTTCGGCATAGGTCTGGATGGCAGCGCCGATGGCGCCGGTACGGGCGCCGGGCCGGACCGCCGCGATGCCGCGCATCAGGCATTCATGGGTGACTTCGAGCAGACGCTCGGCGGCGCGCTTGATGGTGCCGACCGGATACATGCGCGAGGAATCGCCGTGCCAGCCATCGAGTATGTAGGTGACATCGATGTTGACGATGTCGCCATCCTTCAACGGCTTGTTGTCGGGAATGCCGTGGCAGACGACATGATTGATCGAGGTGCAGGACGATTTGGTGTAGCCGCGATAATTGAGCGTCGCCGGCAGCGCGCCATGGTCCATCCCGTATTCGAAAACGAAACGGTCGATTGTCTCGGTGGTGACGCCCGGCTGGACCATAGGCACCAGCTCGTCGAGGCAGCGCGCGGTGAGATCGCAGGCCTTGCGCATTCCCGCAAAGCCTTCCTCGCCGTAGAGGCGGATCTGGCCGGTGTTTCTGAGGGGTGCCGTGGCGGCGTCGAGATAGGTGACCATAGTGTCCGTTTTGTCTGTAAGCGGGCGATGCATATCAGCCCGTTCGAAAATCTTCCCAGATTTGGCACTGGAAGCCGCAAGGTTCAAGGAAGAACTGCCGGCGAGGGGCTCGCGCCAGCGATATTCATCACTTGCGGCGCTGTCTCGTGCTTTGTTCTGCCTGGGGGGCCGACGCTTTCCTTTTTGGACTCAGTCGGCTAGGCCGGTGGAAATATCATGAGATCTTGCCGTCCCATCGCGTTCAAGCCCGCAAAACCAGTCGTGACGCCGATCAGGGCGACCTGCTCGGGCCTGATGGCGTTGCTGCTAAACGGAGGGCGGCGCCCGCGGCCGGTCTCGGCCGCCTTGTTTCTTTCGGTGCAGGTGCTCATCTGCATCGGCGCGGTCTATTGGGCGATCGCCGAGACGCTCGGCATGGCGGGAACCGCAACACTGGTTCTTGCCGCCATCTTTGCTCTGCCATCGGCCTATGTGCTCTTCATACCCGTGCGCATGGCCTGTGAGGCCGAGACCGATCCGGCCAACCAATAGCAACAAATTCCAGGAACGAGTGCAGCGGTTTCCATCGGGAATTGCTTAAAAACAAAGCGTTAAAGTGCGCGCCTGGGCGCGCTTTAACGCCCGAAAGCTGCGACCGCAGTGACGACACATTCTTGCGCGACATCAGGTCAAAGCAACTTTTGACGACGAACGGCGTTGTGGCGACACCAGTTCGGGAGACTTGGAAATGGACAGATTGCAATTCGAGGTGCCGGTGCGCATCGCGCCCGCGCCCGGGCTGCCGGTAGAGGAGATTTACAGCGTCGAACAGGCGCTGGATGTCCTGCATGAGTGGCCAAAGAAGCGACAGGGCAAGGTCTATGAGGCGGCGTTCAACGCTTGCTTCGGCGCCACGGTGGATGTCGTCAAGACCGAGGACGCCTGCCGTGCGTTCATGGCGTTCTGCCGCGTCAGCGGCCTGCTGGCCAGGGACATGATGATTACGGCCAAGCGCAGCGGCGGCGAGGCGAGGGGCCTGCGAATCTAAAGCCTTTTTTGATCCGGAGGCCGACCACCCGACTCGCTCGGATCGACGCGGACTCCGCGCCGTTAAGGTTCCGTTTCCGACTTCACAGCTAGGCATGACGCCATAGAGCAGCGTCTGATTCGTTGCGTCAGTGTCATGGTGCAGAATATGTCCTCAGCAAATGTGCGCGCCTTTCCGCTAGACCGGCAAACCATGCTGGTGCGCGAGGTGGCGGCCAGGCTGGGCAGGCTGCATGGCGACACGGCCAATTCCTTCTGGAAGGCCACGGCGCGCGAACTGCTCGACAAGGCGATCGCCGCCGGCAGCGACGCGGCTTCGGCCGCCAACGATGTCCGCCGGTTTTTTGCCGCCGTCCAGAACGAGATGCATTTCAAGGCGAATGATGCCGCACCGGGGCAGCGCCAGACGCGCACCCGGCTCTAAGTAGAAGCACACTGACACGCTCATCATTGCGTGGCGGGCACCGACGACGCCAGCCGTGGACCGGTCTTGGCGTCGACGATCTCGGGCTTGGCGCTGTCGATCGTGCCGTCCCAGCCACCGCCGAGCGCCTTGTTGAGCGCGACATAGTCGGTAGCGATGGCGATGCGGCTTTGCAGCAGATCGTCCTCGGCCGAATAGAGCGAACGCTCGGCGTCCAGCACGTCGAGAAGGCCGGCTTCCCCTGATTTGAACAGCGTGCGCTCGAGATTTGCCGCCTCGCCATAGGATTTCACCGAAGCCGCAAGCTTGCTGTTCCTGATGCGCTCCTGGTGCAGCGCGACGATGGCGTTTTCGACATCTTCGAGCGCCGACAGTACGGACGTCTTGTAGGCGATGAAATACTGATCGCGCTCGGCCCTGGCGACGTCGGCCGCCGCCTTCAGCTGCCCGGCATTGAAAATCGGCACGCTGAGCGTCGGCCCGAACGACCAGCCGATGGTGGAATTCTTGCCGAGGTCGCCGACCCTGAAAGCCGAGGTGTCGATATTGCCGGTCAGGCTGACCGCGGGATAACGGGCCGCCTCGGCCTGGCCGACCTTGGCGGTGTATTGGGCATATTGCCGCTCGGCCATGCGCACGTCCGGCCGAGTCAGCAGGATGTCGGCCGGAATACCGGTCGGCAGCGGCAGGCGCGGCGTCGGGATCGGCGCGCCGCGCTTCAGCCGCTCGTTCAGCGCCGCCGGCGGGCGGCCGGTGAGCACGGAAAGCCGGTGTACGGCTTGGGCGTAACTGGCCTCGAGCGAGGGAACATCGGCCGCAGTGGCGTTTGCCTGCCCCTGGGCCTTGGCGACGTCGGCCGCCGTCGCCGTGCCGGCCAAAAGCATGGTGCGGGTCAGCGTCGCGGTCTGCTGCTGCGATGCGGCCGTGCGGCGTGCCAGCTGGATGCGTGCCTGGAAGCCGCGGGCCTGCGCATAATAGGAGGCAACGTCGCCGACCAGGGTCAGCAGCGTCGAGCGCAGCTCCTGCTCGGAAGCGTCCACGCCATAGCGCGCGGCTTCGACGCTCCTGCGGTTGGCGCCGAACAGGTCGAGCTCCCAACTGGCGTCGAAGCCGGCCTGGTAATAGCTGTAGGCATCGCCGGCGCTCCCGCCTTCCGTGGTTGCGGCGGTCTTGCTGCGGCTGGCCGAGCCGGAACCGTCGGCCGTGGGGAATAAGGCTCCGGCGCTTTGGCGGTAGCTGGCGCGCGCCTGGCGAATCTTGGCCTTGGCGGTGGCGACGTCCAGATTGCCGGCAACCGCCTCGTCGACAAGCGTGTTCAACTGGGGATCGCGTAGGCGCTGCCACCATTGCGACAGTTGCGGCGGCCTGGCTATTGAAGCCGTCTTCTGGTCGCTCCAGCTTGCCGGCATCGCCAGAAGCGGCTTCTCATAGTCCGGGCCGACGACGCAGCCCGAAAGCAGGACAACGGCAAGCATAGGCAAAAGCGTCCGCCTCGCGGCGGGACGGCCACGTTCAAAACCTGTCATACGAAATACCCTTATTGCTGGTTGGCTGCTGCTGGCGTCTCGCCCGTTTCCTGTTTAGCCACCTTGCCCTTGAAGATGCGCCGCACCGTGACGAACAGCAGCGGCACCAGGAACACGCCGATCACCGTCGCCGCGATCATGCCGCCCATGACGCCGATGCCGACGGAGTTCTGCGCGCCTGAGCCGGCGCCGTTGGCGATCGCCAGCGGCGTGACGCCGAGGATGAAAGCCAGCGATGTCATCAGGATCGGCCGCAATCGTTGTCGCGCTGCCTCCAGCGTCGCCTCGACGAGGCCCATGCCGGCCGTCTGTCGCTCGATGGCGAACTCGACGATGAGGATGGCGTTCTTGGCGGCGAGGCCGATCGTGGTCAGCAGGCCGACCTTGAAATAGACGTCGTTGGTCTGGCCGAACAGGCTTGCCGCAAGCAGCGCGCCGAAGATGCCGATCGGCACCGACAGCATGACCGCGAATGGTATCGACCAGCTCTCATAGAGTGCTGCCAGGCACAGGAACACGACCAGTGCCGAGATCGCATAGAGCGACAGCGCCTGGTTGCCGGAAAGCCGCTCCTGGTGCGACAACCCGGTCCATTCATGGGAGTAGCCGGGCGGCAGCTGCGCCACGAGTTTATCGATCTCGTCCATGGCGGCGCCCGAGCTGATACCGGCGGCCGCGGCGCCCTGGATCTCGACCGCGGCCGAGCCATTGTAGCGTTCGAGCCGAGGCGAGCCGAATGTCCAGTGGCTGGAGGCGAAGGAGGAGAACGGCACCATGGCGCCGCCGGAATTGCGGACCTGCCATTTGTCCAGATCTTCAGGCTGCATGCGAAAGTTCGGGTCCGACTGCAAATAGACCGGCTTGACCCGTCCGCGATCGATGAAATCGTTGACGTAATCGCTGCCCCATGCGGCTGACAGCGTGTTGTTGATGTCGGCGAGGTTGACGCCAAGCGCGCTGGCTTTCTCCTGGTCGATGTCGACCGAGAATTGCGGCTGGTCTTCTTGGCCGTTGGGCCTCGTGGCGGTGAGCATCTTGCTCTGTGCGGCAAGACCAAGAAGCTGGTTTCGCGTCTGGATCAGGGCATCATGGCCGGCGCCATTGACGTCCTGCAGGTAGAAATCGAAGCCGTTGGTGTTGCCAAAACCCTGGATGGCGGGCGGCGCCAGCGCAAAGACCTGCGCGTCCCTGATCTTGCGGAAGGCGCCCATGGCGCGGCCGGCGACCGCTTGCGCCGACAAGGCCGGCGATGAGCGCTGGCTGAACTCCTTCAGCGGCACGAAAGCAATGCCGACATTCTGCCCGGCGCCGCCAAAACCGAAGCCGGAAGCGGTGAACACCCCTGCGACCGCGTCCTTTTCGTCGTTGAGATAGTGGTCGGTGACCTGCTTCAGCACGCGCTCCGTGCGGTCCTGCGTCGCTCCGACCGGCAATTGCACGCTGGTGATCAGGATGCCCTGGTCCTCTTCCGGCAGGAAGGAGCTCGGCAGCCGGGCAAACATCCAGCCCATGGCGATGACGATGGCGAGGAAGACGGCGAGGAAACGCCAGGAGCGGTTGATGATGCCGTGCGAGCCGTCACGATAGGCCGTCGTGCCGCGGTCGAAGACGCGGTTGAACCAGCCGAACGGACCGGTCTGTGTCGCATGGTCCTTGGGCCGCCGCAGGATGGTGGCGCAGAGTGCCGGCGTCAGCACAAGTGCGACCAGTACGGACAGGATCATCGCCGAGACGATGGTCACCGAGAACTGCCGGTAGATGATACCGGTCGAGCCGCCGAAGAAAGCCATCGGCACGAACACCGCCGAGAGCACGGTGGCGATGCCGACCAGCGCGCCGGTGATCTCGTTCATCGATTTGCGCGTCGCCTCTTTCGGCGACAGGTCTTCCTCCTGCATGACGCGCTCGACATTCTCGACCACGACGATAGCGTCGTCGACGAGCAGGCCGATGGCCAGCACCATGGCGAACATGGTCAGGGTGTTGATCGAATAACCGAAGAAAGACAGCACGCCGAACGTGCCGAGCAGCACGACCGGCACGGCGATGGTCGGGATGATGGTGGCGCGCAGATTCTGCAGGAAAACGAACATCACCAGGAAGACGAGCACGATCGCCTCGAGCAGCGTCTTCACCACCTCCTCGATGGACAGCCGGACGAAGGGGGAGGTGTCGTAGGGATAGACGACCTCGACGCCTTGCGGGAAGGTCGAACTCAGCCGGTTGATCGTCGAACGCACCGCTTCCGCCGTGCTGATGGCGTTGGCCCCGGTCGCCAGATTGATGGCGACGCCGGCTGCCGGCTTGCCGTTGTAATTGGCTTGCGTCGTATAGCTTTCGGCGCCGAGCGCGACGGTGGCGACATCGTTGAGGCGGACCAGCGAGCCGTCGGTCTGGCTCTTCAGAATGATGTTGCGGAACTGTTCGGCGGTCTGCAGCCGGCTCTTGGCGGTTACCGTTGCATTGAGCTGCTGGCCCTTGCGTTGCGGCAGGCCGCCGAGCTGCCCGGCCGACACCTGCGTATTCTGCGCCTCGATCGCGGCGGCCACGTCGCTTGGCATCAGGGCGTATTTGGCGAGCTGGTCGGGGTCGAGCCAGATGCGCATGGCATAGCCGGACCCGAAAAGCTGCGTCGAGCCTACACCCGCGACACGCTTCAGCGTGTCGTTGATGGTGGAGTCGACATAGTCGGCGAGATCGGTCGAGTTCATCTTGCCGTCGCTGGAGACGAAGCCGATGACCATCAGGAAGCCGGTCGAGGATTTGGAGACAGTGATGCCGTTGCTCTGCACCACTTGAGGCAGCTGCGACTGCACCAGCTGCAGCTTGTTCTGCGTCTGCACCTGCGCGGTATCGGGATCGGCCGCGGTGGTGAAGGACAGCGTGATCGAGGCCGCACCGGTCGAGGTCGACGTCGCCGTCATATAGTCGAGATTGTCGATGCCGGTCATGCCTTGCTCGATGACCTTGGTCACCGAGTTTTCCACTGTCTGGGCGTCAGCGCCGGGATAGGTGGCGCTGATGTTGACCGTGGTCGGCGCGATCTGCGGGTACTGCGAGATCGGCAGCGTGGTGAGGGCGAGCAAGCCGCCCAGCATGATCACGATGGCGATCACCCAGGCGAATATCGGCCGGTTGATGAAGAATGCGGACATCGGCTCAGTTCCCGGTCTTCTGGGCGTTGGCGGCCACCTCGGAGGTCGCAGGTACGGCCGAGGAGGTCTGCGCGCGGTCCTTGACCTCGCCGGTTGCCTCGTCGATCGTCACCTCGACGCCGGTCGCATCGCCGCCCGGGCGCACCAACTGCACGCCCTCGACGATGACGCGGTCGCCGTCGCCGACACCGGAATCCACCAGCCAGCTGTTGCCGACGCTGTTGCGGACAGTGAGCACACGCTGCTCGACCTTGCCGGCAGCATTGATGACCATGGCGGTCGCTTCACCCTTGGTGTTGCGGCTGACGGCGCGCTGCGGCACCAGGAAGCTGTTCTGGGCGACGCCTTCTTCGATGAGCGCGCGCACATACATGCCGGGCAGCAACAGGCGATCCGGGTTGGGGAACTGCGCCCGCAGCGCAAAAGTGCCGGTGGACTGGTCGACATTGGCGCTGGCGAATTCCATCTTGCCGGTCTGCGTATAGACGGTGCCGTTGTCGAGCTTCAGCTTGACGCTGACATTGGGGCCACTGAACTTCAGCCGGCCTTCATTGATGGCCTGGCGCAGATTGAGCAGGTTGGTGCTTGATTGCGTGACATCGACGTTGATCGGATCGAGCGCGCGGATGGTGGTGAGCACGGTGTCCTGGTTGGCGGTGACCAACGCTCCCGGCGTCAGTGACGACTTGTCGATGCGGCCGGCGATCGGCGCGGTGATCCTGGTGTAGTCAAGATTGATGCGCGCGGCTTCGACACTTGCCTTGGCCGACGCTACATCCGCCTGTGCCTGCGCCAGCGTCGCGGCGGCATCGTCGTAGTCCTGCTGCGAGACCACCTTCTGCGCCAGCAGCCCGGCGTAGCGGTCGAACTTGGCCTGTGCGGTCGGCACTGCCGATTCGGCCTTCTGCTGCGAAGCTTTTGCGCTATCCAGGGCTGCCTGGTAGCTCGCGGGGTTGATGAGATAGAGCGGCTGGCCGACCACGACCTCGCTGCCCTCCTGGAAAAGCCGGGCCTGGATGATGCCGTTCACCTGCGGGCGGACATCGGCGGTCAGCGAAGCGCTGGTGCGTCCCGACAGTTCGGCGGTGATGGCAACCGACTGCGGATGCAGGGTGACGACACCGACCTCGGGCCGGCCGGCAGCGCCCATGCCTGCCGGAGCCTGGGCTCCCTCCTGCGAGCAGGCTGCGAGAAAGAGCGTTGCGCCTAGCACAGAAGTCCAGGATGCGGACCGACGCGACGGCAAAAAGAACTGGCTGGACGGGAACGGCATGGCGTCGGTCATCTTTCGCTGGGGTTGCGGTCGAAGGTCATGGCAATCGGAAGGTTATCGCAATCGGCTGCGCCCGCTTGCGCGCGGCGTCGAGCATTGCCTCGAAGCGGCTCATCTTGCGCTCCTTCTCGGCGGCCAGGGCGTATTCGACAAGCAGAATAAAGTCTTTGGCAGAATGAAGTCTTGGCCGCGATGCTCAGTGCCATCAATAGGCCAACAGACAGCGTTTCGCCAAGCGCCTTGCCCTTGATCGGCAATGGGCGGCCCTTACGCAATTTTCTTGTCATCAAGGGCGGCACTCGACGGCGTCGAAAACGGCAGCGACAGGCGCCAGGCGGCGAAGCTTAGCCGGATCGCGCCCTTGAGCGTGTCCGCCGGCAGGGCCGCTTGCACGGCTCGCGCGCCATGGCCGGTCGAGCCGGCTGGGCCATACGCCGCGATCAGCCGCAGCATCATCAGGGCTTCCCACATTGTCGTGCTTTCTTTGCTTGATGGCGGCCGGAACCGGCGACATAGTTTTTTACGCAATTCCCAAGGGAAAGCGCTGTGCGCTTTTCCCGGGAAAACCGCTTCACACTTTTCCTGGAATTGCTCCACGGGAGAGAGAACCGGCCGGCCCGAGACCGGGCGTCAGCGGGCCGGCCGGCGCAGCCGGTCAGAGTTGCTCGTCAGTCCGGGATAGGGCATTGGGAGCGTGTCTGTCATGGCCAGGCAGACCTCCTGGACCGGCTGCGTCCGGCGGATGTCCCCAGGGACCGGGGGGTGGTCCATGGGGTTCCGCCGAGGCAAGGATTTCGAGCTGTTCGGGCGTCAGTTTGGTGCGAAGGGCTGCGATGGCGTCCTTCAACTTGGTGGCTGCGACCGCGCGCTCAGTTACATCGTCGGCCAGCCTTTCCTGGAAGGCGAAGGGATCGCGGGGACCTTGGTCGGCTTTGCCGCCGGAGCCATCCGCGGCTCCCGGACCACGATTGCCGGAACCACCGGGGCCATGATCGGGACCGGGCGGCGCCAGCACCGCCTGCAGCGCGCTGGTGTAGTCGCGCCAGGCATCGAGCTGTTCGCTTCGTACCCCGATGCGGGTTTCGAGCGTTGCAAGCCGAGCTGCGAGCATGAATTGCGGCGGCGGACCCATGCGATGCGGACCGAAGCCCTCAGGTCCGTGCCATGCCGGCCGGTGCGGCCAAGGATCTTGATCCGGGGGACCCTGGTCCGGGTCGTCCTGCAACGCCAAAATTTGCGGTGGCTCGCCGGGCGGGGCGACAAAATCGGCCTGCTGCGCAAGGGCGGGATGAATGGCGACCGCGGAGAACAGGCCGAGCGCCAGAAGTCTGCTTTGCATGACGTAATCCTTTCCCACATGCATCGGATGGCGGCAGGATAGGGGGGCTTTTTTTCCGCTTTGCTTCGGTGTGTTGCCGAAGGTTTCCAGCAAAGGGAGATTTGTTTCGGAATGTTTCTGGCGGATTGCTGGCAACATTCGGTTGCAATTTTATCTGCTGTGCGCCGGCGGCTTGCCTATAATCGGCGAAGGTAAATCGGCAATGGGCATGTCGCAGGCAATGCAATCGCAACCCCATATCCTCGTCGTCGACGACGACCGCGAGATCAGGACGCTTCTCGGGCGCTATCTCGACGGCCAGGGCTTCCGCGTGTCGATGGCGGCGGACCGGCGCGAATGCGAGCAGAAGCTCGGCGCCGGCCAGTTCGATCTGATCGTGCTCGACGTCATGCTGCCCGATGGCTCGGGGCTGGATATCTGCCGGGGCTTGCGGGACCGCAAACCGCATATCCCGATCATCCTGCTGACGGCGCTCAAAGAGGATGTCGACCGCATCATCGGCCTGGAACTCGGCGCCGACGACTATATCGGCAAGCCGTTCAACCCGCGCGAACTCTCCGCGCGCATCCGCGCCGTGCTGCGGCGCGCGGCGCCGGAGGAGTTTGCCGCACCACGCGCGCATCTACCGCTTCGCCAGCTACACGCTGGAGCCCGACATCCGCAAAGTGACCGACGCTGAAGGTGCCCTTGTCGATCTCACCGGCGCCGAATTCGACTTGTTGCAGGTGTTTCTCGACCGGCCCGGCCGGCTGTTGTCGCGCGACCAGTTGCTCGATCTCACCCAAGGGCGCGAGCGCGAACCGCTTGATCGCTCGGTCGACGTTTTGATGAGCCGGCTGCGCCGCAAGTTCGGCGAGACCGGCGAGGGGCCCTTGTTCAAGACAGTGCGCAATGGCGGCTACCAGCTTACCGCACGCGTCGAGGCCGTGGAGGCCGAGATATGAACTCGCTGCGCCGGCGGCTCATTTTGTTGCTGGTTGCGTCCATCGTCGGGGTGGTCGGCCTGGCCACCGCCGCCGTGATCAGCGTGCGCGGCGGCGGGCCGCCGCCGGAACTGACCGTGCCCTGGATTGCGCAACAGATGGAACTCGTGGTGCGGCTGCAGCCCGGTCCTGTCCCTGATGTGCTGAACGTGCAGCTCACCGATCATCCCGCCGACGGCAAGGTCGCCCGTGCCGAAACGGCAATGCTCAGCGACATACTGCGCCGCCGGGGCTTCGACCTCCGGGCCATCGTCAACGACAAGGCGGACGAACCCGGACAAATCGCATCGGTGCAAATGCCCGACGGCCGCTGGGCGATCATGGAGGTGCCGCACGTCAAGCCGCCAAGGCGCGAATGGCTGGTTCTGGCCGGCTGGATCTCGCTGATCGTGGCCGGCGCCACGGCGGTGTCCGTCTATTTCACGTCCGTGTTGATCCGGCCGCTGGAAATGCTGGAAGCCGCCGTCTCCAAGATCGGCTCGGACGGTGTGCTGGCGTCGGTGCCGGAAGTGGGCTCGGCCGAGGTCAAGGCGACCGCGCATGCGCTGAACCAGCTTTCCGCCCGGCTGAAGACGGCGATGGAAAGTCGCATGCGGCTGGTCGCTGCCGCCGGCCATGATCTGCGCACGCCGATGACCCGCATGCGGCTGCGCGCCGAATTCCTGGACGACGACCGCGAAAAATGGCTGCACGACCTCGACGAGCTCGACCGCATCGCCGACAGCGCCATCCGGCTGGTGCGCGAGGAGGTCAACCAGGATGCGGTCGAACCGGTCGACCTGGAAAGGCTGGTGCGCGACATCGCCGCCGAGATGCGGTCGCTGGGACACCAGGTGTCGGCCGACCACCTCGACAAGGTCTCGGTGCGGGCAGGGGCGCTCGGTCTGCGCCGGGCTTTGCGCAATCTGATCGTCAACGCCGCCACGCACGGCAAGGGTTGCAGCGTTTCGCTCACCGCTGCCGACGGCCGCGCCGTCCTGGCAATCGCCGACCATGGCCCCGGCATCCCGCCGGAATTGCTAAACAAGGCGTTCGAACCATTCTTCCGCGTCAACCCCGCCCGCTGGCAATCCATCCCCGGCGCCGGTCTGGGCTTGGCCATCGCCAAGGAAATCGTCGAACGCTATGGCGGAACCATCACGCTGGAAAACCTGCCTGGGGGCGGGCTTTTGCAGACAGTGGATTTCAAGGCAGTCTAGGATCAAAACCCAATCACTCTCAATTCCCGATGGAAGACCCACTGGACCACGGGCGGGATCGACCGCAAAGTGGAGTGACAGGCTAGGAGGGCTGTCGTGACCGACGAGTTGACAATTCGTGAACTGAATGGGCTCGATGAGATGCTCTCGATCTATCCAGTGTTCCGACAGAGCAACTCGCATCTAGACGAAACAGCGTTTCGTGAACGACTGTCAGCAATGTTCGCTCAGGGCAATTACCGCTGTATCGCGGCCTACACCGGCGATCGGATGGTGGGTCTCTCCGGCTTCTGGACGGGTACTCAGCTCTGGTGCGGGAAGTACATCGAAGCCGACCATGTGGTGGTCGACACGGCGCTGCGCAGCCTCGGCACAGGCGCCAAGCTGATGGCGTGGATCGAGGCGGAGGGCGAGCGGACCGGATGCGCTGTCTTCCGTATCGCCATGGTGCTCGGCAAGGAACGCACGCACCAGTTTTATGCGCGAAACGGCTTCTTTGATGACGGCCTTATCATGGTGAAGGCACTGAGCCGGGGCGCGGCGGAATTCCCCGAATATGTGTCACGACCTGCCGAGCCAGGCTTGGCGGTCTAGCGATTTCGGTGCCTTCTCTCGTCGGGCTTTTGGTACGCGTTCCGGCGCGCTTCGCCGATCTGTGCCGGCGCGGTCCGAATCGGCTATGCCTGCGCCATGCAGGAAACGTCTCTCTACGACCCGGTGAAGCGGTTTCTCGAAAGCCTGGAATTCACGGTCAAGGGCGAAATCGGCAACTGCGATATCGTCGCGGTGCGCGAAGGCGAGCCGCCAGTGCTGGTCATTTGCGAACTGAAACTGCAGTTCAACCTCGAACTCGTCCTGCAAGGCGTCGATCGCGCCGCCGCCTGCGATGAAGTGTGGCTGGCGGCGCGCATGTCGGCGCGTGGCAAGGGCCGCGAGCACGACCGCCGTTTTCGCGCGCTCTGCCGGCGGCTCGGCTTCGGGCTTCTGGCTGTCGGCAGCAAGGGCGAGGTCGAATTGCTGCTCAGCCCGGCCGCCTTGCCGCCGCGCCGCGACCCGAAGCGGCGCTCGCGGCTGATGGAGGAACATCGGCGCCGGCGCGGCGATCCGGTGATCGGCGGCGGGTCGCGCGCGCCGATCATGACCGCCTACAGACAGGATGCGCTGGCCTGCGCCGCCGCCATGACTGATGGCCCGAAGCGGCCGCGCGATCTGAAAACGATTTCGCCACGCGCGGCCAGCATCCTTTTGGACAATGTCTATGGATGGTTCGCCAGGGCCGAGCGCGGGGTCTATGCGCTGACCGAAGTCGGTCATGCCGCCCTGCAGCGCTGGCCGCAAGTGGCGCACGACCAGGGGTGAGGATTTTTCGCGGTGCCTGCAGCGTTACTCCTTGGCGGCGCTCAACCGCCGGTAGGAGACGCCATCGAAACTTGCCGTCACAAAGTCGGTGGCCGACATCTTTCGTTTGCGGCCGTCGCTGCAGCTGTAGAGCGGCCAACCGACATCGCTGCATTCGCTGGCGGCGCAAAAGCGGGCAAGGCAATTTCCGACGGTCACCCGGAAGCCGCCAGTGCCTGCAAAACCCTGCAGCAGGCTGCCGTCCGCCGCACGCCATGTCCGCGCCCGGAATTCCGCGCGCAACGACCATGGCTCGAGCGGGACCGCCAGATTGGTCTCACCGGTGCGCCCGGCAAGGTTCAGGCGGCTGCGCGCCATGCCCGACGTGTAGGCAGTTACAAGGTCCGATTCGGCCGCATAGGCCGAGGCTGTGCTGGTGCGATCAAGCACATGCGAGACACGGTCGCCTGCCTCTGCCGGCTGTACCAAGGCCGCCGTCAAGGCGAGGAAGGCAAAGCAGGCTTGCAGACCATTCCAGCCGCCGGCCTGCCACCGGTCCATATGCGATGTCTCCCAAGCCAGCATCCTGCCGATCCCGCCCGTGGCGCCCGCCACAATCTGCCATCATCGATGAAGGCACAATGACGGCTGGATCCTGACATCCGCCGGTAAAGATGGCGTTGCCATACGACCATGTCCTCGACGCCGGTCGCAGATGGTACGCCCTTTCCACCCAGGGTCGGCTTCGGGATGCCGATGTCAGGGGGACGTGGGGTGGTTGCGCGGGGAGGCATTGGCGGCTCCGCCCTGGCATCGTTCATGACCAGTGCGGTCCTGGAGTGAACTTGATCCGCCTCGCCACCAAGAGGGAGGCCTAGCCTGTGCCAAAATCGAGGCGAGGTCGGCCTCGCTCGCTGCATCGTGACAGGCCGAAGGTTGCTGAACCGGGGCACAAGGTGCGAGTTTGGTGGCACGATTTTTTCCAGGATGCCACCATGCCCATACGCCAGATCATGTTTTGCTCGGCAGCGATCGTCATTGCCCACACAAATTTTGCCGACGCCGGCCTGACACGCGCAAAATGACGTGCGCGCAGACCCAGGCGCTGATCCAGGGCCAGCACGCCGCGGTGCTGTCCACCGGACCAAATACCTATGACCGCTATGTCCGCCAACTCGGCAATGAGTGTGATGCTCCTGCCGTGCCGATGGCTAGGTATGTGCCGGCCAGTGACGGTCAGTGCAGGGTTTATCGGTGCGAAGAGGCGTCGCCAATGGTTCCGAACTGATAAGCGGCGGCGCCGGTTTCGCTGACGGGATACGGCCGATGCTGCTTACTTGACCTGTTCGACCTCAGGAGCAGGCGCCTGGTCGGTCGAGGGCACCGGCGTGCAATCTTGCCCCTTGCACTCCTCGACGTGGTCCTCGGCCGGCGGCAAGCAATTTTGCCCCTCGCAATGAACCGGCGGCTGCTCTGGTACCGCTGCGGCGTTCGGCGAAACAGGCTGATCTTCGGCGCGAACGACCGATAGTCCTGTCAGGCCGATCATGGCCGCGCAAAAAAGCGCTGTTCGCAGCAAGTTCATTCCCGACCTCCACGGCTGAGAGCATGCAGAACTTACACTTTCGGACCGGGGCCGACATACCGTCACCCGCGAACGACGTTAACAGCACGTTTCCACCGGGATGTGACGCGCCACTGCCGGCGGGTGTGGCTTGTGGGCCTCGTAACCTAAGCGGCGCGCCGTTGGGGGATATGGAGACCCGAACGGGCTCGACGAGGGTCCACGGTGGTCACAATGTTGTGGTGGTGATCGCAGTAGACACGATCCGGCGAAGTTGGCCCGGCACAAAAACGGTAGCCGCCAGGTACTGACGGGTCTTCGCTCACCGGGAAGCGGCACTGATAGACGCCGAGCTGAATGAGGGGAATGTCTCTCGAAGTTGGTCTGACATTTTCAGGCATGATGGTTTTCAGGTTCCTTGGTTCATAGCCATTTCTGGTTCATAGCCATTTTTGGCTGACAGCCGCAGTGCGACCCGTCGGGCGAGCTTCTCTCGATTTGGAAGGCTTTGGATCACCATATGGTGCTGGTCGCACCGTCAATGAAGCCCGACGCCCTGCTTTTGAAGCCAATAGTTTGCGACTTAAGGCCACACCTGCGCCACTAGTTGTGCCGCTTTTGCGTTCGTTCGGAGCAAGAAGGAATGCTGGCTTAAATCGGACATTGGTTAACCGCGGGCGGCCGACGGGATGGTAAGCGGCGCTAAAACAGTCGTGACGGTCCAGCCATTCAAAATAATCGACCTGAACTAACGAGCCCCTGCTTCGCCAAGCCTACCTTGGTGCGGAGACTCACCGACGCGGAGATGCATTTCGGGCCCCTTATCGGGTCCGCAGACATCAGATCACAATCAAGTCCTTGAAATATCTGGTACGCCCAAGGGGAATCGAACCCCTGTTACCGCCGTGAAAGGGCGGTGTCCTAACCGCTAGACGATGGGCGCGCTCAGACGAAGCGGCTTATAATTGCGTTGTTGCCAACCGGCAACCCATCAGCCGCCAGATGCGACAACTTTTTTCAAGAGGGGCAAGAACCGCGGTTTCGGTAAGGCAGGCGGGCTCTGTGGTCGCGTGGACTACCCGCGCCGGCGGCAGCGCCAGTTCCAGTCGCGCTCGGGGCCGACGTCGACGTGGACGGATTCGGTGTGGCAATAGGTGCCGACGCCGCCACGGCCGGGCATGGTCCTGATGTAGCTCGCCAACTCCCATTTGGAGACGCCCGGCACCTGGATGTCGGCGGCGGCGCAATACATGTGCAGCGAGTTCTTGGCGCCTTTCGCGCGGCGGTTGTGGGCGGGGTCGCGATAGCCGGAGGTGACCATCATCTTGCGGCCGTAATGGCCTTCGATCGTCTTCAGCACGCGCACCAGCGACGGCTTCAGGCAGGCGACGTCGACGCTTTCGTTCTGCTTCAGCAGGCCGTTGGGCGCCAGCCGGGCTAGACCGGCGGCGGAGGCCACCTGATAGCTGCCGCCCGAGCCTTCGTCCTCGTTCAGATCGACGTCGCTTTCGTCGTCGATGCCGGATTTGCGCTTGATCTCGAACAGCGCCGTCTGGCGCACGCCGGGCAGCGCATCGGCGCCGGTGATATGGCTGCTGCTGTCGTCGCCGAGCGAGGCCAACTGAACCGGCTTGTCGGCCGAGGTGGCAGAAGCCTGCGTGACAATGGGGTTGGCGGGCGCTTCCTTGGACTGGGCAGCAACCGCAGGCTGTTCGCCCGAGCGGGGGTTGATCAGCGGAGCGGGTGCAGCCGAGGCTGGTGCCGTGCTGAACAGCGAAGCGAAGAAACCCTTCTTCGGCGCATCGACCTGTTGGGGTGCGGCGGCCGTCACGTAGACTTCATTGGTCGCCGTCGGCTTCGGTGCGGTCACGCCGGCATCGGCAGCGGCAATCTTCTGTGCCGCGTCGTCCGTTGCGGCCGCAGTCTGTGCCGGCTGCTGCAGCGGCTGCGGCGTCTGGCCGACGATGGCTTCGGCGCCCGCGGGAACAGTGACCGGGAAGCCGGTGCCGGGCTTGGCCAGCGGCACATAGGCGACCTGCTCGGGCAGCGTCGCATCGCCCGCGGCCGTCATCATCATCTGTGGCCCCGTCGACGTGATCTGCGCGGTCGATGTGACTTGCACGGTCGAATCGCCCGGCGCCGCAGTGCTGGTGCCGGAAGCTGCGGCGATGTCAGAAGCAGTGGCGTTATAGCCGGGCATGCCGACCGACATTGTCGGGTCGCCGGCGGACGTGCAGGACGCCAGAAGCACGGAGAAAAGTGCCGCCGCTATTGTGCGACCCTCTCTCCCCGCGAGACGCGTTCCTACTGATTTCAAAACTAAATTCCCCCTCGGTGTCCGGTCTGCCTGCTATTGGTGCGGCGTCGAAACGTTCACGTCCAATAACCTTGTGTTCCCAAACCGGAAACGAGACTTGTGTCAATTCTGCAAGCCTCTGAATTAATCGCTCGTTGGAGGCGAATTGAGGCTACTTGATGGTTGACGACACCATTTCGCCCCGTTTTGCCGGGTCCGTCAACTCACCAGACATTACAGTCCGTTACACACGCACCTTGACATAGGTGCCGGGGGCATCACCCAGGGTTTTCATATGCTTGCCCGGTTTGCGGGCCGGAACGAGGGTGTCGTCCTGGGTCTCGATCCAGTGCTGCCAGTGCGTCCACCAGGAGCCGGGATGCTCCACTGCATTGGCGAACCACTGGCCAAAATCGCCCACCGGCTTGCCGCCGGTCCAGTACTGATACTTCTTGGCCGCCGGCGGATTGACGACACCGGCGATGTGGCCGGAGCCGGCCATTACATACTCGACGTCGCCGCCGAAATATTGCGAGCCGAGGAATACCGAAAGCGCCGGCGCGATGTGATCTTCCTTCGATGCCAGGTTGTAGACCGGGATGGTGACGTCGGCGAGCGAGACAATGCGGCCGGCGAGTTCCATCACGCCTCGTGTGAGATTGTTCTCGAGATAGCAGTTGCGCAGATAGAAGGAGTGGTTGGCCGCCGCCATGCGGGTGGAATCGGCATTCCAGTAGAGCAGGTCGAAGGGCAGGGGATCCTTGCCGCGCATGTAGTTGTTGATGACATAGGGCCAGATCAGATCGCCCGAGCGCAGCATGTTGAAGGCGGTCGCCATCTTGGTGCCGTCGAGATAGCCCTTTTCGTTCATCGACTTTTCGACCGCTGCCACCTGGTCCTCGTCGACGAACACTTTCAGGTCGCCGGCATGGGTGAAGTCGACCTGCGTGGTGAAGAAGGTCGCCGACTTGATGCGGTTGTCGCCTTCCTGCGCCAGGAGCGCGAGTGCGGCCGCCAAAAGCGTGCCGCCGACGCAATAGCCGATGGCGTTGACCTCCTTCTCGCCGGTCGCCTTCTCGATCGTGTCGAGCCCGTATTGCAGGCCTTCGCGGATATAGGCTTCCCAGCCCTTGGCGCCGTGGCGCTCGTCGGGATTGATCCAGGAAATGACGAAGACGGTGTGGCCCTGCTCGATCGCCCAGCGGATGAAGGATTTCTGCGGGTTGAGATCGAGGATGTAGTATTTGTTGATCCATGGTGGGCAGATCAGCAGCGGCCGCTTGAGCACCGTTTCGGTCGTCGGATCGTATTGGATGATCTCGGCGACATCGCTGCGCCCGACCACCTTGCCGGGTGAGGTCGCGACATTCTTGCCGATCTCGAAGGGCGAATAGTCGGCTTGTCTCAGCTTCAGGTCGCCCTTGCCGGCGGTAATGTCCTCGGCCAGCATCTTCATGCCGCGCACCAGGTTTTCGCCGTTGGAGGCGACGGTTTCGCGAAACAGCTCCGGATTGGTGAGGATGAAGTTCGACGGCGAGATGGCGTTGGACACCTGCTTGACGTAGAAGCTCGCCTTGTGGCGGGTGTGGTCGTCGAGGCCTTCGGCATGCTCGACGAGGTCGGCCGCCCAGCGCGAGGTGACGAGATAGGCCTGTTTGAGGAAATCGAAGAACGCGTTGCGGCCCCACTCAGGGTCCTGGAAGCGCTTGTCGCCGCGCTCCGGCTTGACCGCATCGTCGGGCGCCTCGGCATTCGGGCTGATGCGCTGGATGGCGTTTCCCCAGACGGTCATGTAGCCGGCGAACAGCCGCGTCTGCGCTTCCAGCGCGCGCTGCGGATCGGCCAGCCAGTATTCGCTGAGCTTGGAGAAGGTTTTGACCATGTCGACCACGGGCTCGGCGACGTGATCGCGCACCTCACCTTTTTCACGCGGCTCGGCCCAGGCAGAGGCCGCCTTGCCGGCCTGCTCGACCATGCGCGCCATGTTCAACGCGAAGCGTTCAGGGTCTTTCACCAGATATTGCTCGACGGTCGAAGATTGATCATCTTCCGCTTTGCTCGAATCAGGTGTTTTGGACATGGCTCGCGGGGTTCCTCCCGAGGCGTTTTCTTGACATATTATCATGGGACATCTGACCGGGTCCAATGAGCTGTACCCCGGCTGCCAGGAAAACAATATGACGATTAACACCGGCAAGACCATTTTTTCGGGGGCAGGCCGCTTTTGCCGCATCGCTGTTGCGACAGCTTTTCTGGCGCCAGGGCTGTTGGCAGCAGGCGGCTGCACCAGCGCCAACACCGGCAACGGGATGAATGTCGGCCTGACACAGGGCGCGCAGGACACCGGCTCCTACCCCAATCTGAACATCCCGCCCCAGGTGGCGGCAAAGCAGCTCACGCCTGAGGAGACCCAGGCCAAGCTTGCCCTGCTGAAGGGCGAACAGCAGGCGCAGGCGGGCAAGGGCGGCGGCGGTGTCCCGTCCACCAGCCCGGCGGCGCTGAACTCGCTGGCGAAGAACCATGGCAAGGACACGCTGAAACAGATCGAGGCCAAATGCGATCCCGCCCTCGACCCTACCTGCAAATAGGGCTATATGGCGCGCCGAAAGCCCACCTTTGCCAAGGTCCGCTTTGCCAAACCAACTCTGCCAAAGCCAATTCTAATCGTCTGGAACTGACATGGAAGAATTTCACAAGGTCCGCCGGCTTCCGCCCTACGTGTTCGAGCAGGTCAACCGGCTGAAGGCCAATGCCCGTTCGCGCGGCGCCGACATTATCGACCTTGGCATGGGCAATCCGGACCTGCCGACGCCGAAGGCGATCGTCGACAAATTGTGCGAAGTGGTGCGCGATCCGCGCACGCATCGCTATTCCTCATCGCGCGGCATTCCCGGTCTGCGCCGCGCCCAGGCCGCCTACTATCAGCGCCGCTTCGGCGTGAAGCTCAATCCCGACACGCAGGTGGTGGCCACGCTCGGATCGAAGGAAGGCTTCGCCAACATGGCGCAGGCGATCACCGCGCCCGGCGACGTGATCCTGTGCCCCAACCCGACCTATCCGATCCACGCTTTCGGCTTCATCATGTCGGGCGGCGTCATCCGTTCGCTGCAGGTCGAGCCGGATGATGGCTTCATTCCGGCGCTCGAGCGCGGTGTCCGCCATTCGATCCCGAAGCCGCTGGCCCTGATCCTCAACTATCCGTCGAACCCGACGGCACTGGTCGCCTCGCTCGATTTCTACAAGGACGTCGTCGCCTTCGCCAAGAAGAACGACATCATCATCCTGTCGGACCTTGCCTATTCGGAGATCTACTTCGACGGCAACCCGCCGCCTTCGGTGCTGCAGGTGCCGGGCGCCATCGATGTCTGCGTCGAGTTCACTTCGATGTCGAAGACCTTCTCCATGCCCGGATGGCGGATGGGCTTTGCGGTCGGCAATGAGCGGCTGATTTCGGCGCTGACGCGGGTGAAGTCCTATCTCGACTACGGCGCGTTCACGCCGATCCAGGTGGCGGCGGCATATGCGCTCAATGGCGACGGCGCCGACATCGCCGAAGTGCGCGAGGTCTATCTGAAGCGCCGCGACGTCATGGTCGACGCCTTCAGCCGCGCCGGCTGGACCATTCCCGCACCAGCGGCCTCGATGTTTGCTTGGGCGCCGATCCCGGAGCCGTTCAAGCATCTAGGCTCGCTCGAATTCTCCAAGCTGCTGATCGAGCACGCCGACGTGGCTGTGGCGCCGGGCATCGGCTTCGGCGAGCATGGCGACGATCATGTGCGCATCGCACTGGTCGAAAACGAGCACCGGATCCGTCAGGCGGCGCGCAACATCAAGCGCTTTCTGGCGTCCAGCGCCAAGCAGCCGAACAATGTGGTGCCGCTCGCCGCGCATCGCTGAGGTCGTCGCACATCTTAATTGAGCAGAGTTTGAGGGGCGTCGCCGGACATGGCTGAAGCGTTGCGTGTTGGAATTGCGGGTCTCGGCACCGTCGGCGCTTCGGTGGCGCGCGTGCTGCGCGACAAGGCGGCCGAACTGACGCGCCAGTGCGGCCGTGACGTCGTTGTATCAGCCGTTTCGGCCCGCGATGCCAAGCGCGATCGCGGCGTCGATCTCGGCGCCGCCAAATGGTTCGACGATCCGGTCAAGATGGCGCAGACCGCCGAC
The DNA here is from genome assembly GCF_016836705.1 of Mesorhizobium caraganae. Taxonomy (GTDB): domain Bacteria; phylum Pseudomonadota; class Alphaproteobacteria; order Rhizobiales; family Rhizobiaceae; genus Mesorhizobium; species Mesorhizobium caraganae. The sequence continues at coordinate 15,028 of NZ_JAFCGY010000023.1, read as the reverse complement.
ATCGACGTCTTCGTGGAACTGATCGGCGGCGACGAAGGGCCGGCGCGCTCGTCGGTCAAGGCAGCGCTTGAGGCTGGGCGCCATGTCGTCACCGCCAACAAGGCGCTGCTGGCCAAGCACGGCGTGGCGTTGGCCGAAATCGCCGAGAAGAAGGGCGTGCTGCTCAACTACGAGGCGGCGGTCGCCGGTGGCATCCCGGTCATCAAGACGATGCGCGAGGCGATGGCCGGCAATTCGGTGACCCGCGTCTTCGGCATCCTCAACGGGACCTGCAATTACATCCTGACCCGTATGGAGGCCGAGGGCATTTCCTTCGACGAGTGCCTGAAGGACGCGCAGCGGCTGGGCTATGCCGAGGCCGATCCGACCTTCGACATCGAGGGCCATGATACGGCGCACAAACTGTCGATCCTGACCAGCCTGGCCTTCGGTACCAGGATCGCCGCTAACGACATCTACATGGAAGGCATTTCCAACATCAGCCAGGCCGATATCCGCGCCGCCGGCGATCTCGGCTACCGGATAAAACTGCTTGGCGTCGCGCAGCGCACCGACAGCGGCATCGAGCAGCGCGTGCACCCGACCATGGTGCCGACCGCCTCGGTGATCGCGCAGGTGCACGGCGTGACCAATGCGGTGGCGATCGAAACCGACATTCTGGGCGAACTCCTGCTCTCCGGCCCCGGCGCCGGCGGCAATGCGACCGCCTCGGCGGTGGTCGGCGACATCGCCGACATCGCCAAGAGCCGGCCGGGCTTCCAGCACGGTCCGGTGTTCGGTCTGCCGGCCAAGGAATTGCGCCCCTACAAGAAGGCGCAGATGCGCAGCCATGCCGGCGGCTATTTCATCCGGCTGACCGTGCATGACCGCATCGGCGTCTTTGCCGCAATCGCCAAGCGCATGGCCGACAATGATATTTCGCTGGAATCGATCGTCCAGCACGCGGCCGGGCCGGAAACCGATGCGCAGAAGACAGTGATCCTGGTCACCCACGAGACGACCGAAGCGGCGGTGCGCAAGGCTGTCGACGGCATCACCAAGGACGGCCATCTCACAGACAAGCCGCAGGTCATCCGCATCGAGCGGGCTGGGTAGCCTCTTTTTGTTTGACGCAATTCCGGACGGAAAACCGCCTTGCTCTTTTCCTGGAATTGCTTTTGAGGAAGTCATCTTTCCTCTTTAATCGATTGATATTGCTGCGATTTCGAAAAATTGACGCAGCCAGTCTTGCCCTTGTCATGGAGCTTTGACACAAGAAGCGCGCCCCTGGCGGAGGCGTGTGTGAACGAGGATTTCTCCCGATGAATGTGGCCCAGAACATTGTCGCCGGTCTCGACCGGATACTCACCATGGAAGTCGTGCGCGTCACCGAGCGCGCCGCGGTCGCGGCCGCCAGACTGCGCGGGCGCGGCGATGAAAAGGCCGCCGACCAGGCCGCCGTCGACGCCATGCGCCAGGAGCTCAATCGCCTCGCCATAAAGGGCACGGTGGTGATCGGCGAGGGCGAACGCGACGAGGCGCCGATGCTCTATATCGGCGAGGAGGTCGGCAGCGGCAAAGGTCCGGCGGTCGATATCGCGCTCGATCCGCTCGAAGGCACGACGATCTGCGCCAAGAACCTGCCCAACGCATTGGCCGTCATCGCCATTGCCGAAAAGGGCAGCCTGTTGTTTGCCCCCGATGTCTACATGGACAAGATCGCCATCGGCCCGGGCTATGCCGAAGGCGTCATCGACATCGATGCCTCGCCGGCCGAAAACATCGCCAGCCTGGCTAAGGCCAAGGGTGTCGCGGTCTCCGAAATCACTGCTTGCATCCTCGACCGGCCGCGCCATGGAAGGCTGATCGAAGCGGTGCGTGCCACGGGTGCTGCGATCCGGCTGATCGGCGACGGCGATGTCGCCGGCGTTATCCACACCACCGATCCGGAAGAGACCGGCATCGACATCTATCTCGGCACCGGCGGTGCGCCGGAAGGCGTGCTGGCAGCGGCAGCGCTGCGCTGCACCGGCGGCCAGATGCAGGGCCGGTTGATCCTCGACATAGCGGAAAAAGTGGCGCGCGCGGCAAAAATGGGCATTGCCGATCCGAAGCGGGTCTATCGCGCCGAGGACATGGCGCGCGGCGACGTACTGTTTGCGGCGACCGGGGTCACCGACGGCAACATGTTGGCCGGTGTCAAGTTCGGCGGCAACTACATCACCACGCACACCATCGTGCTGCGCTCGTCTTCGCGTACCGTGCGCGAGATCAAGGCGCGTCACCAGGATCTGGAAAAGTTTTGAGACTTTCCTGTTTAGCCGTCGCATATTGCCGGAAATGACAATCTGCAGACGACCCCTCCTATGACGGGCGACAAACGCCTTTTCCTCGATGTCAGGCAGTCCGCGACCGGTGTTTCCTGGGAACACCGGTTGAGCGAGCGGCAGGACATGACGGCGCTTGCCATCGCGCAGGGCCACGGCGTGCCCGACATTGTCGCGCGCGTGCTGGCCGGGCGCGGCGTCACCGCCGACCATGCCGAGCGCTTCCTCGATCCGACGATCCGCGACCTGTTGCCGGATCCGGCCTCGCTGACCGACATGGACAAGGCCGCCGCTCGTATCGCCGAAGCGGTCATGGCCAAGGAAAAGGTGGCGATCTTCGGCGACTACGATGTCGACGGCGCCGCCTCGTCGGCGCTGCTCAAGCGCTTCCTGGCGCATTTCTCGGTGCCGTCTGAAATCTACATTCCGGACCGCATCTTCGAGGGATATGGCCCCAATCCGGAGGCCATGCGCGAACTGGTCTCGCGTGGCGCGACGCTGATCGTCACCGTCGATTGCGGCACCAACAGCGCCGTTTCCATCGACGCGGCCAAAGCCGCAGGCGCCGATGTGGTGGTGCTCGACCACCATCAGGTCGGTGGCGCGCTGCCGGAAGCGACCGCGGTCGTCAATCCCAATCGCGAGGACGATCTTTCCGGACAGGGCCATTTGTGCGCAGCCGGTGTCGTCTTCCTCGCCCTGGTGCAGACAGCCAGGATCCTGCGCAGCCGCTTGCCCGATGCCGCGCAGCCGGACCTGCTGTCGCTGCTTGATCTCGCGGCGCTGGCGACCGTCTGCGACGTCGTCCCGCTCATCGGCGTCAACCGCGCCTTCGTGGTTAAGGGGCTGCAGATGGCGCGCCAGCAGAAGAATGAGGGGCTGGCCGCCCTGGCGCGGGTATCGCGCATCGGCGAGCCGATCAGCACCTTTCATCTCGCCTATCTGATCGGGCCGCGCATCAATGCCGGCGGCCGCATCGGCGACGCAGCCCTTGGCAGCCGGCTGCTCGCCACCGACGATCCGGTCGAGGCAGGCACGATTGCCGAGACGCTCGACCGGCTCAACCAGGAACGCCAGCAGATGGAGCTGGAGATGCTGGCCGCGGCGCGCGCCGAGGCCGACGCCGAGCTTGCCGGCGGCAATGGCCCGGCCATCATCGTCACCGCCAGCACCAATTGGCATCCAGGCATTGTCGGCCTGATCGCCTCGCGGCTGAAGGATCATACACGCCGGCCTGCCTTCGCCATCGCCTTCAACGCCAATGGCATCGGCACCGGCTCTGGTCGTTCGGTGTCGGGCTTCGACCTCGGACGGCTGGTGCGCGAGGCGGCCGATGCCGGACTGATCGTCAAGGGCGGCGGCCATGGCATGGCGGCCGGTATCACGGTGGAGCGCGCAAAACTCGGTGAACTCAGAGCCTTCTTCGAGGAGCGCGCGGCGGCCGAGGTGTTCCGCCTGCAGGACGAGGAAAGCCTGGCCATAGACGGTGCGCTCGCCGCCGAAGGGGCGACATTGAGCCTGCTCGATGCACTGGAGAAGGCCGGTCCGTTCGGGGCCGGCCATGTCGCGCCGGTGTTCGCGCTGCCACGCCACCGGCTGGCCGACGCGCGCACAGTCGGCACCAACCACATCCGCGCCGACCTGCAGTCGGAGAGCGGCGGCCGCATCCAGGCGATCGCCTTTCGCGCGGTCGATACCGCGCTCGGCGAATTCCTGTTCAAGAACCGGGGCAAGACGATCCATGTCGCCGGTTCGTTGTCGGGCAATTACTGGAACGGCAACCGGTCGGTGCAGTTTCGCATCAGCGATGCGGCCAAGGCCTGAGATTACTGGATTGGTTTAAGCCAGAACCGTCTGCAGCCGCTTCAACTCGCCGATCTGCGCCATCGTCGCGTGGTAGCCGAGGCTGATGGCCTCGTCGGCGCGGTGGAATTCGGTCAGGCCGATATGGCTGAGCTTCGGCTGCAGCGACATGTCGGGCGGATCGCCGGCCAGCCTCGCGCGCGAAATCCGGTCCTGGATGATGTTAAAGGCCTCGACCATGACGCCGGTGATGCCGAGGCGCGTCTGGTGCGCCTGGTGGTCGGGGTCGGCCTGGCCTGGCCGAGGCGCATCCTTCTCGATCAGCAATTCGCCGGCGCTGTGCTTGATCACGGCGGCGCGGCCGAACAGATCGTAGTGAAGGTTGACCGCGACGACCAGCGGCTGCTCGTAGGCGCGGCAGACCGAGACGGGGACCGGGTTGACCAGCGCGCCGTCGACCAGGATGCGGCCGTTGCAATTCACCGGCTCGAACACGCCGGGCAGCGCATAGGAGGCTCGCATGGCGGTGATCAGCGAGCCGCTCGACAGCCAGATTTCATGGCCGGTGCGGATTTCAGCACCGACGGCGACGAAGGGTTTCGTCAGGTCTTCGAAACGGATGCCGGCCATGTGCTCGCGCAGCCTGGCGTCCAGTTTCATGCCGCCGAACAGGCCGCTGCCGCGCAGATTGAGATCGAGCAGGCCGAAGAGGCGGCGCTTGGTCAGGCTGCGGGCGAATTCCTCGAGCTCGTCCAGTTTGCCGGCAATGTAGCAGCCGCCAACCAGTGCACCGATCGAGGTGCCGGCGATCATCGAGACTTCGATGCCGGCCTCATCCAGCGCGCGCAGCACGCCGATATGCGCCCAGCCGCGTGCGCAGCCACCGCCCAGGGCGAGCGAAATGCCGGTCTTGCCCGCAGGTTGCGGGTCAGGCGCGCCGCCGGACGATGAGGGGCCATTAGCCTCCCGCACGTCTGGTCTGCTGCGCAATGACGCCCATTCGAGCATCATGATCTCCCTTGTCCCGCTTCCGTTCTACAGGAAGGACGTTTGAAAATAGTGAATATGAGTGGTTCGCGACTGTTGAATGGTTCACGCAGGCTTCCGATACGTTTTTTCCGCATCGAACAGCGGCTTGCTGCCGTCGTCGGCAAGCGTTGCCTTGCCGTCGTTGAACCCCACCGTCCGATAAAAACATGAACGCCGGCCGGTGTGACAAGTTGCGTCGTGGCCCAACACTTTCACGCGAAGCCATAAGGCGTCCTGGTCGCAGTCGGTGCGCATCTCGACGACATGCTGAAAATTGCCTGATGTTTCGCCCTTCTTCCACAGCGCGTTGCGCGAGCGCGACCAATAGTGCGCGATGCCGGTCTCCAGCGTCAGCGCCAGCGCCTGCGCATTCATATGCGCGACCATCAAGAGCATGCCGTCTTCGGTATCGGTGACCACGACGGTGACGAGACCGCTGGCGTCAAAGCGCGGTGAAAACACCGCGCCTTCTTCCAGAGCCTTCTTGTCCGATGGAGCTTTGGGGAATTCCAGTGCCGACATCGCCGGTCCTTGATCTAGCGATGCCGACGAGGGGCCCCGAGGCCGCGCACCATGGTGACGAAACGGACCTGTTCCTCGGGCGTGTCCTTGAACACGCCGGTGAAGGTGGAGGTCAGCGTGGTGGAGCCCTGCTTGCGGATGCCGCGCATAGCCATGCACATATGCTCGGCCTCGATCATCACGGCGACGCCGCGCGGATTGAGCACGTCCTGGATGACGCCGGCGATCTGCGCGGTCATGGCCTCCTGCGTCTGCAGGCGATGGGCGAAGATATCGACGACGCGGGCAATCTTGGACAGGCCGACGACCTTGCCGTCCGGCAGATAGCCGACATGCGCCTTGCCGATGATCGGCACCATGTGGTGCTCGCAATGCGAATGGAACTGGATGTCCCTGACGATGACGAGATCGTCATAGCCGGCGACCTCCTCGAAGGTGCGGCCAAGTTCTTCGGCCGGGCACATGTCGTAGCCGTTGAACATTTCGAGGTAGGCCTTGGTGACGCGCTTGGGCGTGTCGATCAGGCCTTCGCGGTTCGGATTGTCGCCGGTCCAGCGCAACAGCGTGCGCACGGCGGCCTCGACCTCGGCTTCGCTCGGTCTGTCGGTGACCGGCTTGTCCAGATAGTCGGAGGGGGGCATGATCTTCTTGATGACGGCATCCATAAAGGCGTCTCCCGTAGTTCCTCTCTCAGGAGGAACGAGTTGAACGGACCACGACCTTTCGGGTGCTGGAAATTCGCCCGGCTTCCAGCCCGCAAGCGGCGTGAACGAATGGGCAAGGACGGCGGCTTTGCGTTGCCTTGTCGATACCCGACTGCCAGCATTATATATGGTCGTGCCGAGCGAATGAAAGACGCCATAGCGGCAATCGCTGTTCGCTTGGCGGCGACGGATTGGAAAAATATGATTGACGACGTCTACAATGCGAAAATTCTGGGCTTTGCCGGAAACATCGCACGCATCGGCCGGCTCGATGATCCGGACGCGACGGCACGTGCCCATTCCAAATTGTGCGGCTCGACGGTGACTGTCGACCTCAAGATGGACGATGGCGTCGTCACCGATTTCGCCCATGACGTGAAGGCCTGCGCGCTTGGCCAGGCCTCGTCCTCGATCATGGCTCAGCATGTCATCGGCGCCAGCGCTGACGAATTGCGGGCTGTGCGCGACACCATGCTGAAGATGCTCAAGGAAAACGGGGCGCCGCCAGAAGGTCGTTTCGCCGATCTGAAATATCTGGAGCCGGTGCGCGACTACAAGGCGCGCCATGCCTCGACCATGCTGACCTTCGATGCCGTAGTCGATGCCATCGGCCAGATCGAGAAGAAACGCGCCGAAGAAGCCGCCTGACCTTGCCGTTTGACCGCCAGAGCCTGGTGTTTTTGCTTCGAGCCTTGCTGGCTCGCTAACTAGCCGGTGGCTCCAGCCTTCGTTTCCTGCGTCCTTCTGCTTTCGGCAAATTCGCTTCTCACCCAGTCGGCAAAAGCCTTGGCCGGTTCCGGCAGGTCCTTCAAACTCCTGGCCACCAGCCAGTAGGCGCCGGATGCGACATCGATGTCGAACGGCTTGATCAGCGCGCCGGACGCGATCTCCTCACCGATCTGCAACAGGTCGCCGAGCGCCACGCCGTGTCCGAGCAGGGCCGCCTGCTTTGACAGCGACACATCCGCCAACATCGGGCCGCGCGCCGGAATGGCGTCGGCGGCCACGCCGGCTGCCTCGAACCAGCGCGCCCAGCCTTGACGGTTTTCCTCGTGCAACAGCGTGTAGCGGGCGAGGTCGAGCGGCTTTTCGAGAGGAGGGCCTGACGCCAGCAAGGCCGGCGACAGGACCGGTGAATCGACGGTCGAAGCGAGCCATTCGGCTTCGCTGCGCGGCCATGAGGTGGCGCGCGCACTGAAGCGCAAGGCAAGTTCGGGCTGATCGCTGCGGAACTCGATCGGCCTTGGGTCAACTTCGAGGGAAACGTCGATATCGGGCCGCAACTGGCTGAAGCGGTTGAGCCGCGGCAACAGCCATACCGAGGCCAGCGAAGGCTCGACGCTGACGCGAACCACGGACTGCGCCGGGGCCGCCACTAGGTCCGAAAGCAGCCTGTCGATGTCGTCGAAACTTCTGACCAGCTGATCGAGCAGGCGCTGGCCCGCCTCCGTCAGTTCGACCCGGCGATGATGACGGTGAAACAGGGGTTGCCGTAGGAACTGCTCGAGCTCGCGGATCTGCCGGCTGATCGCGGCCTGCGAGACGAACAGCTCCTCGGCGGCCCGGCTGAAACTCAATTGCCGACCGGCTGCCTCGAAACTTCGCAACGCTGTCAGGGGCAGCCGGCCGCGCTTCATTCGCATAACCCAAAGTTATCCGAAGCGGAAATTATACTCGTTTGAAGGCGAAGACCAGTGGGCGTCTAATCCGTCTCAAAGGAGACACGGACATGATCCAGTTTCTGGAAATCTTTGGCGATGTGATGCGGATCGCGACGTTTCAATGGCGTGGCGACAGGCGGCATCACTCCCCGCGCATTGAGGAACGGCCGGCCACCCGCTGGGCGACTCCAACGGAGCGGCATCCCTTTCGTCGCTCGCGACCCTGATGCCGACAGGGAAGCAAGTGAGTGAACGGGATTGCGTTTGCCTGCCGAAGCTCACATCTATCGGCTTGGAAGCGCAAGCCGATCCCGAAAACCGGGTTCGGATCACGTTCAGAAAGAGATCGCCGTGGGCGACCAGCACCGGCATGTGCATGCCACCGGACAGACCCAGCGCGGGCGCAACTGGCCCGGTCCCTGGCGCAGGACGCCCGGCCGCATTTTCGGCACGTCGCTGGTGCGGCTGTACCAGCTGACGCTGTCCGGCTTTGTCGGCAACTCCTGCCGGCATCTGCCGACCTGTTCCGAATACGCGCATGAGGCGATTGCCCGGCACGGCTTGTGGGCCGGCGGCTGGATGGGGTTGTTTCGCGTGCTGCGCTGCGGGCCATTCGGAACGCATGGCATAGACCGTGTTCCGGAGGTGCTCGCCCCACGCTATGTCTGGTTCACACCTTGGCGTTATTGGCGGATCGGCAAGAAGCGCGGCGAGGCCTGACGGCGACGCTCTTGGCCCTTGATTCAGATCGCCAAGGCCGCATTTCTTTACGGTCCGGTAGGGTTAACAACGGCCTGCACTAAGACTGCGCATTTGAGTCAAAATCGAGCCAAGACAACTCGCTAAGCGCCTCCTGTCATTCCCAGGAGAGCTCACATGCGTCGGATCGAAACCCATCCCTTTATCATTGCCGCGGTCCTGTTCCTTCTGGCCTGGTTTTTGGGGTTTCCGATGCGGGCGCACTCGGCGCCGCTCGGCGATGTCGCATGCACGCTGATCCAGGACGCGGCGAGCGGCGAGACGCTCTATCAGAACGGTGTCTGCGACCAACGTGTCAGCCCGGCTTCCACCTTCAAGGTGCCGCTGGCGCTGATCGGTTACGACAGCGGCATCCTGAGTGACGCGCATACGCCGAACTGGGACTATAAGCCTGAATTCAAGGCCGTGAAGCGCGACCACAAAACCGTCGACCCGACGATCTGGGAGCGCGACTCGATCGTGTGGTATTCGCGCGAGATCGTGCGCCGGCTCGGCGCGAAAAGCTTTGCAGGCTACGTCTCGAAATTCGGCTACGGCAACATGGATGTCTCGGGCGATGCCGGCAAGGACAACGGGCTCACGCAATCCTGGATAAATTCCTCACTGCAGATATCGCCGGTCGAACAGACAGCCTTCCTGCGCCAGCTGCTTGCCGGCAAGATGCCTGTTACGGCCAAGGTGCATGAGATGACCCAAGCCATCCTGCCGAGTTTTCAGGCCGGCGACTGGACGGTGCAGGGCAAGACCGGCAGCACAAGGCTCGGCAACAGCAAGGACAAGCGCTCGCTGGGCTGGTTCGTCGGCTGGGCCGAAAAGGGCGGACGCCGGATCGTCTTTGCCCGGCTGGTGGTCGATACCAAGCCGGTCGACACGCCGAAAGGGCCTGCGACGCGCACGGCGTTCCTGAAGGATTTGCCGCAGCTGGTGAAGTGACCTTGCGTGGCTTAAGCGCTCCGGCGGGCACGGATGAGGTGGCCGCCGGAATTCCTTGCCTCTGCCTTTGGCGCCCTGGAGAATTGGGCGGCGATGTCGCTGCTTTCCATATCTTCGATCTCATCGAAGCCGAGCTCGCGCAGTGGATTGTGCCAGTGCGGCGGGTACGAAGAAGCTGATCCAAGGCTCGCCGACAGCGGCGACGCGCGCTACATGGAAGGACAGGGCAGCCTGACCCGCCGCATCGCGGTTCTCGGCCGGCTCGCTATAGTCGAAGACGACCTCCGAACCGGGCATGCCGGCAATCCAGGACAGGGTGCTGAAGATCGCTTCCTGGCTCAGATACGGAACGACGCCCAGCCAGATGAAGAAATTGGGCTCGGCTGGCCTCAAGCCGGCTAATGCCAGTTCGTCCGCCGGGTTCTGCCGCTCGAAATTGAGTGGCACGAACGTGGTGGCCGGCGGTTCGGCAAGGCCAGCATCGGCGAGGCATTTGCGTTTCCAGGCCTGCGTTGCCGGATGATCGACTTCGAACACCGCGACATCCGGGTACGGATTGCGCAGCGAGAAAGTGTCGAGACCGGCGCCGAGCACCACCAGTTGCCGAACGCCCCGGCGCACCGCCGCAGCCAGCCAGTCCTCGGCGAGACGGGCACGCGAGGCCACGAACAGGCGCATGCGCCGGCTGCGCTCATCTTCCTGCTCGAGCTCCTTTGCCGTCGGTGCCGCATCGCCCAGTATCGCACTCGCATATGGGTCGCGAAACAGCGCCGCCTGCGGCGAGAACTGATGGAGAGCCCGCAGGCGCGCGACGCCCAGTGCGGTCCGGCTGGGTTTTGCGTCTTCCATGCCGGGGATTCCAACCTCGTGTCGGGGAAATTCGCAAGCCTGTGCGACTGGCCTGCGACATCTGTCGCGCCAATTCCTGACGGCTGCGCCAACGACGGCTCTTTACCTCTTACCGTGCTGCCTCTAAAACCCGCCCGCTGCCAGATGCCTCCGGCTTCACACCACGACCACCCGCGCTCGTTTGCGGGACTGGATAGGAGATACAAGTGCTGAATTCCGTTTCCCTGACATTTCCCGATGGCTCCGTCCGCGATTACGACGCGGCGATGACCGGTGCTGGGCTGGCCGAATCGATCTCGAAGTCGCTGGCCAAGAAGGCTGTGGCCTATGCCATCGACGGCACCGTGCGCGACCTTTCCGACCCGCTTGGCAAGTCCGGCAAGGTCGAGATCATCACGCGCACCGATCCGCGCGCGCTGGAGCTCATCCGCCACGATGCGGCGCACGTGCTGGCGGAGGCCGTGCAGGAGCTGTGGCCGGGAACGCAGGTGACCATCGGGCCGGTGATCGAGAACGGATTCTATTACGACTTCGCCCGCAACGAGCCGTTTACGCCGGACGATTTCCCGGTGATCGAAAAGAAGATGCGCGAGATCATTGCGCGCAACAAGCCGTTCACCAAGGAAGTCTGGTCGCGCGACAAAGCGAAAAAGGTCTTTGCCGAGAAGGGCGAGCGCTACAAGCTCGAGCTGATCGATGCCATTCCCGAGGACCAGGATCTCAAGATCTATGCCCAGGGCGACTGGTTCGACCTCTGCCGCGGGCCGCACATGGCCTCGACCGGGCAGATCGGCAACGCCTTCAAGCTGATGAAGGTGGCCGGTGCCTATTGGCGCGGCGATTCGAACAACCCGATGCTGACCCGCATCTACGGCACGGCGTGGGCCGACCAGGCTGAGCTCGATGCCTACCAGACGATGCTGGAGGAGGCGGAGAAGCGCGACCACCGCAAACTCGGCCGCGAAATGGATCTGTTCCATTTCCAGGAAGAGGGTCCGGGCGTCGTCTTCTGGCACGCCAAGGGCTGGAAGATGTTCCAGAACCTGGTCAACTACATGCGTCGCCGCCTCGACGAACAGGGCTACCAGGAGGTCAACGCGCCGCAGGTTCTGGACAAGAGCCTATGGGAGACGTCGGGTCACTGGGGCTGGTATCGCGACGCCATGTTCAAGGTGACGGTGGCCGGCGACGACACCGATGACGACCGCGTGTTCGCGCTGAAGCCGATGAACTGTCCGGGCCACGTGCAGATCTTCAAGCATGGGTTGAAATCCTATCGCGATCTGCCCGTAAAACTTGCAGAATTCGGCAATGTGCATCGCTACGAACCGTCCGGCGCGCTGCACGGGCTGATGCGCGTGCGCGGTTTCACGCAAGACGATGCGCATATCTTCTGCACCGAGGATCAACTCGCCGCCGAGTGCTTGCGCATCAATGACCTGATCCTGTCGACCTATGCCGATTTCGGGTTCGACGAGGTCAGTGTGAAGCTGTCGACGCGACCTGACAAGCGCGTCGGCACCGACGAGGCCTGGGACCACGCCGAAGCGATCATGAACAGCGTGCTGGATACGATCAGGACGCGGTCGGGCAACCGCATCAAGACCTCGATCAATCCGGGCGAGGGCGCCTTCTATGGGCCGAAGTTCGAGTATGTGCTGAAGGACGCCATCGGCCGCGAATGGCAGTGCGGCACCACGCAGGTCGACTTCAACCTGCCGGAGCGTTTTGGCGCTTTCTACATCGGTTCGGATTCGGAAAAGAAGCAGCCGGTGATGGTGCATCGCGCCATCTGCGGCTCGATGGAGCGCTTCCTCGGCATTCTGACCGAGCACTATTCCGGTCATTTCCCGCTGTGGTTCGCACCGGTGCAGGTGGTGGTGGCGACGATCACTTCGGATGCCGACGACTACGCGCGAAAGGTTGTCGCACAGTTGAAGGCGGCGGGGCTTTTGGCCGAAGTGGACCTGCGCAACGAGAAGATCAACTACAAGGTGCGCGAGCATTCGCTGGCCAAGGTTCCGGTGATCCTCGTCTGCGGCAAGCGCGAGGCGGAGGAGGAGACGGTCAACATCCGCCGGCTCGGCTCCCGCGACCAGGAATCGCTGACGCTGGCCGACGCGCTCAAGTCGCTGTCCGACGAAGCCACGTCGCCCGACCGCAGACGAAACGCGGCCTGAAAGCATCAATATCTGCGGGAATGGCGGTGGAGCGATCCACCGCCATTTTCACATGCCTGTCACGCCAACCCTGTAACGAGCCCACATGCTCAAGCTGAAAATGCGGGAAAGACCGTTTCCCGAGCTGTCCTATGCCAATGCGAGCCAGCCGGCGCTGACGCGCTGGTTCATCCATTCCATTGAAGGCCTGTCGGGACGTGACCGGTATGCCGCGCTCTACGATTTTTGGCGCCGCCAGGTGGTGCCTACCGGCGAACGCGTGTTCAGCCGCATGCTGGAGCTGATCGACGTCAAGGTGCGCAGCGCCGATCAGTGGCCGCCGGCGAAACTGCCGGACACACCGCTGGTGGTCGTCGCCAACCATCCGTTCGGCATCGGCGACGGCATTGCCGTGCTGTCGCTGGTCGAGCAGCTCGGACGTCCGTTCCGTGTCATGATCCACAAGGATCTGCTCAAGATCCGCGAGATGGAACCGTACTCGCTGCCGATCGACTTTTCCGAGACCAAGGACGCGGTGAAGAACAATATGGCTGTGCGCCATGAGGCGGTGCGGCTGTTGAAAGAGGGCGTCATCATCGTCGTGTTTCCGGCCGGAGGCGTCGCCACCGCGCCGAAAGGCTTTGGCCGGGCGCGCGATCTGCCGTGGAAGATGTTTCCGGCGCGCCTCGTGCAGGATGCCAAGGCGTCGGTGGTGCCGATGCATTTTTCCGGTCAGAACGGGCGGCTGTTCCATCTGATCAGCGGCCCGATGAACATGGCCGAGCGTGAAGGGCGGGTGGCGAAATTCGTCGGCAAGGCGTCGCTGACGCTGCGCCTTTCGATGCTCATCCGCGAGTTCGCTCGGCTGTCCGGCAAGGCGATCGACGTGCGCGTAGGCAACGTGCTGAGCTGGGACGAGTTGGAGCCGCTGCGCGACCGCAAGACCTTGCTCGACCGTCTTCATCGCGGCGTCTTCGATCTGGCGCCCGATGCACCGCGTAGCCGCGTCCATTTCCTGCCGCGCCGCCTGCGCAAGGCCGCCTGAGAAACGCTAACTAAGGCGTGTACTCATAAACGACGATCAGTCGATCAACGTTTCGACCAATCTCGGCCCCTTTGCTCAATAGCTCCTAGGGCAGTGGGAGTGGTTTGTCGCTGAGTGTACGCAAGTAGGCGATCAGGTTGACCCGTTCGGCCTCGTCCGGGACGCCAGGCACCTCCATGTAAACGCCCGGCGTGGTGAGCATGGGCTCAAGCAGATATTTGTTCAGGTCCTCGTACGTCCATACACCCTCCAGGCCCAGCAAGGTGTCGGAGTAACGCATATTTGCCATGGATGCCTTGTCGCGGCCGACGACGCCCCATAAGTTCGGTCCCGTTTTGATCCCTCCCTGTGGCTCGGCATTGTGGCAACCGTGGCACACATGTGTGAAGTAGGTTCGGCCTTTCTCGACATCGGCAGCAGCCAACTTCATCGAGATCGGGGCTGGTGTTGGCAAGACGACGCCGTGCGACATGAGATAGTCAGCGACTTCGCGTTGCCCCTTGAATTTTGCCAGATGGAGCGGTGTCTTGCCGTCCTTTGTCTTCGCATTCACGTCCGCGCCGGCCTCAACCAGTGCTTTCACGCAATCGAGGCAACCGAGATTGACCGCGATGTGGATAGCGTTTTCGCGGCTGCGCTTCGAATTTGGATTTGCGCCCCCGTCCAGCAACAGATTGATCAAATCGGTCCTGCGTTTTGCCAAAGCCAGCATAAGGGCAGGACCCAAACGCGGGTCCGGGACGGCGTTGACGTCGGCACCGCGTTCAATGAGCAGTTTTGCCGCTGCAAAATGACCGCCTTTGACCGCAAGATAGAGTGGTGTCGTGCGCCCGTCGCTCTCATCGACGCCGGCACCAGCGTCGAGCGCTGCCGTGATCGCCGCAACATCGCCCTTCATGGCGGCGTCGTGAATGTCGGCGGCATGCGATACAATCGGTGCAAGCAGTAGTGGAATGAAAAGCAAGGACATGCGCATTTGGCATCTCCCAAGGCAAACCGCGGTGCGCGTCATGCTTTCAAGGCGGCAAAAACATACCACGAATGCCTGATCGCAGCCACTCCAACCGGTGCCTAGAAACGAATCGCAAGGTCCATCCGTCCGGCTGTGGCTTCGGGTTTATGAGTCCACGACCTAGCACTACTTTGGCAGATTTTTAGTTCTGGGAGCGTTTTGAGGATTCCCAAGAGCGGTTTTGCGTGATTCATGAGAGGTCGGCTGTTGGAGGGGCCGACCATGAACAGGGATTGGCAACTCGAT
>NZ_JAFCGY010000022.1 GCF_016836705.1 Mesorhizobium caraganae | reverse complement strand
AGGCTCAAACCAAGTCTCGCGTGAGGCCCATCGCCGTCGGCTGTCTCCTGACATTTCCTCCTGACATCAATTTGCTGAGCCAAATCAATCGCAAAACAAAACCCCGCCGAAAATCGACGGGGTTTGTGAGCGGTCTGAGGGCGCGCCTCGGCGCGCCCATTTTTTTTTGCGCTGAGACGTCAGCCAGCCTTGCGGATGGCCGCTTCGGAGCCTTCGAAGAACCGGTTCGGCGGCCGCTTCAGACCGAGATTCTCGCGCAACGTCGTTCCCTCATATTCGCGCCGGAAGAGCCTTCGACGCTGCAGTTCGGGCACCACCTTCTCGGCGAAGTCGTCGAGCCCGGCGGGAAGGTAGGGGAACATGACGTTGAAGCCGTCGGATCCCTCGGCAAGCAGCCATTCCTCCATCGCGTCGGCTATAGTCTTCGGCGTGCCGACAAAGGCAAGACCGGAGTAACCGCCGAGCCGCTGCGCCAGCTGGCGGACGGTCAGATTCTCCCGGCGCGCCAATTCGATAACGCGCTCGCGGCTGCTCTTCGAGGCGTTGGTCTCGGGGATTTCAGGCAAGGGCGCATCGGGATCGAAGTGGGCCGCGTCATGGCCGAGCGCGATCGACAGCGAGGCGATACCGCTCTCGTAATAGACCAGGCTGTCGAGCTTCGCCCGCTTGGCCTGCGCTTCCTCGATACTGTCGCCGACGATGACGAAAGCGCCGGGCAGGATCTTGATGTCGTCACGCGAACGGCCGAGCTTTTCAGCCCTGCCTTTGACATCGGCAAAGAAACGCTGTCCTGCCGCGAGATCGGAATGCGCGGCGAAAATCACTTCCGCCGTTTCGGCCGCCAGTTGCCGTCCCGCCTCCGAGGCGCCGGCCTGGACGATAACCGGCCAGCCTTGCACCGGGCGGGCAATGTTGAGCGGGCCGCGCACCGAGAGGTTTTCGCCCTTGTGGTCCAGCACATGCAGTTTGGCGGGATCGAAATAGAGCCCGCTTTCGGCGTCCCGGATGAAGGCGTCGTCGGCAAAGCTGTCCCACAGGCCGGTCACCACATCGTAGAATTCCCGCGCGTTGTGGTAGCGCTCGTCATGCTCGACATGCTCGTCGAGACCGAAGTTCAGCGCGGCATCGGGGTTGGACGTGGTGACGATGTTCCAGCCGGCGCGGCCGCCGCTGATATGGTCGAGCGAGGCGAAGCGCCGGGCAATGTGATAGGGCGCATCGAAGGTCGTCGATGCCGTGGCGACCAGGCCGATATGGTCGGTGACGGCGGCGAGCGCCGACAGCAGCGTGAACGGCTCGAACGAGGTCACCGTGTGGCTGCGCCGCAGCGCCTCGATCGGCATGTTGAGCACGGCCAGATGGTCGGCCATGAAGAAAGCATCGAACTTGGCCGCTTCCAGCGTCTGCGCGAAGCGCTTCAGATGGGCGAAGTTGAAATTGGCGTCGGGATAAGAACCGGGATAGCGCCAGGCGCCGGTGTGAAGACTGACCGGGCGCATGAAGGCGCCGAGCCGCAATTGCTTGTTGTCTGCCATGGGATGATCACCTGGAGGTGGACGAGCGCGATCCTTTGTTGGAGCATGATCTTTTCCAAAAACCGGTACCCACTTTTTGGGATCATGCCCGCGCTCCGATATATCGCCAAGATCGGACGGCTTTGCCGTCCTGGAAAGGAATCCTGTTTTGCGAAACGCGCGTCGCGGAGCATTTTTGTGTGGGCTGCCGTTCAATCTATTTTGATGAACACGCCCTTGGTGTTGAGATATTCGCCGAGATGCTCTGCGCCGCCCTCGCGGCCGTAACCGCTCATCTTGTAGCCGCCGAAGGGCACCGCCGGATCGATGGCGTGATAGGTGTTGACCCAGACCGAGCCGGCGCGGATCTTTCGCGACAGCTGGTGCGCGGTGGCGACGTTCTGGGTGAAGACCCCGGCGGCAAGGCCGTAGGGCGTGTTGTTGGCGCGCTCGACGGCTTCGTCCAGCGTGTCGAAAGGCAGCGCCGAGATGACCGGACCGAAGATTTCCTCGCTGGCGATTTTCATCTCGTCGGAGACGCCGGCGAACACGGTCGGCGCGACGAAATTGCCGGCAGCAAGCGCGCCCTGCGTCAGGCGGGTACCACCTGTGACCAGCTTGGCACCCTCGGCTGCTCCGGCTTCGAGATAACCCGTCACACGTTCGAGCTGCCGCACCGAAACCAGCGGGCCGATCTCGGTTGCCGGATCGATGCCGTCGCCGATCTTCAGACCCTGTGCGTAAGCAGCGAGCCGCGCGACGAACTCGTCATGGATGGAGCGCTCGACGAACAGGCGCGAGCCGGCAATGCAGATCTGGCCGGAATTGGCGAAGACCGACATCGCCGCCACCGGCACGGCCTTGTCGAGGTCGGCATCGGCGCAGACGATGACCGGCGACTTCCCGCCCAACTCCAGCGAGACGCGCTTCAGATTGCCGGCCGAGGCGCGGACGATCGACTGGCCGGTCGCGGTCGAGCCGGTGAAGACGATCTTGTCGACGCCCATATGCTCGGCGAGTGGGGCTCCCGCTTCGGCGCCGGTGCCGGTGACGATGTTGACGACACCTGCCGGCACGCCGGCCTCGTTCATGATGTCGGCGATCAACAGCGGCGTCAGCGGCGCCTCTTCCGACGGTTTCAGCACAATGGTGCAGCCGGTCGCCAAGGCCGGGCCGATCTTCCAGATCGACGCCGCGGTCGGCGCGTTCCACGGGATGATGGCGCCGACGACGCCGACCGGCTCCTTGCGGGTGAAGGAAACGATCTCGCCCGCCAGCGAATTGTCGATGGTCTCGCCATGCAGCGCCGTCGCCATGCCGGCGTAGTAACGCAGCATGCCGATGACACGGTTGCGGTTGGCGCGGGTGCGCACGATCGGCATGCCCATATCCGTCGTGTCGGAGCGGCTGATTTCTTCCCAGTGCTTTTCGAAGAGATCGGCGATCTTCAGCAGCAGCACCTGCCGCTCATAGGGCTTGAACCGGCTCCAAGGACCGTCGAAGGCTTTTCGCGCCGCGGCCACCGCAATGTCTATGTCCTGACGGTCGCCGCGCGGCACCGTGGCGATGACCGCGCCGGTCGCCGGATTGCGAGTCTCCATGGTCTGGCCCGAGGCAGCATCGACCCAGGCGCCGTCGATGAACATCTGCCGATGGCGTCCGTCGATCGGCAGGCGCAGGGCGATCGAGGTCTGGGCCAGGGTCATGATCATCCTCCACGCAACAGACGGGGGGCATCATGGCCATCAGGACGCCACAACGCCGCACGTCAAACGTACGGCGTTGTAGCATTTTTCCAAGAGCGCTTCCTATGCGCCAGCAGCGCTCACTCGGCGGCCAGGGCCAGTTGCGGCTGTTCATTGTCCTGCACCGCCTCGCCCGCCGGCTCCTTTGCCTTCTTCGGTTCACGGCCGAAGAACAGCGCATAGCCGGCCGGCAGCACCAGGATGGTGAGCACGGTGGCGACCAGGATGCCGCCCATCATGGCGTAGGCGAGCGGGCCCCAGAACACGGCGCGCGAGATCGGGATCAGCGCCAGCACCGCCGTCATTGCGGTGAGCACGATCGGCCGGAAACGGCGCACGGCCGAGCCGATAATGGCCTCCGATCGGTCCATGCCCCTGGCGATGTCCTGGTCGATCTGGTCGACCAGGATGATCGAGTTGCGCATGATGATGCCGAGGAGCGCGATGACGCCCAAGATAGCGACGAAGCCGAAGGGCGCACCGCTGATCAGCAATGCTGCCGCCGCACCGATGATGCCGAGCGGGCCGGTGGCCAGCACCAGCATCGCCTTGCCGAAATGCTGCAGCTGGATCATCAAGAGCACGACGATGACGGCCAGCATGACCGGCGCCTTGGCGGCGATCGAAGCCTGGCTCTCGGCAGAATCCTCCGCACCGCCCTGGATCTCGATCTTGTAGCCAGGCGCCAGGCCGGCGCGCATGCCCTGCATGTCGTTGTAGAGCTTGGTGACGACATCGTTCGACTGCACGCCGTCCGGCAGCGTGGCGCGCACCGAGATGGTCGGCAAGCGGTCACGCCGCCATTCGACGCCCTGCTCGAGCACCGGCACCACCTTGGCCACCTGCGACAGCGGCACGAAGCCGCCGAAATCGGTCGGGATATAGACCGAGTCGACCGACGACAGCAGGTTGCGGCTGGCATCCGGTTCGCGGGCGACGATGGACACTGTCTCCTCGCCATCGCGGAAGTCATCCAGTGGCGCGCCGGACATCGACGCCTGCAGCATCTGGCGGATGCGCTGCGAGGTGACGCCGAGCGCACGGGCGCGGTCCTGGTCGATGACCAGCTTCATCGCCGGCACCGGCTCCAGCCAGTCGTCATGGACTGCGGCGAGCAGCGGATTTTCGGCGAACTTGGCCTTCACCTGGTCGGCGATGCGGCGCACCTCCTGACGGTCAGGTCCCATGACGCGCATCTGCACCGGCCAGCCGGTCGGCGGGCCGAGGAACAGGCGATCGACCTTGGAGCGGATCGAGGGGAAATCCTGCGCCAGAATTGAGCGCAGCTTGAGGATCAGCCGCTCGCGCGCCGGCTCGTCATTGGCCATCACCAGAAGCTGCGCATAGTTCGGATTGCGCAATTGCTGGTCGAGCGGCAGGAAGAAGCGCGGCGCGCCCTCGCCAATATAGGTGGCGATGAAGCGCTTGTCCTTGTCATCCATCATCCGGGCCTCGAGCGCCTTGGCCTGGGTCTCGACCTCCTTGATCGAGGTTCCCTCAGGCAGCCAGAGATCGACCAGGATTTCGGGACGCGACGACTGCGGGAAGAAGTTCTGCGGGATGAACTGGAACGCCCACAGGCTGGTGGCGAAGGTGACCAGCGTCATCACCAGAACGATGATGCGATGGCGCACCGCCCAGCCGACCGTGGCGCGCAGCCGCCGGTAGAACCTGGTGTCGAAGGCATCGTGATGATTGCCGGCATGCTTGCGCTGCTTGAGGATCATGTAGCCGAGCCACGGCGTGAAATAGACCGCAACGAACCAGGACACGACCAGCGCGATGCCGACGACGTAAAACAGCGTGCGCACATATTCGCCGGCCGTGGAGGCGGCGAAGCCGACGGGGATGAAGCCGGCAGTGGTGATCAGGGTTCCGGTCAGCATCGGAAAGGCGGTCGAGGAATAGGCGAAGCTCGCCGCTTCGATCTTGACCAGCCCCTCCTCCAGCTTGCGCTCCATCATCTCGACGACGATCATGGCGTCGTCGACGAGCAGGCCGAGCGCGATGATCAAGGCGCCGAGCGAAATGCGCTGCAGGTCGATGCCGAGCTCGTACATGATGGCGAAGGTTGCGGCCAGCACAAGCGGAATGGCGATGGCGATGACCAGGCCGGAGCGCCAGCCGATCGACAGCAGCGAGACGGCAAGCACAATTAGCAGCGCTTCGCCCAGTGCCTCCATGAACTCCTTCACTGCATCGCGCACGACCTCCGGCTGGTCGGAGATCTGGTCGACCGAAACACCGTACGGCAGCGCCTCTTCGAAGCGCTTATATGTCGCTTCGACATCCTTGCCGACATCGGTGACGTTGAAGCCCTTGGCCATGACGACGCCGACCTGGACGCTTTCGTGGCCGTTGAAGCGGTATTTGCGCTGATAGGGATCCTCAAGGCCGGAGGACACGGTGGCGATGTCGCCGAGACGCGTCACCTGGCCGCCGGCGCGCAGCCGCAATTCCCTGATATCGGCTGCCTTGGTGACGTCGCCTTCGACCGAGATGCGCACCGAGCGCAGGCCGGTGTCGACGGAACCTGACGGATCGACATTGTTCTGGCCCTTGATGGCGTTCTGCAGGTCGGTCAGCGTCAGGCCGCGTTCGGCCAGCGCCTTGGACGAGATGTCGATATAGATCTTCTCCGGCTGGTCGCCGATGATGACGGCCTTCTCGACGCCCGGTGTCGTCAACAGCATGTCGCGCGCCTGGATGGCGAACTTCTTCAGCTCGGGATAGGAGTAGCCATCGCCGCTGATCGAATGCAACGTGATGAAGGTGTCGCCGAACTCGTCGTTGAAATAGGGGCCGAGCAGGCCTTGCGGCAGGTCGCCTGAGATGTCGCCGACCTTCTTGCGCACCTGGTAGAAGGCATCCTTCACCTCCTCGGCATTGGTGTCGCCCTTGATCTGGACGGTGATGATGGCGCTGCCGGCGCGGGTGTAGGAGCGGACGAAATCGAGATGCGGCGTTTCCTGCAGCTTGCGCTCGATCTTGTTGACGACCTGGTCCTCCATCTCCTGGATCGAGGAGCCAGGCCAGATCGCCTGGACGACCATGACGCGGAAGGTGAAATCGGGGTCTTCCTTCTGGCCCATGCGCATCAGGCCGAGCCCGCCGGCGATGATGATCAGGCCGAACAGGAAGCGCGCAATGGAAGGATGGCCAATGGCCCAGCGCGAAAGATTGAAAGGCCGCTTTTCACTGCTGTCGTTGGTGGTGGTCATCGGCGTCAGTCCAATTCGTTGATCGTGAGCGCATACCCTTGGCATGCGGCTTCAGGGAATTCCGATGCTGGCTTCCGGGCGGCGAGGCTTTCCGAGCAGGAGAGACTCTCATCGCGGTGGGACGCGTGATCGATGCGGGGGAACTCGACCTTGGCGTCTCGACCATCGGGCACTCGCCGCCCGGAAACCATGAATGCTTCGCCAGCCTTTTCGCCGAAGCGACGATCAAGCCGGCTTCACGCGTCTGCCTTCAGCGCAGGGCCTTTGCGGCGTCGCCTTCCGCAGAGGCGGCCTGCACCGCGTCGCCGGTCAGCTTGACCTTGAGATTCTCGCTCATGAACTGAGTGCCGGCGGCAACGACGACATCACCCGGCTTGAGCCCGTCGGCGACACTGACGCCGTCGGCGGTAAACTCCGCAACCTTGACCGGGCGCTCGTGCACCGTCTCGCCGGCGCGGTCGACGGTCCAGACAATCTTGCGGCCATCCTTTTCCGCCAGCGCGCTGAGTGGGATCGACACCATCTCCTGCTTCTTGGCCACCGAAGCCTCGATGTTGGCGGTCATGCCGAGCAGCACGCGCGGATCGTCGGGCAGCGAGACACGCACGGCAAAGGTGCGCGACTGCTGGTCGGCGCTGCCGGCCACTTCGCGAACCTTGCCGGAGAGTTTCAGTGCATCGTCGGACCAGAAGCTGGCCGTGACGTCCTTGCCTGGTTTGAAGGCGGCGATGTCCATTTCAGGAACCGCGATTAGCACTTCCTTTTCGCCATCGACAGCAACCGTCATGACCGGCGTTCCGGCACCGACCACCTGGCCGACATCAGCGGAAACCGCCGTGACGATGCCGTTCTCGCTGGCCTTGAGATCGGTGTAGACGACCTGGTTCTGCGCCTGTGAAAGGGTCGAACGGGCGGCATCGCGGCTCGCCACCGCCTGGTTGTAGCTCAGCGTCGCCTGCTCGAGCTGCGACTTGGAGGTGAAATTCTTGGCATAGAGCTGCTCGGCGCGCTTTCTGGTCAGGTCGACCGTCTCGACCTGCCGCTCCGCGGCATCGAGACTGGCCTTGGCGCTCTTGACCGAAAGCTCGTAATCGGTGGAATCGATGCGGGCGAGCACATCGCCCGATGTCACATGCTGGCCGATATCGACAAGGCGCTGGGTCACCTTGCCCGAGATGCGAAAGCCGAGATTCATTTCGGTGCGGGCGCGCACCGAGCCGGAATAGGCGAGTTCGCGGCTGTTTTGCGCCTGGCCGATCTCGACCACCTTGACCGGGCGGATAATGTCCTGGACTTCGGCCTTTTCCTGGCTGCAGGCGGCGAGCCCGAGCGTGGCGACGATCAGGCCGGCGACCGGCAGCTTGCGGAGGATGGAACTGGACAAAGGCACTTTCGTACTCCCGACTGGAGATGAACGGTCGACACCGGCGCCCGGCGGGCGGCGGTTATTTCAGGGCTTTGATTGCGTAATCGATGAGGTCGTCGGGCATCGCCCGGTTGGTCTTGGCAAGGCACTGCGCCACCATTTGCGGGTGGCACAGAATGACGGTGGCGGCGCCGAAGCAGCGCGATGCGATGACCGGATCCTGTTCTCTGAACTCACCGGCGGCGATGCCTTCGCGGATCACCTCGGCAAACAGGTCGTGAATGCTGTCGATATGCTTGTCGATGACACCCCAGTCGCGCTCGAGCGCGACGATCACCATCTCGTGCACCTTCTGGTCGTCGAGCATGACTTCCAGCGTCATCTTGTACTGCGCATTCACATAGCGACGCAGCCGCTCCTCGGCGCTGATCGGCAGGTGGCAGATCGCGTAGGCCATATTGTAGCTGGCGAGGAGCATGCGGCCGCAGACGGCCTGGTGGATTTCCACTTTGGAGGCGAAGAAGCGGTAGATGTTGGCCGGCGACATGCCGAGTTCACGGGCGATGTCGGCAACATTGGTCTTGCCATACCCATAGTGGCGGAAGAGGCGCTCGGCGCAGTCGAGAATGCGCGTGACATTCTCCTGGCGGGCGGCGTCGACCATGATGCTGGCGGCTTCGGACATTAGCTCTCTGTCAATTAACGAATGACGAATTTCAATTTTCGTCACTCGTAAATCGAAATGAGCGGGCTGTCAACGCGGAATCGACGTACGCGTACGAATGGTGACAGATGGTGACAGTGGGTGTGCGATGACCGGCGCTCGCGATTGGCGAACGGCACCTGTCGGTTCGTCATCCTAGGACGAAGCAAGGAGCGAAGCGACGCGGCGCAGACCCTAGGATCCATGCCGTGATGCGCGTCGAAGAGTGAGGCGGATCAAGACTTTACGCCGATCATCGACCTGTCATCCGGTGCGGTTATTCTCGACCGTCGGCGCGTGGCCGCGAGGTCACGGCATGGATCCTAGGGCTTCCGCGACGTTGCTTCGCGACTGCTCCACCCTAGGATGACGAAGTCGTGGAGGCCCGCGACAAATTGTCGAGGTCGCAGCAAGAGCCCCAATGCCGCCGCCTAAGCCCCCTTCGCCATCTCCCGCAGCCGGAACTTCTGGATCTTCCCCGTCGACGTCTTCGGGATCTCCGCAAAAATCACCGCCTTCGGCACCTTGAAGCGGGCGAGCAAGGCGCGGCAGTGGTCGATGATCTCGGCCTCGCTCGCCGCCTTGCCGGGCTTCAGTTCGACATAGGCGACCGGCACCTCGCCCCATTTGTCGTCGGCCCTGGCAACGACACCGCAGGACGCTACGGACGGGTGCTTGTAGAGCGCATCCTCGACCTCGATCGACGAAATATTCTCCCCGCCGGAGATGATGATGTCCTTGGAGCGGTCCTTGAGCTGGATGTAGCCGTCAGGGTGCATGACACCGAGGTCGCCGGAATGGAACCAGCCGCCGGCAAAGGCCTCGTCGGTTGCCTTCCTGTTTTTCAGATAGCCCTTCATGACGATGTTGCCGCGGAACATGACCTCGCCGATGGTCTCGCCGTCGGCCGGTGTCTCCTGCATCGTTTCGGGATCCATGACCGTCAGGCCTTCGAGTGCGGCATAGCGCACGCCTTGCCTGGCCTTCTTCTGCGCCTTCGACCCCTTGTCGAGATCGTCCCACGCGCCATGCCATTCGTTGACGACCGCCGGACCATAGGTCTCGGTCAGGCCATAGAGATGGGTGACGGCAAAGCCGGCATCGGCCATGCCCGACAGCACGGCTTCCGGCGGCGGCGCGGCCGCGGTGTTGAAGGTGACGGTCTGCGGGAAGTGGCGCTTGTCCTCATCCCTGGCGTTGATCAGCACCGACATGACGACCGGCGCGCCACAAAGGTGGGTGACGCCGTGATCGGCGATGGCATCGTAGATCGGCTTCGGCCGCACCCAGCGCAGGCAGACATGGGTGCCGGCCTGGACGGCGAGCGTCCACGGAAAACACCAGCCATTGCAGTGGAACATCGGCAGCGTCCAGAGATAGACGGCGTGCTTGGCCATGCCGGCATGGATGGTGTTGGTGTAGGCCATCAGGGCGGCGCCGCGATGATGATAGACGACGCCCTTCGGATTGCCCGTCGTGCCTGACGTGTAGTTGAGCGAGATGGCGTCCCATTCGTCGTCGGGCATCGACCAGACATAGTTTTCATCGCCGCCGGCGACGAAATCCTCATAGTCGATCGGGCCGATGCGCTCGCCCTTCGGATAGGGTGCGTCGGCGGCATAGTCGGGATCATCATAGTCGATGACCAGCGGCTTGACCTTGGCCAGCGCCAGCGCCTGTTTGACGACGGCGGCAAATTCGCGGTCGACGATCAGCACCTTGGTCTCGGCATGGTCGATCTGAAAGGCGATGACGGCGGCGTCGAGCCGGGTGTTGAGCGAATGCAGCACCGCCTTGGTCATCGGCACGCCGAAATGCGCCTCCAGCATCGGCGGCGTGTTGGACAGCATGACGGTCACCGTATCGCCCTTGCCGATGCCGCGCTTCGACAGCGCCGAGGCGAGCTTGAGCGAGCGTCGCCAGAAGTCGCGAAAGGTGATGCGCTGGCTGCCATGGATGATGGCGACATGGTCGGGATAGGTCCTTGCCGCCCGCTCAAGATAGGTGAGCGGCGTCAGCGGCTGGTGGTTGGCGGTGTTCTTGCCGAGATCCTGATCGTAGGGATTGCCCATCCCACTCCTCCCCGAATGTTCTTTTGAGAACTTCTAACCACAGGTTCCGGCCGCGTCACCATCAGCGATTCCCGACCGGGGCACATTTGGCGCAATGATTATCCAGATTCGACGGGCAAGAAGGCATCGTGTACCCATGCCAGTTTGACTTTTGTCGAGAGCCGTGAATAATGTCAGCCGAGGAGACGGCATGGCGATCCGACCGGCAGAACAGCTTATCCACAAGGCCGCGTGGCTCTATTATGCCCATGGCCTGCGCCAGGACCAGGTCGCCAGCCAACTTAACATTTCCCGCGCCTCGGTCGCCATGTATCTGCGCAAGGCGCGCGAGACCGGGATCGTCAACATCTCGACCTCGACGCAGCTGTTCACCGACGACGTACTCGCCCGCCAGCTCGAGGACGCACTCAAGCTCGACGCCGTCTGGATCGCACCAGAGAACGACTATGTCCTCGATCCATCGACAGACATTGCAGTGTTGGCGGCGAGCGTCTTTCTCGAACTGGTGAAGAAGGGCGACCGCATCGGCGTCGCCTGGGGCCGCACCGTCTACACCATCGCCGACGTCATGTCCTATGCCGATCTGCAGGACGTCACTGTGGTGCAGCTCTGCGGCAATCTCGGCGCGCCCTATTCCTACCGTCCCGACCAGTGCACGATGGAGATCGCCCGCCGACTCAACGCCAAGGGCCTGAATTTCTACGCGCCGCTGGTGCTGACGACGGAAGCGCTGGCGGATGGGCTGCGCGCCGAGCCGGTGATCCGCGAGCAATTGGCCGATATCGGCAATTGCGATCTGGCGCTCTATTCGGTCGGCACCGTCGACACCGACAGCCATGTCGTCAAATGCGGCGCGCTGAGCCCCGGCGAGATGGGGGTGTTGCGCGAGGCGGGTGCCGCCGGCGTCATCGCCGGCCAGATCATCGACGCCGCCGGCAAGGCGCTCGATTGCAGCTATAACCGCCGCGTCATCTCGGCCTCGCTGTCGTCGCTGCGTCAAATCGAAAAGCGCCTGATGGTGGTGCAGGAGGACAGCAAGTTCGAACCGCTGTTGGCCGCACTCGCCGGCGGGCTCTGCACGCATCTCGTCGTCGGCGCCAGCATGGCGCGGCGGCTGCTCGACCATGCGGAAAAGGCTTCCTGACAAACGAAATCCTGCAGCCGGCGCATTGTCATCAAGGCGTCGTGGCATTCCTGTTCACAGCAACATCAAAGACAGCAAAGCGGACATAGCGACATGAAGAACCTTTGGAATGATGGCGAGGCGGAAAAGCTCGTTGCCGACTATGCGAAAAAGGGCGTTGCCCGCGACCTCGCGCTGCGCGTCTACACGACCCGGCTGCTCGGCGGCGAGCCGCGGCTGGTCCTGCATGGTGGCGGCAACACCTCCTGCAAGACCAAGGCGACCGACCTCGTCGGCGACGAATGGGACGTGCTGTGCGTCAAGGGCAGCGGCTGGGACATGGGCGTGATCGAGCCGCAAGGACTGCCGGCGGTGAAGATGGGCGCGCTCTTGAAGGCGCGCGCTCTCGCCAGCCTCGCCGACGAGGACATGGTGGCGCTGCAGCGGGCTAACCTGATCGATCCTGCCTCGCCCAACCCTTCGGTCGAGACGCTGCTGCACGCCTTCCTGCCACACAAATTCGTCGACCACACCCATTCGACCGCGATCCTCGCCATCGTCGACCAAGAAGACAGCAAGGCGCTGATCAAGACGGTGTTCGGCGACAGAATGGGTTACGTGCCCTACATCAAGCCAGGCTTCGACCTGGCCAAAGTGGCGGCCGACGTTTACGACGCTGACCCCAGTGTCGAAGGCCTGATCCTCGACAAGCACGGCATCTTCACCTTCGGCGACGACGCCAGGCAGGCCTATGACCGGATGATCCACTATGTGAACGTGGCGGAAGACTACGTCACCAAGCATGGCAAGCCGCAGCCTGCGAAGGCAGCGCTGCCGGCAAAGCTCGCAACGCCGGCTGCCATCGCACCGACGCTGCGCGGCGCGGTGGCGGTATCGCGTGGCGAAGGCCGCTTCGATCGCATGATCAGCGATTTCCGCACCTCGGACGCGATCGTCGATTTCATCAACTCGGCCGGCATTGCAGACTACGCCGCGCGCGGTGTGTCGACCCCCGATCTGTCGATCCGCATCAAGACCGGGCCGATGGCGGTGCCGGCGCCGGACGCCGACAAGGCCGGCGACTACAAGGCCGTCATCAAGAGCCATGTCGACGCCTTCGCCAAGGAGTATCGCGCCTATTTCGAAACCAATGACGCGCTGGATGATGTCAAGCGCACCATGCTCGACCCGATGCCGCGGCTGACGCTGGTGCCGGGCCTCGGCATGTTCGGCCATGGCCGCACGCTGAAGGATGCGAAGATCGCGTCCGATGTCGGCGAGATGTGGATCGAGGCGGTGCGCGGCGCCGAGGCCGTAGGCAGCTTCCATCCGCTGTCGAAGGCCGACCTCTTCCCGCTCGAATACTGGTCGCTGGAGCAAGCCAAGCTTGCCTCGAACAAGCCGAAGCCGCTGACCGGCCAGGTGGTGCTGATCACCGGCGGCGCCGGCGCGATTGGCGCAGCGACGGCCAAGCTTTTCGCCGCCAACGGCGCGCATGCGGTCGTCGTCGATCTCGACGCGGCAAAGGCTGCAGAAGCTGCCAAGGCGGCCGGTAACAATTCGATCGGCGTCGGCGCCGACATCACCAACCCAGCCCAGATGCGCGCGGCCTTCGACAGATCGGTCGCCGTCTATGGCGGCGTCGACATTCTGGTCTCCAACGCCGGCGCCGCCTGGGAAGGCCGCATCGGCGAACTCGACGATGCCCTGCTGCGCAAGAGCTTTGAGCTCAACTTCTTCGCCCACCAGTCGGCGGCGCAGAACGCGGTGCGCATCATGCTGGAACAGGGCACCGGCGGTGTGCTGCTGTTCAACACCTCCAAGCAGGCGGTCAATCCCGGCCCGAAATTCGGTGCCTATGGCGTGCCGAAAGCGGCGACGCTGTTCCTGTCGAGGCAGTATGCGCTGGATTACGGCGCGCACGGCATCCGCTCGAACGCCGTCAATGCCGACCGCATCCGCTCCGGCCTGTTGACCGACGCCATGATCGCCAGCCGTTCGGGCGCGCGCGGCGTGTCGGAGAAGGAATACATGTCCGGCAATCTGCTGGGACAGGAAGTGACGGCCGACGACGTGGCGCAAGCCTTCCTGCATCACGCGCTGGCCGAGCGCACCACTGCCGATGTGACGACGGTGGACGGCGGCAACATCGCGGCGGCTCTGCGCTGAACATAGAACTGGAGCGGTTTATCGCTTGACCAAAACGGCGAACCGCTCCCGGTCTTGACGGACTCCAAGGGAAAACCGCTTTCGCACGTCGTGCTGAAAAACTGCTTGAGCCGGTCAAAATCCCACTCCAATCCTTTGCTTATTGCTCAACCAGTTTAAGGGGCATCTCGTGTTTCGCATGCGAGCTCCAATCCTGGCCCTTGGTGGAGTTATAGATGGCAGCGAAAAGACTTCGTATCGGCGTGCTCTTCGGCGGACGCTCCGCCGAACATGAGGTTTCGCTGCTTTCGGCAACCAATGTCATGCGCGCGCTGGAGCCGGCGAAATACGACGCCGTTCCCATCTTCGTCACCCGCGAAGGCCAATGGCTGCTAAGCCAATTCAAGGACGGCGCGCTGGCGACGCCGTCTGACGGCACGCAGCTCTGCCTGGTGCCCGGAGGACAAGGACGGATGCTGGCGATCCCCGCCAAGGACGCACCGCACGACCTGCCTGATATCGATATCCTGTTTCCCGTCCTGCACGGACTGCATGGCGAGGACGGCGCCGTGCAGGGGCTGGCCGAGGTGGCGCGCGTGCCGCTCGCCGGCTGCGGCATCCTCGGCTCGGCCGCCGCGCTCGACAAGGATGTCGCCAAGCGACTGCTGAAGGCGGCCGGCGTACCTGTCGCGCGCTCGGTGACGATCGAGGAGGGTGCAGTCCCTCCGCTCACGGCGCTTGAAGACCAACTCGGGCTGCCACTGTTCATCAAGCCGGCACGGCAGGGCTCATCCGTCGGCGTCGCCAAGGTCAACGGCAGTCAGGAATTCGAGCGGGCGCTGGCAGATGCCTTCCAGCATGATCGCAAGCTGCTGGCGGAGGAATTCATTCGCGGCCGAGAGATTGAATTCAGCGTTCTGGAGAGCCCTGAAGGCGAGCTCTTCGTCTCCCGTCCGGGCGAGATCGTGCCGGCGGAAAGCCACGGCTTCTACAACTACAATGCCAAATACGTCGACGAGAATGGCGCGGCATTGATGGTGCCGGCGCAGCTGCCGCCGGAGGTCGAGGCGGCCATGCGCGACATGGCGGCAAAGGCGTTCAGGGCCGTCGGCTGCGACGCGATGGCGCGCGTCGATTTTTTTCTGATGCCGGACATGACGTTCGTGATCAACGAGCTCAACACCATCCCCGGCTTCACCGACATCAGCATGTACGCCAAGGCGATGGCGGCAAGCGGCGTCAGCTATCCGGAGGTCATCGACCGGCTGGTGGCGCATGGGCTGGCGCGCGCCAAGCGGACATGATGAAGGTATAAGCACCCTCGCCAACTCGATAGCGCGGCCACGAACGCGCGCTAATCTCTCAAACGTCGGCGCTGCCCCTCACCTGCCTGCCGGCATCCTCTCCCCGTAGAGTGACGGGGAGAGGGGCGCTGTCATCGCGGGTTTCGCCAATCACCGGCGTTGCAAGAAAGGCGCCGGCGTCGCGGCCAGTTCCCTTCTCCCCGTCACTATACGGGGAGAAGGTGCCGGCAGGCGGATGAGGGGCGGCGCCGACTTCGATAGTCAACAGCCTTGCTTTGCGATCCGAAAGCTTTCGCTGACCCGAACGCTACTTCGCGTTCGGGTTGGGCATCCAGGCCGGCATGGCGACATCGGCATGGGCGAATTGCGGCAGCTTGGCCGACAGGTCTTCCATGTTCTTGATGTCCTTGTCGATCAAGTCTTTCTGGGTGATCAGCGTCGGCGGCACGATGACGTTGTGGCCGGGGTCCTCACCGGCGAGCAGCTGCGCCAGCGCGCGCACCGAGACCTGGCCGACGACGGCCGGGTTGGTGGCGGCGGTGGCGGCCCAGGCACTGTCGGTTTCGCGCATCGCTGATATGTCCGAGGTCGAGATGTCGGCCGAATAGATCTTGATCTTCTTGTTCAATCCCGCCTCGTCGACGGCGATCTTCACACCCTTGGCGAATTCGTCATAAGGCGCGAACATCACATTGATATCGGGATGCGCCTGCAGCACCGAGCGCGCCTGGTTGGCGACCGAGTTGGCGATCGGATTGTCCAGCGTGCCGAACATCGCGACTTCCTTGATGCCGGCATACTTCTTCTTGACGTCGACCCAGGTCTCGTTGCGGCGGTCGAGCGGGGCGATGCCGGCGACATAGACGTAGCCGGCGTTCCAGCTCTCGCTATTGTCCTTGACCGCCTGTTCGAGCGCGAGCCTCGCAAGGTCCTTGTCGGACTGTTCGACTTGCGGGATTTTCGGGTTTTCGACATTGACGTCGAAGGCGACAACCTTGATGCCGGCGTCGACCGCGCGCTGAGCGGCGTCCTTCATCGATTCCGTCAGGCCGTGCTGGATGATGATGCCCTGCACGCCAAGCGCAATGGCCTGGTCGACCATGTCGGACTGAAGGGCCGCATCCTGGCGGCTGTCGAGCACGCGCAAATCGATGCCGAGCGCCTTCGACTGCGACTCGACGCCCGAGAGATAGGCCTGGAAGAAATCGCCGGTCGAGAGATAGCGCACCAGCGCGATCTTGACGCCCGGCTTGTCGAACGGCGCCGGCTTGTCGGCGGCAAGAGCCGGGACCTGCATCAGCATTGTTGCGCCGGCCAGTCCGAGCGCGACCTTCCCCAGAAGTCTTCTTGTGATGTTCACGTTTTTTCCTCCACTTGTTGAACCCAAAACTGTTCCGGCAGCCGTTCTATCTCCTGCCCCGGCCGGAAAGGGCGAAGGTGAAGACAAGGGCGACGACGAGAACCACGCCCTTGACGAAATCCTGCGTGTAGTAAGGCGCGTTCATCATCGTCAGGCCTTGCAGCAAGATGCCGACGAACAGCGCGCCGACGGCGGTGCCGAAGGCGTTCGGCTTGGCGGCGCCGAGCACCGCGTAGCCGATCAGCGCCGCGGCAACCGCATCGAGCAGCAGATTATTACCCGAGGCGATGTCGCCGCGTCCAAGCCGTGCGGCGAGCAAAATACCGCCGATCGAGGCAAAAACTCCTGAAATGACGTAGGCCCAGATTTTGTATGCCTTGACAGGCGCGCCGGCGAGTTCGGCGGCGCGTTCATTGGAGCCGACGGCATACATCATGCGGCCGAAACGCGTGTATTCGAGGAAGAACCAGATCAGCACGGCAAGCACGATGAGCACGACCACCGAGACCGGGATGAGGTTCGGAATGAAGAAGTCGAAGCGGTGGCGGCCAAGCGCCAGGAAGGCGTCGGCAAATTTGCCGTTGGCGACGGAGCCGTCAGGCATGGTCATGCCGGTGGCAATGGAGCGGCCTTCGGTCGGGATGCGCTGCAGGCCGACGAGCAGGAACATCATGCCGAGCGTCGCCAGGAGATCGGGCACGCGCATATAGACGATCAGCCAGCCATTGATCAGGCCCACAATGGCGCCAATGAGCAGACAGACGACGACGGCGACGACGACGTTCTGCTCCAGCACCACCATGACATAGGCGGCCGCCATCATAGCTGAGGTCGCAACCGAGCCGATCGAGAGATCAAAGCCGCCGACAACCAGCGTGGCGGTGACGCCGAGCGCCAGCACGCCGGTGATGGCGACCGACTGGAAGATGAAGACGGCACTTTGCGGCGAGACGAAACCGTCGGCGGCGATGGCGAAATACGCGATCAACCCGAACAGAAGAACAATGAACCCATAGCGGATGGCGTAGTCGCGCAACGTCATTCAGCGCCCGCCGTCTTTACCCACCTCAAACCCATGCGCTCCATTCCAATTCCCATAGTTCTTTGCTCAGGCCGCGCTGTGCAGCGGCCCGCCCGCGACCTCGGCGAGCAAGCGGTCGAGATCGACATCGTCATTGCGGTGCTCGCCGACGATGGTCTGCTCCGACATCACCAGGATGCGGTCTGCCGTCTCAAGGGCTTCGTCGAGTTCGGTGACGAAGAGCAGCGTGGCGCGGCCATTGGCGCTGGCCCTCAGCTTGGCGGCGATGTCGCGCCTGGCCGAGATGTCGACGCCCTGGAACGGCTCGTCGAGGATGAACAGTCTCGCGTCCTGCGCCATCCAGCGCGCCACCATCACCTTCTGCTGGTTGCCGCCCGACAGCGTGGTCATTTCATCCTTCTCGGAACGGCAGACGATGCCGAGGTCCTCGATCTGGCGGCGGGCCGTGGCACGCTCGAGGCCGCGCTTGAGAACGGCAAAGCGCGACATGCGCTTATGGAAGGGAAGGCTGATGTTTTCCTGGATACTGAAGCCACCGACAATGCCGTTTTCGCCGCGGTCCTTGGCGACCAGGAACACGCCGGCGGCAATGGCTTCGCCCGTTGTGTCAGGCGCATAGGGCTTGCCGTTCAAAGCCATCGTGCCCGCGAGCGGCTTGCGCAGGCCAAACAGCGTCTCGGCCAGTGCGGTCTTGCCGACGCCGACGAGGCCGGTGACGGCAACGACCTCGCCATCGCCTAGCGTCAGCGAGATCGGCCGGGCGCTCGGCGCGATGCGCAGGCCCTCGATGGTCAGGACCGGTTTGGCCGAATTTCTCGCTTCGATCCGGTCGAGATGGATCTTGCGGCCGAGCATGGCGTTGACCGCGCCTTCATAGTCGAGCGGCTTGGTATCGAAGACGCCGGAGACGACGCCATCGCGCATCGAGACGATGCGGTCGGCCAGCCGCCTGATATCCGACATGCGGTGCGAGATGTAGAGGATGGCGACGCCCTGCTCGCGCAGCCGATCGAGCAATGAAAACAGCCTGTCGGCCTCGGCGCTGGACAGCGACGAGGTCGGCTCGTCGAGGATCAGCACTTTCGGCTGGTGCGCCATGGCGCGCGCGATCGCCACCATTTGGCGGTCGGCCAGCGACAGATCGCTGACGCGGGCCCTGAGGTCGATGGCGAGTCCCATGCGGTCGGCGACCGCCCTCGCCTCCCGGCGCACGCGGCCAGGGTTGAACAGCAGCGGCGCGCCTTTGCCACTCAACCGGTCGAGCGTCAGATTGGTGGCGACATCGAGATCGGCGACAACGCCGTCATTGATATTCTGGTGCACGGTGACGACACCGGCGCGGATCGCTTCGGCCGGCGTGTTCGGCGCGAAGTTATCGCCGGCAAGGTGCATGGTGCCGCCGGCATGGTCGTAGACGCCGCTGATGATTTTGACGAGGGTGGACTTGCCGGCGCCATTGGCGCCCATCAGCACGGTGATCTCACCGGCATGCAATTGGAGCGAGACGCCGCCAAGCACCTCGATATGGCTGAAGGACTTCCTCAGGCCGTCCACACGGAACACGGCATCATTGCCCATTCGTTCCTCCCTGACGATGACGCTATGGGCTACATCGTCAATTGTCAACTCGATTGACAATTGCCAGACAGCTTCCTAGCTTGGCCCCGCCGCCATCGCTCCACTATGATCGGAGCGACCAAGCGCGAGGGTGAGGAATGACTGGGAAATTGCCGTTCGAAGCACTGTCGGTGGAGACGCTTGCAACGCGCCTCGGCGCGAATGAAGCGCTGTGCGCCAGGATTGGCAAAGGCCCCTGGAAGGTGCGCGAGGTCGGCGACGGCAACCTGAACCTCGTCTTCATCGTCGAGGGCGCCTCGGGCGCGGCCGTGGTCAAGCAGGCCCTGCCCTATGTCCGCCTGGTCGGCGACAGCTGGCCGCTGCCCTTAAAACGCTCCTTCTTCGAATATCACGCCCTGATCCGCCAGGAGGCGCGCGCGCCGGGCTCGGTTCCGGCGATCTACCATTTCGATGAGGCCCAGGCGCTGATCATCATGGAATATCTGGCGCCGCCGCACATCATCCTGCGCCGCGCCCTGATCGACGGCCGCCACCTGCCGAACATCGCAAGGGACATCGGCCTGTTCATGGCCCGCACTTTGTTTCGCGGCTCCGATCTCTCCATGCCGACCAAGGACCGCAAGGCCGACCTGGCGCTGTTCGCCGACAATGTCGAACTCTGCGGCATCACCGAGGACCTGGTGTTTTCCGATCCTTATTTCGACGCCAAGCTGAACCGGCATACCTCGCCGCAGCTTGACGGCCTGGTCGCCGAGCTACGCGCCGACCGCGACCTCAAGGTCGAGGCGCAGCGGCTGAAGCATATCTTCGCCGCCAATGCGGAGACGCTGCTGCATGGCGATCTGCATTCCGGCTCGATCATGGTCACCGATACCGAGACAAGGATGATCGATCCGGAGTTCGCCTTCTACGGTCCGATGGCCTTCGACGTCGGCATGCTGCTCGCCAATTTCTGGATGTCCTACTTTTCGCAGCGCGGCCATGAGCAGAACGGCAAGCGCGACGCCATGCGCGCCTATCTGCTCGGGGTGACGGCGGAGACATGGGCGGTGTTCCGTGCCGAGTTCTCGGTTCTGTGGCGCACAGAGCGCACCGGCATGCTCTACCAGAAGAGCCTGTTCGAGGATCAAGGCGACATCCTTGCCTCGGAGCAGGCGCTCGACCACGTGCTGCACCAGATCTGGACCGACCTGCTCGGCTTTGCCGGCATCGAGGTGCACCGGCGCATTCTCGGCCTCGCCCACAATGCCGATTTCGAAACCATTGCCGATGAGGATCTGCGCGCCAGTTGTGAGGCCAAGGCGTTGAAATTCGGACGGCACATCGCCGTCAACCGGCGCCAGATCCTAGGCATGGACGAGGTCAACACTCTGGCCACGCTGATCGAACGGGAGCGCAGGATTTGAACGTTGGCGAGCGCCACTATCGCACCATCTGGCTGAGCGACGACAAACGTTCGGTCGAGATCATTGACCAGCGCTGGCTGCCGCATGAGTTCCGGGTGGAAAGGATCGGCAGTGTTGCCGGCATCGCCACCGCGATCCGCGACATGTGGGTGCGCGGCGCGCCGCTGATCGGTGTTACCGCCGCCTATGGCGTCGCCATCCAGATGGCGGACGACCCTTCGGACGCAGCGCTCGACGCGGTGTGGGAGACGCTGCACAAGACGAGGCCGACAGCGATCAATTTGCGCTGGGCGCTGGACGAGATGCGGCGCTCCTTGAAGCCGATCGCACCCGAGCAACGCGCCGAGGCCGCGTACCGGCGCGCCGCCGAGATCGCCGACGAGGATGTGGGTTTAAACCGCGCCATCGGCGAGAACGGCCTGAAGATCATCAAGGAGATCGCGGCGCGCAAGAAGCCGGGCGAGCCGGTCAACATCCTGACCCATTGCAATGCCGGCTGGCTGGCGACGGTCGACTACGGCACCGCGACCTCGCCGATCTATCTTGCCGTCGAGGCCGGCATTCCGGTCCATGTCTATGTCGACGAGACACGGCCGCGCAACCAGGGTGCCCAGTTGACCGCCTGGGAGATGGCCGGCCATGGCGTGCCGCACACGCTGATCGTCGACAATGCCGGCGGCCATCTGATGCAGCATGGCGAAGTCGACATGGTGATCGTCGGCACCGACCGCACGACGGCCAATGGCGATGTCTGCAACAAGATCGGCACCTACCTCAAGGCGCTTGCCGCCGCCGACAATGACGTCCCCTTCTATGTCGCCCTGCCGTCGCCCACCATCGACTGGACGGTGGGGGACGGGCTGGCCGAAATCCCGATCGAGGAGCGGTCGGGTGATGAGGTGTCGCTGGTCTGGGGCAAGACGGCGGACGGCAGAATAGCGCAGGTGCGCGTGTCGCCGGAAGCGACGCCGGCGGCCAACCCGGCTTTCGATGTGACGCCGGCGCGGCTGGTGACGGGGCTGATCACCGAGCGCGGCGTGGCCAAGGCTTCGCGCGAGGGGTTGAAGGCGATGTTTCCCGAGCGGGTTAGCTGATCTCCCCCCTCGTGGGGGAGATGGCCGGCAGGCCAGAGGGGGGCGCTGTCCCGCCAGCGTGTCGGCACTTGGATTGGCCCGCCAACTTTTCTGGTCCGGTGGCCTTCGCGAACGAGACAGGCCGCGATCCTTCGCGCCCCCCTCTGCCCTGCCGGGCATCTCCCCCACGAGGGGGGAGATCAGCCAATCGCCAATTGACAGCCCCCCTCCCGCCCCTCCATATCTTCCCCGTTAATGTTCTCAGGGCGGGGTGAAAGTCCCCACCGGCGGTAAGAGTCTCGGCTCAAGCCCGCGAGCGCCTCCTGGCAACAGGAGGGTCAGCAGATCCGGTGTGATTCCGGAGCCGACGGTTAAAGTCCGGATGGAAGAGAACGAAACGGAAGACGGACCGCTCGTGCGGGCCGGATTTCGTATCGTGCGTCCTGATTCTGGTTCGAAA
Source organism: Mesorhizobium caraganae (assembly GCF_016836705.1). Lineage (GTDB taxonomy): Bacteria > Pseudomonadota > Alphaproteobacteria > Rhizobiales > Rhizobiaceae > Mesorhizobium > Mesorhizobium caraganae. The sequence goes on along the minus strand of NZ_JAFCGY010000022.1, from coordinate 71,504 downwards.
CGGAAGGATGGACCCATGAATCAGCATACCCCAAGACACCAAGAAACTGTTCGCATCGCCCTCGTTCGCGCGCGCTGGCACGCCGATGTCGTCGACCAGTGCGTACAGGCCTTCGAGGCAGAGCTTGCCGTGCTCGGCGGCGGGCGCTTCGCCGTCGATGTGTTCGACGTACCGGGCGCCTACGAAATCCCTCTGCACGCGAAGACACTGGCTACGACCGGCCGCTACGCCGCGATCCTCGGCACCGCCTTCGTCGTCAATGGCGGCATCTATCGCCATGATTTCGTGGCCGGCGCCGTGCTTGACGGCATGATGAATGTGCAGCTGTCGACCGGCGTGCCGGTGCTGTCGGCGGTGCTGACGCCGCACAATTATCATGACAGTGCCGAGCATCACCGCTTCTTCTTCGACCACTTCACCGTCAAGGGCAAGGAAGCGGCCAATGCCTGCCTGCAGATCCTGGCGGCACGGGAGCTGATCGCGGCATAAGATGCGCCAAAGCAGCCTGATTTCAGCCCTGCAACAAGAATTGCGCCCTCCATAGCCGCTGACGGTTGCGGTTCTGGCGAAATCCGGCCAGAAGCATCTGGGCTGGCAACCGGCCGGCCCGCGACGTTGCGCTTGAAACCAGATACGGGAGACTATTGGGTGGCTCGCATAACATTGAGACAATTGCTCGACCACGCCGCCGAATACGGCTACGGCGTACCCGCTTTCAACATGAACAATATGGAACAGGGCCTCGCCATCATGGAGGCGGCCGAGGAGACCAAGTCGCCGGTCATCCTGCAGGCGAGCCGCGGCGCGCGCGCCTACGCCAATGACGTCGTGCTGGCCAAGCTGATCGACGCGCTGGTCGAAATCCACCCCGACATTCCGGTCTGCATGCATCTCGACCATGGCAACAATGAAGCGACCTGCGTCACCGCGATCCAGTACGGCTTCACCTCGGTGATGATGGATGGTTCGCTGAAAGAAGACGGCAAGACGCCGGCCGACTACGCCTACAATTCCGGCATCACCAAGCGCGTCGTCGACATGGCGCATTGGGGCGGTGTCTCGGTCGAAGGCGAGATCGGCGTGCTCGGCTCTCTGGAAAGCGGCGGCGGCGAGCAGGAAGACGGCCACGGCGTCGAAGGCGCGATCAGCCACGACCAGCTGCTGACCGATCCGGAGCAGGCGGTCGAGTTCGTCAAGGACACCCATGTCGATGCGCTGGCGGTGGCCATGGGCACCAGCCACGGCGCCTACAAATTCTCACGCAAGCCGGACGGCGCGGTGCTGGCGATGAACGTGATCGAGGAAATCCACCGTCGCCTGCCCAACATGCATCTGGTGATGCACGGCTCGTCCTCGGTGCCGGAGGACCTGCAGGAGATCATCAACAAATATGGCGGCCAGATGAAGCCGACCTGGGGCGTGCCGGTGGAAGAGATCCAGCGCGGCATCAAGCATGGCGTGCGCAAGATCAACATCGACACCGACAACCGGATGGCGCTGACCGGCGCCATCCGCAAGGTACTGACCGAGAATCCGAGCGAGTTCGACCCGCGCAAGTATCTGACGCCGGCTATGGCCGCCATGCGCAAGCTCTGCAAGGAGCGCTTCGAGCAGTTCGGCACGGCCGGCAACGCGCAGAAGATCAAGCCGCTGCCGGTTGCTGAGATGGCCAAGCGGTATAAGTCGGGCAGCCTCGATCCAAAGTTTGGGTGAGCTGACGTCCCCTTCCCTTCCCCCCCCTTGTGGGGTGAGCAGCCGGTTCGCCAAAGGCGAATTCATCGTGCCAGTGGCACGATGAAAGGCCGGCGAACGCCGGGACGCTGCGAAGCAGCGGGGACCCGGCAGGGCACTTTGGCCATTGACCACCCGGCCCTTCGCAGGCTCAGGGCGTTCGAAGCTCGAAAAGCCAAGCAATTGGCTTTTCGTCTGCTACGCAGACCGCTTCTCACCCCCGCGCAAAAACTCGATCACCATTGCCGCTGTCCAGGTGAAGCGGCCGCCACCTAGTGGTTCGCCGGTGAGCGGGTCGTAATATTCGGCAAAGCCGCTTTCGCCGATCAGGTCGAGGCTGGACTGCGTGATGTGTTGCGCGACATCGCCATGGCCGGCAGCAGTGAGCCCGTCGGCGATCATGTAATTGACCACCAGCCAGACCGGACCGCGCCAGTAGCGCTTGGCGTCGAGGCGCGGGTCGTCGGGATCGTGCGAGGGCAGGACATAGCGCGCCTTTCCGGCAAGGCGCTCGACGCGTGCCGCGAGCGCCGCCGCGCGAGGTTCTGGAATCGCCGCAAAGGCGGCCAAAATGCCGCCGACGGAGGCGCTGTCGATCAGCTTGCCGGTGGTGCGGTCTAGACAGAGATACTGGCCGTGCGCCTCGCTCCACAGCCGCTCCATTGCCGCCAGACCCTTTCGGGCACGGCCGCGGTTGGCTTCGGCGATCTCCGTTTCGCCCAGCGCATCGGCGAGATCGGCTAGATCGGCTGAGGCGCGGATCAGAATGGCGTTGAAGCCGGGATCGACGACCTGAAATGGCGAGGCGTCGTGCAGCCTGGCATTGTCCCAGCCGAGTGCACGAAAATGCTGCAGCAGCCAGAGATAGCGGTCGTATTGCGCCTTGGTCGGGCGGTGCGCCGGATCGGCGTGCAGAATGTCGCGGCGGGTGTAGGGCTCGACGCCTTCGGTCGGCACGCGCTCGAAGGCATCATCCCAGTCGATCGAATTGTCGCGGCCGGATTCCCAGGGATGGATGATGGCGACCAGCCCGTCGCCTTTGGGGTCGCGGTTCTCATAGAACCAGCGATGCCAGGCGTCGATCTTCGGCAGCAGCGCATGCGCCCGTTCCGCCGCCAGCTTCTTGTCCGTGGCGCGGTCGAACAGGCGGCGGACGGCAAAGCCGGCGACGGCCGGCTGCGTGATGCCGGAGGTCGCGGTCGGGCGATTGGTTCGCCACACATCGGGCCCGGGAAAATAGCCGTCGCTCCAGACATGGAAGACGATGTGCGGCACCATGCCGTCCGGCCATTGATGGGCGAACAAAGTGTCGATCTCGGTCCAGGCGCGCGCCTCGTCGTAGTGGGCAAGACCCAGTGCGGTCAGGCAGGAATCCCAATTCCACTGGAAGGGGTAGAGACCCCTGGTCGGGATGGTGTAGGCGCCTTGGTCGTTTTCCCTCAGCACCTCGACGGCGTGGGCGATGGTTTCGTCGACGGCTAGAGAAGTCATGGACGGCATTCGTTCCTTAAAGGGCGTTGGTGGTTTCGGGATCGAACCAGCGGACGCGATCGGGCTTGGGCGCCAGCCGCAGCTGCTCGCCAACCTTGACGCTCGCATTCGATTCCAGGATGGCGCGGAACAGGCCGCCCTCGACATCGCAGGTGACCAGCGTGTGTGGCCCGAGCGGCTCGATGACCCGCACGGTGGCATGCAGCCCTTCGCTGCCGGCGTCGACATCCTCCGGCCGGATGGCGAACTCGATTTTCTGCTTGTCCGATTTCGGACCGGGCAGCGTCAGCCCGGCGACGCTCCAGCTGCCGTTGCCGGCCTTGGTTGCCGGGATGAAATTCATCGGCGGATTGCCGATGAAGGAGCCGACGAAACGGGCGGCCGGGTTGCGGTAGACCTCGACCGGCGACGCGGCCTGGACGATGCGGCCCTGATGCATGACGGCGATGCGGTCGGCGAGGCTCATCGCCTCGACCTGATCGTGAGTGACATAGATGGTGGTCGTCTTCGACGCCGCGAGCACGCCCTTGAGCTCGGCGCGCATTTCGAGCCTGAGCAGCGCGTCGAGATTGGACAGCGGCTCGTCCATCAGGATGACGTCCGGCTCCATGGCGAGCGCACGGGCAACCGCAACCCGCTGACGCTGGCCGCCGGACAGCTGACCCGAATAGCGCTTCAGCAATTGCTCGATATGCATGAGCTCGGCGGTGCGGTTGACGCGGCGCTCGACGTCGGCCTGCGGCAGCTTCTTCATGCGCAGGCCGAAGGCGATGTTTTCGAACACGGTCAGATGCGGAAAGACGGCATAGTTCTGGAACACCATGGCAATGCCGCGCTCGCGCGGCGGCAGATGGTCGACGCGGCGGCCACCGATCCAGACCTCGCCCTGGCTCGGCGTCTCCAGCCCGGCGACGATGCGCAGCAGCGTGGTCTTGCCGCAGCCGGAGGCGCCGAGCAGCACCATGAATTCCTGGTCAGCGATGGCGAGATTGACCTGATGCAGCGCGGTAAAGCCGCCGAAGCGCTTGGCGACGCCCTTGATCGCGATTTCAGCCATGAGCCTTCTCCGTGTCGCGTGTCATCGGTTGGCGATCCCCCACATGGCGAACAGATATTTGCGGACGGCGAAGATGAAGATCAGCGCCGGCACGACCAGAGCCGCGCCGCCGGCGAATTTGAGGTAGAGCGGCGACTCGCCAAGGCTCTGCAGAAGGAAAGCGGTCAGCGTGCGGTTCTCGATGGTGAGCACGGCGGCCGCAAACACCTCGTTCCAGGAGATGGTGAAGGCGAACACCGCTGACGCCGCGATGCCGGGCAGCGCCAGCGGCAGGATCACCTTGCGAAACGCCTGCAGCCTGGTGCAGCCGAGCGTCCAGGCGGCCTCCTCCAGTTCGACCGGAATGCCTGAGAACAGTGAGAAGGTGATCAGCACGGCGAAGGGCAGCGCCAGCGTGGTGTGGACCAGCGCCAGGCCGATCGCGGTGTCGTCGAGGCCGGTGCGGATGAACATCACCGCCAGCGGCAGCGCCAAGAGCGGAAGCGGGAAAGCCCGCGTCATCAGCACCAGGAAACGGAACGTGCCCTTGCCCGGGAAATCGAAGCGCGACAGCGCATAGCCAGCCGGAGCGCCGAAGCCGATCGACAGGATCATCGTCAGCGTGGCGACCAGAACCGAGTTCCACAGCGCCCTGGCGACGCCGGCGAAATTGATGAAGAACGACAGGCTGCCGGTATCGAAGGCGGGGAAGAAGCGCTTGGGGAAGGCTGTCACTTGTTCGGGCGACGACAGCGCGTTGACGATCAGGAGATAGATCGGCAGCAGCACCCAGACGCCAAGCAGGATGACGGTGGCGATCAGCAGCCAGTCGCCGGCCTTACGGGCATCGGCGCTTGCGGCGGCTGGGGTTTGCGTGACCGCACTCATATGCGCGCCTCCTTGGGCACGCGTAGCACCCTGAGGAAGAACAGCGTGAATCCGATCGAGATGGCGAGAATGAGCAGCGCCGAAGCGGCGGCGACATTGCGGTCCTGCAGCGTGAATTGCCAATTGTAGGTCTCGCCCATCAGCACCGGCAGATTGGTGCCGCCAAGGGCGGCGACGACGGCGAAGACCTCGAAGGCGAGGATGACGCGCAGGATGATCGCCGTCTGCAGGCTCGGCCGCAGCAGCGGCAGCGTGATGCGGACAAAACGCTTCCACGGGCCGGCACCGAATACTTCCGCGGCTTCGTAATATTCCTTGGGGATCAGTCCCATGCCGGCGACGAGGATGACCATCATGATGGCGGTGGCGCGCCAGATCTCGGCCAGCGCCACGGCGATGAAGATGGTGAGCTTGCTCTGATAGCCGAGGAACATGATCGGCCTGTCGACAACGCCGAGGTGGGCAAGCAGCGTGTTAAGGAAGCCCGACTGGTCGAAGATGGCGAGCCAGATCAGGCCGGCGGCAAGATCGGAAATGCCGAGCGGAATGGCGAAGATATAGAGCGCTGCACTGCGCCCCGTCTCCAGCCGCGACACCACCGAGGCCATCAGCAGCGCCATGACGAGCTGGATCGGCACGACGATGGCCGCGAGCAGCAGCGTGTTGCGCACCGTGACCGGGAATTTCCAGCTGCCGGCCATGGCGCGGAAATTGTCGAGGGTGAAGGCACCGTCGCGGGTCAGCGCCTCGAAGGCGACCAGCACGAACGGGTAGAGGAAGAAGACGCACAGGAATAAGGTCGCCGGCATCAGCAGCAGATAGGGCAGAGCCTTGCCGTGCATGGTGGTGTCCTTTGCGGCGAAGTGGTGCGGTTTGGGCGCCCGGAGTGCAACAAACTCCGGACGCCCCGGCCCTCGGGAGGATTCAGTCTACCGGGCAAGCGCCTTCGGACGGCTTGTCAGGCGCCCAGCAGGGCGCCTTGGCCTGGTCGATGATCGCCTTGAGCGCTGCCGCCTGCTCTTCGAGCACGCCATGCACATCCTCGCCGCCGAGCACGATGCGCTCGAAGGAGTCGGTGTAGACCTGGTTGAACTTGCCGCCGAGATCGCCAAGGCCCATCGGCAACAGCGCCGGCAGCGCATCGGGCGCGCCGGTCATGGTGGCGATCGCCGGGCCGAAGGCCTTGACCGAGGCCGGCATGTCGTCGGGCAGCTTGACGTCGACGACCGGGAAGAAATTGGTCGCTTTCAGCGTCGCGATCTGCGTCTCGGGCTTGAGCATATAGGCGACCAGCGCCTTCGCCTTGTCGACATCCGGCGAGGTCTTCGGGATGGCGACACCGGCAACCACCGGCATGAAGCCGCGACCGGCAGGACCCGCAGGCGCCGGGAAGGCGACAAACTCGTCCGGCTTCTGGTTGAAGGCATCGGCAAGCCGCGCGACATGGTCGAACGCCACCCACACTTCACCCGACAGCAACGGCTCCTGCATGAAGGCATAGTTGGTCGAATTCGGATTGGTGTACTGCCAGAGCTCCTTGAACTTGTTCCAGGCGGTCTCGGCCTCCGGCGAACGGAACTTGGTCACCATCGAACCGGTGTAGGACGGATAGAGAAAGCCTTCGAAGAAACGGTGCTTCAGCCCCTTCGGGCCGGCGGGAAAACCGAATTTCGGCGAGCCGGTTTTCTCGGCGATGTTCTTCGACCATTCGATCAACTGGTCATAGGTGATGGTGTTGAGATCGACGCCTTGCGGCAGATATTGCAGCGCCTGCTTGTTGGCCGCCATCAAATAGGTGGCCTGCATCCACGGCATGTATTTCTGCTCACCGGTGCCGAGCGTGCCGAGCTTCTTGTAGGCCTCGTTGACCTTGACGCCGCCGACATCGACAGCGGACAGATCGACAAGGTTGGCGCCGACGGTGGAGAAGTCGCCATGCAGGCCGCCAAGCAACCCGATCGTGCCGGTGCCGGCCTGCAGTTCGGCCTGCAGGCGGGTAAGCCAGGGACCGTCCTCGGCGACCTGATAGTCGACGGCGCCGTCAAAGCCTTTCAGCACCGCGTCGCGCATCTTCTGGGTTTCCTCGACCGGGCGCGCCTGCGTCGACCAGAACAGCACCTGCTGAGCCTGTGCGCCGCCGGCGGCAAACGACAGCGCCAGCGCGGCGCCCGCCAATGTCCTCAACATCTTCATCATGGTCTTCCTCCCTGGGTATGCGCCGTCGTTGCGACGTCAGCTTCTTGTCTGCGGTGCTGGGCCGTGGCTCGCCCGCGGCACCAGCGTCGGCCGGATCAGCCGCGTCAGCGGCGCGGCAGGCCGTTCGGCGATGACGGTGAGCAGCATGTCGGCGATCTCGCGCGCGCATTGGCGGATCGAGGCGTCGAAGGTGGTGAGGCCGGGCGGCGCATAGGCCGAGGCAACGACATTGTCGAAGCCGATGATCGACAGATCGCGCGGCACGGTCAGGCCGGCGCGGGCCGCCTCCTCCATCACCGTCAGCGCCAACTCGTCGAAAAGGGCAATGACAGCGGTCGGCCGGTCCGGGCCTTGCAGCATGCGGTTGATCGCCTGGATGCGGGCGCCGCGGTCGAAGCGCGGCGCCGTCGCCACGTCGAGACGCACCGATGGATCGCCGCGGCGGCCGATGGCGGCGGCAAGGCCATCCTGCCGCAGATGCCGGAAGGTCATTGGCTCGGAAATCGTCACCAGGCCGAAATGGCGATGGCCGAGATCGTAGAGCATGTCGAAGGCCTCGCCGAAGGCGTGCGCGCCATCGGTGTCGAGCCAGTTGTAGGCAAAGTCGCTGTCGAGCAGGCGGCCGTGGGCGACGAAGGGAAAGCCACGCTCGCGCAGATAGGCGAGCCGTTCGTCGACCTCGGCGATGCGGGTGACGACGACGCCGTCGGCGCGTCCGGATTCGACGACATGGCGCAGCACCGACAGTTCGGAATGGCCAAGGGCCGCGGTGGCGAGGATGAGGTCGGCGCCATGCGACACGAGCCCTTCGCCAAGCCCGGTGACGAACTCGCCGAGGAAGGAATCGACCAGGTTGGGGCCTCTGACCGGCAGCACCAGTCCGACGAAGCCGCTGCGGCCGGAGACAAGCGTGCGCGCTGCGGTGTTGGGGACATAGCCGGCCTGGCGCGCCGCTTGCGCAACGCGCTCGCGGGTTTTCAAGGCGATCTGCTCATGCCCGGCAAGGGCCCGCGACACCGTCGTGATCGACAGGTCAAGGCTCGCCGCTAGCTCCTTCAGCGTGGTGACGCGGGTTGGCAACCGTTCCTCCCGAAACGAAATGTTGAAACGTTTGTAATGCCCTCTCGGAAAATTGCAAACGTTTTAAATCGTCACCATGCCGAGGTGCCAATTTGCGAAATAGCTCTCAAAACGGTTGGATAAAAAAGGCCGGGCGCAAAAGCTGCCCGGCCAAAAGAAGGTCAAGAACCTTCAGAGGGGAACACCGTCCAGCGGAATGGGAGGAGACCGCCGAACGATAATTCCTATATGCGCGTATTCGCGGCGGTTGGCGACGGATAGCTTTCTAAAACAGCCGCCAGATGCAGAAATTTGTTCCTGCCGCCAATGGGCTCAAACGGCCGACGCGCCGGTCTCCAGGAGATCGGCATAGTGCCGGCGCGCGACGTCGGGATGCGAGCGCAGGCGGCTTTTCAGCACATTGGTTCCGACATTGCGAAACAGCGGATTGTCGGGATCGCTGGCCGGTCCGCGCGCCTCGGCCGCCAGTTCCTCCGGCAGGTCGAGCAGCGGGATGGTCGCGTCGAGCCGGGCGCTGAAGAAGAAGGGAACCGAGATCCGCTCGACGCCGGCCGGCGGCGTCACGACACGGTGCACGGTTGCCCGGAGATAGCCGTTCGAGGCCAGTTCGAGCAGTTCGCCGATGTTGACCACCAGCGTATGGGGGAGCGGATCGACATCGACCCAGCTGCCGTCATATTCGACCTGCAGGCCCTTGGTATCGTCCTGCAGCAGAAGCGTCAGGAAGCCGCCATCCTTGTGCGCGCCGACGCCCTGGTCGTCGCCGGTGGCGTCGCGGCCGGGATAACGAACGATCTTCATGCGATGGTTGGGCTCATTGCGGTAGATCGGATCGAAGGCGTCCTCGGCCTGGTCGAGCGATAGAGCGAACGCCCTGAGCAGACGGATCGCCACGGCGGTGGCCTTGGCCTGCCATGCCAGCAGCGCCGGCTTCAGTTCGGGCAGTGCAGACGGCCACTGGTTCGGCCCTTGCAACCGAGTCCAGGCGGGCACGCCGGGGCCTTGCGGGATGGCCGGGCGTTCGACGCCGATGTCGAGCTGTTCGCGCCAGTCGGCCTTGCCTTTGGTGAGCTCTCCGCCGGCGCGGGTGTAGCCGCGGAACTGCGAGGATTTGACCATTTCGATCGCCAGCTTGTCAGCTTCTGGCAAGGCAAAGAACCGGCGCGCGGCGTCGAGCACCTCGGCGGTATCCGCAGCCGATATGCCGTGGCCGGTCAAATAGAAGAAGCCGACGTCGCGCGCGGCCGTGCGCAGGTCGAACAGAAACGTTCGCTGCTCCGAGGCGCCTTGTTCAAGACGGCTGAGATCGAGCACGGGTACGATCCTGGGCATGGTCAAGCTCCTTATTTGCCGGCCCCGCTGTCACCGTGGCACGGAGGCTTGTCCAATCAAAGCAACGCGCAATCCAATCTCGAGGCGAATGAAGAAAGCCGGCGCTGCCTTTTGCAACCGACGGGCAAATATCGTTCGCGGCCGCTCATCCGCGCCGATCCAGTCTTGCGACCAGCCGGTCGCCGACCCACTGGATGCCGCAGACGAGGATGATCAGCACGATGACCACGGCGACCATGACGCTGGTCTCGAAACGCTGGTAGCCATAGCGGATGGCGAGGTCGCCGAGGCCACCGGCGCCGATGGCGCCAGCCATGGCCGAGGCGCCGATCAGCGTCACCAGCGTCACGGTGAAACCGGCGACGATGCCGGGCAGCGCCTCCGGCACCAGCACCTCGCGGATGATCGTCCAGCGATTGCCGCCCATGGCGCGCGCCGCCTCGATCAGTCCATGGTCGACTTCGCGCAGCGACACTTCGGCGATGCGGGCATAGTAGGGCGTCGCGGCGATCGACAGCGGCACGATCGCCGCCCAGGTGCCGATCGAGGTGCCGACGATCAGCCGCGTCACCGGGATCAATGCCACCAAGAGGATGATGAAGGGCACCGAGCGAAAGCCGTTGATGACGGCGCCAAGCGCGCGGTTCACCCAGATGTTTTCAGCGATGCCGCCGCGCTCTGTGGCGATCAAGGCCAGACCGAGCGGCAGGCCGAAGACCAGCGAGATAAGGCCCGACGCGGCGGTCATCAGGACCGTCTCCCAGATCGAGCGCAGCAGAAGCTCAAACAGAACCGGCGACATGGCCAAGCACCTCCACCCGCGCTTCGCGGGCCTTCAGGAAAGCGATTACTTCAGCGAGATGGCGGGCATCATTGCCCGCCACCGCCACGAACAGCGTGCCGACAGGCTGCTGCTGGACATGGTCGATGCCGCCATGCACGAGGCGGAATGGACCTGGCACCGCAACAGCGAGATCTGATAGCAGTGGGCCCCGCGCGGCCTCGCCGGCAACGTCAATCCTGAGGATGAGCTCGGCACCGGCGCCCGGAAGAAGCCGACCGGCAATCTCGGCCGGCAGCTGCGGGCGGATGCCGCCAAGCAGGCTCCTGGTGATTTCGGAATGCGGCTCGGCGAAGACCGACCACACCGGGCCTTGCTCGACAATGCGGCCAGCGTCGATCACCGCGACGCGGTCGGCGATCGAACGGATCACCTCCATCTCGTGGGTGATGAGCAGGATGGTCAGGCCGAGCTGCCGGTTGATGTCTTTCAGCAAGGCCAGGATCGAGCGCGTCGTCTCCGGATCGAGCGCCGAGGTCGCTTCGTCGGAGAGCAGCAGCGCCGGTCGCGCGGCCAGCGCCCTGGCAATGCCGACGCGCTGCTTCTGGCCGCCCGACAGCGAGGACGGGTAGGCTTTGGCCTTCTCCGACAGGCCGACGAGATCGAGCAGTTCGGCAGCACGCGCCAGACGCTCTGCCTTGGGACGGCCCTCGATCTTGAGCGGCAGCGCGACATTGTCCTCGACCGTCTTGGCCGACAAAAGGTTGAAGTGCTGGAAGATCATGCCGATGCGCCGCCTGAGCGGCTGCAACTCACGCTCGCCAAGCCGGCCGATCTCGCGGCCCTCGATGAAGACGTCGCCGGAATCCGGCCGCTCCAGCCCGTTGAGGCAACGGATCAGCGTCGACTTGCCGGCGCCGCTGCGGCCGATGATGCCGAGGATCTCGCCCTTCTTCACCGTCAGCAAGACGCCGTCGAGCGCAGGCGTCGCGCCGAAGCGTCGCTTCAGGTCGACGAGGCGGACGACATCGTCCTGCCCGGCAGCTATGTTGACCGGATCGGCCAGTTCGGCCGTGACGTGCTGGTTCATTTCACTACCCGTTTCAACGGCACGAAAATGCGACAGCAGCCCGCTCAAAAGCGGGCCGCCTGCTCCTGAAAGCCAGGCGCCGATCAATAGGCGCTGATCCCGGTGCCCTTGTAGACCTTGTCGAACTCGGCCTTGACCGCCTCGTTCTGGTAGGACGCGACCAGCGTCTTCACCCAAGCCTCGTTCTCATTGCCGGATTTGACGGCGATGAAGTTGCGGTAGGGATTGTCGGCCACCGGCTCCTGGGCGATGCGGTTGTCAGGGCCGAGACCGCTCTTCAGCGCCCAATCGGTGTTGACGACCGCCGCGTCGAGATCCTCGACCGAGCGACCGACAATGCCGGCATCGAGCTCCTTGATGACGACCTTCTTCGGGTTCTCGGCAATGTCGGCGGTGGTCGCCAGGATGCCGGTGCCGTCCTTCAGCTTGATCACGCCTTCGTTCTGCAGGACGCGCAGCGCGCGGCCTTCATTGGAGGGGTCGTTCGGCAGGCCGATGACCGCGCCTTCCGGCAGGTCGGCAACCTTGGTGTATTTCTTGGAGTAGAGGCCGATCGGCCAGACGCCGGTGTAGCCGACGCGCACGATATGATACCCTTGAGTCTTGATCTGGTTGTCGAGATAAGGCTGGTGCTGGAAGGCATTGGCGTCGATCTCGCCGCGCTCGAGCGCCTCGTTGGGCTGGGTGTAGTCGTTGAACACCACGGTCTCGACGGCCAGGCCTTTTTCGGCGGCCTGGGCGACGACGACGCGCCAGACATCCTCATCCTCGCCGCTGATGATGCCGACCTTGATCGACTTCTTGTCCTCGGCGAAGGATGGCGTCGGCTGGGCCAGGCCGACAAGTGTGACGGCCGAGGCAAAAAGTGCCGCAAGGGCAGCGCGCCGGCTGATGGCTGAAAAAAGAAGAGTTTTGGAAACGTTTCCGCGTTCGGACATTGTCGATCCCTCGTAATCCTGAAGTCATTGCGGCGAGGCGGAATGCCAAGCCTTGACCACATCATCGGCAATGCTGTGTGCCGGATCAAAGAACCGCGTTTCTTCTCAAACACGAAGCCGGGAATATTCTCTCAAAGATTTCACGTTCGCGAGAACGGCCACGCCCGGTCGATCAGAATGTCTCGACCCAGGGCCGCAGCTCGACCTCGAAACTCCATGCGCTGCGATGCTGGCGATGGACCGCGAAATAGGTCTCGGCGATCGCATCGGGCGACAGGTGGCTATCCGGCCGCTCGGCCGTCCGCTCCGCTGCCGCGATCTGGCCGTCGATGATGAAATGCGCGACATGGATGTTTTTCGGACCGAGTTCGCGCGCCATGGACTGGGCCAGGCCGCGCAGGCCGAATTTCGGCATGGCAAAGCCGGCCGAGTTGGCAAAGCCCTTGATGCTGGCGGATGCGCCGGTGAACAGGATCGAGCCGGATCCGCGCGCCAAAAGCCGCCGCGCCGCCTGCTGGCCGACCAGGAAGCCGCCATAGGCGCCGACCAGCAGCGCCTGCTTGACCGCATCGGCATCGACCTCGGCAATCGGGCCGCGGGTACGACCGCTGGCGTTGAAGACGGCAAGCGCCAGCGGGCCTTGCTTGTCAGCCGCCTCGAACAGGCTGGCGACGGACGCAGGATCGGCGACGTCGGTTTCGACGGCCAGCGCGCCGGTCTCCTCGACCAGCGCCGCGAGTTTGGCCGTATTGCGGGCGGCGAGCACCACTCGATAGCCTTCCCGGGTCAGAAGGCGGGCCAGCGAGGCGCTCAGACCCGCGCCCGCGCCGGCGATCACTGCGACTTCGGATGGCATGTGGTTTCTCCCTGATGATTGATGTGTTCGTCCCATAGCTGGCGTTTTGAGCGGCGAGAGACAAGAACGGCGTTGCTCGATTTTCGCTGTTCAAAGCAAAAGCATTCGTCAGCTCCATAGGGATCTCAAGCAATCGCCCCGGATAGCCGGTCGATGTCAGCGCCGCCCCTCATTGCCCTGCCGGGCATTTCTCCCCGTATAGTGACGGGGAGAAAGAGCTGGCCGCAACGCCGGCGCCCTTCTTGCAGCGCCGGTGATTGGCGAAAGTCGCGACGAAAGCGCCCCTCTCCCCGTCACTATACGGGGAGAGGATGCCGGCAGGCAGGTGAGGGGCAGCGCAAACGTCGCGGGAATTCAAAATCGTGAAACGCTTGCCTTGATCACTAACGGCAAAAGACTTGCCTGCCCGACCGATCCATCCGACACCTTGCTAGAACAGCGATTCGAGAAAAACGACCATGGAACCAATCTGGGCCGTCGGCCTGATGACCGGCACCGTGCTTGACGGCAATATCGACGTCGCGCTGATCAAGACGGACGGCGAGCGCATCGCCGATTTCGGCACCTATACGCTGGCCCCCTACCCCGCAGAGATTCGCGCCCTGCTGGAGGAGACGCTGCGCCAGGCCAGGGCGTGGAATTTCGACGGGCCGGAGCCGGCGATCTTTCGCGAGGCAGAAGAGGCGCTGACGCGGGCGCAGTCGGCGGCGGTGAAAGACCTTGTCGAGAGCTATGGCCTGACCATGACCGATATCGGCGTGGTCGGCTTTCACGGCCAGACCGTGCTGCATCGCGCCCCGCAGCCGGGACGGCGCGGCGACACGCGCCAGCTGGGCGATGGCGAACTGATGCATTCGATCCTCGGCGCCAAGGTCGCATACGACTTCCGCTCGGCCGATGTGCGCGCCGGCGGCCAGGGCGCGCCGCTGGCGGCGGCCTATCACGCAGCCCTGCTCAGGGAAGCGGACGCGAGCGGCGACACGGCGGTGCTCAATCTTGGCGGCGTCGGCAACATCACCTGGTGGGACGGCAAGGACAATGTCGTCGCCTTCGACACCGGTCCGGCCAACGCGCCACTCAACGATTTCATCAAGGCGAAGGGTCTCGGCGAGATGGACCGCGACGGCAGGCTGGGTGCGGCCGGCACCGTCGATGAAGCACGCTTAGCCAGATTGCTGCAGCATCCGTATCTGACCAAGCCCTACCCGAAATCGCTCGACCGCTTCGACTTCGGCGCCGCGATGGCCGACGGCCTCAGCGCCGAGGACGGCGCGGCGACGCTGACGGCCTTCACCGTCTCGGCCGTCGGCAAGGCGCTCGACCTGTTGCCGCGCCGGCCGAAGCGGCTGGCGGTCAGCGGCGGCGGCCGCCACAACCCGACGATGATGGCGATGCTGGCGAACCGCGCCGGCGTCGAGGTGGTGCAGGCCGAAACGCTGGGCTGGAAGGGCGATGCGGTCGAAGCCGAGTGCTTTGCCTTTCTCGCGGTGCGCGTTTTGCGCGGCCTGCCGATCAGCTTCCCCAGTACCACCGGTGTACCGCGGCCGATGCAAGGCGGACGACTGGCAGCTTAAGCGAGCCTTTTCTGCAGGAAAATGCGGCTGCGGCCGGCCGGAAAGTCCGGCAGCGTGCCGAAAGGCCGGTAGCCCTGCCGCTCATAGGCTTTGGCCGCGACGGGATTGAAAGTGTCGATCCAGGCGTTCCGGCAGCCGCGCTTGACTGCTTCGCGTTCGGCGGCATCCAGCATGTCGCCAGCGATATGTCGGCCGCGCAGGCGTTCGTCGACCCAGAGCCATTGCACATAGAGCCAGCCCCAGGCGGTGTAGCCTGAAATGCCCGCGACGACGGCGCGGTCCTCGTCGCGCACGAAGACGGCGACCGCTTTACGGCCGGAGGCGCCGACATCGCCGTCATTGAACGCCGTCAGCCGCTCGGCCAAAAAGGTGAGTTCCTCTGGCGAGGGATCGGCGGTGGTCTCAAGCGTCGTGTTCATCCTGATACGGCTCGCATGGTGAGCCGAACCTCTAGCGAAGGACAGGACAGGGATGCAAGCTTTGCCGCCGCCGCTTACGCCCTGACGGGCGAACGCCATGTCCCGGCCGCGGCTGCAACCAGCATCAGCAAGGCCGCGACGATCGCGCAGGCGGCAAAGCCGAATGTCGAATAAAGCGGCCCGAAGCTCGTGGTGCCGATAAAGACCGCGAGATAGGTGACCGAGCTGTTCAGGCCCATGATGGTGCCGCGGCGCGACGGATCGAGCGCGGTGAGGCGCATCACCAGCACGTTCAGACCGAAATGATTGGCAAGGCCCCATATGGCGATCATGGCCAGGATCAGCGCGAAATTGTTGCTTGCGAGCGCAATCGCGACATAGACGGCGGCGACCAGCAGATAGGCGAAAGGCATGACGCGTCGCGCGCCGATGCGGTCGATGACGCCGTCGAGAAAGGCTGCCGTGCCGAAGCCGGCGCCATAGGCGAGTGCGGCCAGCGCGTTGGCGCTGACGGGCTCACCGAGATCCTGGTGCAGATGATCGCCGAGATAGCCGTAGACGCCGTAAAAGGCGGTCATGAAGGCGGTGCAGGCGATGAGCAGCGGCACGATGCCGGGGATGGCGAGCGCACCGAACGGCGTCGGCGCCGGGCCGCTCTTCCTGACGTCGCTGAGCGAGGTCATCGACAAGGCGGCGAGCGCAATTGCCGAAAGCACCGCGACTACCGCGAAGACGGCGCGCCAATGGACGAGATCGGCAAGCACGGCCGACAGCGAAACGCCGGCGACCATGGAGACCGTCCAGCCGGTCAGCACGACGCCGATGGTGCCGCTTTCGCGGCCGGGCGGCGCGATCGCCGCCGCACTGGCATAGATGGCCGGCATGGCAACGCCGGCGGCAATGCCGGCAACGGCTTGAGCCGCGACCAGCGCGATCACGGTCGGCGCCAGCGCACTGGCTAGAAGTGCAACCGCCAGCAACAGCAGCGCGCCCTGCAGCATGCGGCGGGCGCCGACGCCGTCGATGTAGCGGGCGAGGAACAAAGCGCTGGCCGAGGTGCCGAGACCGAATGCGGCCGACGCGGCCATCACCGCCGGCACGCTGGTGCCGAAGGATGCAGCCACCGCCGGGGCGATCGGACCCAGAACCAGCGAGTTGGAGCCGATGACGGCGATGCAGCCGGTCAGCAAATAGGCCAGCGCCGGGATCGGCGCTGTTGTTGGGAGTGTTGCTGCTTGATGCGCGTTCGTCATAGGGGCATAGTGGCCGAATTAAATTCCGCGACAACAAGGAATTTCGATATGGATGAAGAAACAGATGGTGTTCTGCAGAACAAGCCTGTCGCCCGCGAACTGGACGCGATCGACCGAAAAATATTAGGCGTGCTGGTCGACGACGCCACGGTCAGCTACGCCGAACTTGGCGAACGCGTCTGCCTGTCGCCGCCGGCGGCGCATGAGCGGGTGAAGCGCCTACGGCGCAGCGGTGCCATCCGTGGCACAGCGGTGATCATCGACCCCAAGGCGGTGAAGAAGCCGCTGCTTACCTTCGTGCATATTGACACCAAGGGTTGGGGCAAGACGCCGGAGCTGATGGCGGTTTCCCAATATCCTGAGGTCGAGGAGATCCATTCGGTGGCCGGCGACACCTGCATGTTGCTCAAGGTCCGCACCGAGGACACCAGGGCGCTCGAAGGCTTGTTGGCGCGTCTCTACGAAACGCCCGGCGTCACCTCGACGCGAAGCTATGTCGTGCTGTCGACCTATCTCGAACGGCCGGTGCAGCCGGGCGTCACGACGGAATGGCCGACGCCCCGGCACATGGCAACGCCGCTGTACTAATCTGGGTCATCTTCGTCTTGCCGGAGCCACAACAATCCTTCACAAACGGCACCCTATACTGATGCCAGGCATTGATTTGGGGTGACGAGAGGCGCGGCTTGGAATTCGACCTGAAAACCATCGAGGCGCTGGCCCCCGATCAGGCGTCGCTGAGCGCCGCCTCGAAACTCACCAAGCGTTCGAACTGGCCGAGGCTGGAGAAGAACGAGCAGCAGGCGCTGATCTGGGGAGAATGCCAGGGCTCCGGCTCCAATCCCTATCGCACCGTGGTCGACACTGGCGACCACGGCTACAAATGCACCTGCCCGTCGCGAAAATTTCCGTGCAAGCACACGCTGGCGCTGATGTGGATCGCCGCCACCGCGCCCGCCAGCTTCACCGCTGCCGAGTCAACGCCGGAATGGGTGAATGACTGGCTTGGCCGGCGCCGGAAGACGACACCCCAGCCGGCCGCTGCAAAGCCGGGCGCCGAAACCGGCGCGTCCGGCAAGAGCATTGGCGAGGCCTCGCAGCCGGATGAAGTCACCGCAATCGAGGACGCTGCCGCAGCGGAGCGCCGCGAGGCGGCACAGCGCAAGCGGGCGGAAGACACGCGGACAGCGGTGGCGGGAGCGCTGGACGAACTCGACCAGTGGATTGCCGACCAGCTGCGGCTCGGCCTTTCCGCCTTTGCCGATGCCAGCAGCGAGCGCTGCCGCCGGATCGCCGCCAGGCTGGTCGACATGAAGGCGACCGCGCTTGCCGGGCGCATCGACGAGATTCCGGCGCGGCTGATGGCGCTGCGCAGCGAGGAACGGCCGGATGCGGCGATCCGCGAACTCGGCAAGCTGGTGTTGCTGGCCAAAGCCTGGCGCTCGACACCGGACGATCCCGAACTGAAACGGCTGGTGTCGGCGTCCGAGACCCGCGACCAGGTGCTGGCCAATCCCGATGCAAAACAGGTCGACAGCCATTGGGAAGTCATCGGCGAGAAGATCGAGACCCGTCGCGACGGTCTTGTCAGTCATTCGACATGGCTGCTCGACCTCAAGTGTCCGACGCCGCAATTTGCGCTGCTGCTCGATTTCTTTCCCGCCTCGGCCGGCCGTCGCTCGGCTGCGTTCACGCCCGGCGACCGGTTCGATGCAAGGCTGGTGTTTTACCCGTCGCGCCAGCCGCTGCGGGCGCTGGTGGCGGAGCGCAAGGGCGATGTCGTGTCCGGGGCCTGGCCGGATTTCGGCCTCGACACAATCAAGGATCCGCTCGCCGCGCATGCATCGTATCAGGACGCAGCGCCATGGTGGACCGACTGTCCGCTGATGCTGCCGGCCGGCGCCATCCTCCTCGATGAGCGCGGCGCGGCCTGGTGGCAAGCGGCGCACGACCCGCAAGGGATCGCCCTGCCTGTCGCCGGAACCGTCGATCAGACCGTGCTTGGCCTCGATCTCGCGGCCACGGCAGCACTTTGGAATGGTGCGCGGCTCGATCTGCTGGCCGCGCAAAGCGGCTTCGGGAGGCTCGACCTGTCATGAACGAGCTTGAGCAGACCGGCCTGGCGACGATGCGCGACTGCTGGATCACCGGCGGGACCACATTCGATCTGGCGCCGGCCGCATGGAAGGAAATCGCCGCCGGCGCAAGCCCGGACGAACGCGAACGGCAACTGCTTGCGATCGCGGCGCAAGCGCTCGATGTCGGCTTGCGGCCCGCCGCGCCGAAGACATTGAAGCGGCGCCCGCCGCTGCCAAGGCTTGGCCTGCCGATGCTGCCGGAGCGGTTGCGGCCACTGTTGCGCGCTACCCTGAAGCACGCCGCCGATGCGCGGCGCAAGTCACGCGTGGCGACACTCGTCGCCAGCCGCGGCTACGTGCTGCATCCGATGGACTGGATGCCCTCCGCGTCGGATCAGAACAGCCCCGACGTCTATGCGCCGTGGATCGACTGGCAGGCCAGCGTGGAGGGGCTGAAGATCGCCCCGCAGGAGCAGCTGACGGTGCAGAACTGGGATGACTTCTATCCTGCCGCGCGCCGCATCGCGCTGGGCGAGATGCGCCGCCGCGATCCGGCGGCGGCCCGTTCGCTGATTGAGACCAAGGCGCCGGGCGAACCGGCGGAAGTCCGGCTTACACTGATCGAACTCATGCATTTTGGCCTGACGCCCGCGGACGCGCCGTTCCTGAAAAGCCTGGCCGCCGACCGCTCCGGCAAGGTGCAGGAACTGGCAGGGCGGCTGCTGGCAAGGCTGGGCGAGCACGGCCGCGCCGGCGACGGTGGAGCCGACGATCCCGTTGCCGAACTCGCCGCCTTCATCGCAGAAGGCAAATCCGGCTTCATCCGCCGCCGCACCACCTACACGCCGGCAAAGCTGAAGTCGGCTGCCCAAGAAAGTCGGCGCGTCGACCTGTTTGCAAGCTGCTACCTGGTCGACCTTGCCGCGCGCTTCGGTAAAACAGAGTCCGATTTCATCGGGGCATGGCAATTCGGTGTCGACGACAGAGCGGATCTGTCTCTCGTTCGGATGGTCGCGGTATCCGGCAGCGATGCCACGGTGGCGCTGTTGGCGGACACGCTTGTCGCCGAAGGTGGCAAGCCGGCGCTTTTCGTCTTCCAGCTCATGTTGCGTCTGGACAGCGGCAGGAAGCGTACTCTGATCAGGCAGATCCTGAAGGACGCGCAGAATCTTGAAGCGCTCAACCTGGTCGAAGGCGCCGAAGCAAGCTGGCTTGAATGGGGCGATCTGACAAATGGCAAGGCGCTGTCGGCACTGCGCTCCAAGGTTGCGGGAAACGACGAGCCCGCGAAGCGAAGCGCGGAGCACGCCCTGGAAACGATAGGCTTTCTTGCCACTGCGGCGACAGCGGAACGACTGATCGGCGACATTGTTGCGGCCGGCATGCCGCCGGCGGCGGCTTCGCTCGCTTTTCTGCGCCTCAATGCAGCCCTGACGGGAACCAACACATGACAATCCGGAGAACAGCACCATGAACGCAGCTATCCGCCTCCCGGTCGAGCAGGCCTATGCGTCCGAACTGCAGGCGCTGGCGCGCAATGACGACCGCCAGAAGCCGGCGGGATGGAGCCTGTCGCCAAAGGCCGTGCTGACCTATCTGCTCGGCGGCAAGGCCAGCGACGGCACCGTGATATCGCCGAAATATGTTGGCCGCCGCCGACTGATGGAAACCGCTGTCGCGACACTCGCCACCGACCGCGCGCTGCTGCTGCTCGGCGTTCCCGGTACCGCCAAATCCTGGGTGTCGGAACATCTCGCCGCCGCCATCATGGGCGACTCGACACTGATCGTGCAGTGCACGGCCGGCACCGACGAGAACCAGATCCGCTATGGCTGGAACTATGCCCAGCTCTTGGCCAAGGGGCCGAGCCAGGAGGCGCTGGTGCCGACGCCGCTCTATCGCGCCATGGAGAGCGGCAAGCTCTGCCGGCTGGAAGAGCTGACCCGCATGGGCTCCGACGTGCAGGACACGCTGATCACCGTGCTGTCGGAAAAGATGATGCCGATCCCGGAACTCAACAGCTCGATCTACGCTCAGCGCGGCTTCAACATCATCGCCACAGCGAACAACCGCGACAAGGGCGTCAACGAACTGTCCTCGGCGCTGAAGCGTCGCTTCAACGTGGTGGTGCTGCCGCTGCCCGAAGACATGGCCGAAGAGGTGGCGATCGTTTCCAAGCGGGTCGACGAGATGGCCGGCGGGCTCGACCTGCCGGTGCCCAAAAATGTCGGCGAGGAGATCGCCCGCGTGCTGACCATCTTCCGCGAGTTGCGCTCGGGCGCGACCGCTGACGGCAAGGTGACGCTGAAGACGCCTTCGGGCTCGCTCTCGACCGCCGAGGCGATCGCCACCATGGTCGGCGGCCTCAGCCAGGCGGCGTGGTTCGACAGCGGCAAGCTCGGCGCCGAAGGCCTTGCCGCCAGCCTTGTCGGCGCCATCATCAAGGACCCGGTGCAAGACAAGGTGGTGCTGGAGGAATATCTGGAAACGGTGCTGAAGAAGCGGCCCGATTATGCCGGCTATTACGCGGCGCTGAACGCAGCGATCTGAGGTCATGAGCGACGTCGCCTATTTCGGCATCCGCCATCACGGGCCGGGCTCCGCCGCCAGCCTGATGCAGGCGCTCCGGGAGTTGCAGCCGGTCGCGGTGCTGATCGAGGGGCCGAGCGATGCGTCCGCCCTGCTGCCGCTGCTGGCGCGTCCGGAAATGCAGCCGCCGTTGGCGCTGCTTTGCTATCCCGAGGACGATCCGGCCGCGACAAGCTTCTGGCCATTCGCCGAGTTTTCGCCCGAATACCAGGCGGCGGTGTGGGCGGTGGAGAACAAGGCGGCGTTGCGGTTCATCGACCTGCCGTCATCGGCGCGCTTCGCGTCGGCGACGGAGAGCGCCGACAAGACCGATGAGGCCGACAAGGCCGAGCCCAAGGAGGAAACCCGCGAGGATGGCGAGGCGGCTTCGCATCGCGATCCGATCGGCACACTGGCTGCGGCCGCCGGCTATGAGGACGGCGAGAGCTGGTGGGCCGACATTATCGAGCAGAACCCGCAGCCGGGTCCGATCTTCGCGGCCATCGCCGATGCGATGACGACGCTGCGCGATGGCGAAAGCACGATCGCGCCGTTCGAGGCCAAACGTGAAGCGCATATGCGGCTGGAAATCGCTGCCGCGCGCAAGGAGTTCGACGGACCGATCGCCGTCGTCTGCGGCGCATGGCACGTGCCGGCCTTGCAGGCCGCGCACACGCAGAAGAACGACCAGGCGCTGATCAAGGGAATTGCCCGGCGCAAAAGCACGATGACATGGGCGCCATGGACGGGACCGCGCCTGGCGCTGGGCTATGGCTATGGCGCCGGTGTCGTCGCGCCGGGCTGGTGCAAACATCTGTGGCGCACGCGCGAGCGGCGCGATGCCGCGACGCTTTGGCTGGCGATGATCGCGGCGGTGCTGCGGACCAAGGGCCATCTGGTCTCGACGGCGTCGCTGATTGAGGCCGAGCGGCTTGCGCGCACGCTGGCCGCCATTCGCGACCGGCCGAAACCCGGCTTCGAGGAATTGCGCGACGCGGCGATCGCGGCGCTGTTCAACGGCGAAGCGGTGCTGTGGTCCCTCGTTGAAGCCGAGCTGCTTTTGGGCGCGGATGTCGGCGAGATCCCACCCGACACGCCGCTGGCCCCGCTGATCGAGGATCTGCAGCGCAACCAGAAAGCGGCACGGCTGAAGCCGGAGGCGCTCGAGCGCGAACTGTCCGTCGATTTGCGCAGCGAAAGCGGGCTGTTTCGCTCGACATTGCTGCACCGGCTGAACGTGCTCGGCGTACAGTGGGGCAGGCTGGCCGACGCCGGCCGCAGCCGCGGCACCTTCCGCGAAAAGTGGACCCTGGCCTGGGAGCCGGAATATGCCGTGCGCCTGGTCGAGAACCTGATCTACGGCCCGACCATCGAAAAGGCGGCCAATGGCCGCCTGATCCAGATGCTCGGCGCCGCGGCCAGCCTCGACACGCTTGCCGCACTGGTCCAGAGCGCCATCACGGCTGACCTGTCCGAGGCCTCGAACGCCGGCCTTGCGGCGTTGGAAGCGCGCGCGGCGCACAGCAGCGAATGCCTGGAAATCCTGGCCTCGCTGCCGCCGCTTGCCGACATCATCCGTTACGGCGAGGCGCGCAAGACCGAAACCAACCGGTTGTCCGGTTTGTTGGAACGGCTGATCGTCGAGGCCGCGATCGCCTTGCCTTATGCGGTGCGCGATCTGGACGAACAGGCCGCCACGACATTGGTCGGCGCGGTGCGCAAGGCGGACGCGGCGATCCGCCTGGTCGAGCCTGGCGAAGACGTGCTCGACGCCTGGCGCAATGGACTGACCGGCGTGCTGGAGGGGCAGCGTTCGACGGCGTTGCTCGCCGGCTGCGCGGCGCATCTGCTCTACGAGGCCGGGCAGCTGTCGGCCGAGGACGCCGCCGGACTGCTCGGGCGCAGGCTGTCGCCGGGGACGCCGGTCGCGCAGGCGGCGGGTTTTTTCGAAGGTTTCTTCAGCACTGCCGGCCAGCGGCTGATCTATGACGAAGGTCTGCGCGGCGCCGTCGATGCATGGCTGAAATCGCTCGACGAGGATGCTTTCATCGCACATCTGCCCCTCCTGCGCCGCGTCTTCTCCAACCTGGACAGCATGGAGCGCCGGCGGCTGATCGAGGCCGTGCTCGGCCGCACCGCCAGGCTGCCGGCCGGCCTGACCCCGGCGCCGGATGGTGGCGAGGCCTGGCGCCGGCACCTGGAGCGGCTTGGCCCCCTGCTTGCGAGCGGAGCGTGACGATGGAAGACGAGAAAGACGCGGATAGCGCCGCCGCATCTGTCGATGGCGAGCGCGAGCGCCGCTGGCGGCTGGCGATCGGCGCCGATGACGAGGCTTCGTCTGCCCTTTCCAGCGACGACAAAAAACTGTCATCGGCGCTCGATGCGCTTTACGGCGACGGCGCCAATGCCGATGCCGACCCGCGCAAGCGGCGCGGCGGGCTCGGCCGCTCGGCGCCGCGCGTGGCGCAGTGGATGGGCGATATCCGCTCCTTCTTTCCCGCGCAGGTGGTCCAGATCGTGCAGAAGGACGCCTTCGAGCGGCTGAACCTGAAGCAGATGCTGATGGAGCCGGAATTCCTCAAGGCCATCGAGGCCGACGTCAATCTCGTCGCCGACCTGATTTCGCTGCGCTCGGTGATGCCGGCCAAGACCAAGGACATTGCCCGTACCATCATCGCCGACATCGTCGCCAAGCTGATGCAGCGGCTGGAGCAGAAGACCGCCGAGGCGATCCGCGGCGCGCTCGACCGCTCGCGCCGCACCAACCGCCCGCGCCAACGCGACATCGACTGGCCGCGCACCATCTCGGCCAATCTTCGCCACTACCAGCCCGAGCAGAAAACCATCGTGCCGGAAAAACTCGTCGGTTTCATGCGCAAGCAGCGCCGGCTGGTCGATCTCGACGAGGTGGTGCTGTGCGTCGACCAGTCCGGCTCGATGGCGAGCTCAGTGATCTATGCCTCGATCTTCGCTGCTGTCATGGCCTCGCTGCCGGTGGTGCGCACCAAGCTGGTCTGTTTCGACACGGCCATCGTCGATCTGACCGAGGAGCTCAGCGATCCCGTCGAAGTGCTGTTTGGCGTGCAGCTTGGCGGGGGCACCGACATCAACCAGGCGGTTGCCTATTGCGCCGACCGCATCGAGCGGCCGACCAAATCCCACTTCGTGCTGATCACCGACCTTTACGAAGGCGGCAGCGGACAGGACTTGCTGCGGCGGCTGGCGGCGCTGGTGCGATCCGGCGTCAATGTCGTGGTTCTGCTGGCGCTGACCGATCAGGGCCGGCCGGGCTACGATCCGGCGATGTCGGCCTCGGTCGCAGCGCTCGGCATACCGGTCTTCGCCTGCACGCCGGACCTGTTTCCCGACATGATGGCGGCGGCATTGCGGCGCGAGGATATCGGCGCCTGGGCGGCGGGCGCAGACATCAAACTGATCCGCGCCGAGACGGAGACACCGCAGCAATAGAGCCGGCACAGGCTCGCTGTGAGACCTATTCGAACGAATAGGCAAACCCGTCCGCGGAAGCGCTGACCGTCACCTTGGTCATCTTCTCGCCGTCGAGCGAACGGTTCAGCACGCCGCGGCTGAGTTCCGGCAGCAGCGTGTTGGTGAGGATGGCGTCGATCATGCGGCCGCCGGACTCGATTTCGGTGCAGCGCGCCTTGACCAGCGCCATGACGCCGTCGCCGATCACCAGTTCGGCGTCGTGGCTGGCGCGCAGCCGCCGCGCGATCTTGCCGAACTGATGGCGGGTGATGGCCTCGATCATCGAATCCGACAGCGGGTAGTAGGGAATGGTCACGACGCGGCCGAGAAAGGCCGCCGGGAAGACCTTCAGCAACGGGGCGCGCAACGCTGCGTCGAGGCCGTCGAGCCCTGCCCTCACCGTGCCGTTCTGGGTCCGCTCCATGATGACTTCGGAGCCGACATTGGAGGTCAGCAGGATCAGCGTGTTCTTGAAGTCGATGCGCCGGCCTTCGCTGTCATCCATCATGCCCTTGTCGAAAACCTGGAAGAAGATTTCGTGCACATCGGGATGGGCCTTCTCGACCTCGTCGAGCAGGATCACCGAATAGGGTTTTCTGCGCACGGCCTCGGTCAGGATGCCGCCCTTGCCGTAGCCGACATAGCCGGGCGGTGCGCCTTTCAGTGTCGAGACGGTGTGCGCTTCCTGGAATTCGGACATGTTGATCGAGATCAGGTTCTGCTCGCCGCCGTAAAGTGTTTCGGCAAGCGCCAGCGCCGTCTCGGTCTTGCCGACGCCCGACGGGCCGCAAAGCAGGAACACGCCGACCGGCTTTTCCGGCGCGCCGAGCCCGGCGCGGCTGGTTTGGACGCGCTTAGCGATCATCTCCATCGCGTGGTCCTGGCCGACGACGCGCTCGGACAAGGTGGTGGCCAGCTTGAGCGCCTTTTCGGTCTGGCTGGACAGCATTCTGCCCGTCGGGATGCCTGTCCAGTCCTGGACCACGGCCGCCACCGCGTTGCGGTCGACGGAGGGCAGGATCAGCGGCGTCTCGCCTTGCGCCGTGGCAAGTTCAGCCATCAGCTCGCGCAGCCTTGCAAGATCAGCTGCGGGATCCGTGGGCGCCGCCTCGGCGTCCGCAAGCGCCTCGGCCTTGGCTTTGGCCGCCTTGGCCTTAGGCTTCTCGGGCTTGGACGTTTCAGCCTTGGGCGGCTCGGCCTTCGGCACCTTGGTCTTTTCTTCGTCCGGCGTCGCTGTTTCGGCATCGGCCTCGTTCGCCGCAACCTCATCCAGCGGCACGCCCTCGCCACGCAGCCTGGCGCGCAGTTCGAGGATTTCGGCTACCAGCGCCTTTTCGCGCTCCCAGCGCGCCTCGGCGGCGGCGAGCGTCGTCTCGGTCTCAGTAAGTCCGGCCTCGACCCGCGCCTGCCGGTCGGCCACTTCGATACCGATCGCCGCTTCGCGGCCGATGATGCCGCTTTCGACCTCCAGCGCCTGGCGGCGGCGCAAAATGTCCTCGACCTCAGCCGGCGTCGCGTGCTGCGAGACCGCGACCCTGGCGCAAGCGGTGTCGAGCAGGCTCACCGCCTTGTCAGGCAATTGCCGCGCCGGGATGTAGCGATGCGACAGGCTGACCGCCGCCTCGATCGCCTCGTCGAGGATCTGCACCTCGTGGTGCTGTTCGAGCACGCCGGCGACGCCGCGCAGCATGAGAACGGCGACCGCTTCCGACGGCTCGTCGATCTTGACCACCTGGAAACGGCGGGTCAGCGCCGGGTCCTTTTCGATGTGCTGCTTGTATTCGGCCCAGGTGGTTGCCGCGATGGTGCGCAGTTCGCCGCGCGCCAGCGCCGGTTTCAGCAGATTGGCGGCGTCGCCGGTTCCAGCCGCACCGCCGGCTCCGATCAGCGTGTGCGCCTCGTCGATGAACAGGATCACCGGCGTTTCGGAGGATTGAACCTCGTCGATGACCGCCTTCAGGCGCTTTTCGAACTCGCCCTTGACGCTGGCGCCGGCCTGCATGAGGCCGACATCGAGCATGCGCACGCTGATGCCTTGCAGCGGCGGCGGTACGTCACCCTGGGCGATGCGCAAGGCGAAGCCCTCTACCACCGCCGTCTTGCCGACGCCGGCCTCGCCGGTCAGGATCGGGTTGTTCTGCCGGCGCCGCATCAGGATATCGATGATCTGCCGGATCTCCGGATCGCGGCCGACGACCGGATCGATCTTGCCGTCATGGGCGCGTTGGGTGAGATCGGTGGCGTACTTGGCCAGCGCGGAATCCCCACCCGGAGCCCGCCGCGGCGCCTCGGCGGCGGGAGTAGCCGCAGCCGCAGCGCCGGCTTCGAGTGAACCCTCGACCACCTCGGCGAAGCGGGCGATGACCGCGTCGGCGTCGATCTTGTCGAACTCGGCGCTGATCTTCGACACCAGGCCCTCCAGCACCGGCGTCTTCAGGCAGGCAAGGATAATATGCGCGCTGCGGACCTCATCGGCCTTGAACTGCAGCCCGGCCAGGCTCCAGGCTTCCTGGATGGCATGAAAGATATGATCGGAAAATTCCTCGATCGAGGTGGCGCCATAAGGCAGTTTGTCGACAGCCCGCGTCATGTCGCTGGTCAGCCGGCTGGCATCGATGCCGGCATCGGCAAGGATCATCTGCACATCCGAGCGCTCGGACAGCACCAGCTGCTCGATGAAATGGACAAGTTCGACGTAAGGATTACCGCGCAGCTTGGCGCTGTCGGCGGCGGCCTTGAAGGCGCGCAGGCAGACCGGATTGAGCTTGCCCACCAGTTCCTTGCGTTTGAAACCCTGCGATGACCGGCGCTGTTCCATCGAACGTGCTCCTGCAATCTGCCCGTCGACAGCCTGCCACATAAGCAGCCGCTTGACAAAGCGCGTCATTCAGCCGGCCGCTTCCCTTTGTGGAAAGTCCCGCGCCACCAAATGCAGACAACCACGATTTTTTCCGATTCTATGCGATGCGCTTCACATACGGGGCTGGGCAAGCACGCCATATATTGCGCCATTCGAGATGCAGTTGCACTGGCTCGCATTAGCGCCCGTTAACTTTTGAGCGGTTTGCCGAATTGTGGTAGGGTGCAACCGTGTGCTAACGTTGGGTCACGTACGGTTTTAGAGCCGGTCGCTGGGGGTAGCTGTGATCGATCTCGCACTCTGGCTTGCTCCGTTGGACGGTGAAAATCCGTCAGGCGGAGACTTGCGCAACGATCCGGCCTTTCACGAGCTCGAGCGCCTTACCGAGCCGCAGGTCAAGGTTGTCCATGACGGGCGCAACAAGCCTGCCGCGCAATCGACGATTCCCGTCGATTGGCCTGCCGTTCTTGGCAAGGCCGAGGAATTGCGTTCGCATGGCCGCGACCTGCGCCTGCTTGTCATCGTCGCCCGGGCGCTCGCCAATGAAGAAGGGCTCGCCGGGCTGGCACAAGGCCTGACGCTGATCGCGCGGACTTTCGAGGCGCATTGGGAGACGATGCACCCGGCGCTGCGGCCCGGCGGCCAGCCGCGCGACGCAGCCTTGCGCCGCCTCAACGCGCTGGCCGACCTGCAGAATAACCAGGACGGGCTGCTGGCGAACCTCAGGCAAATGGTTTTCTTCGCCCCACGACCCATGGGGCCGATCACTGGACGCGATCTGGAACAGGGCGCGCTCGACGACCGCGTCATGCTTCAGGAAGCGGCCTCGGGATTGAATGCCGCCGAAAAGGCAGCGCTGGTCAGCGCGCATGGGCAGCTTCTGAACCGGGTGGGCAGCGGATGCGCCGCGCAGCTGGATCAGGCCGGCGAACAGATGACGGCACTGATCGCCGATGCTCACGTCGCGATCGGAGCGCTCGACGCGGTGGACACGGCGCTGAATGCCCGTCTTGAAGGCCATGGCGCGGCGGTTCCGGACCTGAAGCGCTTTTTGCAGCGCGTGCTGACGACGTTGGAACGCAACACGGCGGTGGAAACGACGGCCCCGGCGGCGACGAATGGCCCAGCCAGCCCGACGCCTGCCACGGCAAGCCCGGCAATGCCGGCCAGAAACGGTCATGGAGCCGAGACGATGGCAAGCTACGCAGAGCCAAGTGCGGGGCTCCCCGACCGGATTTCCTCGCGCGACGATGTGGTGAAATGCCTCGACCTTGTGGTGGCCTTCTACGACCGCACCGAGCCGTCGAGCCCGATCCCGCATCTCGCCCGCCGGGTGCGCCGCATGGTGCACATGGATTTCGTTGAACTGATGGAAGATCTCGCCCCGTCGGGGCTGAAGGAATTCCGGCTGCTCGCCGGCGTTCCCGACGCCAAGAAGACTGCCCAGAAGGATGAAAGGTAGCAACACATGCCAGCCGAAAGCAAAGCGAAGGTCATCGAGCGAAATCGCGCCCCGCGCGTGCAGATCGCCTACGATGTCGAAACCTACGGCAGCCCGACGACGATCGAACTGCCGTTCGTCATGGGCGTGATGGCCGACCTGTCGGGCGCATCGCAGACCAGGGAAGCGGCAAAGACGGTGCTCGACCGTTCCTTTGTCGAGACCGATGCCAACCGCTTCCCCAAATTCATGGAAGCGCTGGGACCCAGGGTCAAGGCGCGGGTGAAGAACACCCTGCCGCAAGCCGAAGGCCAGGAGCGCGACGAAGAGCTCGCACTCGACCTGACCTTCACCAAGATGGGCGATTTCGCCCCCGACAAAATCGCCGAACAGGTTCCGCAACTGGCCGAGATCCTCAAGATGCGGCGCCAGCTCGAGGAACTGCTCGGCTTCATGGACGGTCGCGTCGATGCCGAAAAACGCATCGCCCAGCTGCTGAACAATCAGCCGCTGCTGGCACAGATCGCCAGCCAGGCGATGTCCGACGACGACAAGGGCGAGGAATAAATCATGGCCGAACAGCAAAAGACCGCAGCATCCGTCGCCGAAGCCGAGGCAGTCGATCTCGGCGAATTCAGCCAGCTGCTGGAGAAGGATTTCAAGGTCAAGAAGGACGACAGCGAGAAGCTGCAGCAACTGGTGCGCAACCTGGCGCTGGCGGCGCAGTCGCGTTCCGAGACGACGACGATTTCGTCGAACTCGATCAAGTCGATCAAGTCGCTGATCGCCGGCATCGACAAGATGCTGACGACGCAGGTCAACGAAATCCTTCACGCCCCGGAAGTGCGGGAGATGGAAGGCACATGGCGCGGCCTTTGGTATCTCATTAACAACACCGAGACGGATGCGAAGCATCTCAAGATCCGGGTGATGAACATCTCCAAGGAGCAACTGGCCGACACGCTTGAAGACTATGAAGGCCAGATGTGGGACCAGAGCCCGATCTTCAAGAAAGTCTATACGGACGAGTATTCGATGCTCGGCGGCGAGCCGATCGGCTGCATCGTTGGCGCCTACGAGTTTTCGAACCATCCGCGCGACGTCGGCCTGCTGCGCAACATATCCGGCATCTGCGCCTCGGCGCACACGCCGTTCATCGCCGCCGCCTCACCGCGGCTGTTCCGTATGGACAGCTGGCAGGAACTGCCCAACCCGCAGGACCTGCAGATGATCGTGAACAATCCGGCCTATGCCTCGTGGCAGTCGCTGCGCGAAAGCGAGGACGCCCGCTATATTGGCCTCACCATGCCGCGTGTGCTGGCGCGGCTGCCCTACGGGTCCGAGACCGTTCCGGTCAAGGGCTTCTCCTTCGAGGAGGAGGTGCATGGCGACCACAACAAATATGTCTGGATGAACGCCGCCTTCCCGATGGGCGTCAACATCAACCGCAGCCACAAATTGTTCGGCTGGGGCACGCAGATCCGGGGCGTCGAGAACGGCGGCACGGTGCTCAACCTGCCGGTGCACGCTTTCCCGACGGATGACGGCTCGATCGCGATGAAATGCCCAACGGAAGTCGCCATCGATGACCGGCGCGAGGCGGAACTGGCCAAGCTCGGCCTGATGCCGATCCTGCACCGCAAGAACACCGATCTGGCCGCCTTCATCGGCGCCCATTCGCTGCAGGACGACGAGACCCGCGCTGGACGCCTTGTCGATCCCGACGCACAGTCCAATGAACGGCTCTCCGCCAACCTGCCGTATCTGTTCCCGGTTTCCCGTTTCGCGCACTACCTCAAGGCCATTGCGCGCGACAAGATCGGCTCGTTCAAGGAACGCTCCGACATGCAGATCTGGTTGACCGAATGGATCAACCGGTACGTGCTGGCCAATCCGGCCTTCGCCGACGACAAGGCGCGCGCCAAGCGTCCGCTTGCCGCTGCCGAGGTGCAGGTCGACAGCGTGGAGGGCCGGCCGGGCTACTACAACGCCCGCTTCTATCTGCGCCCGCACTACCAGCTGGAAGGCATCAACGCCTCGCTCAGGCTGGTGTCGGAACTGCCCTCTGTGAAGACTTGATTGCAGCAACCAAAACTTTTTTCGTTTGAAAGCGGTGGAGAAAGAAAATGCCGACCATGAAAATCGATGGTTTTTTGAAAGTTCCGGACATTAAGGGACCCAGCACCCGCGACGGCCACGACGACGAGATCGAGATCCATGGCGTCGACTACAAGATGGTGGCGCCCTATGACCCGAATTCGCTCTCGCGCCGCGGCCGCGTGTCGATGGGCATGATCAAGTTCACCAAGCACTATGACAAATCTTCGCCCTATCTCGCGAAGGCCCTGTTCGAAAACAAGGCGCTGGACGAGGTCAAGTTCTCCGCACGGCGGACCATCGACGGCGAGAGCAAGGACTATCTGGTCGTCACCCTGACCGATGCTTCGATCATGGAATACGACATGTCGCAGGCCGATGACGAAGCCGACCTGATCCAGGAGGAGGTCTCCTTCGCCTACAAGAAGATCAAGTTCGTCTATGACGACAATGACGAAGCCGAAATGGATGTCTATGTCGGCAAGTGAGGGGCGTGCAAAGCGCCCTGCCGCTGACAAGGCACAGGCGGGCGGTTCACGGGCCAAGCGCGAGGCAGTACAGCCTTCGCTCTGGGACCGCCTCGTCAACGATTTGCCCGGCCTGAGTTCCGAGATAGACGGGCTCAGGCAGGCTCTGCTCGACGAACTCGGCGAGGAGCGTCTTGACGAGCTGCTGGCGGACGGACCGAGGCGCATCGACGCCGACGATGCGCTGAACCCCGATCAGAAACGCCGGCTGCACCGGCTGGCGTTTCAGAACCGGCATCGCGGCGAGCTTGAAAGCCGCGGCATCGTGGTGTCGCCCGACGTGCTGCGCGAGGCCGTGCGGCGCGACATCGAGGCGTTGTTCAACACCGAACGCTTCGAGTCGACGCCCATGCTTTCCGATCTCGAGGCCGAGCAGATGACCGACAGTCCGACGGCGCTGGACGACTTTCCGGAGGTACGCCGCAGCGTGGTCAATTATGGCGTGCCGTCCTTCTCCGGCCGTTCGTCGCGCGACTTCGATCGCGATGTTCTGGCGCGTGAGATCCGCGCCGTGCTCGCCACCTTCGAGCCTCGGCTCAAGGAGAGCGCAACGAAGGTCTCGGTCAATCTTGGCGACAAGACCGGCCTGAAGATCGAGATCGACGCCGTGCTGATCATGACGCCGACGCCTGAGCGCATGCGCCTGCGCACGACGATCAATCTCGACAACGGCCTGGCGCGCACCGAGTTCAGGGAAGCCTGAGATGGACCGGGTCTTCGTAGAATATTACGAGGAAGAACTGTCCCACATTCGCGGGCTGGCGGCGGAGTTCGCCGACATGCATCCGGCTGTCGCGCGCAATCTGTCGCTGGATACGGTGCCGTGTCCCGATCCCTATGTCGAGCGGCTGCTCGACGGCGTCGCCTTCCTCGCCGCGCGCACGCGGCTGAAGGTGGACGCCGAACGCTCGCGGTTTTCGCGCGCCATCCTCGACGTGCTCTATCCCGATCTCGTCACGCCGGCGCCGGCCACCGCCATGGTGGTGCTGAAGCCCGGCCAGCAGGTGCAGACCATGCTTGCCGGGCATGTCGTCAAGCGCGGCACGCGGCTGGTCTCCAGCCTACAGGCCGGCCTGTCGACACGCTGCACCTTCACCACGGCACAGGACATGACGCTGTTTCCGATCGCGATCAGTTCGGTCGGCTATTTCCAGGACCGCAGTGCGCTTGCCGCCGCCGGTATTGGCCCGATCGGCGGCAGGGCCGGCGAAGCGGCGCTGCGCATCACGCTTGCTCCGATTGGAAAGGTCCAACTGGGCGAACTGGCGCTCGACCGGCTTGACCTCTACTTCGCCAACCGCACCAAGGCGCCGCTGACGTTCGACGCGATCTTCGGCGTCTGCGCGAGCGTCGGTGCAAGACCTGAAGGCAAGACCAATCCGCTGTCGCCTCTGCCGGCGCCGGAGATGGTGGGCATCGCCGATGCCGAGGCGATGATGCCGCGCACGCGGCCGACCTTCGAAGGCTACCGCCTGCTGCGCGAATATTTCATGATGCCCGAGCGCTTCCACTATGCGCGCGTAACCGGCTTGCAGCCGGTGGTGCGCAAATGCCAGGCGGGGCTTGAGATCGTCTTTTTGTTCAGGCGTCCGGTGCCCGAACTCGCCGATCTGACCCCGGCGGATTTCGAACTTTTCGCGACGCCGATCATCAATCTCTTCGAGCGCGAGTGCAACGTCATCGAGCTCGACCAGCGCAAGACGCGACAGGTGCTGCACGCCGACCGCACGCGGGCACGCGACTTTGAAATCTACCGGGTCATCCGCGTCGAGGACGCCGATGCGGAAGGGCCAGATGCCGAAATACCGGAGCTGTTCAGCCTCGGGCAGAACCGCGGCAGCGGCTGGGTGTACTCGACCGAGCGGCGGCCGCGCCGGCCAACCGAGGACGAGCGCAGCCAAGGCGTGACGCGCACCTCCTATGCCGGCGACGACGTCTTCCTGGCGATCTCGCGCCCGGTCCACAGCCAGGCCAACCGGCCGCTGAAGCGCGTCGACATCGTGGCGCTTTGCACGAACCGCGACCTGGCCATCCTCGACGACACGCCGACGCTGACGCTGGAGGCCGGCGACCCGGTGGAGACGGTCCGGCTGCTGGGCGCGCTGCGGTCGCCGCAGCCGGCCATCCCCGCGGCGCTGCCTGCCGGCGCCGACGGCGAGTCGCGCGCCGATGACCTGGCCTGGCGGCTGGTGTCGCAGCTGGCGCTCAACTTCCTCAGCCTGGCCAAGGAAGGCCGCGGCGTCGATCCGCTGCACGCGCTGCTCGATCTCTATGCCGAGCGCGGCGATCCCGGGCTTGCCCGCAATGTGCGCTCGATCGTGCGCATCGACTCGCGCGCGGTGATCGAAAGGCTGGCGATCGAAGGACCGATGTGTTTCGGCCGCGGCACTGAAGTGACGCTGCATGTCGACCAGTCGGTGCTGGCGGGACAAAGCACCTTGCTGCTGTCGGGTCTGCTGTCGCGGCTGTTTGCCCGTCATGCCGGCATTAATGGGTTCGTGCGCACCCGCACACGTTTGCTCCAGAAACAGGAGGATGTGCCATGGCCGATGACGCCCGGCAATCGCTACCTGATCTAGAGCGAGCCGCAACCCTGTCCGAGAGTTTCGACTTCTTCGAACTGCTGCGTCGGCTGGAGCGGCAAGGCGGCCTGTTCGGCCATTCCGGCCGGCCGGATCGCGAGCCGGCAAGGCTCGGCCAGAATGTGCGCCTGTCCTTCGCGGTGCAGGATGTGGTGGATTTCCGCGAGCCGACGGACAAGTCGCCGGCACGCGTTACGGTCAACAATCTCGGCCTGCTCGGACCCGAAGGGCCAATGCCGTTGCATCTGACGCGCTGGGTGCTCGATCGCCTGTCGCAACGCTGGTACGCGGGTGCCGAGGCACGGCAGACGAGCGACACGACCTTCGTCGATTTCGTCAACATCCTGCAGCACCGGATGATTGCGCTCTACTATCGCGCCTGGGCGGATGCGCATCCGGCGGTGCAGGTCGAACGCGGGGTCGGGGGCCGCGTCCGCTCCATGCTGGAAGCGATGGCCGGCATCGGTCTGCCGGGTACGCAGAATGCCGAACTCGACGCGGTGAAGCTTCGCCAGGCCGCCTCGCTCGCTGCCCAAGTCGACGGCCCCGAGCGGCTGACGTTGTTCCTGGCCGAAGCCTTCAAGGTGCCGGTGGTGCTGAAGGAGTTTGTCGCCGCATGGCTGGCCATCCCGAAGGTGTTGCAGACGCGGCTTGCCGGCAGCTACGCAACGCTGGGCCGCAGCGCCACCATCGGCCCGCGCAGCTTCAGCCGGCAAAGCCGGATCGAGCTGCGCATCGGCGCGCTGAGCTACAAGGACTACAAGGCCTTCCTGCCGGGCGGCGAGCGGCTGAAGCTGTTGAAGCAGGCGGTGCGCGACCTGATCGGCGAGACCATCGATGTCGATCTGAGGATCGTGCTTGCGGCAAAGGCCGTGCCGCCGGCGAAGCTCGGAACCGTCCAGCTCGCCCGCACCACCTGGCTGGCGCGCAATCCTGAGCGGGGAGATGCCGACGACATGCGGCTGCGAACCATCGTCGGCTGGCGGGAAGAGGTGGCGGCATGAGCCTGCTGCTGACGCTCGAACAGGGACCACGCGCGCAAGTCACGCGGCAGGCCCGGCTGGACGAGGGTGAACTGGTGATCGGCCGCAGCGCCGACGCCGACTGGCAGATCAACGATCCTGACATGTTCGTCTCGCGCGCCCACTGCAAGATCACCAGCAAGCAGGGCGGCTATTTCGTCACCGACACCTCCAGCAGCGGGCTGTTCATCGACGATGCCGCCAGCCCGCTCGGCGCGGGAAATTCGGCGCGCCTGCAAAGCGGCATGCGGCTGCGGCTGGGCGACTATGTCGTATGGGTCGACCTGCAGACAGCGACGACCGAACCGCCAGCCTCCAGGCCTTCGGTGCCGGATGCCAGACCGGCGGCATCACGGGCGCCGGTCAGCCTCGGCGGCGACGATTTCTTTTCGTCTACCACCGAAGAAGAGCCGGGACGGCCGCGACCCGCCGACCTGCCCGATCCGTTCGAGAAGCCGGTGCCCGGCGCTTTCGCGCGCGCGCGCTCCGACGAACGCAGCTCGCAGGCGTTCGACGATCCATTCAGCCTCGACCCGGTGGCGACGCCGGCGCCGGAGGCCGCCACCGACAAAGGCGGCGGCAAGCCGCTGTTCGACGACCCCTTCGGCCTCGACTCCGCGCCGCTGTCGAGAGAGCCAATCAGATCCAGTTCCGAGAAGCCGCCGGCCTTTGATGACGGGTTTGGTTTTGGCCCTGCCGAGTCCACCAGCCTCGACGCCGGCGCGACGGATGGCGGCGGAAGCGATGCGCCCTCGCCTGCCCCCTCTCCTGCGCCTTGGGACCTGCCCGTCCGCGCGGCCGAGCCATCGCCACGGCAGCCACCACCAGCCCCGTCTCCACCGCCGCCGCGCGCTCCTGTCCGGCAAGCCGCGGCGCGGCCGCCGGCCGGACAGTCGAACGCGGAATTGCGCGCGGCTTTCCTGCGCGGCATGGGCATGGACGAGGCCGATTTTCCCGGCCGCGACCCGGTGGCCGATATGGAGAAGTTCGGACGCGAATACCGGCTGATGATGGAAGGGCTGATGCAGCTTTTGCGCAAGCGCGCCGAAGAGAAGGGCAATGCCCGCGTCGCCCAAACCGTGGTTGGCGCATCCGAGGTCAACCCGCTCAAATTCCTGCCCTCGGTCGACGATGCGCTGGTGACCATCCTGGCCGAGCGCAGCCCCGGTTTCCTAGGCGCCGAGGCGGCGATCCAGGACGCGGTGCGCGATCTGGCGCAGCACCACGTTCGCGCCTGGCGCGGCGTGCAGGGCGCGCTCAAGCGCATGATCGATCGCTTCGATCCGGCGGCGATCGAGCAGGAACTGAAGTCGAGTTCTGCGATCGGCAATCTGCTGACCGGCGGGCGCGGCGCCAAGCTCTGGGAACTGTACCAGAAACGCCACAGTGAAATCGCTCACAGCGCCGAGACGCGCTTTCTGGGCGAAATCGGCGCTGATTTTCGAGACGCATATGAGGAGGACTAGGACATGATCGACAGACGCGAATTCATTCTTGCCTTGGGCGCGACGGGACTGCTGACGGCTTGCCAGAGCGGCCCGCCGAAACCGTCCGTCATAACGGTCAATCTTGCCGGCGGCGCCGGCATGAACCCGGGACCGGGCGGTGGCGACAGGCCGGTTACCGTAATGATCTTGCGTCTGAAGAGTACTGGCGCCTTCAATTCTGCCGATTATTTCGCCCTGCAAGGCGGTGCGGGCTCCGCCCTTGGCGGCGATCTCGTCGGCTCCGACACGATTTCGGTTGGACCCGGCAAGACCGCGTCGAAGACGATCACGGTCGAGCCGGAGGTGGCGGCCCTGGGCTTCGTCGCGCTGATCAGGGAACCCGGCGGACGCAACTGGCGCACGACCAAGTCGGTGTCGCCGGGATCGAAGTTCACCGTCAATGTGAAGCTCGGCAGCGGCGGCATTTCCGCCTAGCGGCGAAAGTCCGCAAAGCCGCACCAAGGTGATGAGCAGGAAGCAGAGAGTGCCGGCATGAGCGATGCAAACAGGGTGCTGTGGTCGGAGGGGCTATTCCTGCGCACCCAGCATTTCCAGCAACAGGACCGCTTCTTCGAGGCGACGGTGCGCGGCGCCTTGCAGGCCGGGCATCTGCATACGTTCGGCTTTCGAACGCTGACGCTCGATCAGGCACTGCTCGATGCCGGCCAGATTTCGGTGCTTTCGGCGCGCGGCATCTTTCCCGACGGGACGCCGTTCTCGATCCCCGAGACGATGGATGCGCCGCGGCCGCTGGCGGTGACGCCGGAGATGGGCGCAGGACCGGTGCTGATCGCGCTGCCGCTCGAACCACCCGGCGGCGTCGGCTTCGACCCGGCGCACGCCGAGCCGTCGGGCGCGCGCTATCGCGGCCGGATCGTTTCGGTGCGCGACGCCGTGCATGGCGGCTCCGACCCGGAGGAAATCGAGATTGCACGACCGCAGGCGCTGTTGCTGGCGCCGGGTACAGCGGTCGGCGGCTACACCGCGTTGCCGGTGGGCGAACTCAAGGGCGTGCGCGCCGATGGCGGGGTGGCGCTCGACGACACCTTCCTGCCGCCGACCTTGGTCATCGGCGCGGCCTCATGGTACAGCCGCCTGCTGCAGGAGGTGGTCACCGGTCTCGACCAGATCGCCGAGGCGCATGGCAAGATGGTGCTGGGCGGTCCGGGGCGCAGCGTCGAGGATCTGTTGATCCTCAATCTGGTCAACGCCGCGCGGCCGCGGCTGGCGCACATGCTGGCGCAGGACGTGTTCCATCCGGCCGAGGTCTATATGGAGCTGGCCGGCCTCGCCGGTTCGATGGCGACCTACGGCTCGAGCGCGCGGCGGCTCGGCGAACTGCCTGTTTACGACCACATGGCGCCTGGCCCGGCCTATTCGGCGCTGGCCGACGCACTGCGTTCGCTGATCCTCAGCCTGCGCTACATCGAGCCGAAATCCCGCGCGCTCCCGGTCATGCGGCATGCCACCAATGTGTGGAAGATCCGCATCGACAACCCGAAGCTTCTGGTGGCGAGCCGGATCGTGGTGCGGATCGGCTCCGAACTGTCGGAAGATGCCTTGCGCAAGATTTTCGTCAACCAGGCGACGGTCGGCTCGGCGAGCGAATTCGAAGGGCTGTGGAAGTCGCGCCTACCCGGCATTCCGCTGAAGCCATTGCATTCGCAGCCGCGCGAAATTCCCTATGACGGCGACCGGCTGTGCCTCGAACTCGACCAGAAAAGCGAGCACTGGGCCTCGCTGCTCGAAGCGCCCGGCTTTGTGATCGGCGTTTCGGGCGTGCTGCCCAGCGAACCGCAGGTCGACTGCTACTCGGTCAACAGGTGAGATGATGAGCAGGGACGATCCATTCGGACTGTCCGAGGATCGGGAGCGCACGCGCATCCGTCTGAGCGGAGCGCCGACGCCGCGCGCCATGCCCCTGCCGGCATCGGGCGTCACAGCCAAGCGTTCCTCGCGCGCGCATCCGAACGTTCTCGTCAACGCGTTCTCACCCTTGCTGGAATTTGCGCCCGAACTGGAAAACGCGCTGCCACCGGAGAACCCGGAAGCGCTGCGCACAAGGCTGCTCGATGAACTCGTGCGCTGCCGCGATGCCACCATGGCGCAAGGCTCGTCGCTCGAGCGCGCCGACCAGGCGGCGTGGCTGGTTGCTGCCCTGCTCGATGACCTCGCGTTGAACACGCCGTGGGGCGGCGCCAGCGCCTGGCCGCGCCAGCCGCTGGTGGTGATGCTGCGCGGTGACGTCGACGCAGGCGCGCAATTCTTCGCCCGCCTCGAAGACCTCGAGCGCCATCCCAACCGCGACCGCGAAATGCTGGAGCTGCAATATCACTGCATGGCGCTGGGCTTTCGCGGCAAATACCGCGTGCCCGGCCGCTCCGGCGACCGTTCGCTCAATGCCGTTCGCGTAGCGGCGGCGCGTTTCCTGCGCGACAACGACGCCGAAGGCGCACCGTTGTCGCCCAACTGGAAGGGCGTGATCGCGTCCGACGAACCGCAGCGCTTCATCGTGCCGATCTGGGTGATGGCGGCGGCCGCAGCAGTGATCGCGACAGCCATCCATGTCGGCCTGTCGATGGGGCTGAGCAGCCAGGCGGTCGAGCTTTCGGCGCTGGTGCGCGCACTGCCGCCGCCGACACGCGCCGATGTCACCCGCGCCTCGCCGAAGGTCGACGCGCCGCCGCCGGTGGCGGTGGATTTCGCGCTGCTGCCGGAGTTCCAGGCAGCGGCACCGGACGAGCTCAAGAAAGCGCTGAGCGGCACCGAGAGCGTCTCGCTGGCGCGGCTGGTCATCCAGGCCTCCAACCCCGAACTCTTCCAGTCGTCGCGCGCGCAGCTGACCGACGGTTTCGATCCGCTCATAGCCTCGGTCGCCAAGGTGATCCTCGAAAACCAGGAGCTGATCGGCGATATCACCGTGGTCGGCCACACGGACGGTATTCCGCTACAGAAGACCAATCCGCTGTCGACCAACCAGCGGCTGTCGGAGGCGCGTGCCGCCGAGATTGCCGACATACTGATCCAGAACGGCGTGCCGAAGGATCGCGTGCGCTCCGAAGGCCGCGCCGCGACCGATCCTGTCGCCGACGACGGCACACGCGAGGGGCGGGCCTTGAACCGCCGCGTCGAAGTGCTGGTCGAGAAGAGGCTGTGACATGTTCATCCTGCGCTTCCTCTGGGCGGTCCTGACCTCGCGTTTCCTGTGGACGCTGATCGGGCTTGCGCTGCTGTCGCTGATCATCTGGGTGTTCGGCCCGATCGTGCGGGTCGGCGACTATGTGCCGATGGCAACGGAAACGGTGCGCATCGTCATCATCGCGCTTCTGGTGATCTTCTGGCTGATCTGGCTGATCGTCGCGCAGCGCCGCGCGATCCGCGCCAACCGCATGTTCGTCGCCGAGATTGCCGCACCCGTCGAGGAAAAGCGGCTCAGCCCCGGTGAGGAGAACGTCGCCGCGGTCGGCGCCAAATTCCAGGACGTCATGGTCGAGCTGAAGCGGCGCAAGCTCGGTGGCCGCAAATTCCTGCGCGAAATGCCGTGGTATGTGATCGTCGGCCCGCCGGCGACCGGCAAGACGACGGCCTTGCGCCAGTCCGGCCTCAACTTTCCGATCGACCTGACCGACGATCTGCAAGGGATCGGCGGCACGCGCAACTGCGACTGGTTCTTCTCCGAAAACGCGGTGATGATCGACACTGCCGGCCGCTATGTGCAGCAAGAAAGCCAGCCCGACGTCGACGCCGCCGAATGGCTGGGCTTCCTCGACCTGTTGAAGAAGCACCGCGGCCGCCGCGCGCTGAACGGCGTTATCGTCGCGCTTGGGATCGATGCGCTTTCGGAAGGCGACGAAGCCGTCAAGGCGCATGGCCGCAAGATCCGCAGGCGACTGGCGGAGCTTGAAGAGCGGCTGGAAATCCGGCTGCCGGTCTATCTCATGCTGACCAAGGCCGATCTGATAAGAGGCTTCGAGGCTTTCTTCGGCGGCCTGTCGACGCAGGCGCGCGAACAGGTTTGGGGCACGACCTTCCCTCTCGACGCGCGCGTAGACGCCAAGACGATCGCGGGCGAAATCTCGACGCTTTCGAGGGAGCTCGAAAAGCGGCTGGTGCCGCGGCTGGAAGACGAAGACAAGCTCGCCGAGCGGGCCGAGATCTTCCGCTTTCCCGCCCAGCTGCAAAGCCTGTCCGAGCCCATCCAGGTGCTGGTCGAGGCGATGTTCGGCGAGAGCCGCTACGAGGAAGCCGCCTGGCTGCGCGGCCTCTATTTGACCTCGGCGACGCAGGAAGGCGCGCCGATCGACCGGCTCACCGCCGCACTCGCCTCTTCCTTCGGCCTGCCGGCGCGACGCTCGATGCCGACGCAGCGTTTTGAAAAGCGCAGCTTCTTCCTCAAGAACCTTTTGACCGAAGTGATCTTCAAGGAGGCCGGGCTCGGTACGTTCGATCCGCTGGCGCAGCGCCGCCGCAGCTGGATCTGGCGCGGCGCCGCCGCTGTCTGCGCGGCCGCCGCTATCCTGGCCGGTTCGCTGTTCGCCTGGTCCTACTACGACAACCGCAATGCCATCGCCGCGCAGGCCGGCCAGTTCGAGGCGCTGCAAGCGCCGCTGACGTCGGCCGCCGCGACGCCCGCCTCGGTGCAGCAGCCGGCGATGGACGTTGCCCTCAACGCCATGGATGAGGTCGCCAGTGCCAGGACTGCGCCGCCCGACAAGGCGCAGGATCTGCTCGGGCCATCGGCTTCCGCCGAACTGATGCGGGCGCAGACCGACACCTATGACCATGCTTTGCGTAACGTGCTCGAGCCGCGCATGGTGGCGCTGCTGGAAGCGACGATGTGGCGGCAGATCCGCGATCCGGATTTCATGCTGGGCGCGCTCAAGACCTACCGCATGATGACCGGCCTGTCGCAGATGGATTCGGATTTCGTGCAGAATTGGTGGGTGAACGACCTGCCCGAATTCGCGCCGGCCGCCCCCTTCCCGACCGCCGATGCGGAAGAACACCAGCTGGCCGCGATCCGCCGCATGGCGGTCGACGACAGCTACATTGCGCCCGACCAGGCGCTGGTCGCCGAAGCGTTGAAGACGGTGTGCACGATCTCGCTGCCGGCGCGCGCCTACAAACAGTTGCTGGCCGACCCGGCGGTAGCCGGATTGAAGGAATGGATCCCCGCCAATTTCGCAGGC
This sequence comes from Mesorhizobium caraganae, assembly GCF_016836705.1. Taxonomy (GTDB): domain Bacteria; phylum Pseudomonadota; class Alphaproteobacteria; order Rhizobiales; family Rhizobiaceae; genus Mesorhizobium; species Mesorhizobium caraganae. The sequence continues at coordinate 29,499 of NZ_JAFCGY010000022.1, read as the reverse complement.
CCGAACGGCGCCAAGGTGTTTTCGCGACGCTCCGACAAGACGCTGCGTGTCGGCATATCAGGCGCCTTCACCTATGACGGTTTCCACGACGCGATCCTCGACCGGGTCGAGGACGTCGCCGCCCAGGCGGCACTCGACCGCGCGGTGTTTGCCGGCGGCTGCTCGGAGAATTCCGAAACGTCCGTGTCGGCGCTGTCGGAAGACATTCTGAAGCTCTACTATGACGACTACATCGCGCAGTGGGACAGTTTCCTGCGTGACATGCGGCTGGCGCCGCTCAGCGACCTCAACATTGCCAGCGAGAATCTGAAGGACCTTTCCAGCGCCGATTCCGCGTTGAAGCGGCTGTTGACGGCCGTCGTCCAGGAGGTCGACCTTACCCGCTCCGACGAGGCGCCGGCGACCGACGACAAGGCGGCGGCGAAGGGCGGCTCCAAACTTTTGGGCAAACTCGGCAAGCTGGGCAAGATCGTCAAGACAGGCGCCAAGCTGTTGCCGCGCGCCGGCTCGGCCAGCGAGGTCGACCTGACCGGCACGCTGGTGGCCGAGCACTTCAAGCCGCTCAAGAGCACGATTGCCGAGGTCGATGGCCAGCCGCCGGCGCTTGACGCCGCGGTGGTGGCGCTGACGGCGCTGTCCAATGTGCTGCAGACGGTGACCGCCAATCCCGACCCGCAGGACGCGATCAAGAAACAGGGCGGGCTTGCCGAGCTGACCGGCGCCGTCGCCAGGCAGGCGCAGATCCTGCCCGATCCGGTCAACACCTGGCTGAGCGGCATCGCCGGCGACACCAGCGGGCTGACGCAGAAGGCCGTGGCCTCCGAGCTCAACGCAATATGGCGTGCCGACATCCTGCCCTTCTGCCAGGCTGCGCTCAACGACCGCTATCCGTTCAGCCCCGACAGCGCCGTCGACGTCAACGTGCGCGACTTCGCCCGCCTGTTCGGGCCGGCGGGTATGATCGACGCCTTCATAAACGACCATCTGATCAGCTATGTCGACACCTCGGCGCAGCCGTGGAAATGGCGCGCCGATTTCGGCCTCGACCCTTCGGCACTTGCCGCCTTCGAGCAGGCGCGGCGCATCCGCGACGATCTCTTTCCCGGTGGCCAGGGCCCGGTGATGGCGTTCACGCTTGAGCCGACGGACCTGTCGCCCAACGTCACCCGCGTCACCCTCAATCTCGACGGCCAGAGCCTCGTCTATTTCAACAATGCGACGCGGCCGCAGCCGATGACCTGGCCCGGCAAGGACGGCACCGGTGTCATCTCGCTCGCTTTCCAGCCGATCGACGGCTCGCCCGAGATCATGCTCAACGAGACCGGCAGCTGGGCGTGGCTGAGGATGCTGCGCGGCGGCCGCTTTACCGGCACCTCGTTGTCCGATGTCTACAGCCTGCGGCTGGGAACGAAAGGCATGTACGCCGATTTCAAGCTCAAGGCGGCAAGCGTCGAAAATCCCTACAACCTCCAGATGTTCAAGAAATTCTCATGTCCGCCGCAGATATGATCCTGCCCGGCTTCTACGGCAAAATGCCCGCCACCGGCGATTTCGTGACCCGGCGGCTGACGGGCGAGTTCGTGCGCCTGTGGGACCGCTGGCTGGCGCAGCATCTGGTGCCGCTGTTCGGCCAGGACATCTGGCCGCCTGCCACCGCGCTGCGGTTCCTCGCCGGCCCGAATTCCTTCGGCGCGTCGGCCGGCATCATCGTGCAAAGCGCCGACAAGGTTGGCCGGAAATTCCCGCTGAGCGTCGTCGCGCAACTGCCTGGAGCCCCCGTTACGCTCACGCATGCCGAAGCCTGGTTTGCCGGGGTCGAAGAGGCGGCCACCGCCGCCCAGCGGGGCGAGCTGACGGCCGACGAACTGGACGCAGCGCTCGGTGGACTGCCTGTGCCGTCGGTCGAACCAGGCGAAGAGCTGATTGCCGACATGGTGATGTGGACGGCGCACTCCGACATTTTCGACATCGACCCGCAATCGCCGCAAGCGACGCTGGAGACAATTCTCGCCGGCAGTTGGGAGATCAGCTGACGATGTGGCAGGTGGCAAACGATACGCCATTCATGGCAAGCGGCATCTGGACTCGTGATCGGGACGGAGGCGAGGTATGGATGGTCGCCGTACGGTGCAGCTTTCGCATCAATCCGGATGGGACGACGGCCGTAGCCGATGAACAGGAGCCTCCCGTAGTGGCGCCTAAATTCGGTGGCGGGCCGGGCGCGGGCAGCCTGATATACGACTCCGACTTCTACCTGACCAAGCCGACAACCGACGTGCTCCTTCATGGGCATGCCTACGCTTTGGGGGGCAAGCCCACCACATCCGTGGACGTCAGCATGAGAGTAGGTGAACTGCAAAAATCCCTGCGGATCACCGGAGATCGGCCCTACAAGCACTCGGTGTCCGGTGTGAGTGTTGGGTCGCCGCAGCCGTTCATACGCATGCCGCTGGTCTATGAGCGCGCCTATGGCGGGGCGGAGCCTGATCCCGTCAAAGACCCGACGCGGCCAAACTTTGACCAATACAACCCGGTCGGCACCGGATTTGTGCCCATGGCCGGCAAGATCGCACCGAATGTTGAAACCGTGGGGGCCAACGGCGGAACCAAGCCGGCGGGCTTCGGGCCGATCCCGTCGCACTGGCGCCAGCGCGCCCAATATGCGGGCACCTATGACGGGGCCTGGCAGAAAAATCGCAGCCCCTTGTATCCAGCCGACCTGGATGATCGCTTTTTTCTCTGCGCTCCCGAGGACCAGCGCCCGAAGCATGCTTTCCGGGGCGGAGAGCCAGTGGAATTGCTGAACCTGACGCCGACCGGGCGGCTGGCATTTCTTCTACCTCGCGTCGCCTTCCGGTTTGAAACAGATATCAAGGGCAAGCCGCGCATCACGCACCGTGGCGCTCTGCACAGCGTGATCCTCGAGCCGGACGTGCCGCGCGTGGTGCTGGTCTGGCGAACATCCCTGCGGGCGCATGCCGATGTGCAGCGGCTGACTCAGACGCGGGTCAGCCTGTTGTTGGTGACGAACGCGCATCCACGCATGGTCCCGTCCGGGATTGACGAGGGTTGGCGCGACCCGGACGACGAAGGCGGTGAAGGGCGGTGAGGGTAACGATTATCGGATCCGGAGCACGGACGGCCGTCGGCATGACAGCGGCCGCGACGGCCGCTGCCGTGCGCGCCGGTATCGCCGGCTTCGGCCAACATCCGTTCGTGGTCGATACTGCCGGCAACAGTATGATCGTGGCCGCAGCGCCATACATCGGCATGGATGTGAGAGGCGCGGCCCGATTGGCGGAACTGGCGGCGCCCGCCGCGGTTGAAGCTGTCGGATCATCGTCTTCGATCGGTCAGCTGCCGATTCCCCTCTTTGTCGGCTTACCGCCTGTGCGGCCGGGTCGCGGCGACGACGTGCCGGCCATAGTCGTCGACCGGTTGCGCGAAGAGTTGGCCTCCGTGTGCCGTATCGAAAAAATCGGCGTGATCGAATCTGGGCACGCTGCCGGAACGATGGCGATCGAAAGAGCGTGGCATGCGGTGCAGTCCGGCGCGTCCGAATTCGCACTGGCGGGCGGTGTCGATTCCTACCTTGAACCGGAAACTCTGGATTGGCTCGAAGAAAACGATCAAGTCCACTCAGCCGGTCCGGAGAACAATGCCTACGGTTTCATCCCCGGCGAAGCAGCGGGATTTGTGTTGCTGACAAGCACAGCCACGGCACGACGCTATCAGCTATCGGCGACGCTGGAGCTGATGTCGGTTGCCCTTGCCCGCGAAACGAACCTGATCAAGACCGACACAGTGTGCACCGGCGAGGGCATGCTGGCGATGTTCCAGGCCCTGGCAGGCGATCCACCCGCAATTAAAGTGGATCATCTATACTGCGACATGAACGGCGAGCCATACCGCGCGGATGAGTTTGGTTTTGCGAGTATCCGTGCGAGCGACCTGTTCCAAACGCCTGACGCGTTCACAGCCCCCGCGGACTGCTGGGGCGACGTCGGGGCTGCTTCCGGCCCGCTGCTGCTGATGCTGGCCGAGGCCGCGACCAGGAAACGGTATGCTGAAGGCCCTGTCCTGGCGGCATTCACGAGTTCGGAGTCGGGTGAGCGTTGCGGATTCCTGGCCCGCGACCGTACGGAGGCCGGGGCACGCTGATGTCGGTAACCGTCAAGATCAACGGCACGATGCAAGGGATCGTCCACAAGGGCAGTTCCGACTTCGCGATGAGCACGGCTCCCGACGTGTGCAAGACACCCAGCCCTGGCGGACCTGTCCCTATTCCCTATCCAGTCATCATCTCGAACGCCAGCGACCTGGCCAACGGCACGACGACGGTAAAGGTCGATGGAAACTCCTGCGCCATCAAGGGGTCTGAGCTTAGTCGCTGCTCAGGCGATGAGGCGGGAACCGCCGGCGGCGTTGTGTCGAGCACCAACATGAAGGAGGCGACATGGATTACGTACTCCTTCGACGTGAAAATGGACGGGTCAAACGTCTGTCGGTTCAGCGACAAGCTGAAGATGAACCACGGCAACACGATCTGCATGGCGGGCATTATCCCCGACGTGTGCAAGGCCGGCAGCAATCCACTGATTATCAAATGCTCCGACTACAAAGAAGAACGGAACAAGGAGAAGCGCGAATGCGATATAAAGTGCATGTGCGCCAAATGCCTGGAGATGAACAAGCAGGGCGATTTTCGGCGTCAGGCTTCGCACGCGCCGCGGTCGGGCGGGCGAAAGAGTTTGCGCAAGCTCGGCAACGCAGGGGCCAACGCCTACCGCAAGGCGCTGACCGACCAGCTTCCTCCCAAAGGCACCGCTAAGCCCGACGATATCAAAGACAACTTCGTCCACAAATGCGCGCATGACAGATGGAAGGATCAGGGAGCCAAACCCAAATTGCCGGGGATGAGCCCCGATCACATGAAGGAAATCCAGGTGGGCGGTGCGACCAAGGACTTCGCGAACCTGAGGATGATGCCGTCCAAACCGAACGAATGGATTGGTTCGAAGATGAAGGGTTTCAAGACCACGGATTTTACCTACGCAAACGGGAAAAAGGTCAAGGCTCACACGGGCGTCACGCTCGATTGCTGCAAATAGATGGGATGGGAACGATGGCCAAGGATATCCGTGCACGGCTACAGGCTCTGGTCTCGAAGCTGTATCAGGTCCGGGAAGAGTTCTACCAGGTGGCGTTTGGTCAGTCCGCCGACCAGGTCCTCGGGCCGCCAGCCTCCGAGCAGCAGCTACAGGCCTTCGAACGCAGTCTCGGCTACGCCCTGCCTCCAAGCTATCGCGAGATGCTGCTGCTGCACGATGGCTGGGCAGCGCTGGAGGACGAAGCCGACCTCTTGTCCCTGGCGCAGCGCCATGAGGAGGAAATTCGTGACCGCGTCAAAAGCTTCAAGAAGATGATGCGCGAGGGCGAAGACCCCTACAATCCGGATAATCTGCTGGTCGTCGGCGGCGCGGATACCACCTTTGTCGTTTACCTCGACATCGACACTCGCCGGGCTGACGGCGAAATGGATGTCGTGGAATACACCTACGAAGAGGGAGAATTGGCCCGGCATAAGGATATGGCTGCATATCTCAAGAGCAATTACGACGAGGTGCGCGAGTGGATCAAGGACGAGAAGGGGGCGGACGCGGGTCCGGACCCCAAAGAGTAACCAGGGGTTCCAGATGACGTCTCCCGCGCTCCTGACACAGCCCTCCCCCGGAGATCTCGACTCTCCCTTGCTGGAGATCGGGCTCGACCTGACGATCTATGCGGAACGCCTGTCGGTGCCGGAATGGGAGGCGGTTCTCGACATCTACCGAAAATACGCGCCGGCAGACGTCTGGACGAAGGTCAAGGCTTCGCCCGATATCGGCTTCAAATTGCTACCGGCCGGCGACTACATTGACGCTCCGCTTTCGGACGAGGCGGTCTTTCCGTTCCTGCGCCGTATCCGCCATCGAACCGTCCGGGGGTGGCGGACGGAATTTCGCGTCTGGGACGGGAAGCTCTCGCAAAGCTGGAGCGCTTGCATCTACCGCCTGGCACACCAGGCAGATCAACCGGAGCATGTCTTCTACCGGTTTCTCTTTCCTTGGGACACGGCGCCGGCCCTGGTGGCAAGCCTGGCCAACGAATTGGGAAAACAGATCAACTATCTATCCGGCCATGCCGGATTTTGTCACCTGTACGACCCCTACTTCAAGGGGACCGCTTTCGCCCAGATTTTCCCGTGGGCGAAACGTTACTGGGCCGTCGACGTCGAGGATTTGAACGCAGCCTTGCCGTCTATGCACAATGGCATGAAAGCGATCTCCTGGCTCACGTTCATCGGCGCCAAGTTCCTGGCCGATCCGAAGCTCGAGGCTCAGCGACAGTCCTTGAAGATCCCAGGCACAGTGCTTAAGCCCTGTGGGTCCGGTGCACTCCTTCAACTTGGGGAGAAACCCATCCTGGGTGACCGGCACCGCCTTGAGCCCGAATTGGCCTCCTATTTCGCAGCCGGGGTTCTCCTCGATCCTGTCTTGTTGACCGAAATCACTGAATTCGAAGGACCGTTCGCAGAGAAGGGATGCACGGTGGCCTGGATCCATCGTTTTGCTGCACCGAATGCCTGGACGTCTGCATAGCACCCTTGCAATCACGACGGCGCTACAGCCGTGAAAGTGAACCGCTCCGAGCAGCTTCAGTCAGCCAAGAAGAGCAGCCGCGCTTGCCCACGTCATCACCCTGTCCGCCACAGGCACATTAGGGCCAAAATCGCCGAAATAGTCCTCGAACGCCTGACCTATTTCCGCTGGGTCGAGTGTCAAGAGATCCGCATCGCGGGCCTCTGGAAAAAGCTCCAGCAATGCGCCGCCCGCCGCCACGGCAAGCGCCGGGCTGCGCATCTGGTGAATGAGCCAGTTCAAGACAGTGCGGTCGCCCAGCATACCAGCGCCACGCACCGCAAGCGGCGCGGTGTCGGGTGATTTCAGCAGCCCGCCCATAAAGGCACGGACATCCTTGTCGGGCCCGATCTTCACCATGGCGCGCAAGGCGGTCAGCGCGTCAGGCCCGTTTGCCAGGACCTGCTTTTGCAGTACGGGCCGTGCCTGAACGGCGTAGCCGAGTTCGGCGAGCGCCCAGGCGCTCCAGAGCCGCACCGGCTCGTCTCGGGATTCCAATGCTGCGACGACCTCGCGTGCTAGGTCGGCGCGCTTTAGCTTGCCGACAAGGCGCAGGCTGGCGGCGCGCACGCGCATATCCGGATCGCGTATGAGCCGGGTCAGAAGATCCTTTGGATCGACGCCATGGTCCAGGCATGCGGAAACCGCAAGATAGCGCTTGAACTCATCCTTGGACGCTATCCACCTGCGCACCAGCGGTCCAATCGCTTTGGCCTCGTGCCATGCGAGCGCGCCGACCAACCCGCGTGCCTCGTCCTCCCGCGTCCTGCCCAACTCGACAGCTTCGAGAATGCGTCCCCCATCCCTCTGCTCGATTGCCACCCAGCCATAGAGGAACAGTTCGCCCTTCTCGGGAAAGTCCTCATAGGCAGCGATGAGAAATGGCCAGACAGCCGGACCAGCGATGCGCAAGGCGTCGAGATTAGCCTCCAGTCGCCGATCAATGCCCGCGATGACCTTCTTGTCCGGTGGTTCCTGCGCCGCCAGCATGTCGCGCTGCGCCCAGAAGAACGCCGCCTGCTCCACGTGCTGGCGCACAATATTGGGGAGAATCTGCTCCTGCACCCTGATATCCGGTTGGTTCAATCTCGCAGCGGCCATCATCTCATTGTCAATTCAGACTGATCGACCCGCCGCGCATACGGTTGGCCTCGCTTGCATGGCTGGCGACATACGTGCCGCGGATGGTGATGCGGCCATCCGCCTCCATCAGGATCGTGGCCTTGCCGCAGCGGAGTTCGAGCCGCTCCTCGGCGTGGATGCGCACACGCTCGCCGTCGCGAAAGACCTGAGCCCCGGACGACTTCTTGGTGGGCTCGACTATGCGGCCGACGATCAGCGGCTTTTGCGGGTTGCCATCCTCGAACAGCAGCGCGACCTCCTGCCCGATCATGTCAGAGCTCAACGCGGCCAAACTGCGTGCCGGCAACGCCGTCTCCTTCGGATTGCCGGGGAAAACGACCAGCGGCCCTTCGTCATCAAAGCCAAGAAACTGGCCAATGACGACACCTTTGATGCGATCACGAACCCTTGCCATGCGTCCTCCTAATTCTCAGCAATCTTCGAGCCCTTCATGGTGATGTCACCCGATGCCTTGATGACGATCTTGCCCGATCCCTTCACCGAGATGTCCTTGCCCTCGATTGCGATCGAGCCATCCTTCTTCATCATGATCTTGGCCGATCCGGTCTGGATCAGGATCTCGTCGCCGGCGTCGATCACCAGCTTCTTGCCGACCTTGATGGAGCAGTTGTCGGTGATGCTGATCGAGCTTGCCTTGCCCACGGCGAGCGAATGCGCACCGCCGACACTCGTGGAATCGTCGGCAGCGATGCTGGCGTTGCGTGCCGCGCCGATGCTGAAGGTCTGGCTGCTGCCGGTTGTGACGCTCTGATCGGCGGCGATGCTGACGGTTTGACCCGCGCCGATCTGCCAGCTGTCGGCCGCACCTATGCTGTGAGACTGCGCCGCACCCACCGTCACCGCGCGCGAGGCGCCGATCGTGTTGCTCTGCACCTCACCCACGGTTCGGGTCTCGGATGCTCCGACAGAATCGACTCGCGCCGCACCCACTGTGATGGTCTGAACGATCGCCACGGTCTGCGTGTGGTTGGCGCCGATCGTCTCCGTCGAGTTCGACCCTATGTTGATCGTCTCATCGACCCCGACCGTCAGCGACCGGTTCTTGCCCACCGTCTCGGTGTCGTTCGACCCGATATTGGTAGTCTGGTCGACGCCGACTTTGACCGTCTTGTTGTTGCCGACGTCCTCGTCGAGGTTGTGGCCGACGGAGTGCTTGGCGTCGTGGTCGATTCGGTCGGACTGGTCGTGCTGGACCAGCTTCTTGCGATCATTCTTGATCAGAAGGTGATGGTCCTTCTGCGCCTGGAAATTGACCAGTTCGGAGCCGGCCTTGTCCTCGAACATCAGCTCGTTGTAGCCGCCACCGCCCTTCGACGAGTTGGATTTCCAGCCCGACTGCGTGGCGTTGCCGGGCAGTCCGTAGGGCGGCATCTGCGAGGCGTTGTAGACCCGGCCGGTGATGATCGGCAGATCCGGATTGCCTTCGATGAAATCGACGATCACTTCCTGGCCGATGCGGGGAATCTGGATGAAGCCCCAGCCGCTGCCGGCCCAGGTCTGCGACACGCGCACGAAGCAAGAGCTCTTCTGGTCCTTCTTGCCTAGGCGGTCCCAGTGGAACTGCACCTTCACCCTGGCGTATTTGTCGGTGAAGATCTCCTCGCCGGACGGACCGACGACCGTCGCCGTCTGCGGCCCGCGCATGATCGGCCGCGCCGTGATCCTTGGCGGCCGATAAGGCACTGAAGTCGGCGCTACGCCGAGCACGACCTTGAAATTCTCGCCATCGGTGTCGACGCCGGCGCGGTAGCCCGGATCGAACAGCCGGTATTCGGCGCTGACCACCAGATACTCCTTGTTCTGGTCTTTGCGCGGAAAGCCGTCGAGCTTGAAGGTGCAGCCGGAGAACAGGCCGCGCACGGTGCCGACGGCGGCAATGCGCATATGCGGCGCCTGGATTTCCTCGCGCCTGATCGCCGCCAGGCTGTCGCCGCGGCCGACGTCCAGATGCGCGCCGGGGTGGCGATAGTTCTCGCCTGCGGCCTGCTTGTGGCCGAAGGGCTGCGCCGACTTCGCCATCAGGTCAGCGGCTGGCTTCTCGAAATCATAGTCGGTGTGGGCATAGGCGCCCGGGCGCACCGCGCTGCCTGGAATCCACTCGGTGATGTATTCGACGTCGCGGCGCGAGCCCTGTCCTTCGAACTGATAGAGCACGGTCTCATAGCCCGGCGCCGGCTTCAGCTTGCTCATGGCGTCGGCCAGAATCAGTTTGTGCTCGCCCTCGGCGTGCTCGAAGAAGTACATTATGCCTTCGTGCTCGAGCAGCCGCTGGACGAAATCGAGGTCGCTCTCGTCGTATTGCACGCAATATTCGCGCGGCGGATAGGATCCCTGCAGGCGCTTTTCGAACTTGGCGATGCCGCCATATTTGGAGAAAATCTCCTCAACGATCTCGACGGCGGTCTTGTCCTGGAAAATGCGGCAGTCGGTGGTGTTGCCGAGGAACCACAGCCACGGCCTGACAATCGCCTCGTAATAGGCCAACCGGTCTTCGATGCGGGTGAGGCGAAACTCGGCGATGAGGCCGCTGAACCAGCGCTTGGGGTCGGACTCGCCTTCGATCGAGACGACGCCGCCCAGCATCTTCAGCGGATCGATATCCGCATTGGTGCTGACAAATCCCACGGTGTAGGCAAGGCAGCGGCTGATCTCGTCGCGGCCGACGAGATGCGTGAAGGTCAACAGCTCGGCGCCGACCGGCGTCTGCACAAGTGCGGCGCGTTGTTCACTCGGCATGGGTCGTGCCCCTCCTGGACGCTAGTGTGGCAGGTTCGAAGCCCTTCTTGTGTTAACGACCTCACGTTCAGGGACTTTTCGCAATTTGCCAACCCAGGCCGTGTTGAGCCTACCACATATTCCGTGGCAGACCAAAGGGGACGAGCAGCTGGCAGGCCCTGTTTGCGCCGCTTTCGCCCGTGTGAAACGCCGCTCTCCCGCTGTGCCCGCAAGCTGCTAGACTGCGTCGCATCGGATCAATGGGAACCCCAGCGGTCGACAGGCCATATTGCATGTTCATCAGTCTGCAGATCAGCAATGTCGATGTCCTGCCTGCCGGGCTGCCGCTCGGTTACGCATCGCGCGACCGCGGCTTCGAGATCGGGCGCGAGCACTGCGCCTGGACCTTGCCCGATCCGGACAAATTCATCTCCGGCCGGCACTGCGAAATCCGCTATGAAGGCGGCGCTTTTTTTCTCTACGACGTCTCGCGCAACGGCACCTTCGTCAACGGCTCGAGCCAGCGCCTGGCCGGCCCGCACCGGCTTGCGCAAGGCGACCGGCTCCGGATCGGGCGCTATATCGTCTCGGTTTCGATCGATGACGGCAACGCGGCCTTCGGCGGCCATGGCTCGACGCAACGGCAGATGCCGGTCGCCGGATCCTTTCCGGACCATGTCGCTGCGCCACGGTCACCACCCGCGCCACCGGCTTCGGTCTCCAGCCGGCCACAGCAAGCCGACGAGATCCTGCGCGCGATTGCCATCGGCGCCGGAATCCCGCCGGAAGTGCTTCTGCAGCGCCAGCCGAATGAGGTGGCAGGCGAGATCGGCGCCGTATTGCGGATCGTCGTCGACGAACTGGTGCTGCTGTTGAAGGCGCGCGCTGCGGCGAAAGTCCTGGCCAAGACCAGCGATCGCACGATGATCAACGCCGCCGACAACAACCCGCTGAAGTTCGTGCCCGGGACCGACGAAATCCTCGACATCATGTTCGCGCGCCGCAGGGCAGGCTATCTCGATGCCAGGCACAGCATCGAAGACGCCTTCCACGACCTCAAGACGCATGAGTTCGCCACCTTCGCCGCCATGCAGGCAGCGCTGGCGCGGCTGCTCGACGATTTGTCGCCCGAGGCGATCGCCAAGAAACTGCCGCCATCTTCCTTTGCCTCGAAGAAGACGCGCGCCTGGGATGCGCTGGTCGCGACCTGGCGAGCCAAGGAGGAAGCCCACGAAAACGGCCTCCTGGACATATTCCTCACCTATTTCAGCGAAGCCTATGCCAAGGCCGCCAAACAGAAACCGACAGGCAAGAGCTGACCTCCCTGCCGTAAAGCCGATCCAGGGACCGGCCGGCGACCAAAATTGCGCCAGGTTTCAATCGGAACCTTCTGAGACTACAATCACATACGACAATTGAGCACGCGGGTACGGTTGGTCGACCTCGGGGGTCTGCGGCGAATGTCATGTCACGGCGAGATAGCGTCCTGCGGTCCGCGTTCGCGCGGGCGCAGCGCTATGCGTCGCCTGGCCGTGCGGGCGTAGAGGCGGGGATCGGCGATGAGCTCGAAGGACGATCCTTTCGATCCGGCCGGCAAAACCGTCATCCGCCCCAGCCGCGCCAATCCCGGCCGCAAGCAAAAGACGGTTCTCGCCCGCGATGCGCCGGCGCCCGACAGCACCGTGATCGCCCCTGCCAGCATCCCGGAATCGACGGTTTTCGATCCCAACGCCGGCCGCCAGCCGCCACCGCACGCCGACGTAACCGGGACGGTGATCTATCAAGGCGTGCCTTTCGCCGCAGCGCCCGCCGATCCGTCGTTTCATGGTTCGGCCGGGACGGCGGGGAAAACGCCGTGGGATGTGTTGCTCGGCGCCAGCGACGGCGTCGACTATGGAACGGCCAACCCGATCGTTGCTGCCGCGGCGCCCTTGCTGATGCTGCTTGGGCACCTGCGGCTGGTGGCCGTCGAAAGACAGGCTGAGCCGCTGGCGGCGCATGTCGCCGGCCTGATCGAGGAGTTCGACCGCAAGATCGCCAGGACCGATACCTCGGAAGAGGATGCGCGCATCGCCAGCTATGTGCTTTGCGAAACCGCCGACGATATCATCGCCAACCTGCCCAGCTCCGGCCGGGAGATGTGGGCACAGCACGCCATGCTGTCACGCTTCTTCCAGGTCAAACCCACCGGCGCCGGTTTCTTCCAGGCGCTGAACACAGTGCTGGCGACGCCGGAACCGCATCGCAATCTGATCGAACTGATGCATGTCTGCCTGTCGCTTGGTTTCGAAGGCCAGTATCGCGGCCAGCCGCGCGAGGGCCTGGAGCGTGTCCGCCGCGACGTCTACGAAACGCTGGCCTATTTCCGCGTCCCCGGTGACGACGACATCTCGCCGCGCTGGCAAGGCCTGTCGCTGACGTCAGCGCAAGGCTCCAGGCGAATTCCGCTGTGGGCCATCGCCGCCGCGACGGCGGCGGTTTTGACAGCAGCCTTTTTCACGCTGCGGGTTCTCATCACCAATGATGGCGAGGCCGTTGCCGGCGAATTGCTGGCGCTCAATCCGGCGACGCCCGTCACCATCGAGCGCGCTGGCTTCGTGCCGCTGACGGAGGAGGTGAAAGTCGTCGCAGCACCAACGACGATTGCGCAGGTCGACCGCATCCGCGCCGCGCTGGGCAAGGAGATCGAAGCCGGCGGCGTCAGCGTCGGCACCAAGGGCGATTTCATCGTCGTGGAAATCAGCAGCGCACTGCTGTTCCAGTCCGGACGAGCCGACGTCAAACCAGAATTCGAGCCGGTGGCGATCAGTATTGCGGCGGCTCTCAATGCCGAGCGCGGGCCGATCCGGATCGTCGGCCACACCGACAACGTCAAACCGAAGAAGACGAGCGCCTTCAAGTCGAATTTTGACCTCTCCGTCGCCCGCGCGCAATCGGTCGAAAAGATGATCGCCGCGCATTTCAGCGATCCAACGCGGACAAAGGTCGAGGGCAAGGGCGAGGACGAGCCCATCGCCGACAATGCAACGCCGGAGGGCCGCGCCAAAAACCGCCGTGTCGATGTGATGATCCCGCGGGAGGAGACGCTGTGACCGGTTGGCTGCTGCGCATCTTCAGCACGCTCGCGCTGGCCGGCTTTGCCGCGACGGTCTGGTTCGCGGGCCCGTTGATCCGCTTTACCGGCGCCCGGCCGCTGGACCCGGTCTGGCTGCGGGCGGTGATCATTGGCGCCGTCGTCGGTACGGTGGCGATCATCTACGCGATCCGGCTCTGGCAAAGACGCAACGCACAGAAGGCGCTGGAAGCCGCCATGGCCGCCGCCGAGGATGACGGCAGCGATGCAAAGGTGCTGGAAGCCCGCATGAGCGAGGCGGTTGCGACGCTCAGGCAGTCGAGCGGCAAGCGCAACTTCCTCTACGACCTGCCCTGGTACATCGTCATCGGCCCGCCGGGCGCCGGCAAGACCACCGCACTGGTCAATTCCGGGCTGAACTTTCCGCTTGCCGGGTCGGGCCAGGCGCAGCCTGTGGCAGGGGTCGGCGGCACGCGCAATTGCGACTGGTGGTTCACCGACGAGGCGGTGCTGATCGACACGGCCGGGCGCTATACGACGCAGGATTCACATGCTGGGACAGACAGCAAAAGCTGGCTCGCCTTCCTGTCGCTGCTCAAGCGGCATCGGGCGCGGCAGCCGATCAATGGCGTCATCCTGGCGATCAGTCTCGCCGACCTGATGGCGGACGGCGAGCAGGCGGCCCGTGTCGCCGAGATCCGCAGCCGATTGCAGGAAATCCACGCGGTCCTGAAGGTCCGCTTCCCGGTCTATGTGCTGTTCACCAAGGCGGACCTGGTCTCCGGATTCATGGAGACTTTCGGCGGTTTCGACGAAGCACGCCGGCGCAAAGTGTGGGGCGCAACCTTCCAGACCGCGGAGCGCGGCCTGAACATGGTCGGCGAGACGCCGGCCGAATTCGACGCGCTGGTGAAGCGCCTGAGCGAGGAGATGAGCGACCGGCTGCAGGCGGAGACCGATCCCGTCGCCCGTATCGCCATTTTCGGCTTCGCTGCGCAACTCGGCGCGCTGAAAGGCCGGATTTTGCATTTCCTCGACGGCGTATTTGAGCCGACGCGCAAGCAGCTGAACGCGCCCTTGCGCGGTCTCTATTTTTCCTCCGGCACCCAGGAAGGCACACCGATCGACCAACTGCTCGGCAGCATCGGCCGCAGTTTCGGCAAGAACGCCCAGGCGCATCTTTCCGGCACCGGCAAAAGCTTCTTCCTGCACGATCTGTTGAGCCGCGTGATTTTCGCGGAGTCCGGCTGGGTCTCCTATGACAGGGCAGCCGACAGGCGGGCGACCATCGCCCGCTATGCCGGCCTGGCGGCGATCGCGGCCATAGCGGCTGCCGGACTTGGCGTTCTCGGCCTGAGCTTTACGACCAACAAATCGCTGATTGCCGCGACCAGCCAGGCGGCCGGTCAATACCGCGAGACGGCAGCCCCGCTGCTCGCAAGCACAACGGTGTCGGACGCCGACCTCGAAACCGTCATCGGTGCGCTCGATGCGCTGCGCAGCCTGCCGGCCGGCTATGACGCAAAAGACCAGCCGACGCCGGCCAAGGCGACGTTCGGCCTCAGCCAGCGTGAGCGTATCCTGTCCGCCTCCGAGACCGCCTACCGGCAGGGGCTGGAGCGGATGTTCCGCTCGCGCCTGCTGTTCCAGCTCGAACGCACGATCGAGGCCAGGATGGCCGATCCGATGGCGTTGTACGAGCCGTTGAAGATCTACCTGATGCTGGGCGGCAAGGCGCCGAAAGTGGACGACGAACTGGTCGTCACCTGGCTTAAGCGGGACTGGGAACAGAACCGCTACCCCGGCGCCCACAATCGCGACGGGCGGGCGCAATTGGAGAAGCATTTGCGCGCCATGCTGGCACTCGACGACGACCAGGATCCCTCGTTCGAGCTCAACCGTTCACTGGTCGAATCCGCCCAGCGCTCGCTCGGCCGCATGAGCCTTGCCGACCGCGCCACCGCGCTCATCCAGTCGGCCACCTATGCGGCGGCGCTGGACGATTTTTCGGTGTCGCAGCAGGCCGGCCCAGAAGCGCCGGTGCTGTTCGAGCGCAATGACGGAAACGATCTCGCCGGCCTTCGCGTCCCCGGTCTCTACACACATGCCGGCTTCGACTTCTATCTGGCGCAGCTCGCCAAGGTGGCGCAGGCGCTGGTCGACGATCAATGGGTGATCGGCAGCGGCGGAGAGCAAGGCGGCTTCGACCAGGAGTTACTCAAGCTCGGCCCCGAGCTTCTCGATCGCTACGGCAAGGGTTTTGCGGCGGCGTGGAACGAGGTTCTCGACAGGTTGAAGTTCAAGGCGATGGCCGCCGACAAACCGCAATATCTGGCGCTGTCCGCGGCCGGCTCGCCGAGCTCGCCGCTGATGCTGCTGTTCGAGGCGATCGCGCGCGAAACGGCTTTGACGCAGGAGCGCAATCCGGCTGCGTCTCAAGACAGCGATCAGGAAGCCGCCGCGCGCGCCAAGGGGCTCGCCCGCATCGGTATCGAGCTTGCCGCGCGCAAATCGCAAAGCCGGGCCGGGACCGCCTTTGTGAGCACGCAGAGCCAGGATCCGGGCGCCAACATCGAAGCCCAGTTCCGGTCCGTTCAGGCTTTGGTGGCCGGCGCACCCGGCCAGCGCCCGCTCGACGCCCTGACCCAGAACTTTCGCGAAATCTATCAAAGCGTGCGGCTGGCGGCTGATGTCCCCGCGCAGACGGACCAGGCCAACGCCAATCTGCAGCTTCAGATATCGACGCTGCGCGCCAATGCCTCGCGGCTGCCGAAGGCGCTGGCCAGGATGGTGAGCGCGGCGGCGGATGATTTCGAGGGCACTGTCGCCGAAACATCGACCACGCATCTCAATGAAATGCTGGAAGAGACCGTCGGCCGTCCGTGCGAAGAGGTGATTGCCGGGCGCTTTCCATTCGCCCCTGCCGGCACCGACGATGTCGCAATGGCTGATTTTGCCAGACTGTTTTCTCCGGGCGGGGTTCTCGACCGGTTCTTCGCGCAGAACCTGGCGTCGCTGGTCGACATGAGCGGCCAGGACTGGGACTGGAAACAGGACACCAAGTTCGGCCGCAATCTGGCAAAATCGACGCTCAGGAACTTCCAGCTTGCGGCACAAATCCGCGCGGCTTTCTTTCCGCTTGGCGGGCCGGTGCCGTCGATCAACATCACCTTCACGCCGCTGTCGCTGCATGGCGATGCCGACATGGCGCTGCTCAACATCGATGGCCAGGTGCTGCAGGCCACCCAGGCCGGCAACACGCCGGGCCTGATTCCGTGGCCGGGCAAGACCGGCTCGGCCAGTCTCAGCCTGACGCCAGAGCTGCCGGGACGCGAGTCCGCAATCAAGTTCGACGGACCCTGGGCGTTGAAACGATTGCTGGACAAGGGACAGGTCACCGCCAATGGCGACAGTCTCGAAGCGCATTTCGTCATCGGCGGGCGCGATGTCGCCTACACGATCAAGACCGGGGAGGACGGCAACCCATTCACGCTGCCGGCGCTCTCCGCGTTCAGCTGTCCCAAGGCCTTCTGATGGGGAATTGCATGGCAGAATCGGCGATCGCGGCGCGAAGAGACAGCGGCGGCACCACACCGTCCGTCATCAGCAGCTTAGATTTCGATACTCTAATGGATGGGGCTGTGGCAGACTGGTCAGCTACGTCAGCCAAGGCGTTGCGGAGGGTAGGCAAGTGAGCGGTGCCGCCTTTGAGAGCTACGGCGTGAGCCACAAGGGCTGCGTGCGCGACCACAATGAAGACAGCTATCTCGTCGAGCCGCAGATCGGTCTCTGGGTCGTGGCCGACGGCATGGGCGGGCATGAAGCCGGAGAGGTCGCCTCGGCGAGCATTGTCGAGCATCTGGCAACGATCGGCATCGCCAGCTCGGCGCCGGATCTGCGCGCGCGCTTCGAGGACCGGCTAAGCCGGGCCCACGCTGAGATCCGGCGGATTTCTCGCTCGCGCGGCGTGACCATCGGCTCCACCGTTGCGGCACTTCTGGCCATGGACGGCAGGTTCGCCTGCCTGTGGTCGGGCGACAGTCGCGTCTATCTCGTGCGCGATGGCGCGATCTCGCAGATTTCGCGCGACCACACCGAGGTTCAGGAGCTGCTGGACAGCGGCGCGATCAGTGCGGCCGAGGCGGAGAACTGGCCCCGACGCAACGTCATCACGCGCGCCATCGGCGTCAACGACGAGATCGCCATCGACTTCCAGCAAGGCGAGACGCTGGCGGGCGACATTTTCATCCTGAGCACTGACGGGCTGACGGCGCATGTCAGCGATGCGGAGATAGCGACAGCAGCACTGTCTGCAGCGCCACAGGCTGCCTGCGAAAAGCTCCTGGCAATGGTGCTTGAGCGCGGCGGCACCGACAACGTCACCATCGTGCTGGTCAAGATCAGAGACAAAGGCAATGGCCTGTCCCAAGCAGGAGGCCACGACCGATGAGCTCCGACGACAAGACGCGGCTGTTGCCCAATATGGCGGATACCAGCGTCGGCACTCAGCTCAGCGGCATCTACGAGCTCGACGAACGCATCGCCTCCGGTGGCATGGGCGAGGTCTATCGCGGCCACAACATCCAGACGGGCGATCATGTCGCGATCAAGATCGTGCTGCCGGAATTCGCCCGCGACCAGACGATCCTGTCGCTGTTTCGCAAGGAAGCCTCGATCCTCAACCATTTGTCGCATGACGCTGTCGTGCGCTATCACGTCTTCACCATCGATCCCGGTATAGGGCGGCCTTATCTGGCGATGGAATTCGTCGACGGCCAGTCGCTGTACGACGTCATGCGCGGCGGCGCGATGGCGACGCAGGATGTGCGCAAGCTGTGCCACCGGCTGGCATCGGGCTTGAGCGCAGTGCACCAGGCCGGCGCCATCCACCGCGATCTTTCGCCCGACAACATCATCCTGCCGGGCGGCCGGGTCGATCGCGCCAAGATCATCGATTTCGGCATTGCGCGATCGGCGACGGTCGGCGGCGAGACGCTGATCGGCGGCAAGTTCGCCGGAAAATACAACTATGTCTCCCCAGAGCAGCTCGGGCTCTATGGCGGCGAGGTCAGCGAACAGTCCGACATCTACAGCCTGGGGCTGGTGCTGGCGGCGGCGCTGCTCGGCAAGCCGATCGACATGGGCGGCTCGCAATATGAGATCGTCGAAAAACGGCGGACCGTGCCTGATCTCTCCGGCATCGATGCCGATTTCAGGGACATCGTCGAAGCGATGCTGCAGCCTGACCCGAGTGATCGACCGGCCAGCATGGCCGAAATCGCCCGGTTGACGCGCGATGACAGCGACGCCACCTTGCCGCCAGCCTCGCTTGCGCCCCGGCCGGGTCTGACGCGAACCGGGCAGACCACCGGGCCGGTCTCGAAGGTCGAGGACTCGCAGACACAAGGGCTCAGTGCGGTCCCCGCAAGCGGCACGGCAGAGCCATCCTTCGTGCCGCACGTGCGGCCAGCGCTTCTGTCGCAACCGAAGCCGGCAGCTGAAATTCCCAGGCGAGCAAGCTCACCGACGAAGCCTGCTACTACAGGCCGAAGCCGGACGATCGCGGCGCTGGCGGCGGTTGTCGTGGCATCGCTGGGAGGACTCTATGCATCGGGCATCCTGGGTTTCGGAGACCGGCCTCGCGCCATCGATACCGGCAAGACACCGCCGCTCCAACCCGAGCTGACCAAGCCGATCGTCGCGGACAAGCCCGCTCCGGACACTGCGCCGGTGGAAGAGCCAAAGCCGCAACCCGCAGAAACTCCGGCTGAAGATCAAGCCAAAGCGCCGGTCGCGCCGCAGCCGACGCCGCCGGTCGCGTCGAGCACTGCGGCCCCGCAGCCAGCCGAACCAAGCGACAAGACGGTCTCGTTGCAACCGCCTTCCAACCCGACGCAGCCCGATGTCGCGAAGAATCCCGAGCCTGTCAGCCCGCCGGTAGAGACCAAGGCAACAGAGCCGACCACGCAAACACCTGAACCAACGGCCGAGGCACCCAAACCCGTAGCACCGACGCCGGAACCCACCGCTCAAGCCCCCAAACCCGAGGCGCAGGCGCCTGAACCGACCGCGCAGGCGCCCAAGCCCGACACGCAGGCGAAAGAGCCGACCGTGGAAGCGCCGCAATCCAAGCCGGCAGAGCCCGACATTGCCATGAATGTGCCCAAACCGGAGGTGCCGCGGCCGGCCGATGCGGCCGCGGAGCGGGTCACCTGGGTGCGCGCCTTCAATGGTGGTGACTGTTTTTACGCGACTGTGACATCGGCCACCGACAAGGGTGTCGCGATTGAAGGCTTCGGCACGTCGGTGCCGCCGTTCGAACAGTTGCTTGGGGAATTCCAGGCCAAGTTCCATGTCGAGCCCGACATCAGCGTCCGCCTCATCCAGCCGACGCAATGCGGGATCACCGACTTTCTGCGTTTCATGGGGGCAAGCGCGGCCGACAGACCGCAGCTGGTGCTCGACCAGACATCGGTGCCGGACGGTTCGCCGATCGACGGCACGTTGGTGACGCATGGCGGGCTGGTGTCCAGCGTGATCCTGATCGACCACAGGGGCATCGCCTTCAACCTCGACGACCGTGTTGTCGCACAAGCCGACAAGGCGACCTTCTCGATCCCGATCGGGCTCGGCGCCGCCGACAAGGCGGTAGGCAAGGCGCTGCCGCAGATCATCATGGTGATCACCGGTCCCGACGAGATCAAGGCGGCGGACTTCTCGACGCCGACGCCGGCCTCGGTGCTGTTGCCCAGGATCCTCGACGAGATCGGCGCCAGGACCTCGGCATTTTCGGCGACCGCCAAATATTTCCGCCTCGGCGGGTAGCACGGACGCCGATGGAACGCCGTCGCCGTGATCCCATTGCCCTGAATGCGCGCGCAAACCTCGCCGCGATCGCGTTTGCGACGCTCTTGCTGGCGCTCCTTTCCGCCGGGCAGGCGCGCGCCGAATTCACCGTCTGCAACCAGACGCTCGACGTCGTCAATCTTGCCGTCGGCCAGAAGGTCGACGACGCCGACCAGACCGATGGCTGGTGGACCATCGGCGCCAATCAATGCGTCAACGTCATCCGCGAGGAGCTGACCAACCGCTACATCTACATCTACGCCACGGATGTCTTCGGCCACGCCATCCTGGCAGGCTCCACCGACATGTGCATCGAGCGGCGGCGGTTCTCGATCCGCGGCATCACTGAATGCTGGCAACGCGGCCATATCGCCGCGAAATTTCTCGAAGTCGACACGCTCGAACAGGTGCGCTGGACGTTCTTCCTGACCGGAAGCGCGCCGTGACGCACAGCATCGACACCAGCTTCAAGGCAAAGAAGCAGGCGCGCGCTGCGCTGCGCAGACGCAGGATCTGGCTCGGGCTGGCGGTTGGTCTAGGGGTCGTCGTCCTTGCCGCGATCGCCACAGGCTTCTACCTCACCGCCGACTACTGGTCGTTTGGCGACGAGGATGAGGAGTTGCACGCCGTCGAAGGCTCGGACGACGTGCCGGCCGACGCTTCGGTCTATGTGCCGGCCATCATCGATCTGGCCGGCGACCCGATGTGGATCACGCTGGCGCCCGAGGCCGGCGCTGCAACCAAGGGCCGCGCGATGCCGCGCCCGGCGGAGCTCGACCAGGCCGGCATCTCTCCTGAGATCGAAGTCCTGTCCGACGTGATGCTCAGCGCCAGCGAAAAATTCATGACGACGATCCCGTCGACGCAGGAGGATTTCGCCTTCTTCCAGGCGCAGCGGAAGACCGCGGTTGCGCCGCCCGAACCCAGCGATCCGCAGAATGATCTGCAGAACGATCTTCAACCCTCGCCCGGCGCGGACGAGGTTCCGGCGGCTCCCGGCCCAGATCCTGATCCGCAGGCCGCTCCGGGTGCCTCGGCGGCAGCTGATGATCCCGAAGCCGGCTGGGGCGAGACCATCGATGAGGGCGAAGCGGCACTGCCTGCCTTTCAGAAGACGGCGGTCGAAAACAACACCAGCGTCGCCACCGTCACCTCGGAATACCAGCGCTTCGAGGCGACCGAGGACACCTTCGTGAAAATCCTCAACGACCGCAGCCTGGACAGCGTTGCGCTCGATGCACATTTTTCCGCCGAAGACGCAAAGCTTGCCGGCGAAGCGCTGAAGGCGCTGTTCGACATGGACGGCCTGCAGCCCGGCTATGTCGTGGCGATGCGCGGCTTCAGGCCGACGCGCGAGACCACGACGATGTCGCTGATGCAGGTCTCGGTCTACGCCAAGAATGTCTTTGTCGGCACGCTGACACGCAACGCGGCCGGCGCTTTCGTGTCGGGTGTCGACCCCTGGGTGCGCGAGGACCTGTTCAACTATTCGGGCGCCGAGACCGAAGGCACGCAGAAACGGCAATACCGCCTGCTCGACGCGATCTATTCGACGGCGGCGCGCAACAATGTGCCGAGCGGCATCATCGGCGAGGCCATCATGTATCTGTCGCGCGGACAGGATCTGGACGCCTTTGCCAGCGAGGACCAGCGCCTGGTGCTGATCTATTCGCAAACGCCGCGCGGCAAGAACGAGACCGACGGACGGGTGCTCTATGTCGGCGTGCAAGGCACACAAAAGAACCTCGACTGTTTCGTCTTCCAGCAGAGTGATGGCCAGTTTTCCTGCGTCTCGGGCGACGACCAGGTGCACTCGCTGACGGTGGCCAACGGCATGGTGACGCCGGTCAGCGGCGTCATGACGTCGACCTTCGGGCCGCGCAAGCATCCGATCCTGGGCGTGGTCCGCATCCACAAGGGCGTCGACTGGGCGGCACCTGTCGGCACGCCGATCGCCGCCGCCTTCGATGGCGAGATCATCTTCCAGGGCGACGGCGGCGGTTACGGCAATGTGGTCAAGATCGCGCATGCCGGCGGCCGCGAGACGCGCTATGCGCATATGTCGAAATTCGCCATCGCCAGCGGCGTCGGCACCAAGGTGAAGGCCGGCGACATCATCGGTTATATCGGCACCACCGGCCTGTCGACCGGGCCGCATCTGCATTTCGAACTCTATCAGGGCGGCGAGGCAATCGATCCGCTGGGCACCGCGACCGCCGCGATCGCCGCCACATCCAGCGATCCCGCCGTCGAAACGCTGACCGACCGCATCGTTCATGTCGAATCGGGCGGCAGCGCGCGGGCGAAGAACCCGCTGTCTTCGGCAACCGGCGCCGGCCAGTTCATATCCAAGACCTGGATCCGGATGATGAACACCTACCGTCCCGAACTGGCGCGCTCGCTGTCGACCGCCGACCTTTTGGCGCTGCGCTACGACGCCACCATCTCGCGCGAGATGGTGCGCAATCTGGCGCGAGAGGGCGAGGCCTATCTCAAGGCGCGCGGCCACCAGATCACCGCCGGCCGGCTCTATCTCTGCCATTTCCTCGGCATGGAAGGCGCCCATCAGGTGCTGGCGTCGCCGGGATCGGCGCAACTGAGCGCGGTGCTCGGCTCGGCGGTCATCCAGGCCAACCCTTTCCTCACCGGCAAAACCGCCAGCTACGTCGTCGACTGGGCGGAACGGAAGATGGGCCGCAAATTGCCCACGCCCGCGACGACCGATGCAGGCCAGACGACAACGACGGAAGTCCGCCAGACATCGCCGGAGTTCGAAAAATACAAGCAGGCCATCACGGCGTTGGTGGGTTCGCTTCAGAACAGCCTTGAGCCGGGCTAGCCGCAGGTCAGTGCGCAGCCGCCCCGGTTTCCGCCAGGCCGATTGGTTTTGAGGCCGGCGGATGGTATATTAGCGGGCATTTAGAAAGCTTTTTTGGGTCCGTCGTGAACCAAAACTGTGGTTGGGATCACATACGCCCAAGAGCCATTTTGGCAGAAGCGACTGTGTCGCTGGTGAAATTTAGCATGCGCAGACATCCATAGTGCGCCCCTGTGGGGCGGAGGGCTGATCCATGAAAGCGTTTGCCGTCCTTTTGAGCGGATTTTTTCTGTTAATGCTGACCGCGCTTGGCACCGTCCAGGCTGCAGCGCCGGATGCCGGCGCACCAGGCGCCAAACGCGTCGCGCTGGTCATCGGCAACAGCAAATACGTCCATGCCGTCGAGTTGCCCAATCCGGCCAATGATGCGCGCCTCATCGCATCGACGCTGCGCAATGCCGGCTTCGAGGTGATCGAGGGTGTCGACCAGGATAATGCCGGCATGCACGGCCTGATCAGCAAATTCACCGAGCAGTCCTACGATGCCGACCTGGCCGTCATTTTCTATGCCGGCCACGGCATGCAGGTCGACGGCAAGAACTTTTTGATCCCGGTCGACGCCGAGCTGACATCGCCTGCCTATCTCAAGACCCGCACCATCCAGATCGACGACTTCATGGCCGCGTTGCCGCCCGACCCGGCGGTCGGTGTCATCATCCTCGATGCCTGCCGCGACAATCCGCTGGCTCGGACGCTGGCGGCCGCGATGCCGAAGACCCGCTCCACCGCGCTGGGTACGGGTCTCGCGCCGATCGATCCGAAATCGGAAGGCGTCGGCACCGGCGGCATCCTGATTGCCTATGCCACCGACCCGGGCGCCATCGCCTTTGACGGCAACGGCGTCGACAGCCCCTACTCCACCGCGCTCGCCAGACATCTGACCGAACCGGGCGTCGAGATCCAGAGTGCGCTGACCCGGGTGCGTGGCGAAGTGGCCGAGACCACCCAAGGCCGCCAGCGGCCATGGCACAACGCATCGCTGGGCCGCGAGGTCTTCCTTGGAAAACCAGCAGCTGAAGCCGCGGCCAAGCCGGCCGCCGATGCAGCCGGCGCCGCGGCAGCAGCCGCACCCGCCCTGGTCGTTGGTGAACCTCCGTCCTGGGAAGTCGAGCAGCGCCTGTGGGACGAGGCATCGAAGCGCAACACCGCGCCGTTTTACGAAGCCTATCTTGAAAAGTTCCCGAACGGCCGCTTCGCCACGGTGGCGCGGCTGAACATCGACGCGCTGAAGGATCCGCAAGCCCAGGAACGCGAAGTAGCCGCGCTTGATGCTGCCGAAGCGAACCCCGGATCTGCCGTGCGCACCTCGGTCGGCATTTCGGACGACATGAAGAAGGTGCTCGGCACCGCGGAGACAGAGAACGCCATCGGTCTCGACCGCCAGGGCCGCATCGACCTGCAATTGCGCATCGAAGCGCTGGGCAACGAGCTTGGCCGCGTCGACGGCAACATCGGCGCCAAGACCCGGCAAGCGATCGGCGACTGGCAAGAGGAGAACGGGCTGCCCCCGACCACTTTCCTGACGCGTGAGCAGCTGGCGTTCCTGGAGATCCAGACCGACCCGATGATGGAGGCGGTGCGCGCCAAGCATGAGGCCGACCAGGCCGGCGTGGACAAGCCGAAGAAGCAGGTGCAGAAGGCCCGCACGCTGAGGCCGGTGGCGGAGAAACCGCGCAAGAAGCAGTACGCCCAGAAACCGCGCAGACAACAGCAATTCGTGCAGAAAAGGCGCAACCGCGAGATCGTGCGCGAGGATGAACCGCCACCGCGGGACAACAATGATTTCCTGACCAAGGCGCTGATCTTCGGCACCGGCGTAGCGGTCGGCGGCGTGCTCAAGAACTGATCGATCACGTCAAACAACAAAAACGCCGCGTGTCCACTGGACGCGCGGCGTTGTGTTTAGTCACGGCCGAAAGACGCAGCCAGCGAAGCTACTGCGCCTTGATCCGCATCTCGACCCGGCGGTTGACGGGAGCGTAGGGGTCGGGATTGCGCGGATTGGCCTCGCCCAGCCCGACCGCCGTGATGCGGGTGGACGCGATGCCGTTGGATTCCAGGAAAGCCGTCACCGATTGCGCCCTGCGCTGCGACAGGCCCTCATTGTAGGTCGCCGAGCCGGACGCGTCGGTATAGCCTTCGACGACGAAGGACAGCTTGCTCAGCCGATCGTCCCTCAGCGCCTTGGCGAACTCGCCGAGTTCGCTGCGCGCCTTGGCGTCGAGCTCGGACGAATCCAGGCTGAAATTGATCAGCATATCGAGGCTGGCCTTCTCCGACGGCTTATCTTTCTGGCCGGTCTTGCTCTTGCACTCATCCTCGGTGCCGACGCAAATCCCGCGCGCCGCGCCATGATCGATCGCGCCGGCAAAAAACTTCACAATGTCTTCCGATTTCTGAAGTGGGTCGGCATAAGCGTGCGTCGAGAAAAGCACGGCCGCCAACACTAAGACTGAACTGCCCCGCTGCATGACGGTTACTCCTGCTCTGACTCATTGTTTCGTCGCAATTCCGGACGGAAAGCCGCTTCTTCCTGGAATTGCTCTGAGCTTCCGATGTCACCAAAGCCCGATCCGTCGGACCAAGACGGTCAGGCTCCATGTTCCGTTCGACCCAAATCTTCTCCGAAAGCCGGCTTCGCCTTTTTTCGGATCGGAGGGTCTGTTTGTGGAATATACCAAAGCGCGGCGCGTTTGTCTGTGAACAACGTCATGGACATGTGGTGGTCGACAGGCTTGACCCGCGGCTCGCAGGCGAGTTGAGTGAGAGCTGGGAGGACAACAGCGGCGATGGTCAACGGGCTTCAATTCCAGACCGCACGCGATCTCTTCGCCGCCAACACTGCTGTCGCCCAGGATATGACGGCTGTTCCCACCGACCAGCCCTCGCTCGAGTTCTGCCGCCGCCTGATGGCCGGCCGCATCCCCGAGGAAGCGATCACCTTTTGCGCCTATCTCCTGCCCGACCGGGCAGCGATCTGGTGGGGCCATGAGTGCCTTGATCATCTGACCGAGCTGCTCGAGGAGCAGGATCTCGAAACGCTGGCGCTGATCCAGGACTGGGTCGGCGAACCCGCCAATGCAAGCCGCCGGGCGGCTGTCGCCGAGGCGGCGATGGCGCGGCAGCAAACCCCTGCCGGCTGGATCGCGCTGGCGGTACAACGGCATGTCAATGGCTCGGCGGATCAGGCCAACGGGTCGAGGTTACGGCCGCTGCCCGCTGCCCATGCCGTCAATGCCGGCATTCTGGCCGGACTGGCGCGGGTTGCGGTGGCGGATCGTTTCTCGGTGCTCACCGCCTTTGTCGAAATGGGCATCCATCTGGCCGAAACCGAAGCGCTGCGCAGAGCCTGATTGCTCTCACTTGCGCAATCACGAGCGTCCCGGTGGTGTCCGTCGAACGCGCAGAGAACGCACGGGTTTCCTATATAGCCTTGGCTATATTAGAATATTAGCAACTTCTTGACAACCGGCCAAAGCTCTGGTTTCCTGACATATTAAACAAAGTTCGTTGCGTTATTTACGGACGGTGTTCGCATGTCGACCCTGGTTGCAGCGGACCCGCGGGGGGTCTATCTCGCCGGTCTTGAGTGGGTTTTGCAGAGAGCGGGACACAGCGTTGTCGCAGAATGCCACCACACGATTGAGGTTCTCCCCTTGGTGGAGCGCCACCGGCCTGATCTTGTCATCATAGGGTTGGATGTTGCGGACCGGCAGGCGGCCGGTCTTTCCGCAAGGCTGAGGGCCACCAGCAGCCCTTTGGGCATCATCTACATCCTGCAGCCAAACGGCGGATTCGACTTCAACGAAATCCCGGGGCTCGATGCCGACGGCCTGCTGATGGACGGCATCAGCCACAGCTACCTTGTCGAATGCGTCAATGCGGTGGCAGCCGGCCGGAAGTGGGTCGACAACTACATCCTCCAGCATCTGCTGACGCCGAGATCGCTGCCTCAGCACGCGCCAAAGCTTACTGGACGCGAGACGGAAGTCGCCGGCCTTGTTTCACGCGGCCTGCGCAACAAGATCATCGCGCAGCGGCTGCATGTATCCGAAGGCACGGTGAAGATGCACCTGCATCACGTCTACGAGAAGCTCCGCCTCGGCAGCAGGGCGGAACTCGCCTGGATGGCGCATGGCAAAGGCGCTGACCATTCAGGAACAGATCTGATCTGACCCGTTTCGACAGGTCCTGGACCTGACCCCGGCTGCGGCTGGCGCGCGTTTCTCATGCCCCTCGCCCCGTGATCTCGAAGCGGCCGAACCGCAGCGTCTGCGGCAGCCGGCGTACCCCGGATATATATCGTTCGATCAGGCGGGCATTCACCGAAAAACTATCCAACCGCGAATGGACGCGCCTCCTCTTCGACGGGACAATAGGGATCAAGGGCCGCAATTCAGTGCACGATCTTCCGTTGGAATGGGTGCCTTCAGGAATCGATCTTTGGCTTGGGGATGCACTTCGGCGGGGCTGTTTCAGCGGCCATTCATACGATTGGGGGAACAGGTGTCGATCACCTTCATTCTCAACGACGAGGTCCTCAACGACCAGGCCGCCAGGGCGCAAACCGGCGACGGCGGCAGCTTTGTCGACACCGATATGGCGTACTTCCAATCAGCAGGGCGAGACGACAGCCTTCAGCTTGCCGGAGCGCCCTCCGGCAGCACCCTTCATCACGTTCGGCAATCCAAACTCCACCATTCGCGGCACCTTTGAGAGGAAAAGACAATGGCACTGACCATCAATGTTTTCGGAAGCACGAAAATCGACGAAACGACTGGCTTGCAGGATAATGACGTCGCGCTGGCCGACGTGCCGTCGAATGTCTCGACCGCGTTCACCAACGCGGGACTCAACCTCGGGAGCGCAATTCAAATCGCAGGCGGCGGGGGCGATGATCTCAGCGTCACGCCTGACTCGGGTTTCACCGTCAATGGCCTCGGCTTCGTCGACGCGACCAACGGTGCGCTCGACGGGGATGCCAGCGGGCTTTTCACCCTCGAGGGCAGGCAGATCTTCCTCTACACCGACCCCAATAACGACAACGTCGTCCTCGGCAGGGAGGGCACCGTCGGGGGGGTGGCAAATCCAACCGGCGACATAGTGTTTGCGGTCTATCTCGAAGAGACCACGACCAATTCATTGATCACGGGCGGCAAGTTCTGGACCGTGCTCTTCGAGCCGCTGAAGCACACGGACAACAACAATCACGATTTCACTGTCAATCTCGACAACCACCTCAAGGTCGCGGCGACCCAGACAACGACCTTCTCTTTCGACAATGCGCCATCGGGCGCCAACGAGTTCATGATGTTCGGCAACAACCCCGCGGGCGTCAGCACCAGCGGCATCGTGGTGACCGGGCGCGCCCCCGACCCGAACACCGAGGACAATGACCATTCAGGCGACACGGTCAGCAGCAGCCAGGCCGGACCCCACGCGACGGTTGGCGTGAACGGCCAGCATCTCGCGCCGGGCAATGGCATGAATTTCACCTTCGTGAATAATCCGGCTGAAGATTTCACGGTAGCCCCAAACCCCGATCCGCACTTGCCCGAAGGTCTCAACGCAACGGAGGCCGACCACGAAGGCAATATCCAGTTCACCGGCTATACCACAGGTGTCACCTCGGCCTCGTTCACGGTCGCTCAGGTCAATCCGACCGGTAACGCCGTCACAGTCAAGATTTCCGCCTTCAATGACCACAACGGCGTGGCCGAAACAGGTACAAATTTCGTCGAGGGATTTGCGGATGACGATCCGGTCAACATCACCCAGGTCAAGGTTAATGGCGTTATCGTCCCTGCTAACCTCAGCGGCGATACGGCGGTCGTCTCGGGTATCGTGAATGGGGATGTTGTCACCTACACCACCACCAGCGCCCACACTCGGGTGCTGATCGAAAACGTCCAGCCCCTGAAGGGACCGGGTTCGAACATCACCCTCGACATCGGCGGATTCACGATCTTGAGCAGCCAGGCCGCGAGCGAGTTTGCCGGCACGCAGATCCAATTCGACGATGACGGGCCGACAATCACGGCCGTGACGAGCGGCACGGCGTCGGTGCGCCACGACGAGACCGCCGGGGTGCAGGCCGACACCGACGTCGACGGCACAGTGATCGCCTTCGGCGCGACAACCGTCGCGAGCCTGTTCACCAACGT
>NZ_JAFCGY010000021.1 GCF_016836705.1 Mesorhizobium caraganae | reverse complement strand
ACGCTGGCGTCGGGCGCAGTGCAGATGAGCGTCACCCGTACCGACGGCGACGGCGACACCGCCACCGACTCCGGCAACGACATCGGCCTGCTCGTCAAATTCGACGATGACGGGCCGACCATCGCGGTCAACGACATCACGAACGGGACCTACGCCGCAGGCGGGAGCAGCACTTGGCCCAACGCTCTTGGCGCGGACGGGTTCAAGTCGCTGAACGTGACTTTCAACGACTACACAATCGACGCCCACTCCACTGTGCCCGTCAACACCTCGCTCGGGACGCTGACGACAACCAATGCGAGCGGGAACTATGTCTTCAACGGGACGATCACCGACGACTTCACTAACGACGGCATCGTCAACCCTCAGTCGGTGGCGTTCCAGCTGACATTCGATGCGGTCGATCCGGGGTCCGGCACCTACAACATCCAGCTGACAACCCCGCCCGGGGCGATAACGACGATTTCGAGCGCGAACGGAAGCCTCGATGCGGGCGGGCCGGATCCGGTGCGGACGCTGACAATCGGAACCCGGTCAATTGTGTTCTCGGCCGTCAACGCCACTGCGGCGGTAGGTGATATCGAAGGCAATTTCAACAAGACCGAAGCCCAAATCCAGACCAACCCGCTCCCGGCCTATATCAGCTCGGCAGCGATGAACGTCAGCACCTCGGGCATTGGGCTGGCCAACAACAACTTCGACGGCAACGCCCTTGCCGGCGTTGACGGCCAGACGACACAGGGAGGTGCCTTCGACGAGAGCTTCGTCATTGACCCGACGGCTTTCCTGGTCAGCAGCATGAAGGTCTTCATCGACAATTCGGTCGGCGGCTACGACCCCACGACCGAGGGCATCTTCTACAGGACCTACACCCGCAACGCCGACAACTCGATCACCGTGGGCGCGATTACCAAGGTGACGACTGTCACTTCAGAAGCCGGCGGGCAAAAGAGCTTCGTCATCCCCTCCGTCAACCAAACGAATGACTTGGACGCGGTCCAGCTCTTCATGGGTTCGGGCACCGTGAAGATCCCGGTGATCGAGTTCAGTATTTCCAACACGTTCAACCCGGAGCCGCTCGACATGAACTTCACGGCAACCATCGCCGATGGCGATAATGATGCCAAGAGCGACACGTTCCACGTCGCGATTGCTTAACGCGCATGCGCAGCGGCCGGGCCGAAAGCCCGGCCGCCTTTTTTGGAGTAGGTAAATGGACGTGGTGCCCGAAACCTTTGTCGACGCGTTTGGCGAGATCTCGCTCAAGCATGGCATGATCCGCATCGAGCTGGTGTCGCTGTCGGGCTCCGAGCCGCGCGTGACGCAGCGGCTGATCATCAGCCTGCAGGCCTTCTCTCAAATGCTGCAGGCGCAGAACGGCATGCGCGAACAGCTCGAGAAGGCGGGCGTGATCCGCTCGCCGCAGCCATTGCCGGGAGCCGAGCCGGGCTCCCAGCCCACGTCTCCCCCGCCAGCAGGGGAGGAAATGGGAGGTGGAGCAACGGTGGTGCGGCTGATGCCGCAGCCGGCATCGCCTGCGGCGGCAACACCCGCGGCAACAGCGCTGCGGCTGCCGAAATCGCCAAATTTCAGCGACGAGCAATAGCGAAATGCGTCAGTACCTCATGCCGAACAGAGCCCCTCGCCGGCCTTCATGGCGCAGCGGAAGCGGGAGCACGCCGAGGCCCGTTAGCGTCACGGCGCCCGTCCACGCGCCGACCAGCCAACACGCCGCGGAGCGAGAGCCATGAACGATCTCTACGGCGAACTGAATCGCTGGTTGTCGGATGCGCTCGCCACGCTGGTTGCCGCCGGGCACGGCCTTGTCGAGTGGAGCGCTCCCGGTCTGCACAGATTGAGCGACCTGGCCGAGTGGCTCCACAGGCCGAGCCCCCCGGTTCAGTTCCTGTGTACGGTGCTCGTATGGCTCATCCTGGCCTGGACGACCCGAACGCGTTCGCCCGCCGTCAAGGCTGTCACTACGAGTTATCTGCCCGGCAACGTGGAAGGATCTCCAGTCGAAACCGCACTGCAGTGCCTTGTCGCCATCGGGCGGCACTACGGCATCGATCTTTCCCCCGAGCGCATCAAGCACGACTTTGCGCTGAGGCCCGACGACGACATCACCCGGCTGCTGCCGAAGATCGCCCGCAGCAGCGGCATGCGCAGCCGCAAATTGAAGGTCGGCTGGAAAGATCTCCAACGCCTCGGCGACGCCTATCCGGTGATCGCCCGGCTGACAAACGGCAACAGCGTCGTCCTGCTCGGATTCAACGAGAACAAGGTCGGGGTCCTCGACCCCCTCGCCGACCGCCTCGCGGTATTGCCCCTCGACCAGGCGACGTTCTGCAGGAAGTGGACCGGCGAGCTCCTGCTGCTGCGCCGCTCATTCGCGCTGACGGATGAAAGCCGGCCCTTCGGCTTCACCTGGTTCCTCCCGGAAGTCGTCCGCAACGGGGCGATGTTCCGCGACATCGCGGTGGCCGCGGTCGCGCTGCAGGTGCTGGCGCTTGCCCTGCCGATCTTCATCCAGATCACGGTCGACAAGGTGCTCGTGCACCAAGCCTATACGACGCTCGCTGTGCTCGCCATCGGGGTCAGCGCCGCGGTCCTGTTCGACGCGATTTTCAACTATCTGCGGCGCATCCTGCTGGTCTACGCCTCGGCGCGGATCGATGTGCGCACCTCGATCCGCACCTTCGCGCGTCTGCTGTCGTTGCCGATCGATTTCTTCGAGCGCGCCTCGGCCGGCGTCATCACCAAGCACATGCAGCAGGTCGAGAAGATCCGGGAGTTTCTGACCGGCCGCCTCTTCCTGACGTTGCTCGACGCCACCTCGCTGCTGGTTATCGTGCCGCTGCTGTTCCTCTACAGCAGCCGCCTCGCCATAATGGTGCTCGGCTTTTCCGCCCTCACCGCTTGTGTGATCGGCGGGCTGATCCCGCTCTACCGCCGCAAGTTGCGCGTCCTTTACGAGGCCGAAGGGCAGCGTCAGGCCTATCTCGTCGAGACCATCCACGGCATGGAAACGGTCAAGGGGTTGGCGACCGAGCCCTTGCGCCAGCGCGACTGGGACGCGCTCTGCGCCCAGGCCGCCGAGTCGCGGTTCGACGTTGGGCGGATTTCGACCTCGGCGCAGGCGGTGATCGGGCTTCTCGAAAAGCTACTGACGGTTGCGGTCGTCGGCTTCGGCGCCCTGCTGGTCTTCGACAACCGGATGACGGTGGGCGCGTTGATCGCGTTCAACATGCTGTCGGGCCGGGTCACCACGCCGCTTTCACAGATCGTCGGTCTGGTGCAAGGCTACCAGGAGGCCGGGCTCTCGGTGCGCATGCTCGGCAACATCATGAACCGCAGTCCGGAGCGGCCACCGAATGTGCGCGGCCTGCGCCCGCCGATCGCGGGCACTGTCGAGTTCGAGCATGTGATCTTCCGCTACAGCGAAAGCGCTCCGCCGGCCCTGAACGACGTGTCGCTGACCATCCCGGTCGGTTCGGTTTTCGGCATCGTTGGGCGCAGCGGCTCGGGCAAGTCGACATTGACGCGGCTGATGCGCGGCACGTACCCGATCCAGCACGGCTCGGTGCGGATCGACGGTCATGATATTCGCGAGCTCGACCTCCCGCATCTGCGCAGCAATGTCGGCGTCGTGATGCAGCAGTGCTTTCTGTTCCGCGGCACCGTGCGCGAGAACATCGGGGCGACCAGGCCAGATGCGACCCTGGAGGAGATCGTCCACGCCGCGACGATGGCGGGCGCCGACGAGTTCATCAAGCTTCTGCCGCAGGGCTACGACACCTTGCTCGAGGAGGGCGGCACCAACCTGTCGGGCGGCCAGCAGCAGCGCCTGTCGATCGCCCGTGCCTTGCTGCGCCAACCGCGCATCCTCATCCTGGACGAGGCGACCTCCGCGCTTGATCCCGAGAGCGAGGCGATCGTCCAGGCAAACCTTGCTAGCATTGCCGAGGGGCGAACCGTGGTCATGGTTTCGCACCGTCTGTCCTCGCTCGTCGCAGCGGACGCCATTGTCGTGCTCGATCGCGGCCGGATCGTCGATCACGGGAAACATGGCGAACTCCTGTCCCGCTGCATGACTTACCGACAGCTATGGAACCAGCAGAACAGGCATCTTGCCCGATGAGCACGCTCCTTCCAGCAGTGAGAGACTTTCAAAGCGATGCCCGCAAGATCGACGAGCGGCGCCCGCCCTGGGTCGTGGGGGCCACGCTGTACGTACTTGTCGCGGTCATCATGGTCGCAGGCATTTGGGCGTCGGTGGCCAAGGTCGACCAGATCGTGGTCGCACGAGGCAAGCTGGTGACGACGGCCTCGACGATTGTCGTGCAGCCGCTCGAGATCTCGACCGTGCGTAGCATCGACGCCAAGGTGGGCGACATCGTGCGGAAAGGCGACGTATTGGCGACCCTCGACGCGACTTTCAGTGAAGCCGATGCCGACCAATTGCGGGGAAAGGTCGCGAGCCTCGCCGCGCAAATCGGGCGACTCGAGTCCGAGCTCGACGACCGGCCGTACAAGCCCCAAAACCTGGATGACGAAGCGCGCCTGCAGACGACGATATGGATCCGGAGGATCGAGGAGAACAAGGCGAAGCTGGCTTCTTACGATCGGCAGATCGGTAATGTTCAAGCCCAGATGGCGACCAAGAGCGCCGATCGCGAGGCGTTGGAGCTCCGCCTTGGCGTGGCAAAGGATCTTGAGACGATGCGGGACGTTCTGGTGAAGAGGGAGGTCGGCTCGAAGGTCGACTATCTCTCTGCCAAAGGTCAGCGGCTGCTGGTCGAGCAGGAATTTCTGCTTGCGGGCAATAACATGGCTGAGCTCGAGGAGAATGTGGAGCGCTTGAAGGCCGAGGAAGCGGCTTACCTCGCAGAGTTCCGCCAGAAGACCGCTGAGGACCTGGTCCAAGCGCGCCGCGACCACGATGCCGCGGCCAGAGAACTCGACAAGGCGGTGCGGCGGAAGGCTGTCACGGTGCTAACCGCACCCGCCGACGCGATCGTGCTCGAAGTGGCGCAGCGCTCTGTTGGCTCGGTCTTGAAAGAAGCAGAGCCGCTCTACACCCTCGTTCCTCTGGGCTCTCCGTTGGAGGCAGAAGTCTCTGTCGAGGGGCTCGATGTCGGCCATGTCGAGCCCGGCAGCGAAGTTCGCCTGAAACTCGAGGCGTGGCCCTTCCAGAAGCACGGTACCCTGTCCGGTAAGGTTCGAACCGTCTCGGACGACACCTTCACGCCGGATCCGAAGAATGCTGGGCAGCAGCGTCCTTACTACAAGGCACGGGTGGAGTTGACCGCGACCGACCTGCGTGATGTGGCGAGCAGTTTTCGCTTGATCCCCGGCATGGCGGTATCCGCGGAGATCAAGGCGGGCAACCGCACGATCTTGTCATATTTCCTCTATCCGCTCCTGCGTGGTCTCGACGAAAGCATCCGCGAACCCTGAGTCACGAAGCTAACGCGAACCGACGTCCGCCGGAGCGAGCGGTCGCTGATAACGGGTTCTCGCCAAGCTGGAGGGCCGCAAGCTGCTGCCCGGCATGTCGAGCGAGGCGATGATCCGGACAGGTGCTCGCACCGTGCTTTCTTACCTCGCCGAGCCGATCACG
Source organism: Mesorhizobium caraganae (assembly GCF_016836705.1). Classification (GTDB taxonomy): domain Bacteria; phylum Pseudomonadota; class Alphaproteobacteria; order Rhizobiales; family Rhizobiaceae; genus Mesorhizobium; species Mesorhizobium caraganae. Next base: position 91,624 of record NZ_JAFCGY010000021.1, on the reverse strand, counting down.
CAGAACTTCCGTCGGGCAATGCGGGAAAAATAGCCGCGGGCCGTCCAAGACTTCTTTATCTGACCGGAAAAAGACCGCCGCCCGACTTGACGACAGGCCCGGGATCAGGCCGCCCGGCTGGCCCACAGCACGCCGCGCTCGAAGATGGTGCGCATTTGCGGCACGGAAAACTCATCCGCCGTGTGGCCAAGCGCGCTGAAGAAGACGCGGCCCTTGCCGTAGCGGCGCTTCCAAACCACGGGCATGACGACGCCGTCTACGAAGTCGAGATGCTCGCCGCCAAACGTCGTCGTCGCCAGCACCTCGTTGCTCGGGTCGACATGCATGTAGTACTGCTCGGAACGGTAGGCGAAACCGCCGATGCCCCGCACGATCGGATCATCGCTGGTGATGTCGACGCGATAGTCGATGATGTCGCCGGGATGGGCGACCCATTGGCCGCCGGTCATGAAGTGATAGTCGGGCTCGTTGCGGAAGCTGTCGCCCATGGTGCCGTGAAAGCCGGCAAGGCCGGTTCCACCTCTGACGGCGGCTACAAGGTTTTGCAGCTCCGGTTTCTCGATCGTCGACATTGTGACCACAGGGACGATCAAATCGATTGCCGAAAGCTGCGGATCGGCGAGAGCCGAGGTGCCCTGTTCGATCCGCACGTCGAAGCCGTGGCCGGCCAGCATCTCGCTGACGACAGCGGCACTGCGGGCCGGGGTATGACCTTCCCAGCCGCCCCAGAAAATCAATGCCGTCTTGCCCATGCTCGTTTCTCCTTTGGTCGACGACATTGATAGGCAAGCAGACCGCTTTTGTCTTCCCTTTCCATGGAGCCATTTCTGTCGGCAAGCATCGATCCGGCGATGAATTCCGTGGATGAGGAACGATTGGCCGCGCCTGGCGTCTTGTTTCAATGCCGGGCCGCACTCAAATCAGCTGTCTTCGCGTTTGCGCAGACATCGGTCCGATCCGCCGCAACCAGCCGGAGCCTTCCGGGGAGACCGCTTTATGAGTTTCGACCAGACGACTGTTGCCGCCTATCTGGAAGTCATCACCATCAACCTCGTGCTCTCGGGCGACAATGTCGTGGTGATCGGCATGGCGGCCGCAGGTCTGGCCAAAGCATTGCGCCAGAAGGCGATCGTTGCCGGCATAGCCGCGGCCGCGGTGATCCGCGTCGTCTTTGCCGTGATCGCGGTGCAGCTGCTGGAGATCCCGGGGATCATGCTGGTTGGCGGCATGCTTTTGTTCTGGGTGTGCTGGAACATGTTCCAGGAATTGCGTTCCGCCGGCGGCGATGAAGACAGCGATGCCGACGCCGACCCTGCCGCGACAGCGCTTGCGGCGGTGCGGCCGGCCAAGGCGCTGCGCACGGCGATCCTGCAGATCGTGGTCGCCGATGTCTCGATGTCGCTGGACAATGTGCTGGCCGTGGCGGGCGCTGCCGCCCATGACATGAATGCGCTGGTGTTCGGCCTCATCCTGTCGGTGGTTCTGATGGCCGTCGCCTCGACGCTGGTGGCGGCGCTGCTTGCCAGATACCGCTGGATCGGCTGGCTCGGCCTGGCGATCATCGTCTACGTCGCCGGCAACATGACGCTGGACGGCATCGAGCAGCTGAGAACCGTCGACTTCCACGCGCTGCTTTCGTCAGCTGCGAGCTAGTCCCGCGTAGCATTCAAGCGATGTCGAAAATCCGCCCGGGGTTGAGAATGTTGTGCGGATCGAACGCCGCCTTGAGGCGGCGCATGGCCGATATCTCGGCATCGCTGCGCACCAGGCTCAGCCATTTCTTCTTGTCGAGGCCGATGCCGTGTTCGGCCGAGACGGCGCCGCCGCATGCGGCCACGCCGCGATAGATGATCTCGTAGGCGGCCGCTGGCTCCCTGGTGTCGACCTGATAGTGCAGATTGCAGTCGCCGAGGTGGCCGAAGACGTATATCTCGGCGCTGGCGTCCCTGGCGCGGATCGCCGCTTCGGCGTCGCGCAGGAAAGCCGCCATCGTCGACAGCGGAATGGAGATGTCGACGCCGATCAGGCCCTCGATTGCAAACAGGAAGCGGTTGGCCTCCTCGCGTACGTCCCAAAGCGCTCGAAACTCGCGCGGCGACTGCGAGACGACCACATCGTCGACGATGCCGTCTTCGACGGCCTGCATCAGCACCGAAGCAAAACGTTCGCCGTCCAGCTCGGCCTGGTTGCCCTGGATCTCGGCAAGAACATAGACGGGCGCGCCGGCAGGCAGCGGCGCCGGCGCGTCCATGCCGGCAATCATGGCGCCGTAGAGCGGCGAGAAATTCACCTCATAGGCCGAAAGCAAGGGACCGAGCCGCTGCTTCAGCAGCCCGAGCAGCGCGATTGCCGCCTCCAGCGAGGCAAGTGCGCAGAAGGCGGCGACCTCCGTGGCGGGCTTCGGATGCAGCCTCAGGCAGGCGCGGGTGACGACGCCCAGCGTGCCTTCGCTGCCAATGAACAGCTGGTTGAGATCGTATCCCGAATTGTCCTTGGCCAGGCCGCGCAGCGAGGTCAGGACCGAGCCGTCGGCAAGCACCGCCTCCAGCCCCAGCACCTGGGCGCGGTACATGCCGTAGCGCAGCACGCGGATGCCGCCGGCATTGGTGGCGATATTGCCGCCGACCGTCGCGGTGCCGCGCGCACCGATATCGACGCCGAACATCAGGCCGGCCGCATCGGCGCTTTCCTGCACCATTTGCAGCGGCGCGCCGGCTTCCGCGATGATGGTTGCCGCCTGGCGGTCGGGCGCCTCGACCACGGTCATGCGCTCCAGCGACAGAACCGCTTCGCCCGGCTGCACGCGCGCGGCGCCGGCCAGCCCGGTGCGGCCGCCATGGACGACCAGCTTCTGGCCAAGGCCGCTGCAAACTCGCAGGATCTCGGCGACTTCGCCGGCGATGCGCGGACGCAAGACCAGTTCGGGCCGGCTTCCGTCCTTGCCGGAGAGATCGTCTCCATAGCGCGGATCGACCGCATTGCCGGTGACAACAGCGGCGGCGTCGAGCCGCGGCTGAAGCTGGGAAAGGAGCTGATCGACCTGTTGCGTCATGGTTCCTGGATATTTCGCTTGCTCGCTGCGGTCGAGACTTTGATGCGGGACAATTTTCGCGTCAATTGATTACATTTACGCACGGTATAATTTGTCATTGCGCGTTGAAACGACTGAAGTTTCCTGTAAATTTCGTCTGAGGTTGCGTGGCGGCGCGCCGGCTACAGGACCGTGGGCAGCGCCAAGGGTGACCGAGGTTCTGGCGCCCGCCAGACGAGGGATCGAATGACGAAGCACAGGACGATGGAGGATTTCGCCCGCTCTTGCGGCGTCTCCAGGCCGACACTGTCGAAATATTTCGACGATCCGACCAGCGTCAAACCGGCAACGCGCAAGCGCATCGAGGAGGCGCTGCGCTCATCCGATTACCAGCCCAATCTGTTTGCCCGCAACCTCAATCGCAAGCGTACCCGCAGCATCGGCATCGTCGTGCCGACGGTGACCGATCCCTTCTATTCCGAAATGGTCAGCCGCATCGAGCTCAGGCTGCGAGACGAGGGCTACTGGCCCATCGTCATTTCCTCGCACGGTTCGCGCGAGCTCGAAATCGAGGCGACGCGCACCATCCTGTCGCTGAAAGTCTCCGGCGCGCTGATCGCGCCGCTTGGCTTGCGCTCGGACCGCCACGCGCTGGAGAAGCTGACGCAGACAATGCCGATCGTCTATTTCGACACCTATCTCGAAGGCGGCGCACCCTTCGTCGGCAACAACAACGCCCAGAGTGTCTCGACCATCGTCGACTATCTCTGCCGCTCCGGCGACGCGCCGGTCTATTTCGATATCCCGCACGTCAACCACAATTCGCCGGAACGGCTGAACAGCTATATCGGCGCCATGCAGCGGCTAGGCCAGGAGCCGGTCGTCATCGGCAACACAAGCGACTACACTTGGGATTTCGAGCGCATCGGCTACGAGCAGATGGAACAGATGCTTGGGGCTGGCGGCCTGCCAGGCAAGACCATACTGTGCGCCAATGACCGCCTAGCCTTCGGCGTGATGGCGGCAGCCTTCGCGCAAGGCAAGAAGGTCGGCCGAAAGGCGGACTGCGACCTGCGCGTCGCCGCCCATGACGACCATCCGCTGAGCCGCTACACCTGCCCCGCTCTGACTACCATCGCGCAGGATTTTGCCGCCATGGCGGGGCGCAGCGTCGAGACGCTGCTCGCTTTGCTCAACGAGGACACAGCGAGCTTCGCACCGAAGGTCAGCCTCGACGCCGCCCTGGTGATGCGGCAGTCGGCCTGAACACTTCCAAAGGCGGGGTCGAAGCTGCGCCATACGGCGACCGCGGCAGTAATGATGGCGTCGGCGGCGATATCGTCACTACGAACCTCCCATCAGGCAAGCAGGCTTGCCGCTTCCTCCTCGCCAAGCAGCGGCGGCTGGTCGACCGTGCCGTTGACGGCAACCGAGCCGCGGCTTTCGCCCGAAGCCAGGATCGCTTCCATGATCTCCAGTACATGCAGCGCCAGTTCGCCCGAGGGGCGCGGCTTTCGTCCCGTGCTCAGCGCGCACGCCAGATCGGCGACGCCGAGCATGCGGTAGTTGGCGCGGTCGGGCGCGGCATAGGGCCAGTTGCGGGCGCCGTAGAGCTCGCTCTCGCTGGCGAAATCGGCCCAGTCGGCGCCACGTGCCGACAGCGAGACCGTCCCGCCGAACGTGTCGGGGTCGGGCAGCCTGAGCGAGCCCTCGGTGCCGTGCAGTTCGATCGGGTGGTTGGAATGTCTGAACACGTCCCATGAGGCGCCGAAGGTGACGGTGGCGCCGGAACGGAATTCGAGCAGCGACAATATGTTTGTCGGCGTGCCGACCTTGAACGTCGTGTTCTTGAACGGGCCGTCGGCCGTGATCAGCCTCTCCTCCTGGCCGCGCGTCGCCATCGCCATGACGCGCTCGACCGGACCGAGCAGATTGACCAGCATGGTCAGGTAATAGGGACCCATGTCGAACACCGGACCGCCGCCGGGCTGATAATAGAATTGCGGATTGGGATGCCAGTGTTCCATGCCGCGTCCCATCATGAAGGCGGTGCCGGTCACCGGCTTGCCGATGGCGCCCTCGTCCATCAGGCGGCGGGCGCGGCGTCCGGCGGCGCCAAGGAAAGTATCGGGAGCCGAGCCGATCAGCAGGCCGCGCTTTGCCGCTTCGTCGACAAGCCGGCGGCCGTCGGCGGCGGTAGTAGCCAGCGGCTTTTCGGTGAAGACATGCTTGCCCGCCGAAAGCGCTGACAACGAAATCTCGAAATGCGCCGCCGGAATGGTCAGGTTCAGTACGAGGTCGACATCAGGGTCGGCGAGCAGCGCGTCGACGCCAAGCGCGCGGATGCCATATTCCCTGGCGCGGAGCTCAGCAATATCAGCCGAAATGTCGGCGCAGGCACGCAGCTCGACGCCGCCGAAGAGCGCTGCATTGCGCAGATAGGTCATCGAAATGTTGCCGCAGCCGATGACACCGATGCCGAGCTTTGTCTTTGATTTTCCCTGCATTTCCAGCTTTTCCTCCGAAGCCAATGGCATGCTTGGGGGACCGTCGTAGTGCAGCGGTCCACCTTCACAATCCGCTATACAGGATTTTAAATGTTGACGCGCGTAAAATTTTTATAGAGCATGTGATAATTCTGGCGCAGCGTTGGGAGGCCGCCAGCCTGAGGAGGAGAACATGACTGTCATGAAAAACGGCCGACCGCCGATACGAAGCCCGTGGGTCATGCGCGCATTGGCTCTTTTCCGTCGCGGTCAGAAACCGAGACGGGTTCAGGCATAGATCACCTTGGCCGCGATCTTATCAAGCTGGCTGCGTATTGGACCGGGCAGGCCATCGTCGGTGATCACCACATCGACGGCCGACAGCGAAAATGCCTTGGAGGTTCCGCTGACGCCCCATTTGCTCGAATCGGCGAGGAGGACAACGCGCCGGGCCATGCGAACGAGGTTTCGCTTCGTTCGCGCCATGTCTTCGTTCACGTCGACCACATCCAGTGACGAGTCTATCGCATGCGCTCCAACAAAGACCTGATGCGCTACCAAGCCGCCGAGAGCCGTATCGGCATCGGTGATCAGCGTGCTCACCGTGTCGGGATAGACCCGGCCGCCGATCATATGAACGTCGAGCCCGGGACGATGCATAAGATGCTGCACGATATTCATGGCCGTGGCCGCGACCACGACATTGCTGAGCGGCGGTAACTGCATGGCAAGCTGCATCAATGTCGAGCCGCCGTCGAAGATGACCGATTGGTTGTCCTCGAACAGGTCTACCGCCGCCCGGGCGATGCGCTTCTTTGCATCGAGGTTCGTTTGCATACGCCGGGCGAACGCGGCCGTGGTCGAATCGGTGGTCCGGGTCACCGCCCCTCCACGGGTCTTGGTCAGCAATCCCTTGCGGTCCAGTATCTCGAGGTCGGAACGCACCGTGACTTCCGACACGCCAAACCCGTCCGACAGGTCCTTCGTGCGCACCTGTCCGCTGCGCTGCACCTCACCCAGGATGGATTGGCGTCTCTGCTCCGACAACATTGCCCTGCCCTTGCCTCCCTGCGTCAAGCCACCGCTCTGGCCTCGGCTCACCTTACCAAAAATACGCAAATTCGAAAGCTTTCGAAAGATTGTTTTTCTTTTTTCTTTCGGAAACACTGAGTCCGGGATTTTGAAATCAACCGATCAGGGAATTTTGTACTCATGAGCCTAGGAACCAAGGTGCGTCTTGCGCGCCTCTTCTCGCATCCATCGGGGAACCTTTTTGGCGGCGCGGTCGACCACTTCGTCGGCTATGGCGACGTGCGCAAAGGCGGCCTTGCCGACCTGCCGGGTGCGCTCGCACGCGTCATGGCGGGCAAACCCGACTACGTCAGCATCCAGCCTGGCACCGCGCGCCATCTGTGGCCGCAATATGCGGGCAAAGCTTCCCTGGTGATTCAGGCGGGCTGCTTCACTCCGGACGATCGCATCAGCGAGTTGATCGCAACGCCCGAGGACGCGGTGCGCGCTGGCGCCGATGCGTTGGCCGTGGCCATTCCGGTGCGCGGCGCGACCGAGGGCAAATACATACGCTGGCTGACCGATTCAGTGAATGCGGCGGCCCGCTACGGCATGCCTGTGGTGGCACATATCTACCCTCGCGATTTTACCGACGGAGCAAAAATCGTCTTCACCCCCGACGAGATCGCCTATGCGGCGCGCATCGGCTACGAGTCCGGCGTCGACGTGATCAAAATCGGCTACACGGGCGATTTCGAGTCGTTCCGAGAGACCGTCCGGACTTGCCCGGTGCCGGTTGTGATCGCGGGTGGTCCAAAGACCGACACGCTGCTCGGCGCGCTTCAGCAGACGGCGGACGCCATCCGTGCCGGCGCACGCGGCGCCGTGGTAGGCCGTAATCTCTGGGGGCATGGCGATCCGGAGAAGGCAGCGCTTGCCTTTCGTGGCGTCATCCATGACGGCCTTTCGGCGCAAGACGCCCTGGCGAAGGCGGGGGCCTGAACGATGCCCACCGTCCCCTCGATCCTCGGCTTCGGCGCTATTGCGATCGACGACATCGTCTACGTCGATCAGCCGTTGTCGGCAGGCAAGGGGAAGGTTCTGCAAAGTGCCCGCGCTTTCGGGGGAAATGTCGCGACGGCGCTGGCCGCCGTCGCGCGGCTCGGCGGAACCGCCGGGTTCGTCGGATGGCTGGGCATTGCCGCGGACGACGCCATGCAGCTCGATCTCGTGGCGAGTGGTATTGAAACCGCATTCGCGCCGCGCCATCCCGACGCGCGCCCGGTGCGCTCGCGGATCACCGTCGGCTCGGACGGGGAACGGTTCATCGCGTATGACGACGATGCGATGCTGGGCACCGCTCCGGACTTTCCGGACGATATCCTCAGCCGCGCGACCGTCCTGATCGTCGATGGCTATGCGATCCGGTCGCTGGATGTCGTGGCTCGGGCTCGCGATCTCGGCCTTGCGATCCTCGGCGATATCGAATGGAGCAGCGGCGCAGCCACGGAGAGGCTGATCGCGCTCTGCGACCATCTCATTCTTCCTCTCGGCTTTGCGCGGACTGCCACAGGGTGCCGATCGCCCGCCGAGATACTCGATGCATTGTGGTTGCCGTCGCGGTCCGCCGTGGTTCTGACTGATGGCGGCAGGGGCGTGTACTATCGCGGACGCGACGAGACAGGGCTTTGGCACCTGCCCCCGCATCGGGTTGCGGTCGTCGACTCGACCGGCGCGGGTGACTGCTTTCATGGCGCCTATGCCCTTGCATTGACGCGCGGGGCCGACACCGCGGGCCGGGTCGCATTCGCGGCCGCGGCGGCGGCCCTTTCGATAACGGGGCGTGGCGGGCGCGAGGCGCTTCCCACCGACGACCAGGTCACGGAACTTCTGGCATCGACGAACGCGCCGTCAGCAGTCGAACTGAAAAAAGTGAATGCTGGAGCATAATCTGAAATTATCCGAGGAAACATTTCGCGGACGAGCATAGGCCGAGAAGAATTATAACAATCTGTGGCTTATACACTTGCGGAGGGAGGAATATGGCAGAAGTCATTCTTGAGAACATCTGCAAAACCTACGGGAACAATTTTCGCGCAATCGACCAATTGAACCTGTCGGTCAAGGACGGCGAGTTCTTGATTCTCGTCGGACCGTCCGGCTGCGGCAAATCCACGGCGTTGCGAATGATCGCGGGACTGGAGGACATCACCAGCGGCAGCCTTCGGATCGGCGGAGTCGACGTCGTCGACATGCCGCCCAAGGACCGCGACATCGCAATGGTCTTCCAAAGCTACGCGCTCTACCCGCATATGACGGTGTCCGAAAACATCGCCTTTTCGATGCGGCTGGCAGGCAAGCCGAAGGCCGAGCGCAAGAAGCGCGTGGACGAGATCGCCAAAACCCTTCAGCTGACGTCTTTGCTGGACAGCAAACCCGCGAACCTTTCAGGCGGACAGCGTCAACGGGTTGCCATGGGCCGCGCCATGGTACGCGAGCCGGCCGCCTTTCTCATGGACGAACCCCTTTCCAATCTGGATGCGAAACTGCGTGTGCAAATGCGCGCCGAAATCACCAGCCTGCAAAAGCAGCTCGGCGTAACGACCATTTACGTGACCCACGACCAAATCGAAGCGATGACGATGGGGGACAGGGTCGCGGTGTTGAAAGGCGGCGTGCTGCAGCAGGTCGACACACCCAAGAGGCTCTATGAATCGCCGGTGAACGCCTTCGTTGCCGGCTTCATCGGTTCTCCTTCGATGAACCTTTTCGAGGCGACCCTTACGGGCGACGAACTGATGTCAGGCACCTTCGCCATTCGGCTGCAGGATGCAGCCTTCGTGCGCAGGCCGGGTTTGAAGTCGTATGCAGGGCGCAAGGTCGTGTTCGGGATACGACCGGAGGATCTCTATGACAGCAGCCTCGAATCTGGCCGCAAGTATCAGACGATACCCGCAAAGGTGACCTCGATCGAAGAACTCGGGTCGGAACATATCGTCCATCTGAACATCGACGGGGTCCGGGTGGACTCCGGCGACCCCGACGCGGTGCAGGATTTCGGCCTGACGTCGAATGCGGTGGCGAGATTCGAACCGGACAGCGCAGTCCGCTCCGGTTCGGCGATCCGGTTGGCCCTGGATGATACCAAGCTCCATTTCTTCGATCCCGAGACGCACCTGGCGATCTGAAGATCTGTGGCAGAGCCCGCAGGCGAGGGTGAGGCGCCCGCGAAGTACTCGTAAGAAGACTTCTGAATGAAGCAGACGATCGGTTGCATTGTGCGGTCGATCTTGAAGAAGGAGGAGAAAATGATGTTTCGGATACAACCCGCGATGCTGAAAATAGCCGCGGCCGCATGGTTGCTTGGCGCAACCAGCGCCATGGCGGACACGACGCTGGAATTCACCCAATGGTGGGAGCCCGAATTGCCGGCCGGATCGCTCAGGGCAATCATGAATGACTTCGAGGCTGCAAACCCCGGAATCAAAGTGACGCTGGTCAGCGGCCCCTATGCGACCACGCGAGATCAGATCTCGGTTGGTGCCGCAACTGGAACGCTTAGCGACGTCGTCGGTCTCGACGGCGCCTGGGTGAACAATCTGAACGCGCAGGGTGCGCTGGCCGATATGAACCCGATGATGGAAGCGAGCGGGTTCGACAAGACCCAGGTCGCGGATATCATCAAGGTGGACGGCAAAGCAGTGATGTTTCCTGTGGCTTCGTTCGTCTATCCGGTCTTCGTGAATTTGGACCTCGCCGCCCAGGCAGGCGTGACCAAGCTGCCGTCGACCCGCGCGGAATTTCTCGAAGCCGCCAAGAAGATGACCCATGCCGACAAGAACCAGTATGGCTGGGTGCTGCCCTTGTCGCTGCAAACGCCGTCCGGTGTCCAGAACGACATGATGTCGTGGGTCTGGGCCTCGGGTCAATCGATGATGGCTGACGGCAAGCCGGCTCTCGAGGGCAAGCCGGTCGTCGATATGCTCACCTTCGTCAAATCGCTGAACGACGCCGGCGTCGTCTCGCCCGGCATTGCCACCAAGACCGAGCAGGAAAAGGTCGAGGAATTCGTCAACGATCGGGTCGGAATGATGATCGACTCACTTGCGCATGTGAACCTCATCCGCAAACGCAATCCCAAGCTGAACTTCGATCTCATCCCGGTCCCGGTCGTGGAAAACTATACCGGCAAGCGCGGCCTTCCCTATGCCTCCTGGGGCATCGGCATCTCTGCCGCCTCGAAACATCAGGAAGAGGCCTGGAAACTCGTCCAATATCTGATGAGTGAAAAGGTGAATGCCAAGCTCGTGTCGCTTGCAAACGCCTTCCCGGGCAACGTCAATGCCAAGCCCGATTTCGTGACCTCGGACAAGGCTTTCGCCAAGGCTTTTGAAATCTTCAAGACCGGCTATCTCGCCAACGAATTCACGGGTCTGCCGGTGGCTGAAGACCTGATGACCCAGTTCGACGTGCAAGCCCAGAAGATGCTCGCCGGCGAGCAGTCTCCGGAACAGGCCGCAGCCAACGCTCAAAAGGGCTGGATGGCGAAATTCTGAGCGGCTCATTGCCCGTTTGCTATCTTCCACCGGGTGGCCTGACTTTCGGGCAGGCCACCCGTCAACAACGGATCGGCAATTTGAGATGGACCTGTTTCCGAAGCGCACCTTCGTCTTGAAGGCATACCCCAAGGGTGGCACATGACTCGGCAGAAGCGCTCCCACCATCGACTGAAACGAGCGGTCGCCCCCTATCTCTATCTGTCACCCTCGCTCCTCATAATCGGCCTTCTGATGCTGCTGCCGATGGTGACGGTGATTGGCTATTCGTTCCAGAACAGCGCGGTGCTGCGTCGCGACCCGTCCTTTGCCGGACTGAAACACTACCAGGCGATCTTTGCCGATCCGGTGTTCTGGGCCTCGCTGTGGCACACACTCTACTTCACATGCATGAGTGTCGTCTTCCATATGACCATCGGCATGGTCTTCGCACTCATGCTGAACAGCGACCGCATCAATCCGACGCTGCGCAACATTCTGCGCGTGCTCTACATACTGCCTTGGCTGTTCACCGCGGTGATTATCGCCGTGATCTGGCGCCTCCTGCTTGAGCCGAACGGTGTCGTGAACAGCGTTCTCATGCAGATGGGCATCATCGGCTCCAAGGTCGAGTGGTTTTCCTCGCCCGAGACCGCGCTGCACGCCGTCACCTTCGCCAATATCTGGGCGGGTTATCCGCTTTTCATGGTCAGCCTGCTGGCGGGCCTGCAAGGCATTCCCAAGGATTTCTACGAGGCCGCCTATATCGACGGGGCGAAGGCCTACCAGAAGCTGATCTTCATCACCATCCCGCAGCTGATGCCGATCATCATCAGCATCTCGCTGCTGGATTTCATCTGGACCATGCAGGTTTTCCCGTTGATCTGGATCACGACGGGCGGCGGTCCGATCTACTCGACCGAGGTGCTGAGCACCTACACCTACAAGCTGGCGTTTTCGAGCTACAACCTGTCGCAGGCGTCGGCGAGCGCCGTGGTCATCCTGCTGATCTCTCTCGGCCTGACGCTGTTCTACATCCGCTATCAAAAGGCTCGGTAGTCACCATGAGGAAAAGGCACACGCCGAAAGACAGGCTGATCACCGTCGCGCTCCATGTCGCGCTTGCCGCAGGGCTCTTTTTCGCGGCCTTCCCGATCTATTGGATGCTGAGCAGTTCGTTCAAGTCGAATACCGAAATCTTTGCCCTGCCGCCAACCGTCCTGCCAAAGGCCTTCACGCTGGAAGCGTATGCGGCCATCCTTGGTGACCCGGTAAAGCTGCGCTTCTTCTTCAACAGCTACTTCGTGGCCGGAGCGGTGACCGTGCTGACGGTGCTGATCGCCCTGCTGGCGGCCTATGGGTTCAGCCGTTTCAATTTCCGCGGCAAGGGCAGCCTCAACACGCTTATCATCAGCACGCAGACGATCCCGCCGATCACGCTTTTGATCCCCTTCTTCGGGCTTGTCGTCTCGTATGGCATCTTCGACACCTACGTCGCACTGATCCTGACTTACCTAGTGTTTACGCTGCCCTACGCGATCCTGCTGATGACGGGATATCTGAACACCTTGCCCCGCGATCTCGATGAAGCGGTGGCTGTCGACGGCGGCACCAGCTGGACCGCGCTCTGGCGGGTGATCGTCCCGATCTCGCTGCCTGGTATCGTGGCGACGTCGGTCTACACCTTCCTGTTGTGCTGGAACGAATTTCTCTTTGCGCTGACGCTGACGAAGTCAACGTCCATGCGCACCGTCCCGATCGGCATCCAGCTGTTGATGGGGCAACACGCCTTCGAATGGAACCAGATGATGGCGATGAGCGTGCTGGGCTCGCTGCCGCTCCTGGTCATCTACCTCGTTGCCCAGAGGTTCTTCCTCGCCGGCATGACCGCAGGCTCGGTCAAGTAGGATATCAAGGAATGAAAGGATGACCGTGAAAGACCTCAAAGTCGGCTGCCAGACCTTTACCTGGGAAATGCTCGGAGACCGTTTTGCCGGCGACCCCGACGATCTGCTGAAAGCGATCGCTGATGGCGGCTACGCCGGCATCGAGATCACCGACACGATGATCGGCCGCTATGCCGGCAAGCCTGCGGAATTCGCGGCCGCGCTGAAGGTGTCTGGATTGACGCTTGTCTCCTTCGCGTTCGGTTCGAAGAGCGGTTTTACGCTGCAGGATCAGATCGGCGCTGACCTCGAGACCGCGCAGCGCTGGATCGATTTCGCCGCCGCTTTTCCGGGCGCGCTGGTGTCGATGGGCTCGGCCACCGTCGTCTCCGACGGAGCGCGCGATGACAAGTTCGCCATTGCCGCCGAGGTCTACAACAAAGCCGGCGAGCTCGGGCGCAAGGCTGGCGTCCAGGTCGCGATGCATCCGAGTTCGCACCACAATACGCTGCTGTTCGACCGCACCGACTATGACCGCATCTTCGGGCTGATCGACGCCGCGCTGGTCGGCTGGGTGCCGGACACCGGTCACATCTTGCGCGGCGGTCAGGACATGGCCGATACGCTCACCACCTACCGCGATCGTATCCGCTACGTCCACCTGAAGGATGTCGACGCAAACGGCAGCTGGGCGATGCTCGGCAGGGGCGTCTGCGATACGGCGAAGGTGATCGAGATCGCCAGCGCTGCCCCCAACTTCAACGGCTGGCTGGTGCTGGAGGAAGAGTCCGAGACCGCCGCCGCCGATCCGGCCAAGGCGGTCAAGACCAACCGCCAGACCATGCGCGGCTATGGAGCCTGAAACGATGATGAAATCCCTGTCCGGCCCCGCCGCAATCGCCGCGTTGCCGCGCGACCGTCTGATCGGCGAGTTCTCGCTGTGGTCGGCCGACCTCGCCAATATGGAGCGCGATCTGAAGCGCATCGAGGCCCATGCCGATATCCACCATATCGACGTCGCCGACGCCCGCTTCACCCCGGGCTTCCTGTTCTTCCCGGATCTGGTGGCGCGTATCGCCAAGCTGACGGCGAAGCCTATTCATGTGCATTTGATGGTCGAAGCCGAGATCGTCGAGGCGCAGACGCGGCAATTCATCGAGGCCGGCGCCGACCTGATCAGCGTCCATGCCGAAAATGGCGAGGCTGGCCTGCGCGCTGTGAGACTGGCGCATGAGCTCGGCGCCGAGGCCGGCGTGGTGCTGCGGCTGGAAACGCCGGTCGCGGCAATCACGCCTTTCCTTTCTGAAGTGGCGTTCGTGACGCTGCTCGGCACTTCTATTGGCGTCAAGGGCCAGAGCCTGTCGGAACAAGCCTGCCCCCGCCTGATCGAGGCGCGCGCGCTGATGCGCAAAGCCGGCCGTGAAGCCGACATCGTGCTCGCCGCCGATGGCGGTATTCGCCACGAGACGGTGCCGCTGCTGCGCGCCGCAGGCGCCGAGACCGTGGTGCTGGGCTCACTGGCCTTCGGCGACCCCGACCTTGCGCGGCGCATGGCCTGGCTGCACGGGCTGGAGGTCGCCGCCTGATGAGCAAGCTTGCGCTCGCCTTCGATCTCGGCGGCACGGCGCTGCGCGGCGCGCTGGTCGAAAGCGACGGCAGTGTCGTCGCGCATGCTTCGGCGCCAACGATGGCGGGCGCGGGCTCGGAAGCGGTGATCGGCCAGATCATTGCGCTCGCCGGCGATCTCATATCGCAAAGTCCGCAGGCCGAAATTGCCGGCATCGGCGTCGGTGCGCCGGGGCCGCTGGACCCCAAGGCGGGGATCGTGATTGCGCCGCCAACGCTGGCGGGCTGGCACGACGTGCCGCTGATCGACATTCTGGGGCAGCATTTCGGTTTGCCGGTGCGGCTGGAGAACGACGCCAATGCGGCGGCGCTCGGCGAATGGCGTTTCGGCGCCGGACGCGGCAGTGGATCGCTGGTGTTCGTCACCGTGTCGACCGGCATTGGCGGCGGCGTCGTCGCCGACGGCCACATCTATCACGGCAGGCGTGGGCTGGCGGCCGAGATCGGCCACATGACCATCACCGGCGAAGGCGACCGCTGCTTTTGCGGCGCCATCGGCTGCTTCGAGGCTGTTGCTTCGGGAACCGCGCTCGGACGCCGCGCCACGCGGCTGACCGCAGCGGGTGACGGTTCGCAGCTGCGACGGCTGTCGAATGATGGCGACGTCTCGGCCAGGCATGTTGTCGAGGCAGCCCAGGCCGGCGACGCCAACGCTCTCGAGCTGATCGAGGCGGAAGCGGGATGGTTGGGCATCGGCTTCACCAACCTGCTGCACCTCTATTCGCCCGATTTAATTGTCATGGGCGGCGGTCTTTCCAACGGTTTCGACCTGCTGGCGCCGTCGATCGCGGCGGTCGTCCAGCAGCGGGCCATGCCGGCCTACCGCGACGTGCCGATCGTGCGCGCCGAGCTTGGCGACCGTGCCGGGCTGATCGGCGCCGCCAGCCTGATCCTGTGGGAAGGTGAACCGGGTTTGGCACTGGCGATGGCGCAGGACGACAAGGACCGCGGGCGCGACCGCTGATGCCAGGGAGCGCGGGCGATCTTCTGATTGATGGCGTGCGCGCCAACGACATCGATCCGTCGGAACGTGGCCTCGCCATGGTGTTCCAGGTCCTACGCGCTCTACCGCACTGCACAGCCCGATCGCGCTCGACATCACGCCGGCCGCTTGCCACCTGCTTCGCACGATGGCCGGCGCTGGCAGCGCTGCCTTAGGGAAGCCGTCCGCTCCGCCTATTTCCCGCAATGGTGGTCGTTGATCTTGTTCAGCGCATTCGCGTCCGGTCCGACCCGGTTGTAGGAGCAGGCGCCGGCGGCCGTGGTGGTCAGCATTGTGTCATAGTAACGCGGGCCGCCGAACAGGGCGTAGATCAGGTCGCGATGGGCGGGAACGTAGCGTTGCTCCGGTTCCGGCTGACGATGGCGGTGCTTTTCCTTGGCGATGGCCGTGCTGGACAGGCTGCAGCCCACCGCGAGGACGAGCGCGCAGGTCGCAAGGATCTTGGTGGTCATCGGCAGTACCCTTCTGACGGTTCGGAATCGCAGCATATCCAAAAGCGCCGGCCGAACAAAGGTTCCCTGGCGGCATTGCCGGCTGGCGTAACAATCAGCCCGCAACAGCATTCCGCGCCCGCCGCCTTTCGGCAGCAACGAGCAGGTCGACGAAGGCACGCACCTTGGCCGGCCTGAAGCGCGCCGGCGGAAAGACGGCATGGATGCCGCCGGACGGCAAGGTCCAGTCCGCGAACACCCGCACCAAGCGACCTCGGGCGAGATCGTCGGCGACGCTGTAATCCGGAAAGATGCCTAGCCCAATGCCGGCCAGTACGCAGGACAGCACGCCGGGAGTCTTGTCGCAGCTGACGACCGGATTGAGTTCGGCCACCACCGTCTCCGCCTCCCTGGAAAACAGCCATTGGCCGATGCCGCGCAATTGGGCATTGCCGACCCATGGCAGCGCTTTCGCCTGCCTGGGGCTGGCATCAAGCGGCAGCCCGGCGGCGAGGTCCGGGCTGGCCACGACGAATTGTTCATGGCTTCCCAGCCGACGCGCCAGATTGCTGGAATCGGCCAGCCAGCCGACGCGGATGCCGAGGTCGATCTGCTCGTCGACCAGATTGCTGACGGCATCGTCGAAAATCGTCTCGACCCGCATTTTCGGGTATTTTTTTAGATAGGCGGCGATGGTCGGCGCCACGACCTTTTCGCCATAGTCGAGCGGCGCCGTCAGCCGCAGCATCCCGGTCGGCTTTGCTGCGCTCTGCGAAATGTCGCCATAGGCCGCTTCCGCCTCGTGCAGGATGATGGCCGCCCGGTCGTAGAACAGGCGCCCCTCTTCGGTCAGCGTCACGCGCCTTGTCGTGCGGCGCAGCAGCGTCGCGGCCAGTTCCTGCTCCAGCCTGCCGACCTGATGACTGACCACTGCCTTGGCGACATCGAGCCGGTCGGCGGCGGCGGTGAAGGAGCCGGTCTCGACCACGGTGGTGAAGTAGACGAGCCGGTTGAGGTTCAGAAGCTCGGTCACAGCTGACCCATTGTCTGATCTGATCAGACAGCTTGTATGATTGATCGCCATTTTTCGCAAGCGGTGGCCTTGCCATCTATCGGGAGCAACGAATGGCGAAAGGAAAATCGAAATGAAAATCGCACTCATCGGCGCGTCCGGCCAGGTCGGCTCACGCCTGCTGAAGGAGCTCTCCGACCGCGGCCACACGATCACCGCCATCGCCCGCAATCCAGACAAGATCGCCGCGCTGCCGGGCGTGACCGCCAAAAAGGGCGATGTCTTCGACAGAGACGGCCTCGCCGCCTTGATCAAGGGGCATGACGCTGTGATCAGCGCGGTGCATTTCCTCGACAGCGATCCGGACACGCTGATCGCAGCGGTGCGCGCCTCCGGCGTCAAGCGCTACCTGGTCGTCGGCGGCGCCGGCAGCCTCGACGTCGCGCCGGGCAAGCGCCTGGTCGATACACCGACTTTCCCCGCGATCTACAAGGCGGAGGCGCAGAAGGGCGCCGACTTCCTCGACACGCTGCGGACGATCGATGATCTCGACTGGACCTTGCTGTCGCCGTCGGCGCTGTTCCTCGCCGGCGAGCGGACCGGCAAATACCGCATCGGCAAGGACACGCTACTGACGTCCGACAAGGGCAGCAGCATTTCCTTCGAGGATTATGCGATCGTCATGACCGACGAGATCGAAAAGCCGGCGAATATTCGCCAGCGCTTCACCGTCGGCTACTGACCGGACTGCCGATATTGACGACAAGTGCCATCGGAACGTCCGATGGCACTATCGTTTTCTTCCGTTTCCATTCCTGGCGCCGGTTTGCGACGTCTCGCCCGAAGCAGTTCAGGACAGGACGGAAATCATGGCAGACATCGCAAAATCGAAAGTCATTATCGTTGGCGGCAGCTCCGGAATGGGGCTGGCGCTGGCAAGGCGGTGCCTGGACTCAGGGGCCGAAGTCATCATCGTCGGCCGCAATGAAGCCAAGCTGAAGCGCGCCAGCGAGGTGCTGCGGAACCCTGCCGGTTTGAACACCATCGCGGTTGATATCGCCAGGGAAGATCAGGTCGCCGACCTGTTCGGGCGGATCGGCCGGCTCGACCATATCGTCAGCACCGCCGCCGATATTGAAGGCGCCTACGAGTTGTTGCCTTCAGTCGACCTCAAGGCCGCGCAGAGGGTGGTGGAAAGCAAATTCTACGGGCCGTTGCTGCTTGCCAAACATGGCGCGCCGAAGCTTTCGGCCAACGGCTCCCTCACCTTCACCTCGGGAATCGCCGCCTACCGGCCGGCGGCGCGCGGCTCGGTTGTCGCCGCCGTCAATGCGGCGCTGGAAGGGCTGGTGCGGGCGCTGGCGGTCGAACTGGCGCCGATCCGCGTCAACGCCGTTTCGCCGGGTTGGGTCGACACGCCGATCTGGCACCTCGTTGCCGGCGACAAGAAGGACGAAACGCTTGATGCCATGGCCAAGCGGCTGCCGGTCGGGCGTGTCGGACAACCGGACGACATCGCCGACGCCATCGCCTTCTTGATGGGCAACGGCTTTACGACAGGGACGATACTGCATGTCGAGGGCGGTCACCGGCTGATCTGACCGGCGCGAAAGTCTCACCCGCTGCCGCCAGCAGCAGCTTCAGCGCCGGCGGCTGCACTCGGCGGCGGCGCCAGATCATGACCAGGGAGGCTGCTTGGGCTGAACCCGGCCAGGGCAGCTCGACAATCTCGCCGCGATCGAGCGCCTCGACGACGGCCAGCCGCGGCACCAGGCCCATGCCGATACCAGTCGCCACCAGGCTCGCAATGGCGCCGATGCTGCCGACTTCGGCGGCAAGTTTTGGCGGCGCCATTCCTGTCTCGGCGAACGCTGTGTCAAACAGATGCCGGTAGACGCATCCGGTTTCCGTCACCACGAAACGCATCGCGGCGAGCGCGGCCAGATCGCCTTGTCCTGATGCGGTGGCATTCTCGGCGGACGCGACAAGGACGACCGGCTCGGCCGATATCGTGCGCCGGGCCAGACGCTCATCGAGCCCGCCCTTGTCGAAACAGAAAGCGACGTCGATCTCGCCCTCTTCGAGCTGCCGCAGCAGAACATTGCTGCCGGCGATTTTCAATCGCAGACCAATCTCCGGGTGATCACCTCGAAAGGCCGCCAGCCATTGCGGAAGTTTCACGGCGGCAATCGTCTCCAGTGCACCCACCGTCACCGTCGCGGCGGTCGTTCCCGTCCTTGCCTCGACAGCAATTCGCGCTTCTTCCGCCAGTTGCAGGATCTCTTCGGCATAGGGTTTCAGCGCCTCGCCGGCCGTCGTCAGGTCAAGGCCCTGCCGCGAGCGGGTGAAGAGGGCGACGCCGAGTTCGCTTTCCAGCGACTGGATCTGGTCGCTGACGCTCGACTGCGCCAGATGAACCTCCCGCGCCGCGCGGGTGATGTTGCGGTGCCGCGCCACGGCGAGGAAGGTCTTGAGCAATCTTGGATGCATGCCGTTTCCGGATCTGGTCTGTGTCCGATATTTCGGACCTGGCCGGCTTATTTGCAACCATTGACGCCGGCGAATGCTATTGCGGCAGACAGAAGGGCCAGAATTTCGCAGCCATTGCGCGGCGAGTTTTTGCTTGTGAACGGGCCGGCGGCTTGTAGCTTGCTCGAAAGCCGGTCCGACGGAGGCAATTCGGGGGAAATGAGCGTCATCAGGATTGTTCGCGCATGCCGCTGAAAGCCGCCGCCCATATCGAGGCTATGTCGGCCTTCGCGCTGGCGAATTTTGGCGGCCATGACCAGCCAACCCTTGCCCAGAACGAGAGCGCTTTCCCGCCAAGCCCCAAGGCGATTACCGCCGGCCAGGACGCGATCGCCCGCAGCCATCTCTACCCCGATCCGGACTGGACGGTGCTGCGCGAAGCCATCGCGCAAGCCTATGGCGTCGAACGCGAGCTGATCCTGTGCGGCGCCGGTTCGATGGACCTGATCAGCTGCACCATCGCGGCATTCGCCAGCCTTGGCGACGAGGTGCTGGCCACCGCCTATGCCTATAATTTCGCGGCCTCCGCCACGGCGCGCGCGAATGCCGTCTATGTCAAGGTGGCGGAACGCGACTTCGTCGTGTCCATCGACAGCATCCTCGCCGCCGTCACGCCGGCGACACGGATGGTCTTCGTCTGCAATCCGGGCAATCCGACCAGCACCCTCATCCGCAATGCCGAACTTTTGCGCCTGCGCGCCGCCTTGCGCGGCGACGTGCTGCTGGTCATCGACCAGGCCTATGGCGAGTTCGACGACCAGGATCCTCAACCTGTCTTTGCGCTCGTCGCGCGTGGCGACACCGTCGTGTTGCGCAGCCTTTCCAAAGCCTATGGGCTGGCCGGCGCCCGCGTCGGATGGGGGTTGTTTCCGCCTGAAGTCGCGGCCGAAGTGCGCAAGTTGCAGAACTCGAACCAGGTCACCACGCCAAGCCTCGCCATGGCGGTCGCGGCAATAGAGGACCAGGCCTATATGCGCGAGACGGTGGCGCGCACCGCCGCGATCCGCGATCGCTTTGCGGAGGATCTGAGAGCGGCCGGTTACGGCGTTCCCGAAAGCCGGACGAATTTCGTGCTGATCCGCTTCCCCGACGGTGCCGCAACTTTGACTGCCGATGCCGCCTTGCGCGACGCAGGCATCATCGTGCGCAGCCTCGGCGGCTATGGCCTCACCGACTGCCTGCGCGCAACGGTCGGGCCGCAGGACATGATGGACCGGGCGCTGCGCATCCTGACCGATCTGCGCGGCGGCTAATTCTACTATGATATCCGAGGAGGTTTGAACGATGCCCTATGTGCCGGCCCGCGACTTCATCGGCTACGGCGACAAGCCTCCTGCCGCTGCGTGGCCCGGCGGCGCCAAGCTGGCGCTCAACATCGTCGTCAATTACGAGGAAGGCGCGGAATACAGCATCGACGAGGGCGACGGTGTTTCCGAGACGATCCTGTCGGACCTTGCCGTGTCGCCGGCGGTGCCCGGCCTGCGCAACCGCAACATGGAATCGCTCTACGAATATGGCTCGCGCGTCGGCGTCTGGCGGCTCGCCTCGCTGTTTCGGGACAAAGGCATCATTCCCACCTTCTACGTCGTCGGGCGGGCGCTGGAACTCAACCCGGCCGCCGGCAAGGCGATCGCCGAGCTCGGCAGCGACATCGTCTGCCATGGCTGGCGCTGGATCGACTACGCGCCGCTGAGCGAGGCGGAGGAGCGCGAGCACATTGCGATGACTGTCGACACAGTGCAGCGGATCACCGGCATTCGCCCGCTCGGCTGGTACACCGGCCGGCCCAGCCTCAACACCAGGCGGCTGGTGGTCGAGCATGGCGGCTTCCTGTTTGATTGCGACGACTACAATGACGACCTGCCCTATTTCGTCGACGTCGATGCCAGGCGGCATCTGGTCGTGCCGCACTCCTTCGACAACAATGACAGCCGCTTCTCGCGCGGCTCGGGCCTGGAGACCGGCGGCCAGTTCTTCGACTATGTCAGCGACGGGGTGGACTGGCTATTGGCCGAGGGCCAGACGACACCGCGCATGATGACGGTGTCGCTGCACTGCCGGCTCGCCGCGCGGCCTGGCCGCATGGTCGGGCTCGCCCGCTTCCTCGACAAGATCAAAGACAATCCCGACATCTGGGTCTGCCGCCGCTCCGACCTCGCGCAGCATTGGCTGGATCGGTTCGGCGGCTGAGCGACGACTTGTAGACCGCTGGAAGCCCTACGCCCGCAGCCGCTTGCCTTCAGGATCAAAGGGCGGCTCGCTCAACAGCACCGCGTCGTGCGGCCGGCCGAGGATCGCCACCGACACCTTGTCGCCTGCCTTGGCGGAGCCGGCCTTGACATAGCCCAGCGCCAGCGACTGCTCGACGAAGTAGCCGTAGGCGCCTGACGAGACCTGACCAATCGGCGTGCCGTCGGGCAGGAAGATCGGCTCGCCGCCGGTGGCGTCGGCATCCTTGGCGGCGATCGACAGCATAATCAGTTGGTCGCGCGCCGGCTTTTCGGCGATGGCCGCATAGGCGTCGCGGTTGAGGAACGCGCCCTTGTCCATCTTGACCAGGCGGTCGAACTTGACCTCCTGCGGCCAATATTCGGGGGAGTATTCGCGGCTCCAACTGCCGTAGCCCTTTTCCACACGCAGCGACATCAGCGCGCGCGAGCCGACCGGTCCGGCGCCGACCTCGCTGCCGGCCTTGAGCAGCGCGCCGTAGAGCGCGACCTGATCGGCAACCGGGCAATAGAGCTCCCAGCCGAGATCGCCGGTGAAGGAGACACGCAGCGCCACGACATCGACGCCGCCGACCGTGATCCGCTTCGAGCGCATGAAGGGAAAGGCGTCGGTCGACAGATCAGCATTGGTCAGCCGCTGCAGCAATTCGCGCGACTTCGGGCCGGCAACGTTGAAGCCACCCATCTCCTCCGTGCGCGAGCGGAAGCTCGTGTCCTCGGGCAACGGAACCGCCTTGAAGAACCTCTGATGGAAGCGCTCGGCCATGCCGGAACCGAAGACCATGAACTCGTCTTGGCCAAGCTTCGTCACTGTGAAGTCTCCGGCAATGCCGCCGCGCTTGCCGATCAATGGCGTCAAACAGGAGCGGCCGATTTCGGCCGGCATCCGGTTGGCGAACAGCGAATTCAGCCAGGCCTCGGCGCCCGGCCCTTTGACCTCGTATTTGGCGAAGTTCGAAACGTCGATAATTCCGGCATGCTCGCGCAACATGCGCGCCTCGCGGCCGACCGGGCCCCACCAGTTCTGCCTGGTGAAGCCATTCGTTTCCTCGCATGGCTCGCCTTCGGCGGCGAACCACAGCGGATGCTCCCAGCCGAAATTGAGACCAAAGACGGCGCCCATCTGCTTTTGCATCTCATAGGCCGGGCGGGTGCGCACGGGGCGTCCGGCGGCGCGCTCCTCATTGGGGAAATGGATCTTGAAACGGTGGCTGTACTGGTCCTGCACGCGGGCCTTGGTGAAGGCCTTGCCGGCCCAGTGGCCGAAGCGCGCCATGTCCCAGGCGAACATGTCGAGCGACGGCTCGCCTTCGATCATCCACTCGGCCGCCAGCTTGCCCATGCCGCCGGACTGCGAGAAGCCGGGAATAATGCCGTTGCAGCAGAAATAGTTCTGCAATTCCGGCACCGGGCCGAACAGCACGGCGCTGTCGGGCGACCAGATCATCGGGCCGTTGATGACGCGCTTGACGCCTGCCTTGCCGACCGCCGGGACGCGCGCAATGGCGCGCATCATATTGTCCTCGATGCGGTCGAGATCGTCGGGGAAGAGTTCGTGGCCGAAGTCGAGCGGTGTCCCGTCCTCGGCCCAGAATTTCATGTTGCGCTCATAGGCGCCAATGAGCAGGCCGAGCCCTTCCTGGCGCAGATAATATTCGCCGTCGCGATCGGCGACCGATGGCAGCCGGCGGCCCATGGCGGCGATTTCGGGGATGGTCTCGGTGACGAAATACTGATGCTCGGTCGGGATCAGCGGCAATTGCAGGCCGGCCATCGCGGCGACCTCGCGGCCCCACAGGCCGGCGGCATTGACCACCCATTGCGTGCGGATCTCGCCCTTCGGCGTACGCACGATCCAGCTGCCGTCGGCTTGAGCTTCCGTGGCGATGACCGGGGTGAAGCGATGGATCTCGGCGCCGCGCTGGCGCGCACCGGCGGCGTAGGCCGCGGTGACGCCGGACGGGTCGACATTGCCGCCTTCGGGCTCATACATGATGCAGCGTATGCCGTCGAAATCGACCAGCGGATGCAGCCGCTCCGCCTCGTCGCGCGCGACCTCATAAAAATTCATCTTGTAGCGCCGCGCCTTCGCTTCCTGCAGCCGCAGCTGATGCTCGCGCGCCTCCGTCTGGGCAAGATAGAGCGAGCCCGGCTGGAAGATGCCGCAGCCCTGGCCCGTCTCGGTTTCCAGCTCCTTGTAGAGCGCCATGGTGTAGTGCTGCAGGCGGCTGATGTTGGTCGAGTCATGCAGGCCATGGATGTTGGCGGCGGCGTGCCAGGTCGAGCCGGAGGTCAGCTCGTCGCGCTCCAAGAGGACGACATCGGACCAGCCATGCTTGGCCAGATGATATAGGATCGAGCAGCCGATCAGGCCGCCGCCGATGACAACGGCTCGTGCATGGGTACGCATATCGAGATTTCTTCCCTTTGTGTTCGGCGACTTGTCTTGTTCCAGATCAATGAATTCGCTCTCGTCGCCTTGGCGAAACTCCAAGGGGCGATAAGGCCGCCCCCTGGATGCTGACAGTTCAGGCCTTGTCGAGCCAGACCTTCTCCAGTTGCAGCTCGAATGTCTGATGCATTTTGAGGTTTTTCACATAGGTGGCGTGATGGCGGTAGAGCGAGCGCCAGAATGACTGAACCAGAACGCCGGAATCCTGCAGGATGAACTCGACATCCTTCATCAGTTCCTTGCGCTTGGCCGTATCGGGAATGGCGAGTGCTGCATTGAGCTTCTTGTCGAACTCGGGATTGGCATAGGCCGACTCGTTCCACGCTTCGCCGCTGCGGTAAGCTAGCGCCAGCACCTGTACACCCAGCGGACGCATGCCCCATTCGGTGGTCGACCATGGATATTTCGTCCAGTCGTTCCAGGACGAAGTGCCCGGGATGATCGTCCGCTTCACCTTGAAACCGGCCTCTCGCATCTGCGCGGCAACGACGTCGGCGGGGTCCTTCACATAGTCCGAATCGTAAGAGATAAGCTCGAACTCATGATCCATCTGGCCGGCCTCGGTCATCAGCGCCTTGGCCTTGGCAAGGTCGCGCGGCACTTTCGGCAGTTCGTAATATTCGGGATGGATCGGGCAGACGTGGTGGTTTTCGGCGACCTGGCCGAGACCGCTATAGCCGAGCTTCAGCAACTGGATGGCGTTGCGCACCCGTTTGTCGTCATAGGGCTTGTTGGTGACATTGGTGCGCAGCACGATGGTTCCGGCGGTGACGACGGATTCCTTCTTCAGGCCCATGCCGTCATAGAGGTCCACCGTGCCGCCGACGGTCTGGTAGTTGCAGTCGATCTCGCCGGCCTCGAAGGCGCTGGCGATGGCGGGGTTGGAAGCGTCTGTGCCGTAGTCGGTCCAGTCGACGCCGTCGAGATAGGTTTCACCGCCAAACCAGGTGAAGTCCTTGCGGCGCCGAACCGAGGCCGAGTCGCCGACCTTGTAGGAGATGAGTTCATATGG
Organism: Mesorhizobium caraganae; assembly: GCF_016836705.1. GTDB lineage: Bacteria > Pseudomonadota > Alphaproteobacteria > Rhizobiales > Rhizobiaceae > Mesorhizobium > Mesorhizobium caraganae. The sequence goes on along the minus strand of NZ_JAFCGY010000021.1, from coordinate 66,382 downwards.
GCCGGTGCCGGGCGTCTTGGTCATGTCGGCGCCGTTCTTGTCGAAGTCGCGGTGGACGATGATGGCGGGATAGTCGGCGAAGCCCGGAATGATGGTGACATCGGACTGGCCGCATTTCAGCTTCACCGTGTGGTCGTCGACCTTGGTGATGGCGCCGGCGATCGCCTTCTTGGTGGCAGGATCGATCAGCGTGGCCATGCGGCCAGCCATCGAATTGCCCTCGGCCGCCTTGTCGCACCAGCGCTTGATGTTGAAGACGATGTCGTCGGCGTTGAGCTCGTCGCCGTTCGACCACTTCACGCCCTTGCGCACATGCAGCGTGTATTCGGTGGCGTCGTCACTGACCTCCCAGCTCTCGATGAGATGGCCCTCGAAGGTGAAGTCCTGGGTGTAGCGGATCATGTAGTCGTTGCACTGGCGCAGCACGTTGGCCATTTCCGACCAGTCCCATGTGCGCGGATCCTTCATGTCCTTGATGATCATCTGCATCTTCAGGATACCGCCCTTCTTGCCGGGCTCCATCGTTGCAGCTTCGGCCGGCGCGGGAAGGCCGGCCATTGCATAGGCGAACGCCGTCGAGGCGCCCATCGCGCTCGCCATGGCGAGGAATTCGCGGCGGTCCATCCTGCCGCTTCTGACTTCATCTGCGTAGCTTTCGATGACCGCCGGGACGCGGTCACCGTTGCTCCTGAATAGTGCCATTGTTGCTTCTCCGGTTTGGGCTTTCCGCCCGTTCATTCCCCATTACGCAGGGAATGTTAGAGGCGATGCAAAAATCCCGGAAGGGCTCGAGAGCTCACAAACCGCTGAAAACCGGCCCGCAAGACCTAATAAAACGATGCCATTGGCGTCTCAATTTTTTTCGCGTTCGGTCATGCCGATGCCGGCGACCACCCCTCAGGCGCTGTCTTCCTGCGCCCTCGCCATGATCCATTCGCGCACCGTGCGGGCGATGTTGCCCTTGGAGAGATGGGTCTCGGTCAGGTAGTAATTCCAGGGGCTGGGCGGCCGGACCGGAAACGGTTCGACGAGCAGTCCGCGCCGCAGATACGCATGGGCAAGTGAGCGCTGCGTAGCGACGAGGCCGGCGCCCATGGCGGCAAGCTCGAGCGCGATGTTGGACGCATTCGTCGACAGGCCCTTGTCGAAATCCTGCATGTCGACGCCAAGCGCGGTGGCAACGACCTGCCAGTATTCCTGGCGGCCGTGGACGAAGATCCGGTCCACCTTGAGGATATCCCCCGGCGCTTTGACGGCGTGTTCGCCTTCGAGCAGCGAAGGGGCGCACAGCAGCACCAGTTCGTCGTTCCAGAGCGGAATGGCGGCGGGCGGGCGATCATCGAAGCGGCGCGTCGAAATCGTGATGTCGGCGATCTGTTCGCTGAGATCCTCCCAGATCGTGCCGTGCAGCACGATCTCGATTTCGGGATGTTTCTTGCGGAAGGCGGCCATGCAGCCGGCCAGCCAGTTTTCCGCCAGGCTCATCGGACAGGAGACGACCACGGTGCGATTGCGCGACGAGGTGACGATCGCTTCCGTCGCCTGATCGATCTGGTCGAGCGCCTGGCGCAGGGTCGGCAGGAACGCCTCGCCCATCTCGGTCAGCTTGAGGCTGCGCGGATAGCGGATGAACAATTGCCGGCCGATATAATGTTCGAGCGAGCGGACATGCGTGCTGACCGCGGCCTGCGTATAGCCGAGCTCCTTGGCGGCCATGGTGAAACTCAGATGCCGGGCCGAGCTCTCGAACGACCTGATATAGTTCAAAGGCGGGGGTGGCTTCATCGCCGGCTCCTGGGCTGTACCAGAATAGGTAGACCATGGAGCCGCAGGCGTTCAATTGCACGCAGGCGACATGGCATAGATATTTTTGGCCAATGCCGCTGAACTAATTGCGTGAATGCACGATGAACCCAAATTAATGATGGCGTGACGACAGAGGGAGTGGAGCAAGTGGCTGTGTCGCCCCATCGCCGTGAAGGGCCGGACGCAAGCGCTGAGACTGCCGTGCGACTGGCCGACTTCGTCTTACGCCGGCCGGCATCGGTTTTCCCTCAGGCGGTGCTGGAACAGGCCCGCTACCTCTTGCTCGACACGATTGGAGTAGCGATTGCCGCGGGGCCGATGGAGGCCGGCAGGATCGCCAGGGATACCGCGACCCTCCTCTACAATTCGAGCGATCCGAAACATTCCGCCCGCACGCTTTTCGACGGCCGTCGCGCCTCCCTGGCGGGTGCCGCCTATGCCTGCGCGACGCAGATCGACAATCTCGATGGCCATGACGGCTACAGCCCGACCAAGGGCCATATCGGCGTGGTGGTGGTGCCGGCATTGGCGGCACTGGCCGAACAGCTTCCGCAGCTTAGCGGCCCTGACGCGCTCGCAGCCCTGGTCGTCGGCTACGAAGTCGCCGGCCGCGCCGGCATCGCGCTGCATGCGACCGTGTCGGACTACCATACATCGGGCGCCTGGAATGCGCTCGGCGTCGCCGCCGTGGCGGCGCGCCTGCGCAAGCTGAATGACGAGCAGTTGCGCGAGGCGCTCGGCATTGCCGAGTATCACGGTCCGCGCAGCCAGATGATGCGCGAGATCGCCACGCCGACGATGCTGCATGACGGCTCGGGCATGGGCGCGCTGACGGGCCTGTCGGCGGCTGTGCTCGCCGAACGCGGCTTCACCGGCGCGCCGGCGATCACCGTCGAGGCACCTGAAGTCGCAACGCATTGGCAGGATCTCGGCAGCTTCTGGCAGACAGTGCAGCAATATGTGAAGCCCTACCCGATCTGCCGCTGGGCGCATGCGGCCATCGACGCGACGCGCGGGCTGGTGCTTTCGCATCATCTCGCGCCAGCCGACATCGACCATGTCCAAGTCAACAGTTTCCATTATGCCGCGACGCTGTTCGATGGCATGCCGGACACGACGTCGAAGGCGCAGTACAGCCTGCGCTTTGCGGTTGCGAACTTCATCCTGCATGGCCGCATCGGGCTGGAGCATATTTCCGGCGCCGGCCTCGAAGATGCAGCTGTCGCCGAGATGCTGAACCGCATCAGCGTGTCGGAGCAGGAGCGCCACAGCGCCCGCTTCCCCGCAGGCCGCTGGGCCGATGTCGCCATCACCACGACCGATGGACGGGTGCTGACCTCAGGCGACGTCCACGCGCGCGGCGGACCGGAGGCGCCGCTGACATCAGGGGAGATCGAGGCCAAGTATCTGGAGTTTGCGACACCCGTGCTCGGACGGGGCCGCGCCATGGCGATCCGCGACGCTATCCTCTCGCTGACCGATCCCGACAGCCGCTTCTCCGAGCTCTCCGCCCTGCTCTACGATCCTCCTGTGATCAGCAAAGCCCTCCAGCGGCCGGCGTGGTAGACTGACATGCCGCTCGGGCTGCTGAAATACGGTCTCAGCCGGGACTATCCGGTCAGCGAGGACATCCCCGCCACGCCGGCGCTCAAGCCATCCTACGATGTCGTCATTATCGGCGGCGGCGGCCATGGCCTGTCCTGCGCGCATCATCTGGCGAAGTACCACGGCATCACCAGCGTGGCGGTGCTCGAAAAAGGCTACCTCGCCGGCGGCAACACGGCGCGCAACACCACGACGATCCGCTCCAACTACATCACGCCGCAAGGCATCGCCTTCTACAAGGAAGGCGTGGCGCTGTTCGAGACGCTGTCGCAGGAGCTCGATTTCAACGTCATGTTCTCGCAGCGCGGCCAGCTGACGCTTGCGCATTCGGAAGCGACGCTACGCAGCTTCCATGCACGCGCCGAAATGGGCAAGCATCTGGGCACCCGTACCGAAGTGGTCGACCAGAAGGCGGTCCAGGAACTGGTGCCGTCGCTCAACATGGACTATGGCGGCGCGCTCGAAATCCTCGGCGGGCTCTGGCATGCCGATGGCGGCACCGCGCGGCATGACGCGGTGGCCTGGGGCTATGCCGCGCAGGCGTCGCGGCGCGGTGTCGAGATCCACCAGCGCACCGAGGTGCAAGGTTTTGAAATCGCCGGCGACCGGGTCCAGGCGGTGAAGACCAACCGCGGCCGCATCGCCTGCGGCCAGGTGCTGATCGCGACCGGCGGCATGAACTACGACGTCGCGCTGATGGCCGGCGTCGAACTGCCGATCCGCTGCTATCCGCTGCAGGCGATGGTGACGCAGCCGCTGAAGCCGTGGCTCAACACGCTGGTCTCCTCCGTCTCGCTGCACACCTATCTCGTGCAGTCGTCGCGCGGCGAGGTGGTGATCGGCGGCGGCTCCGATCCCTACCAGCTCTATTCGACACGCTCGACGCTCGACATGAAGGAGCATCTGGCCGAAGGCGCGGTGCATCTGTTTCCGTTTCTGCAAGGTGTCAGGCTGCTCAGGCAATGGGCCGGGATTACCGACATGACGCCGGACAACAGCCCGATCATGGGCGCCAGCCCGCTCGACAATCTGTGGCTCGATTGCGGCTGGGGCACATGGGGCTTCAAGGCAACGCCGGTTGCCGGCAAACGCATGGCCGAGACCATCGCCAGCGGCCGCGTTCCCGATATCCTGAAACCGTTCGCGCTGGAGCGCTTCGAGACCTTCCAGCTGCTCAACGAAATGGGCGCGACGGCGGCCAGTCATTGAACATAAAACAACACTGACGATGAAGATCATGACCTGCCCGATGAACGGCCCGCGCAACATCGACGAGTTCCAGTCTTTTGGGCCGGTGCGCGACGAGTTGGATCCTGAACAGACCGCCGACGCGGACTGGTCGCGACACCTGTTCCGCGCCGAGAACCGCAAAGGCGTCGTGGTCGAGTGGTGGCGGCATGTGCCGAGCAATTACTTTTTCCTCGCCGAGCGCGATCTGGTCAGCAACGAGATCATCCGCACCTTCGATGCCTCGCAGCGCAGCGGCCAGTCATGAACCGCCTGCCCGCCCCTTTCGGTACCCGCATCGACCGGACACGCCCGCTGCGCTTCAGCTTCGAAGGCAAAAGTTTCGATGCCTATGCCGGCGACTGCATCGCCAGCGCGCTCGCCGCATCGGGGCAGTGGATGCTGTCGCGCTCGTTCAAATACCACCGCCCGCGCGGCGTCTTCAGCATGAACGGGGCCGAGGCGAACACGCTGGTGCAGCTGCCTTCGGAGCCCAACGTCGCAGCTGACCGCACGCCGGTCAGCGAAGACCTGCAGGTCCGCGCGCAGAACGTCAACGGCTCGCTGGCGCATGACCGCGACGCCATCATCGACAGATTTGGGCGCTTCCTGCCGGTCGGTTTCTACTACCGCACCTTCATGGGACCGCGCCGCGACAGCTGGCTGAAATTCTGGGAGCCGATCATCCGCCGCAAGGCGGGGCTCGGCATCGTCGACACCAAGGCCGCGCAACGGCATTTCGACAAGTCGCATCTTCATTGCGACGTGCTGGTGGTCGGCGCCGGTCCGGCCGGCCTGAACGCGGCGATCGCTGCCGCCGAATCGGGTGCCGATGTCGTGCTCTGCGACGAGAATCCGGAGATCGGCGGATCGCTGACTTACGGCCGCTACGACCCGGCAATGCTTGCGGACCTGACGGCGCGTAGCGAGGCGCTGCCCAATCTGCTGACAATGACCGGCACGCTCTGCAATGGCTGGTACGAGGACAATTGGCTGCCGCTGATCCAGGGCGACCGGCTCTATCGCACACGGGCACGCGAAGTCATCCTTGCCACCGGCGCGATCGGGCAGCCTGCAATCTTTCGCAACAATGATCTGCCGGGGATCATGCTCGGCAGCGCCGTACAGCGGCTGATCCGCCACTATGGTGTGCGCCCCGGGCAAAAGGCCGTGGTGCTGACCGGCAATGATGAGGGTTATGCCGTCGCGCTCGATCTGGTCGAGGCCGGCGTCTCGGTCATGCTGGTCGCCGATCCACGATCCGGCGGCGTGCCGGGTCCGCTCGAAGCCGAACTGCACGGCAGGGGCGTGGCGATCCAGAAGGCGGTGACGGTTGAAGCTGCGGAAGGTCGCGGCGGACACCTGGCCCGGGTTCGCATCGGCGGACGATGGGTAGAATGCGACCTGCTGACGATCGCCGTTGGCGAGGTGCCGGCATGGCAACTGTCTTGCCAGGCGGGAGCCAAGGTCGGGTACGAAGACGTCACCGGATCGATGACGCTCACGCTGGCGCAAGGGTCGGTGCGGCTTGCCGGCTCGGTCGCCGGAGACCATGGCCTCGAAGGCGCTGTTGCCGGCGGCCGTCGTGCGGCTGCAATGTCACTGCAGCGGCTTGGCCATGCGGTTGCGCGAGATACAGTCCTCGACAAAGTAAAGCCATCCTGCCCGGTCCATGTGCAGCCAATCCTGGCCAATGCGAGAGGCCGCGACTTCGTCGATTTCGACGAGGATCTACAGGTCAAGGACCTGCACAACGCCATCAAGGATGGCTATCGCGAGATCGAGCTGGTCAAGCGCTTCACCACGGTTGGCATGGGGCCGAGCCAGGGCCGCCATTCGGCGCTGGCGACGGCGCGGATCGTCGCCGAAGCGACCGACCGGACGGTGGCCGAAGTCGGCATCACGACGGCGCGCCCACCGGTCGGCCCGGAGACGCTCGGCGTGCTTGCCGGCCATCACGAGGTGCTGGAACGGCGCACCGCACTGCACGCCAGGCATCTGGCACTCAACGCCGCGATGAAGCCGGTCGGCGCCTGGTGGCGCCCGTACTTTTATGGCGATACCGGCGACACGCAAAAGGCTATCCGCGACGAGATCATGGCGGTGCGCGAAGGCGTCGGCCTGCTCGACGTCTCGACGCTCGGCAAGCTGGAGCTGCGCGGGCCGGATGCCGGCGAATTCCTCGACCGGCTCTACACCATGGCGCATGCCAACCAGCCGGTCGGGCGCGTGCGCTATTGCCTGATGCTCAACGAGATGGGCTCGGTGGTCGATGACGGCGTTGCCTACCGCCTGGCCGACGACCGCTTCTATGTCACGGCCACGACAGGCGGCGTCGCGCGCGTCTATGCCGACATGCTGTTCTGGAATGCGCAGTGGCGGCTCAAGGTCGATGTCCTCAATCTCACTGGCGCCTTTTGCGGCCTCAACGTCACCGGCCCGAAGGCACGCTCGGTGCTTGAAGCCTTGTCAGGCGATATCGATTTCAGCCGCGAGGCCTTCCCCTATCTCAGCGGCCGCGAAGGCGTCGTCGCCGGCGTGCCGGTGCGCGTCATGCGGATCGGCTTCACCGGCGAACTCAGCTTCGAATTGCATTGCCCATCCAGCCTCGCGCCGGCGCTGTGGGACGCGGTGATGGCGGCCGGCAAGCCGCATGGCCTCATGCCTTACGGGCTGGAAGCGTCGCGTATTCTGCGCCTGGAGAAAGGCCATATCCTGATCGGCCAGGATACGGATGCGATCACCACGCCGGACGAGCTCGGCTTCGGCTGGGCGGTGTCGAAGAAGAAGCCGTTCTTCGTCGGCAAGCGTTCCATCGAAATGCGCGCCAGGCTTGGCCAGGCGCGCAAGCTGGTTGGTTTGCAATTTCCCGCCGGCGCCAAAGACATACCCGGCGAGAGCTGCCTGGTGCTGCGCGGCAACGATCCCGTCGGCCAGATCACCTCGATCGGCTTTTCGCCGACGCTCGGCTGTTCCATCGCTTTGGCCTATGTCCATGTCGACGACTCCAAAGAAGGAAGCCCGGTGATGGTGAAGTGCCGCGATGGCGCGCTGGTCGAGGTGCCGGTTGTCGGCCATGCCTTCTTCGACCCGACCAATGCGCGGCAGGAGATGTAGATGGCGGGCCTCGACGCAATGCCCGTATTTCCATTCATGCAAGGCGGCGCCGCGCACGGCACAATGCTGCCTTCGGGCGCTGTTGCGCTGACCGATCTCACCGCCAGCCCGCGTTTCGGCCTGAAGGGCGGTGGCAGCGCTGCCTGGCTCGCCGCGCATGGTGTTGTCTTGCCCGCGATCAATCGCATCGGCAGCCATCGCGGCATGCGCGTGCTGCGGCTTGGCAATGAGGATATTCTGCTGCTTCGCGAAGATGCCGGTGAGCCGCTGGCCGAACTGCGGGGCGCCTGGGAAAGCGACACCGGGCCGAAAGGCTATTCGTCCTGGCGCGAGGAAGGCTGGGCGTGGATGCGGCTTTCCGGTCCCGCGATTGCGGAAGCGATGAGCCAGCTCTGCGCACTCGATCTGCGCCCCGACAGATTCTGCGCCGAGGACATTGCGCAGACGCGTGTCGGCCATATCGAGGCGGTTACCTTCCGCGCGCCGGCCGGTTTCGATGTACTGTTCGACGTCACCGCGTCGGCGTATTTCGCTCGGACCGTCTCGGCGGTGGCCAGGCACTGCAAGCAACATCAGGCATAGAGGATATAAATGACCCGCCCGCAAGGAACCATCGCCCCGATCCTGACGCCGTTCGAGAACGATGGCCGCATCGCCCGCGACCTCTGGATCTCGCACGCCAAATGGGTGCTGGACCAGGGCGCGCATTTCCTGTCGCCCTTCGGCACCACGGGCGAGGCGCTGTCGCTCTCCCTCAGTGAGCGCATGCAGGCGCTGGAATGGCTGGTTGAAGCCGGTATTTCGCCCACCCGCATGATGCCCGGCACCGGTGTCACCGCATTGCCCGAAACCATTGAACTGTCCAAGCATGCAGTCGGGCTCGGCTGCGCCGGCGTGATGGTGCTGCCATCGTTCTTCTACACCGCTGCCGGCGACAACGGCCAGGCGCGCTATTACAGCGAGCTGATCGAGCGGGTGGCCAATCCGGCGCTGAAGATGATCCTCTACCACATCCCGCAGAACTCCGGCGTTCCGGTGAGCCCGGCCTTGACCGCCCGGCTAAGCGCGGCGTTTCCGGAGACGGTGGTCGCCTACAAGGACAGCGCCGGCGACTGGAACAACACGGCGGCGGTGATTGCCGCGGCACCTGCGGTCGCGGTGTTCCCTAGCTCCGAGGCGCAGCTGACCAAGGGCCTCGCCAATGGTGCTGCAGGCTGCATCTCGGCGACGGTCAACCTCAACGCCGCGGCCATCCGCGCACTCTACGACGAGACGATCGCGGGCAAGGACGTCACGCAAGCGGATGCCGCGATCAAAGCCTTTCGGAAAGTCATCCAGGATGCCGGCCTGATCCCGGCGATGAAGGCGATGCTGGCCGTGCGCTCCGGCGACAGTCGCTGGCTGAACCTGCGCTCGCCGCATGAGAATGCGACGCTGGAACACGGCAAGACGCTGCTTGCCGCGCTCGGTCCCGCAGCCGACCATATTGGCCGCGGCTGAGGCGCAAGACATGTCGGCTCACCCCACCGTCATCCTGCACACCGACCGGCCGGCGGCAGCGATGGCGGTGCTCGGCGAGACGCATCCGGATCTCACCGTCCACGCCTGCGATACTTATGCGGCTTTGCCGGCTCTGATCGAGCAGACGGCCGCCGAGGTGGTCTACACCGTCCGCTTCGACGGCACGCCGCGCTTTCCCCGCCAGGCGCTTGTCGAAAGCGCGACCGTGAAGTGGGTATCGGTCGGTGGGTCCGGCACGGATCATCTCGGGCGCTGGGATCCGGCGCGCGTCAAGGTGACCAATTCGGCCGGCGTCGCCGCCGGCATGCTGGCGGAATATGCGCTGGGCGCCATGCTGTCCTTCTCGCTCGACCTGCGCGGTTTCGAGCGCCGCCAGCAGGCACGCCAGTGGGGCGGTGGCCGTGTCGAGCCGATCGAAGGCAAGACGGTCCTTGTCATCGGCCTCGGCAAGACCGGTACGGCCGTCGCCAGGCGGGCGAAATCCATGGGCATGGAAACGCTCGGCATCCGCGCCCGGCCGAAGCCGATGCCCTGCCTTGACGAGGTGCACGACCCGGATGCTCTGCTTGCTCTGCTCGGTCGCGCCGACTTCATCGTCTGCTGCGTGCCGCTGCAGGCCAGCACGCGTGGCCTGCTCGGCAAGGCGGCCTTCGCGGCGATGAAACCTTCGGTCGTGCTCATCGATATTTCGCGCGGTGGCGTGACCGACGAGGCAGCGTTGCTCGAAGCCCTCGACGGCAAGCGGATCAAGGGCGCGGCGCTGGACGTGTTCAGCACAGAACCGCTGCCGGCGGACCACCCTTTGTGGGGCTACGACAATGTCGCCGTCACGCCACATTGTGCGGCGGTCTACGAGGGCTGGGATATCAAATCGGTGCGGATGTTCGCCGACAATCTCAAGCGCTACCGCAGCGGCCAGACGCTGGAAAACACAGTCAATCCGGAGCGCGGCTACTGAGGCCGGGAGAACGAAACAAATGACGCAGGACAGGCGCGGCGGGGGCCGCAGATCGAAGATCGGACGCAGCGGCGGCGGCATCGCGCAGCTGCCCTGGCAGCATGTCGAGAACCCCTATCCGCCGATGCAGTTGCTGGACGAGGATCGGATGCAGCGTCTGCACGACACCTCGATGCGCATCCTGTCGGAACTCGGCATCCGCGTCATGAGCGAAAAGGTAATGGATCTGTTTGCTGCGGCAGGCGCGATCGTCGACCGCGAGGAAAAGACCATCAGGATCGACGAGAGCCTGGTTACCGAGGCGCTACGGGCGGTTCCGTCCTCTTTCAGGCTGACCAGCCGCAATCCGCAAAAGCAGGTCCATCTCGGCGGCAATTCGCTGGTGTTCGGCCTGGTCGCCGGCCCGCCCAATGTGCATGACCGCATCAATGGCCGCCGCCAGGGCAATCTGTCCGACTATCAGAACTTCATCCGGCTGGCGCACCACTTCAACGCCATCCACATCATCGGCAACCAGGTTGTGGCGCCGATGGAATTGCCGGCCAATGCGCGGCATCTCGATACCTATTACGCAAATCTGACGCTGAGCGACCTCTCCTTCCACTGCACGGCGATCGGCCGCGCCCGGGCGATGGACGGCATCAACATGATGGCGATCGCGCGCGGCATCAGTGTCGAGGAGATGCGGGCTTCGCCCGGCGTGACGACGATCATCTCGATCAACTCGCCGCGCCTGTTCGACGACGCCATGGCCGAAGGCCTGATCGCGATGGCCGAGCACGGCCAGCCGGTGACGGTCACCCCGTTCACGCTGATGGGCGCGATGACGCCGGTGACATTGGCGGCGGCGCTTTGCCAGCAAAACGCCGAAGCACTGTTCGGCGTGGTGCTGACGCAGCTGGTCAATCCCGGCACGCCGGTGATGTACGGCGCCTTCACCTCCAATGTCGACATGAAGTCGGGCGCGCCGGCTTTCGGCACGCCGGAGAACGCCAAGGCCAACATCATCGCCGGGCAGCTGGCGCGGCGCTACAACCTGCCCTACCGCACCTCGAACGCAAACGCTTCGAACGTCGTCGATCTGCAGGCCGCCTATGAGACCGAGATGGCGACGTGGGGCGCGGTACTCGGCGGCGCCAATCTAATCTACCACGCGGCGGGCTGGCTCGAAGGCGGACTGACGGCGTCCTACGAAAAGCTCGTGCTGGATGTCGAGATTCTGCAGAACATGATGGAGTTCCTGCGGCCGCTGCCGTTCCAGGAGGACGATCTCGGTTTCGAGGCGATCAAGTCGGTGCCGGCCGGCGGTCACTTCTTCGGCGCCGAACATACGATGTCGCGCTACACCACCGCCTTCTACCAGCCGATGCTGTCCAACTGGCAAAACCATGGCGCCTGGGAGGAAGCCGGCGGCAAGGATGCGCTGGAGCGCGCCACCGAGCTCTGGCAGCAGGCGCTGCATGATTACGAGGAGCCGGTGATGGATCCCGCAATCCGCGAGGAGCTCGACGCCTATGTCGCGCGCCGCCGCGAGGAGATCGCCGCCAATCCGGACGGCTGACGCGATGCCATACGATCTCGTCATCCGCCATGGCACGCTGATTTCAGGCGACGGTTCCGATCGCTTCGAGGCCGACGTCGCCATCGACGACGACAGGATCGCCGCCATCGGCGACCTGGGCGACGCACGTGGTGGACAAGAGATCGACGCTTCGGGCAAGATAGTCGCGCCGGGCTTCATCGACGTGCACACCCATGATGACGGCGCGCTGCTGGCACCCGATGGCATGGTGCCGAAGATCAGCCAGGGCGTGACGACGGTGATCGCCGGCAATTGCGGCATCAGCCTTGCGCCTTTGCTGCTGGATCGCGCCCCGCCGCCGCCCTTCACGCTGGTCGGCGGCCAGGAGAATTTTCGCTTCGACCGTTTTGCCGATTATATCGCCGAACTGAAGAAGCGCGGCATCGCCACGAACGCGGCCTTGCTCGTCGGCCACACCACATTGCGTCAGCGCTGCATGCCGGTGACGGACCGCCCGGCCAACGAGGCGGAGGCGGCGCTAATGCAGGAGGCGGTCGCTGAGGCGATGGCCGAGGGCGCGTTCGGCCTCAGCACCGGGCTCGACTACCCGCCAGCCGTCAACTCTTCGACGGAAGAGGTCAGGGCGCTTGCGGCGACGGCGGCAAGCCTCGGCGGGCCGTACGTCACCCATACGCGTAACTATTTCGAGACAATGGATGAGGCGATCGAGGAAGCCATCGACATTGCCGGCCATGCCGGCGGCAAGCTGTTCATCTCACATCACCAATGCACGGGCCGTGCCAATTTTGGCAAGAGCGGTCCTTCGCTGAAGCGCATCGACCAGGCGCGCGAGACCATGGACATCGGCATGGATGTCTACCCCTATGCCGCGAGCTCGACGGTGCTTCGGCTGGAGCGGTGCGACACCGGGCTGAAGATCCTTATCACCTGGTCCACGCCGCACCCCGAAATGGCGCGGCGCGAGATCGCCGACATTGCGCGCGAATGGAATTGCAGCGAGCGCGAGGCTGGTGAGCGCCTGCTGCCGGCGGGCGCGGTCTATTTCCAGCTCGACGAGACGGATGTTCGCACCATCATCGCGCATCCACGCACGATGATCGGTTCGGATGGCCTGCCGCACGACATCCACCCACATCCGCGCCTGTGGGGGACATTTCCGCGCGTGCTCGGCCACTATGCCAGGGATGTCGGCCTGTTCAGCCTGGAAGAGGCGGTGTTCCGGATGACCGGGCTTGCGGCGCGTGAATTCGGCATCGCGCAGCGCGGCACGCTGGCGGTCGACAATTTCGCCGACCTGACGATCTTCGATCCGCAGACGATCATCGACACCGCGACCTTCGAAGAGCCGCGCCAACCGGCTGCCGGCATCGAGCATGTCTTCGTCAACGGCGTGTCCGTATGGAGCAGCGGCAAGACGACCGGCGCACTGCCGGGTGCGGTACTCAAGCCCGCTGCCTCAAAGACGATCGTCAGAAGCGCGTGCGGCTGCGGCGCGGATCACAGCGCTTCGTAGAGGCTGTCGACCGTCTCCAGCGTGTAGACAAACTCGACCGGCCTTGTGCAGCGCCAGCCGTCAAAACTCTGACCGGCGAGCGCCTTCAGCGCCTCGGGCATGCGCAATATGCCGCCGCCATAGAGGCGGTTGGCCATGTCGAGCATGCCGGTGCGGTGCATGGCTTCGCTCATGCTGCCGCAGGCGTCCTTGACCAGCCAGACGCGAAACCCCTGATAGACCGCGTCGAACACGCTTTCGGTGACACAGCTGTCGGTGAGCACGCCGGCGACAACAAGGTTTTCGATCTTGAGATCGGCGAGCCACTGCGAAAGATCGGTGCGGCGAAAGGCGCTCGGCCAGTGCTTGTGGATGACAATGTCGCCGGGCAGCGCCGCCACTTCGGCGCAAATGTCGGCGCCCTCACTGCCGGCCACGGCCGAACGAAACTCCTCGGTCAGGATCTCCTCCTGCCTGGCATAGCCGGCGCGCTCTTCCGGCTTGACCCAGGCCTGCGCGTGGATGACCGGAATGCCGGCGGCGCGGGCGGCGGCGATCAGACGGGCGGCGTTGGCGAGCACGGCATCATAGCCGATGACCGGCCAGGCGGCGCCGGGCCGGTATTCGTTCTGCAGGTCGATGACGAGCAACGCGGCACGGTTCATGGCTGGTCCTTGTCGAAGTCGGTGACGAAACGCAGGAGCAGACGGATCGCCTGATCGAGTTCGGCGATCTCCATCGCTTCATGCGGGTTATGGCTGCCGTTTTCGTTGCGCACGAACAGCATGGCGGTCGGAATGTTCGCGCCGGCAAAGGTGGCGGCGTCGTGCCCTGCCCCGCTCGGCACATGCGGCGCCGGCATCTGCAAATCGGCGGCAGCGCGATCCAGCCTTGCGATCAAAGCTTGCGACATGGTCGCCGGCTCCCAAGTGAAGCGTGACCGGGCTTCGAACGTGACGCCGCGCTTCGTTCCCACCTCCGCAAAGAGCGCGTGCAGCCTTGCTTCAATCCGCTCAAGAACAACGGCCTCGGCGCTGCGCACATCGAGGGTGAAACCGAGCTCGCCGAGCACGCGACTGCCGCCATGTTGCGAGGGGTCGGACTGCACGCGGCCGAAGGTGATGGTGGCTTCGTGTCCCTCGCGCTCGAGCGCGTCCCATTCCGCTTCGAGGCCGGCGACCAGATCGGCGAAACCGAGCACGCTGTCATGCCGAGCAAAGCGCGGCTCGGCCCCGGAATGGGCGTAAGCGCCGAAGCATTTGGCATCGACATAGCGGAACCCGCCGGCGATGCCGGTGACAATACCGACCGGCACGCCAGCTGCGACCAGGCGCGGGCCTTGTTCGATGTGCACTTCGACGAAAGCGGCGATGCGAGAGGCATCGATGCCCGGCACGCCCCGCCGCACGGCGTCGGGATCAAAGCCCTCCTCGCGCATGTGATCTGCCAGGCTGCGTCCGCTGTCCGAATGCTTCGCATCCAGCGCTGCAGGATCGAGCAGTCCGAGCGCGGCCCGACTGCCGGGATAGGACAGCGGAAACCACACGGCCTCCTCGGCGCGCGTCACCAGCACGATGAGATCGCGCGGCAATTGTATGCCTTGCCCGACCACCTCGGCCATCACCGCCAGGCCCGCCACGACACCGGCGGCACCGTCAAAATTGCCGCCATGCGGCACGCTGTCGAGATGGGAGCCTGTAACGATTGCCGGCAGGTTGGGATCGCGACCTCTGAGGGTCAGATAGAGATTGCCGGCAGCATCGACGCGCGCGACCGCG
This sequence comes from Mesorhizobium caraganae, assembly GCF_016836705.1. GTDB lineage: Bacteria > Pseudomonadota > Alphaproteobacteria > Rhizobiales > Rhizobiaceae > Mesorhizobium > Mesorhizobium caraganae. The sequence continues at coordinate 51,335 of NZ_JAFCGY010000021.1, read as the reverse complement.
CCGAGTTTTTCCGCTTCCTCGCGCATGAGATCATGGGCGAAACGTTCGCCGGAACCGTAGGCGATGCGCGTGACGCCCGGCGCATCGGCGGTGGCTTGCGCCAGTGTCTCCAGCAGGCGCCCGGCCAGTCGGCCGCCGGCCGTCAGTCCGGCATCGCTCATGAAGCAACCCGCGCGAATTGAGACACGCGCAGCCGGTGTGGCGTGAGATCGTCGAGCGACACCCCTTGCCGCGCGACATCATCCGGCATGCCGGTACCGGCGATCAGGCTGGCGCAGACGCGCGACAGTGCCGGCGAGGTCTTGATGCCGTAACCGCCCTGTCCGACCAGCCAGACGAAATCCGGCACTTCGTCATCGGGGCCGACAACGGGCGAACCGTCGGTGACGAAGGTGCGGAGGCCGGCCCAGGAGCGCGACACGCGCTGCACCTCGATGGTGGTGGCCCTTTCGAGACGCTCGGCGCCGATGGCGACGTCGATGTCCTCGGCATAGGCATCCATCGGCGGCGACAGCGTCGCATCGGCCGGCGAGACGAAGAGTTGCCCGGCATCCGGCTTGAAGTAGAACTCGGCGCCGACATCGTGGACCAGCGGCCAGTCCGATATGTCGACGCCCGCAGGTGCGGGGATGTTGAAGGCGGTGCGGCGCTTCGGCTGCAGGCCGACGGGGCGGACGCCGGCCATGACGGCAATCTCATCGCCCCAGGCGCCGGCGGCGTTGACTATGCGCGGCGCAAGAAAGGTTCCGGCCGGGGTGTCGACCCGCCACTGGCCGCCTTGCCGGTCGATCACCTTGACGCCAGCGTTGGTGACGATCCTGGCGCCTCGTGCACGGGCGCCGCGCAGAAAACCCTGGTGCAGGCCGTTGACGTCGATGTCCATCGAATGCGGTTCGATATAGGCGCCGGCGAGATAGTCGGCGCGCAGCACCGGAACGCGCTGGATCGCCTCGGCGGGCGTCATGGCGACGATGGACGGAACCAGCGCTTGAGCCGCCTTCAGATCTTGCGCTAGGAGCTCAAGCTGGTCGGCGCGGGCGACGGTAATCATGCCGCGCTTGCTCAGCAGCGGATAGTCGGAAAAGCCGGCCGGCGGTTCGGTCAGGAACGAGCGGCTTGCCAGCACGATGCGGCGGATGACGCCGTTGCCGTAGTTTTCGGTAAAGCTTGCCGCCGAGCGGCCGGTGGTGTGGTAACCGCAATGGCTCTCGCGCTCGAGCAGCACCACCTTGGCCGACCGGCTGATCTCGAAGGCAGCGCCGGCGCCAGCCATGCCGCCGCCAATGACGATCACGTCCGTTTCTTCAGCGGCACTCATGGACATCCATCCTTCACTATCACGACTTCGCCGCGCGGCACCGGTCGCGGTTCGCCCAGCCGCCCGCGTTTGGCGCGGTCGCGGGCGCCGCGGCCTTCGACGAGATTGTCGGCCAGAGCGTTTTGCCGGGCGCAATCTTCCAGGGCGGTGATGACAGGCACCGGCTTGCCGGCAATCTCGATGCCTTTCAGCCGCGCCCAGACGGCGCGACGCTTGCGTGTCTGATGCGACTGCAGTTCGCCGAGTTCGGCAAAGCTGCTCTTGCGCTTGATCGCCAGCGCGCCGGCTGCGACCGCCGCGTCGAACAGTTCGAGGCCACGCCTGGTGCGCACGATTATGCCGTTGAGGGCTTCGTCATCGACCGCCGGCCCACCATTCAGCCAGGCATCGGACGCGACGATGTCAGCGACCTGGCCGACGGCGTCGGGGCAGATCTTGCAGCGCGGCTGGATCATCCATTTGTCCTCGTCCTCCCAAAGCTGCCGGTAGGTGAGCTGGAAGGCGCGGCCGTCCTTGGTTTCGATCCGGTTCAGCCCGGGATTGCCGTAGCCCCGGTAGCGGAACAGCGCGAGCTCGTCTTCGGCGAGGCCGAAGCGCTGCAGCACCTGTTCGGATTTCGACAGGTCGGATGCGCCGCCGCAGACGAAAGCGAGCGCATAGCTCATGTATTTGTCGACGCGCGGATCGTGCCGAGCCAGATTGCGAACGGCGGTGATATCGCAAGGCTTGGCGATCAGCGCGAAGGGTTTGCCGCGAGCGAGTATCTCGCTGAAATTCTCTAGCGGCGCGACCGGCCCGTAGCGCGAGCCGGCGCCTTCGAGAACCGACGCGGCATCGAAGCTCAGCCGCCGCTCGCTGCGCATCGGGGCGGTCCGCGATGCGGAGACGTGCAGGACGAAGTTGACGCGGCCGGACGTCAGCAGGAACTGGCCAAGCGCCGTCAACACGCCGCCGCTCGATGCCTGGAACCGCACCGCCGGGTCTCCGGCATAGCCGAGGCTGACCCGCTCGGCAGGCCCCCATACCGTGTCTGTCAGCGCGGCTGTAGCCGTTTGCGACGGCGGCGGGCCTGCGATCCGCGTTCCCGGGCAGACGGCGTTGATCCGTGTCAGGGTCGAATGGTTCAGCGCCACGCGGGCGACCGGCCGCAGGCGCCCCTCTGGCGTCATGATCATCGCGATTTCTTGCGGGCCGGCGAGCGACCGGCAGAGCCCGCAACCGATACAAAGTCCGTTCTCGACGATCTCAGCCAGCGATAGCGGAATGGCCGGCGGCGTCGCGATGCACGCGACGGATCGGTCGCGGCCCAAGTCAGACATGCGAACCGACGGGCTCGCTGATGAGGCGATATTGATCGGGGCGGCGATAGAGCGCGAAATCGAAATTCACCTTCCGGCAGGTGGCGATGAGATCGAGGTCGGCGCGATGGACGATGACCTCGTCGCCGAGCGAAATCGCCTGCGCCGCAATCTCGCCGGTCGGCGCGATGATGCAGGAGCCGCCGATCAGCGCCTGGCCATCCTCAAGGCCGGCCTTGGCGGCGGCGGCCACCCACAGCGTGTTCTGGTAGGCGCCGGCCTGCATCGGCAAATGGTTGTGGAACATCCTGAGATGCGCCAGCGCCGGCGCCTCATCGAGCAGCAGCGGCGTGTTGTAACCGAGCACCGCCACCTCCGCGCCGTTGAGGCAGAACATGCGATAGGTTTCCGGCCAGCGGCGGTCGTTGCAGATTGCCATGCCGACGCGGACGCCGCGATAATCGAAGACCGGAAAGCCGAGATTGCCCGGCTCGAAATAGCGCCGTTCCAGATGCGTGGTCGTGCCTTCTTCCGGCTCGGCCGAGCCCGGCACATGCATCTTGCGGTAGCGGCCGATGAAGCGCCCGTCCGGTCCGACCAGATCCATGGTGTTGAAATGGCGCGTGCGGCCGTCTTCCCTAGCGAATTCACAGTAGCCGAGCGCAAAGCCGATCTTGAGACGAGCGGCTGCATCGTAGAGCCGCTGCGTCTCCGGCCCCGGCATCGCGCTCTCGAAGAAGGCGTCGATCTCGGCCTGATCGTCGATACGCCAGCGCGGAAAGAAGGTGGTCAGCGCCATCTCGGGAAAGACGGTAATCTCGGCGCCAGCCGCAGCGGATTGCTCCAGCAGATGGACGAGGCGACCGACCGTTTCGGCACGTGTCGCGCTGCGCTGGATCGGTCCGGTCTGGGCGACCGCAATGGTCAGGCATCGAGCCATGGCGTCGTCTCCTCGACTGGTCTTCCCGAGCGGGCCGGATCAGCGGCGGTGCGCTCCACGAATTGTCCGAAGCCCGGCTGCGCCTTCAGCACACCATCGGCGATCGCCGGCACGCCGCGCACCAGAACGGTGGTCGGTTTGCCGGTCACGCTCCTGCCCTCGTAAGGCGTGAAGTCGACACGCGAATGCAAAGCGGCGTGGCCGAGCGTCCAGGTGGCTGTGGGATCCCACAGCACTAGGTCGGCATCGAGACCGACCGCTATACGGCCTTTACGATCGGCGAAGCCGTAGATGGCGGCGGCATTGCGCGAGGTGAGATCGAGATAGCGGTCGAGCGTCAGCCGGCCGGTCAGCAGCCCCTCGGAGAACAGCAGCGGCAAGCGAGTCTCGATGCCGGGAATGCCGCTGAGTGTCGTGGTAAAGCCAGGTGTTTCCGCCTTGCCGATCTTGTCGGCGAAGTAATAGGGCGAATGGTCGGACGACCAAAGATCGATGCGGCCGTCGATCAGCGCCTGCCACAGATGCTCATGGCTGCGTGGCGAACGTGGCGGCGGCGAAAAGACGAAACGCGCCGCATCGAGCGCCGAGCGGTCGAGATCGGCACCACTGATGAAGAGATATTGCGGGCAAGTCTCGGCGATGGCGTCGACGCCACGCAATCGCGCCCGCGCCACCTCTTCAGCCGACTGCCAGGAGGAGACATGCACGATGGTCATGCGCGCGCCGGTCATTTCGGCGAAGGCGAGCGCGCGGTGCGTCGCCTCGCGCTCCATAGTCTCGCTGTGCGCGACGACGTGGTAGCGTATGTCGGTGCGGCCGAGGTCGATCAGCCGCTGGCGTGTGCGCCTTATCGCGGCGTCGTTCTCGGCATGGACCATGACGATCCAGCCAAGCGTGTGGGCGGTATCGAGCACCTTGAAGAACAGATCATCGTCGACGGCAAAGCCCTGATAGGTCATGAACAGTTTCACCGAGGCAATGCCGCGGCTGGCAAGCGCGGCGAGTTGCTGCTCGACATCGGCGCCGGTGCCCATCGTCACGACGGCATGCAGCCCGTAGTCGATCACCGCACGGCCCGCGGCGCGATCGAGCGCGCGATCAATGGCGCCGATCGTCGACATATCAGGACCCGGCATGCCGAACGGGACGATGCAGGTGGTGCCGCCAAAAGCAGCCGAAATGGTGCCGGATTCGAAATCGTCGGCATTGCCCGCCCCGCCCCAGACCGGCTGGTCGAGATGACAATGGGCGTCGATGCCGCCGGGCATGACCCAGCGCTTAGCTGCGTCGATCAGCGTCTCTCCGGACAAGCCATTGCCGATGGCTGAGATGCGGCCGGCATCGATGCCGATATCGCAGTCGGCCCAGCCGTCGTCGAGCGCGACGCGTCCACCTTTGATGACCAGCTCATGCATTCGGTTTGCCCACCCCAATCGGCCTCAGCCGACCGCCGCCGTCACCATGATCTCGACGCGGTACTGGTCACCGGCGAGCCGCGCTTCCACCGTGGCGCGCACCGGCATGGCACTGCGATCGATCCAGGCGTCCCAGGCCGTATTCATCATCTCGAAATCGGCGATGTCCCTGAGCCAGATCTGGGCGCTGAGGATTTTGGTCTTGTCGCTGCCGGCCTTGGCCAGAAGGGCATCGATCTTGGCGAGGATCTGCTTGGTCTGCGAGGTCGTGTCGCCGGAGAGGTCGTCCGCCGTCAGGCCCGCGACATAGACGGTGCCGTTGTAGCGCAGCACCCGGCAGAAGCGTTGGCCGTTTTCAAGACGTTCGATCGTCATGCAGTTCCTCCTGGCAGCTTCGATAGCGGCAGTTGCCTATGGTATGGACGGCACAAAACCGCTGTAAAGCCCGCCGGAGCCCAAGATGCCGCTTTCCGTCTCCGGCATGGCCAAAAAAATCGAAGCCATAGCCGTATCTATCTTCGTTTGCAGCAATTGCTGCCCCGTGTAGCCTCCTCGTTCAGGGTGGCGTCGTCGACGGCGCCGTCAGGGGAGCAGCCATGAGGTCGATCGCCCAATCCGCGATGCGGCTGTGGCAAAACGCAGAGCGCTCGCGCGCTTTGCTGCCGATCATGGCCGGTATTTGCCTCGCCTGCATCGGCAGCGCCATGCTGACCACCGCCGTGTCGCTGCATCTCGGCAAGCCAGGCATTTCCCCCGATGTCGTCCAGATCGTGCTCACCGCCTATCCCGTCGGCTTTTTCGTCGGCTGCCTGGTCACGCGCCCGGCGGTCGCCCATTACGGCCATGAGCGCACCTTCGTGGTGATCCTTGTGCTGGCGCTGTTGGCGGCGGCAGGCTTCGTCTTCACCGATTTCGTGCCGACCTGGATCTGCTTTCGCCTGCTGGGCGGCATGTCGATGGCGTCGCTCTTCGTCGTCTGCGAAAGCTGGATCAATCTCTATGCCGAGCAGCACAATCGCGGCGCGCTGTTCTCGCTCTACATGCTGACGACGGCGATCGCGGTGCTGCTCGGACAACTGCTCGTCGCTCTGGTCGGGCCGCAATCGCCGCATCTGTTTCCTGTCGCGGCAGCGACGGTGCTGCTGGCGCTGGTGTCCAAATTCATCGGCGGACGCTGGCCGGTGCTGCCTGCCTCTCCCGCCGAACCGGAGCACGCGAGCGGACCGGTCAAGCGCCTCGGTCCCCTGGCGCTGTTCCGGCTGGCTCCGGTGACGGTCGTGGCCATCTTCCAGGGTGGCATCACCAATATGAACATCTTCGTTCTGACGCCGATCTACGGCACCCAGATCGGTCTGTCGGCGGCGACGACGGTCGGCCTGGTGACGACCATCAGCATCGCCGGCATGCTGGCGCAGACGCCCGTCGGCTGGCTGTCGGACCGGTTCGAGCGGCGGCTGATCCTGCTGGCGCAAGGCCTGCTGTCGGTGACGCTTTGCGCGGCAATCGCCTGGCTCGGCAATTTTTCGGAACCGCTGCTGTTCGTGCTGTTTTTTCTTTATGGCGCCACGGCGCTGACCATCTATCCGGTGGCGATGGCGTTCGGCGCCTCGCAGCTGCACAGCCGGCACATGGTCGGCGCCTCCGGCACGCTGCTTCTGCTCTACTCGATCGGCAATGTCGCGACGCCAGGCGTGTCCGCCGGCTTGATGGCGCATATGGGTGCGCCGGCGATGTTCCTGCTGCTGGGCGGCGGCGCGGTTCTGGTGACGCTTGCCGCCTGCTATAATCTGCTGCGCCGTCCGGTCTCCGTGCCGATCGTGCAAGCCGTCGAGGACCGGGTTTGATGACGACCGCCATGAACCGCCTGCAAGACAGCGTCATCCTGATCGCGGGTGCCGCGAGCGGCATCGGCGCAGCGATCGCCAAGCGGTGCATTGCCGAGGGCGCCATGGTCGTCTGTGCCGACTATAATCTCGACCCGGCAACGCAACTTGCCGACACGCTTGGGCCTTCGGCAGCCGCCTGCCAATGCGACGTGACGGATAGCGGCTCCACCAGGAACGCTGTCGAATTCGCGCGACAAAAATTCGGTCGGCTAGACGGGCTGGTGCACAATGCTGCGGCCCCTTCGACCAGCGCCACTGTCGTCGATCTCGACGAGAGCGCGTGGCGGCGCGAACTCGATGTCGGCTTGACCGGCGCGTTCCTGATGAGCAAGTACGCGGTGCCGCTGATCGCCGCAAGCGGTGGCGGTTCGGTTGTCTTCATCGGCTCGCAGTTCGGCCGCGTCGCCACCACCAAGGCTGTTGCCTATTGCGCCGCCAAGGCCGGGCTCATCCATCTCGCCAAGGCGATGGCGGTCGACCATGCGCCCGACAAGGTGCGCGTCAACAGTCTCTCGCCGGGCGCGGTGGCGACGACGCGGCTGTTGCGCCGCTTCGCGGATTTCGAGGCGGCCAATGCCGGGCTCGGGCCGGCGCATCTGCTCGGCCGGATCGCGGAGCCCGAGGAGATCGCGGCGGCAGCCGCTTTCCTTTTGTCGTCGGACGCGTCCTTCGTCACCGGCTCGGACATGCTCGTGGATGGCGGCTATGCGACGCGCTGAATTCTTCAAGTCGATTTCAAAGGAGTTCCCATGACGCTGCTCGTCACCGGCGGCACCGGTTTTGTCATGAGCGTGGTGGCGCGCGAATGGCTGGACCGCGATCCGCACGCCCGCGCCGTTATCCTCGACCGGTCGGGGCTCGACGCGATTGCGGAAAAATTCTTCGCGCCGGTGCGCGACCGCCTAACCGTGCTGACCGCCGACATACTGGATCCCAAGCAATGGGCTTCGGCACTCGACGCGCATGGAATCACGGCAATCGTCCATGGCGCGACGGTGACGCCGAACTCGCGCCCGAGCGACCCGACGCAGCCGCCCGAGGCCAACGATCCGGCGGCCATCGTCGACGTCAATCTGATGGGTACGGTGCGCATGCTGGAATGGGCGCGCGGCCGCCCCGGCATCAAGCGCTTCGTCTATGTCAGCTCCGGTTCGGTCTATCGCCACAACGGGCCGGACTGGAGCGGCGAGCCGCTGCCCGAGGACGGCTATGTGGCGCCTCTGACGCTTTACGGTATCTCGAAATTCGCCGCGGAAATGGTCACCAACCGCTACGCCGACCTGTTCGGCCTGTCCGCCATCTCGGTCAGGTTGTCCTCGGTCTATGGGCCGATGGACCGCGTCACCGGCAGCCGCAATGTTCGGCATTTGCCGAACCGCGTCGCGCATATGGCGCTCAACAGCGAAACGATCCGGCCGAACAGCCTTGAGCCGCTCGGCGACTATGTGCTGTCGAGCGACGTCGCCAAGGCTGTCATGGCGCTGCTCGATGCCGAGACCTTGCGCTATCGCCACTACAACATCGGCAGCGGCGGTACGCAGACGGTCGGCGACTTTATCGGCTGGGCTAGCGAACGCTTCCCCGGCCTGAAAAGTGAAATCAGCCCAACCGAGACGGCGAACATCACCATGAACGCGACGCTGAAGACCGGCATGTGGGGCGAATACGATCTTGCCCGCATCGAGCGCGATACCAGCTGGCGGCCGACGCCGGCGAAGCAGGCGTTCCACGATTACATCGACTGGATCGCTGCCAACGAAGTTTGAGGAGCAAAGCGATGCCGACCGATTTTCAGCAACCGCGCGACTTCGTCGGCTACGGCCCGCATCCGCCCTTCGTGAAATGGCCCGGCGGCGTCAAACTCGCCATCAATCTGGTGCTCAACTACGAAGAAGGCTCGGAATATTCCTGGCTCGAGGACGGCCGCAACGACAATTGGGGCGAGTATAATCTCGTCTCGAGCCCGCCGGTGCGCGACCTCGGCACCGAGACGCATTTCGAATATGGCAGCCGGGCCGGTGTCTGGCGGCTGGCGCGGCTGTTCGACCGCTATGACATCCCGATCACCGTCTCCGCCTGCGCGGTTGCGCTGGAGCGCAACCCGGCGGTCGCCGAATGGATGAACGCGCGCGGTCACGACCTGCTCGGCCATGGGCTACGCTGGATCGACTACACGACGATGGAGCGCAGCGAGGAAGAGCGCCAGCTGCACGAGGCGATTGCGCTCTACGAGAGGCTGATGGGCAGGCGTCCGCTGGGCTGGAACTGCCGCTCGCTGCCGAGCGTCAACACGCGCGATCTGTTGGTGCGCGAAGGCGGGTTTCTCTACCACTCTGATCCCTGCAATGACGATCTGCCGTATTTCCTCGACCATCAAGGCACCGAGATCCTGGTCGTGCCCTATTCCAAGACACTGAACGACAGCCGCTATCTCGTCGCGCCGGGTTACAGCAATCCGCGCGACTTCGCGCAGGATTGCCGCTCGGCCATCGACTACATGCTCGACGAAGCCGACGAGACCGGCGGCCGCATGCTGACGATCGGCATTCATGCGCGCTGGATGGGCCAACCCAACCGTGCCTCGGGGCTGCGCGAGGTGATCGAGCATGTAAAGCAGAAGCCGGCGGCCGCCTTCATGCGGCGCGAGGACATTGCCCGGTTCTGGCTGGAGAACCATGCTGGCTTCGAGCGGCACGGCTGAGTATGTTCGAGACGCTGATCAGGGGTGCGACCGTCGTCAACGCCGAGAGGCAGGAACGGCGCGATGTCGGCATTGCCGGCGGCCGCATCGCGGCGCTGATCACACCCGGTGGAACGGCTGAAGCCGCGACGGTAGTGGATGCCTCGGGCTGCCTGCTCCTGCCCGGCCTGGTCGACGCGCATGCGCATCTGCGCGAGCCTGGCCTCACGCACAAGGAGGATTTTTCCTCGGGCACCCATGCGGCGGCACTTGGTGGCGTCACGACGGTGCTCGACATGCCGACCGACGAGCCATGGACGGCCAGCGCCGAACAGCTCGCCGACAAGATGGCGACGGCGACAGGCCGTCTCCATGTCGATGTCGGCTTCCAGGCCGTGGTCAGCCGCGATCTGTCGCGCATTGCCGGCCTGCTCGCGCTCGCACCGGTGTCGTTCGAATTGTTCACCTCCGATGTGCCGGAGGCCTTCCTGTTTCGCAATTTCGACATGGTTGCCGAGGCACTCAGACATTTCGGCCACGCCGACACGCTGATCGGCATTTCGCCGGGCGATCAATCGATGCTGACCGGCGCCAATGAGCGCAACAAGACGGGGACCATCGCGGCCTTTCTCGACAGTCGGCCACCGCTGGCGGAAGCCGGCGGCGTTGCGCGCGCCGTGCTTGCCGCCGCCGCGACCGGCGCGCATATCCATGTCCGGCAGATCAATTCAGAACCGGGCGTCGAGGCGTGGAGCCGGCTGCGCGACAGGGCCGATGCCAGTGTCGAGACCACGCCGCAGAACCTGTTCTTCACCGCCGACGACTACGAAACGCAAGGCGCCAGGCTGAAGGGGTCGCCACCGCTACGGTCGCGTCAGGATGTCGAGGCCTTGCGCGCTGCGCTGAAGGGTGGGCTGATCGACATCGTCGCCACCGACCACGCACCGCATGCGCCGGCCGAAAAGGCCGCCGCTTACGCTGCTTTCGCCGATATCCCCGGCGGCATGCCGGGGCTGCAGACGCTGCTGCAGGTGATGCTGAAGCTCGTCGATGAGGGGCTGATCACGTACCCCGATGTGGTGCGGATGTGCGCACGCAATCCGGCCGAGCGTTTCGGGCTCGGCCGGCGCAAGGGACGCATCGCTACCGGCTATGACGCCGACCTGCTGATCGTCGACCCACGCCAGTCCAGTTCAATCTCGGACGCCGAACAGGTTTCCCGCGCGGCCTACACGCCGTTCGACGGCTGGAGCGTCAAGGCGCGGCTGACCAATGTGTTTCTGCGCGGGCGACAGATCGTGCGCGATCAGGTGCTGACCGGTCCGGGGCAAGGCAAGGTCGTGCGCCGGGAACATTGAGGAGAAGAGATGGCCCTGCTCAAGGACAAGGTTGCGATCGTCACCGGAGGAAGCTCCGGCATCGGCCGCGCCATCGCGCTGAAATTCGCGGCCGAAGGCGCTGCCGTCGTCATTGCCGATACCGCCGAATTGCCGATCGAAGGCGGCCAGAGCACCGCCGATCTGATCCAGTCGACTGGCGGGACGGCGATGCATGTCGCGACCGACATTTCGGATTGGAACGCGGTCGATGCGCTGGTCGGCGCGACGGCCGAGCGTTTCGGACGGCTCGACGTAATGGTCAACAATGCGGCCATCTACACCAGCACCAACCTAGTCGAGACCACGCCGGAGCAATGGAACCGCGTGATCAGCGTCAATCTGACGGGGTTCTTCTACAGCTCCAAGCGCGCCGTCATGCAGATGCTGACCCAGGCGCCGGTGAACGAGGTTCGCGGCCGCATCATCAACATTTCCTCGCAGCACGGCATGGTCGCCTGCCCCGGCGATTTTCCCTATTCGGTGAGCAAGGGTGGCATCGTGCAGATGACGCGGCAGATCGCCGTCGACCACGCCGATGATTTGATCGTCTGCAACGCCATTGCGCCCGGCAAGATCATCACCGGCAAGCCGGGTGTCGCCAACGATCCCGATGCGCTCGCCTATTCACGCAGCCGCACGCCCTGGCCGCGGCTCGGCACCCCGAATGATGTGGCGGGAGCCGCGCTGTACCTCGCCAGCGACATGGCAAGCTATGTCACCGGCATCAATCTGATGGTGGATGGCGGCTGGATGGCGGGCTGATCGTGCGGAACAATGCCCCGTAATGCGCCATAAGCCACCAAACCTGTAATCTTAGCGTCAGCTCATATGGTCATGCGCCACCCTACAGGCACAGTGCGATGCCGTCATTGGCCCTTGAACGGCCAAAATGGAGGCGTACCATCCCAGCATCTGAAACTGAGTCTGCTTTCATTCGTCCGGGCTAATGTCCGGATCGGGCTGGATATTTTTCCTTGAATACGGATGCAGCCAGCGGCGCGGCGAAGCGCGGCAAATCGTTTGCCCATGTGGCGGAGGCCTCCTGGGGCAAGGGCCTCAGCACGCTGCTGCGCATCGTGCGCATGACGCTGCGCCATCCCTGGCAGGTGGCGATCACCATCGTCTCGACCTTCATCGCCGCAACGCTGCAGCTGTTCATCCCGCGCCTGCTCGGTCGCGCCATCGACCAGGCGCAAGGCGTGATGGCCGCGAGCGGCGGTGCGGCGGCGGAGCAGGCGCTGTGGACGACGGCGCTCACGCTGCTCGTCGTCAGCATATTGCGCGGCCTCTTCACCATGGCGCAGAACTATTATGGCGAGGCCGTCGGCCACCGCACCGGCTATGAATTGCGCCTGGCCTTCTACGAGAAGATCCAGCGGCTGAGCTTCAACTTCCATGACAGGGTGCATACCGGCGATCTGATCACGCTCGGCCTGCTCGACCTCGACGGCGTGCGCATGTTCTTTTCCACCGGCATACTGCGCGTCGTGCTGCTCGGCGTGTTGATCGGCGTCGGCTCCCACCTCCTGATCAGCGCCGATCTCGAACTTGGGCTGCTCAGCCTGAGCTTCGTGCCGTTCGTGGCCTGGCGCTCCTCGGTCACCCAGCTCAGGCTGCGCAGCACCTGGCTGACGCTGCAGGAGCGGCTGTCGGTGCTGAGCCGGGTGATGGACGAGAATCTCGGCGGCATCCGCGTCGTCCGCGCCTTCGCCGCGCAGCGGCATGAGTTGGAAAAGTTCGACCGCGCAAAGCGGTCGGCATTGGAGCTTGCCAATGAGCGCGTCGACATTCGCGTCTCCAACACCAGCGCCATGAATTTCTCCTTCCTGGCGGCCATGGGGCTGGTGTTGTGGTTCGGCGGCCAGAAGGTGATCGCCGGCGAGGTCAGCGTCGGCACGCTGGCCCAGTTCCTCACCTTCATGACCATCCTGCAGATGCCGGTGCGCCAGCTCGGCCTGATGGTCAATTCGTTTGCCCGCGCCTCGACCTGCGGCACCAGGCTGTTCGAGCTGCTCGACGCCGAACTCGACATCGAGGATGCGCCTGGCGCCAAGGACCTCGTCGTCACTGACGGCGTGCTGCGCTTCGACAATGTCGGCTTCCGCTATGCGGGCACAGGCGGCCGGCCGGCGCTGTCGGCCATCTCGTTCGAGGCCAGGTCCGGCGAGACGGTCGGCATCGTCGGCCCGCCAGGCAGCGGCAAGTCGACCATCGCGCATCTGATCCCGCGTTTCTATGACGTGACGTCGGGCGCGATCACCATTGACGGGCAGGATATCCGCGCCGTGACGCTGCAATCGCTACGCAAGGCGGTCGGCGTCGTGCAGCAGGACGCCTTCCTGTTCACCACCTCGATCGAGAACAACATCGCCTATGGCAATCCCTGGGCGCGCGAGACCCGCATCGGGCAGGCCGCCGAGTACGCCCAGCTGCACAACTACATTATCGGGCTTCCCGCCGGCTACACCACGGTCGTGGGCGAGCGCGGCGCCTCGCTTTCCGGCGGCCAGCGGCAGCGCCTGACCATTGCCCGCACCCTGATGCTCAGACCTTCGGTGCTGGTCTTCGACGATTCCACCGCGGCCGTCGACGCCGGCACCGAGCAGCGGATCCGCACGGCGATGAAACGCTTCGCCAAGGACCGCGTGACGCTGATCATTTCGCACCGGCTGAGCTCGCTGATGCATGCCGACCAGATCCTGTTCATCGAGAACGGCCGCATCGCCGAGCGCGGCACCCATCAGGAATTGCTGGCGCTGGGCGGACGCTATCGCGCGCTCTACGACCTGCAGCTGCGGCCGGAGGACGACCTCCCTGTCGCCGTGGGAGCCGCATGATGTCGACACAGAACGACGACGAGAAGGAAGACACCAGCCGCCGGCCGACCAAGGCCGTCGTCGGCTCGCATCGCGACGAAGAAGAGGTCTTCGGCAAGGTCTACGATCCGCGGATCGTGCGCCGCATCTGGAGCTTCGTGAAGCCTTATCAGGGCAGGATCTTCATCTCGGTCGCAGCGGTGCTGGTGTTCACGCTGACGCAGCTGGCGATCCCGCTGGTCATTCGCTACGCCATCGACCACGGCATGGCGGCAGGCAAGGCCGACCGCTCGGTGATGAACTGGGCGATCGGCGCCTTCGCACTGATCATCCTGATCAACTATGCCGCCAGCTATGTGCAGGAAAGCGTCGTCGGCAAGGTGGCCGAGAATGTGCTGTCGGACCTGCGCCGCGCCATGTTCAGCCATCTGCAGCGCGTCTCGCTGAGCTTCATGGACAAGACCGAAGTGGGCCGGCTGATGTCACGCCTGCAGGGCGACGTCAATTCCATGCAGGAGTTCCTCGAGACCTCCGTGATGTCGGTGGGCGACATCGTGCTCTTGTTCGGCATCGTCACCGTTCTGTTGTGGCTCGATTTCCGGCTCGGGCTTTTGACGCTGTCGACCATGCCGGCGCTGTTTGTCGTACGCCTGTTCTGGCTGCCGCGCGCCAAGGTCGCCTTCATGGCCGCGCACGAGACCAATTCGATCGCCAATGGCGCGCTCGCCGAAGGCATCCATGGCGTGCGCACGGTGCAGAGCCTGGAGCGCCAGCACGTCAATTTCGACCTCTATGACGAGAAAGTGCTGGCCAATCTGAGGACGCATTTGACCTCGGCGAAATATGCGCAGGTGATGGTGCCGATCGTCGACACGCTGACCGGCATAGCCATGGCGACCGTCATCGTCATAGGCGGTTCGATGGTGCTGTCGCACAGCCTCGACATCGGCGTCATGGTGGCGTTCCTGTTCTACATCCAGCGCTTCTTCGACCCGATCCGCTCGCTCACCATGCAGTACTCGGTCATGCAGCGCGCCATGGCTTCGGGCCAGCGCATCTCCGAAGTGCTCGACGTGCCGGTCGACGTCAGCGACAGGCAAGGCGCGGTGGCGCTGACGCGCGACATGGACGGCTCGGTCGAGTTCAGGAACGTCACCTTCGGCTACCGGCAGAACCAGCCGGTGCTCAAAAATGTCTCGTTCCGAGTCAATCCAGGCGAGACCGTGGCCCTGGTCGGGCCGACCGGATCGGGCAAGTCGAGCTGCATGGCGCTGGTGCACCGTTTCTACGATGTCTGGTCGGGCGAGGTGCTGGTCGGCGGCCACGATGTCCGCGACGTCACGCAGGATTCGCTCGGCGACCAGGTGGCCATGGTGCTGCAGGAGCCATTCCTATTTTCAGGAACGGTGCTGGAAAACATCCGCTATCACAAGACATCAGCAACCCGCGAAGAGGTGGTGCGAGCGGCGCGGGCTGTCGGTGCGCACGATTTCATCGAGCATCTGCCCAATGGCTATGACACCGAGCTCGAACAACGCGGCGGCAACCTCTCGCTCGGCCAGCGCCAGCTGATCAGCTTTGCGCGGGCGCTGGTCGCCGACGCTAAGATCCTGGTGCTGGACGAGGCGACGGCGAGCATCGATTCCTACACGGAAATGCTGATCCAGAAGGCGCTGCTCACGCTGCTGGAAGGCCGCACCGGGCTGGTCATCGCGCACAGGCTGGCCACCATCCGCGGCGCCGACCGCATCATCGTGCTGCAGAATGGCGAGATCGTCGAAAGCGGCAACCACGACCAGCTGATGGCGGCGAAAGGTCTCTACGCGCGGCTTTACAACATGAACTACGCCTCGTTCGACGATATTGCCGAGGAAGACTTAGGCGCGCCGGCCGGCAAGGCGACGTGAAGGTGGCCTGTTGAGCCCACGGAAACTCGCGGCAAGCGGGGCAGAGCGGGTCAGCGATTCTATCAAACGCCGAGTCCCTCCGAAGCCAACAGGCAGGATTCCTGCTTTTCTTAGCCGTCAAAAGAGACCGTATCACTCCGGCTGCGCTTGCCCTTGGCGCGCAAGGGTTGCAAAGGCATTGGAACAGGATGGCCTGCCGCGAGTTTCTGTCTTCGAGCCGCGCGGCGTGAATGGCGCGGCAGCTCAAGGAGACGGCATATGGGCCTGGGTACCATTCTTATTATCATCCTCATCATCGCGTTGCTCGGCGGCTTCAGCGGCCTCGGCGGCGGACCGTTTTACGGCACCGGTTACTATGGCGGCGGCGGCCTCGGGCTGGTGCTGCTCATCGTCATCATTCTGGTTGTTCTCGGGCGAATATAGCGTCGCCGACAGCGGCCGCCGGACTTCGGCGGCCGCTCTTCGTTTGAAGACATTGGTTAGCAGCTGAAGACATTGCCGGCGCCTGGAGACATTGGTGGCACGCAAACTCGACCTGCGCAGCGGCCGGCCGGTCTGGTTTGCCTATCGGGCTCCATCGGTGCCGACCGAAAGACTGACCCGCGATGTCAAGACCGACGTGTTGATCGTCGGCATGGGGATCAGCGGCGCCATGGCCGCCGAAACGCTGACTGCCGCCGGTCGTTCGGTGATCTGCATCGACAGGCGCGGACCCTTGCAGGGATCGACCGCGGCGACGACGGCTCTGGTGCAGTTCGAACTCGATCAGCCGCTGACGAAACTTTCGGCAATGGTCGGCAAGGCCGATGCCGGACAGGCATGGCGGCGCTCACGCCTTGCGGTGTCCAACCTTAGCGGCCGGATCGCCGAACTCGGCATCGACTGCAACCTGACACCATCTTCCGCACTCTATCTCGCCGGCGATGTGCTCGACCCCTCTGCACTGCGCGACGAGGCGGAGGCGCGCCGGCAGGTCGGCATCGGCGCAAGCTACCTCACCCGCAAGGCACTCACCGACAGCTTCGGCATCGACCGTGCCGGCGCTATTCTTAGCCACGGCAATCTCGCGCTCGACCCGCGCAAACTGACTGCCGGCCTGCTGCTGAAAGCCCTGCAGCGCAAGGCGCGTTTCTATGCGCCTGTACAGGCGACGGCGATCGAGGACAGAAGCGATCAGGTCGTCGTCGCCACCAGCGGTGGCCCGACGATCACCGCGCGGCATCTGGTGCTGGCCACCGGCTACGAACTGACCGACGCCATCCCGAAGACCGCGCACAGCGTCGTGTCGACCTGGGCGATCGCCACGGCGCCGCAACCGAAAAACATATGGCCGGGCTCTGTGTTGATCTGGGAGGCGTCGGAGCCATACCTATACCTGCGCGCGACGGAAGATGGCCGCGTCATCTGCGGCGGCGAGGACGAGGACTTCACCGACGAGGCACGCCGCGATGAGTTGATCGCCGACAAGGCGAAACGTCTGGCGAAGAAGCTGCATCGTTTGCTGCCGCGGCTCGACGTGAGGCCCGAATTCGCGTGGACCGGTTCGTTCGGGACAACCAGCACCGGCATGCCCTGTATCGGCGCCCTGCCCCGGCATCCGCGCATCCATGCCGTGATGGGTTATGGCGGCAACGGCATCACCTTCTCGCAGATCGCTTCGGAGATCGTCGCCTCGGCGATCGGCGGCGTAGAAGATGCGGACGCGAAGCTGTTTTCATTCAGCCGATCCTGATCGGGCGCCTTCGCCCGCCACGCCGCCGCTCAGGCAATGAGTTCTACAGCACCCGCGGATGAAGCTTCCGTCTTCAACCGGGCCAGCGCATTTCAGGGTGTGCAACTGCTGACGCTTTTGAACGTCATTTCATTTCTGCAATCATATTCCGGAGGCCAGTCGTTGCTAATTCTGGTGCAGTATTGGGCGATTATGGCTTCCGCGCTGTACCGGCCAATGAAAATATCGGGCTTTATGGAATTGTCGGTTTGCAGACCGGTGAAAAAGCTGATTTCCGATCCGCTTTTGCAGGCATAACCGATCATCAGATCGTCTTTCATCCGACCGGCAATCTGAGCGCAGCCTGCCGGTCCAGGAAGTGCATCCGAAATTTGAGTAATCTCCAGGCAGGTTCCGTGTTGCGGTTCGCGCCACTTCGAGTTCAAGGCGGGAAGATCATCCGCCAATGACATGGTTGTCGCCGCGCCCAGAAATGCCATCTCGACAATGACAGAAATCAGGAAAGCTTTCTTCATCGATATCTCTCCCTGTTACATCCCGGTGAGTATAGCATATTTGCAAGGTCTGGTGTGTGATCGGCTTTACTTAGGAAGATCTACGCGATCGCTGACTCTGCGGAGCGAGCGGTTCGGGTGCCGAGAAGAACCAGCGGAATTGCGATTGCGTAGACGACCAGCACCGAGAGCCAGACGGCTCCGGGCCACTCTTTCTGGACGACGAAGTAGAAGGTCGAGAAGCCGAGTGGGGCGATGACCGAGGCCAGGCTGACGGCCGATGCCAGCACGCCCTGGAGTTGACCCTGGCGAGCCGGGTCGACCCGCCTTGTGGCAAAGGCCTGGAACGCCGGGGCGCCGATGCCGGCAAGCGCGAAGACCGGCATGATGGCGAACACCATCCAGCCGTGATTGGCGAAAGCCATGGCGAGAAGGGCGATGCAGGCAAAACCTGTGCCGGTGACGACGGCCCAGCGCTCGCCGAGCAATCTGGCTGCCGGGCCGGGCAGGAATGCCTGCACCAGCGTCTGGCAGACACCGAAGGCGCCCAGCGAAAGGCCGATCCAGACGCCGTTCCACTGGAACGTGTCGAAGCCCCACAGCGCCCAGCAGGTGCCGTAGGCTTCTCCGGTGGCGCTCATGATGAAGAACACGAGCACGATCGGCAAAAGCCCCTTCAAAGAGAACACCCAGCGCAACGGCGCAAGCGGGTTGAGTGCGGCCAGATCAAGCTTCTGGCGGGCAGGTGCGCGCGACTCCGGCAGGGTGAAAAAAGCCAGCAGCAGATTGCAGGCGTTGAGCACGGCGGCGGCGATGAAAGGCAACCGCAGCCAGTGGTCGCCGAGCAGACCGCCGAGAACCGGCCCGATGATGAAGCCGGCGCCGAACACGGCGTTGAACAGGCCGAAGCGACGGGCGCGCTTGTCCTCGGGTGAAACGTCGGTGATGTAGGCCATGGCAACGGAGACGTTGGCGCTGGTCAGGCCGGCAATGGCGCGGCCGAGGAACAGCATCCAGAGCTGCGGCGCGAAGGCCATGACGATGTAGTTGATGGCCGCACCGGCGAGCGAAATCAGCAGCACCGGACGCCTGCCGATGTTGTCGCTCAAGGCGCCGAGCATGGGCGCGAAGACGAATTGCATGAACGCATAGAGCGCGGTCATGATGCCGATATAAGGTGCGATGTCAGGGCTGTGCGTCACCTCTTCGAGGAGGCGCGGGAGGATCGGGAAGATGAGGCCTATGCCGACGGCGTCGAGGCCGATCGCGGCGAAGATAGCGGTAAGGGATTTGTTCATGGTGAGATCCAGACGATGAAAAATGGTGAGCCCATGACGCGCGCCTTGCGCTGACGGTCCTGGGTCTCTGCAGTCAGATCGAGCGGAGAAGCTTGCTTTTCGGCTCAGCTCTTACTATACTCGATACAAACTTGTACTCAGTACATATTCAACCAGGAAAGCCATGTCAACCCCGTCCGACCTCCGGGCCCGCAAGCGCCTCGCCACGCGGCAAGCCATCTCCAATGCCGCCACGCTCCTGTTCTTCGAGCGGGGCTTCGATGATGTGACGGTGGACGAGATCGCGGCGGCCGCCGATGTCGGGCGGATGACGGTGTTCAATCACTTCCCGCGCAAGGAGGACATGCTCTTCGACCGCGACGAGGAAGGCCGCGAGATGCTGCGCGAGGCTCTGCGGCAGCGCGATCCAGGCATCGCGCCGATCGAGGCGTTGCGGCTGTTCGCGCATCGCCTGGTTGCCGAACGTAGCCCCGTCGTCGAATTCTCCGCCAGGAGCCAGGGCCTGATCAGGACGGTCGAGGGCAGCGAGACGCTCAAGGCGCGGGCGAGAGCGATACGGGATGAGCTGGCGGACGTGCTGACGGTAGCGCTGACTGAAGGCGCGGGGCGTGATGCCGCCGACCCCGACGCCCGGCTGGGTGCGGCGCTGCTCCTGACGACATGGAGTGTGGCCTTCATCCAGGCGCACCGGACGTTTCGAGAAACCCGCGACAGCGGCCAAGCGAGCGCGGCCTTTCTCGCTCTCGTCGACAAGGGCAGCATCGGCCTGAAAGCCGCAATGGCAGGCACGCCTTACGCCTGAGCAAGGTCTTCGCTCAAACCCGCCGTCTCTGCGCCGTCAGAAACACCACCAGCACACAGCACAGCAGGCCGAGCGACGACGGCAGCCCCTGATGTCCGGTCAGTTGCATTGCCAGCCCGGCCGCGGGCGAGCCGACGATGCCGCCTATGCCCCATACGATTCCGAAGGCGGCATTGCCGGCAATCAAGGCCTGACCGGTGAAACGCTCGCCGAGCTGGATCAGCGACAGCGTGTAGATGCCGAACGAGACCCCGCCCCAGACGAAGAAAAGCGGCCAGATCAGCCAATTGTTGAAGAGCAACGGCAACAGCAGGCAACCGGCCAGGCACACCAGGACACAGAACAGCATCATCCGCGTCGAGCCAAACCGTTCGGCCGCGCGCCCGAGCACGATCTGCAGCACCGCATTGCCGGCGATGAAACAGGTGATGAGCGACGCAATGCGCTGCTCGGCGCTGCCAAGTGCGGCGCCATAGACCGCGAACAGGGAAAGCAGGACCTGCTCGAAGGCGGCAGCGGTGAAAACGGCAAACAACAACAGCGGCGCCAGGGCAAAGAAGCCGCCGACCGACACCGCCTCGCCGTCATGCGGCATGTCGGGCAGGCGCGCTGCGACGGCGAGCACGATCAGGCCGCAGACAAGGAAGGCCGCGCTGCCGATGATGAAGGGCGGCCACCCATGGGTGCCCACAAGGCCGAGCGACAGTGGGCCGAGGCCGAATCCGGCGGAAACAATGGAGGAGTAAAGGCCCATGATGCGGCCCCGGCGCGCGGCGGGCGTGATCGAGACCAGCCAGGTTTCGCTGATCATGTAGAGCGGGTTGGCAAAGAAGCCGAGCAGGAAGCGCAACGGCATCCAGGCCCAGACGTCCTGCGTCCAGGCAATCGCGATCAGGGCGCTCGCTGCCAGGATTGAACACAGAACCGCAAAGCGCGCCGCGCCCACGCGCCGGACCAGCGCCGGCGTGAAGAGCGACGATACGATGAAACCCAGCGGCGTCATTGCCGCCGAGAGGCCGATCAGGCCCGGTGTCGTCCCCTGCCGTTCGAGGATAAAGCTGAGCAGCGGATAGGTCAGCCCCTGCGCGACGGCAAACACCGTGACGGTCGCGATGATGCCGGCCATCGCGGCCCACGGGATGCGGTTCTCGCGCGGTGACGTCGCGTCTTCGGCGCTCATGCAGCCTTCGAAGCAGGATCGGCAAATTCCGGCAAGTGCAAATACCGGCGAAGCGCCGCGGCACGCACAAACGGGCGATGCGGTATCATCCGGCTCACACTTGCCAGAAGCGTTTGACGATCTCTGCCTCGACCTGGCGTCTGGTCAGGCCGATATCGTCGATCAGATGCGGATTGGCCTCCGCCATCTGCGTCAGGTCCCAGCGAAAGCGTATCCGCTCACGCCAGGCCGCAATCATGCTGCGCGGGCCCGTCAGGTACCGGCGCGATGACGCCGCGGGTTTTTCCGGCCAGGCTGCCGGGGCAGAAGCAAGGGTATCGTTCATGGCAACCTCCATTCGGCTTGAGGGGCAAGAGCCCTCGGTTTGAAAGAGGCTGAATTCTGCAGCATGCGGACGGCGCCGTAATTAAGCCTTCCCAAATAGTTCTCAAAACTTCCAAACGGGCTATAGATGCGCGTTATGCAAGGAGTGCGCTTTGCCTTTGGTCCGTTCGTGCTTGATCCGGGTGCGGGAACGCTCCTTCGGGACGATGTCCCCGTCGCAGCCGGTCATCGCGGACTGCAACTGCTGGCGGCGCTCGTCGCCCGGCCCGGCGAGATCCTGGCCAAGGCCGAGTTGATGGACGCGGCATGGCCAGGCACGGCCGTCGAGGAAGGCAACCTCACGGTCCAGATCGCGCAATTGCGCAAGCTGCTGGGTCCGGCCGCGAATGGCGGGGAATGGATATCGACGGTTCCGCGCGTCGGCTATCGCTTCACCGGCGCCATTGAACGGCTCGGCGATGCAAAGCGACAGCCTTTGCCGCTGCCCGCCAAGCCGTCGATAGCCGTGTTGCCCTTCGCCAATTTCAGCAACGACCCCGAGCAGGAAGCCTTCGCCGACGGGTTGACTGAAGACCTCATCACCGACCTGTCCCGGATCGGCGGCCTGTTCGTCATCGCGCGCAACTCGACCTTTGCCTACAAGGGCAAGGCGGTGGATGTGCGCGAGATCGCCAGGGAACTTGGCGTGCGCTATCTCTTGGAGGGCAGCGCCAGGCGTGCCGCCGGGCGCGTGCGCATCAACGCCCAGCTGGTCGACGCACTGAGCGGCGAGCATCTGTGGGCGGACCGCTTTGATCGCGGCCTGGAAGATATCTTTGCCGTCCAGGACGAGGTGACGACCAAGATCGTCGAGGCCCTGCTTGGCCGCCTGCGTGCGCCCCTGCCGCGCAACCGGCCAGGGAATCTCGAGGCGTACGATCTGTGTGTGCGGGCCCGCAAGCTGATCGACGTCTCGCCGGAGACGGCGCGCGAAGCGCATCTGATGCTGACGCGTGCGATTGGGCTCGATCCGGACTATGCCGAGGCCTATCGCTGGCTTGCCATGAACCACTGGATGGGATGGGTGCATTGGGGCGAAGCGATGGAGCCTGCCCGCGGCCTTGCCCTGGACCTGGCGCGCAAGGCCGTGGCGATCGATCCCAATGATGCCGGCTGTCACTGGGTGCTTGCCAACCTGCTTGCCTATGAGCGCAGATTCGATGAGGCGGACGCGGAATTTGCCAAGGCGTTCGAGCTCGACCCGAACGACGCCGACGCCTGGGCGACATTGTCCGATATCACGACCCTGGCCGGCCAGGTGGAGGAGGGCCTCGAGCAGATTCGCAAAGCGTTCCGCCTGAACCCGTATCCGGCAAGCTGGTACTATCTAACGCTCGGCCAGGCGCAATACGCGGCGCGCGACTACGAGGCCGCCGTCGAGACGCTGCGCCGGGACGAGACCTATCGCACAAGCTCACGCCGCTTCCTGGCGGCGAGCCTCGCCCAGCTCGGCCGGCTCGACGAGGCGCGCGCCGAGGTCGCAATGTTCCTCGTCGCCAACCCGCATTTCACAACCCGCCACTGGGTCGAGACCGAGCCATTCCGCGACACTGCCACGCTCGAACATTTCGTCGATGGCTTCCGCAAGGCCGGCCTTCCGGAGTGACGGACCGCCGGCGACCTGCCGAACATCCATTTGTTTGCGCCATCCAGATCACTCACGAAGCCGTCGATCGACATGGACATCTTCAGGATCAAGTCTCTCACGGCTTCCTCCTCGTGGCGGTTCTAACCCAAGGACGGGCCGGATCGACAACACCTCACGATGATTTTCTAACCGCACGAAAGCCCGTCCTGCCAGGTCAGCCATTGACCCACATGGCGTCCGGCACGACCACCAGCTTGCCGACAAAATCCTTGGCGATGAAGTCGGCCTGCGCCTTGTGAAAATCGGACAGTCTGTAGACACCGCCAACCAGCGGCCGGATTTTCTTCGCCTCGATGTAGCGGACGATGCGGCGGAAATCGGCGCGCGTGCCCTGGCTTGAGCCATGCAGCTGCAGCTGCTTGAGGTACATCGTCCTGAGATCGAGCTGGACGACCGGGCCGGCGATGGCACCGGCTGTGGTGTAGCGGCCCTCGGGCCTCAGGATGCGCAACAGGTCGTTGAAGATCGCCCCGCCGACGAGATCGGCGACCACGTCGATCGGCTGGCCGCCTGTCGCTTCGCTGACAGCGGCTGGCAAGTCGGCGACGCCGCGGGTGATGACGGCCTCGGCGCCGATGTCGCGCACCGCCTGTTCCTTGCCCTTGCCGACGACAGCATAGGGTATGGCGCCGCGTGCTCGCGCCAGTTGCACGATGCCCGAGCCGACACCGCCCGAAGCGCCGGTGACAAGCACGCGCTCGCCGGCCTTGAGTGCGGCGCGCTCCAGCATCTGTTCGCCGGTGAGGTAGGCGCAGCAGAAGGTGGCGAGTTCGATGTCGCTCATCTCGGTGTCGACGACATGCGCATTCTCGGCCGGCACCGCCTGGTACTCCGCATAGCCGCCGTCCCGGCCATGGCCCATATAGTCGATGTCGGCGAGCGAATCGTCGTCGCGGTTGTAGATCGAGAAATCGACCATCACCCGTTCGCCGACGCGGTCTGGCGAAATGCCTTCACCGACGGCAGCGATGGTGCCGACCGTGTCGGTGCCCTGGATGCGCGGGAAAACAAGTGTGTTGCCTTGCCGCCGCCAGGTCGACACGGCGGCAGCATCTTCCTCCGTGCCATAGGCGCCCTGGCGCACCCAGACATCGGTGTTGTTCATGCCGCAAGCGCTGACCTTGACCAGCACTTCACCCAGGCCGGGCACAGGCACTTTCACATCGGTGCGATAGACGAGTTTCTCCGGTCCGCCGTGCCCGGTGAGCAGCACGGCGGCCATGGTGGCGGGAACGGTCTTGGTCATGGCATTCATCGTTCGTCTCAAAGATTGGCAAACACGCTGTTGACGGCATCGGCGGTCTTCGAAACGACGATGTCTGCTTCCCCACGGGTCAAGCAGAGCGGAGGCGCGAAGCCGAGTATGTCGCCCTGCGGCATGGCGCGGCCGATGACACCGCTGGCGGCAAGCGCCGTGGCCACCTGTGGCCCGATCTTGAGCGAAGCGTCGAAGAACACCCGGTCGTCCTTGTCGGCGACGAACTCGACCGCCGCCAACATGCCGGCACCGCGCACATCGCCGACATTCTTGTGGCCGCCGACCGCCTTGGCCAGTTCGGCGCGGAAATAGGCGCCAGTCTCGCGGGCGTTTGTCACAAGGTCCATCTCGTCGATCAGTTCGAGATTGGCGACGCCTGCGGCAACGCAGATCGGATGCGCCGCATAGGTCCAGCCATGGCCGAGCGCGCCGAGCTTGTCCGAACCCTGCACCAGCACCTGCCAGACCTTGTCGGCAACGATGACGCCGGACAGCGGCGCATAGGCCGAAGTCAGGCCCTTGGCGATGGTGATCAGGTCCGGCTTGATGCCATAGTGGTCGGAGCCGAACATGGTGCCGAGACGACCGAAGCCCGTCACCACCTCGTCGGCGACCAGCAGCACGTCATACTTCTTCAGCACGGCCTGGATCTTTTCCCAGTAGCCGGCGGGCGGCGGCACGATGCCCCCGGTGCCGAGGATCGGTTCGCCGATGAAGGCGGCGACGGTTTCGGGGCCTTCAGCAAGGATCATCTCCTCGAGCTTGTCGGCGCAGTGCTGCGAGAACTGCTCCTCGCTCATCGAGCGGTCGGCGCGGCGAAAGTAGTAGGGCGCCTCGGTGTGCAGGACCGGCGCGCGCGGCAGGTCGAAGGCGTTGTGGAAGAGGTCGAGCCCGGTCAGCGATCCCGTCATCACGCCAGAGCCGTGATAGCCGCGCCAGCGCGAGATGATCTTCTTCTTCTCCGGCCGCCCAAGCACATTGTTGTAGTACCAGATCAGCTTGATGTTGGTTTCGTTGGCGTCCGAACCGGAGAGCCCGAAATAGACTCTGGACATGCCCTTGGGCGCACGGTCGATGATCATCTTGGCCAGTGTGATCGAGGCCTCGGTGCCGTGACCGACATAGGCGTGGTAGTAGGCGAGGTTCTTCGCCTGGGTGGCGATGGCATCGGCGATCTTCTGGCGGCCGTAGCCGACATTGACGCAATAGAGGCCGGCAAAGGCATCGATGCTCTTCTTGCCATTGTTGTCCCAGACGGTGACGCCTTCACCACCGGCCATGATGCGCGTCGGCGATTCACCGCGCGCATGCGTGCCCATATGGGTCGAGGGATGGAAAAAGTGGTCGCGATCCCAGGCGTTGAGTTCGTTGGACTGGTCGAGCATTTCTTGACTCCTTGAGAGCTGGCCGGACGGACTTATGCGACGTCCAGGCAGAGGTACTTCAGATCGGTGAAAGCCTCCAGCCCGTGG
Source organism: Mesorhizobium caraganae (assembly GCF_016836705.1). GTDB lineage: Bacteria > Pseudomonadota > Alphaproteobacteria > Rhizobiales > Rhizobiaceae > Mesorhizobium > Mesorhizobium caraganae. The sequence continues at coordinate 25,449 of NZ_JAFCGY010000021.1, read as the reverse complement.
CGCGAGCCTTCGCGCCCGATGCCGGATTGCTTGACACCGCCGAACGGGATCGGCGCGCCGGTGATCTTGACGCGGTTGATGGCGACCATGCCGTAGTCGAGCGCGCGGCCGATGCGCTGCTGACGGCCGCCGTTCTCGGTGACGACATAGGCGACGAGGCCGTATTCGGTGGCGTTGGCGCGGGCGATCACTTCGTCCTCGCTATCGAAAGGCGTGACGGCGGCGACCGGGCCAAAAGTCTCCTCGCGCATGATCAGCGCCTCGTCAGGGACATCGGCCAGCAGCGTCGGCTGGTAGAACAGCGGCCCGGCCTGATGTCGCTTGCCGCCGGCGAGGCACCGCGCGCCGCGAGCGATGGCATCGGCAACCTGTTCCTCGACCTTGATGACGGCGCGCTCATGCATCAGCGGCCCGATGTCGGTGCCGTCGGCAAGCCCATTGCCGGTCCGCAGTGCCTCGATGCGCCTGGCGAAGGCGGCGCAGAAGTGTTCGTAGATCGGGCGCTGGACGTAGATGCGGTTGGCGGCAAGGCAGTCCTGGCCCGATGTGGCGAACTTGGCGTTGATGGCAATGCTCACGGCCTTGTAGAGATCGGCGTCCGCAAACACGATCAGCGGCGCGTGGCCGCCAAGCTCCATCACCAGCCGCTTCATCGTCGGCGCACTTTGTGCGGCGATCAGCCTGCCGATCTCCGTCGAGCCGGTGAAGCTCATGGCACGGACGCGTGCATCCTCACACATGCGGCCGACGATGGTCGCCGCTTTGCCGGTGATGACGTTGAAGACACCGGCGGACAGGCCGGCACGCTCGCCGAGTTCAGCCATCGCCAGTGCCGACAGCGGCGTTTCCGAGGACGGATGCGCGACGATGGTGCAGCCGGCGGCAAGGGCTGCGGCTGCCTTGCGGGTCAGCATGGCGGACGGAAAATTCCATGGCGTGACGATGCCGACGACGCCGAGCGGCTCGCGCCGCACCATCATCTCGGCGTTCGGCAGATGGCTGGTGACGCTCTCGGCATTGAGGCGCTTTGCTTCCTCGGCATACCACTCAACGAAGGAGGCGGCGTAGTCGATTTCGCCAAGCGATTCCTGCAGCGGCTTGCCCTGTTCCAGTGTCATCAGCAGAGCAAGATCGTCTTTCGCGGCGATGATCAGTTCGAACCATTTTCGCAGAATTTTCGAGCGCTCCTGCGACAACAGGGAGCGCCAGGCTGGAAAGGCGCGCGCGGCGGCATCGATTGCTTTTGTCGTTTGCCGCGCATCGAGCGCCGCGACGAAAGCGACAGTCGCACCGGTGGCCGGATCGGTGACCTCGAAACTTTCCGCCGCCTCGCTTGCCGTCCAATGCCCGTCGACATAGGCGAGTTCGCGCAGCAGCCGGCGGTCGGTGAGTCGGTCGAGCGCTTCATGGCGATGTGAGCGAGCGAAATGCGCGGACATGGTCGAGGCCTCCCGGTTCGGACTGATGCGGGAAGCCTATCCGTCATGAGCAGACAGAGAGGCTGTTTGCGTGCCTGGCCGCAGAGAGAGTCTCTCTATTCTGCCGCCTTAGCAGACAATCTCTCCGGCCCTATGCCGACGCCGGTAGTAGGTCAGCTATCGGAAGCACCACCTCTTCCTTCACCGTCTTGGTGACGATGTAGGTGAAGTAGCGATCGATGCCGATCTCGCGCTCGAGCAAGCCGTCGACCAGACGCTGATAGGCGTCGATGTCGCGCGCCATCACCTTCACCACATAGTCGACGCCGCCGCCCACCGACCAGCAGGCGACGATCTCGGGGATGTCCCGAATGACGCGTTCGAAGCGGTCGAAATCGGCCTGGCGGTGGCTGGCCAGCGTCACCTCCATCAGCACGGTGGCGACCGGCGCCACGACGCGCATGGCGATCCTGGCGTGATAGCCCGAGATGATGCCGGCCTTTTCCAGCTTGCGCAGCCGCATCCAGCACGGCGTCGGCGACAGGCCCACCTGCTCGGCCAGCGCCAGCTTGGTGATGCGCCCGTCGCGCTGGATGGCGTCGAGGATTTTCAGGTCGATCGCGTCGAGTTTGGCTGATGTCATCGGCGTGCGCTTTTTTGTCGGCATCACCATGACGGCGCATTATTTCGATTGTCAATTGCACTGATTTCGATCTCTAATAAGTCATGACATTGTGGCAACCCGATCCCGCGCTCCTTCGCCGGCCGGCCTATCAATCGCTGGCCGACCAGTTTGCGCGCGCCATCCATGACGGGCGCCTCGCCAATGGCACGCGGCTGCCGACACACCGCCGGCTGGCAGATGATCTCAAATTGTCGGTGCAGACGGTCAGCCGCGCCTATGAGGAACTCATCCGGCGCGGCCTGATTTCGGGCGAGATCGGCCGCGGCAGCTTTGTCCAGACGCAGCGCCGCGAGCCGGAGCCGCCCTATCTGCCGGAGCGCCTCGGCGAAGTCATCGACCTCTCGATCCTGAAGCCGGTCTGCGAGCCGATGCATCTGGAGCGGCTGAAGCAGGCGCTGGGCTGGCTCGCCGAAAACCTGCCGTCGAGTTCGGCGCTGTCGTTCCGGCCCAACATGGTATTTCCGCGCCACCGCGCGGTGGCGGTGGACTGGCTGAGACTGTGCGGGCTCGACATTTCCGCGCAGAATATCAGTCTCACCAACGGCGCCACCGCGGGGATGACGGTCGCGTTGATGAGCGTGGCGCCGCCGGGCTCGACCGTCGCCACCGAAGCCATCGGCCACCACACGCTGGTGCCGCTGGCGCGTTATCTCGGTTTCAACCTCGAAGGCCTGCCGATCGACGGCAATGGCCTGATTCCGGAAGCGCTCGACGAGGCCTGCCGTCTCGCCGACATTCGTGCGGTCTTCGTGCAGCCTTCGGTGATCAACCCGACGGCCACGCTGATGGATGCGCGTCGGCGCGAAGAGATTGCCGCGGTCGCGCGCAAGCATGACATCGCTATTATCGAGAACGATGTGCTGGGTCCGCTGGTTGAGGACCGGCCGCCGCCGGTCGCCGCCTTTGCGCCGGAGCGCACGCTTTACGTTACGTCCTTCACCAAGATCACCGTGCCCGGCCTGCGCATCGGCTACCTCGCCGCGCCCGACCGCTACGTCGCGGCTGTGGCCAACCGGCATCTGGTGTCCAACTGGATGGCGACGCCGTTGGTGGCCGAGATCGCCACCAAATGGGTCACTGACGGTACGGCGATGGAGCTCGTGCGCTGGCAGCGCGCGGCCTTGCGGCGGCGCCAGGACATCGCGGCCGAAGTGCTGGCCGGGGTCGATTACTGCGCCCGGCGCGACGGGCTGCATATCTGGCTGCAATTGCCGGCCGACCGCGCCGAGGAGAGCTTTGTCGCCCAGGCTCGCCTTCAGGGCGTCGCGATTGCGCCCGGCATGTCCTTCCGCATCTCGGACTCGCCCTGGCATCCGGCGGTGCGCATTTCGCTGGGCTCGACCACCGAAGGGGAACTGCGCGCCGGCCTCGGCGTTGTCACCAAGCTGCTGCTTGGCGATCCGGAGCACCTGCTGCTCGCAATCTGAGCGGAAATTGCCCTGAAATTGTGCGGTCGCGGAAATATTGTCATGATATTATTTTCCCAATTGACATGATTTGGCGCCTTCCGCATCGTTAAGGGCACAGGCTTCTCCAGCAGGGGAAATTCATTTGTCCACACCCATCATCAAGGTCGACGCCATTTCGAAGAGCTTCGGCTCGTTCAAGGTGCTCGACGGCCTGTCGATGCAGGTCATGCCGGGCGAGAAGCTGGCGCTGATCGGCCCGTCCGGCTCGGGCAAGACGACGATCCTGCGCATCCTGATGACACTTGAGAAGATCGACGGCGGCCATATCCAGATCGATGGCGAGCAGCTCTATCACATGGAGCGCAATGGCCAGCTGCTGCCCGCCGACGAGCGGCATTTGACCAAGATGCGCCAGAAGATCGGCATGGTCTTCCAGCTGTTCAATCTCTTTCCGCACAAATGCGTCATGGACAATGTCACCCTGGCGCCGATGCTGACCAAGGGCACGCCGCGCGCCGCTGCCGAAAAGCGGGCAATGGAACTGCTCGACATGGTCGGCATGGCCGACAAGGCGAAGTCGATGCCGGCGCAATTGTCCGGCGGCCAGAAGCAGCGCGTGGCGATTGCGCGTGCGCTGGCGCTGTCGCCAAAGATCATGCTGTTCGACGAGGTGACGTCGGCGCTCGATCCGGAGCTGGTCGAAGAGGTGCTCAACGTCATGCGCAAGCTTGCCGCCGAGACCGACATGACCATGCTGCTCGTCACCCACGAGATGGGCTTTGCCCACGACTTCGCCGACCGCGTGCTGTTTTTCGACCGCGGCAGGATCGTCGAGGAAGGCAAGCCCGACGAGATTTTCCGCCATCCCAAGCAGGAGCGCACACAAGGCTTCCTGAAGAAGATCATCGCGGCCGGGCATCGTGTCTGACCGCTTTGCGGGGCGGAAGACTGCCCCAGACAAAACCAAGAAGACAAACAAGGAGTTGGGAACAATGAAGAAACTTGGCATTCTGGCCGGCGTCGCCGGTCTCGCACTGACGGCGGTACTCGTGGCTTCAAGCACCGGTTCGGCCGATGACAGTAAGCTCGAGCAGCTGAAGGCGCAGGGCTTTGCCCGAGTCGCGATCGCCAACGAGCCGCCCTATACGGCGGTCGCCGCCGACGGCAAGGTTTCGGGCGCGGCGCCCGACGTGGCCCGCGAGATCTTCAAGCGTCTCGGCGTTGGCGACATCGTCGCGTCGATCTCAGAGTATGGCGCCATGATCCCCGGACTGCAGGCCGGCCGCTTCGACGTCGTCACCGCCGGCCTGTTCATGAAGCCGGAGCGCTGCGCGGCGGTCGTCTATTCGGAACCGGTGCTGTGCGACGCCGAGGCGATGCTGGTGAAGAAGGGCAATCCGAAGGGCTTCAAGAGCTACGAGGATGTCGCCAAGGACACGTCAGCCACGATCGGCGCGCCGGGCGGCGGCACCGAAGAGAAGCTGGCGCTCAACGCCGGCGTGCCGCGCGAACGCGTCATCGTCGTGCCCGACGGCCAGAGCGGCCTGAAGATGCTGCAGGACGGCCGCATCGATGCCTACTCCCTGCCCGTTCTGTCGATCAACGACCTCGTCAAAAAGGCTGCCGACCCGAACCTCGAGGTCATTGCGCCTGTGCAAGGTGCGCCGGTCTATTGCGACGGCGCCGCCTTCAAGAAGGGCGATGAGGCATTGCGCGATGCCTTCGATGTCCAACTGGCCAAGCTGAAGAAATCCGGCGACTTCGCCAAAATCATCGAGCCCTACGGCTTCTCGGCGGCAGCAGCGATGTCAACGAGCCGAGACAAGCTCTGCGCCGCGAAATAGCGCGCCTCTTTGCCTTCTCCCGTATACGGGGAGAAGGTGCCACGAAGTGACGGAGAGGGGCGGCGCTTTCCCTTGAGAGGCTGGCTCTGCCCCTCAACTGCCTGCCGGCATCGCCCTTCGCTATGCTACGGGCGCTCGTCATTCGAAAAGCCAAGCAATTGGCTTTTCATCCGCTCTGCGGACCACTCCTCGCCCCCGTGAACGGCGAGAAGGATCCTAGAACCAAACGTGGGAACCTCTAACCGAATGACCCAGTGGTCCGGCTATCTCGGCCTGATATTGCAGGGAGCGCTAGTCACCATCGAGCTGACGCTGATGGGGTCGGTGCTTGCGCTGATCATGGCCTTCCTTGCCGGCATGGGGCGCGTGTCGCGCTTCTTTGCGCTGCGCTGGCTGGCAACCGTCTACATCGAATTCTTCCGCGGCACCTCGATCTTCGTGCAGCTGTTCTTTGCCTATTTCGTGTTGCCGTTGATCGGCCTCGAGCTGACCCCGCTGCAGGCCGGCGTGCTGGCGCTGGGCCTCAATGTCGGCGCCTATGCGGCGGAAGTGGTGCGCGGCGCCATCCAGTCGGTCGGTCGCGAACAATATGAGGCCTGCATCGCGCTCAATCTCGGCCGCTGGCAAGGCATGCGCCACGTTATCCTGCCGCAGGCGCTGCTGATCATGCTGCCGACCTTCGGCAACAACGCCATCGAATTGCTGAAGGCGACTTCCGTGGTGTCGCTGATCTCGCTCGCCGATCTCACTTTTCAGGCGCAGGTCGTGCGCTCGCAAACTGGCAACACGCTGGTGCCGTTCACCACCATCCTGATCATCTATTTCGCGCTGGCGCTAATCATCTCCTGGGGCGTGCGTTCTCTGGAACGCCGCATGGCGCGTGGCCTCGATGGGGTGCGCGTCTGATGGAGTGGGATTGGAACTTTGTCTGGGAGATCATGCCGACGCTGATCCAGGGCGTGAAGATCACCATCCTGGCGACGCTGCTCGGCTCCGTGCTGGCTGCGATCGTCGGCCTGGGCATCGCGTTGGCGCGGCGCTCGCCCAACAAGGTTCTGTCACGCACCGTCGGCTGGGCGGCTGAATTCATCCGCGGCACGCCGCTTCTGGTGCAGCTCTATTTCATCTTCTACGTGCTGCCGGATTTCGGCATCCTGTTGCCGCCGCTGGTCGCAGGCGTCATCGGGCTTGGTCTGCACTACGGCACCTACACTGCGGAGGTTTATCGCGCCGGCATCGACAACGTGCCGCGCGGCCAGTGGGAAGCCGCCAAGGCCTGCAATCTGAGCGCCACGCAGACCTGGACCAACATCATCATTCCGCAGGCCATCCCGCCGATGATTCCCGCGCTGGCCAATTATTTCATCGCCATGTTCAAGGAGACGCCGCTGCTGTCGGCGATCACCGTGCTGGAGCTGATGAACCAGGCCAAGAGCGTCGCCAACACCTATTATCGCTACATCGAGCCGATCACGCTGGTCGGCGCTTTCTTCCTCGTCATCAGCCTCTTTTCGGTCGTGCTGTTGCGCTGGCTGGAACATCGCTACGGCAAGATCGAAAGGTAATTCTCAAGATGAAACCGCTGCCCGAAATCAGGCTGATGCCGGCAAGGCCGGCGCTCGACGCGCGCCCGCTGGAAAAGCGCGTCGGCCTGATCATCCTTGCCACCGACCACACCAGCGAGCCGGACTTCCGCCGCATGGTGGCGAGCGAGCGGGTCGGTGTCTATGTCGCGCGCATCCCCTACAAGAACCCGACCACGCCGGAGAATTTGCGCAAGATGCAGCCGGAGCTGGCGGCCGGCGCGGCACTCATCCTGCCCGACGAGAGCCTCGACGCCATCTGCTATTCCTGCACCTCCGCCTCTGTGGTGATCGGCGACGCCGAGATCGAGGCGGCAATCCAGTCTGCCAAATCAGGCGTTCCCGTCGTCACACCGCCGATGGCCGGCGAGCGCGGACTGAAGGCTTTGGGCGCCAAGAAGATCAGCATCCTCACCCCTTACACCGTCGAGACCTCTAGGCCGATGGCCGCCTATTTTGCGGCGCGGGGTTTCGAGATCCTCAGCTTCACTTGCCTCGGTTTCGAGGATGACCGCGAGATGGCGCGCATTGCGCCGGCATCCATTGTCGAACTGGCGCGCGAGGCGACGCACGCTGAAGCCGATGCGCTGTTCGTATCCTGCACCGCGCTGCGCGGCGCGCTCGCGGTTCCCGGCATGGAAGAGGCGATCGACCGCCCGGTGGTGACCAGCAACCAGGCCAGCGCCTGGAATTGCTTGCGGCTTTGCGGCGACGGGACACCGCGCCCTGAGTTTGGCCGCCTGATGATGCTGCCGCTGGGACAGTAAGATCATGTCCCGCATTCACGAGCGACCCCTTCTGGCGTGCCGGCCATCTCCCCCTCAAGGTGGGAGATTAGCTGCTGCCACGCCTTCGCCAATCATCGACGTTGCAGGAAGAGCGGCAACGCTGAGGCTGCCGATCTTCCCCCTTGAGGGGAAGATGGCCGGCAGGCCAGAGGAGGTCGCCCCATGACGCGCGCCGTCACCCTGGCGGACATCCATGCCGCCCGTGAGCGTATCGCCAACAAGGTTGTGCGCACCCCAACCGTATTGTCCCACAGCCTGTCGGGACGCTTCGGCGTCCCCGTCCACCTCAAACTCGAACATCGCCAGACCACCGGAAGCTTCAAACTGCGCGGCGCCTCGAACGCCGTCGCTTCGCTGAGCGCTGAAGAGAAGGCGCGCGGTGTGGTCGCGTCGTCGACCGGCAATCATGGCCGTGCGCTTGCCCTTGCGGCAAAGCTCGAAGGCATGCACGCGGTGATCTGCATGTCGCGGCTGGTGCCGCGGAACAAGCTGGACGAAATCCGTCGGCTTGGCGCTGATGTTCGCATCGTCGGCAACAGCCAGGACGAGGCGCAGCAGGAGGTCGAGCGGCTCGTGGCACAAGAAGGTCTCGTCATGCTGCCACCTTTCGACCATCCCGCCATTATCGCCGGGCAAGGCACGCTCGGCCTGGAGATCATCGAGCAGGTTCCGGACGCCGCTCTCGTTCTGGCGCAGCTCTCCGGCGGTGGCCTGGCCTCGGGCATCGCCGCCGCCGTCAAGGGAGTCAGCCCCGACACAAAAGTGATCGGCGTTTCGATGGCGCGTGGTGCTGCGATGAAGGCGAGCCTCGATGCCGGCCGCCCGGTCGAGGTCGAGGAGTTGCCGACGCTGGCGGATTCGCTCGGCGGCGGCATCGGCCTCGACAACCGGCTGACCTTCGCCATGTGCCGCGATCTGCTCGACGACGTGGTTCTGCTTAGCGAGGACGAGATCGCCGCCGGCATCCGCCATGCCTACGAACAGGAACGCGAGATCGTCGAAGGCGCCGGCGCGGTCGGCATCGCCGCGCTGCTCGCCGGCAAGGTCAGAGTGAACGGGCCGGTCGTGGTTCTGCTGTCCGGTCGCAACATCGATATGAACACGCATCGCAAGATCATCTGCAGTGACGCCATTGCGGAGCCCGCGGCATGAGCCGGATGACGATCCTCACCGAGAAGGAACTGCGCACAATCGTGACGCTCGATCTCGATGCTGTTGCCTGCGTCGAAAACGCTTTCCGTGCGCTTGCCACGCTGCCTGTCGCGATGCCGCCGATCCTGCGGCTGGATATTCACGAGCATCGCGGCGAGGTTGATGTGAAGTCGGCCTATGTGCCTGGCATAGATGGCTTCGCCGTCAAGATAAGTTCCGGCTTCTTCGACAATCCGAAACTCGGTCTGCCCAGCGGGGGCGGCATGATGGTGCTGCTCTCGGCAAGAACCGGCGTGGTCGAAGCGCTGCTGCTCGACAATGGCTATCTCACCGACATCCGTACCGCCGCTGCCGGGGCGGTCGCGGCGAAGCATTTATCGCGGCCGGATTCGTCTGTTGCCGCGATCTTCGGCGCCGGCGTGCAGGCCGGACTGCAGCTCGAAGCGCTCATGCTGGTGAGGCCGATAGCCGAGGCGCGGATCTGGGCGCGCGATGCGGCAAAAGCGGAGGCAACGGCAGGCGCCCTGCGTGAGAAGCTTGGCATCCTCGTGCGCGCCGAACCGGACGCGGCAAAGGCTGTTGGCGGCGCCGACATCATCGTCACCACCACGCCGTCGACCGAGCCGCTGATCAAGGCCGGCTTTGTCGTTGCCGGCCAGCACGTCACCGCCATGGGCTCGGACGCCGAGCACAAGAACGAGATCGCGCCGGCGATCCTGCGCATGGCCGATCTCTATGTCGCCGACAGCGCCACGCAGACACGGCGCCTCGGCGAACTGCACCACGCCATCGCATCGGGCGTGATGAGCGCTGATGCCGAGATTACCGAACTCGGCCAGATCATCGCCGGCGAACGTCATGGAAGGGGCCAAGCCAGCGACATCACCATCGCCGACCTCACCGGCACCGGCGTGCAGGACACGGCGATTGCAACATTCGCCCGCGACCGCGCACGTGCGGCCAAGTCAGGAACGATTTTCGAAAGCTGATGCTGGCCGAAGCGTGATCCGGAAAAGTGGGAACCGGTTTTCCGAAAAGATCACGCTCAAACAAGAACGACGAGCCTGTTTCAACAAAGTTGAAACAGGCTCCAGGCCCAACAAACGAGGACCCAAGAACAATGCAACCGAACCTGAAATTCTCGCGCGGCGAATTTGCGGAACGCCTCGCCAAGACACGGCAAGCCATGGAGGCGAAGGGCGTCGACCTCCTGATCGTCAGTGACCCCTCCAACATGGCCTGGCTGACCGGCTATGATGGCTGGTCGTTCTACGTGCATCAGGCGGTCATCGTGCCGCCGTCGGGGGAGCCGGTCTGGTATGGCCGCGGCCAGGACGCCAACGGCGCCAAGCGCACAGCCTATCTCGCGCATGACAACATCGTCGGCTACGCCGACCACTATGTGCAGTCGACCGAGCGCCACCCGATGGATTTTTTGTCCAGCGTGCTTGCGGATCGCGGCTGGGGCAAGCTGACCATCGGCGTCGAGATGGACAATTACTGGTTCTCGGCCGCCGCCTTCGCTTCGCTGCAGAAACACCTTCCCAATGCCCGCTTTGTCGATGCCACAGCTTTGGTCAACTGGCAGCGCGCGGTGAAGAGCGCGACCGAGATCGATTATATGCGCAAGGCGGCCCGCATCGTCGAAGCCATGCACCAGCGCATTGTCGACAAGATCGAGGTCGGCATGCGCAAATGCGACCTTGTCGCCGAGATCTATGATGCCGGCACGCGCGGCGTCGATGGGATCGGCGGCGACTATCCGGCGATCGTGCCGCTGCTGCCGTCGGGCGAAGACGCTTCGGCACCGCATCTGACCTGGGACGACAAGCCGATGAAGTCCGGCGAAGGCACTTTCTTCGAGATCTCCGGCTGCTACAACCGCTATCACTGCCCGCTGTCGCGCACCGTCTTTCTGGGCAAGCCGACGCAGGAATTTCTCGACGCCGAAAAGGCGACGCTGGAAGGCATGGAGGCGGGGCTTGCAGCGGCCAAACCCGGCAACACCTGCGAGGACATCGCCAACGCCTTCTTCGCCGTCTTGAAAAAATACGGCATCGTCAAGGATAACCGCACGGGTTATCCGATCGGCCTGTCTTATCCGCCGGACTGGGGCGAACGCACCATGAGCCTGCGCCCCGGCGATCGCACCGAACTCAAGCCCGGCATGACCTTCCATTTCATGACCGGCCTGTGGCTGGAGACGATGGGACTGGAGATCACCGAATCCATCCTGATCACCGAAACCGGTGTAGAGTGCCTGGCCAATGTGCCGCGCAAACTGGTGGTGAAGAATTGAAAACGATGTCCCGCCCATCCCCGATCGCCCCGACCGTCGATTTCGACAAGGATGGCGTGCAACACGGTTTCCTGCGCTTGCCCTACAGTCGCGACGACTCCGCGTGGGGCTCGGTGATGATCCCCATCTGCGTCATCCGCAAGGGCAAGGGGCCGACTGCCCTGCTCACCGGCGGCAATCATGGCGACGAGTATGAGGGGCCGTTGGCGCTCTACGACCTCGCCCGCACACTTGATCCCAAACAGGTCAGCGGCACGGTGATCATCGTGCCGGCGATGAATTATCCGGCCTTTCGCGCCGGCACCCGCACGTCGCCGATCGACAAGGGCAATATGAACCGCAGTTTCCCGGGAAGGCCGGACGGCACGGTGACGGAAAAGATCGCCGACTACTTTCAACGCGAATTGCTGCCCCGCGCCGACCTCGTCTTCGACTTCCACTCCGGCGGCAGGACGCTGGACTTCGTACCGTTCTGCGCCGCCCACACTTTGTCCGACAAGGCGCTGGAGCAGAAAGCCTTCGACGCGGTCGCGGCATTCTCGGCACCGTTCTCGATGCGCATGATCGAGATCGATTCCGTCGGCATGTACGACACGGCGGCGGAGGAGATGGGTAAGGTCTTCGTTAGTACCGAGCTTGGTGGCGGCGGCACCTCGCGTGCGCAAACGGTGCGGATCGCGCGGCGCGGCATCAGCAATGTGCTGCGCCATGCCGGCCTTGTTGAGGGTGCGGTCGAGACAGGCACGACCCAATGGCTGGACATGCCGTCGGGCGATTGCTTCTCCTTCGCCGAGGATGACGGCATGATCGAAACCATGGTCGATCTCGGCGAGCCCGTGAAAGAAGGCGCGGTGCTGGCGCGTATCCACTCCACCGGCCGCACCGGCATCGCGCCGCAGGAAATCAGGGCAAAAATGTCCGGCATGCTGGCGGCGCGGCATTTTCCAGGTCTGGTCAAAGCCGGTGACTGTGCCGCGGTGGTTGGCGCTCTGGTCTCCTGATGTTCGGAACCAGCGAAATCAATGACCAGCGTGTGTGCTTACATCAGAGCGCGTCGTAAACGGCGTCGATCAAACCTTTGCGGCGTGGATCGAGGTCGTCGAAACCGAGCATACGGTTGGTGACATAGCCGAACCCGACACCGGCGGCGGGATCGGCAAAGCCGATGGCGCCGCCCCAGCCGCTATGGCCGAACGTTTGCGGCGACGCGCGGCTGGTATAGGTGGGATCCTCCATCTGATAGCCGGCGGCAAAGGCTGTCGGCGCCGCGAAGCTGTCGTCCATGCCGCGAATGCGAGGTCGTGCCGCTACTTCGACTGCGGTACGGCCGATCAGAGGCTTGCCCTCCCAAACGCCGCCGGCCGCCATCATACCGTAGATGCGTGCCAGTGCGTGTGCCGTCGACTGTCCATTGCCGCCCGGCACCTCGGCGGCGCGCCAGGCGCGGTCGTTGGGCGCCGTTGCCCGGGGTGTCGGATTGTCGCCTGCGTGGGGAAAGGGCGAGGCGCGGACAAACTCGACCCAATCGGAAGCCTTTGGACCTTCAATCATCTCTGCGACCCTGGGATCCTCGCTGGCTGGCAGACCGACGTGAAAATCAGCGCCAAGCGGGCCTGCGATCTCTTCTGCGATGAAGCGGCCCACGCTGCGTCCGTCGACGCGACGCAGCACCTCGCCAGTGAGATGGCCGTAGGTAAGGGCGTGATAGATGCAGCGGCTGCCCGGCTCCCACAGGGGTGACATGGCGGCAAGCGCATCGACAAAGGGCGTCCATGCCAGAAGCCCTTCCTCGTCCATCGGTACGGCGAGACCGTTCAGCCCGGCTTGATGCGACATCACGTGATCGAGCGTGATGCGCTCCTTGCCGCCGGCCGCGAACTCCGGCCAGTAGCGCGCAACGGGGGCGGCATAGTCGAGCTTGCCGCGTTCCACCAGCATGGCAATGGCCAAGGCCACAACGCCCTTGGTGCAGGACCAGACATTGACCAGCGTGTCCTGCCGCCACGGACGGCTGCGCGCAGCATCCGCATGACCGCCCCACAAATCAACGACGGTCCTGCCTTGGACCACGACCGACACGCCGCCGCCATGCTCCAGCCCTTGCGCGAAACACGTGGCAAACGCGTCGCGCACACCGGCAAAGCGTGGATCGCAGGTACCCTCGATGTTCATGTGCAACTTCTCATTCGGTTCCTCAACGCGGTGCAGTTTCCGTGGCTGCCCCTGGATTGGCAACCAAGCTCTGGCGGTCAGCACAGGGACATGGTGCCGCAGTCAGTTCCGAGGGCAATGGCGTGCCTGCCAACACGTCTTGCCACCCATGCATCGATCGCACGGCGGGTGACGAGCGCGTCTTCCTTGGAGATACGGTCGGGTTCTGGACGACGCTGACGGTGTGGCCTTCCTTGGTGAGGATGTCGTAGGACGCCCTTCCATCCTGTCACGGTCAGCTCGTTATATTAAGGATATTGTACATCCTTGTGGATATACAATATCCTTAATTCGGAACTGGAAAGTCCTTCCGACATAAGGGACAGACAAATGCCTTGCCGGTCGCCAGGTGCCCTGCCCAACGGACTAGCCAGGAACGATGAGACTTGCACCACAACATCGGCTTGTTCAAGGTAGGAGCAACGACGGACCTAGCTGTCTTTCTCGCCGATTTGACCGGAAGGTTACCGCACGATGCCACTCATGAATCGACGATTTGGAGCCAAGACTCCGGCGCGCCCGGCACAGCGTCTCGGAGACCTGGCGGCGATGCTTGTCCTGATTGCCAGGCCGTTCGTCCTCGGAATCGCCCTTTTGTTGGCTGGTCAGGCACAGGCGCAGGCGCCGGCGACCGTTCCGCCTGAAAGGGTCAAACAGCTGTTCGAGCTTCTCGATGATCCGTCAGTGAAGGCCTGGGTGGCCGAACAACGAAATCAGGACGCCGGGTCAACGCCTGCCGAGACGGGAGCTTCGCCGACCGACGGGTCGTCCGACCCTGTGGCCGCACCGGGCCAGATGAATACGATGGCATCCTCGACGCTCGATCGGATCAGGCATCATATCGAAAGGATCGTGCGGACTTTGCCCCTGCTGCCAGGCCAGTTCGCGCGCGTTCGCGCCGAGACCATGCAGGATATGTCCAGCAAGGGGCCCGTCAGCGTACTTATTCTGATTGCGATGTTCATCGCTGCCGGCCTGGCGCTCACCTGGGCAACGTACAAGGTCACCCGTCCATTTCGTCTTTGGATTATCGCGCAACCGAAGGATACGCCCATCGGGCGAGCCAAGAAGATTGGCGGTCGCGCGCTTTATTCCAACATGCTGCTCGTCTCGTTCGCACTGGGCAGCGCCGGTGCGTTCATGTTGTTCGACTGGCCAATGCTTATCCGCGAAATTGTGCTGACATTTCTGATGGCGGCGGTCGTTACATGGGGTGTGCGCCTGTACGCCATGGCCACGCTCGTCCCGTCCTTCATGGAGGTCGAGAACGCCGTCGAGGTTCGTGCTTTGCCGATCACCAACGAGACGGCTGACCATTGGTCCTATTGGTTACCCCGGATCGTTGGGGTCTTCGCCTTCTTCGGCGCCGCGTTTATCCTCTTGCCGGGCCTCGGCATCGATCAGGACGGAATGATGGTCCTGTCACTGGGCGCCGATTTCGTGTTGCTGGTGCTCTTGCTGCTCGCCATTTGGCGTCGGCCAAGAACGCAGCGAGACGGTGCGCGCCATGGCGGTCACACGGAAACGACGTGGTTGTTGACGACTTATTTCGTCGTCCTGTTCCTGCAGCGCATCGCCGGCCTTTATACCTACTTCTGGTTTACCTTCGCCGCATTCTTCCTGCCTTTGGCAATCGTGCTGACGCAGCGCGGGGTCAATTTCGTCCTGCGGCCGGGTTCGGAAGACGCCGGCCGGCCTACGGTCCCGGCGGTGACGATCGCCGTCATCGATCGTGCAATCCGGATGATTTTCATCCTGGCGGCGGCATACTTTCTCGCGCGCGTCTGGGGTCTGAACATGCAATCCATGCGCGACAACGATACGACAACGACGTTCATATTGCGCGGCTTGATCAATGTCGTGGTCATTGCGCTTGCAGCCGATTTCGGCTGGTCGATTATCAAGGCTTTGATCGAACGAAAGCTGGGCATCGAAGCACCGCACCCTGTGATCAGCGACGAGGAGGTCCCGATCCTCGATCCGCAGCAGGCGCGGCTGCACACGCTGTTGCCGATCCTCCAGAACATCCTGCTCGCATCGATCATCGTGATGGCGGTGCTGATGATGCTGGCGTCGCTGGGTATCCAGATCGGCCCGCTGATCGCCGGCGCCGGCGTCGTCGGCGTCGCGGTGGGCTTTGGAGCACAAACCATCGTCAAGGACATCATTTCGGGCGTGTTTTTTCTGCTCGATGATGCGTTTCGTGTCGGCGAATATATTTCGTCGGGCAATTACAAAGGTACCGTGGAAAGCTTTTCGCTGCGCTCGGTGAAGCTGCGCCACCATCGTGGTCCGCTGTTCACGATACCGTTCGGTGAACTCGGGGCAGTCCAGAACCAGAGCCGTGACTGGGTTATCGACAAATTCAACATCACCGTCGGCTATGACACCGATATCGACTTCGCTCGCAAGCTGATCAAGCGAATCGGTCTCGAACTGGCGGAAGATCCCGAGTTCAAAAACTGGGTGCTCGACCCGATCAAGATGCAGGGGGTACAGGAGTTCGGCGAGTACGGCATCGTATTGAGGGTGAAGGCCATGACCAGACCCGGAGGCGCCTTCGGCATGAAACGCAAATTCTATGTGCGCCTGCGCCAGGTCTTCAAGGAGCAAGGCATCGAACTGCCATTTCCGACGGTCCACGTCCAAGGGCTGCAGAACACGCATGAGGCAGAGAATGCGCCGTTGGAGATCACACCCGAGTTGCAGATGGCCGTCGCGCAGTCGCACACCAATCGGCGCAGAAAAAAAGCTGGCACAACGGAGTAGGAAAGCTGGGCTCCTCGGTCACAGGGCGGGACTTCCACCTGGGCGCCGTCAGCTCCAGGGTCGCAGACCATGGAAATAGGCGCACGTGGTCGGCAGCGCTTAACCGGAGGGCGTCCGGGCATTCTTTGTGCTATTTTTGCTACATTGCGTAAATTTGTGGCTTGAATCCAGCGTTTTAGTGTCCCCTAAATTGTAAGTTTGTAGACAATTGTGCTTGGGTCGTAGCGCTTGGAATAACGTGCAGGGGGAATGTTGGGGTGGGTAAAATGAATTCAACAACTATGTGGGCCATATGCAAGCGCCTTGGCCTGCTGACGACGGTTGCCATATTGAGCTGCGGGAATGCTCACGCGCTCACTCTTAAAGAGGCGATGGCGGTCGCGGTGGAGTCCAATCCCGAGATTGGCCAGGCAATCGAAAACCGCGAAGCAATCGAATTCGAACTGCGCCAGGCGAAGGGGCTTTATCTTCCCAGCGTTGACCTGGAAGCGTCGGCGGGGGCTCGCCGCCTCGACAATCCGGACAGGCGCTCACTTTCCATCGAGAATGACACGCTCTATCCAGCTGAAACCGACCTCACGGTTACGCAGACGCTCTACGACAGCGGTGCAAGGCGCGCCGAACTAAACCGCCAGGCCTCGCGCGTCGACGGTGCCTCGTTCCGGGTTCTGGAACGGTCCGAATTCATCGGGCTCTCGGTTGTCCAGGATTACCTCGAAGCCATGTTGCAGGCCTCGATCGTTGTCGAAGCAAAGAAGAACCTCGGATTCCATCAGGGAATTCTCGGCGACATCCGGCAAGGCATTGCCGGCGGCGCGCTGAACGAGGCCGATCGTCAGCAGGCTGAGGAGCGGCTGTTCGCCGCCAAGGCCCGTGTGCAGGAAGCCACCGAGGAACTAGAGGCAGCAAAGATCCGGTTCTTCAAGACTGTCGGTAAGCCGCTGACCAGCGCCTCGAGGCCGGGCGATGTGTCTGCCGCGCTGCCGAGATCGCTTGACGAAGCAATCGGGCTGGCACGACAGAACAATCCGCGCGTGCATATGGCCAACAGCGATATCGACGCGGCGGCTTCCCTCGTGGATGCCGCACGGGCAAAATTCGGGCCGTCGATCACCGCCGAAGGTATCGCCCGGGCAGGATCCGACATCGATGGCAGTGACGGCGACACGAGCGACCTTCAGGCAAGGGTCGTGCTGCGCTGGAACCTTTATCGCGGCGGCATCGACAAGGCCAACGAGCAGGAGCAAATCCGCCGCACCAGCGAGCAGCGCCTTGTCCTGCACCAAGTCCTGCGCGAGATCGAGGAAGCCGTCCGTACGTCATGGGATCGACGCTTCCGGCAGGCCGACCTGGCCAAGACGCTGAAGCTTCAGGCAGCCGCCAGCGAAAAGTTGGTGGGGTCCTATCGCGAGCAGTTCAAGGTCGGACAGCGCTCGCTGCTCGACGTGCTTGACGCACAGAACACCCGGTTCAACACAGCGACGCTTGCCGACACCGCGTCCTACGCGTCGCTTTTCGCCCAGTACCGGCTGCTGGCGGCAACCGGACAGTTGCTGAAGACCATGGACCTTCAGCCGGCCAAACAAGCAACCGCCTACGCCAAGGCCGAGTTCAATGCACCGGAAACGGCCGACACCGAAACCTATGCACGCACGCCGTCGGAGCAAAAGAACGATCTGCCTTTTGACATCCTCGCGCCGGTAAGGAAAAAGTAGGAAGGCCAAGGTCGAACGATAGTCCTGCGGGCGGATCGTGAACCCACAACCTAAAATCCTGTCCCCAAAGGAGGCCTTCAAGGCCTGCTTTTCGGCTGTTGCCGGCTACCTGGGCAGGCCGAGTGCCGAGACCGTGCTGTTTGCCGGCGTGCCGCTGTCGGATACCCAAATCGATATCGACGCCATTCGGCATCTTGCCGAACGCGTCGGCCTTGAAATCACGGAGTTCAGCCATCGCGATTTTCTTCGCGGACGCATCGACCTCCCCGCCATCCTGTTTCGCGTCAGCCAATTGCCAGTTGCGCTGCTTGCCGAGACAGAGGACGGTGGATTTACGACCGCTGCCCAGGAGGACGGGCGCACAACCATCAGCAAATCCGAACTTGCCGGAAGCTACATAAGCGGCGGCGTTTCCTTCTCGATAACCTATGCCAACGCGGTCGAGGGGATGAGCATCGGTTCTGCGGCCAAGATTGAGCGGCGACATTGGTTGACCGGAACGATGGGGCCATTCTGGCGCACCTATTCGAAGGTCATCCTGTCGGCGGTATTCATCAATCTGTTGGCCCTTGCCTCGCCGATCTTCACCATGAATGTCTACGACAGGATCTTGCCGAACAAGGCGATATCGACGCTCTGGGTGCTGTCGATCGGGATCGGCGCGGTCATTCTGTTCGACCTGCTCTTGAAGACCGCCAGAGCGTCGCTGATCGACTATGCCGGGCGCAAAGCCGATCTTCGCATTTCCTACATGCTGTTCGAGAAGGTGCTGAACTCGTCCTTGTCGGCACGGCCCGGCTCAACCGGCGAATATGCAAATCGGGTGACGCAGTACGAGTTCGTACGCGAGTTTTTCACATCGAACACCGTCAGCGTCTTCATCGACACTGCATTCGTCTTCGTCTTTCTTCTTGTCATCTATGCGATAGGCGGCTGGCTGGTCATCATACCGGCCATTGCCTTTGTCGCCTCCGTGATCGTCGGGCTGATCACACAACGGCGTATCGGCAAACGCGTTGCCGCGTCCATGAACGAGGCTTCGCAACGCCAGGCCCTGCTGGTTGAATCCATCTCCACGCTTGAGACGATCAAGTCGTTGCGGGCAGAGGCGTATCTTCTGCGAAAATGGGCAGAGCATTCCAAGAACGCATCAAACACCTCCGAGAAGATCAAGCAGCTTTCGGCTGCTGCCGGCAACATAACGCAGGCCATCCAGCAGTTGGTGACCGTCGCCCTGATCGTGGCCGGCGCTTATGCCTTTTCGGAAGGGCATGTCTCCACCGGCGCCATCATCGGCACCGTCATGCTGGCGGGCCGGGCGGTGGCTCCGCTTGGGCAGATCGCTATCACCTTGTCCAGACTTCGTCAGGCAATGCTATCCTTGCGAATTGTCAATTCGATCATGGCGCAGCCGGAGGATCGGCCGGACACGGTTGGTTTCGTCAACCGCCCCATTCGCAATGGCGCGATGGCGTTCAGGAACGTCGGCTTTGTCTATCCGGGTTCTGAAAACGAAGTTCTGACCGGCGTGAACTTCTCGGTGAAGCCCGGCGAGCGGATCGGCATCATCGGCCGCATAGGCTCGGGAAAGACGACCATGGGTCGGCTGATCGGCAGGCTCTTCCTGCCGACCTCCGGCGAGCTGCTGCTGGACGGCATCGACATCCGCCAATACCACCCGTCGGAGGTTCGCGCCGCGGTCGGTATCGTCGCGCAGGCCAACGATCTGTTTTCGGGCACCATCAAGGAAAATCTCCTGATGGCGTGTCCGGAGGCGACCGATGAACAGATCGTCGAAGCGGCCAAGGCTGCCGGCGTCGACGATTTCGTCTCTCGCCATCCGCGCGGCTACGACATGAATGTCGGCGAGCGCGGCACCAATCTCTCGGGCGGCCAGAGGCAGACAATGGCAATTGCCCGCCTGTTGCTGACCAAACCGAAAATCGTCTTCCTGGACGAGCCGTCCGGCTCGATGGATCTGGCTTCCGAGCGCCAGCTGATCAAGCAGCTCAAGGTGGCCTTCGATCGCAGCACGACGCTGATCGTTTCGACGCACCGCTTCAGCATGCTAGAGTTGGCCGACCGCCTGATTGTCATCGAGCAGGGCAAGATCGTTGCTGATGGACCGAAAGACCAAGTGATACAGGCGCTGCAGAGAACGAGCGCCTGACAGAAACAGACTTGTTGAGTGCATTCAATACGTTGGGGCATGGGAAATGCTTGCCAGGGAAGACCGCCCGCCGCTTTTTGCGTCGGCGTCGATATTCATCATCGGAGCGCTTTTTGCGAGTTCGGTCGCCTGGGCGTCCTTTGCCGAGGTCGATGAAATCGCACGCGGCGACGGCAAGATCATACCCGCGTCGAAGACCCAGATCATCCAGGCCAGCGAGCCCGGCGTTGTTCAGGAAATCGCTGTGAAGATAGGGCAGATCGTCAAGAAGAACGACCTCATCATTCGCCTCGACAACACCTTCAACACCTCAAGCCTTGGCGAGCAGCAGGCCAAGGCGCGGGCGCTGCAGACGCGCATTGCACGGCTCAAATTCGAACAGACCGGCAATCTCGAGGGCGCATTTCCCTGCCCGTCCGAGATCCAGAAGGTCGCGCCGGAAATCTGCGACAACGAGCAGAAGCTGCTCATCGCGCGCCGCGACAACTTCGAAGTCAAGCTATCGGTTCTCAAGTCGCGCCTCGATCAGCGCGAGAAGGAACTGGATGAGGCCAACGCCAATGCCGATCGCCTCACCAAGAATCTGGCCGTCAGCGACCAGGAGGCGAAGCTGGTCGAAGCGATGGTCAAGAAAGGCCTGATGGCGCGAACCGAGCAACTCCGCGTCGAGCGCGAGCAGACCGAGCTCAATGGTCAGCTGGCACTCGCCGGCGAAACCATCAAGAAAGCCAAGTCGGCCATCACGGAAGCCCAGCTTCAGGTCGATGAACTCGGCCTGCAGCTGCAACAGGAAGCGCTCAGCGATCTGACACAGGCGCTCGCCGACCTCTCGGTGGTGGATGAGACGATCCGCGGCGCCACCGACAAGGTGGCGCGCACCGACATACGGTCGCCTGTCGACGGTATCGTCAACACGCTCGACATCAACACGGTTGGCGCTTTCGTCCAGCCCGGCGCCGTCGTCGCGGGCATCGTGCCGACCTCCGAGACCCTGCTGGTCGAAGCGCGGGTTTCACCGCGAGACGTCGCCTTCATCCGGCCGGGGCAGGATGCCCTGATCAAGGTGACTGCCTATGACTTCTCGATCTTCGGCGGCATCGAAGGCAAGGTCTCGAACATCACCGCCGACAGCCTGGTCGACCAGAAGACTGGCGAACCCTACTATCAGGTTCGCGTCGCCACCGACAAATCGACGCTGACACGCGACGGCAAGACCTATTCGATCATCCCCGGCATGATCTGTTCGGTCGACATCAAGACCGGACGCAAGACGATCCTCACCTACCTGATGAAGCCTATCAACAAGGCGCGTGAGGAGGCGATGAGTGAGCGGTAGTGCGATCTCCCCTCCTGCCGATCGCGACCGGCTGCTGCCGCCGCTGGTGGCAGAGGATTTCGGACTGGAGTTCCGGGTCGTGGCGCGTGGCGGCACGCGCCGCGGCATTCGTCTGGAGCGTGCGTTCTGGACCTCGTTGAAGCAAATGGCCGAAAACCGGAAATGCACGATCGGCATGCTGATCGAAGAGATCGCCGAGAGCCACGCCAACACCGGAAACCTGACATCGGCAATCCGCGTAGCCTGCATGCGTGGACTGGCCGACGAGAACCTAACCTTGCAGCGGCTGGCGTCGATCAAGACCATCAACGCCATTCTGGTCGCCTGTCCCTCGCCGGCCTTTGCCCTGTCATCGTCGAAGAAGATCCTGACCTTCAATGCGCCGTTCCAGCAACTGGTGCGTCGTCAATTGCCGGCGGCGCCGAACGAGGACACGCGCCACGACCTCAAGCTGGCGCTGGACCTCCATGTCGCCGACATATTCGCCAGGCTTGAGGCCAATGGCGAGACGCCGGTCGCCACCGGTTTCGTCATCGGCGCCGGTGACCGCCGCTACCGGGGTCAACTGAACGCGGTGCGGGCGCCGGTGGTCGAGCCGGAACTGCTGATGGCGTTCGTCTTCGGCGGCTAGGGCGCCCAAGACACCCTGACGGCATACTTACTGTTGCAGACCTTCGCCCGGCGCGACCGTCGAAAGGCCGCCCTTGATATCGGCGATTTGCGCAGAGCCGGTCTTTGCGCCATGGATCCATGCGCGGTCGGTGCTGAACGAATACAGCGGCACGTAGCTCGGCAGATCGCTGTCTCGCGAAACGACATTGCTCAGACTGTCGAGAATGAAGACGCCACTGCCGGTGCTGACCGACAGCACGGCATGGAAGAAACCGCGCTTGCGATCCTGCAAGACAACCAGCGACATGCTCTGAGCCGGGATGCCCGCACGCAGCAGCGCCGCCATCTTGAGGATAGCGAAATCCTCGCAGTCCCCTGCCCGGCGCTCGAGGATTTCCGAGGGCTTGGCCCAGTAGTCGAGCTTGCCGTAAACCACGCTGTCCTTCTTGTAGGCGATCGCGCGATTTATACTTGAGTTGACGAAGGACAGCTTGTCGATGAAGCGCTTGTCCCGGGCTGCCTCGACGATCCCGGCAAAGGTGCTGTTCTTGCGCTCGCATGCACTACCCGCGGTGCACTCGACAATTGCCTTGTAGACAGGCGCCCAGCGCGCCGAGACCGGGAAATTGCGCATCGACAGGGCAACCGAACCGAACACGCCGGGAATGATCGCCGCCGTCTGGATCGGGTCGATTCCGGCGTCGTCCTGTGCGATCGAAGGATCTCGCTTTTCATTAACGGCAACAGGACCATAGCTGCCGAAAATCATGCTGATCCTGTAGGCCGAAACAGGCTGCCAAGGCTGCTGCCGCAGCAGCGAAACGCCGCCGAGACTGGGCGGGGTTTCGACCGCCGCCAGCATTCCAGCGACAGCCCCGGCATCCGCGGCAACGGCACTCGCGGATGATGGCTGCGGCAGGCTTGCGATGCCCATTGCCAGCAGGAGCAGCTTGAGCCCGGTTATCCCCGGGGCAGATTTTTCTTTTTTCATAACGCCCACCTTTGACTGTGGACGCTACCAATCTTGTCTCAAATTACTGGAAAGGAAGGTGGATAAGTTTCTGGCAAACCGGAACATCTATTTTGCATAAAATTTTATTCAATTTTATACTACTTTTTACCAACCCATCCCGACCGGCGGATATCAAACGGGGCCACGGCCCTGCCGTTGTATATCAGGTTATATGTTTGGTGTTTACCACGTGGAAAAAATGCCGAGACAGTTATACCAGAATATATGAAAGTGATTACAGGATAGTTGCAAAGCAGAGGCCGTCACTGTCTCTTTCCGGGAAATGCCGGAGGGGTTTTGGCTATGACGAACAGTAACGAATTGGACACCGTCTCGAATTCCTGGGACGAGCACTCGGCCTCTGAACGTGGCGGCTCGCCGTCGCAGGCAGGGACGCAGATAGCGCAAGCCGCCCAGCCGGCGCCTGCCGAGCCCGTACCCGTCGATGTCGGCGGCGGCGCGCCCGTCAAACAAGATGCACCTGCGGAGGCGAAGGCCCCGGCGGCAGCTGCGCCCCACGAATACGTGGCCGACGCCAGCAACGTGGTAAAGCTTCCGGCCGACGTCTCGATCGACAACATCAAGGTCGACGGCCACAACCTCGTGCTCGAACAGGCTGATGGCTCGGTCATTGTGATCAAGGATGGCGCCTTGAACGTGCCGACGTTCATCATTGGCGACGTCGAGGTACCGCGCGTTGCCCTGATCGCCGCGCTCGAGGCCAGCCACGTCGATGTCGCCTTTGGCGCCGACGGCTCCATCTCGGCCGGTCCGGGCGGTTCGAACTCAAGTGCAGGCGGAGACTTTTCGGTTCCCCCCGGCGGCATCGGCGACGGATTCGGTCTTTCGGCGCTGTTGCCCCCGACAGACCTGGCGTTCGGCCAGCCGGATAACCGCGAGTTGTTTCCGAGCGTGCGGCCGGATTCCACACCCTCCATCATCGACCTGACGCCTTCCGTCGATGGCGGCGACACCATCGTCAATGAAAAAGGCCTGCCGGCAAGCTCGGGGTCGGAAGGCTCGGGCGAGGCGCAAGATTCTTCGCCCAACACCGACCAGTCGGAGATCAACACCGGCACCTTCACCATCACCTCGCCCGACGGTGTCGGCTCGCTGACCATTGCCGGCCAGGTGATTTCGGGCGCTGCCCTTGCCAACAGCGCATCGACGCCGATCGACATCACGACGCCGCTCGGCAACACGCTGACCGTCAACGGCTACGACGCCGCGACTGGCCAGGTGAGCTACAGCTACACGCTCGCTCATAGCGCGGCTCACCCCGGCGCGGGGACCGATTCCATCTTCGACGACATGACGGTGACTGTCACCGACACCGACGGAGACGTCTCCCTTCCAGGCACGCTGTCCGTCCAGATCGTCGACGACGTGCCGACCGCGGTTGCCGACACCGACGCGGTGGCGGCGGGCTCGTTCGGGCCAGTCGGCGGCAATGTAATCGACGGCAGCGGGTCCGACGGCAATGCCGCTGGCGCCGACACCAAGGGCGCCGATGGCGCGGCGGTGGTTGGCGTTGCGGCCGGCAATACCAATGCCGATGTCGACGACGCAGCCACGCTTGGCACGCAGATCCAGGGCGCCTATGGCAAGCTGACGCTCGCTGCCGACGGCACCTACAGCTATGTTCGCGATGCCGGCACGTCCGGTGGCGTCAACGACGTCTTCACTTACACGATCAAGGACGGCGACGGCGACACCTCGCACACCACGCTGACGATTTCGATCGGCGATGGAACGCCGACCGTATTGATCCCGGTAGCGGGCGGCGCCGACACGACGGTCTATGAGGCTGGCCTGCCGGCGCGCGCCGGCGAGCCTTCGGGCTCGAACGAGCCTGCGACCTCGGAAACGACCTCGGGTACGATCGGCTTCACGTCGCCGGACGGCCTGACGACAGTGTCGCTGGGCGGCCATGTATTGACCGGTATCCCGACGGCGTTCGCCGACGGGACGACAGGCACGCTGACGGCAAGCTATGTCTACAATCCGGCGACCGGCCTCGGCACGATCAGCTACTCCTACACACTCCTCGACAACACGCTGACCGATCCGTCGAGCACCAGCTTCGCGGTGGTGGTGACCGACGCCGACGGCGATCCGGCGCCGGCCGGCAATCTGGTCATCAATATCGTCGATGACGTGCCGACGGCGGTTGCCGATACGGACAGCATTGCAGCCGGCCAGTTTGGTCCCGCGACGGGCAATGTGCTTGTCGGTGGTACGGACGCGGTCGACGCGAACACCACGGACGGCGTTACCGACACCCAGGGCGCCGACGGCGCGACAGTGGTTGGCGTTCAGGCCGGCGACACCAATGCCGCCCTCGACAACACCGCGACGCTGGGCATCCAGATCCAGGGCCTCTACGGCAAGCTGACGCTGGCCGCCGACGGCACCTACACCTATACCCGCGATGCCGGCTCGGCCG
>NZ_JAFCGY010000020.1 GCF_016836705.1 Mesorhizobium caraganae | reverse complement strand
GAACCTCTCGCAGGATAGACATAATCAACGGCACCGCGGCCTCCTCTGTAGCGAGAAAGCCTCTCAAGAATCCCTCTTTTCCTACTTGGCAAGAGCCAATCAACTTATCTGCGATTCCCCTGCCCTCAAGGGGGGAGATTAGCAGCCTCAATAAATATCAAAATCGAAATACTTCGCCTGGATCTTCTTGTAGGTGCCGTCGGCAACAATCGCGTCTATCGCCGCGTTGAGCTTGTCGCGCAGCGCGGTGTCTTCCAAGCGCACCGCGATGCCAGCTTGCGTCTCGGTGCCCTTGACGTCGCCGACCAGCTTGCAGCAGCCGTCGCTCGCCTTCTTCAGCCAGTCCATCAGCACGAACTTGTCCGAGATCACCGCGTCGAGACGGCCATTCTGCAGGTCGGTGATCGCCTCTTCCTGAGTCGGATAGAGTTTTGCCTCCGCACCGGCCTTGCCGTAGGCGTTCTGGGCGTAGTCGGCCTGGGTGGTCGACGCCTGCGCGCCCACCGTCTTGCCGGCAAGGGCGGCCGGTTCGGTGGAGGTGAGGTCGCTGTCTTTCGGCGCCACCAGCGCCAGCGGCGTGGTGTAGTATTTGTTGGTGAAGGCGACCTGCTTCTTGCGCTCCTCGGTGATGCTCATCGAGGCGATGATGGCATCGAATTTCTTCGCCTGCAGCGCCGGAATGATGCCGTCCCAGTCCTGGGTGACGATCTCGCACTCGACCTTCATTTGCGCGCACAGCGCATTGGCAATGTCGATGTCGAAGCCTTCGACCTTGCCGTCAGATGTAATGGTGTTGAAGGGCGGATAGGCGCCTTCGGTGCCTATCTTCAATTTCTCCTGCGCCTGCGCCAGCGAACCGGCCGCCATCACCAGCATGGCAGCGCTGGCTGCCGATATGATCCATTTCGAAATCTGCATTTTTGGTTCCCCTTACGCGCCGGTCTCTGGCCGGCCACAGAAAGGCAGCCAAGCACGGTGAGCCAATGCAGGCAAGTATTTTGCCCAACGGTGATTGAGGGTTCAGACGGCGGTGCGGAAATGCTTGGAGAGCTTCAGGCCTTGCGCCTGGTAGTTGGAACCGAGATCGGTGCCGTAGAGCGCCTGCGGCCGCTTCAGCATATGCTCGTAGACCAGCCGACCGACGATCTGGCCATGGTCGAGGATGAACGGCACTTCGTGGCTGCGCACTTCGAGCACCGCCCGGCTGCCGGTGCCACCAGCGGCCGAATGGCCGAAGCCCGGATCGAAGAAGCCTGCATAGTGGACGCGGAATTCGCCGACCAGCGGGTCGAACGGCGTCATCTCGGCGGCGTAGAGCGGCGGCACGTGCACCGCCTCGCGGCTGACCAGGATGTAGAATTCGTCGGGATCGAGCACCAGTTCGCCGGCGCCGCTCTTGAAGAGCGGCTCCCAGAAATCGACGGCATCCTGGGCGGCGCGCTTGTCGACGTCGACGAGGCCGGTGTGATGCTTGCCGCGATAGCCGACCAGCCCGTTGTGATCGCCGTCGAGATCGATCGACAGCGCAATGCCACCGCCGGAAATGTTTGGCGGCTCGGTCGCGACCAGCATCTCGGCCCGGTGCAATTCATTCAGCTCTGCCTCCGACAACAGCGCATTGCCGGTGCGGAAGCGGATCTGCGACAGGCGCGAGCCGGCGCGC
The DNA here is from genome assembly GCF_016836705.1 of Mesorhizobium caraganae. GTDB lineage: Bacteria > Pseudomonadota > Alphaproteobacteria > Rhizobiales > Rhizobiaceae > Mesorhizobium > Mesorhizobium caraganae. The sequence continues at coordinate 105,195 of NZ_JAFCGY010000020.1, read as the reverse complement.
ACGACGATCGGGAAGGTGCGCGGGCTGACCTCGAGATAGAGCGGCCCGTGATAGCCGGCGGCGATCTTGTCGAACTCGTGGCCGCGGTCGGTCATCACCCGGGTGAAGATGTCGAGCCGTCCGGTCGAGCTCTTGGGATTGGCCGAGGCGGAAATATTGGCCGGCAGGGCGAGGCTCTCGAGCAGCGGTACGATGTAGACGCAGCCGGTCTCCAGCACCGCGCCTTCGGTCAGGCTGATCTCGTGCAGCTTCAGCCGCTCGAGCTTCTCCGACACCTTGTGGTTGGGGCCGGGCAGGAAGGAGGCGCGGACGCGAAAAGCCTTGTCGCCGAGCCTGAGATCGAGGCTGGCCGGCTGTACCTGGTCAACATCGAGCGCGCGCGGCGACTTCAGCGCGCCGGACTGGAACAGCGCGGAAATATCCTGATCGGGAAGAATGCCTGTCTGCCGCAATGGCTGGCTCCGCTCCAACTGGTACAAACCTCTTAATGAAGCCGGCAATTGACGCAAGCATGGCTGAGGTCTAAAGGGTCGTTATCCCGTGGTGATTTGGCCGGTCGGCTTGCAGCCACGTTAAACAAGTCGCTAAAGGACCGTCGGGCCGCAAGGCCGTATGGACCGGTTGCGACTTTCGCGGCCGGTTTTTTTGTGTCTGGAACAAAAGCGATGAGCACCAAGAAGCGTAACTGGAAGCCTCAGACCGCACTCGTGCATGGGGGGACGCTGCGTTCCCAGTTCGGCGAAACGTCGGAAGCGATGTACCTGACCCAGGGCTATGTCTATGAGACGGCGCAGGCCGCCGAAGCCCGGTTCAAGGGCGAGGAGCCGGGCTTCATCTATTCGCGCTACGCCAACCCGACCGTCGACATGTTCGAAAAGCGCATGTGCGCGCTGGAAGGCGCCGAAGACGCGCGGGCAACCGCGTCCGGCATGGCTGCGGTGACGGCGGCGCTGTTGTGCAGCGCCAAGGCCGGCGACCATATCGTTGCGGCGCGCGCTTTGTTCGGTTCCTGCCGCTGGGTGGTCGAGACGCTGGCGCCGAAATACGGCATCGAGGCGACGCTGGTCGACGGCACCGACATCGCCAACTGGGAAAAGGCGGTCAGGCCGAACACCAAACTGTTCTTCCTGGAAAGCCCGACCAACCCGACGCTGGAAGTGGTCGACATTGCCGCCGTCGCGTCGCTCGCCACCTCGATCGGCGCCAGGCTGATCGTCGACAATGTCTTTGCCACGCCCTTGCAGCAAAAGCCCTTGCTGCTCGGCGCCCATATCGTCGTCTATTCCGCGACCAAACACATTGACGGCCAGGGGCGCTGTCTCGGCGGCATCATCCTGTCGGACAAGAAGTGGATCGACGAGAATTTGCACGACTATTTCCGCCACACCGGCCCGAGCCTGTCGCCCTTCAACGCCTGGACGCTGCTGAAGGGCCTGGAGACGCTGCCGGTGCGGGTGCGCCAGCAGACGGAAAGTGCGGGCAAGATCGCCGATTTCCTGGCCGGACGACCGGAGATCGCCCGCGTCATCTATCCCGGCCGCGCCGACCATCCGCAGGCCGACATCGTCAAGAAGCAGATGGCGGGCGGCTCGACGCTGATCTGCCTCGACGTCAAGGGCGGCAAGCAGGCGGCCTTTGCCTTGCAGAACGCGCTCGACATCGTGCTGATCTCCAACAATCTCGGCGACGCCAAGAGCCTGATCACCCATCCGGCGACGACGACGCACAAGAACCTCAGCGAGGAGGCGCGCGCCGAACTCGGCATCGGGCCGGGAACGCTGAGGCTGTCGGTTGGCCTCGAGGATACGGACGATCTGCTCGAGGACGTTGCACAGGCGCTGGAGGCGGCGAAATAGCGGCCTGCTGCGAAAGCAAGGCAAAGGCCTGGGCGGCGCTCAGGCGCCCGACGAGGCCTCTTCCAGTTCCGTCATCGCCTTGGTGCGGATGGTCATGGCATTGCCGCGCCATTCGACCGCGCCGCCGAGCCAACCGCGCGACCAGATGGCGGGAAGCATCACATCGCGCAAGATCAAGGCGGTGACGATGCGCGGTGACAAATACCAGCCCTTGGCCCAGGCGAGCAGGCATTCCGGCACATAGGCAAAGGCCAGGACGCACAAAGCCGTTGTGGGCATGCTGACGCCGGCGCTTGCCGCCGCGACCAGCGCCAGCAGCAGCGGCACCGCCACACCCGTCAGGATCTCGGGCGTGTAGAACAGCGGGAAGGTGACGCGACGCAGCCGCGACCAGCGCGTCTGGCGCGACCAGATCTCGGCAAACGTACGCTGGCCGAGCGGCTGTTCGAAGGGCGAGGCAACGAGATTGACGCGCAGGCCGAGCCCATTGACCAGCTTGGTCGCGGCGGCATCCTCGGCGATCTCGGCGGCAAGCGCCTCGATGCCGCCATTGGCGTCGAGCATCGGCTTGTTCCACAGCATGCTCTTGCCCTGGGCAAAACCGAGACCAAGGGCTTCGCCGGCATATTGCCAGCGCGCCTGCAGCGTGTTGAGGAAGGCGCATTCGACCTCGGCCCAAAAACCGTCCGGCCGCGAGCCGATCGGGGTCGAGCAGACAAGCCCGGTGTCCGGCCGCCAGGCCGCCATGAGATGCTGGACATAGTCGACAGGCATCAGCACGTTGGAATCGGCCAGGATGACCCAGTTGTGCTGCGCCGCCACCCAGCCCTTGACGCAATTGTTGAGTTTCGGGTTGCTGCTGATGCGGTCATCGCCGATCAGCAGCTGCGCCGGCACCTTTGGAAACCGGGCAATCGCCCGGTTTATCAGTTTGACCACCGGATCGTCGGCATGGGCGACGCAGAAGATCAGCTCGTAGCGCGGCCAGTCGAGCGAGAAGGCACGGGCAAGCGTCTCCTCGGTAAACGGTTCGACGCCGCGCGACGGCACCACGATCGACACCGGCGGCGCCTCTCTGGCCGGCGGAGCGAGCTGGCGCGGCCGCTTCAGGTTGAGCGAGGCAAGCACAATGCTGGCGAGATTGGAAAGAAGCAGGAGTGTCGAAAGCAGCGCTGCTATGACTGTCAGTTCCATCGAGATCTGGTCACTCCGGGAAAAAGCGGCCAGGAATGGCCGTTTTCAACAGTTCGACAGAGCGCTGAGTCGCCCGATACGGTTCGTGCACACCATCATTGTCATGTGTCACTTAAATGACATTGTTGTTCGGCAACTGCGCATGAGGCCCTAATCCGGGAGTACGGCAAGAGCGCCGACAGGTCCGTTGGTGTCGTTTGGAGCAGCCTATGTACCGCGCCGTCACGCGCAACATCGAAGTGCAGGTCAGACCGTTCTATCTGGAGGATCGCTCCGATCCGTCGGAGAACCGCTATGTCTGGGGCTACCAGGTGACGATCGACAACCAGTCGGACGAGTTCGTGCAGCTTATGTCGCGCTACTGGCACATCACCGACGGCAGCGGCCGGGTCGAAGAGGTGCGCGGCGCCGGCGTCGTCGGCGACCAGCCCGAGCTCAATCCCGGCGACAGCTATCAATATACGTCCGGCTGCCCGCTCTCGACACCGTCGGGCTTCATGGTCGGGCATTACACCATGCGCAACAAAAGGGGCGAGACGTTCGACATCGCTATCCCGGCGTTTTCGCTGGATTTGCCGGGGACACGGCGGACGGTGAATTAGCGTCTTTCTCCCCGTTTACGGGGAGAAATGCCCGGCAGGGCAATGAGGGGCGGCGCTGGCTCGTGAGGTTATCTTCTACGCATATGACGACGGAGACCAGGCGCGCGACTATTCACCAATGGTCGCGCTGCCCCTCATCCGCCCTTCGGGCACCTTCTCCCCGTGAAACGGGGGGAAGGAAGAGGCCTTACTGAGCCGCGAATTCCGCTGGGTCGAAGTCATACTGCTTCGAGCAGAACTCGCAGGCGACGTGAATGCCGCCATCCTCGGTGCTCTCCTTGATCTCTTCGGCGGAGAAGCCTTCGAGAATGCCGCGGATCTTGTCGCGCGAGCACGAGCACCGGTCGGCGACCGGAACGCCGCCGAAGACGTGCACGCCGTGTTCATGGAACAACCGGTAGAGCAACCGCTCTGCGCCGATGGTCGGGTCGATCAGTTCGGTCGGCTCGATGGTGCCGAGCAGGGCCACCAGTTCCTGCCAGGAATTGTCGACCGGTTCATGCGTCACATCGCGTGGATCGCCGTCGCCGCCCGAAATGTCGGGCACGCGCATGCGCTCGGGCGACTGCGGCAGGAACTGCGCCAGGATGCCGCCGGCGCGCCATTGTTCGCGCGCGCCACCGGGGCCCGGCGTCAGAAGCTTGGCCACAGAAAGCCTGAGCTCGGTCGGGATCTGTTCCGACTGGCGGAAATAGGTGCGCGCGGCGTCTTCCAGCGTCTCGCCGTCGAGCTGGACGATGCCCTGATAGCGCTGCGTGTGCGCGCCCTGGTCGATGGTCAGCGCCAGCACGCCGCTGCCCAGCAGCGTCTGCTGCGTGGTCTCGCCGGCGGCTACCAACGCTTCCAACCGATCGGCGTCGAAGCGGGCATAGGCGCGCAATGCCGAGGGTGTGGAGAAATCCGCGACCAGCATGTCGACCGGCCCGTCGGTGCGGGTCTGCAGGATGAACTTGCCCTCGAACTTCAACGAGGTGCCGAGCAGCACCGTCAGCACACAGGCTTCGGCCAGCAGGCGGGCAACCGGCTCGGGATAGTCGTGACGGCCGAGGATGGCGTCGAGCATCGGCCCGAGCTGCACGGTGCGGCCGCGAACGTCGAGCGGGCCGACCTCGAACGGTACGACGTGATCGTCGCCGGCATAGCCGAACTCGCCGAGTTTGGGGTGATGTTCAGTCACTTGATGCGTTTCCAACATGACAAAGCTCCAGGGCGCGGCCATGCCGCCCTCTGGGATGCATGCGTCCAAACGCGCTTGATTTGCGTGATGCGGCGCAGATAGGCATCACGCCGCCCCAGATCAAGCGCCCAAGCACGTCAGGCACCAAGGCACTTCAAGCTCCAAGACACCAGGCGAGCACGGCCTTCTGGGCGTGGAGCCGGTTCTCAGCCTCGTCGAACACCACAGAATGCGGCCCGTCGATGACCTCGTCGGTCACCTCCTCGCCGCGATGCGCCGGCAGGCAGTGCATGAACAGGGCGTCGGGCTTGGCCCTTGCCATCAGCGCCGCATTGACCTGATAGGGCGAGAAGACATTGTGGCCGCGGGCGCGGTGTTCCTGACCCATCGACACCCAGCAATCGGTGACCACGCAATCGGCCTGGTCGACGGCTTCCTCGGGCGAGCGGGTGAAGCTGAGCTTGCCGCCATTGGTCTTCGACCAGTCGATATGCTTTTGCGCCGGCTCGCTGCCTTCCGGCACCGCGACATTGAGGTTGAAGCGGAACCGCGCCGAGGCTTCGAGCAGCGAATGCAGCACATTGTTGCCGTCGCCGGTCCAGGCGATGGTCTTGCCGGCTACCGGACCACGATGCTCCTCGAAGGTCATGATGTCGGCCATCAGCTGGCAGGGATGGGTGTCGTCGGTCAGCCCGTTGATCACCGGGATGGTGGCGTTCTCGGTCAGCTCGAGCAGCCGTTCATGCGACGTCGTGCGGATCATGATGGCGTCGACATAGCGCGACAGCACTTTGGCGGTGTCAGCAATGGTTTCGGAGCGGCCGAGCTGCATTTCGGTGCCGGTCAGCATGATGGTCTCGCCGCCGAGTTGGCGCATGCCGACATCGAAGGAGACACGCGTGCGCGTCGACGGCTTGTCGAAGATCATCGCCAGCACCTTGCCTTCGAGCGGCCTGGTGCGCTCGCCGGCCTTGAGGCGCGCCTTGCGCACCACCGCGTCGTCCAGCATGAACCGCAGATCGCCTTCGGAAACGGCGGAAAGATCGGTGAAATGGCGAAGTGACATCAGGAATGGTTCCGGGGTTACTTCGCGGCGGCAGCGGTGATGGCGTCGGCCAGGCCCTTGGCGCCGGCGCGGATGCGGTCGAGTGCCTCGCCGATTTCGGCATCGGTGACGGTCAGCGGCGGCAGCAGGCGGATGACGTTGTCGCCGGCCGGCACCGCCAGGAGATGCTGGTCGCGCAGCGCCATGTTGACCTTGGTGTTGGGCATGGCGCATTTCAGGCCGAGCATCAGGCCGGTGCCCCTGATGCCTTCGATGACATCGGGAAATTCGTCCGCGACGGCCGCCAGACCCTGTTTCATCAGCAATGCCTTGCGCTGAACGTCTTCCAGGAAGCCGTCTTCCAGCACCACATCGAGCACGGCGTTGCCGACCGCCATGGCCAGAGGATTGCCGCCGAAGGTGGTGCCATGCACGCCTGCCGTCATGCCGACGGCAGCTTCGTCGGTGGCCAGGCACGCGCCCATCGGGAAGCCGCCGCCAATGCCCTTGGCGATCGCCATGATGTCGGGCGTCACGCCGGTCCATTCATGCGCGAACAGCTTGCCGGTGCGGCCGATGCCGCACTGGACCTCGTCGAAGATCAACAGCAGGCCGTGCTGGTCGCAGAGCTGCCGCAGCCGCTTAAGAGATTGCGTCGACACCGGGCGGATGCCGCCCTCGCCCTGCACCGGTTCGATCAGGATCGCGGCGGTCTCTGATGTGATAGCCTTCTCGGCGGCGTCGATGTCGTCGAAGCCGACCTGGTCGAAACCCTCGACCTTGGGGCCGAAGCCTTCGAGATATTTGTACTGGCCGCCCGCGGCGATGGTCGCCAGCGTACGGCCATGGAAGGCGCCTTCGAAGGTGATGACGCGGAAGCGCTCGGGGTGGCCCGTGACGAACTGGTAGCGTCGCGCCGTCTTGATCGCGCATTCCAAGGCCTCGGCGCCGGAATTGGTGAAGAACACCTTGTCGGCGAAAGTGGCCTCGGCCAGCCGCTCGCCCAGCCGGGTCTGCCCCGGGATCTCGTAGAGATTGGAGACGTGCCAGAGCTTGGCCGCCTGTTCAGTCAGCGCCGAGACCAGATGCGGATGGCTGTGGCCCAACGAATTGACCGCGATGCCGCCAGCAAAATCGAGATATCGCTCGCCCTTGTCGGTAACCAGCCAAGTGCCTTCACCGTGGTCGAAGGCCAAGGGTGCGCGAGCAAAGGTCTCGTAAAGCGCCGAACCGCTCATTATATGCGTCTCCGGTACCGGAAAATCAAAAAAGCCGCCAAAGCGGCGGCCTTGTGCGGCTTATCGTGTTTTTCGGCCATGAAGTCAACGAAAACGTCGTGCAAAGGCGCGCGGCAAGCTCCCAACGACACGCCGGCTCATAAGCGACCGGGCAAGTTGGGGAAAACCGAAAAAACCGATTCGTGTTGCACCTGGGACTCTTGTCACCGAGTCAACACATGAGGTAATTGTAGTCGGGAAATAACTAGATTTCGTGCGGCGGACCTAATCACCTAATATATGTGGTGTCTGCCCCGGCAAAGGTTGCCGGGTCGGGAATGGATTCCGGCTGCCGCACGCTTAGCAGGAGCGCGGTCTCATGAACTGGACTGACGAGCGGGTAGAACTTCTCAGAAAACTGTGGTCGGAAGGTTTGAGCGCAAGCCAGATCGCGGCCCAACTCGGCGGGGTCAGCCGCAACGCCGTCATCGGCAAGGTGCATCGGCTGAAGCTGTCGGGCCGCGGACGCTCGACCGCAACGCCGGCGCGCCAGAAGAAGACGACGCAGGGATCGTCGATCCAGAAGTCGGTGTCGCGCGCCGCAACCACGCAGCGTCACGTCACCACCTCGATCGGTGCGACCGCGCTGCAGACACAGTTCGACGCCGAGCCGGTGGCTCGCCACTACATCCGCCCGGTCGAGAACGTCGTCGTGCCGATCTCGCGGCATCTGCAGCTCACTGACCTCACCGAGCGCACCTGCAAATGGCCGAATGGCGATCCGCTGTCGGAAGACTTCAACTTCTGCGGCAACGAGGCCGCAGAAACCGGACCTTACTGCAAGTATCACGCAAGGGTTGCGTTCCAGCCGGCTTCGGAGCGGCGCAGGAGCAGGTAAGGTATTAGGGAATAGGGGCAGTAGGGCAGTATGTTTTTGAACTGCGCTCGTGAGGCGTCGTCTTAACCTACTGCCCTACTGCCCTGCCCTCACAACCATCCATTCTTGCGAAACCGCCAGTACAAAAACAAGCAGATGCAGGCGATCGCGGTCAGCACTACCGGGTAGCCGTATTCCATCTTCAGCTCCGGCATGTCATCGAAATTCATACCGTATATGCCGGCGAGCGCCGTCGGCACCGCCAGTATGGCGGCCCATGACGCCAGCTTCTTGGTATTCGCCGTTTCCTGGCTCTGGCCAACCAGCAAGCTGGCTTCGAAGGCGAAGGCCAGAACCTCGCGCAGACTGTCGATTTTTTCCTGGACGGTGCGGATGTGGTCGGTCACATCGCGGAACAGCGGGTGCATGGCGCTATGGATCTGCGGCAGTTCGGCGCTGGTCAGCCGGCGGCAGACCTCGACCAAGGGAAGTGCGGCATTGCGCAGGCGCAACAGGTCGCGGCGCAGCATGTAGAGCCGCTCTATGTCGGGACCGGTCATCGGCTTCAGCAGGATCTTGTCTTCGATCGCCTCGACCTCGTCCTCGATCTGCTCGAGCACCGGCATGTAATTGTCGACGATGAAGTCGAGAATGGCGTAGAGGACGAAATCCTCGCCCTTGGCCAGCGAATGCGGGCAGCTTTCCCAGTGCTGACGGACGGCGGCATAGGAGGTCGAGGGACCATGCCTGACACTGACGATGTAGCCTGAGCCGACAAACAGATGGGTTTCGCCGAAGGTGACGCGGCCGTCGATCAGTTGGGCAGTGCGGGCGACGATGAACAGGGCATCGCCATACTGCTCGATCTTCGGCCGCTGGTGCGGATGCTCGGCGTCCTCGATCGCCAGTTCATGCAAATGGAACTGTGCCTTGACGCGCAGCAACAACTCGCGGTCGGGTTCGAGCAACCCGATCCAGACGACATGGCCCGATTTCCTCGCCCATTCGCCGGCCTCTTCGATCGGGATGTCGGCGATGCGCTTGCCGGCGGTGTAGACGCTCGACGCGATGATGCCGGACGATGCCGGCGCCGGCTTGAACTCTCGCACATATTCCATCGCAGCCTCCGGAGCAGAACCTGAGAAGCTTAACGCTGCGATAGCTTAGCGCAATATGATTAAGCGTTCGAGGGGCGCGCGATCACTTCACCGGCAGCGACGGAAGCGCCACCTTGTCGGTCTTGTCGCCTTTGGGACGCTCGGCCGGCATCTGGTCGCCGGTGACGATGTAATAGATGGTCTCGGCGATGTTGGTGGCGTGATCGCCGATGCGCTCGATGTTCTTGGCGCAGAACAGCAGATGAGTACACGGCGTGATGTTGCGTGGGTCTTCCATCATGTAGGTCAGGAGTTCGCGAAACAGCGAGGTGTACATGGCGTCGATCTGGTCGTCGCGGTCGCGCACGAAACCTATTCTGTCGACCGAACGCGATGCATAGACGTCGAGCACCTCTTTCAGCTGGGTCAGCGCCAGATCGGCCAGCGCCTCTATGCCGCGAAACAGGCTGGTCGGCTGGCGGCCGTCGATAACGCTCACCACTCGCTTGGCGACATTCTTGCCGAGGTCGCCGATTCGTTCGAGGTCGGCGGAAATACGGATCGCGCCGACAATCTCGCGCAGATCCGTCGCCATCGGCTGGCGTTTGGCGATGATCACTATGGCCTTGTCGTCGATTTCGCGTTGGCCCTCATCAAGGACAATGTCGTCGCGGATGACCTTCTGGGCGAGGCCGGGATCGGCATTGACCAGTGCCTGAATCGCCTGCTCGACCATGCGCTCGCCGTGCCCGCCCATCGCGGCGATGCGTTTCGACAGGTATTTCAGCTCTTCGTCATAGGCGCTGACGATGTGTACGGACTGCATGGATGAAATGCCTTCCTAGAATCCTTGGCCTTTTGAGTCGTTTCCTCGAATCCTGTGCTGATACGCTAGCCGGATGACAGAAAGACGAAACAGGCAGTTAGCAAATAGTACTGCCTCAGCGCGCTGGCAAATGGACCGTGAACGCCGCGCCCTTGCCGACTTCCGACTTGATCGAAAGTCTGGCGTTGTGACGCGTCAGTATGTGCTTGACGATGGACAGGCCGAGGCCGGTGCCTTTCTGGGTGCGGCTGCTCTCGACGTCGACGCGATAGAAGCGCTCGGTGATGCGCGGAATGTGCTCTTCGGGAATGCCTGGACCGTAGTCCCTGATGGTGACGTCGATGCCCGGTTCGGGACCGGCCTCGCCGCGCGCAATCGACACCGTGACACGTCCGCCCGGCTGGCCGTATTTGCAGGCGTTTTCCACCAGGTTCTCGAAAACCTGGAACAGCTCATCGCGGTCTCCGGGCACGTCGAGCGGCCCTTCGGCATAGTCGCGTTCGATGACGACGCTGTTCTCCTTGACAAGCGGCCCTAGCGAGTCGATGACGCTGTCGATGGTCTGGCGCAAATCGACCTCGGTTCCCGGCTTCAGATAGGGCTTCATTTCCAGCCGCGACAACGACAGCAGATCGTCGATCAGGCGCGCCATGCGGCCAGTCTGGTTCTGCATGATCTGCAGGAACTGCTCGCGCGCCGCCGGATCGTTGCGGGCCGGGCCGCGCAATGTCTCGATGAAGCCCGAGATCGAGGCCAGCGGGGTGCGCAACTCATGGCTGGCATTGGCGATGAAGTCGGCGCGCATGCGATCGATGCGGCGCGTCTCGCTCTGGTCCTTGAACACCAGCACAAAGAGATCGGTGGCGTGGCCGACCGAGGACGCACTGACCCGGTAGGCCCGTTCCACCGGCAGTTTCTCGGTGTAGTCGACGGCATCGGAGGCGACCGTTCCCGACAGCACGCTGTCCAGCAGTGCCTGCATCTCAGGGGCGCGGAATTTCAACGACAGCGACAGGCCGGGCGCGATCCCGCCAAAGGCAGCGAAGGCGGCGGCATTGGCATGGACGATGGTGGCGGTGCGGTCGAAGATGATCAGTGGATCGGCAACGGCGGCCGCAAGATATTCGCCGGAAAGCCGCTGCAGCCCGCTCGCCTCGATCGCGGCATCGCTTTGGATGGACTGGCTTGCGCCGCCGGTCGGCAGCATCGCGGCAGCAAGCAGCACCGCACAGGCGAGCAGAACGACATAGACGGACATGCCAGCGAAAGCATAGACGGCCGCGACCGCAACGACGCCGGCCGCGAGTAGCCAGCGGCCGTTCCACACCCTGGCCCTTAGCGCCTGCGCCGTGGTTATCCGCTCTGCGCCGGTGTCAGCCATTCGCGCGTCCCGCACCTTGCGCCGGCCGAACGAAACTTCCGCTGGACCGGCTTCAAGGCCCCCCATAGCATGAGTCCGCAAGCTGAAAAGGTTCGTCTCGATGAAAAAAAACAAGGACAGTCCCGCCGCAGAGCCGGCAAAGGGTCCGCTAAAGATCAGGATCGACGGCAAGGAGCGGGAGTTCGATATCGAGGATCCCGAGCTCCCGGCCTGGATCGAGGACAACAAGCTGACCGCCGGCGACTACCCTTACGACAAGAAAATGAAGAGCGAGGAATACGACGAGACGCTGGAGCGGCTGCAGATAGAGCTGGTCAAGGCGCAGGCCTGGCTGCAGGCGACCGGCAAGCGGGTGATGTCGCTGTTCGAAGGGCGCGATGCCGCCGGCAAGGGCGGCACCATCTTCGTGCTGCGCCAGTATCTCAATCCTCGGACCGCGCGCAATGTGGCGCTGACCAAGCCGACGCCGACCGAAGTCGGGCAGTGGTACTTCCAGCGCTATGTCGACCATTTCCCGACATCGGGGGAATTCGTCACCTTCGACCGTTCCTGGTACAATCGCGGCGGCGTCGAGCCGGTGATGGGCTTCTGCACGCCGGAGCAGCATGAGAAATTTCTCGACGAGACGCCGCATTTCGAACGGATGATCTCCAACGAGGGCATTTATTTCTTCAAATTCTGGCTGAACATCGGCCGCGAAACCCAGCTCGAACGGTTCCACGACCGCCGCTGGTCTCCGCTGAAGAACTGGAAGTTCTCGCCGATCGACATTGCCGGCATCACCAAATGGGACGACTACACCAAGGCCCGTGACCAGATGCTCGAGCGCACGCACAAGCAGTTCGCGCCATGGATCATCCTGCGGGCCAACGACAAACGACGCTCGCGGCTGGCCGCCATGCGGCGCATCCTGTTGTCGTTGCCCTATGATGGGCGCGATCTCGACGCCATCGGCAAGGAAGACAAGAAGATCATCGGCGAAGGGCCGTCATTCCTGGAGAAGTAGACGCCGAGGCACAGAGCCCACCCCTGATATCGGGATGGGCTCTGTTTTTTCATCCTCCGCGACTATACGGCTGCCGTCATGCCGCCAGGCGGGCGATCCGCTGCAGCCGCTTCAGCGTGGTGTCGTCCTGCAGCGCCTGCTGGAACAGCGTGATCTCGCGATCGATGCGGTCGCAGAGCACGTCCGTATCGCCCTTGAGCAGGCCGCGCGTCTGCAGAAGGGGGCGCCCCTGTCCAGAACCGGCCGGCCGTCATGCGACCACACGGTGACGACCAGCGTGTGGCCGCGCAGTTCGGGTTGGGGGTCAAAGCTCATCTTGTCGTCTCCGATTTCACGACGCCTGCCGCATGCCGAGCATGTCGGGCGTGCCCCTGGCCAGCACGGGGGCGTGATGGTTGCGGCGTGAGCGCACGACATCGAGCGTGTGGTCGTTGAAGGTCAGCAAGGTGGCGACGACCTGCTGGTTGCCATAGGTGCGCTGGTAGCCGAGCGGCGTTGCCAGGAAATGTAGTTGCAGTGTCCGCAGCACCCACACCGGCTCGACCTCGATAATGACCTGATTGATATTGCGACCAAGGCCCCATTCGACGAAGCCGGCGATCAGCTCGGTGCCGACCGTAGACACGCCGCGCTTGCCATCGCGAAAGCCTGGCGCCACCGCGTAGCGGGTGAGCTCCCAGACATTCGGTCCCGAAGGGCGCCTTCCCTCGCAGAGTTCCGGCATCACGTCGCTTAGGAGATGCGGCCGCGTGGTCGGCAGCATGCGCTGATAGCCGGCCAGCTCGCCATTGCGGATGACAAGGTGGTGTTCGGCTGCATCATGGTCGAATTGATCGATCTCGAGGCCGTCCGGGCGATCGAGATCGGCCCACCGCATCTCATCGACAAAGATCTTGTAACGCAGGCGATGGACCGCCTCCCATAGGTCGGGACGCTCCATCAATTGTTGTGTGGTGAGGGAAAATAGCATTAGCCGTCTCCTGGGCTTAAGAGGGAGATACGGTCGGGCTTTCCGAAAAAATTGCGCGAAGGTGTTGGCAAGAATTTCTGGGCTGCCACAGCCGACGTGGCTAATATAACCGCGCCTAATCGCCTCTGCGACGGCTTGTCCCGTCGGCGGCGTTCAGTCTGCTTTTGGCGTTAAGAAAGCATTAGCCGTCTCAAGAGGACGACAGAGTCGGGCTCTCCAGAAGATTACGCCAAGGGGGCGGCCAAATGATTTGGGGGCCCGGCCTAGCTGATGTAGCCGTGTCTGATTGCCTCGGCGACTGCCTGCACGCGATTGGCGGCGCCCAGTTTACTCTTGGCGTTGAGAAGGTGTTTCTCCGAGGTATGCTCCGAGATGCCGAGGATCTGCGAAATTTCCCACTCGGATTTGCCAACCGCCGCCCATTGCAGGCATTCGCGCTCGCGCGGCGTCAATTCAATGTGCTCGATAACCTTGCTGGTCGTCGTTTGAAGCTGCATGGCGCGGCCGATGGCATAGGTGGAGGCCAGCGAGACCATTGCGAATTCGGAGTCGGACAGCTCGACCGCCTCACCGCCCAGCGAAACCAGCGCGATCTGGCCTTCGAGCGTGATCAGCGGGAAGGCGAGGCCGTCACGCAGCTTGAATTCGCGAGCGTCGCGCATCACCTCGTCGCTGCTCTTGTCGGCGGGCATGCTCTGAACGGCCTCGCGCCATTGGAATGGCGCCCGCAACTGTTTCAAGTGGCTGACGACCGGATCGTGGTCGACATAGTTGCGCGTCAGGTAACGCTCCAGCCATTCATTAGGCCAATCGCAAAGCAGCACATGGTCCTTCTGCTGGCTGCTTGACGTGCCGGGCTGCGGCACCGTCGCGGCTATCAGGGCCGTCAATCCGAAATTCGAGGTGACACTGAGTAGCCGCTCGCACACCGCAGCCGCCGTGCCGGCACGCTGCACCTGGTCAATATATTCCAGTGTCCGGTCAAAATGGCCCATCGCAACATCTACCCTATGTTGCCTACCGCTCTTGAGACCGATGTTACGTGCCTGATGCACACTTCGCCATCAACCCCGGATTGCAAGCCGCATGTTTGCTTTTTTATAGCGCAGCGACCGCTTGCCCTCGGGCCGAATCTGCGCAGCTATTTGCAACCTCCTTAAAGCATAACCCGAAATTTGCCCTTTGAAATCAAAAACAATTGTGCCTGCACCGTTTTCGTATCAAAAGCCAACAAGACGCGTGGAGTTCTTTCGTGACATCTCGCTGGATAGCCATCGCCTTGCTGTCGCTGCTGGTCGGAGCGCAGCCTTTTGCCGGCGTCGCACGGGCGGCGGAACCGCAGGTGCCCGTGCTTTGGGACGCCAAGGAGCGGCTGCCGAAACCGGATCTCTCGGCGTTGCCGAGGCTCAGATTCCTCACCACCACCGATTTCCCGCCCTTCAACTTTCTCGACGGCGCCGGCCGGCTGTCCGGCTTTCACATCGACCTGGCGCGGGCGATTTGCGCTGAACTCGACATCGCCGACAAATGCCAGATCCAGGCGCTGCCCTGGGCCGAGCTCGACGATGCGTTGCAGAAAGGCGAAGGCGAGGCGATCATCGCCGGCATCGCCGCGACGCCGGAAACGCGGGCGAAATACAGTTTTTCGCGCTCCTATCTGCAGTTTCCGGCGCGCTTCATCATGCCGAAGACCAAGGCCTTTGCCGAGCCTATCCTCGACAAATTGCGCAGCAAACGGGTCGGCGTACTGGCCGGCTCAGCGCATGAAAAGATGCTGCGCGATTATTTCGGCACGGTGCAGATCGTCCCCTTCAACAGCCCTGAAGACCTCTACACCGATTTGAAGAGCAGCAGGATCGACGCCGCCTTCGGCGACGGCATGCGGTTTTCCTTCTGGCTGGGCGGCACGGACGCGGCAGGCTGCTGCCGCTTCGCCGGTGGCCCATACCTGGCTCCGGAATATCTGGGATCCGGCATGACGATTGCCACAAGGGCCGGCGATCCGGCGCTGGCAGCGGCCATGGACTACGCGCTGCAGGAGATATCGGTGAAGGGCACGTTCGCCGAATTCTATCTACGCTATTTCCCGGTCAGTTTCTTCTGATCCGGCCCGGTCAGTTTCTGCCGCTCTGTGCACCGGTCGGGCTGGAGTCCGGGGTATAGATCGACCCTACTCTCTTGCCGCCACACTTGGCACATTTCAGCTTCGGAATAAGGTCATTATTGCCGGTGCGTTCGGGCCCGAACCGACCAGCCGCTTGACATAGCGCGGGCTGATGACCCTACAATCCTTCTTGCCGTCGCAGCATTCATAGCCGGTGACCGGATCATGGCGACTGGATGGCAGGCCAACAACCTTCTCGCTCGCTTGCCGGCCGCCTGCTGAATGAAAAACCTCGCCGCTCCATTCGCGAAGCGGCGAGGCCCCAACCGCCCCAATTGCCGGGCCCCAACACCCGGCGCTTCTGACACTGCAAATCTTGTGCCAGCGGCAAATGATCCATTGTGGGGCAGGGTCATTGCGCGTTAGTTTGTTGTCGTTCCGTGCCGAGCCTCACCAGCGCGCTTAGGCCGGCCGCTGTCCTCCTGGAGGGAAGCGCGCGCGTCCTGGCGCGTCCCTGTGGCTGTTCTTAGGCTATAAAATGCGCCGGCAGGCCCGCGCACTAATTGTGGTTGTCCAACAAGAGGGCAAGCTTTCTGGCTGCGGCGCTTTCTACAATCAGTTCCTCTAGACCATTGTCGCCGACGCGCGATTTGTTGACGCGACGCCTGGTTACACGGAGCGCTTCAGATACCGAAACTGCGGTGGTCGTCGCGTGACCATCCAGACGTCGGCCGACTTCAATCACGGCATCTGCATCGACGTCGAATGGCAATTCTCGCATTGGCACCCTCCCGCGGCACCCGAACTTGCTCCCGAATTGTCGCACTGAAACTGAAGCCGGCGCCTCGCCTGCCCGCTTTCGCATGGAACCGAGTCTGGGTCACCGGCTTATATTAGCTAGTGTGAACATAACAAGATTCTGAAAGGAGGATGCGAAATGGCTGACGACAAATTTCGCCAGCAAATTCCGTCTCACGATCCCCGAGGTTCGCGAAGTTAACAAGAAGCACGGAAACAGTCGAGAGACGCCTAGAGCGTGAAGCTGAACGGCTAGGCAAGAGGTAGACTGCCATGGGGCGTTATCATGTCGACGAGCTTTATGGCGAAGAGGTCGTCACCTTGCTGGATACGGAATGCGTATGATGCTCTCCCCGCTGTCGAAGCGGTAACCGGAAAGGTGGTCTATCCAAGGGCAGTGCAGCAGCGGCACTGGTTCCGAGTGATCGACGAAACCGGAAATCTTCAGATCGTCGACTTCGCAAAATGACCAAGCTTTCAGACCTCGGGCGGCCGATCGGCGGCTGGCGACGTAGCGAGCCCGTCAAGCACAACGCCATCTTACTAACTCATGAGCACCCGAGGCCTCGACTTCCTATACAAATGGATTTCCGAGCATATGCCGGAGGGACCGATTGATGACTTTGGCTTGTTCGTCATCGATATGGCAGACCAGGCCATGCGGGCTGCCGATGCTGAAGGCATCGCGATTCAGGAGATCGATGAAGAGATCGGCAGCGTCTATGAAGCGATCATCCACGCAGTCGAACATCGTGAAGGCGGTCTCGCGGGGTGAAACCGCCAACCGATGGATGCCTCGGGCACCAAATCGTCGACCACTTGAACGTGCGAGCAACGCAGCCTCTCCGACACCGACGAGCCGCATACAAAAGATTTCTCTAATTTAGGAATGACTTATGGAACTTTGGGGCGCCCGTTTCATTTCACCCGCATGCGAAATTCTGTCGTCCAAGGCATCAGGACTGGGGTGAATGCGCCGTCCATGCCGCGCTACTCGCTGGTCCTGCCGATATACAATGAAGAACAGGTGTTGCCTCGGCTGGTCGAGCGGATCAGGTCGCTGATCTACCGGTTAGACGGAGAAACCGAGGCGATTTTCATCGATGACGGAAGCCGCGATGGCAGCGTAAGCTACCTTCGGCGTGTGGTCGCCGACGAGCCTCGTTTCCGGCTGATCGAGCTTTCCCGCAATTTCGGGCACCAGATCGCGATCACAGCCGGCATGGACGCCGCCGAGGGGGATGCCGTTATCGTCATGGATGCCGACCTTCAAGACCCACCCGAGGTGGTTCTCGATTTGGTAGCGAAGTGGAAGGAAGGTTTCGAGATTGTCTATGCCCGCCGCGTCAAGCGCGAGGGCGAAACTTGGTTTAAGCGCTTTACGGCAAGTCTCTTCTACCGCTTGCTCGAGAAGATGACGTCAGTCGACATCCCACGCGACGTTGGGGATTTCCGCCTGGTCGGACGCAAGGCGCTGGAAACTTTTAGACAGATGCCCGAACAAGATCGCTTCGTCAGGGGCATGTTCGGCTGGATGGGCTTCAAGCAAACGGCGGTGCCTTTCGAACGCGCAGCGCGGACCCTGGGGCAGACCAAATACCCATTCTGGAAAATGGTGCACCTTGCCGTGCACGGCATAGTCAGCTTCTCAGAGCAACCGCTGCGCCTGGCGCTCTGGGGCGGGTTGTGCATTTCGACGCTTGCCGTAGTCTTTGGCGCCTACGCCATTTTCGCCTGGATCTTTGAAACCGGCATTATTGCCGGCTGGACGTCCACCGTGGTGATCGTGTCGCTCCTGTGCGGTATCAATCTTTTCATGACCGGCGTGGTCGGACTTTATGTCGGCAGCATTCACGCCGAGGTCAAACGCCGCCCCCTTTACGTGATTGATCGCCTCACCGGTTTTGACAAGGCGAAGCGTGCGTCCCCTGGTGAGAGCCGCCGATCGTTTCGCAAACCCCGGAATGGGATCTCGGCCAATGTCCGAACTCTTCGACAGCTATAGATTGAATTATGGCGAGGCGGTCCAATGTTCAATCGGGTTTTCCGGCCTCAAGCACGACTTCTTTCTAGTGGCGAAGGCCGACTTGCTGCGACGCGTTGTTGTCGAGCGAGGGCTTCGTCACGGCGGCTCGGGTGTTCGGGCGCTAGACGTCGGCTGCGGCATCGGTTCGCTCCATCCCTATCTCGAAGGCGCTTTCGACTGCCTGGATGGCTGCGATATCTCGCAAGAATCGATCCTGCGTGCCAGCCAGGACAATCCACACGTCTCCTACAGGGCCTGCAACACGCCGAACTTGCCATATGGCCATGGCGCGTTCGATTTGGCATTCGCCAGTTGCGTCGTCCATCATGTTCCACCGGCCTCATGGCTCGAATTCCTTCGGGAGATGCGGCGCGTCGTGCGGCCGGGCGGCGTCGCCTGCATCATTGAGCACAATCCTTATAATCCGCTGACGCGTCTCGCGGTGTTCCGGTGTCCATTCGACCAGGCCGCCGTCCTGCTCAGCGCAGCCCAAACAGCATCCCTCTTTCAAGAAGCAGGCTTCAGGAACATCCGATCCGAGCACTTCCTGCTGTTGCCGTCAGCCAGGCCGTTCGCCAGAAAAGTCGAGCGCGCGCTCGCGTCCCTGCCGCTGGGAGCACAATATGCGTGTAGTGCGGTTGTCTGAGCATCGGCCTGTTCGTGGCGGCGCCCTGAGGCTTTTGGCGCGCTTCGGCTTGGTCGGCATCGCCGCCACAATCCTGTATGCTGGATTGGTTGCCATTTTCACCAAATCGGAACGGATCGGCTTCACGCCCATCCAGGCCTCGCTTGCTGCATACGCCGCAGCCACTCTGTTCTCGTATCTGGCTCACAAATCCGTAACGTTCGTGTCGGGCGAACCGCATCAATCTGAGGCTCCCCGTTTTCTTGTGTTGGCGGCGACAGGCTTGGCCATCGCCTACGGGGCGCCAGCGCTGTTGACGGTGAAGCTGGGCCTGCCCCTCATCGTCCCTGTGGTAGTTACCTGCTTGCTCGTCCCGGGGGTCAATTTCTTCGTGCTCGACCGGTGGGTCTTTGCCGAGAGCAGGCTTGGTCGGCACGGCAATCGCTCCGCTTGATTATTATCTAAGCGGCGTCCAGCCGGAACGACACCAACTTGATGGAGCGCTTGTAGATGTTGCTGGCGGCCGCGCTGGGCGGAATCCCGTCGAGATAGTCGAAGGCCATGTCGAGCGCCTTCGCGTTCGCAAAGGCCGCGTGCGGAATGACGAACGAGACCGTCGTCGGTTCTTTGCCAGACAATGTCACCTTATGTGTCGGAATGCCGTTCACCGAGATCAGAACCCTTTGTGACATCTGCGGCGGACGAATGACGGCGGCCATTTGTAGTGTTGCTGTCAGGCCGTCGCGTAGCGGTGGAATCTCCAAGCGAAGCCGCGACGTCTCGCCCAGCGAATGGGTGCCGTCGGCGACCGGCCCCGACCAGCCACAGACTAACATTCCGGCTGCCTGTTTGGCGCCGTCGGACCGGAAGGATACTCTCTGGCCAACTGTGTAGCTGCCGAGGGCATCTCTGTTGAGGCATGTCGTCGTCCGGTCGATGTAATAGGCACGATAGTCGGCGTTGACATCCGGGTGGAGAGCCAGCGCGAGGATCACGACTTCGGACACGGCCAGAACTGCCGCGACCATGTAGCCGCCAAACGAGCCAGCACGATCATAGGGCCACAGGGTGTCAGACCAAGGCAAGGTAGCCTCCAATCCATGCCATTGTCATGAAATAACAGGCGCCCAAGAAGAGAACCAAAATGGCGAGCCAGATCAGTTTCGACGCCGACAACAGGATGGCCATCAACATAATCAGAGGCGCAAGCCCAATAACGTATCTGACCATGGAGGCCAGGTTGGTGATCAGTGGCAGGATGATGCAGACCGCACAGAAGAGCCCGGCGCCATATTGCCCGCGAACCGCCAGAACGACTGACAACGCCAGTCCGGTGAGCGCCGCGAGTGCGCTCCATTGCGGCGCCGTAGGCAGCCATCCAGTAGTCGGAACAGCAGAGAGGCCATCCCAGAGAAAGAGGAGCGGATTGCCCGCCACACGCCCAAACGCGCGTTGGACATGCAAGAACGCAAAGCCGTCCCCGACAGTGACATACAAAAATAGGATGTAAGCGAACAAACCGGCAGGCGAGATTAAGATGGCAACGAGTAGATCTGGTCGGCTGAGCAGCCAACGTGGGAAGGAAAGCGCCGTGTTGCCCTGTCCGCGATGCTGCTGGAACATCTGAATGGCGGTCGCAAATACAACGAGGACCCCAACGAGCCTCGTAGCCGACAGGAGCGCCGATGAAACGCCCGCGACCAAGTAGTTGGAGCGTTTGAGGGCCAGAAAAACGCACGAAGTTAGGAGAACAAAAAGGGGTTCAGTAAGGAACGTAGTGAAATGGAAGGAGAATGGGCCGCTAAGGAGAAAGGCGCAATAAAGAACATATGCCCGCATATTCTTCCCGAACAGCGGCCATGCTACAAGACATGCGGCGTAGCTGCAGGCAATCGAGGTAATCGATGCCACCAGTATTGTAGGAAAAGGGAAAACCGTCCGGATCCCCGCTACCAGCATGGGATACAATGGGAAGAAGCCCCATCGTCCGACATTGCTCTGATTTGGAATGGGAAAGCTCTCATAGCCGAGTTCGGAAATATCCACATACCAGTGGCAATCCCATCGACAGAGCGCGCGAGCATAAGACTCAAAGTCTGGTTCTGCCGACACCGAAGCAAAAGCGGCATAGCGAATGGCAATCCCACTGATCGCGAACAGGAGCGGCACAGCCACCACGGCTGACGCCTCTAGGAGGCGCTTGTCGATCGACCGCCTGTCGTGGGAAATCTCGAAATGCTTGCCTTGGTCCGTCAACGAGGACGCATGGCCGGTGCCCTTGATGACGGTGGCGAGTTTGTTCGTCCTACCTTTAGCCATCTCTAAGCCGGATGCGCTTGCATTCCCTGTCGGGAATCCTGATCGACGGTGGCCGATGCCTCGAGCCCTTTCAAGAGTCTGGGGTGGACAGCGAAATCGTCAAGTGGAACATTAGCGATTTCTAACGGTCGGGATCGGGATATAAGTGCGGCGATGGGCGCTCGCGTCCGGGGGGGCTCGCCGGTGACAAGTGCGGCCGCGCAGCCATCGCCCCAAAGGCAGAACGACAGCAGCTTTTCTAGTTCAGTGGTTTCGCTGAGATGCAAGGTGCAGAGCTCGATATTGACCAGAAGGACCTTCGCGCGCGGGTCCATTAACGTCTCCGAGAACTGGTTTCTTCCCGGGCGATCGACCGCCTACTGGCCCCCGGCCCTAGCTCGCCGCCCTTCGCCAAAATAGAAAGTGCTCGATCTAGGGGGACGCTAATCGAACACCGGCGCCGAAGTGTGGATGGGTTAGGGTTGCACCCTCAACAGAAAGGCGCTGCCATGCGACAGCGCCCCATCGATTGCCGAAAAGGCTTCTACCAGCCTTGTCGGATATACCAGTCGTCGATATCCCGACGCACGCGATCCTTCTCAATCCCATAACGCTCCTGGATCTTGCCTTCGAGTTGGTCGCGCTTGCCGGCGATGCGGTCCAGATCGTCATCAGTGAGCTTGCCCCACTGCTCCTTGACCTTGCCTTTGACTTGCTTCCAGTTTCCCTCAACGCGGTTCCAGTCCATGGTCAACAACCTCCTTGGTTTTACACAAATGCAAAACGGTCGTTCACCGCCTAGGTTCCAAAGGGGAGGGGTTATTGGGTCTGGCGTGTCTCCGTTCACGCATGAACCATAAAGGTTGCTGATCGTTCTGTGCGAAACAGATTGATGGCGCATTGCGGAAAAATCGGACGCTAATCTCGTGCCGCAGAAAAAAGGCCCCCCCGGTGCCGAAGCGCGCTTTCCGTTCGATAGAATGGCCGTCGAGCGATTTCGACACGCTTTTCCGCGAGCGAGGTGGAGCGATGTGCGCAAGAGCTGGTTCGTCCCGGGAAAGACGGCCACCCGCCGGATCGACCGCTGGTTGGCGCAAGAGGCAGAGATGTTGGCCATTCACGGAGACAGCAAGGGACGTGATGCCTTCGCCTTCGATCCGATATCGAGCCCATACCTGGAGGTGTCGGACGACCTACGTGTTCGCACGCCTTACTCGAAGACGATTCTCGAGGAACTGCGGGCAGTTCCGTGGGCAAGTTGGGACGACGAATTGCGGGCCTGGCGGGTGCCGTTCCGATCGTATGAGGAGCTACGGCGACGGTGGCCCAGGATCGAACGGGCTGCCCAACATGCCGAACCCGAAGCAAGGAAGCGACGACGAGAGGTCGCCAGAAAGACTGAAGCCTACAAGGCCGCACAACAGCGGAATGCCGAACGTCGCCGCCATCGCTATCCACTGCCAGCTGAAGATTTGCCGCCTCTTGGTCGGCCAGTTGCGACAGAGAAATACGGCATCGTCGTTTTCAATGAAGTGTCCGGCGAATTCGTTGAGCCTTTTGAGTTGACGGCTTCATTCCAATCGCAATGCGACTACGTTTGGGGCCGCTGGCGTTCGGCCACGCTCCCCGAATTGGTCAGGACGTGGCCCGCACGCAGTCCGCCAGGAGTGGACGAACGTTCGAGGGGCTGGTGGCAACCGACACTTGCCGAACTGAGAATTGCTCGTCGAAACGCCCGGAGCATCGAACGCAGAAAACAAAATCGCGCCCTCAAGACGGGTGGCTGACATAGCTGTTTGAAATTGATCAACCAGACCGCATCACACCCGGCTCTTCGGTGGGCGGATTACTATCGCGAGATCGCAGCTCGGAATTATCACGCACTACGTCGGAAAAATTGACGGTGGCAACCAGATAGCCTGCCTCGTCGTAAACCTTGATAATCGAGCCCGATTGATCAGCGCCGGTCGAGGATCCTGTCGACAGGGCGGCATGGGCCATTTCGATTGCTCTCGGGCTGGCCAGGTCGGCGCTGGAAAGCTCCTGCTCCAATGTCGTGGTTTTGCCGAACTCTACGATCTCAAAGCGGAAATTGGGCATGGTGTCACCTCCTGCTTCCATGCAATGTCCAAGATGGCAGAGCGTTCCAAAGGACGGTGATCGGTCCCCAACCTTACACACCTGCAACCTGAGCAGCGGGCGAGGCGGCGCAGGGCTCTTGGTAATGCGCGATTCGATGCTACTGGGGTGAGGTTCCGCCGCACCCCGTTCACACCGAAGCGGATCCTCGCGGGTCTAAAGCATGACTTGTGATCGCTCTGTTTGCTTTGTCCGCGCTCACATAAGGCCAATTCGATGTTTCTGGGAATCCATCATGTCGCAATCATCTGCAGTGACTACGAGGTCTCGAAGCAGTTCTACACGAACAAGCTCGATTTCGTTGTGGTGGACGAAAATTGGCGCGCCGAAAGGCAATCTTGGAAGTGCGACTTGCGCCATGGACCTGTGCAGATTGAGTTGTTCAGTTTTCCAGCACCACCGAGCCGGCCCACTAGGCCTGAGGCATGCGGATTGCGACACTTAGCATTCTCGGTCGACTCGGTTGAGGTGACCGCCCGGTTACTTCGGGCGCGAGGCGTGGAAGTTGAGCCTATCCGAATAGATCCCTACACAGGACGTTCGTTTACTTTCATTGCGGACCCTGACGGACTCCCCATTGAACTCTACGAGGGTGGGGCCTGATAGTCGGGGGATGGCGACGAGAAAGAACGGCGAACCGGCCAAGCAGGTTCAAGGCTCATTCAGATACGCTAACACTTCACCCTTGACGATCCGAGCGCCCCTGGCGCGCCGGCCCGAGGTCGGTGCTCCTATGTGCGGCGCCAAGATTGCGTTCGACATTGCCGCGAGGCCGCTGGGACTTGCGGTTCCATCTCAAATACAGAGAGCACCCAGCCGGGACCCTTAGGCGGTAACTCATCCGGTTCCAGCGGGTCTTCAGCAGTTTCTACGCGGAGCGGCGGCGCAGCACCCCGCGGCGGAACAGCGGCACTCCTCGCGAGTTATTTCATTAGGAGTGACTAATATGAGATTCCTGATCTTGCAGGAGCCGATCGACACCTGGGCCGTAATTGACACCATCGTGGACGTGCCGGCGGATTTCGCTACCCAATGCCTCATCGGTTTGACGCGCGATAGCGCCGAATGGTTCGCGGCAAGATGCAATCAAAAAATGTCGCGAAGCGTCCTGGGCAATCTGGACACGCCGCGACGCGCTATGAAAATTCCTGAAACGGTTGGTCGACAGGCCACATGATGACCGAAGAAGCGCTTGCGGCAGTTTTGGCAGTGAGGAACAAGGAAGCCCAGATCCTGGGTGTGTTCGATAGCACCAATAAAACCGATGCCACTCTTGACGTCCGCCGACTGGGCGAGGCGGTTCAGTTTGTCGCCAATGCTCCGATCTTGGGTTACGATGTCCGTGCCGCAATGGTCGTATATGGCGACCTGGGGACTCCAACTCTTCGAGCCAGAGATTGCGAACAGCTGTGGGCCAAATACGGAAAGGCACTGCTCGCGTGTTAATGAGATCAGATCTTGGCCGGGCTACCCGTGCCGCATGACCTCATCGATGCCTGCGCTGCAAACACAGGAACGAACAACTCCGCGTGCTGCGTCAGATAGGCGCTGACGTCAGTCTTGAAGGCGCCACATCCGGCACCGGGCTGGCCTTGTATTCAAGGAAATGCTTATATTCACTGATCCGGCGAATGCTATTCCAGCTTCGCGGCTAATCGCGGCAGCTGGCGTCGAGAGCGGCATGCGGATCGCAATGATAGGGGCGGGCGGCATCGGCGGCTATCTCGGCGCAAGGCTCGCCGAGGCGGGGGGCGACGTCAGCTTCATTGCTCGCGGTGCCCATTTGCAGGCAATGCGCAAGGGCGGCCTGCGAATTCAAAGCGATCTCGGCAACGTCTTTCTCCCCAGGGTGTCCGCGAGCGACGCGCCGGCCGACATCGGTCCCGTCGATCTCGCGATTTTTGCGGTCAAGCTCTACGACAGTGAGAAGGCCGCAGCAGCGCTGGGACCGCTGATAAGCAGGAATACGCGTATCGTGACGTTGCAAAATGGCATCGACAGCGTCGAAACGCTCGGTCGTTATGTTCCTGGCGACCAGGTGATTGGCGGAGCCACCTACTTGTCTGCATTCATCAAACAGCCGGGAGAAGTCGTCCACGCTGGCGGGCTGCGTGACATCCTGGTCGGCGGGCATCGCGACCCTCTCATCAAGGACCTTCAGGCGCTCTGCGATCGTGCTGTAGGGCTCGAGCTGAAGCCGGTTGCCGACATCGACAATGTGCTGTGGGAGAAGTTCGTGACGCTCGCGGCCTTTTCCGGAGGGACGTCGCTCATGCGCTCCGGGATCGGTCCGATCCTCGACGACCCCCAGGCACGCATCTTCATCGAGCAACTGCGCGACGAGGGGATGGCGGTCGCGGCGGCGGCCGGCCATCCGATGGCCGAGGGGTTCGAAGGGCGCGTCATGACCAGATGGACCGCATTCCCCCCGCACGTAAAATCGTCGATGGCCAACGACCTCGAAAGAGGCAAGCCGATCGAGGTCGCCTGGCTGTCCGGGCGGATGCACGAGTTGGGCATCAAGTTCGGTATTGCGACCCCTGGCCACACGGCGGTCTTCCGCGCCTTGCATCTCTACGCAGCTGGTGCCGCGCCCTAGCGGTGTCCCATCAATGTTCCTTGGGAGGATACATGGCAAGTTCGTCGAGCGAGAGCATGCCGGTGACGTCAGCTGACGAGGCAACCGGCACCCAGGACATATTCAACAAGGAGCTGGAGACGTATCGCAGGGTCGTGGCCACCAACCTCATGTTCCACCGCGAGGTCTACGGGCTCCTGCGCGATCTGCTCGTCGAGCATGCTCCAGGGTCGTTTCGGTTCCTCGACGTGGCGTGCGGCGATGCTGCTGCCTCGGCCGCGATGCTGAAGACGACCGCGATCGGCGGCTACGTCGGCATCGACCTGTCGGAAGCGTCACTGAGGCTGGCCGATCGCGCGCTCGAAGGGCTCCCGTGCCCGGTCGAGCTGCGCCGCGGCGATTTCGCGGAAGCGATGGCGAACTGGTCGGAACCCGTCGACGTGATCTGGATCGGCATGTCGCTGCACCACCTGGCGACCGAAGGCAAGGCGAGGCTGATGCGGCACGCCCGCAGGGCCTTGGGCGGCCTGGGCCTATTCGTCATCTGGGAGCCGACCCTGTTCGAGGGAGAGGATCGCGCTGCCTGGCTCGCCCGCTTCTCCTTGCAGCGCGATAGATGGTCAACCCTTTCCGACGAGGAGTTCGCTGCCATGAAACGGCATATGCTTGTGGCCGATTTCCCCGAAACCGCCGACACATGGCTCGGCATGGGGCGGGATGCCGGGTTTCGCCGCGCGGAGGAGATTTTCATGATGCCCAACAGAATGGGCAGAGTATTCCGCTACTGGAACTAGCCAGCGCGTCGGGGCGACCGTGTCATCAAATCCGAAACCGGGTGAGATCCCGCCGGGCGACGCTCCGGTTCCCGCTGCCGTCGTGCTGGTCGGTCGCTGGGGAAGCCTGCGCCCGCTCGACGCCGAGCGCGACGGATCCTGTCTCTACCCGCTCTCGCATGACGAGCACACGAATGCCACATGGGTCGACATGAAGGTCGGCCCGTTCGCCAGTGAGCAAGCTTTCGCTGACCATGTCGCAGAACTGGTGGCTGACAAGAAACGGGCCTTCTTCGCCGTAGCCGGCGTCGACGACAAGCCGCTGGGATGGCTCTGCCTCATGGAGGCAAGACCCGCCCATCATGTCGTCGAGCTCGGCTATGTGCTCTACACGCCGCCGCTGCAGCGCACGCGGCTGGCCACCGAGGCGCTCTACCTGATCCTGCGCCATGTCTTCGACGATCTCGGCTACCGGCGCCTTGAATGGACATGCACCTCGACCAACCAGCGCTCGCGCAAGGCGGCCGACCGGCTGGGCTTCGTCTATGAGGGCACGCAGCGCCAGGGCCTGTTCCTGAAGGGCAAGCCTTGCGACATCTGTGTCTATTCGATGCTTTCCAGCGAATGGCCGGCCCATCGCTCAGCTTTTGAGGCTTGGCTCGATCCTGGCAATTTCGCGGACGGGCGGCAGCTTCGCTCGGTTGCCGAGATCAGGGCCGGCCTGGGAGTCATTTGAGGATGGTGACAGTTATGCTTTCGATCGATCGGACTCGTCATGCGGATGCCGAAGCCTTGTCTGTCATCGCGGCACACTTGGAAATGAAAATGTCGGTCGACGAAACTGAACGTCGGCTCGCCGGCAGGGCAGGACTTTATGAACGCGCTCGAAATCTCCAATCAGCAACTGTCGCGGCTGGCGGACGAGGCGATAGACCTCGCCAGGACCTATGGGGCGTCGCCCGATGAACGTCCGGCCTTTCCATCGACCAGTGGTAAACAAACAACGGAACTCTTCTCGCGGCCCTGGGCCGAGGAGGGGCGAGGTCCGGATGTCCTGCAGGACTTCAAGTCGATCGCCGAGCATGGGCGGCCATCCACCGGCAGGTTCTTCGGCTATGTCCTCGGTTCCGGCGAGCCTGTGGGCGCCCTGGGAGGATTGTTCGCGGCGGTGCTCAATCAGAATGTGACGTCGTGGCGGTCGGCTCCGGCGGCGACATCGATCGAACACAGCGTCGTCGGATGACTGGCGCAAGCAGTCGGTTGCGCGGGGTTCACCGGCAGCCCGTGCGGCGGCGGCTTGGCGGCGAACCTGATGGCGCTGGCAATGGCTCGGATAGAGGCGGCCGAGTGACTGGAGGCGGCCGAGCGACTGGAGGCAGCCGAGTGAATGGAAGCAGCCGAGTGACTACTTGTGCCGCCAGACCTTTACGGCCGATATAACCAGGATCAGCGCGAGTGCCGGAAGCAGCGCGTAACTCGGCACCAGCCCGAGCAACTGGCCACCGATGAATGTCCCTATGGTTGATCCGGCGGCCATGATCAGAAGGAACTTCTTGTTGCGGCCGATGACCGAGAAGCTCTGATCTCGGCTGTAGCGAGTGAACCCAACGAGCATCGTCGGCAGACTCACGGCGAGCGACAGGCTGCCCGCCAGCTTGATATCGGCGCCGAACAGCAGAACCAGCGTCGGGATCAGCAGCTCTCCGCCGCCGACTCCGAGGAGCGAGGCGACGATGCCGATGATGAACCCAGCAATGACCCCTGCTACGAGCAATGCTGTGCCGGTGAACAGCGCCTGACTTGTCGTTGCATCGTGACCGAACAACAGCACGGCCGCGATGACGACCAGGAGCAAGGTTATCACCTTGTAGAGCGCTTCCGATTTGAGGCGTGTCGCCCACCCTGCTCCGAACCAGGCACCCCAGAGGCTACCAGCAAGCAGATTGAGGATGACCGGCCAATGGGCCGCCACGTCGGCAAAGGGCACTGTCTGCGCCCTGAATGGCAAAGCTGTGGCCACCACGACCAGGCTCATCGCCTTGTTCAGGATCACTGCTTCCAGCGCAACGAAGTTGAACATGCCAATCAATAGCGGCAGACGAAACTCAGCGCCGCCGAGACCAATCAGCCCGCCGAGCGCACCTATGACTACACCGCCACCGAATGCAGCTGGCATATTGCGAGGGGTAATCGATGCAGTCGCGTCTTGCGTCATGCGTTACAGTTACGTGGAAAGAACGCGCCATGCAGCGCTTTTTTCGAGAGCTCGGGCACTCAAAGCTAAAGCCGAAGCAGCCTCACTGGATCGCACCCGATCGGGCTGTGCAACCCCTATCAGCTGACGCCCGATCGGGCGCTCTCGTCCGCGCCAAGAAGGTTTTGCTAGGAACCGACCCGCCGCCCTATGAGTGTCGCATTTCTAACTTGCTAGCGGTGTCTCATCCCTAACTTGCTTTAACAATGGGTGGGAGATTTTCCTGTGATTGCTGTTATTTCTGAATTGTGGCCCTACCCGGATCGGCAAAGTGACTACGATACCCTAGCGGCAGAGTTGCGCCCGCTACTGGAGTCCATCGACGGCTTCATCTCGGCGGAGCGGTTCGAGAGCTGCCAAGAACCCGGAAAGTTCCTCTCCTTTTCGCTCTGGCGCGACGAAGCTGCGCTGGCACACTGGCGCAATCTCGAAGAGCATCGCATTATTATGGCTAAGGGGCGTGACGGCATACTGCGCGATTATCGTATACGGGTCACCAATGTCCTCTGGGATTACAGCTTGAAGGGGCGTTCCGAAGCGCCCGCTGATTCTCGCGCATTGTTCGGCTAGCGCTACCACTTCGACTTCATGGCCATGCGCGGTCATTTCGACGGCCGTCACAATGTTACAAAAAGTCACGTAAGTTGTTGATTTTATTAACACAATCGAGAGTTCAATCCTCTCTCGCAGCACCAGCCTATCTCCTTGAAATCATTGAAGCCCTTGATTTGCAAGGCATTGCGGCCATTGTCTTGTTGCAAAATTCGTAACAAATGGTTGCAAGCGTCATGGCCCGGAGCCAATCGGTAGTTCTTATTCCGCGACGGCCGCTACTACGCTCGGCCGGTCATTCTGAAGGACCTTCGCCCTGCCATGGCGGGAAGACGCACCTTCGAACGCCCCTCCGAGCTGACCGCCGCGCCGAAGAAACTGCCAGGGGCAGTCGCGACCATCCAACGGCGGTCATGGCCTTCCTTACCGCAAGTGGTTCGCGCACCTGACTCGTGTTATCGTAGTTCCGGGAGACGGCGGACGCGCCGTGAGTGCCCGCCCGCTCCCACCATGGGAGGAACAAATGGCTTATTACGTATTGCTGTCAAATTTCACAGATCAAGGTATCAAGGCCATAAAGGATACTCAGAAACGTGCTGAGGCCTTCAAGGCGATGGCCAGCAAGAACGGCATCAAGGTTCACACCCTGTTGTGGACGCTTGGTCAACATGATGTCGTGGCGATTGCCGAAGCCGACGACGACATTGCTGCGACCGCACTGGCCTTATCGATCGCATCGCTAGGCAACATCAGAACTCAGACATTGAGAGCGTTCGACGCGGCGGATATGGCCAAGATAATGGCAAAGATGGCCTGACCGCCGCTGTGCTGCCTTGCGCAGACGGTTGAAGCCGACCGCTAAGCCGAACGGCGGCAAGCGTGTCTGTTTTCCATTTAAGCGAAACCCCGGCAGAGCCGGGGTTTCCTTGAGGGACGTTCAACTCGACGCATGGGGCCTTTCCGGCTCGATCTACGAGGTCATGACTTCGTCATCTACTTGCCTAGGCCAAGCTGGTTCATCAGGTCCTGGTTGTCCCAGAACAGCCATTCGTGATCCAGGCCGACTGGTACCGATCCTGGAAGGCTGGAGCATGACCGGCTTCAGCCTCTACGCAATCTATCTCAGTCGGAAATTCCTGCCTGCGAAAGTCCGGGTCTTGATCAACTACCTGGAAGAGGTTTCGCGCGCTCAACATCCCCGGCATCTAGGCGACGAAACCGGCTGAGGCTCGCGTAGTTCTTGCGCGGCCCTTTGACCCGCCACGCCTCGGCCCATTCGTCGGGGCCGCGAAACAAGAAGCGCCCGGCATAGACATCGGCGCCGCAATGATGCTGGACGATCTGTGTTGCCTTCGGCTCGAGCTCGATGAAGTCGCTCCCGTCGGCACGAAGAATCCGTATCGAACGGTCGCGCCGCTCAAGCCGGTAAGCCCGGCTCGCCGGCATCGCATGAGCGCCGATTTGCATGACGCCGCGCTCGGTAAATGCATCCGCGGTCACCACGGCGTTGCCGGTGAAATTGTATGTCGCACCGGCAAGGAAATCGATCATCGTGCGGCGGACCGTCCAGTCGCCGGCAAGGCTGTCGGCGATGCTCTGCCACGGCCTGGCGCCGGCCGCATCTTCGGTCAAATAGATGCGATCCACATTATACCCGTAACAATACCGCGCTTCGTGTCATGGATAACATTAAAGGCCCGGACAGCGTCGGGCAAAGCCATTCGATCGTGACGCCTGTCAGGGTCGTAAGACCGGGGTGACTTCGTTTCATAACGGTCGTTTGACACCAGGCTCCAGCCTTGCATGGCGGCATGCATGCAGGACGTGCCGCATCCGGGCCGCCGGCGGAGGTGACGATCATGTCCGACCTCCGGCATTCCAACCTCCGGCGCGTGGCGCCGGAGGTCATTGCAAGCCGAGGCGAGCGGCCCAACGGCCTCAGCGCCGCGTGGCCATTTCACCATCCTGACAAAAACGCGCAGACGGTCGTGTTACGGTGCCGATGGTGCTCGCCGCACCACGTTGCGCCTGCCATTGCGTGAAGAGGAGATAGTGTCACGTCCAGGATCAATCGCCGCGCCTTGCTGTTTCAATCGGGTGGCGCCGTTGTCACGTCGACCATTGTGGCGAGAGCCGCCGTCGCAAAGCCATCGCCACAGGAACAGCAATCGTCCAATCACCTGCAAGGGCTGATCGAAACCCACCGGGCAGCTTACGTTGCCTTCGGCAAGGTCGTTCGCGACGTGCGCGCTGACCGCTCAGACCGCGAAAGAGCGAGCCGGGATGAGGAGAAGGCGTTGCTGGCCATCTGCGCTTATCCCGCGGCTGGAGAAGGCGACCGCTTGGCCAAGGCTCGATATCTCCTGGAGATAGAGGCCCGCGGCGAACTTGACCTTCCGGTGCATATGCAGACGCTTTTGCGTTCGACGATGTCGAAGAGATAGCACCGGCGCGAAGGCCGCTTCCACCTGTGGGCCTGGTCGCCGTCGCCAATGGCGCCATCCATTCCGCCGGCGCGCCTGCCGCGCTTTTGACCGCGGCACGGATGCCGGGCGCTCTAAGCCACCGACCAGCCGCCATCGACCAGGATGTTGGCGCCGGTGATCAGCGAGGCCGCCGGCGAGGCCAGGAACACCACGGTTCCGGCAACGTCGATCGGGTCGCCGATGCGGCCGAGCGGAATGTGGCCGAGCACATGGGCGTGGAACTCCGGCTCGGCCAGCGAGGGCCGCGTGCCATCGGTCCAGATGAAGGTCGGCGCCACGCTGTTGACGGCGATGCCGTGCTGCGCCCATTCGGCGGCCAGGCAGCGGGTCAGATGGTTTATCGCCGCCTTGCTCATGCAGTAGATGGCCTCGCCCTTCAGCGTCACCGTGCCAGCCTGCGAGCTGATGTTGATGATGCGCCCACCTTTCTGCGCAATCATCAGCTTCGCCACCGCCTGGGTGGTGAAGAAGGTGCCCTTAAGGTTGACGTTCACCGTCAGGTCGAAATCGTCCTCGGTGACGTTCTCGGCCAGGTTTTCCGGCCCGAGCCCGACATTGTTGACCAGCACGTCGATGCGGCCGAAGGCGGTATGCGCCTCGGCGACCGCCTTTCGCACGCTGGCAAGATCGGTCGCATCCATATGCACGGCAAGCGCTCGCCGGCCGATGCGCTCGATCTCCGCAACAAGCTCGGCCCCGTCGGCCTTGCTGCGCACGCCCACGATCATGTCGGCGCCAGAGCCGGCGCAGGCCAGCGCACAGGCGCGGCCAATGCCGCGTGAGGCCCCGGTGACCAGCACCACCTTGCCGGCAAGGTCGAATTTCGGCGTGTAATCCGTTGTCATTGCAAACCCTCCCTTAAGAAGCCGTCAAGCCTGAATTGCATTATCCGGCGGCCATGCTGAACAGTATCCGCTCGCAAGCTGAAAGCCAGCCGGCGCCGTGCGCATCACGTGCTGGTCGATCTGGGCGCGGCCCGCAAGGACAAAGCGATGGCCGAGGAAGCCATCGCCGCTTGTCAGGAGGCGCTCGGCATCTTCCGCGACAAGAAGATGGACGATCTCGCCGCCGGTTCGGAAAAGAACCTCGCCGAAGCGCAGGCGCTGCTCGCCGAACTGCACTGAAACTGGAGTGCCGCGCTCCGGCGGGCGGACGAATGGGCGTGACGCCGGCATTAACGCTATAGCGCAAGTAAATGTCATCGGCTCGCCATGGCATGACAGGGAAGCGATGTGGCAGTATCGGCACTTGCGCCGGTTGCCGTCACCATCCACGACACTGGCGCGACAATGTTCAGTTGGAGCGCTAGATGACTGTAGTCACCCGCCGCAGGCTTCTAAAAACAGCCGCGGTAGCCGGCGTCGGCGGGGTCGGTCTTGCGGCGATGGCCAGGCTCGGCGGCTGGGCCGCGGCCGCTCCGGAGCCGGTGGTGCTCAAGACGGCAAAGATCCAGGCGAAGTTCATGGATGTCGGCGAGACCCGGGACGTGCTGACTTATGGTGAAGCCGGAATGCCGCCGGTGTTGCGGATGAAAAAGGGCGAGCCTTTCGCCGCGCGCCTCGTCAACGCCATCGACGATCCGACGACCATCCACTGGCACGGCATTCGCGTTCCAAACAAGATGGACGGCGTCCCCTTCCTGGTTCAGCCCTACGTCTATACCGGCGATCATTTCGACTACGCCTTCACGCCGCCCGATGCCGGCACCTTCTGGTATCACCCGCATTGCAACACGCTGGAGCAGATGGGCCACGGCCTGACCGGCGTGATCGTGGTCGAGAATCCCAACGATCCGAAATTCGACGCCGAGGCGGTCGTCAATCTGCGCGACTGGCGGCTCGGCGACGACGCCCAGTTCATCCAGCAGTTCCGCCCGCGCGATGCCGCAAAAACCGGAACCTATGGCACGGTGCGCACCGCCAACTGGCTCGACCAGCCGCAGTTCGACGCGCCGGCCGGCGGGCTGGTGCGCCTGCGGGTCGCCATCACCGACGTCACCCGCATCTACGCCTTTCGCGTCGAGGGCGCCGAGGCCGCGGTCATCGCGCTCGACGGCAATCCGGTGCCGCAACGTTTTTCGCCCGATGCCTTGCTGCTTGGACCGGGACAGCGCATAGACCTCGCCATTCGCATGCCCGACCAGGAGGGCGCCATCGTCAATCTGGGCGACGTCAGGGGCACCAAGCCCAAGACGCTCGCCACCTTGCGCAGCACCGGCAGCTCGCTCAAGCGGGACCTGCGTGATCTCCCGCCCCTAGAGGTCAACCCCGTGCCGGAGGTGGATCTCGCCAGCGCCAGGCATATTGCGCTCTCGCTCAGCGCCACGGCCGAAAACGTGCCGAGCGATAGCATATGCGGCTCGCTCGGCTACAGTTTCTGGGCCATCAACAAGGTGCCATGGCCCGGCGACACGCCGGACCCGACCGCACCCTTGGCCGAGTTGAAGCTCGGCAAAGGCTATGTCATCGACATGGAGAATCTGACGCCGCAATCGCATCCGATCCATCTGCACGGCATGAGCTTCAAGGTTCTGTCGTCGTCGACGCGCCAGGTGCAGCCGGTAATCTCCGACACCTATCTCATTCAGCCCAATGAGAAGGTGCAGCTCGGCTTCGTCGCCGACAATCCCGGCGACTGGCTGCTGCACTGCCACATCATCGAGCATCAGAAATCAGGCATGACGAGCTACGTCAGGGTGGTGTGACGCCGCACCTGTTCCTGTTCGACGGGGCGTATTGTCGGAGAAATTGCCACTGTCCGCCGGTTTCGTTGGCAAAGCAGGGTCGTTCCCTGCTATTCCCGCCTGCAAATCAAGAAGCCGTGGACACGCTTGCATGACCAATGTTGCCCTGACCGGACTGGCCCGCGATCTCGCCAGGCGCGCCGCCGAGGGCAAGCCGGTGCGCATCGGCGTCATCGGCTCCGGCGAAATGGGCACCGATCTGGTCACGCAAGGCATGCTGATGCCGGGCATTTCGATCTGCGCCATCTCGACGCGCCGCCCGCACACCGCGCGTGACGCCATCCGCATCGCCTACGGCGACGAAGCGATGGTGGTCGAGGCCGACACGGCATCGAAAGTCACCACCGCGATCGAGTCGGGGAAAATCGCCATCACCTCGAACGAGACGCTGGTCACCAATCCGCTGATCGACGTCGTCATCGACGCCACGGGAAAGCCCGGTGTCGCCGCAGATTTCGACCTCAAGGCAATGGAGCATGGCAAGCATCTGGTGATGATGAACGTCGAGGCCGATGTCACCATCGGCTGTTATCTCAAGCAGCAGGCCGACCGGCTCGGTGTCGTCTATTCGGTCGGCGCCGGCGACGAGCCGTCGAGCTGCATGGAGCTGATCGAGTTCGCCTCGGCGCTCGGCTACACCATCGTCTCGGCTGGCAAGGGCAAGAACAACCCACTCAACCACGATGCCGTGCCGGACGACTATCGCGAGGAAGCGATCCGCCGCAACATGAACCCGCGCATGCTGGTCGAGTTCGTCGACGGCTCGAAAACCATGGTCGAGATGTGCGCCATCGCCAACGCCACCGGACTGGTGCCCGATGTGCCTGGCATGCACGGCCCCAAGGCCGACCGCGACCAGCTGGCAAAGGTGCTCATTCCACGCGCCGATGGCGGCATCCTGTCGAAGAAGGGCGTGGTCGATTACACCATCGGCAAGGGCGTGGCGCCCGGCGTCTTCGTCATCGTCGAGGCCACGCATCCGCGCATCGTCGAGCGCATGGACGATCTGCATATCGGCCATGGTCCCTACTACAGCTTCTTCCGGCCCTATCATTTGACCTCGCTGGAAGTGCCGCTGACCGCGGCGCGCATCATGCTTTACGGCCGGCCCGACATGGTGCCGCTGCCGAAGCCGGTCGCCGAAGTCTGCGCGGTCGCCAAGCGCGATCTCGCCGTGGGCGAAACGTTCGATGCCATTGGCGAGACCTGCTACCGTTCCTGGACCATGACCGCTGAAGAGGCGCGCGCCCACCGCGCCGTGCCGGTCGGCTTGCTCGAGGGTGGCAAGGTGCTGAAACCGGTCAGGAAAGGCGAATTGCTGACCACGGACAATGCCACGCCCGACCAGACGACAAGGCTGTACGCCCTGCGCAAGCTGCAGGATGAGATGCTTTACGGGGGCTGAAGTCTACTTCCCGAGTTCAACCGACCGCAGCCGCGCGGCTTCCACCGCCTCGGTCAGCAGCTTCGTCAGCCGCTCCTCGCCCATCAGCACCGCAAGCGCCGCGGCTGTCGTGCCGTTGGGGCTGGTGACCTGCTGGCGCAGCAGGCCGGGCTCCTCGCCGCTTTCGGCGGCGAGTGCTGCGGCGCCATAGACGGTCTGCATGGCGAGCAGCCTGGCGGTCTCGGTCGGCAGCCCGGCTTTCTCGGCGGCAACTGTCAGCGCCTCGATGAAGTGGAAGATGTAGGCCGGACCGGAACCCGAAACCGCCGTCACCGCATCCATCAGGCCTTCATCGTCGATCGTCGTCACCACCCCGCTCGCCGACAGCAGCTCGGCGACGAAACGGCGGACATCGTCGGTCACCAGCGGGTTGGAATAGACCACCATCATGCCTTTGCCGATCGCGGCCGGCGTGTTCGGCATGCAGCGGATGATCGGCGCGAGATGGCCGAGGATATGCTCGAACGTGGCGACCGGCGTGCCGGCAGCGATGCTGACGAAGGTGGTCCTGCCGTCGGCGAAACGCTTGTAGGCAGCGGTGACGTCGCGGATCACTTGCGGCTTCACGGCGATGACGACGAGGTCGGGCTCAGCCTCGACCGGGATGCCGTCGGCATCCTCGGCGACACCGCAGCCAAGATGCTCGGCGCGCTTGCGCAACTCGGCATTGGGCTCGACCACGAACACGGCATGCGGCGCAAGCTTGCCGGATTTCAGCCAGCCCGCCAGCATGGCGTAACCCATATTGCCGCAGCCGGCGAGAACAAGCCTGATCGTCATTGAGAGCCTCCGAGACAAGCTTCTCCTTAAACGCTCACCGACGGGCGGGGAAGACCCTCAAGGCTGGCTGGATCAGGCCAGCCGGTCAAGGTCGCCGGCGCACCGCGATCGGCCGCAGCGACACTTGCCTCAGGCCAAGCACGCCGAGCACGAAGAACAGCCAGACCGGGTCGCCGCGATGAAAAAAGAAGCTTTCGAGGAAAGCGTTCAGCGCCGTGAACAGCACCACCATCATGAAGAAATCACCGAGATAGATGTTCTCCTTGCGCGGCGGGATGCGCATGTAGTCGCGCAGCGGCGCGATCAGGAAGGTGTAGACGGCCACACAAAGCGCCGGAATGCCCATCAGCACGGCGATGTCGAGATAGCCGTCATGGCCGTGCACGATGGTCCTGATGTCCCAGGGCCGGTCGAAAGGCTGGTCCTGGCTGAGCAGCAGCGGCGTGCCCCAAAAACTTTCATAGCCGTAGCCGGTCCACGGCTTCTTCGCCAGCATCTCGCCCGAGAACTCCCACAGCGTCGTGCGCCCTGTATAGGTGAGGTCGGGGAAGTAGGTCGCCGCCAGCTCCTTGACCGGCGGGATGAAGACGATGCCGAGCGTGCCGATCGCCGTCGCGATGATCGCCAGCGCAAACAGGACCGGTGTGCCGAACCGCATTCCGATGAGGCCGGGCAGCACCACGATCAGGATCGAGAACGGCACCAGGCCGGCCGTCGTCTTGGAGCCGGTGTGCAGCATGAAGACCATCGCCGCGCCGAAGATCGCCACGCCCCAGAATTTCTGGCCGCGCCGGAAGAGATAGAGACCGGCAAAACTGAAGCAGGCCATGATCGGCCCGGCGATGTTCTTGTGGGCGAAGACGCCGCGCCACAGGCCGGCATGTTCGGGCTCCTGCGAATCGGCCGTGTGCAGGGCTTCATGCGGAAAAACGATGAGGCCGATATAGGACAGGCCGATAACGACGACTGCGCAGAAGATGATGACTTTCGAAAAACTGTCGGCGTCGCGCGGCAGCACCAGGACCGTCGCTATCGTCAAGACGCCGAGCAGCGTGAAGAAGGCCGCGCGCATCGCCGAGGACGGGTCGGTCGCGTTGATGACCGAGAGCATGAAAAATCCGAGCATCAAGATCCAGGACGGGCTGAGCAACGAGCGCACCACCTTGGGGTCGGCGAACGTCAGCAGTGAGAAGATCGAAATGGCGCCGAGCGAACTGAAGCCGAGCTGGTTGACGATGTCGCCTCCGTCGCCGGTCAGTTCCGCACCTGCCGGCTGAAACGGCCGGAACGACACGATGATGACGGCAAACAACAGCGCGGCAATCGCCGTCGCCACGCCGTCGCGGGTGACGATGCCGCCCAGCAGCAGCTCGTCAGTTTTTCTCAGGCTGCCTGTATTGCTCATTGGCGTATCCGAATTCGGCAAGCACGCGGCCGAGCGCGACATAGACGGGATAAAGCGCCGTCGACGGGGAGCCTGTTCGCGCCAGCTTGACTGCACCGCGCAGCGGCGAGGCGGCAAGAAGCGCCAGGCTTTTAGCAAAAACCTTAACCCCGGCCAACGGTGTGCCGGCGCGTTTCTTCTTCTCGACCAGTGTCGAGATCACGCCGTTGCGCAAGGATCGGGCACGGATCCAGTCGGCCTCGACGCGCCTGGCCGGGACGCCTTCGCGCACCTTGGCCTCGGCGCACCAGCCAAGCACGAACCCTTTCTGCGCCGACCGGCTGAGAAAGTCGGAATCGCCGCCACCCATGAAATTGAAGCGGAGGTCGAGGAAGGGCGGCCCCATGGTGGTGAGCACGTTGCGCCCGACCAGAAGATTGCCCGAGGAATAGAGCGCCGCAACGCGGCCAGTTTCGCGATAGGGCGGCGCAAACACCGGGTGCTCGGCCCAT
The DNA here is from genome assembly GCF_016836705.1 of Mesorhizobium caraganae. GTDB lineage: Bacteria > Pseudomonadota > Alphaproteobacteria > Rhizobiales > Rhizobiaceae > Mesorhizobium > Mesorhizobium caraganae. Next base: position 66,451 of record NZ_JAFCGY010000020.1, on the reverse strand, counting down.
TTCGCATGGGCCGGATCGGCAAACACCGGTACTTGCGGCCCGCCGACAATGTCGGCGCCGAGCGTCTCCGACGCCTTGCACATGCGCTCCAGCCAGTCGGCGTCGGCGATCTCGTCATCGTCGATGACCAGCAAATGCCTGAAGTCCGGAAAATGCAGGATCGCGGTCTGCCAGCCGGCATTGTAGGCGCTGCAGTTGCCGCGCTCATGCGCGATGATGACCATGCCCGTCATATCGCCGCGCTCGAACAGCGGCGCTGCCGCCTTGGCGCCTTCACGCGCATCGGCTTCGTTCTCGATGACGATGACGGCAAAACGCCTGGCAGTCGTTTGCGCCTTGAGCGACGCCAGCGTTTCCAGGAGCAGTTGCGGCCGCTTGAAAGTCGGCAGCGTGACGACGGCTTCGATGGTGTCGGCGACGAGCTCCGGAGAGCGTCCCGCGATCGATACCGAACCATCCGATGGCAAAGGGATCATCCGCTCCAGCCGCATGTATTAAATCTGGCTTCCGATAGCACCGCGATGATAACGTTTCGTTAATCACCTTTCGCAGCGAGCCTGCTGATCGGTGCCTTTCATCCGTTGCGTTGCGTGACTTAATCAAGGGTTCACCCAGCTTTGATAGTGGCTGACGCCTGGATAGGTGAGATGCATCTGCTGTTCGCCACATCGATCGTGCCCGACGGCGCACTCGCTTCGGGCTATGAGATCTCCAACGCTGCGATCATCGCCGCCTTGCGGCGCGTCGGCGTGCGCGTCACCGTCATCGGCTTCATCTGGCCGGGCAAGGCGGCAAGCGACCCCGAAAACACCATCGTGCTCGGCGCCGTCGATGTGCGCACGGAAAGCGCATCGGCGATGCGGAAGCTCGCCTGGCTCGGCAAGGCGATGCTGTCAGGACTCACCTTCGCTTCCGTGAAGCTGCGCGCGGTTTCCGACAGCGAAGTCCGCGCCGCCATCGAACGTTTCGGCCCTTTCGACGGCTATGTCCTGAATTCCGTGCAGTTCGCTGGCGCCTTTGAAAAACTGTTCGCCGACCGCCCATCGATCTTCGTCGCCCACAATGTCGAACATGCTTCGGCCAGGGAGAATGCGGCCGCAGCAAACAGTCGCTTCCAGCGCCTGCTGTTTGCCCGCGAGGCGAGGCTCCTCAAGACCATGGAAGAGCGGCTCTGCCGCCGGGCCCGCTTCGTCTTCACGCTGGCCGAGGAAGACCGCGCCGCACTCGGCGTTGCCTCCGACGACCGCTCGGCGGTGCTGCCGCTGGTGACCACTGCCACGGCGCCCAAGCCGGTAAAGCCGCGCCGCATCGATTGCGACGCGGCACTGATCGGCACCTGGACCTGGCAGCCGAACCGCATCGGCCTCGACTGGTTCCTGGAAAAAGTCGTGCCACATCTCAGGCGGAATTTTCGCATCAGGATCGCCGGGAACATGCCGTCCGATATCACCTCCGCGCATCCCGGCGTCGAATTCGTCGGCCGCGTGCCCGACGCGCAGGCTTTCGTGCGCGGCGCCGCCGTCATCCCGCTGATCAGCACCGCCGGCAGCGGCGTGCAGCTCAAGACCATCGAAACCTTCGAGCTCGGCCTGCCATCGGTCGCTACCAGCCGCTCGCTGCGGGGCATCGACCATCGCCCGGCCAATTGCGTGGTGTCGGACGATCCGGCCGCCTTCGCCGGCGCGCTGGAAGCGGCGGCGGCCGATGTCAGGGATGTCGACGGCAGCGCCTTCCATCGCAGTCAAATGAAGGCGCTCGATGCCGCCATCAGGCTCGGCCTGGAAAGGCTCGGACCGGTCGGGCAGGAGGTGTTTGCATGAACATGCACACCGCCCGCGCCGCCCTGGGGCTCGATACGCTGAAGATGATCCTCGGCATTTCGGTCCTCGCCATCCGCTGGGATGACGCGATCGCGCTGCTGGCCCGGCTGATTGCCGAGCGCCACTTCACCAAGGTCAGTTTTCTCAACGCCCACAATGCCAACATCGCCTATACCGATCCGGTCTTTGCCGAAGCGCTCGACGATTTCCTCATCCTGCCCGACGGCGTCGGCGTCGACCTGGCGGCAAAGCTGCTCTATGGCGCGCCATTCCCGGACAATCTCAACGGCACGGATTTCATTCCAGCCTTTCTGCAGGCATCGGCAAGGCCGCTGACCGTCGGGCTGCTTGGCGCCACCCGCGCCAACGCCGAGGCGGCGTCGATCAAGCTGGCGGCGCTGGCCGTGCAGCACAAATTCGTCGTCATCCATGACGGCTATTTCTCGCCCGCCGAAGAGCAGGCGATCGTCGACCGCATCGAGGCGTTGCGGCCCGACGTGCTGCTTGTCGCCATGGGCGTGCCGCGTCAGGAATTGTGGATCGCCCGTCATATCGACGCTCGCCACTGCACGCTGCCGATCGCCGTCGGCGCGCTGCTCGATTTCCTATCCGGCTCCGTGCCGCGAGCGCCGCTGTGGATGCGCCAGCTGAGGCTCGAATGGCTGTTCCGCCTGTGCATCGAGCCGGGCCGGCTGTGGCGCCGCTACGTCGTCGGCAATCCGGTGTTTCTGTGGCGTGCCGTCAGGCAGAAATTCTCGCATCGACCCAGGCCTGCCGGAGAGTTGCGGTGAACAGCCGCTTCGTGCCTGATGCCGCCGCCGACACGGGCGTCCTGCCGCAGACGCCGACAGCGGCGGTGGTGACCGCCAGCTATGCGCCGGATTTCGAGCGCTGCCGTCTGTTGTGCGAGACCCTCGACCGCCATGTCTCCGGCGTGGCGCATCACTACATACTGGTTGAGCATCGCGACGTGGCGCTGTTTCGCCAGTTGGAAAACGGCCGCCGCACCGTCGTCGACGAACGCGACCTGCTGCCGCGCTGGCTGCGTGTGTTCGACGATCCGATGAGCCTGTTTCGCCGCCGCATCTGGCTCAGTTTCAAGACCCAGCCGCTTCGCGGCTGGCATGTGCAGCAGCTGCGCCGCATCGCCATCGCTGCGCATGCGGCAGAAGACGTGCTGGTCTTCTGCGATTCCGACGTCGCGTTCGTCAAACCATTCGATCTGAGCGCCTTCTGGCACGACGGCAAGGTGCGGCTGTTCCGGCGCGACGGCGTGCTGTCGAGCGAGGGTCACGACGAGCATCGCATCTGGTCCCGCAATGCCGCTGCAGCGCTTGGCATCGATCCATCCGAAGTTTCGACCCACGACTATATTTCGACGCTGATCGCCTGGCGCAGGCAGACGGTGATGGCGATGTGCGCCGAGATAGAGAAGGTCCACGCGCGCGGCTGGGTCGAAGTCATCGGCTCGGCGCGCCGATTCTCCGAATGCATGATCTACGGCCGTTATGTCGACGATGTGCTGAAGGGCGCCGGCCATTTCCACGGCTCGGAAGAATTCTGCCGTGTGCATTGGACCGGTGAAGCGCTGTCGGACGACGAATTCCGCAGCTTCGTCGCCGCCATGGCGCCGGAACAGGTGGCGATCGGCATGCAATCCTTCATCGGCACCGATATCGGCCGCATCCGCCGTCTGATCGGGCTGGATTGGTCCTAGAGCCAACCCAGTCACTCTGAACGACCGAGTTCACCACCCTTTTCCAAGGGGAATTCTGACCGCCTCTATCCCGACATTGGCGGCCATTCGTCAAATGGACAGTTCGAACGGATAGGCCGCATCGCTGAAAGGCGCGCCACGCTTGACAGCAAGCAGCCAACCCAGTATTTAACGATAACGTTATATAACAACAATGTTAAATACAGGGACCGATGGACCACCTCAGCTCTACCTTTGCAGCCCTTGCCGATCCTACGCGGCGCGCCATCCTGGCGCGCCTGACCTCGGGTGAGGCAACCGTTAACGAACTGGCCGAGCCGTTCGATATAAGTGGTCCGGCCATCTCAAGGCATCTCAAAGTGCTGGAGCGCGCCGGTCTGATCGCCCGCGGCCGCGAGGCGCAATGGCGTCCATGCCGGCTCGAAGCTGATCGGCTCAAAGAGATCGACGATTGGCTCGATCGTTACCGCAAGTTTTGGGAAGAACGCTTCGATCGCATCGACGACTATCTACGTGATCTTCAGCAAGGAGGTGAAGAATGACCCCAGCAACTGAACCGAAGAAAGAGCTGGATCGCGAACTCGCAATTGATCGCGTTTTCGACGCGCCGCGTGCGCTCGTCTTCAAAATCTGGACCCAGCCGCAGATCGTCAGGCTGTGGTGGGGCCCACGCGGCTACACGACGCTTTCATGTGTGATGGATCTGCGACCCGGTGGAATTTGGCGGGTCAGTTCGCGCGGCAAGGATGGTTCTGAGACCGCCGAGCAGGGCATATTTCGCGAAGTTACCGAGCCTGAGCGTCTGGTTTTCACCCATGCGTGGGAGACCGAGGATGGCACCCCCGGCCACGAAACGCTGGTGACGGTGACGTTTGCCGAACACGAAGGCAAGACCAGGATGACTTTCCACCAGGCCCCCTTCACCTCAGTCGAAATCCGCGACGGCCATATCCAAGGCTGGAGCGAGAGCTTCGACATGCTGGCGGAGCATCTGGCAAATGTCTGATGTCACCGCGCTTCCCAGAGCAACACGGCGCGAATGGACCGGGCTCGCCGTCATCGCATTGCCGTGCCTTCTTTATTCGATGGATCTGACGGTTTTGAACCTGGCCGTACCGCATCTGAGCGCCGACCTGAAACCGTCTAGTTCGCAATTGCTCTGGATCGTTGACATTTACGGCTTTCTCCTTGCCGGGAGCCTGATCACGATGGGCACATTGGGCGACCGCATCGGCCGCCGCAGGCTGCTGTTGATCGGTGCGGTAGCATTTGGAATGGCTTCGGTTTTTGCTGCGTTCTCCACAAGCGCCGAAATGTTGATCATCGCGCGCGCGCTGCTCGGGATTGCCGCGGCGACGCTTGCGCCGTCCACCCTTTCGTTGATCCGCAACATGTTCCTCGACCCGAAGGAGCGCACGGTTGCAATCGGCGTCTGGATTGCCAGCTTTTCTGCAGGCGGCGCCATCGGTCCGCTGGTCGGAGGTATCCTGCTTAGCTATTTCTGGTGGGGTTCCGTGTTCCTCGTCGCGGTCCCGGTCATGGTCGCGTTGCTGGTGCTCGCTCCGATGGTCCTGCCAGAGTATCGTGATCCCGAAGCGGGTAGGCTCGACATTCTGAGCGCCGCGCTATCGCTCGTCCCTGTACTTTCGGTGATCTATGGCATCAAGCGGATCGCCGAATACGGATTGGGGCGGGAGGCGGCCTTCTCCATTGTTTTCGGCCTGGCCGTCGGCGCAGCTTTCGCGTTGCGTCAGCAGAGGCTGAGAAATCCCCTGATCGATTTGGGGCTCTTTCGCTCGCGCGCCTTTAGCGCCTCATTGGTGGTGAACGTTCTCGGCTTCTTCGTCGCGTTCGGATCGTTCCTCTTTACCGCGCAATATCTCCAGCTGGTGCTGGGGATGGGACCCTTTGAAGCCGGCTTGTGGACCGTGCCTTCCGCCTTCGCTTTCATCGCCGGTTCGACGCTGACCCCAATCGTGGCTGCCAGGGTTCGTCCGGCCTATGTGATGGCTGCCGGCCTGGCGCTCGCGGCGACAGGCTTTCTCGTATTGACCCGCGTTGGCGGACAGGCCGATCTCGCAGTTATCGTAACTGGCTACAGTGTCTTCTCGCTTGGCCTCGCGCCGGCGTTCACTTTGGCCACAGACATCATCGTGGGGACCGTTGAACCCGAGCAGGCCGGCGCTGCCTCCGGCATCGCGGAAACCAGCAGCGAGTTGGGCGGCGCACTCGGCATCGCGGTTCTCGGCAGCATCATCACCGCCGTCTATCGCAGCGGCATGACCGGGGTGGTCGCGGACGGGGTAGCCGTGCAACAAATCGATGCCGCCCAGGACACGCTAGGAGGCGCCGTGGCAGTCGCCATGGCCTTGCCCGATGAACTCGGTTCCGATCTGCTCGACAAAGCGCGAGAGGCGTTCGCTTTGGCGTTCCAGACGGCTGCCGGTATCTGCGCCCTGATAGTGCTGGCGGCAGCGATCCTTGCCGGGGTTCTGCTGCAAGGCGTGAGCGCTGGGGCCGGGCAGCAGCCGATGAACGCCTCAACACCACTGAGTCCTGATCTCTAACTCATGACACCGTCGGTATCCAACAGGAGGAAATTCATGTCGGCTCTCAAAACATCAGGGATTGACCTTCAAAACGGCTCTCTCACGAGGCCATTGGCCACAACGATCAGGAAAGTCGGCCGGATCGTTGCCTTGGCTGGAGTCATATTACCGCTTCTCTTGATCGGCGGCATGAAATTTACTCAGGTTGAGATCGAGGCGCTGAAACCGCTGATCAGCGGCACGCCGTGGCTTGCCTGGATGTATCCGGTGTTAGGTGAAGCCGGCACCTCCTATGTTCTTGGCGTCATCGAGATCGCGACCGCGCTTTTGCTGATCGTCGGCCCTTGGTCGGCGCGCGCCGGCGTGGCCGGCGGGGCCTTGGCCGCCCTGACTTTCCTGGTAACCTGTTCTATCATGATCGCCCTGCCGATCTGGGAACCTACTCTGGGCTTTCCGGCACTCGGTCCCGTTGGTCAGTTCCTGATCAAGGACATCGCGCTGCTCGGCATCGCACTTGTCGTATTGGGCGAAAGCCTGGGCAGGTTGGACGGAGAGGCTGCCCAGGCGCATCCAGCTGATTGAGTTTGACCCTAAATAGCCTTTGCCGGCTTGCGCATCGCCGAGTAGGTCAGCAGCGCCGAGGCGAGATAGAGCAGCAGGAAGACGACATTGAGCGACAGCACCAGCGTGGGCGTGTCGGCGATCGCGGTCAGCACATAGGTCAACAGCACCGCCTTCAGCCCGGCCAGCAGGCCGAGATTGAGTGCGCGGATCGCGGTCTGGCCACGCGCGAACAGAAGCTCGGCGTGATATTCGACCAGGTTGCGCAGTCCCGGCACGCCGATTGCCAATGCCACCAGCGGTGCTGCCTCGGCGACATTCCGGCCAAGCGCATTGGGGAAGAAATGCAGCACGATGCCGAGTGCCGCCAGTGCCAAAGTCGACACCAGGAACACGCCGGCTTCGATGCCGCTTTTGACCCGCAGTCGCGACAACAGCTCCGGCGCCCGCATCATGCGCTGCACCAGCATCATCGAGAAGGTGCGGATCGGGATCGCCGTCAGGTCGACCAGCCGCATGATGATGGCATAGATGCCTGCCAGATGCGGCCCGCCGATCGCCAGCACGAGCAGCTTGTCGAATTCCGACTGCAGGTAGAACAGCACTTCGGCGCCGGCGACATAGATCGAATCGGCCAGCCGCCGCAGATACAGCTCGGTGCGCAGCCTGAGCCGCTGGCGTGGATAGTAGAAGCCGAAGGCGAGCAGCAGCGAGGCGGCGTTGGCGCCGATGTAGAACAACGACCACACCCAGACGCTGTGCTGCCCCGACAGCATGAACAGCACCGCGCCCAGCGCGCGGAACGCCGTGGTCACGATCGACAGCACGGCGGCGCGGCCGAATTTGCCGAGCCCGTTGTTGACGATCAGCACGACCTCGACCGGCCGCCACAAAAGTGCTTCGGCAAAGACGATTGCGGCAAAGACGGCCAGCGGCACGGTGCTGGCGAAGAAGATCAGGTAGACGCCGTAGGAGGCGGCCGCCAGCAGCGGCAACGACACGGCGCCAAGCAGCAGGAAGCCGGCGGTGAAGGTGCCGATCAGGTTGGGTCGGATGGTGGCGGTGCGGTAGAGCGCCGAGATGAAGCCGAAGGCGAGGATCCGCGACAGCATGACACCGGCCGCCGATGCCGTGGCGAACATGCCGAACTCGGCGATCGACAGCGTGTTGGCGAGTGCGATGAAATAGGCGAGCGAGAACACCAGCCGCCCGCCGGCGCCACTGATCGCCGAGAGATAGTCGCGGACCAACCCCCGTCGTTCGGCAACGAAGGTACCGATCCGGGCGAATGTCCGCCTTTGCGGTGTGTCGCTAGCCTGCATCATGTCGAGGAAAGCCATAGGCGGGAAAGTTTAACGTGCGGTTCTGACCGCCCTTTTACGCATTCGATAATGTACGGCAGACGCGAGAAACTTCGGCTTCGGACCAAGGAAATTAACCTTTTGTTTCCCATGCCTGTTTAGCGTGGCTTAACGATTGGCCGACCGCCGCTCCCAAGCCGCCAAGGGTAAAGTTTCGAGACAATGGTCGACAGGGAAAACCGTGAAGACTGGAGGCGCGAGCGCTCCCTCCTGGCGCTCGGCAAAGCTGTGCGCGGCGACGAGGCGGCGGATGCATCGCCGGTCTCTATCGGTGACCGGGCCGATCCGTCATGGCGCGAGGACGCCGCAACGCGTCACCGGATCGCCCGCTCGCAGCGCGAGGCGCGGTCGAATCCCGCGCCAGCGTCACCGCCCGAGCCGCCACGAGCCGACCGCGAACCCGTTTCGGGCGAGCCATGGTCGTCGGCAGACGAGGCCGTTCGCTACAAGCACGCCAGGCCGCCCGAAGCATCTGATTTTAGACCGCGTGACGAGGCTACCCGGTTCGAAGCCTACCGTTCGCAACCCGCTTATGAGCCCCGCTATGCCGACGAGCAGCGGCGGGACCGCGACGATGACGACGATCAGGAATGGAAGCCGCTGATAGACCCGCTACAGGTCGTCCGTGGCATCACCCGGTCCAAGCTGTTGATCGTCTCGACGACGATACTGGGGACGGTGCTCGGCATCGCCATCGCCGTGTCGACGCCCAAGAAATACGAGGCCACAACCGAAATAGTCATCAACCCGGGTGACCTGAACCTTTCCAATACCGATCTGACCCAACCGGTCGGGCAACCCGACGCGGCGCTCGCCGTCGTCGAAACCCGCATCAAGATGGTGACATCAGGCAATGTCCTCGACAAGGTCGTCGCGGACCTAAAGCTCGCCGACAATCCGGAGTTTAACGGGCAGGGTTCCGGCGGTCTCAGCGTTATGTCGCTCATCCGCTCGATCTTGTCGCGCCAGGACGGACCGGCCGGCGAAGACAAGATTCGCCAGGCGCTGGCCGTGCGCAATCTGGCCGAGAGCCTGTCGGTCGAGCGCAGCGGCAAGAGCTTTGTCGTTTCCATCAGCGCCAAGACGCAGGACCCAAAGCTGTCGGCGGATATCGCCAACACGACGAGGGACGTCTTCCAGGACCAGGCTGCCGAAGACCAGTTCGGTACGGCCGGACGCGCGACAAAGCAACTGACGGCCAAGCTCGCAGATTTGCGAAACGACGTCGAGATGGCCGAGCGCAAAGTCGAGGATTTCAGGGCCACGCATGATCTCGTCGACGCGCAGGGCCATTTGATCAGCGACGACCAGATGCTGAAGCTCAACGACCAGCTGTCCCTTGCCCGTGCCCACACGCTGGAACTCAATGCCCGGGCGGCGTCGGCGCGTTCGCTGGACGTCAATTCGGTTATCAACGGCACTCTGCCGGAAGAGATCAACTCCAACACGATGAGCGAATTGCGCTCGCAATATGCGACATTGAAACAGGATGCCGACCGCGCCTCCGTGCGGCTTGGCCCGCGCCATCCTGAGTTCCAGGCGCTCAATGCCCAGCTCGCTGGCGCGCGCGAACGCATCGCCGGGGAACTGCGCCGCATCGCCTCGTCGCTGCAGGTCGACTTGAAGCGCGCGGTCCAGCTCGAGCAGGATCTTGCTTCTCGCCTGGCGCAGGCAAAGGTCCAGAGCGGTGACGTCAACAGCGACCTCGTCACCTTGCGCGAATATGAGCGCGATGCCACCGCCAAGCGCGCCGTCTATGAACAATATCTGCTGCGCGCCAAGGAGACCGGCCAGCAGGAAAACATCAACACCACCAACATCAGTAAGTGGACCGAGGCTCGCCCCCCGCTCGAAGCCGCCGGGCCATCGCGGGCTGTGATCGCGCTTGCCGGCCTGCTGCTCGGCCTTGCTTCCGGCATCGGTCTCGGCGCCCTGCGCGGCGCCTTTGCAAGCCTGCGCGACGCCGCCAATTCGCGTTCGCGCGGCAGAATGAACGAGCGCCGGCTACCCGTCGAAGACAAGGGCTATCGCGCGCCGCCGCCTGTGGCGCCGCTGCCTGCAACACCTCCGGTGCCGCCGGCCGGGACCGCTTCCGCCCTGGCGCCCGGTCTGTTTGGTGGAATGTTTTCGGCTGTGCGCAAAGCCATGCCAGGCGGCGGGACGCAGCAGGAAAAACCCGCCAGGACAAGCCGTGTCCAACCAGCCGCGCCGGCCATCGCTGAGCGCGCAAGGCCGATGCAGGAGCCTGTGGGCTATCGTCAGCCGGACTTCCCGCACGAGGTTCCACACGCCTATGAGCAGCAGCCCGGCTACGCGCAACCGGGTCGACCGGCTGACTACGCCTATTCGCAGGCCCAGCCGATGCCGGCAGCGTCAGAGCAGTCTTCTCCGTGGCCCGCCGAGGCGGCGCCGGACGACCAGCAGGCGCAAATCGACGATATCCGCGCCGGCCTGCGCGAATTTCGCGAGGCTGTGCGCGAACTCACCGAAAACCGTTCGCGCCGCCGCTATTTCTGACCCCGCCGGCACGGAATAAAAACTGCCGGTTTCGAGTTTACGGCATCTGACGGCGCTTTGACGGGATTGCCTGGGTCAAATTTCGTGAAAATGCCGCGCAGCATGGCGCTCAAAAAGCGCTGCCGTCGGGCTTGACCCGAATGGGCGGAACGTTTGGAACAACGACATGCACGAAACAACGTTCAAGGCGCGCGGCGCGCCTTGGCTGGAATGATATCGAGGATGGTTCATGGCCGAAGTGATTGATGGAAAGAGCGTCGCCGAAGACGTGGTTCAGAAGGTCAAGGCCTTGACCGCGGACCTGATCGCCAAGGGCAGGGCCAAGCCCGGCCTGGCGGTGGTCATCGTCGGCGAGGATCCGGCAAGCCAGGTCTATGTCGCTTCTAAGTCGCGCACCGCCAAGGAATGCGGCTTTCATTCGCTGCAGCACACGCTGCCGGCCGACACGTCCGAAGAGGCACTGCTGAAGATCATCGGCGAACTCAATGCCGATCCGGCCGTCAACGGCATCCTGGTGCAGCTGCCGCTTCCCGCCCATATCGATGCCGGCAAGATCATCCAGGCCATCGCGCCGCAAAAGGATGTCGACGGCTTCCACTTCATCAATGTCGGCAAGCTCGGCACCGGCGAACTCGAGACCGCCTTTGTGCCCTGCACGCCGGCGGGCTCCATGCTTCTGATCGAACGCGTGCGCGGCAAGGATCTTTCCGGCCTTAATGCGATCGTTGTCGGCCGCTCCAACATTGTCGGCAAGCCGATGGCCAATTTGCTGCTTGCCGCCAACTGCACCGTCACCATTGCCCATAGCCGCACCAAGGACTTGCCGGCGCTGGCTCGCACGGCCGATATTCTGGTGGCCGCCGTCGGCCGGCCTGAAATGGTCAAGGGGGACTGGGTCAAGCCGGGCGCCACGGTGATTGATGTCGGGATCAATCGCGTTCCGGCACCCGAGAAGGGCGAAGGCAAAACCCGCCTCGTCGGCGATGTCGCCTATGCCGAGGCGGCGAAGGCCGCTGGCGCCATCACCCCGGTGCCCGGCGGTGTCGGACCGATGACCATTGCCATGCTGATGGCCAATACGTTAGCCTCAGCCTACCTTGCGGCCGGCTTGAAGCGGCCTTCCTTCTGACCCAGAAAGCAGCTTCTTTGCCGAACCCCATTGTTCCCTCTGAACGGCCGGTCATGGATGATCCCGTTCAAGGCGGACGGCAATTCGCGTTCCTGCTGGTCGACAAGTTTTCGATGTTTTCGCTGGCCGCGGCAATCGACACTTTCCGCTCGGCCAACCGCCTGCTCGGTCGCGATTTTTACGGCTGGACCACAGTCTCGGCCGACGGCGATCCGGTCATGGCCTCCAACGGCCTGCCGCTCAAGATCGACTATGCCGTGGCCGACCTGCCGCCGGTCGACATCCTGTTCGTGTCGGTGGGCTTGTCGATCGAATTCCCCGGCAAGAGCAAGGTGCTGGCGGCGCTGCGCAGCTGGGGTCGGCGCGGCAACGCGCTCGGCGCGCTGTCTGTCGGTTCCTATCTGCTCGCCGAAGCCGGCCAGCTCGAAGGCTATCGCTGCACCATCCATTGGGAAAACCGCGCCGGATTCGTCGAGCGCTTCCCCGATATCAACTGCACCGGCAATGTCTTCGAGATCGACCGCAAGCGCTATACCTGCGCCGGCGGCACCACCTCGATCGACCTGATGCTGGAGATCGTGCGCGGCGATTTCGGCTCGAACCTCGCCAATGGCGTCGCCAACCAGTTCCAGCATGAGCGCATCCGCTCCGCCGGCGACCGCCAGCGCGTCGGGCCGGAACGTGACCTTACCGGCAAATCGGAGAAGCTCAGGCGCATCGTCGAACTGATGGCCGACCATCTCGACGAGCCGCTATCGGCGGTGCAGCTTGCCAAGTCGGCGGGCCTGTCGGTGCGCCAGGTCGAGCGCCTGTTCCTGCGCCATTTGAGCGTCACGCCCGGCCGTTATTACATGCGGCTCAGGCTCGAGCGGGCGCGCGAATTGCTGCGCCAGACCAACATGCCGATCCTCGATGTGGCGATCGCCACCGGCTTCACCTCGCACTCCTATTTCGCGCAGAGCTACCGGCTGCAGTTCGGCCGTCCACCTTCCGAGGAGCGGCGCACCACCTACTGATGCGGTGCTGAGCCAGCCTCAGAACAGGCCTTGGCCCGGGGCCGATCCTGTTACACTGCAACCGTTCGTGACACGCTCTAGGCTTGTGTCCGAACGCGCCGTCAAATAGCTTCCGGCGCGGACCAGAGGGCGGCCTCAAGGAGATTCCAATGGCGGGACTTTTGCGGAGCGTCGCTGCGGCGCTGCTCCTTTTGTCGATGACGTCGCTCGGCTTTGCCGCAAACAAGGTCATCATCATTCTTGACGCTTCAGGCTCGATGTGGGCCCAGATCGACGGCAAGCCGAAGCTCGAAATCGCGCGCGAATCGCTCAGAACCGTGCTGCAGTCGGTTCCGGCCGACGACGAGATCGGCTTCATGGCCTATGGCCATCGCGAGAAGGGCAGCTGCGAGGACATCGAGCTGATCGTGCCGCCGCAGGCCGGCTCGGCCAGTGCCATTTCGGCCGCCGCCGACAGCCTGAAATTTTTGGGCAAGACGCCGCTGACCGCTGCCGTCAAGCAGGCGGCTGAAGCCTTGAAATACACCGAGGACAAGGCGACCGTCGTTCTCATCACCGACGGGCTTGAAACGTGCGAAGGTGACCCGTGCGCGCTGGGCAAGGAACTGGAAGCGTCGGGCGTCGACTTCACCGCCGATGTCGTCGGCTTCGGCCTGACCGCCGATGAAGGCAAGCAGATCGCATGCCTGGCCGAGAACACCGGCGGCAAATACATCCAGGCTTCGGACGAGAAGGCTCTGCAGGAAGCGCTGGTCGAAACCGTCGCGGCCCCAGCACCGGCGCCTGAACCCGCTCCGGCGCCTGCTCCGGCACCGGCGCCCGAACCGGCCAAGCCCGAATTCAATTTCATACCGAGCGTGGTCATGGCCGAAGGCGGCGATCCGATCACCGATGGCAATGCCTGGGAGGTCTACAAGACCAAGCCCGATGGCACGCGTGGCGAGTCCGTCACCACCCAGTACAACAGCTACGAGGCCAATCTCGAGCCGGGCGACTATATCGTCGTCGCACGCGCCGACGAGGCCCTGGTGGAACAGAAGGTCAAGATCGAGGCCGGGCAGGTCTACAAGCCGCTCTTCACCTTGAACGCCGGCACCATGCTCATCCATCCAAAGGCCTACCAGGGTGCCGATATCAGCGACGAAGCCCATGTCGACTTCGCCTTCCCGGGTGGCAGCACCACTCACTATGGCGACACCAAGATCATCGTGCCGGCGGGCGAACAGAAGATCACGGTGGCGGTCGGCAGCGGCTCGGTGACCGAAACCATCCAGCTCGCCGCCGGCCAGACGGTCGAAAAGGACATCGTCGTCGGCGTCGGCCATGCCGTCGTCAACGCCTACTACACCGCGGGCGGCGACAAGGCCGACTCGTCGGGCATCAGCATCCAGATCGTCAAGGCCAAGAAGAAGATCGACGGCTCGCGCGAAGACGTCGCCCATTCCTATGGCCCTGACAGCAAGTTCTGGCTGCCGCCGGATGACTATGTCGCGGTCACCGCGCTCGACCTCGCAACCGTCGAGCAGCCTTTCAGCGTCAAGGCCGGCGACGCCCAGGACGTTAAGGTGACGCTCGATGCCGGCGTGCTGGCCATGTCGGCGCCGGGCGCCTATTCGATCGAGATGCTGTCGTCGAAGAAGGACATCCAGGGCAACCGCAAGGCGCTTGGCCTGAGCTATGGCGACACCTGGCAGCAGACCATTCCGGCCGGCGACTATGTTGTCGTCCGCCACATGTCCGGCGAAGGCCAGGACAAGGAAATGCCGGTGACGGTCAAGGCCGGCGAACGGATCGAGATTACGGTCCAGCCGTAATTGGCGTTTCATCCCAAACGAAAAAAGGGCGGCCTTGAGCCGCCCTTTTTATATCGCAGGAAATGATGGTTCAGGCCGTGCCGAAAGCGCTGGCGCCATGATCGGCGCGGCCGACCAACTGGCGGAAGCCGGCGAACAGCTCGCGGCCGAAGCCGAACTCGTTGCCGATGAGATCGATGTCGGCCGTGCGGCGCAGCGCGAGTTCAGGCCCAGGCACCAGCACTTCCAGCGTGCCTGCGTCGGCGTCGAGCCGTATGATGTCGCCGTCATGGATCCGGGCGATAGGCCCTTCCTCGACCGCTTCCGGCGTCACATGGATCGCCGCCGGCACCTTGCCGGAAGCACCCGACATGCGCCCGTCGGTGACCAGCGCGACGCGCTGGCCGCGATCCTGCAGGATGCCAAGCACAGTGGTCAGCTTGTGCAGTTCCGGCATGCCGTTGGCCTTCGGCCCCTGGAAGCGGATGACGGCGATGAAGTCGCCTGTGAGCGTGCCGGCCTTGAAGGCTTCGTTGAGGCCTTGCTGGCTGTCGAACACCTTGGCCGGCGCCTCGATGACGCGGCGTTCCGGCTTCACGGCCGAGGTCTTGATGACCGCATGGCCGAGATTGCCGGCCAGCACCTTCAGGCCGCCGGTCGGCTGGAAGGCCTTTTTGAAAGGAGCCAGCACTTTCTCGTCGCCGCTCTGCAGCGGCGAGGCTTCGCGCACCACGCTGCCGTCTTCGCCGAGCCTGGCCTCGACCGCATAGGGCCGGAGGCCTTCGCCCCACACTGTCTGGACATCCTCATGCAGGATGCCTTCGTCGAGCAGTTCGCGGATCAGGAAGCCAAGCCCGCCGGCGGCATGGAAATGGTTCACGTCGGCAAGCCCGTTCGGATAGACACGGGCCAGAAGCGGCACCGCTTCCGATAGGTCGGAAATGTCCTGCCAGGTCAGCGTGATGCCGGCCGCCGCGGCCATGGCGATGAGATGGATGGTGTGATTGGTCGAGCCGCCGGTGGCGTGCAGGCCGACGACGCCGTTGACGAAAGAGCGTTCGTCGATCATGCGGCCGACCGGCGTGTAGGCGTTGCCCAGCGCGGTGATCGCCAGCGCCCGCTTCGTCGCCTCACGCGTCAGCGCGTCGCGCAGCGGCGTGCCCGGATTGACGAAGGAGGCGCCGGGCGTATGCAGGCCCATGATCTCCATCAGCATCTGGTTGGAATTGGCGGTGCCGTAGAAGGTGCAGGTGCCCGGCCCATGATAGGATTTGGACTCGGCCTCGAGCAGTTCCGCGCGTCCTGCCTTGCCCTCTGCATAGAGCTGGCGAACCTTGGCCTTCTCATCATTGGGCAGGCCCGTCGTCATCGGTCCGGCCGGCACGAACACCGCCGGCAGATGGCCGAAGGTGAGGGCCGCGATCACGAGCCCCGGCACGATCTTGTCGCAGACACCGAGATAGACGGCGGCGTCGAACATGTTGTGCGACAGGCCGATTGCCGCGGCCATGGCGATCACGTCGCGTGAGAACAGCGACAGCTCCATGCCCGGCTGTCCCTGGGTTACGCCGTCGCACATGGCCGGCACGCCGCCGGCCACTTGCGCGATGCCGCCAACTTCGCGCGCGGCATCCTTGATCAGCGCCGGAAACGTCTCGAACGGCTGATGCGCCGACAGCATATCGTTGTAGGAGGTGATGATGCCGAGGTTCGGCACCTTGTCGGCGCCGAGGGCCAGCTTTTCAGACGGGCTGCAGACGGCAAAGCCATGCGCGAGGTTGCCGCAGGACAACACCGAACGGTTGGCGGTGCGGCTCGAGGCCTCGGCGATGCGCCCGAGATAGCGCTCGCGGCCGGCTTTCGAGCGCTGGCGGATGCGTTCGGTGATGGCTTCGATGTCGCGTCTGGCTGTCATGGTCGGTCCTTTCGAGCCCCGGAGAACGTCCTCCCACTGTTTGCCGGGGCTGCTTTTCGTGAAAATCAGGGTGCCCAGAACACCTCTATTGGTATGGGGGCTGCTTCGAGCACTTTGCGAATGGGCTTCTTCGCACCCGGTCCCATCGCATACTCGAAGGCGATGCGCTTGTCCTCGCCTTCGATATGCAGCGCGATGAAGCCAGCGGCGATGATGCGCGCCATCGATAGGGTCAGCCGCGGCTCGCCGCCGCTCGGTGCATGCACCGGCAGCACGATCCTGCGCGAAGCAGGATCGAGCAAGTCGCTGAGGTTATCTGCATCAGGAAAGAACGACGCGGTGTGGCCGTCGCCGCCCATGCCGAGCACGACGACGTCGAGCGGCCAGGCCAGTGCCTTGAGTGCCATGTCGTCGGACGCTGCGGCAGTCTCGATGCTTGCGGCCTCGTGATACATCGGCACGAATTGCGCGGCCGCCGCCGCGTTCTGCAGCAGATTGGCGGCTACCAGCCCGGCATTCGAGCGCGGCGAGGAGGCCGGCACGAACCGTTCGTCGACCAGCGTCACCGTCACCTTGTTCCAGGCGATCGGAATGGCCGACAGTGCTGTAAAGAATTTCGCCGGCGTGGTGCCGCCGGAAACGGCAAGCAGAGCCGTGCCGCGTTCGTCGATGGCCTTGGTCAGCCGCGCCGCGACATTGCCGGCAAGGGCTGCCGCCAGGTCCTGGCGCCCGGCAAAGCCGTTCCAGCTGTAGGCGGGCTCGCTCAATTGCTCTCGTGCCATGTCCGCCCGTCGCGTTCGATCAGCGCAATCGAGGCCGAGGGGCCCCATGTGCCGGCCGTATAGCCTTGCGCTTCCTGCCTGGCGCTTTCCCAGGCGTTCTGGATCGGATCGATCCACTTCCATGCCGCCTCGACTTCGTCGCGGCGCATGAACAGCGTCTGGTTGCCGCGCACGACATCCATGATCAGCCGTTCATAGGCATCGGGCGCGCGACCGTCGAAAGATGTTGCGAAGCTCATGTCGAGAGGGATCTGGCGCAGCCGCATGCCGCCCGGGCCCGGATCCTTGATCATGATGAACTGTTTGACGCCTTCGTCGGGCTGCAGCCGGATGACCAACTGGTTGGCGAAGATCGGTCCGGCGCTGTCGCCGAAGATCGAATGCGGGATTGGCTTGAACTCGATGACGATTTCAGAGACCCGGGTCGCCAAGCGCTTGCCGGTTCGGAGGTAAAATGGAACGCCGGCCCAGCGCCAGTTGCCGATCTCGGCTTTGATGGCGACGAAGGTCTCGGTGTTGCTGTCCTTGCCAAGCTCGTCGACATAGCCTTTGACGGCGCCACCGGCCGAGGCACCGGCACGATACTGGCCGCGCACGGTGTGCTTGGGCGCTTCATTGCCGTTGACGCGCTTCAGCGCGCGCAGCACCTTCAGCTTCTCGTCGCGCACGGCGTCCGCATCCATCGACGATGGCGCCTCCATGGCAACCAGGCAAAGCAGCTGCAGCATATGGTTCTGCACCATGTCGCGCAGCGCGCCGGCCTTGTCGTAATAGGTGACGCGGTCTTCCAGCCCGACGGTCTCGGCGACCGTGATCTGCACATGGTCGACATGCGCCGAGTTCCACAGCGGCTCGTAAAGCGCATTGGCAAAGCGCAGCGCCATCAGGTTCTGCACCGTCTCCTTGCCGAGATAGTGGTCGATGCGGAAGATCTGGCTTTCGTGGAAGTCGTCGCCGACCAGGTCGTTGAGCTTGCGCGCCGAATCGAGGTCGCGGCCGATCGGCTTTTCCAGCACGATGCGCGAATTCGGCGTGATCAGATTGTGCGCTTTCAGCTGGTGCGAGATGTCGCCGAACAGCGCCGGCGCTACCGCCAGGTAAAAGGCGCGGACGCGGTCGCTGTCGCCGATCGCCTTTTTCAGCTTGTCGAAGCCGGCGCCCGTCGTCGCGTCGGCCGACACGTAGGACAGCCGCGCCAGAAACGTCTTCAGCTCCTTGGCGTCGATATCGGCCGGCTTGACGTGGTCGGAAATCGCTTGGCTGGCGAAGGCCTGGAATTCCTCGTCGCTCATCTTAGAGCGCGACGTGCCGATGATGCGGGTCGGCTCGGAAAACTGATGGTCGCGCTGGCGATGGTAGAGCGACGGCAGGAGCTTGCGTTCCGAAAGGTCGCCGGTGCCGCCGAAGATGATGAAGTCGAAGGGATCGACGGGGATGATCTGGCTGGTCATGGTCTGTCCGCTTTGACGCCGCACACTGTGACGCGGCTGGATATAATCTAATCGATTTAAATTATCCAGTGCCATGGTGTCACATCAAGGACCGATCACTGCATATTGATTCGGTCCAAATGTGCCTTGACACTGGCTGCCACCCGGAGGCTTTTCGTCAAGCTATGGTCCCGGGGGGCTTTCGCACCTGCAACATAGAGCGGGAATGTGACGAAAGCCAATGCACGTCGCTCAAAAGTGGCCCCGGTTTTGAGAGGTCGACATGCATCAAAACAAAGAGAGAAATGCGCTTGCGAGGTGATCTTGGAATGAGCAGGAAAAGCATGCGTCTGGAAAACAAGGTCGCCGTCATCACCGGTGCGGCAGCGGGCTTCGGCGAAGGCATGGCTAGGCGCTTTGCCGAAGAGGGTGCCAAGGTCGTCGTCGCCGACCTCAACGCCAAGGGCGCGGAGCGTGTCGCCGCCGACATCGGCGAGGCCGCGATCTGGACCCAGACCGACGTTTCGCAGCGTTCCGAATTCGACGAGATGGTCTATGCGGCAAAAAACGCCTTCGGCCGCATCGACATCATGGTCAACAATGCCGGCTATACCCATCGCAATGGCGACATGCTCGACGTCGACGAGGCGACCTTCGACCTGATCACATCAGTCAACATGAAGGCGATCTACCATGCCGCGCTTGCCGTGGTGCCGATCATGGAGCGGCAGGGCGGCGGCGTCATCCTGAACACGGCTTCGACCGCAGGTCTGCGGCCGCGGCCGGGCCTCACCTGGTACAATGCCTCGAAAGGCTGGGCGATCACCGCCACCAAGTCGATGGCGGTCGAACTCGCGCCCAAGAACATCCGTGTCAACTGTCTCTGCCCTGTCGCCGGCGAAACCGCCATGCTGGAGAAATTCATGGGCGCCGACACGCCCGAAATCCGCGAGAAGTTCCGCGCCTCGATCCCGCTCGGTCGGCTGTCGACGCCGCTCGATATCGCCAACGCCGCGCTGTGGCTCGCATCTGACGAAGCCGCCTTCATCACCGGCGTGGCGCTGGAGGTCGATGGCGGCCGCTGCATCTAAGCAATTTGAGGGAAGTACCTCTCTGTTCGCAATGCGTGGCAGATAGAGCAACGTCAGGAAGAGTTCGCATCGGTTCGCCGGCCGGCCAAGGAACGAACAGTTGACGCCGTCACGCCAGGCCCCAGTTTGACTTCGCGATCCACCGAAAGGCATAACGGATCGGCCATTGGTGTTGATGGGAGATGAAGATCAAGCAGCCGAAGGCACGCAACGATCTGGGATGGCGGCTGCGGCTTTACCTGGCCAGGCGTGCGCGGGCGCGAAGCAAGGCGACGTTCATCGGCATTACCGGAAGTTCCGGCAAGACGACGGCGGGAAGCCTGCTTGGCCATATCCTGGCGGGCCACGGTTCGGTCTATACGCAGGTTCTGGCCAACACGATGAAGCTGTTGGTCTCGACGCTATCCAGGCGAATGAGGAAGAGCGGCAAAACCGACTACGTCGTCTTCGAGGCGGCTGCGTTCGGTCCGGGTACAATGAAGCCGATGGCCGAGTTGCTTCGCCCTGATGTGGCTGTTGTCACAATGGTCCGGCTGGAGCATCGTGCCAGTTTCAAGACTCTGGAAAACGTCGCGCATGAAAAGAGCGCACTGGTCGCGGCGCTGGAGCCGGGCGGCTTCGCAATGCTCTATGCCGATGACCCGCATGTGCTGGGCATGGCCTTGGTGAGCGATTGCCGCGCCGTCACATTCGGCACATCGGAGCAGGCGGATTATCGCGTCAGCGATATCGAGGCCGCCTATCCCAGGCGATTGCGATTCTCGCTCCACTGGCGCGGCGGTGTGCTCAATATCGAGACGCCGTTCCCCGGTGCGCATTTCTGGCTGCCGACGGTGGCGGCTGCGGCAACAGCTCTTGAACTGGGAGTACCTGCGCAGATCGTAAAGGACAGGACCGCGACGTTCCAGCCCCTGGAGAACCGCGGCCAGGTGCTCGCCCCCGCTGGCGGCCCCCACTTCATCGTGGATGCCGCGAAAGCGCCCTGGCATTCTCTGACCCTTGCTTTCGACATGGTAGCCAGATCCACATTCGGGCGAAAACGCATCGTTCTTGGCCAGCTATCGGATTTTACCGGCTCGAACAGCAAGTATGCCTACGCCTACAGCAGCGCACGCGAGATCGCAGACCAGGTGATCTATGCCGGCGATCACGCCCATCGCTCCAGGGCAAGCCAGTCTGATCGCGATAGCGGCCGCTTCATCGAACTGCGCACGGCAAAGGAGGTGTCGGACTACGTCGCGCAAACCGCGCAGCCGGACGAACTGATCCTGATTAAGAGCTCATCCAGCCTTCACCTCGAGCGTGTCGCGCTTGCCTGGACCCACAACGTCCAGTGCTGGGTTTCGGTGTGCGGCAAAACCGAGGGGTGCGAGCAATGCGGTCTCTACGAAGTGCCGTTTGAGCAGCACCGCGAGTTTGTGGCGCAGAAAAAATTGAAGCGCCGCAAGCACAGACTGCTGCGGCTCATCAGTCGCTAAAGTTTTTGGCCCGAGCACGCCAGCGCTCCGTTTGACTCGGGAACTCGGCACGACGCATATAAGGCAGGGCTAAAAACCGGCGGGTTGTGAAACTGGAATTCCTGAAAATTCGCAAGGACTTGGGGTGGGCGCTGCGACGGCTGCAGGCGCGCTGGGTGCGAGCGCGTAACAAGGCGACGTTCATCGGCATTACCGGCAGCTCCGGCAAATCCACATCCACCAGCCTGCTTGCACACATACTGGGCGCGCAAGGCAAGGTGCATCTACAGGCCCAAGCCAACACAATGCCTGCGCTCATTCGAACGCTTTACAAGCGCCTGAGGAAGGCCGGCAAAGTCGACTACGTCGTTTTCGAAGCCGGCGCTTCCGACTTTGGCACGATCAGCGCCATGGCGCAGATGCTGAAGCCGGACGTGGCGGTGGTTACGATGGTCCGGCTGGAGCACTTCGGCAAGTTCAGGACTCTGGACGCCGTGGCGGCAGAGAAGCGGGCGCTGGTCGATGCACTCCAACCCGATGGACTTGCGGTTCTCAATTGCGATGACCCACTGGTGCTCGGTATGGCATCTGGCGCGAAGTGCCGGATTGCGACCTTTGGCCGATCCGACGAGGCAGACTACCGCGTGAGTGACGTGTATGCCGCGTATCCGGAATTGCTGCGGTTCACCCTTCATTGGCGCGGTGGCAGCCTGAATATTCATGCGCCTTTTCCCGGCGAGCAGTTCTGGCTGCCGACTGCAGCCGCGGTGGCCGCCGCCTTGGAACTTGGCGTCTCGCCAGAGAAGATTGCTGGGCAAGTGGCATCGTTTGAACCGTTACCCAACCGCTCCACCGTGCAAGCGGTACAAGCAGGTCCGCAATTCCTGGTCGATACCGCCAAAGCGCCCTGGCATTCGATCAACATTGCCCTGGAGATGATTGCAAAGGCCAAGGCCTCTAGTAAGCGCATTGTGCTTGGGCAGATATCCGACTACGCCGGCTCGTCGAGGAAATACGGCACCGCCTACAAGATCGCGCGCGAAATCGCCGATGAGGTCATCTACACGGGCGACAATGCGCATCGCTCGCGCGCCAGCCAGGTCGACCGCGACAGCGGCCGTTTCATCGAGCTCCGCAGTGCCAAGGAAGTTTCGGATCATATCAAACAGACGGCAGTCCCGGGAGAATTAATTCTGCTGAAAAGTTCGTCCAACCTTCATCTGGAAAGGATCGCGCTCGCCTGGACGCACGATGTGAAATGCTGGATTCCAGTATGCGGCAAGTCAGAAAGCTGCCAAATGTGCGGCCTGTATGAGGTGCCGTTCGAGGAGCACTCGGATTTCCTGGCAAAGCGCAAACTTGCCCGCAGAAGACACCGTTTCAGATGGTTGCTCGGTGGCTGACCAAAATCTAGCGGCTTGGTCCCGGGCAGCGTCGACGACGTCGTTGTCTCACGCCCCGGTCTTGATGTAGCTCTTGTAAACCCAGCCGCGCTTGCCGTTGTAGACGATCTGGCACCATTTCTTGCAGCTCACCACCTGCACCGATGACTTGGCGGGCACGGTTCCCATGGCGGCAGCGTTTTTCTGCGGGCCGGTGCGCATTGTCACGGTCCTGAGAATACGTCCGGTGCCGGCAGCAGCTGCCACATTCTGTGGCTTGGTCTTGGCCTGTGTATCGTCCGTGGCGGCGGAAGATTGCGCGTCCGGCAGTTGCGGCTTCGGCGTCGGGATGGCGGCGGTTTCGGCGCCGTCGGTGTGCCCGTCTTTCGCGGCGGCGTCTGGTGCAGCAACCTTGGACAACTGCGTCGTGGCATCGCTCTGCGCCGACGGTTCCTCATAAGCTGCCGCACCTGTTGGTTTGGCGGCTGCCTGCTCGGTCGCGGCCTGATCGGACGGCGTGGCTTCAGCGTCGCTGTTCGATTGCGGCGCAGTCCAGCGCGGATCATTGGCCGACAGTGCCGGTATCGCGGCCTCGCTGGCAGCGACCTTGGGCGAAACCGCGTCGCCCTTGCGCGCCGTTTGCGGCGCCGCCACCGCGGCAACTGTCGTCGCGGGCGTGACGGGGGCGATCTTCGTTGTCTTGACCGGAATGGTCGGAACGCTCTGCTGGGTGCTGGCAACCGCTTGCCGGTCACTCGCCGGCAATGCCAGCCAAAGCGCGATACCCGCCACGCCAAGCAGCGCTGCGGTGCCGACCGCGGCGATCACCAGATGCGAATTCGTGCGCACCCCCTGCCAGAAGGAGGGCCGCATGTCGTAACCGAACTGCATGGCAAAGCGCCGACGTTCCGGCGCGCCGAAACTGAAGGGCTCGTTCACGTTTGCCACCTCCAACATGCGGCCGATGTTCTTTCGATCAGCGCCGGAAGGCCGGCATTCGATCGGCATCGGTCCCAAAAACAAGCGGGCAGGCCCGCAAAAGTCCCCGTTCAATCACCCAGAACCGGCACCTTTTACCCGCGATTGTGGCATCAGTGCGCCCCAACCGTGGATTCTGCACCCTTGTTAAGGATTCTGCAATGTGTCGCTCAAGCAACGAATATTACAGACGGAATCGCTTGTTGCTCTAGATTCGATCGCGCAGCGCAAACCAGTTGAGCGCCAGGAACAGCAGCGGCGTGCGAAAGCTTCGGCCGCCGGGGAAGGCCGGGATGTTCAAATCCTCGATCAGCTTCAGCCGGTCGCGGTTGCCGGCGACGGTCTCGGCATAGAGTTTGCCGAAGAAGTTCGACAGCATGACGCCATGGCCGGAATAGCCGCCGGCCGAGATCACATTGGGCATCACCTCGCGCACGAACGGCTTTCTCGGCACGGTGATGCCGACATAGCCGCCCCAGCCATGGGTGATCTCGATATCCCGGAGGTCCGGATAGAGTTCCACGATCTGCCGGCGGATATGGATATGGATATCCTTCGGATCGTTGACGCCGTAGACCTCGCGCCCGCCGAACAGCAGCCTTCCATCCCTGGATTTGCGGAAATAGCGCACAACGAAACGCGAATCGTCGACCGCCTCGCCGCCAGGCAGCACCTTGGAGTCCACACCCAGCGGCACCGTCGCACCGATGAACGACCCGATCGGCATGATGTGCGCGGCACTCACCGGCTCGAGCGTGCCGCCATAGGCGTTGACGCCGATCAGGCATTTCTGCGCGGTTATGGTGCCTCTCGGCGTCGTGACCCTGACCTTGCCGCCGCTGGACATTATGCCGGTCGATGGCGTCTGCTCGAACAGGTGGGCCCCGGCAGCAGTCGCCACCTTTGCCGTGCCGATCACCAGTTTCATCGGGTGGATGTGTCCTGTGCCGGTGTCGCGGGTGCCGCCGAAGTAGCGTGTGGAGCCCAGTCGTTCGGCCGTTTCCCTGGCATCCATGAAGGCGATGTGCGGATAGTTGAAGCGGTCCGCCATGATCTCGGCATGCGCCTTGTAGTCGTCGACATAGCGCTGCTTGTGCGCCACCGACAACTGACCGGGCATATAGTCGATGTCGATCTGGTTGACGGCGGCGAATTCGAGCAGGTGCGCCTTGGCTTCCTCTGCAAGATCGAACAGCGCCTTGGCGCGGGAAAAGCCGTATTCGGCCTCCATCTCCTCGGCCCAGGCGCGCTGGCCGGTGCCGAGCTGGCCGCCATTGCGCCCGGAGGCGCCATCGCCGAAGCGATACGCTTCGATCAGCACGACGTCCGCGCCGGCTTTGGCCAGATGCGCCGCCGCCGACAGACCGGTGAAACCGCCGCCGACGATGACGACGTCGCAGCTACGGTCGCCGTCTAGGGCGGGGTACTCAGGGCGTGGCCCGGCTGTGTCTTCGTACCAGGAGCGGCCAGGTGAAATCGGTGATTGGTAAGGCATGGGAACGCCAGTCAATGGTGAATAGTGAATGGTGAATGGCTGCGCGACGCGCGTCGCCTGCGCTCATCCATCCAGTATGAAACTACTCACCATTCACCATTCACCATCGACGCGACAAAGTCGCCCCTCACACATTGAGCAGCAGATACTCCCGCTCCCACGGGCTGATCACTTCCATGAAGGTCTCGAACTCCGCCCGCTTGATCGCCGCATAGGTGGCGGCAAAGGACTTGCCCAGCAGGGCGCAGAGTTCCTCGTCGCCTTCGAACAGGTCGACGGCCTCGAGCAGGCCGCGCGGCAGGTCGATCTCGTCTGCGTTGGCGGTGGTCAGCACCGGAGGCTCGGCTTTGACCTTGCTGGTCATGCCGATCAGCCCGCAGGCAAGCGACGCCGCCAGCGCCAGATAGGGATTGGCGTCGGAAGACGGGATGCGGTTTTCGACACGTCGCGCCGCCGGGTCCGAGCGCGGCACGCGGAACGCCGTGGTGCGGTTGTCATAGCCCCATTTGTTGTTGACCGGCGCCGAGGCGGACTGCGTCAGCCGGCGGTAGGAATTGACGTAGGGTGCAAACATCACCAGCGCATTCGGCACATGCTTCTGCATGCCGCCGATGAAATGGAAGAAGTCGTCGGTTTCCGAGCCGTCTTCGGCCGAAAAGATGTTCTGTCCGGTCTTCTTGTCGATGATCGACTGGTGGATGTGCATGGCCGAGCCAGGCTGGCCCTGGATGGGCTTCGCCATGAAAGTGGCATAGATTTCGTGCTTGAGCGCCGCCTCGCGGATGGTGCGCTTGAACATGAACACCTGGTCGGCAAGCTCGATCGGGTCGCCGTGGCGCAGATTGATCTCGAGCTGGCCGGCGCCCTCCTCGTGGATCAGTGTGTCGATCTCCAGGCCCTGGCTTTCGGAGAAATGGTAGATGTCGTCGATCAGCTCGTCGAACTCGTTGACGCCGGCGATCGAATAGCCGGCGCCGCCGCCGATGGCCCGTCCCGAACGCCCGACCGGCGGCGTCAGCGGATAGTCCGGATCGGGGTTCTTACGCACCAGGTAGAATTCGATCTCGGGCGCCACCACCGGCTTCAGCCCGCGCTTGTCATAGGCAGCCAGCACG
This sequence comes from Mesorhizobium caraganae, assembly GCF_016836705.1. Classification (GTDB taxonomy): domain Bacteria; phylum Pseudomonadota; class Alphaproteobacteria; order Rhizobiales; family Rhizobiaceae; genus Mesorhizobium; species Mesorhizobium caraganae. Next base: position 40,343 of record NZ_JAFCGY010000020.1, on the reverse strand, counting down.
CGCTTCAGCACGTTGCGCGGCGTGAACTCGACCGAGCGGCCGTCCTGGTGGACGAGGTCGCAGATGACAGCTGCCGTCGGGTCTTCTTCCCACGGCACCACGGTCAGGGTCGACAGATCCGGCATCAGCTTCAGATCGCCATCGTCTTCCGGATAGTGGAAACCGTTGCCATCCTCGGGATAGCCGCCCGAAATCGTCGTCATGAACACTGCCGAAGGCAGCGCCAGCGAGGTGTTGGAAGTGAATTTCTTGGACGGCATCATCTTGCCGCGGGCGACGCCGGCCTGGTCGGGTGTGATGCATTCTATGTCTTCGATGCCGCGCCATTCCAGCCAGGCGCTGACTTCCTTCCAGTTCTTCACGCCGCGTTGGTTTTTCACGAAGGCAGGCGTGCGGACGCGTCCTCCGCGGCTCGACGGACGGACTTCCTTTTTTGCAGGCGGCATCATTCACCAGATTGGGTTGCGGATTTTGGAGTATAGCCGGGGCGGGTGATGGAAGGGAAGGGGAGGCCGCCGAGAGCAATTCCAGTGTGAGCGGTTTTCCCGGAAAGCGCGTAGCGCTTTCCCTTGGGAATTGCGTCAAACAAGGACGTTCGCCTTCCCGGTTGAAAATCGCCCCGCGCAGATTAGGGTCAGCCTCCCGCGGATCGAGCAGCAGAAGACACCGCATGCCAGGCAAATTGACAACCATCGGCTTCGATGCCGACGACACGCTGTGGCAGAACGAGCAGTTCTTCCGCATGACCGAAAAGCGCTTTGCGGCATTGCTCGCCGATCATGGCGAGGTCGAGCACATCTCGGCGCGGCTGCTCGAAGCCGAAAAGCGCAACCTTGCCGTTTACGGCTTCGGTATCAAGGGGTTCACCCTCTCAATGATCGAGACGGCGATCGAGGTGACCGAGGGCCGTGTGCCGGCCGCGACCATCGCCGAAATCCTTGCCGCCGGCCGCGACATGCTCGGCCACCCTGTCGAGGCGCTGCCGCATGCGCGCGAGACCGTGGAAAGGCTCGCCGGCGCCTATCATCTGGTGCTGATCACCAAGGGCGATCTGTTCGACCAGGAGCGCAAGCTGGCGGCGTCCGGCCTTGGCGACCTGTTCGATGCCGTCGAGATCGTCAGCGACAAGAGCGCCGCTACCTATGCCAGGATCTTTGGCCGCCACGGCAGCCCGCAGGACAGCATGATGGTCGGCAATTCGCTCAAGTCGGACGTGGTGCCGGCCATCGAGGCCGGCAGCTGGGGCGTCTACATCCCGCATGAACTGACCTGGGTGCTGGAACATGTCGAGCCACCGGTCTCAGCACCGCGCTTTCGGCAGATTGTTGATCTCGGGGAACTGCCGGCATTGATCGAAAGCATCGACAGGAAAGGTTGACCGGCTCGACGGGTTTTCGAACGCCGCGGAGTGCGATCAGCCGCGCCCGAGACCGATCAGCCGGTCGATCACCGGTTGCAGCCTTTCGGTGGTGATCGGCTTGGCCACCACGACATCGACCACGCTGGACAGGCCGAGGCTTTCGGGCGTGCCGGTCTTGGTTGAAAGCAGGATCACCGAGGGAAGCGACCGGCCCGACGCTCGCCGCAAGGCATCGATGGCCGACATCAGCGCGTCGCAATCCTTGTTGTCGGCGCCGCCATCGAGAACGACGGCGCCCGGAATGAGGGTGCGCAGTGTCTTGGTCGCCATTTCGAGTGACTCGGAGATCGGCTTCAGCCCGGACTTCTCGACGATCTTCGACACCACCACCCGGTTGATCGGCGATTTTCCGACGACCAGCACGTGGGAGAAATCCGTTGATATCTTGGAGTTCGCATCCCTGCTTGTCGACTTCAGATGTTTGGCGGTGTCGGTCTCGCGATTCACAGGGCACATGGGCGGTGCGGGCACTCGGCGCTGCTTCAATGCAGGGTTGAAATACGAGAGCCAATTGGCGCGAGATCGCGCGCCATGTCAAGCTGAAATGGCGGAGCCGGGAAATATAGCCGGAAATATTAAACCGCGAAACCAAGGTCTGTTTTCAAACTGTAGTTAATTTCGTGCTCAAAAACGAAAGTCACCCGCACTGAAAACGCGCGGGTGACGTTGAAATCGGCCAGTGCATGACCGTGTCAGAAGATTCCGTAAGCACAAAGCTTCCGTAAGGGAAGATCATCCGTGACTCTGCTGCGTGACGATCACCGGGATCAGCAGGTCACCCCAATTGCCGTCGCCGCCATGGTGCCGGGCCGAGCGCACCAGTTCCACCGAGACGCCCGCCTCGACTGCCTTCATCACCGATTGATTGAGCCTGTGCAGGTCGTTGGCCAGCATGCGGATGGTCGCCTGCTGGTCGACGCTCATGGTGGTGGACTGCTCTTCTGCACGTTCCTTGACGCGGCTTATCGATGCCATTTTTCTTCTCCTGTGCCCCTTGCCCTGTTGGGCGTTTCCTCTGGTTGTTTGCTGTTATTCCGCTGCCGGCTTGAACTGGGCATGCTCGGTCGATTCATGCATGGCGGTGGTCGATGACTGGCCGCCGCTGATCGCCATCGACACCGCATCGAAATAGCCGGTGCCGACCTCGCGCTGGTGCTTGGTCGCGGTGTAGCCATGGACTTCGGCCGCGAATTCGGCTTCCTGCAGCTCGGAATAGGCCGCCATCTGCCGCGCTTTGTAGCCGCGGGCCAGCTCGAACATGCCGAAATTGAGCTGGTGGAAACCAGCCAGCGTGATGAACTGGAACTTGTAGCCCATGGCGCCTAGCTCGCGCTGGAACTTGGCGATCGTCGCGTCGTCGAGGTTCTTCTTCCAGTTGAACGACGGCGAGCAATTATAGGCGAGCAGCTTGCCAGGGTGATGCCTGCGCACGCCCTCGGCGAACTTCTTGGCCTGCGCCAGATCTGGCTTGGAGGTTTCGCACCAGATCAGGTCGGCATGCGGCGCATAGGCAATGGCGCGCGCGATGCACGGTTCGATGCCGTTCCGGACCTGGTAGAAGCCTTCCACCGTACGGCCGGCATCGTAGTCGACGAAGGGCCGGTCGCGCTCGTCGATGTCGGACGTCAAAAGCTTGGCCGCCTCGGCGTCGGTGCGCGCCACGACCAGCGTCGGCGTGCCCATCACGTCGGCCGCAAGGCGCGCCGCATTGAGGTTGCGGATATGCGCCGCGGTCGGGATCAGCACCTTGCCGCCGAGATGGCCGCACTTCTTTTCCGAGGCCAGTTGATCCTCATAGTGGACGCCGGCAGCGCCCGCCTCGATGAACGCCTTCATGATCTCGAAGGCGTTGAGCGGTCCGCCGAAGCCGGCTTCGGCATCGGCGACGATCGGCGCGAACCAGGTATCGACCGACAGGCCGTTGCCTTCCGAGGTCTCGATCTGGTCGGCGCGCTGCAGCGTGCGGTTGATGCGCTTGACCAGTTCCGGCGCCGCATTGGCGGGGTAAAGCGACTGGTCCGGATACATGGCCGACGCGGTGTTGGCGTCGGCGGCGACCTGCCAGCCCGAGAGATAGATTGCCTTCAGCCCGGCGCGCACCTGCTGCATCGCCTGGTTGCCCGACATGGCGCCGAGCGCGTTGACGAAGTCTTCCTCATGGATGAGCTTCCACAGCCGGTTGGCGCCCATTTCGGCGAGGCTCTGGCGGATCTGGACCGAGCCGCGCAGCCGCTTCACATCGTTCGGCGAGTAAGGCCGTTCGATGCCGTCGAAGCGGCCTTCGGGCGCGGATGGGACGAGGTTGTAAAAATCAGTCATTGGTCGCTCCAGATCAATCGATGCCAGTGTCTTGCAACGTCGCGTAATCGGAAATTTGCGCCGTCGGTGTGTGACATCATTTACATTGCGTCGCGAAGAGAGCCCAGGGAAACCGTCATATCTCGCAGAAAATAAGAGAAAACCTGTGTTGTGTTTGACGGGCGAGCGCTGTAAATTTGTCACGATTGTAAAAATCGATGTGCGCTCATGGCGCGCAAGCGTTGTAAAATTCCTGTCAAGGACAGCCGATGGCCGACCAGAAGATCTTTGCGGGGCCGCGCATCCGCCGCATCCGCCTCGCCAAGGGCCTGACCCAGACGGCGATGGCCGAAGGCCTCGGCATCTCGCCCTCCTATCTCAATCTTATCGAGCGCAATCAGCGGCCGCTGACGGTGCAGCTGATCCTGAAACTGGCCTCGGTCTACAAGGTCGACCCGCATGAGCTGCAGGGCGAGGCGAGGGGGTCGATCTCGGCCTTGAAGGAGGTGTTCGGCGACCCGCTGCTTGCCGGCGAATTGCCGGGCGACCAGGAGCTGATCGAGCTCGCCGAGGCTGCGCCCAACGCGTCGGCCGCGATGATAAAGCTGTTTCGCGCCTATCGCGAGCAGGCCGAGCGGCTGTCCGATCTCAACGAGCTGCTGGCGCGCGAGGGCAGGGCAACAGCACTTTCCGGCGCCAGGCTGCCGATCGACGAGGTGCACGAGATTTTCGAACGCCGGCCGAACCATTTTGCAGCACTCGAGGAAGAGGCCGAGGCCTTCACCTCGGTGCTCTCCCCGGGCGATGATCTGTTCGGCGCGCTGAAAGCCTGGCTGAAACGCGAATACGGCATCGTCGTCAAGGTGTTGCCGGTCGCCACCATGCCGAACTGGCGCCGCCGCTATGACCGCCATTCGCAGCGCCTGTTCCTGTCCGAACGGTTGTCGCCTTTCGACCAGTTGCGCGAGGTCGCCATGGAGGCCTGCCTGATCCGCATGACCGTCGCCGTCGCCGGCGAAATCCAGGCGCTGAAGCTCGGCACCGATGAAGCCGGCCGGCTCGCCCGCTTCGAACTCGGCAGCTACGCCGCCCATGCCTTGATGATGCCTTACCAGTCGTTCCACGCCGCTGCCGTCCGCGCCCGCTATGACATTGATGTGCTGCGCTCACGCTTCGGCGTTTCCTTCGAGCAGGCGGCCAACCGTCTGACCACGCTGCAGCGTCCGGGTGCCTCCGGCGTGCCGTTCTTCATGCTCGAGGTCGACAATGCCGGAAACTGCTTCCGCAAGGCGGGCGGCCAAGGCTTTCCACAGAGCCGTTTTGGCGGCGGCTGTCCGAAACTGCCTGTGCATGCCGCCTTTGCACTGCCTGGCCAGATCCTGGTGGAGGCTGTGGAAATGCCTGACGGCGCCGAGTTCCTCTGCATCGCCCGCACGCTCGAGGGGCCGCAAGGCTCGTTCTCGGAGCGCCCGCGCCGTACCGCGCTGCTGTTGGGCTGCGACATCGGCTTTCGCGACGAGATCGTCTATGGCGCGGGGCTGCCGGCGTCGGCAAAGACCGGACAGGGCGCCGCCACGGCGATCGGCCCCGCTTGCCGGCTGTGCGAACGCATCGGCTGTCTCGCCCGCGCCGAGCCGCCGGTGACCCGCCCGCTCGGCCTCGACGAGATGGTGACGGGCTTGAGCGCCTTCGACTTTCAGTGATGCTTGTCGAGGTTTGTGGGTCCTCGAAGAGGCGCCTGCACATTAGCGACGTGAAATATAGATCCTATCCCAGCCGAGGCGATCGAAATATTGATTAAGCATCGGCGCTGCGGTATCGAAAGGTGAGGGCAGCCAGGGGGGTGGCTTATATGGACAGGAAAGCTTTGTGGCTTGGCGTGGCGCTTGCCTTTTCGGCAGGGCCTGCTCTGGCGGAAAAATCCTCTGAATTCTTCAAGGGCTATCAACAGTATAGCGACGACGGCAAGGCATTCCTGGACAAGATCGATCCGAAGACCGGCGCGGTCGACCTTCCGGAAGGCATCCATCTCGATCTCAAGGACAAGTTCTACTTTCTGGACAAGAAGGATGCGACATCCGTTCTGACCGAGGCCTGGGGCAACCCGCCTGATACCGCCTCTGAAGCGATCGGCATGATTTTCCCGGCCAAGTATGAGCCCATCGCCGGCAACGGTTGGGGAATCGAGCTGCGCTATGAAAAGATCGGCCATGTCGATGACAGCGACGCCGCCGCCATCGACTACGCCGAATTGCTGAGCAGCATGCGGGCGGACACTTTGTCGGCCAACGATCAGCGGGTGAAGGACGGCTATCAGCCGATCAAGCTGATCGGCTGGGCTTCGCCCCCGGTCTATGATTTCGTCCACAAGCGGCTGCACTGGGCAAAGGAGCTGCAGTTCGGCGACGATACCGTCCACACGCTCAACTACGATGTCCGTTTCCTCGGCCGGGAAGGCGTCTTCGTGATGAGCTACATCGCCACGGTCGAACAATTGCCGGAGATCAAGCAGAGCCTGGAGGAAGTGCTCGGCGTTGCCGATTTCAACACCGGCAAGAAATACACTGACTTCCTGCCAGGCACCGACACCGTCGCCGCAGTCGGCATTGGCGGCCTCATCGCCGGCAAACTGGCGGCCAAGGCAGGGCTGATTGCGGTCGCGCTGATCGCGCTGAAGAAATTCGGCATTCTCCTGTTGGTTCCGCTGGCCGGTCTCTGGCGCTTCATCCGCGGCAACAAGACCAAGTCATAGGCGCCGCCGATTTTTTTGACTGAATGCCGCCGACTGGCAGGCGGTGCGCCAAAGGGAATACCGGGCTGGATCACGTGCGGCCGTGGCCTTTGCGCTAGGCGAATGCGGCACGTTTCTGTCGTCCATTGTGCATCATGCCGTCCCGAGATAGCCGACAGTCGCACCCATGACCGACACCGCATCAATGCCGACAACTGCTTCGCCGACCGTGTCGCCGCGCGACGAGCGCATCGGCTTCCTGCTGGTATTCCTGTCGGCGCTGATGTGGAGCTTTGGCGGCACCATTGCCCGCTTCATTGACACCGCTGACAGCTGGACGGTGGTGTTCTGGCGCTCGCTGTGGGCGGCTGCGTTCCTGATTTGCTTCATGGCCTGGCGCGACGGCTGGCGGGGCGTGCCGCGGCTGTTTCGCGACATGGGCCTGCCCGGCCTTGCCGTTGCCGTGTGCTTCGCCACTGCCTCGACCTGCTTCGTTGTCGCGCTTGCCTACACCACCGTCGCCAACATCCTGTTGATGCAGGCCGGCGTGCCGCTGCTGGCGGCTTTGCTTGCCTGGGTGCTATTTCGCGAACGCGTCGCCGTCGCGACCTGGGTGGCGATCGCCGCCGTCATCGCCGGCGTCGCCATCATGGTGTCGGAATCGCTCGACGGCGCCGTATCGCCGATCGGCGACGGGCTGGCGCTGCTGATCGCCGTCATGTTCTCGATTGCCACCGTTATCACCCGGCGCTTCGCCCATGTCCGCATGACACCGGCGACCTGCCTAGGCACGATGCTGGCAGCGGCGTTTGCCGCATCGCAAGCCACGCAGTTTGAGGTTTCCGGCCACGACATGGCTTTCCTGTTTGCCTTCGGCGTCGTCAATCTCGGCCTTGGCCTTGCCTTCTTCGCCACCGGCGCCCGCCTCGTTCCGGCGGCGATCGCGGCATTGCTCGGCACTTTCGAGCCGATCCTTGGCCCGATCTGGGTCTGGCTCGTCCATGCCGAGGTGCCCTCGGTGCGCACCATCATCGGCGGCGCCGTTGTGGTTGCCGCGCTGCTCGTCCATATCGGGCTCGAATTCAAGCGCCAGGCGCGGCCGGCGCGGCCAGGCGTCACCGGCCTGCCGTCCCCTAATTGACGCTGCCTTTGCCCATTTGACGACGCCGCGCGCCCAAAGCGCGAGATGGGCCATTGACAACGTTGCTACCGCACGGGCAGGCTGGAGACACGGCAACAACAAGACAGGCGTATCTTGCCAAGTGTCCCCGCCGGTCGGACCAAGACCGGATCACAGCGTCGTATCCCTGCCCGCGCCACGGCGAAAGCCTCTGACGGCGTCGGCGCGCCCGCCACACGGGCACACAGAGCCATCATCCGCTGCTCGTCGAACCGCCCGCAGGGCGCCGGCAGTTCGCGCTTGTGGCTGCCCGGAAAGCTCAATACTCTGAAGCAAATGCCCAATCGCGCTGGAACAGCGACGAATTGGCGAAGGAACACTCATCAAAGGAGAACAGCATGATCCGCAAAGCGCTCTGGCTTTCGGCAACCTCGGCATTTCTGACGCTTTTTACCGTCGGTGGCCATGCCGAGGACCGCGTCGTCAATGTCTTCAACTGGTCGGACTACATTGACAGCTCGATCATCGACGACTTCACCAAGGAAACCGGCATCAAGGTCGTCTATGACACCTTCGATTCCAACGAGATCCTCGAGACCAAGCTGCTTGCCGGCGGCAGCGGCTATGACGTCGTCGTGCCCAGCGGCAACTTCCTGGCGCGCCAGATCCAGGCCGGCGTGTTCCAGAAGCTCGACAAGTCGAAGCTGCCGAACATTTCCAACATGTGGGACACGGTTTTGGAGCGGACCGCCAAATACGATCCGGGCAATGAATATTCGGTCAACTACATGTGGGGCACGGTCGGCATCGGCTACAACCTCAAGAAAGTGCAGGCGGCACTCGGCACCGACAAGATCGACAGCTGGGATGTGTTCTTTAATCCCGATAGCCTGGCCAAGCTGAAGGACTGCGGCGTCTATGTGCTGGACTCGCCGGCCGACATCATCCCGGCGGCACTGAAATATCTCGGCCTCGACCCCAACAGCACCTCGCCCGACGACATCGCCAAGGCCGAGGAGACCTTGCTGAAGGTGCGGCCGTACATCCGCAAATTCCACTCGTCGGAATACATCAACGCGCTCGCCAATGGCGATATCTGCCTGGCGGTCGGCTGGTCGGGTGACGTCTTCCAGGCGCGCAACCGGGCCGTCGAGGCCAAGCAAGGCGTCGAGATCGGCTATTCCGTGCCGAAGGAAGGCGCGCAGATGTGGTTCGACCAGATGGCGATCCCTGCAGATGCGCCGCATGTCGCCGAGGCACTCGAATTCCTCAACTACATGATGAAGCCGGAAGTGATCGCCAAGTCGTCCAACTATGTGCTGTACGCCAACGGCAACAAGGCCTCGCAGCAGTTCGTCGACAAGGCGCTGCTGGATGATCCGGCGGTCTATCCGGACGCCGAGACCTTGAAAAAACTCTATACGGTCCAGCCCTACGATCCCAAGACGCAGCGCCTGATCACGCGCAGCTGGACCAAGATCGTCACTGGCCAGTAAGCAATGCGACATGGCCCCGGCAGTCACCTGCCGGGGCCATTCTTCTGGGGCAAGAAGCAAAAAAACAGGACGGAGTGGGACATGAAATCGCTTGGCAGCATCCGCAGGGATTTCGCGCCATGGAACGACCCGAACGCCAAGCCATACATTCAATTCGAGAACGTCACCAAGAAGTTCGGTGACTTCACCGCCGTCAACAATTTGTCGCTGACCATCTTCGAGCGTGAGTTCTTCGCCCTGCTCGGTGCGTCGGGCTGCGGAAAGTCGACGCTGCTGCGGATGCTCGCCGGCTTCGAGGAGCCGACCGCCGGCCGCATCCTTCTCGACGGTCAGGATTTGCGCGGCATCCCGCCCTATCGCCGCCCGGTCAACATGATGTTCCAGTCCTATGCGCTGTTCCCGCATATGAGCGTGGAAAAGAACATTGCCTTCGGCCTCAAGCAGGAAGGCATGCCGGCGCCGGATATCGAAAAGCGCGTCGCCGAGATGCTGAAGCTGGTCAAGCTCGAGCAGTTCGCCAAGCGTAAGCCGCACCAATTGTCGGGCGGCCAGCGCCAGCGCGTCGCGCTCGCCCGCTCGGTTGCCAAGCGGCCAAAAGTGTTGCTGCTCGACGAGCCCCTCGGCGCGCTGGACAAGAAGCTGCGCGAGGAAACGCAGTTCGAGCTGATGGATCTGCAGCAAAATCTCGGCCTCACCTTTGTTGTCGTCACCCACGACCAGGAAGAGGCGATGACGATGGCCGACCGTATCGCCATCATCGACAAGGGCGAGGTCATGCAGGTGGCGACGCCGGCGGAAGTCTATGAGGCACCCAGCTCGCGCTTCGTCGCCCACTTCGTCGGCAATGTGAACATGTTCGAGGGCAAGGTCGCCGAGCGGGCGGCAAATACGACACGCATCACCGGCGCGACAGGGGCCCAGATCGTCGTCGAAAACAACACCGATACCGCAGCTGGTTCCAACATCGTCTTCGCCATCAGGCCGGAGAAGATCAAGGTAACGTCGAAGAAGCCGGCGGACGCCGTCAATGCGCTGGAGGGCGAAGTCTACGACGTCGCCTATCTCGGCGACATGACCGTTTACCACATCAGGCTGGATGACGGGCAGATCATCAGGGCAAGCGCGCTCAACGCGGCGCGCGTCACCGAGGATCCGCTGACCTGGAACGACCGCGCCTGGGTCTCCTTCCGGCCGGACGCCGGCGTCGTGCTGACACGATAGGGGGCGGCCATGTCCAACATCGCCATCACCGACGCCGGCCCATCGACAGCGGCCAAACCATTGCTCACACGGCTCGGCGCCGGCTTTGTAAGCCGGCTCGTCATCATCGTCCCCTATCTCTGGCTGCTGTTCTTCTTCTTCATCCCGTTCATCATCGTCTTCAAGATTTCGCTGTCGCAATCGGCAATCGCCATGCCGCCCTACACGCCGGTGCTCGACTTCACGGACGGCATTTCCGGTTTCTTCGCCGGCTTCCGCGATCTCAACTTCGACAATTATGTCTGGCTGACGCAGGACGCGCTTTACTTCAAAGCCTATGTCACCAGCGTCATTATCGCTGCAGTCTCGACGATCCTGACCTTGCTCGTCGGCTTCCCGATCGCCTACGGGATGGCGCGCGCGCCGGCGACCATCCGCCCGACCTTGCTGATGCTGGTGATCCTGCCGTTCTGGACCTCGTTCCTGATCCGCGTCTACGCCTGGATCGGCATCCTCAAGCCCGAAGGCTTGCTCAACCAGCTGCTGCTGTCGCTGCACGTCATCAATCAGCCGCTGATCATCCTCAACACCTACACGGCGATCTTCATCGGCATCGTCTATTCCTACCTGCCATTCATGGTGCTGCCGCTCTATTCGTCGCTGGAAAAGATGGACTATTCGCTGATTGAGGCAGCTAAGGACCTCGGCTGTCCGCCAACATCAGCCTTCTGGAAGATCACCTTCCCGCTGTCGCTGCCTGGCGTCATTGCCGGTTGCCTACTGGTGTTCATCCCCGCGGTGGGCGAGTTCGTCATTCCCGACCTGCTCGGCGGCTCGCAGACGCTGATGATCGGCAAGACCTTGTGGAACGAGTTTTTCGCCAACCGTGACTGGCCGGTGTCGTCGGCCGTCGCCGTCATCCTGCTGCTGCTCTTGATCGTGCCGATCATGCTGTTCCAGCAGGCCCAGGCACGCGCCCAGGAGCAGGACAAATGAACGCCACCTGGAGCCGCTTCAACGTCACCTCGGTCGTGCTGGGCTTTGCCTTCCTCTATCTGCCGATCGTGCTGCTCATCGTCTTCTCGTTCAACGAATCGAAGCTGGTCACCGTCTGGGGCGGCTTCTCGACCAAATGGTATGTCTCGCTGTTCCACAATCAGGGGCTGATGGACGCAACCTGGGTGACGGCGCGCGTCGGTGTCATCTCCGCCACGGTGGCAACCGTGCTCGGCACGCTGGCGGCCCTGACCTTGACCCGCTACACCCGCTTCCGGGGCCGCATTCTGTTTTCCGGCATGGTGTTTGCGCCGCTGGTCATGCCGGAAGTCATCACCGGCCTGTCGCTGCTTTTGCTCTTCGTTGCCGTCGGTCTCGACCGTGGTTTCGTCACCGTCACGCTTGCCCACATCACGTTGACCATGTGTTTTGTCGCCGTCGTCGTGCAGTCGCGTTTGGTCTCGTTCGACCGGTCACTGGAAGAGGCCGCGATGGATCTCGGCGCAACGCCGGTGAAGACCTTCTTCCAGATCACGCTGCCGGTCATCATGCCGGCTATCGTGTCTGGCTGGATGCTGGCCTTTACCCTCTCGCTCGACGATCTGGTGATCGCGTCCTTCACGTCTGGCCCCGGCGCCACCACGCTGCCGATGAAGATCTACAGCCAGGTGCGTCTCGGCGTGACGCCGGAGATCAATGCCGCCTGCACCATCCTGATCGCGGTTGTGGCAGTAGGCGTTGTCATCGCCTCGGTCGCCAACAAACGGCGTGAGGTGCAGCGTCAGCTCGACGAACAGGCCGCGCAGCGCGGCTGATCCCGAGCAATTCCGTTCGGAATTGCGTCAAACAAACAGAGCACGGCAGCTCCCGGGGAGGGGCTGCCTATTCGCCTGAGATGCCGCGGCTGATCGGCGAGATGAACGGTGTGCTCCAGGTGCCGCCGACGAAAAAGGACGACTGGTTAGGCACCTGCTGGCCATTGGCGGGCGCTGCCGCCGGATCGACCTGGGTGATACCGCCCGACAGCGCCAGCCCGCGTCCGCCATAGGACGCGATGCCGGATAGCCAGATCTTGTATTTCGCCGAATTGGCCTCGGCCTTGTCCAGCCGCGCCACGCCCTTCGAGATGGTGGCTTTGAGCTCGGCGCCGTCGATCGGCAGCGTCCCGTCCGAGACATCGTCGAGCGCGAAGAAGCCGCCCTGTTCGGTGTGCTTCAGAAACGCCGGCAAATTGAGCCCGCTCAGTGCGCCTGGCCCGAACGTCGCCGAGACCGAGCCGTCGGCGTTCTCGAAGATCGAGTCCCACGATTTCCCCGGCCCTTTGAGGATAACCGAGACCGTGCCGGTGCTGGCCGGCACCAATCGCGTCATGCCGGCAGCCGTGCCGAAAGCGGCGCCGTCAATGTCGGAGGCGAGCAGCCGGATCTCGACCTGCGAACCCTCCGGCTTGCGGTCGAAGCGCAGGCTGCTCTGAACGTTGCCGCCAAAGGCCGACGCATCGGAAATGTCGAAGACGGCAAGCCCGTTCTTGACCTGCGCCGTGGCGGCGACGTCTGCAAGCTGGATCGCGCCGGCCGAGGCATGCGCCGCCGATAGCCTCAGATCCAGATTGACGCGGTCGGCAAAGCTGGTGTCGATTTCCCCGGGGCCGGTTTCGCCGGTGGGCGCCAGCGGCGTGAAGGCGGAGAACAGCGACCTGAGGTCGAGCGTATCAAAGGCGAGCGTGCCGGAAATCACCGGCAAGGCGTCGCCGAACGAGAAGTCCAGCGCCCCCATTCCCGGGTTGTTGTCGAGCGTGACCGCCGTGTTTTCGAATTTGATGCGGCCGGCCGTCGCAGTGATCTTGCTCGAAATCGACACCGAGCCGATTGCGGCGCCCGGTGCAATTCCGGCCTGCGACCATTCCAGCACGCGCCGCAGCGACGGTGCGGCGAATTTCACCTGGCCGTCGAAATAGGCGTTTTGCGACATCCCGGCCGTGCCGTCGAATGAGAAGCTGGCCGGGGCTGCCTTGAACGAAAAGGTGATTGGCGCAGCACCGCCGGCAAACAACACCAGCGGCTTGGGCGAGGACGCATCGAGGGTGACGCTTTCGCCGCGCCAGATGCCGGTCGCCGACAAGGTCGCATTGCTGTTCATCGCCGCCCAGTTCGCCTGGCCGCTGAGGCTGGTCAGCAATTCGACGTCCTTGCCGCCGATGGAGGCGACCATGCGGCCGTCCCTGAACTCCACGGTGCCGAACGGATCGGTCGGCAGCTTGCTCAGATCAGGCTTCGCCGGATCGGCGCTGACCACGCCGCGCGCGGTGTCGATGGAGCGCGTGATGCGCCCTCCGGTCGGCATGGCGGGCAGAAACATGCCGTTTGCGGTGCGCTGGACCCGGATCGTCGGCCGCACCAGCCGCGCCGTCGAAAACTCCACATCGCCCTGCAGCGCCGCCATAGCTGAAAGGTCGACCTCGACCCGCTCGGCTTCGATCACCGGCGGCGCGTCGGTCTCGGTCCACTGCGACAGCGTGACGTCGCTCAATATGGCGCGGAAGTTCGGCCACACCTCGATGCGCGGTGAACCGTCAATGGTGACCCTGAAACCGCTCCATGCGCTCATCTCCCAGGCGATGCGGTCGCGCACGATCCGGGTCGAGGCAATCAGCGGCAGAGCGGCGACGACCAGCGCGATGACGAGCACGGCAACGCCGATCGCCCATATTCCGTGCCGGATCAAAGGTGATGGCATATCGCCCCGTATGCTTTCATTCCGACAAAAATCGCCCGACGGGTGTAACCCAGCGCTGACGCATTTCAAGTCTTTATGGCCCGGCGATGGCAATTGCGCACACCTGGCTGAGTTTAGCTGAACAAAATCTTGCTCTGCCGCATGGCGATAGGCATAAGCGATGCAGCTTCAGCCTGGTACGAGACGCGGCGTTTTTGGGACAGCGACGCCTGTAAAGCTGGGGCTAATGCATGTCGGCCGGAAGTGTGCAGCGGTTCCAGGACAACGACATGCATGGAAACAAAAGCATATCAGTCTTGCGACGCGACCGGCTTCAAGGAGGATCGATCATGGCTGCCGAAGCACCGCTCTGGACCCCGACGCAAGACCGAATCGATGCAGCGCCGCTGACCGCCTTCATGAAGGCGGCGGCAGCCAAAACCGGCACATCCTTCGCCTCCTACGCCGAGCTGCATCGCTGGTCGGTCGAGGATCGCGAAGGCCTCTGGAGCCTGCTGTGGGACTTTTGCGGCATTGTCGGCGACAAGGGCGAGACGGTGCTCGTCGATGGCGACAAGATGCCCGGCGCATCGTTCTTCCCCGATGCGACGCTCAACTTCGCCGAGAACCTGCTGAAAAAGACCGGTTCCGGTGCGGCAATCGTCTTTCGCGGCGAGGACAAGATCGAGCGGCGGCTGTCGTGGAACGAACTGCACCAGCTGACCTCGCGCTTTCAGCAGCTTTTCCTGTCGCTCAAGGTGAAAAAGGGCGACCGTATCGCGGCGATGATGCCCAACATGCCGGAAACCGTCGCCGCCATGCTGGCGGCCGCCTCGATTGGCGCGGTCTGGTCGTCCTGCTCTCCCGATTTCGGCGAACAGGGCGTGCTTGACCGTTTCGGTCAGATCGAACCCGTCGTCTTCATCGCGCCGGACGGCTACTGGTACAATGGCAAGGCAATCGAAGTTGCCGACAAGATCGCTGCCGTTGCCACGAAGCTCGAAACCGTCGGCAAGGTGCTGATCGTCGACTATCTCGGGACGTCGCGCGATATCGCGGGGATTATCGACAAGGCCGTGGCGCTGGAAGAGGCGCTGTCGCCTTTTGCGGCAAAGTCCGTCACATTCGATCGCCTGCCGTTTGCGCATCCGCTCTACATCCTGTTTTCGTCGGGAACGACCGGCATTCCCAAATGCATCGTTCATTCGGCCGGTGGCACGCTGATCCAGCATGTCAAGGAACATCGGCTGCATGCCGGCCTCGTCGAAGGCGACCGCTTCTTCTACTTCACCACCTGCGGCTGGATGATGTGGAACTGGCTGGTGTCGGGCCTGGCGTCAGGGGCGACGCTGCTGCTCTATGACGGCTCGCCCTTCTACCCTGACGGCAATGTGCTGTTTCGCTTCGCCGATGCCGAGAAGATGACCTTCTTCGGCACCTCGGCCAAATTCATCGATTCCGTGCGCAAGGCCGGCCTCAGGCCGATCCGCAGCCATGATCTGTCGACCGTGCGGGCGATCTCCTCCACCGGCTCGCCGCTGTCGCCGGAGGACTTTCGCTTTGTCTATGACGGGATCAAGGAGGACGTGCACCTTGCCTCGGTCTCCGGCGGCACCGACATCGTCTCCTGCTTCGTTCTCGGCGTGCCGACGCAAGCTGTCTGGACCGGCGAGATCCAGGGGCCCGGCCTCGGCCTTGCCGTCGATGTCTGGGATGATGACGGCCAGCCGATTCGCGAGGAGAAAGGCGAACTGGTCTGCACAAAAGCGTTTCCGTCGATGCCGATCGGATTCTGGAACGACCCTGACGGCAAGAAATACCAGGCGGCCTATTTCGAACGCTTCGACAATGTCTGGTGCCATGGCGACTTCGCCGAATGGACGGCGCATGGCGGCATGATCATCCATGGCCGCTCCGACGCGACGCTCAATCCGGGCGGCGTGCGCATCGGCACGGCGGAGATCTACAACCAGGTCGAACAGATGCCGGAAATCCTCGAAGCATTGTGCATCGGCCAGGATTTCGACAATGACGTACGCGTCGTGCTGTTCGTGCGGCTGGCCGCCGGCGTGACGCTGGACGAGGATCTGGAAAAGCGCATCCGGGCGAAGATCCGCACCGGCGCCAGCCCGCGCCACGTGCCGGCAAAGATCGTTGCCGTCTCAGACATTCCGCGCACCAAGTCGGGCAAGATCACTGAGCTTGCGGTGCGCGACGTGGTCCACGGCCGCGCCATCAAGAACAAGGAGGCGCTGGCCAATCCGGAGGCGCTGGAGCTGTTCAGGAACCTGCCGCAGCTGGCGGAGTGACCGCCGCCGGCATGGTTAACGAGATATGTCGGTCGAATTTACCTAGATTTCACGAGTGGTACACATTCGTAAATTTTTTGGGCGGCCGGTAAGGAGTTGTTAAGGCCCGGCGTCGATAGTCGCACGTAACTTGAGGGAGAAATCCCGTTCCTCGTCCCCTGAGGATCAGATTCGCTCAAGCCCCCGTTGTGACAGCAAATCCATTTAAGGCGTCCTGTTGGACGCCTTTTCTTTGTGCCGGTTCTGGATGGAGCGGCTCTATTCCGCCAGAACACGCGTCGACGGGAAGGCGACCTCGACCAGCGTGCCTTCGCCGGGTGTCGAGGTGATGGTGAAGCGGGCGCGGTTGGCCTCCACCATCGCTTTGGTCAGCGGCAGGCCGAGCCCGGTGCCATCACCGCGTCCGCGCTTCAGCGCATTGATCTGCTTGAACGGCTTCAGCGCCTGCTCGATCTCGGCATGGCTCATACCGATGCCGGTGTCGCGCACCCGCATGACGACGTCGCCGGAGGTTTCATAGGCGGTCGACACGATCACCTGGCCGCCGGCCTGCGTATAGCGGATGGCGTTGGACAGGATGTTGAGCGCGATCTGGCGCACGCTTCTGAGGTCGGCGACCACTTCCGGCAGCCGCGAAGCAAAGCTGGAGCGAATGATGACGCGCTCGCGATTGGCCTGCGGCTGCATCATCGCCACCGTCTCGCCCAGCGTATCGTTGAGCGACACTGCCTCGTAGTCCATCTCCTGCTGGCCGGCCTCGATCTTCGAGATGTCGAGCAGGTCGTTGACGAGGTCGAGCACGTGGTTGCCCGAGCGGTTGATGTCGCGCAGATAGTCGCGGTAGCGGTCATTGGCGACCGGGCCGAACTTCTCGTCCACCATCAGCTCAGAGAAGCCGATAATGGCATTGAGCGGCGTGCGGATTTCGTGGCTGATGCGCGCGAGAAAATCGGTCTTCTGCGAGGAGGCGCGCTCAGCCACCGCGCGCGCCTGGGTCAGGTCCTCCTCGGCGCGCTTCCACTGCGTGATGTCGCGCACCACGGCGCAGAAGCCGCTGTCGTTGGGCAGCCTGCCTATGGTCATGAACAGCGGAATGAAGCGCCCCTGCGCCTCCCGCCCGATCACTTCGCGGCCATCATTCATGACGCTCGCCACGCCGGGCTCGGACAGGCCGTTGAGATAGTCGCGCGCCGCGCGCTGGCTTTCGATGGCAAACAGCGAAGCGAACGGCTTGCCGGTCACCTCGTCGCTGTCGAAGCCGAACAGCGCCTCGGCCGGCCGGCTGATCGAGCGGATGTCGCCGTCACGGCCGATCAGCACCACGCCATCGGTCGCGGTGTCGATGATGGTGCGCATTTCGGCAATGCGCGATTTGAGCTCGGAAACGTCGGGCTGCGTCTGTTCTTCAGCTGCGACATGCGCAGCCACCGGCGCCTCATCGTCGCCGGTGCGCCGCACCACCAGCATCAGCGCCTTGCCTGCGCGCCACGGCACCGAACGCAAAATGGCTTCGATCGGAAATTCTTGGCCCTCGCGCGTCTTCAGCCGAAGCGCGTGGTCGCTTTCATCTGCCGCTTCAGAATAGGGATCGGCAAATAGCGCGTCGAGGCCCCCAGCATCGCTCAAATCCTCGAGCGTGTCATAGCCGGTGAGGCCGAGGAATTCCTCATTGGCGTAGTGAAGCTCGTCACCGGAATGGATCAGCAGCGGCACCGGCAATTTGCCGAGCAACGAGGTGTCCGGCGCCTTGTGTTCATCTCCGGCCGAAAATGCCGAGGGCACGAACCCTTCAAGCTTGAGCGGCGGCACTTTCAGGCGCGGCGGTTCTGCCGGCGCGGTGTCCGCAGCGCCGGCCTTGTCACCGTCTTGCACGGCCGAACCGGTCGCCTCGTCGGCCGGGGCCCAATCCTCATTGTCCTCGGCATCGCGGAAATCGGCGGCAGTCATGCTGTCGTCTTCGCCGGCATCGGCCGGCGCCTCGGCAGCAGCCGGTTGCGGTTCGGAAGCTTCGACGGTCTCTTGTGCGCTCGTCTCTACCGGCTCGGAAGCCGGCGCCGGTTCGCTACCGGAAGACGTCGCCGCGTCGCCTTCGCCGGTGACGGAGCCTGGTTCGGGATCGGCATAGTCGAGCAGCGAGCGCGACACGATCGGCGCTTTCGTCTCGCCCGCATCCTTGTTTGTAGCCGCTTTGTCCGGCTCGGCGCCGTCGAGCCGCGCCAGATCCTTTTCGTCCTCGGCGTCGCCTTCGGGCGGTTCGGCCTCAGCCGTTTCGCTTTCAATTGCCGGTGTTTCGGATGCGGCTGCCGGGATGGCTTCGTCCGTGGCCTCGGCGGGTTGCTGGGCTGGCGGGGCCGTTTCAGCCTGGTCCACCTCGATATGATCCGGCTTGGGCTGATCTGCCTTGGCGTGGTCCGGCCCGGCCTGGTCCGGCGTCACCTGATCTGGCTTGGCAGGTTCGGCCGGCTTGCTGGTCTCCGGCTGCTCCGGCGGAGGATTGTCCTTCTTCAGCCGCTCGCCGATCTCTCGGAAAGCGCTGCGTTCCAGCGTCGACAGACCCTTGTCATTGGCGGGCTGCCGATGCTCGGCCAGCCGAATGACCTTGTCGGCGAAACGCCGTTCCTGCTTCGGCACGATGGTCAGTGCAGGCACTTCGCCCTTGAACGGATCGGCCGCCTTGGGAGCGTCCGCCACGGTCTGTTCCGCGGCTCGCTCGGCTGCCGCCGGTGGGGTGCCGTTGGGGACCAGCGCCATGCCGATCGCTTCCGGATCGACCACCGCATCGCTGGCGCGGGCGACGCCGAACCCACGGAACCCTTCGAAGGCGCGGCTGCGGCCATAGACGGGGAGTGCCGCCAGATCGACAGGAATCTTCAGGTCGGTGCCGGCCACCGGCCACAGCACCGAGCGGCCCGACCAGGTGTCGCGCCGTTCGAGCAGGCGGGCGATCTCGCCAGAGGCATCGAGGCCGAATGTTGCCGCGACATCCTTGAAGCGGCGGCCGATCACATCGGCGGCGGGCTTGCCGACGATGTCGGTGAATTCCGGCGACAACGCGCTGAATTTGCCCTCGGCGTCGGTGCGCCAGACGAAACGCAGCGGCGGCGCCGTGCGGTCGATCTCGCGGGCGGCGGGTGGCGCAGCCGGTGAGGTTACATTGGAGGGCAGGGTGGGCGAGGTGGCAACAGTACTGTCCGGCTGTGGGTTCACGGCCGACACAACCGATTCCGGCTCGGCTTCGGTCGGGCTGTCCGACTCGCTCGCCTGCGGCTCTTCGCCGGCATGGAAGTACCAATGATCATGTTGCACAGGCGCGCTGTCGTTCGCCGCCTGCTCGCGGCCGGTCGTTTGCCCGCGATCGTCTGCCTTTGTATCGGTTGACGCCGAAGCATCATGCTCAGTCGCTGTCGGAGCGGCCTCGGCTGGCACGACCGCGAGCCGTGCGCCCTGATTGCCGCTTGCTGCGGGTTGATCGGCTACTGCATCCGCCGTCACTGCGTCCTCTGGGGCCGCTTGCGTCGGGTCCGCGTCCTGCTGCGCTGTGGCGGGTTCGGCATCCAGCTCACCGACGGGGTTTTCCTCCCCGAGCTGATCCTCGTCGATGACCACCAGCAGATGCCTGGACTCGGTCAGGCGGGCAAAGCCCGCCGGATAGGACGTGGTACCGCCCGGGACCAGCCGCTTGACGATGCGGTCGTCCTGGCTCGCCACATCGGCGACGAGCGCCGCCAGCGTTTCAGGCCGGATGGCGAGCGCGGCAAAACCATCCGAAGCCGCCTCGACGGTGCCGGCGGCGTTGACAAAGGCGATGAAATGGCCGTCTTCGTTAAAGCCGCTGATGGCGCGGGCCGCAATGTCTGCAGCACTGCGCGAGCCGGTCTGCGCTGCCGGCAGTGCCAGCATGATCGCGCTTTCGCCGTCCGGCATGGTCACCGCACTGGCCAGGAAGCCGACGGCGCGGCTGGTCATGCCGGTCGCCAGACGCACCGTGATGGCGCGGTCGCTGCCGATCTTCGGAAAGCCTGCGGTCGCCATGATCTGCCGCCTGGCGATCAGCGGCAGCTGTGCCGAGGCGCCGATGATGGCTTCGATATCGGGGTAGCCGAACACCGCCGCGCCCGGCCCGTTGGCCCAGATCACCTGTTCGAGGTCAGCCGACAGAATCGCGATCGCGTCGCCGGCGGCGAAGCGCCGGCGGACCGCGTCGAGCACGGCGACATCGAGGAAAGAGTAGTTCTCGGACGGCATGCGCTTGGCGGACCCTTTCGGTGAAACCTCTTGGCGAACCTACAAGGCGGGCAATTTGCAGTTAACGCTTTGTTAATAAAAGCCCACGCGGCGAAGGTCCACAAGCCGTGGCGGAAAGCAGACGGAATCTCTGGCCTCTTGGTTAACGACCCTCGGGCAATGCCCGGGGTAACGTCGCGGAAGAAATTTATGGTGCACTGCAACAAAGATATTGCATCGCACAAAAAAACCGCTATATTGCCATCATACATGAACGAGACGGCTTTCTGTCAAAGCCGCTACCCCCGAAAGGATGGAAAATGACCAAGGCCAAGACCGCTGAGACCATCGAAAACGTTGAATTCCCGAGCTTCGACGCCTCCAAGGCGACCGACCAGATCCGCGCTTTCGCCGAAAAGGGCGTTGAGCAGTCGAAGGAAGCCTATTCCAAGCTGAAGACCGGCGCCGAAGAGACCCAGAAAGTTCTGGAATCGACCTTCGAGACCGCCAAGACCGTTTCCAGCGACCTGTCGCTCAAGACCATCGCCGCTCTGCGCGCCAATGCCGAAGCCGGCTTCTCGCATCTCGAAGCCCTGATCGGCGCCAAGTCGCTGTCGGAAGTCGTCGAGCTGCAGACCGCCTTCCTGCGCAAGCGCGTCGAGTCGACCGTCGAGCAGGCCAAGGAATTCCAGGCGGTTGCTTCAAAGGCTGCCGAAGACGTCTCCAAGCCGGTCAAGACCGCTTTCGAGAAGGCCCTGAAGGACATCAAGGCCGCCTAATAATTACGCACAACTCTGCGATGCATCAAAACGTCGCATTTCGTCAGACAAATAGATGTGCGATAGAGTTGTCCAATGAATACCCGGCGAGTGGAACCTCCTCCCTCTGCTCTCCGGGGTAACCAGCCAGCACCTCCTCCCGCTGGCTCGTAACAGGAAAAGGCCGGCACCTCCTCCCGCCGGCCTTTTCTTTTGCCTGCTGAAAAGCGGCGCCCGCTCGAGGAACCGGGCTTTGCCTTATCAAAGGCCTTGAATTAGACTCTGATAGACCGTATTGGACGCATCGCCGAACGACAGAGCGGATCTCGGAGAATGAATTTTTCACCACGATCTGGCTCAGGCGAACGTGCCGTTGTAGCTCAGATGGTTAGAGCGCCGGATTGTGGATCCGGAGGTCGCTGGTTCGATCCCAGCCAACGGTACCACTCTATCAAACAATCAGAACGTGCTCCTTGAACCCTTCCCTTCCTTCGGCTTTGTGGACCTCGGGCAAGATCGGCTTGCCGGGCGAAGCCGACTCGGTTCGAATGCGGGCATGCATCCTTTACCGGGTGCGGACGTTTACGATTACCAACCGGCATAGCCGCCAGGGAAAAGCAGTATGAGTGAACATGCGATCGAGTTTTTGCGCGGGTGGATTGGTGAAAAGGTCCACTGCCAGCACTCGCCGGTGAAGATCGAGAAGCAGGCCGAGACCCTGGCCAAGGAATGCGCCGCCAAGGCGGCCGAGGTCGGCATCCCGCTGGAGGATATCCAGGAAGAAGTCGGCGACATCCAGGAGCTGATCGCCTCGCGGCTCGAAGAGGCGGCCGAGGCCGACCAGAGCAACGCGAATTCGGGCAAGCCCGCCGAATAAATGTCAGGCCCGGCCGCCAGAGCCGGGCTCCCATCTATCCAAACCCATTTTTCAGCCAGGCCTTCGGCAGCGCCGGCACGAAATTGCCGTCGCGCCCGCTCATATCCTCATTGGCGACCATCGCATTGAGGATCGCCTCTTCCACACCCTGCACCACCGCATCGAAGAACGGGTCGATATCGACGTCCGGAATGTAAGCGGCGCTGGCCGTCTGTCCTGGCGGCGCAAGTGCTGCTTGCGGGTTGGCGGTGGTGAAGGCGAGGAAAATGTCGCCCGAACTGTGGTAGCCGAAGCCGCCGGTCATGGCGATGCCGAGCGGCACACGCCTTGCCAGCCGCTTCATCTGATGCGGCAGGAAGGGCGCATCGGTGGCGACGATGGCGATGATCGAACCCTTCTCGGCGCGCGGCGTGCCTTCGCGCATCGCCGGTTCCACCAGATCAGGTCCGACGCGCGCGCCGCGCAGCGTGAAATTGTGCCGCTTGCCGAAATTCGCCTGCACGAACACACCGACCGTATGCCTGATGCCCTGCCATTCGACGATGCGCGACGCCGTGCCCGAGCCGGCCTTGAAGCCGAAGGCGATCATGCCGGTGCCGCCGCCGACGCTGCCCTCCTCGATGGTTCCGCCGGTGGCACCGTCGAGCGCGGCTTCGACATGTTCGAAGCCGACATGATGGCCGTTGATGTCGTTGAGGAAGCCGTCATAGGTTTCCGCCGCCACTGGCAGCCCCCAACCACGGTCGAGTGCCGCCGGCAGCACGCGTTGCATCCAGCGCAGCGTGCCGTCGCGGGTGACGCCGCAGGAATGCGTGTTGGTGATAGTGACCGGAAGGTTGAAGGCGCCGACCTCCTCGATGATATGCGAGCCCGTCAGTTCGCCATTGCCGTTCTGGCTGAACACGCCGGCAAACACCGGCGTGGCGAGCTCCGCTAACGGTCGCGGCAGGATGGCGGTGACGCCGGTGCGTACCGGTCCTGTGCCGACATCGAGCGGACCATCGCCTGAGATCAGCGTCGCATAGCCGACGCTCACACCGGGCACGTCGGTGATGGCATTGAAGCGGCCTGGCGTGCCTTCAAAGGCAATGCCGAACGCACGGGCGCGCGGCTTGCCGGCCGGCGTTTGAAGATGCGGGTCGTGTCCGGCCATGCCGTCCTCTAGAAAAGCGAGCCCTGATTGCCCGGTTCTTTTGGTTTGCTGGGGGCAGCCTTGGTGACCGCGGGCTTGCTGGCAGGCGGCGTAGCCGGTTTGGCAACTGCCTCCGGCTGCCCCGTGCCGCCGATCGCAACCGCATTCGTGGTGCCGTCGGCGAACTCGATTTGCAGCGATGCGCCCGGCGCGACATCCGCCGCCAGCTTGATCACTGCGCCTTCAGCGTCCTTGACCAGCGCGAAGCCACGCGCCAGCACCGCCTTGTGCGACAGCGTCGCCAGCAGCCGGTCAGCCTGGGTCAATTGTCCGCGCAGCCGGTCGAGCCGTCGCGAAACCGCATGATCCTGGCGGCGCGTCAGTGCTGCCAGCGCGTCCGCCTGCAATTTCTGCCGCCTGGCGATCGGCGCCGGCGACAGCCGTTTTGCTGTGCGCGAAAACCGGGTGCGCCGTTCGCGCACGATGCCGAAAAATGCTGCTTGCGCCCGCGCCAGGTCGCGTCCGGTCAGCGTGCGTGCCTCGTTGATGCGTCGCGATAGGGTGGCCGGCGTCAGCCGCTGGCCCTGAAGCTTGGTCCGCTTGCGCTCGATGCTCACCGACAGCGCCCGGCCGAGCCGGCTGGTCGCCTCATCCAGGCGCCGGCGCGGCAGCGCCAGCAACTGGTCGGGCGAGGGGAGCGCGCGGGCGGCCGCGCGCGAGGCCTGCCGTTTGCGTTCAAAATTGCGCAAGACCGCCGCCTTGAGCCGTGCGCCAAGACTGGCGAGCGTCGCTTCGAGATCCGCCTTCACCGGCACCGCGATCTCCGCTGCGCCCGTCGGCGTTGGCGCCCGCATATCGGCGACGAGATCGATCAGCGTCCAGTCGGTCTCGTGGCCGACGGCCGAAATCACCGGAATGCGCGAGGCGGCAACCGCACGCGCCAGACCTTCGTCGTTGAACCCCCAGAGGTCTTCCAGGCTGCCGCCGCCGCGCGCCACGATTAGAAGGTCGGGCTGGGCAATGGCGCCATCCCGGGCCAGCGTGTTGAAGCCGTTGACGGCGGCCGTCACTTCCGCGCCTGCCGTCTCGCCCTGGACTCTCACCGGCCAGACCAGCACGTGCAGTGGAAAGCGGTCCTTGATGCGGTGAATGATGTCGCGGATGACCGATCCGGTCGGGGAGGTGACGACGCCGATGATGCACGGCATGAACGGCAGTCGCCGCTTGCGACCGGCGTCGAACAACCCTTCAGCCTGCAGCCGTCGCTTGCGCTCTTCCAAAAGCGCCATCAGCGCACCGGCGCCGGCCGGCTCGAGATTATCGATGACGATCTGGTAGTTGGATTTGCCGGGATAGGTGGTGAGCTTACCGGTGGCGATCACCTCCATCCCCTCTTCGGGGCGGAATTTCAGCCGGCTCATCGTGCCTTTCCAGACCACCGCATCGAGCCGCGCGCGGTCGTCCTTCAGCGTGAAATAGGCATGGCCGGAAGAGTGCGGCCCGCGATAGCCGGAGATTTCGCCGCGCACCCGCACATGGCCGAAGACATCCTCGACCGTGCGCTTCAGCGCGCCGGAAATCTCGCTCACCGTGTATTCGGTGGCGTTTGTGCGTGATTCGGATTCTGCGTCGCTCATGCGCCGATTGGGGGACGGTTGTCCGCCCGCGTCAAGCGGCTGAAGTTCGTGGCCGATTCATAACGTGATCTTAAGCCCGATTTGATTTGAGTGTAGGTCACTCAAATGGCCAAGGACGCATGAGCGCACGCCCGAACAGCAGCCCGTTGACGCACCAGGTCACGCTGACCGTGCTGATGCTCGCCGCCTTTGCTTTGGCGATGGTCGTCGGCTTTGGCATATACGCGACCGCGCAAGCCGATCATGTCTCGCTCGAACGGCAGAAGATCTTCCTCACCAATGGACTGAAGGATCAGATCGCGGCGGTCGCGCGCGAGCAGGAAAGCGTTGCCGTCTGGGACGATTCCGTGATCAACACCAAGGCCGGCAATCAGACCTGGATAGAGGAAAATCTCAGCGTCTGGATGTACTCCTACTACGGTCACAACCGGGTCTACATACTCGACGGCGGGAACCATCCGGTCCACGCCATGCGGGAGGGCAAGGTGCTCGACCCGTCCGTCTATGGCGAGGACGAGCCCGCGATCCAGCCCACCATCGAAAAACTGCGCGGCATGATCAGCCAGCCACCGAAGGCTGATGCTTCCGGGGCGCCGGCGAAGATGGTCGCCGAGGATCTGGTGTCGCTCGGTGGCAAGCCTGCAATCCTCAGCATCATGCCCCTGGTGCCCAGTTCGGGTCGCGTCAGCCAGGCGCCGGGAACCGAGTATCTGCATGTGTCGGTCGAGTTCCTCAACGATGCGGTTATCGCCAAGATTGCTGAAAAATACCTGCTGGATGGCGCTCATCTGCTGACGCTGTCGCAGCCGACCGGCTCTGCCGCCATTCCGCTGCTCGATTCGCGCGGCGTCATCCTCGGCTATATCTGCTGGGATCAGGAGCGCCCAGGCCTGACGCTGGTGCGCAAGGCCGGCCCGGCTCTGGCTCTGGCCACGCTGCTCGCGGCGAGCGTGCTCGCCTTCCTGCTCCGGCGTCTGCGCCGTGCATCATGGGCGCTGCAAACCAGCCAGGACCAGGCGCAGTATCTCGCCTTCCACGACATGCTTACCGGCCTGCCCAATCGGGCACTGTTCGAGGACAGGCTGCGGCGTGCCTTGCTCAGTTCCGGCACCGATGCCGGCAAGGTGGCGCTGCTTTACCTCGACCTCGATCGTTTCAAGCATGTCAACGACACGCTTGGCCATCCGGCCGGTGACGAGCTCGTTCGCCAGACCGCCGCCAGACTGCAGCATACGGTTCGCGACGTCGACACGGTGGCGAGGCTGGGTGGCGACGAATTTGCGGTGATCCTGCTCGATGTCCGCGACATCAGGAGCGCAGAAGACATTTCGGACCGGGTGCTGCAAAAATTGCAGGAGCCGTTCAAACTGATAGACGACCAGGTCTTTGTCGGCGCCAGCATCGGCATTGCCTTGTCGACGGGGCCAGATGCCGATGCCGACGACCTGCTGCGCAAGGCCGACATCGCACTTTACGAAGCCAAGAGGAATGGCCGCGGCCGTTACCAGGTCTTCGCCGGCGACATGGACGACCTTTTGCTGCGCAAGCGCAAGGTCGAGAGCGAGTTGCGCACTGCCTTGAATGGTGGAACCGGTATCAAACTGGCCTATCAGCCGATATTTGCGGCCGACGGCAAGACGATCCTTGGGGCCGAAGCGCTGATCCGCTGGGCGCATGAGATCCATGGCGCATTGCCGCCGGCGCAATTCATCGCCATTGCGGAAGAACGCGGCATGATCGGCCAGCTCGGCGAGTGGGTGCTGCGCGAAGCTTGCCGCTTTGCCGTCAAAACCGAATTGCCATGGCTGGCCGTCAACGTCTCGCCGCTGCAATTGCGCGACGCGGGTTTCGCCGATCAGGTTGAGACGATCCTTGCCGAAACCGGGCTGGCGCCGGACCGGCTGCAGCTCGAGATTACCGAAAACGTGCTTTTGGAAAGCAACGATACGGTCAGAACGATTCTGGCTGGCCTGCGCCGGTCGGGTGTCGGCATCGCCCTCGATGATTTTGGCACCGGCTATTCATCGCTGAGCTATTTGCGCCGCCATGCCATCGACAAGCTCAAGATCGACCGCTCCTTCGTGCGGCTTCTCGATGGCGACGGCAATTCGGGCGCCGTCGTCAAGGCGTTGATCGATCTCGCCGGCGCTCTCAGGGTCGAGGTTACCGCCGAAGGTGTCGAGACCGAAGCGCAGAAGGCGCTGCTGGTCGCCATGGGCTGCCAGCAACTGCAGGGCTATCTCCTGTCGCCGCCGCTTGAGCCGGCGCAATTGCTGGCGTTGCCCGGCCTGTCGTCGGCCAACGCAACGACAGAGACGGCCGCGTCGGCCTGATCCGCCCTACCAGCCCGGCAGGATCTGGTTGGGTTTGCTCCGCTTCATCTTGGCGAAGGCGAGTGCAGCAAAATCGAAGCTTCCCGTCTCTTCGCCGAGCGGCACGGAAATGTTGTCGAGGCTTTCCGAAATGTGGCGGGCCAGCGCGTCGACGATCTCCGGCCGCGAGGTCTGGCCGCGCATGATGCCGATGCGGCAGTCGGGCAGGACGCCGAAGCCGTCGGCTTCGCCCAGCACCCGCATGCCGGGCCGCAGCGCGCATTCCGGCAGCACCGAGATTGCGAGCCCCGACAGCACTGCGGCGGTGATGACGGTTGCCGAGAAGCTGGTGAACAGGATGCGATAGTCGCGGTTCTGCCGGTCGAGCACATCGACGGCGGCGCGCCGCCAGATGCAATTCGGCCGGCCGAAGGCCATCGGCAGCACTTCCTGTTCATGCGTGGCATGGTTGGCCGAGGTTACCCACAAAAGTGGTTCGCGCCGCACCACTTCCGACTGGCCGCGCGTATCGTTGTGCGTCACCAGCGCCAGATCGAGATTGCCGCGCTTGATATGCTCGACCAGCCCCGGCGTCGGCTCGCAGATGACGGTCAGCTCGACGCGCGGGTTGGAGCGCGTGAAGCGCGCCATGATCTCGGGCAGGAAGCGGTCTGCATAGTCGTCGGGCGTGCCGATGCGGATAGTGCCTTCGAGCCGCCGGTCGTCGAAGGCGGCCAGCGTCTCGCGGTTGAGATAGAGCAGGCGCCGTGCATAGGAGAGCAACTTGTCGCCTTCCTCGGTCAGCCTGTTGGTGCGGCCGTCCTTTTCGAACAGCGGCTTGCCGATCCGCTCTTCAAGCCGGCGCATCTGCATCGACACCGCCGACTGGGTGCGAAGCACTTCCTCGGCGGCGCGGGTGAAGCTGCCGGTATCGGCAATCGAGATGAAGGTCTGCAACTGGTCGAGATCGAGTGGCGCTTTCATCGGGTCCAATCCATCACTGGCGTTGATGCTAAAGATTAGAAACATTCGTTGGATTAATCAATCGCGTCGTGGCATATTCCCTGACATCCACATGAAGGCATGTGAATCGAGACCGGAACGGCGCTTCTCCCAAGCACTGTTTGCCCGGCTTCGTCCGCTCGACTCCGAAGGAGACTGACATGACCACGATCGATTTCGCCACCGAGACCTCGCGCATCACCTCGCGTCCGGCCGTTGCGACGCGCGTGGCCAATGCTCTTCTCAACGCCTTCCAGGCCTGGAAAAATCGCCGCGCCTTCTATCGCCTTGGCGAAATGTCGGACGCCGAACTCGCCGACATCGGCCTGACGCGCGCCGACCTCCATGTCGCCATCGATGTGCCGTTCGGCGGTGATCCGACCGTGAAGCTGCGTGCGATCGCCAGTGATCGTGCCGATACGATCGAAAATCTTGCCCGCCAGGTAGCGTGATATCAGGCGCCCTGTTTCGGCTTCCGTGAACCTTTCTCAGGCTCGCGGCAACCAAGGACTATCGCAGGCTCCCCACTCCCTGCCGGATCCCCGCCGGCCAGCCTGCACACTGGCCCGGTCCTCCCAGGACCGGGCTTTTCTTTTTTGCTCAGCCTCTGACTACCGCCGGTCCATGTCCCGCTTGAACTGGTCGAAGATCGTTTCCACGCCCTTCTGATATTCGTCGCGCTGCTGGGCGCCGGTCTCGAACATCTTGCCGAAAATATCGTCGAACGGGTTCCGTGGCCTGCCGCTTGGATTGGCCTGCGGTTGCGGCGCCTGGCGCTGTTGTGGCGCCTGCCGCGGCTGGGATGCTTGCGGCTGCTGCGGCGCCGGCTGGCCACCGGGCAGGCCGAAGCCGCCGCCGCCACCTTGCCGCATCATCTCCTCGAAAATCTTGCCCAGCGGGTTGTCGCCGTAAGGGCTCTGCGTTTGTTGCGGCTGCTGCGCCCGGCCCTGCGGCTGTTGCGCCGCGCCGCCGCCGAACATGTCCTGCAGCACCTTGCCGAGTGGATTGTCGCCATAGGGGTTGGGCGCTTGTTGCGGCTGGGTTTGCGGCTGTTGCGCGCCACCGCCGAACATGTCCTGCAGCACTTTGCCCAACGGGTTCTCGCCGTAAGGATTGGGTGCCGGCTGCGGCGCCTGCTGTGCGCCGCCACCGGCCTGGCGCATCATCTGCTCGATGATTTCGCCGAGCGGATTGCTGCCACCGCCGAAGCCGCCGGCGGCCTGCATCTGGCCCCCCATCAACTGGTCTGTCGTCTGCTTGAACAGTCCGCCCATCACCATCGAGGCGATGGCCGGCAGCATCTGCTGCAGGATCTGCTGGCTGACGCCGGTGGCCTGCGCGGCTTGGCTGGCGACAGCGCGCGACAGCTCTTTGGAGCCGAACAGATGACCCAGAATGCCATTTCCCTCATTGACGCCTTGCGGCGAGAAAGCCCTGGTCGCGTCCTCGAAATATTTGGCGTGCTGGCCGCTTGCCATCGCCGTCATGAAGGCGCCGAGCCCGTAAGGGTCGGCCGTGTTGCGTTGCAGCCCTTGCGAGAAAGCGGGCAGCAATGCAGCGACCGCCGCCTGCGTCTGCTGCATCGAGAGCCCGTACTGCTGGGCAAGCGCCTGCATGCCGTTGCCGTTCTGGGCCTGCGCCAATATGTCGAACAAGGTGGGCATCGGTTTCTCCTCCGGGAAATCCTCGAAGAAGAGCCTAGTTGGTTTCAATGCTCGATTGAAGCGGCTTTTGCCGCAGCTCGAGCCGCGCCGTTAATAGGCATATTCCATGAACACCGGCTCGATTGAACCGCCCCAGCGCGTGTGGTAGGCCGACAGCATTTCCTCGGCGCTGGTGGTGCCGCGCGCCACGACTTCGTCCAGCGTATTGAGGAACGAGGTCTCGTCATAGCCGTCGCGGTTTTTCTTGCCGCGGTTCTTCAGGCCCATGCGCGAAATAACCAGCACGTCGCGGGCGATGTCGCGCAGCGTCGTGTTGCGGAACGGCGCCGAAATGCCTTGTTCCGGCACCGCATTGCGCATCGCCAGCGTTTCTTCATAGGTCCAGCTCGAGGTCAGCGCCTCGGCGGCGTCGAGAGCGGCCTCATCGTAAAGCAATCCGACCCAGAAGGCCGGCAGCGCGCAGATGCGCCGCCACGGCCCGCCATCGGCGCCGCGCATTTCAAGGAAGCGCTTCAGCCGCACATCGGGAAACAAGGTCGACAGATGGTTCGCCCAGTCGCCCATCGTCGGCAGTCCGTCGGGCACTTCATTGCGGGCGGCGCCCGCCATGAACTGGCGGAAGGTGACGTGCGTCATGTCGTGATAGTGGCCGTCGCGAATGACGAAATACATCGGCACGTCGAGCGCCCATTCGACATAGTCGGCAAAGCCGAACTCGGGCGAGAAGCAGAATTCGAGCAGGCCAGAACGCTGGTTGTCGGTGTCGCGCCAGATGTCGCCGCGCCAGCTCTGCAGGCCGTTCGGCCGGCTATCGGTGAAGGGCGAGTTGGCAAACAGCGCCGTCGACAGCGGCTGCAGCTTCAGCGACACCTGCATCTTGCGGCGCATGTCGGCTTCGCTCTCGAAGTCGAGGTTCACCTGGATGGTGCAGGTGCGGTACATCATGTCGAGACCCTTGGTGCCGACCTTGGGCATGTAGCGGGTCATGATCTCGTAGCGCGATTTCGGCATTTTCGGCGTCTCGGCGAGCGACCATTTCGGGCTGCCGCCGAGGCCGAGAAAGCGGATGCCCATCGGCTCGGCGATCTCGCGCACCTGCGCCAGATGGGCATTGCCTTCGCGGCAGGTCTGGTGGATCGATTCCAACGGCGCGCCGGACAGTTCGAACTGGCCACCCGGCTCCAGCGAGATGGCGCCCTGTCCGGTCGGCTCGACCAGGCCGATGATGCGGCCGTCATCTATGATAGGATCCCAGCCGAGCTTGTGCTGCATGCCTTCGAGGATGGCGCGGATGCCGCGCTCGCCGCCATAGGGCACCGGCGCGTTGCCGTCGACATAGAAGGGGAATTTCTCGTGCTCCGTGCCGATGCGCCACTTGTCGCGCGGCTTGTTGCCTTCCGCCAGATGCTCGACGAGTTCGTCGAAGTCTTCGATTGGCCGGAAATCGGTTGTGTCGCGCGCCATGGGGGCCCCCTCTGCGGCTCTCGGAGCCCGCCGGCGCTAAATGGACGAAATGTCAGCAGCCGATCAAGCAAAAAATCCTGAGCCACAGGTCAACAGGAATTGAATGTGACTGCCTCGCCCGTCCCTTGCAATAGGCGAAGTCTCACCAGTCCCCGATCGTCGCCTGCATCACAGCAAGGGCGGCTACCGCCGCCGTGTCGGCACGCAGGATGCGTGGGCCGAGCGGGATGGCGGTGACGAAGGGGAGGGCCCGGAGCATCTTGCGTTCGTCGTCGGAAAAGCCGCCTTCCGGTCCGACCAGCAGCCCAAGCTTCCTTTCCCTGATCGCCTGCAATGCCGGCAGCGGATTGTTGGTCGAGGCGTCCTCGTCGCAGAAGATCATCCGCCGCTCCTTGTCCCAGCCGGAGAGCAGGCGCTCGAACTTTTCCGCCTCGCGCACCTCAGGCACAGCCAGTATGCCGCATTGTTCGGCCGCCTCGACGACATTGGCGCGCAGCCGATCGATGGAGGGTTTTGCCACTTGCGTGTGCTGGGTGACCACCGGCTGCAGGATGCCGGCGCCCATCTCCACCGCCTTCTGCACGAGATAGTCGAGCCGCCCCTGCTTTAGGGGCGCGAAGCAGTAGACGAGATCGGGCAGTGGCGGCTGCGGCCGCTGCAGGACCAGCACCTTCAGCCGCACCGCTTTCTTCGACTTGGAGGCGATCGCCGCCGACCATTCGCCGTCGCGGCCGTTGAAGACCAGGATCTCGGCGCCTTCGCCAAGTCGCAGCACATGCATCAAATAATGGCTCTGCTGCTGGCCGGCATCGAATTCGATGCCTACCGCGAGATCGTCCGGCACGAACAGTCGCTGCATCTTGTAGTTGGCGCGCATCGCCGAGGAATGGGCGAGGCGGTTCCCGGCGTCAAGCCTCGGCGGAAGGATGCCACACAGGTTCAAAGCCCTGCCGCAACACCGAAACGGTTGTCGCCGGTGTCAGCAAGTGAACCTGTCGACCGGCAAAGCTCGCAAACCCTACCGCACTACCGTAACCCGCGAACGACCAACGCAGTGTCTTGCCGCTACGCAACGCATAGGCGGTGCCGGCATCCGCGATCATCGCTCCGTCCGGCAATCCGGCCAAATCTTCCGCCTTGATCGCCGGTGGCTTGCCGCCCGAAGCCAGCCGCTCCTTGTGCAAACGCTTGTCGACCATTGGCGCGCGCGGCTCGGTCACACCGAAAGCTTTGCCGAAACGGCCGACAAAATCCGTGGCTCGCTCACGCCGGCAGTAGAAACAGGGCCGGTGCCCGGCGGCCAGCGCCGTCACCTCGTCGAGAAAGAACAGCTCGGTCCAGCCGGCCTTGCCACCCGGCCGATTACGGCCCATCGGCTCGCGCCGCACATTGCCAAACTTGCAGACGCAGATGATCCACGCCTGAAGCGCCCAGCGCTTTTTCAGCAGCGTCTTGGTCTGCGGGTCGTGGATGATGCCGCGATTGCCGGTGAACAGGCCGCGTTCCGGCACGGCATGAATGGCACCGAACGGATCGACCCGGTTTTGCAGTGGCATAGCTCTCTCCTGGAACGCGCATCTTGGCTGCAATGCTGGCGACATGATATCGCTCGTCGCGTCATTTCATGTCAGCAGGATTTCCGTATGCGGGTGCTGGTGGTCCAGAACTACGACAACACCGGTCTCGGCCAGGTCGGCGCGGCACTTGCCGAAGCCGGCGCCGATCTCGACCTGCGCCGGCCCTACAAGGGCGATCCGCTGCCTGACGACGCGACCGGGCACGATGCCATGGTGATGCTGGGCGGCGGTCAGAACGCGCTGGCCGACGATGACTACCCCTATTTCCCGGCGCTGCTCGAACTGACCCGCGATTTCGCCGCCAAGGATCGCTCTGTGCTCGGTATCTGCCTGGGCAGCCAGCTGGTCGCCCGCACTTTCGGTGGCGAGAACAAGATCGGCGGCGCCTCGGAATTCGGCTGGCACAAGGTGTCGCTGACACCGGACGCGAAGACCGATCCGGTGCTTGGCGCACTGCCCCAGGATTTCCCCATCTTCGAATGGCACGACGACACCTTCGCACTGCCCGAAAATGCGGTGCGGCTAGCCGGCAGCGATATTGCCGAGAACCAGGCATTCCGCATCGGCCGCGCCGTCTACGGCTTCCAGTTCCATTTCGAAGCCGACCGGCCGATGGTGAAGGACTGGAGCACATCCTTCGCACCGCTCATCGCCGAGCGCCATCCCGACTGGCATGACCGGCTCGATGGCGAAATGGCCCGCAACGGCCCTGACGCCGATGCCGCCGGCCTCGCCATTGCCCGCGCTTGGGTGGCGACGATCTGACCCCCCGGTAGCCGCGCGGAAGCCAGCCGTTGCATAATTGGCACGCGGCGGTGAATCCGCCGGGGACAACCTCTTTCGTCCTTGGTTTGTGGCCGAACGCTATCTTACAAGGCGCGCGCTCTGCATCGGCAATGCAACCGCGATGAACCTTCTGTGTGCTCCGCGCGACACACCGCCGA
This sequence comes from Mesorhizobium caraganae, assembly GCF_016836705.1. Classification (GTDB taxonomy): domain Bacteria; phylum Pseudomonadota; class Alphaproteobacteria; order Rhizobiales; family Rhizobiaceae; genus Mesorhizobium; species Mesorhizobium caraganae. The sequence continues at coordinate 6,467 of NZ_JAFCGY010000020.1, read as the reverse complement.
TACAGAATCGACCTACAAGCGCGAAATCGTCGAAACTTTGAGACGAATTCTCCGTTTCAACGCATTGGTAACCGCCTCGTGCCCAGATGCAGGAAGCTCAACTAGAGATGACGTCCGTGAAAGCAGCGCTTCTGTCCTTTGTCATGCTGTCTGCCATCGTGCTGTGCGGTCTCGGTATTTATTCCGCCGATGCAGCCAACAACCATCAAGCCGTCGACGGCTACGGCGTCACCGCCGCGCTCCGTTAAAACGCTTTTCCCTGCACAGTCAGGATACGCTTGTCCGCGCCGTCTACGGCCAGCGCGGTGAGCATGCCTGACTGCCAGGCGAGCGTGTCGACATTGACGCGGTTGGGCATCACCTCGGCCTCCGGCACCGGCGTGTGGCCGTGCACGACCACTTTCGGGTAAAGCCCTGGATGGTTGTGGAAGGCGTCGCGAATCCAGATGAGATCCTGCGGGTTCTGGCTCTCCAATGGCACATCAGGCCTGATGCCGGCATGGCAGAAGAAGAAATCACCGAAGCTTACTGAAAACGTCAGCGATCGCAGGAAGTCGACATGGGCTTGCGGCACGGCCTTGACCAGGTCGGCGTGCCCCCGCTGCACCGCCTCTGCCTTGCCGAACCAGCGTGCGTCTCCAATCAGGTCAACGCCATAGGATTGTGCCGTCTGCACACCGCCATAGCGCATGAACAGCCCTTCCGGGTCGGGCACGTCGAGGAAATCGAGGAAGCCGATATCGTGGTTGCCGGCCAGCATCAGGTTGCGCGGATCGCGCGTTTGCGCCTCGATCAGGAAATCGATGACGCCCTTGGAGTCTGGTCCGCGGTCGACATAGTCTCCGAGGTGGATGATCCGCCAGTCGGCGGTCGGCTTGTATTCGAGCTCGCTCTCGATCCGGTGGTGCATGGCTTCGAGCAGGTCGAGCCGGCCATGCACGTCGCCGATTGCATAGAGGCGCATGCCGTCCGGCGCGCGCGCATCGAGGTAATGGATGCCGGTCTCGGTCAAGGCTGGCGTCGTCTCCGTGGTCCCGGAAGGCTAGGATCAATCGATGAACAAGCTCCTAGCGCCGCAGCTGGTCCTTGCCCATGTCGGTCACCAGGCGCTTGCCGCATAGAGCCAGCGTAATGTCCATCTCCTTGCGGATGATCTCCAGCGCGAGGGTCACCCCTTCCTTGCCCATGGCGCCGAGACCGTACAGGAAGGGCCGGCCGATATAGGTGCCCTTGGCGCCGAGGCAGAGCGCCTTGAGCACATCCTGGCCGGAGCGGATACCGCCATCCATATGGACTTCTATTTTGTCGCCGACCGCATCGGCGATTTCTTCCAGCGCCATGATCGATGATGAGGCGCCGTCGAGCTGGCGCCCACCATGGTTGGAAACGACGATGGCGTCCGCGCCTGTCTCGACCGCCATCAGCGCGTCCTCCTTGTCGAGAATACCTTTCAGGATCAGCTTGCCGCCCCAGCGTTCCTTGATCCAGGCGACGTCCTTCCACGACAACTGCGGATCGAACTGCTCGTTTGTCCACGAGCCCAGCGAGGAGACGTCGCCGACGCCCTTGGCATGGCCGACAATGTTGCGGAAGGTGCGGCGCGGGGTAGCCGCAATGCCCATCAGCCAGCGCGGCCGCATGGCGATGTCTACAATGTTGGCCAGCGTCATCTTGGGCGGCGCCGACAGTCCGTTGCGGATATCCTTGTGGCGCTGCCCGAGGATCTGCAGGTCGAGCGTCAGCACCAGTGCGGAGCATTTCGCCGCCTTCGCCCGGTCGATCAAATTGAGTACGAAATCCTTGTCGCGCAACACGTAGAGCTGGAACCAGAACGGCTTCTTCGTCACCGATGCCACATCCTCGATCGAGCAGATGCTCATCGTCGACAGCGTGAACGGCACGCCGAATTCTTCCGCCGCCTGCGCCGCCAGCATTTCACCATCGGCATGCTGCATACCGGTCAGGCCGGTTGGCGCCAACGCCACCGGCATCGCCACCTTCTCGCCGATCATGGTCGATTCCAGTGAGCGGTTGCTCATGTCGACCAGCACGCGCTGGCGAAATTTGATCTTGCCGAAGTCCTCCTCATTGGCGCGGTAGGTGCTCTCGGTCCAGGCGCCGGAATCGGCATAGTCGAAGAACATCTTCGGCACCCGCCGGCGCGCCAAGTCCTTGAGGTCGGCAATGGTGAGGATGTCGCTCATGGTGGTCTCTCGCTAGCCGGTTGTTTTCGTGCCGTCGCCGGCGTCGGAGCGCTGTTTGAGCCTGAGCCGCGACACGCGCTGCCAGTCGCCGCTGCGCTCGGCCTCGAGCATCGAGCGCTCGACATAGGAGATGTGGTCCATCGCCGCCTGCCGGGCGGCTGAGGGATCGCCGGCCTTCACCGCTTTGTAGATCGCGCGGTGCTGGGCCAGCAGCGCCTCGCGCGCGCCGGGCACGGTGAACACCAGCAGCCGGTTTTGGAACACGCCTTCCGACAACAGCCGGTAGCAGGAGCGCAGCGTGTGCAACAGGATGATGTTGTGCGCGCACTCGCAGACCGCGTGATGGAACTCGACGTCGATCTCCGCCTCGTCGTCGAAATCGCCGGTGCGGTGCGCCTCGTCCATGCGCGCCATGATGCGGTCGAGCAACGCGATGTCGTCTGCTGTGGCACGCCGCGCCGCATATTCAGCGGCGACGCCTTCGATCTCGCGGCGATATTCCAGATAGTCCGTCACCGCCTTGCGGTGCATGGCGATCAGGTCGGTCACCGGCTTGGTGAACAGCTGGCCGACGACATCGGCGACATGGGTGCCGCCGCCGGCCTTGGTCGTCAACAGTCCACGCCCCTCCAGCGCCTTCAGCGCGTCGCGCAGGATCGGCCGCGACACGTCGAACTGGCGCGCCAGTTCGCGTTCGCCCGGCAGCCGGTCGCCGGTGCGCAGCACACCTTCCAGGATCAGGCTTTCGATTTGCTGCACCACCTCGTCGGCGGTGCGCGAATGCTCGATCCTAGAGAAAATATCGCTCAAAGGGGCGCCTGGGAAATCTTGCCTGGAGCATGATGCCGAAAAGTGTGAAGCGGTTTTCGGGACGACATCATGCTCTGCTTCTTGTCGTGCAGATTAAAGCCGGTGTCGCCAACTGGTCAAATTATTTATCCAATTCGCCCCACACAGTCGCTTTCCGTGCGGTGCCGGCGAAATCGCTTCGGCTAAACTTTGCTGTTTACGCGCCTCATCGATTGTCTCAAGAGGACGCGACAACACGAAGGGTCGAGAACAGGGGGACCAGCCGTGTCGGACGAGACGTCCAATCTCGAATTCCAGCCGCGCGCCCAAGGCAGCGTGATGGGCTTTCCCGCGCATGAGGGACGGCCCGGCGCGCTTGGCGAGGTTCATGCCCGGCCGCATCCGCTGATCGAGAAGCCGCGTGTGCTGGTGCAGCTTGCCTTCATGACCGAAGGCGGCTCCGGCGTCGACATGGCCGTGCTCTCCGAATTGTCGCGGCGCCTCGGCATCGCCGCGCCCGACCGTCACGCCCGCCACCACGCCATGAAGTGGGGCAAGGGCACGCTGCGCTGGGAGCGGCACACCGAATTCTCGACCTATTTGTGGGAAGGGCCGCTTGCCGAAAACGGCAGGGCGCAGGAGGATTCTCCCTTCGGCAATGGATTTTCGCCGCCTGGAACGGTCATTTCCGGCATCCGCCTCGACATCCGCAAATGGACGCAGGCGAGCGAGAAGCTGATCGCCGGCTTCGACCCGACGAGCCTGTGCTATTCGCTGGTCGAGCGCGGCAACGCGGCCATCGTCACTGATTTTCGCCAGGACGGCGACGGCATGACCCGCATCCTGGTTCTGGACCGCGGCCTGACGCCGGCCCGCACCGGCGCGCTGTCGCAGCGCCTGATCGACATTGAGACTTACCGTACGCTTGCCATGCTCGGCCTGCCGCTGGCGCTGACGCTGTCGAGCCGCGCCCGCCGCATCGAGGACCGGCTGGCGCAGACGACGCTGGAAATGAAGGTCACTGAAACCCGCGACAGCCAGACACTGCTCGCCGATTTGACCGAGCTTGCCGCCGAACTGGAAGCCGATGCCGCCTCCAGCCTTTATCGCTTCGGCGCCAGCCGCGCCTATGACGGCATCGTTGTCGAGCGGCTGGAAGCGCTGGAGGAGGAGGCGGTGCCCGGCTACGACACCTGGGGCGGCTTCCTGCAGCGCCGCGTAGCACCCGCCATGCGCACCTGCCGTTCGGTCGAGGAGCGCCAGGCCAATCTGTCGCGAAAACTCACCCGCGCCACCACGCTGCTGCGCACCTGGGTCGATGTCGAGGTGGAGAAGCAGAACCGCGATCTGCTGGCCTCGATGAACAACCGCGCCCGGCTGCAACTGCGCCTGCAGCAGACGGTGGAAGGCCTCTCGGTCGCCGCGGTGTCCTACTATGTCGTCGGCCTGATCTCCTATCTCGCCAAGGGCGCCTCGATCTTCGGCCATGCCTTTGCGCCCGAAATTGTCACCGCCGCTTCGGTGCCCATCGCCATCCTGCTGGTCTGGTGGGGTGTGCGCCGTGTGCGGCGCATGCATTCCGAGCCCGCGAAACATCCGGGGGAATAATCTCCCCCCTTGAGGGGGAGATGTCGCCGAAGGCGACATAGGGGGTCGTCTCGCGTGAAGCGCCAGCCTCGTTCTCGAGACGGAAGACGACGTCGGCGCTTCACGTGCAAGGCCCCCTTGACCGCTTCGCGGCCATCTCCCCTTCAAGGGGGGAGAGCGCCAGCGGCAGATTGCCGCTGCGGAAGCTCGCCGCTGGACCTTGCCGCGCGCTCGACCAAAGCAGGATTTGCAACAAGCGCCGACGGCTGGTAAAAGATTTTTACCAGTCACGCGGAGGACGTTGCCGATGTCCGGCCTTGTCATGCCCAAGCCAGGCGACGCCACGATGCGCCGGCGCACAGAGATCGTTGCCGACATGCGCATCATCGTGCCGGGCGAGGGCGTCGTCGATGCCGTGAACGAAATGCGCGCTTTCGAAAGCGACGGCCTCACCGCTTACCGGCAATTGCCGCTGGTCGTGGTGCTGCCGGAAACCGTGGCGCAGGTGTCGCGGGTGCTGAAATACTGCAACGACCGCAACATTCGCGTCGTGCCACGCGGCTCCGGCACTTCGCTCTCCGGCGGCGCGCTGCCGCTGGAAGATGCCGTGCTGCTGGTCATGAGCCGCTTCAACCGCATCCTTGCCATCGACTATCCCGACCGCGTTGTCGTCGCTCAACCCGGCGTCACCAATCTCGGCATCACCACCGCCGTCGAGCAGGAGGGGTTTTACTACGCGCCCGATCCATCCTCCCAGATCGCCTGCTCGATCGGCGGCAATGTCGCGGAGAATTCCGGCGGCGTGCACTGCCTGAAATACGGCCTGACCGCCAACAATGTGCTGGGTATCGAGATGGTGCTGATGAACGGCGAGGTGGTGCGCCTCGGCGGCAATCATCTGGACTCGGAAGGCTACGACCTGCTGGGCGTCATGACCGGCTCCGAAGGCCTGCTTGGTGTCGTCACCGAGGTCACTGTGCGCATCCTGAAAAAGCCGGAGACGGCACGCGCGCTGCTGATCGGTTTTCCCACCAGCGAGCAGGGCGGCCAATGCGTCGCTGACATTATCGGCGCCGGCATCATTCCCGGCGGCATGGAGATGATGGACCGCCCGGCAATCCATGCGGCGGAGGATTTTGTCCATGCCGGCTATCCCCTTGATGTCGAGGCGCTGCTGATCGTCGAACTCGACGGGCCGGGCGTCGAGGTCGATCACCTGATCGGCCTGGTCGAGGCGATCGCCTACAAGAACGGCTCCACCACCTGCCGCATCTCGCAGTCCGAACAGGAGCGGCTGAGTTTCTGGGCCGGCCGCAAGGCGGCCTTCCCCGCTGTCGGCCGTATCTCGCCCGACTATTACTGCATGGATGGCACCATCCCGCGCAAGGAGCTGCCGAAGGTGCTCGCCGGCATGCGCGAACTGTCGGAGAAATACGGGCTCGGCGTCGCCAATGTCTTCCATGCCGGCGACGGCAATCTGCACCCGCTGATCCTCTATGATGCCAATGTGCCGGGCGAACTCGACAAGGCGGAAAGCTTTGGCGCCGACATATTGCGGCTTTGCGTCAAGGTCGGCGGCGTCTTGACCGGCGAGCACGGCGTCGGCGTCGAGAAGCGCGACCTAATGCCGGAGATGTTCAACCAGATCGACCTCGACCAGCAAATGCGCGTCAAATGCGCCTTCGATCCCAATCATCTGCTCAACCCGGGAAAAGTGTTTCCACAACTGCGCAGATGCGCGGAATTGGGGCGCATGCATGTGCATCGCGGGCAGGTGGCATTTCCGGATATTCCGAGGTTTTGATGGGAGCGTCTAACAATTTCGGTTCCTCGCCCCCGCAAAGCGGGGGAGAGGTGGCTCGGGCGAAGCCCGAGACGGAGAGGGGG
>NZ_JAFCGY010000001.1 GCF_016836705.1 Mesorhizobium caraganae | reverse complement strand
AAGGCTCGCGCAAAACATCTTGGCTGCCCATCCGCTCGACAAACCTATCGCCAGCAAGATGCGAAGGGCAAACTGGAGCAAAGACTTCTTCTATGACCTCTTTACTCATATGCGATAGCCCTGCCCTTGAGGGGGAGATGGCCGGCAGGCCAGAGGGGGTCGCTGCGCGTAGAACGCCAACGTCGTCTGGTGCCCGCGGAAGGCGTCGGCGCTCCACGCGCGACAACCCCCTCTGTCGCCTTCGGCGACATCTCCCCCTCAAGGGGGGAGATTGCCCCCTCTACAACGCCTTCACTGCCACCTTCACCGGCTGCTCGATCTCCAGCGGGTTGCGCAGCGGCAGGCCGAAATCTCCGGCCTCGATCTCGAAGACGTCGCCGGCCTGCGTCCTGATGCCGTCGGCGAAGGACAGCGTCGCCGTGCCGAACATGTGCACATGCACGTCACCGGGCTGGCGGAAGGCCGAATATTTGAAATGGTGGTGCTCGAGATTGGCGATCGTGTGCGACATGTTCGCTTCGCCCGACAGAAACGGCTTTTCCCACAAAAGATTGCCGTCGCGCAGGATGCGCGAAGCGCCTCTGATGTCGGCCGGCAGATCGCCGATCAGGATCTCCGGCCCGAACGAGGCATTGCGCAGCTTGGAATGCGCCAGGAACAGATAGTTCACCCGCTCGGTGACGTGGTCGGAAAACTCGTTCGACAGCGTGAAGCCGACGCGGAACGGCGCACCGTCATCGCCGATGACATAGATGCCGGCGATTTCCGGCTCCTCGCCGGCGTCCTGCGCAAAGGCCGGCGACATTAGCGCCGCGCCCGGCGCCACCGCCATGGTGCCGTTGCCCTTGTAGAACCATTCCGGCTGCACGCCGGTCTGGCCCTTGGCCGGTTTGCCGCCTTCGAGCCCCATACGGAACATCTTCATGGAATCGGTGAGTTGTTCCTCGCCGCCGTCGCGGAGCTTCTTGTGCATGGAATCGCGCGTCGCCGCCGAGCCGAGATGGGTCAGCCCGGTGCCGGTCAGATGCAGATGCGCCGGATCGGGATGATTGATCGGCGACACCAGCCGGCCCTTCTTGTAGACGGCGTCGAGGTCGACGGCTTCACCGTATCCCTTGCGCTCGATCAGTGCGGCCAACCCGGTGCCGGTGCGCGCGGCTTCCATCGCCAGCGAATAGACGCTGCGGGCGCCGTTGATGACCCTGGTCTTGCCGCCGCCATTGCGGGCAACGACGCGGATCGTCTCGGCGTCGTCGAGGATCTGGGAAATCAGCATGATGAACCCTCTCTCAATTGTCTTGGCTCGGTTGCCGCTTTGACAAACCTTACCGGCGCGGCGCGGACCTATCCGTGCCACGGGTTAAAACTCTTCGTCCGGATTGCGCTCGCGATCCTGGTCCTTCAGGGGACTTCTTGCACTGCCCGGCAGCGCCGCGATGTGACCCGTATGCCGTCCTGGTTCCGCTCCCGGTCTAACCTTTGTTTTTGTTGTATACGTCGAAGACCACTGCGCCGAGCAGCACCAGGCCTTTGACCACCTGCTGCCAGTCGACATTGACGCCCATGATCGACATGCCGTTGTTCATCACACCCATGATGAAGCCGCCGACCACCGCGCCGATCACCTGGCCAACGCCGCCCATCGCCGAAGCGCCGCCGATGAACACCGCGGCGATGACGTCGAGCTCGCTGCCGAGGCCCGCGGCAGGCACGGCTTGTCCCAGGCGCGCCGCTATGATCAGGCCGCCAAGCGCCGACAGCACACCCATGTTGACGAACACCATCAGGGTCAGCCGCTCGGTCTTGATGCCCGACAGTTGCGCCGCCTTGGCATTGCCGCCCATGGCGTAGATGCGGCGGCCGATCGTCATGCGTTTTGTGACGAAGACGAACAGCGCGATCAGTGCGCCCATCACCATGAGTACGATCGGCAGGCCCCTGTAGCTGGCAAATTGGTAGACCAGGAACAGCGCCAGCGCGCTGGTCACCAGGGTCTTGATGACGAACAGCGTGAAAGGCTCGGCTTGGTAGCCGTGCGCTTCGCGGGTACGCCGTGCCTTGAGTCCGAAATAGGCATAGGCGAGCACGGCGACCAGGCCCAGCACGATCGTCGTCATGTGCAGGGTCATGCCGCTACCTACAATGGTCTTGCCGGCCGCATTTACCGTCGGTGGGATCAGCGTCAAGGGGCCGATGACATCCGGGATGAAGCCTGAACTAAGCGCCTTGAAGCCGGCTGGAAGCGGCCCCACCGAAGACCCGCCACCCAGCAGCGCCTGGCAGATGCCGCGGAAGATCAGCATTCCCGCCAGCGTCACGATGAAGCTCGGTATTCGGTGATAGGCAATCCAGTAGCCCTGTGCCGCGCCGATGAGGCCGCCGACGATCAGGCAGACGATTGAAACCACCAGCGGATTGCTGAACGGTCCAAGTGGCCAGATGACCATCATCATAGCCGCCAGCGCGCCGATGAAGCCGGCGACGGAGCCGACGCTGAGGTCGATATGGCCGGAGACGATGACCAGAAGCATGCCTAGCGCCATCACGATGATGAACGAGTTCTGCTGCACTAGGTTGCTCAGGTTCACCGGCTTGAACAGCGTGCCGGAGGTGGTGAACTGGAAGAACACCATGATGGCGATCAGCGCCAGTATCAGGCCGTAGTCGCGCAAATTGGTGATCAGCGCCGAGACGGCAACGCGCGGCCCCTGTTGCACATCTTCGGCGACGCCGCTTTTCGGCGCGGGACCGCTTTCGGTGGTCATGATGGCTTTCCTTCTCCCCGAACGATGGCGCGCATGATCTTTTCCTGGCTGGCGTCGCTCGCCGCCATTTCTCCAACCATGCGCCCTTCATTCATGACGTAGATGCGGTCGGTGATGCCGAGCAGTTCAGGCATCTCCGACGAGATGACGATGATCGCCTTACCTTCGGAGGCGAGGCGGGCGATGATGGTGTAGATTTCGTACTTGGCACCGACGTCGATGCCGCGCGTCGGCTCATCGAGGATGAGCACTTCCGGATTGGCGAACAGCCATTTCGACAGCACCACCTTCTGCTGGTTGCCGCCCGACAGATTGCCGGTCATCTGATAGACGCTGGACGAGCGGATGTTGGTCTTGGCCTTGTAGTCGTTGGCGACGGCGAGTTCGCGCAAATCGTCGATGACGGCGTGGCGCGACACGCCGCCAAGGTTGGCCAGCGTGATGTTGTGCTTGATATGATCGATCAGGTTGAGACCATAGGTCTTGCGGTCCTCGGTGACGTAGGCAATGCCATGGTCAACCGCCTTGCTGACCGAGGAGACATCGATAGGCTTGCCCTTGAGCAGCACTTCACCGGTGATATGGCGGCCATAGGAGCGGCCGAACAGGCTCATCGCGAATTCGGTGCGTCCGGCACCCATCAACCCGGCAATACCCACCACCTCGCCCTTGCGGACTTTGATATCGATGCCCTTGATCACTTGCCGCTCGGCATGGATCGGATGATAGACAGACCAGTTCTTCACCTGCAGCACAACCTCGCCGATCTTTGGCTCACGTGGCGGGTAACGATCGTCGAGCGAGCGCCCGACCATCGAGGTGATGATGCGGTCTTCCGAAATGTCTTTCTTGGAAAGTGTTTCGATGGTGCGCCCGTCGCGGATGACCGTGACCTTGTCGGCGACCCGGTTCACTTCGTTGAGCTTGTGCGAGATCAGGATCGAGGTCATGCCTTGCCGCTTGAACTCGAGCAGCAGGTCGAGCAGCGCCTGGCTGTCCTTTTCGGACAGGCTCGCCGTCGGCTCGTCCAGGATCAGCAGCTTGACTTCCTTGCTCAGCGCCTTGGCGATCTCGACCAGCTGCTGCTTGCCGACGCCGATATTGGTGATCAGCGTCTTGGGGTCCTCCTTGAGGCCCACCTTCTTCAGCAGGGCGCTGGTGCGCGTCTCGTTGGCATTCCAGTCGATGACGCCGAATTTGGCGTGTTCATTGCCAAGGAAAATGTTTTCGGCGATCGACAGCATCGGCACCAGCGCAAGTTCCTGGTGGATGATGACGATGCCCTTGTGTTCGCTGTCGTGAATGCCCTTGAAATGGCATTCCTCGCCACGGTAGACGATCGCGCCGTCATAGGTGCCGGTTGCATAAACGCCGGAGAGAACCTTCATCAGCGTTGATTTGCCGGCGCCGTTCTCGCCGACCACGGCATGGATCTCGCCTTCCTCGACCCTGAGGTTGACGTTCGACAGCGCCTTCACGCCGGGGAACGTCTTGGTGATGTCGCGCATCTCCAAAATCGTCGAGGCCATGGGTACTACCGCTCCTTGAGAGGTCGGCAAACACTGCCGGCGAGGTCGGCAACAATACCGGGCTCGCTGGTGAACGAAAAGGGGCCCTGCGTTGAGCAGGACCCCTGATTTTACAACCGAATTTACTTCAGCTCGTCGGCCTTGATGTAGCCGGAGTCGACCACCAGCGCCTGGTAGTTCGACTTGTCGACATCATGCGGCGTCAAAAGGATCGAAGGAACGACCTTGACGTCGTTGTTGTAGGTCTTTTCATCGAGGCCTTCCGGCTTGCCGCCCGAGAGCACCTTGTCGACGAGTTCGACAGTGGCCTTGGCCAGTTCACGGGTGTCCTTGAACACGGTCGAGTACTGCTCGCCGGAGATGATCAGCTTGACCGAGGCGGTCTCGGCGTCCTGGCCGGTCACGATCGGCCAGGGCTGGGCGTCGGTGCCATAGCCGACAGCGCGCAGCGAGGCGGTGATGCCGCGCGACAGGCCGTCATAGGGCGACAGAACGCCATCGACGCGGCTGCCGTCCGAGTAGTTGGCCGACAGGAGGTTGTCCATGCGCGCCTGGGCGGTGGCGGCGAGCCAACGCAGCGTGCCGACCTTGTCCATGCCGGTCTGGCCGGACTTGATCTTGATCGAACCGTCATCGATCAGCGGCTGCAGGACGGAGATGGCGCCGTTGTAGAAGAAGAAGGCGTTGTTGTCGTCCGGCGAACCGCCGAACAGCTCGACGTTCCACGGCTTGGTGTTCGGGAAGCGCTCCTTGAGGCCCTTCACCAGCGAGTTCGCCTGGATCACGCCGACGCCGAAATTGTCGAAGGTGGTGTAGTAGTCGACATTGGCGGTCTTCTTGATCAGGCGGTCATAGGCGACGACGACGACGCCGGCGTCAGCGGCCTTCTGCAGCGCGTCCGACAGCGTGGTGCCGTCGATCGAGGCGATGATCAGCGCCTTCGGGCCCTTGGTGATTTCGTTTTCCAGCTGGCTGAGCTGGTTGGGGATGTCGTCCTGCGCATACTGCAGGTCGACCGTGTAGCCGAGAGCTTCGAGCTGGGACTTGACGGCGTCGCCGTCATTGATCCAGCGCTGCGAGGTCTTGGTCGGCATCAGCACGCCGACAAGGCCTTTGTCGGCTGCGTGCGCCGAGTAGGTCATGGCAGCGATGCCAAGGGCCGCGACGGCGGCCAGTGTCTTGATGATTTTCACGTAAAACTCTCCCTGGTTGATGGACGCGACACCTCGGGGCTTCGCGGGCCGCGCAGTCGGGCGGATGCGCCAAAGCGCCGCCGCCGTCATATCGATCTCCGGTATCCTCCCAATCGGCCCTCAGTCGCCTGATTTCAATCGATACGATTTTGCTCGTCATCGACCGTCAAGTCTTGAGGACGCGCGAAGGGTGTGTCGCTTTGCCATAACTGTCAAATGCGATCTTCGGTGGTTGCTATACCGAAACCGGTATATGACTAGAGCAGGTCGGGACATTGGCGGGAGCGGGTGAAAGCATGGCGGCATTGCAAAATCCTCAAGAAATTTCAGGTAGTTACGATGAATTTCCGGGCGGTGGCGAAACACTTCTGCGCAGTGGGCTCAGCCTGCGCCACATGCGCATGATCGCGGCCCTCGACGATCACGGTCGGGTGAGTGCGGCGGCGCAGGTGATGAATATCTCGCAGCCGGCGGCCTCGCGCATGATCTCCGAGATGGAAGCGGTGCTTGAGGTAAAGCTCTGCGAAAGGCTGCCGCGCGGCATCACGCTCACCCCTTACGGCAAGGCGCTGGCCCGGCGCGCCCGTTCGATCCTGCTCGAAATGCGCGAGGCCGACCGCGAGATTTCAGAGCTCAAGGCGGGCAAGGGGGGCTCGGTGTTCCTCGGCGCGGTGACGGCGCCGGCGATCGAACTGGCGGTGCCGGCGATCCGCGAGATCCGCCGCCTCTATCCGCACATCGAGATCACCATGCAGGTCGAGACGTCGAACGTGCTGGCGCGCGAACTGATCGCCTCACGCCATGATTTCATCATCGCTCGCATCCCCGACGACCTCAATCCGCGGCTGTTCGAATCGCGCGTCATCGGCGTCGAGAAGGCCTGCCTGATCGTGCGCCGCGGCCATCCGCTGAGCAACGGCAAGGCCGTGCGGCTGGACGATACGGCTGCGTATGACTGGGTCTTCCAGTCCGGCGGCTCGCCGCTGCGCCAGGCGATGGAAAGCAATTTCCTGAACCGCAACATCGCGCTGCCGGACCGCATCCTCAACACCTCTTCGCTGCTGCTGACCCTGGTCATGGTGGCGCAGTCCGATGCCATCGCCCCGGTGTCGATCCAGGTGGCAAAATTCATCCAGAACCCCGACGGTCTCGCCGGCGCCATTGACGTCGTCCAGACCGAGTTCGACATCGAGGTCCGCCCCTACAGCCTGATCACGGTAAAGAACCGCGCGCTGTCGCCGGCCGCCAAAATGCTGCACGACTTCATCCTGCGCGAAGTGGGATAACGGCCGGGAACTCCATCCTTGCGCGGAACGGGACTATAGCCGGACCTGGTGCGGCCACACGGATGGCGGCATTGGCGTCGCCCGCCAATGTGATCCTTTGCGGCCCCCAAGAAAATTGGACAACGGGTCACGCGCCCAGCTCTGCGCCGCAGGTTGGAGCCGGTGGAGGGGATCTCGTTCGCGCCAGTGTAACAGACTGATCGGAAGATTGATGAGCGTTGCCTAATGTTAACCATCTTGATGCTAGCGTTGGCGTCGCGAAACAAACGCGAGGCCATAGGATGCACACTGAACTGCCGCTTGCAAAGCTTGGATGGACGTTGAAGACCATGGCGATTGGGCTCTTCGCCGCCACCCTGACGGCGCTGCCCGCGAACGCGGAGACGGTGAGCGGCAATCCCGGTGGCCAGATCGTGACCTTCGCTTTGCACGTCGCCAAACTGCGCGCCGCCGACGAGCCAGTGCACTTTGACGGGGCGTGCGACAGCGCCTGCACGCTCTATCTGTCCCTGCCCGTCAAGCAGCTTTGCGTTACCCCGCGTGCATCCTTCGGCTTCCATCTGCCGTACGGCGTCGGCGCTCATCAGAACGCCGTCGCTGCCAACTACCTGCTCTCGCAATATCCCGATTGGGTGCGGCAGTGGATCGACGAGCATGGCGGCCTGTCGCACACCCTGATGCGGATGGAAGCCGATGAGGTGGCAATGCACCTTCCCATATGCGCCGGGGTGCAGGCATGAACAGGGTCGCAATGCGCAGGCCTGCGGCTGGCGCCGGCAAACTCCGTCTAGATCATTGATTTTTGCTGGAGCGGGTAGCGGGAATCGAACCCGCGCGTTCAGCTTGGGAAGCTGACAAGCTACCATTACATCATACCCGCGTCGGCCCCTCGATATCATGATGGGCCCGCTTCGGGCAATCGCCCTTGGACAGCTCTTCGGAAACGGCTGTTGGAAACCCGGCCGGCCGGAGCATCTTCGGCGGCGCGAGCTAGGGTGGCATTTGGAGAAGGTCTAACCCTAGCGGCTGACCTCACAGCCTGTCCGCAATATGTCGGAGGGACCTGCTGCACGGTTGCTCGGGCGACAGCGAAGCCGCCCCGGCTTGATGCCGGGCGGCCAAGTGCGTATTCGTGGACCTGTACCCCGAATCCGGGCACCCGAATCTGGAGGCAGGCCCTTGTCCGCATTGACGCGCTTTCTCGGCGACTCGCCCGTCAGGGTGATCGTCAAGCTGCTGGTCGTATCGTTCCTCGTCGGCCTGGTGATGAACGCTTTCGGCTGGACGCCGATGGACGTCTTTTATGGCGTCCAGAAATTCTTCATCGACCTGTGGAACCTGGGTTTCCACGCCATTGACCGCTTCCTCGGCTATATCTTGCTTGGGGCCGCGATCGTCGTGCCGGTCTTTATTTTCTTGAGGATTGCCAATTACCGGAAGTAACTTTCGTTCCTCAGGCGAAGCTCGATGCCACCTCGAACAGGATGGCGTGGCGGGCCGCCAGTGCTGCCACGTCGGTTGAATAGCCGCCGCCGATGACGCCGCAGACCGGAATGCCCAGCGCGCGGAAATGGCCGATCACCATCGCGTCGCGGGCGCGCAAGCCATCATCGCTGAGCGAGAGCCGGCCAAGCCGGTCCTCGGCATGGACGTCGACACCGGCATTGTAGAAGACGATGTCCCAGCGCGCCTTGGCCGAGAGCTCCGGCAGGATGGCGCCCAGCCGTTCGAGATAGGCGGCATCGCCGGTGCCGTCCGACAAGGCGACGTCGAGATCGGAGGCGATCTTGCGCGCGGGATAATTGCGCTCGCCATGCATGGAGAAGGTGAAGGCGCGTGGTTCGTCTTTCAGGACGTTCGCGGTGCCGTCACCCTGATGTACGTCGAGATCGACGATCAGGATGTTTTCGGCGGCACCTTCGGCGCGCAGCACCAGCGAAGCGACGGCGACATCGTTGAAGGTGCAGAAGCCGGCGCCCTGCGCGCGCCGCGCATGGTGGCTGCCGCCGGCGGTGTTGCAGGCAATGCCGTTGACAAGCGCCAGCCGCGCCGCCAGCACCGTGCCGCCGGCGGCGAGTTGCGCCCTGAGCGAAACACGTGGCCCCACGGGAAAGCCGATCTCGCGCTCGATCTTTTCGGGCACTGAGCACGTGATGACCTGGTCGACATAATCGGCCGCATGGGCAAGCTTCAGCCAGGAGGCCGGCGCCGGCTCGGGCATCGACAGCGCCTCGGCGTGGATCAGACCCCGCACGTGCAAGGCCTGCATCAGCAGCGGATATTTGCTCATCGGAAAGCGATGATTGACCGCGAAGCCGGCGTCGTAATCGGGGTGGTGGACGATCTGCAGGGGCATGCACTGGATCCGGCGGGCTCGCGCCAGGCCGAAGATTTCGATTGGCCGTCACGGCAAAGGTGATTGCGCGGTGGCCGGAAAATGGGGCACATCGGCTGTTCGATCAAGCCGCAATCAGCAAGGCAGCTATCCCTTGGACACGGGTGCAACCCCAGCCGACGCGAGACCTTTCGCCGTCACCAACCGGTCGGTGCTTGCCATCGCCGTGCCGATGACGCTCGCCTATCTGACGACGCCCTTGCTCGGCATCGTCGATACGGCGGTGGTCGGCCAGTTCGGCGACGCCGCCCTGCTCGGCGGCCTGGCGGCTGGCGCGCTGGTCTTCGACGTCGTCTTCAACACCTTCAATTTCCTGCGCTCTGGCACGACCGGCCTCGTCGCCCAGGCTTTCGGAGCCGGCGACGAACTGGAGGAGCAGGCGGTGTTCTGGCGCGCCGTGCTGATCGCGGTCGCCGCCGGCATCGCGCTTGTCGCCCTTGCGCCGCTGATATCCATCGCGGGCCAGAAATTCATCGGCGGCGAACCGCGCGTCAGCGAGGCGATGGGCGTCTATATCAGGATCAGGATGCTCGCCGCCCCCTTCGCGCTGATCAACTACGCCATCCTCGGCTATGTGCTGGGGCGCGGCGAGGGCGGGCTTGGGCTGATGCTGCAGGCGGTGCTCAACGGCATCAACATCGTGCTCTGCATCCTGCTCGGTCTGAAGCTCGGCTGGGGCGTCGCCGGCGTCGCCTGGGCGACCGTCACCGGCGAATTGCTGGCCATGCTGCTGGGCCTCGCCATCATTGTCTGGCGGTTCCGGGCCGCACCGCGCCTGCCACGGCATCGCCTGCTCGACATGGCCGCCTTCCTGCGCATGCTGTCGCTCAATCGCGATATCATGATCCGCTCGTTCTCGCTGCTCGCCGCCTTCGCGCTGTTCACCCGCCAGGGCGCGCAGTTCGGAACGCTGACGCTGGCCGCCAATGCCGTGCTGATGAACCTCTTCCTTGTCGCCGGCTATTTCCTCGACGGTTTTGCCACGGCGGCCGAACAGTTGGCGGGACGCGCCATTGGCGCGCGCGCCGAAACCTCGTTCCGCCAGGCGGTGCGCCTGACCCTGTTCTGGGGTTTCGGCCTGGCGGGAACCGCGACGCTGATCTTCTGGCTCGGCGGCGCCGGCCTGGTCGCCCTGATCACCACATCGCAGGACGTTCGCGACGTCGCGGATGTCTATCTGCCATGGGCGGCGCTGACGCCGTTCAGTGGCGTGCTGGCCTTCCAGATGGACGGCGTCTTCATCGGTGCGACCTGGTCGCGCGACATGCGCAACATGATGCTGGTTTCTTTCCTGGCCTTCAGCGCCGCATTGTTCACCTTGGCGCCGTCCCTGGGCAATCACGGCCTGTGGGCGGCGCTGCACGTCTTCCTGCTGGTGCGCGGCTTCAGCCTGCTGACAATTTTGTCGCGAAGGGTGCGCACGGCCTTCTAGAGCGGCTTTGCAGCCCACCGTTCGAGACCGGCATCGCGCAGTTCGCGCAGCGACTTGAGCCGCTCCTTGTCGGCAAATCGCACCATCCCGGTCAGAATTCGCCCCGGCAGCGCAGGGCCGGCATAGATCATGCCGGTATAGAGCTGCACCAGATCGGCGCCGGCGCGGATTTTCTCCAGCGCGGTGTCACTGGAATCGACGCCGCCGACGCCGATGATGGCCCGCTCCGGCCCGAGCAGCTTGCGCATCTTGGCCAGCACGATGGTTGAGCGTTCGAACAGCGGCTTTCCCGAGAGACCACCGGCTTCGCCGGCGACAGCCGCGCTTCGCAATCCGGTCCGCGCCAGCGTCGTGTTGGAGACGATGACGCCGTCGATCTGTTTTTCGCTGATCTCGGCGGCGATGTCCTCCAGTTCGGCCTCGACCAAATCAGGTGCGATCTTGAGGAAGATCGGCGGTTTTGCCGAAGCTGCCGCACGCGCTGCCACGACCCGGGACAAAAGCTCGCCGAGCTGTTCGCGCGCCTGCATGGTGCGCAGGCCCGGCGTGTTTGGCGACGAGATATTGACCGTGAGATAGCTGGCGTATTTCGCAAAGCGCGAGACGCCCAGCTCATAGTCGCCGATGCGATCGGCGCTGTCCTTGTTGGCGCCGATGTTGACGCCGACAATACCGCCGCGCCCCTTGCGCGCGGCAAGGCGCCTCTCGGCGGCCTCGTGGCCCTCATTGTTGAAGCCCAGCCGGTTGATCACGGCATCATCCTCAGTCAGCCGGAAAATGCGTGGCTTCGGGTTACCCGCCTGCGGCAGCGGCGTGACCGTGCCCACTTCGGCGAAACCGAAGCCAAGGCCAAGCAGCGCGTCGGGCACTTCGGCGTTCTTGTCATAGCCCGCGGCCATGCCGAGCGGGTTTGGAAAATCGAGGCCACATAGGCTGACCTTCAGCCTGTCGTCGCGTACTGCCCGCGCGCCGACCGGCAGGCCGCAGCGCAATGCGGCGATCGACATGCCATGCGCCGTTTCCGGATCGAAGCTGAACAGCAGTTTCTGGCCGATGCGGTCGAGCACGCTCATTCGGCCTCCAGCGCCGGGAATAGATGTGCACCGTCGGCGCCGAGCGGCAATGGTTTCACCCAGAGGACGGCGTTCATCTCGAGCACGCCATAGAGATGCGGGAACAGCGCGCCGCCGCGCGAGACCTCGTATTTCAGCGCATCATCCAGCCGCGCCCCGTCAATGGCGACCAGCACCAGATCCGTCTGGCCGGCGAAGTGCTTGGCCGCTGTTTCCTTGGCTTGTCCTGCGGTGGAGAAATGGATGAAGCCATCGGCGATGTCGATCGGAGCACCGGTGAAGCGGCCGTTTTCCTCGGCCTCGCGCCAAAGCGCTGCGGTCGCGATCTTGTAGATAATCTGAGACATGGTTGCGCTATAGTCCGTATGGCTCATGCGGGGAAGGGCAACTCTTCCGCATTTACGGCGCAAAGCTGTGATAGGCTCTCGTACACTGGCTCGTGGAGGATGGAACATGCGTCTGCAGCACATACTGATCCCCGCCGCACTGGTCTCGCTGGTCGCGGCATCGGCCTGGTCCGAGGAGACCGATCGCTACCGGCTGGAAAAATCGGCCAACGGCTACGTCCGCATGGACACCGAGACCGGCGCCATGTCGATCTGCGAGGAACGCTCCGGCCAGCTGGTCTGCAAGATGGCGGCCGACGAGCGCGCAGCCTTCCAGGACGAAGTCGACCGTTTGCAGGCCTTGATGAAGGCCATGGACGAACGCGTCACCAAGCTGGAGAACTCGCTGTCCGCCCGCCTCGAATCGAAATTGCCGAGCGAGGAGGATTTCGACAAGACGATGAATTATATGGAGCGCATGCTGCGTGGCTTCATGGGCATCGTCAAGGAGATGGACAAGGATAATGGCGACGGCGCGAAGCTCAATTCGCAAAAGACCTGAGCCGCATCCAGCCATTGCCGCTTGAAAACAGAACGCTTCGCCGCATAATCGTCCGGTCCCGCAAAAGCCGATAATCAACAACGGGATTTGGGGAGGAATATTTGCCGTCGGGCTACACCTTCGTCATCGCCGACGATCATCCGCTTTTCCGCGGCGCGCTGAAAGAGGCGCTTGCCGGCGTCGGCGATGTTGCCGCCATCCATGAGGCCGGCGATTTCGAAAGCGCCAAGGCGCTGGTCGTGGCCAATGAGGATGTCGACCTGGTGTTGCTCGATCTGTCGATGCCGGGCGCCAGTGGCCTGTCCGGCCTGATCTCGCTGCGTGGCATCCACCCGGCGGTGCCGCTGGTGGTGGTGTCGGCGCACGATGACCCGGTGACCATCCGGCGCGCGCTCGATCTCGGCGCCTCCGGCTTCATCTCCAAATCGGCCAGCATGGAGGAGATCCGCAGCGCTGTGCAGACGGTGCTGGCCGGCGATATCGCCGCGCCCGTCGGCATCGATCTCGGCGTCGAGCGTGACCCCGAAATATCGGACCTGATCAAGCGGCTGCAGGCGCTGACGCCGCAGCAGACGCGCGTGCTCGGCATGCTGGCCGAAGGCCTGCTCAACAAGCAGATCGCCTATGAGCTCAGCGTCTCAGAAGCGACGGTCAAGGCGCATGTCTCGGCCATCCTGCAAAAACTCGGCGTCGACAGCCGCACCCAGGCGGTGATCCAGCTGTCCAAGATCGGCAGCGATCCGCTGCAGCCGGTGAACTGAGCGCCGGAGCGCTCAGTTTTGTTCGGTTGCCGGCAGCCAGTCCGCCGGCGGCTTCAGCTCAGCCGCACCGACAGTTCGACGTCGTCGCCGAACGGCGTCGACATGTAGCCCGATGCCGGCGCGCGCACGCGCTCCAGATATTCGGGGCTGAAATCGGCGTTGTCGGCGATCACCAGCGCGCCGGGCCTGAGCCGGCTTTCGACCAGGCTTAGGATCTCCGGATAGATCGCCTTGGCACCGTCGAGCAGCAGGAGATCGATCGTCTCGGGGAGATCGGCGCTCAGCGTCTGCAATGCGTCGCCTTCGCGGACTTCTACCAGATCGATAAGGCCGCCCTCGGTCAGGTTGGCCTTGGCCCGCATCACCTTGGAGGGCTCGAACTCGGTGGTGATCAGACGGCCGCCGCCATTGTCCCTCAGGGCGGCTGCCAGATAGAGCGTCGAGATGCCGAACGAGGTGCCGAACTCGATGATGACGCGAGCGCCTGAACTGCGCGCCAGCATGTAGAGCAGCGTGCCGGTCTCCGGCGAAACCGCAAGCCACAGGTCCTTCAGCCGTCCGTAGAAGTCGACATATTCGGTCTTGCTGCCGAGAAGGCGTGCTCGTTCGTCAGGCGAGAGCCCGGCTGCTGCCGGGCTGGTCGCAGCCTCGGCTTCCTTGAACAGGCGGGCGAGCAGAGGTGCGAGTGGGGCGCTGGTGAGGGTGGTCATCGAAGTTTCCAATCAAAAATCATTGCGTTCTTGTGTCGTGCCAAAAATACGAATAATCCTTCAGGTTTCCAATTCGCATTGCCGGACAGCACGATGGCCGAACGCCCAAGCCTTTCTATTTCCTCGCGAAAACAGCCCAAGCAGGCGCGTGCGGTCGAGCTTATCTCGGCGATTTTGGAAGCTGCTGTTCAGGTTTTGGCGAGCGAAGGCGCGCAGCGTTTCACCACCACGCGCGTGGCCGAAAGGGCCGGCGTGAGCGTCGGCTCGCTCTACCAGTATTTCCCCAACAAGGCGGCACTGCTGTTTCGATTGCAGAGCGACGAATGGCAGCAGACCGGCGGCCTGCTGCGCACCATACTCGAGGACAATCAGCGGCCACCGCTTGAGCGGTTGCGCACGCTTGTCCATGCCTTCATCCGCTCGGAGTGCGAAGAGGCTGCCGTGCGCGGGGCGCTCAATGACGCCGCCCCGCTTTATCGCGACGCACCCGAGGCGCATGAGGCAAGGGACGCCGGCGAGCGCACCATTCAGAACTTCCTGCGTGAAGCCTTACCTGAGGCACCGGAAGCGGTCCGGGATCTGGCGGGTGGCCTGATCGGCGCGACGCTGAGCGCCGTGGGCAAGGATTTTTCAGGCAGCCCTCGTACCGACGCGGAGATCGAAGCCTATGCCGATGCGATGGCCGACATGTTCTGCGCCTATATTGCGAGCCTTGGGCATAGCTGAGGAGTGGGCTTTGCATAGGGGGGCTGGCACGGCCCTATGCGACAGGGTGAGGCCCTCCTTCGCAAGAACCCATATCCGACGCTACTATTCCGCCGCCGAAGCCAGCGGCCTGACCCTGGCCATCATCGAGCGCAGCACCGCCGGTTTGAGCGGCTTGTTGATCACCGGCACGTCAAGCGCGGCGGCGGCGGCGCGGACCTCGGTGGAGCGGTCGGCGGTAACCAGCACGGCCGCTAGGTCGCGGCCGTGGATGTCACGTAGCCGCGCTATCACGTCGAGACCGCTCCTGCCGTCGAGGTGATAGTCGGCAAGCACGATGTCGGGACGATGGATGTCGGCCCTGGCGAAATCCTCCGAGCCGGAAAACGTGCCGACGCTGCAGCCCCAGCCTTCGAGCAAAAGCCGCATGCCGTCGAGGATGCGGGCGTCATTGTCGATGCACATGACGCGCAGGCCGGCCAGCGAGTTCGCGGTGCGGGCAGGCGCCTTGGGCTCGACCTCGCGCCGCGGCGCCTCAACCGCCGCAACCGGCAGGATGACGGAAAAGCGTGTGCCCTTGCCGGGGTTGGAAAAGATCCGGATCTCGAGCCTGAGCACCCGGGCGATGCGGTCGACGATGGAGAGGCCGAGTCCGAGGCCTGCGGCCTCGCGCACGCCTTCGTCGAGCCGGGTGAACTCGTTGAAGACCGTGTTCAGCTTGTCGCCGGCAATGCCGATGCCGGTGTCGATCACCTGGATTTCGGCGAGGTCGCCACGCCGCCGCACACCGACGAGGATGCGGCCATGGCGCGTGTATTTGATGGCGTTGGAGACCAGGTTCTGGATCAGACGCCGCAACAGGTTGCGGTCCGTCATCACGCTGAGCGACGAGGCCATGATCGTCAGGTCGAGTTTCTTTTCGGCGGCGAGTGGCTGAAAATCGTTGCCGATCTGGCGCAACAACCCATCCAGGCGGAAGGCGCTGTCATCCGGCTTCATCGCGCCGGCGTCGAGGCGCGAAATATCGAGCACGGCGCCTAAGATCGTCTCGACCGATTCCAGCGAGGATTCGATGTTGACGGCGGCCTTGCCCGCCGGACCTTTGCCGGCCTTTTCGATCAGCGACGAGCAATAGAGCCGGGCGGCGTTCAGCGGCTGCAGGATGTCGTGGCCGGCGGCGGCGAGGAAGCGCGTCTTGCCGAGATTGGCCTCCTCGGCCAGCATCTGCGCCTGCGCCAATTCCTCATTGACGCGCGTCAGTTCGATGGTGCGCGTCTTGACCCGCTGCTCCAGCGATTCATTGGCCCGCTTCAGCGCCAGATCCTGTTCGACGCGTCCCGAAATGTCGGCATAGGTGGCGACGATGCCGCCATCCGGCATCGGGTTGGAGCGCAGTTCCAGGATGCGGCCGCTGGTCTTCAATTCCATCTGCCACGGGCTGACGAAGCTGGTCAGCCGGTTGAGCATCGCCACACGCTGGTCGGCCGGGATATCGCCGCGCTCGGCAAGGTGGCGCAGGATAAGGTCGAGCGAGACGCCGACCTGACCCATCTCGTCGGGCAGGTCGAACAGCGCGCGATATTGTCTGTTCCAGCAGATCAGGCGGAAATCCCGGTCGAAGACGGTGATGCCCTGTTCCATCTGGTCGAGCGCTATCTGCAGCAGGTCGCGATTGTGCTGCAGCGCCTCGGTGGCGTCGTCGAGCAGGCGGAACGCATCCTTGGATTCGCGGTCGTTGCGGCGAAACAAAAGCGACAGGATCAGCCGCGCCGAAGACGAGCCGACCGCGCTTGCCAGCAGCTGCTCGGAAAAGCGGATGACATCCATGCTGGCCTGCTCATTGCCGTGCAGCGAGACGCCAGTGCTTTTCTCGAAGGACTGGAAGGAGCGCTCGGTACGCTCGACGCCGAGATAGCGCGATATGGTGTCCTTGAGGAGGTTGACGGTAATGGCGGTGCGGAAGCGGCGCAGGCTGGGCATCGGGCCGGACTCGCGCGGCACGAAGATTGACGCCTGGATGCGCTCCAGCGGCACCGACGCACGCGACAGTGAGCCGAGGACAAAAAACAGCGTGTTGACGGACAGGCTCCAGAGCACGCCGTGGTTCAACGGCTCGGCGACGGTGCCGAACAAGGCCTGCGGCCGCAGCGCGTCGAAGCCGAACAGCCCTTGCACGACGATGTCGGCATCGGGCGCCGACAGCGAAGGCAAAAGCAGCGTGTAGCCCCAGACGAGGATGCCGGCGACCATGCCGAGTGCAGCGCCACGGCCGTTGGCGCCGCGCCAGATCAACCCGCCGATCAGCGCCGGCGCGAATTGGGCGATGGCCGCGAACGACATCAGGCCGATCGACGACAGCCGCGCCGCGTTGGTGCTCTCGCGGTAGTAGAGGAAGGCGATGAACAAAAGGATGAAGATCGCGCCGCGCCGCACATTGAGGATCAGCGTCGACCAGTCCTCATTTTCCGAGGTCGTGGTCTTGAGCAGCCGGCGCACGAACAGCGGGATGACGAGATCGTTGGAGATCATGATCGACAGCGCCACGCTTTCGACGATGACCATGGCGGTCGCCGCCGACAGGCCGCCGATGAAGGCCGCCATGGCGAGCACGTCATGGCCGCTGAACAGCGGCAGCGACAGCACATAGAGATCGCTGCTGGTCCTGGTGCCGACCAGCGACAGGCCGGCGAAGGCAATCGGCAGCACGAACAGGTTGATCGCCACGAGATAGAGCGGAAACACCCAGGTCGCAGTGCGCAGTTCGGCCTCGCCGCGGTTCTCGACGATGGTGACGTAGAACTGGCGCGGCAGCATGATGATGGCAAAGCCGCTCAAACAGGTCAGCACCAGCCAGGTGGCGAGCGAGGTGTTGTAGCCCATCGCCTGCCGCACCTGGTTGTTCTCGGCCAGTTTGTCGATCATGTCGCCCGGCCCCCCGAAGATCAGGAAGGTGACCATCAGACCGATCGCCAGGAAGGCGGCGAGCTTGACCACGGTTTCGACCGCCACGGCCAGCACCAGTCCGTCCTGGTGTTCGGTGGCATCGGCATGACGGGTGCCGAACAGCACCGCAAACAGCGCGAGCAGCATGGCCACCACCAGCGAGATGTCGCTGACGAACGGATCGAAGGAGGGCGGCGATCCCGTATAGTGCTCGACCATCAGGCCGACCGAACCGGAAATCGCCTTCAACTGCAGCGCGATATAGGGCACAGCGCCAATGGTGGCGATCAGCGTGGCGATCGCCGAGACGGCAAAACTCTTGCCATAGCGGGCGCCGAGGAAGTCGGCGATCGAGGTGATCTTCTCGCTCTTGGCCAGCCGCACGATGCGGTTGAGCAGCGGAAAGCCGAACACGAACACCAGCACCGGGCCGGTATAGATGCCGAGGAATTCGAGGCCGCGCTCCGATGACAGGCCGACCGAGCCGAAGAAGGTCCAGGACGTGCAGTAGATGGCCAGACTGAGCGCGTAGATGAAGGGCCGGGCACGGTCGGGCCCGGAAGCCGCCGAACGCCGGTCGCCGAGGCTGGCGATGACGAACAGCAGCGTCACATAGGCGACGGCAATGATGACGATGAACCAGCCCTGCACGGCCCGAAAGTTCCTCCTGGGCCAGCTTTCATCCGGCCAACTCAGACGCAATCACAGCTTTGGGGTCGAGTCCATCGCGGCTTTCGGCGCATGGCGGCTGCCTGTCACCCCGTCGCGCCATGACCTAAGGTAAGGAGAAAGCGGCGTTTTCCCGACTTTTGCTTCTGTTGCAACCGCAGGTTTTTGTTATGGTATGCACGGGCCGGCGCCGGAGGACGGCGGCAGCGCGGCCTGCCATGACAAGGAGGGTCGAATGCTGAAAGAATTCCAGGAATTCATTTCCAAAGGCAATGTGATGGACTTGGCCGTCGGCGTCATCATCGGCGCTGCCTTCGGCAAGATCGTCGATTCTCTTGTCAACGACATCATCATGCCTTTCATCGGCGCGCTAGGCGGCGTCGACTTTTCGAACTATTTCATCGGCCTGTCCTCCACCGTCCATTCAACCAACCTTGCCGATGCACGCAAGGAAGGCGCGGTGTTCGCCTACGGAAATTTCATCACCGTGGCGCTGAACTTCGTCATTCTCGCCTTCATCATCTTCCTGATGGTCAAGGCGGTGAACAATCTGCGCAAGCGGCTTGAGCGCGAGAAGCCCGCCGCCCCGGCTGCTCCGCCGCCGGCCGATGTCGCTTTGCTCACCGAAATTCGCGATCTCCTCGCCAGGAAATAGCCCAAGGTCAGATTTCTGGACCAAAACCCCGGTCGTTCGCGGCCGGGGTTTTCTGTTTTCGTATCTGCTAAGAGCAATTCCAGGAAAAGTGTGAAACGGTTTTCTGTCCGGAACTGCGTAAAAACAAAGACATGGAGCGGTTCGGCGTTTCCTTCAAACGATGAACCGCTCTATGAGCACTCGCTCGATATCAAAACGGACCTGTCCATGACCCTGATCGATAGCTTGCGCGCCGAAGCGGTGGCCGCCCCGGAGAGCGGCATTGTCGCCGTCGTCAATTACGGCCGTACGCGCGAGGGCATGATCCCGCTCTGGGCCGGGGAAGGCGACCTGCCGACGCCTGCCTTCATCTCGGAAGCCGCCGCCAAGGGGCTCGCCAATGGCGAGACCTTCTACACCTGGCAGAAGGGCATTCCGGAGCTCAGGCAAGCGCTTTCGCGCTACTATGCCAGGCATTTCGGCAAGAATTTCGCCGAAGAGGAATTCATCGCCACCGGTTCCGGCATGCATGCCATCCAGCTGGCGCTTGCCGCCGTCGCCGGCAGTGGCGACGAGGTTGTCTATCTGTCGCCGGCCTGGCCGAATTTCGCCGCTGCCGCCGGTGTCTCCGGCGCTACTCCCGTAGCTGTCACGCTCGACCAGTCCGGCAATGGCTGGTCCTGCGATGTCGACAAAATAGCTGCCGCGGTGACACCGCGCACCAAGGCGCTGTTCGTCAACACGCCATCCAACCCGACCGGCTGGACCGCCGACAGGGAAACGCTGCAGGCGATTCTCGACCTCGCCCGCAAAAAGGGGCTGTGGATCATCGCCGACGAGATCTATTCGCTGTTCCACTACGGCCACGGCCACGGCCGCGCGCCGTCCTTCCTCGACATTTCGGCCGCGGAAGACCGCATCCTGTTCGTCAACTCCTTTTCCAAGAATTGGGCGATGACCGGCTGGCGCATCGGCTGGATCAAGACCCATCCCGACCTGCAGCAGGTGTTCGAGAACCTGATCCAGTATTCGACCTCGGGTGTCGCCCAGTTCATGCAGCGCGGCGCGGTCGCCGCCCTCGACCAAGGTGATGCCTTCATCGTCGAGCAGGTGGAGCGCGCGCACGCGGCGCGCGATCTGGTCTGCGGCATAATCGGCGCCACCGGCAAGGCGCGCTTCACCGTACCGCAGGGCGCGTTTTATCTGTTCTTCACGGTCGACGGCCTTACGGACCCGCGCCGGGCCGCCTTCGACATCGTGGACAAGGCCAATGTCGGCCTGGCCCCGGGAACGGCCTTCGGCCCGGGCGGCGAAGCGTTTTTGCGGCTGTGTTTCCACCGCCGCCTCGATCAGCTCGAGGAAGCGGCACACCGGCTGGCGGGGTGGATGAAGACTGTTTGATCTGAACGGGCGGCGGCTTCAGCCGCCCGACTTCGGCACCAGCAGCGGAACAATCCGGTCGCTCTTGGCGACAGCGGGCCGGCCTGCCGAACCGTAGGGAATGCCGAGCGCATCCCATGTCTCGACCAGCGCGTCCTGTAGTCCCGCAATCAGTGCATCGGAATGGAACGGCGTCGGCGTGATGCGCAGCCGCTCGGTGCCGCGCGGCACGGTCGGGTAGTTGATCGGCTGGATGTAGATACCGTGCACGCCAAGCAGTCGGTCGCTGGCCATCTTGCAGAGTTCGGGGTCACCGACCAGCACCGGCACGATATGCGTCGGCGAGTCCATCACCGGCAGGCCGGCGGCAGACAGAACCTCCTTGGTCCGCGTCGCCTGGCGCTGCTGCGCGTCGCGTTCGGCCTGTGAGCGCTTCAGGTGGCGGATGGAGGTGGTGGCGGCAGCGGCGATCGCCGGCGGCAGCGCCGTGGTGAAGATGAAGCCCGGCGCGTAGGAACGCACCGCATCGATGATGGCGCTGTTGCCGGCGATGTAGCCGCCGAGCGTACCGAACGCCTTGGCCAGCGTTCCCTCGATGATGTCGATGCGGTCGGCCAGCCCCTCGCGCTCGGTGATGCCACCGCCGCGCGGTCCGTACATGCCGACGGCATGGACCTCGTCGACATAGGTCATGGCATTGTAGCGTTCGGCCAGTTCGACGATCTGCTTGATCGGCGCAATGTCGCCGTCCATCGAATAGACGCTCTCGAAGACGATCAGCTTGGCGCGCTCGCGGCCAGCCGTCTGCAGCAGGCTTTCGAGATGGGCGACGTCGTTGTGGCGGAAAATCTTCTTCTCTGCGCCAGAGCGCCGTACGCCCTCGATCATCGAGGCATGGTTGAGCTCGTCCGAGATGATCAGGCAGTTGGGCAACAGCCGCGCTATGGTCGAGATCGAGGCTTCGTTGGAGACGAAGCCGGAGGTGAAGACCAGGGCCGCTTCCTTGTCGTGCAGGTCGGCAAGTTCCACTTCGAGCTCGACCAGCGGGTTGCTGGTGCCGGAAATGTTGCGGGTGCCGCCGGCGCCCGAGCCCATCTTGCCGGCCGCATTCTGGAACGCGGCGATGACATCGGGATTCTGGCCCATGCCGAGATAGTCGTTGGAACACCAGACGGTGATTTCCTCGGCGCGGCCATTGGAACGCCAGATGGCGCGCGGAAACTTGCCGACGATGCGCTCGAGATCTGCGAAGACGCGGTAGCGCCGCTCGGCATGAAGCTGGTCGATCGCTTCCTCGAAGAACCGCTGATAGTTCATATCGCCTTCCCAGTTTTGCGCGGGATCATAATCATTGGCCCATTCGTCGTCCACCGGGCCTGTTTGGTCAAAATGCCACGCCCCAAGCCTGTTCCTAACGATCCCAGATCGTGGCCTATTCCCTTGATGTGGATCAATTTTGTTTCCGTACGATGCCACAGGCCAGTGAGACTGTTACGGATTTAACATTCAGGCGTTTCTAATGGCCTTGCCGCAGGCTTTCCAGTAAGGCGGTCATTGAGACAGTTTCCGATAAATCATGAGCAAAAGAGGACGCGGATGACGGTTTTGGTAACGGGCGGCGCCGGCTATATCGGCAGCCACATGGTCTGGGAACTGCTGGATGCCGGTGAAAGCGTCGTCGTGCTCGACCGGCTTTCCACCGGCTTCGAATGGGCGGTGGCGCCGGAGGCCAAGCTGGTTGTCGGCGATGTCGCCGACAGGGAACTGGTCGGCCAGATCATCCGGGATAACAAGGTCGACGCGATCATCCATTTCGCCGGCTCGATCGTGGTTCCCGAATCGGTTACCGATCCGCTCGCCTATTACGAGAACAACACCTCGAAGACCCGCACGCTGATCGAAACCGCGGTGCGTGAGGGCGTTCCGCATTTCATCTTCTCTTCGACGGCCGCCGTTTATGGTGGCGCCGGCCTTGAGCCGGTGCGCGAGGATGCCCGCCTGGCGCCGGAATCGCCCTACGGCCTGTCCAAGCTGATGAGCGAATGGATGCTGCGCGATGCGGCGCTTGCCCATCCCTTGCGCTACACGGCGTTGCGCTATTTCAATGTCGCCGGCGCCGATCCCAGGGGCCGCACTGGCCAGTCGACCCCGGGCGCCACTCATCTGATCAAGGTCGCCTGTGAGACCGCGCTCGGCAAGCGTCCCTTCATGCAGGTATTCGGCACCGACTATCCAACGCCGGACGGCACCTGCATGCGCGACTACATCCATGTCAGCGACCTGGCCGCGGCGCATCGCCTGGCGCTGGAGCGGCTGCGCGCCGGGGGGCAGAGCCTCGTCGCCAATTGCGGCTACAGCCATGGCTATTCAGTGCTCGAGGTCATCGACAGCGTGCGCCGCGCCTTCGGCCGGGATTTTGAGGTCAAGATGGGCGACCGCCGTCCGGGCGACGCCGCCGCCGTGGTCGCCAATTCGGATCTTGCCCGCGCCGAACTCGGCTGGGCCCCGCAACGCGACGATCTCGACCAGATCGTTGCCGACGCGCTCGCCTGGGAGCGTATCCTGACCGGCAAGAACTCAGCCCGGGGCTGAGCCGAGAGGCTCCCAACGCCCCCAAGGGCTCGCAAGGCGCGCGGCGAAGCGCTATTGAAGGCATTCGCAAGCAAAGCGTGGAGGCGCTGCGCCGCGAAGAGCTTTGGGGGGTGGCATGAGGATAACGGTGCTCGGGGCCGGCGTTGTCGGTACGGCGGCCGCCTATTATCTGGCCGCCGACGGCCACGAGGTCACCGTGGTCGAGCGGCATCCGGCGCCGGCGCGCGGCACCAGCCAGTCCAATGCCGGCCTGGTCTCGCCCGGCGACGCCACCGCCTGGGCCTCGCCGGCGGCGCTCAAGACGTTTTTGCGCGCGCTCTGGAACCATGATCTCGGCATCAAGGTCAGGCTGCGCTTCGATCCCTATTTCCTCGCATGGAGCCTGCGCTTCCTGCGCCAATGCACGGTCACCCGCCTGCGCGCTAACAGCCGCGTCAAGTTGCGGCTGGCGCTCTATTCGCGCGACTGCATCAACGCCATCTCGGCCGACACCGGCATTCACTATGACGAGCGCAAGAAGGGCATCCTCTATTTCTTTCGCTCGCAGCACAGCCTCGACACCGGCACCGACAATTATCGCTATCTGGCCGAGCACGGCCTGCCGATCGAGATCGTCGGCCGCGACCGGCTGATCGAGCTGGAGCCGGGCCTTGCCGGCGTGAAGGAAAAGATCGCCGGCGGTGTCTATTCGCCAATCGACCAGACGGGCGATTCCAGACTGTTCGTCGACAATCTCGCCACCTATGCGCGCGAAAAGCTTGGCGTCAAATTCCTGTTCGACACCACGGTCGAGGGCCTCGATATCGAAGGCGACCGCGTACGTGCAGTGATGACCTCGGCCGGTCCCATCGCAGGCAATGCGGTGGTCATCTCGATGGGGCCGGAAAGCGGGCTGCTCGGCCGCCGTTACGGCATCGACCTGCCGGTCTATCCGGTGAAAGGGTACACCGCGACCATTCCGCTGGAGGATGAGAGCAAGGGCCCGACCATGGGCGGCGCCGACGAGGACCAGTTGATCGCCTATTCCAGGCTGGGCAACCGCTTGCGGCTCGCTTCGACCGCCGAATTCACCGGCTTCGACCGCACCCATCGTCCAAGTGACTTCGCCGCCATGTTCCGGACCGGCAAGGACCTGTTCCCCGGCGCCTTCGACGAGAAAAAGGCGGTGCTCTGGGCGGGTCTGCGGCCAATGACGCCGAACTCCGTGCCGGTCATCGGTCCGGCGCGCTACAAAAACCTCTATCTCGACACCGGCCACGGTCATGTCGGCTGGACCATGGCCTGCGGCTCCGGCAAATTCCTGGCCGACCTCATCGCCGGCCGCAAGCCGGAGATCGACCCGCAAGGTCTGGTCTACGGAGGCTAGGTATGTCGGGACCGCAAGTCGCCATCGACCTTGGCCGCATCGAGCGCAATGCGCGCACCATCGTCGAACGCTGCGCGCTGTCGGGCATCAAGGTCTTCGGCGTCACCAAGGGCACGTGCGGCATGCCGCAAGTGGCGCGCGCCATGCTGCGCGGCGGTGTTGCCGGCATCGCCGAATCTCGCTTTGAAAACATCCGCCGGCTACGTGACAGCGGCATCAGCGCGCCGATCATGCTGCTGCGCAGTCCACCGATGGCGCGCGTCGAAGAAGTGGTGCGCACCGTCGACATCAGCCTGCAGTCGGAGCTGACCACGATCCGCGAGATATCGCGCATCGCCGAGCGCATGGGCCGCATCCACGACATCATGCTGATGATCGATCTGGGCGACCTCCGAGAGGGTATCTGGCCGAGCGACCTGATCCCGACCGTCGAGCAAATCCTGGCGTTCAGGGGCGTGCGCATTGCCGGCATCGGCACCAATCTCGGCTGCTTCGGCGCCATCATGCCGACGCCGGAAAATCTCGGCCAGCTCGTCGCCCATGCCTACAAGACCGAGCGCCTGTCCGGCAAAAGCCTCGACTTCATTTCCGGCGGCGCCTCGTCGTCGCTGACGCTGCTGCTTGAAGGCAAGTTGCCGGCCGGCATCAACAATCTCAGGGTCGGCGAGGCGATCCTGCAAGGCGGCATCGAAACCTTCCGCGATGTTCCGTGGCCGGAACTTGAGCCCGATGCCTGCCGGCTGACCAGCGATATCATCGAGGTCAAGCTCAAGCCGTCGCGGCCGATCGGTGAATCCGGCTACGACGCTTTCGGCAATCAGCCGGTCTTCGCCGACGAAGGCGACCGGCTGCGCGCCATCGCCAATATCGGCCGCGAGGACGTGCTGGTCGAAGGGCTGACGCCGATCGCCAAGGGCATACGCGTACTCGGCGCCTCCAGCGACCATCTGCTGCTCGACGTGCAGGACGCCGATCCGCGCCCCGCCGTCGGTGACCGCGTCGCCTTCCGCATGAACTATGGCGCCATGCTTTTGGCGATGACCTCGGAATATGTCGAGAAGGCGCCGATGCACGATGTCGCCGACTTTTCCGGCCGCAAGATGGTGTCGATCTCGGCCGAACAAGAAGCCGCCGGCATCCTTGCGCGAGAGGGAACCGGCGCGCGGCTGGAGGCGATGAACTTCGATGTGGTGGAACTCGCCGATGTCGAGCGCCCGCCATCGGGCTTGATCCGGCTCGCTGCCGGCGCCGACCGCCGTATCGCCCACAAGGCACTGACCGCGACGGCGCGCGCGACGCATTCCTTCGGCCTGATCTGGATCGATTCCATCGCCGCGCTGATGCCCGAGGACGAAGACGCCCCTGCCATGCCGGAAGCCTCGGTGCTGGCGCGCACACTTGGTCTCGATCACAAGACTGGTGCGCTGCAGCCACAGCTGTCGCCGGAAAATGTCGTCATCATCGGCCTGCGCCACGCCGATCCGGCCGAAGCGCGGGTGCTGAAGGATTCGCGTGTCTCGGCCTTCACCATGACCGACATCGACGCCATGGGCATGCGCGACCTGATGCATGAGGCGATCCGCATCGCCACCTCGGGAACGCAAGGCTTTCACGTCAGCTACTCGCCCACAGTCACCGAATTCGCCGGCTGGGCAGCAGGCTCCGGCGGACTGACGGTGCGCGAAACGCATCAGGCGATGGAAGCGATCTCGCTCTCCGGCGGCCTGCTGTCGATGGATGTCTCGGGCCTGACCGCCGATCTTGAGCCAAGGATCGGCACAGACGTGGTCAACTTCGTTATGTCGGCCTTCGGCAAGCGGATTTTGTGATCAGCCCTGCGCTCGTACAGCCGCGCGCCACGCGCTGACATAGTCTGGCCAGACCGGGTCGGTCTGCGGCTCTATTCTCTCGCCCTTGCCGTGCGCTGTTACCTGGTCCGTTGCCAGCAGTGCCGCGCCGATGCTGGTGCCGGTGGCCGCCTCGGAGGCGATGACGGTGCGCGCGGTCGCCGCGGCCAGCATGCCGACAAAGAGGCGGTTGTGGGCAAAGGGTCCTTCCACGGTGGTCGGGCCATCGGCGCCGATCAACTCGAGGCAGGTCGCCGTCATCAGCGCCAGATAGAACGAGATGGCGGCGAAGCGCTCGCCCTTGCTGATGTCGTCGGCATCGAGCCATGCCGCGGCATGGTGCGGGAACGGCCCTGATCCCTGCTGTGTCGAGGGCAAAAGCAGCATTTTTCTTGTCAGAACGGCCAGCACATCGCTGCCGCTGCAATCCTGCGGTTTGTCCTTGGTCAGCAGGGAAAACTCACGACCACCCATGAACCTCGCCGAGGGTACGGGAGCACCGAGCGCACTGACATTGACCAGCGTATCGCGCGCCGCATCGAGTGCAATCTCTTTGCCGCCGACGGCCATCGACACCACCCAGGTCCCGGTCGAGACCACCGAGAAGGGCGGCGCGTCGGACAGGAGATGCGGCAGCAGCGAGGCATTGGAATCGTGCAAGCCGCAGAAGACTGGCGTCTGCGGATCAAGCCCGGTTCGCGCGGCAAGCGCCGGCAGGATCGGGCCGAGCCAATCCCTGGCCGGCCGCACCGGCGCCATCAGGCTGCGCCATTTCAGGCAGTCGACCAGCGACGAAAAATCGGCTGTCCGCGGGTCCCACAGATCGGTGTGGCA
Source organism: Mesorhizobium caraganae (assembly GCF_016836705.1). Taxonomy (GTDB): domain Bacteria; phylum Pseudomonadota; class Alphaproteobacteria; order Rhizobiales; family Rhizobiaceae; genus Mesorhizobium; species Mesorhizobium caraganae. Next base: position 1,546,084 of record NZ_JAFCGY010000001.1, on the reverse strand, counting down.
GCCGAGCGAGGTCACCTCATTGGCGGCGACGCCGGTCAGGCGCAGCGCCCAGTATTGCGGGTACATCAGCATCGCGGCGGCCTTGGCGAATTCGGCGGGAAAACGCTTTTGCTGCCAGAAGAATTGCGCGCCGAGATTGAGGCCGAGCGGCAGGCGCGGCGTGCCGGTTTCAGTGAAGGGCGGACGGATCGCGTCATACTCCGCCGCCAGCCTGTCGGGTCCGTCGAACTCGTAGTCGAGCACCGGCAGCACCAGTTCACCAGAAGCGTCGACCAGCACACCTGTTGCGCCATGGGTGGTGATCGAAATGGCGTCGATGCGCTGTTCGCGGTTGAGGCTGGCCAGGCTGTTGAGGATGAACGTCCACAGCGCCTCGACATCGTGATGCGGGTAGGGCGGCTGCCGCAGCGGCGCATTGGCCATCCGGCGCAAAGCCACCTCGCTCAGCGTGACGAGATCGACCAGCGCCACCTTGGCGTTGGTCTTGCCGATGTCGATGACGGCGATATGGCGCAGCCCACTCATGCCATATGGAACATTGTTTCCAGCGGTACGGCCACCGGCTCGTTTTCGGGTCTGGTCTCCATGATGTCGGCCATATGCGCCCACCAGCGCTGCATCACCGGATGTTTCGGCAGGTCGGCCATGCTATGATCGTCGCGCCGCCACAGCACGTCGATCAGGATGTTGGTCTCATCGTCGAGATGGATCGAATAGTCGGAAACCCCGGCCTGTTGCAGCAGCGCCACCAGTGCCGGCCAGATCTCGTCGTGGCGCTTTTTGTACTCGGCCTTCATGCCGGGCTTGAGCTGCATCTTGAAGGCGTATTTCTCGGCCATCAGCTGACACCACGCAGCCGCCGCCAGACGATCGGCAGCGCGATGACGACAATCAGCAGCAGGCCGATGAAGATCGACATGACGATGCCGGGCACGTTGAGCAGGCCGAGGCCGAAGGTCACCAGGCCCATGATGAAGGCCGCGAGCACGACGCCCAAAATGCTGCCGGAGCCGCCCAGAATGCTGACGCCGCCGAGCACCACCATGGTGATGACTTCGAGCTCATACCCCTGCGCGATCGACGGCCGCGTCGAGCCGAGACGCGAGGTGATCAGCACCGAGGCGATGCCCGCCATCAGCCCAGTCAGGCAAAACAGGATGAATTTGATACGGCCGACGCGTACGCCGGAAAACTGTGCGGCGACCGGATTGTTACCGATGGCGAAGACGCGGCGGCCGAAACTCGTGCGATGCAGCAGGAACCAGTAGACGACTGCCGCTATGAGGAAGAGCACCAGCTCGAACGACACCACCCACCAGACGTAACCCTGGCCGAAGAAAGCGAAGCTCTCGGGGTAGCCCTTGTAGGCCTGGTCGCCGAGGATGATGAAGGCGATGCCGCGAAACAGGCTCATCGTGCCGATGGTGACAACGATGGATGGCAGACCAAGTCGGGTCACCAGTAGCCCGTTGAAGGCGCCGCAGCCGAGCCCGACGACGATGCCGATCAGCACCAGCACAGGTGTATCCGCACCGGCCTGCACCGCCATGCCCATCATGGTCGACGCGAGCGCGATGATAGCGGCGACCGAAAGGTCGATCTCGCCCGAAATAATCAGCAGCGCCATGGCGAAGGCGATCAGGCCCTTCTCGGTGAAATTGAAGGTCAGGTCCGAAAGCGAATAGGCGTCGAGGAAATAGGGCGAGGCGAAACTGTTGATGGCAAAGATGGCGACCGCCACCACCACCAGCAGCGCCTCCCAGGAAAAGATCGCCGAGGAGAGCGGCTTGTCGAGCCGGTCGGGAATGTGGCGCGGGGCAGGGACGTCGCTCATGCCGCCTCCGCTTTCCGCAGGATGATACGGCCCTGCCGGCGTTCGCCGCGCGCGTTGAGCACGACGGCCAGGATGATGGCGCTGCCCGAAATCGCCATTTGCCAGAAGGGCGAGATGTTGATGACCGGCAACGCGTTGGAGATGATGCCGAGGAAGAGCGCGCCAAGCACCGCGCCGCCGACCGAGCCGATGCCCCCGGCGATCGAGATGCCGCCGATGACGCAGGCGGCGATGATGTTGAGCTCATAGCCATTGGCGACCTCGACCGAGGCGATGACATAGCGCGAGATCCAGAGATAGCCGGCGAGGCCCCCGATCATGCCGGAAATGCAGAAGACGATGAATTTGGTGCGACCGACATCAATGCCGGCATAGACTGACGCCGTCGGGTTGACGCCGATGGCGTAGATCGAGCGGCCGAGCGCGGTGCGCGTCATCAGGATGAAGAACAGTGCGATGACCAGGATGGCGATCCAGGACAGAACCGGAATGCCAAGGAAGGCCGCCCGTTGGAAGCCGATGAAGTCAGGGCTCATCTTGTCGGCATTGACCCAGGCGCCACCGGACAGGACGAAAGTGGCGCCACGATAGATGGTGAGCGTGCCCAATGTCACCACGATCGAAGGGATGTTCAGCCGCCACACCAGCAGGCCGTTGATGGCGCCAAGCACCAGCCCGACGGCGAGCGCTGTCACGATCAGCAGTGGGATCGGGATCGCCGGATGCGCTGCGTTCAGCATCGCCACCACCATGCCGGTGAAGCACAGGTTGGAGGCCATCGACAGGTCGATCGACCGCGTCAGGATGACAACCATCTGTCCCAGCGCCAGGATCATCAGGATCGAGGTGTCGTTGAACACCTGGCCGAGATTGCCGGGGTCGGCAAAGGCCGGGAAGCGTGTCGAGATCAGGCCGATCAAAACGACGATGGCTGCCGCCAGCCAGATCTCGCGATATTTCAGGAGAGCCTTCATGCCGCGATCCCCGCTGCCGTCCTGACCAGCGTTTCGGCGTCCAGCCCCTTGTTGTCGTAGACCGCCGCAACCAGGCCTTCGCGCATGACGACGACGCGGTCGGACATGCCGAGTATTTCGGGCAGTTCCGACGACACCATGATCACCGACAGGCCCTGGGCCACGAGCTCGGCCATGAAACCGTGCACGGCGGCCTTGGAGCCGATATCGATGCCCTTGGTCGGCTCGTCCAGGATGATCACCTTGGGCGCGGTCGCCAGCCATTTGGCAATGACGATCTTCTGCTGGTTGCCGCCCGACAGCGTGCCGACATCCTGGCTGAGTGAGGAGGCGCGCAGGTCCAGCCGCTCGGTGTAGGAGCGGGCGAGCGAAAATTCTTCCGCCAGCCGCAGCAGGCCGGATTTGGATGTTCGCTTGAGCGAAGGCAGCGAGACATTCTGGAAGATCGGCAGGCCGATCACCACGCCCTGCTTGCCGCGCTCTTCCGGCACGTAGACGATGCCGGCCTCGATCGAATCCGCCGCCGATTTCGGTGTGATCGTCTTGCCTTCCAGCGTGATAGTGCCGCCGGATATGCGGGTTATGCCCGAGATCGCCTGCATCACCTCGCTGCGTCCGGCGCCGACAAGGCCATAGAAGCCGAGGATTTCGCCTCTGTGCAGCTCGAAGCCGATATCGTTGAATTCGGTCGGGTGCGACAGGCCGGAGACCGACAGCACCGGCGCGCCGATCTCGGCCTTGCGCTGCGGAAAGATGTGATCGACGGAGCGGCCGACCATCATGCGCACGATCTGGCTCTGGCCGGCATTCTTGATCAGCCCTTCGCCGACCATCTCGCCATCGCGGAACACCGTGTAGCGGTCGGCAATGCGATATATCTCGTCGAACTTGTGGCTGATGAACAGGATCGCCTTGCCTTCCTCCTTGAGGAATTCGATCAGCAGGAAAAGCTCCTCGATCTCCTTCATCGAGAGCGCCGCAGTCGGCTCGTCCATGATGACGATCTGCGCGTCGATCGACATGGCGCGCGCCACGGCGACGAGATGCTTGTTGGCGATGCCGAGGTCCTTCAGCCGCGCATCGGCGTCGATATGGCCGGCATGCATGGTGTCGAGCACTTCGCGTGCATTCTTGCGCATGGTGCGCCAGTCGATGGTGCCGAACCGTGTGCGCGGCGCATGGCCGAGAAAGATGTTTTCGGCGACCGTCAAATCGTCGAACAGCACGGTTTCCTGATGAATGGCGGTGACGCCATGGCCGAAGGCGGCATGCGCGCTGGGCAAAGTGACAGCCTGGCCGTCAATGCTGATCGTGCCGGTGTCGGGCTGGTAGATGCCGGTCATGATCTTGACCAGCGTCGACTTGCCGGCGCCGTTTTCGCCGATCAGCGCGGTCACTTGGCCGGGGTAAAGCGACAGGCTGACATTGTGCAGCGCGCGCACACCGGGAAAGCTTTTGGAGACGCCGGACAGCGTCAGGCGCGGGGCCGCTTTACCCTCCCCCTTGTGGGGAGGGTCGCGAACGATGTGAGCGGGGTCTACTAGCATATCAAGGTCCTGGCACATGGAGATGTCGCCACCCCCACCCCGTCTCGCCGGTTTTGCTTCGCAAGACCGCCTCGCCGACCCTCCCACAATGGGGGAGGGTACTGGCGCTCCGGATCAATAGATCTTGGAGAACTTCTCGATATTGGTCTTGTCGAACTGGAAGGGCGGAGCCATCGCAGCCGAGTTCGTGTCGTCGAGCGTGACCTTGCCGACGCGGCCGATCGACAGCGTGGCGCCGGGCTTGGCCTCTTCCTTCTTCACCGCCAGATCGTGGGCGAGGTAGACGGCGGAGTAGCCGAGGTCGATCGGGTTCCACAGCGCAACCGCCTGGCTGGAACCGTTGTCGATGAACTTCTTGAACTCGGACGGCAGTGCCAGGCCGGTGACATTGACCTTGCCGATCAGGTTGGCATCAGTGACGACCTGGGCAGCGGCAACGACGCCGACGGTGGTCGGCGCGATGATCGCCTTGAGGTTCGGGTAGGATTTCAGCAGGCCCTTGGCTTCGTCGGTGCTCTTGGCCGAATCGTCATCGCCATAGACGGTGGCGACGAGTTTGATCTTGGGGAATTTCTCCGGCAGGATTTTCTTGGCCGCTTCGATCCAGGCGTTCTGGTTGGTCGCGGTCGACGACGCCGACAGGATGGCGACTTCGCCGCCTTCCGGCAGATAGTCGGCGGCGAGCTTGATGATGGTCTCGCCGATCAGGCCGGTGTCAGACGGGTTGAGGTGCAACTGGCGGCCTTCCTTGGCGACGCCCGAATCCCACGAGATGACGGTGATGCCGCGCTCCATCGCCTTCTTCAGCACCGGCACCAACGCGTCGGCGTCATTGGCCGAAATGGCGATGGCGTTGACCTTCTGCGCGATCAGCGAATTGACCACTTCGATCTGCGCTTCGGCGGTCGCCTTGGTCGGGCCGGTGTAGATGATGTCGACATCGCCGAGTTCCTTGGCCGCCTCTTCGGCGCCCTTGTTGGCGGCGTCGAAGAAGCCGTTGCCGAGCGACTTCACCACCAGCGCGATCTTGACGTTCTCGGCATAGGCGGCGTTCACGAACATGGCGGCCGAGAATGCCGCCGTCACCATCAATTTCTTCAAGAAGCTCATTGTATTTCCTCCCTTTGAGCGTTGCATTCCATCGTCGCTGCGGTTGGTCTCAGGCCTGCAGCGAAGATTCTTCCTTTGCCGACTTGCGGGCGACGATCAGCGTCACACCTGCGGTTTCCAGCATGTTGGCTTCGCGATCCTCGATGCCGTCATCGGTGATGACGGTGGCGATGCGCTTCAGCCCGCACAGGATCAGGCTGGAGCGCTGGCGGAATTTCGAGGAATCGACCAGCACCACCAGCTCGTCGGCCTGGTCGATCAGCTTCTGCTCCGCCTGGATCAGAAGCGGGTCGCCTTCCATCAGGCCGAGCGGGCCGAGCCCCTGCGCACCCATGAACATGCGGCGCGCATAGAAATTGCGCGTCACGTCATTGTCGAAGGGCGACAGGATGATGTTCTGTTCGCGGTAGATCGTGCCGCCCGACAGCATCACCGTGTTCTTCGAATGCTTGAGCAGATGCTCGGCGATCGGGAACGAATTGGTGAAGATCGGCATGCGGCGTCCGGTCAGGAAATGCACCATCTGGAAGGTGGTGGTGCCGCCATTGATGATGATCGGCTCGCCGTCTGTGCAGAGCTCCACCGCTTCGCGCGCAATCGCCCGCTTCTGCGACGCATTCAGCGTTTCGTTGACGGAAAAGGGCCGGCCGGCGAGGCCGATGAACTGTGGCGGCGAGATTGCCTCGGCGCCGCCGCGCACCCGGCGCAGGCGCTTTTGCACGTGAAGGGCTGCGATATCGCGCCGGATCGTCGCCTCGGACGAGTCCGTCAGGTCGACCATCTCCTGCACCGTCACCACAGGCTTTTCCTGGACGGCGGACAGAATGATCCTGTGGCGCTCTTTTTCGTGCATGGTTCCTCCCTGCATGGTCATGAGGCACTAGAAAACAACCAGTGTCAATCATTTCCGATCATATAATTTCATTGTGCAGTGCAATATGATCGGTATTGATCGTTTGTGATTGACAAGCAGCGTGCTTGCGTAGACATTTCCGGCAAAATGGATCGCGCCTTTTTGCGTCCCAGGGAGGATAATCATGCTCGACAAGCGCTCCGGCTCGCGCCTTGCCAATCTGTGGGACGATGCGAAAGCCGAAGGGATGAGCGGGCCTGAGCTTCTGGTCTATCGCTCGAACACGCTCGGCTCCGACAAGCGCGTCACCAACTATGGCGGCGGCAACACCTCCTCGAAAATCTGGCAGAAGGACCCGCTCACCGGCGATGATGTCGAAGTGCTCTGGGTCAAGGGCTCGGGCGGCGATAGCGCCTCGATCAAGCTTGACGGCTTCGCCACCCTCTACATGGACAAGCTCCGAGCGCTCAAAAGCCTCTATCGTGGTGTCGCGCATGAGGACGAGATGGTGGGCTACCTCCCCCACTGCACCTTCAACCTCAATCCGCGCGCGGCCTCGATCGACACGCCGCTGCATGCCTATGTGCCGAAGCCTTTTGTCGACCACATGCATCCCGATGCCATCATCGCCATTGCCGCCGCCAAGGACTCCAAAGCGCTGACCAGGGAGATCTTCGGCGACGCCATCGGCTGGCTGCCGTGGAAGCGGCCGGGCTTCGAACTCGGCCTGTGGCTGGAAAAATTCTGCGTCGAACATCCCGAGGCCAAAGGCGTCATTCTCGAAAGCCACGGCCTGTTCACCTGGGGCGACACACCCAAGGAATGCTACGAGACGACGATTTCGGTAATCAACCAGGCGATCGAATGGTTCGAGCGCCGCTCCGAGGGTCTCGCGATCTTCGGCGGCGAGGCGGTGAAGTCGCTCGATGCCACTGAGCGCCGCGCCATTGCGGCGAAACTGATGCCGAGGATTCGCGGCCTGATCTCGGAAAAGAGCCACAAGCTCGGTCATTTCGACGACCAGCCCGCCGTGCTCGAATTCGTCAACTCCAGGGATTTGCGCCCGCTGGCCGCACTGGGCACCTCATGCCCGGATCACTTCCTGCGAACAAAAATCCGGCCGCTGGTGATCGAGTTCGATCCGGCCAAGCCTGATGTCGATGCGGTCATCGCGCGCCTTGCCGATGACATTGCCGCTTATCGTGTCGGCTACCAGGCCTATTACGACAGCTGCAAGCACCCGGACTCGCCCGCCATCCGCGATCCCAATGCCGTGGTCTACCTGATGCCCGGCGTCGGCATGTTCACCTTCGCCGGCGACAAGGCGACGGCCCGCATCTCGGGTGAATTCTACGTCAACGCCATCAACGTCATGCGCGGCGCATCGACCGTCTCGTCCTATGTCGGCCTGCCCGCGCAGGAGGCTTTCGACATCGAATACTGGCTGCTCGAGGATCTGAAGCTACAGCGCATGCCGAAGCCGAAGTCGTTAGCCGGCCAGATCGCACTGGTCACCGGCGGCGCCGGCGGCATCGGCCGCGCGACCGCCAACCGTCTGCTGCGCGAGGGTGCCTGCGTGGTGCTGGCCGATATCGACGAGACAGCGCTCGTCAGCGCCAATGAGGAATTGGCCAAAGCCTATGGCAAGGATTTCGTGCGGCCGGTGCTGATCAACGTCACCTCTGAGGATCAGGTCGTTTCCGGCTTTGCCGAGACGGCAGTCGAGTTCGGCGGCATCGACATCCTGGTCTCCAACGCCGGCCTGGCGTCCTCGGCGCCGATCGAGGAAACCACGCTGGCGCTGTGGAACAAGAACATGGACATCTTGTCGACCGGCTATTTCCTGGTCTCGCGTGAAGCCTTCCGGCTGTTCCGCGCCCAGAAGATCGGCGGCAATGTCGTCTTCGTCGCCTCCAAGAACGGCCTTGCCGCGTCGCCCAACGCCGCCGCCTATTGCACCGCCAAGGCTGCCGAGATCCATCTCGCCCGCTGCCTGGCGCTGGAGGGCGCGGAAGCGCAGATCCGGGTCAATGTCGTCAATCCGGATGCCGTGCTGCGTGGCTCGAAAATCTGGACCGGCGAGTGGAAGGAACAGCGCGCCGCCGCCTACAAGATGTCGACCGACGATCTGGAGGAGCACTACCGCTCGCGCTCGATGCTGAAGCGCTCGGTCTTCCCGGAAGACATCGCCGAAGCGATCTATTTCTTCGCCTCCGACATGTCGGCCAAATCCACCGGCAACATCATCAATGTCGACGCCGGCAACGCGCAGAGCTTTACGCGCTGAGCTAACGTCGAAGCGCTTCCCTTCTCCCCGTCACTATACGGGGAGAAGGTGGCCCCAAGGGCCGGATGAGGGGCAGCGCTGACCGAACGCATTTGGGAGGAATAGCACTTGTCCGAAACCATCATCTCCGCCGACCTCGTCGCCAGCCACAACGCCGCCCGCAAGCCCGACCTCGAACGCGACTACGCCTCGCTTGGCGAACGTCTCGACCGGCGCGGCATCGCCATCGACGCCATCCGCGACAAGGTCGAGAAATTCGCCGTCGCCATTCCGTCCTGGGGCGTCGGCACCGGCGGCACCCGCTTTGCCCGTTTTCCCGGCGCCGGCGAGCCGCGCGACATCTTCGACAAGATCGAGGACTGCGCCGTCATCAGCCAGTTGACGCAGGCGACACCGACCGTCTCGCTGCACATCCCCTGGGACAAGGCCGACCCGAACCGGCTGAAGCAGGCGGCCTCGCGCTTCGGCCTCGGCTTCGACGCCATGAACTCCAACACCTTCTCCGACGCGAAGGACCAGAAGCTCTCCTACAAATTCGGCTCGCTGTCGCATGCCGATGCCGGCACCCGCCGACAAGCGGTCGAGCACAATCTCGAATGCATCGAGATCGGCAAGACGCTTGGTTCGAAGGCGCTGACGGTGTGGATCGGCGATGGTTCGAATTTCCCGGGCCAGGTGAATTTCGCCAAAGCCTTCGAGCGCTATCTCGACGCCATGAAGGAGATCTACGCTGGCCTGCCGGCCGACTGGAAACTGTTCACCGAGCACAAGATGTACGAGCCGGCCTTCTATTCCACCGTCGTGCAGGATTGGGGCACCAACTACCTCATCGCCAGGGAGCTCGGCGACAAGGCCTTCTGCCTGGTCGACCTCGGCCACCATGCGCCCAACGTCAACATCGAGATGATCGTGTCGCGGCTGATCCAGTTCAAAAAACTCGGCGGCTTCCACTTCAACGATTCCAAATATGGCGACGACGATCTCGATGCCGGTTCGATCGACCCCTACCGGCTGTTCCTGGTCTTCAACGAACTGGTCGATGCCGAGCTTTCCGGCGTCGAGGGTTTCGATCCCGCCCATATGCTCGACCAGAGCCACAACGTCACTGACCCGATCGAAAGCCTGATGCTGTCGGCGGTCGAGGTGCAGCGCGCCTATGCGCAGGCGCTGCTGGTCGACCGCAAGGCGCTCGAAGGTTTCCAGGACGGCAATGACGCGCTGATGGCGACGCAAACGCTCAAAAGCGCCTACCGCACCGATGTCGGGCCGATCCTGGCCATGGCCCGGCTGAAGAGCGGCGGCGCCATCGATCCGGTCGCCGCCTACCGCGCGGCAGGCTACCGCGCCAAAGTCGCGGCCGAACGCCCGGCGGTTGCGGGTGGCAGCGGCGGCATCGTCTGACAGGCAGACATCCTAATTGATCTGGTCCAGTCCCATTGGCGGTGGACTTGGCGGCTTTGAGGGTCTTTCCTAGCACACTGCACTTGGAGCACCGCCATGCCCTTGACCCGCCGGACGCTGATTGGCGTCACCCTTTCGCTCGCAATAGCGCTGACGCCATCCGCGGCCGTCTTCGCTGCCTCGCCGCAGCCGGCGAAGGGCGAGCACGGCATGGTCGTGACCGCCCAGCATTTCGCGTCGGAAGCCGGCGTCGAGGTGCTGAAGAAGGGCGGCAACGCCGTCGATGCGGCGGTCGCCGTCGGCTATGCGCTCGCGGTCCTCTACCCTAATGCCGGCAATATCGGCGGCGGCGGGTTCATGACCATACGCTTCAAGGACGGCAAATCGACCTTCCTCGACTTTCGCGAGCGCGCGCCGCTGGCGGCAACCAAGACCTTGTATCTCGACAAGGATGGCAAGCCGGTGAAGGGCGCCAGCCTTGATGGCTATCTCGCGGTAGGCGTGCCGGGTTCCGTGGCCGGTTTCGAGATGGCGCGCGAAAAATACGGCACGCTGCCACGCCAGGACTTGATGGCGCCGGCAATTGCCTATGCCAAGGATGGCTTCGTTCTCGACCAGGGTGACGCTGCTTCATTCGCAAGCAATGCCGCGCGGCTGGCGAAGGACCCTGCCGCGGCCGCCATCTTCCTGAAGCCGGACGGCAAGCCCTATGGCGCCGGCGAGCGTCTCCTCCAGCCCGACCTTGCCGCCTCGCTCGGCGCCATTTCCGAAAAAGGCGCCGATGCCTTCTACAAAGGCGCCATCGCCGATGCCATCGTCAAGGCGAGCGGCGCCAAGGGCGGCATTCTCGCAAAGGCCGATTTCGAGCAGTATGCGGTGCGCGAACTGAAGCCGGTGAGCTGCACCTATCGCGGCTACGAGATCATCTCCTCGCCGCCGCCGAGCTCCGGTGGCGTCATCATCTGCGAAATCCTCAACGTGCTGGAAGGGTACCCGCTATCCTATCTCGGCGCCGACTCGGCCGAGACTGTGCATGTCATGGTCGAGGCGATGCGCCGTGCCTATGTTGACCGCAACTCGGCGCTTGGCGATCCCGATTTCGTCGACAATCCGGTCTCGAAACTGCTCGACAAGGGGTACGCCAAGGACATCCGCGACAAGATCGACCCGTTCCGGGCGGGGGTCTCTCAGGACCTGATGCCGAAGGGCTTTGGCGAGTCGAACGAGACGACGCATTATTCGATCATCGACAATGACGGCAACGCGGTCGCGGTCACCTACACGCTGAACGGCTCGTTCGGCGCCGGTGTCGTTGCCGACGGCACTGGCATCCTGCTCAACAACGAGATGGACGATTTCACCCAGAAGCCCGGCGTGCCCAATCTCTACGGTCTGGTCCAGGGCGAGGCGAATGCCATCCAGCCGAAGAAGACGCCACTGTCGTCTATGAGCCCGACCGTCGTGGCCAAGGACGGCAAGCCGTTCATGGTCATCGGCAGCCCTGGCGGCTCACGCATCATCACCATCACGCTGGAAGCCATCGTCAACGTCATCGACCACGGCATGAACATCCAGGAGGCAATCGACGCGCCGCGCATCCATCATCAGTGGCTGCCCGATACGATCTATGTCGAACCGTTCGGCCTGTCGCCCGACACCGAAAAGCTGCTGGCCGGCATGGGCTACCACCTCGATCTCGCTGATTCGACCTGGGGCCAGGCGGCCGGCATTCTTGTCGGAGGCAAGAGCCTTGCGGAAATCGAGAAGGGCGGAGGCGCCCGCTACAACGGCGCCATCGACAGCCGCGCCGCATCCGGCGAGGCTCTAGGATACTAGATCACGATCAAACAAGGACCGATCAAAGGACGAGCGTGAGGGTCGATCCGACCAGCATCAGCGCCGCGATGCCAACGAACAGCGCGTAAATGCGCGGCCGGTCGAGTAGCAGCGCATTGCCCGATATCCAGGCGGCGGTCGCGCCGCCAAGCGCAAACAGGAAGCCGTTGCGGTGGCCGAAGGTCATGGAAGCGGCCATCAGCCCGCCAATGATGAGCGCGCCGAACACGATGATCACGGCGACGGCGTATTTCTCGAAGTCGTTGCCGCCGCCCATGGCCGGGCCGATCGCGTTCAAATTCGGCAGATCGTCCGGATCGAAGGGACTGGTCGACCCATATTCATCTTGACCGACAGGTTCTCGCATCACTCATTCTCCGCTGACCGGCAACAAATCATCAACATCTGCCGAGCGCAACCGGATCGCGCATTGCCGAAGGCGGCCGATGCGGTCTTCAACACCTTCTGATGCCGACTTGCCACGGTTTTTTCGGACAGGGTCGCAAAATCCGCCATGCTTTTAAAGCAATTCCAGGAAAAGTGTGATCGGTTTTCCCGGGAAAAGCGCGTAGCGCTTTCCCTTGGGAATTGCGCCGAAACAAAGAGATAGAGGCTCACACCCCATTACCTGGAAAAATCGCTGCGCACGATGCCGTGCCGCTGCAGTTTGTCATAGAAGGTCTTGCGCGGGATGCCGAGCGCCTCGATCGTACGCCGGACATCGCCGTCATTGCGGCCAAGTGTCTCGCGGATCACATCGGCCTCATAGCGTTCCAGCCGTTCCGGCAGCGAACCGGCGTCGTCCGTTTCCGCCGAGGCGGAAAGCGACGCTTGCGCCGCTTCCTCAAGCCCAAGCACGAAACGCTCGGCGAAATGCGCCAGCTCCCGCACATTGCCCGGCCAGTCATGCTGGCCGAGATGGCGATGTACCGAAGCCGGCACAACGGGTACCGGACGGTGGAAGCGGGCGGCGGCGCGCTCGGCGAAATAGAAGAACAGCAAGGCGACGTCGTCGCGGCGTTCGCGCAGCGGCGGGATCGAGATCGTCACCACGTTGAGCCGGTAATAGAGATCCTCGCGGAAGGCGCCGCGCTGGCCGGGATCGCCGAGATCGACCTTGGCGGCGGCAACGACACGCAGATCGACCGGCCGCACTTCGTTGGTGCCGAGCGGCGTCACCTCGCGCATTTCCAGCACCCTGAGCATCTGTACCTGGGTCGAGACCGGCATGCTTTCGATCTCGTCGAGGAACAGCGTGCCGCCGCTCGAATGCTCGATGCGGCCGATCCGCTTCTTCTGTGCACCGGTGAAGGCGCCGGCCTCATGGCCGAATAATTCGCTCTCGATCACCGTATCCGGCAGCGTGCCGCAATTCAACGCCACGAAATTGCCTTTGGCGCGCCGGCTCCAGCGATGCAGCAGGCTCGCCACCACCTCCTTGCCTGAGCCGGTCTCTCCGGTCACCAGCACGTCGACATCGGTATCGGCGATTTGCCTCAGCGTGCGGCGCAGCCGTTCCATCGCCGGCGTCTGGCCGATCAGCGGCAGGCCGTCCTGCGCCTGTTCGGCGCTTTCGCGCAAGGCGCGGTTCTCCATCACCAGGCGGCGCTTTTCGGCTGCGCGCGCCACGCTTTGCGCCAGCCGGTCGGCGGCGAACGGCTTGGTGATGAAATCGTAGGCGCCGTCCTTGATTGCCTTGACCGCAACCGCGATGTCGCCATGCCCGGTGACCAGGATCACCGGAATGTCAGGATCGAGCCGCAAGACGCGGTCGAAGAGCTGCAGGCCGTCAATGCCGGGCATTCTGATATCGGACACCACCACGCCGGAGAAGTTGGCGTCGAGCCCGGCCAGCGCCTCGGCGGCAGTCGCAAAGGCCGACACTGAAAAGCCGGCCAGTTCCAGCGTCTGCCGTGTGGCTCTCAGCAGCTCCCTGTCGTCGTCGATCAGGATGACCGGTGCGGTGTGGTTATCCATCACAGAGCCTTGGCGAGGTGAACGGTGAAGCGCGTGCCGTCTCTGCCGCTCGCCACCTCGATGCGGCCGCCATAATCGGCAACGATATCCTGCGAGATGACGAGGCCGAGCCCGAGCCCCTTTTCCTTCGACGTGTTGAACGGCGTGAACAGCGATTTGAGGATGGCGGGCGAAATGCCCGGTCCGTTGTCGGCGACGGCAAGCGCCACGCCGTCGGCCGTTTCCTGCGCCGCCACTTGCACCCTGGCGCCGTCGCGGCCGTCCAGCGCCTCCAGCGCGTTCTGGAAAAGATTGATCAGCACCTGCTCCAGCCGCAGCCGGTTGCCCATCACCTTGAGTGTCTGCGGTGGCAGCGTGATGTCAAGCGCATCTAGCCGGCCGGCAAAGCGGCTCCTGAGCAGCACGACCGCCCCTTCGATGACACCGCGCAACTCGACCGGTTCGGCTGCCGTGCGCCCCTTGCGGGCAAAGACCTTCAACTCCTCGGTGATGCCGCCGATACGCTCCGTCAGCGCCGCAATCGCGCCAAGGTTCTCCTCGGCCGAGGCGGTCTGCTTGCGCTCTAGGAACACACGCGCATTGTCGGCATAGGCGCGGATCGTCGCCACCGGCTGGTTGATCTCATGCGCGACGCCGGCGGCAACCTGGCCGAGGGTCGCAAGACGGTTGGCCTGCACCAGTTCCTGCTGCATGACCTGCAGCTTGGCCTCCGTGCTGCGGTGATCGGTGATCTCGGCCTGCAGCCGGTCGCGCGCCAGGCTCAGATCATGCGTGCGCTCGACGACGCGGCGTTCGAGCTCTATGCGCGCCGCCTGTTCGGCGGCAATGCGCATCTGCGCCGACTGCCGGCGCCACAAGAGATAGCCGGCCAGCGCCAGCAGCGGCACCACGACGCCCAGCGCCAGCAGCCGCATTTCACGCACCGCAGCCGCGATCGGCGCTTCGGCCGGGACGAGATAGTCGAGCCGCCATGGCGTCGATTGGACCAGTGTCGAAAGTCTGAGATATTCGGCATCGCTGCCGCCGGGCGTCACCGCATGCACCATCGATACGTCAGGGCTCAATGCCTCGGGGCGGGTGATCGGCAAGGGGATCAGCGGCGCATTGCCGAATTGCTGGCTGCTCCGGATGGTGGCAGCCAGCGGGCCGGCAAGTGGTGCCGTTGTCATGAAACGCCAGGACGGCACGCTGGTGATCAGCACGACGCCATGATCATCGCTGACATAGGCCGGGCGATTGGCCTCGTGCCAGTCGGCCTCGAGCTGGTCGAATTCCATCTTGACAACGACGACGCCGAGCGGGGCGGCCGCATTGCCGACGCGCCGCGAAATATAGAGGCCGGGGCGCTTGCTCGTATTGCCGAGGGCGAAATACTCGGCGGTTCCGGATTGCATGGCGCCGGAGAAGTAGGCGCGGAAACCATAGTCGTTGCCGACGAAGCTGGTCGCCTCACGCCAGTTGCTGGAAGCGATTGCGAAGCCGTCGACGCCGGTGACGTAAAGCACTGACGCCTTGGTCCCGGAGACCAGCCCTTCGAGTTTGCGGTTGAGCACGTCGATCGCGACTGCGCCTTTGCTTTGCAGGGCGTCATGCACCTGCTGGTCTTCCGACAAAAGCAGCGGCAGCGCCCGCGGGCTTTCCAGCACGGCGCGCAGCAGCGCAACCTTCAGGTTGGCATCGGTGCGGCCTTGCGCCGCCAGCGTCGCGACCTCGGCACGGCGCGCATAGAGGCCGGCGCCGGTGAGCGCCGTCGCCACGAACACAAGCGCTATTCCCGCAAACAGCAGCCAGGCGCGGCGTGCCCGCTTGCCGAGTTGCTCCGGCGTCGATGACAAGGCAGCGGCAGGGCGTTGCAGCATCGCCCATTTGTGCATGATTTCGCACAAAGCACAATTCAGTCATGCGGATGTCCGCACTTGCGTCCGAGCGACACCAACCTCGATCGATCGAAATAATCAACAAAATCAATGAGTACGACCTCGCCACGCGGTCTGGCATGGCAGTTGCAATGATCCATTCAGCAGTCGCGAGGCTGCTGGAGGTCAAAACAACTTGCCCCGGGAGGTCGAGCTTTCGATCGGGGCGCCATGGAGGACGTCATGCAGCCAGCATTCGCTGCCGCCGAACCGCGCGGCACGGTACCTTTCTACCGGCATCTTTACGTGCAGGTCCTGACGGCGATTGCCGCCGGCGTTCTGCTTGGTCACTTCTATCCCGAACTCGGTGCTTCGCTGAAGCCGCTCGGCGATGCCTTCATCAAGCTGGTCAAGATGGTGATCGCACCGGTCATCTTCCTGACGGTAACCACCGGCATTGCCGGCGTTTCCGACCTGAAAAAGGTCGGCCGCGTCGCCGGCAAGGCGATGATCTATTTCCTGGTCTTCTCGACCCTGGCGCTGGTTGTCGGCCTGGTCGTCTCCAACGTCGTCCAGCCCGGTGCCGGCATGCACATCAATGCGGCGACGCTCGATCTCTCGAAGGTCGCGACCTTCACCGAGAAGGCGCATGACACGACCATCGTCGGCTTCCTGCTCAACATCATCCCTGACACCATCACCGGCGCCTTCGCGCAGGGCGACATCCTGCAGGTGCTGTTCTTCTCGGTGCTGTTCGGCATTTCGCTCGCGCTGGTCGGCGAGCGCGGCCGCCCGGTCGTCGACTTCCTGCAGGCGCTGACGTCGCCGATCTTCCGCCTGGTCGCTATCCTGATGAAGGCCGCCCCCGTCGGCGCTTTCGGCGCCATGGCCTTCACCGTCGGCAAATACGGCATCGGCGCGATCGCCAACCTCGCCTTTCTGATCGGCACCTTCTACCTGACCTCGCTGCTCTTCGTGCTGGTCGTGCTTGGCGCTGTCGCATGGTACAACGGCTTCTCTATCCTGGCGCTGATCCGCTACATCAAGGAAGAGCTGCTTTTGGTGCTTGGCACCTCGTCGTCCGAAGCGGCACTTCCCGGCCTGATGGCCAAGATGGAGCGCGCCGGCTGCACCCGTTCGGTGGTCGGCCTGGTCATCCCGACCGGCTATTCCTTCAACCTCGACGGCACCAACATCTACATGACGCTGGCCGCCCTGTTCATCGCCCAGGCGACTGACACGCCGCTCACCTATGGCGACCAGATCCTGCTGCTGCTCGTCGCCATGCTGAGCTCCAAGGGTGCTGCCGGCATCACCGGCGCCGGCTTCATTACGCTCGCGGCGACGCTCTCGGTGGTGCCCACGGTGCCGGTCGCCGGCATGGCGCTGATCCTCGGCGTCGACCGCTTCATGTCGGAATGCCGGGCGCTCACCAACTTCGTCGGCAATGCGGTGGCGACCATCGTCGTGGCCCGCTGGGAAGGTGAACTCGACCAGACCAAGTTCGCCGCCGCCATGGCCGGCACATTGTCCGAGGAAGCTGACCTCGCCCTGTCGGGCGATCTGCAGCCCGCCTGAATACGGAACGCTGACGTTCGTACATGAGGCCGCAGCCGGTTCGCCGGCTGCGGCTTTTTGTTTTGGAGCCGGAGTGCGGCACAGCTGGTGCGGGCTGGGCGTTCCCGGCTAGGGTGCGCTCGGGTCGAAGCCGAAGGTGAGTGAATGAGCAGCGCGTATCCCGAAATCTACCTCGTCCGTCACGGAGAGACCGAATGGAGCGCGTCGGGAAAGCACACGGGCCGCACCGACATCCCGTTGACGGCGGCGGGCGAGGCCGCCGCCCGCGGCGTCGCGGACCGGCTCAAGGGCCTGTCCTTTGAGGCGGTATGGTCGAGCCCGTCGCAGCGCGCCTTCAACACCTGCACGCTTGCCGGCTTCGGTTCTGCTGCGGTGAAGAAGGACGATCTGCAGGAATGGGACTATGGCGCCTATGAGGGTGTAAGGACCAAAGAGATTCTGGCCAAGCGTCCCGGCTGGCAATTGTTTCGCGATGGCTGTCCCGGCGGCGAGACCGCCGCGGATGTCGGGGCGCGAGCCGACACAATCATCGCCGGGATGCGCGCCATCGAGGGAAACGTGCTGGTGTTTTCGAGCTCGCATTTCCTCAGAGTCCTGGCAGCACGCTGGCTCGGCCTGCCGCCTGAGGGCGGCGCGCATTTCGTACTCGACACCGCCAGCATCAGCATCCTCGGCTACGAGCACGATCTGACCGAGCCCGTCATCCGCAAGTGGAACCAGAAATAGTCCTGGCTGAACTTCTGACGGATGCGCGAGGCCCCCTCATCCGGCCGCTTCGCGGCCACCTTCTCCCCGCTGGGGAGAAGAGGCGAGCACCGACGCCGGCGATCTCCTCTCCCCTCGGGGAGAGGTCGGATTATCCGAATTGCCTTTGCAATTCGGTTGGCAATCCGGGTGAGGGGGCTAACGCACTCCCGCAGTCGCAAGCAGCGCCAATTCCTCTGATGTCAGATGCCGCGCCTTACCCTTGGCGAGCTCGCCGAGCTGCAAGGCGCCGATCGCCACCCTGATCAGCCTCAGCACCTCGATATCGAAGGCGCCGAGCAGGCGGCGGATCTGGCGGTTGCGGCCCTCGTCGAGCACGATTTCCAGCCACGCAGTACGGCCTCCGCTGCGCAGCAGATCGATCGAGCTTGCGGTCAGCAGTTCCCCGTCGACATCAGCGCCTTCGCGAAACCGCGCCAGCATCGCCTCGTCGGGCGCGGCGCCGATCTGCACGTGATAGGTCTTGGCGACATGCGACGCCGGATCGAGCAGGCCATTGGCCCAATGCGTGTCGTTGGTCATCAGCAACAGGCCTTCGCTGGCCTTGTCGAGGCGCCCGACCGGCGACACGAAAGGCAGGTCGAGCCCGGTGAGGCAGTCATAAACGGTGCCGCGCCCCTGCGGGTCTTCGCGGGTGGTGACCAGCCCGCGCGGCTTGTTGATCATCAGATAGACCTTTGCCTCGGCAGCGATGCGCGCGCCGTCGACGGCAATGCGGTCACGATTGAGATCGACGCGAAGCGACGGATCGCGCACCACCTTGCCGCCGACCCGCACGCGCCCCTCGGCGATCAGCAGCTCGGCCTGCTTGCGCGAACACAGACCAAGCTTGGAAAGCGCCCGGTTCAGGCTGACGCCTGTGCCCGGGGCCGATTGTCGGTTAATATTGGGCGGCTGCGCCATAATCCTGTTCTGCATCACAATGAGCGGCAGCGACAGATGCCACGCGGCGCGATGTTGGCGCAACATGCTCGACAGAAGACGAGTTCTCCAACTCAGGGGCGTCGGCCTCAGCGCCGGCCATGGAACGCGGCCTCGCGAAAGACGTTGTTGCTGACGAGCGAACTGTCGCGAAGGGCATTGGTATGAAGAAAATCTACGAAAAACCGACGCTCGTGAAGCGAGGCAGGCTCACCAGCGTGACGGCTCAGATCGTCGCTTCCGGGGTCATTTTGGGGGAATAGAAGCCGATGAGCGAGCGCGGCGTTGATTTTATGCAAGGCTGGATACATGAGCACCTGCCGGGTGAACTGCCTGCCGACAAGGCAACAGCTCGAATCCTGACCACGCTGGCAGCCCTGGATGCTCGGCATTCAGGCCTTGAGGTCAGCGAGATCGAAGAGGATTTCGGTTCGCTGGAACGGGTGATTTACGAGGCGCTCGATCAGCCCGAAATCTAAGCCCGCTGCAGGCGAATGTCGGCCCATCGCCTTCTTGGCGGTGGGCTTTTCTATGATTGCCTCTGTGAGGGCGCAGCCCTATGCGGCACGCATCGATTGCGCTGCCCGGGCTGGCGGCAGTTCGAACACGGTGGCGCCGTTCTCCTGGCCGCTTTCGACATAGCCGATGACGCGGAACCATTTGGCGACGTCGGCCCGCTGCAGCCAGCTGCGCGAGTGAATGGGAAGGTTGCCGGCGAGCGCCTGGACATGGCGGATGTGACGACGACAGAAGCGGACCGTCGCGGCGCTGAAAAAACCCTCCTGCGCGGCAAACAGCGTGTCGGCGGCGTCGCTGTTCTCATGCCAGGCGATGATCGCCACCGTCTTGTCGTCCTCGACCAGCGCGTGAGCGCGGCCTTCCTTCAAATTCATCATCAGATTGTCGTAGGCGGCCTTGCTGTCCTTGCCGGCGGCCGCATACTCGTCCGACATACGCGTGGACAAATCCCGAAAAACACTTTCGAGATCGCCGATCGTAGCTGCGCGTGCTCGCATTTCTCCTCCTGCAGCCCCGGCAGGCAGTTTGCCCTATGAAGAGGGGATTACCAAGCAAATCAAATCCGCGATCTGGCCCATGCGCGCAAAGTGATTTCGGCAAGCGGGGTTTTTGTGCTGGCAAATCGTGCCTGTGGAACCGAACTGGCTCTCCCGAATTGACTTGCGGTCGCGTTCGGGAGGGAAAGCATGCAAGACCAGCATTTCGATGAGCCGGTTCGCGTCGCGCTCGGCAGGTCCAGAAACACGATCTACAAGGTCGAGCGTGTCGCCCAGGCCGCCGACATCCTCATCAACCGCTGGCCGGTGAAGACGGGCCGCTATCACGTCGCGGCCCGCAAAGCTTGCCTTGGCGCACTCGAAGGCCTGAAAGAGGCCCGCTATGCCCGCGCCGCCTTCGTCAATGCGGCGATCGAGGCCGATATACTGGTTGAGCGCGATGCCTAGAGCGGCCCGTTGCTTTTCATCGCCGCTTCGTTTGCCGTAACGTAGACTTGGCAGTCCGGTCCGGAGCCTTCCATGTGCAATGATTATGAACAGCATATTCTCTGGGCTGAATATTGCCGGATGCTGGAGTCGTTGGCCCTCGAGATCCCCACCCACCAAACCGAACTTGACCTGCCGCAGGCGGACGACATCCACATCAATGATCCGGCCCCGATCATGCGCGCCGCCGGCGACACCGGCGTTGTTGAACTGGTTTCGATGACGTTCGGATTTCCACCGGCCGGACCGAAAGGCGGACCGGTGTTCAACTTCCGCTCCGAAGGTCGGCAATTCGGGGGCAGCAAACGCTGTCTCGTGCCGGCATCCGGCTTCTTCGAGTTCACCGGCACCAAATATCCGAAGGCCAAGCATCGCTTCACCCTCAACGGCTCTCCGTTCATGGCCATCGCGGGGCTTTGGCGTGAAGCCGTCGGCAACAAGCCGCCAACCTTCACCATGCTGACGACCGAGCCTGGACCGGATATCGCGCCCTATCACAATCGGCAGGTCGTGGTCCTTCAGCCGGAAAATTGGTCCGCCTGGCTCGATCTGACGAAAACGGAAGCCGAACTGCTACAGCCGCTGCCGGCCGGCTCGCTGGGTGTGGAGACCGTGCGCGCCGGCAGTTCATAGTTCGGTTGCGGGGGCGCACCGGCACATTCAGCGTCCCGAGATCCGCCTGGAGCCGTCGGCAAGAGGTCAGTCACCTGATTTCTTCAGAGAAAGAGATGGTGCCCAGAGGCGGAAAAGGCAGAGCGAAGAAAAAACCTAGCAAAATCAACGCGAGGCTGTCCCGTTGTTACCGGCTGTGTATCACCCGCGTGGTGCAAAGTCGAGACACCGAATGGCGCTGATTGCCAAGCGATGTACCGCCGCAGAGTGGAACGCGCAAAATTTCGTGCGTCGTTGGGCTCCGTAAGCATTTCATATCAAGCTTGCTTTGTCAGTTGCTCAGTCCGCTTTTCGAAAGCAAAATCCATCGATTGCTGGAGTGGAAATACCGGTATGCTCCCAGAGTCGGCAGGTCGTGCAAAGCGCTATTCTGAAGCCGAAAAGACGGCCGCCTTGAAGACATACGAATCCAAGATCGCGTTTGGGCTGACTGCCGCCGATGCGGCGCGATCGGTCTCCATACCCCGAAAGACTCTGGAGCGTTGGCTGGACGAGCGCAAACGTAGCCAAGTGCAGACAGAGGCGAGCGTCGGAACAGCGCTGATCGAGACGTCAATCTCTATTCTTTCAGGCGTGGGTCACTTTGAAACGGGCGCGATCAAGTCGGCTTTGTTTGCGTTGGTGGCATGGCTTAGATGGCCGGGGGAGGTCCGAAATCTCCCCGGCTATGTGCTTTTGCTCCACTGTGGATACCTAGTCAAAAAGTACGGCGTGAGCCGTATTCAAGATCTTCCACTGGAAGAAAAGGGCGCGATCGAGAGCAGCTTAGACCTATCGGTTATTTTCGATCTTTTTCTGGGTAACATGGTATTTCCACGATATATGGAATACGAGAGCGAGTATTATACAAGGAGGGATAAAAACGCAGAGATTTGTTCCTTTTTTATGAACGCTAAGGAGAGCAATATCGAACCAAGTATTGGAAAGGCGTTCCATGTCGTCGAAAATTGTGGCTTCTCACGGGACTTCGAAATGGGCGAGAAAACATTTCGATCTTTTTGGAGAAGCAACGCTTCGGTTATGCCCTTCGATTATGCTGAATTGTACCATTTTCCTTCGCTCGACCTTGCGCTCGATCCCGAGGAGCCAGATTTCCACAAGAGTATAGATGACCTGCTGAAGCGGAGCCGTGCAATTGTCGAGTACCTCGGGGGCTGCAAATGGGCAGTGCGGGAGTTCCATTCGTCGCTTGATCGCAGGGCCCTAAGCTCAATCTGGACCCCTAATTTTCCCCCGCAGCTCTTACCTCGCGAACTCCCTAGGCTGAAGCTGAGCAGCAAGTTAACGGAAGCGCTTTCTCGCCCGCGCACGGTTGCCTGAACATCGATTTAATATCTTAAATCAGGTGGTTAAGCTGGAGTGGGAAGCCTCGCCAGTACCCGGTCGCTCGGGATCTTTTTAAGTTTCATGGTGCCAGCTCGATAGTGAGCCGCAAGTAAATGGAGGCCCCATGAACAATGCACTGAAAATTTAGAAGTTTCGCCGATCGGGATTGGTCCAGTTGGAGACATTCTGGCCTGCAGGCCGATCCCTATAGCGCCACCGTGGTTGGCACATGCGCTCCGGAGGATATCATTCTCTGTTGCGCCTAGGGCCTCGTACGACGGCTTGGCGAGCCCACCGACATCCACAGTCAAATAACAGACTTTTGCCAGTAGCGTGGGTCTGACCGATAACGTCCGGCTGTTGTTACCCGGGCATCCCTAAACCCAGAGCAGCGACTTTCAGCCTCAACCCTCCTCAGGGCTGAGCAGCTGCTTGCTGCCAAAATTTGAAGGAACAGGAAATGAAGACGATCAAGAAGGTGCCCCAGATGATGGAATTTTTCTTGGGCAAGCTACAAGAAGATCAAGACACTCACTGGGTCACCACGACGGCGTCGAATGTAATGGACACCATGCGCTGGCGGCTCGAGGAGGGCCAGCCGTTTGAGATCGAGACTAGCATAACAGCGTATATCGAGGATCTTGCATTGATCCCGGAAGACGATTTTCAACCGATCGGCGTCGTCCGCTATAATTGGGCTTTTTGTGAGTTTTACTTCAGAATCGCCGGTTTTATTTTGGAAAATGGCCGCAAGGTCATGCAGTTGTCCGACGTGCTGACTCTCCTTTTGCGGGACCTTGAGCTCACCAACCTGATCTCCATGCAGAGCCACGACGGCAAGACCATCGTCAAGAGCTCCAGCGAGTTCAATAAGCAGTTCAATACCCGGATCGACGTAACGATCGGCTAGTGCCCCGACACCCCGAAACTCAATCAACCGGCGATCGCACGGTCGCCGGTTCCCTTACTCACGATCCGTTCTACCGCCAACAAAAAGGTGCTCCCATGACGATACGCAAGAGAAGAACTTTTGGCAAAACTTCAGAGAACCATGCTGTCTTGAGAAGAAAGGCAGCCCGCGAATCGAGGGGCGATTCTTCGGGCAGACCGAAGAATGAAGCTGCTCGCCGGAAAGCCGAGGAATTTGAACAATTCGCTGCAGACCAAGGTGACATGGTAGGAGGCATGGAGGAAGCCACTGTTCAGCTTGACTACGAGGCGGTAGCCGCAATCGTTGCCAAGGGACAGGAGCTCGCAAGGGACGAGAAGGCTTGGCAGGAATTCATCACCCTGCCTTTCTGGACCGGCGAGGTGAAGAAGGGCAGACCAAAACCAAAACACCGACCTGAGGCCGTGCGGTTCATGCTGCGCAGGTACCGCGGCTCGTCGGAATCCAAGCAGGCAAGTGAACGGTGGCGGGCGGTAAAAGTTTTGCTTGAAGAGGGCATTCCGCCAAGTCGAATAGCGAAGACTCTTGAACAGCGCGGCGGATATCGAGGCATCAATCGGTCCAAGCGTAAGGGGCAAGATTCCGTCAGGACAGAGGCCAAAAGCGTCAGTGCGAAGCCTACGTCGGGCTTGCCCGACCAGACCGCCGTCTCTTGTTTTCTGAAGGCGGTTTTTCCCGACAATGTCCGTGCCCTGACCAGCTTGGCTGTTCCCTGCAAGGTCAAACTGATCGGCACCATCGAAGAACTGGGCGCTATGACTGAGATCCGTGTGCAGAGATTCGTGAAGTTGAAGCCGCGTCACAGCTAGGAATGATGGTGGCCGCCGATGTCGGGGCGCGCCGGTCACCATTCATCTCTCTCAGGGCAACCTGCAGCGACAAATCGCAACACTAGATGCATTGCGTAAAGCAGCATGTTCCGGTCAGCCGGGATGCCAATTTCAACACATCGAGCAGCACGAAATGCGTCGGACTCGCCACGCAGGAAGTGCTGCTCCTCACAATGCCAGATGCCGGTTCGGAGAGCCTGCATATGGGTACCTATGGCCGATGAGGACATGAAACCACGGTGCATGTGCAGCAGCGCTGCCGAGGGCACTGTTCATCACGCCAACCACCACACAACACACCAATCCAACGAGACCTTATGCTGATGAGCACACCGATGGAGCACCTGATCGCCGGGTACGGCTACATGTTCAGAGAACGTGTTCGCCAAGGTTGGCAACCCACCTTCCTAACTTTCACCTTCAACCACCTGCGCGGCTCACCGGCGAACGTTGCGTGGCAGATGCGTGATGAGCTTGAACGCGTCTACGCAATGGTGCTCACCCGCATCGAGCGCAAACCTCGCCACGTTCCAACAGACAGTTTGCCACTATGGGTTTGCTCACCAGACTTCCCCGTAGCCAAGGCGGAAAAGGGTCACCTACGAGACGCCAAGGTGAACGATGGACGGCACCTCCATGCCATCGCGGCGGTCCCCCCGTGGTCGCGTATGAAAGAGACGCTGGGGGGCCATTTCCATGAGTGTCAGGTCCAATACACCGGCAACGACAAGCGCCTGTTCCGCATAGAGGCAGAGCCGATCACCCATAACGGCTGGTTCGTCACGGACTACGCTCTCAAGGGCATGAAGAGCCCTCGCGTCGGCTACGACGAAGTTTTGATCCTGCCACGCAGCAGGTCGGAGTTGGCGCAACGAAGCTAGGGACCCTAAGCCCTCGGCAGCAACATCCGCAGAACCCCGAAGAGCGACCGGTAAAGCGACGTGTTCCACCTGATCGCGGACTCAAACCGCGACCAGCAGGTCATCACCATCATCGAGAAGGAAGAACACCATGTCGAAGTCGAACAGAAAGCAAGCCGCAAGCGCGTCTAAGCGGCAACCCGACCAGTACGTTTCCGAGGCCGACTTCGCGAAGAAATTTGTCGAGCAGAAAGCGATCGACGTCCGCGACTGGTGCCTGAAAGTCTTGCGCGACGGTCATCGGTTCACAGATGTGCGCCCGAGCTTTTCCGCCCCAAACCCTGAAGAGCCATCAACCGTTTTCCGCATGACCTTCGAGGTCCTCATGCCGACCGCTCATGCCGAGCACATCATGGATTCGCTCGCCGACGACGACTTTCACCATCGCTATGACGAGCACCTAGAGCGTGTGGAGGAACAGCGTCGCCGCCGGGCATCAAAAGCGTAGGCATCCGGCGACCGGAAGTCGGAGGACGTTACGCCGCAACTCAGTGCGATCCGTCACGATGGAGGAGTTGTCCATGGACCGCAACATGTTCAGGATCGACATCATCACCGATCCCGATACGCTGCTCGACTGGGTTGTCGAACAAGCGATCAACGCCGCTCCTTTGATCGACACATCCGGCAGCATTCAAGCCCTGTTGGAATCGGAAATCGCCCACCTGCACAAGGTGGGTTTCTTGCCGCCACCTGCCGATTCAGGAGAGTACCTGCGCGACGCGCTTGCCGCCATGGCGCGACCAGCCGGGTCATTTTTGTGCAACGAACGACTCCCGACCTTGTTGGCGGAGTTCATGCATCGCCTCCTCGCGAATGAGGAGCCGATCGAGCTGCACGAGGCCGTGCTGCGTCTCGCCGACATCGCTCGCCTAAACCTGACTGCGTCGGATGACGTTTCAAGC
The DNA here is from genome assembly GCF_016836705.1 of Mesorhizobium caraganae. Classification (GTDB taxonomy): domain Bacteria; phylum Pseudomonadota; class Alphaproteobacteria; order Rhizobiales; family Rhizobiaceae; genus Mesorhizobium; species Mesorhizobium caraganae. Next base: position 1,520,041 of record NZ_JAFCGY010000001.1, on the reverse strand, counting down.
GACGGTGTTCTCATACAGGCTCGTGTCGCGTTGAGCGCGACACACCATATGCTCATCGGCACACGGCTTGAGCGGCGGATGCGCAGGCAGGGCCGGGGTTCAAATATCGACGAGGCAAGACGATGAAGGTCGCCTCCGACCACCCCATTATTGGTTGTGCCGCGACGACACCAGCAAGGCTTTCCTAATGTCATGGATGGGCCTGGATGAGACCTTCCTGAGAAGTGATGTGCTCCGCCGCAAAAAGCAGGCTGGACGAGACACTCAGCGTCAAGTATCCGGCGAAGGTGATGGCATTGGCGGTGGGCGAGCGGCCACATGTCTGGCAGTTGCTGGGCGTGGTACGGCTCGACGAACTCACTGAAGCTGAGAAAAGCCCAGCAAAGCCTATTCTGAAAGGCCCTGGAAGGCATGTCAAAGGGGGTTATATGTCAGGCAGGATCAATTGGGCGTCCATCATTGCGACGGGCATTTTCTTTTTAGCTCTTTGGCTACTGCAATCAGCGCTGGGCGCGCTCTACGAGCGGGTGGAGACGACCTGCGGAATTGCGACATGCGGCGAGAAGATAGCCGTCGCGTATCAATTTTTGTCATTGTCGACTGTGGTGTCCGCCGCGGCGGTTGCGATGCTGTTCTATCGCTATGGCCTAGGCGGTAAGTGAATGGGCTATATCATTGCTCACGTCGCCTTCGACAGCAAAGGCCAAGTGTATCCAGTCAACTGCTACCGAACTGATATAGGTATCGGCGACGATGTGGTGGTGCGGATGAAGGAAGGCACGCTGAAATGGGCTCGCGTCGCCGATCTCAATTATCTGAACTGGAACTGCCGCAACACGATCGAATGCCTTGGACGAGAGGCGACCTCTACGAGGGACGGCATTGTTCTTCCGCGAGGAGAGTCCTTGAGCGTCCGCGGTATGACGCGCCCTATTGATCTCGCGATACACCTCACTGGGATCGGATGGATACGGCGGCGGCCCGCCAACAAGGCCTACAGGGTAGCGTTTACCGCCACCAACGAGAGACGCACCGGGCTGATATTGATGCGCAAGAACGGTGTCGACGTGCAGCTTCTACCGGGCCTTCCGGACGAAGAAATGAAGCGTGACTCGTTGCTTCGGATAAGCAGATTGAGATCTCCCTTTTTCGAACAGGGCCTCGGTGGTAGCGAGCAGAACGTCTTCATGCGGATAGCCGCCTTCGCCGAAGCGTTCCTGCGCGATGATCCCGGGCTGGAGGATTTGCTGGTCCCGTTGCGGTCTACAAAGACACTTCCAGCCCGGCCACGCAACATCCGCGAAGCCGATGATGAAGATGATCTCTATTCCTTCTTCGGAGGCATGGGCGAGCCTGTCTATATGGGGGATGGCATTTGGCTCACCAGCGGTGGGGGCGCGCACGACTGGGGGCGGTAGTTGCTAGCTCAACCGGCATTGCCATCTCAAAGCCAGACGCTCTCAACGGTGCGCGCAACTCAACCAACTCTGGCCGCAGAGCCAACAACCTCCGGTTGACATAGGAAAATAATCCTGATAAGCTGGTTGTGGCGAGCTGCGTCGCCTGACGCGGTTAGGCCATACCGTAACAGGAGCACTAACATGCCTTTGACAGATCGACCCGACACGCCATGTCGGCACCACTCAAATCACACCGCAAGGGGCCTTCTGGCCCCTTTGTTGTATCAGGAGGCAAGACAATGAATGTCGCCTCCGAAACCACCCGCTCGTTGATCGTGTTTGGAAGGGATGACTCCCGCAAGCCTCACGCGTCGGTGTTCCTGCTACCCGAGGTCGAAGCGGCTGAGAGCGCAGCGAGGCTGATGGGGATGCATTCGCATCGCGTTGAGCCCGGCGAAGCACCCGAGATCGTCATGCGCCTTCCGGCTGGCAAGCTGTTCGATAGCGGCAAGGCCTTCGTGCCGTTCGTCAAAGGTGAGCTTTATACCCGCATCGCAGCCCTTGCGGGCGTCGCTGACGAGCGCGACAGCGGGTCGGGCGACGACAAGGCCGCCGACAGCCCCGAAAACGCCTCAGCGGGCTCGCCTGAGGCCGTCACGGGCCATGGCGGGGCCGACGGTGGTGGCGGTGCCAGTGGCGACCTTTGGGCAAGGCTGGCGGTCGGCGACATGGTGCTGGCGTCGGAAGGTCCCGACGAGGGATATTTCGAGGCTCGGATCATGAAGGCCAAAGCCAAGGGTATCTTCACCCTAAAGTTCAGGGACTATCCAGACGCTCCGCAAATCGACCGCAGCTACTACCAGCTCGGCCTGATCCACCCTCGCCAGCTGGCGAAGAAATAGGCGGGCTTGCAACGGGCCGGGTTCGTCCTGGCCCGGTACCCCCTCAATCAAACATCCATTCGAAGGAACCACCCATGACATGCTCAACAGAGCGCGTCGGTCGGCAGTCGGCGGCCGATCGAACCGCGCGCATTCGAGCCCTCAACGATCAACTTCGCCAGACGGGTGCTGGTGGGCGCATGGTGATGACCGCCGGTGTCGCCGCACTGCCTGCGCACGAGATCGGCGCCATCCTGCTGGCCATCGCCGCCTTCGACGCATTCGACGAGAACAACGATCCATGGGGCCAGCACGACTGCGCTCTGCTGTACGTCAGCGACCGGCAGTTGTTCTTCAAAATAGACTACTATGACCTCGCTCTGGCGAACCTGTCGCCTGACGCCTCCGACCCGGCCGTCACTATCCGGGTCATGACCGTCATGCTGCCGGAGGAGTATTGATGTTCTATCCTGCACGGGGCGCAGGGGCGCAGCCGCCCGTCCCATTACGCCGACTTCGGCTTTCTACCGGACGACAGGGGCATAGGTTGCCGTGCCCCTTTGGGAGGCTCGGTCAAAAGAGTCGCGGCGGGCACCCCAAGGACCGCTGCCAAGGCATCCAACGTATCAATTGTGACGTTCTCGGAGCCTCGCTCAATGCGGCCAACATAGGATCGATCGATCTCCGCCGCCAAGCCCAGCCGCTCTTGCGACAAACCTTGCTCTGCCCGGAGCTTGCGGAGATTCCAACCAATGATTTTGCGCACATTCATTGTGGGCAAGGAAGCAATATAAACGGCTTGACAATCGACGGACTGACAGTCCCCTATTCGGTGGGGAACTGCTTCGGGTTCGAAGCAAACCGGTTTCGAGGCGCCGCTACGGCATTCATTGCATGGAGAAGCCGTCGTGCAGGCCGAATTAAAACATCGGATGGAGCGGCAAAATGAAAATGATTCTGCGCGGGTTGATAGCACTAACTGCCACCATGCCCATGCTGGGAGTCTCGGCCTATGCCCAGAGCGCAGAGGACTATCTGAGCCAGCAGTCAAATATGTCCTACGCCATGGAATGTTGGTTTCGGGGCAGCCAGATTTTGGGCGTTCCGTCCACCAACGGCCGGGATGATGAAGAGGCGTGGCAATTTGCTGCCGATGCAGACGGCAATCTCTACGTCAACGGCACTCGGGCGCAACCCGGTCCAAAGGGCAAGGCTACCATTGAGGAGAATGGTACCGGGGTGAATTCAGTCGTCAATGTCATGATGGCCTACGTGCAAGCAAGTGCAGTAGGACAACCCCCCGAATTAGCAGCAGCCGGAATATCCATGTTCATCTCGGTCATGAGCAATCGGCCGCACGAACGTTTTGCGGTCTTCGACTTCAACAACACGAAGGTCTCCTTCGCCGATTGGGACAAGCTCAATAAGGCGTTTATCGGAGGTGTCGATATTCAATGCTCCGAGCAAGGCGAATGAGCAGTTCGATCGGTAGTGGGTCAGTTTGAAAATTGCCGGAATGCAATGCATTTCCCATCGGCCCGACCTCCTATATGCTTGGCGGAAAGCATGGGAGGCGTCGTCGTGGCCAAGCTGACAAATGCCGCCGATATGGCTAGGTCCGTTGGTGTTGATCCGAAGGCGTATCGACAGGCATTGCGAAATGCGAACTTCAGTTGGCACAAGCACAACGATGATTGGATCGTCGAGCTTGATAGCGATGAGCATTCGTCAATGCGGACTGTGCTGGTGACCTTGCTCAAGCGGAAGAAAGCCTAATGCGCACCGAGCGCCGCCGCCAAGAACTTAGTTCGAACAGAGGCTAAAAGCGCGCCCCTAACATATCACCGGAACGGCGCGCCGATATTGCAATCGTTCACTAATTGTTCTTGAATTTCACCCCAAGGTAGGATTCAACTGTGGGAAACGAATCAGCGCGATTGCGATTCCTAACGACCTGACGACTCTTCGCATCCATAGGGGAGATTCTGTGCGTAGCGTTGAGATGTTTTCAGGATGCGGCGGACTTGCCTTGGGTCTTGCCCGGGCTGGGTTCGAGCATATGCTGCTTGTCGAGCGGGACCGGCACTCCGTAGCTAACGTTGATCACAACGTTCGGCGCGGCATAGAGCACATTAGCCATTGGCAAATGCACTCGAACGACGTGCGCGCGGTGAACTGGCGCTCGTTCAAGGGGAAAGCGGAGTTCGTGGCCGGAGGGCCGCCGTGCCAGCCTTTCTCAATCGGCGGACTACACAAGGGCGAGGAAGACTCCCGCGACATGTGGCCGGAGGCCGTCCGAGCTGTTCGAGATATTGAGCCGAAAGCATTCCTTTTCGAAAACGTCCGGGGCTTACTGCGACCCAAGTTTTCCGAGCACCTTGATTGGATTCGCCTCTCCCTCACTAATCCGGAGCTTGAGCAGCTGCCACTCGAAGACCGCGGGAAGCACCTTACGAGGCTTCGACGCGCTGAACTGGCGGGCGCGTATGAAGTGGCCGTTGTGAAGGTAAATGCAGCCGACTATGGCGCTGCGCAGAAGCGGCACAGGGTGCTTTTCTTGGGTGTTCGTCGCGACATCGTCCAATCGGTTGAACCGCCGAAGTCAACCCATTCTCGCGAGCGCCTCCTATGGGACCAGTGGATATCTGGAGAGTACTGGAAGCGGCATGGCATCAGGAAACCCGAAAAGGGTCCTTCATCAGCAGATGTGCGGACGGTTGAGCAAATGCGCAGGAGCAAAGACAAGCCGCAGGGTTTGCCGTGGCGAACGGTGCGCGATGCATTAGCTGGGCTCGGCAACCCTTCAGGTAAATCGGACTTCGAGAACCATACCCCGCAGCTAGGTGCTCGCTCTTACCCCGGACACACCGGCAGTCCGGCCGATGAGCCAAGCAAGGCTCTGAAGGCAGGCGTCCACGGGGTTCCAGGCGGAGAGAATACGCTCGCCCTCCCAGACGGTAGCGTTCGTTATTTCAGTGTCCGGGAGGCCGCGCGGCTGCAAGGTTTGCCTGACGACTACCACTTCGTCGGGTCGTGGAGCGAAAACATGCGGCAGCTGGGGAACGCAGCCCCAGTGCAATTAGCAGAGTCGTTCGGTCGCCATCTTATGGGGATTCTAGAGCGCGCCAGCAAGCCACAGCGACACGCGGCTTAGCCCATGGGGTACTCGGAGTTTGAACTCAACATCCCGGCAGTTCTGCGGGCCGAACTTCCTAAGTACTTCGACGATATGGCCGCGTCGGCGCTCACAGAAGAAAACGTGAGGGCGCAAATTCCGGACGGCGCGCAAGGGGCATATCTTCTCTATTTGCGCGATGCGCTCGTCTACATTGGAAAGACTGATTCCAAGGCCGGGTTTCGAAACCGACTTATCCGACATCTGAATTTCGTTCAACATCGGCGCAATCTCGATCCGGTCGATGTGCGGTTCAAGGCGGTCCGGATCTTCGTCTTTTCGAACTTTGACTTGGAAGCGATGCTCATCGAGGAATACACCAGACATCGCGGGGCACGTCCGGTCTGGAACTACTCGGGCTTTGGTTCAAACGATCCGGGGAGGCGGAGAGAGGGCCAAGACCCCGCCGTCTACGACCTGGAATTCCCGGTCGATATCGATCAAGAAGTTCCATTTTTGAAACCCGGGGCGCAGCCTCTTCTCTCTGCCATGTTGGCTTTGAAGGATGGTCTGCCATATATCTTCCGGTATGATACCGCTGGTGAACATTGGTCCCGCGGTCATCACCTAATGCGAGACAGGATGGTTACAGTTCCAGAAGGCAGAATGACAACAAGACTGGCTCTGAAGCTTTTCCTTGGCGCATTGCCGGACGGCTGGAGAGCAACTGTGCTTCCGAACCGCGTGATTTTATACCCGGAGAGGGACGATGCGATCTACCCCGGACAGGTAGAGGCTTTGTTCAAGGATCCATGACGGTCGATCCCGCCCGCAGTGCGCAGATGGCGCTGGTTCGGAGTAAAAACACCAGACCTGAAATGATTGTCCGACGCATAATTCATGCGATGGGATATCGATATAGGCTCCATCGAACCGATCTACCGGGTAAACCTGACATCGTTCTGCCAAGCCATCGGAAAATTGTCGAGGTTCGTGGATGCTTTTGGCATCAGCATCCCGACGAGTCATGCGGCCGCGCGCGAGTTCCCAAAACGCGGAAAGACTTTTGGATACCAAAGCTCCAAGGCAATCGCGCCCGCGATCTTGCCAACGATGAGGCTCTCCGCGAGCTTGGCTGGAACATAGTGGTCGTTTGGGAATGCGAAACCACTCCCGCCGGACGGGTGGAATTGACAGCAAAACTCCAGGCCTTCCTAACTGAATAATGGTCTACGCCTTGACTGCTTTGGTCTTGCGTCGTGAATAGCTGGGGCTTGGGGTTTGTCCTCCATGACGCAGCAGACGTTTGAGGGGTACGACTGCACCTCAGGCTGTTCAGGCCACCGAGCTGAATACGATTGAGCTGAGCAAACAGCTCCCAAGGGTGCTGGTCATTGTTGCTCCTCATGCCATTGTAGGAGATAAACGCCGCAACGGGAATTTGGTGGCGGACTCCTTCTTTAATGCGTAAGAGCAAAAAAAGCGCAGTATTCGCGGTTGGGCTTTTCGCTGGGGTCGCTCTGGCTTTCCTGTTCCTAGTTTGGGCTTTTCCCGGATTTCGCAATCCGACCTACCAGCAAGAACGATATCAACACGAAAAAAACGACGAGAACGGGAAAGACAATCCAGTCGTTAGGCCAAGCATATGGGAAACCTACACTAGCCCTACAGATACTTATGCACAGTGGATTGCAGCCATTTCCGCAATCGCCAGTTTCGGCGTTAGCATCTGGGCCGTGAGACTTGTTCGCGACACGCTCGAACTCAATAGAGCTGCCACCGAGGCCGCGATCAATGCCTCCAACGCATCCATGGAGGCCAACAGGGATGCTAAAGAGCTTTTTGCCGCTGAGCAGAGGCCGTGGCTTAGTCTTCGACGCCCTGAAATAAGCGCAGCTATAAGCGATGGATCTGTGCAGGTGTACTTCAAAGCTAAGGCAGAAAACATAGGAGACAGTCCCGCCTTTCAAGCCGAATTGAAGACCCAAATGCTCCTGTCCAGACTTCCGATGGAGAGTGTCGTTGGAGTTAGAAAGTATGCTGAGGAATGTAGCCTTCAGCCAGATTGGGAAAACGATCACAAGCTCATTTTCCACGGCAAGGATCGCGAGCTTTGGGCGTACTCCGAAGAAATCATCGATCCAGAAAAACCATTTAACTTCATACGAATTTTCTATTGTGTAATTTACCGGGCAAACGGGATCGAAAGAACCCTCGCCACAGCCGGTGAGGTCATTTTCAGCGGCAATATTCCAGCCGACTCGAGTACGGAGTCGCTAGTCGCCATTGAACGTTACGTTTTCTACGGCATGAGCTACGCGAGTTAGCCCGCCAGAACCACCATCAGGACAGTTCCCGCAGGCGCACTCAACTGCAAGGCGCCGCCAACCCACCTTCCAAGAAAGCGCCAGCGCGAGAGTAGCTCCGCGCCGACTTCTAGACTTTTCGCCCAGATCAACGCATTCTTCCTTTCGGGAAAATGGACATGGGCAATTCCGATCTGCCATGGGTCAGACGGCGAAGGCGGCCTTGGTGGCGTTCGCTTCTCCGCGCTCGCCTTCCGATTTCTCTGGCGCTGCTCGGCACGACGTCCTTCGCGTACGTCGCGACAGAAACCCGGCACATGCTTCCAAATGTTCATTATCCCGGCACATCAACGACCTCCGTCGCCGTGCGCAGGGTGGGCTGTGACATCAAGGGGAACATCAATGATCGCGGCGAGCATATCTATCACCTGCCCGGTCAAGAATATTACTCGGCGACACGCATCAACTCAGCGAGAGGCGAGAGATGGTTCTGCTCCGAATGGGAAGCGTGGTGGGCTGGTTGGCGAAAGGCGAAGGTATGAAGTCAGTGGGAAAACGGGTCGGCTCGCTAATTGCGATTGTATTCGTGTTATCCGTTCTGTCGGCACGTTTGGAGGCGAGCCAGTGCTACGACATCTCCAAAGGACAACCGGAGTATCTGTCCGGCCAACTTCTCTACAAGATATTCCCGGGCTCTCCCAATTTCGAAGATGTGACAAAGGGAGACGAGCCAGAGCCAGCCTACATACTCCGTCTTGCCTCACCAATTTGCCTAACCGGTGACGAGTTCGCGAACGAAACCGAGGCGGTCTTAACCGTGCAGCTCGCGGCGACAACCGCCACCGAGCCATTGCTGCGTTCTCTCGTGGGGAAGGACGTCGAGGTCCGATTGGCCGGTCAGGCAGCAGCTATCACGGGACACCATCATGCCCCTCTGCTGGCGAGCGCAATCGAGGTCTCTCCCGCCGACGACATTACCGAAGAGTACGGAACCGCGGCTACAACCGTGAGGGCGTTCTACTACGCTCTTGGGAACGGCAACGGTGATCAGGCCGCCCAATACGTCATTCCAGAGAAACGCAATCGCGGTCCGCTTTCTGCGGCAGCCATAGGCGCGTTCTACAGCAACCTCGCGAAGCCGTTGCAACTCGTTAGCCTTGAAGCACAAACCGGAGGCCGCTTTCTGGCCCGCTATGCGTTCGAGCGCAAATCGGAAACTTGTCTTGGTCGTTCAGTCGTCCAGACAGTCCGAAGAAACGGCAAGAACCTCATTTCTTCAATCCGAGCACTGGATGGCTGTTAGCGCCAACCCGGTGATAGCACCCACTGCCCGCCCGAACATTCAGATCGAGCCTAGGGCGTGTCGCAGGTTCGCCAGCTCCGAAACGAGGCGCTGCCCCGCAGTCTGGAGCGACTTAGCTATTTCATGGGCCTCATTCTGTTCGATGACTACGGCTGTGCGCTCCGGCTGTTTTGATCGGAACGTAAGCGTACGCAGCACGAGCAACCAGTTCCCTTGTTGGTCAAGCACAACTTTGCCGACCCCGTGGGCCAGCGAGGCGCGCAAGCCCTCGTGTGGACGGAAGGCCGACAGCGCTGCCGCGCATGCTTTCCCCTCCGAGCCGAAGGCCCCGGTGGTCCCAATCAAAGTCGCCAATTCCTCGAAACGATGTCCAACCAAATGGGGTAGCTTCGCTATAGCGCCGTCCCTCGTCGTGTTCGCCATCACGAGAAGCGTCTCGCTAACGGCCACCTCGCTCCTCGCAAATAAATCGAGGCAACGTCCACGCCACGCGTTTACGGCCGTGATGGCATGAAGCCACTGATCGTTGCTGAAAGCAGAAATGGTGGTCGTTTCGGTATCCATTCGCAAGCACTATATTAGAACTTCATACCAATACGTTGGCTACAACGCGCCAGCAAGAGCTTATCGGAGTAAGCATTGGCCAGATAGATGGAGTGCCAGCTGGGTGGGCTACATTCTCCCGATGCCGCTAAATGTCTCCAGTTAGTCGTTTGCTAGAGATGCTCGAGTGGTCCGGGGGGAACTGCTAGCTTCGCTGCCTTGAAGGATCCGATAGACCTGCATTCTCGAGCAGCCGACTACCCTCGCAATTTCGGAAGGACCGCTTCCGTCTGCACTCAGTTGAAGAACCCGACCGCGATCAAGCCTCTGCTTGCCACCCTTATAGACCCCGCCTCGCTTGGCCTGCTCGATGCCGTCCCGCTGCCGTTCCTTAATGAAACGGCGCTCCATCTGAGCGACCATGCCCAGCACAGTTAGCACGATATGGCCCATCTCGCCGCGTGTCGAAACGTGTGGGTCGAGCACCGTCACAAAGGCGCTCTTCTGTTCGCATTCGTAGATGAGGTTAAGCACATCGCGGGTGTCGCGGCCGAGCCGGTCGAGGCGCGTCACTACCAGTTCATCGCCGGGCCGAAGGAAATCCAAAACCGTTGCCAGTTCGGCGCGGCCGTCACGGCTGCCGCCCGACACCTTCTCCGATCGGATGACCTCGCACCCCTCAACTTTCAACTTAGCTAGCTGCGTTTCTAGGTCTTGGTCAGTGGTGCTGACGCGAGCGTAACCAATGCGAGCCATAACCTGTCACCTCAAGGTTTGAGGGTTCGACGCTACCCTGTCACAAATAGTCGGTGTCAAGCTGGATTGAGGCGCTGAGTTCATTGCGGTGCAATCGCGACAGCCATAAGTCGAGATCGTAGTCGATGTCCGTTTCCAGCGTACTTTAGCAAGTTGTGGAAATCCGCGCGATGCCATTCTCGCATGCATGCATCAGGTATAGAAAACGATTCCAGTAGTGGCTCTGTCCCCATCTAGTTTCGTCGAACGTCGTTGACGATCTACGTCCGCGTATCCGTGCGTCCTAAGCGGATATTAAACCATTGGAGGACTGAATGCGGAGCCTGCTACCTATTCCTATCGTCTTGCTCGCGGGCTGCTCAATTTACCCTCTTCCCGATGATATTATGGGCTATAGCAGCCGCGACATCGCGACCCAGATCCGTTGCGAAACCCGCTATGCTCTTCAGCAGCAACTAATCGGGATGCTGACGAGTGACGACGACAACGTTTCCTACGACGGCAAAGTGGGCTCGGTGGCTGCCGCTGCTTTTGACGCCGACCGGACGCTCTTTCATGGGCTTTCTTGGGAAAAATTTAAATGGAAAGGTCATGAGGACCTAAGCAAGACGCTGGCTGGCCTCGGTGTGACGATGGTTAGCTATGACTTCACGCTTGATGGGACGGAAAACAATACACTCGGATTCTCAGGAACCGTGCTTGGTGATTTTAAGCCCAGAAAGCACAACCTTGGCTTTGATGTGGGCAATGATCGAACCCGCGAGGTTAGTCGCCACTACCGAGTCTACGACACATTCAACAGCCTTGTGATCGGGATGACAGAGAATTTCTGTCACAACTTCAATAAGTTCGACAAGAACTCCAAGCTCCCAGACAAATCGTTCACGACCAAAGAACATTACCTCTACCCGAGCACGGGGATGCTAAGGATTGAGTCGCTTGTTCATGATTTCATTGGGCAGACTATCGAAGGAAATCTCGGCTCAGATCCGAAGGCCGGGAGCTGGAAGCAGCCTAATATGACCGATACGATAACGCTGACAACCAAGGTGTCAGGCAATCTAGACCCTACTTCTACGTATTCACCTCTCAATCCGGGCTGGGATGTCATCAGCTTGGGCCTGAAGGCCGACAATTACCGTACGGACAAGCATACGATTATCATCGACTTGTCTCTTCCACCGGACAAGACTGGGCAACCTGTCTTTGATGAGTTCGGCAGGTTGATTGACCCCAAGTCTGCAGCGGCCGCTAGAAAGCAGGCTGATAGCAATCTCGATAGGACCGAGCAGCGGAATTTCGAACAGCGCACCGCAGTGTTTGTTCAGTAACGAAATCCGCAACATCAGAAAGGAATCACCGATGGCCCCTCGTGTCAGGAAACCCTTTAGCGTGCAGGACGTGGTAACCGCTTTGGACATCATGAAGGAAGACGGCACCTTGAATGCGTTCATCAAAGAGGCCGAAAAGAAGAAACTCTCGTTCGCGGTGTCTGCATCGCTGCATACGTTGGCACACAAACACCTTGAGCCTAGGATTCAGGCGATCAAGGAGGGCAAGACGGCCGACTTGCAATTGAAACGCTCGCTTCCCTGCTTTCCCGAGAGATGACGTCGGGCTGCCGACTGGTGAGAGCCATCCTCACGTCCTGCGCAGTGCAATGCTGAAACAAGCGTAGCAGCAATCCACGGCCTCCCGAATGCCTACTCCCGGGCAACTTGTCGCGTTCGATCAGGGCGAAAGCCGACCGCAGGGGTCCACGACTAGATTCGCGCCCCGATGGTCGGCATATATCCCTGCTTCGAGGAGCAAGCCGCCATCGGCTTAAGCCGACGCACAGTCGGAGTCGAAGCGCAGAAACGTCACTTCGAGGTTTAGACTCTACGCTTTCGTGTCACAGATGGTCGGTGCCGACCCGGATGTTACACAGTTCAGTGCGGGCTGGGTTACGTCACTCGGGGGTATACCCCAATGTGATGCGCAGTTAGCCGCATATATAGCTCGCCCGAAAGTCAAGGAGCATTGCGGAGCCTATCTGGCCTCCCTGACCGCTGCCCTAGATCAGTAGTAAACGCATTCGCGGGTCATAAATACGGCAGAAAGCCCTCGAGTTGAACCTGGGAGTGCTCATTTCCAGACGCAATGCGCAATGTTAGCTAAGTGCGTTAGATCACTGGTATCTAAGTGGAAATTAGATTGATGTGATCGATGCGCGTTATAGCTAGTCGTCGTAACGATGGAAACTCACCGCTTCACCAGTTGATCAATTACTTGCTAGCGAAAGCAATTAAGAGTATGCATCGACAAGTTAACTTGAAACTGTTTTCAAAATGTTGCGGGGGTCAGCATGGACAGCGAGGGAAGGGAAGCACTCGATCGCATCGCCAGAGGAATACGGAGCCTAAGGCCTTTGGGTGCCAATGCGGTTCATCGAAGAACGTTCGCAATAGTCAAAGAAGAAATTCAACGTGCCGATGGGGTGAAGATTGAGAGGGACTGTGGTGATGACGATCCGGGTCCGCGGCAACCTATCGTCTCTGATGGTCGCCGAGAGTATACTTTCAACAATGCATACTTCGAGTTTCGGCAGGACGACCGCCGTAGATCGATATTCTTGGACCCGGTAGAATCGTTAGCTGCTCAATTCGTCGATTTTTACACGGATCGGGTTGATACCCTTGAGTTCCGTCACGACGCTGTACCTCTTGAGGAAACAGTGCTCGCGGCCGAGCAGAAAGCAATCGAGTATCTGAGGGACAAGACTCATTTGGTGAACGTGATGACGGTGGCGGCAGAGGACACCGGCGCAATCATCGACACTCTAAGAAGTCTTGCTTACGTCCTTGAGCAGCGTGAGAAGAACCAAGTCAATCTTCAGGTGGCGAGCTTCTCAAAAATTGCAACTCTAGGTAGAGAAATATGCAAGTTGGTGCGCACTGAAGCTGGTGCTAGCCAATGGAGCAATAATGGAAGAACGCTGTCACAACCGTTTCGAGACGTATACAGTTGTATTGATTCCGATGCCTGCTGTACGAATCAGGCCTATACGAAGTATGGCGAGTGGACCACTCGAACCGTATGGCAAGATGATGGCAACGTGGCGAACCCGCCCCCGGTTGTCCCGCCGCCCTTTACGCCGCACAATTGGGACAATCATTGTGCGGTGCTGTCAACGGCTACAGGCACTGTGTCGTCAGACTGGGGTTGGCGCGGTCTCAATGGGCAAAGCGACTTTCACGGTGGCATGGACATTGCTGTTCCTGTCGGTACGCAGGTATTCGCTGCTGTAGCAGGAGAGGTCGTATATATAAGACGAAACGGGGCAAACGGAGAAACTGGTGTAGTCATTAGAACCGGAAACGATACTCGCACGTACTGGCATATCGATCCCGGCGAGGCGTTGCGCAATGGGGCCGTTAATGCTGGCGCTCTTTTGGGAACGGTGGCAGCGAGGTCCGAGGTTCATTTACATTTTGCTCTCCACTCGCCACCCGGGGGTGACTTCAATCTGAGGTCAGACGCCAACTCGCACGACCCCTGTCCGTAGGAGTGAACGATGAGACATTTGGGAAGTGTCTTAGTCGCGGTCGGAGCGGGTGTTCTGCTAGGGGGTTGCGCTGGCCCGCTGCTACAGGCGCCAGCTGTTAGCGATCTCTCGGCGGGCTATCAGAAAAGCGCCCATGTCGTCACCGAGCCTCGTCAGGCTCGTCTATTAAAGGACAGCGTCTCCTACTCGACAAGGCTCGGGGGGGGAACCCAAATTCTCATCCCAGCTCGCAAAGCTGTCAACGGCGCTACTTTCGCTTCGTTTGCGCTTAGAGGCTCTCAAAAGTTAAAGCCCGGCGACGCCATAGAGTTCATTCATGAGGTTGCTTTCCGTCGTTTTCCGTTTTTGTGGACCGAAAATACGAAGCTGGTTTCGCGTGTCGTCACGGGCGATCGCGCCCGGATCATAGCAGGCTCGGTTCCCGAATGCGTCCATGTTGGCGATGCGTTTTCCGTTAGATTTTCCTTGAGACCGCAGGCAAGCGAAGAGACTGCTTCTGTGATAGTGCCTGTGGCCCAGATAGGCGGAAATTGCCTGCAGAGAATGCAGGGCGACGATCACGGGGTCCGTTTTAAGGCAGTATGCGAAGGCACGGGGACAATCGCCGCATCGCTCCCAGAACGCCCGGGCGTCCGCGCGAGTGGTCCGCGGCACGTGCGCATAGTTGCCCCCCTGACCCCGCCGAGGAATCTCACTTATACAATCGGCGACTACAATGTTCCAGAAGACCCTGACCCAACATCGCCGGAGAAAGAGCGTCTAGTTACATTCAAATGGACAACACAATCAGCAATGACCGGCCTTAGCTTCGCAATTTTCAGGGAAGGCTTCACCGCTCCGGTTGAAGAGGCAACCTTTTCGCCCAACGACAGCGAATACGCGGCAAGTTTGGTAGCCGGAGGCCGCTACAGGGCTGAAATCAGAGGGAAGTACGCTGGATGTCTGGCCGACGGAGAATGGTCAAAGAAGACAATTACGTCCATATTCGACGTGCCATCTTAGCAATCTTTAGATGCAACTTCTAGCGCACGACTGATGATGCAGCTGTAGGCCGAAATCCGTCAATTCTGGAAAGGTGACTAGTTGAGATTCCATTGATCAGGCCATATGCCTACTTTAGAAATTCAAAGAGTCTCCTTCGCATTATCTTATAACGCCCCTCGATACTGGCTTGGTCATTGCTGGTTCGCGTGAGTATTTCATAATCCAACAATTCTGGATCTCGACTAGGGTCTCCTAGCGGCAGCTTTCTATTCTTCTCACGCTGATTGTTGAAGTTTACGAGAAATGGACGGAATTGCTGACGCTGGGCCGGATTTAGCTCACGGCCGAGCCAGTAGACCACCGGGATTTGTGCCGCCTGTCGCAGCACATCATCCTTGGTGACGAAAAGCGGCGCAAGACGGCTTAGAGTGTCAAGCACTCGCATGGCCGACCGTTCTACGTTGGTATTCTCAGTTTCTGCAGACGCTTCGATCAGATCGCCCACAACGCCCTCCGTGTCGGTATCGTCATCGAAGGCATACTCATCAAGATTATTGCTATCGCCATCCGAAATAGAAACTTCTGAGGCGCTCAGAGCGTTCGCTTTCGTCACAAGCTCATCTAGCTGCTTCTTTTTCGTATCGACGGCCGAACCCGCATGTTCCAGCAAAAGAAGTTTAGCAGCCGCATTTTTATCCTGGCCTCGTAAGGTGCTGAATCCAATCTTCGACCAGAAGGGGTGCTCCACGATCTGACGGATCAGTCGCGGAACGTCTCCCAACATGGCATTTCGAATTTCGGCCCCTGACAGCGGCTTACTAGTGTTGAGCCTCAGGAACAGTTCACTTATTTTTGCCTCGTCGTCCGTAACGACGCTCATCATAGCAAGAGCATAGTTGTTGTATCTGCGCGCAATCTTTGGATAGTTGGACGTGAGATCTTCATATGACAACCCGCCAAGCGACAAGGTTGGGTCCTCATAGAACGTGAACCTCTTGGCGAGCGTGAAATCACCCGCAAAAAAGCCGAAAAGCGCTATAAGACGCTGCTTGCCGTCAATAACAGCATATTTCTTTTTCTTCTCGTTGAGAGCGCTGTCGAGAATGGTGAAATCGGCCAAGTATAACTTCGGAATGTCGAATCCATTAAGTACGGTATCTACCAAATCCTGTTTCTGAGGTTTCGACCAAAGATGGCCCTTCCGCTGGTAGACGGGGTCAAAGTCGATGTCGGGTTGCTCGTCCCACCATGATACGAGTGTTTGGACCTGCATTGGGGTAACGCGAAATGTCATCTCAAAAGCCCCGTCGATTTCTAATTTCCCGTCCAAGCCCGTCCAAATCGGGATACACTACAGAATCGGAAATGCCCATGTTGAACAGGTGCTCGAACATCATTCGTTTGGCTTTCGCTGGAACCGTGAGCTTGCGCAGCAGCCGGGGCACAGAAACGAGGGTTTCCTGATCCTCGATGGGCGCTGTCTCCTTACCATACATAACGAAGGAACCTCGCTGAGCCACAATCCTCGGACTATTGTGGATTCCGTACACCGCGCAGGGCAACTTTTGGCTCAACGCCTTCCCCTCTCCGCTTGGTCTATAACCCTCAAGGTCTCCCGTATAGGCTCCGAAAATTCTATCTGCGGAATCGCGATTTTTGTGAACGGTGGCGTTCAGTTTGGCTGGGTCCAGAACCCACACCGCCGCCTCCTTTTCCTTACCACCGTCCTCCTGTTTGGCATTCTCCAGTGCGAAGAATAATGCAATAAATGGGTTTTCGCTCCAGTCCAAAAGCCGAGTTGGAACGCGATAGTGCTGCATCAAGAAAAGCAGCTCGATGTTGTCGTCAGGAAGTTTCCGGATAAAAGGCGGAGCTTGGTGCCGAAAGTCGGATAATAAAAGCCACTCCAGTTCAAGCAATTCGGCAGGGGCTGTTATAGTCTCGTGCCTATAAAGGCTCGGTCTCAGGTCGTATTTTGAATCTCGAACTCCTCGAAACCAATGCTTGGCTCCCTCGGTCGCCAAGTTTGCAATGAAAGTCGCATACTCAGTCATTGTGGCAATCGTGACGGTTTCTACCGCCCCCTTCGATAAAGGGGGTAAATCTTCGCTATGCGGTGCGTCAGATTGGACCTGCCCACTCTCACCAACAATCATGCATATTTCCCCCCGGGGCACATTCACGGCCCTTCCAACGGGATGCACTTGTGCTCCGAAAAACTTCTCTAGATCAAGGGCCGGGCGTTTAATTTCTACAAGGAAGTGCAAGCCATGGAGCTTCGGGGCATCGCATTTACGCGATGCCCCATGACGATCCGGGAATGTGCGATCCGCCTAGGTCAATTCATCTTTCAGGTCGCGCAGCCTGCCCTTTCGCCGCTAACGATCAGGCACATCTTTGCCTGTCGTTGATGGGGCCCACTACGTTTGCTGGAAGCCGCCAAACCCACGACCCCGATGAGATGGGCGAGGCATAAGTGTTCTGCGGCCGTTTGTTGCAAGGGGCAAAGTGCTTGAATGTCCTCTATGCGCGAAGTGTGATCACCCGTGATGCCATCAAATGGCTTGTCCACGATTACTCAACGTGAAATATCTACGCTACATGCTTACAGAGTTGGGGCAGCCGCGTTGCACATTGGTCGCATTAGTATCAAGAATTTTCGCTGTATTGGCTCCCTCGAAGTCGATTTAAGCCCAACTTCGGTACTCATCGGTGAAAACAACGCTGGAAAAAGCGCTATTCTTGACGCCATCAAACTAGCGTTGGGACGTCGGTGGGGAAGATCTGGACAGACAGGTTTTAGCGAATATGATTTTCCCTTCAGTCATGATCCAGCCGGTCCGAGGCCCGAGATACAGATCAGGTTGTGGTTTAGTGAAAGGAGCGCTCAAGAGTGGCCCCAGCCTCTCGTCGATGATTTGAGCGATATTATCCGGAGCGATCCGGCCGCCAACACGCATTCAATCTGTATGCAAGTAACCTGTCGCTACCAAGACGTTACAAAATCTGTCGATCCGGTCTGGCAATTTCTGAACGAGCAGAACGAACCTTACGCGGGCGCGGGAGCTCGGAGTCAGAATCTCTCGCGCTTCTTCGACTATGTCCCCTGCTTCTCGATGGCTGCAATGCGCGACGCCAATGTTGAATTCAGTGGCCGATCGCGCTTCTGGGGGCCATTGCTGAGAAGTGTTGAGATCGCTCCCGAAAAAACAGCTCAGCTGGAGAAGGCATTCTCTGAACTGAACAGCGAACTCCTTGCCGCCGACCCTAAGCTAACCGCAATCAAGAGTACACTTAAGGCGATTAGCGCAGTGGTAGCCAACGGGGCGGCGGGTGACGTGGATGTTAGGGCTGTCTCGGCCAACTTGTGGGAAATTCTCAGCAAAGCTGAGTTGGTTGTGCAAGGAAAAGCCAACGATCCATGGCTGCCGATTGGTCGTCATGGGCATGGCGTACAAAGTTTGGCCAGTATCTTTCTTTTTCGAGCTTTTGTTGAGAACGCGCTGTCAACCAGCCTACAGGAAGAAAGCGAACCAATCCTGACACTCGAGGAGCCGGAGGCACACTTACATCCGCAGGCATGTCGATCCCTTTGGGAGGCTGTCTCGGCCCTTCCCGGACAAAAGATAATCACCACCCACTCGCCCTATTTCGTGCAAAACGTACCCTTCAAAGACATTATCTTAGTCCGCAGGAGTGAAGAAGGTGCAGGCGCTGTGACCATACCGCGCTTTTGCGCCGCTGCAGTTCCTGAAAACGCCGATCTTCACGCTGCGTTGGCAAAGGCACCCGCCATTCTGCGGTGGGATAAACCCTCGAGGTCCGTTCAATGCATGGGTGCCATTCCTGAGGAGAGGTATCGCGATCTGCTCAGGTGCTATCTGGGCGCAGATCGAAACCAGCATCACGCTTCTCTGAGGCAATTGCAGGCTGCAAGCTTCGAAATTATTGAAGACGCGGAACTGTCCAAGCTCGAGGGTTGGGCAAAGCGGATCCGCGGAGAGATATTCTTTGCGTCGAAGTGGCTCCTTTGTGAGGGGCAGTCGGAGTTCTCGATTTTGGCGGCTATTGCAGACCGGCTAGGAACTCCTGCCGATGCGCATGGAATAGCGCTAATCGACTATCAAAATAACGGTTCTCCGGGAGCCTTTGCGGCACTTGCACGATCGTTCAAATACCCTTGGGCAATGATCTGCGACGGCGACGGCGGAGGAAATGATCACATATCACAATTGAGGAACCACCATTTTTCCGATGAAGATATTGCCCAACGAGTCACGCAGCTCCCTACCGGATTGGCACTGGAAGCAGCGCTTCTTGGGGGCGGCCTTCGGCAGTTTTTGCTTGCCGCAGTTCACGACATAGACAAATCTGTGAAGGATGAGGATGCTGACATCCTCGACTTCATCGGAACCGATCGCAAAGAGGTTGTCGCTGCGCGCACAAGCGGCCATATACGTCGAGGTGCAAAGCCCGAAGACATCCCAGACTTGTTCAAGAAACCCTTTCAATCGCTTGGCGTCATCAAGTGAGCGACATAGACCTGCTAACTGACAATCTCACGCCCGTGCAGCGGGCCGCCGTGGAATGGGATAACGGTGCTCTGCTTTTGTTGGCAGGGCCGGGATCCGGCAAAACCCACGTGCTGACTACCCGTATGGCACGACTCCTTTTGATGGACCCCGACGGAAAGTGGCGGCAGCTCGCCCTCACCTTCACACGACGAGCGGCCGATGAAATGAGGTCACGCCTGGAGCAGTTAGCTCCGAATTTGTCGGCACGAGTCTACATCGGCACGTTTCACTCCTTTGCAGCAGAACTCTTGCGACAAAGCGGATCACACGTCGGTGTAAAAACAGACTTCAAGATCTACTCGGCACCCGCGGACCGGGAACTGTTGCTCGCTGAGGCGCTTAAGGAGGCGGACCTCCAGCTCGCCGACACACTTCCTGCCGCACTGTCTGTCATTGATGGCCTGAGAGACCGATTGGCATCGCCGGAAAATTGCCTCCGCTTTTTCAAGGACCAGCATCGCGGCGAGCGATACGCTGCCGCTTACTCTGCTTATCTAAATTATCTAGATAGCGAGAATGCTCTCGATTTTCATGGTTTGCTCCTAAAAGCCTATCAGCTTCTTGCCGATTTTCCCACTATTGCAGAGCGATATAGAAAGACATATAAGTACATTAGCGTAGATGAATTCCAAGATACCAACTATGCCCAATATTCTATTCTTCGTGCCTTAACTGGGAATTCGCACAGGAATGTTTTTATTGTAGCAGATGATGATCAAATTATTTATCAATGGAACGGAGCGTCACCGCAGCGCTTGCATCAGACCGCTCAAGATTATGAGGCTACCACTCTCCAGATGCCGACGAACTTTAGGTGCCCCAGCGACGTTATCGCGATGGCCAATAAACTTGTGTCTCACAACCAGTTCCGTACCCCCGGGAAGGACCCGTTAGCTGCAGCCAAGGGGAATTTCGAGAGGCGAAGCTCAGTTCGTGTTCTGAGATTTGATACCGATCAGGATGAGGCGACCGGGGTTGCAAACGATATCAAGGAGAACCATCGAGGCCAACTCCATCGTGTGGGCGTTCTGGCTCGAACTAAGGCCACTTTAGCTCTCGTAGAGAAGGAGCTAACGCAAGTCGGCATTAAGTCCAAGATTGCTCAGCGCCGCGACAATTTCGCCAGCCTGCCATATCAATGGTTACATGTGACCCTAGCTCTAGCTGCACGTCGATCGGATGTCGGCACGTTCAAAAGCTTTGTTGATGCGTCCAATGCATTGATGAGGCTGAAGCTTATTGACTCAGTTTTGATATCCGACGCCAACGCGGGTAACGGCGACCTTCTGAAGGCGTGGATAAAGGGCACAGAGGAATTTAATGGCGATGAACTTCACTTTTCGGACCTTATCCGCAGTTTGAAGACAGACCTCGGCGAGAGAACAGATTTGCACAAATTTTTGCGATTTGTCACAACCGAATTCAAGGCCAAGTATGAAGAACTTCAGCAAACATTCTCGTCTTTTGACGAGGATCGCCGCGCGTGGTCCCAAGTTTATCGAGAGATTGTTTTAGCAATCGGACGAGACGCATCTCTAGACACATTTATTGAGGAACTAGATTTCCGTTCGAAGGAGCCGCCGCTAGATGAAAATACGGTCCCATTGCTGACGATTCACGCATCGAAAGGCAATGAATTCGACCATGTTTATCTCCTCGGGATGGCCGAGGACGTCCTTCCATCCATTCAAAGCAAACGACAGGGGGACAAGAGTCCTCAAATGGAAGAGGAGCGGAGAAATTGCTTCGTCGCGATTACTCGATGCAGACTGACGCTGACCTTTTCATACGCAAAGACCTATTTTGGTAGACCCAAAGATAAATCACGTTTTCTATCCGAGATGGATGTGTTCGCTTAAGGCGTAACACGTGAGACTGGAAGGGAGGGCCATTGCGGATGCCACGTTCATGGTTGATTCGGTTGGGGCGCTTTGGTGAGCAGGAAACTGCGGCGCTTGCCACGGGGGAACTGGCTACTGGCTGGATCATCCCGGACTTTCCAAGCCCCCCAGTAAAAGACTCAATCTCAGCGGTCCTACAGAAAACGTATCCTGACGCAAAGGCAGGAACGCTTCAAAACTGGGCGGTACAACTCAATCAGCTTGCAAATTCCATTTCTGATGGAGACCTCGCGGTCATCCCGTTGAAAACGACGGGACAGATAGCGATTGGGCAAGTGGCTGGAGGTTTTTTTGTCGATGCAGAAGGGCGACCCGCTAGGCGGGTAAAATGGTTGCGCACAGACCTCCCTAGGGACTCGGTGAAGCAAGACCTATTGTACAGCCTTGGGGCGTCTCAGACAGTTTGCGAGGTGCAACGGAACGACGCCGCTGCTCGCTTCAAGGCTTTGCTTCAGTCTGGCCAGGATCCGGGGCCAAATGGAAAGCCGTTGACCACTTCCGGCCCAGAGCAGAACACAGCTGACTCGATCTCTGACGCTCAAGTGGATTTTGTCGTCCCTGCGCAGGACCAAATTGAAAGGCATATTTCAGCGAACTTTGTCGGACATGCCTTCACAGAGCTGGTGGCCGCAATCCTTCGCGCTCAAGGTTACCAGACAAGGGTCTCGCCACCGGGTGCCGACAAAGGTGTAGATATCGTGGCGGGCCAAGGTGCGCTTGGACTTGAGAGCCCGCGGCTTGTGGTCCAAGTTAAATCTGGAGACATAGTTGTTGATCAACCAGCCCTTCAGAGTCTGCTTGGGACAATTCAGGACACTCATGCCGAATATGGCCTTCTCGTTAGCTGGTCAGGATTCAAAAGCTCCGTTCGCCAACGCACCAACGATCTGTATTTTCGTGTCAGGTTTTGGGGGCGACAGGAACTGATTGAAGCGCTCTGCTCGGTTTATGACCGGTTGCCCGAGGAGATTAGAGCCGACTTGCCGCTCCGGCGCATCTGGGTCCTTGTTCCAGAAGCCTGAAACAGATCCTCTCAGGCCTTCCCATCCGTATTCATGGCTACCCGATGACTTTAGCGTCGCTACTCCAACTCCTTTGGCGGGTGTAAGCCTACCAGCTTCCGCATGGTTCAGATCGTCGGCGACGACCGAGAGCCCAACGTGACTTCCTTGATCAAAGCGCTGATCGTAAGCGTATCTTCTCGAAAGCGTTTCTCGAACTCGGCTGAAGTAATCGGGGCACCAAGCGTTTCGCTGATCGCGCGCAGCTTAACCCCGGCAATCGGAATCATTTGGGTAATCGCGACAACGACCGGCGACCATCGGACCAGCCAACTGTCTTCCCCACGGTAGACGACGGTATCTGCGATACCATAGAATTTTGGCTGCAAAACTAGCCGTTTGATTGTTGATTGAGCTGAGAGCGACTCGCTCAAAAACGAGGAGAACGACGCCAATTTTTCCTCAAGAGACAACGTGAGATAGGCCGTGGCACCTCGGTCTGTTAGGCCTGTTAGGGTCTTCTCAAAGCCTCGACATGCTCCTTTGAACCGGTTGATTGCACCGATAGGCGTGGCATTGCTATCGGCGTCAACATGCACTTTGAATTCTAAGTAGGCTCTGGAAAGCGCAGATACTGCGACTGCGAGTGGCACATAGACGTCCGCCGCCACTTTCCTAGCGTTGTCCAGATAGCTGTCCCGGGTTTTCTGCTCATACGAGAGCTGAACCTCGCGGAAACGCCATCCGGCGGACAGATAACCCGTTATTCCACCAACAACAGCAACCCCGACACCTGCCAGAGCCGTTGCCCAAGTAACAAGTTGGTCTGGAGCTATAGGCATGGTGGCACGTCACCCCGCTTGAATGAAAAGGCTGCCGAAGGGCTTTGACGACATGAGTCTGTGCGCAAGCACGCCCCTCGCTCGATTCGATCCGGATACTGCACCAAGAAGCCATCCCGGGCGTTCCGCCGTGATAATTTCCAACGTTACTTAATGGAAAGCAGATATATGAGAGCTGCGCGCGAGATTGCTCGACGAAAAAAAGCCCCCACATTCGCTCTTCCGGGAGCAAGTTGCACACTCGCCCACGTACTCATTTTTCCAGTCGCTGATCGACCGCTTTGCAAACCTGTGGATGGAGCCGTCAAGAAGGCACAGCTGGTGGTTGTAGACCGAAACGTTGATACGAGCAGCCGCCAAATATTGCACTGCCGCGCGCAGCTCGGCGCGATAGTCGTACGGGTCCATCCAGAGCTTATCCATGTTTGCTCTCGTGTACCCAGTGATCTCGAGGCCCATGAACGTCACGTGATCGACGAAGGTTAGGTTCCTGAAAATGAAATCCGACAAGTCAGCGAGACCCTCATACGTCTGCTTATGAACGACGACTCGTATCTCGACCTCGGCACCAACTGACTTCAAATTCATGATCCCGCGGATCGTTTCGTCAAAAGCGCCTTTGGACTGAACCACGTAATCGTGCACTTCCGGATCAGCGGAATAGATCGGTATGCCGACCGAAAGGCGGCGGTGTCCAATCGCTTGATACCTCTCCGCAAAGGCCTTGTCCTTGAACGTTCGGCCGTTGGAAAGAATATGAATTGGCGTGTTAGGAAGGTGGTCGCGAGCCGAGGCCAGAATGTCAAAGAAATCCTCACCCACCAGCGTTGGCTCACCGCCAGTGATTCCGAGAAACGGGGTCGTTGCGGGCAGCAGGGGCAGCACATCCAAAATCTCCCGCGCCAACCAGCGATCGTCAACGTCTTTGGGTGGCTGGGAGCACATCAAGCACAGGTGGTTGCACCGCTCCGTTACGAGGAAATAGTTCGCGTTGGCATCCTTTCTGAACAGGACACGCACTGCCTTCCGATCCGGCACAAAGCGGATAACGTCTCCCTCGCTGAGGTAGTCGAACTCTTGGGGCAGCACGACTAGTCGTCGGTCTGAAAACAGTCGCTCAGCCTCCGGCCGATGCTCCTCAAAGGTGACAACCCACTGGCATTCGGAATGAAACGCCTGCCCTTTGAAAAGATACGCATCATGCTCCGGGTTAGGCGCTTGATCAGCTTGGCCCGTCACGAGCCTAAGTGCCACTCGCTGTGAGAAATCACCGACGCTTGCTGACGCAGCGAAGCCACTCAGTCGCAACATCCTAATTCGCCCAACTTAGGAAGAGTTCTCGGGCGGTAACGTCCCTATCCATAAGGTCGATCAGCCTCTTGAAGATCGACATGTTGCGATTGCAGAATCCGGATCGCGTTTTGAGGCCTACAAAGTCGCCCTGCGTTGCAGTGTGGAATACGGGATCAGACCCACAAAAAGGCTCGTAGGCGCATTCGGCGCACATCGGAGCGGACCCGGCAAAGGACTGCTCAATAGGATCGAGGAGAGCGTCAGACCCGAAAATCTCCGCGTACGTGTTTTCGTGGACGTTCCCGAGCAGAAATGTCTTGTCGCCCATCTCAGCCAACATGCGCGCTTCGTCGGATGCGTAGACGCTGGCGTCATAGTTATAGACAACGGCGGAGATACCGATGCCTGCCGGGCTCATCAGGTCCACATATCCCGGCTCGAAAGGCGTGAGCATCTTTGTGAGGATAGTGGCTGCGTAAAACTCCTTGAAGGGAACACCATTCCGGTTCAGTTCCAGGATGTAGTTTAACCCTTCGAAGTAGAAGTCGAGCCAGCGATCCACGTCGTAGGCCGCGTATGATTTCGTCTTGACCGCAAAACCGTATGGAGAAAGTGGCCGAAGAAATATTCCGGGGAAATCCAGCCGGACGTATTCGTCAATGATCTCGCGCACAAGTGAAAGGCTGGCCTTCGTGGTCGTCATAAGTGCGCTGACGCGTTCATGGCCAAGAGCCAGTCTGGCCTTGTGGATACCTGCCACAGCCAATTCATAGCTGTTCTTTCCCGGGCGCGGTCGATTGGCATTGTGAAGAGTGGCCGGACCATCAAGCGACGTAGAAATTAGGACGCTGTGCTCGCGGCAAAACTCCAAGATCTCGTCCGTAACGACAGCGAGATTCGTCGTGATAACGAATTGCAGCGACCGCCCGGCGACCTTGTTGATCGCTTCAGCCCGATGCACGACGTGTTGGATCAACGGGAAATTCAGAAGCGGCTCGCCGCCTTGGAACTCGATCTTGATGGCCGGACTTGGAGACTGGAAAATGAGCGCCAACGCCTGCTCGGCAGTCTCCTCTGACATGTCGAACGCTGAACGATCTTCGCTTTGGCGAGATACCTGACAGTAGGGGCAGGAGTGCTCGCAACGCAGCGATACGACCATTATGTGGAGCGAGGTGAAGTTCTCAAGCCTCTTTGCCTTGGTCCGAACCTTAAGCGCCAGCAGCTCCTTGCCGATATTGGAGGATGCATCAAAGAGGAACTGCCTGCTGCGCAGGCGGGAGTAAACGGGGTGTGTGCTGGGAAGCTCGTGCTTAACAAACGAAGCCAGCACGGCGCGCGGCAATACCAGATATTCGCCCGCTTGGTTGGTCAGCACATACCGCTCGTCGTCCAACTGGGAAAAACGGAAGTACGCGAGCTGGTATGTGTCGTCCAACGGTCGTTGGAACTCAGTTGCCGGAGCAAACTTAGTCATCGGACTGTAGGCCCGATCTGGAAAACGCCAGCGCCAGTATCGCGTTTCTAACCGTGGCGGTTTCGGCGGCGATGCTGCTACGCAGGTCCTGATCCAAGACCTCTAGTCGCAGCCTCTCTATCGCTGCGTCGGCCGAAGCTTGCACGGCCGCCTTACTGAAGTTGATCGTGCATACTGCGAAGCCGCCCTCGATCGTGATCTCAACCGCAGCGTTTCCGGTTACCCGATACGCTGCGCGCTTCACACAGTCGAGGCTGAAGACTGACAGATCAAACTTGACTTGGGCAGTCTGGACGAGCTCGCTATCGCGAGAGGTGTCCGACATCAACAATAGCTGTAGCCAGAGCAGTGAGAGCCGTGACTAGCGTGGCTTGAATGGCTGGTGTGGTACGCCATGATGACGTCTGTACCATTTGAGCGATCGAGCACCTCACCGTAGCCGAGGTCCGCCGGAACAGTGCCAGCTTCAGCGAGCTTGGCCGAAGGCTGATTTGCCGATTCGACAAGGACCGCAGCCTGAACTTGGCCGCCGAGAATCATCGTGGCCGACAAGGCCATTGGTGACAGGAAATTGCGCTTCGACATTATCCAAACCCCCGTTTGCATCCGACTCAATATCAAACGGAGCCCGTCAGAGCAAGTGTTGTGATACAACTGCTATTAAGCAAGTGCTAATGATCCACTTAAATATTGCGCACTGTCGATGGAGATTTATTCCGTAGCTCACAATTGAAAGTGGTGAACGATTGCACTCGACGGCGAGAGTCTCCGTTTGAGGCTTCTTCCCATTCACAGAGCTGTTTTAGTCAGCGTTAGAATGCGGCCATCAATCCTAATACGCCATTGGTGCCCCCCATCGTCCAAGGCCTCGAAAACCCCTAGATGAGCTTGTCGATGATGGTTGGGGCACAGAACCATGATATTGTTAGCGGCCAATGTGCCAGCCATCAGTAGCGAGACCGGTTGGACATGGTGAGCTTCCGCAAAGGGAGTTCCGTCTTTGCGAAGGAACGCAATCGGGTCAAACCCGAGGGCTTCGCAAATCTGGCAGCGACAGCCTCGAATTTCCTTCACTTTCTGACCAATTGGGCCGCGTTCAATGTATTTGCTGATGCGAGACTTGCGCACCGGATCGGACTTCGACGCCTCGAGTTCGAGCATCTTAATGCCCGTGGAGGTCGCGGCTTTCTGCTCGTCCGTGAGGTCGAGGCGGGTCAAACCGGCCCGGCGATACACCTCTGAGAATGCCCGTCGAGATATCGGGATGGTAGCGCTCGGCATCGGCAATCTAAAATGCCGGAAGTCCGCGTTGTTAGGCAGCCCACCAACGGCGATTGGGTCTTCGACGAGATTGGCGAGCAGCTTCAAAGGAGCGCGCCATACGACTGCCCGGGCGTCCGCCCTATTCGCGTAATATGCCTCGCTATCGTCCGGCTGAAGACGAGGAGAGCCCAGAACCTCGACTATTGCATAAACCGCAGCTGGATGTGATGCGGCTGCTCTTTTTCCCCTCCGAGCGTTGATGCGCAGGACGCCGAGGTCGCCTGCCTGCATTTCCTTGTGGTTATGATCGGAAACTTTGTAGAGCACGGTCGTTCCAGCGTCTCGAAGCCATGCTTCGCCATGCCACACTGTTCGGTTGCAAACGAACATCCAATAGCCGGTGGGCGGAAGTTTGCGTAATGTCTCGGTGGGCAAGGGCGGGCGCAACGGCAACGGGGCCGCATCAGCAGCCGTGTAGGTCTCAATTACTTTTTGCAGAGCTTCGATGGTGCGCGAACCGACGTTTGGCAAGGGCTTATATCCCTCTATCCAAGGAAGGCCCATCAGGTTGAGCACATGCGAGATGTTCTGCATACGATGCTCTGTGCTCGTTCTGGACGCGATTGGCCCTGATACCAACATGCGCTGAACGGCCGCTTTGTTGTATTTTTCACCGCGACGTTCGAGTTCCTGCATCTGAAGATAGGCTTCTACGGCAGCTGCAAGCTCGTCAGTTGTCCATTCTGTGGTTGCCATCTCTTCCCCCTTGTCCTCGACCTGTTCGCGGAATTTCACCTCCAAGGACCCATGCAAGATACGCGGCTGCACCGTGTTTCTTAATCAATTCAGCGTCGCAGCTATCGCAGCAAGCGGTGTGGTGGGTTCTCGGCGCACGTGTTCCAAAAACCCATTCAAGGATCCGCTCTGCAAGGCTCAGGTTGTGCCGTTTCTCGCTATCGCCGAAATAGTTGCGGATCGACTTACGAAAACAAGAAGTCGAGCGGAGCATCCCGGCCACTTGATCGATGTTCCGGGTCCGCTGCTCCAGCATGACCGCTCTTTGGTGTTCATCCCCCGGTGCATTCGAAACGGTCATCTCGGCCATGAATTTGAGGCGTCCCGTATCACCTCGGCCCTTACCGTCGTGGAACATGACCGAGACCGACGGCTTCCCATCTCTTCCAGCGCGGCCAAACTCCTGCAACAGGTCTTCAACAGATGCTGATTGTTGCCAGTGCACCACCAGCCGCACGTTAGGAACGTCGAGGCCCATGCCAAAGGCGTTGGTGCAAACAATCTGATCGACCACTGGGCGGCTCTGCCCCAAGAAGCGCTTCACGAGTTCCTGCCTCTCCCATGCAGTTCCCAGCTTGGAATGATAGAATGGGATGTCCAACCCCATCGCCGACAAAGCAGTCCGCAGTTCGTCACCCACTTTTACCGTAGGGACGAAAATCATCGCCTTCTGCCCCTTCAACTGGGGCAGCGCCAGCATGGATGCTATTTCCTGCGCCCGCTGTTCAGATCGACAATGCCATCGCAACATCGCGATGTTTGGCCTATCCACATCGCGGACGAACACCTTCGCGTCCGGGATGCCAAGCGAGGCGAGAATCCGGTCCTGCATTTCCTTTCCCGCGGTAGCTGTGAAAGCCAAGACTGGGGGAGCACCGAGCTTTTCCCGAACCTCGCGCAAACGCCCGTATTCGGGGCGAAAGTCCTCACCCCAGCGGTCAACGCAATGGGCCTCGTCTATAATCAAAAAGGACGGTTCGCTCCGCTTAAGCTGGTTGCGCTCGGCGTCGCTACGAACAAAAAACCGCTCCGGCGCTACGTAGAGGAGCTTAATGGCCCTCTGCGAGAGGAGAGAAAAGCGTGTTTCCTTCTCTACACGGCTGAGATCACTGTTGATGAACGTTGCCGGTATCTTCTTCGCGAGAAGGTCAGACACTTGCTCTGCCATCAGCGCCTTTAGGGGAGATACAACGAGGGCAACGCCGCGCCTCAGCACCGCGGGAAGCTGAAAACACAAGGTTTTGCCGGAACCTGTGGGGCTGACCACCAGCACAGACTTGCCCGATAGTGCCGCCATGATGATGGGTAACTGACCGTGACGAAATCGTTCCAGCCCAAACAGTCGCAGAGCGGGTCCGAAGTTGCCCGCCGCTTCGGTGACCACTCCTTCGCGGTCCAGCCATCTCGCGAGCCTCACGGCCCATCTCTCAATCGCCCTTCTTGCCAGACCACCAGCCAAGTTTGGGTGATGGCGCGCGTGGCAGCCGTCACAGAGGGTCACTAAGTTCGACATTTCGTCGGTTCCCCCCATCGAGCGGGGGAGCAAATGGTGTACGTCCGCATCCACCGACTTGAGCCTGATGCCACAAGACACACAGCAATAGCCGTCGCGTTGCAACACCTGCTGTCTGATCATGGACCAGCTACTGGATGGCACGTTCAGGTCAGACTGTCGCATTGTAGTTTGCGGCTGGCAGGGCAGTCCCCTCGAAAGCTTCTAAGATGTAGGCGGAATAATGAGGGACCTCCGTTAAAACCGCGTGTAGGAAACGATTGACTCGTTTGGCGGCCGGAGGCATTGCCGTGTCGTCAAGGGGAGTTGGGCAGCATGATGAAACTGATTTCGGCGTTGTTAGCAGCCATTTTACTCGCCGTCTCACCGGCAGTGGCAGAACCCAAATTCGGCGACTATCCAACGAAAATGTATCTCAAGGGAAAGCCGGTCCTGCCGAAGTTCGCAGGCTCTGTCGCTCAATTCAAAACGAGGATTCGGAAGGGCATGAAGTCCGGCTCGAACTACGGCGGCCACTTCTCCCTAATCGAAATCGGCTGTGGCACGTCGTGCATCTTCGCGTTTCTGATCGACGGCCGTGATGGAAGAGTGGTCGATTTTCCACTAGGCGGCGAGGACAACTACCAGCTTCAGCTCCACTACGGCATCGATAGCACTCTCCTGCAAGCCGAATGGATGGACACCAGCAACGATAAATACGACACCTGCGTCCGGCGCTTCTACGACGTCGGATCGGGGAACCTAACGATGGCTTTTGAGACGACGTATAAGATCGAACCACACTCGTTCTGCGGCCAGTGACCGCGCTGGCCCAGCTTGGCGCAACGCTTGGCAATTGACGATGCTGGTACAGGCGGTAATAGCCTGCAACATTGAAACATTCTGGAATTCTCATGATCGCTATCAGGTTCGTTGCGGCTGCGCTCGCCTTGATTTCGTATGCGCCTACCGCGCAGGCACTTGACTGGCCAGCCCAGCTACATAAGTCTCCAATAGACCTCCAGCTCGCGCTCGGATCGAGTGTCAGCTGCTCGGACACTGGCTTCTCGGTTCCAGTTGAGATCGTTGATGCAGAAACCAAGGTGCAGGCCAACCTACTCGAGCCGGTCACCAGCTATAGCAAAGCGTTCAGCTTAGGGGACATATCATTAGATCGTGACGAGCACCGTCGTTTCGTTTCTAAAAACGTCGAGCTAACGACATGTGTGATCGGCCGAGAGGCAACAGCCACGGCGTACTCGTACAAGGGCGAAATCTTCCGGATCGCAATTCAGTATGATCGCTGTCAGGAGCGCAGGGAAGAAACCAGTTTCCTGTTCAAAACGACGGAAATGGTCTGCACCGGAGCCGATGACACTGAGAAACCCTTTGACACCACCCTCTACAGGGAAATCACCAATATCGCCCATGGGTATGAGACGGATTATGAATGGATCCCTTCCCTGCATGAGGAGTACGCGCCAGCAGAGCAGCAGCTCATAGTTAGCCTTGAGTGCGACGGAAGCGATGAACTGAGACGACGCCTTTATGCCATTGAGGACTCGAAGCGGTGCCTGATCGGCGTTGACAACACAGACGTCAAGCGCTGGTCGGCCACTACGATGTATGAGCTCTACAAAGACGGCTATCTCAGCGATCAAGTCACGGCGCATCTCACCGCATCGCGGCTGTTCGTTGACCTAGCGGCGGAACAGCAAGCCGTCGAAGCGATGCTTCCTGAATTTCAGGGTATGATCAGTGACATTCAGAAACGAATAGCAGAACGGCTAGATGCGAAGACGTCAAATGAGGACGCGGTTTCAGACATCCTCGGCACAGGCAACTGACACGACTCTCGGGTGAATAATACGGCAACTTTGCGATCTCACTGAGCATGGTTTTAAGCGTAACCTCCCCGTAGGTTTCGGTGACGGTTCGAGGCGCCTGTCCCTGAATGGAATCAAGGACTCTCGGCGGAGTACCAGCTTCCATCCCGACTGTTTTGAAGCGATGCCTCCAGCCGTGATTGGGTGCCACGCTCGGGTCGGTGACAAAGGTTCGCGCGAACTCTGCGAGCCGGTTTTTTAGACCGCGTAAAGCTCCGCTAACCGGGTACGACATTCAAAAAGGAGGTAGCCGCTGGCACCCTTCGTGGCAAATTGTGTCCTCAAGATCGCAGGTTAACGTGGCCTGCCATTGCTGGCCAATTTCTTGTGCCACGGCAATGCGTCCCACTCCGCTTGCAACGCGCTAATGTGAGCAGTCTGTGCTTGCTGAATCTGCTTCGCCTGTTGCGCAAGATCCTGTCCCGGCTGAACTGCGTAAACGACTTGCGGGCGCGGGCGGCGAAACGCAAGCACAAGCAGGAGAATAAAAACCATGAACAGCCATAAAGGCCAAAGAGCCAATATGGCCAGAAAAACCATTGTCAACATTGCCAAAAAAACCATCATTGGAACTCCCCGAGGTTCGCTGGATAATTACATCGCACCATTTGTCTGCCTCGGTTTACCGTCGTAGCCTTAAGCTTGGGCGAATTTTTAGGTGGCATTAATCTCTGCCATCGACGAACGTTTTCCCCGACTTTCTCTTATGAAGATTCTTATTCGTTTTGTTCAAGCCGATCACGCCGCCAACCAAGCCGCCGAAGATCATCATAATTGCGACGGCAAACCACCAGACTGCAAACGCCGTTCCCATAAGCGCCAACCCCATTGCTGGCACAAAAATCACCGCGACGAGCATGGCAACCATCGTTCCGGCCGTGGTCCAGCGCCGAGTTGTCGTGCTGAGTGCCTGTTTCCGAACCGCGCCAGCTAACT
Source organism: Mesorhizobium caraganae (assembly GCF_016836705.1). GTDB lineage: Bacteria > Pseudomonadota > Alphaproteobacteria > Rhizobiales > Rhizobiaceae > Mesorhizobium > Mesorhizobium caraganae. The sequence goes on along the minus strand of NZ_JAFCGY010000001.1, from coordinate 1,487,746 downwards.
GGCGCGATGTTGATAGATCGCGGTTACCCATTTGATGCCCTGCCTCCCCGAAAATACGGCTCCTCCTTTAGCAGCTAATTGACCGCCAAAGTCGAGGGGGTCGCAAACGAGGGAGGCGAGCTTTGGTAGGCGTTGGCGGGGCGCACTGTGCAACAACCTACGTGGCGCGTTCGACCGCTCTGGCCGCTAGGCGGAATTCTGTTCCAGAGACCGCAAGTGATAGAAGGGCAACTTTCCAATCTCCCCTGCCATCGTCTTTAGAGTGACCTCGCCGTAGGTTTCGGCCACCGTCCGGGGTGCCTGCCCCTGAATTGCGTCAAGGATGCGTGGCGGAATACCTACTTCCATCCCGACCGTCTTGAAGCGGTGTCGCCAACCGTGATTCGGAGCGACATTTGGATCCGACACGAAACTTCGACCGAATTCGGCAAGACGGTTCTTAAGACCGCGCCGTGCGCCTCGACTGTCTTCGGAGGGATCGACATTCAGGAACAGGTGACCGCTGCCAGATTCCTCGACAAATTCATGGAAACCGAGGTCGATGAGCTGCTCATGGAGAGGTACATCCCGAGCCTCGTTCGTCTTCACCGTCCCAGCCTCGGGAGTGATGCGAATTATCCAAAGACTGTCGCGTGTGAATACATCCTGTTTTCGCAACTGGGCCAGTTCGCCCACCCGGGCTCCAGTGAACGCGCACAGCCACGGAATCCAGCGCTTGGCAGCAAAGGTCTTCGGAGTTTCCTGTCCTCGCTGATGTGCCATAGCGCCGGATAGAATGGCCGTGGCCTCCTCGTCCGAAAGGCTCTTCGATCGAAGCCGCGGCGTCTTTCCTACCTTCAAGGTAACACCTGCCGCCGGGTTGTGGGTGACAAGTCCGTTTGCGACTCCCCATTCAAAGACAACTTTCAGAGCCGACAGATTGCTGTCTTTAACCGTCTTGGCCGAAACCATTTTTCCGGTCTTAGGCGAGGGTGTGCTCAGGCGGTGATTTTTGAACCCAATCACGTCCTTAGCTGTCACCTTCGCCGCATCCTCGTGGCGGAGGAAATTAGCAAGATAGGCAAATGCATTGCGATAGCTCTCATAGGTGCTCGGCTTCCGACCAGCCGCCTTGTTTTCTTGCCACCACCCTTCAACCAACCCCATTAGCGTGGCTGGATCAGATTTCGTCTGTGCCGTCGTCGCTTGGAGTGATCGAGTGTCCGCCGGTCGACTTGCCGAACGATCGATGCGCTCGAGTGGCTCTAGGCCGAATTCGTACTCCCCGCGTTCGAGCTTTTGCAGGGTCAAGCTGGCTCGTTGAAAAGCTGCGCCCACCGCCCGCGCCATCTTCGTGACGCTCCATGGGTCGTTCGCAAAGCCATTCTCACGCAGGATGTCTTTAGCCCTGCTGATGCATTCGGCCCTCATCGACTTCCAAAAGATATTCTCGATCGGCATTGTTCCTGGAATCGGGTCGGAGATCCCTTCCACTCCAGGAATCGGGTCAGTCGAAGGCAACGGGTACTCGGTCCACATGCCGTCGTAGAAGTCGGGGTGCCAGTGCAGCTGTTCGCTGGGGTTGTCGTAGAACTTTGCAAGCCATTCATCGTGAACCGTCTGGGCGAGGGAGTGCGCCTCCCGGTCGGTAATGGGACGTGCGGGTGACACGGCTTTCTGAGTGGGCTCGCCATGACCGACACCAAGCCGAATTCGGGAGCAATCAGCTTCGAATTCCGCCAGCACCTCTGCATATCTTCGCTTGGCCTCTTCAGGCTCTTTCGTTCCAAGGGTCTTGTTGACTTCCTTGCGACCCGTCAGCGCGGCTATGTCCGCCGGTAGGCGCTTTCGAAACCAGTACACGCCGGTCTTCCGATGTTTGACAGGACGGCTCATAGCAAGGACCATGTGTAACACCCGTGTGTAGCAGTCGGGCAGGCCTAAGCATATAATTTCGCTAGTTTTTCAGCTGCGTCAACACCTTGAGAAGGTGATGGTGCCCAGAGGCGGATTCGAACCACCGACACGCGGATTTTCAGTCCGCTGCTCTACCAACTGAGCTATCTGGGCCTCGCCGGCAAACAAGATATCGTTGACCGGATTTCAGGAAAGCACCGTGGGCGCCCCTTGAAAGCGCGTGGGTTATAGCACGGGAATCCGGCCTGTCCAGCGCCTAAGCGCCGATTTTCCGGGGCAATTGTCGCGGATAGGTGACGAGGCTCGATAGGCGTCGGCAAAGCAGCAATCGCGCAAGGTCGGCCAAGTGAAATTGTCGCGGCCGGCGCCGCGCAAACCCTACTTCGGCTCGTCGCTCTCGTCCTCATCATCCCGCGCGGTGATGACATAGGCGCCCTTCAGCCAGCGGTTGAGGTCGATGTCCTTGCAGCGCGTCGAGCAGAAGGGATAGGTCTCGCGCGCCGATGGCTTGCCGCATTCGGGGCAGGGGCGCTTCGGGCGCAGCGGCGTGACCTTGTCGTCCAGGCTCATGGCCGCGCGGTGTGCCAGTTGGTGTGGACCTTGAAGCCTTCACCGGAAAGCAGCGCCACCGTCTCGTAGAGCGGCAGGCCGACGATGTTGGTGTAGGAGCCGACCAGCTTGACGACGAATGAGCCGGCGAGACCCTGCACGGCATAGCCGCCCGCCTTGCCGCGCCATTCGCCCGACGCGACATAGGCATCGATCTCCTCGCGCGGCAGCCGCTTGAAGCGAACCCTGGATTCAACCAGCCTTTGGCGCAGCTTGCCTCCCGGCGTGATCAGGCAGATGCCGGAATAGACCCTGTGCGAACGGCCCGAAAGCAGCCCAAGGCAATTGGCGGCGTCATCCAGCGTCTCGGCCTTGGGCAGGATGCGGCGCCCGACGGCGACCACCGTATCGGCGGCCAGCACGAAGCCTGGCGCATAGTCTTCCTCACTTTTCAGCGATGCCAGCGCCTTCTCGGCTTTTTCCGTCGACAGCCGCTTGGCCAGCGAGCGCGGATGCTCGGCGCGCAGCGGCGTCTCGTCGACATCGGCCGGCAGCACGCGGTCCGGCTCGATGCCGGCCTGCTGCAACAACTCGATCCGGCGCGGTGAACCCGAGGCAAGCACCAGCTTCTGCAAACTGCTCATCGCGGTCCGGATCTAATTCTTATTTGAAACGATAGGTGATGCGGCCCTTGGTCAGGTCATAGGGCGTCATCTCGACCAGGACCTTGTCACCGGTCAGCACGCGGATGCGGTTCTTGCGCATGCGGCCGGCCGTATGGGCGATGATCTCGTGTTCGTTTTCGAGCTTCACCCTGAACATCGCATTCGGCAACAATTCCGTCACGACACCCGGAAACTCGAGGACTTCTTCCTTCGGCATTCGATACCTTTGCTTGGATTGCAGTTCCGGCGTCCTGGAGTGCCCAGGCCGGAATTTCGGCGGAACCTATATGATAATCGTCCGCTTGTGAACACGCTTAGATCGCGTCATATGCGACGCGATCTAAGCTTTTATTGTGCATGTCGTTGTCTCAAAACCGGGACCACTTTTGAGCGACATCCATTAATCCGCGGCGTTTTTTGCTTCTGGAAGCAAAAAACGTCGGCTAATCCGCGCTTTCAGCCGTTCTCTCACGTCGCGGTAGCTGGCCATGATCTGCTCGCGCCTGCCGCCGACACCGGTCGGGTCCGGCATCGGCCAGTACTCAACGTCGACGGCAAGCGAGCGGGTGAGTTCGAGCGCGGCGTGGTGCGCTTCCGGCGCCAGCGTAACGATCAGGTCGAAATAGTCGTCCTCGAGATCGTCCATTGCTTTCGGCTGGCGCTCGCCCAGCGTCAGCCCTTCTTCGGCCAGCACCGCATCGACGAACGGGTCGCGCTCGCCCCTGTGTACGCCGGCAGAGGCAACGAAAGTGGCCGGCGGCAGCATGCGCCGCGCCAGCTGCTCGGCCATCGGCGAGCGCACGGCATTCATGCCGCACAAAAACAGGATCGAACGGGGCAGAGCGGCAGGCAGTTCAGCCTCGCCAATGCAGCACGCATACCAGCGTGAACAGCCGCCGCGCTGTGTCGAAGTCGATGTCGATCTTGCCGGCCAGCCGGTCCATCAGCGTCTGCGAGCCTTCATTGTGCAGGCCGCGCCGGCCCATGTCGATCGCCTCGATATGGCTCGGCGTCGAGGAGCGGATGGCGTCGTAATAGCTTTCGCAGATCAGGTAATAGTCTTTGACGATGCGTCTGAGCGGGGTCAGCGACAGGATGTGGGTGACGACGGCAGCGCCGTCTTCGCGGGCGACCGCAAACACCAGCCGGGATTCGGCCAGCGACAGCTTCAGCCGGTAGGGACCAGCGCCGTCATCATTGACCGGCTGAAAGCTGTTTTCCTCGATCAGGTCGAAGATCGCCACCGCGCGCTCATGTTCGACGTCGGGCGTCGAACGGCCGATCGATTCGTCGAGTTCGACATCGATCAGCTTGGCGCGGGTTCGATCGTAGTCCGACATGGTGGCCTACATGTTCAGCCGGATGGCGACGGAGCGGCCATGCGCGTCGAGGCCTTCCGCCTTGGCCAGCGCGATGGCCGCCGGCGCAAGTGCTCTCAGTTGCTCCGGCCCGAGCTTCAGGATCGAGGTGCGCTTGACGAAATCGAGCACCGACAGGCCCGACGAGAAACGCGCCGAACGCGCCGTCGGCAGCACGTGGTTGGAGCCGCCGACATAGTCGCCGATGACTTCGGGCGTATGACGGCCTAGAAACACCGCACCTGCATTGCGCATCCTGGCGAGAAAACCCTCGGCGTCGTCGATGGCCAACTCGACATGTTCGGCGGCGATGCGGTCGACCAGCGGCAGCGAGGCCTCGATCGTGTCCACCAGGATCACCGCGCCGAAATCGCGCCAGCTGGCGGCCGCCGTCTCTGCGCGCGGCAAACTTTGCAGCTGGCGCTCAACCGCCTGTTCGACGGCTTTGCCAAACGCGGGATCGTTGGTGATCAGGATCGATTGCGCCGACACGTCGTGCTCGGCTTGGGCCAGAAGGTCGGCGGCAATCCAGTCGGGATCGTTGCTGCCGTCGGCCACCACCAGCACTTCCGACGGGCCGGCGATCATGTCGATGCCAACCGTGCCGAACACCTGGCGCTTGGCCGCGGCGACATAGGCATTGCCGGGTCCAACGATCTTGGCGACCGGCTTTATTGTTTCGGTACCATGGGCAAGCGCTGCGATCGCCTGCGCGCCACCGACGCGGTAGATTTCCGAGACGCCTGAAATGTCGGCCGCCACCAGCACCAGCGGGTTGATGACGCCGCCCGGCGCCGGCACCACGATGACGATGCGCTCGACGCCGGCCACCTTGGCCGGCACGGCGTTCATCAGCACCGAGCTCGGATAGCTCGCCGTACCGCCCGGCACATAGAGCCCGACCGCCTCGATCGCCGTCCAGCGCGAGCCCAATTCGACGCCGGCGGCATCGGTGTAGCGGTCGTCCCTGGGCATTTGGCGTTCGTGATGGGATCGGATGCGGTCGCGGGCAAACTTCAGCGCCTCGACTGTCTGCGGGTCGGCTTCCTTGTAGGCCCGAGCGATATCTTCCTTCGACACGGCGATACCGAGCCTGTCGAGCTCGGCGCGATCGAATTTCCTGGAATAGTCGATCAGCGCCGCATCGCCCTCGGCGCGAACCCGCGCAATAATGGCGCGCACGGCGGTGTCGACGTCTTCCGACACTTCCCGCTTGGTGGTCAGGAAGGCGGCAAAACGCTGTTCGAAACCGGCGTCGGACTGGCGGAGCGTGATGGCCATCGGCTGCGTCTAGATCATGATGAGATTTGTTTGAAATCTCACCATGATCTAACCCTTTGTTGGAGCATGATCTTTTCCAAAAACCGGTACCCACTTTTTGGGATCATGCCTTAGCCCCTGTGCACCGGACGCGAGGTGGCTTCCCAGGCGCCGCCGATATCGGCAAGCCGCGCCTCGATGCATTCGACATCGAGCATGATCGTGCCGCCGCCCGAAAAGACCAGTTCGACGATGCCGGCGGGCTTGCTGATCTCGACGAAGCTGATCGCCAGCAGCGACAGCACCTCAGCCGGTCGGTCGCGGGCGATGCCGTTGGTCTTGGCGCCGAGCACGCGATCGAAATGCAGCACCGCCTGGCGCCGTTCATTGTGCTGTCTGAACAGGCCGGACTTCGCCTCCCAGACGAAGCGGTTCATGGTCAGCAGGAAACGCTTGGCCGAAGGCAAATATTCGAGGTCCGAAACCTTCATCACGGCGTCCTGAACATGGGCCGAGACGATGCTCAGATCCTGATCGTCGAGCGCAATGAGTTTGAGGGCTGCCATGCGGAATTTGTGCCTAAGGTTGGTCTGAAGCCTTCTGTTAGGCGGTCTTAGCGATCCGTGCAACCGCGCCAATAGCTTCGTTTTGCGCTGCCCCTCATCGCCCTGCCGGGCACTTCCCCCCGTATAGTGACGGGGAGAAGGACGCAGATCCGAAGGATTTCGCCAATTTTCTACGTTGCAAGAGAGGAGCCGATATCGCGATCAGCCCCTTCTCCCCGTCACTATACGGGGAGAAGATGCCGGCAGGCAGATGAGGGGCGGCGCCGAGATCGACGATTGTCTGCGCCTGGAATCCTGCCGCCTATGCCGAAATCCGCTCGATCACGGCGCCGCAGCTGGACAGCTTTTCTTCCAGCCGCTCAAAACCGCGGTCGAGGTGGTAGACGCGGTTGACCGTGGTCTCGCCTTCGGCCGCGAGGCCGGCAATGACCAGCGACACCGACGCGCGCAGATCGGTCGCCATGACAGGCGCGCCCTTCAGCTTGGCGACGCCGTCGACGATCGCCGTCTGGCCCGACAGCGTGATGTGGGCGCCCAGGCGGGCCAGTTCCTGCACATGCATGAAGCGGTTTTCGAAAATGGTCTCGGTGATACGCGACTTGCCCTTGGCCATGGTCATCAGGCCCATGAATTGCGCCTGCAGATCGGTCGGGAAGGACGGGAAGGGCGCCGTCGTCACGTCGACCGGTGCAATGCCGGCGCCGTTGCGCCGCACACGGATGCCGGAATTGGTCGGCGTGATCTCGGCGCCGGTCTGCGCAATCACGTCCAGCGCGGTCTGCAGCAGCTCGGGGCGAGCGCCTTCCAGCACCACGTCGCCGCCGGTCATGGCCACGGCCATGGCGTAGGTGCCGGTCTCGATACGGTCCGGGATGACGCGCACGCGCGCGCCTGACAGCGATTCGACGCCATCGATGGTAATGGTCGGCGTGCCGGCGCCGGAGATCTTGGCGCCCATGGCGTTGAGGCATTCGCCGAGGTTGACGATCTCGGGCTCGCAGGCGGCGTTTTCCAGCACCGTCTCGCCCTTGGCCAGCGACGCCGCCATCATCAGCACATGGGTGGCGCCGACCGACACTTTAGGGAAGATATAGCGGTTGCCGACAAGGCGGCCATTCCTGGTCTTGGCCAGGACATAGCCGGTGTCGACATCGATGTCGGCGCCCAGCGCCTGCAGGCCTTCAAGGAACAGATCGACCGGCCGCGTGCCGATGGCGCAACCGCCCGGCAACGACACTTTGGCCTCGCCCATGCGGGCCAGCAGCGGGCCGATCACCCAGAACGACGCCCGCATTTTCGACACCAGCTCGTAAGGCGCGGTCGTGTCGACGATGTTGCGGGCCGAGAAATTGATGGTGCGCGAATAGCCCTCATTCTGCTTTTCGCGGCGACCGTTGACCGAATAATCGACGCCGTGATTGCCGAGGATGCGGATCAGCTGCTCGACATCGGCCAGATGCGGCACATTTTCCAGCGTCAGCGTGTCGTCGGTCAGCAGCGACGCGATCATCAGCGGCAGGGCTGCGTTTTTCGCGCCCGAAATCGGAATGCTTCCGGCGAGCTTGTTGCCGCCGACAATTCTGATGCGATCCATGAGAGAATGTCCCCTCGGCGCGAAAGGCCGGTTTCGTCAGTTTGAGTATCGGCCCGTCTAGACCATTGGCCGGCTTGGTTCAAGAAATAGGATTTCCTGCCCCTTTGGCCAAGGTGGCGGGCCAGTGTGGCGGCTTTTGGTTAGTCCTTGTGCATTTTTTCAGCAGCCGCCAGGCCTTCCGGCTGCTGGTCGGCGTCGCCGGCGCGCTGCTTGTCAGCGTCGCCGTTGCGCCGTGAACGCGCCTGCGCCTTGCGCTTCATGAGATTGGCGCGCAGCTGCTCTGCCAGGCGGTCCTTGCGGTCCGTGCCGCCCTTTTTTGCCGGATCGGCCCTTTTCGGTGGAATTGTCTTGTCGTTCATCGTCCCGTCCCACCCGTGACTGGCAGGCTTGCCGTTCTGGGATAGCTAGCATTGTGGCGCCGGCATGTCAGCGAAACTTGTCTGGCAAAGCCTTTCACAGATGCCTTGCGCTTGTCGGTTCGATATGGCAGAAGCCCCGCCATCAGCGGCTGCGGTAGCTCAGTGGTAGAGCACTCCCTTGGTAAGGGAGAGGTCGAGAGTTCAATCCTCTCTCGCAGCACCAGTCTATCTCCTTGAAATCATTGAAGTCATTGACAGGTAACGGTTTCTGTCCATTCTGACGTTACAAATGCCGTAACAATCAAGCTCATTGAGCGTCTCGAAGCAGCCACCGGTCCAGATCGGCAACTCGACATCGACATCTGCTATGTGATGGGCTGGGTAGATGAGCGGGGGACGCCGGAAGAGGCCGCTGAATTGGGGTTGCCATATCTCACGGGCAATTTGGCCGAGGTTTCCTCAATCACCCATAAATCTCTTCAAGGCTGGACGATCGAGGTCGACCAAGCCCCTTGCGACGCTCGCATCATCGCGCCGGAGCGCGACGAATACGACGATAGGAGCGCGGCTGCATGGCGCACTTTCGATGGCAGGGTCTATATGGAAAGGCCACCGGCCAACACCGCGATCGCCCTGACACTGGCGGCTATGCGTCTTCAGGCCGACAGTTTTTTCGAGCAAGCATGGTAAGGCGCAGCCGAAGCATTCCGGCGCCGTCGACGATCGACCAGAAATGGCCACACCAGGTCGCACTGCCAGACGATATCTGCACCGACCGGAACCTGACTGCGATTACCAAATTCTGTCAGGATCGCGGAATGAAGTTCCAGATCAGGCACGTCCAGGCGATATGGCCGAGTGCCGAGTATGAAAACTGGAGACTGCACTGCTTCGCTGACGCTGCGACCGCCCAGGCATTTCTTGACCACTTTAGCGGGGTTATGTTCGATCCCAAGCGTGACCGGGAGAACGGCAAGGTGCGTGGTGTCTGGCGTCGGACTGGCCGCTATGAACGAATTCTGGACCTCGGGCCGCTCAGCGTGCCGGAGATCCTTCGCAACTGAGGCTCAACCATGTGCGGACGCTACACGAGATATCTGTCGTGGTCGGAAATCCACCGGCTCTACCGTCTGACAGCTCCCGCTGAGGTTGGGCGCAACGATGCGCCCCGCTACAACATTGCGCCCACTGACGAAGTTCCATTCATCACCGCCGGCGATGACGGCAATCACAAGCTCCGGACCGGCCGCTGGTGGCTCGTTCCGTTCTGGGCGAAGGAAATGCCCAAGGCCGCGATGTTCAATGCTCGGATTGAAGGTGTCGACACAACGCCTGCCTTTCGCGATGCCTTCAGGTCGAAGCGCTGTCTCATCCCAGCCGATGGCTACTATGAATGGACGATATCGCCGGCAGACGGGAAGAAGGACCCATGGTTCATTTTCCAGCCCGGCCATGCACCGTTCTCATTCGCCGGACTCTGGGCCTACAATTCGAACTTTGAAATCACGAGTTGCACGATCATCACCGAGCCGTCAGCGGCGCCGGTTAATCAGATCCACGACCGCCAGCCGCTCATTCTGGATCCCGCTTTCTACAACGCATGGCTCGATCCCAAGACGCCGGCGGGAGACCTGAAAGACATCTTGCGCCACGACATTGACGGGAGTCTGCAATTCTATCGGGTCGGGCGAGAGGTCAATGGGGCCGCCATCAACAAACGGCCCAACGACTACGCAGGGCTGATCGAACCGATCAAACTGCTATGAGCGACGAAATCAGACTCCCCAGGCAGGACCATGTCACCACGCCGGGTATCCAGCATCACTTCTGTGAGCGCTCGAGTTGCGGCAGGGACGCCGGCTGGGGCTTTGCGAAGCCAAAGCAGGCACCTCATTGGTTCTGTTTCGAGCATCGCGCTGACGGCCAGCGGTTCCTATAGGAGAGGTGAATGTCGGACAACGTGCTGCCCACCCAGGCCAAGCCGAAGCTGATTGTAGTTGTTGCGTTAGACCGCGGCGAGGAAGGCGACCTGTTCACTGCCTATGGTCCGACAGATCAGCAGAGCGAAGACCGGGCGATCCGCACCGCCAAGGCGTTGGCTTCAAGCCACGTCGGCGTGATCGCATGGAGCCGCGATGCTGACCCCGCGCTGGGTGACTACGGGCCGCCGACGACCCTGTTTGTCAGCGGCGACGTGCCGGACATGGAATAAGCGGACCTCTAAGCGACATCGGTTTACTTCCGAATAGTCCAATCGATCCGGGTGAAAGGAACCGCCGAGGAATTGGTGAAAACTGCGTCACGAAACGCGTCGACGGCGGAGGCGTGAGTAACATTAACCACCACGTCCGCCAAACGCTCAACTTCATCGGCCAAGTGATCAACCCGATCCATGCGCTTCACGACGCGATCGTGCAGCATCTCCAACCGGGCGGCATGGTAAAGCACGCTGCGCTTATGACCGTTAGTATCAAGTGGTTTGAACAGCATTGTCATGGCGGCCAATCCTCACTTGGAGGTCTCATCCGGCGGACAGATATGACTCTGGCGCTTCCTGGCGTCCGTCACGCGCTGTTGAGCTGCCGGGATTCTGCAATACAGGGCGAGATCGACGGCGGCGCCATTTTTCCTTGTCCGTTTCTTTTCGTGCGATTGTGAGCGAATTCTCGGCGCGTTTGACGCGCAGCCTTGCGCTGCCAAGTTCGAAATCAAGAATCTCACCCATTGTTCCGCTTCCTATTGGGTTGCGGTCCCTTCGACTAATAAATCACGGCTGTTCAGTTTGGTTCCGGCCAAAAAGACTAGTTGCGACGGCCGCAACCTGCGGCCTTTCGAGGGCGCTTACCGAAGTGCCGCTGCATGGACAATGACAGGCTGTCAGTGCGGTCCCAGCGCGGCAAGCGACAGGGACATCACCAGAGCAACGATAACAAGAGTTGCCAGGATTCCTGCTGCAATCCAGAATCGTTTCGACTTCGGCATGCTCATCCAATTCCGCTACCACCTTCGCGATGCTGCATGGCGTCGGCGATCACTTTGAACACGCTGCCGACCTCCTCGGCGATTTCATCGCTGGAAATGCCTCCGCGGTCGGCAGCCTTCAGCGCCTGATCGGCCAAGTCGCTGATGGCCGCGGGATCGTCGGTGAAGGCGTTCGGCAGTTGCTCTGCCATCCATTTTTCGAGGAAGTCGATGCCGCGTTTGCTCATTGAGGAGATAAGTTGAGCCGGTTCATTAAGTTCCGCTCATAGATATTCCGTAGCTAAAGAACGCCTCACACAGACCTTTGTCGATCACTTACGTTTCGAAGTGACACCTATTAACGCAACCCCTGCATGAGGACTTGGAACGTCGCTCCGATCTCTTCATCAATCTCTTGGCCCGGAATGCATTGGGCTTGCGCTGCCCGTTTTGCGTCCACAGCCATATCGATCACCATCAGCACAGGGTCGCTAATCGGATCGTCCTGCAGATGATCCGATATCCAATGGCAGAGAAAATCGCTTCCCCGCTTGCTCATTCTTCCCTAAAGTCCTGCAGAGAGGCATGACGTAAATCGTCCTCGCCGCGAAGGTGCTTCACGCGGCCGATCACCCCTGGCTTTACCCACACAGTCGCCGGCCGCTTCATGCCTTTTGGCGCCTGTCCTGGGGTCTCCTGGACACGCTTCCATAACCGTTCGCGCATTTCCCGATTGGCGTTGATAAAGGCGCTTCCGACATAGCGGCCTGTTCCGCGTTCTGCCATCAGCGCAAAAGCGGGCTTGCCAGGCTCGCGCTCGACGCCGAGCAGATCGTATTCCTCGATCATGAAGGCTTTGGTCTTCAGCCAGGCAGTCGACGGACCGCTGCGGTAGACACTGTCCTTACGCTTCGAGACCATGCCCTCAAGCCCGGCCTTGTCGACCAGTTCGAAGATGGCCTTTGCATCTCCTGGTAGCGTCTGGCTGAACTGGATGCGACCGCCGGCGGGGATCATCGCCTGCAGAATCTCGCGGCGGTCCTCCAGCGGCATGTCGCGAAGATCGTGACCGTTGAGGTGAAGCAGATCGAAGGCTACGAAATAGAGGTCGTGCTGGCGGCTGGTGATAGCTTTGCGCAGCGCCTTGAAGTCGGACAGGCCGGCCTCATTGGTGACGATCACCTCGCCGTCGATGATGGCGCTTTCGACCTTCATCTCACCGGCCGCCTTGGCGAGGTCGCGGTATTTGGACGTCCAGTCCAGACCGCGACGCGTGTAGATGCGCACGCCGCCAGCATCCCTAATGATTTGGGAGCGGTAGCCGTCGAACTTCACTTCGTGAATCCAGCCATCGCCCTCCGGCGGCTTCTCCACCAGGGTCGGCATCAACGGAGGTATGAACGACAGCCGGTTCCCGCCGGTTGGCTTGCGCATCGGAACCCCACGCACATCGAATTTGATTCAATATCGCTTGGTTGTTTCGGTTCCGTTAGCTAGCTCTTATATAAGAGAGAGATGGAACATTCGCTGTCGGCCACTGTTTTCCTAACCAGGAGGAACAGCCATGGCGGACGACAAGACCAACACCGATTTCCGTGACCGCGAGCGACTGTCGGGAGACGACGGCTATGAGGTCGCCCATTTCGCAAGAGAGTTCCAACTTACGATTCCTGAAGTTCGGGAGCTCATCAGGAAGCATGGCAACGATCGCGCGACGCTTCAGCGCGAAGCCATGTTGCTGGGCGCCTAGGTGAAGCCATCTGATCTAGGACCGCCCCTTCCGGGCCAGCGACATGGCGGCGAACCGGCTGACGAGCGGGAGAACTTTTATCAGTGCCCGACATGCGGGCAACTGGTTGACATGCGCGACCTGCGCCAGGTGTTCTGGCACGAAAAGCCAAAGCACAAGCCGCTTCTATTGCTGGTGGATTAGTTCGCAGCCCCGCCACCTCGGATCGTCAGAAACGCAAAAAACCCGCCTCGGCGTGGGGCCGAGACGGGTGAGGCCTAGGGTTGGAAATGACCAGGAACTTCCTGGGCCGTAGAAAACTACCCTCGCAAGGGCGAAGGTTCCGTCAGCAACCTTCCGTCGTCGTTTTCATCTGACCTGGCGCAGCAGATTTTGCATCTGTATCCTGTTGGCCGGGGGCCGCCTGTTTGGCGCTGCCCGTTTGTTGACCTGGCGCGCAATCCTTAGCCGAATTCGAGTTCGTCCCACTCGTGGTAGTCGAGTCGGTTCCCTGGTCAGTCGTAGTGCTCGGCATCGTCGTGGTTGTTGACGATCCGCCTGTCGTTGTCGAGGATCCGCCTGTGGTGGTGCCGGTCGATTGTGCAAAGGCGAACCCAGTTGATAATGCCGCAATGGCTGCAGCGCAAAGAAGCCGTTTCATTCTGAACTCCGTATTTCGCACGTCCCTTCGGTGACGAAACATCTCAGCGAAACGACGGTTCCAAGAAAATCAGGAGCTCGCTGTCACGCATCACAGTGCCTCGGGATTCGACAATCTGGCTACAGATACTGCATTATCATGTCATTCCCAGACGGACATGACCGGCTTTGCGCGATCGAATGGCTGGTCCAGAGATTGGCTGTCGAGCACTCTTGCGCACGCCCGATCCGATCGTTGCCGCCGAACATCTCAAGGCTGCCGGGGAGGACTATGGCACCCTGGTTTTCACCAGCGCCGTCAAGGCCGACACCGCGGAAGGGATGACTGGACTGGATATCAGCACCGCAAATTACAGAAAACCCGCCGCCCCATCCACGGCAGCGGCGGGTCGATCCCGCTTTTTGGGCTGGACCTGCGGCAGGCGAATTTGAGGGACTGCGCCTGCCGTCAGCACAAACCTTTGACGATCACTTACGTTCCGAATGCATGGGTCTTGGAACCTTATGCGATTTCTTCGTCGATTTCTTGGCCTGGATGCCTTGGGTCCTCGCGGGCCGGCCCTGAAGGTGAAAAGCCATATCGCCACCGACAATAGAATGTGGCGCCGCCGGCAGAGAAAAGCATACGGATAAAGCCCCTGAGAACCGCATATTAGCAACCCCTTGACTAACCGCCAGGCCGCGCCAGACTCTTGGTATGGCTAGGGGTAGCAGCTTTAAGGTAGGCGACGAGGTTGCCGTCACAGCGGTTGTGCGCGGTCGGGTGACACCCGATCGCATCAGCGTAACCATTCCTTCCTACGCCTTCCCACATTCGGTTGTCGATTCGACTTCGAAGGCCGTCATCGGAGTTGACCGGCAAGGTCACGCGCGTCGAGGGCGACAAAGTGACGATTAGCCTTCGGCCATTGGTGACTGTCGACGCTGAGCATGTTCGCCTGGTCGAGAGCTGTGTGACGCCGAAGCGGAAAATGCCGCTTGTCGATAAGGCGTAGGCCGAAAATGACCAAGCTGTCTCTTGGCCCACCAATCCCCAGTAAGCGACGCGGCGCCGAGCCGACCGACGAGCGAGACCATTTCTACAACGGCCCAAACTGCGGCCAGCTGGTCGACCAGCGCGACGTCCGGCAAGTGTTCTGTCACGAAGCGACGGGTCACGATCCGTTGGAACTAGAAGGCACGGCCAAGGTGCTGCCGTTCCCGGCGATGCGGCGTCTGAAATAGCCAACGTTGAGGTCGATCATGAACTCATCGACCAAGCGCGACAGCTTCGCCGTCAACTCGGTTGCTGGCATGGATGGTCTCCCGGTCTGCGCGGGTGCGATAAGGTGATTTGATCGGAACAGAGCGGGCCAATCGGCGTTGTGTCACCGGCAAAACAAGGCAATTGGGCGTTGAAAAAGAAACCTCCGCTACCCGCGAATTCGTCAGTCAAACTTGAGCGCACCGATACGGGCTGGCTGCTGTTCATTGTGCTGCCAGGATTGGGCGAGACCGGAATAACCACTCCGCACAAGACATTCGATGAGGCGATTGCCACTGTAAAGGGGATGTTTGAGGTCGAGTAGTAGGTAGTTTCCTGCTGAACTGGTCGTCGAAAGGCGCTATGCTGAACGGACCACGATCTGCGCCTTCGTGCGCTGTTACTCAGGAAAGCAAGACGATAGATTTAGGAGGTGCTATGATAGAATTCATTCTGACAACATTGGACGGGCAAAAGCTTCGCGGACAAAATGTATGTCACCAAATCCTCCCTCTGATGGCAACCGTCGCCAGCATCGCCAACGCGCCAGTGGTGACATAGCCATCCTCATGTCAGGAGTCGCGATCACACTTGAGGCTTTGCTCGTCGTAGCCGAAGAGGCCAGAACCCCACGCTCCGGCCCATCCGTCGCGCCTGACGCCGGATGAACATCTCCTAGGCCTGGAGAGGTTCAACCGATGGCTGTTACCGAGTGTTGAAGGCCGCCAGCCTTGCGTTAGCAGCCGGCTCGCAGGAGCCAGGAGCAACGGGAACCGCCTGCCTACTCTTCTGCCTCCTTCAGCGCGTCACCGTGCGCCTTCTGTTCGCGCTCCCATCTTGGCTCTCGTTGACTTCCTCTTTCTCCAGCTCCTCTCGTCGCTGTCTGATGGAGTTCGTCGTGCTCTCATGGCGGCTACGAGCGCGCGCGAACGCGGCATTAGCCTTGGCGATCATCCGCTCGCGTTGCTTCTTCGCACGCTCGCTCCTGGCCTCCGCCTTTGCGCGATTGAGGGCCTCATGTTTTCTTTCCCTTTCGAGAGCGGCCGCCGCGTTCCGTTTCGCTTTCTCGTCGGATTTCATTTCGACGTGCTTGCTGGTGTCCGCGCGCTGTCCACGACCCTGCGGAGCCCGCTGGACCCCCTCCGGTGCTTTCGGAAGCACAGCCTTTTCAGTGAATTTCCCATGCGATCCGACCGGCCGCCGCAACACCACGCCTGGCGCGGCCATGGTTGCTTCCACCACTTTGGGGTCTTCCGTCGGTTTCGCGAATCCGCGTTTAAAGATGTCGGGATCGGCACCCCAGGCCTCTGCGGCAGCTTTCATCGATGGTGCTGCGACGGCAAGGTCAAAGAAGCCAATCGAGGTTTGATAGACTTTTAGTTTCTTCGCCATCCGATGGAGACCTTACAAGTGTCCTTTCTGGATTGCGCTTCAATTCACCTTTGCGCACCGGAGGCAATAGTGAAACACTGCTAGAGGTGCAGAGCAACCTATGGTGTCGCCATCGGTCGATGGCTGCCCATTCAGCCGGCCCGCCTTCGAAGGCGTGGAGCCACGACGAAAGCATTGGCGAACGTCCACTCAAAGCATTTCGCCCAGCTTCTAATCCGATACGGGATCGTCCTTGGACCCGGTGAGTTCTCCGACATGGTTCACGACATCAAGACTGGTTACGCCAGGGTGATTGGGAAGCGATCGAAAAAGACAGGTCGTGGGATCCAGTAGGCCCACAGCCGGCGCTAGAGCCTTAAAGGGGTTTGAGCCCGTGACTTGGACGTGGCCCCCAACCGGAACATCGGAAGTTCTGGCGCATTGCTAATGGACGCCATTTCAACTCACTGCCTGCGGATTCAAAGTGCGACCCTCAATCACAAATCTATGGGACTTGGTGCGAGAAAGCGTAGTCGGCTTCATCAACGACAATGCTCTTGGTCATGGCGCTGCGATGGCTTTTTATGCCGCCACGTCGCTTGCGCCGATCGTGCTGATTGTGGTCGCTATCGCAGGTCTCGTTTTCGGTCATGATGCCGCGCAATTGGCTTTGTCTGCCCAGATCTCGGGGCTGATGGGGCCAGAAAGCGCCGATCTCCTGCAGACTGCGCTGGAGAGCGCATCGAGCAAGCTATACAGAACCTGGGCCGCCGTGATCGGGCTAGTCACCTTGTTGGTGGCTGCGTCTGGCGTGTTTGGCGAAATGCAGCAGTCGCTGAACACGATTTGGAGGGTCGAACCGCAGGGCAATTCCTTGTCGCGTCTGGTGCGGGCACGTGCCGCTAGTCTGGGGTTGGTGGCTTCGCTAGGTTTCCTGTTGCTGGTCTCTCTCATAGCGAGTGCTGCGATTTCGGCGCTGGGTAATCTCATCAACGCCCATCTGCCGTTCGGCACGATCATCCTCAGCATGATCAATGCCGTCGTTTCCTTTGCCCTCATCTCCCTGATGTTCGCATCCATTTACAAAGTTTTGCCCGATCGAAGGCTCGAATGGCGGGATGTAGGGATTGGTGCTGTTGTGACCGCTGCCCTGTTCACGCTCGGAAAATCACTCATTGGCTGGTATATCGGCACCAGTGCGATTGCGTCCTCATATGGTGCCGCTGGTGGACTGCTCGTCATACTCCTCTGGGTTTACTACTCATCGGAAATCTTTCTTTTCGGCGCCGAATTCACGCGCGCCTATTCCGTTCGGCACGGCAGCAGGTCCGATCTGGACGCGCTGGTTCACAGTGCTTTGCCCGCAAGAGATGTCCCATTTCGTGCAAAGAAAACGTCCAGCCCTGCCGGCGTTGTCGCGCTGATAGCGGTGGCGTGCGCGAGCGCAACGTTGACCACCCTTATGCTGGGTCTTCGCCGGTCGTAAACCTCGCGGCAGGCGCTCGGCAGGCATGCCAAGACAAGGAATGGCGAGGCAATGGATTCTGCTAATCTCAACACGAAACGGATCGTCACTGTGTTCGGCGGAACAGGCTTTCTCGGGCGCAGGATTGTGAAGCGGCTCCTAGAAGGGGGCTTCACGGTCCGCGCCGCATCCCGCCACTCGGCTCGCGTGAGCCCGATCTTTTCATCGACCGGAAGGATGCCCGAAGCAGTCGAGGCGGATATATTGGATGCGTCCTCGATCGGCTCGGCCATTGCCGGATCAGAGGCGATCGTGAATGCCGTCAGTCTTTATGTCGAGCAGGGAGTCCAGACATTCGAACGCGTGCACCACGTGAAAGCCGCGGCTGATCTCGCCGCCGCGGCGCGCGATGGCAAGGTCGACCAGTTCATCCACATTTCGGGGATCGGCTCCGACCCTAAATCGGATTCGAATTACATCGGGGCACGTGGGCGCGGAGAAGTAGCGGTGGAGAGCGCGTTTCCCGGCGCTTTCATTGTGCGTCCCGCCGTCATGACAGGACCTGACGACGCTTTCCTCACGACTATTGTGAGACTGATACGCCTCCTGCCAATCTATCCGGTGTTCGGCGATGGTGGCACGCGGCTTCAATCGGTCTACGTGGAAGACGTCGCAAAAGCAGTGAGCGGGCTGATCGACGGGCGAAACCCCAAGGGTTCCTCCATATTCGAATTCGGTGGCCCGCGCATTTACACCTATAAGGAACTGCTTTGGGAGATCGCCCGACAGCTCCATACTAACGTCAAGCTGATGCCGGTGCCGTTTGCGGTGTGGAAGGCCTTGGCTGGCGTCGCGGAACTCCTTCCGGCCGCGCCCATCACGCGCAACCAGGTCGATCTTATGCGTCACGACAATGTGGCAGCAATCGGCGTCCCGGGCCTGAAGGAACTCGACATCGAGCCACGGGACATCGACGAGGTGATCCGCTTGATCGAACAGCGCGCGTAACGCAGCTTCGCGCTGGGCCGGTGGCTATACCGATCGGTTGGCCCCCGCCCAGCGTGTGCCGGCCATCTTCCTCTGAAATCATCAAGCCCGAACACCTACTTTGCGGGCGGCGCGTTCGCGTCTGGGCAATCGGGGTTTGATGACCATTCCTCACACGGGGAGGGCGAATCGCCAAGCTTGCCGTTACGTTCCACGAGTTTTGCGAATCCGTAGGCGAAGGCGAAGAGAAGCGCGAGGACAACCACTATTCGGACGGCCATTCGGGATCATAGCAGGATCTCGCTAGCGATTTGACCAGCTACAGGTAGAAGGCGAGCGCCTAATGCGTCTAGCGCTTCTTGTCCGGCGTCACGGCGTGGTTTGTGAAAACCAGCTTGCGGTCGTCGCGGCTTGCCTCGCGACAGGGCTGGCAACAGAGCACCTTGATCAGATCCCAGTGCAGCAGCCGTAGTCGTCGCCCAGGCGGCGGGCGAGTGGCGGCACGTCGATGACAGTGGTGAGTGGCGTGACAAGCCGGACGCCTATATGCTTCGGCGGAATGTAGGGGAGCCACAATGGCCTACACTGTCATCTGGTATGGAAGACAGGGCATCATCGACAAGATGACTTTCGACGCCGAGAAGGTCGCGAAAGACTATGCAATCTCCATGTTCCAGACCCGAAAGGGCGACGATGGGATTGTGTCCGTTGAAGTTCGCAAGGACGACGGCGCTGTCGTCTTCAGCCACGCGGAGAATTAGGAAGGCCCGCGTCTCGCGCGGCCTGCCGCACAAGCCATTTGGCGGCTCTTCGCGGAGGGGCCTTGCCCTGCTTCTGCTGGTCGCGTGTTCGCTTGTTGCAAACCCCGAAACATAAGCCGTTTGAAAATGCGAAGGGAAAAAGCCCGCTGCCTGGGCGGGTGGGCTGTTGGGGCGGCAGCGGGCTTCGTTGCTAGGCAACATCGAGACCATGAGCCGGTGCTAATGCGGAAGACCTTAACGGAACCCGGACAATTTTACCGATCGGCCCGTCGCCTGTGGATACTGGGCAAACGCTGTGTGGCGACCGTCTATTCTGATCCGGTCCTGGTCAGCTTTTTCTAGGGGCTACCGGCGAGACTTTTAGGTCAACGTCCGCAGCCGCGCCTTCGCGCCGCGCGCGATGGCCGCGGCGGTCAGCGTATCGAGATCGAGTTGGCGCCGGATGAGCTGCAGCACCCGCAATTCCTCCATGCGCATTTCGAGATCGACGGCGGCAACCTCAAAGGCGGCGGCATAGGCGGTGTCGTGCAGCCGCTCGGGCAAAGCCTTGCCAACACGCTCGAGAACGCCTTCCAGCCCATCCTTTTCATGCAGCATCTTCTGGCAGTCCTGCGCGATGGCAATCAGCCTGTCCTGATTGAAATCCTCGAACACCGGCCAGCTGCGGACGACGTCGCCTATGCGCGCCAGTTCGACATCGGTCATGTCGCGGTCGGATGCGGAGGTGATGACCATCAGGTAGATCAGAGCTTCATGCGTGGACGGCAACGGCATTCAAAACTCCTTGATATTGGGTTTCGAAGGTAGGAACGCGGTCTCCGCGCCGCAAGGAAAAACCGCCGCGCGCGTTGACGCCCAAGGCGTGCACGCCTAGAGACCGGTTGAAAAACTCCGATCCGGCGATGCCGGTGCATGATTTGGAAGACAGCGACATGACGGGATCAAACATCGTCGATCTCAATCCCGAGATGCTTGCGGCAGCAGCCGAAAGCAAGGCCTGGCCGTTCGAGGAAGCCAAAAAGATCATCGAGCGCTACAAGGGCGCCGATTTCCCCGAGACCGTCCTGTTCGAGACCGGCTACGGGCCGTCGGGCCTGCCGCATATTGGCACGTTCGGCGAGGTCGCCCGCACCTCGATGGTGCGCCACGCCTTCCACGTGCTGACCGGAAACAAGGTCAAGACCAAGCTTCTGTGCTTCTCCGACGACATGGACGGCATGCGCAAGATCCCCGACAATGTGCCGGATCGCGCAGCGCTCGAGCCATATCTGCATATGCCCTTGTCGTCGGTGCCCAATCCGTTCGGCGGCGACTATGCGAGCTTTGCCGACCATAACAACGCAATGCTGTGCCGTTTCCTCGATACGTTCGGCTTCGACTACGAGTTCGCCAGCGCGACGCAGTATTACAAGGCCGGTCGCTTTGACGCGATGCTGCTGCGTGCGGCCGAACGCTATGACCAGATCATGGCGGTGATGCTGCCGACGCTTGGGCCGGAGCGCCAGGCGACCTACAGCCCGTTCCTGCCGATCTCGCCGAAGAGCGGCCGGGTGCTCTACGTGCCGATGAAGCATGTCGACGCCAAGGCCGGCACCATCACCTTCGACGATGAGGACACCGAGACCACGCTTTCGGTGACCGGCGGCAGGGTGAAGCTGCAGTGGAAGCCGGATTTCGGCATGCGCTGGGCAGCACTTGGCGTCGATTTCGAAATGTTCGGCAAGGACCACCAGACCAATGCGGTGGTCTACGACCGCATCTGCAACATCCTCGGCGGACGCGCGCCGGAGCATTTCGTCTACGAGCTGTTCCTCGACGAGAACGGCCAGAAGATTTCGAAGTCGAAGGGCAACGGGCTGACCATCGACGAATGGCTGCGCTATGCGCCGACCGAAAGCCTCGGCCTCTACATGTACCAGCGGCCCAGGCAGGCGAAAAAACTCTATTTCGACGTCATCCCGCGGGCCGTCGACGAGTACTACACCTTCCTCGGCGCCTATCCGCGCCAGGACTGGAAGGAGCGGCTGGGCAATCCGGTCTGGCATATGCATGACGGCAAGCCGCCGGCGATCGACCTGCCGGTGCCGTTCTCGCTGCTGCTCAATCTGGTCAGCGCCTCCAACGCGCAGAACAAGGATGTGCTGTGGGGCTTCATCTCGCGCCATACGTCCGGCGTGACGCCGGCAACGCATCCCGAGCTCGACCAGCTGGTCGGCTTCGCAATCCGCTATTTCGACGATTTCGTGAAGCCGACGAAGACGTTCCGGCCGGCCGACGACGTCGAACGCGCAGCACTCGAAGCTCTTCGCAACGCGCTTGGCGCCCTGCCCGCGAGCGCCGATGGCGAAGCGATCCAGAACGCTTCGCTCAACGTCGCGCGCAAGATCGAACGCTATCAGGATCATTCCAAGCAGAGTCCGGACGGGGGCCCCGGCGTTTCCGGCGCTTTCTTCCAGATGATCTACCAGGTGCTGATCGGCCAGGAACGCGGCCCGCGCTTCGGCTCGTTCGCGGCGCTTTACGGCATTGCCGAGACGCGCGCGCTCATTGAGCGGGCGCTGGCTGGTCAGTTGGCGGCGTAACGTCCGTCCCGGCCGGCGCGACATCTGTCGCCGGGGAATCGAGGATCGGTTGCGAGGCCGTTGGGGCGGCAACCGGCGTTGGCGCCGGTGGCAGGCCGCCGAGATCGGGCGCGGCGCCGAAGATGCCCTTTTTGGCGGTGCGCGCCTTGTCGCCCGCTTCGACATAGGGGCCGCCGGCGACCGCGCGCGCCCAGCCGTTTTCGACCAGCCACTGGCCGACATCCTGCTTGCCGATGCGGCACTCGGCGACGATCAGGTTGCGGTCGGCCTCCGGCGGCACCTTGCACGCCACGGCCCGGCCGCGCAGGAGAGACCGGAACGCGGTGCGCGCGCGAACGCCGCAAGCCCAGGACTTGCCGTCATCGGTGCAGATCTCGTCTTGCCTGACGATGTCGATGCCGGAAACCGCCACGGAATAACCATTGGCTTCGATCAGGCCGGCGGCGGATGCGACCGGCTGGAACAGTTTTGTCCCGCCCCAGTCGTCGACTGCTTTCGGCCGGCGCGGCTTGGGCGGTCCGGCCAGCGCCAGATCGCTCAGCGGTGCGCGCGGTTCGACCCGTTCGAGCTCTGACGGCAGCGGCGGCGGTGCGATGGCCTCTGGATCGATCGCTCTCGAATGCACCGGAGGCGAAGGCACCGGAGGACTGGGGGGCTGGATCTCGGGGATCGCCGACGTTGCCGGCTCTTCGGGCACGATGTCAGCGGCCGGGTCGATCTGGTCGATGACGACGCTGCTCTGCTCGGGCTGCAGGACGCGGCCACCGGCGACAACCAGGGCCACCATCGCCGGGACCGCCAGCACGGCCAGGGCCAGTTGTACCAGCCGCACTACTGGCTTGCCCAGACGATCCGCGCCACCCATTCGACATCGCGCAACGCGATGTCGCGGTCCGGGTGGTCGGGATTGAGCGAGATCAGCAGGATCGATTTCGCCGTCTGACGGTCGAGCACCTTGGCCATGACCTCGCCGGCATTGGTCTTGACGACGACGCGGTCGCCCTTGCGGGTGGCGGCGCCCGGCTCGACAATCAGCACATCGCCATTGCGATAGAGCGGCAGCATGGAATCGCCCTGCACCTTCAGCGCATAGGAGGTTTCCGTCGCCCGCGCCGGAAGCTCGACCAAATCCCAGCCCTGGCCGGAGGGATAGCCGGCATCGTCGAAGAAGCCGCCGGCGCCGGCCTGGGCAAAGCCAAGCAGCGGCACCGCTGAACGCTGCGCTGTCGTGGCGCCTGAAGCATCCCTGGCGCGGCCTTCGACCAACCCGGTGAATTCGTCGAGCGAGGCGCCCGTCGCCTCGATGATCTTGGCCAGCGATTCGGTCGAGGGCCAACGCGGCCGGCCATCCGAGGACAACCGCTTCGACTTGTTGAACGCGGTCGAATCAAGGCCGGCACGCCGCGCCAGGCCCGAGGCCGACAGCGAATAACGCTCGGCGAGAGCGTCGATGGCGGCCCAAACGCGGTCATGCGAGAGCAATTCGCTCTCCTCAAAAACAGGAAAAAATACCTTTCCTTCATAAGAGCCGAGGGCAGCCTTGTCCAGCATTTGTCTTGGCCAGGCGCCAGCGCGGCGCAGTTTTGCACGCCCTATTCCGCCTTGACGTCGAGCGGCCGCGGCTCACGCACGCCAGTGTCGCGCGCCAGCCAGTCGGGCAGCACGGCCCGCAATGCCTGGACTCCCCTCGTCGCCATTTGTGACCATTCCAGCAGCGGCCACAGGGTCAGCTGCACGACATCATTGCGTGGCACGCCGGCCGCGCCCATGGGGGCGTTGCAAGGGCCGGGAACACGGTAGGTGCCGAACATCCAATCGAAGAAGGGGAATAGATTGGCGAGGTTCTTGCCGTAGGCCTCGGGCACATCGGCATGGTGCCAGCGGTGGAAGCGCGGCGAAGCGACCAGCATGCGCAGCGGGCCGTGACTCCAGTCGACATCGATGTGGACGTAAATGTTGTGCAGCAGCAGGATCAGCGCACCGATGCCGATGGCGTCCGCGGGCAGACCGAGCCAGGTCAGCAGGACGGTGTAGGAGCCCCACATCACCAGCATCTCCAGAGCGTGGACGCGATAGGTTGTCAGCCCGTTGACGACCGGATCGGAGTGATGGATCGCGTGCACCGGCCACAGCCATTTCATGTGCATGAGGCGATGGTTCCAGTAATTGGCAAAATCGTGCGCGAGTATGGCGACAAGGCTGAGCGCCCAGACCGGCAGGTTTCCCCAGACGGCGCCTGGCACGCTGGGGATGCCCAGCAGCCCATAGAGCGTCTCGATTTCCCCGGAGAGCAGCCAGAGGCCAGGGATCAGCACGATGTTGATGTGGAAGATGGCCAGCGTCGCCGCCACGCTTTCCACGGCGCGCCGCGACCAGGAAATCCGCCAGCCCTTGCGGGCAATATCGAGGGCGAGCAACAGGAGCAGGAAGGCAAAGACGCATTGCTTGCCGGGATCGCTCGCCTGGCCGCGCCAGGCATCGAAAATGCCGGTGATGAAATTGACAATGCCGTCCACGCCGCGCCCCTAACCGCGCCGGGGAGCGAAAGCGACCCGTCGCAAAGCCCGGCCCGGCAGGGGCAGCCTTAACGGAATTTGTTTAAGGCCGGTTGAATCCGGGCTTTGGCATTGGATCTTTTCCCCTGCGGCCTCAAACCCCCTTGGCCAGGCGGCGCAATCCCTGGTGGGAGGTCATGAAGGTCCGCTCGGCCTCTGTCGGCGGCCGCGGTTGAACGGAACGGCCAAGTGCCGCCACGGCCTCGCCGATGTCGACAAAGCGGCGGCCGGGACGGTCATAGACACCGCCCATCGTCATGATCAGAGCAGCCGTCTCGCCATTGTCGAGGACAAACCGGTGCCTGCCGATGACCTGGGTACCTTCCCAGGTCTCGATCGAGGACATCACCTCAAAGCGACGCCACAGCCTGATCTCGCGCACATAGACCGACTCCAGACCTCCGATCATAGGCGCCCAGCCTTTCTTGCGCGCCAGCGCGATCAGGCCGACGCGCAGGAAGATGTCGATGCGCCTACAGCGCCGCGCGTCCTATTGGACGCGCTAAGGACGCTGTAGCACTTTGATTTGGCGCATGATCCTTTCCGAAAATCGATTCCGATTTTCGGGGTCATGCGCGAGATCGGCCAGCATCATGTAGCGGGCGTTGTTGAGATGGCTGTTGAAGTCGATGTCGGTCGGCAGGCGGCGGAAAGCCAGGCGGCTTTCGCTGCCGACCATATAGGGGCCACGGCGTGATGCCGTGGCCATCATGCGCGCCAGGCGCCCCCAGACATACATGGGGCGCTAGATCAAGCGGCCTTCTTCACTTCGCCCTTCGCATAGGGGTCGAAGCGCTGGTAGAAGGTCTCGCCCTTTTCGGCCAGCTCGAGCAGCAGCTTTGGCGCCTTGAACTCGGCGCCGTATTTCTTCTGCAGGCCCTTGGCTATTCTGACGAACTCCTTGGCGCCGATGCCGTCGATATAGGACAGCGCGCCGCCAGTGAACGGCGCAAAGCCAAAGGCGAGGATCGAGCCGACATCGGCCTCGCGCGGGTCGGTGACGATGCCCTCTTCCATCACCCTTGCCGCTTCCAACGCGATGGTGACCAGCAGGCGCTGCTGCAGCTCCTCATAGTCGACCTTCTCCGGCTTCAGCTGCGGATAGAGATCCTTCAGCCCCGGCCACAGCTTCTTCTTGGCGGGCTTTGCGGGATAGTCGTAAAAACCCTTGCCGTTCTTGCGGCCGAAGCGGCCATGGGTCTCGACCAGCGTGTTGATCAGCGCCATCTGCTTGGGGTCGACGGCCTTGTCGCCGAGGTCCCTGATGGTCTGCTTCATGATCTTCTGCGCCAAGTCGATCGCCGTCTCGTCGGTCAGCGCCAGCGGGCCGACCGGCATGCCGGCGGCCTTGGCGGCGTTCTCGATCATCGGCGCCGGAACGCCCTCTATCAGCATCTTGTAGGCTTCCGACATGTAGCGCAGCACGCAGCGGTTGACGTAGAAGCCGCGCGTGTCGTTGACGACGATCGGCGTCTTCTTGATGGCGCGCACGAAGTCGATCGCGGTGGCAAGCGCCTTGTCGCCGGTCTTCTTGCCCAGAATGATCTCGACCAGCATCATCTTGTCGACCGGCGAGAAGAAGTGGATGCCGACGAAATTCTTCGGCCGCGCCGAATTCTTGGCCAGCGCGGTGATCGGGATGGTCGAGGTGTTGGAGGCAAAGATCGCCGGCGATTTCAGCACCGCTTCCGCCTGTTCGGTCGCAGCCTTCTTGACGGCCGAATCCTCGAACACCGCCTCGACGACGAGGTCACAGCCGGCGAGATCGGCATAGTCCGCCGTCGGCGTGATCAGCGACAGCAGCGTCTCCTTCTCCTCGGGCTTGGCGCGGCCCTTCTTGACCTGATCCGAGATCAGGCTGTCGGAATGCGCCTTGCCCTTCTCGGCCGACGCCATGTCGCGGTCGAGCAGCACGACCGGGATGCCGGCCTTGGCGGTGACAAAGGCGATGCCGGCGCCCATGAAGCCGGCGCCGAGAATGCCGATCTTCTTGAACCTGGTTTCCGGCACGCCGGCCGGGCGGCGAGCGCCCTTGTTGAGCTCCTGCAGCGAGACGAACAGCGAGCGGATCATCGCCGCCGCTTCCTT
The DNA here is from genome assembly GCF_016836705.1 of Mesorhizobium caraganae. Lineage (GTDB taxonomy): Bacteria > Pseudomonadota > Alphaproteobacteria > Rhizobiales > Rhizobiaceae > Mesorhizobium > Mesorhizobium caraganae. The sequence continues at coordinate 1,461,097 of NZ_JAFCGY010000001.1, read as the reverse complement.
CGACTGCATGATTTCGGTGAAATAGCGCTGTTCGATCCGCAGACCGGTGTCGAACGGCACCAGCAGGCCCTCATAGACGCATTTCAGGATGGCCGCGGCGGCCGGATAATTGCCATAGGTTTCGCGGCGCAGGATGGCGATGGCCGGCGGCCACAGATTGAAGCCGGCGGGCGAATAGATCTGGCCGCCCGGCAGCTTGAAGCCCTTCTCGTCCCAGGGCTGGACGGCTTTCAGGCCGTTTTTGATCATCGCCTTGGCGGTCTCGATCAGCTTGCTCGGTTCGGCGATCTCGTGGATCAGGCCCATGGCCTTGGCCTTCTGCGGCGACAGGTTCTGGCCTGTGGTCAGCATCTGCAGCGCCTGCTGCTGGTCGGTCAGGCGCGGCACGCGCTGGGTGCCGCCGGCGCCGGGGAAGATGCCGACCTTGACTTCCGGCAAGGCCATCTTGACCTTGTCGCTATCGGCTGCAACGCGGCCATGGCAGGCAAGCGACAGTTCGAAGGCGCCGCCCATGCAGGTGCCGTTGATGGCCGAAACCCAGGGCTTGCCCGAGGTTTCGAGCTTGCGCCAGAGCGCGCCCATACGGCCGGCATTGTCGAACAGAAGCTTCGCCGCCTTCTCCGGATCCTTGCTTTTCTCCTTAGCAAAAACCGTCAGCATCTTCTGCAGCATGGTGAGATCAGCGCCGCCGGAGAAGCTGTCCTTGCCCGAGGTGATCACCGCACCCTTGATGCCGGCATCGGCCACCACCTGGTCGATGATCTTGTCGAGCTCGTTCATCACCTCTTCGGTGAAGACGTTCATCGAGCGGTCCGGCATGTTCCAGGTGACCAGCGCAATGCCGTCTGCGTCGGTGTCGACCGTGAAGTTCGTGTGGGTCATGTCTCTCTCCTTCCGGCCGAAAATCAGACGCGTTCGATGATCGTTGCGGTGCCCATGCCGGCGCCGATGCAGAGCGTCACCAAAGCGGTGTTGAGGTCGCGACGTTCCAGCTCGTCGAGCACAGTGCCCAGGATCATCGCGCCGGTGGCGCCGAGTGGATGGCCCATGGCGATGGCGCCGCCATTGACGTTGATCTTGTCGTGCGGGATGTCGAAGGCCTGCATGTAGCGCAGTACCACCGACGCGAAGGCCTCGTTGAGCTCGAACAGGTCGATGTCCGACAGCTTCATCTTGGCGCGCTTCAGAAGCTTCTCGGTGACATCGACCGGGCCGGTCAGCATCAGCACCGGCTCGGAGCCGATATTGGCAAAGGCGCGGATGCGCGCGCGCGGCTTCAGCCCCATCGTCTTGCCGGCCTTCTTGGAGCCGAGCAGCACGGCGGCCGCGCCATCGACGATGCCAGACGAATTGCCGGCATGGTGGACGTGGTTCACTTCCTCGACTTCCGGATGCTTCTGCACGGCAACCGCGTCGAAGCCGCCCATTTCGCCAGGCATGACGAACGACGGGTTGAGCGAGGCCAGCGACTGCATGTCGGTCGACGGCCGCATATGCTCGTCATGGTCGAGGATGATGAGCCCGTTCTGGTCCTTGATCGGGATGACCGAGTTCTTGAAACGGCCGTCGGCCCAGGCCTTGCCGGCGCGCTTCTGGCTCTCGACCGCATAGGCGTCGACGTCGTCACGCGAGAAACCGTATTTGGTGGCGATCAGGTCGGCCGAAATGCCCTGCGGCACGAACCAGCCGGGCAGGCCGACGGACGGATCCATGAACCATGCGCCGCCCGAGGCGCCCATGCCGACGCGTGACATCGATTCGACGCCGCCGGCAATGACGATCTCGTCCGCCCCTTGCGCGATCTTGGCAGCGCCGAAATTGATGGCGTCGAGACCCGAAGCGCAGAAGCGCGAAATCTGCATGCCGGGCGCCTTGTTGTCGTAGCCGGCCTCGAAGGCGGCGGCACGCGGAATGACCGAGCCGGCCTCGCCGACCGGATCGACGCAGCCGAAGATGATGTCGTCGACATTGCCGGTGTCGAGCCCGTTGCGGTCGCGCAGCGCCTCGAGCGTCCTGGCGGCGAGCCGCACCGCCGGCACTTCGTGCAGCGAGCCATCTTTCTTGCCCTTGCCGCGCGGCGTGCGCACGGCGTCATAGACATAAGCTTCGGCCATTTTCTTGCTCCTTGGGTTTGCCGGTCGTGGCTCTCAGAGAGAGCGGCCGATCAGCAATTTCATGATCTCGTTGGTGCCGCCGTAGATGCGCTGGACGCGGGCGTCGCGGAACATGCGGGCGATCGGATATTCATTCATGTAGCCATAGCCGCCATGCAATTGAAGGCATTCGTCGACGACTTTTCCCTGCAGGTCCGAGAGCCAGTATTTGGCCATCGATGCCGTCACCGGGTCGAGGCCGCCATTGATGTGGCGGCTGACGCAATCATTGTAGAAGACGCGGCCGATGGTGGCCTCGGTCTTGAGTTCGGCGAGCTTGAACTGGGTGTTCTGGAACTCGATGATCGCCTTGCCGAAGGCCTTGCGCTCCTTGACATAGTCGATGGTCAACGCCAGCGCGCGCTCAATCATGGCGATGGCGCCGGTGCCGATCTGCAGGCGTTCCTGCGGCAGTTGCTGCATCAGCTGGATGAAGCCTTGTCCCTCTTCATGACCGAGCAGGTTGGAGGTCGGCACGCGCATATCGTTGAAGAACAATTCCGACGTGTCGTTGGCCTTCAAGCCGATCTTGTCGAGGTTGCGGCCGCGCTGAAAACCATCGACCTCGTCGGTCTCGACGACGATCAGCGAGGTGCCCTTGGCGCCCTTGGCCGGATCGGTCTTGGTGACGACGATGATGAAATTGGCGAGTTGGCCATTGGTGATGAAGGTTTTCGAGCCGTTGATCTTGTACTGGTTGCCGTCCTTCTCGGCGCGCGTCTTGACGCCTTGCAGGTCGGAGCCGGCGCCGGGTTCGGTCATGGCGATGGCGCCGATCAGTTCGCCAGTCGCCAGCTTCGGCAGCCATTTCTTCTTCTGCTCTTCCGAGCCGTAATGCAGGATGTACGGGGCGACGATCGCATTGTGCAGGCCGATGCCGAAGCCGTCGACGCCGACATGGCCAATCGCCTCGATGATGGCGCTCTCATGCGCAAAGGTGCCGCCGGAGCCGCCGTATTCCTCGGGCATGGAGGCGCAGAGCAAGCCGGCCGCACCCGCCTTGCGCCAGCTCTCGCGGTCGACCATCTCATTCTTCTCGAACTCGTCGTAGCGCGGCGCGATCTCCTCCGACATGAAGCGATGCGCCATGTCGTAGAGCATGCCGACCTCGTCCGCCGCCCAGGCGGGCTTCGGCAAAGAGAGCACTTCGGCTGGATTTGTCATGCCGTTTCTCCCGCGCCGGCGTCCCCCTCCCCCTTGTGGGGTGGGTGGCCGCGAAGCGGCCGGGTGGGGTCGCCGATGACGTGGTCGACCTTGTCCTTCAACACTTGCACCGAATGCATTTGCGATCTTCCTCCTGCCAGCGCTCCCATGGGAGGCCAGCGCACTTCACGCAGGACCCCTCCCGGCCCTTCGGGCCACCCTCCCCTCAAGGGGGAGGGGGACGCTGGCCATTTTTAGAACGCTTCCGCAGGTAGCGCCATTAGCGTGTCCGCACCACTGGAAATGCGGGCGAGATGCGCCGACGTCTCGGGCATGATCCGTTCCATGAAGAAGCGTGCCGTCACCACCTTGTTGTCGTAGAAGGGCTGCGAGCCGTTGGCGCCGGTCTTACCTAGCGCGGCCTTGGCCATCTGCGCCCACATGTAGCCCAGCGCCACCAGGCCGAAGAGATGCATGTAGTCGGTCGAGGCGGCACCGGCATTGTCGGGCTTGGCCATGCCGTTCTGCAGCAGCCACATGGTCGCCGCCTGCAGATCGTTGAGGCCCTTCTTCAACGCCCTGGTGAACGGCGCCAGCTTCTCGTCGGAACGGTTCTCCTCGCAGAACTCGCCGATGTCCTTGAAGAACGCCTGGATGGCGCGGCCGCCATTCAGGCCGAGCTTGCGGCCGACGAGGTCGAGGGCCTGGATGCCGTTGGCGCCTTCATAGATCATGGCGATGCGGGCATCGCGCACGAACTGGCTCATGCCGTGCTCTTCAATATAGCCGTGGCCACCGAACACCTGCTGCGCCATGACAGCGTGGTCGAAACCCTTGTCGGTGAGCACGCCCTTGATCACCGGCGTCAACAGGCCGGTGTAGTCGTCGGCGGCCTGGCGGTCCTTGTCGTCGGCGGAGCGGTGGGCGATGTCGGACTTGATCGCCGTCCACAGCGCCAGCGCGCGGCCGGCCTCGTTGAAGGCCTTCATGGTCATCAGCGAGCGGCGGATGTCGGGATGGACGATGATCGGATCGGCCTTCTTATCCGGCGCCTTGACGCCTGAGAGCGAACGGCCCTGCAGCCGTTCCTTGGCGTAGGAGACCGCGTTCTGGTAGGCGATTTCCGACAGCGACAGCCCTTGCAGGCCGACGCCGAGGCGGGCTTCGTTCATCATCGTGAACATCGCCTTCAGGCCGCCATTCTCCTCGCCGAGCAGCGTGCCCTCGGCCTCGTCATAGTTCATGACGCAGGTCGAATTGCCGTGGATGCCCATCTTCTCCTCGATCGAGCCGCAGGAGAGCGTGTTCTTCTCGCCCGGATTGCCCGACGCATCGAGCTTGAGCTTCGGCACGATGAACAGCGAGATGCCCTTGACGCCTGCCGGCGCGCCTTCGATGCGGGCCAGCACCAGATGGACGATGTTGTCCGACATGTCGTGCTCGCCGGCCGAGATGAAGATCTTCTGGCCTGAAATCTTGTACGTGCCGTTGCCGTTCGGCACCGCCTTGGTGCGCAGCAGGCCAAGATCGGTGCCGCAATGCGGCTCGGTCAGGTTCATGGTGCCGGTCCAGGCCCCCTCGACCAGCTTCGGCAGCCATGTCGCCTTCTGCTCGTCGGTGCCGTGGGTGATGATCGCGGCGATCGCCCCTTGCGTCAGGCCGGGGTACATCATCAGCGCCATGTTGGCCGAGACCATGTATTCGGCGACCGCCGTGTGCACGGCATAGGGCAGGCCCTGGCCGCCGAACTCGACCGGTGCCGCCAGCCCCATCCAGCCGCCTTCGCGATACTGGTCGTAGGCCTCCTTGAAGCCCTTCGGCGTCGTCACCGAGCCGTCTTCATGGCGCACGCAGCCTTCCATGTCACCGACACGGTTCAAGGGATGCATGACGTTTTCGGCGAGCTTGGCGCCCTCGGCGAGGATCGCCTCGACCACATCGGGCGTCGCGTCGGCAAATCCGGGAAGGTTGGAATAGCGCTGGTAGCCCAGCACCTCATTGAGCACGAACAGCGTGTCCTGGACCGGAGCCCTGTAGATCGGCATGTGTTTCCTCCACCATGCGGGTCTTTGGCCGCGAGATCAGGCCCCCGAAACATAAGCTCGGGGCAGCATGCGGACCGATGTTGAAAGCGGGATAGCAAAAATTGACGTTTGCGTAAACGTCAATTTTATTGCCGCGACAAAATTTCCTTGTGCCAGCCTATCGGCACGGCTCAGTGGACACGCGGTGCTTGGGTTGACCAGACGAAGATGGCAAACGAAAAGAGCCGCGCGGGCAGTCCCGCGCGGCTCTTGTCAAACGTCCCGGCGGATCGAGATCAGCCGGCGGCGCTGGCCGGGGCTGAACGCTCGGACAGCATCTGGCGCACGGCCGACATCGAGCCGCTCAGCTCGTTGATCGCGTCGTCGATCAGCGCGCGCTGCTTCTGCAGGCGGGCAAGCTGCTTCTCCGACTTGTCGAGAGCCAGCCGCAGCTGCTTGGTGTTGGATCCCGTGGGATCGTAGAGATCCATCATCTGCTTGACGTCGCGCAGCGAGAACCCGACCTTGCGGCCGAGCAGGATCAGCTTCAGCCGCGCCTTGTCGCGACGCGTGTAGAGGCGCGTTGCCCCGTCGCGCTTCGGATTGAGCAGGCCCTTGTCTTCATAGAAACGCAGCGTGCGCAAGGTCACGCCGTATTTCTTGGCCATCTCGCCGATGCGCACGAGCTCCTCGCCGGCTTCGACAGACATATTGTTGGTGTTGGCCGCGGCTTCGCCGGGCGAAACAAGTTTCATGGTCACTGGCTTTCCCCTGTAGTGGCGTCGCGGTCCCGGACCGTGCAGCGCCTGAGTGGAAGCGGGGGCATGCTTCCAGTCGTGGGTTTCAACTAATTCATCGCAAAAGGCACGAACAGCGCCCCTCTTACGTTTACGTCAATTCTATATCGATAGCCGCCTCATGACGCAAGGGCGTTCTGGGATTGCGAAACCTTATGCCGCACCCTTGGTATCCGGTCCGAGATGGCACTGCTTGTAATTCAGCGATGCCGCAACTTCTTAAGCTTGGTTAACGCCTTGTTTACCACGATGGGTGAAATGTGCGCATGTCGGTCACCCGTGTTTATCCTGTAGCGAATTTTTCACGGTTTTTCGGAGAGCGGGCCTGGCCCGGGAAGCTCGTTCTTCCGCCGCAGCATAGCCGCACGGCCGCCTTCGTTCCCGACAGGGACTTTGGGGAAAACTGGCAGCAAGCCGGCCATTCTGAAAAACGGACGCATCGATGAACAGCAAGCGGTCCTATCTCGATACACTCAATGCCGGCAGGCCGCGTAGGCCGAACACCACGCTTGATGAATTGAACCGCTCGCTGGAAACGCTGGAGCAGCGGCTGGAGCGCAAGCGCGAGGACGTGGGAGAGCGCTTCGATCCGCGCCGGCCACCGGTCGAGCCGCGCTACGCCAGCGCCCAGCCCTACGCCCCGCCGCGCTGGTACGAAGACCCGCAGCCCGCGCCGCGGCCGAAAAGCCCTGTGACGTCCGGCTTCGACCAGAATTATCAGGGGCTTGCGCGCGACATCGACCGTGTGCGCGGCCAGGAAGACAGCGTCGCCGTGGTCGGCAAGATCGCCGGCGAATTGCGCGGCCTGCGCGAGGAATTGCGCCATCAGATGACCGCCGGCCTGCAGCGCGAATTCGCCGCGCTGCGCAAAGACATCGAACGGGCGTTCCAGGCGAGCAGCCAATCAGGCGGCTTGCCCGGCAAGGGCAGCGCCGAACTCAGCCTCGAGTTCGAGCGGCTTTCCGGCGCCATCCAGACGCTGGCCGAAAAAAGCGACGACAGAAGCGTCAACATGCTGCGGCTCGAACTCGAGCAGGTAAAGACCGCGCTCGACACGCTGGCGCGAGAAGAGAGCGTGCTGAAGGTCGACCGCCGCTGGGACGATTTCGACCGCCGCTGGAGCGCATTCGAGGACCGCGTGGACGCCGACCAGCGCAACCGCGCGGACGGCCCCGGATTTTCGGCCCTGACCGATCGTCTCGAGCAGATCAGCAATGCCGTCAACAATCTGCCGGAATCGCTATCGCTGCGCTCGATGGAGGAAAAGGTCCGCACGCTTGCCGGCGCCGTCGACCACTTCGTCAGCCAGCAGAACAACCGCGGCGGCGACACGCTCGGCCTGATCGACGAACGGCTTGACGAGATTACGCGCGCCATCGTCGCCTCGACCGTCGCCGCCCAGGCCAATTCCTTCGACCCCGAGCCCTTCGAGCGCATCGAGAAGCGGATCGCCTCGCTGGCGCAGCAGATCGAGGAAGTGGTGCAGGTCCGTCCGAGCGGGGAGGTTCTTGAGCGTCTCAGCATGCTGTCGAACCGGGTCGACGACCTCGCCGGCCGCGCCAATCTGCCGGAACAGGCGATGGAGCGCCTCGGCAACCAGATCGCGATGATTGCCGACAAGATCGACCGCGCCCCGGCCATGCCGGACGTCGACTATATTTTCCAGGGCCTGGAACAGCGCTTCGACGTGCTGTCGGGCATGATGGAACGCCGGCAAGGTGATGCCATCGAACAGGGCAACATGCTGTTTCGCGACCTCGAGCGGCGGCTGGACGAGGTTGCCGACCGCCTAGACCAGCGCCAGCCGCAAGCCGACAGCGCCGAAATCATGAACGCCATCGACGCACGCTTCACCGCGCTTGCCAAGCGCATGGAGACGCGTGTTCCCGATCCTGCCAACGAGGCGGCGATCCGCGGCCTGGAAAGCCGGCTCGAAGACATTTCAAGCCGGCTGGAATCGTCGGCCGCGCAGGTCGCCGGCATCGATCCGGCGCTGATCCGCAGCCTCGAGGCGCAGGTCTCCGGCCTGTCGGCGCATCTGTCGAAGCCCGGCACGCCGCTGCCGGAATTCGAGGACATCAGCCCGCGCCTCAACGAGATCGAGAAGTCGCTGGCCGGCACCCGTGAGTCCATCATGGGCGCGGCACGCGAGGCGGCCGAGAGCGCCGTGCGCTCGCTGGCCGATTCCAATGCCAACACCGCGGCCGTCACCGGCCTCGCCCAGGATCTGAAGACGCTGGAAGCGCTGACGCGCCGTTCGGACGAGCGAAATTCGCGGACATTCGAGGCCATTCACGACACGCTGCTCAAGATCGTCGATCGCCTGGGCTCGCTGGAAACCAGCGAACCGGTCGAGGCGGTGAGCGAACTTCTGGATACGCCGGCCGAGCCGGCACGGCGGGCCCGCGCTGCCCGTGCCTCCAAGATCGCAGTGCAGGACGCGCCGTCGATGGATATCGACCAGCCGCTGCCCCTGACCGGAGACATGGCCGACCTCGACGGCCGCGCCGCCGCGATCATGCGCAACGAACCCGATATGCGCGCCGAACCTGACATGCGCAGCGAGCCGGTACGCCGCTCGCCGGCCGAGGCTGCCGCGGCCGCCGCGCAGGCGGCGCTCGGTTCCGATGCGATTGCCGAGAAAGGCGAAGGCACGGCCAAGAAATCGCTGTTCGGCGGATTGGCGCGCGCCTTCAGGGGCAAGAAGCAGGCTGACATGCCGCCGCTTGCCGGTTCGGCGCCTAATGCCGACATGCCGAGCGTCGATCTCGATGAACCGCTCGACCCCAAGTTCGCCAACCGGCCGCTGGAGCCAGGCTCCGGCGCGCCCGACCTCAACGCCATCATGAAGCGGGTGCGCGATGAGCGCGGCCCGCCGGCGCGCCAAAGCACCGGCGATGCGTCGAAATCCGACTTCATCGCCGCGGCCCGGCGCGCGGCGCAGGCCGCGGCCGCCGAGGCCGACGCCCTGAAACGCCAGTCCACCATGAAGGGTCCGGTGAAAGCGCTGCGGATCGGCGACCTGCTCAAGGCGCGGCGCAAGCCGATCCTGATGGGAGCGATCGCGATCATGCTGGCGCTTGCCGGCCTGCAACTGGGCAAGGCCTTCTTCGCCGACCCGGTCGAGGTCGCCAGCAACGATACGGCGCCGATTGTCGCATCGCAGCCGGTCGAGACCGCCTCGGTCAACGCTCCCAGCCAACCCAAGGCAGACACGCAGGCAACCGTGCAGGATGCACCGGCCCGGATGGTCAGGCAGGCGGAGCCATCGCAGCCGCCCGCCAAGGATGACGCGCCGATCGAGGCTGCTTCGACAAGTTCTGTTGGCCCTGACGTGCCGGCAGCCGAATCCACGCCTGCACCAATGGCTTCGGCCGATCCGGCCCCGGCGCCAGACGCAACATTGCCGACGACCGCCACTGCGGAACCGGCGGCTGACGCGCAACCTGCGGCCGCTGTCGTGGCGCCATCGGCATCGGATACGACCGGCGCCGTTCCGCCCGCTGACACCGCGGCAACGCCTGTCGTCGCCAAGATCGACGTTCCGGCCGATGCCGGCCCGCAAGCCTTGCGCGACGCGGCCGCCGGCGGCGACGCCAAGGCGCTGTTCGAGCTCGGTTCGCGCTATGCCGAATCGCGCGGCGTCAAAGAAGACATGGCGGCAGCGGCCAAATGGTACGAAAAGTCGGCCGAACTCGGCTTCGCGCCGGCCGAGTATCGCATCGGCAATTTCTACGAAAAGGGCATCGGCGTCACGCGCGACATCAAGAAGGCAAAGACCTTCTACCAGCTCGCCGCCGCGCAAGGTAACGCCAGCGCCATGCACAACCTCGCCGTGCTCTTTGCCATGGCCGCGGACGGCGTGACCGACAATGAATCTGCCGCGCACTGGTTCCAGGCGGCGGCCGATGTCGGCGTCAAGGACAGCCAGTTCAATCTCGGCATCCTGGCGGCCAAGGGCGTCGGCATGAAGCAGAGCCTGGAGGAATCCTACAAATGGTTCGCACTGGTCGCCAAGACCGGCGACAAGGATGCGGAGGCCAAGCGCGACGAGGTCGCCAGTGCGCTGCGGCCCGAACAGCTCGAGCGGGCGCGCGCCGCCACCGAACTGTGGAAGCCGAAGCCGCTCGACCCGGCGTCCAACTCGGCCGACATTCCTGAATCCTGGCAGGAAGGCACGCCGCAGACGACCGCCAGCGTCGACATGAAGAAAGCGGTCAAGAACATCCAGCTCATCCTCAACAAAAATGGCTACGATGCCGGCGGCGCCGATGGCGTGATGGGCGGCAAGACCAAGACTGCGATCATGGCCTTCCAGACCGACAACAAGATGCAGGCGACCGGCGAAATCGACGAAAAGCTGGTGAAGGCGCTGCTGGCGCACAAATAACGGCAGATGCGTCGCTAACGCGACGCCCTTGCCACACATTTGCCTGTTAACTGATTGAGATGTTTTTTGTTTCGGCAGGGCGGCGGGGTTTGACCCGACTGCCCCGTCGGCGCAAGGAAAAATTGGCTTTTCGGTGCGACAATGCCCGCGAATGGCTGCAATCGCCGACAGGCAAACTGATCGAGACTGACGGGTGGGCATCTATCTCCCGATCGCGGAAATTTCTGTCAACGTCTTCGTCCTGCTGGCGATGGGCGCGGCGGTGGGTTTCTTGTCGGGCATGTTCGGGGTCGGCGGCGGTTTTCTGATCACGCCGCTCCTGATCTTCTACAACATCCCGCCGGCCATCGCGGTCGCTACCGGCGCCAACCAGGTCATCGCCTCCTCCTTCTCCGGCGCGCTGTCGCACATGAAGCGCGGCACGCTCGACTTCAAGCTCGGCGGGGTGCTGCTGGCCGGCGGCATTGTCGGCTCGACCGGCGGTATCTTCGTCTTTGCCTTCCTGCGCCGGCTCGGCCAGCTCGATTTGTTCATTTCGCTGCTCTACGTCGTGTTGCTCGGCACGGTCGGCGGGCTGATGCTGGTCGAAAGCGTCAATGCGCTGCGCGCCACGCGCAGCGGCGCTGCGCCGGTGTTGAAGAAATCCGGCCAGCACAACTGGATCCACCGGCTGCCGCTGAAGATGCGCTTCAGGGCCTCGAAACTGTTCGTCAGTGTCATTCCGGTGCTGGGGCTCGGCGCGGGTATCGGCTTCCTGTCGTCGATCATGGGTGTCGGCGGCGGCTTCATCATGGTGCCGGCGCTGATCTACCTGCTGAAAGTGCCGACCAACGTCGTCATCGGCACTTCGCTGTTCCAGATCATCTTCACCTCGGCCTACACCACGCTGGTGCACGCCACCACCAACCAGACGGTCGACGTCATGCTTGCCTTCCTGCTGATGGCGGGCGGCGTCGCCGGTGCGCAATATGGCGCCAAGGCAGGCCAGAAGCTGCGCGGCGAGCAGCTCAGGGCGCTGCTGGCGCTGCTGGTGCTGGCGGTCGCGATCCGACTTGCCATCGATCTCTTCGTCACGCCGCCAAACCTCTATTCGCTGACCGCGGCAGGCCTGAACTGATGCGGGGATGGAGGACTTTTTCGGCCGCCGCTTTGTTTTTCGCCCTCGCCCTGCCGGCGACAGCACAGGCGCCGAACCCGCTGCCGGAAGGCATCCAGATCGGTCTTTCCACCGACGCCGTGTCGATCACCGCCGGTTTTTCCGGCGCCGACCTGACCATTTTCGGTTCGCTGGAAAACCCCGATCCGCTGGTGGCGCGGCAGGGACGCTATGATGTCATCGTCGTGCTCGAAGGGCCGCCGCGCCCTGTGGTTGTGCGCCGCAAGGACCGGGTGCTCGGCGTCTGGGTCAATCTGGAATCCGAAACTTTCGAAAACGTGCCGGTGTCTTATTCCGTCGCCACGACGCGGCCGCTGCAGGACATCACCGAACCCAACAGCTACAGGCAGCTATCGCTTGGCGCCTCCAACCTTTACATGCAGCCGGCCGACGCCACCGACAGCCCGGCGACGATCGAGGAATTCACCACGGCGCTGCGCGAGCGCAAGGGGGCGACCGGCCTCTACAGCGAGAATGTCGGTGGCGTGCAATTCCTGTCGCAGAACCTGTTCCGCGCCACGGTGCGGCTGGCGCCGAATGTCCCGGTTGGAACGCATAAAGCCCGCGCGTTCCTGTTCAAGAGCGGGCTGTTCCTCAAGGAAAGCTCGGCCCAGCTCGAAATCCGCAAATCGGGTTTCGAACAGTCGATCTTCCGCGTCGCGCACGATTATTCCTTTCTCTACGGCGTCTTCGCCGTGTCGCTGGCCATGATCACCGGCTGGCTGGGCAGGCTGATCTTCCGCAAGGATTGACGTCTAGAAGCTCATTTTACCGGAAAAACAGGGTTCCCCTTTCCGCGTTTATGCGATAGATCGCCGCCTCCCAACCCTCGCGCAAATACGCACAATCAATTCGGCAAGCGGTCCGGACATCCGGATGACAGTGCTTTTCAGCGTCGGCCACCGCGACCCAATGACAGGAGGCTGCAATGCATCAGGCATTTGGCGGCATCGATTTCGGCACGTCCAATTCCACGGTGGGCGTAATCCGGAACGGCCAGGCACGACTGGTGGCGCTGGAAGGGGAACAGCCGACATTGCCAAGTGCGGTGTTCTTCAACTTCGAGGACGGCCACACCTATTTCGGCCGCCGCGCCATCGCCGACTACACCGACGCCATTGAAGGGCGGCTGATGCGGTCACTGAAGAGCGTGCTCGGCAGTTCGCTGGCGCATGAGAAGACGCGCATCAAGGCGCGCCAGATCGGCTTCATCGACATTGTCGGCATGTTCGTCGGCCATCTCAAGAAGCGGCTCGAGGAAGATGCCGGCGCTCCCGTGGAGAGCGTCGTACTCGGCCGGCCCGTGCAATTCGTCGACGATGATGCGGAAGCCGATGCCAAGGCGCAGGGCGAGCTTGAAAAGGCAGCGCGCGCGCAAGGCTTCAAGCACATCGCCTTCCAGTTCGAACCGATCGCCGCTGCACTCGATTACGAACAGGGTGTGGCACGTGAGGAGCTGGCGCTGATCGTCGACATGGGTGGCGGCACGTCCGACTTCTCGATCGTGCGGGTTTCGCCGCAGCGCGCCCGCTCAGGCGACCGCAAGGACGATATCCTGGCCAACCGCGGCGTCCACATAGGCGGCACCGATTTCGACCGGCTGCTCAGCATCGCCCATGTCATGCCCAAGCTCGGCTATCTCTCGCCGACGAAAGACGGCAAGCGCAACCTGCCGGCGAGCTATTTCATCGACCTGGCGACGTGGCAGCGCATCAACCTGGTCTACACCGCCAAGGCGATGACGGACCTCAGGCAGATCCGCTTCGAGGCCAGTCGCGCCGACCTGGTCGAGCGCTTCATCCACATTGTCGAGCATCGCTACGGCCATGCGCTCGCCGGGCTGGTCGAGCGGGCCAAGATCGAGCTGACGGATCAGGCTTCGGCCGATGTGACGGTGGCGCTGCCCGACGTGCATTTTGCCGCCGAAATTACGCGGACCGGTATGGAAGAGACGATTGCCGCCGACATCGAACGGGTGTCGGCGACGGTGCGGCAGACGATCGCTGACGCCGTCGTGAAAGCGTCCGATATCACCGCCGTGTTCCTGACCGGCGGTTCGACTGCGATCCCGCTGGCCAGGCAGCAGATCCTGGCGCTGGTGCCGCAAGCGTCGGTTATCGAAGGCGACATGTTCGGCTCGGTCGGGCTTGGCCTGGCGCTGGACGCAAAGCGGAAGTTCGGCTAGCCCCCTCACGCATGGTCTGCAGAGGCGCTGAGATGCGCTTTGAGCGCCATCTGCGCTAGGCTCGCCTGGCGATCGCGATGGGTGATCATGGCGAAGTCGCGCTTCGGCAGTTCGAGCGGCACCGACCGGAGACTGCCCTCGGCCACGGCGCGCCCGACGACGAGATCGGAAATGATAGTGGCGCCGGCGCCGGCCTCGACCGCCTGGCGAACCGCCTCGTTGCTTGGCAGCACCAAAAATATCTGCAGATCGGCGAGTGAAATCCCTTCGCGGCGGGCCAGATCCTCCAGCACCTCGCGCGTGCCGGAACCACCCTCGCGGATGATCCAGCGCAAACCCCTGATATCAGGGCGGCCCGGCGTGATTTCGACGATCTCGGGATGCGAGGCGGCGACGACCAGCATCAGCCTGTCGACGTCGACCTTGGTGCGACGCAGGATATCGGACTCGGTGCGCCCCTCGACCAGGCCGAGATCGGCAGTGCCGTCCAGCACGTTGGCCTCCACCTGCCTGGTGTTGCCGATGCTGACGCTTAAGCGGACCGCCGGGTAGGCTTCATGGAAGGAGGCCAGCCGGCGCGGCAGCCAGTAGCTGGCGATGGTCAGGCTGGCGGCGATCGAAAGACTGCCGGCGACTGTCTGCGAGACATGCTCCAGCACATTGCGGGCGGCGGCGGCGCGCTCCAACACCGCCTTGGCCTCCGGCAGGAAGCGGTGGCCGGTTTGCGCCAGCTCGATGTTGCGGCCTACACGGTTGAACAAATGAACGCCGTGCTGCTCTTCGAGGGCGCGGATGGCCGCCGAGGCGGCCGACTGGGAGATGCCCAAAAGCTCCGCCGCCTTGGTCATATGGCCGCGCTCAGCGACGGCGACGAAAATGCGCAACTGATCCAGGGTCATGCGCGCATTAAGAACCAATTTCGATCGAATTTACAAGAACAACTGATTAGACAGATCGATAGCTTTATTCTACTTTTTCAACCGAAGTTAGAAGAAATTCGCCAACAGATCGCAGCCAACAAAATGATCGGGCGGTTCAGATTCCTGCTTGCGCATTGGACCCGTGGCCTGAGGCGGCGGCTGGCCGGCGACCGCTATCACCCTGAAGAGCACTATATGCGTGGCCCCGGACCGAAGACGCGGGCCAAATTCTCAGGTAGCAAAAGCACGCCTGGCCTATGAACCACGGAGCGCCGCGCGGGGCCAATTCCGCACCGTCGCAACGGCCGCTTGCCGATACGCGCGCGCCGGACGAAGGCGACGGCGTCGACACCTCGCCCGATGTTTCCGACAGCATCGCCAAGACCACCTGCTATATGTGCGCCTGCCGCTGCGGCATCGACGTCCACATCAAGGACGGCAAGATTCGCTACATCAACGGCAACAAGGACCATCCGGTCAATCGCGGCGTGATCTGCGGCAAGGGCAGCTCCGGCATCATGCAGCACTACAGCCCGGCGCGGCTGAAGAAGCCGCTGTTGCGCAGCGGTCCGCGCGGCTCGGGCGAATTCCGCGAGATCGAGTGGGAGGAAGCCTTTTCGATTGCGACTGAACGACTTTCCAACATACGCCGCACTGATCCGAAAAAGCTCGCCTTCTTCACCGGACGCGACCAGTCGCAATCGCTGACCGGCTGGTGGGCGAGCCAGTTCGGCACGCCGAACTTCGCTGCCCATGGCGGCTTCTGCTCGGTCAATATGGCGGCGGGCGGGCTCTACACGATCGGCGGTTCGTTCTGGGAGTTCGGTGAGCCGGACTGGGACAACACCAAATACTTCATGCTGTTCGGCGTCGCCGAGGACCATGATTCCAACCCGATCAAGATCGGGCTCGGCAAGCTCAAGGCGCGCGGTGCCAAGGTGGTGTCGATCAACCCTTGCCGCACCGGCTACAACGCGATCGCCGACGACTGGATCGGCATCAGGCCCGGCACGGACGGCCTCTTCGTCTTCGCCCTCATCCATGAACTGCTCAAAGCGGGCCGCGTCGATCTCGATTATCTGCTGCGCTACACCAACGCTCATGTTCTGGTCGTCCAGGAGCCGGGCGCGGCCGATGAGGGGCTTTTCCTGCGCGACAGCGAGAACAATCCCGTCGCCTGGGACCGGGTGGCGAAGGCCTGCATCAACGCCGCCGACCCAGATGCAAAGCCGGCGCTGACCGGCAGCTACACCGTCGCCGGCCGTCGCTGTGTGCCGGTGTTCCAGCTCATTGCCGACCGCTATATGGGCGAGAGCTACGCGCCGGACGCAGTCGCGGCGCAGTGCGGGATTCCGGCTGACACGATCCGCCGGATCGCGGCCGAACTCGCGCATGTCGCCTTCGAACAGACGATAGAACTGCCGGTGGCGTGGACCGACTGCGCCGGGCGTCGGCACGAGACGATCAAGGGACGGCCGGTGTCGATGCATGCCATGCGGGGCATATCGGCCCATTCGAACGGTTTTCACTCTTGCCGCGCCATTCACCTGCTGCAGGTGCTGCTGGGCACGATCGACGTGCCCGGCGGCTTTCGTTTCAAGCCGCCCTACCCGCGCTCGGCGCCGCCGGGGCCGAAGCCGTGCGGCAAAAGCGTAAAGCCGATGACGCCGCTGGACGGCGTGCCGCTCGGCTTCGTCTGTGGGCCGGACGACCTGCTGGTCGATGAGGCCGGCACGCCACTTCGCATCGACAAGGCCTATTCCTGGGACGCGCCGCTGGCCGCGCATGGGCTGATGCATACGGTCATCCGCAATGCCTGGGCCGGCGACCCTTACCCGATCGACACGCTGATGATGTACATGTCGAACATGGCGTGGAATTCCTCGATGAACACCGTCGAGACCATTGCCATGCTGACCGACCATGACGAGGCGGGCAACTACAAGATCCCCTTCATCATCTATTCCGACGCCTACTATTCGGAGACGGTGCCGTTCGCCGACCTGGTGCTGCCCGACACCACCTATCTCGAACGGCATGATTGCATCAGCCTGCTCGACCGACCAATAAGCCATGCCGATGGACCGGGCGACGCTATCCGCCATCCCGTTGTCGAGCCCGACCGCGACGTCAGGCCGTTCCAGTCGGTGCTGATCGAGCTCGGCGCGCGGCTCGGCCTGCCCTGCTTCGTCAACGACGATGGGTCCGCGAAATACAGCGACTATGCCGACTACATCGTCAATCACGAGCGCACGCCGGGCATCGGCCCACTCGCCGGCTGGCGCGGCAAGGACGGCACGTCTGTCGGCAAGGGCGAAGTCAATCCGGACCAGCTGCAGCGCTACATCGACAATGGCGGCTTCTGGCACCAGGACTTTGCCGCCGACCAGCGCTATTACAAGATGGCCAACCGCTCCTATCTCGACCTCGCGGAGCAGTTGGGGTTCATTCCCAAGGCCGAGCCCATCGTGTTCCAGCTCTATTCCGAGCCGATGCAGCGCTTTCGCCTCGCCGCGCGCGGCCATGGCCGCGTGCAGCCGCCGGAAGCCGAGCGCGGCCGTATCGAGACCTATATGGACCCGCTGCCGTTCTGGTTTACACCGTTCGAAGAGGCCGCCGTCGATCTCGAAAAATATCCGCTGCACGCGCTGACGCAGCGGCCGATGCACATGTATCATTCCTGGGGTTCGCAGAATGCGTGGCTGCGGCAAATCACCAGCCAGAACCGGCTGTTCGTGCATAACAAGACCGCAGCAATTCTCGGCCTTGTCGACGACGACTGGGTGTGGATCGAAAGCATCAATGGCCGGGTGAAGGGGCAGATCAAGCTGGTCGACGGCGTCAATCCAGATACGGTGTGGACCTGGAACGCCATCGGCAAGAGGCGCGGCAGCTGGGGGCTGAAGGACGATGCCGCCGAGAGCAATCGCGGCTTCCTGCTCAACCACATTATCGGCGACCAGACCTCGGTCGATGCCAACGGCAAGCGCTATTCGAATTCCGATCCGGTGACCGGACAGGCGGCGTGGTTCGATTTGCGAGTGCGCATCGTCAAATGCGCGGCCGAGGAAGCCGGCTTCACCGAGCCGCAATTCGAGCGTTTCAGCCAACCGCCAAATGTCGCGCCATCGCCCGACATCGTTCGCTACGGCGCCGAATTCCGCGTCAACAGGGAAGCCGTGGAATGACCTGCCTTCCCACCCATACCGACAAGAAGCTCGGCCTTGTCATCGACCTCGACACCTGCGTCGGCTGCCAGGCCTGCGTCACCGCCTGCAAGGAGTGGAACACCGGCGGTCACATGGCGCCGCTGACCGACATCGACCCCTATGGCGGCGACGTCGACGGCGTCTGGTTCAACCGTGTGCACAGCTATGAGCACACGACCGAGGCGGGCGGGCGCACCGTCAACTTTCCGCGCTCCTGCCTGCATTGCGAGACGCCGGCCTGCGTCACCGTCTGCCCGACCGGCGCCTCCTACAAGCGGGCATCGGACGGCATCGTGCTGATCGACGAAAGCAAATGCATCGGCTGCAAATTGTGCAGCTGGGCCTGCCCCTACGGCGCGCGCGAATTCGACACCGATGTCGGCGTGATGAAGAAATGCACGCTCTGCGTCGACCGCATCTACAATGACAATCTGGCCGAGGAGGACCGCGTGCCGGCCTGCGTGGCCGCCTGCCCGACCAGCGCCCGGCATTTCGGCGATCTCGGCGATCCCGCCTCGGCGGTGTCGCAACTGGTCGCCAGCCGTGGCGGCGTCGACCTGATGCCAGAGATGGGCTACAAGCCGACCAACAAGTACCTGCCGCCGCGTGCCCACACCGAGCGTGCAGCTTCAGTGGCGGCGCCGAGGCTCGAGGCGGTCAAGGCCGAAGGCGGTTTCCTCGGCTGGGTCGACCGCATGCTTTCTAACTGACCAATGCATCCAGCCTTTTCCGTCGTCTTCTTCACCACTGCCACCGGCGCCGGCTACGGCCTGCTGGCACTGCTTGGCGTGCTTGGCGGACTGGGGTTCATCCCGGCCGATTTCTGGCTCGGCCTCATCGGCATGGGGCTGGCGCTCGGCCTGATCGCCGCCGGCTTGTTGTCGTCGGCTGGCCATCTCGGCCGGCCCGAACGGGCCTGGCGCGCCTTCTCGCAATGGCGCAGTTCCTGGCTGTCGCGCGAAGGCGTGGCTTCGGTCGCGACCTTCATTCCGGCCGGGCTGTTCGGCCTTGGCTGGGTGTTTTTTGGCCGCACCGGCTGGGTGACTGTTGCAGGGCTGCTCGCGGCCATTGGCGCGGTCGTCACCGTCTGCACAACCGGCATGATCTATGCGTCGCTGAAGCCGATCGCGCAGTGGCACAGCCGCTACACGCTGCCCGGCTACCTCATCTTCTCAGTGATGACCGGCAGCGTGCTGCTCAATTCGCTGCTGCAGGCATTCGCCATCGGCTCGAACCCGGTCGTGGCCGCCGCCCTGCTGCTGACCTTGCTCGGCTGGGGCTGGAAGCTGGCGACGTGGCGCTACAATGACAGGCTGGAGATCGCCACCACCGCCAACACGGCAACCGGGCTTGCCGGCGGCACGGTGCGCTCGCTGGAATGGCCGCACACCGAAGAGAACTACCTGCTCAAGGAGATGGGCTTTCGCATCGCCCGCAAGCACGCCGCCAAGCTGCGAGGAATCACGCAGGCGCTGGCTTTTGCCTTGCCGGCTTTGTTTCTGCTTGCTGTTCTATTCGCTTTGCCTTGGCCGCTCGTGGCGGTGCTGTCGGTGCTTGCGGCCATCGTTCAGTTCGCCGGCATACTGGTCGAGCGCTGGCTGTTCTTCGCCGAGGCCAAGCACACCGTTACCCTCTATTACGGGCGGTAGCGCGCCGTCAGGCGGCCCGCGCTTCCGGCGCCGCCGGCAAGTCCTTCAGCAGGATTTCGATAGCGGCATCGACCACCGCTGTCCGTCGGTCGTGCGCATAGAGTCCGTATTGCACGATGAGCGGCTCGGGCACCGATGTCTTCAGCACGCGCATTGAGCCAGTGCGCACCGATTCCGGTGGAAGCAGTCCGACGCCCAGTCCGTTCTCGATCGCCGCCTGCAGGCCGGTGACGCTCTGGCACGACAGAACGATCCTGTGCTCCCGGCCGGCGGCAACCAGCGCCTCAATCATGCGCCTGCGCCAAGGGCAGGTTGCACCGAAGGCGACGAGATCGAGCGGCCGTTCCTGATCCAGCACATAGTCCGTAGCGCAGACCCATTGCAGTTCGACATTCCACGTCGTCAAGGCATCGGCTGCGACGACCGATGTCGGGGCAATCATGACATCCAGCGCGTCTTCACTCCACAGCCGCCCCAGCGCGACACTGTGCTCGACCATGGCGTCGAGGCTGATGTCGGGATAGGTGCGGTGCAGCCGTCCCAGCGCGGCCGAGAGCGCTGCGGTGGTGACTTCCTCGGCGAGGCCGATGCGCAGGCCGCCGCCAATGCCGGCCTGCTGCAGCCGCGCTACCGCTTCATCGCCGAGGGCCAGGATGCGGGTCGCATAGCCCAGAAAGAGCTCTCCCTCCGCGGTCGGCACGACGCCGCGGCCGGTGCGCTGGAACAGATGCCGATGGAGCAGTCCCTCGAGCCGGCGCATCTGCATGCTCAGCGACGATTGGGTTCTGCCGGTCTGTGCGGCGACCCTGCTCAGGCTGCCTTGCCGGCAGACCGCCACAAAGGTGCGAAGAAGGTCCAGGCCGATCTGTTCAGATATCATCTTCTTTGAACTCTGTTGTCAACGATATCAGTCTACAGCGATATCTCCTCACGCGCTATCTCCCTCCCCCATGAACAGCGCAGGGAAGAAAAACATGAAAGCGATCCGTGTTCACTGCCATGGCGGGCCAGACGTGCTCACCTATGAGGATGTCGACATCGGCCAGCCCGGGCCGGGCGAGGTCCGCGTGCGCAACCGGGCGGTCGGCCTCAACTTCGTCGACGTCTATTTCCGCACCGGCGAATATGCGCCACCCGTTTTGCCGTTCACGCCGGGCAATGAAGGCGCCGGCGAAATCATCGCGGTCGGCGAAGGCGTCAGCGGCTTTGCCCCGGGCGATCGCGTCGCCTATGTCGAGACGCTCGGCGCCTATGCCGAGGAGCGCATCGTGCCGGCGCATTTCGTCGTGCATCTGCCCGACGCCATCGATTTCGAGACGGGTGCGGCAATGATGCTGAAGGGGCTGACGGCGCAATATCTGTTGCGCCGCACGTTCCGCGTCGAGGCCGGCCACACCATCCTGGTGCATGCGGCGGCCGGCGGTGTCGGCCTCATCCTGACGCAGTGGGCGAAGCATCTCGGCGCGACCGTCATCGGCACGGTCGGCTCACCCGAGAAGGTCGAACTTGCACTCGCCAATGGCTGCGACCATGTCATCGACTACAGCAGGGAAGATTTTGCCGCGCGGGTGAAAGAGATCACTCGTGGCGAAGGCTGCGACGTCGTCTATGACGGCGTCGGCAAGGCGACCTTCCCGGCTTCGCTCGATTGCCTGCGGCCGTTCGGCACCTTTGTCAGCTTCGGCACAGCGTCAGGTTCGATCCCGTCCTTCGACATCATGCTTTTGATGCAGAAAGGATCGCTCTTCGCCACCTGGCAGTTGCTGTTCCATCATCTCGCCAGGCGCGAGGACGTTGTCGCCATGAGCGAGGATCTCTTCAGCGTCGTGCTCAGCGGCGCGGTGAAAATCCCCGTGCACACAAGCATGCCGCTCGCCGAAGTGGCTGAGGCGCATCGCCGGCTCGAAGCGAGGCAGACGACCGGCGCTACCGTGCTAATACCGTAGAACTCAGCCCGGCCGCAGCATGGCGTGGGAAATGGCGAAGATGCGCTCGGCGCCCAGCATGTAGGCCATCAGCGTCTCGCGGCGGAACAGGCCGGCATAGGCGCGGTCGAGCACGTTGAGCGAACCGGTAAAGGCGCCGAAGGCCGGCATGATCATGCGGCCGCCATCGCCGGCAAAACAGCGCCGCCGCACCGAGCGGCCACGCTGGACGATGCGCGCACAGGGATGCAGATGGCCTGCGACTTCGCCCTCGGTTCGCACCTTCGACGGCTCGTGGCGGAAGAGCAGCGAGCCGATGGCGAGTTCGCGCACCGTCTCGCCCGGCAGGTCGGCCGGCGCTTCCGGATCATGGTTGCCGGCGACCCAGAACCAGTCGCGGCCGGCCATCAGCGCCTCCAGCCGTTCGCGGAAGGATTGATGCATCCGCTCGGCGCCACCGCCATCGTGAAAGGAATCGCCCAGGCTGATGACGATCGAAGGCTGGTAGTCCGATATCACCGCCTGCAGCCGCAGCAAGGTGGCGCCGGTATCGTAAGGCGGGATCAGCGCGCCGCGCCTGGCGAAGGACGAGCCTTTTTCGAGATGCAGGTCGGAGACCGCGAGCAGCCGTAGATCAGGGAAATAAAGCACGCCGCGCGGATCGCAGACCGCACGTTCACCGGCGATGCCGACCATGTCGGCCTCGGCGATCAGTGTTGCGCGCGCCAGCGAAAAATTCATTTCAAGTCAGACCCTCTTGGTCCGGTTTCGCCCTTGGCCCCATGGCCTCTTCAACCAGATCGGCGGCCTCCATGAGCAGAGACTCGTTGGCGCCGCCATTGACCGATTCCCTGCCGATCTCCAGCATCACAGGCAGAGCCAGCGGCGAAATCTGGTCGAGATGCTTATGCATGATTCGACCGCGCACACGCGAGAGCATCTCGGCAAGTCTGCTGACATCGAGCAATCCGGCCGAGGCATCTGTGCGGGTCGCCTGCAGCAGGATATGGTCGGGCTCGTGGCTGCGCAACACATCGTAGATCAGGTCGGCCGAGACCGTCACCTGGCGGCCGCTCTTCTCCTGCCCCGGGAAACGCTTCTCGATCAGCCCGGCAATGACAGCGCAGGTGCGGAAGGTGCGCTTCAGCATCCAGCTGTCGTTCAGCCAGGCTTCAAGGTCGTCGCCCAGCATGTCCTCGTCGAACAGAGCAGCCAGCGACGGCTTCTTCGCCTTGAACAAAGCCGCCATGTCGTCGAGCGCCCAGACGGCCAGCGAATAGTCGGTGGCGACGAAGCCGAGCGGACGGGCGTTGGCCCGCTCCAGCCGGCGCGTCAAAAGCATGCCGAGCGTCTGGTGCGCCAGCCTGCCCTCGAACGGATAAGCGACCATGTAGTGGCGGTTGCCGCGCGGAAAGGTCTCGACCAGAAGATCGCCCCGCTTGGGCAGCACTGACTTTTCCTTCTGCAGTCTGAGCCAGTCGGCAACCTGCTCGGGTAGCGCCTGCCAACGGTCGCTGTCGGCCAGCATGCCGCGAACCTGCTCGGCGAGATAGGTCGACAGCGGAAACTTGCCGCCGGCATAGGCTGGCACGATGATGTTGGCGCCGGCGCCGTTCGAGACCACGCATTCATTCTCGCGAATGCCCTCGAAGCGCAGCACTTTGCCGGCGAACAGGAAGTTGTCGCCGGGCCGCAGCGTCTCGGCGAAATACTCTTCGATCTTGCCCAGCACCGGCCCACCGCGTCCGGCCATGCCGCGGCCTTGCCGGACATAGCGGACATTGAGCTCCGGCATTTCGACGATGGTGCCGACATTCAGCCGATATTGTTGCGCGATGCGAGGGTTGGAGACGCGCCACAGCCCGTCCTTGGTCTGGCGGATGCGGGCGTAGCGCTCATAGTTCTTCAGCGCATAGCCGCCGGTGGCGACGAAGTCGACGACACGGTCGAAGGTCTGGCGCTCCAGCCCGGCATAGGGCGCAGCGCTGCGCACCTCTTCGAACAGAAGGTCGGCGTAGAAAGGCGCGCCGCAGGCGACGCCCAGCACATGCTGCGACAACACGTCGAGCGCGCCATTGATCAGCGGTGGCGTGTCCTGCGCGCCGAGATAATTCGCGTCGAGTGCCGCCCGGCATTCCAGCACCTCGAAGCGGTTCGCCGGGATGAGGATCGCCTTCGACGGCTCGTCCATGCGGTGGTTGGCTCGGCCGATGCGCTGCGCCAACCGGCTGGCGCCCTTGGGTGCGCCGACATGGACAACCAGATCGACATCGCCCCAGTCGATGCCAAGGTCCAGCGTCGAGGTGGCGACGATGGCACGCAGCGCGTTGTCCGCCATCGCCTTCTCGACGCGGCGGCGCTGGCCGACATCGAGCGAACCATGATGCAGCGCGATCGGCAGCGAGTCCTCATTCGCCCGCCACAGTTCCTGGAACAGCATCTCGGCCTGGCTGCGGGTGTTGACGAACAGCAGCGTCATGCGATGCTTCTGGATCGCCTCATAAATCTCGGGAATGGCATAGCGCGCCGAATGTCCCGACCACGGCACACGCTCGCGCGAGTCGAGGATGGAGATGTCGGGCCTGGCGCCGCCGGAGACGGTGATCAGACCGGCCATCTCACCCGGTGGATTTTGCCCGACCAGCCAGCGCCGCAACTCATCGGGCTCGGCCACGGTTGCCGACAGGCCGATCGTCTGCAGGCCGGGCACGTAAGCGCGCAGCCGCGCCAGACCGAGTGCCAAAAGGTGGCCGCGTTTCGAAATCACCAGCGAATGCAGTTCGTCGAGCACGACATAGCGCAGATCCTCGAAGAAGCGCCTGGCATCAGGCGCCGCGATCAGCAGCGCCAGTTGCTCCGGGGTGGTTAGCAGGATATCGGGAGGCGCCAGCTTCTGGCGCTGGCGCTTGTGCGAGGGCGTGTCGCCAGTGCGCGTCTCGATGGTGACGGGAAGCCCTATCTCTTCCACCGGCTTGCCGAGATTGCGCTCGATATCGACTGCCAGCGCCTTCAACGGCGAGATGTAAAGCGTGTGGATGCCGCAATGCGCCTGACCGGGTTTGCGCCTGGGACGGTTGGCCAGTTCGGTCAGCGACGGCATGAAGCCGGCCAGCGTCTTGCCGGCCCCGGTCGGCGCGATCAGCAGCACCGATTGCCCGGCCTGGGCTCTCGCCAAAAGTTCGATCTGATGGGCGCGCGGCGACCAGCCCTTCTCGCCGAACCATCTGATGAACTGTTCGGGCAAGGCGACACTGGCATTCTGTTCGGCAAGGCGCGGCTGCTCGGTCACGCGAAAGAGGTAGCGCGCGCGCGCGCGAACGCCAAGCAAAATCGGAACAAAAGGTGATCGAAGAGAGCTTTCCTCGCCCCGTTTACGGGGAGAGGATGCCGGCAGGCAGGTGAGGGGCGGCGCCAACGATCGAAAGTTCGCGCCGCCCCTCATCCGCCCTTCGGGCACCTTCTCCCCGTATAGTGACGGGGAGAAGGAAGAGGCTAAGGCCTTCTGAACCCCGTCGGCCCGCCATAGAGATAGCCGATGCGGTCGATCGCGTCCTTCAGCCCTTCGCGCGATACCAGCATGGTGTGGCCGTTGGCGTGGATCATGTCGCGGGCGTCGGTCATGATGGCGACGTGGCCCCTCCAGAACACCAGGTCGCCGCGCTTCAGCCCGGCATAATCCGGTCCCGGATCGAGCGGTTCGCCAAGGCCTGCCGCCTGCATGTCGGAATCGCGCAGGACATTGCGGCCGGCCATGCGCATGGCCAGTTGCACAAGGCCCGAACAGTCGATGCCGAAGCCGGAGGTGCCGCCCCAGAGATAGGGCGTGCCGAGAAACATCTCGGCCACCGCGACGTAGTCGTAAGCCACGTCGCCAAGCGGGCGGAGATGGCCGGCGATCAGCGCTTCGCCGGAGGGCAGCAGCGCATAGTGGGTGCCGCGCGTTTCGGCAGTGCCGGTCACTGTCACCGTCGAGCCCATCGACAATTGCCCGCTGATCGGGAAGCGCAGATCCGGGCCGGGATAGAGGAAGGTGCGCGGCGCCGCGATAATATGGGTGGGCGCATGCTCGCGAGCACCCAACATGGTGGCACCGACATAGCCGACATAGCCGTCGCGTTCGGCCTGGACCCAGGCCCAGCCTTCGGCTTCCTCGAAGACAAGCACATCGTCACCAAACAGCACCTGCGTGTTGACGCCCGCGTCGGGGCGCGGCGCCTTGCGGATATCGGCCACGGAGGCCGCGATGCGCGCCGGACGGCCGGTGACGAAGCGATCGGCTGAAACCTCGCCTTTCAGCCTGGCATCGGCGAGGTCGGAACGGAAGGCGTGAAGGCGGGCATCCCTGGCAGTCAAATCAGCAATCCAGCTATTGGGTATGGTCAGATGGGCAGCTCAAGCGCCCGGGCAACGATACCATCGCCGAAGCGCTCGACAAAGAGCGCGCCTTCGACAGTGCGTCGGATCAGCACGTTGCGCTTGTCCAGCTCGTCGCGATGGCGCGACACCAGCTTCAGCGCGCCCATCGTATCCAGCGCGCGGGTGATGACCGGCTTGGTGACGTTGAGGCGGGCTGCTAGGCCGCGCACTGTATGCGGCGGCGGGTCAAGATAGATGGTGAACAGGATCGCCGTCTGGCGCATGGTGAGATCGGGCGCGCCACCGCGCACCTGCGACAGCATCACCTGCTGCCACAGTCGCATGGCCTGGCTCGGGCGCATCGAAATCGACATCGCCAGAGCATGACGGCAAATTGTTTCGGTTCCGTTTCAGTTTGGAGGCCGGGCGCTATGCCTCTCGACCTCAGGCATAGCGCCTCGAAATGATCCGCTCCAGCGCACGGATGCCTTGCGCCTCGCCGCCGGCAGGGCCGTAGGGGCGGTCGGACGGATTCCAGGCAAAGATGTCGAAATGCGCCCAGCCCGGCGTCCGCTCGACAAAGCGTTTCAGGAACAGCGCCGCGGTGACCGAACCGGCAAAGCCGTCGGTGGTGACATTGTTGATGTCGGCGATCTTCGAGGCCAGCCTGGCATCGTAGGGCCGCCACAGCGGCATGCGCCACAACGGATCCTCGACGGCAACGGAGGCCGCCACCAATTCGGACGCCAGCGCTTCGTCGCCGGTGTAGAAAGGCGGCAGATCGGGACCGAGCGCGACGCGCGCGGCGCCGGTCAGCGTCGCCATGTCGATCAACAGTTCAGGCTCCTCATCATCGGCCAGCGCTAGTGCATCCGCCAACACCAGCCGCCCTTCGGCATCGGTGTTGCCGATCTCGACGGTGGTGCCCTTGCGGCTGGTCAGCACATCGCCAGGCCGGAAAGCATTGCCGGCAATCGAGTTCTCAACCGCCGGGATCAGGACGCGCAACCTTACCTTCAACCCGGCAGCCATGATCATCGAGGCAAGGCCCAGCACATTGGCGGCGCCGCCCATATCCTTTTTCATCAACAGCATGCCCGACGACGGCTTGATATCGAGGCCGCCTGTGTCGAAACAGACGCCCTTGCCGACCAGCGTCACCTTCGGCGCATCGGCCCGTCCCCAAATCATGTCGATCAGGCGCGGCGCGCCGACGGAGGCGCGGCCGACCGCATGAATCATCGGAAAATTCTGCTTGAGCAGATCGTCGCCCTTGATCACCGACACCTCGGCCTTGTGTGTCGCCGCCAAGGCGCGCACGGCCTTTTCCAACTCGTCCGGTCCCATGTCACTGGTCGGCGTATTGACGAGATCGCGCGTCAGGAAGACGCCGTCGGCGATGCGGCGGACACGGCCCGCATCGGCGCCGGACGGCATCGCAAAGCGCAATACCTTGCCTGGTTTCTTGCCGTATCGGGTGAAGACATAGCCGCCGAGAACCAGGGCTATGGCCGAGAGTTCCGGCTCGGCATGCGCCGAGGCAAGGTGCCAGTCGCCCTCCGGCAGGGCTCTCGCCAGCGCACCGATGGCCAGCGCGCCCTCGCCTTCGCCGATGCCGAACAGAGCGCCGGCAAGCGCGCCGTTTTCGCCGGGCACGGCGAGTGTCCTGCCGGCTTCGCCGGAAAAGCCGTTGGCGGCCGCCCAGGTGATCGTGGAAGGCGAAAGCCCCAAGGCCTCCAGGCCATCCCTCGCGACCAGATGGACGGGCAAGGCAGTGTTTAGTGTCTCGACGAGTTCGACGGGCATTCGATGGTCTCCGCGCAGGCTTGCAAGTCGTCCCCAGTCACCTGACAGGGACGTCGAATGATTTCAACCTCTATGCACAGAGGCCAAGCATAGGAAAATGCCAAGCCAATGGCTTCCGGCGGGCGGCGTACCGATCTCAACGGGCCACTTTTTAACTATCCGTTAGGGTTAACAGAATATTTCTGGGGGAGTGAAGACGGCCACGCAATGGCCGCGCGCAGGAATGGAGAGCCCCGTGCCGATGCCTACCGACCGCAGGATGAACGTCAAGGGCAAACGGCTGGTCACCACGGCGTTGCTGATGGCGCTCGCGGCCGGTGTTGCCGGGTGCGGAACCAGCAAGCTCACGACCGGCTCGATCGGGCGCACCAGCGGCAAACCGCTGGAAACCATGTCGGCCAACGAGTTGCACAGCGCGACCACGCGGCTTGGCGAATCCTACGCAAAAAATCCCAACGACAAACGGCTGGCGACAAATTTTGCGGCGGCGCTGCAGATGGACGGCGATGCCGACCAGTCGCTTGCCGTGATGCGCAAGCTGGCGATCGCCTACCCCAAGGATCGCGACGTGCTCGCCGCCTATGGCAAGGCGCTCGCCGCCAACGGCCAGTTCGAGTCCGCGCTCGACGCGGTGCGCCGGGCGCAGACACCGGAATATCCGGACTGGCGGCTGATGTCGGCCGAGGCTGCCATCCTCGACCAGATCGGCCAGAAAGATGAAGCGCGCCAGGATTACCGCAAGGCGCTGGACCTCAAGCCAAACGAGCCGTCGATCCTTTCCAATCTCGGCATGTCCTATGTGCTGGAAGGCGATCTGCGAACCGCCGAGACCTATATGCGCTCGGCCGCCCAGCAACCGAACGCCGACAGCCGGGTGCGCCAGAATCTGGCGCTGGTCGTGGGACTTCAGGGCCGTTTCGACGAGGCCGAGAAGATCGCCTCGCAGGAGCTTTCGCCCGAACAGGCGCAAGCCAATGTGGCCTACCTTCGTCAGATGCTTGCCCAGCAGAACGCGTGGAGCCAGCTCAAGGATCAGGACAAGGGCAAGCCGGCGACCAACTGAGCGCCGAATACACCTCCAAAATCCATCCACATCAAAGCTGAAAATCCAAGAGCCGCATTGCATCGGCAACGCGGCTCTTTCGCATGGCTGCAACGAAGCCTACTGGCTCGAGGAATTGTGCTGGTCACCGAAGATGCCGCGCTGGCTGACCTGCATGCCGGCCGGTCCAAGAATGATGGCGAACAACACCGGCAGGAAAAACAGGATCATCGGCACGGTGAGCTTCGGCGGCAGGGCGGCGGCCTTCTTCTCGGCCGCATTCATGCGCATGTCGCGACTTTCCGATGCCAGCACGCGCAATGCGTGCGCAACGGGCGTGCCGTAACGCTCGGCCTGGACCAGCGCCTGGGACACCGACTTCACCGATTCCAGGCCGGTACGAGCCGCGAGGTTTTCATAAGCCTGCTTGCGCTCCTGCAGATAAGAGAGTTCGGCATTGGTCAGCACGAACTCCTCCGCCAACGCCACCGACTGCGAGCCGATCTCATCGGCGACCCTGCGCATTGCAGCCTCTACCGACATGCCCGACTCGACGCAGATCAGCATCAGGTCGAGCGCATCCGGCCACGCCCGCTGGATCGACTGCTTGCGCTTGGCGGCACGGTTGTTGACGTAAAGGATCGGCGCGTAGAAACCGGCATAGGCGACAAGGATGCAGACGAACAGCTTCACGAAAGCCGGCCGGTCCGGCAGCCCGCCGAGCACGAACAGATAGATCGCCGCCAGCGCGAAACCGACAAAGGGCAGGACCAGGCGGAAAAACAGGAAGCGCGTCAGCGGGTTCTGGCCACGAAAGCCCGCCACTTTGAGCTTCTGCAGCGTGCCTTCATCGGCCAGCGCACGCCGCAGGTCCAGCCTGTCGACGATGTTGCGCATGCCGACAGACTGTTCCTCGCGCAGGCCCTTGCGGCGGCGGTCGGCTTCGTCGGCCAGCCGCGCGCGCTGCTTGGCGCGCAGTTCGTCACGCTCCAGCGCGACCGATTTCATGCGCGCCTTGAGCTGATCGCCGCCCAAGGCCGGCAGCAGCGTGAAGACGGTCGCGAACACCGCGATGCCGACCAGCAATGCGATCAGGAAGGCAGGATCGGTCAGCGATTTGACGACTTGGTCTGTCATTCGTTTTCAGTCTTTTCGTTCGAGCTTTCCGAAGTCGGGCCTAAACCTCAAAGTTCATCATCTTGCGCATCACCAGAATGCCGATCGACATCCAGACGCCGGAACAGCCGAGGATCAGATTGCCGGTGCTGGTGGTGAACAACGGCATGATGTAATTCGGGCTCGACAGGTAGACGAGAAGGGCGACGACAAAAGGCAGCGCGCCGATGATGACGGCCGAGGCCTTCGCTTCCATCGACAGCGCCTGGACCTTGGCCTTCATCTTCTTGCGATCGCGAAGCACGCGCGAAAGGTTGCCCAGCGCCTCGGAGAGATTGCCGCCGGCCTGCGACTGGATCTGGATGACGATGCCGAAGAAGCTTGCCTCGCTGCATGGCATGGTTTCGGCCATGCGCAAGGTGGCATCGGGGATGGACATGCCAACCTGCTGTGAATCGACGATGCGGCGGAACTCGGTCTTGACCGGCTCCGGCGATTCATTGGCGATCAGGCGAATGGCGTCGTTGAGCGGCAGGCCGGACTTGACGGCGCGCACTATGATATCGAGGGCGTTGGGAAATTCGTTGAGGAACGCCTTGACCCGGCGCGCGCGGCGAAGCGAGACGAACCAGCGGGGCAGGCCGAGCGCGCCGGCCAGCAGCGCGCCTGGCAAGACCAGCAGCGGCGCACCGGCGAAATAGGCAAGCGCCGTCAGCGCGATGCCGCAAACGAGGGAGTACAGATAGAAACGCTCTATCGAGACCTGCATACCGGCCTGACGGAGCTGGGCCTTCAGCGGCGGCTTGTTGACAACGCGTTCGGTGGTCTTCTGCTTTTCGTCGAGCTGTTTCAGTGAATCCTGGATGGATTTGCGCCGCTTGGCCGTCTCCGCGACACGGTCGCGTGAAGCCTTGACGACCGAACGATCGGTCTCGGCGGCTTTGATCGTCTCGAGCCGCTTGCCGGCCTGCTTCTCGTTGTTCATCTGGGTGAACAGGAAGGCATAGGCGACCGCGCCGGCGCTGAAGCCGGCGAGCACGATGAACGCCAGTACGGTGGTGTCAATTCCGAACATCAACCTTGGTCCCTAGCGCATTTCGCCGTTTCAAAGAAACGGCGACCCGTCCTATCTCTTTGTTTTGACGCAATTCCGGACGGAAAACCGCTTCACACTTTTCCTGGAATTGCTTCCAACCTCCAGATGCGTCAGTCAGCGCGTTTCTCCATCGATTCCAGCGCATTGGCGAGGCGCTGTTCCTCGCCATAGTAGCGGGCGCGATCCCAAAAATGCGGACGGCCAATGCCGGTCGACACATGCTCGCCCAGCAGCCTGCCGTTCGAGTCCTCGCCCTTGATGTTATAGAGCACGAGATCCTGCGTGATGATGACGTCGCCTTCCATGCCGATCACCTCGGTGATGTGGGTGATGCGGCGCGACCCGTCGCGAAGGCGTGCTGCCTGGATGATGACATCGATGGAGCCGACGACGATTTCGCGCACGGTCTTCTGCGGCAGTGAATAGCCGCCCATGGCGATCATCGATTCGATACGGTTCAGGCATTCGCGCGGGCTGTTGGAGTGGATCGTTCCCATCGAACCGTCATGGCCGGTGTTCATCGCCTGTAGCAGGTCGAAGACCTCCGGTCCGCGCACTTCGCCGACGATGATGCGTTCGGGCCGCATGCGCAGGCAGTTCTTGACCAGGTCGCGCATGGTCACCTCGCCTTCGCCCTCGAGATTGGGCGGGCGGGTTTCGAGACGCACCACATGCGGCTGCTGCAGTTGCAGTTCGGCCGAGTCCTCGCAGGTGATGACGCGTTCCTCGCGGTCGATATAGTTGGTCAGGCAGTTGAGCAGCGTCGTCTTGCCGGAGCCGGTACCGCCGGAGATGACGATGTTGCAGCGGACGCGGCCGATGATCTTGAGGATCTCGGCGCCCTGCGGCGAGATGGCGCCGAACTTGACCAGCTGATCGAGCGTCAGCTTGTCCTTCTTGAACTTACGGATGGTGAGCGCTGTGCCGTCGATGGACAGCGGCGGGGCGATGACGTTGACGCGGGAACCGTCGGGTAGGCGGGCGTCGCAGATCGGGCTCGATTCGTCGACGCGGCGGCCAACCTGGCTGACGATGCGCTGGCAGATGTTGAGCAGTTGCTGATTGTCGCGGAAGCGAATGCCGGTCTGTTCGACCTTGCCGTTGACTTCGATGTAGACGTTCTTGGAGCCGTTGACCATGATGTCGGCGATGTCGTCGCGAGCAAGCAACGGCTCCAGCGGGCCGTAGCCCAGCACGTCGTTGCAGATGTCTTCGAGCAGCTCTTCCTGCTCGGCAATCGACATTGCGAAATTTTTGATGGCGATGATGTCGTTGACGATATCGCGGATTTCCTCGCGCGCGCTCTCGGGATCGAGCTTGGCGAGCTGCGACAGGTCGATGGTGTCGATAAGCGCGGAGAAGACCTGGCTCTTGGTGTCGTAGTAGGTCTCGCTGCGTTCGCGCTGGACCTTTCTTGCCGGCTCCGGCGCCATCGGCGGCGCCTCAACAGCGCGGCGAGCGGGTGGCATTGCCGGCGCAGCAGACGGCGACGCTGCGGCGGGCCGGGAAAGAACGGCCGTGTCCGCGGGCTTTGCAGCCGCCGGCGCCGCGGGCGAGGGTGCTGGCTGACGGAATTCCGGGATGGACCGGCTGCCGTCGTCGGAGCCTCTTTTACCAAACATGATCGACTACCAATTCCGCTTGAGAAGCGTCATTTCTTGTTACGCGAGAGCTTGCCGAGCAGGCCGCCAAGGCCTGCCTTCTTCTTGGCCTTGATTTCGCTGCGACCGGTCAGCACATGCGCGATTTCATTGATCATCCCGACGACCGGGCTCTTGGCATCCATCTCGCCCAGCATGCGGCCGTTGTTGGCGGCGTTTCCAAACAGCAACGGGTCGAAGGCGATCACCGACATCGGCGTGATGCCGAGCGGCTCGGCGAAGTCGGAAGCTGATATTTCGGGTCGTTTCGGCACCCCGGCCTGATTGATGATGAGCTTCGGCGGCGCATCGTTCGGGCGAAGCCGCGTCAGCATATCGACCATATTCTTGGTGTTGCGCAGATTGGCCAGTTCCGGTGTCGCCGTGATGACGATCTCGTCGGCCTTCATCAGTGTGTTCTTGGTCCAGCCGGTCCAGACATGGGGGACGTCGAGCACCAGCAGCGGCACGCTGCGCTGCGCGGTGTCGATGAGTTGTGTGAAGGCCTCGGGATCGAAGTCGTAGACCCGCTCCAGAGTGGAGGGCGCAGCAAGCAACGACAGATGCTCGGCGCACTGGGCAAGCAACCGGTCAAGATAGACCTCGTCGACGCGTTCGGGCGAAAACACGGCTTCGGCGATGCCTTGCGCCGGGTCCTGGTCGAAATTTATGTTGGCCGTCCCGAAAGCCAGGTCGAGATCGGCGACGACCACTTCCGACTTGAACAGCGATGACATCGCCCACGCCACATTGTGGGCAATGGTCGAGGAGCCGACACCACCCTTGGCGCCAATGAAGGCGAGCGAGCGGCCGATCGGCTCGGCTTCCGGATCGACGAAGATCGACGACACCACGGAGACGACATCGGCCATCGACACCGGCGCGATGACATATTCGGAAATACCGAAGCGGATAAGTTCGCGGTAAAGCCCGACATCGTTGTAGTGGCCGATCACCACGACTTTCGAGGAGGGATCGCAATATTCTGAAAGCTGGGCAAGCTGCTCCAGCAATTGCTTCGGTTCGCTGCGCGATTCCAGCAGGATCAGGTTCGGCGTGGGAGCCGACTGGTAGAATTCGATCGCCGTGGCGATGCCGCCCATATGCACTTTCAGATGCGCCTTCGCCATGCGGCGATCCTCGCCGGCTCGCTCCACCGGATGCGCGACACCTTCGGTCTCGCAAAATGCCTGGATCGAAATACGCGGGACCGGCCGCAGCGCCTGCATCGCGGCAATATCTGATTGCGAGCTGTCGCCGCCGTCTACGGGCGCGTCGTAGGCAAGATTGCTCATCGTCATGCTCTTTCCGTGACTTCTCTTTCCGGTCTCCACGCGGGACTGGCGCTCCTAGTACGTCACTTCCGAATTGCCGAGGAACTCGTCCGAAATACCCCTACCGCGATAGACGTCGATCACCGCACCGCGGTTCTCGGCGTCGATATCGGTCGACTTTCTTGGCCCCAGCAGATCGGCCGGATTGGCGAGCTGCGCGGCGAGGTTGTTCTGAGACGAGCAGCCGTAATCGGCGTAGTGCTTGTTTTCCGAGGTCTCGAACAAGTCCTCGGGCCAGCGCCCGCATTTGTCGGTCTGGGCTCTCACCGAAATATAGGAGACGCGGATAGGCGCCGAGGCTTCCGGGGAAACTGACTGATAGGAGGTAACGACGATCCGGTTTCGCTTGATGCCGCTGGCAATCGCCAGCCTGGCGAAATCGCGCGCCGCGGCAGTCGCTGCCACCTCGTTGGCCGAGCCGATCGGGGTCGCGATCGTCAGCGCCGGGGCAGCGCTCTTGTCGTAGCCGTCGAGGAAGCCCAGAAGCGTGTCGCGTTGCGAGCCGGTCATGCCGCGATCACCGGCGCCGACCGGAAGGTCGATCTTCTGGTTCTTCTCGGCAATGACGATCGGATGCGTGGTGCGATAGTCATCGGGGATTGCCCCAACCGTGATGCTGTCGCGCTTGGCGCAACCGGCGAGCGAGGCCGCGATCGCGATCGCCAGGATCGGTATTGCCGATCGGCGGATCCGGGCACCACCGGACCGCACTGTTGCGGCGACCGCCATTGCCTTCGATGCTGACTGAGACATGTCCGCTCCCCGCTTACTTGTAGATGAAGCCGACAACGCCGTGGTAGCGGCCGTTGGGCTTGTCGGTCTGCATGGTGCCGTAGACGCGGTTGACGCGGCCAAGGAACATGGCCGGGCCATCGCCGGCGGCGTTGAAATTGTCGTCCGGCTTGGCCAGGTCGTTGCGCGCCACCGGCCGCGCCAGATAGGGCGTGATGATGATCACCAGCTCGCTTTCGTTGCGGACGAAATCGCGGCTGCGGAACAACGTGCCGAGCACCGGGATCTTGGCAAGGCCGGGCAGACCCGAGACTGCCTGGCGGACGTCGTCGCGAACCAGGCCGGCGATCATCATCGAGCCGCCTGACGGCAATTCGACGGTGGTGTCGGCAAGCCTCTTGCGGATCGACAGGAGCGTCGTGCCGGGCAAGTTGGCGGCGCCCTCCAGGGTGGTCGCACCTTCCATGGTCGGCTCCGACACGGAGGTCCTGACCTTGAGGCTGATCCGGCCCGCCGACAGCACAACGGGCTGGAACTCGAGGCCTATGCCGTATTCGAGCTTTTCGTTGGTGTAGGTTACCTGGCCGGTCTGGTTGTCGGTCGAAACGTTGCTCGTACGTGCGGTGATAAGATTGAATTCGCCGCCGGCCCTGAACGTTGCCTTCTCGCCCGAAACCGCCGTGAGGGTCGGTTCGGCAAGCGTCTTCATGACGCCGCTTTGCTCCATGGCGTTGATGTAGGCTTGAAGGCCATTGCCTTTCCCGTCACCCAGCAGATTCAACCCCGAATTCTGCGAAATCGGTTTGCCCAGCCCGTAGTTGGCCGAACTCAGCGCACCGTAGGAAATGCCGTCAATGCTGCCGTTGCCGACCATATTGACGCCGAGCTGCTTCATCACCGAGCGGCTGACTTCGGCCACGGTCACCTTCAGCGTCACCTGATCGTCGCCGATGATCTGCAGCAGGTTGACGATCTTCGAGACCCGGCGTTCGGCATCCGGATTGTTGATGTCGACGCCGCCATTGGCATTGCCACCGGCCGCGGTCTGCGAGTACTGGCCGGTCGTCGCTTCACCGCCGGACACGAAGATGGTTGCCAGATCGACGGCGCGCTTGGCATCGAGCGGCGTATCCACCGTGCCGGTCAGGACGACGTTGTCGTTCAGCAACTCGACCTTGATGTCGGCCGTCGGCAGGAAGCGCTTGAGATAGTCGTCCAACCCGGCGACGTCGCGTTCGACGGCCAGATCCAGACTGACGATCTGCTCGCCATTGGGACCGAAGACGAAGATGTTGGTTTCGCCCACTGCCTTGCCGAACAGATAGATGCGCCTTGCCGTGCGCGTCACCGCATCGGCGACTGCGGGGTTGGCAACAAGAATGTCGTAGGCGTCGCTTGGCAGGTCGATGACCACCGATTTGTTGAGGCCGAGCTTAACGCGTTGCGTGGCCGTCGAAGCCGTGACCCCGGCCCTCTGGCCGGCGGCTTTGGCCTCGAGGAGGCCACTTGCATGGGCTCCGAGGAAAAGCAGGCCGATTGCCGCAGCCATGGTGACCGGCAGTTTAGCGATTAACCTCATTTCCTTGCCCCTACTTCGGAAACTTCGCCCGATTTGATCAACCGCACCGTTCCGCGCCGCCCATTGCCGGAAACGAGGTAGTCGGCTTCATCCGTACCTTTTTCCTTGTTGTCGGTGATTGAGCGCAGCGCCAGCGTCAGGCGATCGGCCATCTGCTGGGCGACAGTGATGATCTCGGCCTGCTGCGGCGTGAGCTCCAGCGTCGCCGTCTGTCCGACCCTGGTCTTCTTGCCTTCCTCGTCCTCCTGGATGGTCTGGTCGATCGCCAGGACCCGGATGTTCTTGAGGATGGTTTCTGTGGTGAATCCGCTGCCGGCGTTTCCGGTGTCGGATCTGCGGGTCATGATGACGTCGACAAAATCGTTGGGCAGGATAAAGCCGCCTGCCGACGTATCGGCCGAGATCGCAGTGGCGACAGCCCGCATGCCGCTGGGCAGGATCGACGACATGAAGCTCTGCCCCTCGCCGATCAGCTTGGAGCGCCGCAGCGGCTCACCGGTGTACATCGCGACGCGGGCGACGGAGCCTTTCAGCTTGTCCAGCGCGTCGGGTTCGACGGCTCGGGTGATGAAATTCGCGTTGATCCCTTCGGCCGGCCAGGACTCCCAGCTGATGTTGTTCTCAAGCGGACTGCCCATGGCGACGTCGCCGGAAAGCACGAGCACGTCCTGCAAGGCGATTGCAGGCGCCTGAGGCGCGTCGACGACGACCTGTTGGGGCGGCGAGACCGCCACCATGTTCTTGGCAACGTAACCTGCACCACCTGCCGCAGCCACCGCCACGCCCAGAATGATCAGTCGGGATGCTGGCATCTGTCCGAACCCTCGCCTTTAGGCAAACCACCTAGCCAGGCCGGACTTTGCAGCGGCAATCGTCAAAACAAGGTTAATGTAATGCTTACGATCGTGATTAATTTAAGGTTTACATAAATTAGATGCATCCAACGCCGCGACAAACAAAAAGGCGGCCAAGCCGCCTCTTTTCATCGATGCCGGAGCGGCAAAGAGGATCGCTGTATCAGGTCGCCAGCCTTGCCAGTGCCCATACCATCAAAGGTGAATCCGGATAGGTCAGCAGCCCGCCAATGCCGAGCGCAATGCCGTAGGGAACGCCAGTCGTGTCGTCGGCGAAATGGCGCAGGAACGGATTGTGGCTGGTATAAGTCGCCAGCGGCGATTTCCGATAGAGAAGGATGGCGAGCGTCAGCAGGCCACCGATGAACGTCGAGATCACGAGGTACTCGACAAGGTGAGGGTTGAACCCCATCCAGACGGCGGTGCCGGCGAGCAGCTTGGCGTCGCCGCCGCCCATGCCGCCAAGCGCAAACAGACCGAACGTCACGGCCAGCACCAGGGCGCCGGCAGCGAAATGCCAGCCATAGGTTGCCCAGTCCATGCCCGTCAGCGGCGCAACCAGGGTAAACACCGCCAGCAGCAACACCGGTACGCGGTTGGCGATCGTCATCGACAGCATGTCGGAGATCGCGGCAAAGAGCATGCAGAAGGGAAAGACGACGAAGATCAGGGCTTCAAGCATCGCGTGGCGCCTTGGTCAAATTGTATCGGCTTCAGCCTAGACAGGTTCGATTAACGATTGATGAGGCAGCGATCTCAAATCGCCTGATGTCGCTTGCAAACTCTGGATTCAGATCCCGCGCATCCCAAGAATGAAACAAGGGCCGCAGAAGCGGCCCTTGTTCTGAAACAACGACGGGATGTCGCTATTAGTTCGAACCGCTCACGGCTTCGGCGATCTTGTTGAACTTGACACCCAAGGCGTTGCCGAGCGAACCAGCACCGACCATGATGGCAAGCGCGATGAGAGCGGCGATCAGACCGTATTCGATGGCGGTCGCGCCGGACTCGTCCTTCACGAAACGTGCGATGAGATTAGACATTCGAGAGCTCCTACTCCACGTGTTACAGCACTTCCGTCAACTTCTGTGGTGGTTGATCGGATGCTGCCAATCTAGGGAGAAGCCCTTTCAATCGGCTTAATAAACAGCCTTACCGATTCCTTTCGCGCGTCGAACAGCTTGCGTGGTTAACCGTAAACTAAACGCCGGACAGCGGCTCGCCTGCCCCATGAAAACGCCGCGAAAGCTGGGACTTCAGGGCTGTCGGCAGGGACACTCTTTATATTAGCCAGTGATGTTAGCCAGTGGCAAAATGCGCGCGGATATCCCGGGCCTGGCTACCAGCTTAACCGTTGGTTCACCAATCTCGTTCATGTTCCGTTGAACAAGTCTGCCGCCGTGGAGCGCCTCGATGACCGCCATGAAATCGTCATTCCTGCTTGCCGCGCTTCTCGCCGTCCCGGCTATTGTGCTGCCGGCCAAGGCCGGAGCCGGCATCGAAGTGACGATGAACCAGGCCAAGATCGTCAAACTGACACGCCCAGCCGACACCATCGTGGTCGGCAATCCGGCGATTGCCGACGCCTCCGTCCAGGATGCATCGACGATCGTGCTGACGGGCAAGGGGTTCGGCGTCACCAATCTGGTTGTCCTCGACCAGGAGGGCAGCCCAATCATCGACGAGCAGGTGACGGTGGTGCGCCAGGACGCGTCGTCGGTGCGTATCTACAGGCGCGCTTCGGTACAGACCATGTCCTGCACGCCCTATTGCGAGAGCTCGTTCAAGAGCGAGTCGGAGAAGGCCTCCGAAGCCGAAATGAGCGCCGGCCAGTAAGCGCCTGGGCTGCTACCAGTTTCCCGAAATTTTGCTTCGGTTAGCGGCGGGTTAATGCCTTCCCGTCGAATTTAACGGTCATCCAAACCGGACCTCAATGGGTTCTCGCTAATGTTGCTGACGGTACCGCATCAGGATCGGCAGGGACGTGACATGGGCGACGTTTTGGACGGGCGTTTAGACGAGGATTCAGGACGCGAGATCGCGAAGGGCAAGGCTGGACGCGTAACGTTTACCCGCCGCTTCCTTGGCGATCGTCGCGGCAGCACGGCGATGGAATTCGCCATGCTGGCGATCCCGTTTGCGCTTCTCGTCTTCGCCATCCTCGAGAGCTGCATTTCATTTGCCGGACAGGAGGTGATGGCCAACATCACCGACGACGTCGCCCGCCAGGTGCGCACCGGCCAGCTGAAGCCGGCCGACCTGACCGGAACCAAGCTCCGGGACCTCATCTGCACCAGACTGGAGATCATGGTCGCCAAGACCTGTCCCGGACTGCTGGTGGATCTGCGCGAATATCCGACCTTTGCCGATGCCGCCACGGCTGGCTTCAAGATCGTCAATGGCGAGATCGTGCTGACGCAAGGCACGAATTCGATGAGCTTCGCCGTAACGCCGGGCCTGGCGGAAACGAAGAATATGCTGCGGGTCTTCTACAAATGGCCGGTCATGACCGATTTCATGGCCAAATCGATGGCCAATCTGAAAGACGGCAACACGCTGCATTTCGCATCGGTGACCTGGCAGAACGAACCGTTCGACGACTGAGAACGCAGCGTTATTTTGGCTTAAAGGGAAACGGGCATGTATCGTGCGGGGGCGCATCAGGGGTTTTCGAGTATCTGGGCAAGAGCGATGCGATTCTGCTCGGATCGCCGCGGCGTCGCGGCCATCGAGTTCGCCTTCATCGTGCCCGTGCTGCTGGTCATGTATTTCGTGACCATGGAGGCCTCGCAGGCCATAGAGACCAGCAAAAAGGTCAGCCGTATCGGCTCCATGGTTGCGGATCTGATCACGCAGCAGCAGACAATCATGGCCGCCGATATCGATGCGATCATGAAGATCGGCACCTCGACCTTGCAGCCCTACAACCGCTCAACGCCAAACATCATCGTCACGGCGATACAGATGACGGACGAGGCCTCGCCCACGGCAGAAGTAGTGTGGTCGCGCAAGGTGGTGAACGGCACCTATTCCGCCGACGCTAAGAAGGACGACCCAACCACGGTGCCCGCTACGCTTAGGATCAGGAACACTTTCCTTATCCGTGTCGAAAGCCAGCTCGGCTACCAGCCCATCATTGCATGGGACGCCGACAATGCGAAACGGGTTGGATTGACCAGCTCCTTCTTCAGCACCATCAACATGGGCGAGACCTATTACCTCAGGCCGCGCCGGAGCACGACGATCCCCTGCGGCAACTGCTGAGCGCCGGATCATTGGCCGCTGCTGTCCGACAGCAGGCGCACAATGGCTGTTGCCATCGCATAGTCGCCAGCGGCGGCTGATGTGAAGCCGCCGGAATGTTTCGATTCCACGAAATCGTAGACTTCCGGCGACTGCGACCTGAGATTGGTGAGGAAGACGGTCAGCCGGCGTTTGGCTTCGGGGTCGAGGTCGCTGCGGACGGCGTGGGGACCGTATCTGAGCATACCCGAGGTCCAGATGATCTGGAGCGCGGCTTTTGGAATCCCCGCCGCCTCAAGCCGCGCCGCCGTGCCGTCGGGGTCAGCCGGCTGATCGCCGGCAATCGCCGTCCGGTTTTCCGCCGCGGCCCGCTCCCAGCCGAACATCGCATCGGCCTGGCCATCGACCAGCATCGCTTCGGCAGCGGCGGCCGAGCCGGCATGAGTGAGGAATGGCGCATCCTGGCTGATCTTGACGCCATCGGCGGCCAGCCCGGCGAGCGGCAGAAGAAAACCGCCGACATTATCGGAAGGCGCCATGGCGATGCGGTGCGTTTGCATGGCTGCAAGATCGGGAAGCTTGCTGTCGCGGGTCAAAAGCACGGAGCGGATGCCGGTGG
This sequence comes from Mesorhizobium caraganae, assembly GCF_016836705.1. Classification (GTDB taxonomy): domain Bacteria; phylum Pseudomonadota; class Alphaproteobacteria; order Rhizobiales; family Rhizobiaceae; genus Mesorhizobium; species Mesorhizobium caraganae. The sequence continues at coordinate 1,420,129 of NZ_JAFCGY010000001.1, read as the reverse complement.
CGCCGTCGGCATCGACCGGCGCCACCAGAGGTTCGACGCAACCGCAGCGCTCCAAGGCGGTGGCGTAGGCGGTCGCCGAATAGACCGCGTACTGAATCCGGGCAGTGGCCTGTGCCTCGATCAGCGCCGCATAGTCATGCGCGACGACAAATTCCACCTTCATGCCGAGCGCCTTGCCGTAGGCGTCTGTCAGCAAGGCCAGACCCGGAACCGTTTTGCCTGCGCCCGGCTCGGCAACGATGCCGATCCGAAACGTCCCGATCTGGTCGCGCCAGTCGGCGTGCACGGCCTGCGGCAAGGCCAGCAACGCCACGCTGGTCGCCAATGCCCACCAACCCGGCCCTATGGCGAGATCCGCCCGTGTCATCGTTTCATGCCTCTTACCGCCGTTCCTCGAAGCGCGCCGCATCCCGCAAGGATGCGTACACCGCGCCTGCCCGCCGTCGCGACTATTGCGCCAAGCCGTTGCCGCCTGGTTTCCGATTTGCCAATGCCGCGACGGGACCTTATGTCTGGTCCCCCAGACTGGCAATGACGGCACCGATGGCGCGCGCTTTCCTCTTCGTTCTCGATTCTTTCGGCATTGGCGGCGCCGCCGATGCCGAACGCTATGGCGATGCCGGCTCGAACACATTCGGACATATCGCCCAGGCCTGCGCGGAAGGCCGCGCCGATCGCGAAGGCCTGCGCAAGGGACCGCTTCTGGTGCCCAACATGGTTTCACTCGGTCTAGCCCGCGCCGCGCACACTGCGACCGGCTTCCGGTTCGACAGCAAGGCCGACGCCGTTTCGGCCTCCGCCTTCCACGGCGCCGCGCAGGAGATCTCGAGCGGCAAGGATACGCCGTCGGGCCACTGGGAAATCGCCGGCCTGCCTGTGCGCTTCGACTGGGGCTATTTCCCCGATACGGTGCCCGCCTTCCCTTCCGAACTGACCGAAGCGATGATCCGCGAAGGCAACGTGCCGGGCATCCTCGGCAATTGCCATGCGCCGGGCACGGAGATCATCGAACGCTTCGGCGAGGAGCATATCCGCACCGGCAAGCCGATCTGCTACACCTCGGTCGATTCCGTCCTGCAGATAGCAGCGCACGAGGTGCATTTCGGCCTGGACCGTCTCTACGAGTTCTGCAAGACGGTGCGCCGGCTGGTCGACCCGCTGAAAATCGGACGGGTGATCGCACGGCCCTTCCTTGGCGAAACATCCGCCACCTTCGAGCGCACCTACAACCGCCATGACTACGCCGTGCCGCCGCCCGAGCCGACGCTGCTCGACCGCTTGACCGGGCGCGGCAGCCGGGTGATCGCGGTCGGCAAGATCGGCGACATCTTCGCCCACCGCGGCATCTCGGAAGTGCGCAAGGCGCCCGGCAACATGGCAATGTTCGACAAGGCGCTGGGCGCGATGGACGATGCCGGCGACGGCGACCTGGTGTTCGCTAATTTCGTCGACTTCGACACCGAATTCGGCCACCGTCGCGACGTCGCCGGCTATGCGGCGGCGCTCGAAGCCTTCGACCGCCGGCTGCCCGAGGCGCTGGTGAAACTGAAGCCGGGCGATCTGCTGATCCTCACCGCCGACCACGGCAACGACCCGACATGGCGCGGCACCGACCACACGCGTGAACGCATTCCGGTCATCGGCACCGCACCGGGTCTCACGGGCGGCGACATTGGGCTCAGGACGACCTTCGCCGATATCGGTGAAACCGTGGCCGAACACCTCGCGCTGGGGCAAGGCCGACACGGTACCTCCTTCCATGCGACGATAGGCGGCCATGCCTGAGCTGCCCGAGGTCGAAACGGTCCGGCGTGGCCTGCAGCCGGTTCTGGAAGGCGCGCGCATCGTGCGCGTCGAGGTACGCCGGCCCGATCTCAGATTTCCGTTTCCGGTGAAATTTGCGCAGCGGCTGACCGGCAAGACCATCACCGCGCTTGGCCGCCGCGCCAAATATCTGACCATGCATCTGGACGGCGGCCCGGTTCTGATCTGCCATCTCGGCATGTCGGGCTCGTTCCGTATCGAAACCGCTGATGACAGCGCGACGCCAGGCAAGTTCCATCACGAGCGCTCGAAGGATGCCAAGCACGACCATGTCGTGTTCCACCTCGTGTCGCCAGCCGCCGTCCAATCTCGCGTGGTCTTCAACGACCCGCGCCGCTTCGGCTTCATGCTGTTTGCGGAAGGACTGGCCGACGCGCACCCGATGCTGGCGGGACTGGGCATCGAGCCGACCGGCAACGCGCTGGACGGCGCCCTGCTCGCTTCGCTGCTGAAGGGCCGCAGATCGCCGTTGAAGGCGGCGCTGCTCGACCAGAAGCTGATCGCCGGGCTCGGCAACATTTATGTCTCGGAGGCGCTATGGCGCGCCGGCCTGTCGCCAATGCGCGAGGCAGGCACTATCGCCGGGGCCGGCAAGAAGGCCAAGGAGCAGAGCGAACGACTGGCGGAAGCGATCCGTTCAGTGATTGCCGACGCGATCGCCGCCGGCGGGTCGTCGCTGCGCGACTATGTGCACACAGACGGGTCGCTGGGCTATTTCCAGCATTCCTTCGCGGTCTACGATCGCGAGGGCGAGCCCTGCCCGACGCCCGGCTGCCGCGGCCACATCGAGCGCGTCGTGCAAAGCGGCCGCTCGACCTTCTATTGCCGGACCTGTCAGCGGTGAGCTAGAGCGGCTCACCGTTTCACGGAAACCGCGACCCGTTCTAGCTATTGTTTTGACGCAATTCCCAAGGGAAAGCGCTATGCGCTTTTCCCGGGAAAACCGCTCACACTTTTCCTGGAATTGCTCTAGACCGATCGCTTCAATGCCGGAACGAGGAGGCGAGCCCATGAGTTATGAAACCATCATCGTGGAGACGCGCGGCAAGGTCGGCCTGATCACGCTGAACCGGCCCAAGGCGCTCAACGCGCTGAACGCCCAGGTGCTGGCGGACATATTGGTGGCAGCAAAGGGGTTCGATGCCGATCCGGGCATCGGCGCCATGGTCATCACCGGTTCCGAGAAGGCCTTTGCGGCGGGCGCCGACATCAAGGAAATGCAGACCATCGCCTACGCCGACGCCTATGTCCGGGATCTTTTCGTCGGCTGGGAGGAATTCACACGCACGCGCAAGCCGATGATCGCGGCGGTCGCCGGCTATGCGCTGGGCGGCGGCTGTGAGCTGGCGATGATGTGCGATTTTATCATTGCCGCCGACACGGCAAAATTCGGCCAGCCCGAAATAACGCTTGGCGTCATTCCCGGCATGGGCGGGTCGCAACGGCTCACCCGCTTCGTCGGCAAGTCGAAGGCGATGGACATGTGCCTGACCGGACGGATGATGGATGCCGCGGAGGCCGAGCGGAGCGGCCTGGCGTCGCGCGTTGTGCCGGCTGGGGAACTGGTCGACGAAGCGCTGAAGGCCGCAGCCAGGATCGCTGAATTTTCGCTGCCCTCGGTGATGATGGCCAAGGAGGCCGTCAACCGCGCCTACGAGACGACGCTGGCCGAGGGGTTACGCTTCGAACGCCGGCTGTTTCACTCGCTGTTTGCGCTCGACGACCAGAAGGAAGGCATGGCGGCCTTTGCCGAGAAACGGAAGCCGAATTTCACCAACCGCTAGCGTCAACGCGTTAGAGCATGATGCCGCGACAAACGGTTTCCGTTCGTCCGAGAAAAACGGCTTCACCCCTTTCGGCATCGGGCTCTGGCGGCGGAGGCCAAAAAGAAGCCAAAGCGGCGTTGACGTGCCGGGAAAGCTGAACTATAAGCCGCTCCAACCGAGGCGGCCGTTGGCTGCCCGTTTGTTTTTTGCGCCCTGCGGCATCCCGCATGCGCTCACCAGATCAGAAGAGAGGCACCATGGCCAATACCTCCTCGGCCAAAAAGGCAACGCGCAAGATCGCCCGCCGCGCAGCGATCAACAAGAACCGCCGCTCGCGCGTGCGTACCTATGTCCGCCAGGTCGAAGAGGCACTGGCTGCCGGCGACAAGGCAGCCGCGCTGGAAGCCTTCAAGACCGCAGAGCCGGAATTGATGCGCGCCGCGACCAAGGGCGTGATCCACAAGAATACGGCATCGCGCAAGGTGTCGCGTCTGGCTCACCGCCTCAAGGTGCTGTCGGCCTGATCGACCGTTCCTGAACTGTCGTTCTTTTCAACCCGGCCAATCGCGCCGGGTTTTTTCGTTTGCCGGCAAGCACTTAAAAAGAATGCCCGCAAAGCGCGCCCCGGCCCGCATTCCAGAGTTCGGAATGCTTTGCCGGCACATACACTCCCAATGATATTCCAATCCGCCGAAACGGCCCACGCCAATAAATTCGATTGTCACAAATTACTGATATTTTTCAATGGCTTGCTGGAAGTGATCCACAGCTTGTTCACATCGCCTGTGGGCGACAGGCGGCAAGTTGGTGTCAAGCGAATTATTTCAGAAAATTTCAAACCGCACAGCCATTTTCATATTCGCGGCAAAAGGGTTTGAATCACAATGGCTTTGTCAAAATCTGTGGTTCCAGAACGGGACCCGAGCCCTTCATCAGCAACCAGATTCCTTAAAAATCCGTTAGACGTGGCCTTGCCCTATCCACAGCGATTTCGGTAATGTCTGTCCATCGAAAGGGACGGGCCCTTAGCCCTTAACCCAGCCTGAATCGGCCAGCTCACAGTGGCAGAATTCATGACGCGGAGCAATTCCGCGAACGGGTATGGTTTGTCTTTTCGATGCGGTAGGGGACTGGCGTAATTTGTACATGGCAGGTTGATGGCGCACCGGCGTTTTCGCCGGGTGGCACCGCTCTGCCCGAACATGTCAGACGGACTGGCTTTAAGCAGCCGGACCGATCCCTTGCTGACGAGGCAACGTCATCCGCCGGCGGCGGCGGTGGTGTTGTAGCGAAGATACGGTCGTCGGAAACATGGGTGCAGGAGGCGCACTCCCGGCGGAAAAAAGGTACAAAGGAAAAGGGACGCAATCATCATGCAGAGCGGCATCGAGCGGGAGCTTTCGGGCGACCTGCCATTTCCTGGAACATTGGTCGGAGCACACGACGTGGCGACTTCCAGCGACGCGGAACAGAAGTTCGACCGGGTCAAGGCCCAGTTGAAGGCGCGTCTGGGAACCGAGGTCTATTCGAGCTGGTTCGGGCGGATGAAGGTGGCGGAGGCTTCCCGGGGCATTGTACGCATCTCTGTGCCCACGGCCTTCCTGCGCTCGTGGATCAATGGTCACTATCTCGATCTCATCGCCGATCTGTGGAAGCACGAAGACCCCGAGGTCCTGAAAATCGAGATCGTCGTGCGCACCGCGACCCGTCCGGCCCGCAATGGCGTCGAGCCCGAAGCCGTGCCTGCGCGCAAGATGACCAAGCAGACGCAGACCGCACTGGCGGCCGGCACGGCGGGTCCAGGCCGGGTGGAGCGGGCGCCCGCCCCTCGCCCCGGCACGCCGATCGAGGCCGAGTTCCGGCACAATGTGCTGGGGTCGCCGCTTGATCCACGCTACACGTTCGGCTCCTTTATTGAAGGCCCGTCGAACCGGGTGGCCTTCGCTGCCGCCAAAGCCGTGGCGGAATCGCAGTCGAGCGCGGTGCGCTTCAATCCGCTGTTCCTCCATGCCACCGTCGGTCTTGGCAAGACGCACCTTTTGCAGGCGATCGCAGCCGAGTCGCTCAAACAGAACCCGAAGTCGCGCGTCGTCTACCTGACGGCCGAGTATTTCATGTGGCGCTTCGCCACCGCGATCCGCGACAACAATGCGCTTACGCTGAAGGAACAGCTGCGCGACATCGACCTGTTGATCATCGACGACATGCAGTTCCTGCAGGGCAAGTCGATCCAGCATGAATTCTGCCATCTCATCAACATGCTGCTCGACAGCGCCAAGCAGGTGGTGGTTGCTGCCGACAGGCCGCCGTCGGAACTGGAATCGCTGGAGCCGCGCGTGCGTTCGCGCCTCAATGGTGGTGTCGCGCTCGAAATGTCGGCGCCGGACTTCGCCATGCGCATCGGCATGCTCAAGCTGCGGCTTGCCACCGCCAAAGTCGACGATGCCTCACTCAATATTTCGGAGGAGATCCTCAACCATGTCGCCCGCACGGTGACCGGGAGCGGGCGTGAACTGGAAGGCGCGTTCAATCAGCTGCTGTTCCGTCAGTCGTTCGAGCCGGCGATCACCATCGACCGCATCGACGAAATCCTCGGCCATATCTATCGCTCGGGCGAGCCGAAGCGGGTGCGCATCGAGGACATCCAGCGCATCGTGGCGCGCCATTACAATGTGTCGAAGACAGAGCTTCTGTCCAACCGGCGCACGCGCACCATCGTCAAGCCGCGGCAGGTCGCCATGTACCTGTCGAAGGTGATGACGCCGCGTTCGCTGCCGGAGATCGGCAGGCGTTTCGGCGGTCGCGATCACACCACGGTGCTGCATGCCGTGCGAAAGATCGAGGACCTTTCCGGCGTCGACAATACGCTGGCGCAGGAGCTGGAACTGTTGCGCAGGCTGATCAACGACCAGGCCTGAGCGGCGAGGCAAACAGAGCGCGCCGGGTTTAGAGTATTCGGTCGGCGCGCTTTAAATTTCTTGTTTGATGCATGTCGTTGTCCCAAAACCGCTGCGCACTTTTGGGCGACATAGTCCTTTTTGATGCATGTCGTTGTCCCAAAACCGCTGCGCACTTTTGGGCGGCATGCATAGGTTGGCGGCCATTGCCCGCTTTATCCCCAGAAAGCCCGCGTAACCGGCGCGAACCGGTGGCGCGGGCTTGCGTTTAACGGCTTTTTCCTGTCAGTTTGCATAGATTCTGAGCCTGTTCAGACCTTTCGCGGGGCGCCGCCCACTGGTGACCCGTTCATTCATTCAAGCGAGCCTGTTTCGTCATGCGTGTTATCCTGGAACGGTCAAATCTCCTGAAGTCGCTCAACCATGTTCATCGCGTGGTCGAACGGCGCAACACCATACCGATCCTGTCGAACGTGCTGCTCAGCGCCGAGGGCGCCAGCCTTGAAATGAAAGCCACCGACCTCGACCTCGAAGTAACCGAAGCGACACCTGCAAAGGTCGAGCGCGGCGGGGCGACGACGGTTCCGGCGCACCTGCTCTACGACATCGTGCGCAAACTGCCCGACGGCGCCGAGGTGATGCTGAAGACCGACGAGGACGGCAATGCCATGACGGTGACGTCGGGCCGCTCAAGCTTTCGCCTGCAATGCCTGCCGCAGTCCGATTTCCCCGAGCTTTCGGCCGGGTCGTTCTCGCACATCTTCCGGCTCGATTCCGTCGCCTTGAGAGGCCTGATCGAGAAGACGCAGTTCGCCATCTCCACCGAAGAGACGCGCTATTATCTGAACGGAATCTACCTGCACACCCATGAGACCGGCGGCAAGCTGAAGCTGCGCTCCGTGGCGACCGACGGCCACCGCCTGGCGCGCGCAGAGATCGACGCCCCGGCGGGTTCCGAAGGCATGCCGGGCATCATCATTCCGCGAAAGACGGTCAGCGAGTTGCAGAAGCTGGTCGATGATCCGGATGTCGCTGTCACCACCGAATTGTCCGACACCAAGATCCGCTTCACCATCGGCAGCGTGGTTTTGACCTCGAAGCTGATCGACGGCACCTTCCCGGACTATCAGCGGGTCATCCCGACCGGCAACGACAAGAAGCTGATCATTGATCGCCAGAGTTTTGCCGCCGCCGTCGACCGCGTCTCGACCATTTCCTCCGAACGCGGCCGCGCGGTGAAGCTTTCAATTACCGAGGGCCAGGTGACGCTTGCGGTGAACAATCCGGATTCTGGCAGCGCCACCGAGGAACTGGCCGCCGACTATTCGTCCGACCCGATCGAGATCGGCTTCAACGCCAAATATCTGCTCGACGTCGCCGCCCAGTTGACCGGCACGGAAGCGAAATTCATGCTGGCCGATGCCGGTTCGCCGACGCTGATCCACGACATGGCCGACGAAACCGCGCTCTACGTCCTGATGCCGATGCGGGTGTAGCCGCGCTGCGGCAAACCTTCGGCGTGACGGCTGCGGCGACTTCTACAGGCGGATAGCGGTTGCCCCAGCAAAGCCATATAAGTAAGCTTACACTTACGAACTTCCGCAACTATGCGGCGTTGTCGATCGACCTTTCCCCGGGCGCCGTGGTGTTTTCCGGCGACAATGGCGCCGGCAAGACCAATCTCCTGGAAGCCATCTCCCTGCTGACGCCCGGCCGCGGCCTGCGCCGCGCACCCTATGCCGACGTGGCCCGCGAAGGCGGCGATGGTGGCTTTGCGCTGCATGCAAGGCTCGACGGACCGGAGGGCCAGGTCGAGATCGGCACCGGAATCACCGGGGGCGAAGCGGCCGGTGAGGGCGGCCGCAAGGTGCGCATCAATGGCGCGCCGGCGCGTTCGGCCGATGCCATGCTCGAATGGCTGCGCGTCGTCTGGCTGACGCCGGCCATGGACGGCCTGTTCCCGGGACCTGCCGCCGACCGCCGCCGCTTTCTTGACCGGCTGGTGCTGGCAATCGATCCCGGCCACGGCCAGCGCGCGCTCGACTATGAGAAGGCGATGCGCGGGCGTAACCGATTGCTTACGGAAGGCTCGCGCGACAGCGCCTGGTTCGATGCCATCGAGACGCAGATGGCCGAGACCGGCGTGGCGATCGCCGCGGCGCGCGCCGAACTGGTGCGCCTGCTCGCCGCCATGATCGACAGGCTGCCGTCCAGCGGGCCGTTTCCGCAAGCCGATATCAGCCTGTTCGGCGACTTGGAAAGCGATGTGGCCACTTCGCCAGCGGTCGACGTCGAGGAACGCTATCGCGCCGCCCTCGCCGAAGGCCGCGAGCGCGACCGCGCTGCCGGACGCACGCTGGACGGTCCGCACCGTTCGGATCTTCTCGTGCGCCACCGCCCCAAGGCGATGCCGGCCGAACTCTGCTCGACCGGCGAGCAGAAGGCGCTGCTGGTCGGCATCGTGCTGTCGCATGCGAGGCTGACCGGCGAGATGTCGGGGATGACACCGATCCTGCTGCTCGACGAGATCGCCGCCCATCTCGACGCCGGCCGGCGCGCCGCACTGTTCTCGATCCTGGAAGAGCTGAACTGCCAGGCCTTCATGACCGGAACCGACGCCTCGCTGTTTTCCAGCCTTAGAGGACGCGCGCAATTCCTCACGGTCGACCACGGAACGGTTGGGCCAACCGAAGCCCCCTGACAAGATTTTCCTTCCACTATATGGTCCGGCAATGACCCCTGCCGCCCTCACCGACGAAGAGCTTGAACGTTACGCCCGCCACATCGTGCTGCCTGAGATCGGCGGCGCCGGCCAGCAGAGGCTGAAGCGGGCGCGGGTGCTGGTCATCGGCGCCGGCGGGCTCGGCGCGCCGGTGCTGGAGTATCTTGCTGCCGCCGGCGTCGGCACGCTCGGCATTGTCGACGACGACATCGTCTCGCTGTCCAATTTGCAGCGGCAGGTGATCCATGCCACCGACACGGTCGGCACCGCAAAGACCGGGAGCGCCAAGGCGGCGATCGCCCGTATCAATCCCCATGTCGCTGTCGAACAGCACGAATTCAGGCTGACGGCCGAGAACGCCGCTGCGCTCATTGCGCGCTACGACATCGTCGTCGACGGCTCCGACAATTTCGAGACGCGCTATGTCGTGGCCGATGCCTGCGCGGCGGAAAAGCGGCCGCTGGTGCACGCCGCCGTCGGCCGCTTCGACGGCTCGGTGACGGTGCTGATGCCGTTCGACACCGGCGCCGACGGCAGACCTAACCCAAGTTATCGCGACCTCTTTCCCGAAGCGCCGCCGGAAGGGCTGGTGCCGTCCTGCGCGGTGGCTGGCGTTGTCGGCGCGCTGACCGGCGTCATCGGCACGCTGCAGGCGATGGAAGCGATCAAGCTGATCACCGGCATCGGCGAGCCGCTGGTCGGCCGGCTGCTGCTCTACGATGCGCTGTCGGCGCGCTTCGATACGATCCGCTACAAGAGAAGCTGATCGTATGGATCGCTCCATCGGCGTTTTGGTCACGCAGCTTGCCCCCGGCTTCGATCGCTGGGACGAACTGCTCAGCCTGATCTTGCGGGCCTTTGCGCCGATGGATGGCGTCATCGACCCGCCCTCATCGGCGCATCTGCTGAATGTCGAGAATCTCCGGGACAAGGCCGGCCAGGAGACGGCGTTCCTGGCGCTGCAGGATGGCCGGATCGCCGGTTGCGTTTTCGCGCTGGAGAGGTCCGCCGATTTCTATGTCGGCAAGCTCGCCGTCGAAGCTGAATTTCAGGGGCAAGGCATCTGCAGGCGGCTGATGCAGGCTGTCGAGGATTTTGCCCGCAGCCGCAACAAGCCAGCCATCGAACTTCAGACACGGATCGAACTTACGGCAAATCACGCGACCTTTGCCCGTCTCGGCTTTCACGAAATCGGGCGCACCGCGCATCAGGGCTATGACCGGCCGACTTCGATCACCATGCGCAAGGAGCTCAAGTGAGCCTCGCCCTCGGCGCACAGGAGCAAGCAGTCGCCGCCGGCCATGACGGGACTGCGATGGCAATGCGCATCGTTGTCGAAAGTGCTGCGCTGCTTGGCGCGCCGCGGCTGATCCCGATCGCCTCGGCGCATATAGACGGCGCGCTCTATCACGGCGATTCCGGCACGCTGTTCGCCGAAAGGCTGGTCGAGGGCGGCGCGCGCGTTGCCGTGCGCTCGACGCTCAATGTCGGCGCACTCGATTTGATGGGCTGCTCGCGCGTGCGCCTCGAAGAGCCGGCGCGCGGCATGGCGCGGCGGATGATGGAGGCCTACCGCAAGCTGGGCTGCGAGCAGAGCTGGACCTGCGCGCCCTATCAGGCCGGCCACAGGCCAGCCCAGGGCACTGACGTCGCCTGGGGTGAATCCAACGCAGTGGTCTTCTGCAATTCGGTGCTCGGCGCGCGCACCAACCGTTACGGCGACTTTTTGGACATTGCTTGCGCCATATCGGGCCGGGCGCCGGATTACGGCCTGCACCGCGTCGAGAACCGGCAGGCGCGGCTGGTGTTCGATGTTTCAGGCCTCTCCGCCTCGTTCCTCGGTTCGGAGATCGCCTGGCCCGTACTAGGCAGCCTCTACGGCCGTGAGGTGGGCAATGCCGTCGGCGTCGTCACCGGTGTATCCCACCATCCCGGCGAGGACGCGCTGAAAGCCTTCGGCGCGGCGGCGGCATCGTCAGGCGCAGTCGGTCTCTTCCACATTGCCGGCGTCACGCCTGAGGCACCCGACGCCGAGACCATCCTGGTCGGCGGCAGGCCGGAAACAGTGATCCATGTCACGCCGGAAATGGCCGCGAAGGCCCGCGCCGGCCTGTCCACCGCAATCACTCAAACCGCCATCGATGCGGTGGCGATCGGCAGTCCGCATTTGTCTTCGGCCGAATTCGATGCGCTGGAGCGGTTGATCGCTGGGCGGCGGCTTCACGTGCCGATTTACGCCTGCACCGGCCGCCATGTGCTCACGACGCTCGAACGGAACGGCCAGCGCAAGACGCTCGAGGCGAGCGGCGTGGTCATCGTCGCCGACACTTGTGTTGTGGTGACGCCGATCCTGCCGGAGCTTGCCGGCGGCGTGCTGATGACCAATTCGGGAAAGTTCGCGCAATACGCGCCGGGCAATACCGGCTACGCCGTGCTTTACGGATCGCTGGCCGACTGCGTGGAAAGCGCCGTCATCGGTAAGCCGTTCTTTACGGATATTGCCGCATGAGCGCCTTGGCCGAAATCCTGGTGCCGGGTCGAGCCGGCGAAGGCGAGGCGCTGGTGCTGACCGCGCCGATCAGCTTCTGGGGCGGCGTCGATCCGCAGAGCGGCCGCATCGCCGATGTCCGCCACCCGCAGCATGGCGAGACCATTGCCGGCCGCGTGCTGTTCCTACCCGGCACGATCGGTTCGTCCTCCGCCTCCGCCGTGCTGATGGAACTCGTCCACAACGGCCATGCGCCGGCGGCGCTCGTGCTGCACGAACCGGACGCGATCTTGCTGCTCGGGTTGATTGTTGGCAGGGAAATGGGCTGGCGGACGCCAGTGGCGCTCAGGCTGGAGCGCGATGCGTTCGCGGCCTACCGTGGAAGGCGGGTGAGCGTCGCTGACGACGGCGCTCTTACAACCGCTATCTGAACGCCATCGACTTCAGGTCCTGAGCGGCAGCACGCGGTCCGGCGGACGGTGGCCGTCGAAGAAGGCGCGTATATTGATGATCACCCTCTCGCCCATGTCGATGCGGCCTTCGAGTGTCGCCGAGCCCATATGCGGCAACAGCACCACCTTGTTCTTGGCGGCGAGCTTCAGCAGCTTCGAGTTTAGCGCCGGCTCGTGCTCGTAGACGTCGAGGCCGGCGCCGGCGATCTTGCCGTCCTGGATCAGCTTGACCAGAGACTCCTCGTCGATGATGTCGCCGCGCGCGGTGTTTACGATGTAAGCGGTGGGTTGCAACAGCGCCAGCCGCCGCGCTGACAGCAAATGGAAGGTGGCCGGCGTCGACGGGCAATTGACCGAGATAATGTCCATGCGGGCAAGCATCTGGTCGAGGCTTTCCCAATAGGTCGCCTCCAGTCCTTCCTCGACCGCCGGCAGCACGCGATGGCGGTTGTGGTAGTGGATTGACAGGCCGAAGGCCTTGGCGCGCCTGGCGACCGCGGTTCCGATGCGGCCCATGCCGACAATGCCGAGGCGCTTGCCCCAGATGCGCCGCCCGAGCATCCAGGTCGGCGACCAGCCGGCCCATTTCTTGTCGCCGGTCAGCACATTGGCGCCTTCCGCCAGCCGACGCGGCACCGCCAGCATCAGCGCCATGGTCATATCGGCGGTGTCTTCGGTCAGCACGTTCGGCGTGTTGGTGACGGTGATGCCTTTCTTGGCTGCCGCCTCCACGTCGATTTTGTCGACACCATTGCCGAAATTGGCGATCAGCTTGAGATTGTCGCCCGCCTGGGCGATCAGCGCCGCATCGATCTGGTCGGTGATGGTCGGCACCAGCACGTCGGCTTCCTTGACCGCCGCGACCAGCTCCGGCTGCGTCATCGGCCTGTCCTCGACATTCAGCCTGGCGTCGAAGAGTTCGCGCATGCGGGTCTCGACCGGATCAGGGAGCTTGCGCGTGATGACGACGAGAGGCCGTTTTTTGCCTGCCATTGTTTCCTCGAACCCGATCTCGTTGAGACCTCTTTAACCAAGACAGGCGAAACTGAATACCGGTCGCGGTGCCTGCCACTCCTGTAACAAGCGGTGCCGCCGAAGACAAAGAAAAAGGGGCGCCGTGACCAAAGGGCAGGCGCCGAAAGGAACGAAAGTGTCTGGTTTCGCGTCGCTTCGCCTGGTCCTCAGCGCAGCGCTTCTCGGCGCTCTCCTGCATTCCCCGCAAGCCGCGGCGCAAGGTGCTGCCGCACCTGCGCAGACGGTGACGCTTGGGCCGAGCGGCCTGCCGCTGCCGCGTTTCGTCAGCCTGAAATCGGCCCGCGTCAACTCACGCGTCGGCCCGGGCGCCAACTATTCCGTCGACTGGATGTATACCAAGGCCGGCCTGCCTATGGAAATCATCCAGGAATTCGATACTTGGAGGCGCGTGCGCGACGCCGATGGCTCGGAGGGCTGGATCAACCAGTCGCTGTTGTCAGGCCGCCGCACCGCGATCGTCGCACCCTGGCAGCGAAGCAAAGGTGGCCGAATCAATCTGCTCGACGATGCGGACAAGGACGCCAGCGTCGTCGCCATCATCGAGCCGGGCGTGACTGGCACGATCAAAACCTGCGATGGCCAGTGGTGCGAAATGACCTTCGACGGCCACACCGGCTGGATCGCCCAGTCGCAGGTCTGGGGCGCCTATCCCGGCGAGCACGTCAAGAACTGAACCTAAGCCCGGGATAGCTGCCTATCTGCCGATGCGGCCGAGATGGGTATCCTGGAAGCCGCTCGACAATTTCAAACCGTAGCCGAGAGCACGGTCGACCGCGATGTGGATAATCCAGATCAGCCCGATTGCCGTTGCCATGGAATTGGCCAGGAAGTATCCCGCGAGCGCCAGGAAAAGCGGGACAATCAGGATGTGCAAGGCGTTGTAAGCGACGGCGCCAACGCGCGGCCCGGCGAGATAGCCCAGCATCGACAGGTCAGGCGCCAGGATGAGCAGGGCAAATAGCCACCAGGAAGTACCCGACAGCGCGTACAGGACGATGCCCACCACTGCGACGGCGGCCCATTCGAGCCGGATCACCAGATCGACCGGTTTCATTGATGTGCTATTCAGGCGCCGCGCTTCGGGCGCAGCCGCACCACGATGTCGACATTGGCGATCTCCATGCCCGCGGGTGGCTCCGGCAGGTTGGAGACGGTCACCGGACCGCTTTCGATGTCGAAGATCCTGTTTTCGCCTTCGATGTAGAAATGATGGTGATCGGAGGTGTTGGTGTCGAAATAGGTCTTCGACCCCTCGACCGCGAGGATGCGCAGCAGCCCGGCCTGGGTGAACTGGTGAAGGGCGTTGTAGACGGTGGCAAGGGAAACCGGCACGCCGGCGGCGATCGCCTCCTCATGCAGTTCCTCGGCCGAAAGGTGGCGGTCGCCTTTGGCAAAAAGCAGATCGGCCAGCGCAATGCGCTGGCGCGTCGGCCTTAGGCCGGCTTCGCGAACCCGCTTGTCCACAGCGACATTTTCCTTCCGGCAGCCCAGATCCATCTATTCGTCCAAGCCCACAGTTCCGCCTCAAGACACCCCCAGAGTGGCGAAAAAACGTCATCGACCGAAACTGGACACCTCTCGACATATATTCTGTTGGCCGAATGCGATCAATAGAGCGACGTGCGTCCAGTTGGACGCACTAAGTGCGCTCTATGACTTTTTTGGCGTCGCATCGGGCTTTCCGGAAATCGAAATCGATTTCCGGGCCGATGCGAGAGCGCGCATTGACCCGGGCAGACGGGCGGGTTAAGCGCAAACGCCGGTTTCCGGCTCGAAATGGATTGTGTTAGGAAACCAACGACAAGGGCGCCCACCGCCCGGGACTATTATGGGGACGAGATTGATGGCGGGTTCGAAATCCAGCTACGGTTATGAGGAATTGCTGGCCTGTGCCCGCGGCGAGCTGTTCGGGCCCGGTAACGCCCAGTTGCCCTACCCGCCAATGCTGATGTTCGACCGCATCACCGAGATCAGCGAGACCGGCGGCGCCCACGACAAGGGCTTCATCCGCGCCGAATTCGACATCAAGCCGGACCTGTGGTTCTTCGCCTGCCATTTCATCGGCAATCCGATCATGCCGGGGTGCCTCGGCCTCGACGCCATGTGGCAATTGACGGGGTTCTACCTCGGCTGGCTCGGCGAACCGGGCAAGGGCATGGCGCTGTCGACCGGCGAAGTGAAATTCAAGGGCATGGTGACGCCATCGGTCAAGAAGGTCGAATACGGCATCGATTTCAAGCGCGTCATGCGCGGGCGCCTGGTACTCGGCATCGCCGATGGCTGGCTTAAGGCCGACGGCGAACCCATATACGCGGCGACAGACCTCAAGGTGGGGCTGTCCAAGCAATCGGCCGCCTGACCGGCGCCACTGCAGCAGGGCGTTTCCCAGAACGCGCAATGACGCTGCAGCATTTTGATTTTGCGTATGATCGCTGGCCAAAACCGGCTACGGTTTCGGGATCATCCGCTGGAAGGAGTTTCGAATGAGAAGGGTCGTCGTCACAGGCCTCGGCATCGTATCGTCGATCGGCAACAATGCCAACGAGGTGCAATCCTCGCTCTACGATGCCAAATCCGGCATCAGCTTCTCCGACTCCTTCGCCGAACACGGCTTCCGCTGCCAGGTCTGGGGCGCGCCGACGCTCGACCCGTCGGCCATGATCGACCGGCGCGCCATGCGCTTCCTGAGCCAGGGTGCAGCCTGGAACCATGTCGCCATGGACCAGGCCATCGCCGACGCCGGCCTTGGCGAAAGCGACATCACCAATGAGCGCACCGGCATCGTCATGGGATCGGGCGGTCCGTCCACCCGCACCATCGTCGAGGCGGCCGAGATCACACTCAAGAACAGCAGCCCCAAGCGCATCGGTCCGTTCGCGGTGCCGAAGGCGATGTCGTCGACCGCGTCGGCGACGCTCGCCACCTGGTTCAAGATCCACGGTGTCAACTATTCGATCTCGTCGGCGTGCTCGACCTCCGCGCATTGCATCGGCAATGCCTACGAGCTGATCCAATGGGGCAAGCAGGATGTGATGTTTGCCGGCGGCCATGAAGACCTCGACTGGACGATGTCGGACCTGTTCGACGCCATGGGCGCGATGTCGTCGAAGTATAACGACAAGGCGTCAACGGCGTCCCGCGCGTACGACGCCAATCGCGACGGTTTCGTCATCGCCGGCGGCGCGGGCGTCCTCATCCTGGAGGAACTCGAACACGCCAAGGCGCGCGGCGCCAAGATCTATGCCGAGATCGTCGGCTACGGCGCGACGTCGGATGGCTACGACATGGTGGCGCCGTCCGGCGAAGGCGCGGTGCGCTGCATGCGCCAGGCGCTGGCGACGGTGTCGACGCCGGTCGACTATATCAATACTCACGGCACCTCGACGCCGGTCGGCGATTCCAAGGAGATGGGCGCCATCCGCGAGGTGTTCGGCGACAAGATGCCGTTCATCACTTCAACCAAGTCGCTGACCGGCCATTCGCTGGGCGCCGCCGGTGTGCAGGAATCGATTTACTCGATCCTGATGATGCAAGGCGGCTTCATCGGCGAAAGCGCCCATATCGAAAACCTCGATCCGGAATTCGAGGGCATGCCGATTGTGCGCAAGCGTATCGACGACGCCAGGATCGACACGGTTTTGTCCAATTCGTTCGGTTTCGGTGGCACCAACGCAACGCTCGTTTTCCAGCGCTATTCCGTATAAGGCCAGCGCTTTTATATAAGGATTGCCGGCCATGGACGGACTGATGAAGGGCAAGCGCGGGCTTGTCATGGGCGTCGCCAACGATCATTCGATCGCCTGGGGCATCGCCAAGAAATTGTCCGAACACGGGGCGGAGCTCGCCTTCACCTATCAGGGCGATGCCTTCGGGCGCCGGGTCAAGCCGCTCGCCGAAAAGCTCGGGGCGTCACTGGTGGTGCCCTGCGACGTCGAGGATAGCGCCTCGGTTGCGGCCACCTTCGAGACGCTCGGCAAGGAATGGGGCGGGCTCGACTTCGTCGTCCACGCCATCGGCTTTTCCGACAAGAACGAGCTCAAGGGGCTCTACGCCGACACCAGCCGCGACAATTTCGTCCGCACCATGGTCATCTCCTGCTATTCGTTCACCGAGATTGCTCGCCATGCCGCCCCGCTGATGAGCGATGGCGGCGCGATGATCACGCTGACCTATGCCGGCTCTGTCCGCGTCATGCCGAACTACAATGTCATGGGCGTCGCCAAGGCCGGGCTGGAGGCCAGTGTGCGCTATCTCGCCAATGATTACGGCCCGCGCGGCATCAGGGTGAACGGCATATCGGCGGGGCCGGTGCGTACGCTGGCCGGCGCAGGTATTTCGGACGCGCGGCACATGTATTCCTACCAGCAGCGCAACTCGCCGCTGCGCCGCACAGTGACCATCGACGAGGTCGGCGGCTCGGCGCTCTATCTTTTGTCCGACCTCTCGTCAGGCGTCACCGGCGAGATCCATTATGTCGATTCCGGCTATCACATCGTGTCCATGCCAACACTGGATGAGTTGAAGCAGACGGACAGCGGACGCGATTAGAGCCCGTTCCATCCCGATGAAATCGGGGCTCTATCTCTTTTGGTTAAGCATGATCTCTGGACAAACGGTTCCCGTTTGCCCGAGAAAAGCTGAGATCACTTTTCGCGATCATGCTCCAATTCTTCCGGTAAAATTAGATGCATTGGCGGAAACTCATTTTAAGGAGATATCCGCTATAAGTCCTATGGCTAGGGCACTGCGCGTTCTTTCTGGGCGCAAAGGGATGCTTTAGGATTTATGAATTTGCATGTGATCTTTCCGGAAAGTCGAGTTGATTTTCGAGATCATGCGACAGGGACCGAGTAATGCCTGCTGTCAGCAATCCGAAGCGAACACCTGTGTTCCGGCTGCTCACCGTCGCCGCGTCGGGCCTTGGCAGTTTCGTTCTCGGGCTCTGGGGTCTCCAGTTCGGTTTCGGTGACGGCTTTGCCGGCATGCAGGCAGGAACCATGGTCGGCATCGCGTCGGCTTTATGCGCACTGGCCGCCGCCGGTGCGGCCCTGTCCTTCTTCGCCGGCGTTGACGAATCGGTGGACTACGTCTTCAACGAAACCCATTTCGACAAGCTGACCGGGCTTTTGGCGCGGCCAGCCATGGTCGGCAAGGTTGCCGATGCTGCGTCGGCGACGATCAAGACCGGCGAGCCGGTGTTCCTCATCGACATCGACATCGACCGCTTCAAACAGATCAACGACGCGATCGGCTACAGCCATGGCGACGAACTGATCCGCGCCTTCACCAAGCGACTGAGGGCCTGCATGCCCGAGGGCACGGTGATGGGGCGCATCGGCGCCGGCGAGTTCGCCATCCTCGTCTCGGAACATGAGATGCAGGGATCGATGGAAGCCACCGTCGAAACCCTGATCGAGGAGATGCTGAAGCCCTACCAGCTCGATTCCCACCTGCAATCGGTCGGCCTGTCGGTGGGCATCGTGGCGATGCCGAAGGACGGCGTCGATCCCGTCCTCGTCCTGCGCCGCTCCAACCTAGCGCTGCAGAATGCGCGCGCCGGCGGGGTGGGCAACTGGGCGGTCTTCCATTCCGACATGGGCCAGGTAGCCGATTACCGCCACTGGGTCGAATCCGAGCTGCACATCGCCTTCGACCGCGGCGATTTCGACCTCCACTACCAGCCGCAGCTTGATCTTCCGAGCGGCCGCATCGTCGGCTACGAGGCGCTGATCCGCTGGAAACATCCGGAACGGGGCATGATCCCGCCGATGGAGTTCATTCCGATCGCCGAAGAGACCGGCATGATCCACCCGATCGGCAATTGGGTGCTGCACAAGGCCTGCAGCGATGCCCGCCATTTGCCCGAGGACTGCTTTGTTGCCGTCAACATCTCGCCGGTCCAGTTCATGACCAAGGATTTCGTCGGTATCGTGCGCGACACGATGGCCAGCACCGGCATCAAGCCGTCACGGCTGGAGCTCGAACTGACCGAGACGGCGATGATGCAGGACCGCGACCGCGCCGCCATCATCCTGCGGCAGCTTGCCGACATGGGCATTTCGGTGGCCGTCGACGATTTCGGTACCGGCTATTCCAATCTGAGCTATCTGATCGACTTCGCCTTCGGCAAGCTGAAGATCGACCGCTCCTTCATCAGCCGCATGGACACCGATTCCAATTCGGGTGCTGTTGTCTCCACCATCGTCGGCCTGTCACGGGCGCTCGGCGTCGGCATCATCGCCGAAGGCGTCGAGACCGAGAACCAGGCGACGCTCTTGCGAGCGGCCGGCTGCGAGATGGTGCAAGGCTATCTGTTCGGCAGGCCGGCGCCGCTCAAGATCAAGCCCGGCGAGATCAGAGCGACCATTCCCGTCCACGAGCCGGCGCGCATCGTCAGCATGCATTGAGGCGGCGCTACGCTGCCTTCCGGAAGTTGTCCTATCGACGCGCGGCAAAGACCTTGAACATGCCGTCGCGGGCGAGTTCGGAATGGCTGGAGAATACGGCCTTCAGAGCCGGTTCGTAAGGCAGCTGGCGGTTTGCCACCATGAACAGCCGCCCGCCCGGCTTCAGCGCCTTGCCTGCCGCCTGGATCATGCCGGCGCCGATTTCCGGCTCGGCCGCCCGGCTGCGATGGAAGGGCGGGTTCATGACGATCACGTCATAGCGCCGCTCGACCGGCTCGCTCAGCAGATCGATCCAGAAGAAGCCCGCCTCAAAGCCTATGTTGCCGATATTGTTTTTGGCCGCCTCAAGCGCGTCGAAATCCGCCTCGTAGAGGTCGAGCCCGGTTATGCCGGGTGAACTTGCCGCAATCTCGGCAGCGACATAGCCCCAACCTGCGCAGAAATCGGCGATCTTGCCACGCAGGTCTTTGGGCAGGTTGTCGACCAGAAGCTTTGAGCCGGCGTCGATGCGATCGAAGGAAAACATGCCGGGCGCGGTGCGGAAGTGGCCATCGATCAGCGCGACAGGGTTGGCGATCCGGAGTTTTTCCGCAGCGACCAGATTGACAGGACGGCGAAGCCAGAAGGCAATGCCGTGATGTTTCGGCAGATGGCCTTCGAGCGGCACAAGCTCGTCGATGCGCTTGCGCAGGCTGTCGATGCCGTCCTCCTTGCCGCCGGCGACAACGATCAGGCCGCCCGGTGCAACGCGTTCGATCGCCTCGGCTATGCGCATCTCGTTCTGGCCGCGATGGCGACCGACGAGGACGAGCGCTGCATCGAATGCATCGCCTTCCTGACGCGGCGTCACCGTGTTGCCGGCACGCTCCAGCACGCGGAAATGCGGCCGGAAGCCCTGCACGAGGTGAAGCGCCGCCTCAAAACCTCCCGGCAGGCGGAAGCCGGGCTCGGCGCCGAGGAACAGCACACGTTCGCCCTTTTGCGGCAGAGGCAGCGCCTCGGCCTCGAAGGGATGGAACAGTGTCTTCAGCGGCTCAGCGGCCATTCTTCGATCTCATGCCTGAAACAAACCGGGTCTTAAACGAAAACGGGCGCGACCTATGCCGCGCCCGTTTCAATTTCACTATCAGACCGCTCAGGCGGCGTTTTCTTCGCCTTCGGCCTTCTTGTCGCGGACGATTTCCTTGCCGGTGGCCTGGTCGACGACCTTCATCGACAGGCGGACCTTGCCGCGCTCGTCGAAGCCCATCAGCTTGACCCAGACCTTGTCGCCTTCCTTGACGACGTCCGAGGTCTTGGCGACCCGGTCGTTGGCAAGCTGCGAAATGTGAACGAGGCCGTCACGCGGGCCGAAGAAGTTGACGAAAGCGCCGAAGTCGGCGGTCTTGACGACCGTGCCTTCGTAGATCTCGCCGACTTCCGGCTCGGCGACGATGGTGTGGATCCACTTCTTGGCCGCCTCGATCTCCTTGGCGTTCGACGAAGCGATCTTGACCGTGCCGTCATCCTCGATGTTGATCTTGGCGCCAGTCTTCTCGACGATCTCGCGGATGACCTTGCCGCCGGAGCCGATGACGTCGCGGATCTTGTCGGTCGGGATGTGCATGACCTCGATGCGCGGTGCGAACTCACCGAGTTCCGGGCGGGCGCCGGTCAGAGCATGCGCCATCTCGCCGAGGATATGCTGGCGGCCATCCTTGGCCTGGTCCAGCGCGATCTTCATGATCTCCTCGGTGATGCCCTCGATCTTGATGTCCATCTGCAGCGAGGTGATGCCGTTGGCGGTACCGGCGACCTTGAAGTCCATGTCGCCGAGGTGATCTTCGTCACCCAGGATGTCGGACAGAACCGCGAAGCGCTCGCCTTCCTTGATCAGGCCCATGGCGATACCGGCGACGGGCTTGGCCAGCGGCACGCCGGCATCCATCAGCGCCAGCGAGGTGCCGCAGACGGTCGCCATCGACGACGAGCCGTTGGACTCGGTGATCTCCGAGACGACACGCAGCGTGTAGGGGAACTGGTCAGCGGAGGGCAGCATCGGACGGATGGCGCGCCAAGCGAGCTTGCCGTGACCGATTTCGCGGCGGCCCGGCGAACCCATGCGGCCGGTCTCACCGACGGAGTAGGGAGGGAAGTTGTAGTGAAGGAGGAACTTCTCCTTGTACATGCCGGTCAGCGAATCGACATACTGCTCGTCCTCGCCGGTGCCGAGCGTGGCAACGACCAGCGCCTGGGTCTCGCCGCGGGTAAACAGCGCCGAACCGTGAGTGCGCGGCAAAACGCCGACTTCGGAGACGATCTTGCGGACGGTCTTGAGGTCACGGCCGTCGATGCGCGAGCCGGTGTCGAGGATGTTCCAGCGCACGACCTTGGCCTGGAGTTCCTTGAACACCGAGCCGATCTGCTCGGACGTGTACTTGGCGTCTTCGCCTTCGGCCGGGGCAAACGCTGCCTTGACCTTCGCCTTGACGGCGTCGACGGCGGCGTAGCGCTTCTGCTTGTCGACATTCTTGTAGGCATTGCTGAGCTCGTCGCCGACGATCTTCAACATCTCGGCTTCAAGCGCGGAATAATCCGGCGCCGTGAAATCGCGCGGCTCCTTGGCGGCAACTTCGGCCAGCTTGATGATGGCGTCGATCACCGGCTGGAAGCCCTTGTGGCCGAACATCACGGCACCGAGCATCAGCTCTTCGCCAAGTTCCTTGGCTTCGGACTCGACCATCAGAACGGCGTCGGCGGTGCCGGCGACAACGAGGTCGAGCTTGGATTCCTGCATCTCGTCGACATGCGGGTTGAGCACATATTCGCCGTTGATGTAACCGACGCGGGCGCCGCCGACCGGGCCCATGAAGGGAACGCCCGAGAGCGTCAGAGCGGCCGAGGTGGCAACGATCGACAGGATGTCCGGATCGTTTTCGAGGTCATGCTGGACGACGGTGACGACGATCTGGGTGTCGTTCTTGTAGCCATCGGCGAAGAGCGGGCGGATCGGGCGGTCGATGAGACGGGAAACCAGCGTTTCCTTTTCGCTCGGACGGCCTTCGCGCTTGAAGTAGCCGCCCGGGATCTTGCCGGCGGCGTAGGTCTTTTCCTGGTAGTTGACGGTCAGCGGGAAGAAATCGAGGCCCGGCTTCGGCTCTTTCATCGAAACGACGGTGGCGAGAACCTTGGTTTCGCCGTAGGTCGCGAGCACCGCGCCGTCAGCCTGACGCGCGATCTTGCCGGTTTCCAGGATGAGCGGACGACCGCCCCATTCGATTTCCACTTTGTGGTGATTGAACATGTCTTGTCCTTAATAAGCGGAAAGGGCCGCGCCGTTTCACGGTGCGCGGATGCCCTTCCCTGGCTTCCTTTCTCGGGCAGCCACGGGCAAGACAACGGGAAGCTCGGGTAAATTTCGGCGCTGGTCAGCGCACGAGCGTCCTGCAATCCTGCCCCATGACCGTCCATGGGCGGTTTCGAGTGGCCCTCTGCACGCTCGAAACCGGGTCTGGCCAATCGATGCGACTGGCAGAATGCGCGACCGGCGGACTCTCCGAAGAAAGCCCGCCGGTCAATTCGTCAACGGCGCAGACCGAGCTTCTCGATCAGCGTCTGATAGCGCGCGTCATCCTTGCGCTTGAGATAATCAAGCAGGCTGCGGCGCTGGGAGACGAGAGCGAGCAGACCACGGCGGGAATGGTTATCCTTCTTGTGGTCCTTGAAGTGGTCGGTCAGGTTCTTGATGCGCTCGGAAAGGATGGCCACCTGGACTTCCGGAGACCCGGTATCGCCCTTGGCGGTTGCGAATTCACCCATCAATTCCTTTTTGCGCTCGGCAGTAATCGACATCGTGTTTTTCCTTATCTGTTTGAGGAAACGGGTCGCCCTCAGCCGGGATGTCGTCCAGCAGGGGCCGGTGCAAGCAACGCGACATGGCGCGATGCTGCGGCGCATATAGGGCAATTCCCTGGAAAACACCAGCCCAATTCATAAAGCCGGCTTGTCGCAGGCTTTCGCTGGGGAATTCAAGATTTCCCTGATGCCGGAGGCCTCAAGCGCGTGGGGTACGCGCGTGAGATCTTTGTTCTGCATGTCGCCCAGAACCGCTGACACTTCTGGGCGACATGCATTAGAGCCACTTCTTGCGTTTGAAGAAGACGATCAGGCCGACAGCAACGGCCAGCATGAACAGCAGCGAAGCCGGGTAGCCATAATAGGCTTTCAGTTCCGGCATATTCCATGGCGAGCTTTCAGGGTCGAAATTCATCCCCCAGATACCAACCAGGAAGGTTAACGGCATGAAGATCACCGAGACGATGGTCAGGTAAGAGATGACATCGTTGGTGCGCGCCTGGCTCAGCGACAGATGCATTTCGATCAGGCCGGTCAGCATGTCGCGCTGGTTCTCGACCAGCTCGATCAGCCGCAGTGCGTGGTCGAGCGTGTCGTTGAAGAAGATCTTCGTTTCGGGCTTCACATAGGGCACGTCGTTGCGGATCAGCGTCGCCAGCGCATCGCGCATCGGCCACAGCACGCCCTTGAGCACATTGGCGTCGCGCCGCAATTCGTGCAGTTGCCGCATCTGATGCTTGTGCGGGGTGTTGAGCATCTCGTCCTCGATGCCGTCGACCTCCTCGCTCGCGGCCTCAATCGGCGGGAAATAGCTGTCGACGATGGCGTCGATGAGCGCATAGGCCAGATAGTCGGCGCCGCGCATCCGCAAGCGGTTGGGCAGCGAGGCGGCAATGCGCTTGCGCACGGGATCGAACGGATCGCCTTCGCGCTCCTGGAAGGTGACGACGAAATTCCTGCCGAAGAACACCGCGATCTGCTCGTAGCGATGCACCTTGACGTCGTCGATCATGCGCATGACGACGAAGGCGTGATCCTCGAAGAAATCGACCTTCGGCCGCTGGCCGGTGTTGACGACATCTTCCAGAGCCAGCGGATGCAGGTTGAAAATCCGGCCGATCTCCTCGATCAGCTGGATGTTGGCCAGCCCGGTGCAATCCAGCCAGACGACCGGCCAGTTGTCGCAATGGGTGTTGAGATCATCGATGCTGGCCTTGTCGATGGTCTTGAATTTTTCCGGCGAGATCAGCGTCAGCCGGAGCTCGGAGCGGCGCGCCGCCGGATCGGCGATCAGCGTGCCTGGCGAAGCGCCGACCGGCGGTCGCCGCGTTTTCACCGGCGCCCGCTTCTTCACAGCCTCAGCCTTTGCCATCTGCCCCTCGGATGTAACCTCGAGTGAAACTAGACGAGAGTGGTCAGCCGGCAAAGACCCGCTTCGGCTTGAACATGCCTTGCTCGATGGCGCCTATGGCGACCAGCTTGCCGCGCGCGGTGGCGCAGGCTTCCTCGGCTTCCACGGGCGCGTCGCGACCGCGGATGATGACGGGATTGCCAAGACGAATCTTGGTCGCCGCTTCGTCGCTGATGGCGATCTGCGGCAGGCAGTCGAGCGCGGCCGCCGTATCGACAAGCAGCGCATCGATGGCGCCGAAGTCGATCGGCGCATCGACAACATCGGCGTCGCCGTCAGCTTCGCGCTGTTCGCCGAAACGGGCGGCCTCCAACTCAGCGACGGTGACGAAATCTTCCTGGGTGAACGGCTCTACCTCAACCCGGCGTAGTTCGGCGATATGACCGAAGCAGCCAAGGTCGCGGCCCATGTCGCGGGCCAGCGAGCGCACATAGGTGCCCTTGCCACATTCGACCTCGAACAGGGTGCGGTCGGCGGCGTGCTCCACAATATCGAGGCGGCCGATTTCGATCTCCCGCGCGGGTATGTCGACCGTCTCGCCCTCGCGGGCGAGGTCGTAGGCGCGTTCGCCCGCTATCTTGATGGCCGAGAATTGCGGCGGCGTCTGCATGATGACGCCGGTGTATTTCGGCAGAAGCGCCCTGACGTCGGCCTCGGCCGGACGCCGGTCGGAGTTTTGCGTTACCGGACCCTCGAGGTCGTCAGTCGAGCGCTCCTCGCCCCAGGCGACTGTGAAACGATAGATCTTGGCGCCGTCCTGGACGTAAGGCACGGTCTTGGTCGCCTCGCCGAGCGCGATCGGCAGCATGCCGGAGGCCAGCGGATCGAGTGTGCCGGCGTGGCCGGCCTTTTCGGCCTGGAACAGCCATTTGATCTTGGAGACGGCTTCGGTGGAGCCCATGCCGACCGGCTTGTCCAGCACCACCCAGCCGGAGATCGGCCGGCCCTTCTTCTTGCCGCGGCGCCCCACTATTTCTCGTCCTTGTTCTTGTCTTCGCCATCGGCGCCCAAGTCTCGCGCGACTTCGGGCGACTTCAAGAGATCGTTGATCCTGGCAAAATTGTCGAAGGACGTGTCGAGCTTGAAGCGGAACTCCGGCATGAACTTCATCTGCCGCAGCGCGCCGGAGACGCGGCCACGGACGAATTTCGCGTGCTTGTTGAGCGCGTCGATCACCGCACCGGTATCCTTGGCGCCGAGCGGCGAGACAAAAGCAGTGGCAACCCTCAAGTCGGGCGACATGCGCACTTCCGAGACCGACACCACGGTATTCTCGATCAGCGGATCGATGATCTCGCCGCGCTGCAAGGTTTCGGAGAGTGCATGGCGCACCTGTTCGGCAACGCGCAACATGCGCTGGGATGGGCTGGAGACGGTTGGACGGGGCATTGTTCTCAATCCTGAAAGCGTGAGGCGCGGGATGGGACCGTGCCGCACGTCTCATACTTGTTTTATGCATGTCGTTTATCCCAAAACCGCTACGCACTTTTGGGCGACAGGCATTAAAGTTAGGGCGGCGGTCTTTCGACCACCGCCCGGTCATTTCGACAGTATACGAACTCAGAGCGTCCGGGTCACCATCTCGACGCGGAAGCACTCGATGATGTCGCCGACGCGCATGTCCTCGTAGTTCTGGAAGGCCATGCCGCACTCCTGACCGCCGGGGACTTCGGCAACTTCGTCCTTGAAGCGCTTGAGCGTCTTCAGCGTGCCTTCGTGGATGACGACGTTGTCGCGGATCAGGCGTACGCCCGCACCGCGCTCGACCTTGCCTTCGGTGACACGGCAGCCGGCAATCTTGCCGACCTTGGTGATGTCGAAGATCTCGAGGATCTCGGCATTGCCGATGAAGGTCTCGCGACGTTCCGGCGACAGCAGGCCGGAAAGCGCCGCCTTCACGTCATCGACGAGGTTGTAGATGATCGAGTAGTAGCGGATCTCGATACCGGCAGCGACAGCGGCAGCACGTGCCTGGGCATTGGCGCGGACATTGAAGCCGATGATGGCGGCGCCCGAAGTCTCCGCCAGCGACACGTCGCTCTCGGTGATGGCGCCGGCGCCGGCATGAACGATGCGCGCACGCACCTCGTCGGTGCCGAGCTTGTCCAGAGCAGCGCTGATCGCCTCGATCGAACCCTGGACGTCGCCCTTGATGACCAGCGGGAACTCCTTCAGCCCGCTCGTCTGCAACTGCGACATCATCTGTTCGAGCGAGCCGCGCTGGCCGGCATGCTTGGCCACCGCCTTCTCGCGGGCCAGACGCTGACGATACTCGGTGATCTCGCGGGCGCGGGCCTCGTTGTTGACGACGGCGAAGCGGTCGCCGGCCTGCGGCGTGCCTTGCAGGCCAAGCACCTCGACCGGCATAGCCGGCGGGGCTTCCTTGACCTGTTCGCCACGGTCGTTGACCAGCGCGCGCACCCGGCCCCATTCGTTGCCGGCGACGAGAATGTCGCCCGGCATCAAGGTGCCGGTCTGCACCAGCACGGTGGCGACGGGGCCGCGGCCCTTGTCGAGCTGGGCTTCGATGACGACGCCCTCGGCGGTGCGGTCCGGATTGGCCTTGAGGTCGAGAATTTCGGCCTGCAGAAGGATCGCCTCGAGCAGCTTGTCGAGATTAGTGCCCTTGGTCGCCGACACTTCGACGTCCAGCACCTCACCGCCCATCGATTCGACGAACACCTCATGGCGCAGCAGTTCCGAACGTACCTTCTGCGGATCGGCGCCGTGCTTGTCGATCTTGTTGATCGCCACGATGATCGGAACGCCGGCCGCCTTGGCATGGCTGATCGATTCGATCGTCTGCGGCATGACGCTGTCGTCGGCCGCCACCACCAGGATGGCGATGTCGGTGGCCTGGGCGCCGCGGGCGCGCATCGCCGTGAAGGCGGCGTGGCCGGGCGTGTCGATGAAGGTGATCTTCTGACCGTTCTTCTCGACCTGGTAGGCGCCGATATGCTGGGTGATGCCGCCGGCTTCGCCGGAGACGACATTGGCATTGCGGATGGCGTCGAGCAGCGAGGTCTTGCCATGGTCGACATGGCCCATGATGGTCACGACCGGCGGACGCGACACCAGGTCCTCGGCATTGTCGGCGATGTTGAACAGGCCTTCCTCGATGTCGGACTCAGCGACGCGGCGGACCGTGTGGCCGAATTCGGTGGCGACCAGTTCAGCCGTGTCGGCGTCGATAATGTCGCCCGGCTTCAGGATCTGGCCCTGCTTCATGAAGTACTTGACCACATCGACGGCGCGCTCGGACATGCGCTGCGCCAGTTCCTGGATGGTGATGGTTTCGGGCAGGATCACTTCGCGCATAACCTTCTCGCGCGGCTCATTGTGCATCGCGCGCTTGAATTTTTCCTGGCGGCGACGCATCGACGACAGCGAGCGGGCGCGCGCATCCTCGTCGGAAAGCGCCGTGTTGAGGGTCAGCTTGCCGCGACGACGGTCTTCCTCAGCCTTGGTCGGCTTGGCCGGACGCGCCACTTCGGGCGTGACCGGACGGCGAACCGGTGCCCCGACGCCGGTGCGTTTCGGCTTGACCTCTTCCTCGTCATCGACCGTCGCCAGTTCGGCGGCCAGCGGCGCGCGACGGCGCGCCTCTTCCTCGGCACGGCGGCGGGACTCGGCCTCAGTCTGCAGACGAGCTTCTTCCTCGGCCTGACGGCGCGCGGATTCCTCGCGCTCGCGCTTTCGGCGTTCCTCGTCCTCAGCACGGCGCTTGGCATCTTCGGCGGCGCGCTGGCGATCCTCGACTTCGCGAACCTTGGAACCTTCGAGCGCCCTGCGCCGGGCTTCCATTTCGCCACGCGACAATTCGTTCAGCACCATGCCGCTGCGTTCGACCGGCGGCGGCGGGGGCGGCGCCTTGGGCGCTTCCTGCACCACGGGGGCTGCCGCAACCGCGGGCTTGGGCGTCAAAACGGGTGCAGCCACCGGCTCCGGCTTGTCGCCGGGCATGGAGAATTTGCGCTTCTTGATCTCGACCTGGACCTGCTTGGTGCGGCCATGCGAGAAATTCTGGCGCACGACGCTCTGCTCGGTACCGGGGCGCTTCAGCGTCAAGGTCTTCTTCGGTGTAACACTCAACGTCTTGTCGTCGCCCGATTTCGTATCGCTCATTCCATATCCTCTGCAGCATCATCTTCGTCAGCAACGGCCGCAAGCATTGCCAGATCGTCGGGGGTTCCGCCCCGATATCGGTCGAGCGCAACCATGCGCTTCTCAACCGCCTTGCCCGCGTCTCCCGCGAGAACGGCAGCATGTATCACATTTGTGCCCCCCAATGCCAAGCTCAACTCGGCCTCGGAGAAAAGTTTGTAGGCAAGGACTGCAGGCCCGCCGAGGTGGACCGTTGCCCGCCGCGCCTGGCTGATCTTGCGCACGCCGTCGTCGGATGCTTCGGTCGCGTGGAGCACGAAAAGCGCCAGTCCACTGCGCACCGCGCTCTCGACCTTGGTGGCGCCGAGAGCGATCGCGCCGGCCTTGCGAGCAAGGCCGAGCATGCCCAGAGCGGATCGTGCAAGCAGTCCGTCGACCATGCCACCGAGATCGGGCGGCACGGTCACTTGCGCCTTAAAGGCGCGGGCAAACAGGTTCTTCGCCGCCGCCTTGTCGATATGTAGGCGGTCGGCGCTCACCCAACAACCACGGCCGGGCAGGTTTCTCTTGATGTCCGGAACGACGGCCGAATCCGGGCCGACGACGAAACGGATCAGCTCATCCGGCTCGGCTTGCCTGCGGGTAACGATGCAGGTGCGATCGTTCATCTCGTCCTGGGGCGGGTTGTGTGCGATGCGGTTTCACCTCACGCACCAACAGCTTCGTCAGCCGGGACCTGTTCGGCTGCAAGCTCGTCTTCGGTGATCCAGCCGGCCTTGAGGCGGGCTGCCAGAACCATCTGCTCGGCATCGGCGCGCGACACGCCGTGATTGGCGAGCACGCCCGGATAGACCTTGGTCTCGCCGTCCTTGCGTTCCTTCCAGCCGGTGAGGTCGTCGGCGGCATAGCCGGCGAAATCCTCGATCGTCTTCACGCCATCCTCGCCGAGCGTCACCATCATGGCGGTGGTGACGCCGGGGATTTCGCGCAGTTCGTCGGTGACGCCCAGCGCCTTGCGCTTCTCGTCATGCTCGGCTTCGATTTTCTCCAGATATTCGCGGGCGCGGGTCTGGATCTCCGAAGCGGTGTCTTCGTCGAAGCCGTCGATCGAGGCGATCTCGCCCGAATCGACATAGGCAACTTCCTCGACGCTGGTGAAGCCTTCGGAGGCCAGCACCTGGCCGACCATCTCGTCGACATCGAGCGCTTCCATGAACAGCGACGAACGTTCGACGAATTCCTTCTGGCGGCGCTCGGATTCCTCGGCCTCGGTCAGGATGTCGATATCCCAGCCGGTGAGCTGGGAAGCAAGACGCACGTTCTGGCCGCGGCGGCCAATGGCCAGCGACAGCTGGTCGTCCGGCACCACCACCTCGATGCGCTCGGCATCTTCGTCGAGCACGACCTTGGCGACTTCCGCCGGCTGCAGCGCGTTGACGATGAAGGACGCGGCCGAAGGCGACCACGGAATGATGTCGATCTTCTCGCCCTGCAATTCGCCGACGACGGCCTGAACGCGGCTGCCGCGCATACCGACGCAGGCGCCGACCGGATCGATCGAGCTATCGCGCGAAATGACGGCGATCTTGGCGCGCGAGCCCGGATCGCGGGCAACCGACTTGATCTCGATGATGCCGTCGTAGATTTCCGGCACTTCCATGGTGAAGAGCTTGGCCATGAACTGCGGATGGGTACGCGACAGGAAGATCTGCGGGCCGCGCTGTTCGCGGCGCACATCGTAGACATAGGCGCGGACGCGGTCGCCATACTTGTAGTTTTCGCGCGGGATCAGCTCGTCGCGGCGGATAATCGCCTCGCCACGGCCGAGATCGACGATGACGTTGCCATATTCGACGCGCTTGACGGTGCCGTTGACGATCTCGCCGATGCGGTCCTTGTATTCGTCATACTGGCGGTCACGTTCGGCCTCGCGCACCTTCTGCACGATGACCTGCTTGGCCGACTGGGCGGCGATGCGGCCGAAATCCATCGGCGGCAGCTGTTCGGCGATGAAGTCGCCGAGCTGGGCGTCGGGATTGCGCTCGCGCGCCGAGGAGATGGCGATCTGGGTGGCGTAGTCGTCGACCTTCTCGACCACTTCCATCAGCCGCTGCAGCTTCATCTCGCCGGTGGTGGCGTTGATGTCGGCGCGGATGTTGGTTTCCTGGCCGTAGCGCGAGCGCGCAGCCTTCTGGATCGCATCGGCCATTGCGGCGATGACGATCGACTTGTCGATCGACTTTTCACGCGCGACCGCATCGGCGATCTGCAGCAGTTCAAGTCTGTTGGCGCTTACAACCATGTCTTTATCTCCCGAACTGGGTGCCGGAGCTTTGGCCCGGCAGCTCAATCGTTATTCCTGTTCGTGTTCTTCCGTGGCGTCTTCGGAAACATCGTCTTCCGGCTCGCCGCGGCGTTTCTTGGCTTCCTTGCGTTCCCTGTTATCCTTCGACAGGGCGTCGCGGATGAGGTCGTCGGTGAGGACCAGCCGCACATCGGCGATCGCGTCATAGGGCACGCGCACCGTCGGCTCCTCGCCATAAGCGGCCTTGTCGCGCTCGATCAGCACATCGTCTTCGGCGGCTTCGGCGATCTTGCCCTTGAAGCGCTTGCGGTCGGCGACCAGCACCGAGGTTTCCATCTTCACCAGATGGCCGGTCCAGGTGACGAAATCCGACTTGCGCACCAGCGGCCGGTCGATGCCGGGCGACGACACTTCGAGATGATAGGCCTTTTCGATCGGATCGTCGACGTCGAGCGCCGGCGACACAGCGCGGCTGACCTCTTCGCAATCCTCGACAGTCATGGTGCCGTCCTCGCGTTCGGCCATGATCTGCAGCGTCAGCCCGTTCTGGCCCGACAGATGCACCCGCACGAGGCGGAAACCGATGCCGCGCAACACCGGCTGAACGATCAGCGCGATGCGCGCATCGATGCCGCTTTCGCGGATGATGCGGTCGTCGGCTTCGCTTGCCGTTGCAGTCATGCGGTTCCTAATCCAACTCTTCGTTGGAGCATGGTCCCTGGACAAAACGGTTCCCGTTTGTCCGAGAAAACCGGGGTCCCTCTTTTCGGGATCATGCTCTGATACTGACCGGCAGGTAATAAAAAAGAGCGGGACCGGGTGGACCCACTCTTCGTCATACCGACCAAGAATTTGAGGCTCATATAAACGATCCCGGCCGGTGTTTCAAGCCTGTTGACGGGCCGGGCAAAGTGCAGCTGGCGACGGCTGGCCAGGATTGTGCGGAGCGCATGCCGCCTATGCGGTAACGGCCCTGTGATTTCAGACGCCGCGTTCCTATCTACGTTGCACTGCACAAACCGAGATGGCGCGCGGTGGCGCGCGAAAGGTCAAGACAATGAACAAGCGTACTGTGTTTTCCACCATAGGCGACGCCTTCGCCCTGTTCGGCAGCGCCGTTGCTGCCTCGCGGGCCGTCGAAGCCGGCCGCAAGCCGCGCGCGAACGATTTGCGCCGGCTCGGCATGGACCCGACCGCTTTCGACAAGCTCGGCCGTTTCTAAATCTGAAGCGGACCACGATGCCGGGACCGTTGGTCCCGCATCGGACTATTTCCTGACGAAGGTGAGATAGGCCGGCCGCCTGCCCTCGCGAATGGCTTTTGCCTCGTAGCGTGTGCCAGGCCAGCCTTCATAGGGCCGATGCCAGTCAGCCGCGTCCTCAGCCTGCCACAGGAGCGCGCCATGCGCCCGGCAGTGCAACAAGGTCCAATTCACATAGGTATCGATGTCGGACGCGAAGCGGAATTTTCCGCCGGGCCTCAGAACACGCGCGAACCGATCGAGATTGAGCGCGCTGACAAAGCGCCGCTTCCAGTGCTTTTTCTTCGGCCAGGGATCGGGGTAGAGCAGGTCGATGCCGTCGAGCGAAGCCTGAGGCAACCAATCGAGCAGCCGCGTGGCGTCGTCATTGTGAACGCGAAGATTGGCGAGCGGCTTTTCCCGCACCGCCATCATCAGCTTGGCCATGCCGTTGACGAACGGCTCGACACCGATGAAGCCGGCCGCCGGGGCCTCCCTGGCCCGATGCAGCAGATGCTCGCCGCCGCCGAAGCCGATTTCCAGCCGAACCGTTGAAACATCCGCGGCAAACAGCGTGCGCAAGTCCGCCGGTGCATGGGCCGAGAGGTCGAGGCCATAGGCGCCAAGACCGCTTTCCAGCGCGGCCGCCTGCTGCGGGCGAATGGTCTTGCCATGCCGGCGGCCGAAGAACCCTTCGGTCGCCCGGCTCCGCCTTTCCTTTGGATCCATGGCTGGGTCGCGCGCCGCCCTCAGGCGGCGACCGCGTCCTTGAGCGCCTTGGCCAGATCGGTCTTCTCCCAGGAGAAGGACCCGTCACGGCCGGCCTTGCGGCCGAAATGGCCGTAGGACGACGTCTTGGCGTAAATCGGCTTGTTGAGGTCGAGATGCCTGCGGATGCCGGACGGCGACAGATCCATCACGGTGCGCAGCGCCTCCTCGAGCTTAGCCTCGTCGACCTTGCCGGTGCCGTGCAGGTCGACATAGACCGACAGCGGCTGGGCAACGCCGATGGCGTAGGAAAGCTGGATGGTGCAGCGATCGGCGAGCTTGGCCGCCACGACATTCTTGGCGAGGTAACGCGCCGCATAGGCAGCGGAACGGTCGACCTTGGTGGTATCCTTGCCGGAGAAAGCGCCGCCGCCATGCGGGGCCGCGCCACCATAAGTGTCGACGATGATCTTGCGGCCGGTCAGGCCAGCGTCGCCATCCGGGCCGCCGATGACGAACTTGCCGGTCGGATTGATGTACCACATGCAATCGTCGGCGATCTTGAGGTCGCCGAGCGCCTCGCGGATATAAGGTTCGACGACCTTGCGGACCTTCTTGGAATCCCAGCTCGCATCGAGATGCTGGGTCGACAGCACGATCTGCGTCGCTTCCGCCGCCTTGCCGTCGATGTAGCGGACGGTGACCTGGCTCTTGGCGTCGGGACCGAGCTTGCCGGCCTCGCCGTTGTTTTCGTGACGGGCGGCTGCGAGCAATTCGAGGATCTTGTGGCTGTAATAGATCGGCGCCGGCATCAGGTCCGGCGTTTCGCGGCAGGCATAGCCGAACATGATGCCCTGGTCGCCGGCACCTTCCTCGCCCTGGCGGTCGGCGGCGTTGTCGACGCCCTGGCCGATGTCAGGCGACTGGCCGTGCAGCAGAACCTCGATCTTTGCCGTTTTCCAGTGGAAGCCGGCCTGCTCGTAGCCGATTTCGCGGATCGCCTTGCGGGCGACCGACTTGAACTTGGCCGGATTGACGACCGGGTGGCCGGCGGAATCCATCAGGATGTTGCCAGCCTTGTCCTTCTTCAGCAGCGTCTCGGGAACCCGGACCTCGCCGGCGATGACAACACGGTTGGTGGTGGCCAGAGTCTCGCAGGCGACGCGGACTTTCCACGGGTCCATGCCGGTCTTCTTGGCCTCGCGATAGACCAGATCGACGATCTCGTCGGAGATGCGGTCGCAAACCTTGTCGGGATGACCCTCGGCAACGGATTCCGAGGTGAAGAAGTAGTTCTGCCGCGTCACGGGTGTCCCCTCTTGAAAAAACGATCGGCAGGGCTGCCGATTTTGGCGCGCCACGTGTTAACGGTGCCGGGCGCCGCTCGTCAAGCGGTGCCGCGGTTCTGGCATGAATGTCGCAGCAATATATCTTGTACCACCGGCGGCTTGGCGCCGCCGGCAGTCGAGCCCTTGAGCTACTCCGGCCAATGGGTCAATCGACGCACCGGATCAGTCGGCATCTTCGGCAGAAAGGGATTTCACCAGATCAATGATCCGGCGGCGCACCTTCACATCCGCTATCTTGACGAAGGCGCGGTTGAGCTGAAGTCCTTCCGGACTGCCGCAGAATTCGACGGCGAAAGCCATCGAAGCGTCCTCGGCAAATCCTCTGTTACCCACCGGCTCCTGCCCTGGCGCATCCTCGAAAAAGAAGGCGACAGGCACGCTGAGTATCGAGGCTATTGCCTGCAGACGGCTGGCGCCGACGCGATTCGTTCCCTTTTCATATTTTTGGATCTGCTGAAACGTAATACCGAGATTTTCACCCAGCTTTTCCTGGCTCATTCCAAGCATATTGCGCCGAAGCCGGACGCGACTTCCGACATGGATGTCGATCGGATTCGGTTTTTTCTTGTTTTCTTCTGTCATTTTTTCCTCGCCGAATTTTTCCGGCTTTTTCTATTTTTCTCGCCCAAACGAAGCCGGAGCCAACTGCCCCAACAGAAATACCAACCGACTTCGAGAAAATTAGGCGGGAACAGTATGAGTTTCTAATGTGTCGACTGTCAATTCACCCGTAGCCGTTGCCTTACGTTCAAGCCGAGGGCGATCACGGCAAACAGGAACATGATCAGCATTCCGTTAATGCGCCGTTGACCGGCGGAGATGAAGGCCTGCCCGGAGATGGGCACCCGCACGTCGATGGCGCCGCGCGCATCGACCGCCAGGGCGTCGACGATGCGTCCGCGCGTATCGACAACGGCCGAAATGCCGTTGTTGGCTGCGCGCAACAGGGGCAATCCATTTTCCACCGCACGAACCTGTGCCTGCCTGAAATGCTGATACGGCCCGGGCGTGTCGCCGAACCAGGCGTCGTTGGTGACATTCACAATAAGCTGGGATGACGTTGCGTCAACTGCCACCAGATCCGGAAAGATCACCTCGTAGCAAATAAACGGCAAGGCGCTTATGCCACCGGGCAAGACGATCGGGTGGCGCTCATTGCCGGCGGCGAAGTTCATCGGCCCGGCGACCAATTGTTCGATGCCGAAGCGGCTGAGCAGACCGGAAAACGGCAGATACTCGCCGAAGGGTACCAGATGGACCTTGTCGACGGCGTCGGCAATCTCGCCCTTGTCGTCGATCGCCACCACGGAATTGTAATAGCGACTGCCGGCATCGGCCCCCGATCCGCCCTCCTCGCGCACGACGCCGGCAATCAGCATCTGCCCGGGCTGCAGCATGTCGCCGAGCGCGGTCAGCGCATCAGGGCGCTCGGTGAACAGAAACGGCACCGAGGTCTCCGGCCACAGGATCAGCTGCGGCTTGTTATGACCTGGATCCGGTGCTGCGGCCGACAGGCCCATCATGGTGGCGAAGATGCGGTCACGCACCGAAGCGTCCCACTTCTCGCTGAGATCGACATCCGGCTGCACGATGCGGACATCGAGATTGTGCGTTGCCGGCTTGTCGGGGGCGGCCAGCCTGAAATAGCCGAAGCCGACATGGGCGGCGACGAGAACGGCAAGCAATACCAGTCCGAGGCGCAGATGCCGGCGCGCGGCGAGCAGAGCCGGCATGGCAAAGACAAAGACCGCCAGCGCGTTCATGCCGATCATGCCGGTCACCGACACGCTCTGCATCAACAGCGGTACCGGCATCGCCGCATAGCCGACGGCATTCCAGGGAAAGCCGGTGAACAGGAAGCCTCGCAGCCATTCGGTCAGGCCAAAAGCAAAGGCAAGAGCGGCGATGCGGCCGATGTCGTTGGTCCATAACAGCCGGGCGACGACCGCGGCGAATCCGTAGAAAAACGCCAGCGCCAAGGGAATGCCGACGACCGCGAAGGGCAAGGCCCAGGCGAAGCTGTCGGCCTCGACCAGAAGCGCCTCGCCTATCCACCACAGGCCGGCGAGGAAATAGCCGAAGCCGAACCACCAGCCGATGGCAAAGGCCGGCCGCAGGCGCCTGAGCCAGCTGTCGGAAGCCTCGCCGGTGGCGCCGTCGAGCAGCCAGACCAGCAGCGGAAACGAGACGAAACAGACGGCGAAGAAATCGTAAGGAGCCTGGGCGAGAACCGCCAAAGCCCCGGCGAGAAACGCTACCAGCGCGCGCCGCCAGCCCCAAAGCAGAATTATCCGGCCGGCAAGGCGCTGCATGCAGACTTCCCAAGTCGTGCGAATCAAGAGCCAAGATTTATCAGATTTATTGAAATGCGACTCGCTGCGAACCGGCCAATCACTGCGTTACCGGTGCCAGCCGTCGATGCTGAAGCCGCTCAGCTGCTCGGCCTCTTCGCGCGAAACGGCACGCAAGGTCTGGGTGAAGGTCCAGACATGGCCTTCGGGA
This sequence comes from Mesorhizobium caraganae, assembly GCF_016836705.1. GTDB lineage: Bacteria > Pseudomonadota > Alphaproteobacteria > Rhizobiales > Rhizobiaceae > Mesorhizobium > Mesorhizobium caraganae. The sequence continues at coordinate 1,383,085 of NZ_JAFCGY010000001.1, read as the reverse complement.
TCGCGCGCCCGGTATTGCCGCTCGCCGTAGAAATGGTCGGCAGGCGCCTCGACTATCTCGGCTCCGGCCGCCCTCGCCCGTTCGCAATGCGCGTCCAGGCCGTCTTTCAGGCGCACACAAACCGACTGGGTGTTCTTGCCGCCGACGGTTGCCGGGCTGGCGACGTGATCGGCCCATTCGGAATCGACGATGATGTAGCCGTCGCCGAAACGCATTTCGGCATGGACCAGCCGTCCGTCGGCGTCGCTGACCACCATGCTCGGTTCGAAACCGAAAGCGGCTTCAAGCCAGATCAGTGCAGCCCTTGGATCCCTATAGAAAACCCCGGAACCGAACGTGGTGTGCTTGAACGGGTCTTCGACCGTCATGCGGCGCGAATCAGGCCTGCTCGGTGCGAGCGGTGGCGCGGCGGCGGCGCTCGCCTTTCTGGTTCTGGACGATGCGCACGCGCTTGACGCGGCGCGGATCGGCGTCGAGCACGTGGAACTCGAAGCCGGGTATCGCCTGGACCACTTCGCCACGCGCCGGCACGCGGCCCAGCGTGTTGAAGATCATGCCGCCAATGGTGTCGACATATTCGCCATGTTCGCCGGCGGTAAAGTCCTCGCCGATCATCTTGGCGACCTCGTCGATCTCAGCCTTGCCGTCGACGACGAAGACGCCCTCGCCGGTCTGGGTGATCAGCGGCTCATCTTCGTCATGTTCATCCTCGATGTCGCCGACGACCATTTCGACGATGTCTTCCAGCGAGGCCAGGCCATCCGTGCCGCCATATTCATCGATGACCAGCGCCATCTGGGTGCGCGTTGTCTGCATGCGACCCATCAAGTCGGAGGCAAGCATGGAGGGCGGCACGAACAGTACCGGGCGGATCAGATTGAGGTCGCCGATGGTGCGGCCAAGATCGACCTGGGCGAGGTCGAGAAGCGTCGTTGCCGGCGTCTTCCTCGATGTCCTGCCCTTCTTGACGCGGGCGACCTTGGTGATGTGCGCCAGCACGTCACGGATGTGAACCATGCCGCGCGGGTCGTCGAGAGTCTCGGAATAGACCGGCATGCGCGAATGGCCGGATTGCTCGAACAGGCCGAGCAGATCGCCCAAAGTCGTGGTGATCTCGACCGCCTCGATGTCGGCGCGCGGCACCATGACGTCCTCGACGCGCACTTCGCGCAGGCGCAGTATGTTGTTGAGCATGGCGCGTTCGCCGGGCGAAAAAGACTCGGCATCGCTTGTCGTTTCGGCAAGCGCGCCGGCGATTTCCTCGCGCAGGCTGGTGCCGTTGCGCTGCCGGAACAGGCCCAAAACGCGCTCGAACAGAGACGGACCGGCAGGCGATGGCTCGCTGGCAATGCTACCAGAAGCGGGGCCGCCGGTGATGGTACTCGGACTCGATCCCTCTTCCGTCGTATCGGAAGGCTTGGTCGCACTGCCAGCCTCGGGGCGGGCGGCAGTTTCTGGTTTGTCGTTCATCGTCGTCCGGTCAATTGGTCTTTTGTCATTACGTGTAGGGATCGGGAATGGCAAGCCTTGCAAGCGCCGCGCGCTCGATAGCTTCCATCTCCTCGGCCTCTGCATCAGTCTCGTGATCGTAGCCCAGCAAATGCAGCAGGCCGTGGATAACGAGATGGGTGATATGGTTCTCGAAGGGCTTCTCTTCCAGGGCCGCTTCGCGCGCGACCGTCTCGGCAGCGAGCACGATATCACCCAGCATCGGCGGCAACTTGCCGCCCTTGGGGAGCGGAAAAGCCGGGAAAGACAAGACGTTGGTGGCTTTGTCCTTGCCGCGCCAGCCGGCATTGAGGGTGCGGATATGGGCATCGTCGGAAAAGACGATGCTGAGTTCGGAGTGGCCGGCAGCGGCGGTTTCGGCAAAGGCAGCCGACACGGCGCGGTCGACCAGAAGCGCCAGCGCCTCCTCGCCGGGCCAATCGCCGGCCTCGACCACCAGATCGATCTCGACGGGGATCGAACTGTCCCCGCCGCCGGTTTTTATGTCTTCAGGCATGAGCCCGCATCGTCACATCAGCTCTCGGCGCCGAGGCCGCGCGACAGCTTGGCGTCGCGGTCATAGGCCCTGACAATTTCCGCCACCAGCGGATGGCGCACGACGTCGACATCGTTGAAGCGCACGGTTACCGCGCCGGCCACACCGTCAAGGACACGCAAGGCTTCAACCAGGCCGGATTTGGTGCTTGGGGGCAGATCAATCTGCGTCGGATCGCCGGTGACGATCATGCGCGAATTCTCGCCGAGGCGGGTCAGAAACATCTTCATCTGCATCGGCGTGGTGTTCTGCGCCTCGTCGAGGATGACGGCGGCATGCGCCAGCGTGCGGCCGCGCATGAAGGCGAGCGGCGCGATTTCGATCACCTCGGCGGCAATGGCGCGTTCGACCTTGTCCGCCGGCATCATGTCGTACAGCGCATCATAAAGCGGCCGCAGATATGGATCGACCTTTTCCTTCATGTCGCCGGGCAGGAAGCCCAGCCGCTCGCCGGCCTCGACCGCCGGTCGCGACAGGATGATGCGCTCGACCATGCCGCGTTCGAGCAGCATCGCCGCATGCGCCACCGCCAGGTAGGTCTTGCCGGTGCCGGCCGGACCGATGCCGAACACCAGTTCCGAGCGCTCCAGCGCCCGCATATAGGCGTCCTGGTTGAGCGAACGGGCATAGATGGTCTTCTTGCGGGTGGATATCTGGGCGGCCGAGACCTTGCCCTTGCGCTCCAGCGTCGGCAGCGTCAGCTGGTCGTCGGCGGCAACCGCCATGCGCACGGCGCCGTCCACGTCGGACTGGCCGATATCGGTGCCTTTCTGGAGAATGCCATAGAGATTGTCGAGCGCGCGGCGCGCCTGCTCGGCCGCCGAGGCCGAACCCTTGATGGTCAACTGGTTGCCACGCGAGCGGATGTCGACGCCGAGCTTCTGCTCGAGCCGGGCCAGGTTCTCGTCAAACTGGCCGTACAGGGCGCTGGCAAGCTTGTTGTTGTCGAAAGTCAGAACGATGTGCGCCATGTCAGAGGCCCCGGATGTCTGGTTCTGGGGCAGAGTCTTCACTTCAGCAGCGCTCAACCGTCTCTCCTCATCTGCCGAGGCCATCAGGCCAATTCGGCGAACAGGCTATTGTAGCCCGTCTTCGTGATTCGCACCCGGATAATGTCACCGATTTCGCCGGCCTTTTCATCAACAATAACCGGCTGCAGCCAAGGCGAACGGCCGACCTTCTGGCCAGCCTGACGGCCGGGCTTCTCGATCAGCGTATCGATGGTGCTGCCGACCAGGCTCAGGCCGAAATCCTGCTGCTGTTTAAGCAGCAGCGCCTGCAGTCGCTGCAAGCGCTCGTCCTTGACCGCTTCGGGCACGTGATCGGGCATATCGGCGCCCGGCGTGCCGGGGCGCGGCGAATATTTGAACGAAAAGGCCGAGGCGTAGTTGACCTGGCGCACCAGTTCCATTGTCGCCTCGAAATCGGCGTCGGTCTCGCCGGGAAAGCCGACGATGAAGTCGCCGGACAGCGCGATATCGCCGCGGGCGGCGCGGATGCGCTCGAGCAGCGCCAGATAGTCGCTTGCCGTATGCCTGCGGTTCATCGCCTTGAGGATGCGGTCGGAGCCCGACTGCACCGGCAGATGCAGATAGGGCATCAGCGCCGGCAGGTCGCGGTGGGCGGCCATCAGTTCGTCGTCCATGTCGCGCGGATGGCTGGTGGTGTAGCGCAGCCGCGCCAGGCCGGGGATCTCTGCCAGCCGGAACAGCAGGCGGCCCAGGCCCCATTCCGCACCGTCTTCGCCCTTGCCGTGCCAGGCGTTGACGTTCTGGCCAAGCAGCGTCACCTCGCGCACGCCAGCCTCGGCCAAGCGCTCGGCTTCGGCGACGATCTGCGCCACCGGCCGCGACACTTCCGAGCCCCTGGTGTAGGGCACGACGCAGAAGGTGCAGAATTTGTCGCAGCCTTCCTGAACGGTGAGGAAGGCGGTGACGCCGCGCTTGATGACTTCGGCACGCTTCGGCTGCGGCAGGTGCTCGAACTTGTCCTCGATGGCGTATTCGGTCTCGACGATCTTCTCGCCGCCGCGCACCCGCGCCAGCACGTCGGGCAGCCGGTGATAGGTCTGCGGGCCGATGACCAGGTCGACGGCGGGCGAGCGGCGGATGATCTCAGCGCCTTCGGCCTGCGCGACGCAGCCGGCGACGCCGATCAGCATTTCGCGCCCTGCTGCGGTGCGTTCGGCCTTCATGTCGCGAATGCGGCCGAGTTCGGAATAAACCTTTTCCGCCGCCTTTTCCCTGATGTGGCAGGTGTTGAGCAGCACCAGGTCGGCCTCGGCGATGGCGTCGGTCGCGGTATAGCCGTCGGCGGCCAGCGCATCGGTCATGCGCTGGGAATCATAGACATTCATCTGGCAGCCATAGGTCTTGACGAAGACCTTTTTGGCCGGGGCGGACGCCATGACCTTGCTTTCGGCGGCAATGTCGGCGTCGTTCCGCTCTATCGTGTTCAAATCCATCCGGCGGCTTCTAACGCCTTTCCGTGACAAAAAACAGACGATTCTCGAGATGCGCCGATAGGCGCACTGCCTGTGCTAGCGGCTCGGGAGGGGGTCGGCGAGTGCCGCCTGCATCATCGCGCGCACCTGGCTTTCCATCAGCCTCGATGTCTCCTTGCGGTTCGAGCCCTTGGAAAAGACGATTGGCTCGCCGAAATGCACTTCGACGTCGAGCGCGCCCTCAGCCATCAGCACCTTGAGATGCGGCATCAGGTCCTGGTCGCCGATCCAGGCGGCGATCGACCTGTGACGGCGGCCGAGCGGCACGCCGTGCACCCGCGTATAGGCGATCGCCAGCGGCTGGATGAAGACCTGTTCGGCGGCACCTTCCGAAATCGCCATCGAGGCGGCGCCAAACAGTGTGCTCTTGAACGGCAGGATAGTGTTGCCATCGCCAGTCGAGCCCTCGGCAAACAGAACCATGGCGTCGCCCTTGGCCATGCGGCTAGCGATCTCGCTGGCCTGGTCGCCCGCCGTGCGCTTGCGCTCACGCTCGATGAAGACTGTGCGTTGCAGCTTCGACAGCCAGCCTATCAGCGGCCACCCCTCCATGTCCGCCCTGGCGATGAACGTCACATCGGCAAAAGAGCCGAGCACCATGATGTCGGTCCAGGAGATGTGGTTCGAGGCGACCAGCAGCGGGCGCTGGCTGGACAAATTGCCTTTGACATGGATGCGGAGACCGAGCGTGCGGACGATGAGCCTGTGCCATACCTTCAGAATGACAGTTTCGCGCCAGATGCCGGTCTTCATCGACAGCAGTTGCAGCGGCACAAGGACCAGCGAGCCGACAACAACGAGGCTCAGCGCCAGGAAAATCCTGATTTTTCCGATCATGCGCCTGACCTTATCCCGCGTTCTGCGCTAGCGGAGATCGCGGCGCATGACAAGCGCGCCGGTCGGGCCATGCTCGGTCGAGCGGTAATAGTTGGCGCGGTGGCCGACCTGGCGGAACCCAAGCCGCCGGTAGAGGGCGATCGCAGCGACATTGGTCTCGTCGACTTCGAGGAAGAGCGCCTCGGCGCGCTGCGCGTGCAGTTCGCGCAGCACCGCGTCCATCAACTGCCAGCCGAGGCCCTGGCGGCGATGCGAGCGCGCCACCGCCACGGTCAGGATCTCGCCTTCGCCGGCAGCAAGCCTGGCCAGCACGAAGCCGACCGGCGGCTTGGCGCCCTGGCCGATCTCACGCGCGGCATAGCCGAACACGGTGTCCTGCTCGAGCAGCGCGGCGAACTCGCCATCGGTCCACGGCCGGACGAAATCCTCGCGATGCAGCACCGAGACCGCTGGGCTGTCGGCGATGGTCAGCGGTTCGAGCGCATAGTCCCTGCGGCGCGGCTGGAGGAAGGGAATGCGCATTACTTTTCCTGCCGCGATAGAATGAAACCCGCCTGCGGTTTGGCGTCGGCGCCGCGCAGATAAAGCGGTTTCGGCTTGTCGCCCTCGCCTTTTGCCGCTGCCAGCCGGGCATAGATCGCAATGTCGGCGGTGGCTGATATCGGGCCGATGTCGAAGGTCCGCCCGACCACCGCAGCGATCTGCAAAGCGGCCGTGCCGGCAAGCACCGGAAGATTATCAGCCGCCATTCCCGCGGCTTGCGCAAGTGTGGTCACCGCCGGACCATAGCGCAAAATCGCATCCGCATCGTAAAACGCGGCGTGGATCTCCTCGCGGCCGGCGTCGAGCGCGGCCAGGACCGGGCGGCCGGGGAACGCCGCGCTTGCTTCTGCCGCCAACGCTTCCAGCGTCGTCACGCCGATCGCCGGGATTTTCAGCGCCAGCGCCAGGCCGCGCGCCGCCGACACGCCGACACGCAGGCCGGTAAAGGAGCCCGGACCGATGGAGACCGCAACGGCGCCAAGGCCGGCGTAGTCTGTACCGCCGGCCTTCAGCGCTTCGTCGATGACGGCCATCAGGTGTTCGGCATGGCCCTTGCCGAGATCGCGTACCGAGCGGCCGAGCTCCTTGCCGGCCGCCGCGTCATAGACGCAGGCGGCGCAGAGATTGGCGGCACAGTCGATGGCAAGCAGTTTCATGGGCGACCGGTTCGAAAAACAGTCTCCCTCTGCCCGCCATGGCGCGCCGCCGCAAGAGCCAGCGTGTAAATTGTTAAGCGGCTTCGCTTCGGCGTAGGCCGGACGGCTTACGCCGCCGGCGCGATGCGCAGCATGTGGTTGTCCCAGACATAATCGGGCTCGGAGCGCGTCGTGCCGCTGCCTTCGATGATTTCGCCAGCACCTGTCGTCGCCATGAAGCCCGGCCCGTCGGGTGCCAGGCCGCAGACCTCGACCAGCACCTTGGTGGCGACGATCTTGCCGCTGGCGACATCGATCACGGCCAGCGAATTGCCTTCCGGCGACGACACCGCGACCGTTCCGGCAACCGGATTGGCCGCGACCGAGCCGATATAGTTCTTGAAGCCGGACAGCACGTCCTGCGGCATGTCGATCAGCTGCAAGTTCTTGCCACGGGCAGCGCGGCCGACCAGCAACGGACGGTCGGTGCCTGGACCACGATACTGGCAGCCGAACCAGATGGTGCCGGACGCATCGGCATCCATGTGGCGGATCGACAGTTGGTGCAGGGAAGCCGGCAGTTCGTGTTTTTCGATGAGGTCGCCGGTGATGCAGTCGACCAGCACATAAGACGGCTTCATCGTCGCGATGTTGAGTTCGGCGCGGCCATAGTCCGGATGGGTCTCGATGCCGCCATTGGCGATGGCGACCGTCCTGCCGTCGCCAAGCAGCAGAAGCTCGTGCGGCCCCATGCCATAGGTCGGGAACTCGCCGATGCGGCTGAATTTGGCGCGTGCGTCGTAGATTCCGACGACGCCGGCGGCATTGTCGAAATTATTTTCGGTGGCGTAGAGCAGCGCCCCATCGGCAGAGAACACGCCATGGCCGAAGAAATGGCGGCCGGTGATGCTGGCAATGGTCTGCGGTGCTTCTCGGCCGGTATGGTCGAAGACCACGGCGAAGGTGCCGGGTTGCCTGGCGAAGACCACCGAGCGCTTCGATACCGGATCGAAGGTGACGTCGTGGCCGCGGTCGGGCAGGTCGATCGCATGCAGTAGTTTGCCGGCTTCCGACAGCACAGCCGCGCCAAAACTGCCGTCGCGCTTGACGAAGGCGGTGGCAAAGACCGTATCCGTGCTGAGCGTTTCCGCCCAGGCCCGAGGCGCCATAGCCGCTATGAAGCCAGCGCCGGCGGCCTTCAGAAAATCGCGGCGATCGATCAATGGCGTCCTCATGATCAGTCTCCGTCGAGCGAGGAGAAGCCGGCGGTCAGGCCAAATTCGGCCGTCAACCTGGTGCCGATCAAGCCTGACAGGCTGGAGGTGATCAGCGCGAAATGCTCGAGCTTCTCGCGCTCAACCGGATCGGCCAGCGCCTTGTCGATCGGGCCTTGAACTGACCTGGCGGTGGCGATGCCGTTGACCAGCTGGATATGGATCGATTCCGCCATCCAGCGTGCATCCCCCGGCAGCGCGTCGCCGAGTTTCGAGGCCTCAAACAGCGTGTCGATGCCGGAGAGATTGCCGGCTAATGACAGGCCGGTGTTCTGCGAGCGCCAGAAGATCGCCTGCCTAGGCTTGTCTGCATCCGGCTTGGCGCCGAGGAAGCCTTTGAGGCGCACGTCGCGGACCATTTCCAGTTCGTTGATGAAGACGCCGACCAGTTCGGTCACCGCTTCGGTGCCGTCGCGATAGAGCGCGTTGTCGGGTCCCGGATTGGCCCACAGGGCCGCAAAGCCGTCCGGCTTTTTCCAGGCTGCGTCGACGTCGGCGGCCATCGTCTCGATATTCTTGGCAATCGCCGCGCCGTAGGCGCAGCGGTACGGATCGTCCTTGCCGGCGAGCGCCTCGGAGCCATCGCCATAGAGCACGAACTCCAGCGCCCCTAACCCCTGCATGGCGACGCTCTTGCCTGCCAGCTGCGTTGGGTCGCTGGCGGTCGGGTCCCTGGCGGCCAGAGCGGCCTGCACCTGCTTCAGGCCGATGCTCTTGCGGTCCGGCCAGTAGAGCATGCGCTCCAGCCGGTTGTTCTCCTTGATCGGCCCGAAGCCGATGATTTCGGCTGACGACCAGGCTGCGACCGTGGCCGAGAATTCGGCATGCGCGGCGTCGAGATTGCCCTGTGATGGCGCCTGACAAAGCGCGTCCATGGCCTTGGCCAGGCTACCGGTATGGTCATGCAGGCCGGCATAGGCGGGACGGACAAAGCCGTCGATCGCGCGCTGGATGACGTCGGAGGCTTTCACCGAGGCCGATGCCGGGGAGGACATGGCCAGCGCCAGCGCGAGGGCAGGCAAAAAGCGCTTCAACATCAGAGTGACTCCAGGAATTTGATGAGAGCATCGCGGTCGGCCGCATCGGTAGCGGCAAAGCGGTCGCGCGCCTTCTGCCCCTCGCCGCCGTGCCAGAGGATAGCTTCGGTAAGCGTACGCGCACGCCCGTCATGCAGGAAGAAGCTGTTGCCGTTGACCGTCTTGGTGAGCCCGATGCCCCAGAGCGGCGGTGTGCGCCATTCGCTGCCCATAGCCTCGCCAACGACCTGGCCATCGGCGAGACCGGGACCCATGTCGTGTAGCAGGAAGTCGGAATAAGGCCAGACCAGCTGGAACGCTTGAGCTTTGTTGGGCGTGCCGCGCATGGTGACGAATTTCGGTGTGTGGCAGGAGATGCAGCCCATGTCGTAGAACAGTTTCTTGCCGGCGAGCACGGCGGGATCGCCGACATCGCGCCGCGCCGGCACGGCAAGGTTCTGCGAATAGAAAGTGACAAGGTCCATCACCGGCGACGGCGCCTCGACAGTACCGAGCCGCTTCTGGACGCCGTCCGGCATGGCGAGGCAGGCCTTTTCGGCCGTGGTGCAATCGCCCCAATGGTTGGGCTCTTCCGGCGTCGAAATGCCGATATCGCCGTCAAAGGCATCCGCCGCCTGCTGGCGGATCGAGGCGGTTTGCGCCTTCCAGCCGAAGCGGCCGAGTGTCAGTTCGTCGCTGCTGACGTCGCGTACGATGTTGGGTTTGCCGGAAATGCCGTCGCCATCGCGGTCGTCCGGATCGGCGTGGGCAAGAATATCGGCCGGTGCGATCTGTTCGATCAGGCCAAGGCCGATCATCGGCGGCGTCAGCCGCGGCGACACTGTGGTGTGCGGGTCGAGCGGGCCGTAGCCAAGACCATCGATGGCATAACTCGGTTTGCGCAGCGAAACGACGGTGCCGTCGCCAAGCGCAACCTTTTCATCGCCATAGTCGACACGCATGCGGCCTTCGCCCTTGAGGCCAGGAACCGCCAGTTCCTGCAATTGCGTGCCGTAGACAGGGTCGGGGAAGTTCAACACATTGTGCCCGGCGATCTCGGCCTTTTCCTCCGCTGTGCTGGCATCGCGCGCCAGCCGCAGGAACATCGAGGTGGTGCGGCTGTCGGCTGACGGCGGACGGCCGCGGCCGTCCTTCAAATGGCAATTCTGGCAGGCACGCTCGTTGAACAGCGGCCCGAGACCATCCGAGGCCTGGGTCGAGGACGGCGACGACACCCAGTTCTTGCGAAAAAGCGCATTGCCGAGCTTGAAATTGCCCTCTTCCTCGAAGGTGATGTTTTCAGAGGGTTGCGAGAAGGCGTCGCGGTCGACCTGCTTGCGCGAGGTGCCGGCGCCGCCTTGCATCGTTTCGAAGGCTTCCGGTTTGGAGAAATCGGCGGTCGGCCTGGTGACGGCAATGACGCGGGCCTGATCCTTCGGCGTCAGGTCGGTGCGGCTGGTGGCGAGGCCGGCCGGGTCCACTGCACCAGCCAGCGCCGGGGCCGAAACAATCGCAAGGATGGCAATCGAAAGCCCGCGAAACGGCTGGTATCGCGGGTTTTTGAGGAGCGGCAGGCCGTTAGCCCGCCGCAAGCGGCGCGGAAAATCTAGGAGGCGCCGCATTCCCGCATGGTCCTATTCCGCCTCATCCGCCGATGCGGCGTTGAGCTGGCCGTATTTTTCCTCGCCGATCGAGGCCAGCAGGTCGAGTTGCGTCTCGAGGAAGTCGATATGACCTTCCTCGTCGGCCAGCAATTCCTCGAACAGCTTCATCGTCACGTAGTCGCCTGCTTCTTCACAGATCTCGCGCGAACGCTTGTAGGCGGTGCGCGCGTCATATTCGCCGGCAAGATCGGATTCGAGCACTTCCTTGACATTCTGGCCGATGCGCAAAGGCGCTACGGACTGCAGATTGGGGTGGCCTTCGAGGAAGATGATACGGGCCACCAGCCGATCGGCATGGTGCATTTCCTCGATCGATTCGGCGCGTTCCTTCTTTGCCAGCTTGGCGTATCCCCAGTCCTCCAGCAGACGGAAATGCACCCAGTACTGATTGACGGCGCCGAGCTCGAGGAAAAGAGCTTCGTTAAGCCGCTCTATGATCTGCTTTTCGCCTTTCATGGGTTCTGCTCCCGTATTGGACGCGCAGGCCTCTGACGCGATCCAGATGTGAAACGATGTCGCCGCTCGCCTCCGAGCGGGCGTGGTAATTTTCGGTAACCCGAATGATCGTTTCGACCACATTTGGGAAGCAGCCGCAACAGCGACCGCGCTTTTGCATCGTGTGATAGACTTTCGCCGGGACGATGAGCTGCCAGGGATCCTGGTCCAGCAGATCGACGATCGTCTGCTCAATCTCCTTTTCGGTGATGATATTGCAATGGCAGATCAGCATGGATTGGCTCTGGCTGACGGCGCCTCCTCCGCGCCGCTTGGCTGGTGGTTGGTTGGGGTGTTACTTGAACACCTTCTCCGGTGCATCAAGGCTGTCGGAACCCTCAAAAGCAATGTCGTTGAGCTTCAAGGCACCAACGGCGCGTTCGATCGACTTGGTCTGGTCGACCAGCGCGTCGATTGCCGCCTGCACCGTGGCGTTGCCTTCGGTGTTGCCCTCGGCGATCTGCTGGTCATAGGCCTCGCCGGCCACAGCCCGCGCCTTGATCGCCTCCATCTTGGCGACCGAGACGTCGAGCTTGTCGGACAGTTCCTTGTCGATCGCCGGATCGGCCGCCTTGACCATATCGTGCACCGACGGGCCCGAAACGACGGTGCCGTCGAGGCGGGTGTAGCTGGCGAGATAGGCGGCGCGGATGCCGATCGCGTCATGGAGATGCGAGTTGTAGGTGTTGTCGGAGAAGCAGTCGTGCTCCTCTTCCGGATCGTGCAGCAGCAGGCCGAGTTTCATGCGCTCGCCGGCCAGTTCGCCGTAGGACAGCGAGCCCATGCCGGTGAAGATCACCGAAATGGCGGTGTTCGGCTGGCCGTCGAGGAGGTTCTTGCGGGCGGCGCCGTCTTCCTTCCAGTTGCCGACCATCTCCTGCAGGTCAGAGACCAGCAGGTCGCTGGCCGACTTCAGATACTGCGCGCGGCGGTCGCAATTGCCGCCGGTGCAGTTCTTGAGGTCATAGTCGGTATAGGGCCGCTCGCCGGCGCCCGGGCCGGTGCCGTGCAGATCCTGGCCCCAGAGCAGGAATTCGATGGCATGATAGCCGGTCGCAACATTGGCTTCGATGCCGCCGGCTTCCTGCAGCGTGCCGGAGAGGAACTCCGGCGTCAGGTTCGAGGCGTCAACCTTCTTGCCTTCGATCTCGATTTCCTTGTTGGCGATCACATTGGCGGTGTAGAGCGCGTTGGCATCGGACTCGGTGCCATAGCTCTTGGCGACATAATCGATCAGGCCTTCGTCCAGCGGCCAGGAGTTCACCTTGCCTTCCCAGTCGTCGACGATCTTGTTGCCGAAGCGATATACCTCGGTCTGCTGGTAAGGCACGCGCGACGCCTTCCAGGCATCGCGGGCGGCGTTGAGCGTGTCGGCCGATGGATTGGCGAGCAGCGCGTCGACTGCCTTGTCGAGCGCCTGCGCGGTGGTCAGCGAATCCTCGTACTTGGCCAGCGCGATGTCGGAATAGGTTTTGATGACCGCCTTGGCGTCGGTCTCCGCCGCCTTGGCCGGCAGGATGAAAACCGCCGCCGTCAACATTGCCGTGACACCGATCGCAGCCAGCCTGCCGCCATATCGTGCTGTCATCATCATTCTCCAGTTCAAAGGGAATTCGGTAAAAGGCGCGCGTGCCAAACGGTGCCAGGACACAGGCATGCCATAGGTCACAACGGATGCCGCGCCGTTGCGCGGCTCACGGTAGAAAGACACCAAATGCCTCCAATCGAACGGGTTCAAGGCCCAAACATCAAAGGGATGCGCTGACGCGCGAGCCTCCATAAAACGATGGCGGCGCTGGAAGTCAACTGGCGAACCCCAGAAAATTCAATTGAAACAACAGTTTAGAATTATTCTAAACTAGGACTATCAACTTTAAACCGTATCCCCAGCAGCCGTGGTGAGAGACACCGAGATTGACAGACGACCATTCCGGGTGCGACCCGGACCCGGGCTCTTGCGACGGCGGCAGACAATCGCCATCTGGCGGAACAGCTCACAATCAGAGAGCATGATGTCGTCCGCAAACCGCTTCACACTTTTCGGCATCATGCTCCAGATTTGAAACAGGAATTCGGGTTGCGATGAAGAACGGTGTCGTCATTGTCGGTGCGGGTCATGCGGGCGTGCAAGCGGCCGCCAGCCTGCGCGAGGAAGGCTATGACGGACCGGTCGTGCTGATCGGCGACGAAAACGAGCTGCCCTACCACAAGCCGCCTTTGTCGAAGACCTTCATCAAGGATGCCGAGGCCAAGGCGCAGCCATTGCGCGGCGAGGCTTTTTACACCGGCAGCACCATCGACTTCAGGCCGGGCATCCGTATCGACCGCATCGATACGGCAGACCGCAGGCTGGACATAGCGGGCGGCGGCGCGCTTGCCTTCGACCGCCTTATCCTGGCCACCGGTTCGCGGCCGCGGCTTCTGCCGCTGCCGGGCGGGGACCTCTCGGGCGTGCTGTCGCTGCGCTCGATCGCCGATGCGCGGCTGATCCGCGAGCTCAGTGCGCAGAGCGACGATGTCGTCATCCTCGGCGGCGGCTTCATCGGACTGGAGATCGCGGCGACGCTGAGGGCCGCCGGCCGCAACGTCACCGTGGTCGAAGCCGTCGACCGGCTGCTCGGCCGCGCCGTGGCGCCGGTGGTGGCGAGCCATGTCCGCCTGCGGCTGGAGGCGCTGGGCGTGCGCATCCTCACCGGCACCACCATTGCCAGGCTGGAGGGCGAAAACGGCCATGTCTCGGCCGCCATCACTTCCACCGGCGAAAGGCTGCCGGCACGCATGGTCATTGTCGGCATCGGCGCGGTGCCGAATGTCGAACTGGCGCAGGCCGCCGGGCTGACTGTCGCCAATGGCATCCGCGTCGACCAGCAGATGCGCAGCTCGGTGCCTGACATCCTCGCCATCGGCGACGCCGCTTCCTACCGCCACTGGTCGACCGGCGGCGACGTTCGGCTGGAATCGGTGCAGAACGCCACCGACCAGGCCCGGCTTGCCGCGCGCACCATAACCGGCCACGCCGACAGCTATTCGGCCGTGCCTTGGTTCTGGTCGGACATCGGCGACATGAAGTTGCAGATGGTCGGGCTGACGTCAGGCGGCGACAGCCATGTCGTGCTGGGCGATCTCGCCGACAACAAATTCTCGATCTACCACTATGCCGGAAGCCGGTTGCTCGGCATCGAATCGGTCAATCGCCCCGGCGACCATATGCTCGGCCGCAAGATGCTCGGCGCCGGCTTCTCGCCGACGCCGCAGACGGTAGCGGAAGGCCCTGATGGGCTGAAGGCGGCGCTGGCCGCCTTCCAGCAGGACGAGCCGGCCAGAGCTGCCGGCTAGCCCAATGTCTATCGACTAAGCAGCGCAGACTTCGCGGATCGAGCTTTCAAGAATGTCGAGCGCCTCGTTCATGACATTGTCCTGGATCGTGATCGGGGCCAGGAAGCGGATGACGTTGCCGTAGACGCCGCAGGTCAGCAGGATCAGGCCCTTGTCGAGCGCCTTCAGCCGAATGGCGTTGGCGATCTCAGCCGACGGCAGGCCTTTCTTGACGTCGTTGAATTCGACCGCGTTCATGAAGCCGAGGCCCCTTATATCGACAATCTCGGGCACGTCGTCACGGATCGCCTGCAGCCGTTGCTTCAGCCGGGCGCCCAGCGTGTTGGCGCGGTCGCAGAGCTTTTCGTCCTCGATCACGTCGAGCACGGCATGTGCTGCAGCGACACCGATCGGGCTGCCGCCATAGGTGCCGCCGAGGCCGCCGGGGCCGGGCGCATCCATGATTTCGGCGCGGCCGGTGACCGCCGCCAGCGGGAAGCCGCCGGCCAGGCTCTTGGCCATGGTGGTGATGTCGGCCGCAACCTCGTGATGGTCCATGGCGAACATCTTGCCGGTGCGGGCAAAGCCGGTCTGCACCTCGTCGGCAATCAACAGCATGCCGTGCTGGTCGCAGAGCTTGCGCAGCGCGGTCAGGAACTCGCGCGGCGCGTCGTAAAAGCCGCCCTCGCCCTGGACCGGCTCGATGATGATGGCGGCGACGCGGGCCGGATCGACATCGGCCTTGAACAGTCTGTCGAGTGCCGCCAGCGAATCCGCGACCGACACGCCGTGTAGCGGCACCGGGAACGGCGCATGGTAGACGTCGCCCGGCATGGCGCCGAAACCGACCTTGTAGGGCACGACCTTGCCGGTCAGCGCCATGCCCATGAAGGTGCGGCCGTGGAAGCCGCCGGCAAAGGCGATGACGGCCTGGCGGCCGGTGGCGTTGCGGGCGATCTTGATGGCGTTCTCGACCGCCTCGGCGCCGGTGGTGACGAAGATGGTTTTCTTCTCGAACTTGCCGGGCAGCATGGCGTTCAGCCGTTCGGCCAGCCTGACATAGCTCTCATAGGGCACCACCTGGTGGCAGGTATGGGTGAAGCGGTCGAGCTGCGCCTTGACCGCCTCGATCACCTTGGGGTGGCGATGGCCCGTGTTGACGACGGCGATGCCGGAGGAGAAATCGATGTAGCGGCGGCCTTCGACGTCCCATATCTCCGAATTCTCAGCGCGGTCGGCATAGATCTGCGTCGTCATGCCGACGCCGCGCGAAATCGACTGGTTCTTGCGTTCGGAAATGGCTGCGTTCTTCATGGTCATCCCTCGCCGGGCTGGCGCCCGCTCTTGCTTGACAGGTCTCAAGCCTGTTCTGGCCTTATTTCACGTTTTCCTCAAGTCGGCACCGTCGCCCGGCGATTGGGCCTGCCGTCGGTGCGCGGCACGTCGACAGGTCCTAACCCGCTGACCGATACGCGTACGAGATCGGTTTCCTTTTCCTTGGGATCGATTATCCTCCCGATGTCTGTGACAGCTCACCCATCATGAGCGTGCCGGATCGGTGAGGGACCCATGAGCAGGAACGCGACATCGTCCGCCCCGCAGCCCCCGGCCTCAGCCCTTTTTTCGTTTTCTCCGATCCTCCTCGCCTGTGCGATCGCGCTGTTCATTCTAGCCGGCTGCCAGAAGCAGGAGGCGGCGGCCAAGAAACTGCCGATCATGGTGCGCACCAAGACGGTGGCCATGGCCGATTATGCGCCGCGGACCTCGCTGACCGGAGTGATCGCGGCGCGCACGCTGAACAATCTGTCCTTCCGTGTCGGTGGTCGCGTCGCCGAACGGCTCGTCGATGTCGGCCAGCATGTCGACAAGGACGCCGTGCTTGCCCGCATCGATCCGCAAGAACAGGAATCCGATTTGCGCTCGGCGCAGGCCGATCTCGATGCCGCTCAGGCGCAACTGACCCAGGCGGCCGCCACCTTCGAACGGCAGAAAACCCTGCTTGCCCAGGGTTTTACCACCAGGCGGGACTATGATGCGGCCGACCAGGCGCAGAAGGTGGCGCAAGGCAGTGTCGATCAGGCGCAGAGCGCGCTTTCCAACGCCAGGGAGAACCTGTCCTTCACCGAGCTCAAGGCGGGCGCTGCCGGCGTCATCACCGCTCGGCAGGTCGAAGCCGGGCAAGTGGTGCAGGCGGCACAGACGGTCTTCACCGTCGCCGAGGACGGTGACCGCGATGCGGTGTTCAATGTCCAGGAAACGCTGGTCGCCAAAACGGCGCCATCGCCCTCGGTGACGATCACGCTGCTGGCCGACCCGCAGGTGAAGGCCTTGGGCAAGGTGCGCGAAGTCTCCCCGGCGGTCGATCCGGCTTCGGCGTCGGTCCGGGTCAAGGTCGGCATTGCCGACACGCCGGAAGGCATGCCGCTCGGCGCCACCGTCATCGGCTCGGTCAACGCCAGACCGGCGAAAGCCGTCATCCTGCCCTGGCAGGCGCTGACCTCGATCGAGGGCAAGCCGGCTGTCTGGATTATCGATCCCTCGACCAAGGCGGTGGCGACAGCCTTGGTCAATGTGCTGGCCTTCGATTCCGGCGTGGTCGTCGTCGACAAGGGGCTGGAGGCCGGACAAAGCGTCGTCACCGCCGGTGGCCAGTTGCTCAGCCCCGGACAGGCGGTCGAGGTATCGGGAGCAGCACAATGAGGCGGCTGCGTATCCTGCCTTTTGTACCTGCCCTGGTTGCACTGGCGACACTCACTGCCTGTTCGAAGTCGCAGGAAAAGCCGCCAGAGATCATCCGGCCGGTGCTGTCGATGGTGATCAAGCCGCAGACGACGCGGACCTTCGGCTTCGCCGGCTCCATCGAGCCGCAGGTCAGCGCCGACCTCGCCTTCCGCCTGCTCGGCCGCGTCGTCTCGCGCGACGTCAAGGTCGGCGATATCGTCAGCAAGGGCACGACGATCGCCACGCTCGACCCGACGGCGCTCGAGCTTGCCGTACAGGCGGCAAAGGCCGAACTCTCCAATGCCGAGGCGCAATTCGCCAACGCCGCCGCCAGCGAGGACCGCCAGCGCCAGTTGCTCGCCGCGGCCAACACCTCGCAGGCCGTCTTCGATGCCGCGCAGCAGGCCAGGCAAGCGGCCGAAGCCAACGTCGAGCGGGCCAAGGCAGCGCTTGCCAAATCGCAGGAGCAGCTTGGCTATGCCAGGCTGTTCTCGGACTTCGACGGCGTCGTCACCGCCACCGGCGCCGAGGTCGGCCAGACGGTTTCGGCCGGCCAGACCATCGTCACCGTGGCGCGCTCGGATTTGCGCGAAGCGGTGGTCGACATTCCCGACCAATTGATCGGCGATCTGGCTGTCGGCACGTCGTTCGAGGTCATCCTGCAATCGCTGCCGTCGATCCAGACCGAGGCCACGCTGCGCGAGATCGCGCCGCAAGCCGATAGTTCGACCCGCAGCCGCCGCGTCAAGCTGACGCTCACCGATCCGCCGCAAGCCTTCCGGCTCGGCTCGACGGTGACGGCGACACGGGTGGCTAAGGTGGCGCCGACGATCGAGCTGCCGCTGTCGGCGCTGCTGCAGAAGAATGGCGGCGACAAGGTCTGGATCGTCGATGAAAAGACGTCGAGCGTCTCGACGCGCGACATCAAGATCGCTTCGAAGGGCGCCGCCAGCTTCATCGTCGCCGAAGGACTTGAGGCCGGGATGCGCGTCGTCACCGCGGGCGTCCACAGCCTGGTGGACGGCCAGAAGGTGAAAATACCGGAGGGTGGGGTCTGATGAAGGGCTTCAATCTCTCCGACTGGGCGCTCAGCCACCGTTCGCTGGTTTGGTATTTCATGCTGGTCTTCGTGGTGGCCGGCATCTTCTCCTACCTCAATCTCGGCCGCGAGGAAGATCCGAACTTCACCATCAAGACCATGATCGTCCAGGCCAATTGGCCGGGTGCCTCGGTCAACGAGACGGTGCGGCAGGTCACCGACCGCATCGAAAAGAAGCTCGAGGAACTGGACAGCCTCGACTTCACCCGCTCGGTCACCACCGCGGGCAAGACCGTCATCTTCGTCAACCTGAAGGACACCACCAAGGCGCGCGATGTCGTGTCGAACTGGACCCAGGTGCGCAACATGGTCAACGACATAGCGCCCCAATTTCCGCAAGGCGTGCAGGGGCCGTTCTTCAACGATCGCTTCGGCGACGTCTTCGGCAATATCTACGCCTTCACCTCCGACGGGCTGACGCCGCGCCAGTTGCGCGACTATGTCGAGGATGTCAGGACCCAGATCCTGACTGTGCCCAATGCCGGCAAGGTCGATCTGGTCGGCGCCCAGGACGAAGCCATCTATCTCGAATTCTCGACCCGCCAGATCGCAGCCCTCGGCCTCAACCAGCAAGCGATCGTGGCTAGCCTGCAAGCCCAGAACGCTATCACGCCGTCGGGCGTCGTCGAATCCGGACCCGAGCGCGTCAGCGTGCGGGTCGGCGGCCAGTTCACCTCCGAGGAAAGCCTGCGCGGCATCAATCTGCGCGTCAACGACCGCTTCTTCCGGCTGAGCGATGTGGCAACGATCCGGCGCGGCTATGAAGACCCGCCGACGGCACTGTTCCGCTTCAACGGCCAGGATGCGATCGGGCTCGCCATCGGCATGAAGCCCAATGCCAACCTGCTCGAATTCGGCGCCGCCCTCGAGAAGAAAATGGACGAGGTGCTGGCCGACCTGCCGGTCGGCGTCGGCGTGCATCTGGTCGCCGACCAGCCGGTGATCGTGGAGGAAGCCGTTTCGGGCTTTACCCGGGCGCTGGCCGAGGCGGTCGCCATCGTGCTTGCCGTGTCCTTCATCAGCCTCGGCATGCGCGCCGGCTTCGTCGTGGCGCTGTCGATCCCGCTGGTGCTGGCCATCACCTTTACGGTCATGGCCTATCTCGGCATTTCGCTGCAGCGCATTTCGCTGGGCGCGCTGATCATCGCGCTCGGCCTATTGGTCGACGACGCCATGATTGCGGTCGAGATGATGGTGGCGCGGCTGGAGGTCGGCGACAATCTGCGCAAGGCGGCGACCTATGTCTACACATCGACCGCCTTCCCGATGCTGACCGGCACGCTGGTGACGGTCGCCGGCTTCATCCCGATCGGCCTCAACAACAGCGCCGCCGGCGAATACACGTTTACGCTGTTCGTCGTCATTGCGGTCTCGCTCCTGGTGTCCTGGATCGTGGCGGTGCTGTTCGCGCCGCTGCTCGGCGTCACCATCCTGCCGGCGACGATGAAGCAACATCATGAAAAGCCCGGACGCTTCACCAGCCTGTTCCGGCGCGTTCTCGTGGGCTCGGTGCGACACCACTGGCTGACCATCTTCGTCACGGTGTTGTTGTTTGCCGGCTCGATAGCCGGCTTCGGCCTTGTCCAGCAGCAGTTCTTTCCGCCTTCGGACCGGCCGGAATTGATCGTCGACTGGAACCTGCCACAGAACTCGTCGGTCACCGAGACGCGCGACCAGATCGAGCGCTTCGAAGGCCGGGCGCTGGCCGGCAATCCCGACGTCGACCATTTCTCGTCCTATATCGGCCAGGGCGCGGTGCGCTTCCTGCTCGCCTTCGACGTGCAGCCGGCCAATCCCTATTTCGGCCAGACCGTCATCGTCACCAAGAGCATCGAGGCGCGCAACCGGCTGAAGCCGGTGCTGGAGAAACTGCTGCGCGAGGAGTTCGTCGGCACCGATGCCTTCGTCAAGCCGCTCGAACTCGGGCCGCCGGTCGGGCGCCCGGTGCAATACCGCGTCGGCGGACCCGACATCCAGAAGGTGCGCGACCTGGCGCAGCAATTTGCCGGCCTGATCTCGGTCAATACGAAGCTGGCGGCGCCGACTTTCGACTGGAATGAGCCGCAGCGTGTGTTGAGGGTCGATGTGCTGCAGGACAAGGCGCGCCAGCTCGGCATCACCTCCTCCGACATCGCCAGCGCGCTGAACAGCACGGTCGGCGGCGCCACCATCACCCAGGTGCGCGACGCCACCTACCTGATCAACGTCATCGCTCGCTCGCGCGAGGCAGAACGCGGCTCGATCGACACGTTGCAGAACATGCAGCTGCCGACCGGCAATGGCGAGGCGATCCCGCTCGCAGCGGTGGCGAACTTCCGCTACGACCTCGAACAGCCGACGGTGTGGCGGCGCAACCGCATTCCGACCATTACCGTGCGCGCCGGCCTGGTCGGCGATGTGCTGCCGGCAACCGTCGTCAACGAATTGAAGCCGTCGGTCGACGCCTTCATCGCCAAGCTGCCGCCGGGCTACTCGGTCGCAACCGCCGGCTCGGTCGAGGAAAGCGTCAAAAGCCAGGGACCGATCGCCGCCGTGGTGCCGCTGATGCTGTTCGTCATGGCGACCATCCTGATGATCCAGCTGCAGAGCTTCCAGCGCCTGTTCCTGGTGGTGGCGGTTGCGCCGCTCGGGCTGATCGGCGTGGTAGCGGCCCTGGTGCCGAGCGGCGCGCCGCTCGGCTTCGTTGCCATTCTCGGCGTGCTGGCGCTGATCGGCATCCTGATCCGCAACTCGGTCATCCTGATTGTGCAGATCGAGGATTTGGTCGCTGAGGGCAAGGACCGCTGGGAAGCGGTGATCGAGGCCACCGAGCACCGCATGCGCCCGATCGCGCTGACGGCGGCGGCGGCGAGCCTGGCGCTGATCCCGATCGCGCGCGAAGTGTTCTGGGGGCCGATGGCCTATGCCATGATGGGCGGCATCATCGCCGGCACGGCGATTACGCTGCTGTTCCTGCCGGCGCTCTATGTGACGTGGTTCCGGATCAAGGAGCCAAAGGCGGAGGCAGACAACGCCGTGGTGGAAAGCGCTGCTGTTGCGGAGACGTAAGGCAAGGTCGCGTTCCTTCGCACCCCCCTCTGTCCTGCCGGACATCTCCCCCACGAGGGGGGAGAGCAGTGGTTTCGGCGCCGCGCCTACAACACCGGTGATTTGCGAAAACCGCGATGACAGCTAATCTCCCCACCCGTGGGGGAGATGGCCGGCAGGCCAGAGGGGGGCGCGACAGATCGCGACGTCGACCTGCTACGTCCTTACAAACCCCTCGCTCGCCCTCAACAGGTTGCGCGTATAATCCATGGTCACCCGGTGCCCGATCAACTGGCTTGCGGTGAGATTTTCCACCGCCTCGCCGCTCTGCATCACCATCAGCCGTTCGCACATATGGGTGATGATGGCGAGGTCGTGGCTGACCATCAGGAAGGTCAGTTTGCGCCGCCGGCGGACCTCTTCCAGCAGATTGAGCACTTCGGCCTGCACCGAGGCGTCGAGCGCCGAGGTCGGCTCGTCGAGCAACAGGATCGAGGGCTCGAGGATGAGCGCTCGCGCGATTGCCACGCGCTGGCGCTGGCCGCCGGACAATTGATGCGCGTAGCGGAAGCGGAAGCCGTTGCCGAGGCCGACCTCGTCCAGTGCGCGCTGGATACGCTGTTCGCCGTCGGCAAAGCCGTGAATGGCGAGCGGCTCCTGCAGCAGGCGGTCGACGGTCTGGCGCGGGTGCAACGAGCCATACGGGTCCTGGAAGACCATTTGCACTTCGCGATAAAAGGCCTTGTCGCGGCGGGCGCCGAGTGTCTTGCCGTTGACGGTGATAGTTCCGGACGCTGCCGGCACGAGAC
Organism: Mesorhizobium caraganae; assembly: GCF_016836705.1. Taxonomy (GTDB): domain Bacteria; phylum Pseudomonadota; class Alphaproteobacteria; order Rhizobiales; family Rhizobiaceae; genus Mesorhizobium; species Mesorhizobium caraganae. The sequence continues at coordinate 1,361,103 of NZ_JAFCGY010000001.1, read as the reverse complement.
CGGCAATCGCCTTGAGGAGCGTGGACTTGCCGGAACCGCTCTCGCCGACCAGGCCGAAGGAATCACCCGACTGCACCTCCAGGCTGACACCCTTCAGCGCGCGAAAACGGTCGAACACCACCGCCAGCCCGTCGATGGAAATGGCTGGTGTCATGCCGCCCACTCCGGCTTGCGGTCGAGCACCGGCAGCGGATGGCGTTCGTAACCGATCTTGGGCATGCAGTTGAGCAGGCCGCGCGTGTAGGGATGCTGGGCTTCGCGCAATTCCGAGGCCTTGAGCTGTTCGACCACCTTGCCGGCATACATGACAATGACGCGGTCGCAGAAGGAGGCAACCAGCCGCAGATCATGCGAGATGAAGATCAGCCCCATGCCGCGCTCGCTGACCAGCCGGTCGAGGATGCCGAGCACGTCGAGCTGCACGGTGACGTCGAGCGCCGAGGTCGGCTCGTCGGCGATCATCAGTTCCGGCCCTGCAATCAGCATCATGGCGATCATGGCGCGCTGGCCCATGCCGCCGGAGACCTCGTGCGGATGCAGGTCGAAGACGCGCGCCGGGTCGCGGATTTGCACCGCTTCCAGCATCGCCAGCGCCCGCTCGCGCGCCTCCCCCTTGGAGACCTTCTCATGCGTGCGCAGCGTCTCGACGATCTGGCGGCCGATGCTCATCACCGGGTCGAGCGAATATTTCGGATCCTGCAGGATCATGGCAATGCGCTTTCCGCGCAGCGCCCGGCGCTGGCGGGCCGGCATGGCCAGAAGGTCGATGCCGTCGAGGGCGAGCTTCTTCGCCGACACAAGGGCCTGCGGCGGCGTCAGCCCCATAATGGCGCGGCCGGTCTGCGACTTTCCGGAACCGCTTTCGCCGACAATGCCCAACCGCTCGCGGCCGAGCGAGAAGGAGACGCCGCGCACCGCCTGGACAAGGCCGGTGCGGGTCGGGAAATCGACGCGCAGATCGTCGACCTCCAGCAATGTGCCTGTCGCGTCGCTCATTGGTCCCCGCTCCTTGGATCGAGCGCGTCGCGCAAACCGTCGCCGAGCAGGTTGAAGCCTAGGCTGACGATCAGGATGGCGAAGCCCGGCGCGCCGGCAACCCACCACTGATCGAGCACGAAGCGGCGGCCGGATGCGATCATGGTGCCCCATTCCGGCAGCGGCGGCTGCGCGCCGAGGCCGAGGAAGCCGAGACCGGCGGCAGTGAGGATGATGCCGGCCATGTCGAGCGTCACCCTGATGATCAGCGAGGAGATGCAGAGCGGCATGATGTGGCGCAGCACGATGCGGAACGGCGAGGCGCCCATCAACTGCACCGCCTTGATGTAATCCGAGTTGCGAACCGTCATCGTTTCGGCACGGGCAATTCGGGCGTAAGGCGGCCAGGAGGTGATGGCGATGGCGAGCACGGCGTTTTCGATGCCTGGTCCAAGTGCTGCGACAAAGGCCAGCGCCAGGATCAGCTTGGGGAAGGCAAGAAAGATATCCGTGATGCGCATCAGAATGGCATCGGTCCAGCCGCCGGCATAGCCGGCGACGGTGCCGACCACAAGGCCGATGGGGGCTGCGATGATGGCGACGAGGGTGACGACATAGAGCGTCCATCGCGAGCCAAAGAGAATGCGAGAATAGATATCGCGGCCGAGATCGTCGGTGCCGAACCAATGCGCGCTGCTCGGCGCTAAAAGCCGCGCGTTCTTCAAATCGCCGACGGTCGGCGAATAGGGCGCCAGCACATCGGCGAAGGCAGCGACCACCAGCAAGGCGATGATGATCAGCAGGCCAAGAAACGCCAGCCGGTTGGCGGAAAAGCGCCGCCAGGCGACATAGGCGCGGCCGAGCCTTGCCTGCATGCGCGAGGCCGGCCGATCGCTGAGCAGCCAGTCACGACGGGTCTGGACGGTCGCGATACTCATCCTGTCTTGGTCCTCGGGTCGAGCAGCTTGTAGAGAAGGTCGGACAGGAGATTGATGCCGATGAACACCGAACCGATGACGATGGTGCCGCCAAGCACCGCGTTCATGTCGGCGTTCTGCAGCGAATTGGTGATGTAGAGGCCAATGCCGGGCCAGGAAAACACGGTCTCGGTCAGCACCGAACCTTCGAGCAACCCGGCATAGGAGAGCGCGATTACGGTGACCATCGGCACGGCCGCGTTGCGCAGCGCATGGCCCCAGATGATGCGCGTTTCCGACAGGCCCTTGGCGCGTGCGGCGACGATGTATTCCTGCGACAGCTCGTTCAGCATGAAGGAGCGCGTCATGCGGCTGATATAGGCGAGCGAAAAATAGCCGAGCAGCGAGGCCGGCAGGACGATGTGGCGATAGGCGTCGTAGAAGACATCCCATTGGCCTTGCATCGCGGCGTCGAGCAGATAGAAGCCGGTGATCGGCGTGAAGGTGTATTCGTAGACGACGTCCAGGCGGGCCGGGAAAGCCACCCATTGCAGCTTGGCGTAGAACAGGACAAGCCCCAGAAGCCCGATCCAGAAGATCGGCACGGAATAGCCGATCAGGCCGATGACACGCACGATCTGGTCGATCAGGCTGCCGCGTTTAACCGCTGCCAGCACACCAAGCGGCACACCGATGACCGAGCCGATCAGAGTTCCCAAAGTCGCCAGTTCGATGGTTGCTGGAAAGGCACGACGGATGTCGGTCATCACCGGATTGGTGGTCAGCACCGACGTGCCGAAATCCCCATTCAGGGCATTCTTCACGTAGATATAGAACTGCTCGATGAGCGGCAGATCGAGGCCCATTTCGCGACGGGTGCGCTCGACGACATTGAGGGGCGCCCTGTCACCCAGCACCGCCAGCACAGGGTCAATCGGGATGACACGGCCGATGAAGAAGGTCACCGCGAGCAGGCCAAGATAGGTCGTGATCGCGATGACCAGGAAGCGGCCGATGAATGATGCGACAGCGACGGCGCGAGCGCTGCCGCGCCCCGCCGCCACTTCGTTTTCAGCTGCACTCATGCGGCGCGTCCGCCGGCGTTATTCCTTGGAGACCGGGCCGACGAAGTTGGTGTCGAAGCTCGGGCCGAGCGCGAAACCTTTCAGGTTCTTGCGCAGGCCGGCCACTTCCAGTTGCTGGTGAATGATGACGAAGGGGCTGGTGTCGAGGATCTTCTGCTGCAGATCCTTGTACATGTCAGCGCGCTTGCCGGCATCCTTCTCGAGCAGAGCCGCTTCCGTTTCCTTCGTCAGATCCGGAATGTCCCAAGAGTTGCGCCAGGCGAGCGTGTGCGACTTGCCGGCGTCCGAATTATCGGGGTTCGAGGCAAAGGTCTGGGCATTGGAATTCGGATCGAAATAGTCCTGGCCCCACTGGCCGATATAGATGTCATGATTGCGGGCGCGGTACTTGGTCAGCGTCTGCTTGCCGTCGCCGGGGATGATCTCCAGCTTGATGCCGGCCTGACCCAGCGTCTGCTGCATCGATTCGGCCATGCCTGTCTCCGGCTGTTTGCTGCGCACGTCCATGGTGACGCTGAAGCCGTCGGGCAAGCCGGCCTTAGCCAGAAGTTCCTTGGCCTTGGCGACGTCGAGCTTGAACGGATTCTCGTCCAGTTCGCCGAGCACGCCCTTCGGCAGGAAGGTCTGGTGGATCTCGCCGATGCCCTTGAGGATGGTGGAGCCGAGAGCGTCATAGTCGACCAGATATTTGAACGCCTGGTGCACTTCGGGCTTGGCGAGGTTGGGGTTTTTCTGGTTGAGGCTGATGTAGTAGACCGTGCCCTTCGGCGCACTTGTGGTGATGAGGTCAGCGTTCTTGGCGATGGCGTCGAGATCGTTCGGCTCAAGGTTGCGGGCAACGTCGATATCGCCGGCCTCAAGCGCCAGACGCTGCGCCGAGCTTTCCTTCATGTTGCGATAGATGACACGGGCGAGCTTGGCCTTTTCGCCATTGTAATTGTCGTTGCGCTCCATGACGACGGCCTCGTTGGCGCGCCATTCGCGCAGCTTGAACTGGCCGGAACCGGCATAGCCAGTCTTCAGCCAAGCATTGCCGAAGTCATTGTCCCATTTGTAGTCGGCGCTCGGCGTCACCGCGGCGACATGTTCCTTGACCAGCTTGGCGTCGACCACCGAGGCGACGGTTGCCGACAGGCAGTTCAGCACGAAGCTCGGCGCGTAGGCCTTGTCGACGGTGAACTGGAAGGTCGTGTCATCGACGGCCTTGGCCTTGTCGGCGACATTGTCGCCGCTGATGCCGAACTGGCCGATGATGAAGGCCGGGCTCTTGTCCAGCTTGACGGCGCGCTCGAACGAATAGGCGACGTCGGCCGCGGTGATCGGATTGCCGGAGGCGAATTTCAGGCCGGGCTTGAGCTTGAACGTATAGACCAGGCCATCGTCGGAGACGGTCCAGCTTTCGGCGAGATCGCCCTTGACCTTGGAGGTGTCGCTGAGATCGAGGCGGACCAGCAGGTCATAGGTGTTGCCAGTGACCTCGGCCGTCGACAGCTCGAACGCCTCGCCCGGATCCATGGAGATGATGTCGTCGATGGCAAAACCTTCGACCAGCGTGTCGGCAGGCGTCACGGCGAAGGCAGGCGCCACAAGCAGCGCGGACAGCGCGGCTCCTGCGAGCAATGCGCGAGAGCGTAGAGCAAACTTTTCCATCAACATGGTGATTGTTCCCTGTTTTGTTGATTGTTGACCCCGAGTTCCCTGCTCAGGGCTGCAGCGTTGTTTTTCGCGGTCGTAGGACGACCGTTCACCCTTTACCGTGTTGGTTTTTGTCCAGTTGGTCAACACCCTATCCGGCAGCCTTCAAGCCGGCAACGGGCATTTGCGAGCCGGGATACTGATACTGGACCGGAATGCATTGCGCACGTCGAAGCATGGCCGGCCAATTGCGATCGCCGATCGGGAAAAATCTGCTCTTGTCAGTGCTACTTGATCGCGGCGACCAGATCGGCGTCGGGAAAGCAGGTGGCGGCGCGGCCGTTCTTTTTCTGCCAGCTGCCGATCGAGCGGCGGGTCTTGAAGCCGGGCAAGCCGTCGGCGCTGCCGACATCATAGCCCTTTGCCTCCAGCGCCCGCTGCAGGGCGGCGATGTCGGAACGGTGCAGCCCGCCGACCGGACCCCAACTGCCGGCGAAGTCAGCGTCGCCATGAGCGATACGGTCGGCGCCATGGCCGATAAACAGGGCGTAGAGGTCGCTGGTGTTGTACTCTTTCAGGACGTAGAAATTCGGTGTGGCGATGAAGGCCGGGCCGCTGCGCCCGGCAGGCATCAAGAGAAAGCCTTCGGCCTTCAATTCGCTGGCTGGAAAGGCTTTGCCGCCGACACGGCTGATGCCCATCGCCGCCCAGGCTGAGATTTTCTTGCCCTGGTCGGGACCTTCGAGCGAGCAGGAGACGCTCTCCGGGACCGTCACCTCGAAACCCCAGCCGCGGCCTTTCACCCAGCCGTAGTGGACGAGATAGTTGGCGATCGAGGCCAGCACATCAGGCGTCGAATTCCAGATGTCGGGGCGCCCGTCACCGTCGAAATCGACGGCATGCTTCAGGAACGAGGTCGGCATGAATTGCGGCTGGCCGAGCGCGCCGGCCCATGACGATTTCATGGCGCCGACCGGCGCCAGACCGCGCTCGACGATTTCGAGTGCGGCCAGCACTTCAGTGCGGAAGAAGTCTTTCTTGGTCGACATGAACGCCTTGGTGCCCAGCACCTCGAACGCGTCGTAAGGCATCTTCGCCGCGCCGAATCCGGTCTCGCGGCCCCAAATCGCCAACAGCACTTCACCCGGCACGCCGTAGCGTTTCTCGATGGCGGCCAGCGTCCTGGCGTTGGCCGCCTCGCGCGTACGACCGCCAGCGGTGACGGCGCGCACCGTCTTTTCGGCGAAATAGGCGCCAGGCGAGCCGAACTCGGCCTGATGTTGCTTTTGCGGGGTTTTGGGCTTTTCTCCGGGTAGGACGAGGTCGGGCAATTTGAGGTTGGGCTTCACGCCGTCGAAGGCGGAATCGAAGGTGGATTTGGAGATGCCTTTGGCTTTTGCTTCGGGCCAAAGGTCGGTCTGCAGCCAGGCGCGGAACTGGTCGTCGATTTTGGCGGCGGGGGCGGGGGAGATGAGGAGGAGAGCGGCGAGGGCTGTGAAAAATAAAAGTAGGGCCAATCTGAGAGGTTTGCGTTCCTTCACACCCCCCTCTGTCCTGCCGGACATCTCCCCCGCAAGGGGGGAGATTGGCAGCTTCATTGGCGACGGTCTTCTTCCAACGTGGGTGATTGGCGAAAGCTGCGATGACATCTGATCTCCCCCCTTGCGGGGGAGATGTCCGGCAGGACAGAGGGGGGTGGGCGGGAATGCTGTCATCTCAGAGGCCACTTTTCCCGCCAATTGCGTCAAAACGCCGTCCGCGATCGCAACGCGGCGGCCAGTGTACCCTCATCGAGATAATCCAGCTCGCCGCCAACCGGCACGCCATGCGCGAGCCTGGTCACCTTGACCTCGAAACCCGAGAGCTGGTCGGTCAGATAATGCGCCGTCGTCTGGCCTTCGACCGTGGCGTTGACGGCGAGGATCACCTCCTTCACCTCGCCGCCGGCAACACGGTCGACCAGCGAGCGGATGTTGAGTTGTTCGGGGCCGATGCCGTCGAGCGGCGACAGCGTGCCGCCGAGCACGTGGTAGCGCACGTTCATCGCCGCTGCCCGCTCCAGCGCCCAGAGATCCGACACGTCCTCGACGACGATCAGCGTTGAGGCATCGCGGCGCGGATCGGTGCAGATCATGCAGGGATCTGCTGTGTCGACATTGCCGCAGGTCGTGCAGATGCGCACCTTGTCGGCCGCCTCGGCCATGGCTGCGGCGAGCGGCGACAAAAGCTGCTCCTTCTTCTTGATGAGGTGCAGTGCCGCGCGCCGCGCCGAACGCGGCCCGAGCCCCGGCACCTTGGCCAGGAGCTGGATCAGGCGTTCGATCTCGGGACCGGCGATTCGCTTGGACATCGCACTGATCTAGGATTTTTCGGCGCGCTTTGAAACATGCACCAAACGCATGGAGCCCACCATGCTGCCATGGCGGGCTCTGAAAAGGCTTCAGGCGTTAGTAGGCCGAGAGCGGCCGGGTCTGGTCGGCAATCATCGCGCCGATGGCGTCGGTGTTCTCGGGTGTCGACTGGAAGCCCATCGACGCTTCCTGCGTCGCCGAAGGTACCGAGGTGATGTAGCGGGCGTTCAGCGTGCCACCGAACCGCGAGGCATCGGGCTCGGCCATCGGCTCCTGCATCGCCACTTCCGTCTGCTTGGCGGCGACGCGGGCGCCCTTGGCGGGCGCCACAGCAGCCGTCACATAGGTCTGCTCGACCGGGGCCTGGCTAGCCTTGGCCGCGCGAGCCGCTGCGGCCTGCTTGGCGGGGTCCGGACGGACGATCGTTTTCACCACCGGCTCGGCGTAAGCCACCTGCACGGGCGCTTCAGCCACGGGCGCGCGCGGCGTCACTGAAGCAACCATGGTCGTCGGTTCATCCGGCAGCGGCTGCCAGTTGCGGCCGCGCTTCTCGTAGAAAGCATTGCCGCCGGCAACCATGGTGTAGTGCATGTTCTTGTAGGGGAACTTCAGGCCGGCTGTGTGGAAGTACATCGTGTTCTTCAGCTTGGCCTTGCGCTCGCCCTTGAGCACCGCCTCGGCGGCTTCCTCGACATCGGGCATCGCCTTGGAATTCATCGGCCGCGTCATCACGCCGGGCGCGAACTGGCCCGGTTCGCCCACCACCTGGCAGATGGTGCTGCCATGGTTGCCGGAGCGCAGCCGGTTCATCACCACCGTGCCGACGGCGATCATGCCGTCGCGGCTCGAGCGGTTGGATTCGAAGAACATTGCCCGCTCCAGGCATTCCTTCTCCTTCGGCGTGTTGCGGTAGGCGCGCGTTGAGAGGAAGCTGGGGGTTATGGCGTCGGTCAGGCTGGCGACCGACATGCCGTGAGAAGAAGTGGTCTGGCTGCAACCCGCCAGGAACAAAGGGGAGAAGATGATGCCGAGCAACAGCGGCGTCTTCCATCGCGTCGCGATCAACAAAAGTGCCTCATTTTCCAGATGCCGCCCGTCCCAGGATGTGGCAAGAATGAGACTCTTAAAGGCAAAAAGATGGCTAAAGGATTAGCATTCGTGCAGCATAGGTAAAACTTTATAAATGCCCGGATATGTCCGCGTGAGCAAAGCCGGGGAAAGTCTTAACAATAGCCCCCGCAACCGATTTCCGTTCATAATCAATTAACTGGTGAAGCCGGCTCAGAACGGCAATTTCATTCCGGGCGGGATCGGCAAGCCTGCCGTCAGCGCCTTGGTCTTCTCCTGCATGATCTGCTCGACCTTATTTTTGGCGTCATTGTGGGCGGCCAGAAGCAGGTCTTCGAGGATCTCGACATCGTCCTCCTTGAACAGGGACGGATCGATCTTCAGCGACTTCATTTCGAACTTGCCGGTCAGCGTGACGCTGACCAGGCCGCCGCCGGCCTGCCCGCTTGCTTCAAGCGTGGCGATCTCGTCTTGCATGGCCTGGAACTTGGCCTGCATTTCCTTCGCCTTGCCCATCAGGCCGAGAAGATCTTTCATGGTCGGGTCCTTTGCGGATTCGTGCTGTGGTCAGGTTTCGTCGTCGTCGGCCGGTGGCTCGACCGGCACTTCGGCCTTGTCGGTGTCGACGTCCGGCGCGTCGGGAATGCGCACGTCGATGATCTTGGCGCCGGGAAAGCGCGCCAGGATGGCGGCGACTGTCGGGTCGCTTTTCGCATCGGAGAAGGCGGTCTCGCGCTTGGTCGATTCCATCTCGGCCAGCGTCTGGCCGCCTTCTTCCTTCGACAGCGATACCAGCCAGTTGCGGCCGGTCCAGGCGCGCAGCTTGGCAGTCAACTCGTTGAGCAGCATTTTCGGCGCATCGTCGGTCAGGCTGACGTCGATGCGGCCGGGTTCGATGCGCACCAGTCGCACGCAGCGCTTGACTTGCACCTTGAAGGCAATGTCGCGCTGCTGGTCGGCAAGGGCGACGATGTCGGCCAGCGATTTCACCGGCACCGGCGGCGTCTCAACGACCGGCTCCGGGGGCGCAACGAAGCTGGCCGGCAGCGGTTCGGGCTCGACCAGGCGCATCGTCTGCGCGCCGCTGCCGGGCGACGGCATCCGCGTCTGCGCCACGGCACTTGCGCCGCCGCCATTGCCTGGGCTCGTCGGCGCACCGTTCGGACGCGGCGTGCCACTCGAGACGGAAGCGCCGCTCTCCAGCGATTTCAGGGCCTCGTCCAGGGTTGGCAGGTCGGCGGCATGCGCCAGCCGGATCAGCACCATTTCGCCAGCGCTGACTGGGCGGTTGGAAGACTGCACCTCTGGGATGCCTTTCAACAGCATCTGCCAGGTCCGCGACAACACCTTGACCGACAGCGTGCTCGCGAAGTCGGCGCCGCGCCGGCGCTCGTCCTCGGACAGGGAGGCATCGTCGGCGGCCGTCGGCACGAAGCGCAGCCGGGTGACGAGATGGTTGAATTCGGCCAGATCGGTGAGCACTGCGGCCGGGTCGGCGCCGGTGTCGTACTGGTTGCGGAATTCGGCGAGCGCAGCGGCGACATCGCCCTTCATCACATGTTCGAACAGGTCGACGATGCGGGCGCGGTCGGCCAGCCCCAACATGGCGCGCACCGCCTCGGCACTGACGGCGCCGCCGCCATGGGCGATCGCCTGGTCGAGGATGGACAGCGAATCGCGGGCCGAGCCTTCGGCGGCGCGCGCGATCATCGCCAGCGCGTCGTCGTCGACCGATATGCCTTCCTTGCCGGCAATGGACGACAGATGCGCGACCAGCGCGCCGGCGTCGATGCGCCTCAAATCGAAGCGCTGGCAGCGCGACAGGACGGTGATCGGCACCTTGCGGATTTCGGTGGTGGCGAAGATGAATTTGACGTGCGGCGGCGGCTCTTCCAGCGTCTTCAACAGGCCGTTGAAGGCCTGGGTGGAGAGCATATGCACTTCGTCGATGATGTAGACCTTGTAGCGCGCCGACACCGGGGCGTAGCGCACGCGCTCGATGATGTCCCTGATGTCGTCGATGCCGGTGTGGGAAGCGGCGTCCATCTCGATGACGTCGACATGGCGGCCTTCCATGATCGCCTGGCAATGCTCGCCCAGGACGGCAAGGTCGACCGATGGCTGGTCGACTGTCGGCGTCTTGTAATTGAGCGCCCGCGCCAGGATACGCGCCGTGGTCGTCTTGCCGACGCCGCGCACGCCGGTCAGCATCCAGGCTTGGGCGATGCGGCCGGTGGAGAAAGCGTTGGTCAGGGTGCGGACCATCGGCTCCTGGCCGATCAGTTCGGAGAAATTCGACGGACGGTATTTGCGCGCCAGCACACGATAAGCGGCGGCCTTTTGCTTATCCAGGTTTTCTGGGCCCGAATTTCCGGCTTCGCTCATTCGCCCGTAAAGCTCCAAAAAGGCCGCGTCCGAGGTGGCCGATTCCTGCTAATAGTCTCGCCCGCGCTGCAATGCGTCGTCAATGTCGCGAGAGGGGCCGATGAGGTGGGAGGCTGGAACAATGACCCGTTCCGGGCTCGTTAGGGCTGCTTCCTTCCGGACCTGACCCGGTTGGCGAGTGGATCGTCCACCACCAACCTCCCGCGTTCCATATCGGCAATTGCGCGATGAAATGCAAGGGTGCATGAGAATCGGACGCCCTTGAGCTCCGCCCCTCAATGAATCGCTTGCAGCCCCCGTGCAGCCGCTCTAGCGTTCATGAGTTTGGGAAATAATGCGAGAAACGCAAGGGAAACGCCAATGCTGCCGGGCCTCAAGGCCGGATTCACGCTCGACTCCAGGCTGGAGGCGGACAGCGAGCAGTTGATGTGGCTCGGCCTGTGCGAACTCAGAGTGATGAACGACCGCCGCTGGCCATGGCTGGTCCTGGTACCGCAGCGGCCCGGCATCGAGGAAATCCACGACATGACGCCGCTCGACCAGGCGATGCTGACCTTCGAGACCAATATGGTAGCGCAGGCGCTGAAAAGAACCACCGGCTGCACCAAGATCAACACCGGCGCGCTCGGCAACATCGTGCGGCAACTGCATGTCCATGTCATCGCCCGGTCGGAAGGCGATCCGGGCTGGCCGGGTCCGGTATGGGGGCACGGCATGCGCGAACCCTATCAACGCTCCGAAATCCGCCGGTTTGCGCAACAGATAAAGGCGGCGCTATAAACTGCGCTCGTGTCCATCCCTGAACCTTCGAGCCTCCATGACCTTTCGCCTGTTTGACGCGCCCTTGCGCGAGCCGAGCCAGTTTGTCGGTTTTGCCGGCAACACGATCGACCGGCAATCCGAGACCCGCGCCGATGATTCCGTCGAAAAGGCGCTGGCCGACCCGACGGCACGGCTTTTGCCGATGCGTGGTGGCCGGCTTTATCTGAAACTCAGCGACGGCAACTTCGACCCTTGGTTCGATGTCGCCGGCAGCGAGGTGCTGCAGCCGTCCTTCGCGCAAGGCGTGCTGCTCGGCTTTGCCGAGAGCAATCCGGTGCTTGCCGTGCCGGTCGGCCTCGATCCTGAACAGCTGCCGGAGACCATCAAGGCCATCGACTATCGCTCGGTCTACATGCAGGGGCTGATCGATGAAGCGGCGGCGGGCGCACTGGCGCAAGGGGCGGCGCTGCTTGCCTGGCATGCCAGCCATCGCTTCTGCAGCAAATGCGGCCATGAATCCGAAATGCGTGCCGGCGGCTACAAGCGACACTGCCCCAACTGCGGCACCGAGCATTTTCCGCGCACCGATCCGGTGGCGATCATGCTGACGGCGACACGGGAGAAATGCCTACTCGGCCGTGGCCGGCATTTCGGGCCGGGAATGTATTCGGCGCTTGCAGGCTTCATCGAGCCGGGCGAGACGATCGAGGCGGCGGTGCGCCGCGAGACGCTGGAGGAAGCCGGCATCAGACTCGGCCGCGTCGTCTACCACGCCAGCCAGCCCTGGCCGTTTCCCTATTCACTGATGATCGGCTGTTTCGGCGAACCGCTCAACGAGGATATCCAGGCCGACCTGAACGAGCTGGAGGACTGCCGCTGGTTTTTCCGCGACGAAGTGCGCTCTATGCTGGAGAGGACGCACAAGCACAATCTGGTGACGCCGCCGAAAGGCGCCATCGCGCATCATTTGATCCGCGCCTGGGTCGACAGCGAGTAAATAGGGATAACGGGAGCAAGAAATGATCCGTCACACCGTGGTTTTCACCCTGAAGCACCCGCAGTACTCGCTGGAGGAAAAACGGTTCCTCTCCGACGCCAAGCGCATTCTCAGCGCGATCAAGGGCGTTACCCATTTCGAGCCGCTGCGGCAGGTCAGTCCCAAGAACGACTATCACTTCGGCTTCTCGATGGAGTTCGCGGATCAGGCGGCCTACACCAGATACAATGAGCATCCCGACCATGTCGCCTTCGTGCGCGACCGCTGGGTGCCGGAAGTCGCGACCTTCATGGAAATCGACTACGTGCCGCTGGCGCTTTTGGTCTAGTCCGCGACCTTCCACTGCTCGCGCGACTCGCTCGCGGGATAGACACCCAGGATGCGCACTTCACGCGAGAAGAAGCGCAGCTCGTCCAGCGCCAGCTTGACCAGCGGATCGTCGGGATGGCCCTCGATGTCGGCGTAAAACAGCGTCGCCGTGAAGGCGCCCAGCTGGTAGCTCTCCAGCTTGGTCATGTTGATGCCGTTGGTGGCAAAGCCGCCCATCGCCTTGTAGAGTGCTGCGGGCACGTTGCGGACGCGGAAGATGAAGGTCGTCATCATCTTGGTGTCGGCCGAGGGCCGCTCGGCCCACTGCTTGTTCTTGGTCAGCACGACAAAACGGGTGACGTTCGAGTCGGTGTCCTCGACATTCTTCTCGATGATGTCGAGGCCATAGAGCTCCGCGGCAAGTGCGGGCGCGAGCGAGGCCATGGTGCGGTCCTTGAGCTCGGAAACCAGCTTGGCCGAACCCGCTGTGTCGCCCGCGACCACCGGCTTCCAGCCGTTCTTGCGGATGTATTTGCGGCACTGCCCCAGCGCATGGATGTGGCTGTGGACGGTCTTGATCTCTTCGCGCTTGACGCCCGGCAGCACCATCAGTTGGAAATGGATCGGCAGGAAATACTCGCCGACGATGTGCAGTTTCGATTCCGGCAACAGATGGTGGATGTCGGCGACGCGGCCGGCGATGGTGTTTTCAATCGGGATCATGGCGAGGTCGGCCTTATTGGTCTCGACCGCGTTGAAGGCATCCTCGAAGGTCGGGCACGGCAACGGCTCCATCGACGGGAACATGTTGCGGCTGGCGGTGTCGGAATTGGCACCGGGCTCGCCCTGGAAGGATATTCTGTTGGTCTTTTCAGGCATGCCGATGTCTCAGGTTGAAAGGATGGTTCTGGCGCGTTCGAGGTCTTCCGGCGTGTCGACGCCAAGCGGCAGCGATTGCACGATCTCGGCGTCGATGCGCATGCCGGCCTCCAGCGCCCGCAGCTGCTCCAGCCGCTCGCGCCGTTCCAGCGGCGACGGTTTCAGCGCGACGAAGCGCTCGAGCGCTGCGCGGCGATAAGCGTAGAGGCCAACATGGTGATAGAGCGGCCCCTCGCCCCAGGGCGCGGTGGCGCGGGTGAAATAGAGCGCTTTGAGCCGCGTCGCCGACAGTGGCGAACCGACGATCTTGACGACGTTGGGATTGGTCTTTTCCTCGTCGCGGACGATCTCGACGCCGAGCGTGGCGATGTCGACCGCAGGGTCCTCGAAAGGCCGCAGCGCCGCCCCAATGATTTCGGGATCGATGGTCGGCAGGTCGCCCTGCACATTGACGATGGTTTCGACCTTGCGGCCGGGATCGAGCGCGGTCAGCGCCTCGAAAATGCGGTCGGAGCCGGATTCATGGTCGACCCGCGTCATCACCGCCTCGAAACCGTGAACGCGCACGGCCTCGGCCACGCTTTGCGTGTCGGTTGCCACCACCACCCGGCCAAGCCCGGCCTCGGCGGCGCGGCGGGCGACATGCACGATCATCGGCGCACCTTCTATATCGGCCAGCGGCTTGCCCGGCAGGCGCGTCGAGGCCATGCGGGCCGGGATCAGGATGAGCGTGGACATTGGGGCTGCTGGCGTTTGAAAAGACAATGGGAAAAGTGGCAAAAGGTCTCACTGGAAGCGCCCTTATAGGTGTTGCAACGCTGGAGCAAAAGACCTAGTTTCCGCCCCGATTTGACCGGCTCGACGGGGCGGGTCACGATACCGACGGACGGAGTGGACGATCGGTCCGCCGGAAAAAGGAGCAAGGGGCGCATGGATTCCAACGAAGTCAACAAGCTGCTCGCCGGATTGCTCGGAACTTGTTTCGTCGTTTTCTCGGTCGGCCTGGTGTCTGACGCGCTGTTTGCTTCGCCGGCGCCGGAAAAGCCCGGCTACGCCATCGAGGCGACCGAGCCGGCCGAAGGTGGTGGCGCCGGACCCGCGGCCGAGGCCAAGCCGATCGCCGACCTTCTGGCCACCGCCAATGTCGAGCAAGGTGCGGCCGTGTTCAAGAAATGCCAGGCCTGTCATTCCGGCGAAAAGGGCGGCCCGAACAAGGTCGGCCCGGACCTCTGGGACATCGTCGACCGCCCCGTCGCCGAGCATGAGGGCTTTGCCTATTCGGCCGGCATGAAGGAATTCTCCAAGGGCGGCGCGGAGAAGTGGACCTATGACAACATCAACCACTTCATCACCTCGCCGAAGAAGTTCGTGAAGGGCACGGCGATGGGCTTTGCCGGCCTGCCCAAGGACGAGGACCGCGCCAACGTCATCGCCTATCTGCGCACGCTGTCGGACAGCCCGAAGCCGCTGCCGACCCCCGGTGCAGCAGCTGACGCAACGGCGCCGGCCAAGCCCGCCGAAGGTGCCGCTCCGGCGAAGCCGGCTGAAGGTGCCGCTCCCGCAGCACCGGCTCCGGCACCTGCCAAATAACCGAATTGTCATCTCGATGACCTCAGAAAAGCCGGGTTCAGCCCGGCTTTTCTGTTAGGAAAATCGCATATGCGGCGACAAAGCCGGCGCATGGCGGTTTTCACCGGCGTCAAATCATCTAGGATTGCCAGGCATCGCGAAGAGGAGAACGCATGACGGTTGGCCGTACGCTTCTGAGGTCCTTTCTGGTTGTGGCCACCCTCGCAGGCGGCCTGCAGGCAGCCTTCCCGGATGAATGGCACACCACCTCCTCGCTGATCGGTCCCTCCAAATATGGCGAGAATTTCCAACGCTACGATTATGTGAACCCGGACGCGCCGAAGGGCGGAACCTACAATTCGGTCGTTTCCGGCACATTTGACAGCTTCAATCCCTACATCGTGCAGGGCTCGCCGGCGGCCGGCCTGCAGCCATTTGGCGGCGGCCTGCTCTACGACACGCTGATGGATCAGGCGACTGACGAAGGCAGCGTCAGCCACCCGCTCATCGCCGATGCCTACAAATACCCGACCGACTATTCCTCGGCCACCTACCGACTCGACCCACGCGCGAAATGGCATGACGGGCAGCCGATAACCACCGAGGACGTGATCTGGTCGTTCCAGGTGCTGAAGGCCAACAGCCCGATGTACAGCCGCTATTTCGAAAACGTCACCGACGCAGTCGCGGTCTCGGACCGTGAGGTCGAATTTCATTTCGACCAGAAGGGCAATCGCGAATTGCCCAAGATCCTCGGCGATCTCGTTGTGCTGCCCAAGCATTGGTGGGAAGGCACCGACGCCAACGGCAAGAAGCGCGACATCACCAAGGGGACGCTGGAGCCGCCGCTGGGCTCGGCTGCCTACAAGATCGCCAGTTTCAAAGCGGGGTCGGAAATCGTCTGGCAGCGCGTGCCCGATTATTGGGGCGCCAAGCTGGCGGTGAAAATCGGCCGCGAGAATTTCGACACCCAGCATTTCACCTACATTCTTGACGACAACGCCTCCTGGGAGGCGTTCAAGAAGGGGGGGCTTGACGACATCAAGCCGGAAAACAGCTCGAAGCGCTGGGCGACGTTTTACGATTTCGCGGCGATCAAGGCCGGCGACGTGATCAAGCAAGAATTCAAGACCACCTCGCCCGAGCCGATGCAGGCTTTCATGCTCAACCAGAGACATAAGCTGTTTGCCGATCGTCTGGTCAGGGCCGCGCTCACCTACCCCTTCGATTTCGAATCGATGAACCGCACGCTGTTCTTCGGTTTCAACAGCCGGACCCACAGCTATTTCCAAGGCACGGAACTGGCATCCAGCGGCCTGCCGCAAGGCAAGGAACTGGAAATCCTGGAGAAGTACCGCGACAAGCTGCCGCCCGAACTGTTCACCCAGGAATTCAAGCTGCCGGTCTACGATTCGCCGCAGGCCGAGCGCAAGTATCTGAAGCAGGCGGTCGACCTGTTCGCGCAGGCCGGCTGGGTGATCAAGGGCGGCAAGATGGTCAACGCCAAGACCGGCGAGCCATTCAAGTTTGAAATCCTCGGCTCGGGTGAAACTGACCAGGTTATCTCCAGCCCCTGGATCGCCAATCTGCGCAAGATCGGCGTCGATGCGACATTGCGCATCGTCGACCCGAGCCAGTACACGAACCGCGTCAGAAATTTCGATTATGACGTGATCACAGGGCAGCTTCAGCAGTCGGAATCGCCCGGCAACGAGCAGCGCGATTTCTGGAGTTCGAAAGCAGCCGACACAGCGGGATCGCGCAACTATTCCGGCATCAAGAACCCGGTCGTCGATGACCTTGTCGACCGCATCATTTTTGCCACGGACCGCGATGACCTCGTCGCCACCACGCATGCGCTCGATCGCGTGTTGCTGTGGAATTACTATGTCGTGCCGCAATACTACCGCGCCGTGGTATGGCTCGCTTACTGGAACAAGTTCGGCATCCCGGAAAAGCAGCCCGGCTACCGTGGCGCCGACATCGATTCCTGGTGGATCGATGCGGACAAGGAAAAGGCGCTGGCCGCCAAGTACAAGGGCAGCAATTGATGGCGGTGCTTCCTCGCCGCGACTTTCTGGCCCTCGGTGGCGCCGCCGCCGCTGCTGCGCTGCTGCCGGGCAAGGCTTTCGCTGCCAGCCCGACCGGCGTGAAGCTGCACGGACTATCGGCTTTCGGTGACCTCAAATACAAACCGGACTTCACCCACTTCGACTATGTCAATGTCGATGCGCCGCAAGGTGGCACCTTCAATTTCCTGCCACGCACCTGGGGCTGGAACCAGACGCCGCTGACCTTCAACACGCTGAATTGTTTCGTGCCCAAGGGCGATTCTCCGCAGCGCATGGAGATGTGCTTCGACGCGCTGATGGTGAGGGCATATGACGAGCCTGACGCCGTCTACGGGCTGATCGCCGACGGGGTGACGATCTCCGACGACCGGAACGGTTTCACCTTCTCGCTGCGCCCGCAAGCCCGTTTCCATGACGGCACGCCGCTTACCGCTGAAGACGCCGCCTTCACCTTCAAGCTACTCAAGGACAAGGGCCATCCGGACTTTTCGCTGACACTGACGCATCTGGATGACGCGATCGCCGTGGATACCCACACGCTGCAGCTCAAATTCTCCGGCAAGCAGACAAGCCGCACCATCCTCAACGTCGTCGCGTTCCCGATCCTGTCAAAGGCTTTCTATACTGCCAACCCGTTCGATTCCTCGCAGATGAACCCGCCACTGGGGTCAGGCGCCTACAAGGTCGGCCGCTGGTCGGCGGGGGCGTGGATCGAATATGAGCGCGTGGCTGACTATTGGGGCAACGACCTGCCGGTCAATCGCGGGCAGGACAATTTCGGTCGCATCCGCGTCGAGTTCTATCAGGATCGCAACGCTTCCTTCGAGGCGTTCAAGAAGGGAGAAATCCTCTACAAGGAGGAAGCCGTCTCCCGCATTTGGGCGACTGGCTACGATTTCCCCGCTTTCATTGCCGGCAAGGTGGTGAAGCACGAATTCCCGGCTGAAACCATGCCGTCCATGCAGGCCACCGCCGTCAACCAGCGGCGCGAGCAGTTCCGCGATTCGCGCGTGCGCCAGGCGATCGGCCTCTGCTTCGACTTCGAATGGACACGGCGCAACTTCTTTTACGGCTCCTATGAGCGCTCGCAGTCCTGCTTCGAGCAATCCGATTTTCGTGCCGAAGGCTTGCCGTCGCCGCAAGAGCTGGCTCTTCTCGAACCGCTGCGAGATCAGATCCCCGCTGAGGCTTTTGGCGAAGCCGTGATCCAAGACGTATCGAACGGCTCCGGCCGTGACCGCCGATTGCTTGGCAAGGCGGCCAAGCTTTTAACCGAGGCCGGCTGGAAACGCTCCGGCGATTTCGTCGTGAACGACAAGGGCGGGCGGCTATCGGCAGAGTTCCTGGTCGACGACCAGGTTTTCGAACAGGTCTACTCTCCCTGGATCGAAAACATGAAGGCGGTCGGCATCGATGCCTCGATCCGGCTGGTCGATGCGGCGCAATATCAGCTGCGACAGAATTCGTTCGATTACGACCTCATTTCGGCTGCCTTCATTTTCGGCGCCACGCCAACCCGTGACGATCTGGAACTGTTTTTTCATTCGCGAGCCGCCACCCTGTCGGGAACACGCAATCTGCCGGGAACATCGAGCCCGGCCATCGACGCCCTGGTCGACGCCGCAGGCGCCGCCGAGGATCGCGAAAGTCTGACAATTGCTATGCGCGCGCTCGACCGGGTCTTGCGTGCACGACGCGATTGGATTCCAAGTTGGTTCCTGGCGAATCACCGAAGCGCCTATTGGGATATGTTCGGTTTCCCCGAGCGGAAACCCGATTTCGGCTTTCCGGTCGAAGCGCTGTGGTGGGTCGACAAGGACAAGGCGGCAAAAATTGGCAAAGCCTGACATGACCGTTCGCGCAGGACTGGCGGCCTGATGGGCGCCTACATACTGCGACGCATCCTGCTGATGATCCCGACCCTGTTCGGCATCATGGCGGTCGCTTTCGTCGTCACTCAATTCGCACCGGGCGGACCGGTCGAGCAGGTCATCGCCAGCTTGACCAACCAGGGCGGCAGCGACCGTCTCGGCAGCGGCGGCGGCGATGCAGGAGGTGGCGGCAATTTCGATGTGGCCGGCGATGTCGGCTCGAAATACCGCGGCGCGCAAGGGCTCGACCCGGAATTCATCAAGAAGCTGGAAAAGCAGTTCGGCTTCGACAAACCGCCTCTCGAACGCTTCGGCATGATGCTGTGGAACTATGCGCGCTTCGATTTCGGCGACAGCTATTTCCGTGACATCTCGGTGCTCAACCTGATCCTGGAAAAAATGCCGGTATCGATTTCGCTCGGATTGTGGATCACGCTTTTGTCCTATCTGATCTCGATACCGCTCGGCATCCGCAAGGCGGTCAAGGACGGCTCCGCCTTCGACGTCTGGACCAGCGGCGTTATCATCATCGGCTATGCCATACCGGCCTTCCTGTTCGGCATATTGCTGATGGTGCTTTTCGCGGGCGGCTCGTTCTGGGACTGGTTCCCGCTGCGCGGCATCGTCTCCGACAATTGGGACCAATTGTCGTGGCCGGACAAGATCGTCGATTATTTCTGGCACATGACCTTGCCGCTGACGGCGCTGGTGCTGTCGGCCTTCGCCACGACGACGCTGCTGACCAAGAACTCCTTCCTGGAAGAGATCCGTAAACAGTATGTGGTGACCGCCCGCGCCAAGGGCCTGTCGGAGCGGCGGGTGCTCTACGGACATGTGTTCCGCAACGCCATGCTGATCGTCATTGCCGGCTTTCCCGCTGCCTTCATCTCGGCCTTCTTCACCGGCTCGCTTTTGATCGAGAACATCTTTTCCCTCGACGGTCTCGGGCTGCTCGGCTTCAGGTCCGTGTTGGCGCGCGATTATCCGGTGGTGTTCGCCAACCTCTATATGTTTTCGCTGCTTGGGCTGTTCGTGACGCTGCTGTCCGACCTGATCTACACATGGGTCGATCCGCGCATCGATTTCGAGCGGAGAGAGGTCTGATGACGCAGGCCGCAGCCGAGACGACTCCGACGAGGATCGCGCGACCCTGGCTGTCACCGCTTAACCTGCGGCGCTGGCAGAACTTCAAGGCCAACAGGCGCGGCTACTGGTCGTTGTGGATATTCCTCGCTCTGTTCGTGCTGTCGCTGTTTGCCGAACTGATCGCCAACGACCGGCCGATCGTCGCCTACTACAAGGGCGAGATCCTGTTCCCGGTGGCGGTCGCCTACCCCGAAGAAAAATTCGGCGGTTTCTACGCCGTCACCGACTATCGCGACCCGGTCATCCGCGACGAGATCAACGCCAATGGCTGGATGATCTGGCCACCGATCCGCTATTCCTACCGCACCGTCAACAATGCGATCCCCGACGCCGCTCCGGCAAAACCGTCGTGGGAATACGACGCGCAAATGCGATGCAGCCAGTATCCGCAGGGCGCTGCCGATCCCGACTGCATTGTCGGCAACTGGAACTGGCTGGGTACCGACGACCAGGCGCGCGACGTGCTGGCGCGCATCATCTACGGGTTCAGGATTTCCGTTCTGTTCGGACTGATCCTGACCGCGGGCTCGTCGGTGATCGGCGTCGCGGCCGGCGCGCTGCAAGGCTATTTCGGCGGCTGGACCGACCTTCTGTTTCAGCGCTTCATAGAAATCTGGTCAGCGATACCGCTGCTCTATCTGCTGCTCATCGTCGCCGCCATCCTGCCGCCGGGCTTCTTCATCCTGCTTGGGCTGATGCTGCTATTCTCCTGGACGTCGCTGGTCAGCGTGGTGCGCGCCGAATTCCTGCGCGCCCGCAACTTCGAGTACGTCAACGCTGCCCGCGCGCTTGGCGTGTCCAACCGCACCATCATGTTGCGCCATCTTCTGCCCAACGCCATGGTGGCGACGCTGACCTTCATGCCTTTCCTGGTCAGCGCCTCAATCTCAACGCTGACCTCGCTCGACTATCTCGGCTTCGGCCTGCCGCCAGGTACCGCTTCGCTCGGCGAACTGCTAAAACAGGCGCAGAGCAACCTCAATGCCCCCTGGCTTGGCATATCCGGCTTTGTCGTCATCTCGCTGATGCTATCGCTGCTGGTGTTCATCGGCGAGGCGACGCGCGACGCGTTCGATCCGCGCAAGGCGTTCCGATGAGCGAGCCCCTGCTCTCAGTCCGCCATCTCAGCGTTGCCTTCACGCAAGGCGGCAACCAGTCGATCGCCGTCGATCACATTTCCTTCGACCTCGCCAAGGGCGAGACGGTGGCGCTGGTCGGCGAATCCGGTTCGGGCAAATCGGTGTCGGCGCTGTCGGTGCTGAAGCTGCTACCCTATCCCACAGCCAGCCATCCCTCGGGCAAGATCCTGTTCCAGGGCGCCGACCTGCTGGCGATGAACGAAAAGCAGTTGCGCAGCGTGCGCGGCAACAAGATCACCATGATCTTCCAGGAGCCGATGACCTCACTCAATCCGCTGCACACGATCGAGCAGCAGATCGTCGAGATTCTGGCGCTGCATCAGGGGTTGGGCGACCGCCAGGCCAAGGCGCGGACGCTGGCGCTGCTCAACGAGGTCGGCATTCGCGAGCCGGAAAAGCGCCTCGACGCCTATCCGCACCAATTGTCCGGCGGCCAGCGTCAGCGCGTCATGATCGCCATGGCGCTGGCCAACGAGCCTGAACTGCTGATCGCCGACGAGCCGACCACCGCGCTCGACGTTACCGTGCAGGCGCAGATCCTCGAATTGCTGGCGGGGCTGAAGGCCCGCAAGGGCATGTCGATGCTGTTCATCACCCATGATCTCGGCATCGTCCGCAAGATCGCCGACCGGGTCTGCGTGATGACCAAGGGCAAGATCGTCGAGACCGGGCCGACCAAGGACATCTTCGCCAACCCGCAGCACGCCTATACCAAGCACCTCCTGGCCGCCGAGCCGAAAGGCAAGCCGCCGGCCGCAAACGCCGCCGCCAAGCCTGTCATGACCGGCAAGGACATCAAGGTCTGGTTTCCCATCAAGAAGGGTTTCTTCCGCACCACCGTCGACAATGTGAAGGCGGTCGACGGCATCGATGTCACCGTGCGCGCCGGCCAGACGCTTGGCGTCGTCGGCGAATCCGGTTCCGGCAAGACCACGCTCGGCCTGGCGCTGGCGCGGATGATCTCGTCGACGGGAACCATCCAGTTCAACGGCAGCGACATCAACCAGTTGTCGTTCAACGCCATGCGGCCGCTGCGGCGCGAATTGCAGATCGTCTTCCAGGATCCGTTCGGCTCGCTCAGCCCGCGCATGTCGGTGTCGGAAATCATCGAGGAAGGGTTGAAGATCCACGAGCCGAAACTCTCGCCCGACCAGCGCGACGACAAGATAGTCGACGTGCTGAAGGAGGTCGGGCTCGATCCCGCAACCAGGAACCGCTATCCGCATGAATTCTCCGGCGGCCAGCGCCAGCGCGTCGCCATAGCGCGCGCCATGGTGCTCAATCCGCGCTTCGTCATGCTGGACGAGCCGACCTCGGCGCTCGACATGAGCGTGCAGGCGCAAGTGGTCGACCTGCTGCGCAATCTGCAGGCCAAGCATGACCTTGCCTATCTGTTCATCAGCCACGATCTGAAAGTCATTCGCGCCCTTGCCAACGACGTCATCGTCATGCGCAATGGCAAGATCGTCGAAGCCGGCCCGTCCGAACAGATTTTCGAGCGGCCGCAGACCGACTATACCAAGGCGCTGATCTCGGCCGCGTTCAGGATCGAGACGGCGCCGGTCGGCATCGTCAGCGAATAACGGGTTCAGGCTGGACTAACAGGGAAGAAAAATCCGCAAATGGAAAAAGGCAAAATCCTGCTTGCCGTCACCGGCTTTCATCCGCAGCGCTGGCGCGAGCTGCTGTCGGCGGAACGCGAGGTGGTGCTGGAGCCGGACGGTGCTTCGGACCCGTCGATCACCTATGCGGTGGTGTGGAAGCAGAAGCCGAACCTCCTGAAGTCGCTGCCCAATCTGCGTGCCATCTTCTCGATCGGCGCCGGCGTCGATCACATTTTCGCCGATCCCGGCTTGCCCGACGTGCCGATCGTCAAAGTGGTCGCCGACAATCTTACCCAGTACATGACCGAATATGTCGTGTGGCGGGTGCTCGACCATCACCGCCAGGGCATGCTCTACCGCGCCCAACAGCCGAAGAAGATCTGGCACGAGCCGCCGCAACGGCCGGCCGGCGACATTTCGGTCGGCATTATGGGGCTCGGCAATCTCGGCCGTGCGGCCGCGTCGGTGCTGTTGTCGCTCGGTTTTGCCGTCAATGGCTGGTCGCGCAACGACAAGACCATGAAAGGCGTCTCGACCTATGCCGGCGAGGCCGGACTGATCCCCTTCCTCAACGCCACCGACATATTGGTGGTGCTGTTGCCACTGACGCCGGACACGCAAGGCATCATCAACCATGGCGTGCTGAAGGAACTGCGCAAGCGCAATGGCCTTGGCGGCTCGGTGCTGATCAATGCCGGGCGCGGCCGGCTGCAAAAGGACGCAGACATTTTGCGCGCGCTGGATGACGGCACGTTGAAGGAGGCAAGCCTCGACGTGTTCGAGGTCGAGCCGCTGCCGAAAACCAGCCCGCTGTGGGGCCATCCGAAAGTGTTCGTGACACCGCATGCGGCGGCAACCTCGGACCCCGTTCACCTGGCGCCGATCATGCTTCGCCAGATGGATGCCTTCGAGCGCGGCGAAAAGCTCGACAATCTGGTGGATCGCAAGGCCGGTTACTGAGAAAGTCCAGGTTCAGCTGGGCAGGGCGAACTTCTTCTGCTTGTTGGGCTTGCCGCAGTCGCGGCGTTCTAGTGAGCGGTTCATGGCGTCGATCTTGCCGCTTGCCAGATCGGTGTCACGCTTGCTTTTGGAACGCATATCCGGCGTGAACGGGCCAAAGCCCATCGCCGGATTGGAGAAGCTTGGCTTTGCATCCGTCGAAAGATGATATTGCTGCGCCAGCCCGTTGCGCTGCGCCAGCAATTGATCGCAAGGCACGCTGTCATACTGCAGTGACGATTGCACGTCCTGGTCCTGCCGTTCGGACATCGAACTGCCCATGCAGCCGGTCATCGCCAGGCAAGACGCCAAGACCATCATATTCCAGCGCATCCGTTTCTCCTCAATGCCGAACCGAGCGGACCTTCTCTCGGCAGATATCCTATCTGATGCCGCGCCAGCCGAAAAAATCCTATTCACATTTTCGAACAGGACGAGACATCAGCCGGAAGATAGCGTCGCCAGCACGGCCAGCCCATCGACCGGCTGGCGGCGATCCAAGCGGATGACCGTGGGCTGCACGGACAGCACCGACAGACCGCTGGTGGTAAGCACCCGCTCGACATAGGCTTGAGAATGGGCGTAGCGGCGCGATGGCCGCAGCGCGAAACCGGCCTCACCGGCCGCCTCGCCTTCGCCTGGCGTCTCGACGGAAAAGGCAAACAGCCCATTGGCGGCCAGAATGCCGGCGACGGCCTTCACCACGCCGTCGAGCGCACCGACATAGATGAACACGTCGGCCGCCACCACCAGATCGGCTTTCGGGCCGACGTAGGCAAAGTGCTGCAGGTCAGCCTTGGCAAGCAGGTCGTAGACGCCTTTGGCGCGAGCTCTTTTCAGCATCGCGGCAGAAATGTCGTAGCCCTCCAGCCGATCGGCGACCGGCCGCAGTCTTTCGCCCATCAGGCCGGTGCCGCAGCCGAGGTCAAGAGCTAGCGGAAAACGACCGGGCCTTGCCGCTCGAATGGCATGATCGAGGAACTCCGGCAGCCGGTAGCCGAGCTTGTTGACCAGCTCGCCCTCGAAGCTTTCGGCATAATGGTCGAACAGCGTTTCGACGAAGGCGCTGGGTGGCGCCGCGGCAGCAGGCGCCTTGCCGATCAGTTGCAGCTTCAGCGCGGCACCCAGGCGATCCGCCGGGTCGAGTTTCAGCGCCATCGCCCAGGCCTGCGCCGCCAGGTCGAGCTGCTCCCTTGTCTCCTGCATCTCGCCGAGGCGGAACCAGCCCGCCGCCCATTGCGGCGCCAGTTCCAGCGCGCCGAGCAGCAATTCCGCTGCTGCCGCAGGGTCGCCCGAGCCGAAAAGCATCTCGGCATAGTCGGCACGGCGGTCGGCGGTCAGGTCGCCGGACGAGGTTTTCAGCGTTTGCATGGCGATGGCCTGCCGGCTGATGCGGCCGGTGGCTGGCTGTAGGACGAGTCAGCAGTCTCTTGCAACAGGCTTCCCGTGCCGGAATTAGCCACTATCTTGACGAGATGCGCGCCAGAGACCTGCTTCATCCCCGGCCGGAGGGCCTCTATTGCCCGCCCGGCGATTTCTTCATCGACCCGGTGCGGCCGGTCAATCGGGCCCTGATCACACATGGCCATTCCGACCATGCCCGCTCCGGCCACCGCTCGGTGCTGGCGACGCAACAAACGCTCGACATTATGGGACTGCGTTATGGCGAGGACTTTGCCGGGACGACGCAGGCAGCAGCCCTCGGCGCGGCAATGGCGCTGAACGATGTCACCGTTACCTTTCATCCGGCCGGCCATGTGCTGGGCTCGGCGCAGATCGCGGTCGAGCACAAGGGCAGGCGCATCGTCGCCTCCGGCGATTACAAGCGCCAGAAGGATGCGACCTGCGCTCCCTTCGAGCCGGTGAAATGCGACGTGTTCATCACCGAGGCGACTTTCGGCCTGCCGGTGTTTCGCCATCCGCCCGACACGGAAGAGATCGCTCGTCTCCTCAAATCGGCGGCGCAGTTTCCCGAGCGCTCGCATCTGGTTGGCGCCTATGCGCTGGGCAAGGCGCAGCGGGTGATGCGGCTGCTGCGCGATGCCGGCTATGACAGGCCGATCTATATCCACGGCGCGCTGGCCAAGCTCAGCGAGTATTATCAGAGCCAGGGCATCGACTTGGGCACGCTGGAGCCGGCAACGGTGGACAGCGGCGGCAAGCAGGATTTCACCGGCGCCATCGTCGTCGGCCCGCCATCGGCCTTTGCCGACCGCTGGGCGCGGCGCTTTCCCGACCCGATCTCGTGCTTTGCCTCCGGCTGGATGCGAATCCGCCAGCGCGCCAAGCAAGGCGGCGTCGAACTGCCGCTGATCATCTCCGACCATGCCGACTGGGACGAGCTGATCGCCACCATCAAGGAAACGGGTGCCGGCGAAATCTGGGTGACGCATGGCCGCGAGGAAGCGCTGGTGCGCTGGTGTGAGCTGGAAGGCATCGCCGCGCGGCCGCTGCATCTGGTCGGCTATGAGGACGAGGGCGATTGAGTTGAACCGCTTCGCCGAACTCCTCGACCGCCTGGTGCTGACGCCGTCGCGCAACGGCAAGCTGACGCTGCTGGTCGACTATTTCCGCAGCGTCGAGGATCCCGACCGCGGCCTAGCACTGGCGGCGATTACCGGCGACCTCAACATCGCAGCGGTCAAGCCAGCCATGCTGCGCACGCTGGTCACCGAGCGCATGGACCCGGTGCTGTTCGGCTATTCCTACGACTATGTCGGCGACCTCGCCGAAACCGTGTCGCTGGTCTGGCCGCAAACGCCGGGCCATATCCCCAATCGGGAACCGACGCTTAGCGATGTTGTGGCCAAACTGCAGGCGGCAAGCCGCTCCGACGGGCCCAAGGTGCTGGCCGGGCTGCTCGACAGCGCCGGCATTTCGGCGCGCTTCGCCATCATCAAGCTGGTCACCGGCGGCCTGCGCATCGGCGTTTCGGCACGGCTGGCCAAACAGGCGCTGGCCGATTTCGGCAAGGTCGATGTCGCCGAGATCGAGGAGCTGTGGCACGGCCTGACACCGCCTTACATCTCGTTGTTCGCCTGGCTGGAAGGCAAGGCCGAAAAGCCGCAGCGGACGGCGCTCGCCCTGTTCAGCCCGGTGATGCTGTCGAACCCGGTCGGCGACGGCGATCTCGAAAAGCTCGATCCGGCCGACTATGCCGCCGAATGGAAATGGGACGGCATCCGCGTCCAGGCAGTGTGCGAGGGCGGCGTGCGCCGGCTCTATTCGCGCACCGGTGACGATGTCTCCGGCGCCTTTCCCGATCTTGCCGAAGCCATGAATTTTTCCGCCGCGCTCGATGGCGAATTGCTGGTCGGTGAGCCTGCGGCGACCGGGACCTTTTCGGACCTGCAGCAGCGGCTGAATCGCAAGAGCGTGACGCCGAAGATCCAGCAACGATACCCGGCCTTCATGCGCTGCTACGATGTACTGCAGATCGACGGCGAGGATTTGCGCGCATTGCCCTTTCGCGAGCGACGAGTTCACCTCGAAGCCTTCATCAAGACGCTCGACCCCAGCCGCTTCGATCTTTCGCCGCTGGTCGACTTCACCGATTGGCAGGCTCTGGAAGAAATGCGCCGGGCACCGCCGCACCCGATCATCGAAGGCGTCATGCTGAAGCGCTGGGATTCGCCTTATCTCGCGGGACGGCCGAAAGGCCCGTGGTTCAAGTGGAAGCGCGATCCGCACACGGTCGATGCCGTGCTGATGTATGCGCAGCGCGGCCATGGCAAGCGCTCCAGCTTCTATTCGGACTATACGTTCGGCGTCTGGTCGGGGCCGGAAGGCGCGGAGGAACTGGTGCCGGTCGGCAAGGCCTATTTCGGCTTCACCGACGAGGAACTGAAGCAGATCGACAAATTTGTCCGCGACAATACGGTCGAGCGTTTCGGCCCAGTGCGCTCGGTGCGCGCCGACCGCAAGCAAGGCCTGGTGCTGGAGGTGGCGTTCGAAGGCCTCAACCGCTCGACCCGGCACAAATCCGGCGTCGCGATGCGCTTTCCCCGCATTTCGCGGTTGCGCTGGGACAAGCCGACGGCCGAAGCAGACCGCATCGAGACGCTGCAGGCACTGTTGGATTGATAGGCGTAGTTTACGGCTCGATCGAGACGCGGATCTCGTAGATATCGACCGCCTTGCCCTGCTTGTCGAAGTCGGAGTTGATGGCGATGCTGCCGGCCGCGCCCGGGGGCTTGTCAGGGAACTTCACGTCGAACAGATATTCGTTGCGCTGCTGGCCGACGGCATAGCGCTTGCGGCCGCAATCGCCGAGATCGCCGAAATTGCAGTCGATGGAGATCTGCGTGTCCTTGCCGTCCTCGGCACGGGCGACGATGTCGAACACGGCATGCTTGCCGGCAAGCTTCTCCAGCACGCCCTGCCCGACATCGAAGCTGATGGCCGAGCCGGACGCGCCGGAGCGGATGCGCAGGAAGGAGCCGGTGTCGTCCTGCACGACATCGGCCTTGGCGTCGGAAGGCGTTGCGACATGCGTCGGATCGGTGGGCGTAAACACGTTGATCCAGTCGCGCGTCTGTTCGGCCGCACCGGGCTGTAGCGGCGCGCCGGGCTGCTGCGGCGCGTTTGTATCGGCAGGCGGCGTGAAATCGTCATCGTCGACCGTCGGCGGCGCCTCGGGCGGGGCCGTGTCGAGCTGCGCCGGCGTCTTGAAGACACCGGTCTGGACGGCGAAATAGAGGCCGATGCCGGCGGCAGCGAGCAAAGTGACGCCAAAGAAGATCGCCGTCAGTGGCAGGCGGCGGCCTCTTATCCGCCTTTCGTCGCGGTCAGGCGCCACTTCCGTCGCGGCCTCGGCCGTCGCGGAATCGGCCATGTCGATCGCCGGGGCGCCGGGAAGCGTGGCGTCGGGCATGATGTCGGGGACGACCGGCAGCACGCGCGAGCGCGGCGCGTCGGATGCATCGGGCTGAACCGGCCCATCAACGACGATCGCCGGCGACGGGCCGGCCGCGACGCCTGTAGGGGCATCGACCGCAGGCGCTTCGGCGGCGCCTTGCGTCTCCGCAGTATCTTGGGCCTGAGCGGCGCCTTGCGTCTGCGCAGCGTCTTGCGTCTGCGCAGCGCTCTGCGTCTGCGCGGCGACATCGGGGACCGCCGGCAGGAATTCCGATTCGATCTCGGTGATCTTTTCCTGCACCGCCTTGCGGCGCTTGATGGCGGCTTCCACCGTCACGCCGGGATTGGCCTGGAGGACGCGGTCAAGCGCCGCGAAGGCCGATCGATAGACCCTTTCGCGAAACGCCCGGTCCTCGGCATTGCCTTTCTCGAAGGCGTTGCGGATCGCTTTTTCGATCGCGTCCAAGCGAATTTCCCCTGTCCGTTCGCTCACATTGCCATGATCGTTAGCCGCAGGCGACCAATCAATCAACGGGCGAGCGTCCGCATTCTGCCTCGGCGGGGCGTTGAAAGCCAATTTCCAGGGTTTTGACAATAAAATCAGCCTGTTTCGTCACCTTCCCGGGCAATTTACGCGCGGACCGCCGAGATATTCCCACGCGATCGAAAAACGAAACGAGACGTGGTTCCCTCCAGCGCAAACGGAAAATGCCGGGACGATTTGCCGGATACCGCCTTGAAATCGCGGTAGCCCATCTTGAATTAGCGGCCGGTTGAGTCTATCACCCAGCCGATCTTGGAAGCCCTGCGCTTCCCGGGCCGCTTTAGCTCAGTTGGTAGAGCACATCATTCGTAATGATGGGGTCAGGTGTTCGAGTCACCTAAGCGGCACCAGTTCCCCATCCGACGCAAGCGCGCGACGGCCGCAAGGCCAATCCACGTCACTCCCTACGCAAACGCATCCCTGTCCGCGTCGACATGCGCCATATCGCTGCCGCCACTGGTGCGGATGTCTCCGGTTGTCAGCTCCCAGCACCGGGATTGTCGCGCTATCGGGAAGGACTGCGT
The DNA here is from genome assembly GCF_016836705.1 of Mesorhizobium caraganae. Taxonomy (GTDB): domain Bacteria; phylum Pseudomonadota; class Alphaproteobacteria; order Rhizobiales; family Rhizobiaceae; genus Mesorhizobium; species Mesorhizobium caraganae. The sequence goes on along the minus strand of NZ_JAFCGY010000001.1, from coordinate 1,331,415 downwards.
CGTCAGACGCTTGGCCATCGATTATGCTGCGTCGCGCAAAATCAATAGTTTCGATCTTGCCGATTATTCGTCAATATAAACTTCAATCATAAAATACAGAACCAATCTTCTTAACCTATTTTTATAGCCTACTGAAGACAGTCAAGCCACGCAGATTCTAGGCATGCAATTAAAGCAGGTATTCGTGATATGATACAACTCGTCCGACGGGCGTGGCGCGCGAGAAAATCCGTCAACGACATAGCGCATTTGCCAATCATATCCATTTTTAAGCATTCACTCACATGAATATTACAGTTCGGAAGATATTTTGTGTTGCACTGCACCATTGCCCGGCTACACCATTTCCTGGGGGGATTCGGTACCAGGACGTGCGCCGTGGAGGATTCCGCCAAGGTGACCAGCTTGAGTTTTTCGCTGGCCACTACCGATTTCGAGGCTGCCTCGCGCACAAGGCGCGGGTTTGATGTTGTCTGCGCACTCTCAACGCTGGCAGACCTGCCGGGCCGCCGGCTTCATCGGAGATCTCAGACCGGCGGAAATGGCTAATGGTCGCGCGCGACAATCAGCTGGACGCGTTGCGCGCCATCGCTGTCACGATGGTTCTCTATTCTCATTTCCTGGCACCCAACGGGTCCTCCTTTTGGGGCCATATCGGCGTGCGGCTGTTCTTCGTGCTGAGCGGCTTCCTGATCACCCGACTGCTGCTCGAAGCCCGCGCCGCGGCCGAATTCGAAGCCGGTCCTGCCTTGAGATCCTTCTACATCAGGCGCGCGCTGCGCATATTCCCGCCCTATTTCGCCGTGCTCGGGTTCGTCTGGCTGACCGATCTGGAGCAGTCCCGCGGATCGCTCGCCTGGCATGCGCTTTACCTGTCGAATTTCTGGTACGCGCTGCGCAACGAATGGACACCTTGGCTACTCTGCCATTTCTGGAGCCTGAGCATCGAGGAGCAGTTCTACATCGCCTGGCCGCTGGTCGTGCTTCTGGCACCGCGCCGGCGCGTGGAATCGATCACTATCGGTGTCATCCTGTTGTCGCTGGCCTATCGCTTCTACTGGCCGATCACCGCCACCCCGGCGCTGGCGCGCGACCTGCTGCCGCCGGCATCGATGGATGCGCTGGCCCTGGGTGCTCTGCTTGCCTGCCGGCGGGCCAGAGGCGCTGGCTTGCCGCAATGGATGCGGCTAGGCTGGCCAGCCCTTGCGGCCATCTTCCTGGCGATTGAATGGCTTGTCCCAGCACCGGCCGATCCCATGCTGGAATGGGCCCGCTGGGCGCTGCTGCAGATCCTGCCCTTGGTGCCGCTGGTGGCCGTTGTCGCCGCCTGTTCAGCCGGCCTTGGCGGCGCCCTCGGCAGGGTTTTCGAACTGCCGCCGCTGCTGTCACTGGGCCGCATCAGCTACGGCGTCTATCTCTACCATCCGATCCTTCTGTCGCTCGCCGTCAAGTCACAGCCCTGGATTCCGCTCAATGTCTCGGAGCAGGGGCCAGGGCGGTTCCTGGTCGCGAGCACCGCCACGATCGCCGTCGCTTCGATCTCGTGGACGGTTTTCGAAAGGCCGCTCAACGGCCTCAAGCGTCGCTTCCCCTATGTCGCGCGCCGCCGCTCCCAGGCACGCGCCGGCGATGCCGTCTGGCTCGGCAGGGTGGCCAGCGGATCCCCCGATGGCCGCGCCGCCCTCGATCTCCAGCCAACGGATGCGCAGAGATGACCGCCGCGCCGCTCGTCACCGTCCTGCTGCCGGTCTATAATGCCGGGCCTTATCTCGCCGCTGCGCTCGGGAGCATTCTGCGGCAAGACTACGATCGCCTGGAGGTCATCGCCATCGATGACGGGTCGACTGACAATTCGCTCGAGATCCTCGAACGATACTGCCGGGCCGACAATCGCGTTTCTGTCATCTCGCGTGAAAACCGCGGCCTCGTCGCCACCCTCAATGAAGGACTACGACTGGCCCGGGGCGAGCTGGTTGCGCGAATGGACGCGGACGATGTCGCCTATCCCTGGCGCCTCTCGCGCCAGGTGGCACTGTTCGAGCGGCGTCCCGAGCTCGGCTTCTGCGGCGCCTGCGTCGATACCTTGCTTCACGGCCGTATCGCCAAGGGCAGGCTCGACCCGGCGTTCCGATCCGGCCGGCTCGACATATTGTCGATGTTCTTTACGATATTCATGCATCCGACGGTGGTCTACAACAGGAAGGTCATAGGGAACGACGATCTCTATTACGATCCAAAATACAGGCACGCCGAGGATTTCGATCTCTTCAGGCGGCTTGCTCACCGTTTCCCAGCGACCATCTCACCCGAGAACCTGCTCGTCTATCGCATCCATGCTGGAAGCGTGACCATGCGGCATGCCAAGGAAATGCGCAGGACGCATTTGCGGATCGTGGCCGAAAATCTCCAACGTGAGGGGCTCGCGGAAGCCACTGCGGATCTGCGCGACATCGGCGAGATCGTCTCGTTCGACACGGTTGCGCGCGCAGCCAGTTTCATCCGTGCGCTGGAAGAGCGGATTTCCACGCTGCCGGCCAGCACACGGCCAAGCTTCGAGGCCGGCGCGCTGAACCTTTTCTATTTCCTCTACCAGCTCGTCAGCGACGAAAGAGAACCGCCGCTGACGCACGAATTGCTCACGCGGACAGCGAGATGGAACTTCATCCGGCGCCGCGAACAATATGCGCTGCGTCCCGGCGTCTGGGCGCCCTGGCTCAGCCTGGCCTCGATAGCGGCCGGAAAGCGGGCGGACGCGGTGGAGTACTTCTTCAAAACTACGCCGGCCGAAGCGGTGCTGGCGCGTTATCAGCGGGGAATAGTATGACCGACAGGCCCCACCCGCTCCTGCGCGATCACCCGTTTGCGAGTGCGCCTGTCCCGACAACTCCCCGATCGGAGCGGCCGTCGTTCGAGGTCAGCTTCATCGTCTGCACGCGCGACCGCGCCGCTGTGCTGGAGGCCTGCATAGCGTCGATCCAGGCTGCATGCCGGGCGCACGCCGCCTTCGCGGCTGAGTTGGTGGTGGTCGACAACGGTTCACGGGACGGCACGTCAAAGCGGCTGGCCGGTATCGCCGAAACGTCAGACATCCCGGTCACAGCCGTCTCGGAACCCCGTCCCGGACTAGCCGCTGCCCGCAATGCCGGATTGGCGCGAGCGCGAGGCCGCGTGCTGGTCTTCATCGACGATGACTGCAAGCTCGATCGCAACTATCTCCGCGACCTCGAGCGGCACTACCGGAGCGGCGAGAAATGGCTGATCCGCGGCGGTCGCGTCGAGCTCGGTGATGCCCGGGACCTGCCCTTCACCATCAAGCGCTGCGAGGCACGCGAGCGGCTGACCCCGGCGGTCCACCCAGGCGGCTTCGTGCTCGGCTGCAACATGACCATGCACCGCGACGTTGCGGCCCGCATCGGGCCGTTCGACGAACGCTTCGGCGCTGGCGGCCCGCTACGCTCGGCTGAGGATACGGATTATCTCGTGCGGGCGATGCTGCTCGGCATGCCGGTCGAGTATGTGCCCGACATGACGGTCTTGCATCATCACGGCCGGCGAGACCGCAAATCGATCGACAAGCTGCACCGCGACTATAGCCTCGGTAATGGTGCACTGTGCCTGAAACATGTCCGCCACGCCCCTTGGCTGCTTCGCCATGTCTATTGGTCCGCGCGGGCCGCGCTCAAGGAACTGGCGGGCCGTCCTCGCTTCGACCGCGACCTCGATCTGTCGCACTGGCCTATTGTCGTCATGAATCTGGCAGGTGCCGCCAGATTTGCGCTGCTCGTCATGATGGGATGGCCAAAACGGCTGCCGCTGCGCCAAGACCGGCAAGCCAGCGAAGCCAATGCGGAGGCCAGAGCGCGATAATGTCACGGATTCCGTCAGCCCTGCCAATGCTGCGCCGCGCGCTTGGTGGCAGGCTGTTGCGGCTCGTTCCCATCGTGGTGGGGCTCGGGCTTGCGGGCGCCGCGCTGGAAGGCCTCGGCATCGGCCTCATCATTCCGCTGCTCGGCATCATTATGGGGCGTGGGGAAACATCAGGCATGGCCGGTTTCTCCGCCCTCCTCCAGCAGGTTGGAGCGGACCTCGGCGAGCGCGAGCGGCTGATCGCCATTTCGGCCGCCATCCTCGGTTCGATCGTGCTGAAGAATGTCTTTGCCTTCGCCAACACGCTGCTGACCAGCTTCATCTACGGCAAGGCAGGTTATTCGATCCGCAGCGCACTGTCGGAGCAGTTGCTCAGGGTCGGCTACCCCTTTTTCCTGCAGCAAAGCCCCGGGCGGCTGCTCAACATCATCTCCAACGAATCCTGGCGAGCATCCGACGCTATCCAGGCCCTGCTCGGCGCGATCGTCAGTGCCTCGGCCGCCGTCATCCTGCTCGCCTTCCTCGTGCTCCTGTCCTGGCAGATGACGCTGCTGGTGACGCTGGGGCTGGCACTTGTCCAGCTGGCGCACGGGATTTTGTCGTCCAATCTGAAGGCGCCGAGCCGCAGCGTCGTCTCACGCAACAGCGCACTCGCGTCGCAGATGCTGCATCTGGTGCATGCTGGGCGCCTGATCCGCATCTTCGGGCAGGAGAACCGCGAAAAGGCGATTTTCGCCAAGGCGTCCGACGGGGTGCGGCGGGCGGCTTTCGCGCTTTCAATCCGCCAGGGCGTCTTGCCGCCGCTGACCGAGGTGTTGCACGCGATGCTGTTCCTGGCGGTGGTGATCGGAGCCTGGCTGGCGAATGTGAGCTTCCCGCTGACCGTTGCCTTCCTTATCCTGCTCTACCGGCTGCAGCCGCATATGCGCGCCTTGCAGATGTCGTGGAGTCAGCTGCAAGGCATGAGCGGCTCGCTGGAGGAGGTGCAATGGCTGCTCGATCCTTCCGACAAGCCCGAGGCGCCGCAGGGCAGCCTGCCGTTCGACGGTTTGCGCCAAGGGATCAGCTTCGACGATGTGAGCTTCGCTTATTCCGGTGCCCTGCCGGGCCCCGACGCGCGCGAGGCGGTGCTGCATCAGGCGGTGTTCAACATCCGCAGCGGCCGCTCGACGGCGCTGATCGGCCGCTCGGGCGCCGGCAAGACGACGATCGTCAATCTCCTGTGCCGCTTCATCGAACCCGACAGCGGCAGGATCCTCGTCGATGGGGCACCGCTGGGTGAAATCGACCCAAGGCAGTGGCTGCGGAACATTGCCTTGGCCAGCCAGGAGCTGGAATTGGTCGACGGCACCATTTTTGAAAACATTGTCTACGGCCACGACACGGCGTCGGCCAGCGATGCCATGCACGCCGCAAAGCTGGCCGAGGCACATGAATTCATCGAGCACCTGCCGCGGGGTTACGCGACACTTGTCGGATACCGGGGCGTCAATCTGTCAGCCGGACAAAGGCAAAGGATTGCGCTGGCGCGGGCGCTGGTGCGCGATCCCGATATCCTCATCCTCGACGAAGCCACCAGTGCGGTGGATGGGTTGTCGGAAGCCGCTATTGTCGAGACGCTGAAGTCGCGGGCCGGCCGCCGCACCACCATTGTCATCAGCCATCACCACAGCACCATCTCGTTCTGCGACGACGTTGTGATCTTGAGCCGCGGCCGGGTGAAGAAACAGGCCCCCTTCGCAACGCTGGCAAAGCTTAGCATGGACGAGCTTTACCAACACGGAGCGGGTGAGTAACGGGGCGCATCCGAATCTGCGACGCGGCCTGCGCCCGGCAGCTCGCGGATTGCGATCAATCCTGCCGGCAAACCACCGCCGCGACACATTTCCGATTGTGCAAAAGCATTGCCAGGGAGGTCAGGCAGCCTTTTTCTTCGCCAGCCGCGCCTTGATCGAGGCGACGTCGGCGCGCGGCGTCGCGGCGAACAGCGTCTTCGTATAGGGGTGCTTGGGGTCGGCAAAGACCTCGTCGCGCGAGCCGTATTCGACCGCCTCGCCGAAATACATCACCATCACATCGTCGGCGATGTAGCGCACGACAGACAGATCGTGGCTGATGAAGACGTAGGTCAACTGGAATTCGTCCTGCAGGTCGGCGAGCAGATTGAGCACCTGCGCCTGCACCGAAAGATCGAGCGCGGAGACCGGCTCGTCGAGCACCAAAAGGCTCGGGTTCAGCATCAGTGCGCGGGCGATGGCGATGCGCTGGCGCTGGCCGCCCGAGAACATATGCGGGTAGCGGTTGTAGTGCTCGGTTCCGAGGCCGACCTTCTTCAGCATCTTCATGGCGAGGTCGCGCCGCTCTTCGGCCGGCTTGTCGGTGTTGATGAGCAGCGGTTCGCCCAAAACATCGCCGATCTTCTGGCGCGGATTGAGAGAGCCGTAAGGGTTCTGGAAGACGATCTGCACCTTGCGGCGCATCTCCTTGGTCAGGCCGTTCCTGGCGATGTCGACCTTGTTGCCGTCGATGAACAGTTCTCCCGACGTTGCCGGATCGATCAGCGTGATGATGCGCGCCAGCGTGGACTTGCCGCAGCCGCTTTCACCGACGATGGCCAGCGTCTTGCCCTTGTCGACGCTGAACGAGACGCCCTTGACCGCATGCACGGTGCGCGCGCCGCGAAACAGGCCGCCGCCGACGTGATAGTCGCGCTTGATGTTCTTGCCTTCGACGACCTTGATGCTCATCAGGCGACTCCGGCGGCCGGTTCGAACAGCATGTCTGAGACGGTCGGCAGCCTGTCGCCGACGGCGTTGTCCGGCAGCGCCGACAACAGCGCTCGGGTGTAATTGCTCTTCGGCGATTCAAACAGCGACAGCACGTCGGCCTCTTCCATCTTGCGGCCCTTGTACTGGACGATGACGCGGTCGGCGGTCTCGGCCACGACGCCCATATTGTGGGTGATCATGATCAGACCCATGCCGTATTTGACCTGCAGCGACACCAGCAGATCGAGGATCTGCTTCTGGATGGTGACATCGAGCGCGGTGGTCGGCTCGTCGGCGATCAGAAGCTTGGGATTGCAGGCGATGGCGATGGCGATCATGACGCGCTGGCACTGGCCGCCCGACATCTGGTGCGGGAACGAGTTCAGCCGTTCCGCCGGCTCGGCAATGCCGACCTGCGTCAGCAACTCGATGGCGCGCTCGCGGCGCTGGGCCTTGTCCATGCCCATATGAAAACGCAGCACTTCCTCGATCTGGAAGCCGACGGTGAAGCAAGGATTGAGGCTGGCCATCGGCTCCTGGAAGATCATCGACATGTCCTTGCCGACGATCTTGCGGCGCTCGGCCGGGCTCATCTTCAGGAGGTCGCGGCCGTTGAAGCTCATCTCGTCGGCAGTGACCGTCGCGGTCCACGGCAAAAGGCCCATCACCGCCAGCATCGACACCGACTTGCCGGAGCCGGATTCGCCGACGATGGCAAGCACTTCACGTTCGTTGACATGGAGCGAGACGCCGTCGACCGCGCGGAACGGGCCGGATGCGGTCTGGAACTCGACGACGAGATTGCGGATGTTGAGCAGCGCCATCACGACCTCCTCAGCTTCGGATCGAGCGCATCGCGCAGGCCGTCGCCGATCAGGTTGATGGCCAGAACGGTGATGAGGATGGCGAGGCCAGGGAAGGTTACCACCCACCAGGCGCGCAGGATGAATTCACGCGCCGAGGCGAGCATGGTTCCCCATTCCGGCGTCGGCGGCTGGGCGCCGAGGCCGAGGAAGCCGAGAGCGGCCGCCTCGAGGATGGCGTTGGAGAAGGACAGCGTGCCCTGGACGATCAGCGGCGCCAGGCAGTTGGGCAGGATGGTGCGCAGCATCAGCCGGATATGTCCCGCGCCGGCAACCTTGGCAGCGACCACATATTCACGGCTCTTTTCGGCCATGACAGCGGCGCGCACCAGGCGCGCGAAATGCGGCTGCAGGACAAGCGCAATGGCCAGCATGGCGTTGAACAGGCCGGGGCCGAGGATGGTGACCAGAACCAGCGCCAAAAGCAGCGACGGGAAGGACAGGATCAAATCCATGACGCGCATGATCGCCACGTCGACCCAGCCGCGGAAATAGCCGGCCAGCAGGCCGAGTGTGATGCCGCCGGTAAGTGCCAGCGTGACGACGACGGCGCCGATCAGCAGCGAGAAACGCGCGCCATAGAGCAGGCGCGAGAGCATGTCGCGGCCGACCGCGTCGGTGCCGAGCAGATATTCGGCGCTGCCGCCCGCCTGCCATGCCGGCGGCCGCAAGAAAGCGGTCTTGTCCTGGATGTCGGGCGCATAGGGCGCCAGCAGCGGGGCAAACAGAGCTGCCAGCACCAGCAGGATGAAGACGAACAGGCCGATGACGGCGCCGCGGTTCACCGAGAAATAGTGCCAGAAGGTCCTGAAGCCAGTCAGGCGATCAGGATTGCCGGCGGCCATCGGGGCGATTTCGGTCGACTGGCTCATCACGCTGCCCTAATGCGCGGGTTGATGACGGCATAAAGCACGTCGACGATCAGGTTCACGGCCATGACGATAAGGGCGATCAACAGCAAGCCCGACTGCACGACGACATAGTCGCGCTTGGATATGGAATCGACCATCCACTTGCCGATGCCCGGCCAGGCAAAGATGGTTTCGGTGAGAATGGCGCCGGCGAGCAGCGTACTGACCTGCAGGCCGATGGTGGTGACCACCGGGATGAGCGCATTGCGCAGCGCGTGCACGCCGATGACGCGGGACGACGACAGCCCCTTGGCGCGGGCGGTCCGCACATAGTCCTCGCCCAGCACTTCGAGCATGGCCGAGCGCGTCTGGCGGGCGATCACCGCCAGCGGGATGGTGCCGAGCACAATTGTCGGCAGCACCAGATGGCTCAATGCCGAGCGGAAAGCATCCCATTTGCCGTAGAGCAGGCTGTCGAGGGTCAGGAAGCCGGTGATCGGCTTGATGAAGAACTGCAGGCCGATGCGGCCGGAAACCGGGGTCCAGCCGAGATAGCCGGAGAAAAAGATGATCAGCAGCAGGCCCCACCAGAAGATCGGCATGGAATAGCCGACAAGGGCTGTGCCCATCAGCCCCTGGTCGAACCAGGAGCCGCGCTTGACCGCGGCGAAGATGCCCGCGGGAATGCCCAGCAGCATGGCGAAGATCATGGCGAAGACAGAGAGCTCGATGGTTGCCGGGAAGAGCGTCATGAAATCTTCGATGACGGGGCGCTTGGACGAGATCGAGACGCCGAAATTACCGGTCGCAGCATCGCGGACATAATGCGCGTATTGCTGCCAGATCGGCAGATTGTAGCCGAACTGTTCCTTCAGTTCTTCGTAGCGCGCGGGCGACACGCCATGCTCGCCGGCCATGGCAAGAATGGGATCACCGGGCAGCAGCCTGACGAAAGCGAAGGCACAGATGGTGATGCCGATCAGCGTCGGGAGCACCAAGACGATTTTGTTGAGGAGATATCGGAGCATCTTGAAAAGGGGGCGGCGCTTGATTGCGCGCCGCCCGCCTAACAGTTCTATTCGGCCTTGTCGACGCCGTCGAAGCGATGAATGCCAAGCGGGTCCATCATGTAACCGCTGACATTCTTGCGCACGACTGCGTAAACCTGGCTGTGTGCCATGAGGAAGGCCGGAGCCTGCTTGGCAAAGACGACCTGCGCCTGCTCATAGAGCTTGGTGCGTTCGGCCTGGTCGCTGGTCTTCTTGGCCTTCTGGATCAGGTCCTCGAAGTCCTTGTCGCACCAGCTGGAGTAGTTCGACACGCCGATGGCCGAGCAGGCGAACAGGGTGGCGAAGAAGTTGTCCGGATCACCATTGTCACCGGTCCAGCCGATCTGGAAGGCGCCGGGGCGTTCCTTCTTCTTGCCTTCCTCGCGATACTTCGTCCACTCGTAGCTGACGATCTCCGCCTTGACGCCGACCTTGGCCCAGTCAGCCTGGATCAGCTCGGCGGCACGCTGGAAGTTCGGGTTGTAGGGACGAACGCGATCGGAGGCCCAGAGCTGGATCTCCTTCAGCCCGGCATCGGCCAGCACCTTCTTGGCCGCTTCCGGATCATAGGCGTCGGACTTCACGTCCTTGTTCCATGACCACATGGTCGGCGGGATCAGGTTTTCGGCCGGCGTGGCGCCGGCATCCTGGAACAGCGACTTGATGAGCGATGCCCGGTCGATCGCCTGGTTGAGTGCATGGCGCACCTCAGGCTTGTCGAGCGGCGGGATGGTGGTGTTGTAGCTCATATAGCCGATGTTCAGGCCGGCCTGATCCATCAGGGTCACGTCGGCATTGGCCTTGATCGTGCCGATGTCGGCAGGATTCGGATAGGGCGCGATGTCGCATTCGCCGGCGAGCACCTTCTGGATGCGTGCGGTCGCGTCAGGGGTGATGGCGAAGACGAGATCGTCGATCTTTTCCTTGCCCTTGAAGTAATCCGGGTTGGCCGCATAGCGGATCACCGAATCCAGCTGGTAGTCGACGAACTGGAACGGACCAGTGCCGATCGGCTTGGTCGAGAAGTCGGCCATCTTGCCTTCCTTCTCGAGCTGGTCGGCATATTCCTTCGACACGATCGAGGCGAAGTCCATGCCGAGATTGGCCAGCATCGGCGCGTTCGGCTCGGTCAGCGTCAGCTTGACGGTCAGGTCGTCGACCTTTTCCCACTTGGCGACGTATTTCGGCATGTCCATGCCGGTGTAGTAGTCCCAGGTCAGGTTCGGCAGGTACTTTTCGCCGTTCCAGGGGTTTTCCTTGTTGAACTGGCGATCGAAGGAAAAGACGACGTCGTCTGCATTGAGGTCACGCGTCGGCTTGAAGAAATCCGTGGTCTGGAACTTCACGCCTGGATGCAGGTGGAAAGTATAGACCAGGCCGTCGTCCGAAATCTCCCATTTGTCGGCGAGGCCGGGCTCGATCTCGGTGCCGCCATGCTTGAACTCGACCAGGCGCGAATAAACGGTACGCGACGAGGCGTCGAAGTCGTTGCCGCCCGTCGTGGTACCCGGGTCGAAGTTAGCCGGCGAGGCCTCCGAGCAGTAGACCAGCGTCTTGGCATTGGCCACGCCGCCGAGGACGCTTGCAGCCAGCAACGCGGCTGCAAAAGTCAGTTTCTTTTTCATTGAGCACTCCCTGATGTTCTTCCAAGCCCCTCTATCAGGCTCGCGAAGCGCGCATATAAGCACCGTTTTTCCGGCTTTGGAACACCCTGTTTGCCTACCCCACCGTAAGCAGAAAATATTTCTCGGCTTTTGCTCGATTTCAGAAAGAAATAGCAAAATCTGCTAATCACGAGATTGTTAACGACCGCATTTTTTCATTGATGACCGATATCGCTGGAACAATGATCCACGGGCCGGGGGTCCCTCATGCCATCGCGACAAGCTAGTGCCTAAGGCAACAGCGCGGGACAGATTTTGACGGCAAATCTTTGCCGTCCTGCCGTTGGGGCAAGACTTGCACGGCCGCCGATAGTCGCAATAGATAGATGACACGCCGGATTTCCCGGGAATGCGCGACATCGCTGCAGCGGAGGACGCCTCACCATATAGAGGCGGTACAGCATGGAGCAGGCAAAGAACGACTAAGGGAGGCTCGAGGTGGCAAAAGCAACAAAGACAACGGCCCCGGCGAAAGCAAAAGCGGCAACCGCTTCAAAACCTGCCGCCGCTGCCGCCAAACCGAAAGCGCCGTCAGCCAAAGCCGCCAAGCCAAAGGCAGCCAGTGCGCCGGCGAAGGCAAGCGCCAAGCCGGCAGCGAAACCTGCGACCAACCCCGCGGCCGCGAAGACAGCACCTTTTGCAAAGCCTGCCGCCAGCCCCGCAGCGAAAACGGCGGCGGCAAAGCCGGCCTCAAAACCGGCGCCGAGCCCGGCCAAAAAACTGCCGAAGACGCTGACAGCGCTTGCCGCCGGTCTGCCTGACAAACCGTGGCTTAAAAGCTATTCGAAAGTCGTTCCGGCCGAGATCGGCACCCTGCCCTACAGTTCGATCGGCGACTTCCTGGTCGGCGCCTGCAAGCAGTTTTCCGGCCAGCCGGCTTTCGTGTGCATGGGCAAGTCGATCTCCTATGCCGAACTCGAGCGGCAATCGGCCGCCTTCGGCGCCTATCTGCAATCGAAGGGCCTGCAGCAGGGCGCACGCGTGGCGCTGATGATGCCGAATGTGCTGCAATATCCGGTGGCGATGATGGCTGTGCTTCGCGCCGGCTATGTCGTGGTGAACATCAATCCGCTCTACACGCCGCGCGAGCTCGAACATCAGCTCAAGGATTCCGGCGCGCAGGCCATTGTCATCCTCGAGAATTTCGCCAGCACCCTGGACGCGGTGATCGCCAGGACTGATGTCAAGCATGTGGTGGTCGCGGCGATGGGCGACATGCTCGGCGGCCTCAAGGGCACGATCGTCAACCTCGTCGTGCGGCGGGTGAAGAAGATGGTGCCGGCCTGGTCGCTGCCCGGCCATGTCAAGTTCAATGCGGCCGTGAAGGCCGGCGCCGGCATCGCCTTCAAGCCGGCCAAGATGGAAGCAAGCGACGTCGCCTTCCTGCAATATACCGGCGGCACCACGGGGATTTCCAAAGGTGCTGTGCTGCTGCACTCCAATGTGCTGTCCAATGTCGCGCAGAACACGCTGTGGCTGCAGGACGCTTACGCCATCAAGCCGAAGCCGGCGCATCTCAACTTCATCTGCGCGCTGCCGCTCTACCATATCTTCGCGCTGACGGTGAACGCGCTGATGGGTATGCAGCAGGGCGCCCAGAACGTGCTGGTTCCCAACCCGCGCGACATACCCGGCTTCGTCAAGGAACTGCAGAAATACCCGATGCACATTTTCCCGGGCCTCAACACGCTGTTCAACGCACTGCTCAACAATGAGGATTTCCGCAAGCTCGACTTCAAACCGCTGATCATGACGCTGGGTGGCGGCATGGCGGTGCAGAAGGGGGTTGCCGAGCGCTGGAAGGCGTTGACCGGCAACTCGATCACCGAGGGCTACGGGCTGTCGGAGACCTCGCCCGTGGCCACCGCCAACAGGTTCAGCGACGGCAATTTCACCGGCACGATCGGCCTGCCGCTGCCGTCGACCGAGATCGCCATCCGCGACGACGACGGCAACAATCTGCCGCTGGGCGAGGTCGGCGAGATCTGCATCCGCGGGCCGCAAGTGATGGCCGGCTACTGGAACCGGCCGGATGAGACCGCCAAGGTAATGACCAAGGACGGTTTCTTCAAATCCGGCGACATGGGCTTCATGGACGAGCGCGGCTACACCAAGATCGTCGACCGCAAGAAAGACATGATCCTGGTCTCCGGCTTCAACGTCTATCCGAACGAACTCGAGGAAGTCGTCGCCCAGCATCCGGGCGTGCTGGAAGTGGCGGCAATCGGCGTGCCGGACGAGCATTCGGGCGAGGTGCCAAAACTGTTCGTGGTCAAGAAGGACCCGGCGCTGACCGTCGAGGCGCTGACCGCCTATTGCCGCGAGAACCTGACCGGCTACAAGCGGCCGAAATACATCGAGTTCCGGACCGAATTGCCGAAGACGCCGGTGGGCAAGATTTTGCGCCGGGCGCTGCGGGAATAGTGGATGGTTTGCGAGACGGTCCTGGCGATGGCGGGATCGTGGACGTCGGTCGACGTCCCGACCCGGCAACATTCATCAAAGCAAACCTGCGGCTAGCGCCCGTTCCCGCGCTTCCCGAAATCCAGCTCTACACGGCTCATCCCGGCAGCGGCCTGAGGCGGCTTGTCGATCCACACCAAGGTGCGGACGCGGACGACGATGCGATCGAGCCGGACGGCGATGAGCCACAGCCGCCTTACTGGGCCTATGCCTGGGCCGGCGGCGCCGTGCTTGCGCGGTACATACTCGACCATCCGCAAAGCGTTGCCGGCCGCCGCGTGATCGACCTTGGCGCCGGCTCGGGCCTTGTCGGCATCGCCGCCGCGAAGGCCGGCGCCAGCACGGTGATCGCCACCGAGATCGATCGCAACGGCGTCGCCGCGATCGGTGTCAACGCGGCGGCCAACGGTGTCACGATCAGCGTTGTCGAAAAGGATATCACCACGGGCCCGCCACCGGCGGTCGACCTCGTGCTTGCCGGCGACGTGTTTTATAGCCGCGACGTTGCCTTGCGGCTGATCCCGTTCCTTGACCACTGCATGGCAGCCGGCATCGAGGTGCTGGTCGGCGATCCCCGCCGCGCAGACCTGCCGCTGTCGCGACTGCGGCTGCTCGCAGAGTATCAGGTGCCGGATTTCGGCGACGCAAAGGGTGTTGCGACCAAGCCGAGCGGGGTGTTTTCGTTCGAGGCCGTCAGATCGTCTCCTTGACGCGCGCCGACAGGAAGTCCGGCAGATCGGCAACCGAATCCAGCACGATATCGGCAATCGACGACAGCGATTCCCGCGTGCCGGTGCCGGAGAGCACGCCGATCGCCAGCCCGCAACCGCCGGCACGCGCCATTTCCAGATCGTGGCGGTTGTCGCCGACCATGGCGATCTCGGACGGCCTCAATCCGGTCAGGTCGCAGAAGGCCAGGATCGTGTCCGGCGCCGGTTTCGGATTGGCAACCGCATCATAGCCATAGGCGGCGTCGAAGAGCTGGGCGACGCCGAGCGTGACCATGGTCTTTTCCGCCCCGCTGGTGGAATCGTTGGTGGCGACGCCGAGCCGGTAGGCGCGTTTGTGCAGCGCCGTCAGCGCCCCGACGATGCCCGGCAGCGCCACCGCCATCGACGAGCCCTGCACCGAGGTGATCTCGTTGAAGCGGGCGACGGCCAGCATCTGGTCCTCGTCGGACAGCCGCGGGAACCACAATTCGACGACATCCATGTTGGTGCCCGAGGCAAAGATCGAATCGGGCCTGAAACGTTTGTTGACGAAATCGAAGCCAGCCGCCGAAAGCAGCCTGTCGGCCTTCCAGCGATCGCCCTCGGCGGCGTCCATGGCCATGAAATCGGCAATGCCAAGCCAGGTCGCGTTGAAATCGACGAGCGTGCCGTCCTTGTCGAACAATATGCCCTTGATGTCCGCCGGGTTTTTCATGCCGCACCCCGCAGCTGCTGGATGCGCGCCACCAGCCCAGCCGTCGAGGCGTCACGCTTGGCGGCGCTCTCCTTGCCTTCCACGACAGGCAGCAGACCGGTCGCCAGTTCCTTGCCGAGCTCGACGCCCCACTGGTCGAACGAATTGATGTTGAACAGAGTGCCTTCGACAAAAACGCGATGCTCATAGAGCGCGATCAGCCGGCCGAAGGTGCGCGGGTCGAGCTTGCGGTAGAGGATGGTCACCGACGGACGATTGCCGGAGAAGACGCGGTGCGGAGCGATCTTGTCGACATCGGCCGGCTTCATGCCCTTGGCCAGCATCTGCGCGCGCGCCTCTTCAAGCGTGCGGCCTTTCATCAGCGCCTCCGATTGGGCCAGGCAATTGGCAAGCAGCAGATCGTGCTGATGCTTCAGATCAGGCTCGTGGCCGACGGCGGCGGCGAGGAACTCGACCGGGATGAAATCTGTGCCCTGGTGCAGCAACTGGAAGAAGGCGTGCTGGCCGTTGGTGCCGGGCTCGCCCCAGACCAGCGGCCCGGTCGGCGTCGTCACCGCCGTGCCGTCGAGGGTGACGCCCTTGCCGTTCGATTCCATGTCGAGCTGCTGCAGATAGGCCGGCAGCCTGGACAGGCGCTGGTCATAAGGAATGACCGCACGGGCCGGATAACCGCAGATCACGCGATGCCACCAGCCGACCAGCCCCAGCAGCGCCGGCAGGTTCTTCTGCAGGGGGGCGGTGCGAAAGTGATCGTCCATCTCATGCGCGCCATCGAGGAAGGCGCGGAAGTTGCGCGGGCCGATGGCAATCATCACCGGCAGGCCGATGGCGCCCCACAACGAATAGCGGCCACCGACCCAGTCCCAGAAGCCGAACACGCGATCGGCCTCGATGCCGAATTTGGCCACCAGGTCGAGCGCGGTCGAGACGGCGGCGAAATGCTTGCCGACGGCTTCCTTGCCGAGCGCCTTCTGCACCCATTTGCGTGCCGTCTCGGCATTGGTCATCGTCTCGACCGTGGTGAAGGTCTTCGAGGCGATAATGAAGAGGGTGGTTTCGGCGGACAGGCCCTTCAGCGTGTCATGGATATGGGCGCCGTCGATGTTGGAGACGTAGTGCGCGCGCGGGCCGTCGTGATAGGGCGCCAGTGCCAGCGTGGCCATGGCCGGGCCGAGATCTGAGCCGCCAATGCCGATGTTGACGATGTCGGTGATCTTTTTGCCGGTGGCGCCGGCGGCCTTGCCCGAGCGAATGGCGTCGGCAAAGGCGCCCATGGCGTCGAGCACGGCAAGCACATCCGCCTTGACGTCCTGGCCGTCGACGGTGACGCCCTTGCCCGAGAGATTGCGCAGCGCCGTGTGCAGCACGGCGCGGTCCTCGGTGATGTTGATCTTCTTGCCGGAAAACATTGCTGCGCGGCGCCCTTCGAGGTCGGCCGCACCGGCGAGCTTCTCGAGCAGCTCCATGGTGTGCTGGTCGACCGCGCATTTCGACCAGTCGAGCAGAAGGTCGTCGTCGCTGGCCGAGAATGTCTCGAAGCGCTTGGGGTCGGCGGCAAAAACCTCGCGCATCGTGCCCGATGCCGCCCCGCGCGCAGCACGCAAGGCGACAAGCTGTTTGTCGAAGGAGGAATGATCCACTGCCGGCTCCTGATACTTTTTCATGACATCTTATCAGACCGGATGTTTCCGGCGCGTGTCGCGGTGGAGTTATTGAGCCGAATTCCATTTGTTTCAATGCGTGGGGATGACGCAGTGCAACATAGCGGGGTGGAGCGACGACGCTTCGCGTCGCGCCGGGAGATCGAGGCAAGGGCGACGACGCTGCGCGTCGCGCTGGGGATGTTGCTGCTTACAGCGCACGCGACGACGCTTCGCGTCGCGCCGGCGTCGCGCGAAGGATCACTGGCATAAATCCCAGCGATCAGAAAAATTGATTGGCGCAACCCCTTGTGCCACGGTTACCTTCCGCTGGTCCAGCCAAGCAAAAAAGACTGGCCATCGAGGAACATCTCCCATGCCACAGCGTAACGACACGGCCATATGGTCCGGCCTGTTCCGGATTTCGGCGGAATCGGGCCAGACCCTGCAGGCGCAGATTCGCCAGGCGATCGTCGCCGCTATCCTCGACCGGCAGATCGCCGCTTCGATGCCGCTTCCGTCCTGCCGCATCCTGGCCGAAAAACTCGGCGTCGCGCGCGGCACCGTGGTGCTGGCGTTCCAGCAGCTGGTCGACCAGGGTTTCCTGGTGGCGCGCGAACGGCGCGGCCATTTCGTCAATCCCGATGTGCTGGCCACCCCCGCCAAGCCGCACCAGAAGGCGCCGGACCAGCAGAACGAGATCGACTGGAAGGCACGCCGGCAGATCGCCGCCAGCGACATGCCGCCTCCGGCCAAGCACGACAACTGGATCAAGTCCTCCTACCCCTTCGTCTACGGCCAGTTCGACCCGGCGCTGTTCCCGACCGCCGAATGGCGCGAGTGCAACCGCATGGCGCTGGCGGTGCTCGAGATCCGCAACTGGGCCTCCGACATGGTCGATCGCGACGATCCGCTCTTGATCGAGCAGATCCAGGCGCGACTGCTGCCGCGGCGCGGTATCTTCGCCAATCCGGACGAGATCATCGTGACGCTCGGCGCGCAGAACGCGCTCTATATGCTGGCGACGCTGCTGATGACCAAGGGCTCGAAGGTGGCGATGGAAGACCCAGGCTATCCCGACGCGCGCTCGATCTTCCGGCTGGCCGGCGCCGACATCCAGCCGGTTCCGGTCGACCAGTCCGGCATCGTAACCACTTCCATTCCCAACGATTCCGGGTTCGTCTTCGTCACCCCCAGCCACCATTGCCCGACCATGGTGCCGCTGTCGGCGGAGCGGCGGCAGGATCTTCTGGCGCGCGCCAACCGCCACAACCAGATCATCATCGAGGACGGCTATGACAGCCAGCTTCTCGACGAGGCACCGCAGCAGGCGCTGAAGAGCCTCGATCGTTCAGGCCGAGTCATCTATGTCGGCTCGATGTCGAAGACGCTGGCTCCAGGCTTGCGGCTTGGCTACATCGTGGCTTCGGCTGGACTAATCGCGGAACTCAGGGCGCTACGCCGCTTCATGCTGCGGCATCCGCCGGCCAACAACCAGCGCGCCGTCGCGCTGTTCCTGTCGCTCGGCCATCACGAGGCCCTGGTGCGGCGGCTGTCGTCGGCCTTCGACGAGCGGCGCAAGCGTCTGGTCCATGCGATTTCCGCATTCCTGCCGGAATGGCGCTCGACCGATTCGGCCGGCGGCACATCGCTCTGGCTGGAAGGGCCGCGCGGCACCGATTCACGCGGACTGGCCGAGGCCGCGGCGTCGCGCAGCGTCATCATCGAGCCCGGCGACCGCTTCTTCGACCGCACCGAAAAGCCGTCGCGTTTCATGCGCTTGGGCATTTCCTCGATCGCGCTGCAGCACATCGAGCCGGGCATTCGCGAACTCGCGACCGCGGCCGGCCGTAGGCCGGCAGCCGCCTGATTTCCTCGTGCCGGGGCCCTGAACGGTCCCGGTCCCTGACATCCTTCCCAGCACTGTTCTTTAGTTCCCTGGCATATGCGACGGGGTCCACTGGCCCATAGGCTGTGCCAATGCCGGCGGCATAGTCGGCGGACAAAGGGGACGAAGCAGGCCGACGGTGGACCAATCACCGCGTCCGGTTTCGCAAGCTAAAGGTGGAGTGCCTCCATGTCAGTGGCTCTTGAAAAGCAGGATGCGGCTCTTAAGGATGCAGCTATTAAACAAGAAGCTTTGGGCGATCAGCGTTCGCGGCGATCCGGCGGGCGCGAAGCGCGCCGCGCCATGCGGGCCGCACCGCTGGCCGACGATATCAGGCCGGTGCGCGCCGGCCTCGAAGGCGGTAGCTACGGCCCGCTCAACAAAAACGACCAGGAGCGCATCCATGAAGCGGTGCTGACGCTTCTGGAAACCGTCGGATTCGCCAATGCCATTCCCTCCTGTATCGAAGCGCTGACCGGGGTCGGTGCCGTCTATGGCGATGACGGCCGCATCCGCTTTCCGCGCGGCCTGGTGCTGGACACGATCAAGAAAGCGGCGCGGAATTTCACCCTGCACGGCCAGGACCCGAAGCATGACATGCTGATCCAGGGTAAGCGCGTGCATTACGGGACCGCGGGTGCCGCGGTGCATCTGGTCGATGTCGAAAAGCGCGAATACCGCGAGTCGCTGGTGCAGGACATTTACGACGCCGCCCGCCTCGTCGAAGGGCTCGACAACATCCACTTCTTCCAGCGGCCGATGGTGCCGCGCGACATTCCCGATCCGCTCGAAATGGACTTCAACACGCTCTACGCCTGCGTGATGGGAACGTCGAAGCATGTCGGCACCTCGTTCACGGTGCGCGAGAACGTGCAGCCGGCGCTGGAAATGCTGTATGCGATCGCCGGCGGCGAGGAGAATTTCCGCGCCCGGCCCTTCGTCTCCAACTCCAACTGCTTCGTCGTGCCGCCGATGAAATTCGCCGAGGACGCTTGCGGCGTGCTCGAGGCATGTGTCGAAGGCGGCATTCCGATCCTCCTTTTGTCGGCCGGCCAGGCCGGCGCCACCGCCCCGGCGGCGATTGCCGGGGCAGTGGTCCAGGCAGTGGCCGAAGTGCTCGTCGGTCTCATCTATGTCAACGCCATCAAGCCGGGGCATCCGGCGATCTTCGGCACCTGGCCGTTCGTCTCCGACCTCAGGACCGGTGCCATGTCGGGCGGCTCGGCCGAGCAGGCGGTGCTGACTTCGGCCTGCGCGCAGATGGCGCAATTCTACGATCTGCCGGGCGGTTCGGCCGCCGGCATGACGGATTCGAAACTGCCCGACATCCAGTCCGGCTATGAAAAGGGCATCACCGATGTGATGGCCGGTCTGGCCGGCCTCAACCTCGTCTATGAATCGGCAGGGATGCATGCCTCGCTGCTCGGCTTCTGCCTGGAAAGCCTGATCATCGACAACGACATGCTGGGCCATTGCCTGCGCTGTGTGCGCGGCATCGAGGTGACAGACGAAGCGCTGTCGATCGACACCATCACTGAAGTCTGCATGAATGGCCCGGGCCATTATCTCGGCAACGAGCAGACGCTGCGGTTGATGCAGACCGAATATTTCTATCCGGCCGTCGGCGACCGCTTTTCGCCGAAGGAATGGAATGAAAAGGGCCGGCCCGACATCTTGCAGCGGGCGATCATCGAGAAGAAACGCGTGCTGGCCGAGCGCTTCCCCCGCCATGTGCCGAAGCTGCTCGACGACAAATTGCGCGCCCGCTTCGGCGAGATGATCAAGCTGCCGCGCAGTGGCATGGGTGGGTAAGCCTAACCTTACGAAGTCAGTCCGCGCTTAGCCCAAATCGATCGACGACCTCGGCGCTGATCAATTTGGCATGCAGCGCCATCAGCACGATCTGCGCATCCAGACTGTCGCCGGTTTCAAGCGCTGCTTCGATGCGACGCTCCGCGTCCAGCCGTCGCTCCGGGCCGTTGGCCTGCTCGAACGTTTGCGGCCCGGCGATACAATAGCCGAACAGCTGCGCCACGGACAGATAGGCCTCCGGCGGCGGTTCGTCCGGCCAATGGTCTTTCATCAGGTTGACGATGGTAAGCTTTACGCCCTCGGGAACAAGGGCCGGATGAAGATCGGCGGCGCGCAGCGCGCTGTCGAGTTCCCGCAAATCGCCCGAGCGGCCGAACATGCCGAGAAACCCAAGGGAAGAGCGCCGTTTCGTCATTGATGGGTCTATCTCTTGTGCAGAACATGCCGAGATAACGTATCTGTAGACCCGGCCCAGCCGATACAAGAGCGTCGCCATGAGAAAAGGCGGCCTGCCCGATGGCAAGCCGCCTTTGATTTCACCAAACCTGCGACGCTAGTGGTTGTCTCTCGGCACACCGCTAGTATGCGCGACGTCCTGGTATTTCACCGCCGGCTTCAGCACCATGCCTTCCGAGAACTGGTCGACCATGGAGCGCTGGATTTCCTGCCATGGCGTCTGGTGCTTGGGGTAGTGATAGCCGCCATCGTTCTGCAGTTCGGCGCGGCGGCGCGTGATTTCCTCGTCGGTGACGAGGATGTTGGCGGTGCCTTTGCGTAAGTCGATGCGCACGCGGTCGCCGGTCTTGAGCAGCGCCAGACCGCCGCCTATTGCCGCTTCCGGCGAGGCGTTGAGGATCGACGGCGAGCCCGATGTGCCCGACTGGCGGCCGTCGCCGATGCAGGCCAGAGCGTGGATGCCCTTCTTGATGAGATAGGCGGGCGGCTGCATGTTGACGACTTCGGCGCCGCCGGGATAGCCGATCGGGCCGGCGCCACGCATGAACAGGATGGTATGCTCGTCGATGCCTTGCGCCGGATCGTCGATGCGGGCGTGATAGTCTTCCGGGCCGTCGAAGACCATGGCATTGCCTTCAAAGGCTTCCGGGTCCTTCGGGTTGGACAGATAGCGTTCGCGGAATTCCGGCGAGATGCCGCTGGTCTTCATGATCGCCGAATCGAACAGATTGCCGCTGAGGTTGATGAAACCGGCATTGACCTTGAGCGGCTTGTCGACGCTGCGGATGACATCCTGGTTCTCGTTGGCCGCGCCGCGGCAATTGTCGCCGATCGCCTTGCCGTTGACGGTGACGGCGTCGGGATGCGGCAAAAGCCCGGCCTTCAAAAGCTCGGCCACCACCGCCGGCACGCCACCAGCATGGTGGTAGTCCTCGCCGAGATACTCGCCGGTCGGCTGCAGATTGACGAGCAGCGGCACGTTGAGGCCGATTTTCTGCCAGTCGTCATTGTTGAGCGGCACGCCGAGATGGCGGGCAATCGCATTGAGGTGGATCGGCGCATTGGTCGAGCCGCCTATCGCCGAATTGACGACGATGGCATTCTCGAATGCCTGACGCGTCATGATGTCGGAGGGCTTCAGATCCTCATGCACCATCTCGACGATGCGCCTGCCCGTCTCGTAGGAAATCTGGCCACGCTCGCGGTAGGGTGCGGGGATGGCGGCCGAGCCCGGCAGTTGCATGCCGAGCGCCTCGGCCAGCGAGTTCATCGTGGTGGCGGTGCCCATGGTGTTGCAATAGCCGGTGGACGGCGCCGAGGAGGCAACGATGTCCATAAACTCGTCATAGTCGATCTCGCCGGCCGACAGCCGCTGGCGCGATGCCCAGACGATGGTGCCGGAGCCCGTGCGCTTGCCCTTGTGCCAGCCATTGAGCATCGGGCCAACCGACAGTGCAATCGCCGGAATGTTGACGGTGGCCGCCGCCATCAAAAGCGCCGGCGTGGTCTTGTCGCAACCGATGGTCAGCACGACGCCGTCGAGCGGATAGCCGTAGAGCACCTCGACCAGGCTGAGATAGGCAAGGTTGCGGTCGAGTGCCGCAGTCGGGCGCTTGCCGGTTTCCTGGATCGGATGGCAAGGGAATTCGAAGGGGATGCCGCCCATCGAGACGATGCCTTCGCGCACGCGCTTGGCCAGTTCGATATGGTGGCGATTACAGGGCGACAGATCCGAACCGGTCTGGGCGATGCCGATCAGCGGCTTGCCCGACATCAGCTCGGCCCGCGTCAGCCCGTAATTCAGGTAGCGCTCGAGATAGAGCGCTGTCATGCCCGGATTGTCGGGATTGTCGAACCACTCCTGCGAGCGAAATTTCTTTTTTCTGGTGGGGGCGCCTGCCATTGTGGTCTCCGTATTTGTAAGACAAATCGATATGGCAACGCGCCGTGGCAGGCAAGAGGTCACACAAGCGCACCCAGACTTTGGTGCGATAGACAGGCGTCGGACCCTGCGTTAGGCCTTTTCGGAGCAACGCGGGAGGGTATCGATGGCTTTGGTGATCGAAGGCGAGGAACGCATTGCCGCCGCCCTACAGAAAGTCTGGGAAGCGCTGAATGATCCTGACGTGCTGCGGGAAAGCATTCCCGGCTGCCAGAACCTGGAGATGAAATCGCCGACCGAAATGGCGGCGACGGTGGTGGTGAAGATCGGGCCGATCAAGGCGACCTTCAACGGCGAGGTGACGTTGAAGAATTTGAGGCCGCCGCACGCCTACACCATCCAGGGCGAAGGCAAGGGCGGCATTGCCGGCTTCGCCAAGGGCGGCGCCGATGTCACGCTGACGGCGGACGGGCCGGATGCGACGGTGCTCAAATACGCCGCCAAGGCCGATGTCGGCGGCAAGATCGCCCAACTCGGCAGCCGGCTGATCGAATCGACGTCGAAGAAACTGGCGGGTCAGTTCTTTTCGACGTTCGGCGAGAAGGTAGGCGGTTAACCCCTCCCCCTTTAGGGAAGGGGTATTCCCGCTACTCGAACACGATGCTCGGCACCGCCGCTTCGGCCGCGCCGCGCTCTTCGTTGACCCGGTCCCAGACCTTCGAAGCAATGTCGCGATAGATCTTCGCCTCGGGGCTATCGGGCTTTGACGCCACCACCGGCGAGCCTTCGTCCGAGCTTTCGCGGATGCCCATTTCCAGCGGCACTTCGCCAAGGAAGGTCACGCCGAGACGTTCGGCTTCGCGCCGGGCGCCGCCATGGCCGAAAATGTCGTAGCGCTTGCCGGTGTCCGGGGCGACGAAATAGCTCATATTCTCGACAATGCCGAGCAGCGGCACGTCGACCTTCTTGAACATGTTCAACCCCTTGCGGGCGTCGATCAGGGCCAGGTCCTGCGGCGTCGAGACGATGACTGCGCCGGCCAGCGGCACCTGCTGGGCCATGGTCAACTGGGCGTCGCCGGTGCCGGGCGGCATGTCGACGACGAGCACGTCGAGCCGGCCCCATTCGACTTCGCGCAGCATCTGCGTCAACGCCGACATCACCATCGGGCCACGCCAGATCATCGGCGTCTCCTCGTCGACGAGGAAGCCCATCGACATCACCTTGAGGCCGTAATTCTCCATCGGTTTCAGGATCTTGCCGTCGACCGTCTGCGGCCGGCCATGGATATTGAGCAGCCTTGGCATGGACGGCCCGTAAATGTCGGCATCGAGCACGCCGACCCGCAGGCCATTGGCGGCGAGGCCGAGGGCGATGTTGACGGCGGTGGTCGACTTGCCGACGCCGCCCTTGCCGGACGCAACCGCGATAATCGCCTCGATGCCGGGCACGCCACGCTTGCCCGAGCTATGCGAGGCCGGGGCGTGCGGAGCCCCGCGTGGCGCGGTTGGCGGAGCCGGCGGTGCCGGTCTGGGTGCGGGGCGCGCCGGAACCGGCGCCTCCATTCCGCCGCCCTTCCTTTCCGCCGTCAGCGCGACGACGGCGCCGGCGACGCCGGGAATCGCCTTGACGACGCGCTCGGCGGCGGCGCGCAACGGTTCCATCTCCTGCGCGCGGGCAGCGGGAACGGTGATCGAGAAGAATACTTTCGAATCGGCGATGAAAATCTCCGAAACCATGCCGAGATCAACGATGTTGCCGGTGAAGTCCGGCCCGTTGACCGTCTTCAGGCGCTCGGTGACGATTTCCTTGGTGACGGACATCAGGTCTTCCTTATGCAAGCTTGCGCCTGAGATAATGCAGTTTCCCGGCAGAACCAAGTCGTGGCGCAACAGCCGGCGTGCTCTGCCCGGAAATCGACGGAATGGCTGAGGTGCCCAACTGCGTCTGGCGCCGCCGCCCGGCGCCGGTTAGCTTGCGCCAATGATCGACAAGCTGGAATTTTTCATCGCGCTGGCCAAGGAGGAGCATTTCGGCCGGGCGGCGGAGGTGTGCGGCGTCACCCAGCCGACGCTTTCGGCGGCGATCAAGCAACTGGAGGAGCAGCTCGGCGTCATGCTGGTGCTGCGCGGCTCGCGCTTTCAGGGGCTGACGCCGGAAGGCAAGCAGGTGCTGGCGTGGGCGCGCCGCATCGTCGGCGACAGCCGTGCCATGAAGGAAGAGATGCGGGCGGCACGCCACGGCCTTTCGGGGCGCATCCGCATCGCGGCGATCCCCACCGCTTTAGCGATGGTGGCGCGGCTGACGACACCATTCCGGGCAAAGCACCCCGGCGTCACCTTCTCGATCCTGTCGCGCACCTCGATCGAGGTGCTGTCGCTGCTTGGCAATTTCGACGTCGATGCCGGCATCACCTATCTCGACAACGAGCCGCTCGGCCGCGTCACCAGTGTGCCGCTCTATGACGAGCGCTACCAGCTGATCACCGCTGTCGGAAATCCGTACTCCGACCGCGACAAAGTGACGTGGGCCGAACTCAGCCAGCTGCCGCTCTGCCTGCTGACGCCGGACATGCAGAACCGCCGCATCATCGACCAGCATCTGGCCGAGGCCGGCGTCGAGATGCGGCCAACGCTGGAATCCAATTCAATGATCGTGCTGTTCTCGCATATAAGGACCGGCAAATGGTCGTCGATCATGCCGCTCAACCTCGCGGAAACATTCGGCTTTTCCGAGCCGATCCGGGCCATCCCGATCGTCGAGCCGGATGCCAGCCACACCGTCGGGCTGGTGGCCGCACCGCGCGAGCCGCACACGCCGCTGGTACAGGCGCTGCTGGACGAGGCGATGGCGCTGGCAGACGATTTCCGCAACCACCGCTAGGCTAGACAATGCAGGCTGACGGGTTTCGATAGAAAATTTCTATCAAGCGACGGATCAGCTTTATTGATTTCGGGGGTTTCCTCTGATTTCGTAAGCACTTAGCGCGAGACCGCTATCGACCAGGGAGGGCGCTGCATGACGATGCAGCCTGCAAGTACCGAGATCCAGTCGCGCACGGCTGCGATCATCCAGGAGCTGAAGGACCTCGAGGGTCCACTGCTGCCGATCCTTCACGGCATCCAGGAAGAATTTGGCCACGTACCGCAGGACGCCGTGCCCGTCATCGCTGATGGGCTGAACCTGTCGAGGGCCGAGGTGCACGGTGTCGTGACCTTCTATCATGATTTTCGCGCCCGCCCGGCCGGCCGGCACGTGCTCAAGCTCTGCCAGGCGGAAGCCTGCCAGTCGATGGGTTCGGATGCGATCGCCGCAAAGGTCAAGCAGCTGCTCGGCATCGATTTCCACGAGACCACCCGCGACGGATCGGTTACACTTGAGCCTGTCTATTGCCTCGGGCTTTGCGCCTGTTCACCGTCGGCGATGCTGGATGGTGAGGTGATCGGGCGGCTCGATGACGAGAAGATCGAAGAGATCGTCGCGGAGGTACGCTCATGATCCCGCGCATCTACATTCCAGGTGACTCCGGCGCGCTGGCGCTCGGCGCCGAAAAGGTCGCCAAGGCGATTCGTGCAGAACTGGCCGAACGAGGCATCGAGGCCAAGATCGTGCGCAACGGCTCGCGCGGCGCCTATTTCCTCGAACCGATGGTCGAGGTCGCGACCGCCGAGGGCCGCGTCGCTTACGGGCCGGTGAAGCCTTCCGATGTCAAGAGCCTGTTCGACAGCGGCTTCCTCAAGGGTGGCCATCACAAGCGCTGGCTGGGCGCGCCTGACAAAATCCCGTTCCTGGCCAAGCAGACGCGCCTGACCTTCGCGCGTTGCGGCATCAACGACCCGCTGTCGCTCGACGCCTACAAGTCGCTCGGCGGACTGAAGGGCCTGCAGAACGCGGTGGCTATGGCGCCGCTCGACATCGTCAAGCAGGTCACCGAATCGGGCTTGCGCGGTCGCGGCGGCGCTGGCTTCCCGACCGGCATCAAGTGGAAGACGGTGCTTGATACCGCCGGCGAGCGTAAGTACATCGTCTGCAACGCCGACGAAGGCGACAGCGCCACTTTCGCCGACCGCATGATCATGGAAGGCGATCCCTTCGTGCTGATCGAAGGCATGGCGATCGCCGGCATCGCCACCGGCGCGACCAAGGGTTTTGTCTATATCCGCTCGGAATATCCGCATGCGGTGGCTGTCATGAACAAGGCTGTCGAGTTCGCCCGCAAAGCCGGCGTGCTCGGCGTCAACGTGCTGGGTTCGCCCAACGCCTTCGACATGGAAATCCGGGTAGGCGCCGGCGCCTATGTCTGCGGTGAGGAAACTTCGCTGCTGAACAGCCTTGAAGGCAAGCGCGGCGTGGTTCGCGCCAAGCCGCCGCTGCCGGCAATCCAGGGATTGTTCGGCAAGCCGACGGTGATCAACAACGTAATCTCGCTGGCTTCGGTGCCGATCATCATGGACAAGGGTGCTGCCTTCTACAAGGATTTCGGCATGGGCCGCTCGCGCGGCACCATCCCGATCCAGATCGCCGGCAACGTCAAGCATGGCGGACTGTTCGAGACGGCGTTCGGCCTGACGCTCGGCGAAATCGTCGACGACATCGGCGGCGGCACAGCGACTGGCCGGCCGGTGAAGGCAGTGCAGGTCGGCGGCCCGCTCGGCGCCTATTTCCCGCGCGCGCTGTTCGACACGCCGTTCGACTACGAAGAGTTCGCGAAGCGTGACGGGCTGATCGGTCATGCCGGCATCACCGTGTTCGACGATACCGCCGACATGCTGAAGCAGGCGCGCTTCGCCATGGAGTTCTGCGCCATCGAAAGCTGCGGCAAGTGCACGCCCTGCCGCATCGGCTCGACACGCGGGGTGGAGACCATCGACAGGCTTGCCGCCGGCATCGAGCCGGAAAAGAACCTGGCTCTGGTCACCGATCTCTGCAACACGATGAAGTTCGGATCGCTCTGCGCGCTGGGCGGCTTCACGCCCTACCCGGTGATGAGCTCGATCACCCATTTCCCCGAAGATTTCAAGCCCGCGCCGGCGCGCGTAGCTGCTGAATAGGAGCTGGCAGATGAATATCAAGGCCGACTTCCCGACACTCATCGAGGAACTCGACTACGGAACCCCGGAATCGAAGGCGCAAAAGCAGGTCACGCTGATCGTCGACGGCCGCAGTATCAGCGTGCCGGAGGGTACGTCGATCATGCGCGCGGCGATGGAAGGCGGGGTCGAGATTCCAAAACTCTGCGCCACGGACATGTTGGACTCGTTCGGCTCCTGCCGCGTCTGCCTCGTTGAGATCGAAGGGCGCGGCGGCACGCCGGCATCCTGCACGACGCCGGTCGGCGAAGGCATGGTGGTGCGCACGCAATCCGAGCGGCTCGACGCCATCCGCCGCGGTGTCATGGAGCTTTACGTTTCCGACCATCCGACCGGCTGGAACGAGAAGGCCGGTACCGGCGCCAGCGAGTTCGACGCGGTGGCGAAGTCGGTTGGCCTGACCGAAAACCGCTTCGGCATCGAGGGCCGCAACCACGTCAAGCAGGAAAACGGCGTGGCGCCCGGCCATGGCTCGCTGACGGTCGACTACATCGCGCGCGATGAGTCCAACCCCTATTTCACCTATGATCCGGCGCAGTGCATCGTCTGCTCGCGCTGCGTGCGGGCCTGCGAGGAGGTGCAAGGCACCTTCGCGCTGACGATCGAGGGCCGCGGTTTCGAATCGCGCATGGTCGCCGGCATGCATGAGGATTTTATTGCCTCCGAATGCGTGTCCTGCGGCGCCTGCGTGCAGGCCTGTCCAACCGATGCGCTGCGTGAAAAGACCGTGCTTGAGAAAGGCATGCCCGAGCGCTCGGCCGTCACCACCTGTGCCTATTGCGGCGTCGGCTGCTCTTTCAAGGCCGAAGTGAAGGGCGACGAAGTCATTCGCATGATGCCCTACAAGGACGGCAAGGCGAACCACGGCCACTCCTGCGTGAAGGGCCGTTTCGCCTATGGCTACGCGACCCACAAGGACCGCATCCTGTCGCCGATGATCCGGGAAAAGGTCAGCGATCCCTGGCGCGAGGTGAGCTGGGAAGAGGCAATCGCCCATACGGCCAAGGAATTCCGCCGTATCCAATATCAATACGGACGCACCTCGATCGGCGGTATCACGTCCTCGCGCTGCACGAATGAGGAGACCTATCTGGTGCAGAAGCTGGTGCGCCAAGGCTTCCGCAACAACAATGTCGACACCTGCGCCCGCGTCTGCCACTCGCCGACCGGTTACGGCCTCGGCCAGACCTATGGCACCTCGGCGGGCACCCAGGATTTCGATTCCGTCGACTTCACCGACGTCGCCGTCATCATCGGCGCCAATCCGGCTTCCGCGCATCCTGTGTTTGCCTCGCGACTGAAGAAGCGGCTGCGCCAGGGCGCCAAGCTGATCGTGCTCGATCCGCGCCGCACCGAAATGGTCAAGTCGGCGCATGTCGAGGCCGACTACCACCTGCCGCTGAAGCCCGGCACCAACGTAGCGGTGCTGACGTCGCTCGCGCATGTCATCGTCACCGAAGGGCTTTTCGATGAAGCCTTCATTCGCGAACGCTGCGACTGGACGGAGTTCCAGGACTGGGCCTCCTTCGTCGCTTTGCCGGAGAACAGCCCCGAGACCGTCGGCAAGCTTTCCGGCGTCGACCCGGAGCTGATCCGGGGTGCTGCGCGGCTCTATGCCAAGGGCGGCAACGGCGCGATCTATTACGGCCTCGGCGTCACCGAACACAGCCAGGGTTCGACCACGGTTATGGCTATCGCCAACCTTGCCATGGCGACCGGCAATATCGGCCGCCCGGGCGTCGGCGTGAACCCGCTGCGCGGCCAGAACAATGTGCAGGGCTCATGCGACATGGGCTCCTTCCCACACGAACTGCCGGGCTATCGCCATATCTCCGGCGAGGCGGTGCGCGACATCTACGAGACTTTGTGGGGCGTGAAGCTCGACGACGAACCGGGCCTGCGCATCCCCAACATGCTGGATGCCGCTGTCGACGGCTCCTTCAAAGGCATCTACATCCAGGGCGAGGACATCCTGCAGTCCGATCCTGATACCAAGCACGTCGCGGCCGGCCTGGCGGCGATGGAATGCGTGGTCGTGCACGACCTGTTCCTCAACGAGACAGCGAACTACGCGCATGTCTTCCTGCCAGGCTCGACCTTCCTGGAGAAGGACGGCACCTTCACCAATGCCGAGCGCCGCATCAACATGGTGCGCAAGGTGCTGGAGCCGAAGGCGCGCTACGCCGACTGGGAAGCGACGCAGGAGCTTGCCCGTGCGATCGGGCTTGACTGGAACTACCAGCATCCCTCCGAGATCATGAACGAGATCGCCAAGACGACGCCAAGCTTCGCCGGCGTCTCCTTCGATCTGCTCGACCGTGTCGGATCGGTGCAGTGGCCCTGCAACGAGAAGGCCCCGCTCGGTACGCCGATCATGCATATCGGCGGCTTCGTGCGCGGCAAGGGCAAGTTCATCCGCACCGAATATGTGGCGACAGACGAGCGGACCGGCCCTCGTTTCCCATTGCTGCTGACCACCGGCCGCATCCTCAGCCAGTACAATGTCGGTGCGCAGACAAGGCGTACCGAAAACGTCATGTGGCACTCGGAAGACCGGCTGGAAATCCATCCGCACGACGCCGAGAACCGCGGCCTGCGCGATGGCGACTGGGTGCGGCTGACCAGCCGCTCGGGTGAGACGACGCTGCGTGCGCTGATCACCGACCGTGTGTCGCCGGGTGTGGTCTACACCACCTTCCACCATCCGGACACGCAGGCCAACGTCATCACCACCGACTTCTCCGACTGGGCGACCAATTGTCCGGAGTACAAGGTGACTGCAGTGCAGGTCGGCGCGTCCAACGGCCCGTCGGAATGGCAGCGCGAATATGACGAGCAGGCGCGCAACAGCCGCCGCATCGCTCCGCTACAGGCGGCGGAGTAGTCTTGGCCGCGCGCCGCAAAGCGACGACGCAGACCTCGCGGCTGGCGCACCGCGCCAGCGGCACGACCTCGGCCTACCGAATGGTGCCGGAGGAGACGCCGGTGGCGTTCTCCTTTGCTGGCACCACCCATGCGGTGATGATGGCGAGCCCGGCTGATTTCGAGGATTTCGCGCTCGGCTTCTCGCTGACCGAAGGCATCATCGCAGATCCCCAGGAGATGGAGGCGATCGAGGTCGAGGACCATGGCGCCGGGATCGACATCCAGATCCGGTTGAAGGACCAGGCCAATACGCGCTTCGAGGCGCGACGCAGGCGCTTGGCCGGCCCGGTTGGCTGCGGACTGTGCGGCATTGAATCCATCGAGGAAGCGATGCGCTCGGTCGACAAGGTCGGTGCGTCAAAACTTACGCTTGATGCGGACGACATTACTCGCTCGGTGAAGCTTCTGTCGAAGGTGCAGCCTCTGCATTCCGAAACCGGCGCGGTGCATGCCGCGGGCTTCTACATCCCCGGCAAGGGAATTGTCATGGCGCGCGAGGATGTCGGCCGCCACAATGCGCTGGACAAGCTCGCCGGCGCGCTGGCGAAGGCCGGCATTAACGGTGCCTCGGGCGCCGTGGTCGTGACCTCACGCGTCTCGGTCGAGATGGTGCAGAAGACGGCGGCCATCGGCTCGGCTTTCATCATGGCTGTCTCGGCGCCGACCGCGCTTGCCATCCGCACCGCTGATGAGGCCGGCATGACGCTGGTGGCGCTGGTGCGCGGCGACGATTTCGATGTTTTCACCCACCCGGAACGGGTGGTCTTGGGAGTTGCCCAGCATGTCGCATGACGAAGACCATATCACGAGCACCAGGGAAAAGCTGGTGCGGATGGCCAATCAGATCGCCGCCTTCTTCCATTCAAGGCCGCGCGAGGAAGGCGTGGCGGGTGTGGCCGAGCACATCAACAAGTTCTGGGAGCCGAGGATGCGGCGCCAGTTCTTCGAGATGCTGGACAGCGGCGGCGAAAATTTCGACGAGCTCGTCGTCGAGGCCTCGGCCCGGATAAAGCGGCCAAAGACCGAGGAGCAGGCCGATATGAGCATTGGCTACGTCCAGCCCACAGGTACAGAGAGCGCCGCTCCACAGAAATAGCCGATCGCTAGAAATAGCCGGTCGCCAGAAATAACCGGGCGAACGCAGTTCGGGCCATCGGGCTATATTCCTGCCTTCTAAAGTTTGACTGCCGCATCCGGCAGGCGTCTGCTATTGTCAGCGATCAAAAATCGTCTGGCCGGGCGGGATGCAGTCGTGAGGCCGATCGAGACGCGATATGCCCTCAGCGGCGACGTGCGGATCGCCTATCAGGTGGTCGGCCAGGGATCGTTCGACCTGGTTTTCGTGCCTGGCTTCATTTCCAATCTCGACCTGCATTGGGAAGACGAAGGTTATACCAGGCTGTTGAAACGGCTCTCGGCGTTCTCGCGGCTGATCCTGTTCGACAAGCGCGGCAGCGGCCTGTCCGACCGCGTCGACCCACGCCATCTGCCCAGCTTAGAGACCCGCATGGACGATGTGCGCGCGGTCATGGATGCCACCGGCAGCGGCCGTGCCGCCCTGCTCGGCGCCTCGGAAGGCGCGCCGATGGCAATGCTGTTCGCCGCCACTTATCCGGAACGGACACGGGCGCTGGCGCTCTATGGCGGCTACGCACATTTCCACAAATGGGTGATGCCGCCGGATCGCCTGGAGGCCTTCATCGCGACGGCCGGCACGGAGTGGGGCACCGGCGCCACTTTGCCCAACTTTGCGCCGGGCCGGGTCGATGACCCGCATTTCACCCAGTGGTGGGCGCGCTTCGAACGGCTGTCGGCCAGCCCGACGGCGGCGGCGGCCCTGGCCCGGATGAATGCCGACATCGACGTGCGCGACGTGCTTTCGGCGATCGGCGCACCAACGCTGCTCATCCATCGCCGCAACGATGTGCGGGTCGACCCCGACGCCAGCCGCTTCCTGTCGAAAAAGATCGCGAATGCGCGACTGGTCGAAATCCCCGGGCGCGATCACCCGATCTGGACCGGCGATGTCGAACGGGTGGCCGACCTGATCGAAGAGTTTCTGACCGGCGAGCGCGCCGTGGCCGAAGCGGAGCGCGTGCTTGCCGCTCTTCTGGCGACACGTATCTACGACACGGCGCGGATGGGCGACCGCATGTGGAGCGAGCGCAGCCAGCGTTTCCAGGAGACATGGCGGACGCTGGTCGGCCGCCATGGCGGCCGCGCGGCGGGTACGCATGGCGAGCTGATGATCGCACGCTTCGACGGGCCGGCGCGGGCGATACGCTGTGCGGCGGCGCTGCGCGACGCGGCGCAGGAAATCGGCGTGGCGAGCGCGCAGGGCGCGCATGTCGGCGAGGTCGAAATGCGCGGGCCGCCGATTGGGCTGATGGCACGGGTGACGATGCAAATCGCCGCCCATGCCGGGCGCGGCGATATTCTGGCGTCGCGGCTGGTCGCCGATCTGGCGGCCGGTTCCGGCCTGCATTTCATCGATGCCGGGCGTGTCACGGTGGATGAGCTGGACGAGCCGCTTGCGCTGGTCCAGGCGACGTCGGAACAACATCTCGAGCCCGCTTGCCGTCCCAAGGCCAGGCCTGCCGAGCCGGCTCAACTGACGGCGCGCGAAAGCGAGGTGGTGAGCCTGATTGCCGACGGCAAGAGCAATGCCGCAATCGCTGCCGAGCTGAGGCTGAGCGAGCATACGGTCAAGCGTCATGTCGCCAACATATTGTTGAAGCTCGACCTGCCGTCACGGGCGGCCGCAGCGGCATTTTCCGCCAGGCATATTGGCCCGGACGGGCCATAGGAGCCATGGCGCTTTCGGGCGAAGCGGCCAAGGGCGCGCAGGCGCTACCAATTCTCTCCATGCAGCCCAGGCGGATGTCGCCGGGAAGGCGCTGCGAACGGAGGATGCAATGCTGAAGTCAAACAGGTCGATCAAATCGCTGATGATCGCGGCAAGCGTTGGCGCGCTGTTCACCATCGCCCCTGCCAAGGCCGAGGATGCCGCGGCGACCGCCGCTTACAAGGACATCGAGGCGACGCTCGGCTCGGTGCCGGACATGTTCAAGACGCTGCCGGATGTCGCGGTTGCCGGCGCCTGGGCCGAGATCAAGGGCGTGCAGCTCAACCCCAAGACCGCGCTCGACGGCAAGACCAAGGAGCTGATGGGGCTGGCCGTCGCCTCGCAGATCCCGTGCCAGTACTGCATCTATTTCCATACCGAGGCAGCCAAGCTCAATGGCGCGACCGATGAGGAGATCAAGGAGGCGATCGCGATGGCGGCCATCGTGCGCCATTGGTCGACGATGCTCAACGGCAGCCAGGTCGATTTCGCGACCTTCAAACAGCAGACCGACGGTGTGTTCGCGGCCGTCAAAGCCAAGTCGCAGTGAAAGACCCTGCCCGGCGATGGGCGCCGGGCAGTGCTTCTGATCATCAACCGCCCGTCGACGGGCCATGGAGGAAAAAATGCTGACCAAGACGCAAAGCGTTGACGGCGCGGCGATCAAGAAAGCGATCGAAGGGCGGGACGGCAGGATGCTGGCGAGCTTCTATGCCGACGATGCGCTGGTGCGGGTGATCGATCGCAACAACCCGCCGAGCAAGCCGCGCGAGATCCGCGGCCGGGCGGCGATCAGCACGTTCTGGGACGATATCTGCAGCCGGGCAATGACCCACAAGGTGGACACCACCATCGCCGATGGCGACAACCTCGCCTTCACCCAGGCCTGCGCCTATCCGGACGGGACGAAAGTGTTCTGCGCAGCGATGCTGGAGTTGAAGAACGGCCGCATTGCACGACAGACCGTCGTGCAAGCCTGGGACGAGTAAGGAGGCCGACATGTTCAGCGCCAGATGGCAGATCGACGCCAAATTCGGGCACAAGCAGACCGTGCTTGAACTGCTCAAGAAATGGGAGCGCGAAATCGGCTCTCAGGTCGGAATCGCCGACCTCAAGTTCCAGATCATGACCGGCTCGATTGGTGCGCGGGAGGCGACGGTCGAGTCGCATCACCAGGTCGAGAGCCTGGCCCAGTTGGAGGCGTTCTTCGCCAAGATCGGCAAGATTGACGCCCACGCCAAATGGGGCAAGGAGATGGAGCCCTATGTCGTGTCGGGAACCAGCATGTGGAACATCTATCGCATCGTGGAGTAGTGGCTGACGCCCTTCTCCCCGGCAACGAAGGGGCAATCGCATAGGAGACCGGGGCTTTCGCTCTACGATCTACCCCCACCCCTAACCCTTCCCCACAAGGGGGAGGGAGACTTCGTTGGCCTGACATCGGCAGATTGCCGACGTTTTGACGCCGAGTAAGAGCGCGGCAGCATTCCCTCCCCATTGTGGGGAGGGTTAGGGTGGGGTCTATCTTCGTAAGAATCCATATGCGATCGCCCCGCCGGCAACGGGGAGAAGGGAAGCGGCGCTGCTACATAAGACCAAGCTGCTTGTAGAAGCCGAGCGCGTCGTAATAGTCGCTCTGGGTCGCGATCTTGCCGTCCTTGACCGAAAACATCGAGGCACCGGTGAAGGAGAACTTCTTGCCGGTGGCGGCGGTGCCGTCGGCCCAGGCGCCGGTATTGGTGCCGGAAAACTCCCATTCGAACGAGACGCGATCGCCCTCCACGACGGGCGCACCCTTCATCGTCCAGACGGCATCTGGAACGGCCTTGAGGAAATTGTCGATGACGCCGGTCTTGGCGGCCTCCTTGCCTTTGACCGGTTTGCCGACCGAGGCGTCGTAATAGGTGACGTCGTCGGCGAAGTAGCCGGCGGCCTTGGCCGAGTCATGCGCATTCCAGGCGGCGAGATAGGCTTCGACCACCGATTGCGCAGTATCGGCGGCTAAGGACGGCGCCGTGGCGAAAAGCGTCGCGGCGATGGCTGCGGTTGTCAGAAACTGGCGGCGATGCATGGTTATTTCCTCCCTGGTTGAATGCTTGTATTGCGCGCTCAAGCGCTAGGCGTGGGCTACCATCACATGCCGCACGGCGGTGTAGTCCTCCAGCGCATAGAGCGACATGTCCTTGCCGTAGCCTGATTGCTTCAATCCGCCATGCGGCATCTCGTTGGTCAACATGAAGTGAGTGTTGATCCAGGTGCAGCCGTACTGAAGACGAGCAGCCGTCGCCATGGCGCGCGAGACGTCCTTGGTCCACACCGATGACGCCAGGCCGTAGTCGCTGTCATTGGCCCAGTTCACGGCCTCGTCGACCTCGGAGAAGCGGGTGATCGAGACGACCGGGCCGAAGACTTCGCGGCGCACGATTTCGTCTTCCTGCAGCGCGCCGGCGACGACCGTCGGCTGGTAGTAGAAGCCGGAGCCCTCGCCCGGCTTGCCGCCTGTTGTGATCTCGATGTGCTTCAGTTCCGACGCACGCTCGACGAAGCTCGAGACGCGATCACGCTGACGGCGCGAGATCAGCGGGCCGATCTCGTTTTCGGTGTCGTCCGGCTGATTGAATTTGATAGTCGACACGGCCGAAGACAGGTCGGCGACGAGCTTGTCGTAGATTTTCTTGCCGGCATAGATGCGGCAGGCTGCGGTGCAGTCCTGGCCGGCATTGTAATAGCCGAACGCGCGCAGGCCATTGACAACGGCGCCGAGGTCGGCATCATCGAAGACGATGACCGGCGCCTTGCCGCCGAGCTCCAGATGGGTGCGCTTGACCGATTTGGCGGCCGCCTGCAGCACCTTCTTGCCGGTGGCGACATCGCCGGTGATCGAGATCATGTTGACCTTGGCGTGATTGATCAGCGTGTTGCCGACGCTGTCGCCGCGACCGAGCACGACATTGACGACGCCTTTGGGCAGCACCTCGGCCAGGATCCTGGCCAGTTTCAGCGCCGTCAGCGGCGTCTGTTCCGACGGCTTGAAGACGACGGTGTTGCCGCCGGCAATCGCCGGCGCCAGCTTCCACGCCATCATCATCAGCGGATAGTTCCAGGGCGCGATCGAGGCGACGATGCCGATCGGGTCGCGCCGCACCATCGAGGTGTGGCCGGGCAGATATTCGCCGGCGACTACGCCGGGCATCGAACGCACCGCACCGGCAAAGAAGCGGTAGCAGTCGACGATTGCGGGGATTTCGTCATTGAGCACGGCATTGATCGGCTTGCCGCAGTTCAGCGCCTCGAGGGCTGCGAACTCCTTGGCCTCGGCCTCGATGCGGTCGGCGATCTTGAGGAGATAGCCGGAGCGCTGCGCCGGCGTGGTGCGTGACCACAAGACGAACGCTTGCTCGGCGGCAGTGACAGCCGCCCCGATCTGCGCCTGGCTGGCTTCAGGCAGGTTGAGGATGGTCGCCCCGGTCTTTGGATTGAGGATCGGCTCCTCGGTCTCGGCGCCGTTCTCGAATTTCGGGCCGATCAGCATCTGGGTGTCCATGGACGTCTCTCCCTTACGAACTGACGTTATTTGCCCGAACCGGCGATCTGGTCGCCGTCGCGGGTGAGGTAATAGGCAAACAGGATGGGCAGCAGCGTCACCAGCACCACGACCATGGCCACGACATTGGTGACCGGGCGCTGGCGCGGACGGATCAGCTCCTCCAGCATCCAGATCGGCACGGTCTGCTGCTGGCCGGCGGTGAAGGTGGTGACAATGACCTCGTCGAAGGACAGCGCGAAGGCCAGCATGCCGCCGGCAAGCAGTGCGGTGGCGATGTTGGGCAGCACGACATGCCGGAAGGTCTGGAAACCGTCAGCGCCGAGATCCATCGAGGCCTCGATCATCGAGCCCGAGGTGCGGCGGAAGCGGGCAACCGCATTGTTGTAGACGACGACGACGCAGAAGGTGGCGTGGCCGAGCACGATCGTCCAGAACGAGAACGGGATATCGGCCAGCGAGAAGGCCGAGCGCAGCGCGATGCCGGTGATGATGCCGGGCAGCGCTATCGGCAGGATGACCAGCAGCGAGATGGTCTCGCGGCCGAAGAATTTTGTCCGCGACACGGCGGCGGCGCACAGCGTGCCCAGTATCAAGGCAATCGCCGTCGAGATGGCGGCGACGCGGACTGAAAGCGACAGCGCCTGCCAGACATCCGGCCGGTTCCAGGTGACGGCGAACCATTGCGTGGTCAGCCCCGGCGGCGGCCAGACGAAGCTCTTCTCTTCCGTGGTGA
Source organism: Mesorhizobium caraganae (assembly GCF_016836705.1). Classification (GTDB taxonomy): domain Bacteria; phylum Pseudomonadota; class Alphaproteobacteria; order Rhizobiales; family Rhizobiaceae; genus Mesorhizobium; species Mesorhizobium caraganae. Next base: position 1,293,647 of record NZ_JAFCGY010000001.1, on the reverse strand, counting down.
AGGCGTAGACGAAGATCAAGAGGATCGGCAGATGCAGGAAGAGCAGGCCGCAGGCGGCTGCGATCTTGAGGCCGAGCGGGGCGGATTGCGAACCGTCAGAGCGCATCGAAGGCCCCCATGCGCTTGGCGCCCCAGAGGTAGAAACCCATGATGATGATGGGCACCACGGTGAAGGCGGCGGCGAGCGGAATGTTGCCGGCGGTGCCCTGCTGCGAATAGACGGCCTGGCCGATGAACAGCCTAGATGTGCCGATGATCTGCGGGATGATGTAGTCGCCCAGCGTCAGCGAGAAGGTGAAGATCGAGCCGGCGACGATGCCGGGCAGTGCCAGCGGGAACAGCACGTTGCGGAAGGTCTGGCCCGGCGACGCCCCAAGATCGGAAGAGGCCTCGACCAGATTGCCGGGCACGCGCTCCAATGCCGCCTGCACCGGCAGGATCATGAAGGGCAGCCAGACATAAACGAAGACGATGAAGGTGCCGGTGGCGGAGACCGACAGCGAATTGCCGCCCACGACCGGCAGCGACAGCCAGCCATCGAGCACCCAGAGCAGATGCAATTTGGCGAGCAGCCAGGTCAGAATGCCTTCCTTGGCGAGGATCAGTTTCCAGGCATAGATCTTGACCAGGTAGCTCGACCACAGCGGCAGCATGACGCCGAGATAGAACAGCGCCTTCCAGCGGCCACGGGCATAGCGCGCCGCGTAGTAGGCGATTGGGAAGGCGATGATGGCCGAGGCCAGCGTGACCAGCGCCGCCATCGTCATCGTGCGCAGGATGATGTCGAGATTGGCGGCCTGGAACAGGTCGCCATAGGTCTTCAGCGTGAACTCATGGTTGATGAGGCCGGAGAATTCGTCGATCGAGAAAAAGCTCTGTGCCAGCAGCGCGAACAGCGAGCCGATATAGACAATGCCCAGCCACAGCACCGGCGGCGCCAGCATGAGGAAGAGCAGGAGTTGCGGCCGACGCCAAAACAGGTCGGAGAGCGCACCACGCATGCCACCGCTGCCGGGCAGGATGGCGGGAGCTGTGGCACGCGGCATGGCGGCGTCGAGGCTCATGCCAGCTCGTCCATCAAATGCAGATGCTCGCGGTTGAAGGTGAGCATCACCGCTTCGCCTTCCGCCGGCAATTTTGTGCCGGCCGGCACGATGGCGTGCAGCCGCAGCCCGTCTGCGTCGAGCGCCAGCTTCGTGGTGGCGCCGAGATAATTGGTTCCGACCAGGCGCGCGGCAACGCCATCGCCTTTCGCAGCGCGGCCTATGCGGATGGATTCAGGGCGCAAGCTGCCCCAGCGGTGCTGGCCGGAGTAACGCTGGACGAAATCCGGCGGCAGCACGTTGGACGAGCCGACGAAATCGGCGACGAAACGTGTCTTCGGACGCTGGTAGATGTCTTCCGGCGTGCCGATCTGCATGATCTTGCCGTCATTGAAAACGGCGACGCGATCCGCCATCGACAGCGCCTCGCCCTGGTCGTGGGTGACGAAGACGAAGGTGATGCCGAGCGCCTTCTGCAGCGATTTCAGCTCTTCCTGCATGTTCTCGCGAAGCTTGAGATCGAGCGCGCCGAGCGGCTCGTCGAGCAATAGCACCTTGGGCTGGTTGACCAGCGCACGAGCAAGCGCGACGCGCTGGCGCTGGCCGCCGGAGAGCTGGCCGGGACGGCGAGCGCCATAGCCGGGCAGACGCACCAGCGACAGCGCCTCTTCCGCCGCCTTCTGCCGTTCGGCCTTGCCTACGCCCTTGACCATCAGCCCGTAGGCAACGTTGTCGAGGACGTTCAGATGCGGGAACAGCGCGTAGTCCTGAAACACCGTGTTGACGTTGCGGCGATAGGGCGGCACGCCCTCGGCGCGCTCGCCGAAGATCGAGATCGAGCCCGAGGTCGGCTGCTCGAAACCGGCGATGAGGCGCAGGCACGTCGTCTTGCCGGACCCCGAGGGGCCGAGCATGGCGAAGAACTCGCCCGGCACGATGTCGAGATCGACCGCATCGACGGCACGCACGCTGCCGAAATGGCGAGACACTTTCTGGAAGTAAACGGCCGAGGTCATGGGTTGCCAGTCTGTTGCCTGGTTGATCTTCTGATGTCGCGCGCGACCCGACCTCCCCCTCGATTGGGGAGGTCGCGGCGAAGCCGCGGGTGGGGGTGATGGCGCGGCCTATCGGACAGGCCTACACCCCGACGCTGCGCGTCGACCCTCCCCACAAGGGGGAGGGTAAAGGCGAAATTACCGTCCGCCGATGACGCCGATATAGTCCGACACCCAGCGGTAATAGGGCACGCACTGGTCGTTCTGCGTGGCGCACTTCGAGACCGGGGTCTTCCAGAACTTGATCTTGTCGAAATTGTCGTAGCCGTTGGTCTTGCAGCCTTCGTCGGTCAGAAGCTCGTTGCCCTTGCAGGCAGCGGGAACGACCGGCAACGAACCAAACCAGGCCGAGACATCGCCCTGCACCTTGGGCGACAGCGAATGTTCGAGCCACATATAGGCGCAGTTCGGGTGCGCGGCATCGGCCTCCATCATGGTGGTGTCGGCCCAGCCGGTGACGCCTTCTTCCGGCACGGTCGAGGCGACCGGCTTCTTGGCCGCGACCAGCGTGTTGACCTGGTATGGCCAGGAACCCGAGGCGACGACGCCTTCGTTCTGGAAATCGTCGACCTGGATAGCGGCGTCATGCCAATAGCGGCCGACCAGCGTGCGCTGGACGCGCAGCAGTTCGAGCGCCGCCTTGTACTGGTCTTCGTTCAGCTCGTAGGGGTCCTTGATGCCGAGTTCCGGCTTGTGGAACATCAGATAGTTGGCGGCATCGGCAATGTGGATCGGGCCGTCATAGGCCTGGACGCGGCCCTTGTTCGACTTGCCGTCAGGCAGGTTCATTTCCTCGAAGACGACGTTCCAGCTCTTGGGCGCTTCCTTGAAGACATCGGTGTTGTACATCAGGACGTTCGGGCCCCACTGATAGGGAACGCCGTAATGCACCTTGTCGACGGTGAACCAAGGCGCATCCTTCAGCCGGTCGTCGACGCTCTTCCAGCTCGGGATGAGATCGGTGTTGATCGGCTGCACGCGCTTGCCGGCAACGAGGCGCAGCGAGGCGTCACCCGAAGCGGTGACCAGATCGAAGCCGCCCTCATTCATCAGCGAGACCATCTCGTCGGACGTGTTGGCGGTCTTGACGTTGACCTTGCAGCCGCTCTCCTTCTCGAAGGAGGTCACCCAGTCATAGCCCTTGTCGGTTTCGCCGCGCTCGATATAGCCGGGCCAGGCAACGATGCTGACCTCGCCTTCGCCCTTGCCAAGCTCCTTGACCTGGGCGACGGCCTGACCGGAAAAGGTCAGCGCGACCGTCAAAGCCACGCACGTCTTCAGAAATGAATTCATCGTCAATCTCCCATTTTGGCGCCTGACTACGAAGCCGGTCTTCGCTGCGGTCAGCCGCAGGCTGAAAAGTGTCAGTTCGTCCGATGAACACTTACCGCTCTAGCGACGGTTCGGTCCCTGAAATGAAAAGTGCTTGGAAAATTCCGGTTTCGCAAATTGATTTATCAGAAACACGATATCGGTTTTTCCGATAGATAGCTGCACATCCGATCAACGCTGCTGACGTACCGTCCGCTGCGATTGGGCAAGGCCGATGAAGTCGCGTGCCGCCTGCGGCAGGCCGGAGCCGCGGCGCCAGACCATGCCGACCTGGACGACCGGCAAAGTGCCTGAAATATCGCGCGATTCTATGCGGTCGCCTTCCAGCGACCAGGGCCGATAGACGAGGTCGGGCAGCAGCGCCACGCCGGCGCCTGTGGCGACGAGGCTGCGCACCGCTTCGACCGAGCGGGTGCGGAAGGCGACATGCGGCTTGGCGCCGATCGCCGCCAGAAGCTTGCCGGTGCTTTCCTCGATCTCGTCGACGGTGAGCATGATCAGCGGTTCGCCGGCAATGTCGCCAATGCCGATAATGTCGGCGCTGGCCAGCTTGTGGCTGAGCGGCACCCACAGCCGGTAGGCCGAAACTTCGAGGATTTCCGACTGCAGCGCCGTGCGGTCGCGCAAATTGGAGGTGACCATGACGGCGATATCGAGCTTGCCGCCGATCAGGAGGTGCTCGAGATAGTCGCCATTGTCCTCGATGGCCGAGACGTCGACGCCGGGATAGGCGCGGCGGTAGCGCGCCAGAAGATCGGACAGCACATAGCCGGCGACCAGCGAGGTGACGCCGAGCTGTAGCCGGCCGCCCGCCACCACCTGGTCGTCGGAGAAAGCCCGGCGCGCATCGGAGACGTCGGCCAGGATCTTGGTGGCATGGCGCAAGAACTGGTGGCCTTTGTGGGTGATGTTGAGGCCGCGCGGGTGGCGCTCGAACAGTTCGACGCCGAGATCGCTTTCCAGCTCCTTGATCGCTTCGGTGACCGAGGATTGCGAGATGGAGAGGTTTTGTGCCGCGCCTGACACCGTGCCCTGCTCGGCGACGGCAATGAAGAACTGCAACTGGCGGATGGTGAAGGCCATGGCCGGACTAAACACCGGCGCAGCAGGGAAGGAAAGCCGGCGCCGGGCTTATCCCTGGCAGGATATCTGGCGCGGTGCGCTCAGCCGAACAACAGCCTGATGCCCCGCCGCCACGCCGAGCCATAACGCAAGGCAAGCATGAAGGTCGCTTCCAGCGCCACCACGATGACGATGATGCGAAAGCCGATGGCATAGGAATCCCGGCCGCTGCCGCGCATGAGGTAGCCGGTGATGAGAAAGCCGGTGTTCCACAAAGTGGCGCCGAGGAGCGTCGTCGCCGCGAAGGGCAAGAGCGGCAGGCGAAGCGCGCCGGCCGCGATCGGCAGGTAGTTGCGAACCGTCGGAATGAACTGCGCCAGCAAGGAGACCCGTATGTGATGGCGGCGGTAGGCCTCGCCGAGCCTGGCATAGGTCGCATAGCGCAGGCAGACATATTTGCCGAAACGCTCGACCAGCCTGTCAGCGCGATCCAGTCCAATCCGCCGTCCCACTCCATACCAGACAAGGCAGCCTGTGATGGCGGACAACGTGGTCACCAGGAGCAGGACCGTCAGCCTCGATAGATCAGGCGCTGCCGTCATGCCGAGGAACAGCAGCAGCACATGCGAGGGCGGCAGCGGCAGGATCTTTTCGGTAAAGGCGAGGCAGGCGACGCCGAGCAGGCCGAGGCCCAGGATCGCCGACAGCGGATCGGTCATGAGAAACGCCAGTCATAGGTTTTGAGGTTCTTGATCCTGGACACCTTATACACCGTCGCCGGCGGGAAGTTGCGGAAGGTGCGGCCAAGCCGGGTCGCTTCCAGGTCGCATGAACATTGCGAAGCGCAGGCTTGAGCGAAAGATTTGTCGGGAAACGCGCTCCGCTCTCCGGTGCTCGGGGATCAGAATTCGCTAAGCGGCTGCGATGCTAAGGCGTGCACCTGCCCCCGCCAGGGCAGCGGCAATGTCGCGCGGCGGCGGCTGGTCTGTGGCGAGTTCGGAAAAACCGTCGAAGCCGCAGACCTGGACCAGACCCTGGCGGCCGAATTTGGTGTGGTCGGTGATGACCAGCGAGCGCTGGCCGCGCGACAGCACCATGCGGGCGAATTCCGCCTCCTCCAGATCATAGTCCGCCAGCCCTGCGGCGGCGTCCACCGCGCCGATCGAAATCACCGCGTGGCTGACCGAGAAGCGGCTGACGAAGTCGATGGCCGAGGCGCCGAAGGCTGCACCGGAATCGCTGCGCAGCTCGCCGCCTGCCATATAGACCTTGTTGCCGTTGACCGTGGCCAGCGTGCGGGCGATGTCGGACGAGTTGGTGACCACCGTCAGTCGTCGGTGGCCAAGCAGCTCGCGGGCCAGGAACGAGGTCGTTGTGCCGGTGTCCAGCATCACCGATTCGCCGTCCCGGATAGTGGCGGCGACCATGCGGGCAATCAGCCGCTTGGCCTCGGCATTGTCGCGCATGCGCCGTTCGAACGGCGCCTCGCCGGCCATCGACGGCAGGCCGATGGCGCCATGCATCTTCAGCACCGAGCCATTGCCGGTCAGCGGCTTGACATCACGGCGCACGGTTTCAAGCGAGACCCCCAGCCGGTCCGCCAGGCTGGCGATGGTGACGGTACCCTCTTCCTTCAGGAGACGGAGGATTTCGCCATGCCGTTTCGAATGGATCATGTGGCCTCTCGATCTGCGATCTGCCCGGTTTTAGGGCAATACAGGCGTTTTTAAAGGAATTGCAGGCGGTTTCGGGCAAAACACCCAAAAAAAGTCACAACATTTGATTGACACCCAGGCGGCACTGGCGTGACATTGATCGCGTGACAGGCTTCGGAACTGCCACGGGAGGGTGATGGCAGAGCCGCAATTCACGGACCGGACCGTCTGGCCAGACCGTCTGGGATTGATCTGGCACAAAGGCTTTTCAAATCCGCGGGGGCGGAGACCGGGTATCAAAACCTGGCCAAAGGGGCTCGTCGGTGCGGCGCGGGACGGGAGAGTCCCGGCGTCCCGCACCGACGAGATTTTTGCGTTCCCCCAACCCTCTTTGCGCGGCGCGCCGCCTTGTCGAAGCTCCGCCAAATCAGGGGTGGCCCGTGACTGCTGAAGATCGCATCCGGGCCCTGCCCTGCTGGAACGGCAGCGTCGACATTGCACCGTTGCCGGGCGGCCTCAGCAACGCAAACTACCTGGTCAAGGACGCGGCCGGGCGGCACGTCGTGCGCTTGGGCCAGGACTATCCGTTCCACCACGTCTTTCGCGACCGCGAGGTGATGACATCGCGGGCTGCGCATGAAGCGGGCTTCGCGCCGGCGGTTCGATATTCTGAACCTGGCATCATGGTCACGGAATTCCTCGGCGCAAAAACCTATGTCGCCGAAGACGTGCGCGCCAATATCGGCCGGGTGGCCGCGCTCATGCGCGGGTTCCATCGCGAGATGCCCAATCACATCTCCGGCGCCGGCTTCATGTTCTGGGTCTTCCATGTCATCCGCGACTATGCGCGCACACTGAGCGAAGGCGGCAGCCGCAAGCGCGACGAGCTGCCACGGCTTTTGGCGCTGGCCGACGAGTTGGAGCGGGCGCAGAAACTGCTGCCGATCGTGTTCGGCCATAATGATCTTTTGCCGGCAAATATTCTTGACGACGGCGACAGGCTATGGCTGATCGACTTCGAATATGCCGGCTTCAACACCGCGATGTTCGATCTTGCCGGTGTTGCCTCCAATGCCGAGATGAGCGACGCCGAGTCCTTCGCCTTCCTCACCGCCTATTTCATGCGCGAGCCGGATGAGGCGATCCGTCGTTCTCATGCGGCCATGCAATGCGCATCACTGTTGCGCGAGGCGATGTGGAGCATGGTTTCCGAGCTTTATCTCGATGCGCCGGGCATCGACTACGTCGCCTATACCGAAGAGAACCTGACGCGGCTCGACGCAGCGCTGGACAATTACCGCACGAAATATGGAACACGGCCATGACCTTGCCAACGCAAGCCGGCATCGTCGTCATCGGCGGTGGCATTATCGGCTGTTCGACGGCCTATCATCTGGCGCGCGACCACAAGGCCGATGTCGTGCTGCTGGAGCAGGGCAAGCTGACCTCCGGCTCGACCTGGCATGCGGCCGGGCTGGTCGGACAGCTGCGCTCGTCGGCCTCGATCACCCGGGTGCTCAAATATTCGGTCGAGCTCTACAAGGGGCTGGAGGCCGAGACCGGGCTCGCCACCGGCTGGAAGATGACCGGGTGCCTCAGGCTTGCCACCAACGCTGACCGCTGGACCGAATACAAAAGGCTGGCGACGACAGCAAAAAGCTTCGGCATGGACATGCAGTTGCTGTCACCGGCTGAGGTGAAAAAGATGTGGCCGCTGCTGGAGACCAGCGACCTCGTCGGCGCGAGCTGGCTGCCGACCGACGGCCAGGCCAGCCCCTCCGACATCACGCAGTCGCTGGCCAAGGGCGCGCGCATGCATGGCGCGAAGCTGTTCGAGGATGTCCGCGTCACCGGCTTCGACATGAAGGAAGGGCGCATCACCGCTGTGAAGACCAACAAGGGCGACATCGCCTGCGACAAGGTGGTGAACTGCGCCGGGCAATGGGCGCGCCAGGTCGGCGCGATGGCCGGCATTTCCGTGCCGCTGCAGCCGGTCAAGCACCAGTACATCATCACCGAGAAGATCGACGGCCTGGCGACCGACGCGCCGACCATCCGCGACCCCGACCGCCGCACCTATTTCAAGGAAGAGGTTGGCGGCCTAGTGATGGGCGGCTATGAGCCGAACCCGCAGGCCTGGGCAACCGGCCTGCCTGGCGGCGACGTCCCCGATGACTGGGAGTTCCGGCTGTTCGACGACGATTACGATCATTTCGAACAGCATATGAGCCAGGCGATCGCGCGCGTGCCGGCGCTGGAGCGGGCCGGCGTCAAGCAGATGATCAACGGACCGGAAAGTTTTACGCCGGATGGCAATTTCATCCTCGGCGTCGCGCCCGAATGCGCCAACATGTTCGTCGGCGCCGGCTTCAACGCCTTCGGTATTGCGTCGGGTGGCGGCGCCGGCTGGGTGCTGGCGCAATGGGTGGTCGACGGCGAGGCGCCGCTCGACCTCTGGGTGGTCGACATCAGGCGCTTTTCCGGCCTGCACCGCGACCGGCAATGGGTCAGTGACCGCACGCTGGAAGCCTATGGCAAGCACTACACGATCGGCTTTCCGCATGAGGAGTACCTATCGGGCCGGCCGCGCATCGTCTCGCCGCTCTATGAGCGGTTGAAGCAGCATCGCGCCGTGTTCGGCTCGAAGCTTGGCTGGGAGCGTCCGAACTGGTTCGCGCCCGAGGGCACCGAGCCTGAAGACATCTATTCGATGGGCCGTCAAAACTGGTTCGCGCCCGTCGGTGATGAGCACCGGCATGTGCGCGAAAAGGTCGGTATTTTCGACCAGTCTTCCTTTGCCAAATACGAGATCACGGGTGCGGACGCACAAAAGGCGCTGGACTGGATCTGCGCCAACGATGTCGCCAAGCCGATGGGACGGCTGACCTATACGCAGCTGCTCAACACGCGCGGCGGCATCGAGGCCGACTTGACGGTGGCCAGGCTCGCCGAGGACAAATTCTACATCGTCACCGGCACCGGCTTCCGCACGCACGACCTTTCCTGGATCGGCGACCATGTCGGCAAGGAACTCGACGTGACGTTGAAAGATGTCACCGAGGATTTCGGCACGCTGTCGCTGATGGGGCCGCGCGCCCGCGAGGTGCTTGCGGCGGTCACCGAGGCGGATGTCTCGAATGCCGCCTTCCCATTCGGTCATATCAGAGAGATCGCCATTGCCGGCCACACGGTTCGGGCGCTGCGCGTCACCTATGTCGGCGAGCTTGGCTGGGAGCTGCATGTGCCGATCGCCGCCACCGGCGAACTCTTCGATACGCTGATGGCGGCGGGCGAGCCGCACGGCATCCGCCCGATCGGCTACCGGGCGCTGGAATCGCTGCGGCTGGAGAAGGGTTACCGCGCTTGGGGTTCCGACATCACGCCCAACGACACACCGCAGGAGGCGGGTCTCGGCTGGGCGGTGAAGCTGCGGAAGAACACCGATTTCGTCGGCCGCCGGGCGCTCGAAAAGATCAGCGGCAGCGAACTGAAGAAGCGCTTTGCCGGCTTCACCGTCGACGATCCCGATATCGTGCTGGTCGGGCGCGAGACGATTTTGCGCAATGGCGAACCGGTCGGTTACCTCACCAGCGGCGGTTATGGCTACACGCTGGCTAAGAACATCGGCTATGGCTATGTGCGCAATGCCGACGGTGTCAGCGACGACTTCCTCAGCTCAGGCGACTATGAGCTGGTGGTGGCGATGGAGCGGACGCGGGCCAAGATCCATCTCGAGCCGATGTACGATCCGGCGATGAGCAAGATCAAGGTATAGATCCTGGATCAGCTCATGCGCAGCACGAGGCCGCGGCTGGGCACCGTATCCACCTCGCCGGGCATCGAGACATAGGGCGCAGTCTCCTCGGCGCGAACGACCCTGCCCTCAGCCTCGAGCGCAGCGACGCGTTCGGCAAAGCCGGCGTTCCACAGCGTGTTCTTGACCGTCAGCACGATGACGCCATCCGGCCGGCAGATGCGGATCAGTTCGTCCAGCCCGTCAGCGCCGACATGGCCGGAGGTGAAGACGCCAGCCGAGACGATGCCGGCATAGGCATTGTCGGCAAAGGGCAGCGGGCCGCCGAGCGCCAGGCAATGCAGCGCCGAATAGACGCCCTTTGCCGCCGCCTTGGTGAGCATGCCCTGCGAAATGTCGAGCGCCTCGACCTGGGGATAGCCGGTAATGGCCAGCCATTCGCCGATCAGCCCGGTGCCTGCGCCGGCATCGAGCAGCGGGGCGGCGCCACGCGGCAGATGGCGGGCGAGCAGGGCCAGGCAGATCGTTGGATGGCGGTAGCCGGCGGCCGACATGTCGGCATCGTAGGTTTCCGACCAGTTGTCATAGATCGCGGCCACGTCCTCGGGCCGTTGCGCCGCATAGGCGGCGCCGAGCCCGCCATGATCCTTGTTTCCCGTCATCGCTGTTTCTCCGCCAGCTCGATGCTCACCCTTGAACCGATGATAGCCAAACGGCGAAAACTGTGGAACCGTTATCGAAAGAAATAACACGCCAGGGGCAACAGGCATGGGGATGGACGAGGTACGCGCAACACTTGCGGCGATTCCGGCACTGGCCGGCTATGACGGACCGCTGGAGCGGCTGGGCGGGATGACCAATCTCGTCTTCCGGGCCGGCGATATCTGCCTGCGTATCCCCGGCAAAGGCACCGACGAGTACATCAACCGCGCCAATGAAGCGGTGGCGGCGCGTGAGGCGGCCAAAGCCGGCGTTAGTCCCGAGGTGCTGTATGTCGACCCCAAGACGGGCGTGATGGCGAGCCGCTTCGTTACCGGCGCCGAGACGATGTCGCCGGAGAAGTTCAAGCTGCGCGCCGGTAGCCCGGCCCGCGCGGGCGAAGCCTTTCGCAAGCTGCACGCGTCCGGCGCAGTGTTTCCGTTCCGCTTCGAGCTGTTTGCGATGATCGACGACTACCTCAAGGTATTATCGACCAAGGACGTGGCCTTGCCTCCCGGCTACCACGACGTCGTGCGCGAATCCGAAACCGTGCGTGCTGCCCTTGCCGCTCACAAGCTGCCGCTTGCCGCCTGCCATTGCGACCCGCTGTGCGAGAATTTTCTCGATACGGGCGAGCGGATGTGGATCGTCGACTGGGAATACTCAGGGATGAACGACCCGCTCTGGGATCTCGGCGACCTCTCGGTCGAAGGCAGGTTCGATGCAGCGCAAGAGGAAGAGATGATGCGCGCCTATTTCGGCGGTGAGGCAAAGCCGGCCGAACGCGGCCGCGTCGTCATCTACAAGGCGATGTGCGACCTGTTGTGGACGCTGTGGGGGTTGATCCAGCTTGCCAACAACAATCCGGTCGAGGATTTCCGAGCCTATGCCGACGGCCGTTTCGCCCGCTGCAAGGCGCTGATGGAGACGCCTGAGTTTTCACGCCATCTTGCAGCTGTGCGCGCGGGCTAGACGTCGGCCTCTATTCGAAGACCCGCTCTATTTCACTCATCGTCACTGTATCGTCGGACTTTTTGCAGTACCAGACGATCAGCGCGATGGTGCCGATGGGGAACAAGCCCGCAAGGAGCTGATGCCATCCGCTTCTATTGATGTCATGCAGCCGGCGCGTGGTCATGGCGAGTGTCGGCAGAAGGATAGCAAGATTCCAAATCGATGAGACAATTTCGTTGTTCAACACGGCATCGACTATGACCACAACGATGCCGACTATGAAAATGAAGAGGTAGGAATACCAGAACTCCGAGCGGCTGGCTCTGCCCGAAAAATTCGCATAGTTCTGGAAAAAGCTTGAAATAGCTTCCGTAAAACTCATAGGAGGCGGTATGTCTCCGAAACGATTGCTACCAGCTGGCGGGGCTCTTAAAACAAATATCAATGGCAGGCCGATAAGGACCAAAACGATCAGCCAATGCCATATTGAAAAGCTACCCATTATCCCCCCAATCACAGTTCCCCGGAGATATTGGTCTTGGCCTATTCCCGCCAAGAATCAATCCGGGATTGCGCCCGGCAGGAAATCTACTCCGCAAGATATCGATGTAAATACCGAAAATTTTGACAGAACACTTCAGTGATTCTAGCGATAATCGTATTATTATCAAATGCTAAAGCGTCTCGCTTCAAAACGGTACCGTTCGAAGCGCTTTACGCTTGCCGCTTCAGTTCACGCCCTTCGGCACGTTCTCCGGCGGCACCACGGTCTCCACCACCTTCTGGCGGTGGAAGATGAACAAGCCGGCGAGGACGACGATGGCCGAGCCGATCAGGATGCGCGGGCCCGGCACATCGCCGAAGAAAGCCAGGCCGAAGATCACCGCCCATAGAAGCAGGCTGTAGTGCAGCGGCGCCAGCGTCGAGGCAGGCGCCAGCTTCAGCGCCCTGGTAATCATCAGATGGGCGCTGCAGGAGACGATGCCGAGCAGGAGCATGGCTCCGAAATCGAGCGACGAGGGCGTGCGCCAGGCACCGATGGTCATCACGGCGCCGACCAGCAGAGTGCCGATCGTCTGCCAGGTGACCAGTGTGGTGTCGCTGGTGCCGCGCAGGCGGCGGCTGAGAATGATGGCGAAAGCGAAGGCAATGCTGCCGACCAGCGCGAACATCGAGGAGAGCGAAAACGCCGCCGAGGACGGCTTCAGTATAATCAGCACGCCGCAGAAGCCGACCAGGATGGCAGCCCAGCGGCGCCATCCGACCTTTTCGCCGAGCAGGAAATGCGACAGCGCCGCCACATAGATCGGCCCGGCCATGTAGAAACTCATCACGTCGGCAAGCGGCAGATAGACAACGGCGGCATAGAACAGAGCGGTATCGACCGTTGTCGCAACCACGCGCAGAGACTGGAGGACAGGCCGCTCCATCTGGAACAGCTTCGCAGTGCCCTGGTTGGCGATCATCGGGCCAAGCACGATGAACGCGCCGATCGAGCGGATAAACACCACCTGGCCAACCGAGAAAGAGGCGACCAGCCATTTGCCCATCGCGTCGTTCAGCGCAAACATGAAGTCGCCGGCCAGCATCAAGAGAATGCCGGCCAGAAGCACGTTCCTGATCGTAAAGTTGCGAGCGAGCGACTGGGCCATGCGGCTCCCTAGCTCCAAGTCGCCGCTTTGACGAGGCAAATCGGTAAGACCAGCCGCGGAAATCGGCTGTCTCCATGCCTTTCCTAGCTATCCGCAACCTTGCCGCGAAAGCCGGGCTAGTGGGGCCGCGGGCGGATGATGATCGGGCGATAGATGGTCGGCCTGTCCCAGGGATCGAAAGCCGAAACCCTTCTGAATTCGGCGCGCCGATCGAGGTCGATGCGCTGCAGGCACTCGGCAAAGGCGTCGTTCTTCTTGGTGAAGCAGATGCTATGGCCTGTTGGGCCGGCCTGATTGCCTACGACGCCGACGCACTTGCGGCATTATGCCGGCGGTTCACCTGGCCCGGCCGCCCGGCGATCGACAGCCGCGTCTCCTGCTTCGTGCGCTCGGCCACCACCTTGCCTCTAGCAACGACGCAGAGCCGTTCGGCGCGCAGGCGCAAGGCCTCTATCGGGTTGCCGGCGTCGAGGATGACGAAGCTGGCGCGCTTGCCCACGCTAAGGCCAAGATGATCGAGGCCCATGATGGCGGCGTTGACGTTGGTGACCATGTCGAAGCAGCGTGCCATGTCGGCCGGGCTCGACATTTGCGCGACGTGCAGGCCCATGAAGGCGACGTCGAGCATGTCGGCGGTGCCCAGCGAATACCAGGGGTCGAGCACGCAATCCTGGCCCCAGCCGACACGGATGCCGAGCGCCAGCATCTCTTTCACCCGGGTCAGGCCACGGCGTTTGGGGAACGTGTCGTGGCGGCCCTGCAGCATGATGTTGATCAGCGGATTGGGGATCGCCGACACACCGGCCTCGGCGATCAGCGGTAGCAGCTTGGAGACATAGTAGTTGTCCATCGAATGCATCGATGTGAGGTGCGAGCCGGCCACTCTGCCCTGCAAGCCGAGGCGCTGCGTCTCATAGGCAACCTGCTCGATGTGGCGCGACAGCGGATCGTCGGTCTCGTCGCAGTGCAGGTCGACCATCAGCCCGCGTTTTGCCGCGATTTCGCACAGTTCGGTGACCGAGCGCGTGCCGTCGGCCATGGTGCGTTCGAAATGCGGGATGCCGCCGACGATGTCGACACCCATGTCGAGCGCGCGCAGCGTGTTCTGCAGCGCCGTCGGCGAGCGGTAGTAGCCGTCCTGCGGGAAAGCGACCAGTTGCAGGTCGATATAGGGCGCGACAATCTTCTTGACGTCGAGCAGCGCCTCGACCGCCAGCAAGCGGTCGTCGCAGACATCGACATGGGTACGGATGGCGAGCAGCCCCATCGAGACCGCCCAGTCGCAATAGGCTAGCGCCCGCTCACGCACGGCATCATGCGTCAGCAGCGGCTTCAGCTCGCCCCACAGCGAAATGCCTTCGAGCAGCGTGCCCGAGGCGTTGATGCGCGGAATGCCGTAGGACAGCGTCGCATCCATGTGGAAATGGGGGTCGACGAAGGGCGGCGAGATCAAATTGCCATGGGCGTCGATCGCCGTGCCGGCGCTGACGTTCAACTTTGGCTCGATGGCGACGATCGTCTCGCCGACAATGCCGAGATCGGCGATAGTGCCATCAGGCAGCGTTCCGCCGCGCACAACAAGGTCGAAATCCATCTGTCGTCATCTCCCTGCAGATTGAGCGCCCTATCGTCGTGATGGGCACCCCTCTTTTCCAAAGGTTCCATCCGGCGGCAACTCGCTCTATAAGCCGCCAGTCGCCCCCGTGGCGAATCCGAAATTCGTCTCAGTCAGGCATGGGATCAACCATTGTTTCGCTTCTTCCGTTCGACGGAAAACCAGCGCCTCATCACGAGGCTGGTCAGGGAATCCTTCCACGAGCACAAGTTTGGCTATGCCGCCGCGATCGCGTCGATGCTGGTGGTGGCCGCCATGACCGGCGCCAGCGCCTGGATTCTTCGCGAGATCACCAATGAGTTCGTGATCTACAAGAGGCTCGACCGCGTCAACCTGATTGCCGGAGGGGTCGCCGCGATCTTCGTCTTCAAGGGCATCGCCAACTTCGTGCAGTCCTACTTTATGAGCCGCGTCGGCAACAGCATCATTGCCGACCGGCAACGCAAGATCTACGACCGCATTCTGGCGCAAGGCATAGAGTTCTACCATTCGACCTCGTCGTCGGAGCTGATCACCCGCATGACCAACAATGCGCAGGCAGCGCGCAACGTGCTCGACCTCGTCGTCACATCCTATGTGCGCGATCTGGTGACGATGATTGTGCTGGTAGGGGTGATGGTATGGCAGCAGCCGGCACTGTCCCTGATCTGCTTCGTCATCGGCCCCGTAGCCATTTACGGCGTCAACCACATCCTGAAGCGCGTGCGCAAGATCGCCGCGCAGGAATTCCGCTCGCTCGGCCAGATCGTGCAGGTGATGCAGGAAACGGCAGTGGGCGTGCGCGTTGTGAAGTCCTTCGGCCTCGAAGGCGCGATGCGCAAGCGCATGTACAAGGCCGTGTCGGACGTGGAGACCCGCGCCAACAACATCGCGACGCTGGAGGCCGCCACCAGCCCGGTAATGGAAACGCTTGCCGGGCTGGCAATTTCCGGCTCCGTCCTGGTCAGCGGCTTCCTGGTTCTGGGTGGGGGCCAGATGCCGGGCAACATCATGGCCTTTATCGCAGCGCTGCTCTTGGCCTACGAACCGGCCAAGCGCCTGGCGCGCGTACGCATCTCGCTGGAAACCGGCATTGTCGGCGTGCGCATGATGTTCCAGCTTGCCGACAGGCCGCTGACGCTGGCCGAGAAGCCCGATGCAAAGCCGCTGCAGACGGGTCCTGGCGAGATCCGTTTCGACAATGTCAGCTTCGCCTACCCCGAAAGCCAGCCAGTGTTCGAGGGACTGGACCTGACGCTTGCCGCCGGCCAGATGACGGCCCTTGTAGGGCCCTCGGGCAGCGGCAAGTCGACCATCCTCAACCTGATCATGCGCATGTACGACCCACAGATCGGCAGGGTGATGTTCGATGGCCAGGACATCTCCGACGCCACGCTCGCCTCGGTCCGGGAGAAGATTGCCTATGTCAGCCAGGACACGTTCCTGTTTGCCGGCACGGTGATGCACAACATCCGCCTCGGCCGCCAGGACGCGACCGACGACGAGGTGATCGCCGCCGCCAAGGCCGCCAATGCGCATGACTTCATCAGCGCCATGGCCAAGGGTTATGACACGGATGTGGGCGAAAACGGCGCGCTGCTTTCAGGCGGCCAGCGCCAGCGCATCTCGATCGCGCGCGCCATGCTGCGCAATGCGGAGATCCTGCTGCTCGACGAAGCGACCAGTGCGCTCGACGCCGAATCCGAGGCGCTGTTCCGCGATGCGCTGCAGCAACTGACGGTCGGGCGCACCACGATCGTCATCGCCCACCGCCTGTCGACCGTGCACCAGGCCGACACGATCGTGGTGCTGGAAGCCGGCAAGGTGGTGGAAAGCGGGGCGCATCGCACGCTGCTCAACCAGGGCGGGCTGTACCAGAAGCTTTACGAGTATCAGCTGATGCCGTGAGGGGCGGCTTCTCCTTCTCCCCCCGTGGGAGAAGGAAAAAACCTCACTCCGGCACGTGCCGCACTGCGCCCTTGTCGGCGCTGGTGGCGAAGGCGGCGTAGGCGCGGAGCGCCGTCGTCACCTTGCGCTTGCGCTTTTCCTCGGGCTTCCAGGCCAGGGCTCCCTTCGCCTCCATGGCAGTGCGCCGCGCGGCCAGTTCTGCCTCGCTGACCGCCAGATGGATGGTGCGGTTGGGAATGTCGATCTCGATCGTATCGCCTTCCTGAACCAGCCCGATCGTGCCACCTTCCGCAGCTTCCGGCGAGGCATGGCCGATCGACAGGCCTGACGTGCCGCCGGAGAAGCGGCCGTCGGTGACCAGCGCACAGGCTTTGCCGAGGCCCTTCGACTTCAGATAGCTCGTGGGATAGAGCATTTCCTGCATGCCGGGACCGCCACGCGGTCCCTCATAGCGGATGACGACGACGTCGCCGGCCCTGATTTCGTTGGACAGGATCGCCTTGACCGAAGCGTCCTGGCTTTCGAACACCCGCGCCGGGCCGATGAATTTCAGGATCGATTCGTCGACGCCGGCGGTCTTCACGATGCAGCCGTCGAGCGCCAGATTGCCTTTCAGCACGGCAAGGCCGCCGTCTTTCGAGAACGGCGTCTCCGCCGAGCGGATGACGCCTTTCTCGCGGTCGAGATCGAGCTCGTCCCAGCGGCGATCCTGGCTGAAGGCGACCTGCGTCGGCACGCCACCGGGTGCGGCGAGGAAGAAGTCGCGAACGTTCTGGCTTGTCGTGCGGGAAATATCCCAATGGTCGAGCGCTTCGCCAAGGCTCGCCGTATGAACGGTCGGCAGGTCGCGGTTGAGCAGCCCGGCATTGTCGAGCTGGCCGAGGATGGCCATGATGCCGCCGGCGCGGTGGACGTCTTCCATATGCACGTCGGATTTGGCCGGCGCCACCTTGCACAGCACCGGAACCCGCCGCGACAGCCGGTCGATGTCTTCCATGGTGAAGTCGACCTCGCCCTCATGCGCGGCCGCCAGGATGTGCAGCACGGTGTTGGTCGAGCCGCCCATGGCGATGTCGAGCGTCATGGCGTTTTCGAAGGCGCCCTTGGAGGCGATGCTGCGCGGCAATGCCGTCTCGTCATCCTGCTCATAATAGCGCTGGGCGAGATCGACGATGAGATGGCCAGCCTCGACGAACAGGCGCTTGCGGTCGGCGTGGGTCGCCAGCGTCGAGCCGTTGCCCGGCAGCGACAGGCCGAGCGCCTCGGTCAAACAATTCATCGAATTGGCGGTGAACATGCCGGAGCAGGAACCGCAGGTCGGGCAGGCCGAGCGTTCGATGACCTTGACGTCCTCGTCGGAGATCTTGTCGTCGGCGGCCGCAACCATGGCGTCGACCAGGTCGAGCGCCTGCGTCTTGCCGGCCAGCACCACCTTGCCGGCTTCCATCGGCCCGCCTGACACAAAGACGGTCGGGATGTTGAGGCGCAGCGAGGCCATCAGCATGCCAGGCGTGATCTTGTCGCAATTGGAGATGCAGACCATGGCGTCGGCGCAGTGCGCATTGACCATGTATTCGACGGAATCGGCGATCAGCTCGCGTGACGGCAGCGAGTAGAGCATGCCGTCATGGCCCATGGCGATGCCGTCATCGACGGCGATGGTGTTGAATTCCTTGGCGACGCCTCCGGCCTTCTCGATCTCGCGCGCCACCAGTTGGCCAAGGTCCTTGAGATGCACATGGCCGGGCACGAACTGGGTGAAGGAGTTGACCACCGCAATGATCGGCTTGCCGAAATCCGAATCCTTCATGCCTGTGGCGCGCCACAGGCCGCGGGCGCCGGCCATGTTGCGGCCATGGGTGGTGGTGCGGGAACGATAGGCGGGCATGGATATTCCTTAGCTGGATGGCTGCGCCCAGTGCGGCGCGTGGCAGCGCTGAATTTGGATCGCAGGGTTTATAGACCGCCAAGTATGGTCTGGCCACATTTTTGCAATGCGCCAGATTCTCGTAAAAAACGGAGTTTGCGAAAAAAATTGCGGCCAGTGTCGGATCGCCTGCTGGGCGCGCGTCCTTTGGTCAACGGCAGGGGAATGGCACCATTTCTAGAGTCAGCCGTTTCATCCGTAACCGCAACCAAAACATCCCGAGGAGCTCGACATGCAAAAGATCACCACCTGCCTGTGGTTCGACGGCCAGGCCGAAGAGGCGATGAATTTCTACGTCTCCATCTTCAAGAATTCGAAGGTGCTGAGCGTTCTGCGTTGGCCCGAGGGTCACGCCGATGCGGGCAAAGTGCTGTTGACCACGTTCGAGCTCGACGGCGTTCCGTTCCAGGCGCTCAATGGCGGACCGCAATTCAAGTTCAACGAGGCGATGTCGCAGTCGATCGACTGCAAGACCCAGGAAGAGGTCGATTATTTCTGGGAGAAGCTCACCGAGGGCGGCGAACCCGGCGTCTGCAGCTGGCTGAAAGACAAGTTCGGCGTCTCCTGGCAGGTCGTGCCGGAGCAACTGCCGCGCCTGCTTCTGGATCCGGACCGGGCCAAGGCCGGGCGGGTGATGTCGGCAATGATGCAGATGGGCAAGATCGACATTGCGAAGATCGAAGCGGCGGCCAAGGGGTGAGAAGCGGTCCGCGTAGCGGACGAAAAGCCAATTGCTTGGCTTTTCGAGCTTCGAACGGTGAAGACCCGGTCCGCCTTCGGGCGGATCAAAAGGTCCGGTGGACCTTTTGAAGGGGCTGAACGCCCGAAGGGCTGGGAGCCTGCGAAGGGCCGGGCGGCCATTGAGGTCGGCGCCGCCCCTCCGCCCTTCGGGCACCTTCTCCCCGTGAACGGGGAGAAGGACAGGTCAGCGCTCACGCCGCCTTGTCGCGGACCTGATAGTCCTTGATCGTCGCGAAGCGGATCGCCTTCCAGCGCTCGGCTTCGTAGTTCAGCGAGAAGGCGTGCTGGGCCAGGAACACCGGGTCGTTGTCGAGGTCGCGGGCGATGTCGCCGCGATGGGCCTCGATGAAACGAAGCGTCTCGGCCTTGTCGTTAGCCGATATCCAGCGGCAGACGGAAAAGCGCGACATCTCAAATTCGACCGGCAGGGTGTATTCGAAATTCAGCCGTTCCTTCAAAACGTCGAGCTGCAGGGCGCCGACGACGCCGACGATGGCCGGTGAGCCATCCTCGGGCGAAAACAGCTGCACGACGCCCTCCTCGGCCATCTGATGCAGCGCTTCCTTGAGCTTCTTGGCCTTCATGGCGTCGCCCAGGCGGACGCGGCGCAGGATTTCCGGGGCGAAATTCGGCACGCCACGGAACAGGATTTCCTCGCCCTCGGTCAGCGTGTCGCCGATGCGCAGCGTGCCGTGGTTGGGGATGCCGACGACATCGCCGGCAAAGGCCTCGTCGGCGGTGACACGGGTGCGGGCGAAGAAGAATTGCGGCGCCGACAGGCTCATCGGCTTGCCGGTGCGCACCAGCTTGGCCTTCATGCCGCGCTCGAGCTTGCCGGAGCAGACACGCACGAAAGCGATGCGGTCGCGGTGGTTGGGGTCCATGTTGGCCTGGATCTTGAAGACGAAGGAGGTCATCTTCTCCTCGGTCGCCTCGACCTTGCGGGTGTCGGCCTCCTGCGCGCGCGGCGACGGCCCGAAGGCGCCGAGCGCCTCGATGAGGTCGCGCACGCCATAATTGCGGAGCGCCGAGCCGAAATAGACCGGCGTCAGATGGCCTTCGCGAAACGCGTCAATATCGAGAGGCCGGCAAGCCTCCCGCGCCAGCTCCAGTTCCTCGATGAAGGCTTCGCGCTCGTTTTCCGGCAAAAGGCCGGCGACGCGGTTGGAATCGGGACCGTTGACCGGCGTGCGCTCTTTTTCCGCATCGCCCTTGCGCACGGCGTTCAGCGCAAGGTGATAGGTGCCGGCAAACGTCTTGCCGCGGCCGATCGGCCAGGTAATGGGGGCCGTGTCCAGCGCCAGCTTCTGCTCGATCTCGTCCAGAATCTCAAACGGGTCGCGGCTTTCGCGGTCCATCTTGTTGATGAAGGTGATAATCGGGATGTCACGCAGCCGGCAGACCTCGAACAGTTTCAGCGTGCGCGGCTCGATGCCCTTGGCGGCGTCGATGACCATGACCGCCGAGTCCACCGCCGACAGCGTGCGGTAGGTATCGTCGGCGAAATCCTCGTGGCCGGGCGTGTCGAGCAGGTTGAAGACATTGTCTTCATACTCGAAAGTCATCACCGAGGTGACGACCGAAATGCCGCGCTCGCGCTCGATCTTCATCCAGTCGGACCGGGTCTGGATACGGTCCTTCTTGGCCTTGACCTCGCCGGCAAGCTGAATGGCGCCGCCGAACAGCAGCAGCTTTTCGGTGAGCGTCGTCTTGCCGGCGTCGGGGTGGGCGATGATCGCGAAAGTGCGGCGGCGCGCCACTTCCTCTTGTATTGCTTCAGGCATTCTCTGGGATTTCCGTGTGACAGGCCGGGCTTCTAGCAGCGCAGTGTCGGGCTGTCGACCGGTGCGGCGGCGCGGACGCCGCCGCATTGCTTCAGGCCAACTCGCTCATGCGGCTCGCCCGAACGACCTCCGGAAGCCAACCGGCAATGGCATGGCCAATCGCATCGGCGTGATCTTCCTGCAAATAGTGCGCGCCAGGCCCGAGATTGATGAACCGGCAGTTTTTCAGCCCGGCCGCGAATTCGCGCGCAGCCTGCGGCGCAATCAGCGCGCCGGGATCGCCAGCAAACAGGAGTTTCGGGTAAGTGGACAGCCGCAACGCGCGATGGTCGTGCTCGCTGATGGCGGCAACGTCGGCGGGCTGGCCCTCGATCGGCAATTCCCTGGGTAAACGCAGCACCGGTTTGCGCGATTGCGGCGTCGGGAACGGCGCCCGGTAGGCAGCCATCTCCTCGTCGCTCATTGTGCGCAACACCGAGGCCGGCAGCACCTTTTCGACGAAGACATTGTCGTCCAGGACGAGCTTTTCGCCGACGCCGGGCGTGCGCAACGCCTTGAACAGCTCGCGGGCCTGCGGGCGCTGGTGAAAATCCTCCCAGCGCTCGAAAGGCCGGATGAACTCCATGAAGGCGAGGCCCAGAATGCGCTGCGGCCGCCGTGCCGCGAGATGGAAGGCCAGTGCCGTGCCCCAGTCCTGCGCGACAACCACCACATCCCTGATGTCGAGCGCCTCGAGGAAAGCGTCGAGATAGCGGACGTGATCGAAGAAGCGATAGTCGATATCGGGCTTGCCGGACTGACCGTAGCCGATCAAGTCGGGCGCGACGCAACGGCCAAACGGCGCGATATGCGGGATAATGTTGCGCCAGATATGGGATGAGGTCGGGTTGCCGTGCAGGAACAGCACGGTAGGACCGGGTGCGCCAACCTCGACATAGGAAATGGTCGAATCGAGCACCGCGATCTGCGAACGTCGCGCTGCGGCGACGCCAGCTTGAGGCAGGTCGGTTTTCGAACTCATGGGGTCGTCTCCTTTGCGAACACTGTGCTGAAGATGATTTTCTTGAACCGCTCGAGCGGCTCCGGACTGCGCTCGACCTTCATGCGCAGCATGGCGCCCTGCCAGGACGACAGCAGGAAATCGGCGAGGTCCTCAGGATCGAATGCGTTGGTGATGTCGCCGGTTGCCTGCCCCTCGGCGATGCAGGCCGCGAAGGGCTGGCGCCAGCGTTCGAAAATAGCGACCAGCCGCAGCCTGAGCGGCTCGCTGTGAACAGCCGTCTCCAGGCTGAGATTGCCGATCATGCAGCCGCGCGCCCAGTCATGTGCCTCAAGCTTCGAAGTGATGACATCGAGGTAGCGTCGCAGCCTGCCTGTGGGAGGCGTGCCATCCCGCGCCAGGGCCGCTTCGACCAGCCCGCTGACATAGGCGAAATACCGCTCCAGCACCTCGCCGGCGAACTCCTCCTTGGAGGCAAAATGGTTGGTGAAGGAGCCCGGCCGAGCATCGGCCGCGGCAACGATGTCGCGAATGCCGGCTGCGGCATAGCCGGAATTCCAGATGGTCTGGAAGCCTGCATCGAGGAGTTTTTCGCGGAGTGATTGTCTAGCCATGGCGAAATAATACGTACGTACGTATTTATGTCAAGCACGCAAGTTTGCATTGGCAAAAGCCACCACAAAATGGCAGGTGGCAGAACTCATCGGCAACAGGACGGAGGATAGCGTGGCGAAGCAAATCGTCGTCATCGGCGCGGGCATTATCGGCGCTTCGATCGCCTGGCATCTGACAAAGGCCGGCGCACGAGTCACCATCGTTTCCGAGAGCGGCGCAGGCGGGGTCGCCACACCCAATTCCTTTGCCTGGATCAACGCCAGCTGGGGCAACCCCGAAGTGTATTTCAGGCTGCGCACCCGCGCCATGGTCGAGTGGAAACGGCTGGCAAACGAGTTGCCCGGCCTGCCGCTCGCCTGGTGCGGCGGGCTGTGTTGGGATCTGCCTGCCGACAGGCTCGAAGCCTACGCGGCCGAACACTCTTCATGGGGCTACGGCATCGAACGCGTTGACGCCAAACGGGCGACGCAAATCGAGCCCAACCTCGTCGAGCCGCCTGAATTTGCTGTTTACGTCGCGGAGGAAGGCGTGGCTGAGCCGGTTGCGACGACCAAGGCGCTGTTGGCGGATGCGGAGCGGCAGGGGGCGAAAATCATCACCGGAGCTGTCACGGCCTTGGTGCATTCCAATGGCAAGGTCTCCGGCGTGGAGATTTCCGGCCGGCGGATTGCCGCCGACGAGGTGGTGATCGCGGCTGGCACCGGCGCCCCGGCCATTGCTGCCACCGCCGGCATCAAACTGCCGATCGAGACGCCGCCCGGCCTGATCGTCCACTCTCGGCCATACAAAAAGCTGCTCAACGGGCTGGTGCATGCCGAAAAGCTGCATATGCGCCAGACCGCCGAGGGTCGCATCATCGCCGGCTCGGATTTCGCGGGCGGTGATCCTGGCGACAACCCTGACGCCACGGCGCGCGAACTGTTTGCGGCGGCGAAGGCAGCCTTGCGCGGCGCCGACGGGCTGGAGCTTGATTTCCACACGGTCGGTTACCGGCCGACGCCGACCGATGGCTTTCCGATCGTCAGCCGCGCCGAGGGCATGAATGGCCTTTACGTCGCGGTCATGCATTCGGGCATCACGCTGGCACCGGCGGTTGGACTTTTCGCCACACGCGAAATCCTCGATGGCGAGCGCGACCCGCTGCTGGCCCCCTACGGGCTGGAGCGTTTCGCTCAATAGCCCGGCGGCCGGCGAAAGCCACCGGTGAGCGGTTCGATTGCTCTGGCGATACCGAGCAGCCGCGCTTCCGACCAGCGCGCGCCAACCAGCTGCAGGCCAATGGGCAGGCCGTCGCGGTCCTGCCCGCAAGGCAGCGAAAGGGCCGGATGGCCTGAGTAATTGAAGACCGCGCCATAGGCCGGCAGCATCCAGTAGCTTTGCTCTTTGCCGTCGACCTTGATCGATGTGCCGGGTTCGCAATGCGGAAAGGCCGTGGTCATGGCGACCGGGCACAGCAAGGCATCGCAATTTTCGAAGAACCTGTCCCAGGCGAGGATGGACCTGTCACGGCGGGCGAGCGCCTCGAACCAGCGGGAGACCGGCGTCGGCTGTTCAGGCGGTTCGGGTTGCGCGGCCTCCAGCATCATGCCGATCAGCGCGCCGCCCTGCTCCAGATCGTCGAGCAGATCGAGCTTCGGAAGTTTTGCCGGCTCGACGATCGCACCCGCCGCCTGAAGCCGCTTCGCCAGAGCGTCGACGGCAGCGCTGATCTCGCTGGCCACCGGAAAGCCGGGAATGGACGGCGCCACAGCGATGCGGAGCGACTTGAGATTGACCTCCAGGATGGCCTCGACCGGCACCGGCGCGAGGTCGGTGTCGGCTCCATCGGGGCCGGCGATGATCTTGTAGATCAGCACCAGATCGTCCACCGAGCGGGCCAGCGGGCCGAGGCAGGACATCAGCCGCACGCTACGCGCGACACCGCCCGGATCGGGAAAGGCGCCGGCCAGCGACACACGGTGCTCGGTCGGCTTCAGGCCATAGACGCCGCAGAAAGCGGCAGGCAGGCGGATCGAATCCTGCATGTCGGTGCCGACATCGAACGGCGTCATCCCGGTCGCCACCGCTGCCGCGGCGCCACCGCTCGAGCCACCGGCGGTGCGGTCGAGGTTCCACGGATTGCTGGTGCGGCCGAACAGCGGATTGTCCGACTGCCAGTCGCCCAGCATGGTCGCGACATTGGTCTTGGCCGTGAGAACGCCGCCGGCAGCCTTCAATCGGGCAACGACCGGGCTGTCCTGCCGCGCCACATAGTCGGCGAAAGGCGGGAAGCCGACGGTGGTCTTCATACCTGCCGTTTCGTGCATGTCCTTCAAGGTGAAGGGCACACCATGCAACGGACCGAGCGCGTCGCCGCGCGCCAATGTCGCGTCGGCCTCTTTTGCGCGCTCACGAGCCCCTTCACGGTCGAGATTTATGACGGCGTTGACAGCTTCGTTGTGCCGGTCGATCTGCGCCAAATGCGCGTTAAACGCTTCGACGGCGGATATTTTTCGCGCAGCGATTGCGGCGGCAAGGTCGGTGGTCGAGGAGAAGACGAGGTCCATGACGAATGCTCCGGCTGCTGTCCCGCGTATAACGGCTTGAAGCCAAGTTCAGCATTTCTAGGCCAGGTAGCGCTTGATCGGAATTGCGCTAGCCGGTTCGGTCGAGGGGGGCGCGAAGGAATGCGGCCTAGATTGGCTTAGACGACCAGCGCCAACCTTGCCGACGCCGGAACAAACGGCCGAATCGCCATGCCATCACCTGTAATGGTGACGAAACTCGCCGGCGGAATGGCCTGCCAGTCGCCGCCTTCGCGGTCGAAGGGTTCGGACACGATGCAACGGCCGCCATTGCGAACCGAAGTGTAGAGCGTCGGTGCGTGGGCGTCGCTCGCATAACGCACCGCATAGAGCGCCTGCCCATCGGAAAAGGCGGCGGTGAGTTTCAGGGACGGCTCAAGGCCAGCGCGGCGTGAAGCCTCGATGACGCGGGCGGTGGCGCGCGACACGGCACCTTGCGGATCCCCGGCAAGATCCTCGTCGATCATCAGCAGGAAAAACAGTTCGGAATCGGTGGTGCCTTCGCGCTGGTCGAAGACGGCATCGGAAAGCGAATTTTCCAGCGCGCGGCGGATTTTCTCGAAGCCGCCGATCTGGCCGTTGTGCATGAACGACCAGTTGCCGGAGATGAAGGGATGGCAGTTCATGCGGCTGGTGGCGCCGCCGGTCGATGCCCTGACATGGGCGAGGAACAGGCCGGATTTGATCTGCCGGCACAGGCTTTTCAGATTGGGGTCCGACCAGGCCGGCAGGATGTCGCGGTAAAGGCCGGGCTCGGGCCGCTCGCCATACCAGGCGAGACCGAAACCATCGCCGTTGGTCGGCGACTTGGCTTCCTGGGCGCAATGGCTCTGCGCGATCAGCGAGTGACAGGGCGCGGTGACGATGTCTTCGAGGAAGACTGCTTCACCGAGATAGGCCGCCCATCGGCACATCGCTTTGACCGTTTCTAGAGCATGATGCCGAAAAGTGTGAAGCGGTTTTCGGACGACATCATGCTTTATCTCTCTGATTTAGAGACGGATTTAGATTTCAGGTCGACTCGACCTGAAATCATCCGGCTCTAGGCGCGATCCAAGAGAGCCTGGGCCTCTTTGACCGCGTGTGAGCCTCTGTTGTGCGTCCGCTCATAGAGTTCGCGAACGATTCGGCTTGCCGTAGTCTCGAAGAGAAATGGCAAGAAAGCGTGAACAAGCGCGGCTCCGGCAGCCATCAGGAGGCGCGAGGAGAACCAGGCGGCAAAAGCCATGTGGCTGAAATAGGTTTCGCCGACCTTGGCCGGGTGCGAGGTGAAAAGCTTCGAAAACAGCGTCGTCATGGTGATCCCTCCAGCCGGGATAAGCCCCGATGCTGGGTATCATGCCACGGGCAAAAGGTTCATCGGTCTCAATTTGTCCTTGCCTAACGCTGTAGTTCGGGACATTCATCCCAACATGGCGCTTGAATTCGATGAAATAGACCGAAGATTGCTGGCCGAACTGCAACGCGACGGCACGCTGTCGGTCGACCAGCTCTCGGAAAAAGTATCTCTGTCGCGCAACGCCTGCTGGCGGCGGGTCAAGCGGATGGAAGAGGACGGCGTCATCACCGGCCGGGTGGCGTTGGTCGATGCCGACAAGCTCGGGCTCGGGCTTTCGGTGTTCATCCTGATCCGCACCTCCAACCACGATCCGGACTGGCTGCAGAAATTCCGCGCGGCGGTGACCGGCTTTCCCGAGATCACCGGGGTCTACCGTATGTCCGGCGATCTCGACTATGTGCTGCGCGCCCGCGTCGCCGATGTGAAGGCCTATGACCGGCTCTACCAGCGGCTGATCGCCAAGGTGGCGCTGTCCGATGTTTCGGCTTCATTCGTCATGGAAGAGATCAAGGAGACGACGGTCGTGCCCGTGGAACTGCGCTAGGTCATCGTGACGCCGCAAAGAAAGCCGTTGATAGCGTGGCGGGCGAGTTGACCGAATCGCGGTTCGCGCCGATAGGATCGATTTTATGCGCGCAGCCCTCCACACCTCCTCCGTCATTGGTCCCACTGTCGGCTTCGTTCGGTTGCCGCATGGTGAAGGACTTCCCCTCCCCGCCTATGAAAGCACCGGTGCCGCCGGCATGGATTTGCGCGCCGCGGTCCCGGATGACCGGCCGCTGCTGATCCTGCCGGGCAAGCGCGCCTTGGTGCCAACCGGGCTGATCCTGGAGATACCCGAGGGGATGGAAGGCCAGGTGCGGCCGCGTTCCGGCCTTGCCTTCAAGCACGGGCTGACCGTCCTCAATTCACCAGGCACGGTCGACAGCGATTATCGCGGCGAGGTCAAGGTGCTGCTGATCAACCTCGGCGACGAGGATTTCGCGGTGACGCGCGGCATGCGTATTGCCCAGATCGTGTTTGCCACGGTAACGCAGGCGACGGTCGAGGAGCGCAGCCTGGCCGGCGGCACAGCGCGCGGCGCGGGCGGATTCGGATCGACCGGCACCGCCTGAATGCTGGGCCGTATTTCAATCATATTGAACCATTCTACCGGGTGAATTCGAGCCAAATCCTTCGCCCTGCGGACTTGGCCGTGCTACCAGCACGACCTGCGCCGCAGGGCTCGACCTTGACCCGAATTCCCTCCGACAGAATGGTTCAGTATGACTGAAACACGATCCCTTCCAAAACTGGTCATCTTCGACTGCGACGGGATCCTCGTCGACACCGAGAACCTTGCCAACCGGCGGCTTGCCGAGTGGCTGACGGCCGCCGGTTATCCCACCACATTCGAATATTGCCGCAAGCATTTCTCCGGCCGCAGCATGATCTCGGTGCAGAAAGAGATCGAAGCTTCGACCGAAGCCCGGCTCGGCGCCGATTTCGTCGATCGCTGGAACGCCGGTCTGCCGGATTTGTTCTCGCACGGCGTCGAGGCGATCCCTTATATCAGCGACTTCATCGAAGTGGTGCGCACGGCCGGCATCGCCTACTGCGTCGCCACGTCCGCACGCATCTCGAAGATGCACATCACGCTCGGCCAGACCGGGCTGCTGCCGCTGTTCGAGCATGCAATGTTCTCGGCTACCATGGTCAGCCGCGGCAAGCCGTTCCCGGACCTGTTCCTGCATGCGGCAAAGACCATGGGTTTTGCGCCCGCCGACTGCATCGTCATCGAGGACAGCGTCGCCGGGACACAGGCCGGCGTTGCCGCCGGCATGCGCGTCTATTCCTATCATGGCGATCCCTATTCCGACCGCGATGGCCTGGCCGACGCCGGCGGCGTCCTGTTCGATGACATGCGCGCACTGGCGGGGCTGGTGCCGATCCACTGATGCGGGCAGTTGCCAGGCTGGACGCTTTGGGAGGCTGTGCTACGGTCCGCGCGCCCGACAGCCTGAGGCACCCATGCCAACCAACCTGCTTCGCTTCATCCTCGCCCTAGTGTTGCTGCCATGGCTGTGGACGGCAGCGGGCGCGCAGGCCGTAAGCTTCCCGGAGTTCGGCAGCGCCATCCCTGGCCACAAGGATGTCACTTATCTCGACCTCGCCAGGATGGTCATTCCCGACCTGACCGGTGACAGTAACGGCTTCTATAAGGGCGGATTGCCGATCGAGATGCGCCACATCGAGGGACCTGATGGCGGAGGTTCGCCACCCGAGACGTCAGGCCTCTCCAACGCCGGCGTGCTTGCGGTCAAAGCCGGCGGCAAGGACCGGCTGGTGATGCTCTATGACCTCGGCGACTCTCCCGACAGCGCCGAAGGCTATGCCGTGCTGGCGCTCTACGACATCACCGGAAAGCCGAAACTGCTCGACGCGGTCAATGTCGCCGTCGACCGCAGCACCTATTTCCGCGAGTCCGGCAAGCTGTCCGTCGGCGCCGGCGACGATGTCCTCATCACCATGAGCACGCATTTCAATTCAAGCCAGGGCTATGTGATCACGCCGCTGATCATGGTGCGCGATGACAAGTTCGAACTGGTCGACATGATCTACACATTCGACGAGAACCTCTGCGCCTACAGGCGCACGCAGGATGTGGCGTTCCAGACGATCGCCGACGGACAGCCTTATGCCGCAATCAAAGTGACGGTGACGGATGCCACGGCGTCCAGCGATGAAAGCTGTGATGAGCAACCGCCCGAGCCTGAGTCTCATGCGATTTCCGTCACCTATCATTGGGACAAGACGGCATCCCACTACGTCAAGGATTCCGATGCGCTGGACAAATTGGCAGGAGAGAACGCCAAACGCTTCTGAGCCAACCGCATTCGTTTGCCCGGTGCAAATCGGCACGATAGAATCCGCAGACAGTTCCGCACATGAAGGGAAGCACCATGGACAAGGGCAAGATCTTTCGCGACCTGCACGCCTCGACCTTCGTCATGCCCAATCCATGGGATGTCGGCACGACCAAGCTTCTGGCCTCCTTCGGCTTCAAGGCGCTGGCGACGACCAGCGCCGGCTTTGCCTTTTCGCGTGGCCTGCCCGACGGCGCGGTGACATTCGAGGCGATGATCCACCATTGTCGCGAGGTGACGGCTGCGACCAGCCTGCCGGTTTCGGCCGATCTCGAGAAGGGCAAGGGCGACAGCGCCGAGCAGGCGGGCGAGACCATTTTCGCCGCTGAGGCCGCCGGCCTCGCCGGCTGCTCGATCGAGGACCATACGGGCGATCCGGACAAGCCGATCTATGAGTTTTCGCACGCCGTCGAGCGCGTCGCCGCGGCAGCGGAGGCGGCGCGCGCGCTCAAGCATGATTTCGTCTTCACCGCCCGGGCCGAGAATTTCCTGTGGGACAAGCCGGACCTCGACGACACGATCAAGCGGCTGCAGGCCTTCGAGAAGGCCGGTGCCGATGTGCTCTATGCGCCTGGCCTCAACGATGTCGAAACGATCCGGAAAGTCTGCTCGGCGGTGAGCCGGCCGGTCAATGTCATGGCACTGCCGGGTTTCACCATCGCCGACCTCGCCATGGCCGGGGTCAAGCGCATCTCGCTTGGGCCTTGGCTGACCAATTTCGCCTTCGGCATGCTGGAAACAGCGGCGCGCGAGATCCAGCAGGACGGCACGTTCGGCTTCACCCGCGCCGCTATGCCGTTCAGCAGGCTGCAGGCGCTGTTTGCCAAGTCCTCAGGCTAAGAGGGGCCTGGCGCATGACGCTCACCGTCGTCGACATGCACACCGGCGGCGAGCCGCTCAGGATCATCACCAGCGGCTATCCCGATATCCCCAAGGGCACGATCCTGGAGAAGCGCGCCTACGTGCGCGACCATCTCGACCACTTGCGCAAGCTGCTGATCTTCGAGCCGCGCGGCCACTACGACATGTATGGCGCGCTGCTGGTGGGGCCCGACCTGCCCGGCGCCGACCTCGCCGTGCTGTTCATGCACAATGAGGGCTATTCGACAATGTGCGGCCACGCCATCATTGCGCTCGGCCGCTATGCTGTCGACCAAGGCCTGGTGGCGAAACAGGAGCCAATCACGACCGTCAACATCGAGGCGCCATGCGGCTTGGTCGTGGCTTCGGTGGACGTCAGGGACGGCAAGGCCGGCGCCGTGTCGTTCGAAAGCGTGCCGGCCTTCCTGTTTGCCCGCGACCAACAAATCGACTTGGCAGGATACGGCAAGATTATCTTCGACATCGCCTATGGCGGCGCCTTCTATGCGCTGGCCGATTGCCATCAATTCGCTCTGGAATTCGGCCGCAGCCGGGTGCGCGATTTCGTCGATGCGGCAACGGCGCTAACCGAGCGGCTGAAGGCGGAGTTCCCGCTATCGCATCCCGATCATCCCGATCTCGCTTTCCTTTACGGCACCATTCTGACCGACGGGGGCGATGCGTTTTCCGGCGAGGCGACGAAAAATGTCTGCGTCTTTGCCGATGCCGAGGTCGACCGTTCGCCGACCGGCTCCGGCGTCACCGCAAGGCTGGCGTCAATGCATGCCAAGGGCGAGATCGAGATTGGCCAGGAGCGGACCTTCGAAAGCATCGCAGGCTCGCGCTTTTCCGGCGCCGTGGCGCGCACGACCAAGGCCGGGCCGTATGAGGCTGTTATCGCCCGTGTCGGCGGCCGCGCCTATTATTCGGGGCGAGCCGAGTTCACTGTCGAGCCGGATGACGACTTGGGGCGCGGTTTTCTTCTGCGTTGAAAGGCCTATCGCCTGGCGCTCTCCCGCGCGCCGATCGCCTTGTGCAGATGGACCATCATGGCGGCGGCGAAGAGCGGCGTCAAAAGGTTGAGCAGCGGCACGGCGAGGACGGCGGCGATGAGCAGTCCGGCCAGAAACACCGTGCCGGCATATTTCCTGCGCAACGCCCTCGCCTCGTCTTCCGGGCGAAAGCGCATGGCGGCGAATTCGAAGAATTCGCGGCCTAGCAGGTAGCCGTTGACGATGAAGAAGGCGGCGATGTTGATGCCCGGCACGAGCAGAAGCAGCAGGGCTACGATGTTGCCCAGGATGACGACGCCGAGGAACTTCACCGACAGCACCAGCGAGCGCAGCGCCGGCATGGCCCTGCCGGCCGGGTCGCCAGGAAAGTCGGTGCGCTCGACCACTTCGGCGATGTCGTCGAGAAACAGGCCGGCTACGATTGCCGTCACCGGCGCGATCAGCAACGCCATCCCGAAGGCAAGCGCGATGGCCGCGATGATGCCGCTCAGCCATCCGGCCCAGGACGGCAGGCCGGGCAACAGCGAGTGAACCCACGGCAGGGCCAGCCAATCGAGAAGCCCGGTCAAGGCGAACCACAAAGCGACCAGCGCCAGCACGGTCAGTCCAAGTGTCTTCAGGAAAACAGCGCGGAATTCGGGAGAGAACAGGCGGCTGAAGGCGGCGCGGGCAGCGTTGGAGATCACGGCGTTTCCACCCCCGGAACAAACTCATATCTCCGACATAGGCGGAGACCCGGCCAGCCGCAAGCCTGCTGGAGCGGACGCAATTCCGGACAGAAACTAGCGCGCCAGCGCCGGCGAACGGGCGGGGATGGTCATCGCCGCAACGCCGGCGACGACGCAACCCATGCCCCAGAACGCCGTCGGCCCGAGGCTCTCGCCGAGGAACAGGACACCGATGCCGACGCCGATCGGCACGCGCAGATAGGCCTGCGATGTGGTGCCGACCGAACCAAGCGTGTGGATGAGACGGAAGAATATGCAGAAGGCCAGCGCCGTGGAGAACACCGACAAGGCCAGCAGGGCCAGGATGGACGCCATCGAAGGCGCCAGCGTCCACGGGCGGTCGACCACCAGGCTCAAGGGTACGAGGATGACCGCGCCGCACAGCATCGAGCCGGCGGCCGGGAGCATCGGGTCGAGTCCCCTAAAGCCGCGGCCGAAAATGGCAGCGCCGGCATAGCAGACGGTCGCCGCGACAACCGCAAACTGCGCCCACAATTGATGGCCGAGCCCGCCAAGCGCCTGGGTGCCGACGATCAGGCAAATGCCGGCAATGCCGGCGCCGACGCCGAACAGCTTGCGTGCGGTCACCTGCTCGTGGCGGGTGATGAGCGCGGTCAGCAGGAAGGTGAAGATCGGCGATGTCGCGTTGAGGATGGTAGCAAGGCCGGCATCGATGGAGCGCTCGGCGGCGGCGATCAGCGTGAACGGCACGACGCTGTTGAGGCAGGCCTGGACCATGAAACGCCACCAGGTCGCGCTGTCCTTCGGCATGGCGAGGCCGCGCCAGCGGATCAGCGCGAGCAGGATGCCGCCGGCGATCAAGGTTCTGGCTGCTATGAAGGTGATCGGCGGGATCGTCTCGACACCGATCTTGATGAACGTATAGGACGCGCCCCACAGAGCGGCCAGCGCGCCAAGCAGCGCCAGTTCGGTGGTCATGTCGGTCTTTGCTTGCATGCCTGTCAGTGCCTTCAGCTGCTGTGATCGAAGTTCCTCTAATCCGCTGCGGGGAGGAAATGCTTCGATGACGACACAACTGTAGCCGCACATCACCACAGTGCGCATGGTCCAGTTCGATTTGACGGCTAGGCAAAACCCGTCCCGATTACATCGGGACGCGGCTCTATTTTTGTTTGACCACGATCTTGTCCGAAAACCGGGTTCCACTTTTCGGGATCATGGTCTAGACCCGCGCCCGGCCGGCGTGGCAGAAAGCCGGCAGATTCCAAGGCGGAGACATTGATGCCGGATTATGACGTGCTTTGCATCGGCAATGCCATTGTCGACATCATCGCCCAGTGCGACGACGCTTTTCTCGAGACCAACGGCATCATCAAGGGTGCGATGAACCTCATCGACACCAGGCGCGCCGAGCTGCTCTACAGCCGCATGGGCCCGGCGATCGAGGCCTCCGGCGGCAGCGCCGGCAACACGGCGGCGGGCGTCGCCAGTTTCGGCGGCCGCGCCGCCTTCTTCGGCAAGGTGTCGAACGATCCGCTCGGCGAAATCTATGCCCATGACATCCATGCCCAGGGCGTTGCCTTCGATACCAAACCGCTCGAAGGCCAGCCGCCGACGGCGCGCTCGATGATCTTCGTCACCCCCGACGGCGAGCGCTCGATGAACACCTATCTCGGCGCCTGCGTCGAACTCGGGCCGGAAGACGTCGAGGCCGATAAGGCATCCGGCGCCAAGGTGACCTATTTCGAGGGCTATCTGTGGGATCCGCCGCGCGCCAAGGAGGCGATCCGGCAGACGGCGAAGCTGGCGCACGCCGCCGGACGCGAAGTGTCGATGACGCTGTCGGACTCGTTCTGCGTCGACCGCTACCGGGAGGAGTTCCTTGAGCTGATGCGCTCGGGCACCGTCGACATCGTCTTTGCCAACAGCCACGAGATCAAATCGCTCTACCAGACCAAGTCCTTCGACGAAGCGCTGGAGGCTATCCGCAAGGACTGCAAGATCGCCGCCGTCACCCGCTCCGAAAAGGGCTCGGTGATCGTGCGCGGCGACGAGACCGTCACCATCCAGGCGACGACGATCCGCGAACTGGTCGACACCACCGGCGCCGGCGACCTCTATGCCGCCGGTTTCCTCTACGGCTATACGGCCGGGCGCAGCCTGAAGGATTGCGGCGATCTCGGCTCGCTCGCTGCCGGGCTGGTGATCCAGCAGCTCGGGCCGCGACCGCGGCAGAACTTGCGCAGCGCGGCCCAACTGGCCGGGCTGCTGTAGTCCCGCTGCGTCACCTCTGGCGAGGCGTCAAACGACGTCTCTGTCGTGCGCCCGTCACAGAGGCCTCCTACATGCACAGTGAGGCGTCTCGCGACTGACATTTCGGGACGCCCACAGACAGTTGGGGTGTCCAAATGCAAGACAGCAACCGGTCAGGTCGCTGCGCCTGTTGTCACCGCGCTTTCCGCTTTCCGTTGTAGCCATTCAACAACCGGCCGCAGCCTGGGAGGAGAGCGCGTGGCCAGCAAGACAGATGTATGACCAGATTTCAGACCCCGACGGACGGAATCTCGCAGGAGGCCCTGGCTGGCCTCGTGGCCGAGGCGGTGCAGCAGGCGCTGGTCCAGCACGGCATAGCCCTGGATCCGCAGGCATTGGCTTCGGCCGGCGCCGTTGCCGGCAGCATCGCCGCCGCCTTGACTTTCCTTTCGCAGACACAGCGGCTCGCCATCGATACCGTCAGAGGCGAATGGACCGCATTCGCTACCGAATTCGTCCAGTCGATGGTGGACAAGGCCGCGCGCCGAGCTACGGCGCCTCGCAATCCAGCCGCGGTTGACGAGCCAGCTCCTGCAGCCGATGCAGACAAGGCCGCATCTCCCCAACCCGGGGAGCGGATGCTTCAGTCGATGCTGATCGAGGACTGGGCCGGCGAAGTCGCCGGGTCGACCTATCTGGAGGAGAAATTTCGCATCCCGCGCTCGACGCTGCATCGCTGGCAGCGGCGCAGCGAGGTCATTGCGCTGCGCAAGGGCGGCCGCAAGCATGTCTTCCCGCTGGCCCAGTTCGTCGACGGCAGGCCGGCGGCAGGTATCAGAGCAGTGCTGTCGGAGATCGTCAATCCGAGGCTTGCCTGGTTCTGGCTGACCCGCGCCGCGCCGGAACTTGGCGGCCGCGTTCCGATCGAGATGCTCAAGCAAGACATGGTGCAGGAAGTCGTGCTGGTCGCGCGCGGATTTGCGACGACCTGATTTTCCACCTCGATCGAGAACGACCAGCTGTTCGCGCCTTTGGCAGTACTAAGCCAGGTAAATAAATTTCACAAAACAGTCATAGTTGAATTCGAAGGGCGCTCTGTGCCATATATCTCCATATATCTCCGTCTCTTATGTGCAGTTTGTGCCATTTGTGCCATATTGTCAAATATATGACGTGATAATTGCGCAACAATACTTTTCGAAGAGTCCAAAAACTGCGTTCCCGACACAATCTCTGTTGATCGCCGCCATGGCATAGGCCATGTCGAAGGCGAGAGCGCGGCGCGATGCGCGGCTTTCAATATGGGGTGAATCGGCAGGCCTTGGAGCCATGTCCGACCTGATTTTGAACCTTTGACTGGAGATTCAAGAAAATGAACATCAAGAGCCTTCTTCTCGGCTCCGCCGCGGCCCTGGTCGCGGTTTCGGGCGCGCGCGCCGCCGACGCGGTCGTCGTCGCCGAGCCGGAACCGGCCGAATACGTCAAGATCTGCGATGTCTACGGCGCCGGCTATTTCTACATCCCCGGCACCGAAACCTGCCTGCGCATCGGCGGCTATGTCCGTTACGACATCGGCGTCGGTGATTCCGGCTCGTTCGATGGCGCCAACCATGTCCCTGACCATCAGGATGGTGACACGCATTCGAGCTACTCCAAGAACGCCCGTTTCACGCTGAAGACCTGGACAGGCCAGGAAACCGAACTCGGCACCTTGAAGACTTACACCGAGACCCGTTTCAACTTCGGCAACAGCAACGGCGACTATCTTGATCAAGACGCTTCCAATGCCAACGACTGGCAGGGCCGCAACAAGTCGCTGTCGCTGCGCTACGCCTACATTCAACTTGGTGGCCTGCGCGTCGGTAAGGACGACACGGCTTTCGATACGTTCACGAACTATGCCGGCGCCGTCATCCAGGATACGCTGGTTCCGTACGGCGGACAGGAAAGCAACGTCGTTCAGTACTACTTCGATGCAGGCAACGGATTTTCCGGAGTGGTTTCGCTCGAAGAAGGTGCCGGCGCGGTTGGCACCATCGACAGTTACGTTCCGCATGTCGTCGGCGGCTTGAAGTACAAGGGCGACTGGGGTTCGCTTTCGGGCGTCGTCGCCTATGACAGCAACTACGAGGAAGTGGCGGGCAAGGTCCGTTTGGACGTCAATGTCAGCAAGGAGTTCTCGCTGTTCGTCATGGGCGGCTACGGCACCGACGACAACCTCACCGACGACGCGGGCAATGCCATCGACGCTCACGGTCGCGGCTTCTACAAGCAGTGGGGCGGCAACTGGGCCATCTGGGGCGGCGGCACCTACAAGTTCAACGAAAAGACTGCGTTCAACGCCCAGGTCTCCTATGACGACTGGAAGAATCTCGGTGTTGCCGCGAACGTTGCCTATACCGTTGTGCCTGGCTTCACCGTTACGGCCGAAGTTGATTACCTCAATGCCGGCAAATTCGGCGACGCAGACTTCAACAACTGGACCAAGGCCAACAAGAAGAGCAGCCTCGGCGGTATCCTCCGCTTCCAGCGCTCGTTCTGATTGATCGATCTCGACAAAAAAGGCCCGCAGCGCACGCTGCGGGCCTTTTTCATTCGAGCACCGGGCGTTGCTGTGTCGTCGCGATGAGCGCTTCGCTCAGGCGGATTGGCGAAGCTCCCCGGCTTCGGACCCCAAAGCGTCGGTGGTGACCAGCCGGTCGCGACCGTTTTTCTTGCCGATGTACATGAGCCGGTCGGCGAGCGCGACCAGCGCGTCCGGATCGGCAGCCTCCGTCGGATAGATCGCAACGCCGACAGTGCAGCCGACATGGATGTCGCCACCCGGAGCGGGAACCTTGATGCGCAGCCGCTCAAGCACGCGCTCCGCCACGCGCACGGCCTTCTCCCTGGCCTGCTCCGCGTTCCCCGAAAACAGGAAGGCGAACTCGTCGCCGCCAAGGCGCGCGACGAAATCAGCGCTGCGCAGGATGGCACGAAGCTTGTCCGACACGCGCTGCAGCAACGCATCGCCGGCCTCGTGGCCGAGCGTGTCGTTGACCTCCTTGAAGCGGTCGAGGTCGATGAACAGAAGGCCCGCCGCGTCGCCGGAGCCGGCGCACCGGTCGATCACCGATTTCAGCTCGTTGTGGAAGGCGCGCCGGTTGGGCAGGTCGGTCAACGCGTCGTGGTTGGCCGAATGGTCGCTCTGCTGTTTGGCGAGCTCGATCTCGCGCTTTTGCGCGGAGAGCTCCTCATTGGCGGCCTTCAGCTCCAAAAGCAGCTCGGCGTTGAGATCCTCGACGACCTTGCGGTCGCTAATGTCGACGACGAAGCCTTCCAGGAATTCCAGTTCGCCGGCCTCGTCCCAGACGCCGCCGCCGATCTCGCGGACCCAGAGCGGCTCGCCGACCTGCGGCACGATGCGGTAGTCGACGTTCCAGTTGCAGCGCGCCTCGAGCGCGGTGTCGACGGCGGCATAGACGGCGGCAAGATCATCCGGATGGATGGCCGAGACGTAGTCGCGCACCGCGTTGTGGATGAAATCGCTCGGCCGATAACCGCTGACGGTGAAAATGCCGTCGCTGATATAGAGCATGGTGTAGGACGCATCGTTGCGGCAACGGTAGAGATAACCGTCCATGCGGCCGGTGATGCTGAGCAGCGCGTCGAGCCGCTCGTCGTGGTAGACCCCCTGGCCAACCGCGGATGCAGAAACCCCGTCATGCTTCATGGCCGCACCCCCGTTAGCGGTCTGAGCGCGCCGTAGATGCCTTAACGGCAAGTCGGCGAGAAGGGTTCTATATCAGCTGAATATTATCAATCTCTTATGGAGCGGCGCGAATGGGCCATCGGTGCAAGCGTTCGGCGACACGAGCCGCTGCCAACGCCAGCGACTCTGCCCAAGCAAGAATAAAGACAGTCCGCGGCGCGGACCGCTCGTCAAGCCCCCGCCGTATACGCGGCAATCGCCGCCATGTTGACAATGTCACTGTCCTTGGCGTTGAGCGAGACGATCTGCACCGGCTTGTTCAAGCCGACCAGCAGCGGGCCGATGACGGTGGAGCCGCCGAGTTCCTGCAGCATCTTGGTCGAGATCGAGGCCGAGTGGAACGCGGGCATGATCAGCACGTTGGCCGGGCCGGTCAGCCGGATGAACGGATACTGCGCCATGGCGCGGGCGTTGAGCGCGACGTCGGCGGCCATCTCGCCATCATATTCGAAATCGACCCGGCGCTTGTCGAGGATGCGCACCGCTTCCTGCACCCGCTCGGAGCGTTCGCCCTGCGGGTGGCCGAAGGTCGAATAGGCCAGCATGGCGAGCCGCGGTTCGTAACCCATGCGGCGGGCAAAGCCGGCCGCTTCCTCGGCGATGTCGGCGATCTGCTCGGCATTGGGCATGTCGTGCACGGCGGTGTCGGCGACAAGCACGGTCTTGCCCCGCGCCAGCACGATCGACACGCCGATGACGCGATGGCCCGGCTTGGCGTCGATGATGCGGCGGATGTCATCGAGTGCGGTCGAATAGTTGCGGGTCACCCCGGTGACGATGCCGTCGGCATCGCCCAGCGCCACCATGCAGGCGGCAAAATGGTTGCGATCGTTGTTGATCAGGCGCTGGCAGTCGCGAAACAGGAAGCCTTTGCGCTGCATCCGCTCATAGAGAAAGTCGGTGTAGATGCCGTTACGGCGCGACAGCCGGGCATTGATGATCTCGATGCCTTGCTTGTTCAAGTCGATGCCGGCGTGCCTGGCATTCTCCTTGATGACATCGTCGCGGCCGAGCAGGATTGCGGTGCCGAGCTTCTGGTTCACATAGGAGACGGCGGCGCGCATCACCTGCTCTTCCTCGCCCTCGGCAAAGACGATGCGCTTGGGTTGGCGGCGGACGCGATCGTAGATGCGCTGCAAGGTGGAGGCGATCGGGTCGCGGCGGGCGGAAAGCTCCTGCGCGTAGCGGTCGAGATCGAGGATCGGCTTGCGGGCGACGCCTGACTCCATCGCCGCCTTGGCCACGGCGAGCGGAATGGCCGAGATCAGGCGCGGATCGAACGGCACCGGAATGATGTAGTTGGGGCCGAATTTCGGCCGGTTGCCCTGATAGGCGGCGGCGACATCGTCGGGCACGTCCTTGCGCGCCAACTCGGCCAGTGCGCGGGCGGCGGCGATCTTCATGTCGTCATTGATGGTGGTGGCCCTGACATCCAGCGCACCGCGGAAGATGTAAGGGAAACCCAGCACATTGTTGACCTGGTTTGGATAATCAGAACGCCCGGTGGCCATGATGGCGTCGGTGCGGATCTCGGCCACTTCCTCCGGCGTGATTTCCGGGTCGGGATTGGCCATGGCGAAGATGATCGGGTTCTTGGCCATCGACTGCACCATCTTGGTGGTCAACGCGCCCTTGGCCGACAGACCGAGGAAGACATCGGCGCCATCAAGCGCTTCGGCCAGGCTGCGCGTATCGGTCTTGACCGCATGCGCCGATTTCCACTGGTTCATGCCCTCGGTGCGGCCTTGAAAGACCACGCCTTTGGTGTCGCACAGAATGATGTTTTCCGGCGCAAAGCCCATCGCCTTCATCAGCTCGATGCAGGCGATGCCGGCGGCACCCGCGCCGTTGCAGACCATTTTCGTGGTCTTCATGTCGCGGCCGGTGATCTCCAGCGCGTTGATCAGTCCGGCGGCGGAGATGATGGCGGTGCCGTGCTGGTCGTCGTGGAAGACCGGGATGTCCATCAGTTCGCGCAGCCGCTGCTCGATGATGAAGCATTCCGGCGCCTTGATATCCTCGAGGTTGATGCCGCCGAAGGACGGCCCGAGGAAACGCACGCAATTGATGAATTCGTCGGCATCCTCGGTGTCGACCTCGAGATCGATGGAATCGACATCGGCGAAGCGCTTGAACAGCACCGCCTTGCCCTCCATGACCGGCTTGGAGGCCAATGCGCCTAGATTGCCGAGGCCGAGAATAGCGGTGCCGTTGGAGATGACGGCGACCATGTTGCCGCGCGTCGTGTAATCGAAGGCGCGGCTGGGGTCCTCGGCGATGGCCAGGACCGGAACCGCGACGCCAGGCGAATAGGCGAGGCTCAAATCGCGCTGCGTGGCCATCGGCTTGGTGGCGACGACCTCCAGCTTGCCGGGGCGGCCCATGGCGTGGAATTCCAGCGCCTCCTGGGCGCTGACGGACGGGCCGCTGTTTTCGGTTTTCTTGGCCATGATGCTTTTGATTTCCTCGCCGATGCCGGACCCTTGAGACGGGTGCGTGTTTTTGACCTTCCGGATTAAGGCTACACGCCACCGCTGTAAACCGCCAAGCGATCTTCACACCCGGCCGCGCTAAATCTCTCGAACTCGGGCAACGTCGAGTTGGCGGCGGCACAGACTTGCCGCAAGCCGTCACTGAGGGCCCGGTCGTCCCCTGTTTTCGACGCCGCCGGCATTAAACCGCTCGGCCACATCTGCTAGCGTGCCGGCATGAACATGCACACTTCAGCAGAAACCGACGCCCCCGAGGTGACACCGTCGGCGCCCGCCTCCGGCAGCGTCACGCCGATGATGGAGCAGTATATCGAGATCAAGGCGGCGAACCCGGATTCGCTGCTGTTCTACCGCATGGGCGATTTCTACGAGCTGTTCTTCGACGATGCCGAGAAGGCGAGCCGGGCGCTGGGCATCGTCTTGACCAAGCGCGGCAAGCACCAGGGCCATGACATTCCTATGTGCGGCGTGCCGGTGCATGCGGCCGACGACTATCTTCAGAAACTGATCGGCCAGGGATTTCGCGTTGCCGTCTGCGAGCAGATCGAGGATCCGGCGGAAGCCAGGAAGCGCGGCGGCAAATCGGTGGTGCGCCGCGACGTGGTGCGGCTGGTCACGCCCGGCACCATCACCGAGGACAAACTGCTGGCGCCATCGGAATCAAGCTTCCTGATGGCGTTGGGACGAGTGAAGGGCAGCGGCAGCGAACACGCCTTTGCGCTGGCCTGGATCGAGATCTCGACCGGCGTTTTTCGCGTCGCCGAGACCACGGCCGACCGCCTGCTGGCCGATGTGTTTCGCGTCGATCCGCGCGAGCTGATTGTCGCCGAGCCGGTATTTTACGATCCCGAGCTGAAAGCGGTGTTCGACGTCATCGGCCGCGTCGCCAGTCCGCAGCCGCCGTCGCTGTTCGATTCGGCTTCCGCCGCGGGGCGCATCGCGCGTTTCTTCGAGGTGGCGACGCCGGACAGTTTCGGCGCCTTCTCGCGCGCCGAATTGTCGGCGATCTCCGGCGCCATTGCCTATGTCGAAAAGACGCAGAAGGCCGAGCGGCCGCCGCTGTCACGCCCCGAACGCGAGGAGCAGGGCTCGACGCTGTTCATCGATCCGGCGACGCGCGGTAATCTGGAGTTGCTGCGCACGCTGTCCGGCAGCCGCGACGGCTCGCTGTTCAAGGCGATCGACCGCACGGTGACCGGCGGCGGCGCCAGACTGCTGGCCGACCGGCTGATGGCGCCGCTGACCGATCCGGCGGCGATTGCGGCCAGGCTCGATTCGGTGTCGTTCTTCCGTGCGGAGACACAGCTTTGCCAGGCGGTGCGCTCAAGCCTGAAAAGCGTCGCCGATATGCCGCGCGCGCTGTCCAGGCTGGCGCTCAACCGTGGCGGCCCGCGCGACCTCGGCGCGCTACGCGCCGGTTTCGAGGCGGCGGGCGCGATCGCCGAAATCTTTGCGACCACTAGTTTGCCGCATGAATTGGCGGAAGCCCTTGCTGCTATTCAAGCGCTGCCGAGCGCGCTGGCCCAGCATCTGACGCAAGCGCTCGGCGAGGAACTGCCGTTGCTCAGGCGTGACGGCGGCTTCGTGCGCGGCGGCTACCATGCCGAACTCGACGAGATGCGGGCCTTGCGCGATGAGTCACGCAAGGTCATAGCCGGGCTGGAACGCTCGCTGATCGAGGAGACCGGCATCCGCTCGCTAAAAATCCGGCACAACAACGTGCTGGGTTATTACATCGAGGTCACCGCCAACCACCACTCGATCATGACCGGCAGCGACGGCGCCAAGGCGCGCTTCATCCATCGCCAGACCATGGCCAACGCCATGCGTTTCACCACGACCGAGCTTGCCGAACTCGAGACCAAGATCGCCAATGCCGCCGACCGGGCGCTGAGCATCGAGCTTGCCGCCTTCGACACGCTGACGGCTGAAGCGGTCGGCGAGGCGCAAAAAATCCGCGCCGGCGCCGATGCGCTCGCCGTGCTCGACGTGTCGGCAGCCCTTGCACTGTTGTCGGAGAGCGAAGCCTGGTGCCGGCCGCTGGTCGATTCCAGCCTTGCCTTTGATATTGCAGGCGGGCGCCATCCGGTGGTGGAACAGGCGCTGCGGCGCTCGGGCGAAGGGCCGTTCGTTGCCAATGATTGCGATCTGTCGCCGCAAGGCGGCGCCAAAGCCGGCGCCATCTGGCTCTTGACCGGCCCGAACATGGGCGGCAAGTCGACGTTCCTGCGGCAAAACGCGCTGATCGCAATCCTCGCCCAGACCGGCTCCTTCGTGCCGGCGACGTCGGCCCATATCGGCGTTGTCGACCGGCTGTTCTCGCGCGTCGGCGCCTCGGACGATCTGGCGCGCGGCCGCTCGACCTTCATGGTCGAGATGGTCGAGACGGCGGCGATCCTCAACCAGGCCGGCGAACGGGCGCTGGTGATACTGGATGAGATCGGCCGCGGCACCGCCACTTTCGACGGCCTGTCGATTGCCTGGGCGGCGGTCGAGTACCTGCATGAGAAGAACCGCTGCCGGGCGATCTTTGCCACCCATTTCCATGAGATGACGGCGCTGTCCGGCAAACTGCCACGCCTCTCCAATGTCACCATGCGGGTCAAGGAATGGGAAGGCGACGTGGTCTTCCTGCACGAGGTCGGCAAGGGTGCCGCCGACCGTTCCTACGGCGTGCAAGTAGCCCGCTTGGCCGGACTGCCCGAGGCAGTCGTCGGTCGCGCGAAGGAGGTGCTGCACCAGTTGGAAGAAGGCGAGGTTTCGGGCAAGGCCAACCGGCTTGTAGACGATCTGCCGCTGTTTTCGGTGGCGGCGAGGCGGGAAGCGCCCAAGCCGGCGAAGAGCGATGCTCTCGGCGCTGCAATCGGCGAGATCAACCCCGACGAGATGACGCCGCGCGAGGCGCTGGAGGCGCTCTACCGGCTGAAGGGGCTGGCGGGGAAACCCTAGCCTAACTCAGGCCTTTGACCATTGGCCTTGACCCGACTGTACCAAACGGTACAATGCGTCTCATCGCCTTTGCCGATGGGAGAATTCCATGAGCCGTCCG
Source organism: Mesorhizobium caraganae (assembly GCF_016836705.1). Taxonomy (GTDB): domain Bacteria; phylum Pseudomonadota; class Alphaproteobacteria; order Rhizobiales; family Rhizobiaceae; genus Mesorhizobium; species Mesorhizobium caraganae. Next base: position 1,249,955 of record NZ_JAFCGY010000001.1, on the reverse strand, counting down.
CCCTTGCCGCCGTTCACGGCCGAAACAGCGGCGCAAAAGGCGCGCCTCGCGGAAGACGCCTGGAACAGCCGCGACCCGGAACGGATCTCGCTCGCCTATACCGAGGACAGCACCTGGCGTAATCGCGCCGAGTTTGTTTCCGGCAGAAGGGAGATCGTCGGCTTCCTCAAGCGCAAATGGGCGCGCGAGTTGGACTATCGACTCATCAAGGAAGTGTGGACCTGGAACGACAACCGCATCGCGGTGCGCTTTGCCTATGAATGGCGCGACGACAGCGGCCACTGGTTCCGCTCCTACGGCAATGAGAACTGGGAATTCGACGAAGCCGGGCTGATGCGCCGCCGCGTCGCCAGCATCAACGACCTGCCGATCACTGAGGCCGATCGCAAATATCATTGGCCGCTCGGCCGCCGGCCGGACGACCATCCGGGCCTGACCGAACTCGGGCTGTAAAAGTCGCCAATGCGGCGCATCGCACCCGACCGCGACCAGCTGCTGGCGATGGTGGCTGAGGTCTTTCGCGAACACGGCTATGAGGGCGCGAGCATCGCGCTGATCGGCGCGGCGACGGGGCTGGGCAAGGGAAGCCTTTACCACTTCTTCCCCGGCGGCAAGGAAGAGATGGCAGGGGCCGTCATCGCCCATATCGACGGCTGGTTCGAGGACAATGTCTTCGAACGCTTGCGCGACGGCACCGATCCGCGAGCCGGGATCGAGCATATGTTCGAGGCGACCGACAGCTATTTCCGCTCGGGGCGCCGGGTGTGCCTTATCGGCGCCTTCGCGCTGGAGGAATCGCGCGATCTCTTCGCCAGCCAGATCAGGGACTATTTCGGCCGCTGGGTCGGGCACCTCGCCGATGCGCTGGCGCGAGACGGGCACGGAACGACCGAGGCGGCCGAGCTTGCCGAAGAAGCGGTCGCTGCCATCCAGGGCGCGCTCACGCTTGCCCGCGCCGTCGACGATGCCGGCATGTTTTCGCGCGTGCTGCGCCGGACGCACATGCGGTTGGGGCTGACAGGCGGCGACGATATCTAGACAGGTTCGAAGCGGAAGCCTGTCTCGGTTCGAAAAACCCGGCCGACTCCCGGTGAATCGAGATGCGCTCCCGCAACGAAGCAGGCGTTGTCGGCGGCAAGGGCCAACAGTCGCAATCGGCTTGCGCGCGCCTGCTCCCGGTCGGCGTCGAATTCCCAGGCGATCTCCGGGCGATCGAACTGAAGCGACGGCACATGCACGGTGTCGCCCCAAATCAACAGTGTCTCGCCGGCGCTCGTCACGCGAAAGCACGTGTGGCCGACTTCATGGCCGGCGGCGGCAATGGTCTCGATGTTCGCGCCCAGACGCTGTCCGGCGTCGAAGGGCTGTGCTCGGTCGTGGAAGCGTTCCAGCCTCGCCACTTCCCGGAACATGTCGAGTTCAGCTCGCGGGACAAGCAGACGAGAGAGTTGCGGGAAGCCGTCGCCACCATCGGCAAGGATCAGCCCGTGGATATGGTCGAGATGGGTATGGGTGAAAGCAACGGTCCGTATCCGCCCAGTGGCGATCTTCGCCTCGCGAAGCGCCTCGGGCAGATGCCCCATTGTCGAGTGCCAGGCGTTCGAGGAGCCCGTGTCGATGAGCGTGATGTCGTTGCCGTCATCGATGGCAAACGCGTTGACCGATAGCCTGAGCGCGCCGTCGACGAGTGATACCTGCGCCGGTAGGTCATCGCCGAATGCAATGTCTCCCGGCTGGCGCAGTCGCCTTACCGGCATGTCGACATAGCCGTCGCGCAGTGACGTGACCGTCATTGCTCCGACTCTATACGCCGTATGATGATGGCCGGCCGAAATCCGTTCCAATCTAGATCATCTCCAGCCCGCGCTTGCGGGTCGGCGGCGGGAAGGCGCGGTCGAGTTCGGCGAGGTCTTCGCCTGTGAGCTTGATGTCGAGCGCCGCGACATTCTGGCGGACATGGTCCTGGCTGCTGGCCTTCGGGATGGCGATGACGCCTGGCTGCGCCATCACCCAGGCAAGCGCGATCTGTGCCGCCGTGGCGTTGTGGCGGGCGGCGATGATCTCCAGCCTGGCATTGCGCGCCAGCGCGCCCTGCTCGACCGGCGAATAGGCCATCAGCGGAATGCCACGTTGCCGGCTCCATGGCCCGAGATCGAATTCCGGGCCGCGCCGCGACAGATTGTAGAGCACCTGATTGGTCTGGACATTGTCGCCCGAGCGCAGCCCGGTCAGTTCCTCCATCTCGTCGGTGTCGAAATTGCTGACGCCCCAATGGCGGATCTTGCCGGCCTTTTTCAAAGCCTCGAAAGCCTCGACGGTTTCAGACAAAGGCACGCTGCCCGGCCAGTGCAGGAGATAGAGATCGATGCGGTCGGTGCGCAGGCGCTTCAGGCTGTTTTCGCAGGCCCGCGCCACGCCGGCGCGCGAGGCATTGGACGGCAACACCTTGGAGACTAGAACGAGTTCGTCGCGGCGTCGGCAATGGCTTCGGCCACCACCTCCTCGGCGCCGCCGCTGGCATACATTTCGGCGGTGTCGATCAGCGTCATGCCGAGGTCCAGCCCGAGCTTCAGGGCGTTGACCTCGCCGGCACGGCGGCGGGAATCCTCGCCCATCTTCCACGTACCCTGTCCCAGCACCTGGACGGCTTCGCCCGAAGGCAGCGTGGTGGTTCTGATCGTCGTTGGCATAGAGGCTCTATCTTTGTTACACAATTCCCGACGGAAAACCGCTCGCACTTTTCCTGGAATTGCTGGTCTGGCGGTCGATGCGCATGGCATCACAAGCACAGGGAGAAATCCAGAATGGATCTCTCCTGCATGATCGGGGATGCCTACTTCAGCGGATGGGCTGCGAGCCAGTCCTGCATCTGCTTGATCTCGGCTTCCTGCGCGGCGATGACGCCTTCGGCCAGCTTGCGGATTTCAGGATCCTTGCCATTGGCAAGTTCCACCTTGGCCATGTCGATCGCGCCCTGATGATGCGGGATCATGCCGCGCACGAAATCGACATCGGCATTGCCGGTGTATTGGGGGGCCATCATGTCGGCATGCATCTTGTCCATCGCCGCCTTGTAGCCTTCGGTCGACGGACCGGTCGCGTCTGTCGCCATCGCGCCCATGTCGTGTTTCATCTCCTCGGACTGCGCCGGAACGCTTTCGAGGAAAACGGCAAGCAGCATTCCCGCCGCCATCAGCAAAAGCACGATCTTTTTAGCCAAGGTCATCCATGATCTCCTGTTGATTGGATTTCGTATTTGGGGGTTGAGTTCAGAGTTTCAATGTCCTGAGCTGCAATGCGTTGGCGATCACCGAAACCGAGGACAGGCTCATCGCCGCCGCCGCCAGCATCGGCGACAAAAGTGTGCCGGTCAGCGGATAGAGCACGCCGGCGGCAATCGGCACGCCAAGCACATTGTAGAGGAAGGCAAAAAACAGATTCTGGCGGATGTTGCGGATCGTCGCCTGGGCCAGCGTTCGCGCCCGAACGATGCCGTTGAGGTCGCCCTTGACCAGGGTGATCCCGGCGCTTTCGACCGCAACGTCGGCGCCCGTGCCCATGGCGATGCCGACATCGGCGGCGGCAAGTGCGGGTGCGTCGTTGACGCCGTCGCCGGCCATGGCGACGCCGGTGCCCTTGGCGCGCAATTCCTCGACCAATGCCGCCTTCTGCTCCGGCAGCAGGCCGGCGCGCACCTCGTCGATCCCGAGGCTTTTGGCGATGGCGCGCGCCGTGCGCTCATTGTCGCCGGTCGCCATGATGATCTTCAGTCCCCTGTCGTGCAGTGCCCGGATCGCCTCGGCCGTCGTTGCCTTGATCGGGTCGGCGACGGCGACGATGCCGGCCAGTTTTTTGTCGACGGCAACGAACATGGCGGTCTTGCCTTCGGCCTGCAGCGCCTCGGCCCTGGCCGACAGGGGCGCGGTATCGATACCAAGATCGGCCATCATGGCGGCATTGCCGAGCGCGACCTCGCGGGTTGACACAGTGCCGGAGACGCCCTTGCCGGTGACGGCTTCGAAGCCACTGGCTTCTTCGATTGTCAGGCCACGCTCACCGGCGCCGCCGACGATTGCTTCGGCCAAAGGATGCTCCGAGCCTTTTTCGAGGCCAGCGGCGAGCGCCAACAATTCGTTCTCCGCTAGGCCAACCGCCGCGACGACATCGGTCAGGCGCGGCCGTCCCTCAGTCAAGGTTCCGGTCTTGTCGACGATCAGCGTGTCGACCGAGGCGAAACGTTCCAGAGCGGCGGCTTCCTTGATCAGCACGCCGGCGTGTGCGCCGCGGCCGGTGGCGGTCATGATCGACATCGGCGTCGCGAGACCAAGCGCGCAGGGACAGGCGATGATCAGCACCGAGACCGCCGAGACGATGGCGAAGATCAAGCTGGGCTCGGGGCCGAAGACGGCCCAGGCGGCAAAGGCGGCAAGCGCCACCAGCACGACGGTGGGGACGAAGTAGAAGGAGACGCGATCGGCCAACCCTTGAATCGGCGCGCGTGAACGCTGTGCTTTGGCCACCAGTTGAACGATGCGCGCCAGCGTGGTTTCCGCGCCGACCTTCTCGGCGCGCATGATCAGCGAGCCGTTTTTGTTGAGCGTGCCGCCGGTCAAGGCATCGCCATCAGTCTTTTCGACTGGCAGCGGCTCACCCGAAATCATCGATTCGTCGACCGAAGAGCGCCCCTCAAGCACGATGCCGTCGACCGGCACGGCATCGCCCGGACGGATGCGCAGCCTGTCGCCGGCCTTGACCGCATCGAGCGGCACGTCGGTCTCGGAGCCGTCCACGCCCAGCAGCCGCGCCGTCTTCGGCGCCAGGTCGAGCAGCGCGCGAATGGCCGAGCCGGTCTTTTCGCGTGCTCGCAGTTCGAGGACCTGGCCGAGGAACACCAGCGCGACGATGACGGCGGCGGCCTCGAAATAGACCGGCACGGTGCCGCCATGCCCGCGGAACTGATGCGGAAAGATGTCCGGAAACAGTGTCGCCACGACGCTGTAGAGATAGGCAGCACCCACACCGAGCGAAATCAGCGTCCACATGTTGGGGCTGCGGTTGACCAGTGAATCCCATCCGCGATGGAAGAACGGGAAGGCCGCCCACAGCACGACGGGGCTCGCCAGCGCCAGTTCGAGCCAAACCATCGTGCGCTCGTCGACAAAGGCCTGGAAAGTCAGGCCGAGCATCGGCGCCATGGCGACGATCAGCAGCGGCACGGACAGCACCGTACTGACCCAGAACCGCCTGGTGAAGTCGACCAGTTCGGGGTTCGGGCCCTCATCGCCGGTGGGAACGCCCATCGGCTCCAGCGCCATGCCGCAGATCGGGCACGAGCCGGGCTTGTCGCGAATGATCTCGGGATGCATCGGACAGGTGTATTGCGTGCCTTTCGGCATTGGCAGCGGTGCCGGCCTGTCGCCGAGATATTTTTGCGGCTCGGCTTCAAACTTCGCCTGGCATCCGGCCGAGCAGAAATAGAACCCCTGGCCTTCGTGCCGGAAGAAATGCCTGGCTGTGGCACGATCCACGCTCATGCCGCAGACCGGGTCCGTGGCGGTCAGGTATTTTTCAGGCTCAGCGACGAATTTCGTGCGGCAGTTCTCGCTGCAGAAGTGAAAGAGGCGACCGCCATGCTCGACCGACGGCTTGCCCGCTACCGGATCGACGCTCATGCCGCAGACGGGATCGCGCACCACGGCCTCGGCGGTCGGCACAGCCGCCTTTGCCGCACAGCAGCCGCCATCGGCCGTGTGCGCGTGGTGGTGATGCTCGGAATGCGCCATCGAATAAATGCCTTCATGTCTGTCTGGGTGCGGAGGTAGTGCTTCCAGTAACTGGAAGGTCAAGGGGCGATTTCCACTTTTCGATCATGGCCCCCATCGGACGGCATCGAGGGAAAAATCGCTTACGCAATTTCTTTCCTATGTTATGGACGCGACCACCTGCATCCGCTGCATCGAACCCACCCACATGAAATGCCTGGTTATCAATCTCGATCGGTCCCGCGACCGCCTCGCCCATGTGTCGGCCGAGTTCGCCCGCGTCGGCCTCGCCTTTGAACGGGTCGTCGCCATCGACGCGCGCGATCGGCCGGATCTGGCCGAAATGCCGCAAAGAAAAAAGCGTTTGCGTATGGCCGACACCGAGATTGCCTGCCTGCTCAGTCACAAACAGTGCTGGTCGATGATCGCGGCAGGCGATGACGCCTATGGCGCCATCTTCGAGGACGATGTCGTCTTCTCTGACAATGCCGGCGCTTTGCTTGCCGATGTGGGCTGGATCCCCGCCGATGCGGATATCGTCAAGCTGGAAACGTTCTTCAATCGAACCGTGATTTCACGCAAGGGGGTTGCCTGTGGTCACGGTTTTTCTGCGAGCAGGCTGCACGCCGTCCACATTGGCGCGGCCGGGTACATCCTGTCGAGACAGGCTGCCCGACACCTCGTCGACGCGGCGAATGAGATCGCCATTCCCGTTGATCATCTCGTCTTCAATCCGCGTTTTGCGGCCTCGTCCGGCAAGGTCATTTATCAGCTTGTGCCGGCTTTGTGCCTGCAGGCTCAGTTCCTTGGCGAAGGACCAGTGCAATTGCCGAGCCTGCTCAAGCAGGAGCGCGCGGAGGAACGGGTGGCAAGCGGGATGGACAAAAGGCGGCATAAGCCGATTGCCGCCAAGGTGAGGATCGAAGCCTGGCGGCTGGCGCGGCAGATCGTCGATCTCTTCCGGCTCCGGCAGGAGAAGGTCATTCCGTTCGAGTATCGCGGCCGGCGCGTCCGGCGGCCCCATACACAGCGCCGTGAAAACGCGCTATAGACGCCGCCGAAAGGCGAGGCCGACCGGTAACTTATGGCAAAAATCTCCCTCAAACTCGACGAGTTGATCGACGGCGACGCCCTGCGCCGCGAGATGACGGCGCTGACCTCGGCCGGCAGCGGCGCCGAGTCCGGCGCGCGCGTCGGTGCGCTCAAGCTGTTGAAGGGACGCCTGACCGAGGGCCGCAAGGTCGCCGAGCGCATGCTGATGGACGATGGCAGCGGCGCGGCCTGTGCTGCCCGGCTGTCGCATCTCATGGACGAGATCATCCGCGCCCTCTACGAGTTCGCCGCGACCCATGTTTATCGGGTGAAAAACCCGTCGACCGCCGAACGCATGGCCGTCGTCGCGGTCGGCGGCTATGGCCGCGGCACGCTGGCGCCGGGTTCCGACATCGACCTCTTGTTCCTGCTGCCCTACAAGCAGACGCCGTGGGGCGAACAGATCGTCGAATACATGCTCTATATGCTGTGGGACCTCGGGCTGAAGGTCGGCCACGCCACCCGCAACATCGACGAGTGCCTGAGGCTGTCGCGCAGCGACATCACCATCCGCACCTCGATCCTGGAGGCCCGGTTCCTGTGGGGAGAGCAAAAGCTCTTTGACGAATTGCTGACCCGCTTCGACCATGAAGTGGTGCGCACCACCGGGCCCGAATATGTTCAGGCCAAGCTCGCCGAACGCGACGAGCGCCATGCCAAGGCCGGCGAAAGCCGCTATCTGGTCGAGCCCAACGTCAAGGACGGCAAGGGCGGCCTGCGCGATTTGCAGACGCTGTTCTGGATCGCGAAATACTTCTATCGCGTGCGCACCGGCGAGGAGTTGGTCGACAAGGCCGTTTTCACCGAGGCCGAATACAGGGAGTTCCTCAAGGCCGAGGACTTTCTGTGGGCGGTGCGCTGCCACATGCATTTCCTCACCGGCAAGCCCGAGGAACGGCTGCATTTCGACATCCAGCGCGAAATCGCCGAGCGTCTCGGTTACACCACCCATCCCGGCCTGTCGGCGGTCGAGCGCTTCATGAAGCACTATTTTCTCGTCGCCAAGGATGTCGGCGACCTGACCCGCATCTTCTGCGCCGCGCTCGAGGAAGAGCAGGCCAAGCACGTGCCGGGCTTCAACCGCATCTTCCTCACCTTCCAGCGCCGCAAGCGCAAGCTGGCCGGCACGTCCGATTTCATCGTCGACAACCATCGCATCAACGTCGCCGACGACACGGTGTTCGAGCGCGACCCGGTCAATCTGCTCAGGCTGTTCTGGTTCGCCGACAAGCACGGGCTGGAATTCCATCCCGATGCGCTGAAGCTGCTCACGCGTTCGCTCGGTCTCGTCAACAAGTCGCTGCGGCGCGACGAGGAGGCCAACCGGCTGTTTCTCGACATCCTGACCTCGGACCGCAATGCCGAGCTCAATCTGCGACGCATGAACGAGGCCGGCCTGCTCGGCAAGCTGATCCCCGACTTCGGCAAGATCGTCGCCATGATGCAGTTCTCGATGTACCACCACTATACGGTGGACGAGCACCTGATCCGCTGCATCGGCGTTCTGGCCGAGATCGAGCGCGGCGACGGCGAAAAGGTGCATCCGCTGTCGCACACGCTGATGCCGGGGCTGAAGAAGAGCCGCGAAGCGCTTTATGTCGCCGTGCTCTTGCATGATATCGCCAAGGGGCGGCCGGAGGATCACTCCGAGGCCGGCGCAAGGATCGCGCGGCGCATCTGCCCGCATATGGGGCTGTCGGCCGCCGACACCGAGACCGTCGCCTGGCTGGTCGAGAACCATCTCGTCATGTCGATGACGGCGCAGACGCGCGACCTCAACGACCGCAAGACGATCGAGGATTTCGCCTCGATCGTGCAGTCGGTCGAACGGCTGAAGCTACTGTTGATCCTGACCGTCTGCGATATCAGGGGCGTCGGGCCAGGCGTCTGGAACGGCTGGAAGGGCCAGTTGCTGCGCACGCTATACTACGAGACCGAGCTACTGTTGACCGGCGGCTTCTCGGAGGTGTCGCGCGCCAAGCGCACGGCGGCGGCGCGCGAGCGTCTGGCCGAGGCACTGGCCGACTGGCCGGACAAGGCGCGCAAGCGCTATGTCGGCCTGCATTATGAGAATTACCTTTTGACCGTCGATCTTGCCGACCAGTTGCGCCACGCCGAATTCATCCGCGAGGCGGACGCGGCGGGCAAGAAGCTGGCCACCGTGGTCAGGACACACCAGTTCGAGGCAGTGACCGAGATCACCGTGCTGGCGCAGGACCATCCGCGCCTGCTCTCGGTCATAGCCGGCGCCTGTGCGGGCGCCGGCGGCAACATCGTCGACGCGCAGATCTTCACCACCTCCGACGGCCGCGCCCTGGACATCATCCTGATCTCCAGGGAGTTCGACCGCGACGAGGACGAGCGCCGCCGCGCCGAGCGCGTCGGCCGGCTGATCGAGGACGTGCTGTCGGGCAAGAGCTGGCTGCCGGAAATGATCGAGAAGCGCACCAGGCCGCGGCGCGGCGCCAAGGTGTTCAAGATTCCGCCGCGCGCCGAAATCCGCAACACGCTATCGAACCGGTTTTCGGTGATCGAGGTCGAGGGGCTGGACCGGCCGGGCCTGTTGTCGGAGATCACCAGCGCGCTGTCGGACCTGTCGCTCGACATCGCCTCGGCCCACATCACCACCTTCGGCGAGAAGGTCATCGACACTTTCTATGTCACCGACCTGACGGGACAGAAGATCGACAGCCCGGCGCGCACCGCCGCCATCCACACCAGGCTTATCACAGCGCTCGAGGGCGTGGCCCCCGAGCGCGGCGGCAAGGCCAAGGCGGCGGCCGAGTGACCATCACTTTGTCCCAATCACCCAGGCAATCTCCGCGCGCATGAGCCTCGTCAAGAAATTCGCCACAGTTGCATCCGGCACGCTGATGAGCCGCGCGCTGGGCTTTGGTCGCGAAATGCTGATGGCGGCCGCACTCGGCACCGGACCGGTGGCGGACGCCTTCAACGCCGCCTTCCAGTTTCCCAACACGTTTCGCCGGCTGTTTGCCGAGGGCGCGTTCAACGCCGCCTTCGTGCCGCTGTTTGCCAAGGAGATCGAGACCCACGGCACCGACGGCGCCAAGCGCTTTTCGGAGGAAGTGTTCGGCGTGCTGTTCTCGGCGCTGCTGGCGCTGACCATCGTCATGGAACTGGCGATGCCGCTGATCGTGCGCTATCTGGTGGCGCCGGGCTTTGCCGACACGCCGGGCAAGTTCGAGACGACCGTCCTGCTTGCGACGATCATGTTCCCCTATCTCATCTGCATGTCGCTGGCGGCCATGATGGCCGGCATGCTGAATTCGCTGCGCCGCTACTTCGCGGCGGCCGTTGCGCCCGCCTTCCTCAACATCATTCTGATCAGTGTTCTCGGCTATGCCTGGTACCACGGCATGGATGCGCATGATGTCGGCTTCAGCCTGTCCTGGGGCGTGCTGGCGGCCGGCCTGGTGCAACTCGCCATCGTGTGGGTGGCGGTGCGCAATGCCGGTATCGCAATCGGTTTTCGCCGGCCGAAGATGACGCCCAACGTCAAGCGGCTGCTGATCCTGGCGCTGCCGGCGGCGATCACCGGCGGCATCACCCAGATCAACCAGCTGATCGGCACGGCAATCGCCTCGGCGCAGGACAGCGCCGTGTCCTCGCTGGCCTACGCCGACCGCATCTATCAGCTGCCGCTCGGCGTCGTCGGCGTCGCGGTGGCGATCGTGCTATTGCCGGAACTGTCACGGGCGCTGAAATCCGGCAATTTGATCGAGGCTGCCAACCTGCAGAACCGCTCGGTCGAGTTCACGTTGTTCATGACCTTGCCGGCGGCGGCGGCGCTCTGGGTGATGTCGGAGCCGATCGTGCGGCTGGTCTATGAGCGCGGCGCCTTTGCAACCAACGGCTCGACGCCGACGGTTGCCGCGATCCTGGCGATCTTCGGCCTCGGACTGCCGGCCTTCGTGCTGATCAAGGCCTTCACCCCCGGCTATTTCGCGCGCGAGGATACGCGGACCCCGATGATGTTCGCCGCCATCTCGGTCGGCGTGAATGTTGCCACGGCACTGACACTGTTCCCGAAGATGGGCGCGCCCGGCATCGCGGTGGCCTCGGCCGTCGCCGGCTGGGTCAACGCGGTGATGCTGCTTGCCGTGCTTATCAGGCGCGGCCATTGGGGCCGAGACGTGCCGCTGTTGAAGCGGATTCCGCGCCTGGTGCTGTCGGCGGCGGTGATGGCGGCGGCGCTCTATTGCGCCGAACACTGGCTGGCCGTCAGGCTCGGCCCCGGCTCGCCATTGGTGATCAAGGCGACGACACTGCTGGCGCTGGTCGCCGGCGGCGCGGCTCTCTACTTCGTCACCGCGTTTGCCACCGGCGGCGCCGATTTCGGCATGATCCGGCGCAACGTGAAACGCGGCTCGGGCAAGGCAGCCCCACCCGCCGCAAACACCGAACTGGACGAGTAGTCGGGGCAGCCCGACGGCAACACCGGTCTTGATCGCAAGGCCGCTCTCGTCCATAAGCGCGCCGTCGAAAGACTTTCGCCGCGCGTGGTTTCCAGCCGCGTGATTGGCTCCGAAAAGTCTGCAACTTTTCGGAATCACGCTTAGTACGGCCCTCCACAAGCCATGAGGACATCATGACCGCCTTCAAACAGCTCGTCTTTTCCGGCGTCCAGCCGACCGGCAATCTGCATCTCGGCAACTATCTCGGCGCCATCAAGAAATTCGTCGCGCTGCAGGACACGTCCGACTGCATCTATTGCGTCGTCGACCTGCACTCGCTGACCGCGCAGCTCGTCCATGACGACCTCGCCGATCAGACCCGCTCGATCACCGCAGCCTTCCTTGCCTCCGGCATCGACCCGAAGAAGCACATCGTCTTCAACCAGTCGCGGGTGATGCAGCATGCCGAGCTTGCCTGGATTTTCAACTGCGTGGCGCGCATCGGCTGGATGAACAAGATGACGCAGTTCAAGGACAAGGCTGGCAAGGACCGCGAGAATGCCTCGCTGGGCCTGCTCGCCTATCCCTCGCTGATGGCGGCCGACATCCTGCTCTACCGCGCCACCCATGTGCCGGTGGGCGAGGACCAGAAGCAGCATCTGGAGTTGACCCGCGACATCGCGCAGAAATTCAACAACGACTTTTCGAGCCGCATCGCCAGCCTTGGCGTCGGCGTCGAGATGCAGGTCGGCGAAGAGACGGTGAACGGCTTTTTCCCGATCACCGAACCGGTGATCGGCGGCCCGGCAGCGCGCATCATGAGCCTGCGCGACGGTTCGAAGAAAATGTCGAAATCGGACCCGTCGGATCTGTCGCGCATCAACCTGACGGACGATGCCGACACCATCTCGAAGAAGATCCGCAAGGCCAAGACCGACCCGGAGGCCTTGCCGAGTGAGGTCGACGGACTGGAAAGCCGGCCGGAAGCGGAAAACCTGGTCGGCATCTATGCCGGGCTGGCCGAGATGTCGAAGGCCGATGTACTCAAGGAGTTCGGCGGCCAGCAGTTTTCCGTGTTCAAGCCGGCGCTGGCCGACCTTGCCGTGGAAAAACTGGCGCCGATCGCCGGCGAGATGCGCCGCATCGAGGGCGACCGCGCCTATGTCGACGCGGTGCTGAAGGATGGTGGCGAGCGCGCCGGCGTGCTGGCTGAGACCACGATGAAGACCGTGCGCGACATTATCGGCCTTTTGCAGGGCTGAGTTCAGGTTTCAGGGTGCACTGCACCACACTGGCCCAGTGCCGGCGGCTTGCCGACGGTCTGCCGCGGTGGCAGATTGCGGCCGAAATGACACTCGTATCGCTGATTTTGAAATTCGCACTGCCCTCGATATCCAACTCTGGCGAATTTCAAAATCAGCGATACGAGCAACCTATTGATTTCTAGTGTCGTGTTGATTTCGTAGTTAGCTCGCAGCGCGATATCGAAGTCTGGCTAACTTCTAAATCACGACACTAGGTAGATAGACATGGTCTCCAAACGCCTCAGTCGCGAAGCCGGCCATCGCAGGAAATTCCTGGCGATCATCGATGACACGCCCGAGTGCGAGCGCGCGGTCGCCTACGCCTCGAAGCGGGCGCAGAGCACCAGCGGCACGCTGGTGCTGCTCTACATCATCACACCGGACGATTTTCAGCACTGGTTGGGCGTCGAAAAGATCATGCGCGAGGAGGCCAACGCCACGGCACGCGCCGCTCTCGACGGCTATGCCAACAAGGTGCGTCAGAAGCTTGGTATCGAGCCCGAAATGGTGGTGCGCGAAGGCAAGCCGACCGAAGAGATCCACAAACTGATCGAGGAAGACCAGGATATCGCCATCCTGGTGCTGGCAGCAGGCGCCGGCAAGGAAGGGCCCGGACCGCTGGTCGGCGCTGTCGCCGGCAAGGGCGCGGCCTTCCCCATTCCGGTCACGGTGGTGCCGCAGAATTTGTCGGACGAGGAGATCGACAGCCTCGCCTGAGGTGAGCTGATATTCAGGTGAGGCCGGCCTGACCTGAATCTCAACGCACCTCGGTTTGCGGTAAGGGCCAGCAAAAACATTCCGCCAGCCAGCCGTTTCCAGCGATGCGTTTCGCTTGAATGTCCAGCCAATTGAGCCTATTTAGAATTATTCCAAACTAGCTGCCCGAATGGGGCACGGAGACGGCCATGTTCATCCAGACCGAATCGACGCCGAACCCGGCAACGCTGAAATTCCTGCCCGGCAAGGAAGTGCTTGTCGAAGGCACCGCCGATTTCCGCGATGCTGACAGTGCGGCGAGCGCCTCGCCGCTGGCCGGCCGCCTGTTCGAGATTCCCGGCGTTACCGGCGTCTTCTTCGGCTATGACTTCATCACCGTGACCAAGGACGGTCCCGACTGGCAGCATCTGAAGCCGGCCATCCTCGGCGCCATCATGGAGCATTTCATGTCGGGCGCGCCTGTCATGGTCAACGCCGGCCCCGCCGCCGAGACCAGCCAGACCGGCGAATTCTACGACAAGGCCGACGAGGAACTGGTCATCACCATCAAGGAACTGCTCGACACCCGGGTGCGCCCGGCGGTTGCCCAGGATGGCGGCGACATAACCTTCCGCGGCTTCGAGAACGGCACCGTGTTCCTGCACATGAAGGGCGCCTGCGCCGGCTGCCCGTCGTCAACGGCGACGCTGAAGCACGGCATCCAGAATCTGCTTCGGCATTTCGTGCCGGAAGTGCAGCAGGTCGAGCAGGTTTCCTGAGAGTTCTCAGCGCAGAGCTTCCGCCAGTGCCGTAAAAAACAAAAAACCGGGCCAAATTGCCCGGTTTTCTGTTTGGGACGTCCGTTGTTGCCTAGACGGTCCGCGCACGAACTGTAATCACATCACAATAACCTTGGCGCCGACCGACGTGCGGTCGTAGAGGTCGATAATGTCCTGGTTCATCAGCCGGATGCAGCCTGATGACATCGCCTTGCCGATCGAATTCCATTCCGGGCTGCCATGAAGGCGGTAGCCCATGTCGCCGCCCTTGTTGAACAGGTACATGGCGCGCGCGCCGAGCGGGTTCTTCAGGCCCGGCTCCATGCCGCCGGCAAACTTGGCCAGTTCCGGCTGACGCTGGATCATCTGCCGCGGCGGGGTCCAGGTCGGCCATTCGCGCTTCAGCGCGATGTGGGCGGTGCCGTGCCATTCAAAACCTTCGCGGCCGACGCCGATGCCGTAGCGGATCGCCCGGCCGTCGCCTTCGACGAAGTAGAGAAACTTGTTCTGGGTATCGACGATAATGGTGCCCGGCTTTTCCGAGGTGTCGTAGTTCACCTCCTGCCGGTGGTACTTCAGCGGCACCTTCTCGATCGGGATGCGAGGCAGCTGATAGCCTGCATCGTTCACCGCGCCGTAGTTGTTGGAGAAGAGCTGCGAGCCGATCGTGCTGCAACCCGAGATCGCGGTCGACAACGCAAGTGCAGCGACGATTGCAAATGACTTCATGCGCATGAAATGGTCCGATGCCCCGCCCAGAATCGAACGGCACGTTGCGGCCGCTTTTCCTGAAATCATTCTTGCTGGCATTTGCTTTGCTTGCCAAGCGCGCGATGCCTATATGCGAGACCTTACCTGCCGGTAAGCCGTCAACTATGGCATTTCGGCAACAGGGGTGACGGGATTGTGAAGGAAAAACAATGGGCGGTCCTGTCGGACGGCCCAGAATCAGGGAACCACATCGAGGAACCACTATGAATGTTGGCGATGCCGCGGTGCGGTCCGGCCTGCCGGCCAAGACCATCCGCTACTATGAAGAGATCGGCCTGATCGCGCCGGCGCGCGCCGGCAATGGCTATCGCGACTATTCGGGCGATGACATCCACCGGCTGGCTTTCCTGCGCCGCGCCCGCAACCTCGGCTTTTCAATCGACGATTGCCGCCAGTTGATGGCGCTCTATCGCGATCGCAGCCGCGCCAGCCACGATGTGCGCGAGATCGCCGCCGCCCATGTCAGTGCGATCGAGGAGAAGGTGCGCGAGCTGCAGTCGATGCGCGCGACCTTGCAGAAGCTGATCCACGCCTGCCATGGCGACGACCGGCCGGACTGCCCGATCCTGGACGATATTGCGGGATCGGCGCTGACTGGAGACAGGCCGGCCTCGGCCACGACTTGAAGGACTGGGCGCCGGACGCTTTCGGCGCTTCGCAGGGAGGGCGATCCAGCGATGATGTCGGCAACCGTTGAACTGCGCACGGTCGAGGGCACGCAGGCCGCGATGGGCTGGGCCGGCGGACATACGGTGGTGGTCGACCGGCCCGAAGGCAAGGCCGGCGGCATGGGGCTGGGCTTCAACGGCGCCCAGATGCTGGCGCTGGCGATCGGCGGCTGCTTCTGCAACGACCTGCGCTATGTCGCCGAGGAGATGGGCGTTGGTCTGGGAAAGATCGCCATCAGCGTGACCGTGAACCTCGACGGCAAGCCTTTGCTGGCGACCTCAGCCACGATGACCGTTTCCTGCGACACACTGGACGGTTCAGATCCCCGGAAGGTGATCGACAAAGCCGGTGAGATTTCCGCGATCAGCAACTCGCTGCGGCGGGGCGTGCCGGTGACGATCGAGGTGACCTGAAGGCATGCCCAGGGGGTTGATTAGGGTGCCGCTAAGGTATGGAACGGGCCGGTTCGGGCCGCCATGGCTGGGGTGGCGCACGAAAGCTGACTTCCTAGGTCTAACTTAGGTCTAATATCTCGTTTGGCTAAAATACGGAACGTCCAATGGACAAGAACGGAACCAAAGCGGTTACATCAGACCTTTGCGTTCACGGCGCAAGACTTTAGTCCTGCCGTCTTATAGTTAAGAGCGGAAGTTGATTGGCACGACATAGGGCCGCCCCGGATTAATACCAGACTGCACCCAGACGAATATGGTGCGATCGCGGAAGGCGCCCAGATCAAGCGGTCACCCAGGTTTGCCAACCATATATCCGCCGTCCTCCAAAAACAGGTTCAAACCGTGAACAAAATCTGGCATGGTGGCTGCCATGCCGATCATTTCGCCGATTCCCCTCAATCCCCTGATCGACGGCCGCCAGTCGGAACGCGCCATGCTGGTGCGGCGTGGCGTGCAGCGGCTGTTGATGCAGATGGGCATGCATGTGCTGCCTGAACTGTCGCTGGCGACAGGCCGGCGCGCCGATCTGGTGGCGCTGACCCGGCAAGGCGACATCTGGATCATCGAGATCAAATCCTCGATCGAGGATTTTCGCGTCGACCGCAAATGGCCTGATTACCGGCTGCATTCCGACCGCTTCTTCTTCGCCACCCATCCCGGCGTGCCGGCGGAGATCTTTCCCGAGGAATGCGGTTTCATCCTTTCCGACGGCTACGGCGCCGAGATCCTGCGCGATGCGCCGGAGCACCGCATGGCGGCGGCGACGCGCAAGGCGCTGATGCTGCGCATTGCACGGGCGGGTGCAGCGCGGCTGCTGGCGGCGGAGCTTGCGGGCGTGGCGGTGCCGGCGCTGGAGGGGGAGAGCGAATAACAGTGCGCCGGGCCGACGGTGGCGCGTCCCGCTTGTGTCCGACCATGGCTTCGCGCGAGCCCGCCGATCCATCGAGACAATTTTTTCACCTGCACCGATGATTTCCGATCACCTCGATTGTCCTGATCAATAGGCGCTGGATGGTCCGGCGGCCGGAAAGAGAGGTGATCCATGCGATCGTTACAAGGTCAGAATGTCGTCGTCGTCGGAGGCAGCCGGGGTGTCGGCCGCTCAATCGTGGAGGCTGCGCTTGGCGAGGGCGCGACAGTGCTGGCCGTTGCTCGTGGCGCAGCGGCGCTGAAGGAACTCTCCTGGGAGACATCAGGTGTGAAGACGCTTGCGGTCGACGCCACCGACGAGACCGCACCCGATGCGGTTTTCGCCGCGCTCGAGCCGGACGTGCTGGTGATCTGCGCCGGCGCTCTTGCCCCGTCCGCGCCCGTCCAGGATCAGAGCTGGGAGGACTTCTCGGTGAACTGGGAAGTGGACGTCAAGGCGTCGTTCCTGTTCTGCAAGGCCGCGCTCCAGGGCCGGCTGAAGCCAGGCAGCCGGGTTGTGCTGATCTCCAGCGGCGCAGCCTTGACCGGCGGACCGCCGTTCGCCGGCGGGTATGCAGGCGCAAAGCGCATGCAGATGTTCCTGGCCGGTCATTGCCAGAAGGAATCGGATCGGCTTGGGCTGGACCTGCGGTTTATGGCGCTCGCACCGGCTCGCATCATGCCAGGGACCGGCATAGGCGATGCCGGGCTCGATGGCTTTGCGGCCTATTTGGGCATCCGGCCTGCAGACGTCCTCGCGAGCATGACCGACATGCAGACGCCGGCCGATGTCGGCCGCGCGGTGGTCGCGCTCGCCACCGGCAAATTGGAAGGCAGCTCCTTCGCCGTCAGCGGCAGCGGACTTGCGGCAGCGGCGTGAGGCGCGCACGATGCCAGGAAGCTTCAGCACCGCAGGCTCCTCCATGACAGACGCTCCTGGCCCTGTTGAGCCCCTGGGCCGGCCGATCCTCGATCGACTGGCCTTCGAGCGTTTGACGGCGGCTCACCGCCGCGAGCTCAAACTCCATTGCTATCGGATGATGGGCTCGCTGCATGAGGCAGACGACCTTGTCCAGGACACGTTCCTGAGGGCGTGGCGCGGCAGGTCGCAATTCGACGGCCGGGGCTCGGTGCGCGGCTGGCTCTATACGATCGCGACCCACAGCTGCCTCAACGCCATCAAGGCGAGGTCGACGGCGCATCGCATTCTCCAGCAGCCCGGACGACCTGAGACCGACGGGCGGGCCACCGGCGGGCCCGCCGCCGAGTTCACCTGGCTGGAGCCGTATCCGGACACAGAGCTTCCGGACCTCGTTGACGACGAGCCCGGTCCGGAAGCGCGCTACGAAGCCCGTGAAGCGGTGCAACTCGCCTTCGTGGCGGCGATCCAGCTTCTGCCGCCCAGGCAGCGGGCCATTCTGCTTCTGTGCGATGTGCTGGGATGGTCGGCTGTCGAGACGGCGCAATTGCTGGGCGGCTCGACCGCTTCGATCAACAGCGCCTTGCAGCGGGCCCGCGCAACGCTGGGCGAGCGATATCCTCAGGGGCGTCCGCAGCAGCGGTCACGGCCCAACCGGCAAGAGGCGCTGCTGCTCGAACGCTACATGCAGGCCTGGCAGGCGGCCAAGCTCGATAGCCTCATCGAACTCTTGAAGGAGGACGCCACCTACCACATGCCACCATGGCGGGAATGGTACCGGGGACGCGAGGCAATCCATGCTTTCTTCGAGACCGTCTGGGGCAATTTTTCGGGCTACCGCACGGTGGCCATCGGAGCCAACGCCCAACCGGCGGTCGGCGTCTACGCACGCAGCCATCAGGATCTATTATGGCGCCCACATTCGCTGCATGTCATCGAGCCTGCGGACGGCAAAATCGCCTCGCTGACGATCTACGTGCCGCCGCTTGGCCCCGAACTGTTCGCGGCTTTCGGCCTGCCGCCCATCTAGTCTTCGTCAATCTCCCCCACGGCCGGCGCCATCAGCAGCACGGCGGCGCCGAGCAGCGCGGCGATGAACGAGCCGGCCAGGATGCCGACCTTGACCGCGTCCTGCAGCGCCACGTCGTTGGCGAAGGCGAGCAAGCCGATGAACAGGCTCATGGTGAAGCCGATGCCGCACAAAAGCGAAATGCCGATCATGTGCAGCCAGCCGGCATTGACCGGCAGGTCGGCGAAGCCGAGCCGGATGGCCAGCGCCGACGAGCTAAAGACGCCGACCAGCTTGCCCAGCACGAGGCCGGCGGCAACGCCGAGCGTCAGTGGCTCGACCAGGGCAGCGGCGCTGAGGCCGGCCAGCGACACGCCGGCATTGGCAAAACCGAAGATCGGGATGACGAAGAAGGGAACGATCTTGTGCAGGCCGTGCTCCAGCCGGTGCAGCGGCGAATGGTCGAGATCGTGGCCGCTGCCGGGAGACACTTTGAGCGGGATGGTGAGCGCCAGCGCAACGCCGGCCAGCGTCGCGTGCACGCCCGATTTCAGCACCAGCACCCACAGGATGGCGCCGAGCACGAGATAGGGCGTCAGAGCCGTCACCCGCATGCGGTTGAGCACGACGAGCACGGCGATGACGGCGAAGGCGGCACCGAGATAGGCGAGCGACAGGCCGCTTGTGTAAAAGATGGCGATGATGATGACAGCGCCGAGATCATCGATGATGGCGAGCGCGGTGAGAAAGATTTTCAGCGACGCCGGCACGCGATTGCCGAGCAGCGACAGCACCCCGAGCGCAAAGGCGATGTCGGTGGCGGTCGGGATCGCCCAACCGGAGAGCGCGGCCGCATTGTTTCGGTTGATGGCGACATAGACCAGCGCCGGCACCAGCATGCCGCCGGCGGCGGCGACGCCCGGCAGCACGCGGCGCGGCCAGGTCGAGAGCTGGCCATCCAGCATCTCGCGCTTGATCTCCAGCCCGACCAGCAGGAAGAACACTGCCATCAGCCCGTCATTGATCCAGTGCGAGAGGCTGAGCGGGCCGAGATAGGCATGGAGGGCGGCGAAATAGGTTTCGGCCAGCGGCGAATTGGCCACGATCAGAGCCAGGGCAGCCGCCACCATCAGGATGATGCCGCCGGCAGCCTCGCCATCGAGGAATTCGCGAAGGATGGATTTTGGCCGTTCGTCGCGCATGTGTTCTCCGTTGCCGGGTTTCCCGGTGGCGTTAGCGATGATGCGCAAAGGTCGATGGCAGGGCAAGCGCAACTCTTTCCAGCGTTGGCGCCGCCCCTCATTGTCCTGTCGGACGTTCGTCATTCGAAACGCCAAGCAGTTGGCTTTTCGTCCGCTTCGCGGACCATTCCTCAACTCCCCGTATAGCGACGGGGAGAAAGGGGCAGCTTCAGCCTAGCCGTCGTTTCCTGCAACGCCGGCGATTGGCGAAACTAGCGATGAGAGCGCCCCTCTCCCCGTCTCTATACGGGGAGAGGATGCCGGCAGGAAGGTGAGGGGCAGCGCTGAGGTTCGGCAATTGGCGGCCTGCGCCGCGTGAACCTCAGCGCGGCGCGCGCTTGGCCAGTATCCGCTGCAGCGTGCGGCGGTGCATGTTCAGCCTCCTCGCGGTTTCGGAGACGTTGCGGTCGCACATTTCGTAGACGCGCTGGATGTGTTCCCAGCGCACGCGGTCGGCCGACATCGGGTTTTCGGGCGGAGCGGCGCGTTCGCCGGCGGTGCGGGTAAGCGCTGCAAACACATCGTCGGCATCGGCGGGCTTCGACAGATAGTCGATGGCGCCGAGCTTCACCGCCGTCACCGCGGTGGCGATGTTGCCATAGCCGGTGAGGATGACCGTGCGAGCGTCGTCGCGCTTCTCGCGGATGGCGGCGACGACGTCCAGGCCATTGCCGTCCCCAAGCCGCATGTCGACCACCGCATAGGCCGGCGGATGGGCGCGCGCCTTGGCCACGGCTTCCTCGACGCTCTCGGCCGTCTCGACCACGAAACCCCTGGTTTCCATGGCGCGGGCCAGCCGCGTCAGGAACGGCTTGTCGTCGTCGACGATCAGCAGCGAGGTGTCCTCGCCTTCAACCATTGCACCAATTGTTTCTTCGCCAGTCATCGTCTCAAAAAATCCTGCTGCCTTAATTTTACGCAGATATAGTTCCTGAACGCCATTGTCCAATTTTGCCGGTCTTGGCTATTGCATGACCCCGAAAATCGTAATCGATTTTCGGAAAGGATCATGCGCCAAATCAAAATGCCTCAGGCGGTGTCGAACATCGAGGTTCCCACCGATTCCGGGTTGAGGAAGACGGTTCGCGGCCACGATATCTGCACGATGGCGCCCTCGCCCAGTCCGCTCGAATTGCGGAAGTCGAGCGTGGCGCCGGAGCGTTCGAGCAAGGTCTTGGCGATGAACAGCCCGAGACCCAGGCCACCACCGGCTTCGTTGCCCTGGCGCGTCGACATGTAGGGCTCGCCGATGCGGTCGATGATTTCGGGCGGAAAGCCCGGGCCGTCGTCGATGATCGAGAAGGTGACGTCGAGCTCGTCCCAGCTCCAGCGTATAGTGACGGTGTTGCGGGCGAAGTCGACGGCGTTCTCGACCAGATTGCCGAGGCCATAGATGACGCCGGGATTGCGCCGTCCCACGGGTTCGGGGCCGATGCGCTCGCCCGGCCGCAGCTTGATCGAGATGCCGAAATCGCGGTGCGGCGCCGTCACCTCTTCGACCAGCGAGGTCAGCGGCAGACGCGACAGATGCGCCTCGCCTTCGGAGGACAGGCTGGTCAGGCGCTTCAGGATCTCGCGGCAGCGCTCGCTCTGCGACCGCAGCAGCTTGACGTCCTCACCGTATTTCGGGTCGTCGCCCAGCGCCTTTTCCATCTCCTTCGAGACAAGGGCGATGGTGGCGAGCGGCGTGCCGAGTTCGTGTGCTGCAGCGGCAGCCAGGCCATCCAGCGCCGACAGATGCTGCTCACGTTGCAGCACCAGTTCGGTGGCGGCAAGCGCATTGGCAAGCAGGCGGGCTTCCTCGGCGACGCGGAAGGCATAGATGGCGGTAAAGGCGATCGAGGAAAACACCGCCATCCAGATGCCGGCGACATAGATGAACGGCATGGGCAGCGGCGCGCCCTCGTACCAGGGCAGCGGCAGATGGAAGAACACCAGCAAGCTTGCCCCCACTATCACCAGCCCGCCAAGAATGGCGGTGAGACGCAGTGGCAACGATGTCGCCGAGACGACGACAGGCACAGTCATCAGCAGCGAGAACGGATTGGTGAGGCCGCCGGTCATGTAGAGCAGGCCGGCAAGCTGCAGGCTGTCGAAGGTCAGGATGAAGAAGGCCGGGAACGGGGTCAGCCGGTGCGCTGCCGGATAGCGGAAGGTCAGAACCAGGTTCAGCCAGGCCGAACAGGCGATCAGCGCGAAGCAGAGGCTGACCGGCAGCGGGAATTTCAGCCCATAGGCGACGACCAGGACGGTCAGGCTCTGGCCGACAATGGCCAGCCAGCGCAGCCGGATAAGCGTGTTGAGGCGCAGCCGCTGGCTCTGCTGGAAGTCGGGCGCATGCAGGATTTTGATCATGGCCAAGGATTATAGCCGGGAAAGCAGAAACGCTAGGTGCCGCGCGGTTTTGCCCGAGCGGTGGCAGCGGCGAGCAGCGGATTTTCCGGCCAGACATGGCGGGGGTAGCGGCCACGCATGTCGGTGCGCACATCGGCCCAGGAGCCGCGCCAGAAGCCGGGCAGGTCGCGCGTCGTCTGGATCGGCCGGTGGGCCGGCGACAGAAGTTCGAGCGTCAGCGGCACGGTGCCGCTGGCGATAGCGGGATGGCGGTCAAGGCCGAACAGCTCCTGCACGCGGATCGCCAGCACCGGCCATTCGCCGTCATAGCGGATCGGCACGTGGCTGCCTGACGGCGCTTCGAAATGGGTCGGCGCCAGCGTTCCGATCTTGCGCTGCAATTCATGCGGCACCAGCGCCATCAGGCCGGAAGACAGCGCGCCCGGATCGATCGCGGCGAAGGACGCCTTGCCTGTGAGGAACGGAAGCAGCCAGTCGTCGAGGCGCTCGATGAGGGCGGCGTCCGAAACATCGGGCCATGGGGCGCCGAGGCCGCGATGCAGCCAGCCGAGGCGCTGGCGCAGCGTCTCGCCGTCCTTGTCCCATTCCAGCAGCGACAGGCCGTGCTCGCGCAAGGCATCCAGAATGGCGCGGTCGGCGTCAGTGCCGGAAGGCGCCGGCAGCATGCGCTCGGACAAAGTGATGGCGCCGAGCCGGGCGGTCTCGCGCACGCGCACCGCTCGCCTCTCGCGGTCGAAGCTCACTTCGCGGCGGGTCTCGATCCTGTCGGAAAGTGCTGCGCGGATGTCGGCCTCGTCGACGGCGGCCGCTGCGGTGATGCGGGCATTCTGCGCCTTGCCTTGCAAATCGGCGACGACAAGCCAGGCCTCGCCCGCCAGCGGGTCGGCGGCGTCGAGCATGGCGCCGGAGCCGTTGGTGAGCACAAAGCGTCCGCGCTCGCCGCGCGCCCTGGCGACGCGGTCCGGCCAGGCATGGATGAGCAGCGCGCCGGCGCTGCTACGCTCCCCCTTGTGGGGAGGGTCGGCGAGCGCGCCTTGCGCAGCAAGGCGAGGGAGACGGGGTGGGGGTGCCGGTGGCGTGCGCGACGATGGCGTGCCCGAACCGACCCCACCCCGATCCGCTGCGCGGATCGACCCTCCCCTCGAGGGGGAGGGTTTGGCCAGCCGCTCGGCAAGCTGTCTTGCCGTAATGGCGCGCGGCGATTTCTCGGTGCGAAAGCGCATCAATCGACGCTCGAGGTCGGCGCCGTCGCCGCCGAGACCACGCTCGGTGAGCAGCACGGCCAGCATCGCAGCCTCCGTCGCATGGCCGGTCCCAGCAGCTTCGGCGACCATGTGCGCCAACCGTACCGGCAGCGCCAGCTTGCGCATCGCGCCGCCCTGCTCCGTCAGCCGGCCGGCGTCATCAATGGCGTGCAGCGCGCCGAGCAGGGTCCGCGCCTCATTGAGCGCAGGCGTAGGGGGCGGATCGAGGAAGGACAGGCTCGCCGGATCGGCGACGCCGAAAGCGGCGCAATCGAGCAGCAGGCTGGACAGATCGGCTTCGAGGATCTCGGGCGGGGTGAAGGCGGGCAGTGCCGCCGTCTGTTCGGCCCGCCACAGGCGGATGGCGACACCGGGCTGCGTGCGCCCGGCGCGGCCGGCGCGCTGGTCGGCCGATGCCCTTGAAACCCGCACCGTCTCCAGCCGGGTCAGGCCGCTTGCCGGCTCGTAGCGCGGCAGCCGCGACAGGCCGGAATCGATGACGACGCGCACGCCGTCGATGGTGATCGAGGTCTCGGCGATCGACGTCGCCAGCACCACCTTACGGCGGCCGGGCGGCGGCGGCTTGATGGCGGCGTCCTGCGCCCTGTTATCGAGCTGGCCGTAGAGCGGCACGATGTCGGTGTCGGCGCTGAGGCGGTCCTGCAGCCGCTCGGCGGTGCGCTCGATCTCGCGCTGCCCGGGCAGGAAGGCGAGCACGCTGCCGCTCTCCTCGGCAAGCGCCGAACGGATTGCCTTGGCCATGGCATCTTCGACGGGAACGCCGGCCGGCCGTTCGTCGTAACGGATGTCGACGGGAAAGGCGCGGCCCGCGCTTTCGATCACCGGCGCGCCGGACAAGAGTTTCGCAACGCGCGCGCCGTCGAGCGTCGCCGACATCACCAGCAGGCGCAAATCCGGCCGCAGCGCGCCTTGCACATCGAGCGCCAAAGCGAGGCCGAAATCGCCGTCGAGCGAACGCTCATGGAACTCGTCGAAAATCACCGCCGAGACGCCGGGCAACTCCGGATCGTCGAGGATCATGCGCGCCAGCACGCCTTCGGTGACGACCAGTATTTTTGTCCGGGCGGAGGTGCGGTTTTCCATGCGCATGGCATATCCGACTGTGGCGCCGGGTTCCTCGCCCAGCAATTCGCCCATGCGGCGGGCGGCTGCGCGGGCGGCGAGCCGGCGCGGTTCAAGCAGGACGATCTTGCCGGCGCCCAGCCACGGCGTGTCGAGCAGCGCCAGCGGCACCAGCGTCGTCTTGCCGGCGCCGGGCGGCGCCACCAGCACGGCGCTGTTGCCAGCGCCGAGCGCCTCGCTCAGCGCCGGCAGTACGGCGGACACCGGAAGCTCCGGCAAGGGTCTTGTCGTCATCGCGTCCGCATATCAGCGGTCACTATGGCCGTGCAACCGGCGCTCGCTCACAGCCTTGTTCGCGACAGCGGGTTCCAGCGCACCGTACCCAACCGCACTTCCTCGCGCACCATGGTCAGCAGGCCGGAAGCGCCAACGACGGCGAGGCCGACCAGGGACAGCCAGTCGGGATATTCCTGGAAGAACAGCGCGCCGAGGATCACTGCCCAGACGATCTGCGAATAATGTGTCGGCGCGATGCGGTTGGCGGGCGCGTATCTGGCGGCCAGCAGCTGCAGCAACTGTCCGCAAGCGGCGAACGCGCCCGCCATCACCAGCCACAGCAGCTGCATCGCGTTGGGAAGGGTAAACGATGTGGCGGCGACGCCTATGCCGTTGAACACCAGGCCATAGCCAACCAGCACGCCCAGCATGGTGGTGCGCTTTTCCTGCTGCGCCAGCGAGCGGGTCAGGATGATGTTGGAGGCGGCCAGGAAGGCGACAGCGAAGGCGGCAAGGTGGCCGAGATGCAATTCGCGAAAACCCGGCCGCACTACCAGCATGACGCCGGCAAAGCCCGCGACCACCGCCAGCCAGCGCCAGGGGCCGACCTTTTCCTTGAGCACCAGCGTCGACAGAATGGTGACGCAGAGCGGCGCCAGGAAGACCAGTGCATAGACCTCAGCCAGCGGAATGGTGGTGAAGGCATAGACGCTGAGCAAGCCCGATGCCATGCCGGCCCAGGCGCGGGCGTGCACCGCCCATGGCCGCTTCGTGCGCCAGAAACCACGCCAGCGCTCATCGGACGGCCGGCTGAAAAACAGGAAGCCGCCGGCAAACAGCGTCACGAAGAAGGCGATCTCGAAGACGGTGAACTGTTCGCCAAGGCTCTTGATAACGGCGTCGCTGCACGAATAGCTTGCATAGGCGATGAGGGCGAGCAGGATTCCGTTCGTCACGTTTTTCCATTTCCGGGGAGAGTGCGGTGAAGGTATTGGCGCTCGGCGCGCATCCGGACGACATCGAGATATTCATGTTCGGTACGATGGCCGCCTATGCGGCGCAAGGCGCAGAACTCACTTTTGCCGTGGCCACCGATGGCGCCAAGGGCGGCAAGGGCGACCCAAGCGTTTTGGTTCGTGTCCGGCGCGAGGAAGCGGCCGCCGCTGCGGCTTTGCTCGGCGCGACCCCGCGCTTCCTCGACTTTCCCGACGGCGAACTGGTGGCCGATGCGGCGCTGATCGGTTCGCTGAAAACGCTGATACGTGAGACAGCAGCGGATCTGGTGATCACGCATGCGCCCAACGACTATCACGCCGACCACCGCGCGCTGTCGGACGGCGTGCGCATCGCGGCCTCGTTCGCTGTGCCGGTGCTGCTTGCCGACACGATGGGCGGAACCGGATTTTCGCCGACGCATTACGTCGACATTTCCGCCTACCGCGACGTGAAAACGCAGGCGATCCGCGCACACCGCTCGCAGATGCCGGAGCAATATGTCGACAGGGCGCGCGTCCAGAATGAGTTTCGTGCCGGGCAGTGCAACGGCGTCGCCGGGTCCCTGGCCGAGGCCTTCCGCTTCGAGCCGACATTTCCCTTCGCCGACATACGCGCCCTGCTGCCGCCCGCGCCGCCTGTCCGGCCGGTGACGCCACACACGAAAATTGTAGGCGACGCCGGCTAAGCAACCTCCAGGCGAACCCTCCGGCAATCATTTCCCAACGATTTCAATCCTCGTTTCGAAATGCTGCGGCGCAGCAACGAATTCGCTTGCCTTGTTTAGTAAAAATTGCATCACTAAACAAATTACTAAACATCTGCGACGCACCGCGCCGCCATGTTTAGGCCCTCGGAGGAGCGAGGGTTGAGGGCTCTTGAAACCGCCATCCGGGCGCGTTTCGCAAATGGGAGGAAGGCATGAAATCGAGCTTGAAACTGGCGTTGGGACTGACTTCGGCGATCACCGCGTCGACAGCCGTCTCGAACGTTGCGCACGCTGAAGACCTGACGCTTTGCTGGGCCGCCTGGGATCCGGCCAACGCGCTTGTCGAACTGTCCAAGGACTTTACCAAGGAAACCGGCATTGGCATGAAATTCGAGTTCGTGCCGTGGACCAACTATGCCGACCGCTTCCTCAACGAGCTCAACTCGCACGGCAAGCTCTGCGACCTGATCATCGGCGACAGCCAGTGGATCGGCGGCTCGGCCGAGAATGGCCATTACGTCAAGCTGAACGACTTCTTTGACAAGGAGAAGATCAGCATGGACGACTTCGTGCCGGCAACCGTTGTCGGCTATTCCGAATGGCCGAAGAACACGCCGAACTACTGGGCGTTGCCGGCCATGGGCGACGTCGTCGGCTGGACCTACCGCAAGGACTGGTTCTCCAAGCCGGAACTGCAGAAGGAGTTCAAGGAAAAGTACGGCTGGGACCTCGGCCCGCCGACCACCTTCGACCAGCTGAAGCAGATCGCCGAATTCTTCCAGAAGCGCGAGATCGACGGCAAGACCGTCTATGGCGCCTCGATCTACACCGAGCGTGGCTCGGAAGGGATCACCATGGGCGCCATGGACGTGCTTTACAGCTTCGGTTTCCAGTACGAAAACCCGAAGAAGCCCTACGAAATGGAAGGCTTCGTCAACTCCGAGAAATCGGTGAAGGGGCTGGAATTTTACAAGGCGCTCTATGATTGCTGCACCCCGCCCGGCGCCTCGAACAGCTACATGGGCGAAGGCGTCGATGCCTTCAAATCCGGCCAGGTGGCCATGCATATGAACTTCGCCTTCACCTGGCCCGGCCTGCAGAAGGACGAGAATGTCGGCGGCGACAAGATCGGCTACTTCGTCAATCCGAAGGGGCCGGACGGCGAGCAGTTCGCCCAGCTCGGCGGCCAGGGCATTTCGGTGGTGTCCTATTCCGACAAGCAGGAATCGGCGCTGAAATACATCAAGTGGTTCGCCAACAAGGACGTCCAGGCCAAATGGTGGTCGCTCGGCGGCTATTCCTGCCTGAACGCGGTGGTCAAGGACCCGGCCTTCCCGGCCAGCCAGCCCTACGCGCAGACCTTCCTCGACTCGATGGCGATCGTGAAGGACTTCTGGGCCGAGCCCAGCTACGCGCCGCTGCTGCAGGCCTCGCAGAAGCGCTTCCACGACTACGTCGTTGCCGGCCAGGGTTCGGCCAAGGATGCGCTTGACGGCCTGGTCAAGGACTGGACGCAAGTGTTCCAGGACGACGGCAAGATGTAACCGGACCAACGGCTCCTCCCGAGCCAGACCGACGCGTCCCGTGCCACCCTTGGCATGGGACGCAGTTCAGATAAATTCCAGTTGTCGAGACTTGACGTGACCGAAGCAGGACTCACCATGCTCAATCGGACTGCGGACAGCGTTGCCCGGGCGACCCCGGAGCCGTTGGCCCGCAAGGTCCGCGGCATCAGCGACAAGGGCCTCGCCTGGCTGTTCATCTCGCCGACGATCCTGTTGCTGCTCGCCATCAACATCTTCCCGCTGTTCTGGGCGATCTATCTGTCCTTCACCAACTTCCGTGCCAACCGGCCGAACGAGGTGGTGAAGAACCTCGGCTTTGCCAATTACCAGCGCATCCTTGGCGACCAGGACATCTGGATCGCAATGCAGACGACGGCACATTTCGTGTTCTGGACCATTCTTTTGCAGACGCTGATCGGCTTCACGCTGGCCTGGCTGATCGACCGCAAATTCCGCGGCCACGCCTTCTGGACGACCATCATCCTGGTGCCGATGATGCTGTCGCCGGCGGTGGTCGGCAATTTCTGGCGCTTCCTCTACGAGCCGCAGATCGGCCTGTTCGCCTACGCCATCTCGTTCGTCACCCGCATCCCGCCAACCGACATCCAGATGCTGTCCAACGTCGAGCTGGCGCCGTGGTCGATCATCATCGTCGACACCTGGATGTGGACGCCCTACGTGATGCTGATCTGCCTCGCGGGCCTGCGCTCCATCCCCGAATACATCTATGAGGCGGCCGAGGTCGACCGCGCCTCCAACTGGCGGCAGTTCTGGTCGATCACACTGCCGATGGCGCTGCCCTTCATCATGCTGGCGGTGCTTTTCCGCGGCATCGAGAACTTCAAGATGTTCGACATGGTCAATCTGTTGACCGGCGGTGGCCCTGGCTCGACCACCGAGGTCGCCTCGATCACGCTGAAGCGGCAGGCCTTCGAGAGCTGGCGCACGGGCTATTCCTCGGCCTTCGCCATCATCCTGTTCGTCGCAGTGTTCGGCCTCGCAAACATCTACGTCAAGGCGCTCAACAAGGTGAAGCAGAGATGAGCCTGACCACTGCCCACTCCGTCGTCGCCCCGTCGGGAACGGCAAAAGGCATCGCAGGCACGATCATCGTCGCCTATGCGCTGATCTCGATCGTGCCGCTGCTGTGGATTTTTGCCACCAGCTTTAAGACCCCGCCGGATTCGATCGCCTATCCGCCGAAGATCGTTTTCCAGCCGAGCATCGAGGGCTATTGCAACCTGTTCACGACCCGCACCCGGCAGACGCCGGAATACATCAACTCGCTGGGGCCGGCGACCGGCTTCTGCGACGAGACGGTGCGCAAGCGCAACATGGTGATTGCCGGCCCGTCCAACTTCCTGCCGCGCTTCGTCAACTCGCTGATCATCGCCTTCGGTTCGACCTTCTGCGCCGTCTTCCTCGGCACGCTGTCGGCCTACGGCTTCTCGCGCTTCAAGGTGCCGCTGGCCGATGACCTTCTGTTCTTCATCCTGTCGACGCGCTTCATGCCGCCGATCGCGGTCGCGATCCCGATCTACCTGATGTACCGCGAGCTCGGCCTCTCCGATACAGCGCTCGGCATGATCCTGCTCTACACGGCGGTCAATGTCTCGCTGGCGGTGTGGTTGCTGAAGGGCTTCATCGACGAAATCCCGCGCGAATATGAGGAAGCGGCGATGATCGACGGCTATACAAGGCTGCAGGCGTTCTGGCGCACGGTTTTGCCGCAGGCGACCACCGGCATTGCCGCGACCGCCATCTTCTGCCTGATCTTCGCCTGGAACGAATATGCCTTTGCGGCGCTGCTGACCTCGGGCACGGCACAGACCGCGCCGCCCTTCATCCCGACAATCATCGGCGAAGGCGGCCAGGACTGGCCGGCCGTGGCGGCGGGTACGACGATCTTCCTGGTGCCGATCCTGGTCTTCACCATCCTGCTCCGCAAGCAATTGCTGCGCGGCATTACCTTCGGCGCGGTGCGCAAATGAGCATGACCAAACCCACGAAACGCAAGTCGCGCTGGCCGCGCTGGGCTCGGCGCGGCCTCTTGGAAAACATCGCCACGGCGATCATCGCCATTGGCTTCCTGATGCTGTTCCAGCCCTTCGCGCTGGCGCTCTACACCTACTCCTTCATCACCATGCTTGCCGGCACGGTGATGTTCATCATCGTCTCGAAATTCCCGGAATAGTCATGGCCGAAATCCGCGTCCAACACCTGAGAAAGGCCTTCGGCGATTTCGTCGCCGTGCAGGATTCGAGCTTCGTCGTCGAGGATGGTGAGTTCTTCGTCATGCTCGGGCCGTCGGGGTGCGGCAAGACGACGACATTGCGCATGATCGCAGGCCTCGAACTGCCGACCGGCGGCCAGATCCTGCTCGGCGGCGAGGATGTCACCATGCGCCGGGCGCGGGAGCGCGACATCGCCTTCGTCTTCCAGCTGTTCGCGCTCTATCCGCACATGAATGTGCGCAAGAACATCGGCTTCCCGCTTTTGGCCCAAGGCATGCCGTCGGCCGAAATCCGTCAACGCGTCGAAGAGACCGCAAAGCTGCTGCGCATCGACCATCTGCTGAACAAATCGGTCTCAGGGCTTGCCGGCGGCGACCGCCAGCGCGTCGCGCTCGGCCGCGCCATCGTGCGGCGGCCAAAATGCTTTTTGATGGATGAGCCGCTCGGCACGCTCGACACAGAGTTCCGTGACCTGATGGTGCATGAACTGCGCGAGCTGCACAACCGCATCCACGCCACCACCGTCTATGTCACCCACGACCAGATGGAGGCGATGTCGATGGCCGACAAGATCGCCGTCATGAACCACGGCGTCATCGAACAGTTCGGCACGCCGCGTGAGATCTACGACCGGCCGGCAACCATGTTCGTCGCCGACTTCATCGGCTCGCCGCCAATGAATTTTTTGGGGTTCGGCGGTGGACTGGCAAAGGGCGCCAGAGAGATCGTCGTTCAGGGCGCCAAGGTGGCGGTGCCGGAGGTGCGCGAAGACATCGCGCCAGCCGACATGGCGCTGGGCATCCGCCCCGAGCACATCCGCTTCGACGACGCTTCGAAACTGCGCGGCGCCATCTACGGCACCGAATATCTCGGCACCACGCAGATCGTCGCGGTGGAGACGGCCGACGGCATCATCAAGGCGCGGGTGCCGGCCGAAATCCGGCTCGCGGCGGGCGATCATGTCGGCCTGACGCTGAGCAGCGCGCGGCTGTCGCTGTTCGAGAAGGGATCCGGCCGCGCGGTGCGCACCGCGATCCATGACACTGTCTCCCAGGGGAGAGCACAGCATGGCTGACGTGCACATCAGGAACGTGAGCAAGAGCTTTGGCGAGCAGATCGCCGTGGACGATCTCGACCTGCACATCGCCGATGGCGAGTTCGTCGTGCTGCTCGGGCCGACCGGCGCCGGCAAAACGACCACGCTGCGCCTGATCGCCGGGCTGGAGCAGCCCGACAGCGGCACGATCCATATTGGCGGGCACAATGCGACGGTGCTGTCGCCGGCGGAGCGCGACACGGCTTTCGTGTTCCAGCAATATTCGCTCTATCCGCATCTGTCGGTCTACGACAACCTCGCCTTCCCGCTGCGCTCGCCGGCGCGGAAAATACCGGAGGACCAGATCCGCCGCCGCGTCGAAGAAGTGGCGAAAATGGTGCGTATCCACCACAAGCTGAACAACCGCTCGACCAAGCTGTCCGGTGGCGAGATGCAGCGCGTTGCCATCGGCCGCGCGCTGGTGCGCAAGCCCTCGATCTATCTGATGGACGAACCGCTGTCGTCGCTGGACGCCAAGCTCCGCGCCGATCTCAGGCTCGAGCTGAAACGCATCCAGGCAGAGCTCGGCGCCACCATGCTCTATGTCACACATGACCAGATCGAGGCGATGACCATGGCCGACCGCATCGGCATCCTCGCCGATGGCGTGCTGGTACAGATCGGCACGCCGCGCACGATCTATTCCGAGCCGGCAAATCTTCATGTCGCGGCACGGCTCGGCCAGCCGGCGATCAATCTTCTGCCGGCCGGACTGCTGCCCGATGGCGGCGCTCCGACCGGCACCAAGACGATCGGCGCACGCACCGAACATCTGTCGATCGAGAAGGCCGCGAACGGCCATGCCGACGGCGTCGTCGATTGGGTCGAGCATCTCGGCGACCAGAACCATCTGCATGTGACGGTGGGGGCCAAGAAGCTGGTGACACTGACCGACCCCGACACGGATCTGGCGCAAGGCGACAAAGTGGTGATCCGCTACCACTCGCCGCTCTATTTCGGCGCCGACGGGCAAAGACTGATGTGAGGTTTTCGGTGTCTCGCCAAAGGTACGGCACCGGCTTCTAATTGACGAATACAGGACGAAATTCGATGAAGCACTTTTTCAACCGCAGGGAAACGATCGTCACCGAGGCGCTGGACGGTCTGTTGCGGACCATCGGTTCGGGCGATCTCGTGCGCCTCGACGGCTATCCCGAAATCAAGGTCGTGTTGCGCGCCGACTGGGACAAGACCAGGGTCGCCGTTGTCTCCGGTGGCGGCGCCGGGCACGAGCCTTCGCATGCCGGCTTTGTCGGCAAGGGCATGCTGACGGCGGCGGTCTCGGGCGAGATCTTTGCCTCGCCAAGCGTCGAGGCAGTGCTTGCGGCGATCCGCGCGGTGACCGGACCGGCCGGCTGCCTGCTGATCGTCAAGAATTATACGGGCGACCGGCTCAATTTCGGCCTGGCGGCCGAGAAGGCGCGCGCCGAGGGGTTTCGTGTCGAGATGGCGATCGTCGCCGACGACATCGCCTTGCCAGATATCAACCAGCCGCGCGGCGTTGCCGGCACCTTGTTCGTGCACAAGATAGCCGGCCATCTGTCAGAAACGGGAAGCGATCTGACAGCGATCGCAACGGCGGCGCGCACGGCGGCGAAGGACATCATCTCGCTCGGCATGTCGCTGTCGTCCTGCTCGATCCCCGGCCAGCCGCATGAAGAGCGGTTTGGCGAAAATGATGGCGAACTCGGCCTCGGCATCCATGGCGAGCCAGGCGTCGAGCGCATCGCGGTGCAAAGTGCTGACCGGCTGGTGGCGATCATGGCGGAGCGGCTGGCAGCGCGGCTCGACCCGGAGGCCAACCACGCGCTGCTGATCAACAATCTCGGTTCTGTGCCGCCGCTCGAAATGTCGCTGGTCGCCAATGCTGTGCTGGCCTCGCCGCTGGCCAGGACCGTGAAGCTTGCCATCGGCCCCGGCCCACTGATGACGGCACTCAACATGAACGGCTTTTCGCTGTCGCTGATCAAGCTTGATGCCGCGCGCGAGGCGGCCTTGCTGGCGCCGGTCGGCTCGCACGCCTGGATGCCGGCAAAGCCCGTTGCAGCGCCTGCCATCGTGCCGATGGCGAAGGCAGCCGGACAAAGCGCGACGCGCAAGCCGAGCGAGGATGCGCGGACAAGGCGACTTGTCGTCACGGTCTGCGAGCGGCTTATCGGGCTCGAAGAGACATTGAACGGGCTGGATGCCAAGGCAGGCGACGGCGACACCGGTTCGACCGTAGCGACCGGGGCGCGCAGTGTGCTGGAAAAGCTCGATGCGCTGCCGCTGGCCGATCCGGCCGCCACGCTGGCGGCGGTGGGCGATCTCCTGGGTGTCGCCATGGGTGGTTCCTCGGGCGTGCTGCTGTCGATCTTCTTCACGGCGGCAGCGCAGGCTACGAATACGGGGGCGACCCTGTCCAAGGCGCTGCTTGCCGGCCTTGGCCGGATGACCTTCTACGGCGGCGCCAAGATCGGCGACCGCACCATGGTCGATGCGCTGGAACCGGCGCTGAAAGCGCTCGACGCCAGGAACCTGGACACGGCGGCGACAGCAGCCCGGCACGGCGCCGAGGCGACGGCGGCCATGGAGAAGGCGAAAGCCGGGCGCTCCGCCTATGTCGGCACCAAATTGCAGGGCGTGGTCGACCCCGGCGCGCATGCCGTGGCCGAAGTGTTCGCCGCCGCCGCCGCGCTGTATGCAACGGCCTGATGGCATGCTTCAGTTGTCGAATGAAAATTCTTTCGATACTGCCGGCAGGACCGAAACCGGGAATTTGGATATGGCGGTCTTTGATCTTGCCAGCCTGATCACGGCCGCTGCGGACACGATTGCCGCCCACGCCGAGGAGTTGACCGCTCTAGACCAGGCGATCGGCGACGGCGACCACGGGCTGAACATGAAGCGCGGCTTTGAAGCCGTGCGGGCCGAGGCAGAGGCGTTTTCGGCCAAACCGTTGCCCGAGGCCCTGAAGGGGATCGGCACCAAGCTGGTGATGACGGTGGGTGGCGCGTCCGGGCCGCTGTTCGGCACGCTGTTCCTGACGCTCGGCAAGGAGATTTCGGCAGAGCCGGATCGCGCCAACCTGACGGCTGCCTTCGGCAAGGCGATCGAAGCGGTGGCCGCCAGAGGCAAGTCGCAGGTCGGCCAGAAGACGATGCTCGACGTGCTGCAACCGGTGCATGACGCGCTTGCGGGTGGAAAGACGGCGGCGGAGATCGCCGATATCGCTGATCGGGCGGCCGACGCGACCATTCCGATGAAGGCCCTGCGCGGCCGCGCCTCGTTCCTTGGCGACCGTTCTATCGGTCACATGGATGCCGGCGGACGCTCGGTCGCGTTGCTGGTGCGGGCGATCGGCGAAGCGCTGGAAGGTCAGCCATGAGCAATGTCGGCATCGTCATCGTCTCGCATTCGCCGCTGGTCGCCGAAGGCACCGCTGACATGGTGCGCCAGATGGTGGGCGACGAAGTGCCGCTTGCATGGTGCGGCGGAAACGGCCATGGCGGTCTCGGCACCAGTGTCGAGGCGATCATGGGCGCCATCGAAAAGGCGTGGTCGGAGGCCGGAGTCGCCATACTGGTCGATCTCGGCGGCGCCGAGACCAACTCGGAGATGGCGGTGGAAATGATCGGTGAGCCGCGGGCGCAGAAAATTGTCGTCTGCAACGCGCCGATCGTCGAAGGTGCGGTGATGGCGGCGACCGAGGCGTCCGGCGGCGCCTCGCTGAAGGAAGTGGTGGCGACGGCGCATGAATTGTCGCCGTCGTGAATGAACGGGAATTTTGAGCGCATGTCCGCATTTGCCGAGGCAACCGTCCTGATCACCCACGAGGTGGGTCTGCATGCGCGCCCTTCGGTGAAGTTCACCAAGCTCGCCAAGAGCTTTGCCGCCGAGGTGGAAATAGCACTCGCCGCCAACGGTCCGTGGTTTGACGCCAAGAGCATCGTCAAGGTGATGGCAACCAGGGCGCCGAAAGGCACCATGCTGCACATAAGGGCCAGCGGCGAGGCCGCTGCTGAGGCGGTCGGCGCGTTGGCTGAACTGGTGCGGCGCGATTTCGACGAGGACGCGGGCCATGCCCGAACCGCTTAGGCTGCAAGGTATTTCGGCCTCGGCCGGCTATGCCGAAGGGCCGCTGTTCAATCTCGACCGCGGCCCTGCGCGCTACACGGGCAAGGCGACAGCCGGCGAGGAGAAGGCTGCACTGGAAGCAGCACTCGCCGGCGCGACGGACCGGCTTGCGACCCTGATCGAAACCGCCGATGAAGAGGCCGCCGGCATTCTCGAGTTTCAGCTTGCCATGCTGGAGGACGAGGCGCTGACCGGACCGGCCTTCGCGGCGATCCCTTCCGGCATGCCGGCCGACATGGCGTGGCGGCAAGCGTTGGACGCCGAGATCGCCGGCTATGAAACGTCAGACCAGGACTATTTCCGGGCTCGCGCTGCCGACATGCGCGATATCCGCGACCGCGTGCTGCGCGCGCTGACCGAGGAGCAGGAGAGCGCTGCGCCAGCGGGCGCCATTCTCTATGGCGAGGACATTGCGCCGACGCGCTTTCTCGAGACCGACTGGAGCGCCGGTGGCGGCATCGCGCTAAGGGCCGGCAGCACCGCCAGTCATGTTGCGATGCTCGCGCGCTCACGCGGTGTGCCGATGGTGGTGGGGCTTGGCGCTTCGCCGGCTAATCCCGATGGCCTGGCCCTGCTCGATGCCGAACATGGCGGCATTGTATTGGCGCCCTCAAAGGCCGAGATCGAAACCTTTCGCCGTTCGTCGTCTTCGTTTGCGGCACGCCGCGACAAGGCCGACGCCTATCTGGCGAGGCCGGCAGTGACCAAGGCCGGCACTACGGTGCGCGTACAGGTCAACATCGCCGATCCCTCAGAGGTCGACAGCATCGACATCGCAACCTGCGACGGCATCGGGCTGATGCGCACCGAATTCCTGTTCGGCAAGGCGCCGCCGGACGAGGAGACGCAATACAGCTGCTATCGCAAAGTGCTGGAATGGGCCGGCGACAAGCCGGTGACCATCCGCACCGTCGACGCCGGCGGCGACAAACCGGTGCCGGCCTTCACCGTCGAGGAGAGCAACCCGTTCCTCGGCCTGCGCGGCATCAGGCTGTCACTGGCAAGGCCGGACGTGTTTCGTGTGCAAATCCGGGCGTTGCTGCGCGCCGCCGTGCACGGCAATCTGAAGGTGATGTTTCCAATGATCGCCGTTAGCGAAGAATACCAACGTGCCGCCGCTCTGTTCGCGGAAGAGCAGGCTGGGCTCGTCGCGCGCGGCGTCGCGCAAAAAATGCCGCCGCTCGGCATCATGGTCGAGGTGCCGTCGGTGGCGATCGCGCCGGAGGCGTTTGCCGATGTCGCCTTCTTCTCGATCGGCTCCAACGATCTGACCCAATATGTGATGGCGGCAGCCCGCGACAACGCTGCGGTGGCACACCTCAATTCGGTCCGCCATCCGGCCGTATTGCGGCTGATTGCTGAAGTCGCCGCTTTCGGCTTGCGCGCAAAGATCCCGGTCAGCCTGTGCGGCGATGCCGGCGGCGACCCCGCAGCGATACCGGCCCTGATTGAGGCCGGGCTGCGCGATCTTTCCGTCGCTCCTGCACAACTTGCCATGGCCAAGGCGACTATAGCAGATGTTGCGATCTAGGCGTGGCTGAGATGGTTGACAAGACACCAGAACCCGGCTCCGACGAGGCGATCCGCGCCTACAAGACGATCCTGTCGCAGGTCATCGACCAGCGCCCGTCGGGCATGCGCCAGCGCCTTGCCGATGCGCTGGGCAAGCACCGCAGCTTCGTGACGCAAATCTCCAGCCCAGCCTATTCGATCCCGATCCCATCGAAACATTTGCCGGCTATTTTTTCTGTCTGCCATTTCAGCCCGGCCGAGCGCGATCATTTTCTCGCCGCCTATCATCTGGCGCATCCCGGCAAGATGTCGATCGCCGCCGGCATGCGCAAGACGCGGCATGTCTCGCTGATCGTGCCGGATTTCGGCGACGACAGGCAGAATGCGGCGCTCGACAGGGCGGTCAATGATTTCATCCAGAAGATCACCAGCATCACCGGTAAAAGCGGGGGCTGAGCGTTTCCTGGTGTTCGGGAGGACACATGAAGAAATTTCTGAATTCAGTCGACACGGTGCTGACCGAAAGCCTCGACGGCTTGGTTGCTGCCCATGCCGACATCCTGGTGCTGGGTGACGAGCACAAATTCATCCACCGCAAGGTGCTGAAGCCAGGGAAAGTAGCACTGATCTCGGGCGGCGGCTCCGGCCATGAGCCGCTGCATGCCGGCTTTGTCGGTCACGGCATGCTGGACGCCGCCTGCCCGGGCCAGGTGTTCACCTCGCCGACGCCGGACCAGATGCTGGCGGCCGCCGCGGCCGTCGATGCCGGCGCCGGCTGCCTGTTCATCGTCAAGAACTATGAAGGCGACGTGATGAATTTCGACATGGCCGCCGAGATGGCCGACGGCGTCCTGCAGGTGGTGACGAATGACGACGTCGCGGTCGAAAACTCGTCCTATACGACCGGCCGGCGCGGCGTTGCCGGCACGCTGGTGGTCGAAAAGATCATCGGCGCCGCCGCCGAGCAAGGCATGGCGCTGGCGGATCTCAAGGCGCTCGGCGACCGCGTCAACGCTGCGACGCGTTCAATGGGCGTGGCGCTGACCAGTTGCACCGTGCCGGCGGCGGGCAAGCCGACCTTCGACATTGGCGACGGCGAGATGGAATTCGGCGTCGGCATCCATGGCGAGCCCGGCCGGCGTCGCGACACGTTGAAGAGCGCCGATGCGATCGCCGGGGAGATTTGCGCCGCGATCCTGGGCGATCTCGGCGACAAGGCGAATGGCCCCGCCCTGCTGTTCATCAACGGCTTTGGCGGTACGCCGCTGATGGAGCTTTATCTGATGTACAACAGCGCCCGCAAAATCTTCGAAAACAGCGGCGTGACAGTGACCCGCTCGCTGGTTGGGTCCTATGTGACGTCGCTCGACATGGCCGGCTGCTCGATCACGCTTACCATGCTGGACGGCGAAACGACGGGTTTGTGGGACGCGCCGGTGCACACGGCGGCGCTGCGCTGGGGAATGTAGCGGAGAGGCTTTGCCCGATATTCCGATCAGGCAGCGTTATGAACCGGCCGTCAGCCCGCCGGACCGATCGGACCGGACGCACCGTTGTCCGCGGTCACGCTGGACAGCTTGCCCGCCTTGCGCAGCACCGGCGCCTCGTATTGCTTCTTGGTCATTTCATTTCCCCCTTTGTCGGCAAGTCCGGTGGTGGCCCGACAAGGACACCGGCATCTGGCCTTAGCCAAGCCGAAGTCTCAGAAGTCTTAAAGCGCCTTTGACGCCCCGCCGGCCACCAGGCTGGACAATTTTCCCGCCTTGCGCAGCACAGGCGCCTCATACTTTTTCTTGGTCATTCCAATACCCTCCAGATTCCAATGCAAAAGAATGGACGGAAACCTCGGAAAGTCAATTCATGAGCCGGTTCTGCCACCATGCGCTGGCTTCATGCATGCTTTTCTGCAACATACGCCCTCCCAGAGCAGTTCACCGAAATGGAGGGCTGCCCTAGTTTCTTGTCTTGATGCAATTTCGGATGGAAAACCGCTTCACACTTTTCCTGGAATTGCTCGATTGGGCGAACGACATCCGGATTGATGCTGCCACCTCTTGCGCCTGCCGATGAAAAACTGCTGCTGACCTTCGCCGATCCGGAGGCGTCGGCTGCTGTCGCCAGTGACGTTGCTGCCAAAACCTTGCTGGCACTGCTCGCCAATGCCGAGTTCCACGGCGTGCTGCCGATCATGCTGCGCAAGCTCCGGGAAGTCGGCGACGCGCGACTGCCGGCAGATGCCGCCTTGCAGCAAAAATTGTCGGAACTGCGCGACCAGTCGACGCTGGCGACCGGCCAGTCGATGCTGTTGCAGTATCATGGCGATCGCATCATGAAGGCATTGGCGGCGAAAGGCGTTCCGGCCCGCATCGTCAAAGGGCCGGTCTTCGCGCGCAAACTTTACCGCCACGCCGCAGACCGGCCTTTCACCGACATCGACATTCTGGTCGAGCCGGCCAGCATCGTCGACGCCAATGCCGTGATTGCCGGATGCGGCTTCGAGCTCTGGAGCGGCGAGGCGCAGTCTCAGGATCTGCAGGAGTTCAAATGGCTGGAGAAGGAGAATACCAGCCTGCTGATCGAACTGCACGGCAATCTGGTGCATGATTCCGGCATGCGGCGGCGGCTGTCACTAGACTTTCGCGAATTGCAGATCATCGACAGTGGCGAGGCCGACACGCCGGCCGCGCTGCTGACCATCGCCATCGTGCATGCCGCGGGCGGGCACAAGTTCCACCGGCTGCAGCTTTGCGTGGACGTGTTGCAGGGTGTGCGCGCGCTGCGCTCGCATGCGGACGAGGACCGGCTGTTCGAGGCGGCGCGCATGAGCGGCATCGAGCTCGAACTGGCGACGGTTCTCAATGTGACGGGGCGGCTGTTCAATGCACCGCGCGCGGTCGAACTGGCCGACCGCATCGAACCCGATCTCCCGATACGTCTGGCCAAATGGCTCATCACGGGCGATACACTGCTCGGCGTCAACTCCCGGGACAAGATGCATTCGCGTCTGCGCCGCGACGCCTTCCGCTGGGTCCAGCGGCTTGCCAGGCCAAAGGCGCATTTCTCCTGAATGGTGCTTAGTCCCGCGCCGCCAGCGCCGAGCGGATCAGCGGGGCCGCCTCGGCCGGGTTCGCACCGACTTCCAGCGTAAATGTCGGAACGGCTTTGACCAGCATCGCGATCGTTGCCATGCGGCGCCTCTGCGCCGGCAAAAGGCCGGTCATGCCGGTCCTGACATTGTCGGCGGCGAGCGCCACCATGGCGTCGGTCCTGGCCATCGGCGCCAGCCGGGTTTGCGCGTCCGCCGAGCGGGCGAGATGAAGCAATGCTACGACCGGCCGGTCGACTGTCTCCTCGATGCGGATGATCTCGGCGAGACGTTCCAGCGAGACGGCCTGCTCGCCATTGGTATCCCATTTGTCGCCAAGGCAGGGAGCCACGAAAGGCAGCATCGCCGCCGTGTTGCGGTGGACCTTCACCTTGCGCGGCAAGCCCCAGGCCGTGATACCGCCGTCGGACGCAAGCTTGAGGATCATGACGTCGTCCGAGCACAGGCCGAAGCCTTGCGATGCCAGCGCCAGCGAGGTCGTCGACTTGCCGGTGCCGCTCGGCGCATGGACCAGCACGAGCGCCTCGCGGCCGGGCAATGTCAGGCCGGCGGTATGGAGCATATGCTGGCCGCCGGCATCGAGGGCGGCATCCAGCACCATCATCAGCAACGTCCATTTGACCTTGGCGTCGGGATGAACACGAATTTCGGCCCAGCCCTTATCGGCGTTGATCGAGGCGGTCTGCAGGCCGGGAAAGATCAGGTGAACGATGCCGCCGCCGTCGATCATCCGGCAATGGCCTTCCTCCGGCACCTCGCCGTCGAAAGCGAGGTTGCCGGCAGGTGATTCCTGCAGCGCCGACGTCTCGACGATGTTGACGCGGAAAGCGGGCTCGACGGGTTCGGCCACACGCAAGGTGCCGAGCATGAGGTCGAAACTCGGCCAGAGATCGGCCCGCGAGGCCGATATGCTGATGACCTGGCCCTTGAGGTCATAGCAGAAAGTGGCCGCCGAACCGGTCAAGCAGCGTGCGCCTTTCCGGCATCGGCGTGATGGCGATAGATCTCCACCATGCCGGGGAGGCTGTCGCTGACCACCGGCCGGCCGTCGAGGCAAACCCAGCAATGGGCGGACATGCGCTTTGCCTGCATCGACTTTGGATCGACGCCGAAGCGCAGATCCGGATCGAAGCCGGCAAAGCGCAGGAAGCGGTGCGCGAGCAGGCCTTCCCTGAGGCATCTTCGATCGCGCATCAACCAGGGGTGCCGGACGGTGCGGTTGACGGCAGCCACGATGTAGGCGGACGACAGGCCGCGATAGGGGGTAGGCGCGCTGAGCGGCGCCCATTTCAACACCGATTCGAAGCTGCGGCGGCCGATCAGGACCGGCATCAGCCGCGCGCTTGTCCACAGATGGACGCGAAACAGGGTGCGCAGGAGAACGCCGTCCACAATCAGAGAGCCGGATCGGCGAGAATGCCTTCGCCCACCAGTTCGGCGGCCAGCGCCGCCATGTCCTGGTCGAGTGTATCCTTGTCGACCTCGAACTCGTCGGACAGCAGGACGACGATCTGGTCGAGGCTGCGGGCGCCGTCGACCTTGTCGAGAAAGGCTTCGGTGGTGCCGTTGCAAGTGTAGAGCTGGCCGCTGCGTGCGAGCAGTACGACGGCGCCATCGCCGACATGCTGGACCGAGGCGTCGTCGGCCAGCCGCAGAACCATTTCAGAAGCGATTTGGGCCATGGAGCCCCTCCAGACCATTTCCTGAAAAGGAGATAGCGCGGCGATGCGGCGATGTCCATTACGCGGACGGGACGGAGAACAGGCCGGTCGAAACGATCTGTGGCAATCCGGCAACGGCAACACCTCTACGACACACGCTACCAAAACACGGTGGAGACATCCAATCCTGGGTTGTGGTAAGTTCCACGCCGTCGCAGGGCTGAGAGCAGGACTCCGCCCCGGTGCGCAAACCGTCAAGCCGGCTGTCGGACAGGGTCAAGGTGTTGCTTTTCTTACCTTAAGTAAGCTATGGAGTCGCCGGGTTTTGGGAGACTTACGAGTATGCGTTACAATTGGGAGCGGGCTCCGACGACGTTCGAACGCCATCGGAAGGCACTGGCAGCCGCTATATTGATTGCAGGTGGCGTCGGCCTCATGCTGGCGGCCTTGCCGCTTTAAGAGCTGATATCCGACACGAGCCTCACGGGGCACATAAGCCGTTGCTGCCTGCCGCAAGGCAGGCTGCGGCTCATCGTGCGTACCCCGTCACGGCGATGAAGCGGCGGTCGCGTCCCTCGAAACCCTGGCTGAAACGCTGCACCAGCACAGCCAGCACGGCCGGTTTGCCGGGCGGCGCGTATTTGTAGGATTCCGACAGGCTGTATGAGGTCGGGCAGTTGCGCGAGCCTGGCACAGCCTTGTCCTCGTGCAGGACCTTGAACGGCTTGCCGTCCTGCCCCTGCAGGGACAGGCGGAAGCCGAGCGCCTTGCCCGTCTTGTCCCCTTGAAGTGCCTTGTCACCTTGAAGTGCCTTGTCGCCCTGCTGATCGTCCGGCTTTGCATCGTCGAAGCTTGCCGAGCAATCCGTCTTGCTGTCGGCCAGGATCTCATCGAGCTGGATGGTCGAGATCTCCGTTTCGTCATAGAGCGGCGACAGCCACTTCTGCGCCGCTTGTTCGAGGCGGAAGATGTCGTTGTACTCGACGATATCGTCCGGGAAGGAGAACCTGTCGGACGCCGTGCGCTCACCGCGTGCGGCAATGGCATGTTGGGCAAGGATGGGTGCGGCCTGCTCTGCCGCCTGCGCCCGTGCCTGCTCCAACGTCATCGTCGCCTGTTCCGATAGATCGACGATAAGAATCGGCTTGCCACCGGCGAATTCGTCGGTGCGAGTGTCGATGATCTCGATCTCCGAGTAACCTGAATCGGACGCTCCGGCGTCGAGCGTGCCATATTGTTCGAAGGCAAAATAATTGCCGTCGGGCGAGAAGCCGATGATGCGCCGGGCCGCGGCATCGCCGGCCTGGGCGGCGGAAACGATCGTCAACAGCAGCACTGCCAGGCTGGCAGATCCAAACCCGTATCGCGACGTCATTGCGCCCTGCCCCGATTTCAACTCGATTTATGGTGCCTGCAATTTGTGACCATGGCGAGAT
The DNA here is from genome assembly GCF_016836705.1 of Mesorhizobium caraganae. Taxonomy (GTDB): domain Bacteria; phylum Pseudomonadota; class Alphaproteobacteria; order Rhizobiales; family Rhizobiaceae; genus Mesorhizobium; species Mesorhizobium caraganae. Next base: position 1,206,548 of record NZ_JAFCGY010000001.1, on the reverse strand, counting down.
CGGTTATACAGCAAACTGGGGGGCATGGCCGGGAAAGCCGGCATAGGCTATTGCAAGACGGCAAACTTGCCTGGGGAGGAATGGATGGCGTCACGCTACCACGAGGTCTATGACGGCTGGAAACGCGACCCCGAAAAATTCTGGGCCGATGCCGCCGAGGCGATCGACTGGTATTCGCCGTGGGCCAGCGTGTTCGATGCCAGTGCGGGCGTTTACGGGCGCTGGTTCAACGGCGCCACCTGCAACACCTGCTACAACGCCATCGACCGCCATGTCGCCGGCGGCCGCGCCGACCAGATCGCGCTGATCCATGACAGCGCCATCACCGGCACGGTCAAGAAATTCACCTATGCCGAGCTGAAGCGCGAAGTGGTGGCGCTGACGTCGGTGCTGAAGAACCGCGGCATCGTCAAGGGCGACCGCGTCATCATCTACATGCCGATGGTGGCGGAAGCGGCGATCGCCATGCTCGCCTGCGCCCGCATCGGAGCGGTGCATTCGGTGGTGTTCGGCGGCTTTGCCTCGCACGAGCTTGCCACCCGCATCGACGATGCCAAGCCGAAGCTGATCATTTCGGCGTCGTGCGGCCTGGAGCCGGGACGCGTCGTCGCCTACAAGCCGCTGCTCGACAAGGCGATCGAGATGGCGCGGCACAAGCCGGACGCCTGCCTGATCCTGCAGCGCGACCAGCTGCGCTGCGAGCTGAAGGAGCATTACGACATCGATTTTGCCGACGCGGTTGCGCGCGAGCGCGCGGCAGGCGCCAATGTCGACTGCGTTCCGGTGCTCGCCACCGACCCGCTCTACATCATTTACACTTCCGGTACGACCGGCCAGCCAAAAGGCATCGTGCGCGACAATGGCAGCCACATGGTCGCGCTGAAATGGACGATGGAAAACGAGTTCGGCGTCAAACCGGGCGAGGTGTTCTGGGCGGCCTCCGATGTCGGCTGGGTGGTCGGCCATTCCTACATCGTCTACGGGCCGCTGCTGCATGGCGCGACAAGCGTGCTGTTCGAGGGCAAGCCGATCGGCACGCCCGATGCCGGCACTTATTGGCGAGTAATTGCCGAGCATGGGGTCGTCGCGCTGTTCACCGCGCCAACCGCCTTCCGCGCCATCAAGGGGCAGGACCCCAAGGGCGCGTTCGTTGCGAAATACGATTTGTCGAAGTTCCGCACGCTGTTCCTCGCCGGCGAGCGCGCCGACCCCGAAACCATCAAATGGGCGGAACAGAAACTCAATGTGCCGGTGGTCGACCATTGGTGGCAGACCGAGACGGGATCGCCGATGACCATCAACCCCGCGGGCCTCGGCCTGCTGCCGGTGAAATACGGCTCGCCCGGCGTGCCGATGCCGGGCTACGACATCCGGGTGCTCGACGATGCCGGCCATGAAGTGCCGCGCGGGACGCTCGGGAATGTGGTGGTGAAACTGCCGCTGCCGGCCGGCTGCCTGCCGACGCTGTGGAACGCCGACGCCCGCTTCCGGCAGGCCTATCTTGAGGAGTTCCCCGGCTACTACAAGACCGCCGACGCCGGCATGATCGACGAGGACGGCTATCTTTATGTCATGGCGCGCACCGACGACATCATCAATGTCGCCGGCCACCGGCTGTCGACCGGCGCCATGGAAGAGGTGCTTTCAGCGCATCCCGATGTCGCCGAATGCGCTGTCATCGGCATCGCCGACGCCATGAAAGGCCAAGTGCCGCTCGGCTTCGTCGTGCTCAATGCCGGCGTCGCCCGCGATGCCGCTGCCATCGAAAGCGAGGTGGTCGGGCTGGTGCGCGAACGGATCGGTCCGGTCGCCGCCTTCAAGACGGTGGTGACGATCAAGCGGCTGCCCAAGACGCGCTCCGGCAAGATCCTGCGCGGCACCATGCAGAAGATCGCCGACAAGGAAGAATGGACGATGCCGGCGACCATCGACGATCCCGTCATCCTCGACGAAATCACTGCGGCGCTCAAGGCCCGCGGCATCGGAATCTGACCACTCGCGCTGCGGGGGCCGAGCCGGCACAGAGGCGTGGTGGCGATCCGCTGAGCCACGGATCCGGCTGCTGCTCGACCACAAGGCGGTCTGATCGCCAGGCCTTGAGGCCCGCGGCGAAAGCAGCCGCCGTTATGGAATTTCCAACGCCTGCCATGTATCCACGGATTTCTGGCGCGTCACAAAGGCGCGCCAGTGAAAACGAAACCCGATTTTTGGCAGGCATCGAGCCCAGTGGCCTTGTTTCAGCGATCCAGACCCCCTCGGCCGGCGCCGCGCGAGCGCCTGGAAATGGATATGGAGGATACCGTCGTCTACGCGATCGGCGACGTGCATGGCTGCTACAAGGAATTGCTGTCGCTGGAGGAGAAGATCGCGCTCGACGGGCTCCAATTTCGCGGGCGCAAGATCATCGTCATGCTTGGCGACTATATCGATCGCGGGCCGCAATCGGCGCGCGTGCTAGATCATCTGCTGGCGCCGCCGCCGAAAGGGTTTTTGCGCGTCTGCCTGGCGGGAAACCATGAAGTGGCTATGCTGAACTATCTCGACGGCTATCTGTCGCGGGACAGCTGGCTGGCGATCGGCGGCCGCGAGACGCTGTTTTCCTACGGCGTCGATCCGGAGCGACTCAGCAGCCTCTATGCATCCAGCGACGAGGTCGACAGGCGCATAAGGGAGGTCATCCCCGTCGATCATATCGACTTCCTGCGTAGCCTGCCGGTGTTGCTCTGTTCGGAGAAATTCGTGTTCGTCCATGCCGGCATCAGGCCGGGCATCGACCTTGTGGCGCAGGACGAGCAGGATCTGCTCAACATCCGCGACGAGTTCTTCGACGCCGCCCATCTGCTCGACCGCTTTGTTGTGCATGGGCACACGCCGGTCGACATCCCCCGGCTCGACGGACGAAGGCTCGACATCGACACCGGCGCCTTTCACACCGGCCGGCTGACCGCCGTCAGGATCGCCGACAAATTCGGCAAGCTGATCTTTTCCTGACAGTTGAATGCGGCTTGCCAGGAGCGCGAGGATGAGAAGCGGCATTCGGGTTTACGATCATCTCGATATGCTCGATGTGACCGGTCCGTTCGAAATGTTCGACTGGGTCGCAATATTACCCCGACCCGCCGTCCAGCAGCGCCATACCGCCGGCGCCGGCGTCTTGCCCTATTCCGCGAGCGAGAGATCAAAGCAGCCCAGCGTTTGACGCTGAGCTGCTACAACGACTTCACGCCGCCGTCTTGGCGCGCAGATCCGACTTTTCGAGATAGTAGGTCGAATAGCGGTCGAAGAATTTCTCCGAGCCGCCGAGCGAGCCGTATTTCGCCAGCTTCTTCAGGTCGACCTTGTTGAGCACGGCGCCGACGATCTTGTTGGCAACATAGGGCTCCTGTTCCAGCAGCGAGCGCACCATGGCGCGCGGTGTGCGGCCCCATTCGGCGACCAGCACGAAACCGTCGACCAGCGGCGCGAAGGCCTTGGCGTCGACCACGGGACCGAGCGGCGGCAGGTCGACGACGATGTACTCGAACGTCTCCTTGGCGTTGTCGATGAAACGCCGCATGCCGGCCGACGAAAGCAGCTCGCTGGTGTGCGAGAACTGGCCGCGCAGCACGGCCGGGATGATCGCCAGTTTGGTCTGGCGGTCGACCTTGCCGACCGACTGCCACGTCTGGCCGTTGACCACGGCTTCCATCAGCCCTTGCTCGGCCTCCATGCCGAGGTTGCGGCTGAGGCCCGGATTGCGCAGATCGGCGTCGATCAAAAGGGTTTTCGAACCGTTGGCGGCAAGCAATCCGGCCAGATTGGCGGCGACCGTCGACTTGCCCTCGCCAGGCAGGATCGAGATCACACCGATGACCCGGCTGCCTTGCCCTTCCATGACGACGTCGAAGGCGATCTTGGCGTTGCGCAGCGTTTCGGAGAACATCGATGCAGGCGCATCGACGCTGACCCGCATGCGCGCCCGTTTCTCGGCCGCCGACAAGGTGTTGGTGCCTTTGGCATCCGCCGCACCCTCATCGGCATCCTTGCTCAGCCTGCCGCCGATCGTCGGCAGATAACCCAGGAATTTGAGGCCGACGCGATCGCGAACGTCCTCGCCGGTCCTGAAGAACCGCTCGTTGAACTCGTTCAGGCCGCCAAAGCCGGCGCCGAGCAGCACGCCAAGCACCAGCGCAAGCGCCAGCACCCTGGAGGTGCGCGGGCTCGAGGCGGAAAGCGGTGCTGACGCATCCGAGATGATGCGGACCTTGCCGACCGGGAAGGACTGCTGCTGCGAGGCTTCCTCATAGCGGCCGAGGAAGGTCTGGTAGAGCGTGGTCAGCGCCTGCGCCTGCTGGTCGAGTTCGCGCAGCTTGACTTGGCTCTGGTTGTCGACGGAGCTCTTGCCGGCGGCGTCGGCGATCTTCTGCCTCAACGCCGTCTCGCGCGACAGAGCCACTTCATATTCGTTGCGATAGCTTTCGGTCAGCTGCTTCAACTCGCCGAAAATCTGTGTCGACAGATCGGCCTTCTCCTTGGCCAGCGCCACGGCTTGCGGATGCTCGGCGCCGAAATTGGCCGTCACGTCCTGCAGCCGCTTGGCGACTGTGAGATAGCGGGTCTTGAGCGTTGCAATGACCGAGCTCGCCGGCTGGTCGCTCGATATGGCGGAATCGTTGAAGGCGTTGTCGGAACCGCTTTCGACGATGGCCTTGTATTGCTGGTAGCGGGCGCCGGCGCGCGCCGTATCGGCCTGCGCGACGATCAGTTGGGCGGTGAGGTCGGCGATCTGCTTGTCGCTGATCAGCTGGCCGTCACTGTTGGCGGCCAGGCCGTGCTCGGACCTGAACTTCTCGACCGCGAGCGCCGCTGCCTGCGAGTTTTGCCGAAGTTCGGTCAGCCGGCCCTGCAGCCAGACCGCCGCGCGCTCGGTGGCGTCGAAGCTGGCGTTGAGCTGGTCGGCGAGATAGGCGTCGGCATAGGCCTTGGTGATGGCGGTGGCCAGCGCCGGATTTGTCGATTGGTAACCGATGGCAATCACATAGCTGCGGCCGGTGCGCTGTGCCAGCACCTCGCTCTGCAGCTTCAGCACAGCATAGTCATGGCGCGCCGTCTGCATCATCGCCTGGCGCGTCGCTTCATCGACATTTTCCATGCCGGGAATCTGGTCGGCGGAACTTGAGCGGAAATAGCCGACCACGCCGCGCACGAAGCCGATGCCCTTGGCCAGGGCCGATTGCGGCGGGTTCATGAACTCCGCGTTCTGGTCAAGCTTCAGCTTGTCGACCACCACTGAGGCCAGCCGCGCCGAGTTGATGATTTCGATCTGGCTGAGAAGGGCGGCGTCGGTCTGCATGGTGACGGATGTAGCCGAGATGTCGTCGACCACCTTGTTCAGGCCTTCGTCGATCAGCACGCTGGCCACCGACATGTATTGCTTGGGCGTGGTCTGCAGATAAAGCACGCCCATGAACAGGCCGATGATGGCGCAGACCGCCACCACCTTGACCTGCCGCGCCGCCATGCCAAGCAGGCGCTCGACGTCGATGAAATCTTCACCCTTTTCCTGATCGGTGTTGGGCAATGGCATCCTCTTGTCGAGAGGAAAGCTGGCATAATTCATCTTCGGTCCAATTCTAGGTTACAGGCGCCGGAGCGAGACGGGCTTCTCGCCCGAAGCTGCGGAGATCGGGGGCGAGATATGCAACGCAAGCTTCGTGCCATCTGGCGCCGGGCCTGAAGGGCCAGGCGCGCAGGCATGGGCTGCGCCATCGTCCAAACGCATATGCCCTCGAAAGATGGGCATTATGCGGCCACTTCCTGACGCTCATGCGACCGCACGAACGCCTGCAGCATTTCCAGCACCGGCCCCTTCATGTCGTCGCGCGCCAGCGCGAAGGCGATGGTGGCCTCTATGAAGCCTTCCTTGGAGCCGCAGTCGAACATGCGGCCGTTGAAGGGCTGGGCGTAGAAAGACTGGCTTTTCGACAGGCGGACCATGGCGTCGGTAAGCTGGATTTCGTTGCCGGCGCCGCGCTGCTGGTTGCCGAGCAGTGAGAATATCTCGGGCTGCAGGATGTAGCGGCCGTTGATGTAGTAATTCGACGGCGCGTTGGCCGGCGCCGGCTTTTCCACCATCGCCGTCACCTCGAAGCCGCCGCCGGCTTCAGCGCCCCGGCCGACAATGCCGTATTTGCTGGTCTCAGACGGGTCGCAGCGTTCAACGGCGATGACGTTGCCGCCGGTCTGCTGATAGAGATCGACGGTTTCGGCCAGGCAGCCGCGGCTGCCGAACGACACCATGTCGGGAAGCAGGAGCGCAAACGGCTCGTCGCCGATGACTTCGCGCGCGCACCACACCGCATGGCCGAGGCCTTGCGGCGACTGCTGGCGGATGAAGCTAGTCGCGCCCGCCACCGGCAGCATGCTTTCGAGCGCCTCCAGCTGGGTCTTCTTGCCGGTCTGCTCAAGCGTTCCGATCAGTTCAGGATGCAGGTCGAAATAGTCCTCGATGACAGCCTTGTTGCGGCCGGTGACGAACACAATGTGCTCGATGCCGGCTTCGAAAGCCTCGTCCACGGCATATTGGACGACGGGCCGGTCGACCACGGGCAGCATTTCCTTGGGCATCGATTTGGTCGCCGGCAGGAACCGTGTTCCGAGCCCCGCCACCGGGATGACTGCCTTCCTGACTTTCTGCATCTGGTATTCCTTCTGAGAGAAAAGATTTCTACCTATCGCCAGCCGGTTCATAGTTGGAGCATGATCTCTGGACAAAACGGGAACCGTTTTGTCCGAGAAAACCGGTTCCCACTTTCGGGATCATGCTCTGGCCCGCATGCTTCATCTCCCCGTCCCCACGGCAAACTGTGCCGCAACCCTCCGCAGCCGGACGGCGATCGGCATCGACATATGCCTGACAGCTGCCGGATCACTTAGCGCGGTGCGTATCGCCTTCAACGGCGAGCGCGCCTTAATGTGCTGGACCAGCGACAGGAACGATGCCGCCTTGCGCAGGCTGCGGGCGCGCCTGGCGAAGGCGGCCGCGGCAGCCGCGTCCATGGAATTGGTCTCCGCGAAGACCGCATCGGCCTTGCGCATCGCCTCGACATGGTGAAGTTCGAGCACACGCGAGATTGAGCCTGTGCGGATGTGGTAGATATAGCCGGTCGTCGGCTCGACCACGCATTTGCCGCCTTTGGCCAGCGCGTTGGCGAGCAGGATGTAATCCTCGCCGATGCTCAGATTTTCATCATAGCGGAGCCCGTTTTCGGTCAGGAAGCGGCGCTGGAAGATCGGCTTGAGGTAGCCAAGATTGAACGTGGATTCGAAAACGATGTTGCCGGCGATGTAGTCGGCGAGCGTGATTTCACGCAGGCCTTCCAGATATTCGGCGGGGAACATCGTCGCTTCGGCAACGCCGTCCTCGCGCACCACCTGGAGGTTGTCGACGGCGATCACAGCGCCTGCCTTTTCCGCCCGCGCGATCATGGCGGAAAGCCGCCCGGGAAGGACGGCATCGTCTGAATCGAGCACCGCGACCCAGCGGCCGGAAGCCAGCTCGAGCCCGGCATTCCTGGCGCCGCCCGGTCCGCGGTTTGCGGGCAATGCGACGACGCGGACGGTGTCCTGCGGGTAGGCTCTTGCGACGTCGAGCGTGTTGTCGCGCGACTGGTCGTCGACGACGATGATTTCGACGCTCACATCGCGCTGGGCCATGGCGCTGACGATCGCCCGGTCAAGCGTGGCCGCGGCATTGTAGGCGGCGATGACAAAGGAGACGTCAGGCTGCACGCTTGCCTCCTTGCTGCGGGGATGGCAGGCCATATTGACGGATCTCGCTGATACCGACCAGGCCGCTGACGACGCCGACATGCATGATGCCGCGCAGCACGCTGCGGTTGCGGCGAACCGGGCTGATCGCGGTGAGCGCCGCCATGCCGAAGCAGTAGGCGGCCTTGGCCGAGGCAAGTCCGACGTCCTTCATGCGTCTGGCAGCACCGGCATTTTGGCCGATGAGATGGCCATGTGTTTGGCCGAAGCGGAAGCGGCGGCGGCGCAGCCAGTCGAACGCGGCACGGGCGGAAGGCACTACTTCCTCGACCCATGCTTCCGGCGCGAAGGCGATGCGGCCACCGTCCCTGACCATGCGATCGAAGAATTCAGTGTCCTCGCCGCCGCTTTGGCCGCGCGCCAGGCTAAAACGCCGGTCGCGCAGGCTGTCGGCGCCCATTCTGAGCAGCACGTTGCAGGTGTAGCCGGTGCGGATTTCGCCCTGCACCCAGACCGGCAAGGTCGAATGGAAATCGCCCTTGCGCATCCAGTCCGGCGCGTCCGCGCGGTAGAGCGCCCGCACCGGACCGAGCACGGCCTCGGCGCCGCTGGTCTCGGCGGTGGCGACCAGCTCGGCAAGCCATTGCGCGGAGGCGGTCTCATCATCGTCGATGAAGGCGACAAAATCCGCCGTGCTGGTGTCAAGACAGGCGTTGCGGGCGACCGAGATGTTGCGTGCCGGGGCGTGCCGGTAGCGGACCAGCAGCTTCAATTCCCGCGCCAGCTCGATCACCAGCGACTCGGCGGTCGGCTCGTCGTCATTGTCGGCAACGATGACGCCGATGCCGAAGCCGGCAGGTATGTCCATGGCAGCGAGCGAGCGCAGCGTGTCGGCCAGTTCCGGCCGGCGAAACGTGCAGACGCAAACATCGATGCGGCGATCCCTCGAGGCCATGCTCATGACGCCACCTTGCGCTGCGATCCCGCCCCGAGCAGTTGCAGCCAAAACCCGACCGACCAGCCGAAATGCATGACCATCGCCGAAATGCCGGTCAGCACATTGTTGGGGTTGCGCTGGGCAATCGCGGTCCACACGCCATAGCCGAGACACACCGAGCCCCAGACCAGCAGCGGCACCGCCGCCAGCCAGTGGATGAAGGAAAATGCCGCGAGAAGAACGACAGGCGCCACCAGAAGCGGGATCATCTGCCGTACCTTTGGGATCATGCGATGCTTGAGCACATTCTTGGCGCGGCCGCGGCCATAGCCGAGATATTGGAAATACAGGCCCTTCAGCGAGGAACGTGGATAGTAGATCATCTGCGTCTTGCCGCTCATCCAGATGCGATAACCGGCCTGGCGCAGCCGGTAGTCGAACTCGGCATCCTCATTGTGGCTGAAGGTCTCATCATAGCCACCGACCGCGGTGAAGGCCGAAATCCGGATCAGCGCGTGATGACCATGGTCGACCCATTCGCCGGCCGAGAGGTGCCTGTGCTTGGAGCCGCCGGTGCCGAGCTTGGAATTTTGCGCCGCCGCGACCGCTTTCTGCACCACGCCGCTGCCGCTGGTCAGCATCGAGACGACGACCGAATCGGCTGATGTGGCCAGCGCCTCCTCGACCAGCCGGTCGCAATAATCGGCGGGATAGCCGCCATGGGCGTCGATGCGGATCAGATATTCGGCGCCGGCGCCGTAGCTGGCGACGGCGAGGTTGATCGCGGCGCTCTGGATGCGCTTTGGGTTGTGCAGGAGGATGACCTGGGGGTTCTTGGCCGCAACCGCCTCGACGATGGCCAAAGTGCCGTCGGTGCTGCCGCCGTCGGCAACGACGATGCGGGCGCCGAGCCTTAGCGAGGCTGGCCTCAGTTGCTCGAGCAGCGCCCCGATATGCGCCGCCTCGTTCAGGCACGGGATAATGATCAGGCTTGGCGGAAGCGCTTTCGTTTGCGTCATCGGTGCCTTCCTGCGTTCTGTATTTTTGTCATCGCCAATCATCCCTAAGCCAGTGCCTCGGTGACGAAGGAGCCGGGTGAAACCACCAGGCCGCGCAGCCGGTCGACAAAGGCGCGGCAGTCGCTGCGGTCGTAGCTCCATGTCCTCGGATTGCGGGCCAGAACGCGCGCCTTGGCCTTGCCGAAGCGCTCTTGGTCCATGCGGCCAAGTGCGGTTTCCAGCGTCTGCGGCGTGGCGTCGGACAGCAGGACGCCAATGTCCTGCTGGTCGAGGAAGCGCCCGGTCTCGGTGTTGCCCATCGAGATCGGCACGGCGCCGAAGCGGCAGCCCTCATAGAGGCGATTGGGCAGCAGCCATTCCGAATTCTGCCCTTCCTCGAAGAAGTCGATGGCCCAGGAGAAATGCACTTCGCCGTAGATCGCCGCCATGTCCTCCGGGTTGCGGTAGGGGCCGCGGAAAGAGAGATAGGGCTCGGCTTCGACAAAAGCGTGGAAATCCGGGAATTCCGAGAGTGCCGGACGGCCCCGCAGGACGACCTCGAAGCGCCCGCCCTGGCGGCGCGTGAAATCGGCCAGCAGCTCCAGCGATCGGCGGCAGCGAAGCGCACCGAACCAGCCGATGCGCCAAGGTGGCGCGACAGGGTTTTCCGCCTTCAAGCGGTCGTCCGTCGAGACCGGCGCGGTTTCGAAGTATTTGTTTTCAACCAGCTCCACCGGCGCTGCGACTTGCCCGAACGGCTTGAAATAATTGGCTATAAAGGCCGGCGAGCTGGTCACCAGAAGCTTTACGTCGCGGGCGAGATAGCGTTCCACGGTGCGCAGCGCCCGGCCCAGCATGTCGTTGCGCAGCACCAGGCGGTGGATATCGAGGCATTCGTAGACAATCGGCACGCCGCCGCGGAAGGCTGCCTTGGCACGTCTGGCCAGCGCCAGCATTTCCAGATTGCGCGCGATGATGAGATCGGGCTTCGGCATCGCCCCAAGCTTCGAGCCTATCGACAGCGCCGCCTTGGCGACCGCCGCCATGCGCTGGCCGAATCGGCCGTCACGCGTCGCGCCAAGGTCGATCGGCTGCAGGCCCTCGACGTCGAGAACAGCATTTGTGGTCCGACGGAAGCCGGCCAATGTGACCCGCGCGCCGCCTGCCCTGAGCATTATGATCCGCCGGCGCACGGCCGGGTCGGAAACGTCGTGCACAAGGTACAAGACATGCAGCATGAAAACTCGACCGCTGTTGGCCCACCCAAAGGAATGCTAACGCAGCTTTTGCTGCATCGCAACATTTTTGGTGCACCGTAGCAAAATTAGCCACCTCTACCGCGCCGCACAAATATATCGCCAGAAGTCGGTAGCGCGCAAAAAGTGGCTACCCAGGTGAGCCGCAGAAAATGGTACGACGTGCGGAGCCGGCAGTTTCGGGTAATTTTGCCCCGTGCGCGGCAAAATCGCGATCCGATCACGCCGACCATCAAAACTCCGATGTCGGTGACCGTGGTAAACCAATTGCTAATATTGTGTTGCACCGCAACAAAAAATGATGTTGAATTCACCCTAGGGAAGTTGGGGTTTTGAATTGGCTAGGGGATCCGCGCTGCATTCTGCTGCAGTGCGGGATGATGAGTGCATGGCAGCTCAGCTGCACTTTTGGAATAGCTTGCGAAGACCCCTGATGCCAACTGTTTAAATACGGGTGGGTGCTGCATGGGCAAGTCTCTTCGTATTGCCGTCTATGACGACAAGTATCCGACCAGTTTCGTTACGCCGCGAGCGTCCCGACATACGATCCTGCGACAGCGATTTCTGCCGTTCAACCTGGTCTCGTCGAAGCTGGAAGGTGTGACGCTGATCGAACCTGCTCTGTCCGTTGACATGGTGCATGCGTTCAACCGGATACCTGTCAATTCCTCGAAGTACATCATGTCATTCGAATCCCATTTGCCGCGGCAGTTCGCGCTTCGCAAACGCGGGCTTATGGCGCGATACCTGGTCTCGCGGATCACGACCCCCGGCTGCCGCCGCATTATCGCCTTATCGCATTTCGCCCGCAGATGTTTTCTGGCGCAGCATGCCGGAAATCCGCAGCTGGACCTCCTGACCGCAAAGCTGATGGTTCGTCACCCGAATATCGTCGTGCCCGCGGTTGAGGATGCGATGTCCCAAGACACTGCAGCGGAACTGGTGCTGACATTCGTCGGTGCCCATTTCGGCCGCAAGGGCGGATGTGTTGCGGTCAAAATCGCGGAAAAGGCGTTGGAGCAGAATTTGCCAATCCGGGTGAACATCGTTTCCAGTCTCCAGGTTGGCGGTCCCATATGGACAGACCCGACAGCTCCAGGGTTCTTCGACCCCTATCTCAAACTGCTCGGACTGAAGAATGTCCAACATCACGGGGTGCTGCCAAACCAGGCGGTGCGAAAATTGCTGCGCAATTCGCATTTCAGCATCCTCGCCACGTTCGGCGATACGTTTGGGTACTCTGCACTGGAATCGATGTCCGAGCACACTCCGGTTCTTGGGACGGGGGTCTGCGCTCTGCCGGAATTCCTCGAGGACGGCGTCAACGGGATTTCATTGCCAGTGAAGCTGAACGAGGTCGGTGATTGGTGGAACCCGGGATACGACTTCCGCGGCGACACGAATTTTGCCCAATATTTCCGCGATGAAGTCGAGCGCCTTGCCTGCCTGGCCATTGACCGGCTGAAGACCTATATCGGCCACCCCGAACTGATGGCGCCGCTACGGCGCCAAGCCCGCAGGACGGCGGAAACCATGTTTGCGGCCGAACCCGCAGGCGCATTTCTCGATGCGCTTTACGATCGTGTTGCGCTGGAGCGAGCGACCGATCCGGCGCAACTCGATCCAGCTCTTGACGTTTCCTCTCCGCAATCCTTGCCGGCTGAATCCTTGCCGTCCGTATCATCGCCGTTTGTGCCTAATGAAAATACACCGGAGCAACCCCACCGCATCCCGACCGCCTCCGCGGCTTGAGCACCCGGGCACCGCTCCGAAAGTAGCGACCGCGGTTGCTTTGCTGTTGCGCATTGGCCCACCGATCGGAAGGGGGCGGTTTATTCCCGGACGGTGCGGCAAGGAGAACGGATTTGCTGCTTTGCAACATTTTTGATGCAGTGCGGCGAAAAATTGCCATATCCTTGGTGCACGGCTCAATCCTCAAGGTGTCACGTAAGCTGCTTCACGTCGAAGAGCCGCATCAAACGGCCGGCTTGAAGTCGCCGCCGAAAGGTTAAAGGCGCCAACGGAGGCCATGCATGAATTGCACACGCAGAAAACTCCTGGTGCTTCTGGCTGCCTCCACGGCCGTGCAGTCGGTTGCTGGACAGGCGCTGGCGGAGAGCGTTGTGGCAGGAGCCGGGGACGCTGCCCTCGACAAGCTTCCCGACTGGTCGGCGGTCAAGCTCCAGCTCTGGAAATACACCAATCCCTTCGTGCCGTCGCAATGGAGCGAGCCCAAGCTCGGAGGCTATGACTGGAAGGCCGCGAACGTCAAAATCGTCGACGGCGCACTCCAGCTTAGCGTCAGCGAGAAAGCGTCCGCGGAGGTGATATCCGGCGGCAAATCCGATTTTTCATCGGCAAGGTGGGAAGTGGACGTAACGCTCCCGACGATGAAGCCTGGGTTGATCGCAGCGCCGCTTTGGACATTCAACGACAAAGCCCATGAGGAAATCGATTTTGAGATCGTCGGCACGAAGGGGTTGCAGCTCACCGTCTGGGCGGACGTCGACAACCAGCACAAGAGCGTTTGGGTAAAATGGATCCTGCTTGGGGATCTGTCGGGCAAGCGATACCGCCTTGGCATAGAGTATGAGGCCGGGAAACGCGTTGCCTTCTTCATCGACGGGAAGGAAGCTGCTGTGGTTACGCCGGCTGACACCAACGGCGGCGCCTTTCCGAACCATCCCATGAAGCCATATTTCGACCTTTGGGTTGCGGCAGGCGCTGTCATGGACGCACGCTGGGCCGGCAAATGGGAGCCAATGGCTGCTTCGGACAGATTGGTCATGACACTTCACGGTTACAGGCGAAGCGATATCGCCCCGTGAGGGCAAGAAACCGGCAGCGAAAGCTGCTTATGTCGAATATCGAGCAGATGGTTGATCGTGCCGGTGCGACTTGATGCTGCATCGCAACATTTTCGGTGCGGCGTAGCAATGAGTGCACGTTTTTTGTTGCAGTGCAAAATTGATCCGCTAATCTCGGACTTGCTTGAGTGCCACTCGAGCCGTGCGTTGGCCATCAGCCCGGTGCAACGCCCTAAATCGTGACGCGGACCGCATCGGGATTGTCCTGGCGTGCAGCATTTTCGGTCACTACGCCCGTCTTGAGCACCGCTGGCCTGGCCGCGGGATTTGCTGACGCAATGAGGTAATTCCATGAAGATCGTCGTCGAAAACACAGTCTGCCTGAATACCGGGGATGCGGCGATTCTGCTGGCGATCCGCCACATTCTCAAGACGATCGTGCCGGGCAATTTGCGGTTCGCCGTGTTCGACAGCCAGCCCGAGGTTGCAGAAAGGCTCTATCCGAAGAAGGATTATCCCGACCTCGAATTTCACAAGCTGCTGTCGGAATCCCTGTTCCGATACAAGAATGGCAGCGGGCTGAAGGACCGGTTCAAGCCGATCTACAATCGGCTCGTTCTCCAGGCCCTGCGCTGGTTTGGCACCAGCGCGCTTGGCACTTTTTTAAGCCAGAACGACCGGCGCGGTCTCGACATTTACGCCGACGCGGACATGGTGGTCACGACGGGGGGAACCTATCTCGTCGAGAACTACAATCTCGAACGACGCCTCAATCAGTTCCGGCTTGATGCCATATTTGGCAAGGATCCGGTCTTCTTCACACAATCCCTCGGCCCGTTCAACAAAAGTTACAACCGCCAGGAGCTTGGCCCGATCTTTGACCGCAGCCCGCTAATCCTGCTGCGCGATGAACGGTCGCGGACCCATATCCAGGATCTGGTTAAGGATCTCGGCAAGTGCCACGTGGTGGCCGATGCCGTATTCGCCCTGGCCGATACCGATAGGATCGGCAAGTCACTCGCTTCCAGCCAGCCGCCGGCGCCGACTGGCCGCGTCGCCATTTCCGTACGCCACTGGAACTACGTCAGCGACGGTGAAGGCGGCATGCGCCGCTATCTCGATTCGATCCGCGAGATCGCCACAATTCTTGTCAGGGACCTCGGCAAGGAGGTGACCTTTGTCTCCACGTGTCAGGGCGTGCCGGAATATGCCCATGACGATTCCAAGACCGCGCGGGCCATCGTCGCCGAGCTCGATCCTGAGATCGCCAGGCATGTGACCGTCGACGCAGCGTTCCACACGCCGGACCAGTTGATGGCGCTGGTGAAGGGCTTCGACTTCGTCGTCGCGACGCGCATGCACATGATGATCATGTCGCTTTGCGTCGGCACGCCGGTGCTGCCGATCGCCTATGAGTTCAAGACCAAGGAAGTGGCCAAGCGCATAGGTGTCGACGATGTGCTGCTCGACATCGACACCGTGACGTCCGCAGAGGCGCGCGAAAAGCTCGGCCGGTTTGCGGGAAATCTCGACCGCTATCGCAAGACAAGCCTTAAGGCCGTGCTTGAGGAACACGCTTCGGCAATGTCGGCCACAAACCTGCTGGCGTCGCTGATCGGTAGTCGCTCAGCGGATGTTGCGCGCGGCGTTGGACAGGGTGGTGGACAAAGCGCGTCGCGACTGCGGGACGGCAAGCATGAAAACGAGACCGATGCCGTAGTTGAGGGCAAGCGCCAGAAAGACCGCGAGCAGGTCTGACTGGCCGGTCAGCGACGCCGGCAACCACAGGTACAAGAACCAGGCAAGCAGGGACGAGGCGATGAAAAGCCCCTGCATGAGCAGGAAGTCGGTGGCGGTCACCGGGCCGACGCGATGAACCAGTACCGCGAGCACGGGAACGCGCAGCACGTAACCGCTGATGGCATAGGCCGCGGCAACGCCGACGGCGCCCCAATGCAGGCCGACGAGGAAGGCAGCGACGGTCGTCAGCGACGAGTAGATGCCCCAGTGGAACATGGTCTTCGTCTTGCCCTGACAGATGAATATCCACCCCGTCGTGCTTGAAACGGACTGGACCAGGCTGGCGATGCCCAGCCAGGCAAAGATCGGCGCGACCGGCGCCCAGCCCGCGCCGAAGAGAAGGCCGACGATCTGATCGGAGGTCAGCGTCAGCGCGGCGATGCCAGGCATGGTAACGGCCGCCAGCATCCAGTTGGTGCGCACGTAGATATCGCGAAAGCGGGCCTTGTCGTCGTGGATGCGGCTGAGCAGCGGCACCATGACCCGCGTCAGCGGCTGGTTGATGTTCTGCAGCGGGAACAGCAGGAGCTTGTAGGCGCGGTCGTAATAGCCGAGCTCGATCGCACCGGAATATTTTCCGATGAGAATGTTGTCGAGATTGCGCGAGAAGAAGTTGGCAAGGTTGAAGCCGGTCAGGTTGGCGCCGAACGACAATATGTCGGCGTCGACTTTCAGGTCCGGCCGCAACGGCGTCCATCGCGCCACCCGCCAGGCGGCAGCCAGGGCGACAACCGCCGAAACCGCCGGGCCGATGACCAGCGACCAGTAGCCGAGCCCCGCATAGGCCGCGATCGCGGCGGTCAGAAGTCCGGCGGCGGCGCTTATCACGTCGTTCAGTGCGAGCTGGCCGAACTGCAGGTGGCGATTCATCAACGCCAGCGGCACCGCGGCCAGACTGCCGAGAAGCAGCGGCAGGGCGGAGCCAAGGGTGATGCCGGACATGCGTTGATCGCCGTAGAACGCGGCGACGGCAGGCGCCAGGCCGGCCACCACCACGGCACTGCCCAGCCCGACCAGCGCGCTGATCCAGAACACCTGGTTGAGCTGCTGGTTGGTGATGTCCTTGCGCTGAACCACAGCCTGCTGCAGGCCCAGATTCTGAAGCAGTCCGACAAAGGCCACGATCGGCCCGACGGAAGCCACCAGACCGAAATCCTCGGGAACGAGCAGACGGGCGAGCACGATGACGGAGAGAAACTGGATCGCCATCTTGAAGCCCTGGGCGCCGATGGTAACCAGCCCGCCGCGCAGGGCGACACGACCGAACTGGGGGGGCGGATTGGCGTTCATGCAAGCGACCTCGTTTCGCCAAGCTGCATGGCGATCTCCACGAAATGTTGGTTCAGCAGATCGGAGTTGAACTCCGCCTCGATCTTCTTGCGCGCAGCGAGGGCGATCTCTTCACACGGCTTCGGGTTCTCAGCGATCCAGGCAAGTTTCCCGGTCAGCGCCGCAACGTCCCGCTCAGGCACGAGAAAGCCTGTCTTGTGATCATCGATCAGTTCGGGAATCCCGGAATGATATGTGCTGACCACTGTCAGCCCGGCGGCCATCGCTTCCATCAGCGAAACCGGAATGCCTTCCAGATCGCCATCGCGCGCGCCGACGCTGGGCAGCAGGAACACATGCGCATCGCGCAGACGCTGCTTGACTTCGCTGTGCGGCCGGGACCCAAGAAAACTCACCCGGTCGGCGATGCCGAGATTTGTAGCGATCGCCTTCAACTCCTCAAGAAGTTCTCCGCCGCCGATCACCGAATAGACCCAGTCGCGGCGCGGCAGGCCGGCAAGCGCGCGAAGCGCATATTCGATGCCCTTCTTTTCGGTCAGGCGGCAGACCGAGATGAAAGAGAGCGTGGCCTGCTCCCACGAGCGCCACTGGTAGTCGATCTCATTTGGCCGCACCCCCATATGGTGAACCACAACCTGCTCCGGCGATGCACCGACCTCAATCAAGGCATCGCGGAAAAAGCCGTTGACCGGCAGTTGAAGAACGCCCTTTTCGAACACGATTTTGTAGCGCGCGAGCGTATTGTCATGCAGCGGCTCGCCGACATCGCGGCCGTGAAATATCGTCACCAGGGGAGCGGAAATCCTGCCGCGCTTGATGGCGCGCGCCACGCGCATGCCGTTGTTGCCAAAGTGGGCGACGATGACGTCGGCGCCCTGCAATTTTCGCGCGTGAGCAATGTCGATGGCCGTCGAGAGCTTGTCCCAGAACCTGCCGGACCACTTCCTGAGCAGCGGGCGATAGCGACCCAGACCGCCCCACCAGCATACGACCTTTCCTGGCAGCGCCTGCCAGCGCGGATCGTCGATATTGCGGTCCTTGCCGAAGGACGTCTCGTTGCAAACCACACCGACTTCCATGCCGCGCTCAAGGCACCCGGCTATCTGGTCGAGAACGAAAGTCTCGGACAATGAGGGAAACTTGTCGACTACGAAGCAAATCTTCATCGGCAGGATGCGCCCGTGCGGGGAGCTGGTGTGCCCCTGACGACAGCCGGGCGGAAAACGTCGTGCGCGAGGCACAAGACATGCAGCATGAAATTCGACCGCTGTTTGGCCCACCCGCGCAGACGTTAGTACAGGTCTTGCTGCACTGCAACATTTTTGGTGCAGCGTAGCAAGATTCCCTCGATTTGGCGTCTCTGCCGATCAATCGCTCAAGGGCGGTGTCAGCCGGCAGATGAAGGATCCGCCAAGCCCTCGGCAACGCCGACATGCCTGGCAGGTTCAGGTGCAAAGCCTTGCGCGGCCAGTTGGATAACGATCTGCGCAAAACGTTCGTTCAGAGCATCTGCGTTGAAGTCCTCCTCGACCTTGCGGCGTGCAGCAAGCGCGATACGCTCGCATGCCGCCGGATGCTCCGCGGCCCAGGCAAGCTTGCCGGCAAGCAGTGAAACGTCTCGCTCGGGTGCAAGCAACCCTGTCTCACGATCCTCGATGAGCTCCGGGATTCCGGAATGATACGTGCTCACCGCAATCAACCCGGAGGCCATCGCTTCCATGAGCGCGACCGGAATGCCTTCCATATCGCCGTCACTGGCGGTGATACTCGGCAGCAAGAAGAGATGCGCCTTGCGAAGCCGCTGTTTCACCTCCGCGTGAGGGAGACTGCCGAGGAATGTTACGCGCCCGGTCAAACCCAGTTCCAGCGCCAGCTTCTCCAGATCCATCCGCAGTGGGCCGTCGCCGATAATGTCGTAGCGCCAGTCTATCTCAGGATGGGAGGCCTTTAGGGAGGCCAGGGCGCGCAAGGCGAACTCGACGCCTTTCTTTTCGACCAGGCGGCAAACCGTCGTCACGACCAATTGGGTGCTTTCCCACGATTCCCAGCGATAGCCGATTTCGAGGGAATCAATTCCCATATGATGAACCGTCGTGCTCGACTGGGACAGGCCGGCCTCCAGCAACATCGTGCGGAAGTAATCGTTGACGGGCAGGTTCAGGGTCCCATGCTTGATCAGTCCAGCGTATTGCGTCGAGAGCACTGCCTGCCGCGCCGGGATCGCCACGTCCGCGCCGTGAAAGATGGTTATGACCGGTGGTTTGAGAACCTTCCATTTCTTCAGCGCGGCTGCTCTCTCGCCGTTCTGTCCGAAGTGAGCGACAATCACGTCACAGCGGTTCAGGCGGCGTGCAAAGACAGCATCAAGAGCGGTCGAAGCCTTGTATCGCAGGCGCGGCGGCAGCCGCCGTACAAATTTGCTGAGTCCAGCGGCCCATCGCCACCAATGTTGAGTTCTGGCGAGCAGCGTCGCCATCGGCTCGCTTTGCCGGTCGATTCGGTCGTCACCTTTCGTCCTGTCGCATACGACCTCCACGTCGAAGCCCCGCGCCAGCAGCCCAGCCATCTGGTCTGCGACGAAGGTTTCCGAAAGGAGGGGGAATTCGCCGACGACAAAGCCCACGCGCATGACCCGCCCCATAAGGTTGGGGCTTGCCCGGACCCCCAAGCGGTCCATATCGCACAAGCCCTAATGTAGACAGGCAGAATACACGTTGATTGTTGCGGTGCCACAAAAATATTGCACTGCAGCAATCAAAAGTGATCAGGAGGGATCGGCACGCGACGCCTGGAACTGGCTCATGGAGCCTTGCGCGACTGCCATCGCCCGGCGCCGCAGCGTTTCAGATGAATTCCAACGCGACGCGTTTAGGCTGCGCGCTCCAGGCCGAGACGCCTTGCGCTGTCGAGCACGCCCATGAACGTGGCAAACTGACGGTCAGGGTTCATTTGCGGCCGCTCCGAAAACTGACGTGCTGCCGCTGACAGCCGCTTGTACTCGGCCTCGTCGCTCCACAGCCGTCTGACCGCTGCGACCCAGTCGGCGAGCGGGGCATCGTAGTCCAGCACCACGCCACCGGAGCCGATCGCTTCCGGCAGCCCGCCGCGCCGCGAGCCGACCACAGGAATGCCGCTGCAATGCGCTTCCGACGCCACCCGGCCCCAGGCCTCTTCCCATTTGCTGGGCGCAAGCAGGATTTTCGTGCGGCCGTAGACCGTCTTCATGTCGCTGGTGCGGCCTTCCAGCTTGACGTTTTGGAGGGGAGAGATTGTTGCTTCGATCCGGGCTCGATGATCGTCGTCGAGCTTCCAGCTTTCGACGAACAAGAACGGGATCTCGGGACAGGCGGCGGCAATGCGCACTGCAAGATCGAAGCCTTTTTCCTCATAGGGATTGATGAGGGTGACAAATTCACCGGTCGTCGGTGTGCTGTAGAACGCAGGATTGATGGTCGGCGGAATGACCGTCGAATCGATATCGAATTTTGCCTTGTAGGTGCGCGCCGTGAACTCGGAATTGGCAATATAGAGCGCTGAATGCAGTTCGCGCAGATCACCGGCCAGTTCATGGAATTCGACGTTCCTGAGGTAGACAACGACAGGCACGCCTTTGGCCTGCAGCGCCTTGCCGATCGGGACCGAATTGTGGCACTGCACGACCGCGACATCCGGCCTCAACTTTTCGACGGCGAAGCCGGCCGCCTCCCAGGGAAACCACGCCCGCACCACCGGATAGCCCGGGAAATTGTCGATGACCGCGCGCTGACGAAGGAGCTTCATCTTGGCGCGCGCCCTGAAGCCGAACATGCCGTCGCCGAACAAGGCTGCCAGCACGGATGCCTCGTGACCGTTCTCACGCAATTGTTCGACCAGGTGGTGGGTGCTCGACTGAACGCCGCCGCTGAATTGCGGCGTGTAGCCGGTGCCGCCTGCAAACAGAACTTTCATGAACCTGGCTCCTCGTTGTGCCGCCCTGCCCTCACGCGGCCATCCTGCCGATCGAGAAATACTCGATGCCGTGGCGGGCGATGACCTTGGGATCGTAGAGGTTGCGGCCGTCGAAGATGACCGGCGTGGTCAGCGCATCCTTGACCGCGTCGAAGGACGGGGCGCGGAAACTCTTCCACTCGGTGGCGATCAGCAACGCGTCGGCGCCGCGCAATGCCGCCTCCTTGGTGCCGCACAAAAGCAGATCGTCGCGCAGGCCGTAGATGGCCTGGCATTCCTGCATCGCCTCGGGATCATAGGCCTGCACCTTGGCGCCGGCCTTCCACAGCGCTTCCATCAGAACGCGCGCCGGCGCCTCGCGCATGTCGTCGGTGTTGGGCTTGAAGGCGAGGCCCCAGAGCGCGAAGGTCTTGCCTTTGAGGCTACCCTTGAAATAGCGGTGCACCTTGTCGAACAGAACGGATTTCTGCTCGTTGTTGCGCTCCTCGACGGCGCGCAGCAGCTTGGCATCGAACTTGACGCCTTCGGCGGTCTTGATCAGCGCGCGGACATCCTTGGGGAAGCACGAGCCGCCATAACCGAGGCCGGGATAGATGAAGTGGTAGCCAATGCGCGGGTCCGAACCGATGCCCTTGCGCACCTCCTCGATGTCGGCGCCGAGCTGCTCGGCCAGATTGGCCATCTCGTTCATGAAGGAGATCTTGGTCGCCAGCATGCAATTGGCGGCGTATTTCGTGAATTCGGCGCTGCGCACGTCCATCACGATCATCTTCTCGTGGTTGCGGTTGAACGGCGCATAGAGTTCGCGCATCACCGCCTCGGTGTCCTCGCTGTTGGTACCGACGATGATGCGGTCGGGCTTCATGCAGTCGGCGACGGCGGAGCCTTCCTTGAGGAATTCCGGATTGGAGGCGACGTCGAAAGCCAGATCCTGGCGGCCGCGCGCCTTCAGCGTCTCGGCGATTTTGGCCTTGACCTTTTCACAGGTGCCGACCGGCACGGTCGACTTGCCGACCACGATCTTGGGGCTGTCCATCTCACGGCCGATGGTCTCGGCCACCGCAAGTACATATTTGAGGTCGGCCGAGCCGTCCTCGCCGGGTGGCGTGCCGACCGCGATCATCTGGATTCCGCCATGCTTAACGGCGGCGGCGGCATCGGTGGTGAATTTGATGCGGCCGGCGGCGTGGTTCTCCTTGACCAGAGCCTCCAGGCCCGGCTCGAAAATCGGCACGAAGCCCTGGTTGAGCCGCTCGACTTTCTTTTCGTCGACATCGACGCACACCACCTGGTGCCCGACTTCCGCCAACACCGCGGCCTGCACGAGACCGACATAGCCAATTCCAAAGACCGTCAAATTCATTCGGGTTAATTCCTGTTCACGCCCTTTGGCCTGATATGGCCGAGCCGGTTCAGATCTACTTTATGCTGCTTACACTACATGCCAGCGATTCCGGAAACTGGCACGGCTGGCCGAGCGCGGTGAAGGCGACGCGTTGCACCTGCATCGATACCTGGCGGCCGGGATCCGAAAAAGCGCCCATCCAGTTGGTCAGCGTGTCGCTGCCCCAGAGGCTGAAGAATATCTTCTGCGAATGGGTCGGCAATTGCTCGGGATTGGTCACTTCCTGGACCAGCTTGCCGTTGACGTACCAGCGCAGCCGGTCCTTTTCCCAGATGAAGGCATAGTCGTTGAAGCCCTTGTCGGTGCCACCTTCGACTTCGGCCAGCTTCTCGTTCTTCGGTTTGCCGGCGATGTAGCTGTTGACCTGCACCTTGGATGTGTCCTTGGTCAGGACCTCGAAGTCGATCTCGTACCAGGGCTGTTTGTCGGCGGGGCCGATATAGGTGAAGAAAGCGGCGTTGAGGCCGGAACCGGTGTCCGTCTTCATCCGCGCTTCATAGGTTCCGTAGCCAAAACGCTGCTTGGTCTGGATCTCGGCGCAGGCGAATTCGCGATCCTTCAATTTGCGCTTTTCGAAGCCGAGCGTCAGCATGTTGTCGGAAAGTTTGACCAGGCTTTTCGACCAGGTGCAGTTCTGGTGGTTGCCGTTCGACCAGCCGTCGGAGACAAACCAGCGCGATCGATCGAAACTCTTGAAATCGTCGACGAAGGACGGTGCGCTTTTCATCTCCGGCGAGGCATCCTGGGCACGGGAGGGCTGCGCGGCGCCGAATAGAGCTGCGGCTGCCGCCAGCAGAAGCGCACCAACGGACAGAAGACGCAACGGCCGATTTGGCTGCGCCGAAATCATGGCATCGACTGCCATGATGGGGATCGTCTTCGGATCTTCGTTCATATCAATTCACCTTTGTGCTGTTCCGCCCCAACCCAAAGTCACCGACTGGCCCACATCCCAACGGGCCGATCCCGATCCTCCGTCCCCTCGAACTTTCTCGTTTGTGCCTCGTATGACCGGCTTCAGCCGGAGCGGCCTGCGGATTTGACGTCTTCGGCCTGAGAATCAGGACCCAAGGCATTCTCGTCGACAATCGCGTCGAGTGAATGACGCAGTTCCTTCATCCGGCTGGTCTGGCGCACCAATTCGGCGATGCGCTGTTCGCAGTTCAGGATCGATTTCGTCAACTCGCCGATCTCAGACATCCTGCTTGCCGACGCCGAGCCATTCTCCATCGACTCGACCAGGAAGGCCGCGTTGGTGGACTTCGACCGATAGCGATTCTCCAGCCCGGTTTTCTCAGCCGCGATCTCGGCCGTGATCTGATCCAGCAACTTTGCCAGACGGTCGAAACGCGCCAGATCGGTCTGCTTGTCCCGGGCCGGATCCCTGGACCTGAAGCCGAAAATTGAAGCCATCCGGTTGGCCTTCCAAAATTGCTGCACCGCAACATACAGTGCCATCGTCGGAGCGCGTAGGCAACCTCCGAGTTTCAGAAAGGCAATTTTTTCAACTTCCGTGCTCGTTGCCGCGGACTGGAGAGGCCTACTTGTTCGGGGACGTGCTAGTCCCCGCCATCAGGTACCGCAAGGGCGGCACTGGCTGCTGTCTCGGTGACAAACCGACGTGACGAAACAACGCATCGAGCTTGTCCGAGGCCACACCGCAAACGATGGGAATGAGGTTCGACTGGCTGGCCAGCGCATAGGCGGCTGCAGAAGCCATGCCGCGCTCGGCCTTCACATCGAGGAAATTGCGCAGCCGGTATTTGTCGCGCACGTGCCGCTCGTGCTTGCGCAGAACGGCCTTGGAGCCTTCCGGCAGGCTGTCGATCTTGAGAAGCGCCAGGTCGGCATCGGCCAGGCGCTTCAGATCCTGCGTCTTGTGCCGGCCACTCAGCGAATCGGCGCGCACGATCGCGCCGTAGCCGCAGGACCGGATGACCTTGAACCGCGCGCCGAGGGCAAAGGCACGGGCATAGAGTTCGTAATCTTCACCCAGACGCAGGTTTTCGTCGTAGCGCAGCTCATGCCTGTCGAGGAAAGCCCTTGATATCACCGGTTTGAGAAAGCCGAGCTCGCCGCGCTGGACGCGCCTCCTGGAAATGTTGCCTTCGATGAAACGCTCGAAGTCGAGGAACTCCGGATCCGCCGAAAAGGCCGGGGCGACGATTTTGGAAACATCGGTCGCCGTATCGTCGCGGATCAGCATGATGTTGTCGGCGGCGAAATCCCAGTCGGTGCTGGCAAACAGCTGGCGGAACCGGCCCTCGAGGAAGAAGTCGTCGGCGTCGAGAATGCTGATAAAGGGCGATTTGGAGCCGGCAATGGCGGCGTTGCGGGCGAAAGAAGGGCCGCGATTGACGTCGAGGCGGATAACCGACAGCCGGCCGCTGCCATCGTCGGCAGCAGTGGCGACTTTTGCGGTGTCGTCGGTGGAGGCATCGTCAACGACGACGACTTCCGCTACCTCCGGCTCGCGCAGCGCCGAGGCGATGGCCGCGGGAATGGTGCGGGCCGCGTTGCGGGCCGCGATGATCACGCAGACCTGGGATTCTGTCATGGACATAGGGTGGCCTTTCGATTGCATAAATTGTTGCGAGGCCCCTCGCCCTTCCGGCGCACGGCGCCGGATCCCGATTCATCCTCCCGTGATCCATCGCCAGCGAATCGGGACGGAACTTTCTCTGCCTGCTGTCTGACGACCCTCGTCATCACCGGCCTTCCGGTCGCTCAAAGATCCGCCGGCTGAGGTCGGCGGACGCGGCCCAGCCTGCTTCGGTCAGGTAGCGGACAGGTTCGCGGCCGCATAGTTCCCACAAAACGGTGCGCCGTTGCGGCCATCTCAGCGACGACAGCCACGGCGCGATAACCATGTGGAACAGGTCTTCATTGCCGATGCGTGACAGGATCCTGGTGGCCCGATCCGAGAGCAGCGTGCCGGCGCCGCCAAGCAGCACGTCGGCGGCGCGCAAGCCCAGAAGCAGCGTGTCGGCCAGCCCCTGCTCGGCCGCGTAGTCGAGCACATTCTGCTGCTCGGCCTCGCTCAGGCGGCTGGCCGCGGCCCTGATGTCGCAGACATAACCCGCGCATGGCTCGCGGTTGAACAGCGCCTTGGCGACACTGATGCAGGACAAGAGCAAGGTGTCGGAAGCCGAGATGAAAGGTACGCTGGAGCCGGCGATCGCAAGCGCGCGCTTGCGGCGCAGAAAGCCGTCCGTGTCGCGTGGACTTGGCGATCCCGGCTGCTGCAGCCGGTAGTGGAGATCGACGGTGGACAATTTCGGACCCTGGCTGCGAACCATATGCTGTTCGCCCAAAAACCGCACCCACCAGACGGAGCGGGACTTGCCGGCGACCTCGTAGCCGATCGAGCGCAGCGCATCGCGGGCTTTGAAGAAGCCGGCTGGCGACACCAATATGTCGACATCGCCCGACGGCTTCATGAAATGGTCGCCATAGAGCAGTTGCTGCTGGAACGGTCCCTTCAGGAAGACGAAATCGATCTTGCTGTCGCGCAGCGCCTTGTCGATTGCCATCGAATCCATGATGCCGGACGAGTTCATCGCGATCGTGCGCCGGCGGTAGGTGTCGAGCCACTCGAGCAGCCCAGGCGGGGTCTCGCCCACAGGTGGGCGCGACAGCGCCTTCAGCACAAAGGTCGCGACCTTGTTCAGCCGCGCGATGTCGCAGACATCGGCAACGGAGATAGCCGGCGCAGGCGCAGTGCTGGCGCTCGCCTCCGGGTTGAAGAACAGCCGCAGGCACGCCTGCACATAGGCCACTTCGTCGGCGCAGCCGGCGGCGCGCAACCTCTCGAAGGTCCCTTCCTGCAAGGCCATATGCTGCAGCATCTCCGCAAAAAATTTTGTGAGGCGCGTTATATTGCAAGTGCGAAGCAAAGCATCGCCAAATTAAGCTGCCGCGTCCAGTTTTTCCTTCGGGGCCGATCTTACCACAACCTTAGCGTTTAGCGGCACAATTGTGCAACGCAGCGCAGGCGTCGCCGGAATCGGATCGGCCGACAGCACGCCTGCAGCAATTTCCGTGCGGCTTTGCTCGAGCCTAAAAGGCGGGCATTCCAAGTATAAAATTTAGTGTAATTAAATCAGATGCTTAATTAATCGCCACGGATATATTGTTGGATTCACTTGGGATGCGCGGCTAGAGTGCAGATGCAAGCGTTTTGATCACCATTGAAGGCGGCCGCAACCGAGAATTGATTAACGGCGGGTAAATCAGGCTTGACTCATAAATGCTGCCATGCAGCTATTGCGGTGCAGCAATACATCGCTGCCGGCAATCGACAGGCCGCTTCCAGTCCGTATTGGAGAGTAAAATGGAACAGAATGTTGAAAAGCATGAGTACGAAACCCCAAGCCTGACGGTCCACGGCTCGATCGAGACCATCACGCAAGGCGGTAGCGGCACCACGGCACTCGACGCCTCTTTTCCGGCACATACGCCGGTCGGCGAACTCACCTTCTCCTGAGACTCTCTTCTCGTTGGGGTGACAAAGTCCGGACTCTGAAACAGAGCGCACTAAGGAGAGTCGGGGCTCAGGCCCCGGCTCTTGCGCTTGTCCGGAATTGCCTAAGCGTTGGTGTAGTGAGCAGTGTCGTGTGAGCGAGGTTTAGGATGGACTGGAACCCCTCGGAGCATGATCGGGTGAGCGCGAGCAAGGATGCGGTTGCCTGCGAATTCGGCAACGGCCTGGCGCTGCTCGATATGCGGTCCAACATCTATTACAGCCTGAACAGCGTCGGGGCCTATATCTGGGAACTGATCCAGGAGCCGAAGCCGATCGCGGAAATCCGCAGCGCGGTGCTCGAGCGCTACAATGTCGAGCCCGAACGCTGCAAGGCCGATGTCGACGGATTGTTGAAAGGCCTGGCGGACGCCGGGCTTGCGAGGCTCCATGATGAGGAACTTGTCTAGAGTTTTCTCGCTGAGCGGGCCGGAGATGCTCTTCCTCGCCCACTGCCTTGCGGTGGTTGCAGCGGTGAGACTGGGGCTGACGCTGCTTTCGTACAACAAAGTTCGCAGCATGGTGACGCGGCTCGACGCGAGCGCGCCGGCCGGGATCGGCGATCTCAGGCGCGTCGCCTGGGGCGTTGCGGCCGCGGCGCGGCTGGTGCCCGGCGCAAGCTGCCTCACCCAGGCGCTTTCCGGCCAGTATTTGCTTGCCCGCCAAGGCAACGCTTCGAAGATCCGCATCGGCATCGAGCGCGATACCGGCACTGAATTGAAGGCGCATGCCTGGCTGGTGAGCGGCGACCACATCGTGCTTGGCGGCTCGCTTGGCAGGTTTACCCATCTCGTCGATCACGGCCAGTGACCGATGAGCGGCGTCGCCGGAATTCTGCTCAGGCAGGAAGGCAAGCCGGCCGCTGCGGCTGACATCCAGCGCATGCTTGCCCGCATGCAGCATCGCGCGCCTGACGGCAGTTCGTGGTGGATGGACGCAAGCGTCGTTCTTGGCCACGCCTGGCTCAACACCACCGATGAAGCCGGCCCCGGCCCGGTGACGATGGCGGGCGGCAAGCTCGCGATCACCGCCGACTGCCGGCTGGACAATCGCGACGAATTGCTGGCCAGGCTCGGCATCAGGGACAGTTCGGTCGCTGACGCCGTGGTGTTGATGCGCGCCTATCTGCGCTGGGGCGAAGCCTGTCCCGAACATCTGCAGGGCGACTTCGCCTTCGCCCTCTGGGATGGCGAGCGCCGGCAGCTGTTTTGCGTGCGCGACCATTTCGGCGTCAAACCCTTCTACTACCATTCGAGCGACCGGCGCTTCGTCTTTGCCTCGGAGATCGGGCCGATTCTCGATGTCGGCGGCGTCGACATGCGCATCAGCGAACACCAGATTTCCGGATTTCTCGCTGGGCTGCCCGACGATCCGCAGTCAACAGCCTACGCCGACATTTTCCGCCTGCCGGCGCGCCACAGCCTGACCGTGACCGGCAATCAGGTAGTGTTGCGCCGCTACTGGCAGATCGAGCCATCACCAAGGCCGATGCGGGCGGACGCGGCCGAGGAATTCCGCCATCTGTTTTCGCAATCGGTCCGCAACCGCATGCGCGGCACGCCGGCGGTCGGCGCGATGCTGAGCGGCGGGCTCGATTCCTCCTCGATCGCCTGCGTGGCCGGCATGCAGAATGCGGCGCAGCGAAAGCCGAGGCTGCCGACCTTCTCGCTGGTGTTCGAAAAGGGTTCGCCGATGGACGAGCGGCCTTTCATCGAGGCGGTGCTGGCACAGCAGAAGGTCGACGGGACCCTGATTTCCGTCGGCAACTATGCGCCCTTCGCCGAGTTCGAGCGCATCCTGGAAGAGCAGGAAGAAACGTTCCTGGCGCCTGGCCTGTCGCTGACACGCGACATCTACAGAACCGCCGGCGCCAAGGGCATGAAGGTGCTGCTGGACGGCCATGGCGGCGACGAGGTGGTTTCGCAGGGCCACGGCCATCTGCACGAACTCGCCGATGCCGGCAAATGGATGGAGCTTTGGCGCGAGCTGCGCAGCGCTTCCAACACTTATGGCGACGGCATGCTCGGCCTCTATTATCAATTCCTCACCCTTTACGGGCCGGCCTGGCGCATCGCCAAAATCAAACGGCTCGCGAACCGCGCGCTGAGCAAATTACGAAGCCGTCCCACTGGGCGGCCGGTGACAAGCTGGCGCGGCCTGATCAATCCGGATCTGGCGATGCGGACGGACCTCGTCGAGCGGTTTCGCCGGGCTGGCTACATGCCGCCCGCGGTCAGCGCCAGTGAGACCTTGACCCATCGCTGGCTGCTGTCGAACGGGATGGTGCCGCACGCTTTCGAGGTTCTCGACAAGGCCGCGGCGAATTTCGGCGTCGAGCCGCGCTACCCCTTCTGGGACAAGCCGCTGGTCGAGTTCTGCCTGGCGCTGCCCGGTGCGGAGAAACTCAACCAGGGCTTTGGCCGTTCGGTGCTGCGGCGCGCCATGGAAGGAATTCTGCCGCCGGCGGTGCAGTGGCGGCGCGACAAGATCGATTTCACCTCCAATTTGGTCAAAGGCATGCTCGGCAATCACCGCGATCTCCTCGACAAGGTGCTGGTGGCGGATGCGGCGCTGATTGCCCCTTACGTCAACCTGCCCGAAGTGACCGCCGCCTACGGCCGCATCTCGCGGCAACCGGACGAAGCCACCTTGCCCGATGTCCAGTATGTCTGGCGCTCGATCGCGCTGTCGCTGTGGCTAAGGCAGGTGCAACTGCGCGAGAACCACGCATGATGCCGGTCAACATGCCACTCACCGCCGATCCGAACCGCGAGGCCGGTCATCCCAAGGCTCGCGCGCGACATTTCTACAAGGCTTATGGCCTGACGATCGCTTCGCAGATCGACCTGCCCGAGCTGGAGCCGAGCGCACCAGCTCCTGCCGACGTCCTGATCACGGTCGGCCCAATCGACTTGCCAAAACCTTCGCCCCAGACCGGAACTGCTTTCCGCTTCGAGCCGCGGCAGCAATATCTGGCATGGCAGACTGTCGGCGCCTTCTTGATCACCGATGCCTGCCGCATCGAGGTCGAGCCGGCGCCTGATGTCGACGATGCGCTGCTGGCGTTTCCGCTGCTCGGCCCGGTCATGGCGCTGCTCCTGCACCAGCGCGGCCTGCTCATCCTGCATGCCAGCGCCATTGCCGTCGGCGGCAAGAGCGCTGTTTTCATGGGCGACAAAGGCGCCGGCAAATCGACGACGGCAAGCGCTATGATCGGGGCCGGACATCGCTTGCTGACCGACGATGTCGTAGCGCTCGATCTCACCGAACAGCCGATGATCGTTCCGGGCTTTCCGCAGTTGAAGCTCGCCGCCGATGCCGCAGCCGCGTTTCCCATCCGGCAAGCTGAGATACGCCCGCAGGTGCATGCGGCGATCGACAAGATGCAGCATCGCCTGCGTGGCGGATTTTCAAGCGAGATGGTGCCGGCAACGCGGATCTACATCCTCGAGCGCGGCGAAAAGGCAGCGATTACGCCGCTGCCGAACATGGGCGCCCTGCCGGCTATCATCAAATTCTCCTATGTGACGCGGTTCGGCCGCCCGGCCCTGGTCGGCGATTTTGCCACGACGCACCTCCGCCAATGCGCAGCCCTCGCCAGCCAGATCGGCGTCTGCCGCCTCGAAGTGCCGACCGGGCTCGACCGTATCGGCGAGGCCGTCGCCCTGATCGAAAACGATCTGGCCGCCGACAACCGGCCGCGGTGAGCAACATGTCGGTATCGAAGATCTTGCAACTGTCGTTTTACCGAGATGTCGCCGGGTTCGGCGCCGCCATGGCCCGGATTGGCGGGCGCAGGACGCTGACGGCGCTGCTGTTCCTGATCCTGGGGAGCCTGACGGAAGGCATCTCGATCCTGCTTCTGGTGCCGCTGCTGCATCTGGTCGGGCGGCCCGAGCAGAATTTTGCGGTCAAGCTGCCGAACAACGACTTCGTGCGCTGGCTGGCGCCGGACGGGACGCTGCAATTGACCACGGTGCTTTGCCTGCTGGTCGGGCTTGTCGCGCTGCAAGCAGCGTTCAATCGCTACAAATCCGTCTACATGGCGCGGCTGCTGCTCGACTTCATCAACCGCCTGCGCATGAACCTGTTCGAGAGCATCGGCAAAGCGCGGTGGGGCATTTTTGCGCGCATGCGCAGTTCCGACCTCGACCATGCGCTGACCGGCGACATCGACCGCGTTCAGTCAGCCGCCTTCTCGCTGCTGATGCTGGTGCAGATCGCTGTGCTTCTGGCAGGCTATTTCGTGGTTTCGCTGTTCATTTCGCCTGTCATGACGGCCTTCGCCATCGTCGTCGGCATCGTCACGTTCCTGGCTCTGCAGCCGTTTCGTGCGCGAGCCAGCGCTTTCGGCCGGGTTTTGACCACCAATCGTCAGGAGCAGTACCGCACGGTCTCGGAGTTCCTCGGCGGCATCAAGGTGGCCAAGAGCCTGAATGTCGAGGAGACCTATTACGCGCAGCTTCGCGCGACACTGGAGAAGATGAAGGCCGACAACATCAACTATGTGCGCAACAGCACCATCGGCACCGCTTTGTTCCAGGTCGCCAGCGTCATCGGCCTCAGCCTGTTCATCTATGTCGCCCTGGTTCGCTTCAATCTTTCGCTTGCCGAGATCGTCGTGCTGCTTCTGGTGTTCATGCGCATTGCGCCGCGCTTCATGGATATGCAGATGCAAGCGCAGCAAGTGCTGATCAATCTGCCCGCCTATGCCTCGATGCGTGACATGCAGGCGCGTTTCGACGCCGAGCGCGAGCCTGCGAACCTCGAATCCGATGCCAAGCTGTCACTGGATATCGGGCTCAACATCCGCAATGTTTCCTTTGCCTATGAGGCCGGCGGCGAGCCGGTGGTGAGCGACATCACCTTCGGCCTGCCTGCCGGCAAGGTAACGGCACTGATCGGCCCGTCAGGCTCGGGCAAGAGCACGCTTGCCGACATGCTGCTCGGCCTGCTGGAGCCGAGCGAAGGCAAGATCCTGGCCGACGGCGTCGAGATCAGTGCTGCCAACCGGCGGCACTGGCGCGATCAGGTGGCCTATGTGCCGCAGGATGTGTTCCTGCTCCACGACACGATCGCCGCCAATCTGCGCCTTGCCGCGCCACAAGCCAGTGACGAAGAGCTGTGGACTGCACTTCGCGCCGCGCATGGCGCTGAGTTTGTCGAAAAGCTGGAACTGCGGCTCGACACGGTGGTCGGCGACCGTGGCGTGCGGCTCTCAGGCGGCGAACGCCAGCGCATTGCACTGGCGCGCGCGTTGCTGCGCAAGCCCTTGCTGCTCATTCTCGACGAGGCGACCAGCGCGCTCGACTGGCAGAACCAGTCTCTGATCGCCAAATCGATCGACGGCTTGCGCGGATCGATGACGATCCTGACCATCGCGCACAGGCCGTCGATGATCGCCTTCGCCGACTGGGTGGTTGCGATCGAAACCGGCCGGATCGTCGAAGTCGGGCAATATCAGAGGTTGAAGGCGAAGGCCGGCAGCCGCCTGTCGAGGATGCTTTCAGGCGAGCAATCAAAACCCGAGCCGGCCGAAGCAGGCTGAGTCCGATTGCAATTTGGCCGAGGTCGCGTACGACCTCGGCCTGTGTTCAATGCACGCTGCGCCTGGCCGAGAGTTTCTCGCCTTCGGACGCCTTTTCCGCGCCGAGGCCTCGTTCGGCGTCGCGAGCCCTGTCAGCCGATGTCGGCGCGCTCCTGGCGATCATCACATAGACCAGCAGGAAATAACCGATCTGGATAAGGACAGCACAGCCAATGACGCGAAGCACCGTTGTGGAGAGCGACGCGCCGTCGAAGTACGACCACGCGACCAGGATCGCGAGGGCGAAAACCATTCCGATGACGAATTTTGGTAATGACATGATCGGCGGCCCGTCAACCGGCCCGAGCATGCAAAAGCGATGACTTTCCCACCCGAGTATCTCCCCATTCGCCATGCGAGCTTATTCAGCTGCTCTTTTTCGGCCGGTTGCTTCCGGCCTTCCCAACCCATTCAGACTCTAACAGAAATAATTTGCGACTCTATTAAGGCGCGAAACTGGCGGCAAGGGCAACCGGCGACAATTTTCAATCCGCAATGGCGTTGGACTCTGCCATGCTGCGATGCACACCCAGGGGTGGCGGCCTAACTCGTCAAACGATTCTTACTTCAGTAGAATCTACAATCTTGATTAGTATTTTATTTGATTAATCTAGCAAAACGAGTGATTCGAAACCGAGTTAAAGCCATTCCCTCTGGGGCGAAGGACGATTCGCCCAAAATGGGCCGGAAAAAGGCATTACATTTCCTACCGTTGCTAATTATTCGTCACAAACTTGCCATAAAGGGCAAAATTTGGGCAGGGCGCGTTTATTATTTAGTCAATTCATGACGTGACTATTTCACTCGTATGGGAAATTGTGTGTTGCGCTGCAGCATTTTTTTGGTATCGTGGCATAAACCATCCGTTCAACGTATGGAGCTTTTGCATGAGGGACGTTGCCAAGTCGGCTAATGCGGCATTTTCGCAGGTCGGCGTAGATTTTCCGCCACCGATCGGCGGGCTGCTAAAGCGCAGTTTCGATATTCTCGGTTCACTTGTCGGCCTGGTGGCGCTCAGCCCACTGTTCCTGATGGTGGCCCTTCTGGTCAAGCTTTCCGACGGTGGCTCGATCTTCTACGGACACAAGCGAATCGGACGCGGCGGGCGGATTTTCCCCTGCCTCAAGTTCCGCACCATGGTCGAAGACGGCGAACGCGTGCTGACCGCTTATCTCGCGGCCAACCCGGAAGCCAACGCCGAATGGATCGCGACCCGCAAGCTGAAGAACGATCCGCGCGTCACCCGCGTCGGCGCCGTTCTGCGCAAGCTCAGCCTCGATGAGCTGCCGCAGATCATCAACATCCTGCAGGGCGACATGAGCCTTGTCGGACCTCGTCCCGTGGTGCGCGACGAGCTTGAGATCTATGGCAGCGCCGCAGTCTACTATTTGAAGTCGCGGCCGGGCCTGACCGGGCTCTGGCAGGTCAGCGGACGCAACGATGTCTCCTATGACAGCCGCGTTGCGTTCGACCGTCACTATGTCGAGAACTGGTCGCTGTTCGAAGACGTTCGCATCATCCTCAAGACTGTGCCTGCGGTGTGGATGTCGCGCGGTTCCTACTGACCGACCGCAACTGGTCAGCAATCGGGCCGGTCCGGCCCGAAGCCAATCCGGCCCAAAGCCATTCGGCGATGGGCCGGCCTTGCATTGCAGTCGAGGTGCTCAACCGGCATTCGGCAGCAGGGCCTATCGGGCGGATGGGGCCAAAACGGATCGGAAACGTTCAGTTGAAAACAGATATGTCAGCCTATTTTCGCCTTGCCGGCCCGATGCGGCCAGCACGGCTCGTCGCCACATGCCTCGCTCTGTCGCTCACGGTACCGGCCATGGCCGACGAGTACCGGCTCGGCTCGCAGGACAAGCTCAACATCCGCATCGCCGAATGGCAGACCGTCGAAGGCACGTTCCGTGACTGGGCGGCGGTGAACGGCGAATATTCGGTCGGCCCGGCCGGCAATTTGTCGGTGCCGTTCGTCGGCGAATTGCCGGCCGCCGGCAAGACCACGTCGGAGGTTGCGGCCGCCATCAGCGTCGCCTTGCAGCGCAAGCTTGCCCTGTCGGACAAGCCGGAAGCCTCGGTGGAAATGGTGCAGTTCCGGCCGTTCTACATCTCGGGCGAGATCCAGACGCCTGGCCAGTTTCCCTATGTGCCCGAGCTTACCGTGCTCAAGGCGGTCAGCATCGCCGGTGGGATCCGGCGCAACGCCGACTATGGCCCGCAGATCGGCAAGGACCTGGTCACCGCCAAGGGCAATTTCGATATCTATGACGACCAGCGCGTGCGGCTGATCGTCAAGCGTGCCCGCATCGATGCGGATCTCGCCGGCAAGGCTAGTTTCGACGTGCCGAAGGAGGTCGAGGGCGATCCGCGCTTGCCAGCCATCGTCGCCGACGAGATGCAGATCCTGACGGCCGATCAGAAGGCGCTAAAGCTGAAGCTGCAGGCGCTCGACGAATTGAAGGGGGTCCTGCAGGCCGAAATCGAAGCGCTGCAGAAGAAGATCGTCAACCAGCAGCGGCAGGTCGACCTTGCCAAGCAACAGCTCGAAAGCATCAGCCCGCTGGTGCAGAAGGGCCTGGTCGTCAACACGCGTGTACTGAGCTCGGAGCAGTCCGTCGCCAATCTGCAAGGCCAGATTCTCGACTACGAGACGGCCATCCTGACCGCCAAGCAGTCGATCAGCAAGGCGTCGCAGGATGCCATTGATGCCCAGAACACCTTGAATTCGAACCTTGCCTCCAGCCGCCAGCAGGTCGAAGCCGACCTGAACGAGGCGGCGCTCAGGGTGGGCATGCAGAAAGGCCTGATAGCCCAGGCATCGGATCCCGCCACGACCGCCGCCATCACAAGCGGTGAGGAGCCGACGCTTCTCT
The DNA here is from genome assembly GCF_016836705.1 of Mesorhizobium caraganae. Lineage (GTDB taxonomy): Bacteria > Pseudomonadota > Alphaproteobacteria > Rhizobiales > Rhizobiaceae > Mesorhizobium > Mesorhizobium caraganae. Next base: position 1,171,373 of record NZ_JAFCGY010000001.1, on the reverse strand, counting down.
ACTCGCTGGTGCGCGTTGCCGACGGCAAGACGAGCGAGATCGAGGCCAAGGAAGACACGCCGGTGCTGCCGGGCGACGTCATCAAGGTGAAGCTGGCGCCGACGGCCAGCCAGTAGTTTCGCGCAGGGCTCGTTCCGGAGACCGGCACGGCGGAGGCGGGAGGAACAATTTCGGCTCGTTCGCGCCCAGGCGCGGGCGAGCAATTCTATCTGGACCGCTTGAAGGCATACAATGCAGCCCGCCGCCCCGCGCCATGTCTACCTCAATCTCGACGCCATCCGCGGCGTGGCGGCGATCAGCGTGATGCTCTACCATTTCTCGCCGTTCCTGGCCGCCGGCAAGGTGCTGCCGTCGAGCTATCTCGCGGTCGATCTGTTCTTCCTGCTCAGCGGTTTCGTCATCGCGCATGCTTATGACCGCAAGATCGAAAACGGCATGGGCTTCGGCACGTTCGTTGCGATCCGCCTGATCCGCCTTTACCCGCTTTACCTTGCCGGCACGTTGCTCGGCTTCTTCTATTTGCTGGTCAAGAACCGGCTGATCCCGGCGGAATACATGCCCCTCTCGGAGATCGGCACGATGCTGACGACCGGCATGTTCTTCATCCCGCTGGTCAGCGAGGCCTATCACACGATCTTTCCGCTCAATCCGGCGTCGTGGTCGCTGTTCTTCGAACTGATCGTCAACATCGCCTATGTCGCTGTCTTTTTCCTGCTGTCGAAGCGCGTGCTGACAGTCCTCATCGCCGTCAGCCTGGCGCTGCTGGTGGTCGCCTCGATCGTTGCCGGCACGCTCGACTTCGGCATGACTGGCAAGACCATCATCAGCGGACTGCCGCGCGTCTGTTTCTCCTTCTTTCTCGGCGTGCTGCTTTGCCGATCCATGGCGCGCTACCAAAGCGGGCTCGGCTTGCTGCGGCGCGGCTGGTGGGTCGAGGCTGCGATCCCCCTGACGCTTGTCGTCTTCGCCATCGCACCGGCCGGCGACGCGCGGATCGCCTACGATCTCGCCTGTGTCGTCTTCATCTTCCCGGCCCTGGTGGTGATCGGTGCCATAGCGCCGACGGCACCCCGCCTGTCAGGCCTCTATGGCTGGCTCGGGCGGATTTCCTACCCGATCTACATCATCCACACGCCGATGCTGATGATCATCGCCGGCGCAGGCAAGGCCGCCTCGATCGACCCATTCGCGCATCATCCCTGGTTCGGCATCGTCATGGCGACTGCGGTCATCGTCATCGCCGACATTGCCACGCGCATCTATGACGAACCGTTGCGCCGCTTCCTGCAGCGCCTGATGCAGCGCAAGCGGGCCGTCGCCTGAAGCTTTAGTATTGACGCAATTCCGGACGTAAAACCGCTCACACTTTTCCTGGAATTGCTCTCGTCAGACTCGCGCCGGCATGCGGCCGCTGGCGGCCTTCTCGTCCTGCATGGGAGCATAGGCCCGCCTTGCCCGGGCCACCGGCACCGGGCGCAGCTTGAACAGGCCGTAATAGACGATGAACGAGGCCGTGAAATAGGGGCCGAGTATCTCGACCTCGAAGAAGGAGCGGATCAGCATCAGGCCGACAGCGCCGGCAAGCACCACCGAATCGGCACTCCAATCGCCGAACACCACTTTCGAGACATGGCCCCAGAAGGAGCGCAGGATGATCAGCGCCAGTATGGTCATGCCGATGAAGCCAAGCTCGACCAACGTCTCGATATAGGTGTTGTGGAAATGGAAGCCGGTGCGGGTCGAGATGTAGAACTCCGCCCAGAGCCGTTCTGGATCGGCAAAGCCCTGTATCCAGTAGGCGGCGTAGCCATAGCCGAGCACTGGATGCTGCTGCGCCGCCAGCCAGCCCTGTTCCCAGAGATAGGTGCGGCCGGTCAGCGTCGAATCCTTGCCGAAGATGCCGAGCACGAAGTCGAGCAGGCCGAGGTTGAGCGCGGCCACCACACCCGTGACAAGCGCGACGGCGCCGACGACAAACATGACGCGCCGATAGGCGCGCGACAGGATTTTGCTCATGGTGAGCAAGGCAACGATGCCGATCACCGCCGGCAGCGAAGCGACGGAGGTCGCCGAATGGGCAATCGCCAGCATGTAGACCGACAACAGCATGATCGGCGCGGTCCAGACGAAACTCATCCAGTTGCGCCGGTAAAAGACGAGAAAGGCAAGGCAAAAGAAGATGCCCAGCGAGGCAAAGAAGCCGACCTGGTTCTTGGAGCCGAAGGCGCCGACGAAATTGGTGGTGCCGTCGATGGTGTCGAGCGCATAGCCGCCGACTTTCAGCGAATAAAGCAGCACGACGAAGATGCCGATCAGCGAGCCCAGCAGCAGCGTGCGCACGCTTATGGTGCGCGCGGCGACGTAGGCGCACAGGATGTGCGAGAAATATTGCAGTCCCGCCCGCGCACTGGTGCCGGCCGCTTGCGACCAGAAGACCGAGAGGCAGATATAGGCCACGAAGACAAGCGGCAGCCATGTGCTGGAAAGATCGCGCGTGAAGCGCCGGTAGTCGACGAACAGCAGCGGCAGCCACACCAGATAATAGGCAAGGATCAGGATCTTGCCGAAATTCGTGGAATAGGCGAAGGCAAAGACCGACACGGCAACGGCGAAGGCGGCATAGGCCTTGTTGCTTTCCGGATCGATCAGAATGGATTTCGGAATCTTCATATCCGTACCGGATTTCTCATTCCTGCCGCCTTCCAACTGGGCACGCCGCCTTTCAGCCGCGCATAAGCGCCCATGAGCCGGCTTTTCCGCGTCGGCCTCGGGCGTGACGCTCGCCGGCGGCCGCACGCGACCGCTGCCTTTGCCGGAGCCCGATCTACGGGTATTCATTGTGCAGTGCAATATAACCTGTATCGCCTGTCACTCAATGGAAAAGTTGTCACGGGGCAAGTGCGCCGGCCAGAACGACCATGCAACAGCCAGATGGCGCGAATGCGGCCTCGCGCGATCAAGGCGTGGCGGCTACCACAGCGCTCCCCCGGTCACCTGGATGTTTTCCATGGTGATGCCCTTGGCGAGGTCCGAGCACAGGAAGACGGTCAGGGCCGCAATCTCCTGCGGCTGCAGCAAGCGCTGCTGCGGATTGCCCTTGGCAATCTCGGCCATCGCTTCCTCGGCCGTGCGGCCCTTGCCCTCGCGCTCGACGACCTGCGCCACGTTGCGGCGCATCAGTTCGGTCTCGACCCAGGTCGGGCTGATCATGACGCAGGTGACGCCATGTGCCGCCCCTTCCAGCGCCACGCAGCGGGTGAGGCCGAGAAGGCCGGCCTTGGAGGCGCAGTAGGCCGGGTTGTCCTTCCAGCCGACGGTGGCCGCCGTCGAGCCGATGTTGACGATGCGGCCCCAGCCGCGCTCGATCATGCCGGGCAGCACGGCTCGGGTGACGCGGAAAGCGCCGGTCAGGTTGGTGTCGACAATCTTGTCCCACAGCGCATCGGAATGGCCGCAGACCGGCTGCTCGGCAGTGGTGCCGGCAGCGTTGACCAGTATGTCGGCCGGGCCGATAGCTGCTTCTGCGTCGGCCGCAAACCGGTTGGTGATGTCGCTGTCGCGGACATCGAGATGCGCCGCGTGAACCCTGGTGCCATGGGCCGATAGGGCGGAGCGCACACGCTCGATCTCGTCGGCGCCCGGATAGTAGGCGGCATCGGATCTGTCCGCGCCGGCGGGCGCGATGTAGGAGCCGACGGCGACATGGGCGCCGGCTTCAGCCAGTGCCGTGGCAATGGCGAAGCCCATGCCGGAAAACCCGCCGGTGACGATGGCGCTGCGGCCGGAAAGGTCTGTCATAGGCAATGGATCTCCGACGCCGAAATCTGATGCGATAGTCTTAGACCCAGCCCGCTAACGAACGCTACCTTGCCTGCGGCGCCGGCCACGACATCACTAGAGCGGGTTGCCCAGCCATTCGCGATAGAAGCCTTCTAGATCCGGCTCGAAATCGTGAACGATCGGATAGCCGGGTGCCGCCGCTTCGACCTCGTGCATGGTGCCGCATTCCGGGCAGATGAACTCGCGAATTTCCATCCATTGCGGATCGGGGATATCGCTGTTGGGGTAGATTTCGCGCAGCGCCTCCTCGGTGTTGCGCACGATGATGGCGGCCTTCAGCTTCCAGTTCTTGCGATAGTCGCCGAAGGAATGGCCGCATTCGCAGCGGGTGATCCGCTTGTCGCCGCTCTGGCAGATGAAGAGGTGATCTGAGACCGGCAGCAGGATCGGGTCCTTCCAGGCGACACGGTCCTGATAGACGGCGACCATCTTGAAGAAGCGGTCATCATCCTTGTAGGCGCTCATGATGCGCCTTGTCTGCGGCCAGGGCAGCTTGCCGGCGGCCAGATCGCCGAGGACTTCCTTGCTGTACGAGGTCATGGCTTTGCTCCCGGCATGAAGATCGATTTGGCGTCGACGGTCCAGAACTCACTGAAATCTTTGGTGAAGCGCGACGAAAGCTTGATCGCGCTGGCATACATTTTCTTCACTTCCGGCGCGAAGTCGGCTTTCTCGACGCGGCTTCGCTCGGCGTCGATCCAGTCTGAAACCGGGATAGCCTTGGCCAGACGCTCTCTGCGCATGGCGGCGCGGCGTTCGACGGTGGCATCGATATCGGCAAGGGGATAACCGTGGGCGTCGTCCTTCAGCACGATGCCGAAAACCTGGATCGCCGCTTCGCGGGTGAGGTAACCGTTCTCGACATCCCATGCGGTCTTGATCGGATCGCGCTCCAGCACGTCGCCGTAACCGCCGCCGCCATTGTAGGAATGGCTGAAGATGTCACCGGACTTGTGCGGCGAGGTGATGTAGGGGCCCTCGACCACAACATGTTCGCCGCCGATGTTCTTCTCATAGTCGGAGACATGCGGGTCGATGCCGGGCGCATGCGCCAGCGGTTCGCCTTTGGCCGCCAGTTCATGGATGTTGGAGTTGCGCACGGCGCGATGCTTCTGGCAGGTCGGCGCCGGATAGCCGCCGCACATGCCGCCATTGTCAAACACCCTGGAGGAATGCTCCGAGGTGTGGAGCCGCAGATGCGAGGTCTTGCTGATCAGCCAGGTCGAGACGAAGGAACAGCCACCGCGATATTTGCCGGCGCCGCCGGAGTTGGGGACGATCGAGCGGCCGATATAGACCATCGGCATCGACTGTTCCCAGACCTCGATGTTGCCCATGTCGGATTCCGGGTTCCAGCCGACATAGGCCGTGTCGAGGCCGTCGGCGATGGCGAGCGCGCCGGAGCCGGCGGCGGCGCATTCGAAATGCGCCATGCCGAACGGCGTGCCGTACTGGCTTTCGCCCCCCATCTCGATCATCGGGCTGTTGACCTGGCCGACAAAGGCTTCCTCAACGAAGCCGCGGGCGACGAAGCCGCGCGACAAAAGCCGCTGGAACACACCATAGGCCGGCAGCAGCAGCGCCCATGAGGTGGCGGTCGCCACCATCTCGTTGTCGGGGTTGGTCCAGGTGCCATGCGGCAGTTTCAGCTCGGTCGCCATCCAGGCGCCATCATTGACCAAACCTTCGAAATTCATGTGCTGGGTCAAAGTGACGAACATGCCGCCATCCATTCCGGCCGGCGTGCAATTCATCGAATGGTAGCCCCAGGGCTGCGTGCCCTCGAAGTCCATGGTGATCTTGCCGTCGGTGGTGATCTCCATCTCGATCGGGATGTTATAGAGCCAGTCGGGATCGCCGAGCAGCTGGAAGCCGGGTTTTCCCGCCGTGACGTGGCCGTAAAAAGTGTGGCCGCGATAGATGCCGGGCACGGTGAGCTGGCGGGTGCGGGCGAGCTGGGCGCGGCGGCCTTCCTCGATGAACTCCTTCGACACCTTCATCCAGTAGTCGAGGCCGATCTCGGAGATCAGCTGCTTGACGCTTTCGCGCATGTCGATGCAGGAGGCGACCTTGGCCTTCTCGTCGAGCACCCAGTAGATCGGCATGCGCAGATTGCGCTCGCAGCGGATGACATAGTCGCGGCGGATCTCGTCATTCTCGCCGATCTTTTCGGCGCAGACGAACAGGCCTTCGGTAAAGCGTTCCTGTGCGAGACAGACGTCACCACCAGGCGTGATGCCGCCGGCTTCCAGCTCGTGGCAGACAGCCCCTGCCCAGCCAACCAGCGTGCCTTCATGGAAGATCGGCACCACGTCCATCACATCAGGCACCTGCACGGTGCCGATGAAGGCATCGTTGTTGGCGAAGATATCGCCTTCGCGGATCTTCGGGTTTTCCTCGTAGTTGTTCTTGATCATCCATTTGATGAAGCGGCTCATCGTGTGGACGTGGACCATGATGCCGTTGGAGAGCGCGATGGCGTCGCCCTCCGGTGTGTAGATGGCGACCACCATCTCGCCGACCTCGCGCACGCCGGGCGAGGCCGAGATGCGGCGGGCCATTTCGCGGGCCGAGACGCAATAGGCGCGCAGCTTGGTGTGCAGAGTCTCGAATTTCAGCGGATCCTGGTTGCGCAGGGTGAGTTCCGTGATGCCGTCATAGCAGCCGGTCTCTTCCATCAGCCGCTCGGAATCGAGCAGTCTTTCGCGAAGGCGCAGGGCCGAGGCAGGTTTGTCCAACATGGCGATCGCCCTCTCAAGCATGGGAATAGTGAAGCAGCGTCCATTCATCGACAAAGACACGGTCTTGCGGATGAACGACGAGCGTTGTCGCCGGGTGTTCGATGATGGCCGGGCCGATGACCTCGTGGCCGGGCTGCAGCAGGTCCATCTCGTAGAGATTGGCCTTGTGCCAGCGGCGGCCAATATAGGCTTCACGCACGCCCTTGTGGGCCGATGCTGGATCCGACTTGCCGAGCGGGCGCTTCAGCAGCACCGGCTTGACCTTGTCGGCGGTCGCGATCAGCCCGAGCTCGGTGATGGTGAAGCCGGCCTCGCCATAGCGCGAGACGCGGTGGTTGACCTTGGCGTAGACCGCCTCGAACTCGTCGATGACCTTACGCATGTCGTCAGCCGAATTGACCTCGGCAAGTGGCGCCATGACTTCGATGTCCTCGAGTTGGCCGGTGTAGCGCATCATCAGGAACGGTACGGTCTTGATCTTGTCGCGGGCGTGGCCGTCCTCGATCATCTCGTCGACCGCAGCCTTGGTCAGGTCGTTCCAGACAGCGGTGACCTTTTTGCCGAAGGCGAGCAGTTCGTCATCGCTCGCCCGTGCGCCGATGTCGTGCTGTGTCGATACCGAATGCCGGCGCATGAAGTCGGCGGTGGTGCAGCCGAAGGCGGAGAAGGCGGCGGCGAACCGGAAGGTGATGATGTCCTTGAAGCCGATGCCCCTGGAGCAACCGGCCAGATGCAGCGGCCCGGAGCCGCCATAGGACAGCAGGGTGAATTCGGAGGGGTGGATGCCCTGGCCCGAAATGACCCGGCGCAGTGCGTTGTTGGCATCGGACTCCAGCATGTCGATCATGCCTTCGGCTGCCTCTTCGACGCCGACGCCAAGGATGCTGGAGCATTTTTCCTCGAATGCCTTGCGCGCCTTCTCGACCTGCAGGACGACCTTGCCGCCGAGGAAATAATACGGGTTGAGACGGCCGAGGATGGCGTCGCAATCGGCGATGGTGGGTTCGGTGCCGCCCTTGGCGAAGCAGATCGGGCCGGGATCCGAGCCCGCACTTTCCGGCCCGAGCGAGACCTTCTTGGTCAGCGGGTCGACCTTGAGGATCATCCCGGCGCCGGCGCCGATCGTGTCGAGATGCAGCGTCGGCACGTTGAGCTTGAAACGGTCCATCAGCGGCTCGTTCTCGATCCGGGTCTGGCCGCGCGAGATGACGCCCATGTCGAAGGAGGTGCCACCCATGTCCGAGCAGATCAGCGAATCGTTGCCGATGAGCTTGCCGACATAGGCGGCGCCCAGAATGCCGCCGATCGGGCCGGAGATCATGGTTTCGTGCAGGCGCGGATGGTTGATCGAGGTCAGGCCGCCGAAGGACAGCAGCGTCTGCACGCCGTATTTGAAGCCGTATTTCTTCGAGACGTCCTCGATACCCCTAAGCTGCTTGCGGCCGCGCGATGTGGCGTAGGCCTCGATCAGAACCGAGTTCAGCCGCGACTGTTCGCGAATGACCGGGCGGACTTCGTGGCTGGTGTAGATGAGAATGTCGGCGCCGGCCTTCTGCACCTCCTCGCGGCAGATCTCGGCGATGCGCTTTTCGTGCACGGGATTGACGTGCGAGAAGATGGTCATGATGCAGATCGCTTCGACCTTGTCGGCGATCAGTTTTTTCGCGGCGGCGGAGACCTCATGCTCGTAGAGCGGCAGCACGATGTCGCCGAACTGGTCGATGCGCTCGGTGACGCCGTGGGTGCGGCGGCGCGGCACCAGCGGATCGGGATGGTGGTGGGTGACCGCATGCAGGCGATCGGCATAGGAATAATCGGCCCAGGCCTGCAGGCCGCGGCCCATCAGGATCATGTCTTCCAGGCCCTTGGTGGTGATCAGGCCAAGCTTGCGGCCGGTGCGCGACAGCAGCGTGTTGAGCATGCCGGTGCCGGAATAGAGCACGACGTTGACGCCGGAGAAGAGCGTCTCCAGCGAGATGCCCCAGGCATCGGCCGCGTCTTCGGCGGAGGCGAGGAAGCCTTCGGCCTCGTCCTTCGGCGTGGTCGCCGATTTGCCGATCTTGAAGTGGCCGTCCTGATCGACAAGGATGGTGTCGGTCATGGTGCCGCCGGCGTCGATGCCGATAACGATGGGGTTGGTGGTGATCTGGTCCACGGGTCGCCTTCCCTCTTCGAGAATGACCGCAAGCTAGAGGTTCGGTGCCGGATCGCGCCATATGCCTAAAGACACAATGACTGCGCGGCTGACATCGCCGAGAAAAGGGCATCCGCATGAGCACTATCTGGGGGCCGCTGGCAAAGGCGATCGCCGCCACCGGCACGGACAGGCATGTCGACTGCCTGATCGACCTGATCGGCGCGGACATCGGCCATGATCTGGTCACCGTGACGCGCTATTCGGCGACGCAGACGCCGGAATTCATCAAGCATCGGCGCTTCTCGGACGAAATGGTCCGGCGCTATCTCGACAATTACTACGTCTTCGACCCGTTCTACGCCTCATGGCGGCGAGAACGCCGGCTGGGCATCCTGCCGCTGAAGCGGCTCGCCGACGACGAGGCCAAGCGTGGCCAGTACATAGCCGGCTTCCTGGCGCAGTCGGAAATCTGCGACGAGGTCGGGATCATGCTGGCCGATGGCGGCGACTGGTGCCTCGGCATTTTTCTCGACCGCTCGACCTCATCGTTCAAGGACAGCGAGATCGCCCTGCTGGATGAGCGGCTGCCGGTGTTCGAAGCCCTGCATGCGCTCGACATCAAGGCGCGCGGCACCGAGTTCTCCCGCACCTCGGCGCCGACCGGCCCCGGCGCCTCGCCCCGGCAGGAGCCGACCATCCCGACGAGCCTGTGGCCGGAACTGTCGCTGCGCGAGCGAGAACTTGTCCAGCTGATCCTGGCAGGACATCCGACGGCGAACATCGCCGAAAGGCTCGGCATCACCGTCGGCACAGTGAAGAACCATCGCCGCCGCATCTACGACAAGCTCGACATCACCACCGAGCGGGAACTGTTCTTGCAGTTTTTCCAGCATCGCGCCGACGGTTAGTCCGGCGATCGAAATCGCCGTCAGTCGTGCAATTGCCTGGAAATCGGCGGGCCAACGGTAAAGCCGGAGAATGTGACTTCAAAACCTTCGCGCTGCGGCGAACAGCACATCATGCCGACATCGACAGACCTCGAGATCGGGAAATAGGCGAGCCGCACCGGCTTCCAGTGGCCATCGGTGGAGTCCAGATACTGGATGCGGATGGCCTCGGCGTGGCGGGTCAGACGGATGCGTACGCCATTCGGATCGCGGGGGATGCTGACCAGCGACCAGTCGGAGGTGTCGTTGGTGACGACAACGGAGAAATAGGCCAGCCCGTCGGTATACTCGATGCCAGCCTTGATCCAGTGCGTTTCGCTCAGCCGCAGCATCAGCCCGGCCTGGTCGTAGAGCACCTTGTAGTCGCCCTTGACGGTGACCTCGGCACTGAAGTCGCCCTCGACCGGCCGGTAGAGGAAATGGCCATTGTCACGCCAGAAACCGTAGAAGGTCTCGCGCCAGAAGTCGGTTTCCTTGCCGGTGCGTACATGCACCGTGTCGTCGCCGAACACATGGTGGGGCGGCGGGTTGAGCCAGGTCAGCTCCTCTCTCACCGATGTCATCGGTTCGCCCGCCGATTAGCCGGCAAATGTGTAGGCTGTCTTCACCGTGGTGTAGAACTCCGCGGCATAGCGGCCCTGTTCGCGCGGGCCGTAGCTCGAGCCCTTGCGGCCGCCGAACGGAACGTGGAAATCGACGCCGGCGGTCGGCAGGTTGACCATCACCATGCCGGCTTCCGAATTGCGCCGGAAATGCGTGGCGTGTTTGAGGCTCGAGGTGCAGATGCCCGAGGTCAGGCCGAAGGGGGTGTCGTTGGCTACAGCCAGCGCCTCGTCATAGTCCTTGACGCGGATGACGTTGGCGACCGGCCCGAAAATTTCCTCGCGCGAAATGCGCATGGCGTTGGTGCTCTCGGTGAACAGCGCCGGTCGGAGATAAAAGCCGGGCGTTTCGCGATCGAGCCGCTCGCCGCCGAAAGCAAGGTTGGCGCCCTCCTGGCTGCCGATGGCGATATAGTCCTCGTCCTGCTTCAGCTGGCTCGCATCAACGACAGGCCCGATCTGGGTCTTGGCGTCGAGCGCATCGCCAATGACGAGTTTGTCCAGGCGCTCCTTGAGTGCGGCGACGAAGCGGTCGTGAATGCCTTCGGTCACCACCAGGCGCGACGAGGCCGTACAGCGCTGGCCGGTCGAGAAATAGGCGCCGTTGATGGCGCAATCGACAGCTATGGCGAGGTCGGCGTCGTCGAGCACGACGAGCGGGTTCTTGCCGCCCATTTCGAGCTGGAACTTGCGCATGTGCTCGACGCTGGCCGCGGCGACGCGTTTGCCGGTGCCGACCGATCCGGTGAAGGTGATGGCGTTGAGGTCGGGGCTGTCGAGCATGGCCTGGCCGACCACCGAGCCCTTGCCCATGACCAGGTTGAGCACGCCTTTCGGCAGGCCGGCGCGATGCAGGATGTCGACAATGGTCCAGGCGCTTTCCGGCACGAGTTCGGCCGGCTTGAAGACGATGGTGTTGCCGTGGGCGAGCGCCGGCGCGATCTTCCAGGTGGGAATGGCGATCGGGAAATTCCACGGCGTGATGATACCAACGACGCCGACGGCCTCGCGGGTGATCTCGACGCCGACGCCCGGACGCACGCTGGGAACCAGCTCGCCCGACAGGCGCAGCGTCTCCCCGGCGAAGAAATCGAAGATCTGGGCGGCGCGGATGGTCTCGCCAATACCCTCGGCCAGCGTCTTGCCTTCTTCGCGCGACAGCGAGCGGCCGATCTCGTCTTTGCGGGCCATGATCTCGTCCGACGCCTTCTTCAGCACACTGTGACGGGCGAGCGGCGCCGAGCGCGACCAGGCCGGGAAAGCGGCCTTGGCCGCTGCAATCGCCTGCTTTGCCTGTTCGGCGCCGGCCGAGGCATATTCGCCAACGACATCGCCGGTATCAGACGGGTTGATGTTGCGCGAGCCGGCTTCGCCGACCCACTCGCCATCGATCAGATTCTTGCGGAACAGGGTCATGTCGCGGTTTCCTTGTAATTGTTCACTGGCGGTGCCGTATGCCTGAATCATTTATCAGACAAATGACGACACTGTGAGGGCCGAAATCTGGCTGCGGACTGGATAGCCGATGGCGCGCCGCTGCGAAAGCTGCGACCTCAAAATGGACGATATGAAGCGGGCCTTTGTCAGGTCGGAAAAGACCAGAACAGGCAAGCCAGCATCGCGGCTGCGAAGATGACGAAGAACAGGCTTCTGAGCAGGATGTTGCGGCGCAGCTCGTTCATGGTGAAATGGCTGCCGACGATGGCCGCGGCGAACAGGAAGCGCCAGTTGACCAGTGCCCACAGCACGCTGCTCTGGCCGAAGGCCCAGCGGGCGACGAGACAGCCGACAATCGTTGCGAACAGGGCGATCACCGCCCAGAAGAGCGCATCCGCCGCATGGGTGAGGACGATGCCGGCGGCCCGGATCGGCAGGATCATCATCAGCATGGCGCTGAAGAAGTAGACGGCGGCGAGCGGCAGGAACGAACCGGCATCGGCAATGCCGTCCAGCCGCCTCACCCCAATCGCGCCATAGGGATAGCCGTGTCTGGCGACCGCCAGGCTAAGCGCCATGAGGAGTGCGGTGAACACTGCAACCAGTGCGAATGTACTAAGAGCCTTGCTCATGCCGTTCCTTGCTTTGAGGCCCGATCCGGGCCGAATCACGAGGAACGATTTTAGCGCACGGTCCAGGATTGCGCGTCAGCTTTGAGGCTGCCGAACACGGCGCAGCCGACCCAGAACAGCAGGAGCAGCTAGCCGACGATGACCGAGGGCGGCAGTTGCGCAACGGTCTCGCGGACCGGCTCGCAACCCCCCAGCCGAGCGCGCCGCGTCGCGGCACGGGAAACCATCAGTTCCATCATGGCGACACACGGCGGCGTTGCCGCGGTTCTCGAAGCCCCTGTCATACGGGCGCTGGCCGATATTGTAGTGGCTGAGGCCGGCGGCGAGCAGCGGCAGCTGCGGACCGAAATTGTCGCCGAAGACAACGACCAGATCCTTGCTGTCGAGACGCGCCTTGGGCGGCGTCATGGCCTGCTTGCAGGCTTCCGGCGCGTATTGCGCCCAACCGCCGACCGAGACGCGCTAGAACCGGCATCGCATCCTCCCATGCCAATTTGTAATTTTATGATACAAATCATCGTTTGAAACTGGGGGCAATGGGCTGAGTACGCCAAATATTTTGTTGCACTGCACCCTATTTTGGCCATTTCCAAGCACAGAGAAAGTCAATTAGTATGTCAACCAAACAAATTACGGAGGATGCCGTGCTGGTGTCGACCGATCTTCGGCCGAATGAAACGCGAGCCCTTGCAGCGCTGTTTCGCGCCGGCGCGTTGAGCCGGGCAGCGCTTGCACGCGACCTCGGCCTGACCCGGTCGACCACCGGCGCCCTGGTGCTCGGCCTGACGGAAGCCGGTCTGGCGCGGGAGCGGTCGGATGAAGCTAATGACGAGCAAGACGGCGAGGGCCGCGTCGGCCGCCCCGGAATCCTGGTCGAGATCGAAGGCAATGGCGGCTTCTTCCTTGGCGCCTATATCGGCGTGAACTGGATCGCGACGGTGGCTGTCGACCTTGCCGGCGCGCAGCGTGCCAGCGCCTCGAGAGCCTTTGCCGGCCCCGGCAGCACGCCTGAAGCCGCAGTCGCCATCATTAGGGAACTTGTCGCCGAGATCCGTTCGCAGTTGCCCGAGGGTGCGCGTCCATACGGGCTCAATGTCGCCGTGCCTGGCTTCCCCGCCGCCGACGGCATTTCATACCATGCCACCATCCTTGGCTGGCATGGTGTCAATCTGGCCGAGCTCTTGGGCAACGCCTTTCGCGGCGATTTTCCAATCCTGCTGGAAAACGATGCCAATGCCGTCGCGGTGGCCGAGACATACCGGGCGCAGCCGGGAAAGGATGATGAGGATGCCCTGGTCATCCTGATCGAGAACGGCGTTGGCGGCGGCATCATCAATGCCGGCAGGCTGCATCGCGGCCGGCTCGGCGGCGCCGGCGAAATCGGTCATCTGCGCATTGGCGACGAAGGTTTTGTCTTCGACGCCAAGCGCCCGGGCCGGCTGGAATCCTATGTCGGCAAGGATGCTTTGCTCGCTCGCTACCTCCACATAAGCGGGCGGCGCGCCGGTGTGGATGAGTTTGTCGCAGCGCTTGCCGGCGGCGATCCGGCTGCCGTCGCCACGGCGCGCGACTGGGCGCTCTGGTTCGGCCGCGGCTTGGCGACGCTCGCCTGCACCTTGCAGCCGGAACGCATCATCCTCTCCGGCTCCGTCAATGCAATCTATCCCTTTGTCGCCGAACAGGTGGAAGCTTTCCTGCTGGACTTCCTCGCCGAAGGCTATCCCGTTCCCACGGTCGAACTGTCGCGCGTCGGCGCGGACGGTCCCGCGCTGGGCGCTGCCTGTCTGCTGCATCAGGCAGCTTTGTCGGGCGATCCGCAATTTCAACTTCGCGGCCTCGCCGCGCGCTAATCAGGAGAAATTCCATGCCTCGCAAAGACGAAAAGCGGCTGCGTGTCGGCGTGCTCGGCTGCGGTCCGATTGCGCAGGCGGCGCATTTCGAATCCTGCACCAAGGCGCGCAATGCCGATCTCTATGCCATCTGCGATGTCGCCGACGATCTGCGCGACAGGATGGCGGCCACTTTCGCGCCCGAAAAATCCTATGCCGATTATGGCCAGATGCTGGCCGATCCCGACCTCGATGCCGTCATCATCGCGACATCGGATACGTTCCATGTCAAGGCAGCGGAGCTGGCATTGGATGCCGGCAAGCATGTGCTTTGCGAAAAGCCGCTGGGTGTTTCGGTCGAGGAAGTCGAGGGCTTGCGGGCCGCGCTCGACAAGAGCGGCAAGGTGCTCCAGGTCGGCCATATGAAGCGCTTCGATCCGGGCATCCAGGCGGCAAAGGCCTTCGTCGATGACGAGATGGGCGAGCGGCTGGCGTTCAAGGGCTGGTATTGCGACAGCACCCATCGCTATCCCATGACCGATGCGGTGCAGCCGCTCATCATCACCAGCGCCAAGGCGCGCAAGCCGTCCGTCAATCCCAAGGCGGATCTGCGTCAATACTACATGCTGGCGCATGGCAGCCATCTCCTCGATACCGCCCGCCATCTGCATGGGCCGATCGAGGCCGTCGAGGCCCGGCTCACCGAGCGCTATGGCGCCTATTGCTGGTTCGTCACCACCATCTTCGCCGACGGTTCGATCGGTCATCTCGACCTGACGGTCGCCGTGCGCATGGACTGGCACGAAGGGTTCCAGATCTACGGCCAGAACGGCAGCGTTCTCGCGAAGACCTTTAACCCCTGGTACTACAAGAGCAGCGAGGTCGACATCTTCCGTGAGGCCGATGGCAGTTGGCATCGCACGCTTGGCGCGGATGGCCACTTCTATCGCCGCCAGCTCGAAGGCTTCGCCGATGTCGTACTGAATGGCGCGCCCATGGTCGGCGCCGGCATCGAGGACGGCATCGCATCCGTCAGGGGCATGGCGGCAATCGCCCGCTCCGCCGCCGCCGGCGGCCGCGCCGTCAACCTCGCAGATGTCGACGGGGTTGTCTGATGCAGCTTGGGATTTTCGCCAAGACCTTCATTGCCACCGGCGCCGTGCCGGTGCTGCGCGCGGTGGCGGATACCGGCTACACGGCGGCGCAGTTCAACATGGCGTGCCTTGGCCTGCCGTCGATGCCGGACAGCATCGAGCCCGGCGCGGCCCGATCCGTCGCCGTGGCGAGCGGTGAAACCGGCGTTTCGATCGCCGCGATCTCGGGAACCTACAACATGATCCACCCGGATCGCTCGGTTCGTGTGTCAGGTCTTGCCCGGCTTGAGGTGCTCGCCGCGTCATGTGCGGATATGGGCACCAGGCTCATCACGCTGTGCACCGGCACCAGGGATGCGCAGGATCAGTGGCGCTGGCATCCCGACAACGCCAGCGAGGCCGCCTGGAGCGATCTTCGACGGGAGATGGAAGCGGCGATTGCGATTGCCGACCGCTTCGACATCGAGCTTGGCATCGAACCGGAACTCGCCAATGTCGTTTCCAGCGCGCGGGCCGCACGCCGCCTGCTCGACGAGATGAACAGCGCGCGCCTGCGCATCGTGCTCGACCCGGCAAACCTGTTCGAAGTGGCTGACAGCGCAGAGCGTCATCGCCTGATCGACGAGGCCGTCGATCTGCTGGCCGCGGAGATCGGCATGGCCCATGCCAAGGACCGCCATGCCGATGGCAGTTTTGCCGCCGCTGGACAGGGCGTGGTCGACTTCCCGCGTTTCATTAGCCGTCTGAGAGCCGCCGGCTTCGACGGTCCTTTGATCACGCATGGTCTGACGGAAGCCGAGGCGCCTGATGTCGGTGCCTTCCTTCGTGGCGTCCTCGAAGAAAGCGGAAAAGCGTGAAAAGGACCTTCAGCCGCGATGGCGTCGACCTTGCCTACCGGGATGTCGGCGCCGGCCTTCCCGTCATCTTCCAGCATGGCCTTGGCGGTGATGAGGCGCAGGTCGCCGACGTTTTTCCCGACCTGCCGCAGACACGGAGGGTGACGCTCGAATGCCGGGGTCAGGGTGGATCCGGCTACGGGCCGGTCGAGCGGCTTTCGGTTGCGACGTTTGCCGAGGACGTCGAAGCGCTGGCCGAGGCTATCGGCATCGGTCCGGCTGTCGTCGGCGGCATCTCGATGGGCGCCGCGCTGGCGCTGCGTCTGGCGGTGCACAAGCCGGCTCGCGTGCGCGCGCTGGTGCTCGCCCGGCCTGCCTGGGTGTCCCAGGCTGCCCCGGCCAATATGAAGCCCTACGCCGTGGTCGGCGATCTCTTGATGCGCCACTCGCCCGAGCATGCGAGGCGTCTCTTCGATGAAAGCCCTGTATCAGCCGAACTGGCCAGGCTGGCGCCGGACAATCTCGCCAGCCTGCAAGGCTTCTTCACTCGCCCGGATCCGGTTCTGTTCGGCAGGCTGCTGATGGCAATTGCCGGCGACGGTCCCGGCGTCAGCGAGGCCGGTATCCGAGCGATCACTGTTCCGACCCTGGTCATCGGTCATGACCATGACCTCGTCCATCGACTGGCCGACGCGCAAGCGCTGGCCGGGCTCATCCCGTCGGCCCGGTTTTGCACCATCACCGCCAAATCGCAGGATCGCCAAGCCTACCGGCGGGAATTCCGCGCCTGTCTTTCGGAATTTCTGGAAACGCTCGCATGACCGACAATACGACGGACGACACGATCGCCGTGGTCGAGATCGGCGGCACGTCAGTCAAGGTCGGCTTTGCCAACCATGGCATCCCGGTGGAGTTTGCCCGCACCTACCCCACGGCGCAGCTGCGCCAGGGCGCGCCCGTGGCGGGGTTGGCCGATGCGGTCACCGCGGCCTGCCGCGATGCCGGCTTCAAGCCCGCGCGCGTCGTTGCGACCGTGCCTGGCTTCATCGACCGCGATTTCGACACGGTGCTGCACACCGCTAACATTCCCGAACTGAACGGTATCCGGCTGGGCACCGAACTGGCTTCGCGACTCGGCGTTCCCGCCCGGCTCGAACGCGACGTCGTGCTGCAATTGTTGGGCGAAAGCGTTGCCGGCGCGGTGAAGCGGCAAAAGGAGGTCCTGGCGGTCTATCTCGGCACCGGCATCGGTGCGGCCTATCTCGGCAAGGATGGCATTTTCAGGGGTGGCGGCTGGGCGCTCGAAATCGGCCATATGCCGATCTACCGGCCCGGCGATGGCGAACCACCAAACCGGGTCGAGACCTACGCCTCAGGGGCAACGCTCGTCGAACTCGCGACGGACTACGATATTCCGGTGGCCGATCTTTTTTCGGCGACCGGGCAGCCGCCGTCGCTGCGCGAATGGCTCGACGAGATCGTCTGGCAGCAGGCGGTGACGATCGCAACGGCAGCCGCCCTGTTTTCCCCGCAGACGATCCTGATCGGCGGCGGCATCGTCGACATGAAGTCTTATCCCCGCCAGACGCTCAAGCAGCGCATTGCCGAAAGCCTGCCGCATTCGCTTGTTGTCCAGCCTCTGGACATACGCTGGGCGGCCCTGGGCTGGCAGGCGGCCATCCACGGCGCGGTGCTGCTCGGCGCGGTGTGATCGCCTCGGCGCTGCCTGCAGCGGATTATTTGATCGTCTTGCCGTCCGCCCCGAACCGATACGTCTTCCCCGGCTCGGGCGTCGCATAAAGCGTCGCGCCGGGCTCCGCGTCGTAGACGCCGAAAATGCGCACCGTGATCAGCCCGGCCTTTTCGCAGTCGAGATAGAGGTTGGTGTCGGCGCCGAGATGTTCGGCGTGCACGACCGTGCCTTTCCAGGCGCCGGACTTCGCATCGACGGTCAGATGCTCCGGCCGCACGCCAATGGTCTTGGCCGTCTCACCCAGCCGCGCGCCGTCGATGAAGTTCATCTTCGGTGAGCCGATGAAGCCGGCGACAAATTCATTTGCCGGCGAATTGTAGAGCTCCATTGGGCCGCCGATCTGCTCGATCCTGCCGGCATTGAGCACGACGATCTTGTCGGCCAGCGTCATCGCCTCGACCTGGTCGTGGGTGACGTAGATCATCGTCGCCTTCAGCCGGCGGTGCAGCTGCGCGATCTCCAGCCGCGTGTTGACGCGAAGTGCTGCATCGAGGTTCGACAGCGGCTCGTCGAACAGAAACAGTTTTGGCTCGCGCACCACCGCACGGCCGATGGCGACGCGTTGGCGCTGGCCCCCCGACAGCTCCGCCGGCCGCCTTTCGAGATAAGGCTCCAGCGACAGCATCGAGGAGGCGATGCCGATGCGGCGATCGATCTCTGGGGCGGGTGTACCGGCCTGCTTGAGGCCAAGGCCCATATTGTTCTTCACCGTCAAATGCGGGTAGAGCGCATAGGTCTGGAACACCATGGCGATGCCGCGCTTGGCCGGCGGCGTGGCCGAAACATCCGCGCCGTCGATCACCACCCGGCCCGAGGTCGAATCCTCGAGCCCGGCAATGACCCTGAGCAAGGTCGACTTGCCGCAGCCGGACGGACCGACGAAGACGACGAATTCGCCGTCGGTCACTTCGAGGTTGATGCCCTTCAGCACCTCGACCGGCCCGAAGGCCTTCTTCACATTTTCGATTACCAGCGAGCCCACGGCTTCGTCCTTGTTCTAGAGTTTGACTCTACCTAGAGTTTTATTGGGGCGCCGCTGCGTACGCTCTCATCGGCGGCAAGGCAGACGGCGAGCGATTTTACGGCGTCGTCCATGTGGCGGCTCAGGTCGATGTCTTCGCGGATCGCCTTCAGCACAAAGGCCTGTTCGAGGTCGCAGAGATCCTGGTGGCGGGGTTCGCCTTCCATCGATAGCATCTCGTCCGGCCTGGCGAACTTGCCGTCCGGCCCGGTTGCGGCACTGTGCAGGCGGATGGTCGAGGTCTTGGTGTGGGTGTCGATATCGTCGGACTTCACGCCCTCTTTCATCACGATCGACACGCAGCCATTGGGCGAAATCACGTCCTTCACGAAGAACGCTGTTTCCGAAATCATCGGCCCCCAGGCTGCCTCGTACCAGCCGACCGAGCCGTCGTCGAACAGCACCTGCAGATGACCGTAATTGTACATCGTCGGCGCGATCTCTTCGGTCAGCCGCAGCCCCATGCCGCGCACCTCGACCGGCTTGGCGTCGGTGATCTGCAGCATGACGTCGAGATAGTGCACGCCGCAGTCGACGATCGGCGACGTCGTCTGCATCAACTGCTTGTGCGTCTGCCAGGTCGGACCCGACGACTGCTGGTTGAGGTTCATGCGGAAGACGTAAGGGCCGCCAAGCTTGCGCGCCTCGGCGATCAGCCGGACCCAGGACGGGTGATGACGCAGGATATAGCCGATCACCAGCTTCTTGCCGTTGGCCTTGGCCGCGGCGACGACGCGCTTGGCGTCGGCCACCGTCGTTGCCAGCGGCTTTTCGACAAAGACATGGCAGCCGGCCTCGAACGCCTTCACCGCATAGTCGGCATGGCTGTCGGAATAGGTGGCTATGCAGGCGACGTCAGGCTTCTCGTCACGCAAAGCGTCGTCGAAGGAACGGCGGATGCCATAACCCGACAGCCCATCGGGCAGCGGGACATCGGACCGGTTGATGAGTGCGGCGATCTCGAACCCCGGATTGGTGTGATAGGCCAGCGCATGGCTGCGGCCCATATTGCCGAGGCCGGCGACGACGACACGAAGAGGCTTTTCTAGACTCACTTGACGGCTCCGGAAGTGATGCCGCGGATCAGTTGCCGCGAGAAGATGACGTAGAGGATCAGCACCGGCATGATCGCCAGCGACAGGGCCGCCAGGATGGCGTTCCAGTTGGTGACGAACTGGCCAAGGAACAGCTGCGCGCCGAGCGTCACCGTCTTGGTCTCTTCCGACGGGGCCAGGATCAGCGGGAACCATAGATCGTTCCAGATCGGGATCATGGTGAAGACGGCGACGGTCGCCATCGAGGGCCTGACCAGCGGGAGCACCAGCCGGAAGAAGATCGTGTATTCCGACAGGCCGTCAATGCGGCCTGCATTCTTCAAATCGTCGGACACCTGCTTCATGAATTCCGACAGAATGAAGACTGCCAGCGGCAGGCCCTGCGCGGTGTAGACCAGGATCAGCGCCGTCAGCGTGTTGACCAGTCCGCTCGCCACCATCAATTGCAGGATGGCGACGGTGCCGAGCCGGATCGGGATCATGATGCCGAGCGCGAGATAAAGCCCCATAAGCGTGTTGCCGCGAAAGCGGTATTCCGACAGCGCAAACGCCGCCATGGCGCCGAACAGAAGCACGAAGAAAAGCGAGGCGACGGTGACGACGAGACTGTTCTGGAAATAGTGGATGAAGTCGCCCTGGCCGATCACCGTGGTGTAGCCGATCAGGTCGAAGGTCTTCGGCGTCGGCGGCGTTAGCGGCGCGCCGAAGATGCCCGCGCGCGATTTGAACGAATTCATGATGACCAGGATCACCGGAAACAGCGCGATCACCGTGTAGGTCAACAGGATCGCGTGGGCGCCGATGGTGCGGGGCAGAGAACGGGTGGCTAGGCTCATCTCTGGCTCCTCAGAACTGGTAGCGACGCAGGCGCGTCTGGACGAGGAAGAGGTAGACGCAGACGCCGCCGAGGATGATCAGGAACATCATCGTGGCGATCGCAGCCCCCATATTGGGATCGCCGACCTGCAACTGGAAGCCGAAGAAGGCGCGGTAGAGGAAGGTGCCCAGAATATCGGTCGAATAGTTCGGCCCGGCGAGCGCCCCTTGCGCGGTGTAGATCAGGTCGAAGGCGTTGAAATTGCCGACGAAGGTCAGGATCGAGATGATGCCTATCGACGGCAGGATCAGCGGCAGCTTGATCTTCCAGAACTGCGACATGCCGGTAATGCCATCGCATTCGGCGGCTTCGATCACCTCTTCGGGGATCGACAGCAACGCTGCATAAATCAGCATCATCGGAATGCCGATGAACTGCCACACCGAGATCAGGCTGAGCGCGGTCAGCGCATATTGTTCCTTGCCGAGCCATGGCGTGAACAGGCTTTTCAGGCCGACCAGGTCCATCAGGTGCGGCGCCACGCCCCATAGCGGCGACAGGATCAGCTTCCATGCGAAGCCGACAATGACGAAGGACAGGATGGTCGGCACGAAGATCGCCGTGCGGTAGAAGGCGGCGAATCTCAGCCGCGGGCTGGACAGCAATGCCGCCAGCATGACGCCGATCGGGTTCTGCACCAGCATGTGGATGATGAAGAACCAGACATTGTTGCGCAGCGCATTCCAGAAATTGACCGACCAGTTGGGGTCGCCGAACAAGGTGCGGAAATTGTCAAAGCCGACGAAGACCTGGTGCTGCTCGATGTTGCGGAACAGCGACAGCTGCAGCGTCCCGGCCAGCGGCAGGATCATGATCGCCGTATAGACCAGCAGCGCCGGCGCCAGGAAGACGCCGATATGCCAGCGGAACGGTCGTTTCGGTCGTGTTTCTGCGGCCATGAGTGCGGTCCCCGCCTATCCACGGTCTGGGCAAAAATGCTCCCACGTCGGCGCTGCCCCTCTCACCCTTACCCTCTCCCCGTGAAGAACGGGGAGAGGGGGTCGCCAGCGCTGGAGTGCATCCCTTCTCCCCGTCACTATACGGGGAGAAGGTGCCGGCAGGCGGATGAGGGGCGGCGCCGTCGTTGGCAGTCGATGCTATCGAAAAACGCAGGGCCGTCCACTTGGAACGACCCTGCTCGTTGAGCTCTTACTTGCCCGGCTTGTACCAGCTGTCGAGGCCGTCCTGCAGCTTCTTGGCGGCAGCTTCCGGCGTATCGGTGCCGTTGATGACGTTGGCCGATTCAACCCAGGTCTCGTTTTCCAGGTTCGGCGTGCCGCGCGACAGGATCTGGTAGGTCGAGCGGATCGTCGACTTGCACTTGTCGCGCCAGGAGACGAATTCCTGCGCCAGCGGGTCTTCCATCTTCACCGGGTTGGAGTTCAGGCTGAAGAAGCCCGGCAGTGCGTTGGCGTAGATGGTGGCGAAGTCCGGCGAAGCGACCCAGGACAGGAAGGTCTTGGCCGCATCGGCATTCTTCGACGCTGCATTCAGGCCCATGCCGATATCGGTATGGTCGGAAATGTAGCAGGTGTCGCCGGCCTTCTCGACCGGCGGCGGGAAGGCGCCCATCTTGAACTGCGCCTGGGTGTTGAACAGGCCGATCTCCCATGAGCCGGCAGGGTAGATGGCGGCGCGGCCAAGCGTGAACAGGTTCTGGCTGTCCGGGTAGGTCTGGGCTTCGAAGCCGTCGCCGAGATAGGGCTTCCACTTGGCCAGTTCGGCATAGGGCGCGACCCAGTCGGCGTCGGTCAGCTTCTGCTCGCCCTTGATCAGTGCCTGGCGGCCTTCCTCGCCCTTCCAGTAGTTCGGGCCGATGTTCTGGTAGCCCATGGTCGCGGCTTCCCAGAGATCCTTGGTGCCCATCGCCATCGGGATGTAGGTGCCGTCGGCCTTGATCTTGTCGAGCGCGGCGAAGAACTCGTCACGCGTCGTCGGCACCTTGATGCCGAGCTTGTCGAAGGCGTCCTTGTTGTAGATGAAGCCGTGGATGACCGAGGCCATCGGCACGCAGAAGCTCGCCTTGCCGTCGTCGGTCTGCCAGGCGGCCTTGGCGACGGGCGAGAAGTTTTCCATGCCTGGCAGCGCCGAGAGATCGGCGAGATTGCCCTTCTTGAACAGTTCGAGCGACTTGTCGAACGGGCGGCAGGTGATCAGGTCGCCAGCCGAGCCGGCGGCGAGCTTGGCGCCGAGCGCTGCGTCATACTCGGTCGGAGCCGACGGTGCGAACACCACCTTGATGCCCGGGTTCTTGGCTTCGAAGGCCGGGATCAGCTTGTCCTTCCAGATGGTGAGGTCGTCGCCGCGCCAGCTTTCGATATTGAGCGTTACGTCAGCGGCGTGAGCCAACCCGACGGTGCCGAGAATGCCGGTGCCGAGAAGCAGTGCCGTCAGTAGTTTCGTTGTCATGCTTAGTCTCCCTGTTGACCTTTTTCAGGTTCGGTTTTGAGAACAGGGGCCTTCGCGCCCTTGTTCCCCTCGATCGCGGAAAGGGCTGGCCTGAGCTTCTGGCCGGTCCCTTCCAGTATCTTCTCGGCCACATCGGCGTTGGCAGCGCCGGCGGCGAGCAGAATGGCTGTCTTGACAACGCCGCCGCTCGCTTCGAGCAGGCGCGCCGCAGCGTCCTTGTCATGGCCGCTGATGGCGGCGACGATGCGGGCCGCGCGGTCGCGCAGCTTGATGTTGTCGGCGGTGAGATTGACCATGTAGCCATCATGGACGTGGCCGAGATGAATGGCGGTCAGCGTCGACAGCATGTTAAGCGCGATCTTCTGCGCGGTGCCGGCACCCATGCGCGTCGAGCCGGCAATCACCTCCGGCGGTGTTTCCAGCAGGATGGCGACATCGGCCAGCTTGAGCACTGGCGTGTCCTTGTTATTGGCAATGGCGATGGTCGCCGCGCCCCGGCCACGCGCGTCCTTCAAAGCCTGGACTGCATAGGGTGTCGAGCCGCTGGCCGAGATCGCGATCAGGCAGTCGCCCTTGCCGATGCCGGCGCCGGCAATTGCCGCCGAGGCTTCGTCGGTGTCGTCTTCCGGCCCGCCGGCCAGCGTCTTGAAGGCCTCGTCGCCGCCGGCGATCAGGATGACGATGCGCTCGCGCTTGATGCCGAAAGTGCCGGGCAATTCCAGCGCGTCGGCCAGCGCCATCAGGCCGGAGCTGCCGGCCGCCGCATAGGCAAGCTTGCCGCCGCCGTTCAGCCGGTCGGCGATGATCTCGGCCGCGGCAGCGATGGCGGGAATGGCGCTGCGGACTGCCTTGGCGGCCTCGATCTGTGCATCAGCCAAAGAAGAAAGGATGGTGTCCGGGGCCTGGATGTCCAGTCCCTCGGCATTCCTGTGAAGCGCTTCGGTGCGCGGTTCGGCCATCCCTGTCCCTCCGATGAAGGAACAATACCAAAAAAATACCACTTGTCCACACGCATTAACGGATTTGGCCGCCAGAAATCGCTGAGCCGACGAAATGTCTAGTTTTTTCAATAAAATACGCCTTAATCTTTTTGAAACGGAAATTAATCCTTGGCTATTGGTATTTTATTGGTATTATCCGCCCCGAGGAGAAATCGCGTGAATTTCGTGCTCGGTATCGATGGCGGCGGCACCAGCTGCAGGGCAGCCCTTGCGACAGGCGATGGCGCTGTCATTGGCCGTGCCAAAAGCGGCGCCGCCAACATCCGCACCGATCTCACCGGCGCCAGGACCCATATTGTCGAGGCGGCACGGCAGGCATTCATCGCCGCAGGGCAAGACCCGGACCTGATCCCGCAGACACCAGCCATTCTTGGCCTTGCCGGCGCCAATGTCGGCACCTACCGGCAGCAACTCGAAGCAATCCTGCCATTCAGCATCAGCCGCGTCGAGACTGACGCCGAGATCGCGCTCGAAGGGGCGGTCGGCTCGGGCGATGGCGCCATGGCCATCCTCGGCACCGGCACCGCCTATATGGCGCGCAAGGGCGGCACATCGCGTGCCATAGGCGGCTGGGGCTTCCAGGTCGGCGATCAGGGCAGCGGCGCCCGTATCGGCCGCGATTTGCTCGAACAGACGCTGCTCGCCCATGACGGCGTCCGCCCGGGCTCGCCCTTGACCGACAGCATGATGGCGACCTTCCGCAACAATCCCGAAGACGTGGTCGAATTCACCACCAACGCCAAACCAGGCGATTTCGGCGGCTTCGCGCCCAAGGTGTTCGAGCACGCCGAGAAGGGCGACGCCGTCGCCAACTGGATCGTCGACAAGGCGGTCGGCGATGTCGAAGCGTCGCTCGGGGCACTCGATCTTTCGCACGATGCCCCGCTCTGCCTGCTCGGCGGGCTGGCGCCGCTTTATGCGCCGCGCCTTTCCCAGCGCTACCAGGCGCTGCTGAAGGCGCCGCTCGACGATGCGCTGGGCGGCGCCGTGCAGATGGCGGCTCGCATCTTCGCCAAAGCGGGCGCAGCGCGATGAGCGAGGCCGCCGACCAGATCTTCGCCACGCTGAAGCAATCGTCGCAAAGCGGCGCGCCGCTCTATCTGCAGCTGAGGAAAAGCATTGAGGACGCGGTCAATCGCGGTCTGATCGGGCCAGGCGACGCGTTGCCGTCGGAGCGCGACATCGCGACCAAGGCCGACATTTCCCGTGTCACGGTGCGCAAGGCGGTCCAGGACCTGGTCAAGGGCGGCATATTGGTGCAGCGCCACGGTTCCGGCACCTTCGTGGCGCCACGCATGGAGCGCGTCGAGCAATCGCTGTCGCGGCTCACCTCCTTCACCGAGGACATGGCCCGGCGCGGCATGGCGGTGCGTTCAGCGTGGCTCGACCGCGGCCTCTATGCGCCCTCGCCCGACGAGATGATGGTGCTCGGCCTGTCGTCGAACGAGTTGGTGGCGCGTGTGTCGCGCCTGCGCATCGCCAACGACACGCCGCTGGCCATCGAGCGCGCCTCGCTGTCGGCCAGCGTGCTGCCGGACCCCGCCGGGATAGGCTCTTCTCTCTATGCGGCACTGGAGTTGACCGGCAACCGCCCGGTGCGGGCGGTGCAGCGCATTTCGGCCGCCAATCTCGGCGACGGTGACGCGCGCCTGCTCGAAGTGCCGCCGGGCATTGCCGGACTGCACATTGAACGCATTTCCTATCTGGCGAGCGGCAAGGTGATCGAATTCACCCGTTCCATCTACCGGGGCGACGCTTATGATTTCGTCGCCGAACTGCGGCTGACAGGGCCGAGCGAAGAGGGCCGACCATGATCCCCAACACCACCCATATGCGGCGCGAGATCGACGAAATCCCGCAAGCCGTCGCGCGCCTGCTCGACGGTTCGGCGGCGGTGCTGACCGAGGCCGGACGCGGCATTCGCGAGCGCGATCCGAGCTTCATCGTTACCGTCGCGCGCGGCTCGTCCGACCATGCCGCCACCTTCATGAAATATGCCGTCGAGCTGACCGCCGGTCTGGCCGTCGCTTCGGTCGGCCCGTCGATCGCCTCGATCTATGGCGCCAAGCTCAAGCTCGCCGGCTCGGCCTGCCTGGCCATCTCGCAATCGGGCAAGAGCCCTGATATCGTCGCCATGGCCGAGACGGCCAGGGCCGGCGGATCGCTCACCGTCGCCATCACCAACACCGCCGATTCGCCGCTGGCACGGGCCTCGGATTTTGCCATCGACATCCTGGCCGGGCCCGAGCGCAGCGTCGCGGCGACGAAAACCTTCGTCAATTCGGCGGTGGCCGGGCTGGCGCTGATGGCGCATTGCACCGGCGACGACAAGCTGCTGGCCGCCCTCGCCCGCCTGCCCGAACACTTCAGCAAGGCGATCGCCTGCGACTGGATGGCGCTGGCCGGCGCGCTGGAGACGCCGCAATCGCTGTTCATTCTCGGCCGCGGCCCGTCCGCGGCGATGGCCAACGAGGCGGCGCTGAAATTCAAGGAGACCTGCGGCATGCATGCCGAGGCCTATAGTGCGGCCGAAGTCATGCACGGCCCGCTGGCATTGGTCGGGCCGGGCTTCCCGGTGCTGGCGCTGGCCGCTCGCGACGCCTCGGAGCCGTCCGTGGCCGAGGCCGCCGACAACCTTGCCGGCAAGGGTGCCGCCGTCTTCATCACTTCCGACAAGGCGAGGAGCGCGCAGTCCCTGCCGCATGTCGCCACCGGTCATCCCTTGACCGACCCGCTGACGCTGATCGTGTCCTTCTATGGCTTCGTCGAGGCCTTCGCCCGCCATCGCGGCCTCGATCCGGATGTGCCGCGCAATCTGCGCAAGGTGACGGAAACCGTATGAGCGACCGTTTTGCCCTGACTGGCGCCCGGATTTTCGACGGCGACGACTGGCATGATGATGCCGCCCTGCTCGTGCAAGGCGATGTGGTCGAAGGCATTCTTCCTGTCGGCGCAATTCCTTCCGGCGTTGCCCGGATCGACACCGGCGGCGGCATGCTGGCACCGGGCTTCGTCGACCTGCAGGTCAATGGCGGCGGCGGCGTGATGCTCAACGACCATCCCGATGTCGCCTCGCTGGCAACCATATGCCGGGCGCATGCGCCGTTCGGCACTACGGCGCTGCTGCCAACCCTGATCACAGATACGCCTGAGATCACCGCCGCGGCCATTGCCGCCGGCGCTGAAGCGGCACGGCAGAAGCTGCCGGGCTTTTTGGGCCTGCACCTCGAAGGCCCGCATCTCTCCGTAGCCCGCAAGGGTGCGCATGACCCGGCGCTGATCCGGCCGATGACCGATGCCGACCAGGCGGCCCTGATCGCGGCGCGCAAAAATCTGCCGGTGCTGCTGACAACGATTGCTCCGGAATCCGTCGAGGCCATCCGCGTCGCCGCGCTCGCCGAGGCCGGCATCGTCGTCAGCCTCGGCCATTCCGACACCGGCTACGCCACGGCCAAAGCCTTCGCAGAAGCCGGCGCCAGCGTGGTCACCCACCTGTTCAACGCCATGAGCCAGATCGGCAACCGCGAGCCGGGACTGGCTGGTGCGGCCATCGACATAGGGGGCCTCTCGGCCGGCATCATCGCCGACGGCATCCATGTCGACCCAGCCACCATGCTGATTGCGCTGCGCGCCAAGCAGGGACCGGGCAGGATCGTGCTGGTCACCGACGCCATGGCGACGATCGGCACCGACATGACCTCGTTCACCCTCAACGGCCGCATCATCTATCGCAAGGACGGCAGCCTGCGGCTGGCCGACGGCACGCTGGCCGGCGCCGATCTCGATATGATCTCGGCCGTCCGCTATGTGCACAGGATTGTCGGCCTGGATCTGTCGGAGGCCTTGCGCATGGCCTCGCTCTATCCGGCGCAAGCGGTAGACCAGGCGCACCGGCTCGGCCGCTTCGCCAACGGCACCGCGGCCGATATCGTCGCGCTGTCGAACGATCTCAACGTCAAGGGCGTGTGGATCGGCGGCGACAGGGTTTTTGCAGGTGCGGACAGTCGGCGCTAAAGTCCATCCATGCATGATGTCGATTGCATTGTTGCCGGGGCGGGTGTGGTCGGCCTCGCCATTGCCCGTGCGCTGGCGCTGGCGGGCCGTGAGGTGCTGGTGGTCGAGAAGGCCGCAGCCATCGGCACGGGCACCAGTTCGCGCAACTCGGAAGTCATCCATGCCGGGCTCCATTATGCGCCGGGCAGCTTCAAAGCCCGGCTCTGCGTCGCGGGTCGCGAGCGCCTCTATGCCTACTGCCGCGAGCACGGCGTCGCCCACCGGCGCACCGGCAAACTGACCGTTGCCGTCGAACCCGACCAGTTGGACAGGCTGCAGGCAATCCAGATCAACGCGGCGCAATGCGGAGTCGCTGACCTCACGCTTTTGACGCGCGCAGAGGCCGAAAAGCTCGAGCCCGCGCTGACCTGCGCCGGCGCCTTGCTGTCGCCGTCAACCGGCATCGTCGACAGCCAGGCGCTGATGCTGTCGCTGCGTGGTGATGCGGAAGCCGCTGGCGTATCCTTCGCGCTGCTCACGACTGTTGCCGGCGCGGCCATCGAAGCCGACGGGATCCGGATCGACACGCGTGGCGCCGATGGCGAGGGGTTCCGTCTCAAGGCCGGTGCCTTCATCAACGCCGCCGGCCTCGACGCCCAGGCATTGGCCAGACGCATCGAAGGCTTCCCGCAAGACCTCGTTCCGCCGCTATGGCTGGCGCGCGGCAACTATTTCGCGCTGTCCGGCCGCTCGCCCTTTTCGCGGCTGATCTATCCGGTGCCAGTCCATGGCGGTCTTGGCGTTCACCTGACCCTCGACCTCGGCGGCAGCGCGCGCTTTGGCCCTGATGTCGAATGGATCGATCGCGTCGACTATACCGTCGATCCCGGCCGAAGCGCCGCCTTCTACGAGGAGATCCGGCGCTACTGGCCCAGCCTTGCCGATGGCGCATTGCACCCCGCCTATGCCGGCGTCAGGCCAAAACTGTCCGGTCCAGGCCAGCCGGGGGCAGATTTCATCATCCAGGGCCCGGCCGAGCACGGCGCTGGGCCGATCATCAATCTGTTCGGCATCGAGAGCCCAGGCCTGACGGCGAGCCTGGCAATCGCCGACCATGTTGTCGAGCTGCTCAGCCTGAAATGACAGGGCTGCGGCTGTTGTCGTCTCTAGCTATGAAACCTTTTGATTTTGAGGCCGTTGACGGGGCGTATGTCCGAGGCGAAACCCAAATCGAAACCGACCGACGGCATCAGACCCAGCGATGCCCCGAAGTCGCGCCGGGAAAAGCCGTCACGACAAAAGTCGCGCGACCGACGAACGGGCGAGGAGAAGCCGCGCGAAAAGAAGCCAACGCCCGCCGACGCAGTGCCGGAGGTCGACGGCCAGGCGGGGCCGCCGCCGGAAGCTATCGAACCCGATCCGCAGCTGACGCCCGAAGAGGCCGAGCAGGCGCGCAAGAAATACCTGCTGCGGCGTTTCTGGATCAGCGCGCGCGGCTACTGGAGCCGGCGCGGCGACCGGCTCGCCTGGCCATTCACGATCGGAGTGCTGCTGCTGATCTGCATCAACATCGGTTTCCAGTATGGCATCAATGTCTGGAACCGCTCGATGTTCGATGCCCTCGAGCAGCGCAACGCCCGCACAGTCTATTTCCTCAGCGCCGTATTCGTGCCGCTGGTGATCTGCAGCGGCTGCCTTGTCGTCGCGCAGGTCTACCTGCGCATGACGATCCAGCGCCGCTGGCGTTCCTGGCTGACCACCGGGATCGTCGCGCGCTGGCTGGCAAACGGCCGCTACTACCAGCTGAACCTCGTGGGCGGCGACCACCAGAACCCCGAGGCCCGCATGACCGATGATCTGCGCATCGCCACCGAGTCGCCGGTCGATTTCGTCGCCGGCGTCCTCAACGCGTTCCTGTCGGCCTCGACCTTCATTGTCGTGCTGTGGACCATCGGCGGCGCGCTCACCCTGCCGATCGGCGGCGAGAGCATCACCATTCCCGGCTTCCTGGTCATCACCGCGATCATCTATGCCGCCATCACCTCGACCTCGATGGTGGTCATCGGCCGCAATTTCGTCCAGCTCTCCGAGCGGAAGAACCAGGCGGAGGCCGAGCTGCGCTACACGCTGACGCGCGTGCGCGAAAACGGCGAGAGCATCGCCTTGCTGGGCGGCGAGGAGGAGGAGCGCGGCGGCATCGACAGGAATTTCGGCCATGTGCTGAGGCAATGGGCGCTGCTGACCGGACAGCACATGCGCACGGCGGCGGTGTCGCAGGGATCGAGCCTGTTTGCGCCGGTCGTGCCGATCCTGCTGTGCGCGCCGAAATTCCTCGAAGGCTCGATGACGCTTGGCGAGGTGATGCAGGCGGCGTCGGCCTTTGGCATCGTGCAAGGCGCGTTCGGCTGGCTGGTCGACAACTATCCGCGTCTCGCCGATTGGAACGCCTCCGCGCGGCGCATTGCCTCGCTGACGATGTCGCTCGACGGGCTCGAGCGCGCCGAGCAGAGCGATGCGCTCGGACGCATCAACCGGGGAGAAACCGAAGACGGCGCCATCCTCAGCCTCGACAATCTTTCCGTGACACTCGACGACGGCACCTCCGTGGTCAAGGAAACCGAGGTCGTGATCGAGCCGGGCGAGCGGGTGCTGGTGGCTGGCGAATCTGGTTCAGGCAAGTCGACGCTAGTGCGGGCCGTCGCCGGCCTGTGGCCATGGGGCGGCGGCAGCGTCAATTTCCACGCCGACAGGCGCCTGTTCATGCTGCCGCAACGCCCCTACATCCCCACCGGCACGCTTCGCCGCGCGGTCGCCTATCCCGCGGCGGCGGACAAGTGGACGATCAAGCAGATCAAGGCTGCCCTCGACAAGGTGGGGCTTGGCTATCTCACCGACAGGATCAGGGAAGACGCGCCATGGGACCAGACGCTGTCGGGTGGCGAAAAGCAACGCCTCGCCTTCGCACGCCTGCTGCTGCATCGCCCCGATATCGTGGTGCTGGATGAAGCGACTTCGGCGCTCGACGAGAAGAGCCAGGACACGATGATGAAGACGGTGATCCGCGAACTGCCTGATGTCACCATCATCAGCGTGGCGCACCGCGCGGAGCTAGAAGCCTTCCACAGCCGCAAGATCACCCTGGAAAGGCGTGAGGGCGGCGCCAAGCTCGTCAGCGATGTCGACCTCATCCCACGCAAGCGCAAACGCAGCCTGCTGAACCGCGCCCTGTGGGGTTCCGGCACCCAAAGCCGCGCAGGTAGGGACGGCACTACCGAACCGCGAACAGGTGACAGTGGAGCGCCTGAAGCAAGTGATTAGCCGGCTTCTTAACGGTCGTAGAGACCCTTGTAGGTTTCGCGCAGTAGGTTCTTCTGCACCTTGCCCATCGTGTTGCGCGGCAATTCATCGACGAAGATGACCTGCTTCGGGTGCTTGTATTTCGCCAGCTGGCCGGCAATGGCGTCAACGATCTCGGCCCCGGTTATCCGCGAGGCCGGCTCCCGCACCACGACAGCGGTGACGCCTTCGCCGAAATCGGGATGGGCAAGACCGATGACCGCACTTTCCGCGACTCCGGCCAGCGCGTCGATCTCGCTCTCGATCTCCTTCGGATAGATGTTGTAGCCGCCGGAAATGATCAGGTCCTTGCCGCGCCCAACTATGTGGACGTAGCCGTCGGCATCGATAAGGCCGAGATCGCCGGTGATGAAGAAGCCGTCGCGGAATTCCGCCTTGGTTTTCTCCGGCATGCGCCAGTAGCCGGAAAAGACATTCGGCCCCTTCACCTCGATCATGCCGACCTCACCCTGGGCTAACGCAGCACCACTGTCGGGATCGGCGATGCGCAGCGAGATGCCGGGGAGCGGGAAGCCGACCGTGCCAGCGCGGCGCTCGCCCTCGTACGGGTTCGAGGTGTTCATGTTGGTCTCGGTCATGCCGTAGCGTTCGAGGATCGCGTGGCCGGTCAGTTCGCGCCAGGCCTTGTGCGTTTCTGAGAGCAGTGGCGCCGAGCCGGAAATGAACAGGCGGATATTCTTCGCTGCATGCGCGTCGAGTCCCTGTTGCAGCAAGAGCCTGGTATAGAATGTCGGCACGCCCATCAGCACCGTGGCGCGCGGCAGAAGCGAGACGATGCGGTTGGCGTCGAATTTCTGCTCGAATAGCATAGAGGCGCCGGCCATCAGGGCGACGTTGGTGGCGACAAACAGGCCATGCGTGTGGAAGATCGGCAGCGCATGGATCAGCACGTCGTCCCTGGTGAAGTGCCATTGCTCGGCCAGCACGCGCGCGTTGGAGGCCAGGTTTTCGTGGCTGAGCATGGCGCCCTTCGAACGGCCGGTCGTGCCCGATGTGTAGAGGATCGCCGCGAGGTCGTCCGGCTCGCGCGCCATATCGTCAAAATCCGCGGGCTGTTGCACGGCCAGTTCGGTCAGCGAGCCTTCACCGTTGCTGCCGAGCGTGGCGGTAACTGCGCCCGAAGTCTTTGCCAGCGGCGCGATATCGCCGGCCCGCGCCGGGTCGCAGACGACCAGCCGCGGCTCGGCATCGCCGAAGAAATAGCCGAGCTCCGTCAACGTGTAGGCGGTGTTGAGCGGCAGGAAGACCGCACCGGCGCGCAGGCAGGCCAGATAAAGGAAAATGCATTCGGGGCTTTTTTCGACCTGCACCGCGACTCGGTCGCCCGGCTCGACGCCCAAATGCCTCAGCGCCTGCGCCAATTGCGCCGACCGCGCCAGCATGTCGCCGTAGCGGATCGAACGCCCGTCATCGGTCTCCATCAAGGTGCGCCCGGGCGCGGGCATGCGGTCGCGGAAGGCATCGAACAGGTGATTGCTCATGCGTCTTCCCTAGCGCATGGCCTCGAAAAAAAACAACCGCTTTTCGGAACACCGCTGCAAGCAGATTTCGGATCGAAAAACCGCAAGTGTTGCTATCTGCGGCCGCGCAACGCCTTGCTTGCCCGGAGATCGCCGCTCTCGTTGAAGCGCTCCATGCACATGGCTGCCGTCAAACGGTAGTGGTTGAGCAGCGCTTCGACGGCGCCATCGGCATCGCCATCCACGGTGCGCTCGGCAATCAGGCGATGCTCGCCGATATCGTCGCGCTCGGGCCTGTCCTGGGAGATCAGCCGGTAGCGGGAGGCCTGATCGGAAAGCTGGTCACAAAAGCCGATCAGCCAGTGCGACCGGCAGCCTGCGATCAGTGCCCGATGGAAGGCGCGATGCAGCTTTTCCCATTCCGGATTGTTCGAGGACGGATCCTCCGGCAAACGGCGCTGGGCGCGCGCCAGCCGATGCAAGGCCAGTACCAACTGCTCTTCCCATTCGCCGGTGCGGTTGGCAATGGATTCACGCAGCGCCCGATCTTCCAGCCAGCAGCGCGTGCGCGTCAACTCTTCTAACTCGGGGGCGCTGACCGGCATGATGAAGAAACCGCGCTGGTCGTGGCGGCCGAGCAGGCCTTCCGAAGCAAGCCGGTTGAGAGCCTCGCGAACCGGCGAAGCGCCGGCGCCGTAACGGGAAACCACCCATTCGACACGAAGCTTGCTTTCACTTTCAAACACACCGCGCAGGAGATCGTCGCGAAGCTGCTGGTAGACCGTGCTGGCGAGTGTGCTCTTGGCGCCGGCGCCTTCGCTCATATCGGCAGATCCGTAGGTCAATATGACTCCTATCGCTCTCCCACGCTCCGCCAGCCCGTTCGCGAAGCAAACGAATCCCCTATACTTTTACTATACGCCCTAAGGCATCCATGGCTCAAGGGGAAGATCACGATATTCGACTTAAAGAGGAAGGTTTGCACATCTTACTCGAGGGAAGTAACGAATATCGTGAAAAACTTGTTCTTACGAAGAAACTTTGTCCCGCGATGCGGCTTGCGTCTTCGCGACCCGGCTGCGAGATCCGGAATACGGGTAATTTTTTCTTAACGCACGTCAGATTGCCGAACTTGCCGCTCCCGCAATGAACACGCCCTCGGCATTCGTCCAATAGATTTTGCTGCCAGATGCTGTGATCGCGTCGCTCGCCGCGACGGTCAGTTCCGGCGACTGCCGCCAGTTGACCGCTTTCCGGGACATCTCGCCGGCTGAAAGATCAGGCCGAGAGGTCAGAGCTGTCGCGATTTTTCCGGAAACTGATGTCAGCCGGCAGCCCGGTCGGCCGCGGTTCGGATGGCTTCGATATTGGCCCGATAGGCCTCGACGCTGCCGCCCTTGAAGACGGCGGCGCCTGCCACCAGCACGTCGGCGCCGGCTGATGTGACCAGGGGAGCCGTCTCCGGCGACACGCCGCCGTCGATCTCGATGCGGATCGGCCGGTTGCCGATCAGCGCCTTGACCCGCTTGACCTTGTCGACCATGGCCGGGATGAAGGCCTGGCCGCCAAAACCCGGATTGACGGTCATGATAAGGATCAGGTCGAGCCGGTCGAGCACATATTCGATCGAGCTTTCCGGAGTCGCCGGATTGAGCGACACACCAGCCTTCTTGCCGAGACCCTTGATGGTCTGCAACGAACGGTCGAGATGCGGTCCAGCCTCGGCATGCACGGTCATGCCGTCGCAGCCGGCATCGGCAAAGGCGGCCAGATAGGGATCGGCCGGCGCAATCATCAGATGACAGTCGAAGAATGCCTTGGTGCGGTTGCGGATGGCCTTGATCACCGGCGGGCCGAAGGTGATGTTGGGCACGAAATGCCCGTCCATGACATCGAGATGTATCCAGTCGGCGCCGGCCGAGGTCACCGCCTCGACCTCGTCGCCTAGCTTCGAGAAATCCGACGCCAGCACCGATGGCGCAATCAGGGTCTTGCTGGCCATGTCCGCTTCCCGTTGTTGAGCTTGCTTCCGCCCTAATCGTCTCGACGCCGCTTGTCGACAGGAATCCGGTGTGAGCGGCTGATCCACACAATGCGGAGAGGCGGCAGTGGGCCGCCTCTCCAGGTCTGTAGCGTCAAATTTCAGTTCACGTGACGCCGCGGTTTGGCCAATCCCGGCGCAAACAGCTTGCCGCTGCCTTGCTTCAATCTCTGCAGATTGAACGTCTTGACGGGTGGCTTCGACACGCAATGTCCACGCACAAGCTTTTCGGTCGTCCGGCAGCCGGTGGTGATGATGGCGTCCTTCACGCATGCCTTGCCGGCCAGGTGGTAGCCGCGTTTGCAGTCGATGATCACAGGAGGCTTGCGCACGCATTTGCCGTTGATGCGCAATTCGTCGCGCCTGCACTGGTCGGCGACCTCCGGGTTCCTCACGCATTTCAAGCCGACCTGACGATAGCCTGGCAGACAGTGGATGCTGACGCCGATGCACCTGCCGTTGACAAGCTTTTCGGTGCTCTTGCACGCGGCAACGATCGGCTTGTCGATACATCTGCCGCGCAGCAATGTCTGGCTGGGCAGGCATTTGCGGCCGGGATCGACGACGACCGGCGGCGGTCTCGGCTTGCCGAAGTCCGGACGCGTGCTCGAGACGAGATCGTCGGCCTCCGGTTCGGAGGTGCGCTTTATGCAGGTGAAGTCCTCTTTGTCCGTATCGACGCTGGCGATGGAGCCGTTCTGCTTGATCTCCTGCAGGGTGCACTGGATCGAGCGGGTCCTGACGATGCTGAGATCATGTGCCGCGCTGGCCTTGAAGACGCCGCCATCATTGAAGGCGACCGTGGTGCCGGTGAAGAAGGCGCCGTTCGAACAGCCGATCCGGTAGTGAAACGCGCCGGGCTCGTCGCGGCTCGCCTCGAATGCCACCTGACCTTTGCGAGGGCAGAGTTTTCTCGCACCTGCGCTGTCGGAAACGGTGACTTCGCCTTGCCAGTCGGCCTTTGCCGGCGGGTTGTCGAGATCGGCCTGCGGTGCGTCGGTGAAACCACCACCGCCGGCGCCGGTGCAATGCACCGTGATGTCCTTCCAGCCATCGAAGGGTTCGAACGGTCCGTTGCCGACGATCTCGGTCTTGTACTGGAAATAGGCCGTGGCGCCGACGTTCTCCCACTTCTCATAGCTGGCGTAATAACCATTCTTGCTCGCGTCGTACGATGCCCACGCCTGCTTGAATTCGGAGGTGACCGGTCCGCCGTCCTTCTGTCGCCAGATGCGCATCGAGACCGGTCCGGCCTGGTTGGCTTGCGCCCGGCTGGTAACCTTCAGCGAGGGGCAGACCGTGCCAGGAGTCGAGCCCGGTTGGTTCGACTGGTAGGTGGTCAGGAACAGCTTGACGTTCTCGACCTCGAACTTGCCGAAATCGGCAGCGACGTCCTGGGCATCGGGCTTGATCACCGGGTCGCAGACAACCTGCACCTGGAAAGTGCCATGCGCGGCGTAGTTCGAATCGAAAAGCGGATAGGGCCAGCTGCCCTGCTGGGTTTCGGCGACGGCATTGCCCATGTCGAGCGCCTTGTCGGTAAGTGCCGTGAAGCTGGCGTCGAACGTGTGGCTGAACGAATAGGATTTCGTCGGACCGTCAGCCTGCAGGTGCTGGTTGCACCTGGCGATGATCTGGTCGCCATAGGGCACGACGGCTATGCCGGTGTCCGACGATAGGGGTATATTGGCCGGATCAAAGGCGAAGTTTTCCTGGTGGTCGTAGTCACGGCTGACCGGCGCGGCGCTCCAGATCGGTGGAAACGGGCCGCATTGGCCGGGTCCGCAGACGCCGAGTGCGACACCGACATCCTGAACGTAGCCGGGCCAGCGCGTATCGATCTTCATGTGACCCCAGAACTGGACGGTGCCGCTCTTCAGCCTGTCCCATCTCTGCTTGTCGCTCGAAACGACGTGAAGCGTGGTGTTGGCGCTCTGCGTGTCGAAGGACATCGACTTGATGTTGGCCTGTTCGGCAAGGGCCGACGTGCTGGCGAGCGCGGCTGCGATTAAGGCAACAGCGGTCGCCGTGTTGCGAAAGATATAGCGGGATGAAGACATTCTCTCTCTCTCCTGAAAGTGTTCCTTCAGGAGTGGGTCATCCCAGCCGGAGCTAAGGTTCACAGCGACAGAACATAATTGCTGGTCCGAGTGTTGGCCTTCCCGGGTGATCCACCTCAGTCCGTTCGCTCTTTGAAATCTGATTGTAAATCGCAATCAGATATATAGCCTATAGGCATCGAACGGAGGTACACGTGGGAAAGATCGTCTACTCCATGCTGACGTCGCTGGACGGCTTTATCGAGGGAACGTCGGGCGACATCGGCTTGCCGGTGCCCGAAGAAGAACTGCACCGGCATTTCAACGACGAGATGCGGCGGACCGCGATCGCGTTCTGCGGACGCCGGATGTATGAGGCGATGCGCTTCTGGGACAGTCCGGAGCGCCAAACCGGGGGAGAGGTCGAGCGGGATTTTGCCGATGCCTGGCAAAAGACCCCGAAGATCGTGTTTTCGACGACGCTTCGCGACGTCGGGCCCAATGCCCGGCTGGTGTGTGGCGATGTCGAAACCGTTGCAAGTGAGCTCAAATCGCGGACGGAGGGCGAAATCTCCGTCAGCGGCGCCGATCTTGCCGCACAATTCGCGCGCGCGGGCCTGATCGACGAATTCCGGCTCTACATGCAGCCGGTCGTGCTGGGCGGCGGCAAGCCGTACTTCCAGTCCGGCCTGTCGCTGACCTTGCAGCCGCTCGGCACGCAAAGCCTTGCCCAGGGCGTGACGTTGCTGCGCTACGCGCCCGCCAGCTGAGATTCGGCCTGGAGCAGTGTGAGGATCGACAACTCTGCCGCCTGAAAGAAAAACCCCGCCGGATCGCTCCGGCGGGGGTTCTATTTCTGGCTCGTATCCAGAACCTACGGCTTGAAGTTGGCCGTCGGATCCCTCTGCGGCTGTACCTGCGGATGCTGCGTGCGGTTCGGCACGAACTGCTGAAGGATCCCCGGATTGAGCAACAGGCTCGGATCGAGCGATGGCTGTTGCCGGATTGCCCTGCAGTTCGGATACCGCCCAACCGTGCCTTCCGGGCAGCGCCGCCTGATCGGTTGGCACTGGCCGTTGATCATCACCGAGCCCGGGGCACATTCTTCCGGCCTCGGCTTGCGGCATGCGCCGTCGATCACCTGGGTGCCGCGCGGGCAAACGCACTCGCCGCGCTTGTTGTGGACCTGGCCGCGTATGTCGCACTGTTCCAGCACAGGCCGCTTCTGCCGGCAGGCACCGTCCCGCACTTCGGTGCCCCGTGGGCAGACACAATTGCCATTGGCGTCATGAACCTGGCCGCGGATGGTGCACTGCTCTGGCTTCGGCCGGATCGGCCGGCAGGCTCCATTGCGCACCTCGGTCCCACGCGGGCAGACACAATCGCCATCGGCGTCATGAACCTGGCCGCGGATGGTGCACTGCTCTGGCTTCGGCCGGATCGGCCGGCAGGCTCCATTGCGCACCTCGGTACCACGCGGGCAGACACAATCGCCGTCGGCGTCATGAACCTGGCCGCGTATGGTGCACTGCTCGGGCTTCTGCTTGTCGCGCACGCAGGCATTTGCCTGTCGGTCGAGATGCGTGCCGTCCGGGCAGTAGCAGCCATTGCCGTCCGACGTCGGAACCGAGCCTGGGATGGTGCAGCCCGGCTTGTCGATCTTGACGCAGGCGCCGTTCTCGAGCTCGGTTCCGCGTGGGCAGACACAGCGTCCGTCCTCGGTGCGGATCTGGCCCTTGAGCAGCACGCAGGGCCTTGGCTTTGGCTCGATGATGACGCCACCGCCGGGCGAGCACTGGCCGTTGCGGAAGGTGGTGCCTTCCGGACACACGCACCGGCCGGCGTCGTTCATCACAAAGCCCGGCGAGCACTCTTTCTTCACCTTACGCTTGATGGTGAAGGGATGGCACGCATAGGCCTTGCCGCGACCGCCCTGGATGTTGGTCTGATCGCCGGACAGCATGTCGCCGCCTTGCACCCTGGTATCAGGAGACAAGACACCGACGCAGTTCTGGCCGCTGACATTGCCCTGCAGGTTGGCCAGCGGGGCGTCGGGAAGGACCACGGTGACAGTGTGCACGTGGCTTTCCCCGGCGCCGAGAGTCAGGTTGGCGATGCAGGACAGAGGCAGCGTCGTCGGTTCCGGCGAGCAGCCGAAGGGCGGTTCAATCGACGTGATCGCAACGCCTTCCAGCCGGCCGAGCCCGTCCACGCCGATCGCATCGCCGATGCGGACCGGACCGGAGAATGGGGTCTGGCCGTCATTGGTGATGGTGATCTCGAACGAGCAGGGTTGTCCCGGCTGGCACTCGGCATCGCCGGTCTTCTTGACGCTGATGGTGGAGGTGCCACCGCCCTTGGCGCAGGCCTGGCCGAACGGGTAGACGACGTCGTCTCCCGGAGCCGGGCCGTACGAGCCGCGTGCGCAGTTCTCGAACGCGCCATTGGCCGAAACCGTCACGTCGAAGTGCCGGCTGGTTCCAGGCGTCATCACGGCGCCCGGAATCTGGCACGACAGCGCGTTGGCCGGAACCGCTCCGCAGGCCCATTCCGCGCCGTCGGGTGTGACGGTCTGGATCTGGACCGGCGCGCCGCCCGAGATCAGCGTGGCGGCATCGTTGACCCGCACCGGACCGGTGGGGGCAGAGGTGCCAAGGCTGATGACGGTGATGCGGCAGGAAACCACCGCCGCGCCGGCCAGCGAGCCGCTGCACACCTTGGTTATGCGCAAGGTTGGCTTGCCGCCGTTGGGATGCCGGAAGCGTTCCTTGGCGCAGGCCTTGTTGTTGGTGAGGTCGACCTCACCGGGAACGGGCTTCAGCGCCGCGCAGTTTTCCACCGAGTCCGACTGGTAGCCGGCCGGCATCACCGCCTTGACGACGATCGGCGTCGAGGCGCCCGGCATCAGCACGATGCCGGCATTGTCGCAGCGGAACTGCCCGGGGCCGTTCGGTCCGCATGTCCAGGGCGGAGACGGGCCGAAGGTCGAAGAGGCCGGCGCGCCCCCCGGATAATTGTCGATGACCGTCAGCGGCCCATTATAGGGAACGCTGCCATTGTTGATGATGTCGATCACGAAGTAGCAGATGCCGTCGGGCGTACAGACCGGAATGCGGGCACGCTTCTTCAGGATCAGGTCGACCTTCTTGTCGACCGGCGGCCGGCAATCGCGGTCGCGGTCGCCACGCCGGCAGATCGGGATCGAGGCGCAGCCACGATCGTTCTGCTGGCTGCCGAACAGCGGCTTGCCGCTGGCGCCGTAATTGTAGGTGGCGCAGTTGCGCAGCGTGCTGCCTTGCCAGCCACCGGCCGGCTTGAAGCCGAGCTTGAGGTCGACGGAGGCGCCCGGATTGAGCGTGGTCACCGGATAGGCGCACGTCATCGGGGTCGCGCCGGGCACGCAGACCCAGGGCGGGTTGGGCCCTGAATCCAGCGTCGAGCCGGCCGGCAGCGTCACCTCGTCGAGCACGATCTTGCCGTGATACGGCCCGTCGCCGACATTGGTGACCCGAATGGTGAAGTCGCAGCCGCCACCCATCGTGCAACGCGTCACGTCGGCGCGTTTCTCGACCTTGAGGTCCGGTTCCTTGTCCTTGGGCGGACATCTCAGGTCACGCGGGATGACGATGTCGATGGTTTGCGTGCAGCACAGCCCCCAACCCTCCTTCGGGCCGGCATAGGTCTCGATGCCGGTGACGATGAGGTGGATGACATCGCCGGGCGATGCGCCGACGATCTTCCAGTTGAGCACACCGCCGCCCGCCGGCACCAGTTGGGTGTCGGGGATGATGGTGATACCGGGGGTGGTCGTCGACACCTGCACCCACTTGCCGCCCATCTCCGGGCCGACAGGCATGTGGTAGATGAAAGCGCCGCCGCCGGGCACGCAATCGACCGTGCCGCGCTCCACCTTGAAGCATTCCCGGTCGGGAGGCGGAGGCCGCTTGTCACAGTTGGTGAGGTCGATCTTGATCGAGGTCTTCACGCCGGTCTTGAAGTCGCCATCGTCGGGCTTGCCCGGATCCTGCGACGGGATGATGGTCCCGGTGCCAGCTCCATTTGTCACCTTGATCAGACCCTGGTTGTCGACGATGGTCGGCGAGGGAAACGCCGCATGGTCGATCTTGGCGGTGATCTGGAAGTTGACGACGCGTTCATTGGCAGCGCCCGCGCCGTCGAGATCGGCGGCGGAGAGCCGGAAATCAGACACGGTTGCCGTATCGTTCGGATCGGCCGAGGTGCTGATCGAAACGCCGGGCAGCGGGCCGCCCGCAGCGTCCGTGCCGTCGCCCGACACATGAGCGCTGACGATCGACAGGCCGTGCGGAAGCTGGTCCTTGAACTCGATCTTGAGCTTCTTCAACAGGGCAATCATGCCCGGGTCGGCAAAGCTTTGCGCATCGCCGCGCAGGCCGAAGCTCAGGGAGTAGACGACGTAGTCGCAACCTCGCTGGGTGCCTTTCTTGGTGAAGAACGGCACGACCCGTTCCGGCCTCGGAGTGATGATTTTCGAATTGTCGAGGTCGAGCCGCAGTTCCGGGGTGATCGGGACGGCGTCTTCGGCGTGACTTGCCACAGGGGCGTACATGGCGACCGCGATACCGGCCGCCATCAGCCAGCGCGCGCCGCGCCTGGCGTATGACAGGGGTCTCATGATGGTCTCCATGACGGTTTTCTGGTTGCGCGTCGCGGTGGGGGAAAGTGCAGAAATGTTCATCTCTCCCTCCTCAACGTTCGCAGCTG
This sequence comes from Mesorhizobium caraganae, assembly GCF_016836705.1. Taxonomy (GTDB): domain Bacteria; phylum Pseudomonadota; class Alphaproteobacteria; order Rhizobiales; family Rhizobiaceae; genus Mesorhizobium; species Mesorhizobium caraganae. The sequence goes on along the minus strand of NZ_JAFCGY010000001.1, from coordinate 1,129,529 downwards.
ACGGCTGGGGTTCTGAGCGGCAAAGTCATCTTGCAGCAAGGGTAGTAGCCACCCTTGTCCTTGTCGGATTGCCTGTAGAAGCAAAGCCCGACATCGACTGTGTCGCCCGGATAGTGGCCGGTGATGTCGATCGTGTAAGGCTTGCCGGGCGCGTGCGACTGGGGTGATGTCACCCCGACGCCTGGCGTCCTGGACTGGGCCTTGATCGAATCGCCGCCGAAGCCGGTATGGTCATGGAGATAGAGGTCGGCCTGGAGGCCGCGAGGCGTGCAGTAGAACTGGACATCCTCGACATCGATGCACGGCGGCAGATCGCCGGGCGGTGGGAAATCAGGCGGATAGAAGGGCGGCAGGTAACCGCCGGGGATTTCTTCATAGTAGCCGGCACGGCCTTCACAGGGGTGCCAGACCTCGACATCGCCGACATGGCCTTCCACTTCGGGGTCCTCGAAATAGCCGTCGAAATCGACGAACCACGACCCGAAGGGCGGCACGTTGGCCGGCTTGACCAGCGGCGTCGGCGTGATCTGCACGCCGTGCACGGCAAGCGGCCCGCCGGCGGCGAGCCGGTCGGCCAGTGTGGGGTTGTCGCGCAACTTGTCGCCGGTGTTGACCAGCGTATCGGTGCAGACGCCGGTGTTGAGATTGCCTTCGGCGTCGTAGCCATATTGCAGGTCGAGGCCGCCGGCCGACTGCCGGTTGCCCTGCGGGAAACCGGCCGCATATTCCTGCGGCTCTTCCACCCACTCCGATTCCGTCGCCGGATCGTCGGGGTTTTCACGCCAGTAGCGGATGACCTCGCCTTTGCCGGAATCGGCGAACTGGCTGTAATCGTAGCGGTTTTCCACCGGGCCGCGCTGCGCCAGGTACATGAAGCCTTGATTGTCGAAGGCGATGTCGGTGACGGCGTAGTCCTTGTCGGCCTTGACCGTCAGCTCCCAGCGCGGATCGCCGGCAAAGCTACCGTCGCGGGCAATGCCCACCGACCAGATTTCGGACTTTTCGCCGACCGAATAGTAAACCCGGCCGCCATGATAGGCGACCGCCCAGACGCGGCGTTCATCCTGCGTGTAGCCCCAGGTATCAGGATCTTCCGAGTCGAACGCAGCACCTTGTATGTCCATTACCGCGCCGTCGTCGGCGACGGGCGCGAGCCCATGCGCCGGTCGGCCGGCAACGCCGTGGTCGAACGTGTCGATTAGCGTACCGTCGTCCGCGAGGCGGTGGATGAGGCCGGTGTCGAGGTCGCTGGCGAAGAATTCGCGGTGATTGCTGTCGAAAGTGACGTCGCCGATGCCGGGACCGCTGTTGGTGTCGATGTCGGCGAATTTGGAGACGGCGCCGGTGATGCCGTCGATCTTCCAGATCGTGCCGGGACCGCCACCATTTTCGGTGCCGAACTGGCCGTCCATGAAGACCGCGCCGGCCGTGCCGCGGCGCTGCCGCTCGGGCCTTCCGTCGGCGTCTTCGTCAGGGGTGACGATGCGGATGCCGTGCAGCGAGCTGGCGCCGGCATAGAGGTTGGGGATGCCTGATGGGACGCCGTCGCGCACGCCGTCATCATAGGTGACGGCGAACACCTGGCCGATCTGTTCGGCCGTTACTTCGAAAGGCGGCGGCGTGTAGACGAGCTGGCCGGAGGCAGGTCCGCCCAGCGCCGAAACGTCGAAAACGCGCAGGGTGGCGCGCGTCGTGTCGATGAAGGTTTCGTCGACCGGGTCGACGCCGGGCGGCAGCCCTTCTTCGAAATTGGGAATGACGGTGCCGGAAAATCCGGTCACGGCCATCGAGCCGGGATAGATGATCTGAGTTTCCTGCGCCCGGGCAGCTGTGCCCAACCAGAGCGTGGCGCTCAGCGCCAGGGCAAGCAAACCCCCGGCCAGATGGAGCGAACGACGCAAACCGCCGCGTGGAGATGGCATGGACGTGCCGCGATCGCAGGACATAAAACTCCCCCCGAAGTTTTCGGGAGGAACGTCCGGTCCGGCCGTGCGAATCAGGGCAAGGCGCGTCGTTCCGGCACGTTCGTCCCTGATCGAATTGTCTGCTTTCCTCATCCTCACGATACGCCTGCTCCTGCGCAGGGTCAACGGAATCAGCCGGAAGCCCAGCGCATCGACCCCATCCCGAAGGCGATGGTCGCGCTGAGCTCCCGTTGTTCCCGGAGACCTGCGAGTCTCTGGGGTCCTGGTCATTGGGGGCATCCTTTCCGGCCCCGCACCATGCGGCGCCTGAGCGTCAGTCGCAGGCGGAAGTGGAAAGGTTCATGCAAAACGGCGGCTGGGACTGTTCGCCATTTCACAGAAGCGGCGACTAATTCTTGTGTCAGTCAACTCAGGATGGAAGACAGGTTGGTGCTTGCTCCTCCTGGGAGGGTTGCTCAGGCAGATTGTCGGCGAATGATCACCAAGCCCAGTCGCCCTTGCCCAGCACCGAGACCGCCTCAACGATACGGCTGAAGCTGGCGCGCGCCCGGCCGACCGTGTGCCTGGCCCGGAGATAGCTATGCACCAGCCCGGGCTCCTCGAACCAGGTGGCGCGGCCGCCTGCGGCGAGGACGCGGTCGCGATAGGCTTCGCCGTCGGACGACAGCGGGTCGCATTGCGCGGTGATGAGCACCGTCGGCGGCAGTTTGGTGAAGTCGGTGTCGGCGAGCGGCGACAAAGTGATATCGCCGGTGGCGTCAGCGCCGCCGGTGCGGATGTGCTTGTAGAAGTCGAGATCGCGCACCGTCAGCATCGGAGCTTCCGCATGCCTCACGTAGGAACCCCTCGAGCGGTCGCCGCCCAGGCCGGGATAGATCAGCACCTGGCCGATTGGCCGCTTTGCATGGCCACGCGTTGCGTGGGCAACGGCCGCGCAGAGATTGCCGCCGGCGCTGTCGCCGCAGAGCACAACGGGGCGGTCGTACGTCGAGGTCGCCCACTGGAATGCATGCAGCGCATCGTCGAAGGCGGCCGGGTGCAAATGCTCCGGCGCCAGTCGGTAGTCGACGGAGACCACCTCGAAGCCCGTGCGGGCGCACAATTCGGCGCAGACATCGTCATGGCTGTCGAGCCCGCCGAGGATGAATCCGCCACCATGGATGTAGAGCACCATCGCCCCCTTGTTCGGGGTAGCGCTGCGATAGATGCGGATCGGGATATCGCGGGCGGCAATGATGGTCGTTTCCGCCGTCACGCCATCGGGATAGCCGGCAAAGAATTCGCGACACATCCGGTCATAAATCGCGCGCTGTTGGGCAATGGTGTAGTCGATCGTGTCGGGCGGGTAGAAGGAATTGGTCCGCTCGATGAAGACCCAGGTCTCGGCGTCGATGAGGGTTTTGTAGTCGGTCATGCGGGAAGACCAACTTTGGATGATGGCCCCCAGGCACCCCCCTCTGGCCTGCCGGCCATCTCCCCCTCAAGGGGGGAGATCGGATGTCGCGAATGGTTTCGCCAATCGTCTACGTTGGTGGGTGGGCGTCGAGGTCCGAGCAGCCAATCTCCCCCCTTGAGGGGGAGATGCCCGATAGGGCAGAGGGGGATGAAGGAACGCCATCGTCCGCTAGGCTACTTCCCCTTCCACACCGGATCGCGCTTCTCGGCGAATGCGCGAAAACCTTCCATATTATCTTCCGAGCCATACAGCGCATCGACGGTCGCCAGTTGCCGCCGCGTCACGCGGTTCATCGCATCCTGGAAGGTCAGGGCTTCGGCAACCCGCGCCGTCTCCTTGATCGCGGCAAAGACCAGCGGCGGCCCGCTGGCCAGCAGCCTTGCAATCTCCCAGACACGGTCTTCGAGCTTTTCCTTGGGCAGCACTTCGTTGACCAGACCCCAGCGATGCGCTTCGGCGACATCCATCCAGCGGCCGGTGAGCAAAAGGTCCATGGCGACATGGTAGGGAATGCGCTTCGGAAGCTTGATCGTCGCCGCGTCGGCCAGCGTGCCGGCGCGGATTTCGGGCAGTGCGAAGGAGGAATGGTCGGAAGCGTAGATGAGGTCGCAGGACAGCGCCAGTTCGAAGCCGCCGCCCACCGCCATGCCGTTGACGCAGGCGATGACCGGCTTGTTCATGTCGCGCAGCTCCTGCAGGCCGGCAAAGCCGCCGACGCCATAGTCGCCATCGACCGCGTCGCCGCCGGCAGCGGCCTTCAAATCCCAGCCGGCGCAGAAGAACTTATCACCGGCGGTCTTGACGATGGCGACGCGAAGCTCCGGATCGTCGCGGAACGCCTTGAACGTCTCGCCCATCAGCCGCGACGTCTTGAGGTCGATGGCATTGGCCTTCGGCCGGTCAAGCGTGACCTCGAGGATAGTGCCCTCGCGGCGGGTCGAAATGACGTTAGACATTCTTCTTGTCTCCCAGCACCAGCAGCGCGTCGGCGATCCAGGCGCCCTTGCCCTCGGCGCAGACGATGAGCGGGTTGATGTCGAGTTCCTCGATCTCGCCGGCATTCTTCTGCACGAAGTCGGCAATGCCCGCGATGGCCTCGATGGCGGCGGCGACATCGGCTTTCGGCCGCCCACGATAGCCCTCGAGCAGGGGGAACAACTTCAGCCGGCGCAGGGCCGCCTCGATATCGTCGCGCGTCGCCGGCAGCATCAGGGTGACGCTGTCGCGCAACAGTTCGACCAGCACGCCGCCGGTGCCCAGCGTCATCACGGCGCCGAACATCGGGTCGCGGGTGAAGCCGACGATCAGTTCGGCGACGCCGTCGCGCACCATGCGCTCGACATAGAGCCCGGTGCCGAGCGGCAGCAGATCATGCGCCGCCGTGCTGACGGATTCGGCATCCCTCAGGTTCAGCCTGACAGCGCCGACTTCCGACTTGTGGGTGACACCGAGCGCCTTCAGCGCCACCGGGAAGCCGAGCGCCATCGACGAGATGACGGCGTCGACTGCATTGGCGGCGCGTTCGCCCTTCGGCACCGGCAGGCCTGCCTTGATCAGTCGCTCCTTGGCTTCGGCCTCATCAGGCGTCACATGGCCGCCTTCGGCAGCGCCCGCGGCTGACGTGTCGATCGGCTGCGCCTGCGGCTCGGCCCAGGCCCAGCCGATGAAGGCTGCTGCGCCTGCGGCGTCCATGGCTTCGGAGATGCCGAACAACGGCACCATGCCGCGCGCCATCAGCTCGGCGGTGTATTCCTCCGGCAGGTTCTCCGGCAGCGACGAGACGATCGCGCCATGCGCCTTGTTGGTCTTCAGCGCCGATTCGAAGGCGCGCAGCGTCGCCCACCAGTCGGTGACCGAGCAACGATCGGGGCGCGGAAAGTCGAGCACCAGCATGTTGAGGTCGAACCCGCCCGAGACCATGGCGGTGAAGGTGGCGGTCATCGCCGGCTCGTTGTTCCAGATGAAGGTGTGGTAGTCCAACGGGTTGGCGACAGCGACCAGCGGCCCGAGCGTCGATTTGACATGGGCGCGGTGCTTGCTGGTGAGCTCTGGGAAGTTGACCCAGCGGCCCTCGGCACTGTCGGCCATCACCGAGGCCTCGCCGCCCGAACAGCTCATCGACGACAGGCGATAGCCGGGCAGCGGACCGGTGACGTGCAGCAGCTTCAGCGCCTCGATGAAGGCGGGGATGGAATCGACGCGCGCAATGCCGAGCCGCCTCAGGAAAGCGCCGGAAGCGGCGTCCGAGCCGGCGAGCGAGGCGGTGTGCGAGACTGTCGCTTGCCGCGCCTGTTCGGAGCGGCCGACTTTCATGGCGATGATCGGTTTTTTCAGTTCGCGGGCTCTCGCTGCCAGACGCTCGAAGCCGGCTACCGAATCGAAGGCCTCGATGTGCAGGCCGAGCGACGTCACGCGCTCGTCCTCGATCAGGCCAAGCGCCATTTCGGACAGGCCGGTCTGCGCCTGATTGCCGGCGGTCATCAGAAAGGCGATCGGCAGGCCGCGCTTCTGCATCGTCATGTTGATGGCGATGTTGGAGGACTGGGTGATGATGGCGACGCCCTTGGCGCTTTCGGGCAACCTGATGCCGCCATGCTGGTCGGGCCACAGCAACGCGCCGTCGGCATAGTTGATCAGGCCATAGCAATTCGGGCCGATGATCGGCATCTGGCCGGCGGCAGCCACCAGTTCGGCCTGCAGCCGCTCACCGTCATCATCGTAGGCCTCGGTCTCGAGAAAGCCGGCGGCAAAACAGACGGCGCCGCCGGCGCCACGTTCGGCCAGCGCCTTGACCACCTCGATGGTCAAGTGCCGGTTGACGCCGACAAAGGCAGCGTCGGGCGCACCGGGAAGGTCTGCAACAGAACGATAGGCCTTGCGGCCGGCGACCTCGTCCTTGGTCGGATGCACCGGCCAGATTTCGCCGGCAAAGCCCATCTTGATCGATTGGGCAACGACGGCAGCGGCCTGCGCCCCGCCGAACACAGCAATCGACTTCGGGCGCAGGAGACGTTCGAGTTTATGCATGGCCATCTTTTCGTTTGAGCATGATCTTCTCCCCAAACCGGACCCCGGTTTGGGGTACATCATGCTCTATGCTCCGAACGGACGCAGCAGCGCCCGCGAAATAATATGTCGCTGAATCTCCGAAGTGCCTTCCCAGATGCGCTCGACGCGCGCATCGCGCCAGATGCGCTCCAGCGGCAGGTCGTCCATCAGCCCCATGCCGCCATGGATCTGGATTGCTTCGTCGGCGACGAAAGCCAGCATTTCGGTAGCCTTCAGCTTGGCCATCGCCATGTCCTGATCGGTGACGGTGCCCTGATCGTACTTCCAGCCGGCTTCGAACACCATGAGGTCTGCGGCCTTCAATTCGGTCGCCATGTCGGCGAGCTTGAATGACACGCCCTGGAACTTGCCGATCTGCTGGCCGAATTGCTGGCGCTGCGCGGAATATTCGATGGCGTGGCCGAGCGCTCGCTCGGCGCGGCCGAGGCAGGTGGCGCCGACCTGCAGCCGGGTGGCGCCGAGCCAGGAATTGGCGACCTCAAAACCTTTGTGCACCTCGCCGAGCACCTGGCTCGCTGGCAGCCGGCAATCGTCGAATTCGAGGATGGCGTTGGTATAGCCGCGATGCGAGACGTTGCGGTAGCCGTCGCGCACCGTGAAACCCTTGGTGCCCTTGTCGACGAAGAAGGCGGTGATCTTCTTGCGCTTGCCGCGCGGCGTTTCTTCCTCGCCCGAAGCCATGAAACAAATCGCGAAATCTGCGAGGTCGGCGTGGCTGATAAAATGCTTGGTGCCGTTGAGCACCCAGTCGTCACCGTCCTGCACGGCGGTCGCTTTCATGCCGCGCAGGTCGGAGCCGGCGCCGGGCTCGGTCATCGCCAGGCAGTCCCACTTTTCGCCACGGATGCAAGGGAACAGGTATTTTTCGCGCTGTTCCGGCGTGCCGGCCAGAAGGATGTTGGAGGGGCGCGCCACGCAAGTCCAGTGCAGCGCGTAATTGGCGCGGCCGAGCTCCTTCTCGTAGAGCAGCCAGGTCACCGTATCGAGGCCGGCGCCACCGACATCGGCTGGCATGTTGGCGGCGTAGAGCCCGGCCTCGATCGCCTTGACCTTGATCTCCTCGATCAGCTCGCGGCGCAGCACGCCGGTGCGCTCGACCTCGCGTTCATGCGGGTAAAGCTCATTCTCGACGAAGGCGCGCGTCGTCTCGACAATGAGCTTCTGTTCCTCCGACAGCCCGAAATCCATGGTCTTCAGCCCTTCTTCTTTTTCTTCGGCTTTTCCACCTTCTTCACCGGCTTCGACGCCTTGGCCTTTTCGGCAGCCTTGGAAGCCGTGGGCTTCTTCGCCGCCAGCTTGGCCAGCTGCCTGGTATAGTCCTTGTGCAGCGCGCCGGCGCCCCAGCCCTTGCCTTTGTTCTGCTTCGACAGAGCGTCCATGATGGCGACCAGATTGTCGTCGCGGATCTTTTCCAGCTCGCGGATCGACAGGCCATGCGCCTGGTCGTCCGACTGGGTGGCGATCAGGTCGACCAGTTCGTCGTTGAACTCCGGCACGTCCATAAGCTTGGTCCACGGCCATTTCAGGCACGGCCCGAACTGCGCCATGAAGTGGCGCATGCCGGCCTCGCCGCCGGCGACGCGATAGACCTGGAACATGCCCATCTGCGCCCAGCGCAGGCCGAAGCCGTAGCGCATGATGTCGTCGAGCTCCTCGACGGTGCAGATGCCGTCCTTGATCAGCCACAGCGCCTCGCGCCAGGCTGCTTCCAGCAAGCGGTCGCCGACAAAGGCCTCGATCTCCTTGCGGATCACCACCGGCTTCATTCCGATCGAGGCATAGATTTCTTTCGCAACCTCGATCGCCTCGGGGAACGTCTGCTCGCCGCCGACGATCTCGACCAGCGGCAGGAGATAGACCGGGTTGAAGGGATGTCCGACAACCAGCCGCTCCGGATGCTTCTTCATCGCCACCTGCATGTCGGTCGGCTTGATGCCGGAGGTGGACGAGCCGACGATGGCGTTGGCGGGTGCATAAAGGTCGATCTCGGCCAGCACCCGGTGCTTCAGGTCGAGCCGTTCCGGCACGCTCTCCTGGATGAAATCGGCATCGGCCACCGCCTCGGCAATGGTCTTGGCGAAGGTCAGCTTGCCCTCCTTGGGTAGGCCGTCGGGAACCATCTGCTTGTAGGCGCGGCGCGCGCCCTTCATCACTTCCGAGACCTTGCGCGACGCTTCCGGGTCCGGATCGAAGATCGACACGTCGATGCCGTTGAGCAAAAGCCGCGCCACCCAGCCGGCGCCGATGACACCGCCGCCGATGGCGGCCGCCTTGTTGATGATGCTCATGGTCAGGCTCCGGTTCTTGTCTTGGCTGTTTGAGGGTCGATGAGAGGGATGCGCTCGCCGGCGCGGATCACAGAGGCGTCGTAGGCCTTGCGGGCAAAGACTTCGAGCACGAAGGGCCGGAAGAATTCGATCGGCAGCGTCTCGTAGTCGGGGTCGAAGCTCGACTGATCCCAGCGTTCGCAGAACTGGTCGCAATCGTCGAAATACATATGGCCGGCGAAGCGGTCGCGCGCATGGCGGTTGCCGCCGAGATGATGCGCGTAATAGAGGCGCTGGAAATCCCCATGCTTTTCCACCACCCAGGTGCATTGCTCGCGCACGAAAGGTTTCAGGATCGAAGCGGCGTATTCGTCGTGATTGTAGGGCGCGTAGATGTCGCCAATGTCGTGCAGCAGGGCGCAGGCGATCCAGTCGGTGTCGGCGCCGTCGCGCCACGCCCGCGTCGCCGCCTGCAGCGAATGGCCGAGCCGGGTGATCTTGTAGCCGGACAGGCCTTCGTCGAGCTGGACCAGCGCGTCGAGCAGCCGCTCGCCGGTCTTGGCGGCATAGTCGATTTCATGGGCGGTCAGGAACTCGTAATCGTCCTTGTCGCCATCCTTCATCGCGGTGAATTTGACGGTATCAGCCATCGCCAACCCCCGCCTTACGCAGCTGCTGCGATCGGCGCCCGCTTGGTCAGGTTGAGCTTCTTGCGCACTTCCTCCGGCCCGAGGATACGGGCGCCGAGATTGGTGACGATGCTGGCGGCGCGCTCGACCAGCTGTGCGTTGGTCGCCAGCACGCCCTTGTCGAGCCAGAGATTGTCTTCAAGCCCGACGCGGACATTGCCGCCGGCGAGCACCGCCGCTGCGGCATAGGCCATCTGGTTGCGGCCGATGGCGAAGGCCGACCAGTTCCAGGTCGACGGCACATTGTTGACCATCGCCATGAAGGTGTTGAGGTCGTCGGGCGCGCCCCATGGTACGCCCATGCAGAGCTGCACCAGCGCATCGGGGTTCAGCACCTTTTCCTCGACCAGCTGCTTGGCGAACCAGAGATGGCCGGTGTCGAAGGCCTCGATCTCCGGCTTGACGCCGAGTGCCGTCATCATGCCGCCCATGGCGCGCAGCATGCCGGGCGTGTTGGTCATGACGTAGTCAGCTTCCGCGAAGTTCATGGTGCCGCAATCCAGCGTGCAGATTTCCGGCAGACACTGGCGCACATGTTCCATGCGGTTGGTGGCGCCGCCCATGTCGGTGCCTTTTTCGTTGAGCGGCAATGGCGCCTCCGGCGAACCGAACACCATGTCGCCGCCCATACCGGCGGTGAGGTTGAGCACCACGTCGACATTGGCGTCACGGATGCGCTCGGTCACTTCGCGGTAGAGATGGACATCGCGGCGCGGCTTGCCGGTCTCGGGGTCGCGGACATGGCAGTGGACGATGGCCGCACCGGCCTTGGCCGCGTCGATGGCCGAATCGGCGATCTGCTTGGGCGAGCGCGGCACATGCGGCGAGCGGTCCTGCGTGCCGCCGGAGCCAGTGACGGCACAGGTAATGAAGACCTCACGGTTCATCGCGAGCGGCATGGCAATTTCCTCCCAATCGTCAGAGGTCCTAACAATGGTCCGACTTGCGGGGAACTGTTTTGCGATTTACGAAGCTTCCATGATCAAAAGCGAAAAGCCGACCATCTTTCGCTCGGAACGCTCGCCGCTCAAGGTGACGCTGCTGGTGTTTTCCGGCTCGTCCATCATGTGCGTGGCTTCGGCCGTCGACCCGCTGCGCGCCGCCAATCGCATTTCCGGCGAGACGCTGTTCGATTTCAAACTGGTCTCAGTCACCGGCGAGGCGCCGGTGACGACATGCGGCCTGCCAGTGGCGGTCAGCGGCCGTTTCGATGCCGCCGAGCCAACCGACGTTCTGGTGGTCGTTGCCGGCTTCGGCACCCAGAATTATGCGACATCGGCTTTGCTTTCGGGCTTGCGCCGCGCGGCTCGGGCCGCCCGCGCCTGCGGCGGCGTCGAGGCCGGCACCTGGCTGGTGGCCCGCGCCGGTCTGCTGGAAGGGCGCAGCGCCACCACCCATTGGGAGGACATGGAGGATTTTTCCTCGGCCTTCCCTGGCGTCGATGTCCGTCCGGACCGCTATGTTATCGACGGACCGGTCTTCACCTCCGGCGGAGCGTCGCCGACCTTCGACCTGATGCTGCATCTGATCCGCACCCGGCTCGGCATGGCCGTGGCGCTCGATGTCGCCAGCGTCTTCATCTACGATCAGGCCCGCGCCGCCACCGACGCGCAGCCGCTGGTCTCACTCGGCCGGCTCGATGGCTACGACCCGCGCTTGGCGCAGGCGATTAGGCTGATGGAATCGCATGTCGACCAGCCGCTGACGATCGACGCGGTGGCAAAACGCGCCGGGGTGACGGCGCGGACGCTGGAAAGCATTTTTCGCAAGTCGATCGGCGAGACGCCCGGCGCCTATTATCTCAGGCTGCGGCTGGGCGCGGCGCGGCGGCTGGTGGTCGACACGCGGATCGCCATGGCGGATATTGCGGGGCGGACGGGATTTTCGTCCGCCGCGGCATTTTCCAGAGCGTTTTCAAGAGCGTTCGGCGAAGCACCGGTCAGGCTGCGGCGCGGCTGATTATCCAGTCGGTCGCGGTGGCGACGTCGTCGACGAGCGCCGTGGGCGCCGGATTGAAGCGGGTCTCGTCGCCGGGGCGATATTTGCCGGTCCGCACGAGCAGCGCCGCGCCGAGCCCGGCGCCGAGTGCGCCAGCGACGTCGCTCTCCGCGTCGTCGCCGATCATGACCGCATCGGCGGCCGGACAATTCAGATCGGTGAGCGCCGAGTGGAAGAAATCCGGCGACGGCTTTCCGAGTACGACAGGGCTTCGCCCGCTGGCGAATTCGAGCGCCGCGACGAAGGCGCCGGTGTCGAGGCTGAGCAGTCCGTCCGTGTCCTTGAAGGTGCGGTTGACGGCAAGCGCCACGAAATCCGCGCCGGCGATCAGCTCGCGGAAAGCACGGTTGAGGTTGGCATGGTCGAAGGCCTCGCCGGCATCGCCGACGATGACGGCGCGCCCGCTCCCACCTTCAAGCCCGGAGAACTCGACCTCCAGATCGGGATGGACGAGCAGATGTGGCTGGCGGTCATGTTTGCGCAGCCATTCGACGGCGGCGCGCGCCGGTGTCAGCAATTCTTCATCCGCAACCTTGATGCCCATGGCGGCAAGCTGCGCGATGATTGCGCCGCGTGGCGCACGTGTCGTGTTGCTGACGAAACGCAGCGGCAAACCAGCCCGTCGCAGCCGCTCGACCGCGGACGCTGCGCCAGCGATCTGGGTGTCGCCGTCATAGACGACACCCAGAAGATCCAGGAGCACCGCGCGTATCATCGGTGCAGGATGGAGAAACGGTCTCCGTTCGTCAAACCAAGGAAGTATCAGGCCGCGGAAGAATTGCCGGAAGAATCAGGCGGCGTCGCGGCCTTCGCCGACAATGCGCGAGCGCATGCTTCTGGCCAGCGCCGTCTCCAGCCGCGCGGCGACCGCGCGGTCCCATTCATTTGTCTTGCGGGCGCCGTCGTACGAATGCGGCAGCGCCATCAGCCGGTCGATGATCGATCCGGTCTCGCCGGATGAGAGCAGGGCGTCGATTTCGCGTTCGTGCTGCATATCGGTTCGCCTCCTTCCTTTTCACCCGCCACAACGGTCCTTTTATACGAGATACGTGACGGCAGTTTGAAGGCAAGAGCGAGGTCATTGAGGGGCGGCAAAGGGCAAAAGCATGTCGCCGGATAGGGTCGTGCGCAAACCTCATTCCGGGGCGGCCGGGATGCCATCCAGCCGCCCTTGAGCACGACGAATCGGCTTTCGTCCTCAGACGTAGCGGTTGACGATGTTTTCCAGCAGTTCCTGGCGGCCGGAGCGCGGCTGCGGTTCGATCTTCTTCTTGAAGGCGCGCTCGGCGAATGCGTTGGCGATGCTATTTCCAATGCTTTCCGTAACCCGCGACCGATCGTGAACGAGACCGGTCGTTTCGGATTCAGCCCTTGCGCTCCTGAAGGCTGTTGCCGCCGTCGACCACCAGCAGGGCGCCGTTGACGTAGCTGGCACCTTCCGATGCCAGGAACACCACCGCTGCGGCAACCTCGTCCGGTCGCCCGGCCCGCGCCGGTGGCGTGTGCAGGGCAGCTTGCCGCTCCATTGCGCTCGACGAACCCGTTTCGATCCAGCCGGGGGACACGGCATTGGCCGTGATGCCACTTTTTGCCACTTCGAGCGCCAGCGTGCGCGTCAGGCCGACCATGCCGGCCTTGGCGGCGGAATAGGCTGATGTGCCTTCGAAAGACACCAGCGGCCCGGTAACCGACGCCACATTGACGATGCGCCCATAGCCTGCCTCTACCATCGCCGGCAAAAACGCGCGGGTGACCAGGAATACGGTCTTCAGGCTGACGTCGATCCCTTGGTCCCAGTCGGCCTCGGTCATGGCGAGAAACGCCTTATCGGCCGAGGGCGATGCCAGCGAGCCCATGCCGGCATTGTTGACCAGGATGTCGACAGCGCCGACATCAGCCCGTAGCCGCGCGACTTCGGCTGCGATGGTGAGATCCGCGACTGCGGCTTTGGCATTTATGCCTTCGGCGCAAAGCTCGGCGGCGCGATCGAGTACACGCGCGCTGGCACCGTTCAGGAAAACGGCATGACCGGCAAGGCCGAGCTGTCGCGCAATGGCAATGCCGATGCCGTCAGCAGCACCCGCCCCGGTGATCAGCGCACGCTTGGTGGTAGAAGAAGGCATGGTCAAATCAGACTCCGCTGGGTGCGCCGTCGCGATCTTACCACGCACTTTGGCGAGCGTGCTGCGGTCTGACTGGCAGAGGTCAGCCGCCGCGGCTTTTCGGCCACGCGCGGCTTATGTCAGCCCAAGGTACCAGGTCTCAGACGTAGCGGTTGACGATGTTTTCCAGCAGTTCCTGGCGGCCGGAGCGCGGCTGCGGCTCGATCTTCTTCTTCACGACGCGCTCTGCAATGTCTTCCAGCGTGCGCTTGCCCGACAGCATCGCCTTGGCCTCTGCCGTGTTCCAGCCGGCATAGCGTTCGGCGAGCGGACCCGACAGCGCCTTGTCCTCGACCATCTTCGCGGCTGCCTTCAGACCGCGTGCGCACGAATCCATGCCGCCAATATGGCCGATCAGCAGGTCCTGCGGATCGAGCGACTGGCGACGTAGCTTGGCGTCGAAATTGGTGCCGCCGGTCTTGAAGCCACCGGCCTGCAGGACCTGATAATAGGCCAGCGCCATCTCCGGCACATTGTTGGGGAACTGGTCGGTGTCCCAGCCCGACTGGTAGTCGTTGCGGTTCATGTCGATCGAACCGAAGACGCCCAGCGCATTGGCCAGCGCCAGCTCATGCTCGAAGGAATGGCCGGCGAGGATGGCGTGGCCCTGCTCGATGTTGAGTTTTACTTCCTTCTCCAGGCCGAAGCGCTTGAGGAAGCCATAGACCGTGGCGACGTCATAGTCGTACTGGTGCTTGGTCGGCTCCTGCGGCTTCGGCTCGATCAGGATCGTGCCCTTGAAGCCGATCTTGTGCTTGTAGTCGACGACCAGGCTGAGGAAGCGTCCGGCCTGTTCCTGCTCGCGGGCAAGGTCGGTGTTGAGCAGCGTCTCATAGCCCTCTCGCCCGCCCCACAGCACATAGTTTTCGCCCTTAAGCCGCTTGGTGACGTCGATGCAGCTCTTCACCGTCGCCGCCGCATAGGCAAAGACATCCGGATCTGGATTGGTGGCGGCGCCCGACATGAAGCGGCGGTTGGAGAACAGGTTCGCCGTGCCCCAGAGCAGCTTGACGCCGGTCTTCTTCATCTTGTCCGCAAAATAGTCGGCGATCTCGTCAAGCCGCGCGGCACTTTCAGAGAAATCCTTGCCTTCCGGGCGCACATCCGCGTCGTGGAAGCAGAAATATGGCGCGCCAAGCAGCGAGAACATCTCGAAGGCGACATCTGCCTTCAGCTTGGCCAGTTCCATCGTGTCGATGCCGCCCGCCTTGGGGAACCAGGGACGGTCGAAGGTCTGGCCGCCGAAGGGATCGCCGCCCGGCCAGGCGAAGGAATGCCAGTAGGCGACCGCGAAGCGCAGATGGTCTTCCAGCCGCTTGCCGGCGACGACCTCATCCGGGTTGTAGAACCGGTAGGCCAGCGGATTGGTCGAATCCGGCCCCTCATATTTGATTGCTTTGATGTCGCCGAAGAATCCGCTGCTCATGATTTCTGTCCTCTCTCGAATAGTTCGCCCTGATTACCTCAGGCGTAATTGGTTTCGTTCTGCCAAGGGGTGAAAAGGCTCGTGTCAAAGCCACTCAACGAAGGAGACAGACCATGACCGACCTCAACACGATCGCTCAAAACTACATCACCGCCTGGAACGAGGCCGATGCGAACCGCCGCGCCGAACTGCTCAAGGCGACCTTCACCGAAGACGTCAGCTACCGCGATCCGCTGATGCAGGGCGACGGCCATGCGGGTGTGGCCGCGCTCATCGATGGCGTGCAGCAGCGTTTTGCCGGCTTCCGGTTTTCGCTGAAGGGCACACCGGACGGGTTTGGCGACACGATCCGCTTCTCGTGGAATCTTGGGCCGGAGGGTGTGCCGTCGGTTATCGAAGGTACTGATATCGGAGTTATCGAGAATGGGCGGCTGAAGAATGTCACCGGGTTTCTCGACAAGGTTCCGGCGCAGTGAGGTTACCCTGCAAAGGCGCGGAGGAGAGCGCCAGTCGCCACGGTTGGCGCCGCCCCTCATCCGCCTGCCGGCACCTTCTCCCCGTATAGTGACGGGGAGAAGGGGGCTGGCAGCAGCGCCGGCGCCCTTCTTGCAACGTCGGCGACTAGCGCAGCCCGCCATGACAGCGCCCCTCTCCCCGTCCCTATACGGGGAGAGGATGCCGGCAGGCAGGTGAGGGGCAGCGCCGACGCCCGGAAACGGGTTATGGGCCAAGCCCCCACTCACGCGGTTGCCGCCTTGATCGCGGCATACAATGCGCGATAGCGCTGATAGGCATCTGCGTACGCCCCACTAAGCCCAGCATCCGGCTCAATGGTGGCATCCGTCTTCGGCGCCGTGCATACTGCCAGCGGATCCGCCCCCGTCGCCGCGATCAGTCCGAGTCTTGCCGCACCAAAAGCGGCGCCGAAATCGCCGTCGGCGGGAATATCCACCGGCACCTGCAGTGCGGTAGCAATCGCCTTCAGCCAGTAGTGCGAGCGCGAGCCGCCGCCGATCGCCGTAACCCGCGTCAACGTCGTACCCGCCGTCTTCAAGGCTTCGAGACTGTCCCGGAAGGCAAAGGCAACGCCTTCAAGCACCGCTTGCGTCAGCACCGCACGGCTCGATTCATGCGCCAGCCCGGTGAAGGATCCGCGAATGGCGGAATCATTGTAAGGCGTGCGCTCACCCGAGAGGTAAGGCAGGAACGATACACCGCTCGGCGCCTTCAGCGTGTCGCCGAGCTCGGCGGTCAGTTCGCCGGCCTTCTTCCCCGATACCTCCGACAGCCAGTTCAGCGAATCCGTCGCCGACAGGATGACGCCCATCTGGTGCCAGGTGTTGGGCAGCGCGTGACAGAAAGTGTGGACCGCACTGGCCGGGTTCGGCAGGTAGGAGGCATTGGCAGCAAACAGCACGCCGGAAGTGCCCAGCGAAACGAAGGCATGGCCGGCGCCGACCGTGCCCATGCCGCAGGCCGAAGCCGCATTGTCGCCGGCGCCACCGGCAATCGGGATGCCAGCCTGGACGCCCCATTTGGAGGCGAGATCGGCGCGCAAGGCGCCAGCCTTTTCAGTGCCTTCGACCAGCGATGGCATCTGCTTCTCGCCGAGCGAGGTGGCTGCAAGCAGTTCCGGCGACCAGCGCCGCTTGCCAACATCGAGCCATGAGGTGCCGGCCGAGTCGGACATTTCCGACATATGCTCGCCGGTCAGCCAGAACCGCAGGAAATCCTTGGGCAGCAGCACCTTCGCCACCTTGGCGAAGACAGCCGGCTCGTTGTTCTTCACCCAGGCGAGTTTTGGCGCGGTGAAGCCGGGGAAGACGATGTTGCCGGTCAGCTTGCGGAAGCGTGGGTCGGCATCGAGCGTGGCCGCCTCGGCATGGCTGCGCGTATCGTTCCACAATATGCAGGGGCGCAGCACCTGGTCGCCGGCGTCGAGCAAGGTTGCGCCGTGCATGTGGCCGGAGAGGCCGATGCCTTTGACGGCGGCAAGCTCTTTCGGATGCGCTGATTTCAGCTCGGCAATAGCGGTCTCGCAGGCTCGGACCCAGTCGGCCGGATTCTGCTCGGACCAGCCGGGATGTGGCCGCGATACGTCAAGTGAAGCATGGCCGGAGCCGATGA
Organism: Mesorhizobium caraganae; assembly: GCF_016836705.1. Lineage (GTDB taxonomy): Bacteria > Pseudomonadota > Alphaproteobacteria > Rhizobiales > Rhizobiaceae > Mesorhizobium > Mesorhizobium caraganae. Next base: position 1,112,410 of record NZ_JAFCGY010000001.1, on the reverse strand, counting down.
CGGTTTGCCCGGCATCGATCAACAGCGCCTTGACGCCCGACGTACCGAGATCGAGGCCGAGATACATGCATTCCTCCCACTGCCATTAATTTTTTCGGGCCTCGAAAAAATCTGGCTTGGCCAGTTTTTAAAACAAGATCCGCTGCGGGTCAATTCTCTGACAAATTGGCGGCCCGTCGAGAAAACAGCGCCGACAGCGGGCTGTCCGGCCGAGCCAGCTGACGCTCAGCCGTCAGCGCCCGTGCCAATGCTGTGTCGCCGGCGCGCAACGCCGCCTCGATCAGTGTCAGGTCGATCACGTCGCGCTGGGCATGGCTGCCGCCGAAGCGATGAGCAATCGAGCGAATCGGCCGGATCAGGCGCACCGCCTCGTTGTAGTCGCCCTCGCCAAAAGCCTTGATCGCCAATGTCAACGGATGGCCGACATCCCTGGTGAAGGCACCGTTGTCGTCGCTGCCGCGCATCGCCTCGCGCTGTGCCTCGAGCAAGATCTTTGCTGGCGCCTCGAGCCCGGCGCCGACGAAGGCCATCATGGCATGGGCGTCGTTGAAGGCGTAATTGCCGGCACCGACCCTGGGCCAGTTGGCGGCGAGTGCTATCCAGCGGTTGCCGACATCGACGCCGCCGAGATAAAGCCGCCACAGGATCGCCGAGGCATCGACCATATTGAGCGCCATCGTCGACGGCGCGCCGTAGATCGGCCCGTCATACAGGGCCAACACCTCTTCGGTCTCGCCGAGATCGTAGTGGAACAGCGCCAGGTGCCACCAATTGTGCACCTGCAGGAAACTCTCTTTCGTCCACGCCTGGGGATTGGCGCGCATCCAGGCGATGCCGTCCCTTTGCCGGCTTTGCATTTCCATGACATGGGCGACAGCATGCTGCGCCCAGCCGTCGCGCGGCTCGATATCGACAGCCTGCCGGCCCAGTTTCTCGGCGCGCGCATAGTCGCCCATTTCTTCCAGCCCGAATGCCTGCATGCCGAGAATGGCGTGATATCCAGGCATGTCCTTTTGCCAGGATGGCAGCGCGCGGCCGATACGGTCACGCAGCATGCGGGCGTTGCCGGTGAAGAAGTCGACCTGGTGCCCGGTCTGCAGCGCCACCGCGTCGAGCGGGAAATCGATGGCGATATCTTCGAGCAAGCGAGAGGCCTCGTGCCAGCGGCCGGCGGCGAGATGGCCGAGGGCAGCGACATGCGCCTGCTCGCGCGCGGTCGCGGCAAGCGGCAGCGCCGTTTCGTGGCATGCCTTGGCCACCGCCGTTGCGTCGCGCTCGGTTGCGAGGCCGAACAGATAGCCCTTGAACACATGCGCCATGACGAAGCCCGGGTCGGCCGCAATGGCGCGATCGACGGAAGCGACGGGGTCGCCGATAAAGCATTGCAATTCATGAACGGCCTGGCTGTAGGGCGAAAACCCCGTCTCGGTCGCGCCCGAAAATGTCAGGCCGAATGTATCCTTCACTGCCATGCCGGCCCTTGATGCTCCGCGGATCCTAGTTACCTGAACGCATCGCCACGGTAGCTATCCCCGCGCCGACCAGCAGCGTGCCGCCGGTGCGGTTGAAGATGCGGATCGCTTTGGGATTGCGCACGACGTTGCGGGCGCGCGCCGCAATCAGCGCGTAGCCGAAGGCATTGGCGAAGGCGAGCGCCAGGAAGGTCGTCTCGAAGATCAGCATCTGCGGCCAGAAATCGGCCTCGCGGTTGAGGAACTGCGGCAGGAAGGCGACGAAGAAGGTGATGCTTTTCGGGTTGAGCGCAGTGACCAGCCAGGCATGCGCCATCATCTTGGCCGCCGACACGGCGTCGGTGCGCGGTTCGGCTTTCAGCGCGCCGCCGGCGCGAAACAGTTTTATGCCGAGATAGATCAGATAGCAGGCGCCGATCAGCTTCAGGATGGTGAACACGGTCGCCGATGCGGCCAGCAGGGCGCCGATGCCGAGCATCGACAATGTCATGGCGGTGAAGTCGCCCAGCGCCACGCCGACCGCCATCGGCAAGGCGGTGCGCCAGCCCTGGCCCAGCGCATAGGACACGACCAGGAGAATGGTCGGGCCGGGAATGATCAGCAGGACGGTGGAGGCGGCGGCGAAGGCGGCCCAGTTTTCGAACGACATCTTTGTCTCCTTGAGCGCAAAGAAAAGGATAAATCCTCGGGTGCGCGGGAATGTAAAGAGCCATCTCAAAAAATGCGCGGCGTGCCGTTTCGCGCGGCGACGTAGGCATACAGGGTATAGGGTTAAGGCAAGCCTGAAGACCTTCACCCTTTTTCAACCATGTTTGGCGAAACTGCGTGCTATCCGGCCGGACCGTGTTTCCCGCCGACAGCGTAGGGTTTGGGTGCATGCGTGAGTTGCCGCAGAATCTGACGCCGCCTGCAAATGGCGACGCAATCGAAACCGAACATCTTTATTCCCGCCGCTTCATCCTGTCGGGCGCCGGCGCCATGGCGCTGCTCGGCATGGCCGGCTGCAGCACCGCGACGCTCGAACTGCCGCAGCTGCAGCTGGACGACACGGTCACCGGCTCGGTGCGGCCGATCCGCCCCGCAATCAGTGTCGACAAGAACATCACTGGCCCAGACGTCATGTACGCCGCACTGACCGACGGCGGCTTCGAGGTGCCGGCGGTGCCCTATCAGAAGGTCAAGCCGGAGTTCCGCCGGCAGATTGTCGTCAACGAGACCGGCGAGGCGCCCGGCACCATTGTCGTCCATCTGCAGGAGCGCAAGCTCTACCTCGTGCAGGAGGGCGGCGACGCCATCCGCTACGGCGTCGGCATCGGCAAGGACGGCTTCCGCTGGTCCGGCCGCGCCAACATACAGTACGGCAAGGAATGGCCTACCTGGACGCCGCCGCCGGAAATGATCCAGCGCAAGCCGGAACTGGTGAAGTGGCAAAATGGCCAGCCCGGTGGCCTCACTAATCCGCTCGGTGCGCGTGCCCTCTACATCTATCAGGATGGCAAGGACACGGGCTATCGCATCCACGGTTCGCCCGAATGGGCGAGCATTGGCCAGGCGATGTCGTCGGGCTGCGTCCGCCTGATCAACCAGGACATCATCGACCTCTACAGCCGCGTTTCCAAGAAGAACCCGGTCGTCGTCGTCTGATCCTTCTGCGGCGGTTTGGCGCCACTCGAAACTCTCGTTGCGCGATGCGGCAAGCTAGGCCAAGGTGCCTGAAAACCATCGCGCCGGGAGACAGCAAGCATGGCTGGAACTTTTGTCATCGCACAGGGCGGCGGCCCGACTGCCGTCATCAACCAGACGGTCGTCGGCGCCACGCTGGAAATCCGCAAGCGCCATCCCGGCGCCAAGGTGCTGGGCTCCATCCATGGCGTGCGCGGCATTCGTGACGGCAACTATGTCGACCTGTCGGCCATCCCCGAGGATCGGCTGCGGCTGATCGCCGGAACGCCGAGTGCCGCCCTCGGCTCGACGCGCGACAAGCCGGATGCCGCCTATTGCGAGGTCATCCTCAATGGCCTGAAGAAGGCGGGCGCCGACGCCTTCATCTACATCGGCGGCAACGACACGTCGGGCACGCAGCAGATCCTGACCGACGCCGCCGGCGGCAGCATCGCATTCGTGCATGCGCCAAAAACCATCGACAACGATCTCGAGGAGAACGACCACACGCCGGGCTTCATCTCGGCGGCCGAATTCGTTGCCGGCGCCTTCCTCTCCGTCGATCTCGATTTCCGCGCGCTGCCCGGCATCTATGTCGGCATCGTCATGGGCCGGCATGCCGGCTTCCTCACCGCCGCAGCCGCCGCCTGGCAGCTCGATCCCGACAGCGGCCCGCATCTCGTCTACGTGCCGGAACGGCCATTCTCGGCCGCCGGCTTCATCGACGATGTGCGCGCCTCGCTCGACCGCCACAAGCGCTGCATCGTCGCCGTCTCCGAAGGCGTCAGCACGGCCGACGGCAAGGCGCTGGTCGAGAGCCTGGTGCCGCCGGATAAGCTCGAGCGCGACGCCCATGGCAACGTCAAGCTGTCGGGCAGCGACCTGCCGGCCGCCCTCGAGCGGGCTCTCGCCGAAGGCCTGCCGGGCAAGCGTGCCCGCGTCGATGCACTCGGCTACATGCCGCGCGGCTATATCGGGGCGATCAGCGCCGTCGACGCGCAGGAGGCCTTCGACGCCGGCGCCTTCGCGGTTGCCGTTGCCGGGGAAGGCGGCGGCTCGGTGGCGCTGCAGTATGACGGCACGAAGACGGTGCTGAAGAAGGTGCCGCTCAAAAACGTCGCCGGCAAGACGCGCCATATGCCAGACGATTTCATGAAGCCCGACGTCAACCAGCTGTCGGAAGCCGGCATGGCCTATTTGAAGCGGCTGGTGCCGGAAAAATACAAGGTCGGAAAGCCCTTCGTCTGATGGGCGACCGTTTTGGCGGCGAGCGTGTCGTCGGTGACTGGTTCAGCAAGACCGTCGTCGACGCCAGCACAACGATGCTGACCGAACCGTTCGTGCATGATTTCGTGCGCGCGAACATCTGGCATTTTAGGGGACGCGATGCCGACCTGCTGGTCGACACCGGCATGGGCCTCTGCCCACTGGCGCCTGAGATCGATACGCCGCGGGGCAAGCCGCTTATCGCTGTGGCCACCCACATCCATCTCGACCATGTCGGCTCGCTGCACGAGTTTCCGCTGCGGGCCGGGCCGCGGCACAGCGCCGAACATTTCGAGACCATGAACGAGCAGGTGACCTACGCCTACATGTTCACCAATCTCGACGGCGCCGTGTCGAAATTGCCGATGCCAGGCTGGACGGCGGCCGACTACAAGATCCCGCCGGCGCCGTTGACGCGCACACTGGACGAAGGCGACATCGTCGACCTCGGTGACCGGCAGTTCCGCGTGCTGCATTTGCCCGGCCATTCCCCGGATTCGATCGCGCTCTTCGACGAGGCGGACGGCCTGTTCTTTGCCGGCGACGCCATCTACGATTCCATGCTGGTCGACGACCTGCCGGATTCCTCCAAACCCGACTATCGCCGCACCATGCAGCGGCTCATCGAGCTGCCTGTCCGCCTCGGTCATGGCGGCCATGGGCCGAGCTTCGATGGCAATCGAATGCGCGAGATCGCTACCGCTTATCTCAGACGCACAGAAGGGCGTTGAGGGTGGCTTGCCCGCCGTCTAACGAAAATGTGAGTGGAAATTAAATCTTCGTAAGGTGGCGCAAAAACCCTAAATCGGGCCGATCCCTACCCTAGATGCAGGGCTGTCGATCCGGCCGGCTGCCATGCCAGGCGAGACGGGCAACCGCGACCGCCGACACGCCGATGGCCGATTCTCTCCCGGAACGGCCACGGTGCCGGATCATCTCTCGCCCGGACAAACGACCATGTCAGACATAATTCGCAGACATCGCGTCGCGGCCTTGCTGGGCGCTGCGCTGATCGTCGGTCCCTTCGTCGCGTCTTTCGCCCAAAGTGCTGGCTCCACAGTTGCCACCACCCAGACCCCTGTCGCCGGGATAACGGCCCCCAACGGCTCCTTCGCCCCAATCGTGGCCGTCGACAAACCTGCGGTGGTGACGATCACCACCGTCATGAAGGCGCAGCCGCAAGACATGAGCGAGGAACAATCTTTCGGCGGCAATTCGCCCTTCGACGACTATTTCCGCCAGTTCTTCGGCGACCAGGGCATCCCGATGCCGAAGACGCCGCCACAGCAGGCGCAGCGTGCCGAGGCGCTTGGTTCCGGCTTCATCGTCGACGCCGACGGCACCATCGTCACCAACAACCACGTCATTGACGGCGCCACTTCGATCAAGGTGACGCTCGACGACGGCACCGAACTTCCCGCGAAGCTGGTCGGCCACGACGCCAAGAACGACCTCGCCGTGCTCAAGATCAAGGCCGACAAGCCGCTGCCGACGGTCAAATGGGGCGATTCCGACAAGCTCATGCCGGGCGATCAGGTGCTCGCCATCGGCAATCCGTTCGGCATCGGCACCACGGTCACCGCCGGCATCGTTTCGGCGCGCGGCCGCGACCTCAACAGCGGGCCGTTCGACGATTTCATCCAGATCGACGCCCCGATCAACCACGGCAATTCTGGGGGCCCGCTGGTCGATGTCGCCGGCAATGTCGTCGGCATCAACACGGCGATCTATTCGCCCAATGGCGGCAGTGTCGGCGTCGGCTTCGCCATTCCATCGGACCAGGCGCAGAAGGTCGTCGCCAAGCTGATGAAGGGCGGCAACATCCAGTACGGCTATCTCGGCGTGCAGATCCAGCCGGTGACGCCCGATGTGGCGGGTGCGGTCGGCCTCGACCATCCCGGCGGCGCGCTGGTCTCCGAGGTCACCGAGGGATCGCCGGCGGCGAAGGCCGGCATCAAGACCGGTGACGTCATCACCAGCTTCGCCGGCGAGGCGATCAAGGATCCCAAGGACCTGTCGCGCGCCGTCGCCGATGTCGCGCCGGGCGCAAAGGAAACGCTCGACGTCTGGCGCGGCGGCAAGACGGTACAAATATCAGCCGATGTCGGCCGCAACAGCGACGATGTGAAGACCGCGTCGACCGAGGGAGACAATCAAAAGCCCTCGGCCGGCCAGGCGCTTCGCGTTCCCTCGCTGGGCCTGGGCCTGACCGATCTTACGCCTGATATCCGCGAGGAGCTAAACCTGGCGTCCAACCAACGCGGCGCCGTGGTCGAGCGCGTCAATCCGGACAAGGCGGCCGCCAATGCCGGCCTGCAGCCGGGCGATGTCATTGTCGCCGTCGACCAGTCTCCGGTGCGCAACGCAAGACAGGCCAACCAGGCGATCGCCGAGGCGGGCAAGTCGGGCCGGAAGTCGGTGCTGCTTTTGGTCGATCGCGGCGATGCGCAGATCTTCGTAGCCGTACCCTTCGCCGCCGGCTAAGGCATGATGCGGCAGGCTCGCCGGCACCGCCGGTAAGCCTGCCGCCCCGCGCCGCCAAAATTCCTGTTGCCCGTGGCGGCATCTTCGAGAACACTGCAGCTGCATCCCAGCAGACGGACAGGTCCCGATGGTCACTCGCGGTTTTTCTTCCGGTCGAAAGCCTCCAACGGAAACCGACACGCGCATCCCGCCCGGGCAATATCTGGAACAGGGTTTTCCGGTCCTGTCCGCCGGGCCAACGCCGCGCGTGCGCACCGAGGATTGGTCGTTCACGCTCAAGCACGGCCCGCGCCCGATCAAGAAATGGAACTGGGCCGAGTTCAACCAGCTGCCCTTGACCAAGATGACGCGCGATATCCATTGCGTCACCGCCTGGACCAAGTTCGATACGGCTTGGCAAGGCGTGCTGGTCGACGACATTCTTGCCGATGCCGGCATAGAAGCGCCGACCGGCTTCCTGCTGGCGCATGGGTATGATGGCTACACCACGAACGTGCCGGCCAAGGATCTCACCACCGGCAAGGCGATGGTGGCGCTGCTTTATGAAGGCAAGCCGATCACGGCCGACCATGGCGGGCCGGCGCGGCTGCTGGTGCCGCATCTCTATTTCTGGAAGTCGGCCAAATGGCTGAACGGTCTGCAGTTCACCGAACGCGACGAGCCGGGCTTCTGGGAATTGCGCGGCTATCACATCTATGGCGATCCGTGGCGTGAGCAGCGCTATAGCGGCGATCCATGAGCGAGGCATCGGCGCCGCTATCGCCCTGGCAGACAGCCAGGATCACCCGCATCGAAAAGCGCACGCCGCGCGTCACCAGTTTCTTCTTCGCGTTGTCGCGACCTTTCGCCTATCGCGCCGGGCAGCATGTCGACGTCCGGCTGACGGCGCCTGACGGCTATCAGGCGCGCCGTTCCTATTCCATCGCCTCGGCGCCGGAGAGCGGCGCCGCGATCGAGCTGGCGATCGAAAAACTCGACGACGGCGAGGTTTCGCCCTTTTTCCACGAGGTGGCGGCGGTCGGCGACGAGATCGAGCTGCGCGGACCGCTTGGCGGCCATTTTGTCTGGTCCGACAGCGATGGCGGGCCGCTGCTTCTGGTCGGCGGCGGCTCCGGCGTGGTGCCGCTGATGGCGATGGTGCGTCACCGGACCTTGCGCAAATCGGCGGTGCCGGTCGCGCTGATGTTTTCGGTGCGGGTCTGGGACGAGGTGATCTTCCGCGACGAGCTGATCAGCCTCGACGACCGCCGCGACGGTTTCGACCTGGTGCTGACGCTGACGCGCGAGGCCGCACAGCGTCCGTCCGACTATTCAAGGCGCATCGACACGGCAATGGTCATGCAGGCGCAGGCGCGGCTGCCGCAACCGCCGGCGCTCGCCTTCGTCTGCGGCGCGAACGCCTTCGTGTCGGCGGCCGCCCAGGCGCTGATCGACGCCGGCATATCAGCGGACATCATTCGCACCGAGCGCTATGGCGTCTGAGCGGGCGGCGCCGCTCAAGCCTCGATTTCCAGCGCCGACAGCGGTTTCGAGCAGCAGGCAAGGATGAAGCCGTCATCGATCTCGTGGTCGAGGATGCCGCCATTGTGGCTCATCTCGACAGCGCCGGAGACCTTCTTCACCTTGCAGGTACCGCACAGGCCGAACTCGCAGGCGGCTGGTATCCGCACGCCCGAGGCGCGCGCCGTCTGCAGCACGGTCTGGCCGGCGACGCAATCGGCGTCGACCTCCGAAAGCGAGAAGCGAATCGGCGTCACGGCTTCGGCAGGAGCGGTGATGCCTTCTTCAGCGGGAGACGCAAACGGCGCCGGGATTTCCTCCACCGCGGGCGCGGCAAAGCTCTCCTGATGATATTTCATCATGTCGAAGCCGGCGGCATCCAGCATGCCGCGCACGGCGCGCATGAAGGGATCGGGACCGCAGCAAAAGATCTCGCGCTCGCGGAAATCGGGCGCCAGCAAGGGCAGCCGGATCGCGTCGATGCGGCCCATATGGCCGTACCAGCCTTCACGGCTCGAGCGTTCCTCGATCATGAAGCCGAGCGACAGGCCGGGCATATGACCGCCGAGCAGTTCGAGTTCCTTGCGGAAGATGATCTCTTCCGCACGCCGCGCGCAATTGACGAAGCCGACATCTGTCCATGGCGCGCAGTCGTTCAGCCAGCGCAGCATCGACATCATCGGCGTCACGCCGGAGCCGGCCGAAATGAACAGATATTTGGCCGCAGGGTGGCTGTGCAGCGAGAAGTCGCCAGCCGGTCCATAGGCCTTGACGTGCGAGCCGGGCGTCAGATGGTCGAACATCCATCGCGTGCCGATGCTGCCCGGCTGGGCCTTGACCGTCACCGCGATCGAGAACGGCCGCGACGGCGACGACGACAGCGTGTAGGTGCGCATCAGCGGCCCGTCCGGTGTCGGCAGCTCCAGCGTCACGAACTGACCCGGCTTATAGCGGAACCAGGTCTGGTTGTCGGAGCGGAAGGTGAAGGTCTTGACGTCAGGCGCCTCGTCGCTGACGCCGATCACTTCCAGCACCTGCAGCCTGTCATTCCACGGCGCCATCTGGTCGAGATGGCGATAGAGCCCAAGATCCGTCATCGCATTCATCCCTCTGTCCTTTTTGCTCTGCTCATGTCGTGATCCCAAAACCGCAATACACTTTTGGGCGACATGAGCTCACGCGACGCTGCGCAGCGCCGGCCGGCCGCCTTCGGCAAGGCGCGGACCGATGAAGGCTGCGTACCATTCGACGAACTGGATCACGCCGCCCTCATGCAGCTCCGAATAGGGGCCCGGTTCATAGGCCGGAGACAGGATGCCGAAGGCGTTTTCCTCGACGATGCGGCGGTCCTGATCGTTGGTCTCGGTCCAGACATGCGTGAGTTCGTCGATGGTGTAGTCGACGCCCTCGACCGCATCCTTGTGCACCAGCCACTTGGTCGTCACCGCGGTTTCGGTGGCGCTGATCGGCAGCACCCGGAAGGTCACTGCATGGTCGATGAGGATGTGGTTCCAGGTCGTCGGATAGTGGTAGTGCATCAAGGTGCCGATACGGTCGGCGGCAACAGTGTCGGAGAGGTTCTTCGTCACCGCGCGCTTTCCCGTCATCGTGTAGCTGACGGCATCGCGCAGCAGCGGCGCGCGGGTGGCGCGGTATTGTCCGGCCGGATCGATGCGGAATTTGCTCGGCAGGCCCGCCGCTTCGCATTTCGCCCAATGCGCCAGCATTTCGGGGTCGCTGTCGGCACCCTGCACGCCGGTTACCGTCGGCGCTTCCGGGAAGGTCTTGCAGAGTTCGGGATGGTTGCCGGCGCAGTGGTAGCACTCGCGGTTGTTTTCCCAGACCAGCTTCCAGTTGCCCTTCTCGACGATGGTCGATTCGAAAGCGATCTTGGCTTCGCTCAGCCGATGCGGCTTGAGGTAGGGCTCGATCATGGCCCGCATCGGCGCGAAGTCTGCGGGTTCTTTCGCCAGGCAGATGAAGATGTACCCGGCCACGCTTTCGCAGGCGACCGGCTTCAGCCCGAACTGGCTCTTGTCGAAACCCTCGGCCATCTGGCGGGCGAACAGCAGTCGGCCGTCGAGCTCGTAGGTCCACTGGTGATAGGGGCAGACGAGCTTTGCCGCCGTGCCTTTCTCGGTGTTGCAGACGCGGCTGCCGCGATGGCGGCAGGAATTGTGAAAGGCGTTGATGTTGCCCTTCTGGTCGCGGACGAGCACCACCGGATAGTCGCCGATCTGCACGGTGATATAACTGCCGGGCTTCGGCAGTTCGCAATCATGGCCGACGAACAGCCAGTCGCGATACCAGATCAGCTCCATGTCGAGCTTGAAATAGTCCGGGTCGGTATAGAAGGGTTGCTCGAGCGAAAAGCCTTGCTTGCGGCCATTCAAGAGCCTCAGCATGTCGTTGCGCGCATCCATAGTTCTGTCCTCGTGGTTTAAGGACTGAACTTGGTGGTGATGGAGGAAGGATCGGCCGCGGGCCGGCAACACGCCGGGCATGCGCTATCCACCTCTTGACCGCCCACCGCGATCAGTCGAGTTCAAGCATCTCGGGCTGGTTTCCGGGCTCTGGAGTTGTCCTTGCGGACGATCGCGACACCTTCCCAGGCTTCTCGCCCAGTGGTCTCCCGTTGCGACTTGAACTCCACCACCGTTGCGGGGGCAGCGCCGGATTCTGACCGGCTTCCCAATTCTCCGCTCCGTCGTCACGAAGCGGCACCTGAGATGGGATCATCTAACCACGGCAGCGATCGCGACATCGGCATGAAAGCGACATCGTCTCCATGCGGCGCGACACGCGCGACAAACGCGGCGGCAGACGATAGTGGGGCTGACGATGTTGTTTTCGGGGCGGATCGCGGCCCTCGCAAATCACCTCGAATCAGACTGCCGACCAAGCGAAAACACGTCAACGGTATCGAAAAGTGACTATTAGCAGTTTCTAAAATCGAACCGAACGGTTCGTTTCTGTTGACAATGCGTGCAGGACGGTGTGAACGCTGACGCCCGGACACACTCGGTGAGCCAGACAGCATGGTCACATAAGCCTTTGTATTATTTACATAAAGCAAGATGATAGGCATGCTTATCAAAATTACAAGAGGTGAAATCATAGCCCAGCCGGAACAACTTCGTGATTGGAAACCAGCCTATGGCTTTCCCACATCGGGGCTGTCCGAACGACGCGAATTGCTCCCACCACACGCCGCTAGACGGACAGCAAAACTGGAGTACTAAAAATGAAAAAGATAATCCTTACTGCCGCCGCCGTTTTGGCCATCACCGGCAGCGCCTTCGCTGGTAGCGACAATTATGGTTCCAATGGTGCGAACCAGCCCGCTGCCGCGGCTGACAGCTCGTATACGGCTTCCATTCAGAAGTCGGCGCCCGCTGACAAGCAGCCCGTCGTTCAGGGCAGCGACCGCAACCTCTTCGGCCGTTAACAGCTGATCCCGATCCAAACAGAAGCGTGGCGGCCTGTCCGCCGCTCTTGGGATCTCGAAGAAATTCAGGAGTATTTAAAATGAAAAAGATCATCGTTGCTGCCGCCGCCGTTCTGGCCGTTTCCGGCAGCGCTTTCGCCGCCAGTGACAACTATGGTTCGAACGGCGCCAACCAGCCTGCGGTTACGTCGACCGATAGTGGCCACACGGCTTCGGTTGCGAAGTCGGATTCGGCTGCTCAGGCCCCCGCACAGGGCGCCGACCGTAACCTCTTCGGTCGCTAACAGACGATCGGGATCTGACCTCAGAGTTTTTCGAACAACGATCCCAGTCGAACATCGAACAAGCTGCAGAGCGGCGTGATCACCAGCCGCTCTGCCACATGATGAAAATTCAGGAGACTTGACATGAAGAAGATCGCTCTTGCTGCCGCTGCGCTTTTGGTTGCCGCCGGCAGTGCTTATGCCCGCAACGACAATGTCGGCTCTAGCGCCGTCGACAACCAGGCGACCGTCAACGTCGACAACACCCGGACGTCGTCGGTGCCCAACACCGGCTCGCCGGTCTACTCGTCGGGCGACGTACAGAAGTCCGCCCCGCAAGGCAGCGACCGGAACCTCTTCGGCAATCGCTAGAACGTTTCACCGTTTCACAGAAACGGCGAACCGCTCTATCTGTTTGTTTTTCGCAATTCCCGAACGGAAAACCGCTGACACTTTTCCTGGAATTGCTCTAACAGCCGAAGTTTGAAAAAAGAGCGGCGGGCCTGGCCCGCCGCTCTTTTTTCATGCCGATGCGACGCGCCGATCTCAGGCCGCCTTCACTTCCACCGGCTTGAGCGAGAAGGAATGCCCGTCGGCGTCGAAGATGTGCAGGTCGCCGGCATCCGCAGTCAGCCGCAGCTTCGCCCCGCGCTTGACCTCGACATTGCCGGGCAGCTTGGTCACAAGCGGCAGGTCGGCGCGGCCGATGTCGACATAGACCAGCTGGACCTCGCCGAGCTGCTCGACATAATCCACCACGCCTTCGAACAGATACTCCGTGCCGGTGGCGACCGACAGATCTTCCGGCCGCACGCCGAAGCTGACTGCCGCGCCCTTGGCAGACGCCGGCGTCGCAATCGGCACCGTTGCCTTGCGGCCGCCGACATGGCTGACGATGGTCGGGTCGCCGGTCTTGTCGATTGTCGCCGGCAAGATATTCATGGCCGGCGAGCCGATGAACTGGGCGACGAACAGATTGCCGGGCTTCTTGTAGAGGTCCATCGGCGTGCCGACCTGCTCGATATGGCCATCCTTCAGCACCACGATGCGGTCGGCCAGCGTCATCGCCTCGACCTGGTCGTGGGTGACGTAGATCATCGTCGTGTTGGGCATCGATTCCTTGAGCTTGGCGATCTCGATGCGGGTGGCGACGCGCAGTGCCGCGTCGAGGTTCGACAGCGGCTCGTCGAAGAGGAACACTTTCGGGTTGCGCACGATGGCGCGGCCGATGGCGACGCGCTGGCGCTGGCCGCCCGACATCGCCTTGGGCAGACGGTCGAGATATTTGGTCAGCTGCAGGATCTCGGCTGCCTGCCGTACCCGTTTGTCGATCTCGGCCTTGCTTTCCTTGCCGATCTTCATCGAGAACGCCATGTTGTCGTAGACGGTCATGTGCGGATAGAGCGCATAGGACTGGAACACCATGGCGATGCCGCGCTTCGAAGGCGGCACATCGTTGACCACCTCGCCGGCGATCTTCAGCTCACCGGAGGTGATCTCCTCAAGCCCCGCGATGGACCTCAGCAAGGTCGACTTGCCGCAGCCAGACGGGCCGACAAAGACGATGAACTCACCCGACTTTATGTCGAGGTCGATGCCATGGAGAATGTGCAGATTGCCGTATGATTTCTTCACTTGTCTCAGCGTGACATCGGCCATGATTTCCTCCCAGTGATTTCCCTAGAGAACCCAGACTTCCTCAAGAAATTCCGTTTCGTCAAAACTCAGTCGATGCGCCCGAACCAGGCGCCGTAGCCGCCGAGGCGGATCGAACCTGTGCCGGATTGTCCCGAAAAACCGTGCCCGGCCAAGGGCTGCAGCGCCTGGCCGAGATCGACCTCGGCCGGCCTGCTGCCCAAATTGAAGACGCAGACGATCTGCTCATTGCCCTCACGGCGGGTGAAGGCGACGGTGTCGCCCTCACTTTCGATGAATTCGATGTCGCCTTTGGCCAGCGCCGGATGCTGACGGCGGAAGCCGAGAAAGCGCCGGTAGTGCTCAAGCAGCGAGGCGGCGTCGCCCTGCTGCACGTTGACCGCCTGCGACAAATGCTTGCCCGGTACCGGCAGCCAGGGCTTGGCCGTCGAGAAGCCGGCATTGCTGGCGGTTGCATCCCACACCATCGGCGTGCGGCAGCCGTCGCGGCCCTTGAATTCGGGCCAGAAGCGGATGCCATAGGGGTCCTGCAGATCCTCGAACTTAAGCTCGGCTTCGCCCAGCCCAAGCTCCTCGCCCTGATAGAGGCAGACCGAACCGCGCAGCGACATCAGCAGCGCCGAGATCACCTTGAGATAGGCCGCCGGATCGGCCTCATCGGCAGCCCAGCGCGAAGCCGGACGCATCACGTCATGGTTGGAGAAGGCCCAGCATGACCAGCCGTCGCTGGCGACCTTTCCGAAGGCTTCCAGCACCTGACGCACCTTGGCGGCGCTGATCTTTTCCGGCGCCAGGAAGTCGAAGGAATAGCACATATGGACGCGCTTGCCGCCGGCCGTGTAGGCGGCCACCACTTCCAGCCCACGCTGCGAATCGCCGACTTCGCCGACGGCGGCGGTCGCCGGATATTCGTCGAGCAGCGCCCGGAACCGTTCGAGGAAGGCAAGGTTCTCCGGCCGGCTCTTGTCGTAGAGATGGTCCTGGTAGTTGTACGGATTGACGGCGGGTGCGGTCTGGTCGTTGCGCTCTTCCGGCGGCAGCGGCGGGTTGTTCTCCAGCCCCTGGCTGTGGAAGTAGAAATTGATGGTGTCGAGGCGAAAGCCGTCGACGCCGCGCTCCAGCCAGAAGCGGGTGACGTCGAGCAGCGCGTCCTGGACTTCCAGATTGTGGAAGTTGAGGTCCGGCTGCTCGGACAGGAAATTATGCAGATAATACTGCTGGCGGCTTGTGTCCCACTGCCAGGCCGAGCCGCCGAAGATCGACAGCCAGTTGTTGGGCGGCGTGCCGTCCGCCCGGGCGTCGGCCCAGACATACCAGTCGGCCTTCGGGTTAGCCCGATTGGCGCGGCTTTCCTTGAACCATGGATGGATGTCGGCCGTGTGCGACAGCACTTCGTCGATCATCACCTTGAGACCGAGGTGATGGGCTTCCGCCACCAGCGCGTCGAAATCGGCGAGCGTGCCGAACATCGGATCGACGTCGCAATAGTCCGAGACATCGTAGCCGAAATCCTTCATCGGCGACTTGAAGAAGGGCGAAATCCAGATGGCATCGACACCCAGCGAGGCGATGTAGGGCAACCTGCGGATGATGCCCTTGAGGTCGCCTATGCCGTCGCCATCGGAGTCCTGGTAGGAGCGCGGATAGATCTGGTAGATCACCGCGCCCCGCCACCAGTCGCGATCGACGGCGAGATCGGGTTTCGAGGTCGCCTTCAAAGCGGATTGCATCAGTCTCAACCTCCTTTGACCGAGCCGGCCAGCAGCCCGCGGACGAAATAGCGCTGTAGCGAGAAGAACACGATCAGCGGCACGATGATGGTGACGAAGGCCGATGTCGTCAGGATCTCCCAGTCGCCGCCGCGCGAACCGAGCAGCGCATTGAGCTTGGCGGTCAGCACGATCTGATCGCCCTCAGTACCGAGGAAAACCATCGCCACCAACAAATCGTTCCAAACCCACAGGAACTGGAAGATGGCGAAGGAGGCCAGCACCGGGAACGACAGCGGCAGCACGATCTTGACGAATATCTCGAAATCGCTGGCGCCGTCGATACGCGCCGATTCCATGATCTCGCGCGGCAGGCCGGCAATATAGCTGCGCAGGAGATAGATGGCGAAGGGCAGGCCGAAGCCGGTATGCGCCAGCCAGATGCCGAGATAGGTTTTCGACGGCACGCCGAAGAAAGTGCCGACGCCGTTGTAGAGTTTGAGCAACGGGATCAGCGACATCTGCAGCGGCACGACCAGCAGGCCGATGATGACGGCGATCAGCAGCGCGCGGCCGGGAAAGCGCATCCAGGCCAGCGCATAGGCGGCGAAGGCCGCGATCAGGATCGGGATGACGGTCGCCGGAATGGTGACGGTCAGCGAGTTCATGAAGGAGCGGCCGATGCCTTCGGAAAACAGCACCGTGTTGTAATTGTCGGTGGTGAATTTCGGCGGCGCCGACGAGGCATAATAGACGCGCTGGCCGCGGTCGCCCTCAAAGGCTTTCGGCGACGACATGACGAACGTGCCGTCGGCATTGAGCTGCAGGGTAACGCCATCGCCGAGATCGGCAGTCGTGCCGGCCGGATATTGCGTCGGTGCCGCCGACTTGACGCCGAAAGCGCTGATGTTGCGGGCGGCAGCGTCGCCGAAGATGTTGCCGGCAAGCACGAATTTGCCGTCCTTCTCGACCTGCGCCGAGGCAGCCGGCAACCGGCCGGCTTCGGTCTGGGTGGAACTGGAGAACGAATTCCACCAGCCCGAGGCGATGATCTGGTCCTTGTCGCGCAGCGAGGAGACCAGGATGCCGAGCGTCGGCACGGTCCAGATGGCGACGAAGATGAGCACGGCGATGTGGACGCCGAAACGGCTGGCAAAGGATTTTCCGGTTGCGACGGCCATCTCAATGTCCTCCCGTCTCTTTGTTCGCCTGGCGAATGTTCCAGACCATGATCGGGATGACCGCGATCATGATGATGATGGCGATGGTGGCGCCGCGCCCGAAATCACCGCCGCCGCGGAACATCCAGTCGAACATCAGATTGGCCAGCACCTGGCTGTTCCATTGGCCGTTGGTCATGGTCAGCACGATGTCGAACACTTTCAGCACCAGGATGGTGATCGTCGTCCAGACCACGGCAATGGTGCCCCAGATCTGCGGCACCATGATCTTCCAGAAAATCTGGAACGGATTGGCGCCGTCGATGACCGCGGCTTCGAGCGTCTCCTCCGGAATGCCGCGCAGCGCCGAAGACAGGATGACCATGGCAAAGCCGGTCTGGATCCAGATCAGGATGATCATCAGGAAGAAGTTGTTCCAGAACGGCAGAGATATCCAGACCTGCGGCTGGCCGCCGAAATACTGGATGATCGAGTTGAGCAGGCCGATCTGCACCTGGCCTTCGCCGCGATACTCGTAGATGAATTTCCAGATCACGCTTGCGCCGACGAAGGAGATCGCCAGCGGCAGGAAGATCAGGCTCTTGGCGATCGTGCCCCACCAGATCTTGTCGGTGAGCACGGCGATGATCAGCCCGAGGAAGGTACACGCCGCCGGCACCACCGCCAGCCAGATGATGTTGTTCAGGATCGAGTTGCGGAACTCACGGTCGCCGAACGCCCATTCATAATTGGCGAAGCCGACAAAATGCTGGCCGCCGCGGTCGAGGAAGGACAGCCAGAGCGTCGCCACCACCGGATAGATCAGATAGACGGTAAGGATGATCATCGCCGGGCCGACGAACAGCCACGGACGGACCAGCCCTTGCCGGCGCAGATTGTCGATGGCCGCGGCCCCGGCGACGCCGCGCGACGGGAAAATCAGGTCGACCAGCTTGTTGGCGCCCCAGAAATAGGCGACGCAGCCGCCGACGCCGATGATGATGACAAAAATGGCCGATAAGATCTGAGCAGCCATGGGTCCCTCTCCCTGCGCATGATCGGCCGGGCTTTGAACAGCCCTGGCGATGTGGCAATGCGCCGATTTAAGTTATTCGGAACGAACGAACGCAAATCGGTCCGGCGTACGGCGCCGGTCGGATCCGGGCCAACAAGGCCCGGATCCAGTCTGTGGAGGAAGTCCTGAATTTGCAGCCAAAGCGGCTGCTGACTCGCCGCTCACTGCTTGGCCGCTGATTACTTGATCGCGTCCCAGCTCTTCTGGATGTCGGTTGCGACATCCTGGGCCGACTTGCCGCCGACCAGATCGATCATGCCGGTCCAGAAGGCGCCGGCGCCGATCTTGCCCGGCATCAGGTCCGAACCGTCGAAGCGGAAGGTCGAGGCATTGGCGAGGATTTCGCCCTGCTTCTTCAGCGCGTCGCTGGCATAGGCATCCTTGTTGACCGACTTGAGCGGCGTCACGAAGCCGCCCTGGGCCATCCAGATTTCATGCGCCAGCGGCATCTTCAGGAATTCGATGAAGGCGCGCGCGCCCTTCGAATCCTTGGTGATCATGGCGAGCGTACCGGCGCCGAGCACGGGCGTGCCCAGTTCAGGCTTGGACGCATAGGGCGGGAAGTAGAAGAAGTCGGCATCCTGGCCCACCTTGGTGCCTTCCGGGAAGAAGGTCGGGATGAACGACGCCTGATGGTGCAGGTAGCATTTCGGCGGCACCGAGAAGAGGCCCTTGGGGCTGTCGCGGAAGTCGGTCGCGGCAACCGCCTTGGCGCCGCCATCGACCATCTTGTCGTCGGTGGCGATCTTGCCGAAGATGTCGATGGCGTTGACCACCGCCGGGTCGTTGAACGGGATCTCGTTCTTCACCCACTTGTCGTAAACGTCCGGCGCCTGGGTGCGCAGCATGATGTCTTCGACCCAGTCGGTCGCCGGCCAGCCGGTGGCGCCGCCCGAGCCGAGACCGATGCACCACGGCGTGCCGCCGTCCGCGATGATCTTCTTCTCGAGGTCGGCAAGCTCTTCCTGGGTCTTGGGAACCTTGTAGCCGGCTTCCTCGAAATTGTCCGGCGAGTACCAGACCAGCGATTTCACGTCGGCCTTGTAGGGGAAGGCGAAGAAGCCCGGCTTGCCGTCCTTGTCCTTGAAGGTGCCGAGGTCGACCCATGACTGGCCGGCGCCGTAATTGTCCTTGACCCATTTGGCGGTGTCGTCGCCGAGCGGCGTCAGCAGGCCCTTGGAGGCCAGATCCTGGATCAGGCCCGGCTGCGGCAGCACGGCGATGTTGGGCGGGCTGCCGGCCTGGGTGTCGATGACGATCTGCTGTTCGTAATTCTCCGACGAGGAGTATTTGATCTCGGCGCCGGTGGCTTCCTGGAAATACTCGAGAACCGTGCGGATGAGACCTTCGTCCTCGCCGCGCCAAGGTCCGAAGATGGTCAGCGTCTCGCCCTTGAGATCGACCTTTTTCAACTCTTCGTAGTTGGCCCAGTTGAAACGCTTGTCTTCACCCGGCTTGAATTTCAGTTCGGCTTGCGCCGGCAGGCTCAGGGCGAGCGTTGCAAACGCGGCGCCAAGCAGAAGCATCTTCTTCATCGCATTCCTCCCAGTGGTCACATACACCCGGACGGAACCTCCATTCCGCCCGCCGACGCCGCAGGACTGTGACTCACTCGGAAAGGAACCGCAACCTTTCGAAAGAGTCTTCCAAAGCGCTTTGGTCTTTTTGATCTCGCCATTGAATCCAACGGAAGTCAAGAGGGTAGCGGGCTAATCGATTTAATTTCGGGTTGCAGCACTTGATAAAGTGCACTGCAGCATAGTTTTTTGGCGATGCAGCAGCGTATTATGCTTCAAACTGGCCGGACCAGTGCGTATGGTCCCATGGTTCGGCAGCGCCCTTCATGGCGCCGTGCGGATCCAAAATTAAAAGCGCTTTGAGGCTTGGAGGCCTCCCAGTGAACCTGAAACAGCTTTCCCATATGCTGGCTCTGTCGCAGACAACGGTCAGCCGTGCGCTGAACGGCTATCCGGAGGTTAACGAGGAAACCCGCCGGCGCGTGGTGGATGCCGCCAAGCGCCACGGCTACCGGCCCAACCCGAGCGCGCGCCGGCTGGCGACCGGCAAGACCGGCATGATCGGCTATGTCCTGCCGACCGGCGCCTCGGTCGATATCGATCCGCATTTTGTCGAGTTCCTCTCCGGCCTGGGCGACTATGCCCGCTCGCACGAACTCGACCTCGTTCTGTCGCCGGCAGACGCCGACGACCAGGAGACCACCTATCGCCGCATCGTCGCCAACCGCCAGGTCGACGCCGTCTACATCTCCTCGCCGCGGCCGGCCGACCGGCGGGTGGCGCTGGTCAACACGCTGGGCATCCCCTTCATCGTCCATGGCCGCAGCGACGGCTTCGATTTCGACTATCCGTTCACCGACATCGACAATGAGGGCGCCTTCCACGAGGCGGCCCGGCTGCTGGTGCAGCTCGGCCATCGCCGGCTGGCGCTGATCAATGGCGACGACCGCGAGACCTTCGCCATCCACCGCGAGCGCGGCATGCGCCGCGCGCTGGCCGCCCGCGGCCTGACACTCGGCGAGCGCCATGTCTGCTCGGTGACGATGACCGAGGAGAACGGCTATCGCGCCGCGCGGCGCCTGCTCGAACAGAGCGAACCGCCAACCGCGATCGCCTGCTCCAGCCTGATCATGTCGCTCGGCGTCGTGCGCGCGGTGCGCGACCTTGGCCTGACCATTCCCGGCGACCTGTCGCTGATCGCCCATGACGACGTCTTCCCATGGCTGAAGCCGGAGAATTTTTCCGTTCCGCTGTCGACGACACGCTCGTCGATCCGCCTCGCCGGGGCCCGCATCGCCGAGCGGCTGGCGGCGCGCATATCGGGGCTGGAAGAGGGGGCGCGCGGCGAAGTCTGGCCGGTCGACCTGGTGGTCAGGGGCTCGGTGGCAGGCGCGCCGGGTTAGGGGGCAGAACTCAATCACCTGTAGCGATCGAACTCGACCCAAAGCCTACGTCCGTCTTCCACGACGCGAATGGCCCCAACGCGCTTAACATCAGCCGTTGAGCAGACATACTTGCGTCCCGGAAACCGGACGCGATGCACTCCTGCTCCTGGCGCGATGGGGGTTGGGGGACCAGATCGTGCTCGACGGCACTGACAGCGTACTTCGCGCCTCGACCAACGCCGTCAACTGAGGCGGAGATATTCCCGCTATAGCCAGGAAAAGTGAATGCAGGACCTCTGCTGCGCTATTTTTTTGGACGGTCGTGTGCGAGGCTTAGGCCGTGGGTCCGATATGCCCCAGGAAAGAAGCATGCTTAAGATGCGTTGCGCCTCTCCGGCAGCGATCGCGGTTGAGCACTCAAGCCGTTGCCCGGCAACGCGGCGACTGCGCACGCATCTGTCCAACACCTGCCAGCGCTTCGTCCGCGGCCGACGTACCAACCAGCCCGGACGCGCTTCGAAGCGGATTGAAATCGGCAAGAACTGTTCCGTCGGGACAATTCGAAGGTATTCGAGGAGATCGCCACCATCATGAGCGCTCAAGGCTTGCCCAGGGTTCTCGCATTTGAACGCTACGACCCGACTGACGCCTCGCTAGACTGGCTGCGCGAGCGTGGGGTCAACGTCATTTTCGGCAATGCGCTCTGGGAAATGCCGTTCAAGCGCTTCACCGAGGATGAGCTGATTGCCAAGGCACATGGCTGTGTCGCCTTGATGGGGGCAAGCGGCACCCGCATCACCAGGCGCGTGATGCAGGCGCTTCCGGATCTGCGCTACATCTCAAAATATGGCATTGGCGTCGACAGCATCGACATCGACGCCGCCACCGAGCACGGAATTCTGGTTTCGAGTACGCCGAACGATTTTCAGATCTTCACGGTCAGCGAGCACGCGGTCGCCCTGATGCTGGCGGTTGCCAAACGACTTGGCACGTGGACGCCCGAATTCATGCGGCGCGGCGGGTGGCGCGGCCTGACACATGGCGCGACGCTGCGCGGCGCCACCGTCGGCATCCTCGGCCTGGGCCGCATCGGCCGTGGCGTGGCGCAACGGCTGTCGGGCTGGGAGGCTCGCATCCTTGCCTATGATCCCTTCCTGAAGGAAGCGCCTCCAGGCATCGAACTCGTTGACTTCTCCACCCTGGTGGAGCAATCCGACTTCCTGACGCTGCACGCAACGCCGAGCCCGGATAACCATCACATCCTAAACGCTGCCGCGTTCGCGAAGATGAAACCGTCAGCTATCGTCGTGAACACCGGGCGCGGATCACTGATCGACTACACGGCCCTGCGAGCAGCGCTGGCCAATGACCAAATCGCGGGTGCGGCTCTCGACGTGTTCGACCAGGAGCCGCCGAAGACCGACGATCCGCTGTTTTCGCTACCCAACGTCTTGTGCACACCGCATGTCGCCGCCTGGACGACTGAAGGAACTCAGGCCATCGGCTGGCATGCGGCCAAGAACCTGTGGGCGATGATGAGCGGCGAAGGACATGCCGATATCGTCAACCCGCAAGCCAGGCAGCGCAGGAGTGCGGCCTTGCTCGGCGACGTGTGATTCCACGAGACTGCACCATGCAGCCCCTTGATGCCCTTGCTCATCCAGCCTGATCATGTCGCTCGGCGTCGTGCGCGCGGTGCGCGACCTTGGCCTGACCATTCCCGGCGACCTGTCGCTGATCGCCCATGACGACGTCTTCCCATGGCTGAAGCCGGAGAATTTTTCCGTTCCGCTGTCGACGACACGCTCGTCGATCCGCCTCGCCGGGGCCCGCATCGCCGAGCGGCTGGCGGCGCGCATATCGGGGCTGGAAGAGGGGGCGCGCGGCGAAGTCTGGCCGGTCGACCTGGTGGTCAGGGGCTCGGTGGCAGGCGCGCCGGGTTAGGCCGGAACTCTCGATGGCTGGCAGCGACCATAGTTCGACCCGAAGTTGCCCTCTGTCGTCGAGCCGATAGGCGCTCGCTATATTACCGCGGTGACCCTTCCCCCCGCGTCGAGGCGACATATGACTCTCGCCTGTCGCACTTGGATTTTGCCTTGGCGTGCGTACTGTATTCGCACCTCGATCGGCGCCATCAACGCAGCGTGACGTTGGCGCATTGGACCGGCACTCACCGCCGACACACGCAAGGCGCCAAGCGGCGTTGCGGCAGACACGATCGCCGCGCGGCAGGCGCTCACGACTGCAGGCGTCGTCCCGGGTTTCGCTTTCAATGATGCCAGGAGCCCAAAGGCATAGCCCGTGATAATCCTATCGAGCTCGCCGTGCCCGGCTTTGGAGGGCTTGAGGGTAGATGGCAGGTCGATGGTGCGTGTGGCGCTATTGGCCGAAACAACGGCAGTGTTGTCTGGGGCTCGGCTGACGCTAGTATCCGTCGCAGCAGCAGACGGGTTGCCGGTACCTGTCGATACGCCTCCGCTTGTGCTGCCCCCATTACCGCCAGCATCGATGCCTACGCCGAGCGCCCCTTTGTCTGTGCCGACCGATGCTCCAACGCTTGTTCCGCCCACACCGTCGACGCTCGCACCGACCCCGACAGAGACGCCTTGTCGACCGGCGCTCACTCCAGCACCGACCCCGACAGAGACGCCTTGTCGACCGGCGCTCACTCCAGCACCGACCCCGAGACCGCCGACCTTACCGCCAACACCCACGTCGAGGGCCGAGGCCGGTCCAGTGGCTACACCGACAATCAGGGCGACTGCCACGTATCTGTACATTGCGGGATTCCTCCTGCGGCATAGGTTTAGGCCCACCCCCGTTGCGCTCTTTGTTTTCACGATCAAGGGCCCTGCGGGGTGGGGAGCAATGCATCGGGGAGGGTGATGGTCGTCGCCACCAGCACCCGTTTTGACGATTTTTGAACCTTCTTGTTTTTCTCCTGCAACCCCCGTTGACGCGCCGGTTGGCTTGCACTTGGACCTGCCGCGACCCGCGCTTCGGTTGCTTGCTCGATACGCGCGGTGCGACGCACACCTTGCGCTTTGACTAGCTCGATCGCCTTACGCGCGGCGCTGAGGTTGATGGCCATGCCGATGACCTTTTCGCGCGCCTGCTCCAAGGCAGCGCTCAGCTCGGCAGAAATCTGCTTGGCCGCGTCGCGTTCCTGGCGGGCACCGTCGAGATCACGCGCGGCTGACTCCGTCCGCGCGCGCTCCAGTTTCAATGCGTCGTTAGCCTGCTCTAAAGCAGCCTCGGCCAGCTGTCGGCCCTTCGCGGCATCGGCCAGGTCGACCGCAGCCAAGTCTGCGCTTTTCTTATTGGCGTCGCTGGCTTGGCGGGCCATGGCGAGTTCGTGTTCGGAGAGCTCAGCCCTGTGCAGCTCCTGATCAAGCGCCCGGTTCGCCTGGGCCAGGGAAACTGCCATGGAATGGCGCGCTTCATCCAAGAGAATGGCTTTGGCTTGCAAGCCTTTGATGACGCGGCGCGCCGCTTCCAGATCGAGTGTGAGGGCTTCGTCTCGTCGGTTCGCTTCCTTCAAGGCCTGTCCCTGCTTGGCCGCAGTGTCAGCAGCTATACGCGCCTGCTCGTTGGCGTTGCGTTCGGCGCGCTGCATCAAGTCCAGTTGCGCTTTTGCCGCCGCCAATTCGCCGTGCGCCGCCTTGAGCTTCTGCTGCATTTCGGCCCCATCGTTTGCCGGAGATATCAGCCAGAGCAGCAATATGCATACGGGAATGGCGCTCCATCTCCAGTGGCGCATGCTAAAGTGAACCCAGCCCGGGCGCGTGTCGTCCTCGAACTCTGAAGGTGATCTACCTCTGAACATCAATGGCGCGACCCTCGCTGCTAGTTATTCTCACCAAACTCGTGAGCACACCATTGCGGCCGTGCTTGCAGTGAGCAATTTCAGCATGCCAGTTCACCTCGTATAGACCCGGTTTGACCGAGGGGAAACTTGCACTATGTGAGGTTGTTCCCATTGTGTGCGCCAAGTACCTAATAGGGCTTAGGCGTCGTCTCCATAAGGAGTAACATCACGGACTTTCACAGTGCGATCTCACCTCGGAGGGCGACGTCCGTGGAATACAGATAGGAAGGTCGGCGCGAGACGTGTTGAAGCCGGGACAGATCACAGCCGGTCGCCGGAGCGCCGGTCTAGGATCAAGACCAACCAGTCTCGACGGTCGCGACGCCTTCTTGGAGGTGCTTTTTCTGTGCGATGGTCGAAGGCGTGACAGAAGGATTTCGCGGATCATGTACGACGAGATCATTGCCTGGCGCCGTGATCTGCACGCACATCCCGAACTCCAATATGAGCTACCGCGCACCTCGTCATTCGTAGCCGACAAGCTGAGGGCGTTTGGCTGCGACAGCGTCACCGAGGGTGTCGGCATCAGCGGTGTCGTCGGCGTCATTGCGGGAAAAAGCCGGCCCTCCGGCAAAGTGATCGGTTTGCGCGCCGACATGGACGCGCTGCCGATCGAGGAAACGACCGGCCTTTCCTACGCATCGCAGATCCCTGGCAGGATGCACGGATGCGGCCATGACGGACATACGGCGATGTTGCTGGGCGCCGCAAAGGCGCTCGCGGAGACGCGCAATTTCGACGGCACGGTGGTGCTCATCTTTCAGCCCGCCGAAGAAGGCGGCGCCGGCGCGAAAGCCATGTGCGATGACGGGCTGATGAGCCGCTGGGGCATCGAGAAAGTGTTCGCCCTGCACAACGAGCCAGGTCTGCCGATCGGCCATTTCGCCACCCGCACCGGGCCGTTCGGCGCTGCCGTGGCCAGCTTTCGGATCACCATCGAAGGCAAGAGCGCTCACGCGGCCAGCCCGCAGGCGGGCGTCGACACGCTGCTCCCCGCTGCCAACATTCTGGTAGCCTTGCAAACCATCATTGGGCGCAATGTCCATCCGTTGAAGAGCGGGGTCATAAACATCGGCTCACTGAATGGCGGTCTGTCGGGAGTGGGTGTTCCCCAATCGACGCTGATGCGCGGCACCGTGCGCTGGTTCGATCCCGAGGTCAGGGACATGATGCAGCAGCGCATCACCGAGATCTCGGAGGGTATAGCCCCGTCCTACAGGGCGGTCGCGACAGTCAAGTTCAGGAACCTCTATCCGGTGGTCGTGAACCATCCGGCCGAAACCGCACTGGCGGCGACGGCCGCGCGCGGCGTCACGGCAGCCGTCGATTCCGAGCATCCTCAGCTCATGGGGTCCGAGGATTTCGCGTTCATGCTTGAAGAGCGGCCCGGCAACATCGCGCTCATCGGCAATGGCGACACTGCCGGCTTGCATGACGCGTCATACGATTTCAACGACGCGGCAATTCCCTATGGGGTCTCGTACTGGACGCGTCTGGTCGAGACGGCAATGCCGATAAACTCCGCATAGAAGGCCTGTGAAAGTTCGGAGCAGTGGGTCGTGGGACAACGGTCTGCCTGGCCCTGTCCTTGATTTGGCTTCTACAGGGTGGCAACGAGTAAGCCAGAGCCATCGACCAGCCTACAGGGATGCGCCATTTGCCCACCTTCCCGTTCTCCGAAGCGGATCCAATCCAGCATCCTGGCCCACCGCCGAAGACGTCGGAGGTGGTAATCGTTGGCGGCGGTGTTATCGGCGTGACGACAGCGCTTTTCCTGGCGCAGCGCAACATTGGGGTGACGCTGCTGGAAAAGGGACGCGTTGCGGCAGAGCAATCGTCCCGCAACTGGGGCTGGATCAGAAAGCAGGGACGGGACGCCGACGAGTTGCCCATCGTCATCGAGGCTATTCGCCTGTGGCGGCAGCTGGCTGAGGAATGCGGCGAAGACATCGGCCTGACCCAGGCAGGCGTGACCTATCTGGCAAACTCGGACAAGGACATGGCCGGCTTCGAAGCGTTCATGAAGATCGCCGCGATCCATGCGCTCGACACGCGTCTCCTGGACGGTGACGAAACCGCGAAGCTCATCAAAGGCATGTCGCGCAGATTCAAGGGCGCGATGACGACGCCCTCCGACATGCGTGCGGAGCCCTGGCTGGCGGTACCGGCACTTGCCCGGCTTGCCGCGCGAAAAGGCGTCAAAATCGTCGAGAATTGCGCAGCGCGAACCCTCGAGATCTCGGCCGGCAAGATCAAGGGCGTGTGGACCGAGGCGGGGTATATCGATACCTCCACCGTGCTGGTTGCGGGTGGCGCCTGGTCGTCCCTGTTCCTGAGAAGACATGGCGTCTCCATCCCCCAGCTCAGCGTCAGGGTAACCGTAGCCGCAACGGAGCCCTTGCCCGAGATCTATGCAGGTGCGGCAACTGACGAACACATCGCTTTCAGGCGCCGGCAGGATGGCGGCTACACGCTCGCCGCAGGCGGCAGCCATTTGCACTACGTGGGGCCGGACGCATTCCGTCACGCCACCAAATACCTTGCGGCCCTCAGGGACAATCCGCTGGGAACACGCTACTTTCCGTTCGCGCCGTCAGGTTACCCCGATGCCTGGTCGACGCCGCGCGATTGGGCGCCGGATTCGCATAGCCCTTTCGAGAGAATGCGGGTGCTCAGCCCGGCCCCTGAACGGGCCCGTCTGCGTTCGATAGAACGCAAGTTCAAGCACCTGTTTCCGCAGTTCGGGACGGTTCGCCTGAAGGCAGGCTGGGGTGGCATGATCGACGCCATGCCCGACGTCGTCCCCGTCGTGGATCGAGTGGAGGCAGTCGGCGGCCTTTTTGTCGCGACGGGAATGAGCGGCCACGGCTTCGGGATCGGGCCTGGGATCGGCCGTGTCGTTGCCGACATGATCCAGGGAAACGAGACCGGGCACGACCTCAGCCGCTTCCGGCTGTCGCGCTTTTATGATGGAAGTCCTGTCCGGTTGGGTCCGGCCCTCTGAATTGGCCGCGCGTATCCGCCACTTCTTCTTCGTCGCCGCCTTCGTGTCCGGCCACCCATAGCCGAAAATCCCTCGCCAGGTCATCTGCGATTTTGTTACCGAACGTCGGTTTTGGTGCAACCTTGCAGATACAAATGTGGAGCATTTAACAGACTGTTGCGCGGCTCCTTGGGTATATCCCGAGGCGCCGAAAGCTCTACAGGAGAAGAAGATGTCAATGTTTGAAACGGTCGCGCGCTACGGGGCGGCCATCAAAAACGCCCGTGAAGCACGAAAGTCCGAACGCGTTCTGAACAGCCTGCCATTGGAAATTCAAAAGGACATTGGCTGGCCGGTTACACCGCGCCAAAAAAGGCTCTCATCAAACAGCTGGGGCAGGATCCTCTGAACGAGGCGCCACTCCAACCTCGGCGATCGCTGGAGTTCGGCCGCAGGAGTTACGCCAGCACAGCGCTTCGCCGGGCGATTCCACGCTCACTCCCATGCTGCGTACAACACGCCCGTGGGAAGACATTCCGTCCGCTGTAAGCCGGACCCTCACCTGTCAACAGGAGTACGACCTATGACCAAACACATGGAAACCGCCACAAATGGTGTCAACGTAGCCGCCCTGCTTGGCGCCCGCGAGGCACTGAAGGATGCCCCCGAGGCCGCCCGTTTCAAGTGGCGCGCGACGAGTGAATGGGTCAAAGGGACCCACAACCGAGCCACAGTCGACGGATTCTTCGGCCTGGGCGCAGAACAGCAGCATCGCCAGACCTACAAGTTCGAGTCCGATCACCCGGAAATCTTTGCGTCCGAGGACAAGGGTGCGACACCCGTCGAATTTGTGCTGGTCGGACTGGCCGGCTGCCTCACCGCGGGCATCGCCGCTGTCGCGCAAAACCGCAACATCCAGCTCCACTCGGTCAAGGCAACGCTCGAAGCCGGCATGAATATCCAGGGCATCCTCGGCATCGATCCGGACGTGCGCAACGGCTTCGACGGCATCAAGGTGCACTACGACATCGACGCGGACGCCAGCGCGGAAGACATCGCCGCTCTCGTCGCGCAGTCGCAGAAGCGCTCGGCCGTCTTTGACGTGATCACCAACCCGACCGATGTAACGGTCACCTCGAGCAAGTCCTGATGAGCAAAAGTGCATCGCGCGGGATCGCCGGCACCGTTGACGTCGTCGTCATCGGCGCCGGTCACTCAGGCCTGGCGATGAGCCATCTGCTGGGTCAGCACTCGCTCAGGCATGTGGTTCTCGAGCGAGGCGAGGTCGCGAATAGCTGGCGCATGGAACGCTGGGATTCGCTGCGCTTGCTCACGCCCAACTGGATGGCGCGGCTCCCCGACTACCCATACCAGGGCGACGACCCGGACGGCTACATGAGCGCCGGGCAGGTCGCCGATTTCATTTCCGATTACGCCACATACACATCAGCACCGGTTCTAACGCGCACCGCAGTCAACAGAGTTGCGCAGGGCAGCCACGGCTTTCGGGTGGAAACCCAAAACGGAGACTGGCTGTGCCGTGCCGTGGTGCTCGCCACTGGCGGCTTCAACAAGCCGGTCATACCGCGATTGGCCGATGCCATGCCAGCGACCATCGAACAGCTGTCGGCTCACTCCTACCGCAATCCCGGGCAGCTTGTTCCTGGCGGGGTGCTGGTGGTTGGGGCATCGGCGACAGGTCTGCAATTGGCGCAGGAAATCCAGCTCAGCGGCCGGCCTGTCACGCTCGCGGTGGGCGAACACGTCCGGCTGCCGCGCGTCTATCGAGATCGCGACATCCAATGGTGGATGCTTGCGACGGGCGTGCTCGACCAGCGCATCGAAGACGTTGACGACCCCGATCGCGCCCGAAGAGTACCGTCGCCGCAGCTTGCGGGCGCATCAGACCGCGCCACGCTCGACCTCAATGCCCTGCAGGGGCAAGGCGTTAAAATCGTCGGACGCCTGATGGGCATTCGCGACGCAACAGCCCAGTTTTCCGGATCGCTTCGCAACGTCTGCGCGCTTGCCGACCTGAAGATGAACCGGCTGCTCGCATCGATCGACGAATGGGCAGAGGCGAATGCACCGTCCGGCGTTGGTCCCATCGAGCGCTTTGCCCCCACTGCAATCGACGCGGCGCCGCAACTGAAGCTCAAACTCGGCGAAGACGTTCGCACGGTGCTATGGGCCACCGGTTTTCGGCCGGACTTCTCCTGGCTGGATTTGCCGATCTTCGATCGCAAGGGCGATCTGAAGCACGATCGAGGCGTTGCTGACGTTCCCGGGGTCTATGTGGTTGGCCTGCCGTATCTGCGTCGCCGGAAATCGAGCTTCATTCACGGCGCCGAGGACGACGCGCGGGAACTAACCGCGCATCTGACCGACTACCTCGACAGGACACGCCAGATGTCTCTGCGCGCACTGGCCATTTGAAGAGACCGCACTATTTCGCCGCTTCGGCCGCTTTGATGTCCAGCAGCCCATAGCCGAAATCCTTGTCGCGGCCCTTCGGGCCGAGATCCCGGGCGGTGGCGGCCAGCGCCTTTTCGATGTCGTCGGCCGAGCGCTCGGGTGCGGCGTGGATCAAATTGGCGATGGCGCCGGAGACGATCGCGGCGGCAAACGAGGTGCCGGTGACCACGTCCGAGCCGGCGCCGCTCGGCGCCACCATCTCAACGCCGGGCGCCGAGATGAAGACGTAGGCGCCGCGATTGGCCTGCGGCATCAGCCCGTCCTTGGCGTCGGTGGCGGTCACCGCGATGACGCCGGGATAGGCGGCGGGGTAGCCATAGGGCGCTTTCGGCCCGTTGTTGCCGGCCGCCGCAACCAGGATGATGCCAAGCCCGCGCGCGTTGCGGCAAGCGGTGGCGAGCAAATCGTTCTTGGGGCCGACGAAGCTCATGTTGATGATGCTGACATTCTGCTCCGCCGCCCAGTCGAGCGCCGACAGGATGACATCCATGGTCGACCTGCCGTCCTCGAAGGCGCGCGCATGATAGATCCTGGCCCCGGGCGCCATGCCTTCGAGCGCGCCGACACCGGCAATCAGCCCATCGACCGAGGTGCCATGGTCGCGCTTTTCGATCGGCACTTCCGGCATGGCGTCGAACTGGTCGGCAATGACGCCGGACAGCGCGGGATTGGTGTCGTCGATGCCGGTGTCGATGACGGCGACGCGCACGTTCTCGCCGCTGGCTTGCTTGTTGTCGAGCTGGATGCGCTCGAAGGCATAGTTGACGATGCCGGCCGCCTGCTGCAGCGAATAGATATGGTTTGGTTCGCGCCGCTGCGTGCGGCCGTCGGCGGCCAGCTGCGCCAGCACGGTGCCGACCGGGCGGCCGTCGGGAATGCCGAAGCGCACCAGCGTGGTGCCGAGCAGCCGCGACTGGCGCTGCGAGCGCACTTCGAGGCCGAAGGAGGCGGCGATCTGCTGAACGGCGCCGGCGTCACCATCGACAGTCACCAGCACCTCGTCGGGCACGAACGCGCCGGCGATGGCACGCCGCGGCGCGGTCGCGACAAGATCGGTCGGCGAAACGATGGGCCCACCGGCTGGTGGCCCGGCCTGGGTGTCGGCAGGCGGCGCTGACGGCCGTGGCGTCGGCACCGGCGCTGCGGAAGCGGGCGGATTGGGAAACAGGTCGACGATCAGCGCCGGAAGGACAACAGCGCCCTGGCCGCCGCCTGCTCCGCCACCCTTGTCGTCCTTGGGGCAGTCGGCTGCCGCCGCACCGGTCGTGTCGGTGCAGTCGGTCTTTGTGCGGCCGGCATTGGAGTCGTTGGTCTGCGCTAAAGCGGGCACGGCGGCGATTGTCATCGCCGCCGCAAGGACTGCAAATCGAATGACCGCCTTAGCTGCCATCAACCGGTTTCCTTCCCTCGATCACAGTCTCAGCGAAAGGCTGGGCGCCAATTAGGCCGAGCAACTTGGCATAGTCTGCTCCGGTCTTGGCCGGGAGGGCAATGCGGAAGACGCCCGAAGCGGTCGGTCCGCCGGCGATCTTCAGCCCGTTCTGGTCGAGGAAGGCGGCGATGTCGGACATCCTGGCCTCCGGCTTGAACTTGACCAGCGCGAACGGCAGTTTCGCCAGCTCGTCCTCGGCCCCGGCAATCTCGAAATCACTGCCCTTGCCGCCGGTGTGCACGTAGGACTGCACCACCACCAGCGCCAGCAAGACAGCGGCCGCCGCCCAGGCCACACCGACCGGAACCGCCATGAAGCGATCGAGCGCCTGCGCCAGCCAGGACCGGCCTGCCGGCGCGCGTGCCGGCCCGGCCTCCGCATCGAGCGCCTTGGCAAAGCGGCTGAGCGCATCGGCCGGTGGCCGGATCGCTTCGTTGGCGGCGGTGGTGCCGGAGAATTCGGCCTCGGCTTCGTTAAGCGCCGCCATCGCAGCCGGGTCAGACGCCAGCCATTCCTCGACGGCTTCGAGATCGGAGCCCTCCAGCGAACCGTTCAGGTAGAACGGCAGCAGCGTTTCCATTTCGTCGCGGCGCGACATCTTTTCAGCGGCACTCATATCTTCAGGATTGCTCATGGCCACCCCCTATCGTAACCGGCAGCCTTCAGGGCTTCGCCGAGTTTCTTGCGGGCGTAGAACATTCGGGTCTTGACGGTGGCGACCGGAATGTTGAGCACCTCGCCGATCTCCGTCACCGACTGTCCATGGTAATAGGCAAGGTCGATCACCGAGCGGTGTTCTTCCGGCAAGGCATCGACAAAGCGCCGCAAGGCGGCGCCCTTGTCTTCCTTCATGGTCGCGACTTCCGGCGTGTCGGCGCTGTCAGGGACCTGCGCCGCATCGTCATCGTTGATCCAGTCTTCCTTTTTCTTGCGCAGCAGCGACAGCGCCTTGAAACGGGCGATGCCGAGCAGCCAGGTCGAGACTTCCGAGCGTCCTTCGAAGCCGGGCGCCTGGCGCCACAGCTCAAGAAAGACCTCGTTTGCGATATCGTCGGCCATCATTTCCGATCCCGTCTGGCGCGCCACGAAGCGGTAGACCCGCGCGTGGTGACGCATGAACAGCAGCCGAACAGCGGCACGGTCGCCCTTCGCGACCCGGTCGACAAGCGCGCGATCAGTCTCGGTCGCTGCCGTCATGGCCGGTCGAGCCGCCTGGCTCCTGTCTGCTCTGTCGCCGATCGGTCCAAAAAGGTTCATCCTTCCGCCAAGGAATTTTGGCGAAGCTAACCGAAGAGAGGGAGTGTTGCCAGTGTGTCTCCCTTCTCCCCGTCACTATACGGGGAGAAGGTGCCGGCAGGCGGATGAGGGGCGGTGCAGGCGCACGTTGTTGATGCCGAACGTTCGCGCTGCCCCTCACCCTTACCCTCTCCCCGTATAGTGACGGGGAGAGGGGGTCGCGAGCGTTGGCTCAGCGACCGCCTCCGTCATCCCAAAAATGCTTTAGCCTTCATCGTATCCGGCACCGGCACACCCAGCCGCTTCAGCACCGTCGGGGCCAGTTGCAGCTGGTCGAGCAGCGTATCCGCCTCCGGTCCCTTGCCTTGCCCAAAATAATACAGCGCGAAATCCTGCATTTCGTCGTCATGGCCGCCATGATGGCCGCGGTCGGTCTGGCCGTGGTCGGCGGTGACGATCACCTCGTAGCCGGCTTGCCGCCAGCCCGGCAGGAAGGCGGCCAGCATGCCGTCCATGGCATAGCAGGCATGGTCCATTTCGTGGCAGTCATGGCCGAAGCGGTGGCCCATCGAATCCAGCGTGCAGGTGTGCAGGATGCCGTAGTCGATATCGTGGCGCCGGGTCAGCATGGTCAGCGTCGCAAAAAGGTCGACGTCGCTTGGGGTCATCTGGTTGCGCAAGTTGTAGCCAGTCATGGTGTGGAAGCGGCCATGCGTGATCGGCCCGTCCGGCTCGTCATATTCCATGTCCTCGACCAGATCGAACGGATAGGAGCGGAAGAATTCGGACCAGTAGGAATGCGTCACCGCCCCGGTCTTGCCGCCGGCCTTGCTGACCTCGGAGAAAATGTCGGGCTTGTTGACCAGAAAACGGTTCTCGTTGGACAGGATGCCATGCTCCTGCGGCGTGACCCCGGTGTGGATCGAGGCATAGCAGCAGGCCGATGTCGACGGCAGCACCGAGCGCATCTTCCATACCTGCGCCTCGCCCGACTGCACCCATCCCTCGAGATTGCCCATCAGGCGGCGCCAGTTCCGGTAGGGCACGCCATCGAGGACAATGAGGAGAAGCTTGGTCTTGAGCGCCATCGGCGGCTCCATGCGGTCTTGCGGGAGAGGTCAGCATCCGGGGCGGCCGGCCAGGCCAAGCCCCAGATGTTTTGAGAGAGGCGGAAGCCGGCCGCCTAGTTGCCCGCGCTCGCCATGCGGCGTCCCTTGATCGCCTTCTCCAGCCAGCCGATCTCCATCTCGGGGACGGAGGACAGGAGCAGGTCGGTATAGGCGTCGAAGGGCGGCGTCAGCACCTTGCTCTTGGCGCCATAGCGCACCACCTCGCCGCGATACATCACCGCGATCGAATCAGCGATCGACTTCACCGTCGCCAGATCGTGGGTGATGAAGAGGTAGGCGACCTTCTCGTGCTGCTGCAGGTTGAGCAGCAGCTTGAGGATGCCGTTGGCCACCAGCGGGTCGAGTGCCGATGTCACCTCGTCGCAGATGATCAGCTTCGGCTTGGCGGCAAGCGAGCGGGCGATGCAGACGCGCTGCTTCTGGCCGCCGGAGAGTTCGGCGGGATAGCGGTCGAGAAAGCCCTTGCCCATCTCGATCTCGTCGAGCAGTTCGGCGACGCGCTTGTCGCGTTCGCGGCCGCGTATGCCGAAATAGAACTCGAGCGGCCGGCCGATGATGGTGCCGACGGTCTGGCGCGGGTTCATCGCCACGTCGGCCATCTGGTAGATCATCTGCAATTGCCGCAGATCCTCCTTCGGCCGGTCGGCAAGCCGGTTGGCAAGCGGCCTGCCGTCGAAGGTGACGGTGCCTTCCTCAGGTGGCAAAAGCCCGGTGATGGCGCGCGCCAGCGTCGACTTGCCGGAGCCGGATTCACCGACGACGGCCAGCGTCTGGCCCGGATAGATGTCGACCGAGACGTTCTTCAGCACCTTGATGTGGCTGCCGCCATAGGCGGCGGTGACGTTCTTGACCGACAGGAACGGCGTCGCACCTGGCTTCTGTTCGGCATGCTCGATCTCGTGCACCGAGACCAGCGCATTGGTGTATTCCTGGCGCGGCTCCTTGATGATCTGGCGGGTGCCGCCCCATTCGACCAGCCTGCCGTGGCGCAGCACCATGATCTCGTCAGAGACCTGGGCAACGACGGCAAGGTCGTGGGTGATGTAGAGCGCCGCGACATGGGTATCGCGAATGGCGTCCTTGATCGCCGCCAGCACGTCGATCTGCGTCGTGACGTCGAGCGCGGTGGTCGGCTCGTCGAAGACGATCAGGTCGGGCTCCGAGCACAGCGCCATCGCCGTCATGACACGCTGCAGCTGGCCGCCCGAGACCTGGTGCGGAAAGCGTTCGCCGATGGTTTCGGGGTTCGGCAGGCTGAGTTTCTTGAACAGCGCCACGGCACGTTTCTCGGCCTCGGCCCGTGTCGCCGTGCCGTGCAGCAGCGTGGCTTCCACCACCTGGTCCATCAGCTTGTGCGCCGGGTTGAAGGCGGCGGCGGCCGATTGCGCGACGTAGCAGACCTCGCGGCCGCGCAGCTTGCGGAAGCCTTCCTTGCCGCCCTTGAGGATATCGCGGCCGTTGAGCAGCACCTCACCGCCGGTGATGCGCACGCCGCCGCGGCCATAGCCCATCGACGACAGGCCGATGGTCGACTTGCCGGCGCCGGACTCGCCGATCAGGCCGAGCACCTTGCCCTTTTCCAGCGTCAGCGAGACGTCGTGCACCAGCACGATGTTCTTCGGCGCCTCGCCGGGCGGGAACACTGTCGCTTCGATGCGCAGGTTGCGGATATCGAGCAGCAGGCCGGGCTTTGCTTTGGTGTCAGCCATCACCCGCGTCCTCCCTTCAGGCTTGTCGTGCGATTGAGGATCCAGTCGGCGACAAGGTTGACCGAGATAGCCAATGCAGCGATTGCCGCCGCCGGAATGAGCGCGGCGCCGATGCCGAAGACGATGCCGTCCTTGTTTTCCTTGACCATGCCGCCCCAGTCGGCATCCGGCGGTTGTACGCCAAGGCCGAGGAAAGACAGCGTCGACAGGAACAGCACGGCATAGATGAAGCGCAGGCCGAGTTCCGAAACCAGCGGCGACAGCGCGTTGGGCAGGATCTCGCGGAAGATAATCCAGCCGCTGCCTTCGCCGCGCAATTTGGCGGCTTCGACATAGTCCATGACGTTGATGTCTACGGCGACAGCGCGTGACAGCCGATAGACGCGGGTCGAGTCGAGGACGCCCATCACCAGGATCAGCGTCACCAGATTGGTCGGCAGCACCGAGAGCACGACGAGCGCCATGATCAGCGTCGGGATCGACATCAGGAGATCGACGAGGCGCGACAACAGCGTGTCGAACCAGCCGCCGAATACCGCCGCCGAAAAGCCGAGGATGGCGCCGAGCGAGAACGACAGCGCGGTGGCGAGCACGGCGATGAACAGTGTGACGCGGGCGCCATAGATCATGCGCGACAACAGGTCACGGCCAAGATTGTCGGTGCCCAGCCAATGTGCCGAAGACATCGGTTCCCAAGGAACGTCGCTGACTATCTCGGCATTGCCGTGCGGCGCGATCCATGGCGCAAACACGGCTGCCACGACGAACATCGTCGTCAGCACGATGCCGATCAGTGCGGGGATGGGGATGCGTCTGATATCGAGCATGCCCGCCCCCTTATTTCGGATGTCTGAGGCGCGGATTGGCGACAATCGCCCCGATGTCCGCAATGATGTTCAAGGTGATATAGACGGCGGCGAAGATCAGGCCGACCGCCTGCACCACCGGCACGTCGCGCTTGGTGACGTGATCGACCAGATATTGCCCCATGCCGGGATAGACGAAGATCACCTCGACCACGACGACGCCGACGATCAAGTAGGCGAGGTTGAGCATGACGACGTTGATAATCGGTGCGATGGCATTGGGGAAAGCGTGCTTGCGGATGACATTGAAGGCCGACAGGCCTTTCAGTTCCGCCGTCTCGACATAGGCCGACTGCATGACGTTGAGGATGGCCGCGCGGGTCATTCGCATCATGTGCGCCAGCACAACCAGCGTCAGCGCGGCGGCCGGCAGGGCGATCGCCTGTATGCGCTCGCCGAACGGCATGCCGTCATAGACCGTGGAAATTGCCGGAAACCATTGATATTTGACGGCAAAGAAGAAGACCAGCACGTAGCCGATGAAGAACTCCGGGAAGGACGTCGAGGCGAGCGCCAGTCCGGAGATCAGCTTGTCGACCCAGCCATTGCGGTAACGCACCGCGATCAGGCCGAGAATGATGGCCAGCGGCACGGCCACGACCGCCGCCCAGAAGGCGAGGAACAGCGTGTTCCACAGCCGCCCCTTGATCGAGGTCGCGATGTCCTGGCCGCTCGACATCGCCGTGCCGAGATCGCCCGTGAGCGCACCGCCGAGCCAGTGGAAATACCTGATGTAAGCCGGCTGGTTGAGGCCGAGCTGCTCGCGCAGATTGGCGAGCGACTCCGGCGTCGCCGACTGTCCGAGAATGGCTTGCGCGACGTCGCCGGGCAGGATTTGCGTACCGGCGAAGATCAGGACCGAAACGGCCAGCAGGAGGACGATGCCCAGCGCAACGCGCTGGGCAATCAGTTTCAAGATGGGTGAGGACATATCCGCAACGCCGGGCTCAGGCTTCGAGCCAGCACTTTGCCAGCGCGTAGCCGTTCATCAGCTCCTGATGCGGATCGTCGACCCAGCCGCCGACCTTGGCGCCGGTGGCATCGATGAACTGGTTGAACATCGGCAGGATCAGGCCGCCTTCGTCGCGCACCAGGACGGCCATGTCGTGGTACATCTGCTTGCGCTTGGCCTCGTCGAGTTCGGCCCGCGCGGCAAGCACCATCTTGTCGAAATCCGGGCGCTTGAAACGCGTATCGTTCCAGTCGGCGGTCGACAGATAGGCCGTCGAGTACATCTGGTCCTGCGTCGAGCGGCCGCCCCAGTAGGAGGCGCAGAAGGGCTGCTTGTTCCAGACCTCGTTCCAGTAGCCGTCGCCGGGTTCGCGCTTGATCTCGATCTTGATGCCGGCCTTGGCCGCGCTCTGCTGAAAGAGCTGCGAGGCGTCGACGGCGCCGGGGAAGGCGACGTCCGAGGTCCTGAGCAGCACGGTGCCGTCATGACCCGACTTCTTGTAGTGGAACTTGGCCTTGTCGGGATCGTATTTGCGCTGCTCGATCTCGGTGAACAGCGGATAGGACGAATTGATCGGGAAGTCGTTGCCGAGCGAGCCGTAGCCGCGCAGCACCTTGTTCAGCATCTCCTCGCGGTCGATGGCCAACTTCAGCGCCATGCGCAGGTCGTTGTTGTCGAACGGCGCCGTGTTGCAATGCATGATGAAGACATAGTGGCCGGGGCCGGCATGGTTGCGGATGGTGACGCCGGGCACGCGCTTGATCAGGTCGACGATCTTCGGTTCGACGCGGTTGATCATGTTGACCTGGCCGCCCTGCAGGGCCGCCGTGCGCGCGGTCGCGTCGTTGATGACGACGACTTCGATCTGGTCGGCATGGCCCATCTTGTCGCCCTGCCAGTAATTGGCGAAGCGCTCGCCGACATGGCGCACGCCGGGCTCATTGGTCTTGACGACATATGGGCCAGCCGAGATGCCGGCATCGGGCTTGTCCTTGCCGCCGTTCGGCTGGACGATCAGGTGATAGTCGCTGAGCAGGTAAGGAAGGTCGGCATTGGCCTCCTTGAGCGTCAGCACCACTTCCTTGCCGCTGGCCTTGATGGTCTCGATGCCCTTCATGTAGCCGAGCGCGCCGGACTTCGACTTCTCGTCGGAATGGCGCTCGAGCGTGGCGGCGACGTCCTCGGCGGTCACGGTCTTGCCGTTGTGAAACTCGACGCCGTCGCGGATCTTCAGCGTCCACACCTTGGCGTCGTCGGACGAGCCGATCTCTTCGGCGATGCGGTTCTCGAGCTTGCCCTCGGGCGACAGCTCGACGATCATTTCGCCCCAGCACTTGCCGAAGGCGAACGGCACCTGCGTCATCATCAGCGCCGGATCGAGGCTGTTGGTCGATTCACCACCGACCAGGCCGGCTTTCAGCGTGCCGCCCTTGACCGGGCCTTCCGCGCGAGCCGCACTGGAAAGCAGCATGTTAGCGAAGGGTGCGGTGACGCCGAGCGCAGCGGCGCGGCCGAGAAAATCACGACGGCTCAGTTTGCCGGACGCAACACGCCGGCTCAGATATTCGAGTTCATTTGACATATGAGTTCCTCACTCTGTGGGTTCGACCTTATGGTCGTTTTTTGTTTGTTATTACCGGGGGAATAATGACCGGAAGCCAAAGCCGTAAGCAAGACCGAATGCGACATGCCGTGGCGTAAATCGCACGTCGCAACTGGACCAGTCGGATCTGCGCTCAGAGCAGGTCGCGTGGAATCGTCTCTGCGAAATCGCGCTCGAAAACCAGCGTTTCGCCCTCATAGGCTTCGATTCTAGCGCTGACGGTGAAGTTTTGCGCGTCGCAGCGCATTTCGGCCGATGTCTCGGTGCGCACCGACCATTCATTTCGCGACAGGGTCTGCGTCCAGTGGGTTTTTCCCAAGGCGGACAACGGGTCGTCGGGATGGATGACCCACGTCTCGCGGGCGATGCTACCATTGGCCAGCCCATGCGCGAGATCGCGCACGGCGCCGAAATCGTCCGTGATCGATAGCGTGACGATACCGGTCTTTTCGTCACGATCGACATGACGCTCGGAATTCGCCGCCCGGACCGACTCGGTTGCCCAGGGCGTGGCGCCTTCGGGGGCTTGGAAAGAGACCTCGTCGCCTTTTGCCAGCGGGCGCAGCGGCAGTGTCAGCGTCGCCGCCCAAAGGTCGAGCCGCACCGGCTCCGGAGATGGCCAGATCATCGGCCAATAAGCGCTGGAAACGGCAATGCGCAGGCAATGTCCGGCCGGCACACGGTAGGCGCACTGGTCGAGCACGACACGTGCCGAAGCGGTCTCGCCCGGCACCAGCGCTTGCGGGGATTCATGCGAGTTGCGATGGGTGAGGTTGAGTACGCCGTAGGAGATCAACTCCGAAGCGCCATCGGGATGCAGGTCGCACAGACGCACCGCGATGTTGGCCTGTGGCCGATCCGACGACATCCGGACCAGAAGCTCCGGCGCGCCAACGATGTCGAGCGCCTCGGCAAGCACAGGCTGATCGAAGCAGACGGACAGCGCGTCGTCCGGCCGCTGGTCGCCCGGCAGCTCCGGGCCAAAGGTGAAGGGAAAATATTCGCCGCCCGCGAGTCCGCAGCTTTGCGGTGTCGCAACGATCGCCGGCTTGGCGCCTGCAGCGATGAGTTCGATCGCCTCGACCTTGATGTCGGGTGACGGCCACTCCTGTTCGGCCACCCAGCGGCCCGGCCGCTCCGGGTGCCAGCGCGCCGGACGCACGCTGTCCATCACATAGGCGCGATAGTCCGGGTCGGCCTCGACGCCGGTGTCGGCGCCCTTCAGCCAGCGATCCCACCAGCGCAACGCCTCCTGCAGGAAACCGATGGCGGGTTTTGGTCCGGCATAGTGCGGGTATTTGTGGATCCAAGGCCCGACAATGCCTTTCACCGGCGCATGAATGTTGGTGACGAGGTGCGAAATCGTGTTGCGGTAGCCGTCATGCCAGCCGCCGATCGACAACACCGCTGCTTTCACAGCGGAAAAATCCTCGCAGATCGAACCGCGTTTCCAATAGGCGTCGCGGTGCTGGTGGCTGAGCCATAGCGGCAAAAGGAAAGACTGGTTCTCCAGCCGCGTCAGCCACAGATCGCGCCAGCGGTTGTCGCCGGCAATCAGCGGATCCGGCGGCCGCGACGAGTAGGACAGCATGGTCGAGGCCCAGCCGAAATTCTCCGTCAGCAGGCAGCCGCCCTTGTAGTGGATGTCGTCGGCATAACGGTCGACGGTCGAGCACAGGCTGATGACAGCCTTCAGCGCAGGTGGCTGCTTTGCCGCCACCTGCAGGCAGTTGAAGCCGCCCCAGGAAATACCCATCATGCCGACGCTGCCGTTGCACCAGGGCTGCGCTGCCGCCCAGGCAATGACATCGCAGGCATCCTGCAACTCCTGCTCGGAATATTCGTCGTCCATCAGCCCTTCGGAATCGCCATTGCCGCGCATGTCGACGCGGATCGAGGCGTAGCCGTGGCCGGCGAAATAGGGATGCGTCAGCTGGTCGCGAAAGATGGTGCCGTCGCGCTTGCGATAGGGCAGATGTTCGAGGATCGCCGGCACCGGATCGTCACCCGCATCCTCAGGCATCCACACTCGCGCCGACAGCCGGCAGCCATCCGGCATGACGATGCCCATATCCGGGAACTCGACGACTTTGCGGGGAAACTCGGTGACGGTTTTCATGGGCTGGCATAACGCCCCGCCAGCCCGCGACTTTCAATCGCCATTCGCGACTGGAGCAGTGAAAAATGCGACCTGGCCGCTAACGCAATTCGTCCAGCAGTTCGGGATGTTTCTCCAGCAAGGTCATCAGCTGAATGGTCGGACCGCTCGGCTCGATCAGACCCCTTTCATATTTGTCGAAGGCGTTCTCACCGACCTTGAAAAGCGATCCTGCCTCGCGCTGCGACAGTTTGAGCTTCGTGCGCATGCGCCGGATGGTTTCCGGCGCGGGGACTCCGTCGACTTTCTCCTTCAGAATTCGGAGAGCCACATCGGTGGCAATCATGTCGTCTCCCACATGCACACCTTCGCCCTCCGAAGCCGGATAGTAGCCCGGCAGGTCGACGGTCATGCTCTGACCCTTGTAGGTCACGGTGAAAGGACGAACACCGCGCGTCAGGGTTTCTCCGGTTTCGGGTGAGATCATGGTTTCGCTGGTTTGTCTTGCCGCCATGTCATTTCTCCTTGAACGCCATGACCGTAAATTCAGTCACGACATCCGCCTGGAATTTCACATAGAGAACGACGTCGCGTGCCGGCACATGATAGACGTCCTGCCAGACCCGATGATCGGCGAAAGTCGTCATCGACTTCACAAACATCTTGCGTGTTCGGCACGATCGAAGCCGAGGCCGAGAGCGTCGCGCAACGCCGATGTTGTGATCGCCAGCGTGTCCACAGACCCGAACGTCGTCTTGATCGCATCAAGATCGTAGGTGGGCCTGCGTTTCTCCATATCTAAATATGCCACCATAAAGGTGGCAATTCAAGCCGCTCGGATCAAACAGCCTGAGGTCAGTTCAGCGGGATCTCGTTCCCGGCCTTGCTGTCCTGATATACGCCGGAGAGCGCGTCATAGCGCGCCGAAATCTTGCCGATCCGTGCCTCCAGCCTTTGACGTTCCGCCTCGGGCTGCGCGCGCACCAGCCTGCGTATGGAAAAGCTCTTCCAGTAGGCGTTCTCGGCATTGTAGCCGCCGGGGTCGAGGGTGAAGACTTCTTTCAGAATCTTCAGGTCGTGCGGAATGGCGAACGAGTCGCGCGAATCCTCGTGGCTGAACAGATAGTAAAAATTGTCGAAGCCGGTCCAGGTGATCGCCGACAGGCAGAGCGAGCACGGCTCGTGCGTGGCGATGAAGATGGCGTCTTTGGTGTCGACACGCTCGGCCTTGGGCATTTCATAAAAACGCTTCAGGCAGTGCACCTCGCCGTGCCAGAGCGGATTTTCCGTCTCGTTGTTGGTCTCGGCCAACACCAGCGAGCGGTCGCTCTTGCGCAGGATCGCGGCGCCGAACAGCTTGTTGCCATGGGCAACGCCGTCAGCCGTCTTCGGCACGATGTCGTGCTCGATGACATCGAGCAGGCGGTCGATCAGCGATATGTCGGTCATTTCACTCAGGTCTCGTCGGGGAGATGGATCTCGTAGGGGTGCGAGAAGTGGAATTCTTCGAGGTTGGAGCCGTCGCCGCCACGATCGACAATGACGAAGTCCTGGGCTTCGCCGAGCGGCGTCAGCACGCCGTGCCAGAGATTGCGCGGATAGTTGATGCCTTGGCCGGGCGCTGTGATGAAGGCGTGGGGTTCGCCGGGGCCGTCCTTGCCGTCATGGCAGACGACGACCAGGAACGGGCGTGGCGACTGCGGGATGAACGCCTGGCTGCCGAAGGGATGGCGCTCCACCATGGTCAGCTTCAGCGGCAGCTCGTAAGGCGTGCCGCGCACCATCGAAATCAGCACGCGGGCATTCGGGCCCGCCGCCTCAGCCGTGGCAAGATCGTGGTAGCGCTCTGCCTTGCCGCCATTGATCGGGTAGTGATTGTCGCCGCCCATGTCGATGACGTCGCCGAAGCCGGCAAAGCTCTCGCGAGTCAGCGGCCGCGCTGTGATGCGGGTCACCGCGCGCGACCGCCAATGCCCGCCCCGCCAAGCTTGGCGTGCCGGTTGACGTCCTTGTAGAGCAGATAGCGGAATTTGCCGGGGCCGCCGGCGTAGCAGGCCTGCGGGCAAAAGGCGCGCAGCCACATGAAGTCGCCGGCCTCGACCTCGACCCAGTCCTGGTTGAGGCGGTAGACGGCCTTGCCTTCCAGCACATAGAGCCCGTGCTCCATGACATGGGTCTCGGCGAACGGAATGACGGCGCCGGGCTCGAGCGTAACGATGGTGACATGCATATCGTGGCGCATGTCGACCGGATCGACGAAACGGGTCGTCGCCCAGCGGCCCTCGGTGCCGGGCATCGGCGTCGGCGCCACTTGCTGGTCGCTTGAGAACAAGGCCTCCGGCGTATCGATGCCGTGGACGGCCTCATAGGCCTTCCTGATCCAGTGGAAGCGCACGGCGTCGTGGCCTTCGTTGCGCACCGTCCAGCCGCTGGCCGGCGGCAGGAAGGCAAAGCCGCCGGCTTGGAGCACGTGCTTCTTGCCGGCGAGCGAAACCGTCAATTCGCCTTCGACCACGAACAGCACGCCCTCGGCGTCGACGTCCGGCTCCGGCCGATCGCTGCCGCCGCCGGGCAGCACCTCGACGATGTATTGCGAAAATGTCTCGGCAAAGCCCGACAGCGGCCTCGCGATGATCCAGGCCCTGGTCTTGTCCCAGAACGGCAGCGGGCTGGTGACAATGTCCTGCATCACCCCTCTGGGGATGACGGCATAGGCCTCGGTGAAGACAGCGCGGCCGGTCAGAAGCTCATTTTGGCCAGGATGGCCGCCATGCGGCGCATAGTAGGTTTTCTGGTCAGTCTTGATCATATCCATGGGGTCCTGACCCTCAGTCATTAGAGCGGGAGCATGTCTTTCAGGCGGAGCAGCGCGATGCGCTCGACCTGTTTGCAGGCGGTATCGAATTCGACGCCACGGCTGTTACCGATGCGCGCCTCAAATTCGGTGAGGATTTCGTCCTTGGTCTTGCCCCGCACCGCAATGATGAAGGGAAAGCCGAAGGTGGTGACGTAAGCGGCGTTGAGTTTTGAAAACAGTTCGCGCTCCTTGTCGGTCAGCGCGTCGAGGCCGGCGGAAGCCTGTTCCCTCGTCGATTCCGCTGTCAGGCGCCTCGCCTTGGCCAGTTTGCCGGCAAGATCCGGATGGGCGTTGAGCACGCCGAGCCGTTCGGTGTCGCTGGCGGCGCGGAAGATGCGGCAGAGCGCATTGTGCAGGCCGCCGGCGCTGTCATGCGCAGGTCCGAGCTCCAGTTCAAAGGCGCGCTCGGCGATCCATGGCGAATGTTCGAACACGCCGCCGAATGTGTGAACGAAGGTCTCGAACTCCATTTTCGACGGCTTGAGCGCCGCCGGCTGGTAGGGATGGTGTTCCTGCCAGTGCCTGGCGATATCGATGCGCCGCGCCAGCCAGACCTTGTCGTGCGACTTCACATAGTCGACGAAGCGCTTCAGCGCCGCCACGCGGCCGGGTCGGCCGACCAGCCGGCAATGCAGGCCGATATTCATCATGCGCGGCCGGCCGGCCTTGCCCTCGGCATAGAGCGTGTCGAAACTGTCTTTCAAATAGGCAAAGAACTGGTCGCCCGAATTGAAGCCCTGCGGCGTGGCGAAGCGCATGTCGTTGGCGTCGAGCGTATAGGGGATGACAAGCTGCGTGCCGCCGCTGTGCTCGAACCAGTAGGGCAGTTCGTCGTCATAGGTGTCCGACACATAATCGAAGCCGCCCTCTTCGGCGACCAGCCGCACCGTATTGACCGAGGTGCGGCCGGTGTACCAGCCGGTCGGCCGCTGCCCGGTCACCTCGTAGTGCAGCTTGATCGCCGCTTCGAGGTCGCGGCGCTCATCCTCGGCGCTATGGTCGCGGTAGTCGATCCATTTCAGCCCGTGCGAGGCCATTTCCCAGCCGGCCTCCTGCATCGCCGCCAC
The DNA here is from genome assembly GCF_016836705.1 of Mesorhizobium caraganae. Lineage (GTDB taxonomy): Bacteria > Pseudomonadota > Alphaproteobacteria > Rhizobiales > Rhizobiaceae > Mesorhizobium > Mesorhizobium caraganae. The sequence goes on along the minus strand of NZ_JAFCGY010000001.1, from coordinate 1,067,537 downwards.
CTGATCGGGCGAGCGCGCCAAGGCGGAAGCGACGCCGTAGCAGGTCACCGGCACTTGCGCCTCGCTGAACAGACGCAGCAGCCGCCAGAAGCCGGCGCGCGCGCCATATTCGTAGATCGATTCCATGTTCCAGTGGCGTTGGCCAACCCATGGCGCGGCGCCAACGATCTCCGACAGGAAGGCTTCCGAGGCCTTGTCGCCGTGCAGAACGCAGTTCTCGCCGCCTTCCTCGTAATTGACGACGAACTGCACGGCCACGTGCGCGCCGCCCGGCCATTTCGGATCCGGCGGATTGGCTCCATAGCCGCGCATGTCTCTAGAGTAACGCATTGCCCCTCCCTGCCGGACACCGCCGGAAGTTGTGATCAGGATAGTCGAAAGGGGTGCCTACGCATTCCCTCGAAATTTTTGAAAGTGTTTTTGTGCCGCTCCGCTCGACCGGGACTTATGCATCGCCTTTAATTGGCGCACAATTCATTGCTTTGCTCGATTGTACCGGGCCAGTTCGTTCTGGAAATGGGAGGCGCCAGTGGCAGAAACGTCGAAAGCCGATGGCGGACGTCTGACGACGCATGTGCTCGATACCGCGACCGGCAAGCCGGCGGCGGGCCTGTCGATTGCGCTTTATCACCTCGAGGGTGGGGCTCGGACACATCTGAAGACCGTTGTCACAAATGCCGACGGACGCTGCGATGCGCCGCTGCTGGCAGGCGCGGAGTTTCGCACCGGCGAGTACGAACTGATCTTCGCGGCCGGCGACTATCTGCGCGGCCAGGGAACAAAACTGCCTGAACCGGCCTTCCTCGACAGCGTGCCGATCCGCTTCGGCATGGCTGCAACAGTGCATTATCACGTGCCATTGCTTATCTCTCCCTATGGCTACTCGACCTACAGGGGGAGCTGACGCATGGCCAAGGTCACCATACGCAACGAGATCCGTTTCATCCTCAATGGCAGGGAAGTTGCGCTGCCATCGATGGCGCCAGAGACGACCTTGCTCGACTGGCTGCGGCTTGAACGCTCGCTGCGCGGCACCAAGGAAGGCTGCGCCGAGGGCGATTGCGGCGCCTGCACAGTACTGGTCGGCAAACTCTCGGCCGGCAAGCTGGTCTACGAAAGCGTCAATGCGTGCATCCGCTTCCTCGGTTCGCTCGACGGCACCCATGTCGTGACGGTTGAGCATTTGCGCGGTGCGCCCGGCCAGTTGCATCCGGTGCAGCAGGCGATGGTCGATTTCCACGGTTCGCAATGCGGCTTCTGCACGCCGGGCTTCGTCATGTCGCTCTACGGCCTGTGGATGAGGTCGCCGGACCCGTCGAATGCGGCGATCGAAAAGGCGCTGCAAGGCAATCTCTGCCGCTGCACCGGCTACGAGGCGATCATGCGCGCTGCCCGCGCCATTTCCAGCTACGGCAAGGCAGCAAAGGACCCGCTGGCGGCGGAGCGCAAGGCGATCACGGCAAGGCTCGAAGCGATGCGTGATGGCGCGCGTGTCGAGATCGGCGCCGGCAAGCAGCGGCTGATCGTGCCGGCCAACGTCGACGATTTTGCCGCCGTGCTGGACAAGGAGCCCGGCGCCACGGTTGTCGCCGGCTCGACCGATGTCGGGCTCTGGGTCACCAAGCATATGCGCGACATCTCGCCGGTAATCTTTATCGGCAATCTCGAGGGGCTGTGCGCGATCTCTGAGGACAATGACGTCATCACCATCGGCGCCGGCGTCACTTACACCGACGCTTTCGCGACATTGGCCAGGCGCATCCCGGCGCTCGGGCCGTTGTTCGACCGTATCGGTGGTGAGCAAGTGCGCAACATGGGCACGATCGGCGGCAACATCGCCAACGGTTCGCCGATCGGCGACACGCCGCCACCCTTGATCGCGCTCGGCGCGCAGCTGACGCTGCGCCGGGGCAAGAAACGGCGCACCATCGCGCTCGAGGATTTCTTCATCGCCTATGGCAAGCAGGACCGGCAGCCGGGCGAATTCGTCGAGGCCGTGCATGTTCCTGTGCCGGTCAAGGGCACAAAGTTTGCCGTCTACAAGATTACCAAGCGCCGCGACGAGGACATCACCGCAGCCCTCGGCGCCTTTTTCCTCGACCTGGCCAAGGACGGCACGGTGGCCGACATCTGCATCGCCTATGGCGGCATGGCGGCAACGCCCAAGCGGGCCTTTGGCGTCGAAAAGGCGCTGCTCGGCAAACCGTGGACGGAGGCAACGGTGGAAACGGCGATGGCTGAATATGCCGGCGATTTCACCCCGCTGACCGACATGCGGGCGTCAGCCGAGTACCGGGCGCTGGCGGCGAAGAACCTTTTGCTGCGTTTCTTTGCCGAGACCAGCGGCACTCGCGAGCCGACTCAAGTGTCACGCAACGAGGCGGCCTGATGAACAAGCACGCTTCTCCCAACCTCAAGGCACCGAAGATTGCCGGCGGCGTCGCCACCGACCAGCGCCATGATTCCGCGCACAAGCATGTCAGCGGGAGCGCGGTCTATATCGACGACATGCCGGAACCGGCAGGCATGCTGCATGGCTGCCTCGGCCTGTCCATGGCAACGCATGCGACCATCACCAAAATGGATCTGTCGGCGGTGCGCGCCGCGCCGGGGGTTGTCGATGTGCTGACGGCAAAAGACGTGCCCGGCGAAAACGACATCTCGCCGACCGGCCGTCATGACGAGCCGGTGCTGGCCGACGACAAGGTGCAATTTTACGGCCAGCCGATCTTTTGTGTCATTGCCGGGACGCGCGAGGAGGCGCGCCGCGCCACGCGGCTGGCCAAGGTCGAATACAGTCAATTGCCTTTCGTCACCGATGTCGGTGACCTCGACCCGCGCAAGGACAAACTGGTTACCCCGCCGCTGACCTTGAAGCGCGGCGATGCCGCTGCCGCGATCAAGGCGGCACCGCGCCGGCTGAACGGCAAGATGCGCATTGGCGGCCAGGAGCATTTCTACCTAGAAGGCCATATCGCCGTCGCCATTCCGGGCGAGGACCAGGACGTCACCATCTATTCCTCGACCCAGCATCCGAGCGAAGTGCAGCATATGGTCAGCCATACGCTGGGCGTGCCGAGCAACGCCATCACGGTGGAAATCCGCCGCATGGGCGGCGGCTTCGGCGGCAAGGAAACGCAAGGCAACCAGTTTGCCGCCCTCGCGGCGATTGCGGCCAAGAAACACCATCGCGCGGTAAAGATCCGGCCCGACCGCGACGACGACATGATCGCCACCGGCAAGCGTCATGACTTCCTCGTCGATTACGAGGTCGGCTTCGACGATGACGGCAACATTTTGGGCGTCGACTTCATGTTCGCGGCGCGCTGTGGTTTTTCGTCGGATCTCTCCGGCCCGGTCACCGACCGTGCGCTGTTCCACTGCGACAACACCTATTTCTGGCCGGCGGTGCATGCGCAGTCGGCGCCGCTCTACACCAACACGGTGTCGAACACGGCGTTTCGCGGCTTCGGCGGCCCGCAAGGCATGGTCGGCGCCGAACGCGTCATCGACGAGGTCGCCTTTGCCGTCGGCAAGGACCCGCTCGAAATCCGCAAGCAGAATTTCTATGGCACCAGTGGTGATAAAGAGGGGGGCCGCAACGTCACGCCCTATCACCAGACGGTCGAGGACAACATCATCCATCGCATCGTCGCCGAACTGGAGGCGAGCGCGGACTATGCAAGCCGCCGCAGGATCATCCAGGCCTTCAACGCCAACAGCCGCTTCATCAAGCGCGGGCTGGCGCTGACGCCGGTGAAATTCGGCATCTCGTTTACCGCGACGCATTACAACCAGGCCGGCGCGCTGGTGCATGTCTATACCGACGGTTCGGTGCATCTGAACCATGGCGGCACCGAGATGGGGCAAGGCCTCTATGTCAAGGTGGCGCAGGTGGTGGCGGAAGAGTTCCAGATCGACCTCGACCAGGTGAAAATAACCGCGACGACCACCGGCAAGGTGCCCAACACATCGGCCACTGCGGCGTCGTCCGGCACCGACCTCAACGGCATGGCGGCGCAGAACGGCGCCCGCCAGATCAAGGACAGGCTGACCGATTTCGCCGCTGAAAAATACCAGGTGCCGCGCGACCAGGTGCTGTTCCTGCCCAACCGCGTGCGCATCGGCAACCAGGAGATCGCTTTCGCCGACCTCGTCAAGCAGGCCTATATGGCCCGCATCCAGCTGTCGGCGACGGGCTTCTACAAGACGCCGAAAATCCATTGGAATCGCGACAAGGGCGAGGGCCGTCCATTCTATTATTTCGCCTACGGCGCCTCGTGCTCGGAAGTCTCGGTCGACACGCTGACCGGCGAATATGTCGTCGAGCGCACCGACATCTTGCATGAGACCGGCCGCTCGCTGAACCGTGCCATCGACCTTGGCCAGATCGAGGGCGGCTTCATCCAGGGCATGGGCTGGCTGACGACGGAGGAACTGTGGTGGGACGACAAGGGCCGGCTGCGCACGCACGCGCCGTCGACCTACAAGATCCCGCTGGCGTCCGACCGGCCGAAGATCTTTAACGTCACGCTGGCCGACTGGCCGGAAGCCAACGAGCCGACGGTGCACCGCTCCAAGGCGGTCGGCGAACCGCCCTTCCCGCTCGGCATGTCGGTGCTGCATGCGCTGTCGGATGCGGTAGCCAGCGTTGCCGACCACAAGATTTGTCCGCGTCTCGACGCCCCGGCGACACCGGAACGGGTGCTGATGGCGATCGAGCGGCTGAGAGCCGCCAAATCGGCCTGATCGAGCCAGAACGTGCAAATCCGGCCCGAAAACGCTATGTTTCACACCGCATGACCCCGAAATCGATATCGATTTCGGAAAGGATCATGCGGCAGACTAAATGAGCCGCAGCGTCCTTTGTGCGTCCAGGACGCACGGCGCTGCGGTGGGAATGCAGACGATGAACTCGAAAGTGCAAAGCTTGAAAGCCTTTCTCGGCAGCGCCGGCCGGCTTGCTCTGGTCGAAGTGGCCGGCACCAAAGGCTCGACGCCGCGCGAGAAGGGCGCCTTCATGCTCGTCTCGCAGGCGGCGATTTTCGGCACGATCGGCGGCGGCCAGCTCGAATATATGGCGATCGACAAGGCCAGGCAGATGCTTTTCTCCCCCCTTGAGGGGGAGATGGCCGCAAAGCGGCCAGAGGGGGTCCTCTCAGGAGGCACCGCAAGGGTGTCGCGCACTGCCGCAACGACCCCACCCGGCGGCTTCGCCGCCACCCTGCCCTCGAGGGGGAGGGAAACCCGCATCGAGGTCGATGAAGTCTGCGCCACGCTCGACGTGCCGCTCGGGCCGGAGATCGGCCAGTGCTGCGGCGGGCGCGTCGAAGTGTTGATCCGTCTGGTCGATGCGACGCTAGCGCAAGAACTGATCGCAGCGGCGGCGGCCGAGGAAGCCCACCTGCCACATGTCTATATCTTCGGCGGTGGCCATGTCGGCCAGGCACTGGCCTCGACCATCGCACTTCTTCCTGTGCACGGCGTCGTCATCGAGACGCGGGCCGAAGCGTTGGAAGGCATGCCTGAAAACGTCGAGACGCGACTGACGCCGATGCCCGAGGCCGAGATACGCAAAGCGCCTGCCGGCGCCGCCTTCGCCATCCTCACCCACGACCACGCGCTCGATTTCCTCATCGTTGCCGAGGCGCTCAAGCGCGACGATGCGGCCTATGTCGGCATGATCGGCTCCAAGACCAAGAAGGCGACGTTCAGGAACTGGTTCCTGAAATCGGCGGAGGGCACGGAGGCTGAGTTCGCCCGCCTCGTCTCGCCGATCGGCGGCGACGGGGTCAAGGACAAGCGCCCGCCGGTGATCGCAGCGCTGGCGGCGGCCGAGATCATGACGGCGCTGGTCGTTCACAACGCGACGTCAAATATCGACCATCCGGTCCAACGAGACAAAGAAATAGCCGGCTAACTTTTCGCCACAGCTACGTCGGCCGCTTCAACCCCAGATGCTCGCGTAGAGTGCTACCCTCGTACTCCCGGCGGAACAGGCCACGCCGCTGCAGTTCAGGCACCACCAGCGTGGCGAACGCATCGAGTTCGCCGGGAAAATATGACGGCATGACATTGAAGCCGTCGGCCCCGCCGCCTTCAAACCGCGCCTGCAACTCGTCGGCGATCTGCGCCGGGGTACCGACAATACGCCAATGGCCGCGCGCGCCGGCGAAATGACGGGCAAGCTGGCGGATGGAAAGGCCGTCGCGGCGCGATTGCTCGACAACCAGCGCCTGCCGGCTTTTCATGCCCTCAGTCTCCGGCAGTTCCGGCATCGGCCCGTCGATCGGGTAGCGATGCAGGTCCGAAATGCTGAGATAGCTGGACAGCAGTGCGACGCCGACATCGTCGGGAATCAGCGCCTGCAATTCCTCATGTTTCTCCCGCGCCTCAGCCTCGGTTTCCGCCACCACGGGCGACACGCCAGGCATGATCTTGATATCGTTCGGCTCGCGGCCATAGGCCGCCATTCGGCCCTTGAGATCGTCGTAGAAGGCTTTCGCTTCCTCGAGAGTCTGCGCGGCCGTGAACACCACATCGGCGGTGCGGGCAGCCAGGTCGCGGCCGACATCCGAGGCGCCGGCCTGTACCATCACCGGTGCGCCCTGCGGCGAGCGCGGCAGGTCGAGCGGGTCGCGTACCGAGAAACTCTGGCCGTCATGGCCGAGAAAGCTGCCGCCTTGCCAAAGTCCGGTCACCACCTCGGCAAACTCACGCGCCCGCTCATAGCGGTCGGCGTGGGGTTTGAGGCCCGTCGCGCCGAAATTGGCGGCTTCGATGGGGCTCGCTGATGTCACCAGATTCCAGCCGGCTCGGCCGCCGCTTAAGCGATCGAGCGACAAAAAGGTCCGCGCCAGGCCGTAGGGCTCGTTGTAGCTGGTCGAGGCCGTCGAGACGAGGCCGATGCGGCTGGTCTGGACGGCGAGCGCCGACAGCAGGCTGATCGGTTCGAAGCCGATCGAGCGCGAGGTCTGGCTGGCGATGCCGACATTGGCTTCGCGCAGGCCGGCGGCGTCCTCACAGAAGATCATGTCGAATTTTGCCGCTTCCGCCGTGCGCGCCAGCTGGATGGAGTGGTCGATGTCGATGCCGGCCGTGACATGTGCCTTGGGATGGCGCCAGGCGGCGATGTGATGGCCCGTCGCCCACAGGAAGGCGCCAAGCTTCATCTGGCGGGTCATTGATCACCTCCGGCAAGTCCGAGGTGTGCGCGCAATGTCGTGCCGCGATAATCCTGGGGAACGAGGCCACGACGCCGCAACTCCGGCAGCACGCGGTCGAAGAAGCCCTCGAGCGCGGAGGGCGGCATCGCGATGTTGAACCCGTCACAGCTCTTCGAGCGGAACGACGCGTCGAGAGTGTCGGCGGTAACATCTGCGCCAACGCTCAGCAGCAGTTTGACCGCGTCCGGATCGCGTCCGCAGACAGCGACGCGACGTTTGAGATCGTCATGGCGTGCTTTGGCTTCCCCTACGGGTCCGTCGAGCAGGATGACATCGGCGGTGCGAGCCGCCATGTCCCGGTCGGCCTCGGAGACATCCGACAGCACCAGCACTGGCGTATCCTGCGGCGAGCGCGCGACGTTCAGCGGTCCGCGCACCGAGAAGAACTCGCCCTTGTGGTCGAGCAGATGCATCTTGCCGGGATCGTGGAAGTGGCCGCCGACCTTGTCGAACAGCAGCGCATCCGCATCCCAGCCCCGCCACAGGCCCTGGACGATGCCGATATATTCTTCGGTGCGGCGACGAAAATCGGCGGCGGAAAACCCCTCGGGACGGCTGAGATTGCCCGCTTCGCGCGAATTTTGCACCACGGTTGCGTTCCAGCCGGCGCGGCCATGGCTGATGATGTCGAGCGAAGCAAAGCGGCGCGCCAGATTGTAGGGCTGGTGGGCGACGGTGGAAGCGGCAGCAACGAGGCCGATCCTGCTCGTCACGGTCGCCAGCGCCGCCAGCACCGTCGTCGCTTCGAAAGGAATCTGCTGGTTGCGCGTATCCGCATCGGCAGCAGGCGCGGAGTCAGCGAGCAACACCATGTCCAGCCCGGCGGCTTCGGCCTTCTGCGCGAAGCTGGCAAGGCTGCGGAAATCCGACGCGTCTTGCGGTGAAGGATAAAGCATCGGCGAAACAGCAAGATGCATCATGGTGCCGGCGGTCATGGATGGTCCTTGCGGGAAGGCATATGGAACTATGTTCGCCGCATCCCGGGATGGCAACCGCCGGCGGTGGGCCAACTGTCGGTCACTTGCCAGCCAGCATTCATTTTCCGCCCACGTGCCGGAGAGAGGCCGCATGCGTTGATGGGATCAAAACACCTCAGCGGTTAGCCGAAACGCCCATCCCTTCGTCATCCACGGGCGAAGCAAGGAGCGAAGCGACGCGGCGCAGACCCGCGGATCCATGCCGCGATTTCGGAGCGTTGCCATGGTCCAGAATTCTGCGCCGCCGCACATTGCGGCGAGAGTCACGGAATGGATCCCAGGGTCTCCGCGACGGAGCTTCGCTCCTGCTTCGCCCTGGGATGACGAAGTTGAGGGGCCTCGGCTAATCTCGAATGTCGGGCATCATGACTGGCTGGTTCTCGTTGGCCGTCGTAGGCAACCATCTCACTCGCCAACGGCCTATCCCTCGCCGGCCAGCCCTATTTGCCGGCCAGAAGGTCTTTGATCAGCCGCTGGCAGCGCTCGGCCATGAAGTCGAGCAGCAGCCGCACCTTGGGATCCTGCAGCTTCTTGTGCGGATAGACGGCAGCGAACTGCACCGGCGTCGGCGGCGTGCTGGCCAGGATCACCTGCAGCCGCCGGTCGCGAATGAAGGGTTCGACCTCGAAGCGCGGCTTGTTGATGATGCCGCGACCCGACAGCGCCCAGCCGGTCAGCACATCGCCATCGTCGGTGTCGTAGGGGCCGTGCACCTCGAATTTCTGCGGGCCGGACGGCGTCTGCAGCGTCCAGACATATTCGCGCGCCCCGGAATAGCGCAGCATCAGGCAATCGTGCTTCTTGCCGATCAGTTCCTGCGGCTCCACCGGTTCGCCGCGCGCTTCCAGATATTTCGGCGCTGCCACCAGCACGCGCTCGCATTCCATGATGCCGCGCATTCTCAAGCTGGAATCCTCGATGATGCCGAGCTTGAAGGCGACGTCGATGCCTTCCTTCATGATGTCGATATTATGGTCCGAGAGCCTTAGCCGGACCTCGATATCGGGGTATTTGTCGTGGAAATCCGGAATGCCCGAGGCCACCAGCCGGCGGCCGAGGCCGAGCGGCGCAGTGACCCGGATGGTGCCGCGCGGCTGGCCGGAGAGCGCCGAGACAGCGGCTTCCGCCTCGGTGATCGCTTCCAGTACCTGCTTGGCGCCGGAGTAAAACACCGTGCCGTGCTCTGTCGGCATCAACTGCCGTGTCGTGCGGTTGAACAGCCGCACGCCGAGATGCTTTTCCAGTTCCTTGATGCGATTCGACGCGACCGCGGGCGAAATGCGCATGTCGCGGCCCGCAGCCGATAGATTGCCGAGCTCGACGACGCGAACGAAGACGGCGATGTTGTCGAGATAGGCCATCAGATTTTCGTGGCTCTCAAACGGCTCGTGGGATCAACCTACTATTTTCCATTTTTTTTTGAAAGTCATCGTACACCTCGCCTCTTTTCGTTGGCGTACCACACCGTAAAGTCAGCCAATCGGCAGGGACGATTTCATATGATGGATTTCGCGATTTTCTGGGACTGGCTGAGTTTTGCCGTGCGCTGGCTGCACGTCGTCACCGGCATCGCGTGGATCGGCTCGTCCTTCTATTTCGTCGCGCTCGATCTTGGCCTGCGCCAGCGTCCCGGCATGCCGGTCGGCGCCTTCGGCGAGGAATGGCAGGTGCATGGCGGCGGCTTCTACCATATCCAGAAATATCTGGTGGCGCCTTCCGAAATGCCCGAGCATCTGACCTGGTTCAAATGGGAATCCTACGCCACCTGGCTGTCCGGCTTCGCCATGCTGTGCGTGGTCTACTATGCCGGCGCTGACCTGTTCCTGATCGATCCCAACGTCCTGCCAATGTCGGTGCCGGTGGGCATATTGCTGTCGATGGCAACCATCGGTGTTGGCTGGGTGGTCTATGATCTTCTGTGCCGCTCGCCGTTGGGAAAAAGCGACACCGGGCTGATGCTGGTGCTCTACGGCGTTCTGGTGCTCATCGCCTGGGGGCTGACGCATCTGTTCACCGGCCGCGCCGCCTTCCTGCACCTGGGCGCCATCACCGCCACGATCATGTCGGCCAACGTCTTTATGGTGATCATTCCAAACCAGAAGATCGTCGTCGCCGACCTCATCGCCGGCCGCAAGCCCGATCCGAAATACGGCAAGATCGCCAAGCAGCGCTCGCTGCACAACAACTACCTGACCCTGCCCGTGCTGTTCCTGATGCTGTCGAACCACTATCCGCTGGCGTTCGCGACTGAGTTCAACTGGGTCATCGCCTCGCTGGTGTTCATCATCGGCGTGCTGATCCGGCACTATTTCAACACCGTGCACAAGCGTGCCGGCAATCCGCACTGGACCTGGATGGCGGCCGCCGTGCTGTTCATGATCATCATCTGGCTGTCGACGGCGCCGAAGGTGCTAACCGGCGAGCCCAAGGCATCCGCCGCGGCGGAGGTCTATATCGCCTCGTCGCATTTCCCGGCGGTGCGCGACACCGTGCTTGGCCGCTGCTCGATGTGCCATGCCGCCGAGCCGGTCTATGAGGGCATCTACCACGCGCCCAAAGGCGTGATGCTCGACACCGACGCCGGCATTGCCGAGCATGCCCGCGATATCTATCTGCAAGCCGGGCGCAGCCACGCCATGCCGCCGGCCAACATCACCCAGATCAGCGACAAGGAGCGGGCGCTGCTGGTCGCCTGGTTCGAAGGCGCAGGAAAATAAGCATGACCTCCACACTTCTGCGCGGCCGCACGCTGAGCTTCTTGCGCTGGCCCGAAGCCATCGACGATCATGCTGCCTGGCGCTACGAGGAGGATGGCGGCCTGCTGATCCGCGACGGACGGATCGTCGCCGCAGGCGCCTACGCACAGATCGAGAAACAAGCGGGCGAAGGCGTAAAGAAAATCGACCACCGGCCGCATCTGCTGCTGCCGGGCTTCATAGACGCGCATGTGCATTTTCCGCAGATGCAGGTGATCGCTTCCTACGGCGCCGAGCTGCTCGACTGGCTGAACACCTATACCTTCCCGGAAGAGACCAAGTTCGCCAATGCCCAGCACGGCCGCCGCATTGCGCGGCTGTTCCTCGACGAGATGGTGCGCCATGGCACGACGACGGTCGCCGCCTACTGTTCGGTGCACAAGGCCTCGGCGGAGGCCTTCTTCGCGGAGTCGCATGCGCGCGGCATGCTCAACATTGCCGGCAAGGTGATGATGGACCGCAATGCGCCCGCAGGCGTGCTCGACACGCCGCAATCCGGCTATGACGATACCAAGGCGCTGATCGCGGAATGGCATGGCAAGGGGCGCCAGCTTTATGCGATCACGCCGCGTTTCGCCATCACCTCGTCGCCCGAGCAGCTGGAAATGGCCGGCACGCTCTGCCGCGAACATCCCGATTTGCACATGCAGACGCATCTGTCGGAAAACCACGCCGAGATCGCTTTTACGCAAAAGCTCTATCCGCAGGCGCGCGACTACACCGATGTCTACGAGCAATACGGGCTGCTGGGCAAAAAGAGCCTCTTCGGCCACTGCATCCATCTCTCGGAACGCGAGGCGGATGCGCTGTCGGACTCAGGCTCGGTGGCGGTGTTCTGCCCGACCTCGAACCTGTTCCTCGGCTCCGGCCTGTTCGACTATCAGCGCTTCCGCCACCGCGACAAACCGCTGCGCATCGCCGCCGCCACCGATGTCGGCGGCGGCACCAACTATTCGATGCTGCGCACCATGGACGAAGGCTACAAGGTGATCGCGCTGAACGGCGAGAAGCTGAACCCGTTCCAGTCCTTCTGGCAGATCACGCGTGGCAATGCCGAGGCACTGTCGGTGGCGGAAAGGGTCGGCACGCTGGATGCAGGCACCGATGCCGACATCACCGTGCTCGACGCCCGCGCCACGCCGGCGATGCGGCTGCGGATGGAGACGGTGGAGACGCTGGCCGAAGAACTGTTCCTGCTGCAGACGCTGGGTGACGATCGCGCGGTGCGCGAGGTCTATGTCGCGGGGCGGCCGGCGAAGAGCGACATGGCCGCGGGCTAAGTCCCCCTCACCCGGATTGCCGAGACCGAATTGCAAGGGCAATTCGGGGCAATCCGACCTCTCCCCGAGGGGAGAGGAGGGCGCCGGCTTCGACGCTCGTCTCTTCTCCCCAACGGGGAGAAGGTGGCCGCGAAGCGGCCGGATGAGGGGGCGGCCGCGACGAGACCTTGACCGGGCGGAGCTTGTCGTACACACGACGTGTGACGATTTCGGAGAAAGAAAATGGCCGCTGCGGACGACATCGCTCTGATCCAGAAACAGGAAGAGACGCTGGTCTTTCCGGCCTTCGACGAGGCAGTGGCCTTCAAGATCGGCGTTGCGATCCGCAAGCGGGCGCTGGCTGACCATTTGCCGATCATCGTCGACATCAGGCTGTGGGACCGGCCGCTGTTCTATGCCGCGATGCCGGGCTCGAATGCCTCCAACCCCGACTGGGCGCGGCGCAAGATCAATGTCGTCAAGCGCTACCTCAAAAGCACCTACCGCCTGGTGCTGGAGCAGCAGCGGCCGGACCGCACTTTCAAGATCGGCGAAGGGCTGGACATTGTCGACTATGTGCTGGCCGGAGGCGGTTTTCCGGTGACGGTCAAAGGCGCCGGCGTTATTGGCGCGATTACGGTCTCCGGCCTGCCGGAGCGCCAGGACCATGGCGTCGTCGTCGATGCGCTGTGCGATCATCTCGGCGTCGACAAGCGTGGACTGGCGCTGGCTGCGGAATGACCGTGCTCGAACCCAAATCCTTCCTCATCTCCATCTTCGACGCCGCCGTTGCTGCCGCCGATCCCGAACGCACGATCCGGGATCATCTGCCGACGAAACCTAGAGGCCGCACCATCGTGATTGGCGCCGGCAAAGGCTCCGCCCAGATGGCGGCGGCGTTCGAGAAGGTCTGGGACGGTCCGATCGAAGGGCTGGTCGCCACCCGCTACGGCTACGGCGCCAAATGCGAGCGCATCGAGATCATCGAGGCGGCGCATCCGGTGCCTGATGCCGCCGGTCTTGAGGCCTCGCGGCGCCTGCTGGAGAAGGTGCAGGGGCTGACCTCAGACGATCTGGTCGTGGCGCTGATTTCGGGCGGCGGCTCGGCGCTGCTGCCGTCGCCGGCCGCCGGCCTGACATTGGCCGACGAGATCGCCGTCAACGAGGCGCTACTCGCCTCCGGCGCGCCGATCGCGGCCATGAACACCATCCGCAAGCATGTTTCGACCATCAAAGGCGGCAGGCTGGCGGCGGCTGCGTATCCGGCCAAGGTCGTGTCGCTGGTCGTCTCGGACATTCCGGGCGACAATCCGGCGCTCGTTGCCTCCGGTCCGACCGTGCCGGACACCGGCAGCCGCGAGGACGCGCTGGCCTCGATAGCGGCCTATGGCATGAAGTTGCCGGACGCCGTGATGGAGCACATCAACTCGGCGGAGGCCGATGCACCAAGTCCTGGGGATGAGCGCTTTGCAGGCAATGAAGTGCATCTCATCGCCTCGGCCGGCGTGTCGCTGGAAGCGGCGGCAGCCGAAGCCAGGCGCCAAGGCATCGAAGCCGTCATCCTCTCCGACTCCATCGAGGGCGAGGCGCGCGAGGTCGGCGGCGTTCATGCGGCCATCGCGCGCGAAGTGGCGACGCGCAACCGGCCGTTTTCGAAGCCGGTGCTGATCCTGTCCGGCGGCGAAACCACAGTGACCTTGCGGGCCAAGGGCAAGGGAGGCCGCAATTCCGAATTCCTGCTGGCCTTCGCCATTGGCATCAGCGGTGCGGACAACATCCATGCGCTGGCTGCCGACACCGACGGCATTGACGGCTCGGAAGACAATGCGGGCGCCTTCGCCGATGGTTCGACGGTGGCGCGCATGCGTTCAGCCGCCGTCGACGCCAAGGCGATGCTGGCCGGCAACAATGCCTGGACGGCATTTAGTGCGGTTGACGATCTGTTCGTGCCAGGGCCGACCGGTACCAATGTCAACGATCTCCGGGCCATTCTGATCCGGTAGAGCACGTCGCGTTACCTGTCTGCACAAGAGTCGGCGCTGCCCCTCATCCGCCTGCCGGCACCTTCTCCCCGTATAGTGACGGGGAGAAGGAAACTGGCCACGCCTTCGCGCTCTTCTTACGACGTTGACGATTTGCGAAAGCCGCGGTGACAGCGTCTTTCTCCCCGTCACTATACGGGGAGAAATGCCCGGCAGGGCAATGAGGGGCGGCGCCGACCGTCGCCTGATTAAGCCGCCATCAGTCGCTTTACCTGCTTCATATCCGCCAGGAACCGCTCCCTTTCGGCCTCCTTGTCCGCTGGCTCGTGGATGCGCAAAATGAAAGACGGATGGATGGTGATGAACACCCGCAACCCATCCTCCCGCTCGATCACCCGGCCGCGCATCTTCGTCACGGGAACAGCCTTGCCCAGCAGCGACAGCGCCGCCGTGGCGCCAAGCGCCACGGCAAGGTCCGGCTTGATCAGGTCCAACTCCCTGCCAATCCACCAGCGGCAGGCCTGAACCTCGCCGGCATTCGGTTTGGAATGGATGCGGCGCTTGCCGCGCGGCTCGAATTTGAAATGTTTCACGGCATTGGTGACGTAGACCTTTTGCCGGTCGACGCCGGCGTCATCGAGGATTGCATCGAAGACTTTGCCTGCCGGGCCGACAAACGGTTTACCGGCGAGATCCTCCTGGTCGCCTGGCTGTTCGCCGACGAAGACCACCTTGGCGTTGTCAGGTCCTTCGCCGAACACGGTCTGCGTCGCGTCGCGCCACAGTGGGCAACGACGGCAGCCCTTCGCGGCCTCACGCAGTTCGGAAATGGTGCTGGCGTCGTCATCGGGCACTTCGGCCGGCTCGCGCTTCGGCCAATGCCTGGCCTGCACCCTGGCGTGGTGCGGCGCTGGCGTCGTCGGCATTCTGGCAATCATGTCCTTTGCGGCCTCATCCGCTCCTGCGATCAGATCTGGAATGAGCGAGGCCTCCGGAAGGTTCCGCCAATATTTCTTCGGCATCTCCTTTTGCATGGCCTTCACCTTCAGCCGCGCCGGGTTGAAGATGTTCTCGAAATAGGTCAGCCACAGCGCCTCGGTGTCGTCTTCAGCCGGTGCATCGCCCTTGGCCGCACCTGGGCCGATCGCCAGCCTTTCGCCGTCCCAGTCGGCCGAGGCATAGGGCGTCAGGATGGTCCAGCGCATGCCGGTGAAGCGCCGGACGAAGAAATCCGCATTGCGCTCGACGATGAAATGCTCCGGCTCGAACCAGGCGACATAACGCTCCTCACTACCCTCGCCGATCTTCCGGAAGCGCACGAAGGCATGCATCTTGTGGCTGTCGCGCCGCACCGCCTTTTCCATTGCTTCGAGCCGCCTGGTGTCAGGATCGGATGCGATCGCCAGCAGCTTCGGCTCGATGCGCTGACGCCAAAGCATCCGGTAGAGAAAGGCAAACCGGTCGGGGTCAGAGTGGCAGGAGGCGGTTTCGGCATGCGTAATAAAATCGCGCGGCACGGTCAGCTGCGCGCCTGCAGGCGCGGCAGGCAAATCGGCTGTGTCGGAGCCCGGCGCGACATGCCAGTTGATGTCCTCGGGCCTGACCTCGTTCAACGCCAACCGCCGTGCGGCGCCGCGCCAGCCGACGAAATCGGTCTCGCTGTCGAGCCGCACATCATATCTGGCAAAGGCAAACTGAGCCGGCTGCATGGTCAAAACAGCGATAGTTGTTCGCAAGATTGCACGATCTCGTCGCGCAGGCCGGATTTGTCCGTAAGTCCGCCAGGCGACCAGCCCTCGGCGATGATGAAGGGCCGCAGCTTGGCGATCGAGTGGCAGATGCGTCCGACATCTTCCAGCCGCAACCGCCGGTGGCGGCGTGTCTCCAGAATCTTGGCGATCACCTTGGTGCCGAGGCCGGGCACGCGGAGCAGTGCCTCGCGGTCGGCGCGGTTGATGTCGACCGGAAACCATCCCCGGTTGCGCAGCGCCCAGGCGAGCTTCGGGTCGATGGCGAGGTCGAGCATGCCGTCGCCGCTGCCGGCGAGGATTTCCGGCTGCGAGAAGCCATAGAAGCGCATCAGCCAGTCGGCCTGATAGAGCCGGTGTTCGCGCATCAGTGGCGGCTTTTTCAGCGGCAGCGATGATGACGAATCCGGAATCGGGCTGAAGGCCGAATAATAGACCCGCCGCAAATGATAGCTGCCATAGAGCCGCGCGCTGGTGTGCAATATGCCATCGTCGGATGTCTTGTCGGCGCCGACGATCATCTGCGTCGACTGTCCGCCCGGCGCAAAGCGTTCGCGCTTCTTGGTTCGCAGCGTCGGCTCGGCCTTTTCCTCCATCTTGCGACGCAGCCTGGCCATGGAAAGGCGGATCGTCTCCGGCTTCTTTTCCGGCGCCAGTTTTTTCACGCCCTCATCGGTCGGCAGTTCGACATTGATCGACAGCCGGTCGGCATAGAGCCCCGCCTGCTCGACCAGTTCGGCCGAGCTTTCCGGAATGGTCTTCAGATGGATATAGCCGGAGAATTTTTCCTCCAGCCGCAGCCGCCGCGCCACCTCGACCATCTCGGCCATGGTCTCGTCGGGCGAGCGGATGACGCCGGAGGACAGGAACAGGCCCTCTATGTAGTTGCGCCGATAAAAGTCCATGGTCAGCTTCACCACCTCGTCAATGCCGAAGCGGGCGCGCCGCACATTCGAGGACGAGCGGTTGATGCAGTAGCTGCAATCGTAGATGCAGAAATTGGTCAGCAGGATTTTCAGCAGCGAAATGCAGCGGCCGTCCGGTGCGTAGGAGTGGCAGATTCCCATGCCTTCGGTGGAGCCGATGCCGCCGGATTTCAGCGAATCCTTCTTCGCCGAGCCTGACGAGGCGCAAGAGGCATCGTATTTGGCGGCGTCGGAGAGGATGGCCAGCTTTTCACGGACGGTGAGTGCGCTCATCTGTTCATGATATGTTCTGAACGACCGAGGCGCCACCTCATTTGATGCAGGCGGCGAAAAAGTGATCGCCGCCGGACCATCAAGCCATCAAACCTCGTGGAGGTAGAGGTGGTAGTCCAGCTCGCTGACGGTGCGGGCGACGCGCAGATATTCGGATTGTTTGATCGCCACGAAAGTGCGGTGCAGATCCTCGCCCAGCGCCTCTTTCAGAAAGCTCGACGCCCGCGCGGCCTCGATCGCGGCGCGCCAGTCGACCGGCATGGTCGTGCGCGTGACGGCGGCTTCATAGCCGTTGCCGGTCGTCTCCGGGCCGGGGTCGAGGCCTTCGTCCAGTCCCTTGACGATGCCGGCCAGCACGGTTGCGGCGATCAGGTAGGGATTGGCGTCGACGCCCGACGGCCGGTGTTCGATGCGCCGGTTCTTCGCATCGCCCGCCGGCACGCGCAGCGCCACCGAACGGTTGTTGACGCCCCAGGTCGGCGCCACCGGCGCATAGGATTGCGAGACGAAGCGGCGCCACGAATTGGCGTGCGGCGCAAACACCAGCATCGATTCCGCCATGGTCTGGATCAGGCCGCCGAGCCCCTGCAGCAGCGGCAGCGACCAGCTCTCGCCACCGGCCTCGGCAAACACGTTTCGGCCTGCCTTGTCCTGCAGCGAGACATGGAAATGCATGCCGGAGCCGGCGTATTTTTCGATCGGCTTGGCCATGAAGCAGGCGGTGACGCCGTGGCGGCGCGCCTGCGCCCGCACCAGCCGCTTCAGCATGACGAGGTCGTCGGCCGCCCGCATCACATCCTTGCGGTAGTTCAGCGTCAATTCGTACTGACCGGGCGCATATTCGGAAATCACCGTCTCGGCCGGAATGCCTTGCGCCTTGGCCGCTGCATAGATGTCGGAAAACAGCGGCTCCATGCCGTGCAGGTGGTCGACGGAATAAACCTCGGTCTTGGCCGAGCGGCGGCCGTCGAGCACTGCGTCCGCCGGCTTCACCTTGCCGTCGGCATCGCGCTCATTGGCAAGCAGGAAGAATTCGAGTTCGAAGGCGCCGGCGGGATAGAGGCCCTTGGCGGCCAATATGTCGACCTGCCTGGCCAGCGCCAGCCGCGGGTCCGACGACATAGGCTGCCCGTCGAGATGGTACATCGCCATCAGCAGCTGCCCGCGCGGTGGGCTTGTGCCGTAGAGCGGCACCAGCGTGCCGGGGATCGGCCAGGCCCTGAGATCGCCGTCGCCGGTCGTCCAGATCAGCCCGGTCTCGTGCACATCCTCGCCGGTGATGTCGAGGCCGAGGATCGAGATCGGCATGTGGCGGCCGCCCTCGAAAATGCTTTTCAGCTCATGCCGGCGCACGATCTTGCCGCGGCCGACGCCGTTGGCGTCGGTCAAGACGATGTCAAAGGCCTCGATTTCAGGATGGGCGTCGAGAAAGGCTTGCGCCTCGGCGGGCGTCGAGCCCGAAGGTGAAGTCATGATTGCTGTACTCAAGGTTTGCTTGGCAGGCCGTTCGTTAGCCGCCCGTTCAGTCGCTTGTCTCATGCCGTCAGCCTTGCCGCAACCGTGGCGAAGGCGGTGATCAGCCGGTTGACCTGGGCGCCGGTGGTGGCCGGCGAGATCAGCATCATGTTGTGGAAGGGCGCAATCAGCACGCCCTGGTTGACCAGCGCGACGTGAACAGCCGCTTCCAGTTCCGGCGCATGCGCCGCCTCGGCCTCGGCGCCATTGCGCAGCGGACCGGGCGCGCAGATGAACTCGACGCGTGCGCCGACGCGGGCGACATGCCAGCGCAGGTTGTAGCGGTCAATGACCCCGGTCAGCCCGGCGTCGAGTCGCAGCGCCAGGCGGTCCATCCGGTCATAATTCTCACTGGTCATCACTTCTTCCAGCGTCGCGCGCATGGCTGCGAACTGCAAAGGATTGGCCGACAGCGTCGTGCCCATACCGGAATAACCGGGTTGCTTGGTTCTGTTGTAGTCGGCGTAGCGGTTGGCGACCTCGTCGCTCATCCCCCACACACTCGCCGGCACGCCACCGGCAATCGGCTTGCCCAACACGAACAGGTCGGGCTGCAGCCCGAATTTCCTGGTGTAGCCGCCGGGGCCGGTGGAGATGGTGTGGGTTTCGTCGATCAGAAGCAGCGTGCCGACCGCGCGCGTCAGTCTGCGCAGCGCGTCATGAAAACCGCGATCGGGCAGCACCATGCAGGAATTGGTCAGCACCGGCTCGGCGATGACGCAGGCGACATCTTTGTCTTTCAGCGCTGCTTCAAGCGCGACGACATCGTTGAACTCGATGACCTTCGCCGTCTTGGTCAGGTCGCGAAACTCGCCCGCCAGTCCCGGCCGGTTGACAGCCTTCCCATCGACCAGCCGCACCATCGTCTCGTCGACCGAGCCGTGATAGCAGCCGTTGAAGACCAGGATCTTTTCGCGATCGGTGATTGCGCGGGCAACACGCAGCGCGAAGCGGTTGGCGTCAGTGGCGGTGGTGGCGATCTGCCAGAACGGCAGGCCGAAGCGCTGTTGCAACAGCGGCCCGATCGCCAGTGCATCTTCCGAAGGCAGCATATAGGTCAGGCCTCGCCCGGCCTGGCGGCGAATGGCGCGCGCCACCGGCGGCGGCGAGTGGCCGAACATCGACCCGGTGTCGCCCAGGCAGAAATCATCGAGCTTGTTGCCGTCAATGTCGGTAATGGTGGCGCCTTTGGCGCTGTCGACCAGGATCGGGAACGGCGTCGGCCAGTCGTTCATCCAGTGCATCGGCACGCCGCCGAAGAAGCCAGGCAGGCCGTTGCCCACCTTGGCTGCCGATTTCGGCCGCGCCTTGCGGAAGGCTTCTGCCTCACTCTCGCGCAGCCTGGAGATGCGGTCACGGCTGATGCCGCCGATCGATAGGCCTGAATGGTCGGTTGAATGCATGAAAATCCCCTCTCGGCCACCACTCTAGCCAATCGCCATCTCAAACCGCAATTGGCCGCCGGGCTGCACTGCATTGGTTCAGCAGCACTCGGCTGGCGCTTGACCTTGAGGCCAAGCCCGGTGCCAATACGCTTAGGCATTTGGTTCTGGGGGAGAAAATGCGGACGATCATCTGCACGACGACATTGCTTCTGTCGGCTGGCGCGGCCTTCGCGTCGGGTGGCATCTGGTGTTCCGCCGATGACAAGGCGGCAAAATTCGAGGTCGAAGCCGGCGTCACCCGGGGCATGGGCGGTCCGACCTTCAACTTTCGTGGCGATCTCGAAATTCTCGGCCGCCCCGACGGCGACAGCCTGCGCAAGACCGTATTCGAAGATTCCAACCTGACGCAGTACTGGCTGGACGACAAGGAATTGCGGCTGAACATCTACCGCGAGCACGAAGCCGCGCAACGCTTCAACTCGGTCGAACTGACGATCCTGACCAAGACCACTGACGAAGGCGTCTATGACGGGGGCTATACGCTCGCCATCTATGATGCCGCGGCGGACACGGACCAGGATGGCAAGCCGGTTGAAGTGACCGGCAAGGTCTCGTGCGGGGCCGAATAGCTCTTCTTGATCTGCGGTCAGCCCGACTGCATCGACGCGATGGCGCGCCGCATCATGTCGAGAAACACCAGCCGCTCATCTTCGCTTAGATCGACCAAGGCTGCTTCGTTCTGTGAACGCGCCGCCTGTGTCGCTGGTTCGCGCAGGGCAATGGCCTTAGCGGTGAGATGGATCGACTGCGAGCGCCCGTCCTCGGGGTGAGACCTTCGCTCGATCAACCCGTCACGTTCCATGCGGATCAGCGTGTTGGCCATCGTCGCCTGCTCGACGCTGAGCCGCTGGACGAGTTCGCGTTGCGTCAGGCCATCCTCATCCCACAGAGCCAGCAGCGCCATGAACTGAGCCGGCGCCAGACCGAGCGGCCGGATGCGCTGCTGCAGCCCGTTGGCGAACAGCCGTGCCATGTGGTTGGCCAAGAATCCGGCGGATCGTTCTTTCTGAAAGGCCATGGGACTGGATAACAGTTGAATAGCATGCTATGCAATGATATATAGCTTGCTATGGAGATAACGATGAAAACCTGGATTCACGCAGCGGCGGGCGCCATCGCGCTCATCACAGTTTCGGTCTTCTGGCTGTCGACGGCCGCAGTTGAGCTGTTCGGCGACGCGGCCGCGGTCACAACGATCAAAAACTGTGTGCTGGCCGGCATGGCCGTGCTCATCCCGACGATGATCGTCGCCGGCGCGTCCGGCTTCTCGCTCGGCAAGGGGTGGAGGAGCCCGGTCGTCGCGCGCAAGAAACGACGCATGCGCATCATCGCCGCCAACGGGCTGCTGGTGCTGGTGCCCTCAGCTGTCCTGCTCAGCAGCCTTGCCGATGCCGGGCGTTTCGACACCCTGTTCACAATCGTCCAGGCGATCGAACTGACGGCCGGCGCCGTCAACATCATCCTTTTGTCGCTCAATATGCGCGACGGGCTGTCGCTGCGGAGAAAGCCCGTCCGGCTGGCCGCGCGGGCGCGGTGAGTTCAGGCCGAGATATCAATGATGCCGCAGTCGCCGGCGGCACTGCCGAAGGCGACGCGTCGCTCTTCCTTGTCCCACATCATGGAGGTGATGGCGCCTTTGCCCGGGCGGCGTAACAGCACCTCCCTGGCGTCGGCAAAGCGCACTGCCATCACCATGCCGTCATCATAGCCGATCGCCGCCACGTCTTGGCTTGGGTGGCAAGCGACGCAGGTGACCATCACATTGCCGCGGGTGCCGAGCTCCAGCGGCGCCTTGCCCATCGGGCCGTCCTTGCCCGAAAACGGCCAGACGATCGCCGCCGGCGCGCCGGAACTCGCCAGCCACTTGCCCTTCACGCTCCATGACAGGCTTTTGACCTTGCCGGGGTAACCGGTCATGCGCATGTGCTTGCCGTCGGCAAGCTTCCAGCCATGCAGCGCGTTTTCCTGCATGGTGGTGACCAGAAAGGCGCCATCGGGCGAAAAGGTAATGCCGGTGTGGGCGCCGGCCCATTCGAGCTCCACCGGCTTGCCCTCGGCGGCCGGGAAATGCAGCGTCGCGCCATTGTAGCGGGCGACGCCGAAGCGCATGCCCTTGGGCGAGAAGGCCAGCCCCTCGACCGAACGCGGATGGGTGAATTCCCGGGTCTTGCCATCGGCAAAGCAGACGAAGGCGGTCTTGCCCGTGGCATAGGCGATGGCGCCTTGCGGTCCGGCGGCGACGCTGGTGATCCACTTCTTGCCGGCGCTTGCCAGTTCGCTGACATTGCCGCCTGCGGAAACGGCAAAAATCTTGCCATCCTCGCCGCCGGTGATCAGTCGGTCATTGGCGGCATCGTGGAAGGTTGAGAGCAGCCCGTCATTGGCCTGCGCCGTCTTGTGGCCATTGTCGAGCCGATGAACGGCGCCATCGGCCAGCGCAAAATGCGGCACGTTGTCGAGGAAGACGGCGGCAAGGCAATGGCCATCGAGATCAAGCGGGGCAACTGTGGGCATCACATCCATTCCAATGAATTTGTCGCCATCCCCGGGAAGCCGCCAGCGCGGCCAGGTGGCGCCAACCTTCTCCCCTTGTGGGAGAAGGTGGATCGGCGCGCAGCGCCGAGACGGATGAGGGGTGTTGGACGGTTCGCCGTCGGTGCCAAGCTGGAACACCCTCATCCGACCGAGCTTCGCTCGGCCACCTTCTCCCACAAGGGGAGAAGGAAGAAGGGCGCAGCGCTAGCGCCATAAAGTTTCGAAATCAAGCCGCCTGGCAGGCCTCAAAGCTCTTCTTCAGCCGCTCGGCGTCAAGTTCGCGGCCGATGAACACCAGCCGGCTTTCATGCTTTTCGCCGTCCTTCCAGGCGCGCTGGTGGTCGCCTTCGATGATCATGTGCACGCCCTGGATGACATAGCGCTCGTCGTCGCCCTTGAGCGCGATGATGCCTTTCAGCCGCAGGATGTTGGGGCCTTCCATCTGGGTGACCTTCTCGATCCAGGGGAAGAATTTCTTCGGGTCCATCTCACCGCCGCGCAGCGACACCGACTGCACCGTCACGTCGTGAATGTCGGAGGGGTGCGCGTGATCATGGTGATGATGATGATCGTGGCCGTCATGATCGTGGTGATCATGGTCATGATCGTGCGCTTCGAGGAAATGCGGGTCGTTCTCCAGCGCGCGCGACAGGTCGAAGGCGCCGCGGTCAAGCACTTCGGATAGCGCCACGCCGGCCCGCGTGGTGCGATGGATCCTGGCCGCCGGGTTGATGGCGCGGATGGTCGCCTCGACCTTGGCCAGCTCTTCCGGCGTGACCAGGTCGGTCTTGTTGAGCACGACGACGTCAGCGAAGGCGATCTGGTCCTCTGCTTCCCTGGAGTCCTTGAGCCTGAGCGGCAGATGCTTGGCGTCGACCAGCGCCACGACAGCGTCGAGCTTGGTCTTGGAGCGCACGTCGTCGTCCATGAAGAAGGTCTGCGCCACCGGGACCGGGTCGGCGAGGCCGGTGGTCTCGACGACGATGGCGTCGAAACGGCCGGGACGGCGCATCAGGCCTTCGACGACGCGGATCAGGTCGCCGCGCACCGTGCAGCAAACGCAGCCATTGTTCATTTCGTAGATTTCCTCGTCGGATTCCACGATCAACTCGTTGTCGATGCCGATCTCGCCGAATTCATTGACGATGACGGCGTACCGCTTGCCATGGTTTTCCGACAGGATGCGGTTGAGCAGGGTCGTCTTGCCGGCGCCGAGATAGCCGGTAAGGACGGTCACGGGGATCTGCGTCGTCTGTGCATCGCTCATGTCTTGCCTCGAATGACTGGGCCGCGAAATTCCGGGCCGCAAGAAGGGATTGTTGGCCTGATATAGGATGTGTGCCGGGTTTTTGCACGGGGCAAACCGCCTTGGGCGTTTGACCCAGAGAGTGACGGAGCGGGTGCGTGGACTGAAACACTCCCCGAACAGGCAGTGTGGTAGGGATGCCGACCATCCAGCGCGTCGCCTGAACGCCTCTTCGTTGACCTGTGCAAAGCCGCGCCGTCTCAAACCATTGCAATCGCCTTGGCGGAAACTCGTTTGTCATCTAACTGAAATAAACATCTGGCATCACCACGGTGGCACCACAAATGCTTGCCGGCAAAGCTGTTTCGAAAGCCGGAATCTTTTGATCGTCGATTGCCAACCGGCCGGCTGCGTCTATGCTGCACGCACCGGTACGGCCGAAGAGGGATCACCATGGCCAAGGCGGACAAGACTGCAACGATGAGCCGGCTGCATTCGGCGGCAAGGCTGGCAAGGACCGCGCTGGCGTCGCGGCTTCTGGCGCACGGCTTCTATGCCGGCCAGGACCAGATCATGCTGACGCTCGACCGCGAGGACGGCCAGACGCCGGGCAACCTCGCCGGCCGCCTCGGCGTGCGCCCACCGACCATCACCAAGACTATCAACCGCTTGCAGGCGCAGGGTTTTCTGGAAAAGCGCGCCTCTTCTGCGGATGCCCGCCAGGCGCATATCTTCCTCACCGACACCGGCCGCGAAATCATCCACGCCATCGAGAAATCGGTGAAGAAGACGGAAAAGCAGGCGTTGAAGGGCCTCGACAAGAAAGAACAGAAGACGCTGTTCAAGCTGCTCGCCCGCATCGAAGCCAATCTGTCGAACGAGGAACTGGTGTTCGTCGACGACGAGACCGACATCGACGATTGATCAGCACGTCTTGAGCTAAGCCGCCACCGAAGGTCCGCGCACCAATGCCGACCAGCGGCCGGGCGTCAGGCCGTATGCTTTCTTGAAATGTCTGTTGAAATGGCTCTGGTCGCTGAAGCCGGCGCCAACGGCGATCTCGGCCAGCGGCTCGCCCGCCGCGATCATCCTTCTTGCCTTTTGCAGCCGGCGCATCAGCAGGAAACGATGCGGGCTGGTGGAATAGGTCGCGCGGAAATGGCGTGACAGCGCATAGCGGTCGAGCCCGGTGATCGCCTCCAGCTCGTCGGAACGGACGGGCCGCTCGGCATTCTTCTCAAGATAGTCTCGATCCAGTGCCGCGGCGCGCCAGGCCGTCTTTCCCATCGGCTTTGCCGACTGTCCGGCATGACGCCCGAGATGCTGCGCCAGCTCCGCAACGAAATCGGCGACGAAAAGCCCGTCCAGTTCTTCATCGAGCGGCGCCAAGGCCGATAGCAACGTGCCGCGCAAGGCAGGATCGCTCACCACCGCATCCCCGACGAAAGGCAGCGGCGCGCCGTCGAGGCAGTCGAGCAGCAGCGACGGCTCCAGGTAGAGGATCCGGTAGCGCAAGCCATCCTCGGTACCGGCGCCACCATCGTGCATTTCGTCGGGATGCAGCACGATCACCTGGCCGGGCAGGCTATGGTTCACGACGCCGCGATAGTGGAAGCGCTGCACACCGGAAAGCGTCACGCCGACGGCAAGCGTGTCGTGGCGGTGCAGGTCGAAGGCGTTGCCATGGAAATGCGCCTCAATGCGCTCGATGCCGGTGCTGCCCGGCGCTGAAACGATCCGGTCCTCATCCGCGCACGAACGTTCAAGACCTTGTGCCGCCTCACCGTTTAGACCCTGCGCCATCGCCTATCCTGCCCTTTGCGGGCCAACTTCCGGAGTCCTCATTTTGGTGTTCGATACAAAATTTGCAATCGTGCTGAGGGACGATCTCGCGGGCTGGCAGAAGCTCAACGTCACCGCGTTCCTGACCAGCGGCATCGTCGCGCAATTCCCTGACATCATCGGCGAACCCTATCGCGACCGAGCCGGCAATCTCTACAATCCGCTGTCGATCCAGCCGGTCATCGTGCTTTCGGCCGATGGGTCGACGCTCAATGCCATCCACGGGAGGGCGCTGGAACGCGGCGTGACGACGTCAGCCTATGTCGAAGAGATGTTTGCCACCGGCTTTGATGCGGCCAACCGCGCCGTCTTTGCCGAATTCGCCCCGGAGGACGCAAGGATCGTCGGCATAGGGTTGCGTGCCGACAAGAAACTCGTCGACAAGATCACCAAAGGCGCCCGCATGCATGCCTAATTCGTAGGCAGCTGGGGTGCAGTGCGCTGAGCCTGTGCGCCGTGCCTGTTGTGCCAGTCGCTTTTGGCTTGCCGGGCACAGGCGATTGCCGCAAAGGTAGGCTCTATCCTCCCTGCCCGGCCTGACATTGAACGTTCCCGCAAGATCAGACGAAAGCGCAACACCGCCCGCGGCGATGCTGTTCATGCTTTCGACCTATGTGTTTTTCACCTTCCTCGACACATCGAGCAAATATCTGGTGCTGGCCGGCGTCTCGGCCCTGATCGTCGCCTGGGCGCGCTTCACCGTCCATGTCCTGCTTGTCGGCGTCTTTCTGCGCGGCTGGCGCGAACCGTCGCGCTTCCGCGCCAACAATCTGTCGGCCCATATCCTGCGCGGCGGGCTGCTGTTCGGCTCGACCATGTGCAACGTCATGGCGCTCAAGACGCTGCAACTGGCCGAGACCACCTCGATCTATTTCTTCGGCCCGATGGTGATCACCGCCCTTGCCGGACCGCTGCTTGGCGAATGGGCGGGGTGGCGGCGCTGGCTGGCGATCCTGTCGGGCTTTGTCGGCGTGCTGGTCATCACAAGGCCGGGCGTCGGCGTGTTCGGCGTCGGACATCTCTTCGCCCTCGGCTCGATGCTGTCGAACAGCTTTTACGTCATCATGACGCGGCGGATGTCGGCCAGCGAAAGCTCGGAAAGCCTGATCCTGTTTTCGGCGCTGGCGCCGGCCGTGCTGCTTTTACCCATGTTGCCGTTCTCGCACGCGCTGCCGCAGGATGGCTGGCACTGGTTCATCCTGGTGATGCTGGGCGTGTTCGGCGCCGGCGGCCACTGGCTTCTGGTGCAGGCCTACCGCCTGGCGACCACCACGGCGCTGGCGCCGTACCCCTATTCGCAAATGGTCTGGATGATCCTGTCCGGCTGGATCATCTTCCACCAGTTCCCCGACCGCTGGACGCTGGTTGGCGCGGCAATCATCGTCGCCAGCGGCCTCTACATCATCCATCGCGAGCACCGTCTGCGGCTGCGCAATCGCACGACTGTCGACGTCGAGGCGGAGGCGCTGGCGAAAAAACTTTGATTTGCTCCGAATCCGATGGCATAACGCCGCATTTAAAAAATTTAAAAAACTCGGGGAGCGAAGGACTGGCACAGAAGATCAAGCTTTCGACGATCGCGGATGCGCTTGGCGTGTCCACGGCAACGGTCTCGCTCGCATTGCGCGACAGCCCGCTGGTCGCCGGCGCCACGCGCGACCGCATCAAGGAACATGCCCGCGCCATCGGCTATATCTACAACCGCCGCGCCGCCTCGCTGCGCACCTCGCGTTCGGGTATTGTCGGCGTCGTTGTGCACGACATCATGAACCCGTTCTTTGCCGAGATCCTGCGCTCAATCGAGAGCGAGCTCGACCGCAGCCGGCAGACCTTCATCCTGTCCAACCACTACGACCAGCTGGAAAAGCAGCGCACCTTCATCGACACGCTGCTGCAGCTTGGCGCCGATGGCGTCATCATGTCGCCGGCGATCGGCACACCGGCCTCCGACATCGTCATGGCAGAGGAAAACGGCCTGCCGGCGGTGCTGATCGCGCGCACCGTGGAAGGCGCCGACGTGCCGGTGTTTCGCGGCGACGATGCCTACGGCACAGCACTTGCCACCAATCATCTGATCTCGCTCGGCCACAAGCGCATCGCCATGATCGGCGGCACCGACCAGACCTCGACTGGACGCGACCGCTATCAGGGTTACCTCAACGCCATGGAAGCGGCCGGACTGGAAGTCAGGCCGTCCTGGCGCATTCCCGGCCCGCGCACAAAACAGGGCGGATTCGAGGCGGCTGGACAGTTTTTGGCGCTCAAAGACAAGCCAACCGCCGCCTGCTGCTGGAATGATCTCGTCGCCATCGGCCTGATGAACGGCATTGCCCGCGCGGGCCTGGTGCCTGGCGCCGATATCTCGGTCACCGGCTATGACGATCTCGAGGAGGCGGCAATCGCGACACCGGCACTCACCACCGTCTGGAACGGCCAGCGCGAGGTCGGCCGCCGCGCCGCCAGCGCGCTGCTCGACAAGTTGAACGGACAGGCGGTACGGCCGTCGCAGGAACTGATCAAGCCGGAACTGCATGTGCGCCAGTCGACCGGCAAGCCGGTGGAGCGTGTATGACCAAGGCCGAACAATTGAACTCCGTCGCCGTTCTGGTGCCGGGGCATTTCAACGACCATGCGGTCGAGCGCATCGACCGCACCTTCAGACGGGTCAAGATCGAACGCGCCGATCCCGCGCTGGTCACCGACGAAATGCGCCGTGACGTGCGCGCCATTGCCTCCTTCGCCGGCGTCAATGCGGCGCTGATGGATGCTTTGCCCAAGCTCGAACTCATCGCCTCCTTCGGTGTCGGCTACGATTCGGTGGATGCCGTTCACGCGGCCAAGAAAAACATCATGGTCACCAACACGCCCGATGTTCTGACCGAGGAGGTCGCCGACACCACGATCGGCCTTCTGCTCAACACCGTGCGCGAACTGTACACCGCCGAGAAATGGCTGCGCGACGGCAGCTGGGTGAAGAAGGGCAACTATCCGCTGAGCCGGCTGACCTTGCGCGGCCGTCATGTCGGCATTTTCGGCATGGGCCGCATCGGCCTGGCCATTGCGCGCAGGCTGGAAGCGTTCGGGCTGCCGGTCGCCTACCACAACCGGCGCAAGGTTGAAGGTCTCGCCTACCAGTACCACCCGACGCTGAAGGGCCTTGCCGAAGCGGTCGACACGCTGATTTCCGTGGTGCCGGGCGGCGCTTCCACCGAAAAGGCGGTCAATGCCGAAATCCTGACCGCGCTTGGCGCCAATGGTGTGTTCGTCAACATCGGCCGCGGCAGCACGGTCGACGAGCCGGCTCTTGCGACGGCCCTTGCGAACGGCGTCATCGCCGCCGCCGGGCTCGACGTCTTTGCCGACGAACCGAATGTGCCCAAGGCCTTGCTCGAAGCGCCCAACACCTCGTTGTTGCCGCATGTCGGTTCGGCCTCGCACCACACGCGCCGCGCCATGGCGGACCTGTGCGTCGACAATCTGGTGTCCTGGTTCAGCGAGCGCCGGCCGCTGACGCCGGTGCCGGAGACTGCCCATGTGAAGGCATCCGGTTAACGCCGGGGCGCGACGGCCACATTTATTAACGTCAGCTTAACCCTTCGAAATGATTATTCATCCGGGGCGCGTATGCGTGGATGAATACCAGAATGAAGACACTTTCCGTATTGACCGCCGCGGCGGCGCTGTTCGGCGGCGTTCAGCTGTTTCACGGTGGCGCTGGGCAAAGCGCTGCCGACGAGGTCATGCCGTCCACCAGCTTCAGGCTGGTCGCCAATGGCGACGAAGGCGACTGCGCGGTCACCCGCGGCGCCGCGATTAACGATGGCCTTTTATTGTTGACGGTGGCGCCGAATTGCCGCCGGCTGCTGCCCGGCATTGAGCGGGCGAAATTCTGGCGCGAGGAGCAGGACGGCACGGTGGCTTTCAGTGCCGACGGCATCGACCCGATCGTCACCTTCTCGGTTGCCGACGGCGATGGCTACGAATCCTACGCGCCGGCCTTGCCGCTGCTGTCGTTGGCGACAACCGACAGCCCAGATCAATCCGGCAACTGATACGATCGATTATTCGGCCGCAGCCCGCGCGCCGGCTTTCGCCGCGGCATGCAGGCGCACCGCATCGCCGAAAGCGCGGAAAATCTTGGCCGAGTTGCTGTCCGACTTGACCCAGTATTCGGGGTGCCATTGCACGCCCACGGCAAAGGCGCGGGCATCCTTCACCGAAACCGCCTCGACCGTGCCGTCGCCGGCCACCGCTTCGACCTGCAACTTGGAGCCAAGCCGGTCGATCCCCTGGCGGTGCAGCGAGTTGACCTTGATGTCGCCGGCGCCGAATACACCGGCCAGGCAGCTGCCGGGCTTGATCGAAATGGTCTGGTGGATGGCGAAGCGTTCGTCCTGGTTGTCGCTCACCGGCGCGCGATGGTCGAGCGAACCTTCGCGCTCCTGGATCTCGGTGCCCAGTGTGCCGCCCAGCGCCACGTTCAATTCCTGGATGCCGCGGCAGATGGCAAGCAGCGGCACGCCGCGCTCGATCGCCTTGCGGATCAAGGGCAGCGTGGTGGCATCGCGGGCCGGATCGTAGGGGCCGTTGGCCTCGCTGGCGTCGCCGCCATAGAGCGAGGGATGCACGTTGGACTTCGAGCCCGTGACCATGACGCCGTCGACCGACGACAGCAGCTCGTCGAAATCGAGCCGGTCGCCGAAGGACGGCACCAGAAGCGGGAACACGCCGGCGCCGGAAAGTGCCGCCTCGATATATTGCTGCGGGGCGGCATGCCAGGTGTAGTTGTCGAACTGACGGACGTCGGTCGAGATGGCGACGAGCGGCTGGTGCATTTTGGGTCCGGATTCCCTTTGGCGCGAAGCGAATAGCTATTATGCCTGCAAAATAGGCGATCCGAAGGCGCTTTTCCATGGCAAGTTTCGTTGTCTCGCATGGGCCACGCCATAAACGTTAGACTATAGTTGCAGGCCGGGCGCCAAGCCTGCGGATTTGTCACCAGCGCCGCCGTCAAATCCCGCTGCCATGCTGGACTCGACCCCTTGCCCGTGTATTGTTTCGGCCAAACCGATGCCGGGGCGTGAGGAGATGTCCCTGATGTCGGTTTGTTGGTCCAATAGGGAGGAACTGCATGGATCGTCGTTCATTCATCCGCAAGGCAGGGGTCACCGGCGTGGGCGCCGCGGCGGCTGCCGCCACGCTTGCCGCGCCGGCAATCGCCCAGTCAAATCCGAAAGTGACGTGGCGGTTGGCGTCGTCCTTCCCCAAGTCGCTCGACACGATTTATGGCGGCGCGGAAGTCTTCTCCAAGATGCTGTCGGAGGCGACAGACGGCAATTTCCAGGTCCAAGTCTTTGCTTCCGGCGAACTCGTGCCCGGCCTGCAGGCCGCCGACGCCACCACTGCCGGCACCGTCGAGGCCTGCCACACGGTGTCATACTATTACTGGGGCAAGGACCCTACATGGGCGCTCGGTGCGGCAGTGCCGTTCTCGCTCAACGCGCGTGGCATGAATGCCTGGCATTACCATGGCGGCGGCATCGACCTGTTCAACGAGTTCCTCGCTACGCAAGGCCTTTTCGGCCTGCCCGGCGGCAACACCGGCGTGCAGATGGGTGGCTGGTTCCGCAAGGAGATCAACACCGTCGCCGACCTTTCCGGCCTCAAGATGCGAATCGGTGGCTTTGCCGGCAAAGTCGTCTCGAAGCTGGGTGTCGTGCCGCAGCAGATCGCCGGCGGCGACATCTATCCGGCACTGGAAAAAGGCACGATCGACGCCGCCGAATGGGTCGGCCCCTACGACGACGAGAAGCTCGGCTTCTACAAGGTCGCGCCCTACTACTACTATCCCGGCTGGTGGGAAGGCGGCCCGACCGTCCATCTGTTGTTCAACAAGGCGAAATACGAAGAGCTTTCGCCTGCCTACAAGTCGCTGGTGCACACCGCCGCGCAGGCGGCGGATGCCAACATGCTGCAGAAATACGACTATCTCAATCCTGCGGCGGTGAAGCGGCTGGTGGCCGGGGGCGCGAAATTGCGTCCGTTCAGCCAGGACATCATGGCCGCCTGTTTCGAGAAGGCCAACGAGGTCTACGCCGAGATGGAAGCCTCGAACGCACCGTTCAAGAAGATCTGGGACTCGATCAAGGGCTTCCGCAAGGAGCACTATCTCTGGGCGCAGGTGGCCGAGTACAATTACGACACCTTCATGATGGTCCAGCAGCGCAACGGCAAGCTGTAGGCTAGTTCCCTTCTCCCCGTCACTATACGGGGAGAAGGTGCCGGGAGGCGGATGAGGGGCGGCGCAGGCTTAGGCGACTGAATCGCCTGGGCCTGCGTGGAGGTCTGAAGCGCAAACTCGTGCTTTATCCATCCAACATTGGCGCCGCCCCTCACCTGCCTGCCGGCATCCTCTCCCCGTATAGTGACGGGGAGAGGGAAGCTGTCATCGACGGCTTCGCCAATCGCCAACGTTGCAAGACGGAGGCCTGCACCTCAGCCTATTCCAGGCACCACCAGCACCTTGACTTCGCCGGGCGCACCCGGATTTGCGATCACCGCTGCCGCCTCTTCAAGCGTCACCTGCCTGGAGATCAGCCTGTCGACCTCGATTGCGCCAGACGCGATGAGATCGGCGGCCCGCCGGTGCGTGAAAGGGTTGATGAAGGAACCCAGCACCTTCAGCTCACGAAACAGCACATCGAAGGGCTCGAAGGCTACCTTCTCGCCCTGCGGCATGACCCCGACGATGACAACCGTGCCACCGGACTTTGCCAGCTGCGTCGATTGCTCCACCGTATCGAGCACGCCGGCGCATTCCAGCACCACGTCGACCCCACCGGGTACCAGCCCGACCGGCCCGGCGATGGCGTCGATGGCGTCCACGGAACTCGGATCGACGGTTGCTGTCGCGCCGAGCCCCTCGGCAAGCGCCCGGCGCGACGCCTGCCTGGTCGACAGGACGATGGTCGCCGCGCCCGCTAGTTTCGCCAGTTGCACAACAAGCAGGCCGATGACACCGCCGCCGAGCACCACCACGGAAGCGCCGGGCCTGATGCCGGCGAGGTCAACAGCATGCAGGCAGCACGCCAGCGGCTCGCAGAAGGCGCCATGCGTTGGCTTGAGGTTCGCAGGCAGAAGGAAAGCCTGGCTCTGCGGCATCACGACATAGTCAGCGAAGCCGCCGTCGCGATGGATGCCGATGGCCCTGAGATTGCTGCACAAATTGACGCGGCCTGCCCGGCAATGACTGCAGCGCCCGCAGGAGATGTTGGGATCGCCGGTGACGCGGTCGCCCACGGCGATGCCGGAAACCGCTTCTCCGACAGCCTCGACGATGCCGCAGAATTCGTGACCAAGTGTAACCGGCGGGCTCGAAGGGAATTCGCCGTGGAGGAGATGACGGTCGGTGCCGCAAACGCCGCAGGCTTCGATGCGCACCAGGACATCCTGCGGCCCCGCAACGGGCTTGTCCACTTCCCGCAGCGCAATGCTACCCACGGCTTCCAAGCGCACAGCTCTCATGACGTCCTCCCTCAGAGCAATTCCAGGAAAAGTGTAAGCGGTTTTCCGTCCGGAATTGCGTCAAAACAAAGAGATAGAGCGTTTCGCCGTTTCCGCTAAACGGCGAAACGCTCTGGCCATCAGTTGAAGTTCGGCGGCTGCGACAGGTCGGTCGCCGGCGCCGCCGGCTTGGCGGGTGGCGTCTCGCCGAAGTTCGGTGGCTGCGACAAATCGTTCGACGATGGCGCCGCGGGTGATGCGCCGCCATCGGCTGGCGGTGGTGGGCCGAGAGGCGCAAGGCCTGGCATGTCCGGCAACTTGATCTCGATCGTACCCGGATCGACGGCCGCACCCTTGTAGCGCATGACCATTTGCGGGAAGGCGATGGTCAGCCCGATCATGATCACCTGGATACAGACGAAGGGCACCGCGCCCCAATAGATCTGGCCGGTGGTCACCGGCGCGATCTGCTTGCCGGTGAGGCGGTCGAGATAGGGCACGCGGGCGGCGACAGAGCGCAGGTAGAACAATGCAAAGCCGAAAGGCGGGTGCATGAAGGAGGTCTGCATGTTGACGCCGAGCAGCACGCCGAACCAGATCAGGTCGATGCCGAGCTTGTCGGCAGCCGGCGCCAGCAGCGGCACGATGATGAAGGCGAGCTCGAAGAAATCGAGGAAGAAGGCGAGCACGAAGACCAGGATGTTGACGCCGATCAGGAAGCCGACCTCGCCGCCCGGCAGCGACGTCAACAAATGCTCGACCCAGACGTGGCCGTTGACGCCATAGAAGGTCAGCGAGAACACCCGCGCGCCGATCAGGATGAACAGCACGAAGGACGACAGCCTCGTCGTCGAGGCGAGCGCCTGCTTGATGACATCCAGCGACAGCCGCCCCTTCATCGCGGCCATGGCAAGGGCGCCGACCGCGCCCATGGCGCCGCCCTCCGTCGGCGTGGCGATGCCGAGGAAGATGGTGCCCAGCACCAGGAAGATCAGGGCCAGCGGCGGGATCAAAACGATGATCACCTGCTGCGCCAGCCTGGACATCATGTTGATGTTCAAGCCCTTGTCGGCGATAGCCACAATGTAGATCAGGATCACGCCAACGCTCGCGCCCAGAATGTCGGCATTGTCGCCATGTGCCGGCGCGAGATAGCGGTAGGCAGCGTAGGAGACCGCTGTTGTCACCAGCAGCGCCGCCAACAGCGACAGCACGCCGTGGCCGAGAGTGCGGGCCGCCAGCGGCAGTGCCGGCATGGAGTTCGGCCGGACGATCGACATGATCAGGATGTAGAGCGTGTAAAGGCCGGTCAGGACCAAGCCCGGGATCAGCGCGCCGGCATACATGTCGCCGACCGAGCGGCCGAGCTGGTCGGCGAGCACGATCAGCACCAGCGACGGCGGGATGATCTGCGCCAGCGTGCCGGATGCCGCAATCACGCCCGATGCCAGCCGTCGGTCATAGCCATAGCGCAGCATGATCGGCAGCGAGATCAGTCCCATGGCGATGACCGACGCCGCCACCACGCCGGTGGTGGCAGCCAGCAGCGCGCCAACGAAGATCACCGCATAGGCAAGCCCGCCACGGATCGGCCCGAACAGCTGGCCGATCGTGTCGAGCAGGTCTTCCGCCATGCCGGATCGTTCGAGCACGATGCCCATGAAGGTGAAGAACGGAATGGCCAGCAGCGTGTCGTTCGACATCACCCTGCTGCCGTAGAAATTGTCCGGCAAGGCGTGCAGCAGCGGCCAGGCGAGGTTGATCGAGCCGCCCGAATAGGGGGACAGCAGGACGCCGATGAAGAAGAACATCAGGCCGTTTGCGGCGAGCGAGAAAGCGACGGGGTAGCCGATCAGCAGGAAGATGACCAGCGAGGCGAACATGATCGGCGCCATGTTCTGGGCGATGAACTCGATCATGGGCGCGCCTCCTGGGCGAGCGCCTTGGCTTCTTCGGCAAGGGCTTTCGCCTCGAGCTCGGCCTGTTCGTGCGCCGATATGAACGGATTGGGATCGTCCATGTCGCCGCGCATGATGGCGATCTTCTTGATGATCTCGGAGATGCCCTGCAGCGCCAGCAGGAAGAAGCCGACGAGCAGGATCGCCTTTGCCGGCCAGATGATCAGGCCGCCGGAATTGTTTGACATCTCGCCGCTGCGAAACGACAGCGACACATAGGGCACGAAATAGATCACCATCAACGTCACGAACGGCATCAGGAAGAACAGATGGCCGAGCAGGTCGATCCAGTGCTGCACGCGGCGCGAGAACATGCCGTAGACGATGTCGATGCGGATGTGGTCGTTCTGCTTCAGCGTATAGGCGGCGGCCAGCATGAAGGCGGCGCCGAACAGGTACCACTGCAGTTCCAGCCAGGCATTGGACGAGATGTCGAACATCTTGCGGATGACGGCATTGGCGGCGCTGACCAGGATTGCCAGCAGTATCAGCCACGATATCCATCTGCCGATGAACTCGTTCATACGGTCAATCGTTCTGGATAGAGCGAGCAGCCCTGCCATGCATTCCTCCCTTGTGTCGAAGGCGCGCCGGCTCCCCTTATTTTCCGCCGCGCCGCTGTGGCCCAACGGTATGCCGTGCGTGGTCCGGCGGGTCAACATGGCAGGGGCGCGATCAACGCCGTTGTGACTTGAGGCAGGGGATAAAGTGCCGGCCGGCTGCTGCGTCATGCAACCAAAGTCTGATGCCGGATGCGGCGATCAGGCGATCTTCTGCTGGTCGCGGCCGGGACCGATCAGCACGAGTGCTGCGACCAGGAACAGATACATCCAGCCATCGCGCCATTCGATCGGGAAATAGCCGGCCCATAACGACTCCGCCATGCCGAAGGCGGCCGCACCGAGCGCAGCCCGCGGCGGCGAGAGATAGCCGCCCACTGCCGTGACAAACAGGATTTTCAGCCCGTAGACGAGGCCGGAGCCGAAGCTGACATTGCCGTAGTAGAGCCCGGCCATGACGCCGGCCAGCGCGGCGCAGAAACCGCTGAACAGCACCGCATGCCGGAACACCCTGCGCACATCGACGCCGCACAAGGCGGCCGCGTGGGGGTCGTCGGAGACCGCGCGCCAGCGGCGGCCGAAGCCGGAGCGGGCGAACGCCCAGGCGGCGAGCATGATTGCCGACAGTACTATCGCGCAGTCGATGAGCTGGATGAGAGTCAGCGTCGCCTGGAAGCCGGCGCCTTGCGCGAAAACAACGGGCTGCGCCAGCATCGGCGGCAGCCACCAGTCATGCGTGTCGGCGGCAATGCGGCTGGCTTCCGACAGCACCAGCAGAATGCCGAGCGTCGTCACCACAATCGCGTTGGGCGTACGGTCGGCCAGCGGTTCGAAGACGCTGCGCGACAGCACGTGGCTGATCAGTGCGGCGTAGAGGAAAGCCGTGACGACGCCGAGCACCACCGCCGCCAGCAAGGTCAGCCACAATACCTGATAACCGAAGGCCACGGTCAGGATCATCGTCTGGCCGCAAAAGGCGAACAGCGCACCATAGGCGAGATTGGTCCGATGCAGGATGCCGTTGGTCAGCACGTAGCCAAAGGCGAGCAGCGCATAGAGCGCGCCTGAATGCAGCCCGTTCAGCATCTGCTGGAAGAAATAGAGCATAGACAGACCTCAGAGCATGTCGCCCAAAAGTGCAGAGCGGTTTTGGGGCGACGACATGCTCAAACAAAAAGGCAGCGGAGGCTGCGCCCGGGCCAAGGTTTGCATCGTGGAATCTAACTTGTCAAACGCGATTTATCGGTTAGATTTCTGATATGACGGTATCCTGGACCCCGCATCGCTTCACTGGCGGCATGCTTGCGCTCGACACGGCCAACACCGTGGTGCTGCGCAACGATCCCGAAAAGACCTTCGACCGGTTTGCCGATCCGGCCGAGATCGCGCGCTTTGCCGAGGCCGCCACCGGCTTTCGCGGCGCCGAGCTTGGCGGCAGGCGGCTGGAGGCTGCCTCGCCGGACAGGATCGCGCCCGTGGTTCTGTCGATCCGCGAGACGACCGACCGCCTGTTTCGCGGCGCGGTGTCGAAAGGTGCGCTTGCCGCCGACGATCTGGCTGTCTTTCTCAAGGCTTGCGCCGGCGGTCTTGAGCACAGCCCAGCTGAAATCGGCGCGCCGGGAAGGCCGTTCGGCGATCCGGCGACACCGATCGCTTTTGAGGCGGCGCTGGCGGTTTCAGCCTTGTCGCTGCTGCGCGACGATACGGTTGCCAGGCTCAGGGTCTGTCCCAATTGCAGTTGGCTGTTCGTCGACAGAAGCCGCAATTCCAGCCGCCTCTGGTGCGACATGGCGGTATGCGGCAACCGCCAGAAAGCAAGCCGTCACTATCGCCGCCGCCGCACGGCGCCTCATGAGGTCAAGAATGCCTAGGGGGTTTTTTCGTTCGATCCTTGTCGGCGCAGCACTCATTGCCGCCGTCGCGCTCGGCGCCTGCCGCGACACCGGCGGCGATGGCAAGCTGTTCGAGGTTTCCGGCAAGGTCGTCGTCTTCAACTACCGTCTCGCCCGGGCGACCTATGTCGTGACGCTGCGGCCCCTGCAGCCGATGGGCGAGGGCCAGGTGGCGGTCGCCAGCTTCCAGAACCCCGCCGGCGGTCCTCCCCTGGTGGTCGAGCAGAAGGTCTGGCCGAAGCTCGACAAGGTCAGCCTGGAGAGCCCGGCGCTGACCTGTATCGTCAAGGACAAGCCTTATGCGATCTCCATCAGCATCAGGGGTCCTGACGGCACATTCCTGCAGAAGATCGACACCACGCTGATCTCGACGGAGGACCAGTCGATCCTGCCCGACCGGCCGCTGGTGGTCGACCAGCTCTATACGGCCAATCCTGACCTTGCCGGCCATCCCGACGGCAAGCTGCCGGGCGAGCCCAAGCCTGATTGCTCGAAGGGCTGACGTGTTTTTGCCCGACGCGACTCAGTAGAAATTTTCGGTCGCCGCACAGCCGCTGAGGATCGGTTTCGTGCGGGAGCAGCATAACGAGCGACCGTTCATTGCCGCTTTGCCTGGCACTTTCGATTTCGTTTGACCTGCCTTGCAAGCGGAGAAAGACTGCGCAATCTCACTCCTACGTTGGCTGCGCCCCCCCGCTGCCGCCTCCGCAGAGGAAATGCCTGATGACGCTGCACGACGTCGCGCTCGACGACAAGTTCGATCTTGGCAAGGAGCGCATCTTCCTATCCGGCGCGCAGGCGGTCATCCGCATGCTGTTGATGCAGCGCGAGCGCGACCGCCGCGCCGGCCTCAACACGGCCGGCTTCGTTTCCGGCTATCGCGGCTCGCCGCTCGGCGGCCTCGACATGCAGCTGTGGCGGGCGAAAAAGCAGCTGGCGCAAGCCGATATCGTCTTCCAGCCCGGCCTCAACGAGGAGCTTGCCGCCACCGCCTGCTGGGGCTCGCAACAAACGGAATTGTTGGGCGAAGGCACGCATGACGGTGTGTTTTCGGTCTGGTACGGCAAGGGCCCGGGCGTCGACCGTTCGGGCGATGTGTTCCGCCACGCCAACCTCGCCGGCTCGTCGAAGCATGGCGGCGTGCTCGCTCTGATGGGCGACGACCATATGGCCGAATCTTCGACCAACGCGCATGCCACTGAATTCCTGTTCGTCGACACCATGGTGCCGATCCTCAACCCGGCCGGTGTCCAGGAGGTCATCGACTACGGTCTCTACGGCTTTGCCATGTCGCGTTTTGCCGGCACATGGGCGGCGATCAAATGCGTCAAGGACAACATCGAATCGACGGCCTCCGTCGATGCCGCGCTTGAACGGCTGAACATCGTAGTGCCGGAGTTCGACATGCCGCCCGGCGGTCTCAACATCCGCCATGAGATCGACATGCTCGGCCAGGAGGAGCGGCTGCATGAGCACAAGCGCGCCGCAGCGTCCGCCTTCATCCACGCCAACGGGCTGAACCGCATCGTCTATTCCGGCGGCCGCAGGCCGAAGCTCGGCATCATCACGCTGGGCAAGAGTTATCTCGATGTCCGACAGGCGCTGGAAGACATCGGCGTCGACGAGGCCGCCGCCAACCGCATCGGCATCCGCCTGTTCAAGGTCGGCTGCCCGTGGCCGCTCGACCTGCAGCATATCTCCGAATTCGCCCGCGGCCTCGACACCATCGTCGTCGTCGAGGAGAAGCGCTCGCTGATCGAGGTGCAGCTGCGCGAAAACCTCTATGGCACCGCCACCCAGCCGGCCATCGTCGGCAAGAAGGACGAGCGCGGCGACTGGCTGTTCCCGGCCAAGGGCGCGCTCGACCCCAACGAGATCGCCATTGCGCTGGGCGAGCGGATTCTGCGCACCATCGGTCCCTCGGAAGAGATCGCCGCGAAGGTGGCGAAGCTGCGCCAGTTCCAGGCGATGCTTGCCGATGCCAGCGATATTGGTTCGCGCACGCCGTTCTTCTGCTCCGGCTGCCCGCACAATTCCTCGACCAAGGTGCCCGACGGCTCGATCGCTGCCGCCGGCATCGGCTGCCATTTCATGGCGCTGTGGATGGATCGCAACACGGTCGGCTTCACCGCCATGGGCGGCGAGGGCGCGCAATGGGTCGGCCAGGCGCCGTTCTCCAAGCGCGACCACATTTTCCAGAATCTCGGCGACGGCACCTACAACCACTCCGGCACGCTGGCGATTCGCTTCGCGCTGTCGACCGACGCCAACATCACCTACAAGATCCTCTACAACGACGCCGTCGCCATGACCGGCGGCCAGCCGCATGAGGGCGGCCTGACGGTGGACATGATCGCAAGGCAAGTGCGTGCCGAAGGCGTCGAGCGCATCGCCATCGTCACCGACGAGCCGGACAAATATGCCGGCAAGGCCGAATTCCCGGCCAGTGCCACCATCCATCACCGCGACGACCTCGATCTCGTCCAGCGCGAGCTGCGCGACGTCAAAGGCGTCTCGGTGCTGCTCTACGACCAGACCTGTGCGGCCGAAAAACGCCGCCGTCGCAAGCGTGGCACCTTCCCGGATCCCGACAAGCGGGTGTTCATCAACGAATTGGTCTGCGAGGGCTGCGGCGATTGCGGCGTGCAGTCGAACTGCGTCTCGATCCAGCCGGTCGAGACCGAGTTCGGCCGCAAGCGCAGAATAGACCAGTCCAGCTGCAACAAGGATTTCTCGTGCGTCAACGGCTTCTGCCCCTCCTTCGTCACCGTGCACGGCGCCAAGATCCGCAAGGCTGAAGGCATTGCCGGGCGGACCGATCCGCTCGATGGCGTGCCGGTCCCGGCTGAATTCCCACTCGGCAGCGAGGGTTGGGCGGCGATCATCGACGGCGTCGGCGGCACCGGTGTCGTCACCATCGGCGCGGTGCTGGGCATGGCTGCCCATCTCGAGGACAAGGGCTGCGGTATGATCGACATGGCCGGCCTCGCCCAGAAGGGCGGTTCGGTGTTCACCCATGTCCGCATCGCCCGCACCCCGGACGATATTCATGCCATCCGCGTTTCGGCAGGTAAGGCCGACCTGGTGCTCGGCTGCGACCTCGTCGTGTCCGGCGCCAAGAAGGTGCTTGGCGCGGTGCGCGAAGGCCATACCATCTTCCTTGCCAATACCGCCGAGATCATGCCCGGCGAATTCGCCCGCTCGGCCGATTTCTCGCTGCCGATCGAGCGGCTGAAGAAGGCGATCCGCGCTGCCGCCGGCGACGACAAGGCGCATTTCTTCGACGCGACGGGAACCGCCACGCAATTGTTCGGCAATTCGCTCGGCGCCAACATGTTCATGCTCGGCTTCGCTTTCCAGCATGGCGGTCTGCCGTTGCCGGCCGAAGCCGTTGAAAAGGCTATCGAATTGAACGGCGAAGCGGTGGCGATGAACATCGCCGCATTCCGATGGGGCCGTCGCGCCGCGCATCAGCCGGAGTTCGTGCGCGGCCTCATCGCGCAGCCCGGCAAGGCCGCGCCGATCGCCGAGACGCTGGACGATGTGATCGCCCGCCGCGTCGCTTTCCTTACCGCCTATCAGAACGCCGCCTATGGCCGGCGCTATGCCGAAAAGCTGGCGGTTTTGCGTGCCGCCGAGGCAAAGGCCGTGCCCGGCTCGACCGCGGTGACCGAAGCGGCGGCAAAAAACCTGTTCAAGCTGATGGCGATCAAGGACGAATATGAGGTGGCGCGGCTCTACACCGACGGCTCCTTCGCCACGGAACTGTCAAAACAGTTCCAGAGCTACGAAAAACTCGAATTTCATCTGGCGCCACCCCTCATGGGCAGGCGCGGCAATGACGGCAAACCGAAGAAATCGAACTTCGGCCCGTGGATGATGAAGGGTTTTCGCCTGCTGGCGACGCTGAAAGGCCTGCGCGGCACGGCTTTCGATGTGTTCGGCTACAGCGCCGAGCGACGCTTGGAGCGACAGCTTCTGGCCCGCTATGAGGCCGATCTCGAGCTTGTCGCGGCAGCACTTGCCCCAGGCAGGATCGAGGTCGCCGTGGCGCTGGCCTCGGTGCCAGCGCTCATTCGCGGCTACGGCCATGTCCGGCAGGCCAGCGCCGAAAAGGCCGACGGCGAGCGCAAAAGGCTTGTCGAGCGGCTGGCCAACACGCCGGCGCGGCCTGAACTTCAGGCGGCGGAGTGACGCCTTGTTTACCTGAAGCTTGATTTCCCAATCTGTACTGCATTTGCCCGCCCTCGGCAAACAGGCCAAAGCCCCGTTCTAAGCCTTTCTTAAGGCGGGTGTGGCATGACAAGGCTTAGCGTTGGGCCAACGGTATGGACAGAGCAAAGACCGAAGACATCCCGGCGGATGTTTATATCCAGTTTGTGCGGGCGTTGTCCGACAACGCCTACATGCTGGTGGTCGGCGGCGTATGCTACTGGATCCTCGGATTGATGATCTACCTGCGGACGCACGATCCGCTGTATCTTGGCTTCGCCTTCCTTCTGTTGTCGATCAGCCTTTGGCGTTACTTCAGCATCCGCAGCTTCAACAGGGCAGGCAGCCCTATACCCACTGTCGAAAAGGCAGAGGCGTGGGAACGCGGTTACATTCTCAAAGGCAGTGCGCAGGGCCTCGCGTTGGGGTCGTTGTGTTTCGTGTCGATCTACCTGCGTCCCGATGACTTCGCCGAACTGGCGGCTGTGTCGTTGGCATTGACCACCCTGCTCACGGTTGTCGGCCGAAGCTACGGATCCAGGCGCATGGTGCAGATTTTTTCCGTGACCCTCATTGGGCCAGCAGCACTTGCGCTCTTCCTGCGCATGGACGTCCCCGACTTCGTCCTCGGGCTGATGATCATTCCGACGACAATCGTCACCATCAGCAGCGCCGACCATGTCCGCAACGTTCTGTTCTCGGCGGTCATCGGTCACAGGCAGGCGAAGGAGTTGGCGCAAAGGTTCGATCGGGCGCTAAATACGATGTCGCATGGCCTTGTCATGCTCGACTCGAACGGGAAGGTGGTCGTCGCCAACGCCGAGGCAGCACATTTGATGTCGCTGCGCTCACCGGACCAGCTGCTCGGCCGGTCGATCCATTCCCTGCTGCTGCGCGGCGTTGCCGGCGGCATGCTGGCCCCGAAGGACTGCCGCTACATCGAGGCGCAACTGACGCGCGCCCTGCGCGAAGGCCGCGACCGCAAGGTACTGGTCTCGCTCGCCAACGGCCAGCATTACGAATTCTCCGCCCGTGAAGGCAGCCAGGAACTGGGCGTCATCACCTTCGAGGACGTGACGGCCCGCGTCGAGGCGGAGGAAAAGATCCGCTTCATGGCGCGCTACGACAGCCTTACCGGCCTGCCAAACCGCGCCTATTTCCATGAGCTGGTCGGCGAAGCCATGGCGTCGGGCAGCCGCGACCGCCTCTGCGCGCTGGCGGTGATTGATCTCGACGATTTCAAGAGTGTCAACGACACGCTCGGCCATCCGGTTGGCGATGGGCTGATCTACGCCGTTGCCGAACGCCTGGCGGCCGTCGCCGGGCAAGGTGTCAATGTCAGCCGCTTCGGTGGCGACGAGTTCATGATCTTCTTCGACTGTGTCGAGGACGAGAGCCATCTCAATACCCTCCTCGACCATATATTCGCGGACCTGCAGGGTGAGGTGGACGTCGCCGGCCACGGCTTGCGCATCCAGGCCAGCGGCGGTGCGGTGCTGTCCAAGGTCAAGGACACCGACGTTGATGCCATGATCGTCAAGGCCGACCTTGCCCTCTACAAGGCCAAGGAGCTCGGCAAGAACAGCTGGAGGCTGTTCGAGGCGGCCATGGACGCCGCCTTCCGCAATCGCCAGCTGATGAAGGCCGATCTGCGCAACGCCGTGCAGGCCAGGGAATTACGCGTCGTCTATCAGCCGATCGTGGCTGTAAACACCATGCGCATCGCCAGCTGCGAGGCGCTCTGCCGTTGGGACCACCCCGATCTCGGCCCGATCTCACCCAGTGTCTTCATCCCCCTGGCCGAGGAGATGGGTATCGTTTCCGACATAAGCACTTTCGTGCTGGAAGCCGCGTGCGCCGAATGCGCCAAATGGCCGGCCCAGACCAGCGTGTCGGTCAACCTTTCGGCCAAGGATTTCCGCAATCGCGATATCGTCGAGAAGGTCAGGGATGCCTTGGCCAAGTCGGGCCTTGCGGCGCGCCGGCTCGAAATCGAGGTCACCGAGACCGCCCTGCTCGACGACAAGTCGCTGACACGCGAGACGATCGAGGAATTGAAGGCTCTCGGCGCGCGCATCGCGCTTGACGATTTCGGGACCGGCTACTCCAGTCTGAGCTATCTGCACAAGCTGCCGCTCGACAAGATCAAGATCGACCGCTCTTTCCTGGTCGATGTGAACCAGAATCGGCAGTCGCTCGACCTTCTGAAGGGCATCGTCGGCCTGTCCCGGACATTGGGCCTTTCGGTCACCATCGAAGGGGTCGAGACCTTCGAGCAGCTGAAGACGCTGGTCCATTTGGTCAAGCCGGACTTCTTGCAGGGCTTCCTGTTCGGCGCCGCGCTCAGCGCATCGGGCATCGAGACGATGTCGACCGTCACATGGCCGTTTGCCGCTGACCTGCATATCGCCGGCAAACGGACAGCCAGCTAAAAGCAATTCCAGGAAAAATGTGAAGCGGTTTTCCGTCCGGAATCGCGTCTGAGCAAAGCAATTCCAGGAAAAGTGTGAGCGGTTCTCCACCTGAAATTGCATTTAAAAACACAGAGCAATTGTTCACTTGATAAAATGATGACCGCTCAGGCGTCGTCCAAACCCGCTACGTCTTGGCGCTTTCAAGATCTGACTTCAGAATAATTTCGATAACCGCCGCCAGACCGGATCAGGCAACCACCGGCTGCGCCATTTGCTTTTTCGTGTCCAAGATCGGTGAACGACCCCGGTCGTTAAGGTTAACAAGCAGTAAATAAGCAATGTTGAATTTTCAGCTTGTGTCTCATTTCAACTCGAATAGCCTAACTTCCAGGCGGAATTCGAGGACTGGCAATGGATAC
The DNA here is from genome assembly GCF_016836705.1 of Mesorhizobium caraganae. Classification (GTDB taxonomy): domain Bacteria; phylum Pseudomonadota; class Alphaproteobacteria; order Rhizobiales; family Rhizobiaceae; genus Mesorhizobium; species Mesorhizobium caraganae. Next base: position 1,022,849 of record NZ_JAFCGY010000001.1, on the reverse strand, counting down.
TGCGAAGAAGAGTGCGTCGGTTGAGGCCAGCGCGAGGATCGACTCGGCGCTCAACCGATCCATGATGCAATTGCTGGATCATGTCGAATATCGTCTCATTACCGGGGGCGAAGATCTGGAGGCGATCTACCGACTCCGCTATAAGTCCTATCTGCGCTCAGGTATGTGCGGCCCGATCACCAGCGGCATGTTCGAGGATCGATGGGACAATCTGCCCAATTCCTATCGGTTCGGTGTCTACTGCTACGGCGAATTGGTCAGTACAGTGCGCCTCCACTATATTTCCAGTGACCAGCCATCCTCGCCTTCGGTCGACGCTTATCCCGAAATATTGCTTCCCCGGCTTGCCCGCGGGGAAACCTTCATCGACGGAACCCGCTTCGCGACAGATCCCGACAGCGCGCCGGCGCCCGGAGTGCTGCCTTTCCTGACGCTCAGGATTTGCATGGCGGCCTACTGTTATTTTCGCCAGACCGCGATGTTTATCCCGATTAAGTTGGAGCATTCCGCATTTTATGCCCGCTTCTTCAGCGCCACGCAGAGGACTGCGGGCAAGGTGTTTCCGGGCGTTCTCCCTCCGCTCGCATTGTTCGAAATTCCCGGCAATCAAGAGAATGTTCAACGGATACTCGACCGGTTGCCGTTCTTCAGATCGACAGCGACGGAGCAAAGGCTGATGTTTGGCAATCCGGCTATCAACCGGCTGACACCTTTGTCCATTCTGCCAACAGCGAAATATTACCGCGACGCCGCCTGAACGGATTTCATTCTCGCGCGATGAACCTTTCCGGTGGCTTCGTCGTTATTGCTTGTGGCGGCGGCGGCGCGTCCCTGGTGCTGCCGTAGCCCTGCCTTAAAGGCGGTTCCTCCGAATTGTTCACGGGAAAGCATACCGACATGACAATCTCCACGCTTACGCTCACCCCGCTGATCTCGCTGATCGCCGGCGTGCTGATCCTGGTGATGCCGCGGCTCCTCAACTACATCGTCGCCCTTTATCTGATCGTCGTCGGACTGCTCGGCCTGTTCCCGCATCTGGCCGGCTGAGAGGAACGTCAGCCGGCGAAAAAGCGAAGCGCCGCAGCCACTATCGTTTCCGGGGCGTCTTCCTGCATGAGATGGCCAGAGTCAGGAACAAGTGTGAGGGCGCAATCCGGCAGCAGGGCGGCGAGCGTCTTGCCACTGTCCGGCGATATCCAGTGGTCCTCCTGTCCCCACAGAAGCGACACCGGGCAGCGAAATCCTCGGTAGCGCTGTTCGACCTCGTCGGTGAAGCATTGGTCCATCTGGGCGATCTGGCGATAGAAGGCCGGCTGGCCGACAGGTCCCATCCAAGGCGCGATGTAGGGCTCAAGCTCGCTATCCGATAGTGGCCTGTAGGCTGCACCCGAAATATAGGCCTTCAAGATCGCCGCCTGGATGTAATCCGGCGTCCCCGCAAAAGCGGCCTCATGTTGCCGGACATGCTGGACAAAGGGCGAGCCCCAAGGACGCACGGCAACCGGGTCGACCAGCAGCAGCCGCTCATAGTCGCAACCGTCGATCAGGTGCGCGCGCAAGGCCGTGGCGCCGCCGAAATCATGAGCAATGACGTTCGGCCGCTCGAGCCTCCAAAAGGTTAGCATTGCCGCCAGCGCCTTGTTCTGAATGCCCAGGGAGACATCTTGGCCCGACCGTTGCTCTGAGCGCCCGTAGCCCGGAAGATCGTAGAAATAGAGCGTGTGGTCACGGGCCAGTTCGGGAGCGACCCGGTGCCAGACATGCGAGGAAAACGGCGTTCCGTGGACCAGCACGACGGGTGGACCCGAGCCGGTCGTGCCCCATGCGATGCCGGTGCCATTCCAGTCAAATATTCGTGTCGGCGAAATCATGACGCGTCACCGTTCGGCGGGGTATTCCAGCAATAATAGGCGCGCATCCTGTCGCCAGGAACGCGAAATCCATCGGTCCAACTTCGACGCCATTGCGAGATCGCCTGAGACCGCGGGAAACGCAGCTTTCAGCGCAGCCGTGCCCGCCGATTTAAACATTCCTTTGAGGCTGTTGTCGCTGGTCGTGCGGCAATAGCGCCATTGCTCTTGGCCCGGCTTTTCGCTATGTGCCTCAAAGATGTCTTCGAAGGGGTATTCCTATGGCTGATCACACGCCGACCGGTCCTGTCGAACTGGGCGCGAAGATGGATTATGCGGAGCACGACCGCACCTATCACGGCTTTCTGGCGCTGGCCAAATACGGTTCGCTATTTTGCGGCGCCCTGCTCCTGGCCATGGCTTTCGGCTTCTTCGCGGGCGGCTTCTTCTCGGCGGTCATCTTGTTCGCGCTGATCCTGGCCATCGGCGCCTTCATTCTCCGATAGACTTTCAGACCCTTTGCCGGAAGGCTGCCGGACTCCGGCCGCCATGTTGCGCAAACAGGTTCCAGCCGAAAGGATCATGCGGTGGGGCAGACGGTTTTCATCCCTCGTGAACTCGACGCCAACGAGCCGCGTGTTGCTGCTTCGCCCGATACGGTGAAGCGACTTGCGGCGTTGGGGTTGGACGTGATCGTCGAGACCGGCGCCGGCACCAGGTCGCGCATTCCCGACGAGGAATTTGCCAAGGCAGGTGCCGCGATCGGCAAGGCTGCGGATGCCGGCAAAGCCGATGTGGTGCTGAAGGTGCGCCGGCCGACGGATGCCGAGCTGAAGGGCTACAAATCGGGTGCGGCGGTCATCGCCATCATGGATCCCTACGGCAATGATGCCGCTGTAGCGGCGCTGGCCAAGGCCGGCGTCACCGCCTTCTCGATGGAATTCATGCCGCGCATCACCCGCGCCCAGTCGATGGACGTGTTGTCGAGCCAAGCCAACCTTGCCGGCTACCAGGCGGTGATCGACGGCGCATCGGAATATGACCGGGCGCTGCCGATGATGATGACGGCGGCGGGCACTGTGCCGGCGGCGAAGATCTTCATCATGGGCGTCGGCGTCGCCGGCCTGCAGGCGATCGCCACCGCGCGCCGCCTCGGCGCCGTCGTCACCGCCACCGACGTTCGACCAGCCGCCAAGGAACAGGTGGCATCGCTCGGCGCAAAGTTCCTCGCCGTCGAGGACGAGGAGTTCAAGGCGGCCGAGACCGCCGGCGGCTACGCCAAGGAAATGTCGAAGGAATATCAGGCCAAGCAGGCGGCGCTCACCGCCGAGCACATCGCCAAGCAGGACATCGTCATCACCACGGCGCTGATCCCCGGCCGTCCGGCGCCGAAACTGGTATCGGCAGCGATGGTCGTCTCGATGAAGCCGGGCTCGGTGATCGTCGACCTCGCCGTCGAGCGGGGCGGCAATGTTGAAGGCGCGATCCCAGGTCAAGTGGTGACCACTGCCAACAATGTGAAGATCATCGGACACCTCAATGTGCCCGGCCGCGTCGCTGCATCGGCCTCGCTGCTTTACGCCAAGAACCTGTTCGCCTTCCTCGAAACACTGGTCGACAAGACAACGAAGACACTCGCCATCAACCGCGACGATGACCTGGTCAAGGCGACGATGCTGACCGACGGCGGCAAAGTCGTGCATCCGGCCTTCGCCAAGGTGGCGGAAAAGCCGCATGTCGAGCCAGCGGCCATTCCGGCGACAACCATGGTTGCCGACGCCGCGCCAAAGAAGGCCGCGCCGAAAAAAGCCGCCAAGCCGAAGGGGATCGCGTGATGGATCAGACCTTGCAGAAAGCCCTCGACCAGCTTGATCAGGCAAGTGCCGCCGTCCGGCTCGCGGTGCAGAATCTGGCCAATGCCCCCGGCGGTGCCGAAGCGGCGGGTGATGCCGCGCACGCCCTGTCGGGTGGCGCCATCGATCCCTTCGTCTTCCGCTTCGCCATCTTCGTGCTGGCGATCTTCGTCGGCTATTACGTTGTCTGGTCGGTGACCCCGGCACTGCACACGCCGCTGATGGCCGTCACCAACGCCATCTCCTCGGTCATCGTCGTCGGCTCGCTGCTGGCCGTCGGCATCTCGGCCTCGGGCATTGCCACCGGCTTCGGCTTCGTCGCGCTGATGCTGGTCTCGGTCAACATCTTCGGCGGCTTCCTGGTCACCCAGCGCATGCTGGCGATGTACAAGAAGAAGGACAAGTAGAGCGCCATGAACGCCAACTTCGCGTCCTTCCTCTATCTGGTCTCCGGCGTCCTGTTCATCATGGCGCTGCGCGGCCTGTCGCATCCGACCACCAGCCGCCAGGGCAATCTGTACGGCATGATCGGCATGGGCATCGCCATTGCCACCACGCTGGCTCTGGCCGTGCCTTCGGCCAGCGGCTTCGGCCTGATCGTGCTTGGTCTGGCCATCGGCGGCGGCGTTGGCGCCATCACCGCGCGCCGCATCGCCATGACCTCGATGCCGCAGCTGGTCGCCGCTTTCCACTCGCTGGTCGGCCTCGCCGCCGTCATGGTGGCCGCTGCCGCCATCTACGCACCGGAAAGCTTTGGCATCGGCACCAATGGCGACATCCACGCCCAGGCCCTGATCGAGATGAGCCTTGGCGTTGCCATCGGCGCCATCACCTTCACCGGTTCGGTCATTGCCTTCCTCAAGCTCGACGGCCGCATGTCGGGCAAGCCGATCATGATCGGCGGCCGTCACATCATCAACGCCGTCCTCGGCGTCGCGCTGATCGTGCTGATCGTGCTTCTGGTCGCCACCGAGGCCAAGCTGGTGTTCTGGCTGATCGTCGCCGCGTCGCTGTTGCTCGGCGTGCTGCTCATCATCCCGATCGGCGGCGCCGACATGCCGGTCGTCGTCTCGATGCTGAATTCCTATTCCGGCTGGGCAGCCGCCGCGCTTGGTTTCACCCTCGGCAATCTGGCGCTGATCATCACCGGCGCGCTGGTCGGCTCGTCCGGCGCGATTCTGTCCTACATCATGTGCAAAGGCATGAATCGGAGCTTCATCTCGGTCATCCTCGGCGGCTTCGGCGGCGAGACCGCGGCAGCGACCGATGACGGCATCGAGCGCACGGTCAAGCAGGGCTCGGCCGATGACGCCGCCTATTTGATGATGAACGCGCAGAAGGTCATCATCGTGCCGGGCTACGGCATGGCGGTCGCCCAGGCGCAGCATGCGCTGCGCGAAATGGCCGACAAGCTGAAGGCCAATGGCGTCGACGTGAGATACGCCATCCACCCGGTCGCCGGCCGTATGCCCGGCCACATGAACGTGCTGCTTGCCGAAGCCAACGTGCCCTATGACGAGGTGTTCGAGCTCGAGGACATCAATTCCGAGTTCGCGCAGGCCGATGTCGCCTATGTCATCGGCGCCAACGACGTCACCAATCCGTCGGCCCGTGACGACAAGAGCAGCCCTATCTACGGCATGCCGATCCTCGACGTCGACAAGGCGCGAACCTGCCTGTTCGTCAAGCGCTCGCTCGGCTCCGGCTATGCCGGCATCGACAACACGCTGTTCTACAAGGACGGCACCATGATGCTGCTCGGCGACGCCAAGAAGATGACCGAGGAAATCGTCAAGGCGATGGATCACTGATCCAGCCGGATTCAGAGGAACAAAAAAGCCCGGCCTTGGTGCGGCCGGGCTTTTGCCTTCAGTGGCGTAGCTGCTTCAGCGGTTGGCGATAAAAACCGCTTCCTCCTCGTCGCGTTGCCTGCCGCCCAGCGCTGCGGCAGCACTGGCGATGAAGGCGCCGATGACCAGCGACAGGGCGCCAAGCAGAGCGAAGGTGGCGCTGCCTTTCCTGGCGGTGTCGGCGGCCTGCTTTGCCTTGACCTTGGCGTCCTCGACCTTGGCCACCAGTGCATCGACACGCGCCTTGGCGTCGGCCTCCGAGAGACCGGTGCGGGCGGCGACCAACTGCGACAGATAGTTCTTGTCGTCAGCCGAAATCTCGCCTGCCGCCGCACTGGCGATCAGGATGCGCGAGGCCTGTCCGACCGCTGCGGCGTCGCTGTCCGGATTGGCGGCCGCCAGCTTGGTGGCATCGGCGGGCCGGAACAGCGAATCCACGAGATAGGACGTCGCATTGTCGGCCGATGCGGGGCCGGCATTGGCGGACGCGCCAGCCGATGCACCCATGGCGGCGCCTGATGCCACTGTCGAAGCCGCCTGCACACCTGACCCGATCACAGCAGAAAGCGCCGAACCGAGCACGCCGACGACCAGCAGCGTCGCCAGCGCCCAGGCAAGGAAGCCATGTGCGGTGTCGCGGAAATAGACCTCGTCGGTGTGAACGCCGACCCATTTGGTCCGCAGGCGTCCGGCAAGATAGCCGCCGACACCGGAGGACAGCCATTGCACGATGATGAGCCAGATCGCTCCGGACACCGCGAAGGTAGTCAGCGAGGCGCCGGAGCCGGACCATGGCGAGACCATGGTCAGCCCCAGCCCCGAGCCGAGCAGCATGAGGATGAAGGTCAGCGAAGAGGCCGCGAAGGCGCCGGCGATGATCGGTCCCCAGCTGACAGCTGTTGCGGATGATTCTTCTGAAGCGGATAGGTCGATGGCCGATACGGTGGGCTGCATCGACGCCTCCTACCGTACGAACAGCATGATGAGAATGATGATCGGGATCGGAATACCGAGCAACCAGAGCAAAATACCGCGTCCCATGAAAGCCTCCTTGAGAAATCGTGATCGATGGTTTGACAATGTCTTGCGGCGACTTCCGTTCCGGCGGGCAATGAAATGATTTTGGTTGCCGGGAATGGAACTATTTGGCGCGTTGGCACGCGCCAAGACTGCAAAACTGTGGATTGGTTCACGGAGTTCCGCATCGGCTGCAGTGTATTGTTGGCTCGGGGAAGCATCGGGGGGTAGCATGGAAACAATCCCGTCCAGTCGACGGGATTGCCGTCAACGGAGACGTTGGTGCCCAAAGCTGTCGCATCGCCGGTTTTCAAAAAAGCGCCGCACAAGCCCAGCCAGGCGGTGGTGATCGTGCATGGCATGGGTGAGCAGCGGCCGATGGATACGCTGCGCGGCTTTGTCCACGCGGTCTGGAGCAGCGATCCCACCCGTGCTCCGCCTTACGCCCAGATCCCTGATCCCGACAATCCCAGCGCCACGATCAACCAGAGCTGGATCACGCCCGACAGCCGGACCAGGTCGCATGAGCTGCGCCGCATCACCACGCCCTACGATGTCGATGGCCGCCGCACCGATTTCTACGAACTCTATTGGGCCGACATCACGCAAGGCACGACGCGCGGACGGCTGGCCGCCTGGGTGACGAACCTGTTGTGGCGCAAGCCCGCCGATATTCCGCCTGACGCCCGCAAGCTCTATGTCGCCACGCTTTTGATCGTCATCCTCATTCTCGGCGCGGCACTGGTGCTGGCGACGTCGGTCTGGCAGCAGGCTGTGTCCGTGGCTACCGGCCTTGTGATCACCGCTCTCGCCTCTTTCATCATCTGGGCGGTCGACCAGTTCGCCCTGCCCTATTTCGGCGACGTCGCCGCCTATGTGCGCGCCGAGGCGGCAACGATCGAGAAGCGGGCGCTGATCCGCGACCGCGGCCTGACGCTGCTCAGGACGCTCACGAAGGACGACAGCTACGACCGCATTGTGCTGGTCTCGCACAGCCTGGGGTCGATTATCGCCTATGATCTGCTGCAGATCTTGTGGGCCGAGTTCCGGCCGCGAAAACTGGAAGCCGTCCGCGACAAGGCCAAACTGGAAGCGGTCGAGGCCGTCGACAAGGCAACGCTTGGTTCCGATGGTTCGACTTGGCCTGCTGCCGTCAACGACTTCGCTGGATTTCGGCGCCGGCAGTGGGCGCTCTACCAGCAACTGCGGGCCAAGGATGCCGACCATCCGTTGCCGTGGAAGATCAGCGATTTCGTCACCCTTGGCAGCCCGCTCTCCCACAGCGAATTCCTGGTGACCTACAATCTCGCTGAATTCAGGCGCGGCCTCGCCGAGCGACTGTTCTCGGCGTGCCCGCCGATTGCCGATGGCGGGCAGGCCGGCGGCACCGTGCTTTATCAGGAAGGACACAGTCCCGCAGGCAAGGCGCAGCGCGCGGTGCATCATGGCGCGGTGTTTGCAGCAACGCGCTGGACCAACGTCTTCGATCGCGGCAATGGCTGGGCGACAGGCGATCCGATTTCGGGACCGATGACGGAAAATTTCGGCCCCGGCGTCGAGAATACCCAGGTCGAACTGCACAGCTCGCTCGGCCGCGTCTTCACCCACACGCTCTATTGGTCATCGACGGCAACCGGCGGCGAGGTCGCCCCGCCAGCAGGCGCCGCGCCGCGCTCGCATTTGCAAGTGCTGCGCGACGCCGTCGACCTCGGCCGCAAACTGGAACCAGGCTGAGCGGCGGTGTCGAGAGCGGTTCATCGGTGGAGATTGGCGGAAGCCTCACCAAAGTCGTCATCCTAGGGCGAAGCGATAGCGAGGCCCGTCCTCAAATATCCAGATTGGCTACCGACAGCGCGTTGTCCTGGATGAATTCGCGCCGCGGTTCGACCTCGTCGCCCATCAGCCGCGAAAACAAGCTGTCAGCATCGGTCGCGTCATTGACCTTGACCTGCAGCAGCGAGCGCACATTCGGGTCGAGCGTGGTTTCCCACAGCTGCTCGGCGTTCATCTCGCCGAGGCCCTTGTAGCGCTGCATGGTCAGGCCCTTGCGGCCGGTCGCAAACACCGCGTTGAGCAGCGCCAGCGGCCCCGAAATGGTTTCGGAGACATCCTTGCGGCGCAGCACCGGCGGCTCACCATAGACCTCGGTGAGGCGGGGCGCATAGCGGTCGAGCTGGCGTGCGTCGGCCGAATTGATCAGCCCGGCATCGATCTGCGCGAATTCCTTGACGCTGCGCACCGTGCGCTCGAAGACATAGCCGCCGACGCCTTCATTGGAGGTCGACAGGCGGCCGGTCCAGCCGCGCTCGGTGTCCTCGGCGATGATGTCGAGACGCTGGGCGACGCGTTCGGCCATGGCATTGGCGCGGCCAAGATCGTTGAGCACATCGGCATTGAGCGCCCCGGCAATCGCCGCCTGCTCGACCACGCCCCTGTTGTAGCGCGTGTGCAGCCCGTTGATCAGCTGGCGCACCGCCAGCGCGTCGTCGATGGAACCGCGCAGATCCTGTCCGGCCCGCGCCTCGCCGGAGGCGAGTGTCAGCGACGCCTCCTCCAGCCCGGAGCCGATCAGGAACTCCTCGAAAGCGCTTTCGTCCTTGATGTATTGCGAACTTTTTCCGCGTGTCACTTTGTAGAGCGGCGGCTGGGCGATGTAGAGATGGCCGCGCTCGATCAGCTCCGGCATCTGCCGGAAGAAGAAGGTGAGCAGCAAGGTCCTGATATGGGCGCCGTCGACGTCGGCGTCGGTCATCAGGATGATCTTGTGGTAGCGCAGTTTGTCGGCGTTGAACTCGTCCTTGCCAATCGAGGTGCCGAGCGCGGTGATCAGCGTGCCGATCATCTCGGAGCCGAGCATGCGGTCGAAGCGGGCGCGCTCGACATTGAGGATCTTGCCGCGCAAAGGCAGGATCGCCTGGTTCTGGCGCGAACGGCCGCCCTTGGCCGAGCCGCCGGCCGAGTCACCCTCGACGATGAAGATTTCGGATTTCGCCGGGTCGCGTTCCTGGCAATCGGCGAGCTTGCCGGGCAGCGAGGTGACGCCGAGCGAACTCTTGCGGGTAATGTCGCGCGCCTTGCGCGCGGCTTCGCGCGCCGCGGCCGCCTGGATCACCTTGTCGATGACCACCTTGCCTTCGGTCGGGTGTTCTTCGAGCCAGGTGCCAAGCGCCTCGTTGACCAGGCCTTCGACCACCGGACGGACTTCTGAAGAAACGAGCTTGTCCTTGGTCTGCGAGGAGAATTTCGGGTCAGGAACCTTGACCGACAGGACCGCCGTCAGGCCTTCGCGGCAATCGTCGCCGATCAGCGCCACCTTTTCCTTCTTGGTCAGACCCGAGGACTCGCCATAGCCGGTGATCTGGCGCGTCAGCGCGCCACGAAAGCCGGCGAGATGGGTGCCGCCATCGCGCTGCGGGATGTTGTTGGTGAAGGCAAGCACATTCTCGTGGTAGCTGTCGTTCCACCACATCGCCACTTCGACGGTGATACCGTCGCGCTCGGCCTTGATGGCGATCGGCTTGTCGATCAGCGGTTTCTTGACTCGGTCGAGATATTTGACGAACTCTTCCAGCCCGCCATCATAGTGCAGCTCATGGCGCACGAGATCGGCATGGCGGGCATCGGTCAAAATGATGCGCACGCCGGAATTCAGGAAGGCGAGTTCGCGCAGCCGGTGCTCCAGCGTGCCGAAATCGAACTCGACCATGGTGAAGGTCTCGGACGACGGGAAGAAGGTGATTTCGGAGCCGCTGCGGCCTTCATAGGTGCCGGGCTGCTTGTTCTGCTCGTAAGTGCCGGTGGCCTTGAGCGGCGCGTCGGAATTGCCGTGCGTGAAGCTCATTTCGAAAATCTGGCCATTGCGGCGGATTTTCAGCTTCAGCCAGGCCGACAGCGCATTGACCACCGAAACGCCGACGCCATGCAGGCCGCCCGACACCTTGTAGGAATTCTGGTCGAATTTGCCGCCGGCATGCAGCTGCGTCATGATCACTTCGGCCGCCGAAATGCCTTCGCCCGTGTGGATATCGGTCGGAATGCCGCGGCCATTGTCGATAACGGTGACCGAACCGTCGGGATTGAGCGTCACCGTCACCAGGTCGGCATGGCCGGCCAGCGCCTCGTCGATGGCGTTGTCGACCACCTCATAGACCATGTGATGCAGGCCCGAGCCGTCATCGGTGTCGCCGATATACATGCCCGGCCGCTTGCGGACAGCGTCCAACCCCTTCAAAACCTTGATGGAATCGGCGCCGTATTCGGCTTCGACGCCGTTGGTGTTCTCGGTCTGGTCGCTCATGAAAACCTGTTGTCTAGATGCCGCTTGTGCAGCGCGAAAAATCGGCCCCGAATCGCGCCTCTGATATTGGTTAGATATAGGCGCTAAAGGCGGTTTTTCCAAGGTTTGCGGGGATTTCCAGCCTAAATCCCCAACCGGCAGTCGGCTATTTTTTTCGAGCGTTGGAATGGGCCAGAAGGTTGCGCAAATATTTGATCATGAATTTGTCCCCGGGCGCCAGCCGTCCCGTACGGTCGAGCTCCAGCGTCAGCTTGAGCGCCTTGGTCAGCGCCGCCTTCGGATCCCTCGCCACATAGGCATAGGCGACATAGGCGCGCGCCAGATCGATTTGCCAGATCGCATTGTCCGGATCGGACTGGGCGAGTTTCTGGGCAATGGCGAGGCTGGCTTCGAATGCCGCCTTGGAACCCTCAAAGTGACGTCGATCGGTTTCCAGATAGCCGATCTTCTGCAGGGTGATCGACATATCGCGCTGCCAGTTCGAATTGGCAGGATCGAGCTTGGCCAGCCGGTCGGCTATGGCAAGACTGTCCTGATAGTTTTGCAGAGCACCGCTGGCATCGCCCTGCTCTCTAAGCACCTCGGCGACCTGTTCGAGACACACAGACAGGTCGCGCTGCCAGTCCGTGTTGCCGGGATCGATGGCGGCAAGGTCGCGCGCCGTGGCCAGCGCCTGCTGGAAGGACTCCAGCGCGAGCGGCCAATCCTTCTGGTCGCTGTAAGCTTTGCCGATCTTGGCGTAACCGACCGACAGGTCGCGCTTCAAATCGGTGTTGTTTGAGTCGCGGCGCACAAGCGCTTCGGCGATCACCTGGCTCTTGTTGTAGGCGTCGAGCGCACCGGCAGCGTCGCCACGCTCGCGCAGAACGTCGCCGATCCTGGTGTAGCTGACGGAGACGGCGTGCTGGTGCCTGGGGTCATCGGGTTTATTCTGCGCCAGTGCCAGCCGGATTCTCAGGCTCTCTTCGAATGCCGTTTGGGCGCCATCCAGCTGGCCGGCGGTGCGGGCAAGATCGCCGATTTCGTCATAGGTAATGGTCAGGTCGCGCAGCAAATAGACGCTGTTCGGCTCGGCATTGGCCAATTGCTGCTTGATGGCCAGGCTTTGCTGATAGGCTTGGGCTGCCGCACCCACATCGCCTTGCGTCGCCAGCACATTGCCGATCTTGTCATTGGCCATCGCCAGATCGCCGAGCCAGTCTTTTTTGTCACGGACCTTTGCGGTCAGATCCTGCAGCATGTCCCTGGCCGCCTCATAGTTTTGCAGAGAGGCCGACAGGTCGCCTTGCGCCATCTTTATGTTGGCGAGCTTGATATGACTGATGGCGAGATCGCGTTTGACGCTGGGGTCGGTTTCCTGACGCGCCCGCTGCTCGAGATTGGCCAGCAGTGCGGTGAAGGCGCGGCCAGCGGCGTCGGTATTGCCAACCGTTGTGTAGAGGATACCGAGTTCCTCCATCGTCCGGCTCTGCCGGTCGGCCTGTTCCAGGCTGAGCGAGGTCTGCCCGGCCTCGCCGTAGAGCGACAGCACCGTTTCATAGTCCTTGATGGCGGTGGCATAGTCGAGGCTGGCGCGCGCCGCGCCGCCTGACAGAAAGCGCGTCGCGGCCTCGGAAAGGGTGCGGCTGACGAATTTGGACTTCAATGTGTTGCGCGAGACATTGTCGATGTCGGCGGCCTTGGCGAGGATCACGCGTGCGCCATCGAAGGCGCCGAGCGACAACTGCTCTTCGGCCTGCCGGCGCAGCGCCGTCACCGTCGGATCATCGGCGGCCAGGGTCTTCATGTCGTCACGCACCTTGACGAAGGCGTCGGCGGCCTCGCGCAGCCGGGCGTCCAGGCTTTCGCCGGAGAGATGGCTGTTATCAGTGCTGATCAGCGCGCCATAGAGCGGCGCCAGCGGCATGTCGGCATCGCTGGCGACCCGTTCGACCGCGCCGCGCATCTCGGGCGTCACATCCGCCATGGCGAGCAGCAGCCGTTCGCGCTCCGGCAATTGCTCCTTGGCCGCCGAGGCAAAGAACAGCTTCGGCAGTCCGTTCTCGACATAGGGCAATTGCTTGCCGCGGCTGAGGTCATAGACCTCCTGCTGCACCAGCGTCAGCACCGAGCGTATCTCAAGCCCTTCGGTACCGAGATATTTGGTCAGCGCCGCTGTAAAGGGCGAATTCGCGCCGGTTCCGTCGGCGGCCGTCTCGCCGGGCGCGGCCGAGAAGGCGAACAGGATGTTTTCCGCCTTGCCGATGCGCCCGAGACCCGGCTTGACCTTGTCCACCAGATCCTTGATCAGCGATGTCGCGCCGCGCCCGTCGCCGCTGGTCCCAGAGAACGGATCGCTGCGGCAGGCGTCGAGCACGATCAGCCCGACCTTGGCAGTGGCTGCAACCGCATCGCGCACCTCTTCCAGCGGCAGGCTGGTCTTTTCCAGCTGGTCGAGCGAAGAGGCATCGGCGTCGACCGGCAACAGCCGGTTGTCGCCGGAGATTTCGACGCCATGGCCGGAAAAATACACCAGCGCCACATCGGCGCCCTTGGCGTCCTCGCGAAAATCATCGAGAGCGCGGCGCATGCGCCTGAGGTCGCGGTTGGTTTCGAGGACGACTTCGAAGCCAAGCTTCTTCAGCGCCGCTTCCATCGCCTCGCCGTCATTGACCGGATTGGAGAGCTTCCGCACCAGCCGATAGTCGTCATCGGCAATGACCAGCGCCACGCGCCGCTCAGCCACCGCCGTCGCGGTGGTCGCAAGCATCAGCAGCAAGGCAAACAAAAACCGCAAGTCGAACCGCCCCCGGCTCAGTCACCTGCCGACCATTCCATCTCTTTATGGCATGAGCAAGCCGGGGCCGAATACCGGCTGCTTTACGCAGCCCGCATCGGCTTCAGCGCCTCGCTCCAGCGCGACAGCTCGTCCAGCATGGCTTTGGTTCCGCCCTGCACCTGCTCGCTTGCCTTGAAGGAGCCGTCGCTCTCCAGCAGTTTCTGGTAGAGCGGCAGCGCGACGCCTTCGGGGATCGGCATGATGCCGACCGAGGTCAGCAGCGGCTTGAGCGCCTGCGCGGCGCGCAGGCCGCCGGAGACGCCGCCATAGCTGAAAATGGCGGCTGGCTTGTATTTCCATTCGCGGAGGAGGTAGTCGATGGCGTTGACGATCGCCGGCGCAACGAAATAATTGTACTCCGGCGCCACGAACACAAAGGCGTCGGCGGCATCGGTGGCCTTCGACCAGGCTTTGGTGTGGTCGTTCTGATAATTGCCAAGCCTCGGGTGATGCGGTTCGTCTAGAACCGGCAGGTGGAATGCGGCAATGTCGGTCAGCACCGGTTCGAATTTGCCGTGTTCGCGCGCAAAACCCTCCAGCCAGTGGGCGAAGACCGGCCCGGCGCGGCCGGGCCGCGTGCTGCCGATGATGATGTTCAGCTGGTGCTTCAAGGCGGGCTCTCCTGGGCGGTTGGCAGTATCTGTTGGTGACTGTCACCTACTGCAGAGTGCCCTGCTGGACAAGGCGCAGCCGTTTCACAGGCGGTCACGATCCGATGAACAGGCTGTCAGTCGAAGCATGCCCGCGATGCAGGGTTCCGGTCTGCCCTTCGGTCACATGGACGCCCCGATTGCCAGCCACTACATTGAGGCATCAGCGGAGTACCTCATGGACACGCAGCCCGCTCCCTTTGTGCCACCGGCGCCCAAGCCGCGCACGACTCCGCCTTCGACGTTGGAGATGATGCGGATCGTTTATCGCAATCCGCTCGAATTGTGGGGCGAGCACACCTACAACGAACCCTGGATTTCGGCGAATGGCGTCGGCGGGCATCTGATCGTCGCCAACGATCCCGGCCTCATCAAACACGTGCTGATCGACAACGCCAAGAACTACAAGATGGCGACCGTGCGCCAGATGATCTTGCGCCCGATCCTGCGCGACGGCCTGCTGACCGCCGAGGGCGAGGTGTGGAAACGCTCGCGCAAGGCGATGGCGCCGGTGTTCACGCCGCGCCACATCTTCGGCTTTGCCGAGCCGATGCTGCGGCGCACGATGCAGTTCGTCACCCGTTACGAGAGTGGCGGCATGTCCGATATCGCCCACGACATGACGCTGCTCACCTACGATATCCTGGCCGAAACGCTGTTTTCCGACGAGATTTCGGGCGAACCCGGCAGTTTCGAGAAGCAGATCGACCGCCTGTTCGAGACCATGGGCCGCGTCGATCCGCTGGATCTGTTGCGCGCGCCCGAATGGCTGCCGCGGCTGACCCGCATCCGCGGCCGCAAGACCATGGCGTACTTCCGCAAGATCGTAACCGATACGGTCAAGATGCGCGAGGAACGGCTGAAGCGCGACCCCGACACCGCGCCGCAGGATTTCCTGACGCTTCTGCTCAGGGCCGAAGGCCCGGACGGGCTGACGCGCGCCGAGGTCGAGGACAACATCATCACCTTCATCGGCGCCGGCCACGAAACGACCGCGCGGGCGCTTGGCTGGACGCTCTACTTGCTCGCCGAGGCGCCATGGGAGCGCGAAAGGATCGAGCGCGAGATCGATGCCGTGCTGGCGCGCGAGCCCGATCCGACGAAGTGGCTGGACGCCATGCCCTTCACCCGCGCCGCCTTCGAGGAGGCGCTGCGGCTCTATCCGCCGGCGCCGTCGATCAACCGCGAGCCTATCGAGACGGAGACCTGGAACGATTTGGTGCTGCCCAAGCGCGCCGCCGTGCTGGTGATGCCCTGGGTCGTGCACCGGCACAGAAAATTGTGGGACAGGCCCGACGCCTTCATGCCCGAGCGCTTCCATCCGGGAAATCGCGAGAAGATCGACCGCTTCCAATATCTGCCTTTCGGCGCCGGTCCGCGCATCTGCATCGGCGCCAGCTTCGCCATGCAGGAAGCGATCATTGCGCTCGCCATCATGCTGTCGCGCTTCCGCTTCGATGTGACGGCGGAAACGAAGCCGTGGCCGGTGCAGAAATTGACGACGCAGCCGCAGGGCGGCCTGCCGATGCAGGTGACGCGGCGCGTTTAGGGCGTGACGCCTTAGTTACGCGATGCCTGCGGGCTTGCGCTGAAACTGGCCGGCGGCGCGGAAGCGCCAGAGGTAGCTGGGCAGGATGGTGCCGATCGACTGCGGCTGGATGTCGAGGCCGGCAAGCGTCCGGTTGGCCTTGGTGGCCGCCTCCGAGACGATGTTGTGCTCGCGCAGCTGCAGCACCTGGTCCTTGGTCAGCAGCGGATTGGGCAGCAGGCCGAGGACCGAGGCCTGCAGATTGGCCACCCACCACGGCACCGGCACCAGGAGCCGCTTGCGTTCGATGACGGTGAGCAGTTCTTCCATGCACTCCTTGAAGGTGAGCACCTGCGGCCCGCCGAGCTCGTAGATCTGGCCGCCCTTGATCTTGCCTTCGACCGAACGCGCCACCGCCTCGGCGACATCGCCGACATAGACCGGCTGGAACTTGGTCCGGCCGCCGCCGATCAGCGGCAGCACCGGCGAATAGCGCGCCATGTCGGCGAAGCGGTTGAAGAAGCTGTCCTCCGGCCCGAAATTGATCGAGGGACGGAAGATGACGGCATCGGGGATGGTCTCCAGCACTGCCTTTTCGCCGAGCGCCTTGGTGCGGGCATAGTCGGACTCGGCGTTAAGGTTGGCGCCCAGCGCGGAAATATGGGTGAGGCCGGCGCCGACCGAGCGCGCTGCCTCGGCCACGGCGCGGGCGCCGAAATCGTGCACGGTGTTGAACTTCTGCCGGCCGCTCTCATGCAGGATGGCGACGAGGTTGATGACGTGGTCGGCGCCCTGGACGGCGCGATCGACCGACCAGCGCATGCGCACATTGGCCTGCACCGGCTGGATCTGGCCGACATTGCCGAGCGGCTGCAGATGGCCCGCGAGATCGGGCCGGCGCACCGGCACCCGGATGCGGTAGCCGCGCTTGGCCAGCGCCCGCACTATGTGACGGCCGACAAAACCGGAGCCGCCGAAGACGACCACGAGCTTGGGGATTTGCAGGATTTCGGTCATGGCTGGCTCCGGCGCTCGAAAGCTTGGCTGAAGCCGTTTCATAGTCCGTTTTGGGCCAAAGGCAAAGGGTGACGCGTCGTCGCTGTCACCCTCCTTTCTGAGCAATTCCAGGAAAAGTGTGAAGCGGTTTTCCGTCCGGAATTGCGTCCAAGTAAAGCACCTTTCAGAACGCCTTGCCGATGCGCGCGTCGACCGATTGGCGGTTGCCGCCGCGGATGACGAAGAACAGCAGGATCGCCGCCCACAAAAGCGACTTTTCGGCGCCGGAAAAGCCCTGGCCGACCGTGATCCAGTGGAACCAGACGGTGACCAGCAGCACAAACATGCCGGCGAAGCTGGCCGGACGGGTCAACAGGCCGATGGCGATCAAAATGCCGCCGAAGAATTCGGTGCAGGACAAAAGCAGGGACCAGAACGCACCGGGATAGAAACCGAGGCCTTCCACCATCTCGGCGGCGCCGAAAGGGTTGGTGATCTTCTGCGAGCCGTGGATGGTTAGGAAGCCACCGGCGATGACGCGCAGAAGGGTTTCCACGCCGTCATGCAGCGACGAATACAGACGGCCAAACGCCGGGATGATCAGTCTGCCGCGGGAAGCGTCGGTGGTTACGGACATCGTAGCTCCTGTTGTTGTGATGACCACTCGCAAACGCCCGATGGTTTCCAGCAAGTCAAGTTAACAAAAGTTAACTTTCACCGTCATGTTTATCGCGCTTAGCGTAAGACGCAGAAAACCCCGCCGAAGCGGGGTTTTCCGGGTGACGCAACGGTCGAGACAGGGCTCGAGGCGGCTGACCTGAGACGGCAAACGCCCGCCCCGGCCCAAAACGCATCCGACAGAAGACACCGACCGGGCAAACCCGACCCGGCAGCTATTGGGTCGCTGCCGCGCCCGAAAAGGTTCAACGGGCGTGCTGCGAAAAGCTATTCTTCGGGCAGTTTGTCTGGTGCTGGGCGACCAGCCAGGCAAACCCAGACCTGGTCGGGGGTGGATTCGCTATCGACCCAATTTTGCCAATTGTGCCTTAGCCATTCGGGCGAAATGGCCACCACCTTGCCCGGGACCTTCGCCTCTGCCGGAAGAAATACGAGGACATTGCCTGCTCCATAGCCGGAATCGCGAACCAGACCCAGGCCTGACGCCTCATGCGTTTCAAAAAGCATGTCGTCGATGACTTCCTCTATGGGCGCCATCTTCCGGTAGCGAAACAGCGATCCGCGAAAAAGAGGCGGATCATCCTTCAGATGATCCAGCCTGGTCCAGGTCATTTTCGGAATATCCAAGTCGAACTCCTGGACGAGACTGCTTCAGCCCGAATACCGCTCGGCGAATTCGGAAATGCGCTGCACCACCGCCTTGGGGGCGTTGATGCCGCGGGCCTGCGCCTTTTCCGCCGCTTCGGCGCGGGCGCGGCCCGGCACATGCACGCCAAAGCGCCGGCGCAGCCGGTCGAGCTGGTCTTTCATGCGCTGCTCGAAATCCGGATCGAGCAGCTTGGGCTCGACGGCCAGCACGAACAGGCCGGTTCCCGGGCTGTCCGGCCCGCCGGTGAACCAAGGGGCGTCGAGCGACCAGTTGGCGCCCGACAGGCCGGCCGCCAGCACTTCGACCATCAGCGCGATGTTGGCGCCGCGCTGGCCGCCGAAGGCCAGCATGGCGCCTTTCATGGCCGCGGCCGGATCGGTGGTCGGATTGCCGCTGGCGTCCAGCGCCCAGCCTTCGGGGATCTTCTTGCCGTCCTCGGCCGCCTTGCGGATGTTGACGAAGGCGGTGGCGCTCGACGACTGGTCGATGACCAGCGGCGCGCCATCGGCAGCGGGCGCGGCAAACGACATCGGATTGGTGCAATAGACCGGCTTGACCGAGCCCGAGCCGGCCAGCACCGCCGGCCCGTTGGTGGCCGCGAAAGAGACCAGTCCCAGCTGCGCGAGACGGCCGGTGAAATAACCGAGCGCTCCGCACGTATAGGCGTTCTTCTGCGAGAAGATGGCGACGCCGAACAGCTTTGCCGCCTTGGCAAGGTCGTCGATGGTGCGGTCGAAGCCGGTATGCGCCAGGCCACCGCGCGCATCGGAGAGATAGACGGCGAGCGCCGGCCGGGTAATCACCGGATCGGCATTGCCGTCGATGCGGCCGGCCTCCAGCGCCTCGAGATAGTCGATGAAGTGCGTCAGTCCGACGGTCGAAAGCCCTTCCGCCTCGGCGGCGATGATCGAGGCGGTGAGCGACTGCGCCGCCTCTTCATTGGCGCCGGCGCCAAGAGCTGCCATCCGGCAAAGCCCGGTTGCCTGGTCGAGAGAGAGTTGCATGGTGAGCCCTAATGACGGTGAATGGTGAATAGTGAATGGCCGTCTTAGGCGAGGGCGCGAAAATTGCGACCCCTTTCCGCCGACTATTCACCATTCACTATTTTACCATTCACCATTTCACTACCCAATCTTGTTCGGAATCCGCGCCTCGATCTTGCTGAAGGCAAACACCAGAATACCGGTGATGGTCATGTAGATCAGCGCCAGGAGCAGCAAGGGCTCGTAGGTGAGGTAAGTGTCCTGCCGCACCTTGGACGAGACGGCGAAGATGTCGATGACGCTGATCGTTGCCACCAGCGGCGTCGACTTCAATTGCAGCACGGTTTCGCCGGTCAGCGTCGGCAGCGCCCGGTAGATGGCCTGCGGCAGCCAGATGCGACGGAAAATCTTCCAGCGGCTCATGCCGAAGGCGCGGGCAGCTTCGAGTTGCCCCTTGGGCACGCCGGCAAAGGCGCCGCGCATCACTTCGCCCTCATAGCCCGCGAAGGACAAGGTCAGTGCCAGCACGCCATAAGGCCAGGCTTGCCTGAGATACGGCCACATCCAGGATTCGCGGATCCACGGATATTGCGGAAACAGCGAGCCCAGCCCGTAATAGAGCAGCCACAGCTGGATCAGCAGCGGCGTGCCTCGGATAACGGTGCAGAATGTCTTGGCGGGTGCGGCGAACCAGAACGGGCCGGCGGCCTGCGCCAGCCCGAGCGGCACGGCGAGCAGGAAACCGAGAAAACAGGTGACGGCGAGGATCCACAGCGAGCGCCAGATGCCCAGCAATCCCATTTCATAATATTGCGGCAGCCAGTCCCAGCGCATGAAGAAGGCTGCACCGAGAACCAGCGCGACGGCGACCAGGATCAGCATGATGCGATGCGGCTGCAACCATAGCGACGTCCGTGCGGCAGCGTTGATGAGGGTCGCCTCTCCCGCCATCAGCGCGCATCCTTGAGCGAAGGCATACCGCGCCGCGACCAGGCCTCGACACGGCCGATGAGCAGGTTGGAGACCAGCGACAGGATGAGATAGAGCACGCCCGCGGCGAAAAAGAAGGTGAAATAGGCTTTGGTGACGCCCGCGGCCTGCCGCGTCGCCAGCGCCAGCTCGTAAAAGCCGACGACCGCCAGAAGTGCTGTGTCCTTGGTGGCGATCAGCCACAGATTGGCGAGGCCCGGTATGGCGAAGGGCAGCATCGCCGGCAGCGTTATGCGCCGCAGCATCAGGCCGGGCGACATGCCATAGGCACGGGCAGCTTCGATCTGGCCCTGTGGAATGGCCAGGATCGCACCCCGGATCACCTCGGTCGAATAGGCGCCCTGGACAAAACCGAGCACGGCGATGCCTGCGGCAAGGCCGCTGATATCGACCCGCTGATAGCCCATGGCGGTCAGCGCCTGGTTGATCAGGTCCGTTCCGGCATAATAGAGCAGAAGGATCAGCACCAGTTCGGGTACGGCGCGCACCACGGTCGTGTAGACGGCGAGCAGGTCGCGCACGACCGGGCCGCCATAGAGCTTGCCAAAAGCGCCGCCGGTGCCGATCAGGAGACCGAGGACCGTGGCGCCGACCGCGATCTCGATCGAATGGAGCAGTCCAAGCAACAGCGTGCCGCCCCAACCCGGCGGGTAGGGTGAAAGAAGCTCTATGATGCCGGCCGCCGAGGCCGAAAGAAGTGCGTCGATCAGCGTCGCCCCCGGATTGCTGGCTCTAGCCGCCGACGGCAGCGCCGGCGGCAAGCATGTCTGGGAAAGATCGGGCAGGACGGCATGGCGCTAAGCGCCATGCCTCTCAGCTTATGCGAGGGTCGTCAGTTCGACTGCGCGCCGCCACCGCCATAAATGTCGAAATCGAAGTACTTCTTCGAGATCTCGTCATATTTGCCGTTGGCGCGGATCGCTTTGATGCCGGCGTTGATCTTTTCTTTTAGTTCGGTGTCTTCCTTGCGCACGCCGGCGCCCACGCCTGGCCCGAGCACCTCGTCATCGGGAGCCACCATGCCCTTCAAGTCGCAGCAGGCCTTGCCCTGGTCCGATTTCAGGAATGCGTCGAGCGCGATCGAATCCGCCTGGACGGCGTCGAGGCGGCCTGCGGCCAGATCGTTGTTGGCTTCGTCCTGGGTCTGGTATTCCTTGATCTCGGCGGCCGTGGGGCCGAAATGCTTCTTGGCATAGGCCGAATGGGTGGTCGACACCTGCACGCCGAGCACTTTGCCCTTGAGGTCGTCCGGCGTGGCGCCGAATTTCTGGTCCTTCGGCCCAATGATGGCGGTCGGCGTGTTGTAGTACTTGTCCGAGAAGTCGATGGTCTTCTCGCGTTCGGCGGTGATCGACATCGAGCTGGCGATGACGTCGATCTTCTTGGTCGTCAGCGCCGGGATGATGCCGTCCCAGGCGACAGGCGTAATGACGCAGTCGAGCTTCTCCTCGGCGCATACGGCGTCGATGAACTCGATTTCCCAGCCGACCCATTTGCCGGAGGCGTCCGGCGAGGTGAAGGGCGGATAGGGCTCGGCGGCGACACCGATCTTGACCGGATCGGCCTTGGCCACGCCCATGGCAGCGGCGCCGAGCAGCAGCGCTGCGGCGAAGGTTTTCAGAACAGTCTTCATTATCACGACTCCCAGTTTGTTGTTGGTTCCCGGTTTTCTTCCGTCCCGGCCTTCCTAGCCGATGTTGCGGATGAACTGCTTCAGCCTTTCGGATTTCGGTGCGCCGAAGATCTGCTCCGGCGGTCCCTCTTCCTCGACCAGCCCGTTGTAGAGGTAGACGACATGGGTCGCGACCTCGCGGGCGAATTTCATTTCATGCGTCACCAGCACCATGGTGCGCCCTTCGCGCGCCAGGTCGCCGATCACCTTCAGCACCTCGCCGACCAGCTCCGGGTCGAGCGCCGAGGTCGGCTCGTCGAACAGCATGACGCGCGGGTTGATGGCCAAAGCGCGGGCGATCGCGGCGCGCTGCTGCTGGCCGCCGGAGAGATAGGCCGGATAGACATCGCGCTTTTCGGCGAGGCCGACGCGCGCCAGCAGCTTTTCGGCTTCCCTGATCGCCACGTCACGCTTGACGCCCAGCACATGCACCGGAACCTCGATGACGTTCTCGATCAGCGTCATGTGGCTCCACAGGTTGAAGTTCTGGAACACCATGCCGAGCTTGGATCGGATGCGCTCGATCTGCCGGCGGTCGGCGGGCACGGTGTGGCCGTGGCTGTCGGCCTTGAGCTTGATCTCCTCGCCATTGACACGGATGATGCCGCTGGTCGGGTTCTCCAGGCAGTTGATGCAGCGTAGCAGCGTCGATTTGCCGGAGCCCGAGCCGCCGATGATGGCGATCACCTCGCCGTCGCGCGCCGACAGCGAGACGCCCTTCAGCACATGCAGCTGGCCGAATTTCTTGTGCAGGTTCTCGACATGGATGGCTTCGGCCGCACTATTCTGCGCCTTGCCGGATGGGACTGTGGCGACTCCCACCGCGCTCACCGGGAGACCTCTACCACATGGTCGACGGCAGATCGTCGAACGTCTATCCGGCTAATCAACATACGCTGTAATGCCACTCCAGACTTCAGCATGGACTCAACAGCGCGAGCCCGTCAATCCCGCTCATTACGGCACTTGCGGCCTTATTGTGCAAGTGTATAAATAGCCTTCGATGAAATTTTTTCCATTTTTTTCACCTTGAAAAGGGCATCGATGAACGCTTTCGGATCACAGTCCATGGCGGCGCCGCTGCGGCGTGTGCTGATGCGGTCGGCCGCGAATGCCATGCGCGGCGCCGACAGGGCTACCTGGCACTATGGCCCGGGTTTCGACCCGGCGAAAGCAGCGTCGCAGCACGCGGCTCTCGCTGAACTGGTAAGGGCTTCCGGCGCCGAAATCGAATGGATCGATGACAAGGCCGACGGACTATCGGACTCGGTATTCACCCACGACCCGTCGCTGATGACCGACCGCGGCGCGCTGATCCTGTCCATGGGCAAGCCATTGCGCGCCGGGGAGCCGTCGCTGCATGAGGAAACCTATACACGCCTGGGTATTCCTATCCTCGGCCGTGTCGAGGCTCCCGGCCAGGTCGAAGGCGGTGATTGCGTATGGCTGGACAACAGCACGCTGGTGATCGGGCGCGGTGTGCGCTCCAACCAGGAAGGCATCCAGCAGGTGTCCAACCTGCTGACGCCGCTTGGCATTTCCGTCTACGGCTTCGATCTGCCGCTGTGGCAGGGCGAGGAGGCGTGCCTGCATCTGATGTCGGTGATCAGCCCGCTGGCCGACGACCTCGCGCTGGTCTATTCACCGCTTTTGCCGGCCCCGTTCTATCAGTTGCTGAAGGCACGCGGCATCCGGCTGGTGGAAGGCGACGCCGAAGAGTTTGCCGCGTCCAACGGCCTCAGCCTGAACGTGCTGCCAACCAGCCCGCACAAGGTCATTGCCGTTGCAGGCTTTCCCAAGACCCAGGCCGCGATGGAAGCAGCCGGCTGCACGGTTGAAATCTTCGACGCGGATGCGCTCTGCATCGCCTGCGAAGGTGGGCCGACATGCCTGACGCGGCCCATCCTGCGCCAATGAATGAGCGCCGCAAGTTCCGTCGCGAGGGCGAGGAGCGACGGCGGCAGGACCTGATCGACGCGACCCTGGACAGCGTGGCGGAACATGGCCTGGAGGGCGCCAGCCTGCGCGCCATCGCCTTGCGCGCCGGTGTCACCGCCGGGCTGATCCGGCACTATTTCCCCGGCAAGGAGGAATTGCTGCAGGAAGCCTACGCGGCGCTGATGGGCCGCATGACCGAGCAGGCGAAGGCAGCATTGCTGATGGAAAATTCTTCGCCGCGCCAGCGCCTTGCGGCCTTCGTCACCGCCAACCTCAATGCGCCGATCATCGATGCGCGGGTGTTTTCGCTCTGGGCAACCTTCATCGGCCGCGCCGGCGCGGATCCGTCGCTCGCCCGAGCGCACCGCGAAGGCTATCTCGGCTTTCGCAACGAGGTGGAAGCGGTCGTGGCCGAAGTGCTCGGCGCCGAACAGCGCAGGCCGGACGCAAATGAGCTGCGCCGCCATGCCATCGCGATCAACGCGATCATCGACGGGCTCTGGGTCGAAGGCTGTCTGGCCGCAGAGATGTTCTCGCCTGGCGAATTGGCGGCGATCGGCGTCAAAGCCATAGAGGCCGAGCTCGGCCTCGCACCGGAAAGGGGAAAAGACAAATGACAACGATCGGCGAAGCCCTCATCACGCTGCTCGAGGCGCATGGCGTCGACACCGTCTTCGGCATTCCGGGCGTCCACACGGTCGAGCTTTACCGCGGGCTGGCGCGGTCAAAAATCCGCCACATCACGCCGCGGCACGAACAGGGCGCCGGCTTCATGGCCGACGGCTATGCGCGCGCCAGCGGCAGACCGGGCGTCGCCTTCGTCATCACCGGGCCGGGGTTGACCAACACCATCACCGCCATGGGCCAGGCACGCGCCGATTCGGTGCCGATGCTGGTGATTTCGGGCGTCAACGCGATGCCGACGCTGGGCAAGGGGCTGGGCTTCCTGCACGAGCTGCCGGACCAGCGCGGCATGATGGAAAAGGTGGCGCTGTTTTCGCAGCGCGTCACCGAGGCCAGCGAATTGCCAGGCGCTTTGGCGCAGGCCTTCGCGCTGTTTTCCTCCTCGCGACCGGGGCCTGTGCATATTGAAATCCCGACCGACGTCATGGTCAAACCGGCCGACGGTATTGCTGCCTTGCTAAGCAATGCAGCGCCGCCGGCGCCGGATGGCGCGGCCGTTGCCGCAGCTGCCACGCTCATCGCCGCCGCGCGCCGGCCGCTGATCCTGGCTGGCGGCGGCGCCAAGCGCGCCGGTGAGCCCTTGCAACGCCTGGCCGAGCGGCTCGGGGCGCCAGTCGTCCAGACCGCCAACGCGCGCGGCCTGCTGCACGCGCATCCGCTTTGCGTACCCGCCAGTCCCAGCCTGAAAGCGGTGCGGGCGCTGATGGCCGACGCCGATCTGGTCATCGCCGCCGGCACCGAATTCGGCCCGACCGATTACGACGGCTACAGCGATGGCGGTTTTGTCTTGCCGGCCAATCTGATCCGCATCGATATCGGCGCCGACCAGATCGCCCGTCGCCCGGTGAGTGTCGGCATCCAGGCCGATTGCGCTGAGGCGATCGAAACCTTGCTTGCCGCGATAGGCCCTGATCATGTCGCAGCGAAGGACGGCGAGAGCCGCGCCGACGCGGCACGAAAGGCGGCCTTTGCCGAACTGAGCCCTGCCTACGCGGCACAGGTGCATGCGGTGGAAACCATCCGCGACGCCTTGCCGGGCGCCATCATCGTCGGCGATTCCACACAGCCGATCTACGCCGCCAATCTCTATTACGACCACGACCGGCCGGGCGGCTGGTTCAATGCCGCCACCGGCTTCGGCGCACTCGGCTACGGGCCGCCGGCGGCGATCGGCGCCGCGCTCGCCATGCCCGGCGTGCCGGTGGTCTGCCTCACCGGCGACGGCGGCTTCCAGTTCACCTTGCCGGAACTGGGCGCGGCGCTCGATGCGCCGGCGCCGGTCATCTTCGTCGTCTGGAACAACAGAGGCTATCGCGAGATCGAGACTTCGATGCTCGATGTCGGCGTCGAACCCGTCGGCGTGTCGCCGGCGCCACCGGATTTCTGCAAGCTGGCCGAGGCTTACGGCATTGCCGCCGAACGGCTTGCCGGTACTGCTGATCTTGCCGATGCGCTCAAACGCGCACGCGCAACCGGGCTACCGCACGTCATCGAAATCACCATCGATTGACGCTTTGCCATCCGCCGTACGTTCATGCGCCGGCAAAGCGGGGGGGCCGGCAGCTTCGAGCGATGCAAAGACGCAACACTGCCATGTCGAGATGGCGGTTGAGTGATCGTGCAAAAGGCGCGACGCTCTGCGCCGGGCGCGGCGAAAGAACGACATAATCATAAAAAATTACAGGAGCGTCCAGGATGACGGAAACACTTCAGGGAAAGCATATCGTGGTGACCGGTGGCACCGGGGCGCTCGGTGCAGCGGTTGTCGGCAAATTGTTGGCCGACGGCGCGATCTGCCACGTGCCGAATGCCCATGCCGCGGCCCCCACGCATTTTCCCTTCACGGCACATGATCGCGTCAGGCTGGCGCATAATGTCGATCTCGCCGATCCCGCCAAGGTCGACGCCTTTTACGACAGCGTTCCTGATCTGTGGGCCTCCATCCATCTGGCCGGCGGCTTTGCCGGAGCACCTGTCGAAAAGATCGAATCGGCATCCTTTGCCGAAATGATGGACACCAACGCCCGCACTGCCTTCCTGTGCTGCCGCGCGGCCGTGCGCTCGATGCTTGGCTCGGCTACTGCGGGCCGCATCGTCAATGTCACGGCCCGCGCCGGGCTCGACCCGCGTCGCGGCGCCGGCAAGGTCGCCTATGCCGCGAGCAAGGCCGCGGTGGCGGCAATGACGGTGGCTATTGCGGAAGAGCTGAAGCACAAGGGCATACTGGTCAACGCGGTCGCGCCCTCGACGCTCGATACGCCCGCCAACCGCGCCGACATGCCGGATGCCGATGTCACCAAATGGGTCAGCCTGGAAGCCGCCGCCGAAGCCATCGCCTATCTGGCATCGCCGGCCAATCTGGCGATGAACGGCACGCTGGTGCCGCTTTACGGCCGCGCCTGAAGGGGCGCCGCGTCTCATTTGCAGACGAGCTTGCCTATCTGCAGCTTGAACTTGCGTGGCCCCGGCATCGGTTCCGCGCTCGCATCGTCGACGATAAACACATCGAGCGTGCAGCCGCCGCCGCCCACCTGGTAGTGGTCGTTTCCGATATGCTCGATCGCGTCGATGGGGCCATGCTTTTCCACCCTGCGCGCAACATCGCCGCTGTCGGTGATGGCGTCGATCTCGGCCCCACGGTGCCAGTAGGGAGGTAATGCAGCCGACGCCGCCGCAGTGCCGATCAAAAGGAATGCCGCGACAAAACCGATGCGGGTCATGGGGCCTCCGATCGTCTGGCTTCCACCAGCGGTCTTTGCCGACCTAGCGAGCATGGCGGCCGCCGACGCTTCCACGGCATAGAAGAACCCGCGGACTATGTCAGGTTGGAGACGCCCGCCTCCACGACCTCGACTGCGTCGCCGATCGAGATCGTGCCGGCGTTGTTGGGAATCGCATTCTGGCCGAAAATGATGCCGCCCTTGGCGGAGCGGTGGAGTTTGCCAAGCGTCTGCAACGGCTCGCGCGGGTCCGGCTGCTCGCCGCTGTGCGGATCGCGGGTGGTGATGACACAGCGCGAGCAGGGCTTTGCGATGCGCAACTCGACAGCGCCGATGCGGATCGTCTTCCAGCTGTCTTCGGGCCATGCGCCTTCTGCGTCGATGACGATGTTCGGCCGAAACCGCGCCATCTCGATGGGCCCGGCAAGATGGCTGTTCAGATGGTCTAGCGAGCCCGTCGTGGCGATCAGCAACGGATAACCATCGGCAAAGCCGACGTAATCGCCAGGCTGGCCGAATTCCGGGTCGACCGGCCGGTTCTTCGGATCGTCGAAATAAACGAGATCGACGGGCCGGCCAAGAATCGCCGAGAGATATGCGCCGGCGGCCGGATCGGCCGACCGCGCAACAACCATGTCCTTCCATATCTTGACCTGACGGAGTGCGGCGCCTGGGCCGGGAGCCTCTACGGCGTGCGAGCCATGCCTGTCATGTTTCAGCAGGATGCCGGTGCCGCGATGCTCGACGTCGATCGTCGTCATTGCCGGTATCTGGCGGATGGTGAGGAACTGTCCGTCCTTGTCGACGACCATCCAGCGACGGTCGCCTTCCATGCCCATGGTCTCGATGTCGGCGCTCGGAACGGCATGGCCGCGCAGGCTCTTGACCGGATAGCGATAGAGTTCGACGACCTTCATGCCCAATGCTTCTCTTTTGCCCGAAGGGCGTGACATTCCACGTTTATGCCGGCAAACGACATGCGCCCGAACCTACAGCCGCCCGTGCCGAATTGAAGGGGTTCCACCGTCTTTGTCTTGTGCCAACCGCTTAAGGCCGCCGCCACCCGGCTCTCACCGCGCATGAAAAAACCCGCGAGCCTTGCAGCCCGCGGGTTTTCTTGGTTCAGGCCGCGCGCGAGGCGCGACAGCAACCGAGGCTTACGCGCTGCGCGCGAAGCGGCTTAGCTGCCCTGCTTCTTCAGCGCGGCGCCCAGAATGTCGCCCAGCGAAGCGCCGGAGTCGGTCGAGCCGTACTGTGCGACCGCTTCCTTCTCTTCGGCGATTTCCAGCGCCTTGATCGAGACCTGCAGCTTGCGGGTCTTCTTGTCGAAGGCGATGACGCGGGCGTCAACCTTCTGGCCGACGGTGAAGCGCTCGGGGCGCTGCTCGTCGCGGTCGCGGCTCAGATCGGAGCGCTTGATGAAGGTCTCGATGCCGCTGTCGACCAGCCGCACTTCCAGACCGCCATCCTTGACGCCGATGACTTCGCAGGTGACGACCGCGTTCTTGCGCAGTTCACCCGAAGTCGCCGCTTCGCCGACCGTATCCTTGGCCAGCTGCTTGATGCCGAGCGAGATGCGTTCCTTGTCGATGTCGACGTCGAGCACCTGCGCCTTGACCATGTCGCCGCGATTGTACTCTTCGATGACCTGCTCGCCCGGACGGGTCCAGTCGAGGTCGGAGAGGTGCACCATGCCGTCCACGTCGCCTTCGAGGCCGATGAACAGGCCGAACTCGGTCTTGTTCTTGACCTCGCCCTCGACCTGGCTGCCGACCGGATGGCTCGAGGCGAAAGCCTGCCACGGATTCTCGAGCGTCTGCTTGAGGCCGAGCGAGATGCGGCGCTTGGCCGGATCGACCTCGAGCACCACCACGTCGACTTCCTGCGTCGTCGACAGGATCTTGCCGGGATGCACGTTCTTCTTGGTCCACGACATTTCCGAAACGTGGATGAGGCCCTCGATGCCCGGCTCCAGTTCGACGAACGCGCCGTAGTCGGTGATGTTGGTGACGGTGCCCTTGATCTTCTTGCCGATCGGGAACTTGGTGCCGATCTCGGACCACGGATCGCTCTCGAGCTGCTTCATGCCGAGCGAGATACGGTGGGTTTCCTGGTTGATGCGGATGATCTGCACCTTGACCGTCTGACCGATGTTGAGGATTTCGGTCGGATGGTTGACGCGGCGCCATGCCATGTCGGTGACATGCAGCAGGCCATCGATGCCGCCGAGGTCGACGAACGCACCGTAGTCGGTGATGTTCTTGACGACGCCTTCGACAACCTGGCCTTCTTCGAGGTTCTGCACGATTTCCGAACGCTGTTCGGCGCGGCTTTCCTCGAGCACGGTGCGGCGCGACACGACGATGTTGCCGCGGCGGCGATCCATCTTGAGGATCTCGAAGGGTTGCGGGTTGTGCATCAGCGGGGAGACATCGCGGATCGGGCGGATATCGACCTGGCTGCGCGGCAGGAAGGCCACGGCGCCGTCGAGGTCGACGGTGAAGCCGCCCTTGACCTGGTTGAAGATGACGCCTTCGACGCGCTCACCCTTGGTGAACTTCTCTTCGAGCTTGACCCAGCTCTCTTCGCGGCGGGCCTTGTCGCGCGACAGGACGGCTTCGCCCAGTGCGTTCTCGATGCGCTCGACCATGACTTCGACCGTGTCACCGACCTTGAGCGTCGAGTCCTTGCCCTTGACGCCGAATTCCTTCAGCGGCACGCGGCCTTCGACCTTGAGGCCGACATCGATGATGGCCATGTCTTTTTCGATCGCCAGGATCGTGCCCTTGACGACCTGGCCTTCGCCGGAGTGACCGGTGGTAAATGATTCTTCGAGCAGGCTCGCGAAATCGTCGCGAGTGGGATTTGCAGCTGACATATTTTCTCCTGGAGTGCCCCGCATCTGGAAGCGGGACGGGCGCCGTGGGTTAGCGTTGCGTTGGCCTGCCGGCGTTCCGGGCTACAAAAGCCCTGGGCCGCCTAAGCGGCAATTCCGGCGCATGAAGAATGCTGGCAGGCTGGTTCGTGCCCGATATGGGTATTTTCTTTGCTTCCGGCAATCGGCGGCAGCGGGAAAACCTTCAATCAGGCTTTATCTCTCTTGGCCAAGGCGTCGTCTATGATCGTTTTGGCCGCCAGAAACGCGGCCTCTATAGCCATTTCGGAGGTATCAAGCAAGTGCGCGTCGTCCGCCGGCTTCAGCGGCGAG
This sequence comes from Mesorhizobium caraganae, assembly GCF_016836705.1. Lineage (GTDB taxonomy): Bacteria > Pseudomonadota > Alphaproteobacteria > Rhizobiales > Rhizobiaceae > Mesorhizobium > Mesorhizobium caraganae. The sequence goes on along the minus strand of NZ_JAFCGY010000001.1, from coordinate 992,468 downwards.
TCGGCGCGGCCCATGTCGCGCTCGTCGCGGCGCACGATATCGGCGAGGATTTCGGAAAAATTGGCTGAGCCGCCGATGCTTTCGATCTCCGCCAGCCGGCGCTGCGCCCGCACCTCGGCGCTCGCCGTCACATAGAGTTTGATGTCGGCATCGGGGCACACGACGGTGCCGATGTCGCGCCCATCGAGCACCGCGCCTGGAGGGGTTTTGGCGAAGTCACGCTGCTTTTCGACCAGGATGCGCCGCACGGTCGGGTAAACCGCTACCTTCGAGGCAGCCTCGCCAACCGCATGCGCCGATAGCATCGCCCGGTCGAGCTTCGCCAGATCGACCTGACGCGCGGCGGTCTCGGCCGCAGAGACATTGTCGAGGGGTAGCGCGTGCTGGAGCAATGCGTAGGCCACGGCGCGATAGGTGAGGCCAGTGTCGAGGAGGTTAAGGCGGTAGTGGTCGGCAAGCCGGCGGGCAAGGGTGCCTTTGCCGGCGCCGGCGGGACCGTCGATGGCGATTACGATCATCACTTTTCTGAACCACGAAGCGGTTCACCTTCAGGCACAGGCAAAGCCTCGATGTGCTCTCTAATTGCTCTAGAGCATTTCCCTAAAAAATAATATCCAAAAGGGGATATCCGGTATAGATCAACAGAATATTCGACAGAAAAATCCTTGGATCTCATAGAAATAATCTGCCTTTCTAGTAAGGAGAGGTTTCTCAGAACCGCAATGTCTAGGCGGATATCTTCGTCGTCGTAAGCTTCCTGCATCTCGTCAAGAGCAGTAAATACTTCACTCGATATAGTAGCGCTCGCATAAAAAGATCCAGGACCAGGTAAAACGCATTGGCAGAAATAAAAGAAATATTGGTTCGGATCGCCAGAGTCGATGATCTTCCGAATTGTATCTGTTAAGACTAAACCTCTACGAGGATGGTGGGAGATAGGCTGGTCGCCCACCATCGACTTAATCCAATCTATATGTATACTATCTTTTTGACTGGGGCTGTAATCCTGTTCGTCGGTTGCGTTTCCTGTCCAGAATATTCGCTCCAAAAGATCAGCCTGATTTGAAGAAAGTTCGGACAGCACATTTATCAGATGAGGCGATATTCCGGCGCCCTTTGCAGCGCTGGCGATAAGCTCCGCCCACCGTTCCATCATCTCGGTATCATCAGAGCTTTCGAGCGATGCTTTCTCAAGGGCTGGGACCAATACCTTGTTGGGGATCGGGTTAAATTGGCCACCTTCAATATCCAAGCGTTGTCGAGCCCGCCGAGCGATCTCAATGAGGACATCTTCACGTTGAAGTCTAATCTGATCCGCGCGTAGGCCGCGCGCTTCTGATATAGGCCTGATTATATCAGTCAGAGCGTCCAGCAGACGGCCAGAAGATTGAGGCGGGATTTCTGCTTTAATTTCCGCCTTGGCGCCTACACCAACGTCGATATTTATCCCGATTTTCTTTTGAGAGTCGCTCTCGCCCATCTTAATCCCCTCAAAACCCGATCTCCGCGCCCAGCCCCGTCATCAAATCCATGAACTCCGGGAAGCTCGTCGCGATCATCGCAGCGTCGTCGATGGTCACCGGCTTTTCCGTCGCCAGTCCCATCACCAGAAAGCTCATGGCGATGCGGTGGTCGAGATGGGTCTGTACGGTCGTGTCCTGGCCGTTGGGATGGCCACCCAGGCCCTTGCCGCCGGGCTTGCCGCGCACCGCGAGCGAAGCCTCACCCTCGGTGCAGTCGACGCCATTGATTTTCAGGCCGTTGGCGACTGCCGCCAGCCGGTCGGACTCCTTTACCCGCAGCTCTTCCAGTCCCTGCATCAGCGTCTCGCCTTCAGCGAAGCTCGCTGCAACGGCCAGCACCGGATATTCGTCGATCATCGACGGCGCCCGCTCCGGCGGCACGGTGACGCCCTTGAGGTCGGAATAGCGCACGCGCAGATCGGCGACATCCTCGCCGCCGGCATTGCGTGGGTTCAAAACGTCGATCTGGCCGCCCATTTCCTGTAGCGTCAGCAAAAGGCCGGTGCGGGTCGGGTTCATCAGCACGTTTTCGATGACAATGTCGGAACCCGGCACGATGAGCGCGGCGACCAGCGGGAAGCCGGCTGAGGACGGATCGCCGGGCACGGCGATCGTCTGACCGGTCAGCTTGCCCTGGCCTTCGATGAAGATGTGGCGCACGCCGCGCTCGTCGGTCTCGACCGAGAGATTGGCGCCAAAGCCCTTCAGCATCTTTTCGGTGTGGTCGCGCGTCATCACCGGTTCGATGACGGTGGTGATGCCCGGTGTGTTGAGACCGGCGAGCAGCACGGCCGACTTCACCTGCGCCGAAGCCATCGGCACGCGGTAGGTGATGGGGGCTGCGTGCTTCGGCCCATGCAGCGTGATCGGCATGCGGTCGCCCGGCGTTGCCTTCAGCACCTGCACGCCCATCTGGCGCAAGGGCTCGAGCACGCGACCCATCGGGCGTCCGGATAAAGAAGCGTCGCCGATGAAGGTCGTTTCCATGTCATAGGTGCCGACAAGGCCCATGGTGAGGCGTGAGCCGGTGCCGGCGTTGCCGAAGTCGAGCGGGCCTTCCGGTTGCAGCAGCGCGCCATTACCCGTGCCGCGGATCACCCATTCGGCGCCGCGCTTCTCGATATGCGCGCCCATCGCCTTCATGGCGGCGGCCGTGCGCATCACATCCTCGCCTTCCAGCAGGCCGGTGACGCGGGTTTCGCCGGAGGCCAGGCCGCCGAACATCATGGAACGATGTGAAATCGACTTGTCGCCCGGCACGCGGGCGGTGCCGGAAAGGGCTGAGGATTTGCGGGCGGTGGCCGGCTTGGCAGCGGCGGCGTGAGACATGGAATTTCCCTGGACGGAATGCCGGCGCACCGGCGCTTTTCATTTGTTGCGGCGGTCTCGTATCACGGCGGGCACAAATGGTCATCCCCATGGTCGTCACTTGGCGCGGGGCCTTTCAGTACTTGGTTTTGTGACGCCGGCTTTTCGCTTTGACAGCGCGGTAAACTGTGGTTATGGGGACCACTCTTTTACTGACGAGGCTTGCCGTGGCAAAAAACGAACTTGGCACAAAGCGTGTCGACCCTGAGACGGGTCGAAAATTCTACGACCTGAACAAGGACCCGATCGTCTCGCCCTATACCGGCAAGACATATCCGCGTTCCTACTTCGAGGAAGGCAAGATCGCCGCCATCGAAGAGGAAGAGGAAGTGGCCGAGAAGGAAGTAGACGCCGAGGAAGAAGAAGGCGTTGAAGTCGTCTCGCTTGAAGAGGCCGACGAAGACGTCAAGGCCGGCGACGACCTTCCCGATCTGGGCGACGACGAGGACGATGTGGACCTCGGCGACGACGAGGACGATACGTTCCTTGCCGACGAAGAAGAAGAAGATGACGATGTCGCGGACATGATCGGCGTCGGCGACGACGACGACGAGGTCTGATCGGCTGCGGGCGCGTACGCCCGCAGGCTTTCTTGAGCTGTGACGAAAAAGCGGTTCTTGCAGGCTTGATATTCAGGGAAGGCGGGGTTAGAAGCCGCCTGCACTAAACGGCGCGGTGTTGAAACCGCTCCGGACCTCTACGCCGGCAACGGCGCCGGCTGACTGCCGGAGTGGGGCCATAGCTCAGTTGGGAGAGCGCTTGAATGGCATTCAAGAGGTCGTCGGTTCGATTCCGATTGGCTCCACCAAACAGTCTCTTTCCGACGCTCGGTTTCGCGGCATTCATGCTTGTCGCCTGCCAGTCGGCTCCTGAACCAACCCCTGCCCCCGAACCTCAGCCCATTGCACCGGCCACGGCTTCTGCTCCGGACGGTGCGGCGGTCCTCGATCCGTCAGTGCGGGTCATGCCCCCCGGCGAGGGCATTCCGGCCAAATATGTCGCATTTTCCGGCATATGGGGCGGACGTCTCGATGGGATGTATGACGGCAAGCTCGCCGTGCTGACGATTTCGCGCGGCGGCAATGTCACCGCCACCTACGCCTGGGGCGATATCGCCGACAACAAGCCTGGCGTGGCCGACGGCGAAGGCAAGATTTTCGGCAACACGTTGAAACTGCGGCGCCTTCCCAATGGCGGAGACGTCAGCGCGGTCATGCAGGCGGACGGGACGCTGACTGTCACCTATGGGCTTGCCGACCTCACCTATACGGGCACGTTCACCAAGCAGTAGCCGCGAGAGCGAACCTCCTGTGTCAGCCCACGGCTGGCGCCTGCCCCGATCAATGCAGGCCGAATTCGCGCAGCAATTCTTCGCGATAGCGTACGAAGCGGGTTTCGCTGCGTTCGCGCGGGCGTGGCAGGTCGATGTCGATCAGCCTTGCCGCGCCGCCTTTCTCCTTGGGCAGGATGAGCACCCGGTCGGCCAGATAGATCGCCTCTTCCAGATCGTGGGTGACCATCACCATGGTGACGTTCTCCTCGCTCCAGATGCGCGCCAGTTCCTCCTGCATGCCGATCTTGGTCATGGCGTCCAGCGCCCCCAGCGGCTCGTCGAGCAGAAGAATCTCGGGCTGGACGGTCAGCGCCCGGGCGATGCCGACGCGCTGCGCCATGCCGCCCGAAAGCTGGCTCGGAAAAGCATCGGCGAATTCGGCAAGGCCGACCAGCGCAACGTAGAAGCGGGCGCGTTCCTCGGCCTGCCTCTTGGGTACGCCGCGCACCTCGAGACCGAAGGCGACATTGCCGAGTACGCTTAGCCAGGGCAGCAGGCGCGGCTCCTGGAAAATCACGGCGCGCTCGGCGCCGACGCCATGCACCGGCTGGCCGTCGATCGCGACGGCGCCGCTATCGGCAGCCTCCAGTCCGGCCAGAATACGCAGCAACGTGGTCTTGCCGGAGCCGCTGGCGCCGACAATGACAAGGCATTCCCCCGAACGAATGTCGAGGTTGAGTGTTCGCAGCACGGCAAGCCGGCGCCCGCCGAGGCTGAAGGATTTGGAGAGGTCGCGGATCGAGACCTCTCCGCCACGGTTGGAACCGGTCATCTCATCTCCCAGCTATTTCGGAGCTCAGTTGGTCTTGGTTTCGCCGGGCCGGTACAGGATGCCGGCGGCCTTCAGCTTGCCCTTGGCGAGGCGGCCGTCGCGCTCCAGCACGGCGACCCAGAAATCGATGTCGCGGTCGGTCGCTTGCGCGCCTTCGCGCAAGCCAAAGCCGGTCCAGTAGCGGGCGAGATCGCCGTTTTCGCCGCGCTTGTTGAGGATATTGGCCAGCACCTTGCGGGCTTCGTCCGGGTTCTGGCGCGACCAGTCTGAAGCGCGCGCCGACTGTTCGACGAAGTTGTGCGCCGCATCCGGATTGGCGGCAATGAAGTCGCGCCTGAGCACGACGAAGCCGCCGGCGAGTTCGCCGAGCACCTGGGTGTCGTCGAACACGCCGCGCACGCCGCCATTGGCGACCAGCGCACCGGCAAACGTAGCCTGCCAGTAGCCGAGCCCGGCTATATCGACCTGGCGCGAGCGCAAAGTCTGCTCCAGCTGCGGGCCAGGCACGACAACGAGGTTGGCGGCGTCCGGCGGCAGGCCGACGCTGTGCAGGGCCTCACGCACCGTATAGTCGAGATGGGCGCCGAGCGTGTTGACCGAGATGGTCTTGCCGGCAATGTCGGCGATCGATTTGATCGGGCTGTCTTCCAGCACGTAGAAGACGCTCTTCACGTCCTTGTTGATGCCGTTGCTCGGATAGGCGGCGACGAAGTCGTTGCCGCCAGAGATCGAGTTGATCACCGCCGCGGTGGCGGCCGAGCCGATGTCGACGCTACCGGACGACAGCGCAAATAGCGATTCCGGTCCGCCCGAGGCATAGCCGACATTCTCCAGCTCGACGCCGAGCCCTTTGTAGTAGCCGAGCTCGGCGGCGAGTTCGTGCGGGGAGATGCTGCCACGGCTGGCGAGATAGCGAAATTTCACCGGTGCGGTTTCGGCAAAGGCGATGCGCGGCAGGCCGGTGGCGATGAGGCCGGCGGCAAGCGGTGCGCCGGCAAGCAGGGAACGGCGGGTAATTTTCATGATCCGGTCTTTCCTGAGTGGAGGGTGAGGGACGGACTGCTAGTTGACTGGGTTGCTCCAGCGGCAGAGCCGCCGCTGCAGCGTGACCAACGCCTGGTTGGCGATCAGGCCGAGCCCGGCGAGGATGACGATTGCCGCAAACATCAGCGGGATCTGGAAATTGTACTGCGCGTTCATCACCTGGAAGCCGATGCCCTTGTTGGCGCCGATCATCTCGGACGCGATCAGGAGCAGCAGCGCGGTGGTGGCGCTTAGCCGCAAGCCGACGAAGATCGACGGCACGGCGCCCGGCAGCACGACGCGGCGAAACACGGTGAGCCGGCTCGCGCCGTAGACGCGGGCCATTTCGAGCAGCTTGGGATCGACTTCCTTGACGCCGCTGGTGGTGTTGAGCAGCAACGGAAACAACGTTGCCCAGAAGATGACGAAGATCTTCGAGGTTTCGCCAAGCCCGAGCAGCAGGATGAACACCGGGTAGAGCGCCAGCGCCGACGTCTGCCGGAATACTTGCAGGATCGGATCGAGCGCGGTTTCGACCGGACGCACCTGGCCCATGAACAGGCCGAGCGGGATGGCAACCGCAACTGCCGCCGCAAAGGCAATGCCGGCGCGCTGCAGGCTGATGGCGATGTCGCCGAGCAGGCTGCCGCCGGCAAGCCCCTTCCAGAGCGCGGTGATGATCATGTCGAGCGGCGGCAGCACCGCCGCGTTGACCCATCCGACGCTGCTCGCTACCTGCCAGAGCGCCAGGAAACCGACAAGCACACCGTAGCGCGACAGGCAGCGGACAGCCGCCCTGCCGCTGAGGCGCAGAAAGTCGTCGCCAGGCCCGCTTTCGCTGCGACTGGCGCGAATCGTGATCGGCCGATCGATGTGCTGCAATGTCATCGCGTCATCCCTTCAGCTATGAGGATCATTCGGCGGCAAGGACGGTCGAGCGGGCGACGGTCCATGGGTTTTCCGGCCGCGTGAGGCCGAGATTCTCGCGCAATGTCCGGCCTTCATAAGCGGTGCGGAACAGGCCGCGCCGTTGCAGTTCGGGAATGACCAGGTCGACGAAATCGTCGAGCCCACCGGGCAGCCAGGGCGGCAGGATGTTGAAGCCGTCGGCCGCCTCGCTGGTGAACCATTCTTCCAGCTGGTCGGCGACCTGCGTGATGCTGCCGACGATGGTGTAGTGGCCGCGCGCCGTCGCCACCCATTGGTAGAGCTGGCGGATGGTGAAGTTGTGCTCGTCGGCGATCTGCCGGATCAGCGCCTGGCGGCTCTTCATGCCTTCGGTTTCCTTGCTCGGCGGCAGCGGGCCGTCGAGCGGATAACCTCTGATGTCGAGCGTCTGGCCGGCAAGCCCGTTGAGCAGCGCGACACCGTCCTCGGGCAGGATCAGGTCGTTGAGCTGCTGGTATTTGGCGCGGGCTTCTTCCTCGGTGCGGCCGACGAAGGGGGCGACGCCCGGCATGATCAGCACCTGGTCGGGGTCGCGGCCGACTTCCGCCACGCGGGCCTTGATGTCGCGGTAGAATTCCTGCGCCGTCTCGAGCTTCTGATGGGCGGTGAAGATGACTTCGGCCGAGTGCGCGGCAAGCCCGCGTCCGTCTTCCGACTGCCCGGCTTGTACGACAACCGGATGTCCCTGCACCGGGCGCGGCACGTTGAGCGGGCCCTTGACGCTGAAATGCTCGCCCTTGTGGTCGATGTCGTGCAACTTGTCCTTGTCGTAGAAACGGCCCGACTGCTTGTCGCGGATGAAGGCGTCGTCCTCCCAGCTGTCCCACAGCGCCTTGACCGTCTCGACATGCTCATGCGCCCGCGCATAACGCTCGGCATGGTTGGGCTGGACGTCGCGGTTGAAATTGCGCGCCGTCTCGTCGCCGGCCGAGGTCACCACGTTCCAGCCGGCGCGACCGTTCGACAACAGGTCGAGCGACGCGAATTTACGCGCCAGCGTATAGGGCTCCTCATAGGTGGTGGAGGCCGTGGCGATGAAGCCGAGATGCGAGGTCAGCGGCGCCAGCGCCGCAAACAGCGTCACCGGCTCGAAGCCGGCGATCTTGGCATTGCCGCCTTCGCGGGCGCCGAGGCCGACGGTCAGGTTGTCGGCCAGGAAATAGGCGTCGAACAGTCCGCGTTCGGCGGTCAGCGCCAGCTGTCTGTGGAACTCGAAATTGGTGGCGCCGTCGGCCGGCGCATCGGGATGGCGCCAGGCGGCGATATGCTGCCCGCCGCCGGGCAGGAAGGCGCCGAGCTTGATTTGCCGCGGCTTGCTATCGGACTTGCTGGCTCGGGTCATTGCAGGTGTCCTTCTGGTCTATGCGGGAAGAGATGTTGCGTTGCTGATCTTCAGGCAGCACGGACGACGCTGTAGGGCACGCCGGCCACCCGGCATGCCTCGGCCACCGCCTGCCGGCCTCGCGCCTGGACGGCTTCGGACACCAGCACGCCATTGGCGAAATCCTTGTCCGAGGCGTAGATCGCGGTCGGCAAGGTCTGCGCCTCGAAGAAACCGAACAGCGGCCGCAACTGGTGCTCGACGACAAGCGAATGGCGCTCGCCGCCGCCGGTCGCCGCGAGGATGACCGGCTTGCCGCGCAACGATGACGGGTCGAGCAGGTCGAAGAAATGCTTGAACAGACCGGTATAGCTGCCTTTGAAGGTGGGCGAACCGACCACCAGCACATCGGCGCCCAGCAGCTGGTCGACAATGGCGCGGGCCGCCGCATCGAGATCGTCAAGTTTCCTTGCGAGCGGAAAGGACGGGCCGAGATCCTCGATGTCGAAAACGCTGAAGGCCGCACCGGCACGGCTCGCCACTTCACCAGCGATGTGGCTGACGAAAGCCTTGGTCTTGGACGGACGGGTCAGGTTGCCAGACAACCCCACCACCAGCTTTCTCGACATTTTTGCGGCTCCTTGCACGATGGTATGTGCATTAAGGCTACCGATTTTGTAGAATTAAATGAGCGAGAAGATTTCAAAACCAGCCCGTCAAGCGAATGGAGTTTGCGACATATCGCCTTTCCTTGGTTCATTTGGCCCCAAAAGCGACGCGGCAGATCCGGTTCGAGATCCGCTGGCTCTGATAAATAGACAATCCTGGTGCTTTGCACGCTGATGGGTATCGTCGCGAAACCGTCAAGGGTCGGCGCCATTGACACTGCGTTGCGTCAGATATGATTGAACCCAATCGCACGGGCGACGAAGTAGGGACCTGCAAAGAACAGGATGCACGCATGAAAAAGATCGGCTTTCTTTCCTTCGGCCATTGGTCGCCCTCCTCGCAGTCGCAGACGCGCTCGGCCGCCGATGCGCTTTTGCAGTCGATCGACCTGGCAGTGGCGGCCGAGGAGCTTGGCGCTGACGGCGCCTATTTCCGCGTGCATCATTTTGCCCGCCAGCTTGCTTCGCCCTATCCGCTTCTGGCCGCGGTCGGCGCCCGCACCAGCCGCATCGAGATCGGCACCGCCGTCATCGACATGCGTTACGAGAATCCGCTCTATATGGCCGAGGATGCGGGTGCTGCCGACCTGATCGCCGGCGGCCGGCTGCAGCTCGGCATCAGCCGCGGCTCGCCGGAGCAGGTGATCGACGGCTGGCGCTACTTCGGCTACGTGCCGCAGGAAGGCCAGAGCGACGCCGACATGGCACGCAACCATGCCGAGGTTTTCCTGAACGTGCTGCGCGGCGAAGGCTTTGCGCAGCCCAATCCGCGGCCGATGTTTCCCAATCCACCCGGAATGCTGCGCCTCGAACCGTTCTCGGCCGGTCTGCGCGACCGGATCTGGTGGGGCGCCGCCACCAACGCCACCGCCGAATGGGCGGGCAAGCTCGGCATGAACCTGCAAAGCTCGACGCTGAAGTTCGACGAGAGCGGGCAGCCGCTGCACGTCCAGCAGGCCGAACAGATCCGCGCCTTCCGTGCGGCGTGGAAGGAAGCAGGCCATGCGCGCGAGCCGCGCGTGTCGGTCAGCCGCAGCATCTTCGCGCTGGTCGACGACCGTGACCGCGCCTATTTCGGCGGCAACGACAGCGAGGACCATTTCGGCTACATCGAACCCGAAAAACGCGCCGTGTTCGGACGTACCTACGCAGCCGAGCCTGATGTGCTGGTCGAGCAGCTGAAGGAGGACGAAGCGATCGCCGAGGCCGACACGCTGCTTCTGACCGTCCCCAACCAGCTCGGCGTGGAGTACAATGCCCATGTCATCGAGGCTATCCTGAAGCACGTCGCGCCGGCTCTCGGCTGGCGCTGACGCGGGCGCCAGCCCTCGGGCACGCAGACTTGGAGCAATTCCAGGAAAAGTGTGAAACGGTTTTCCCGGGAAAAGCGCATAGCGCTTTCCCTTGGGAATTGCGTCAAAACAAAGAGTTAGAGCAGGTCGCCATTCGGTGAAACGGTAAACTGCTCCAGGAGAAGAGGCGGCTAGACATCCGCCTTGAAGGTCTGCTTCTGCTGGCCGAGCCCCTCGATGCCGAGCTCCACCACATCGCCGGCTTTCAGGAACACCGGCGGCTTCATGCCAAGCCCAACGCCGGGGGGCGTGCCGGTGGAGATGATGTCGCCGGGATGCAGCGACATGAACTGGCTGAGATAGGAGACGAGATAGGCGACGCCGTAGACCATGGTCTTGGTCGAGCCGTTCTGCATGGTCTTGCCGTTGACCGTCAGCCACATCTTCAGGTTCTGCGGGTCGGCCACTTCATCCTTGGTGACAAGCCACGGGCCGGTCGGGCCGAACGTGTCGCAGCTCTTGCCCTTGGTCCACTGGCCCTGGCGCTCGGCCTGGAAGGCGCGTTCGGACACGTCATGGGCGACGGCATAGCCGGCGACATAATCCAGTGCGTCGGCCTCGCTGACATATTTCGCCGTTTTGCCGATGATCACGGCGAGCTCGACCTCCCAGTCGGTCTTTTCCGAGCCGCGCGGGATCAAAACGTCGTCATCCGGGCCGACAATGGCCGAGCTGGCCTTCATGAAGATGATCGGCTCCGGCGGCACGGTGGCGCCGGTTTCGGCAGCATGGTCGGAATAGTTCAGCCCAATGCAGATGAACTTGCCGGTGCCGGCAACGCAAGGGCCGAGCCGGGGCTTTCCGGACACCGCCGGCAGCGACTTCGGATCGAGCTTCGACAATGTCTCGAGCGACGCCGGATCGAGCGTCTTGCCGGCAATATCAGGGACATGACCTGAAAGATCGCGGATCGTTCCATCCGCATCGAGCAGGCCGGGGCGCTCGCTCCCAACCTCGCCATAGCGCAGCAGTTTCATCTTGCTCTCCAAATTGCGGCCCAAGGCCGTTTTCAAACTCACTCAGCCAAAGCGACGAGGGACTGGGCGGACTCTGGCTATCGGATCCGATCTCGGACAAGCCGGACTTTAGGCCTGCTCGATCCCGGACCTTCGGATCGGGAATAGTGCTCAGATCGACCAGCCACCGTCGATATTGTAGGCCTGCCCCGACGTGTAGGTGGCGCCGGCGAGATAGACGGCGAGGTCGGCGATTTCCTCGGGCGTGCCGAGACGGCCCATCGGCTGACGGGCGATGAAGGCCGCGCGAGCGGCCTCATAATCCCCCTGCGCATGCATGCGGTCCTGCAGCGAAGGGCTTTCGACCGTGCCGGGGCAGATGGCGTTGCAGCGAATGCCCTTGGCGACATAGTCGGCGGCGATTGCCTTGGTGAGACCGATCACGGCTGCCTTGGTGACGCCATAGGCGAAGCGGTTGGGCACGCCTTTGCCGGCGCCGGCGACGGAAGACATGTTGATGATGGAGCCGTCGCCGCGCTCCAGCATGCCGGGCAGCACGGCCCGGATGGTGCGGATCATGGCGCGGACATTGAGGTTGAAGGCGAAATCGAGATCGGCATCCTTCATCTCGAGGATCGACCCGGAATGGACGAAGCCGGCACAGTTGAACAACACGTCGACGCGGCCGATTTCAGCAAAGCCCGATGCCACCGCATCATCGTTGAGAACGTCGAGCTTGCGGGTCTTGATGCCGGAGGTCCTGGTGAGTTCGGCCAGCAGCGCTTCGTTGATGTCGGTGGCATAGACGACGGCACCTGCCTTGGCGAAGGCCAGCGCGCTCGCCTTGCCGATGCCTTGCGCCGCCGCCGTGACGACAACGGTCTTGCCCGCCAGGTCCGCCATTCGTCTTCTCCTCGTCCGTTTGCGATCAACCGGCCTCTACCGGCAGACGGTCGCGATGCATTGTGCCAGGCGAGCACTATTGTGCTGCCTGCGCCCAACCCGATAAATGTTTTTTCTCGTTAAAGAACATTATTTCCGGCGTCAAGCCCGACGGTCCGCTCCGGAGACGGGAGCACGAACCCTCAGTCGCCGTAAGGCACCCAGACGTTCTTGACCTCGACGGCGCGGCGCAGCAGGGCATCGCCGGCAGCCTCCTCGGACGCCCAGTCGAGGCCGCGGCCGTTGCCGGTCCAGACGCGCTTGAGATTGCCTATGGAATCGGCCTCCGCCTTGGCGCAGGTCTCGGCATCGGCGAACACCCAGAGCCCGTCGACATCGTCGTGCTTGGCCAGAACGCCTGCAAGTTCCGCCATGCGGCCGGTGACGATGTTGATGGCGCCGGCCGGGACGTCGGAATATTCGATCACCTGGTAGAGATCGGTGGCGAGCAGAGGATAGCGCTCGGATGGCACGGCGACCACGGTGTTGCCCATGGCAAGGGCGGGCGCCACCAGCGAGATAAACCCGAGCAGCGGCGCGCTGTCCGGAGCGACAATGCCGACGACGCCGACCGGCTCGTGCAGAGCGAGCGTGACGGCGCGGGCCGGCGGCTGATGCACCCTGCCCTCGAACTTGTCGGCGAGGCCGGCATAGAGGAACAGCCGCTCTATGGATTGCTCCACTTCTTCCCGCGCGGCCTTTGCATTGGCGCCGGTCAGTTCGGTGAGACGGGCGGCGAACTCATTGGCTCGGCCGGACAGATTTTCGGCGAGGTAATAAAGCACCTGGGACCGGTTGTAGGCGGTCGCCTCCGGCCAGGCTTTGCAGGCGCGAGCGGCGGAAACGGCGTCGCGGATATCCTTGCGGTTGCCGAGGCCGACTTCGCCGGCCAGCTTGCCCTTGGCAGTGGCTATCGCCAGCGAGTAATTGCCGTCCGGGCGGACCTGCTTGCCGCCGATGAACAGCTTTGCCGTGCGGTCGATGGCGCCGCCGTCCGATTGCTCGACCGGCTGCGCGGAAGACGTCGCCGGCTTGATCACCGGACCGAGCGGCAGCTTTGCCGCGAGATATTCGAACATGCCCTCCCGCCCGCCTTCGCGGCCAAAGCCGCTTTCGCGGTAGCCGCCGAAGCCGCAGGCGGCGTCGAACATGTTGGTGCCGTTGACCCAGACGACGCCGGCCTTCAGCTGCGGCGCGACATGCAGAGCGAGGTTGATGTTTTCACTCCACACCGAAGCGGCGAGCCCATAGCGCGTGTTGTTGGCAAGCTCGATCGCTTCCTCGGTGCTGCGGAAGGTCATAGTGGCCAGCACCGGGCCGAACACTTCCTCCTGCGCCAATATGTTAGCCGGCGAAACACCGGTGGCGAGTGTCGGCAGATGGTAATAGCCGGAAGACGGCAGTGCTGCATCCGGCTGCCAGCAGACGGCGCCCTGTTTAGCACCCTCGGCAACCAGGCCCTTGACCCGGTCAAGCTGCGTGGCGTCGACCAGCGGGCCGATATCGGTGTTCTTGTCCAGCGGGCTGCCGACACGCAGCCGGCTCATCCTGACCTTGACCTTGGCGATCAAGGCCTCGGCTATGCCTTCCTGCACCAGAAGCCGCGACCCGGCGCAGCAGACCTGGCCCTGGTTGAACCAGATGCCGTCGACCAGGCCTTCGACGGCGCTGTCGAGATCGGCGTCCTCGAAGACGACGAAGGCCGACTTGCCGCCGAGTTCCAGCGATATTTTTTTCCCGGAGCCGGCCGTGGCTTTGCGAATGATCTTGCCGACTTCGGAGGAGCCGGTGAAGGCGATCTTCTGGACGCCGGGATGGTTGACGATCGCCACACCCGCTTCCGGTCCGCCCTGGACGATGTTGACGACGCCCTTGGGCACGCCGGCGCGTTCGCAGATCTCGGCGAACAGAATGGCGGTGAGCGGCGTGAACTCGGCCGGCTTCAGCACCACCGTGCAGCCGGCGGCAAGCGCCGGTGCGATCTTCCAGGCCAGCATCAAGAGCGGAAAATTCCATGGGATGATCTGGCCGACGACGCCGACGCCCTTATGGCCAGGGAAATCCTTGTCCAGCGCCTGCGCCCAGCCGGCATGATGGATGAAATGGCGGATGGCGAGCGGCACGTCGATGTCGCGGCTTTCGCGGATCGGCTTGCCGTTGTCGATTGTCTCAAGCACCGCGAACAGGCGCTGATGACGCTGCATGGCGCGGCCGATGGCATAAAGCACCTTCGCGCGCTGGTAACCCGAGGATGTCGCCCATTTCGGCAGTGCCTTGGTGGCGGCGGCAACGGCCGCATCGATATCGGCGGCGCCGGCATCGGAGACCTTGGCCAGCAGCTTGCCGGAGGACGGCTCGCTGGTGTCAAAAGTCTTGCCGCTGGCGGCGGCCTTCCAGGCGCCGTCGATGAACAGCGCCTTGCCGAAGTCGCGCGCGGCGAGCCAGGCATCGGCCTCGTTGCGGGCTTCCGGCGCCGGGCCGTATTCCATGGCGTGATAACGTTCGAGGATGTTCATGTGGTGCCTCCTTCACCCTCCCCCTTGTGGGGAGGGTCGATCGGCAAAGCCGATCGGGGTGGGGTAAATTTCTGTCTATTCGGTTCATTCGACTGCGGATCTGATTCTTCTGACCCCCACCCCGTCGCTGCGCGGCGACCCTCCCCACAAGGGGGAGGGTGGGAGCTCACGCCATCGCGTGGCGATGATTGGCCGAATAGTGCCCGGTCAGATGATGCTCGAGCTGGCGCTCGATATCGGTCAAAAGGCTCGAAGCGCCGAAGCGGAACAGGTCTGGCTCCAGCCATGGCCGTCCGAGCTCTTCCTTCATCAGCACCAGCCAGTCGAGCGAAGCCTTGGCGGTGGAAATGCCGCCGGCCGGTTTGAAGCCGATGAGAAAGCCGGTCTCCTCGAAATAGGCCCTGATGGCGCGCACCATGGCGAGGCCGACGGGCAGCGTGGCGTTGATGCTTTCCTTGCCGGTCGAGGTCTTGATGAAATCGGCGCCGGCCATCATCGCCACCATCGAGGCCAGCATGACATTGCGCAGCGTGGCGAGATCGCCGGTGCCGAGGATGACCTTCAAATGCGCATCGCCGCAGGCTTCGCGCATCGAGACGATCTCGTTGTAGAGCTCCTGCCATTTGGCGCCGAAGACGAGGCCGCGCGGGATGACGACGTCGATTTCGTCGGCGCCGTCGCGCACCGAAGCCTCGATCTCCTGCAGGCGCGTCGACAGCGGCGCGAGGCCGTGCGGAAAAGCGGTGGAGACGGCGGCGACATGGATGCCGGTCCCGCGCACGGCGTCCACGGCGGTGGCGACGAAGGGATGATAGACGCAGACCGCCGCCGGGCGGATCTTTTCGCCTTCGATGCCGAGTCCTTCGACAATGTCACGGCGGAACGGGTTGACCGCCTTGGCGCACAGACGGCGCACACGCTCTTCGGTGTCGTTGGAATTCAGCGTCGTCAGGTCCATGCAGGAGACGGCTCGCAGCAGCCATGCCGCCTGGTTGTCGGCCTTGATCGAGCGCCTTTTGGTCAGGCTGGCGACGCGGCGTTCCAGCGCCGAGCGGTTGACGGAGCGCACCGATTCCATGAAGCCGAGATCGAGCCGCATGCCGGTGTTGCGGGCTATGCCGTGCGACTGTGGGACAGGGGTGTTGGCTGCCGCACGCGCCGGCAGCGGTGTGACCTTGGACGTACCGAGATCGGCTTCGCGGATTGTGCTGCTCATCTCCTGCCCTTTCGCTCGACGATTTTACGTCGTGGTGCGCGTCGTTCCTCCGGGCCGCAAAGCAGCTTGGGCGACACACGCCGAAGATAGCCCGTGAATCGATGCTTCACGAGTCCTTCAAGCGGTCATATCGGAAAAAGGCGGCGAAAGCAGCTGAATTTTGACCGTATGGTCAAAACATCGATCCGAGAGCGCCGGCGCCGAAGCGCCGGCAGTTCTCAGCCGACGAAAGCGCGCTCGACGACGAAGCTCGAGGGATGGCTGAGCGAACCTTCATGGAAGCCGAGGCTTTCAGCCAGTTCCTTGACGTCCTTCAGCATGTGCATCGAGCCGCAGATCATGATGCGGTCGGTCTCCGGATTGAGCTTCTCGATGCCGAGGTCGGCGTAGAACTTGCCGGAGCCGATCAGCGCGGTGATGCGGCCCATGCGGCCGGACTCTTCGCGGGTCGTCGAATTGTAGAGGGTGACGCGGCCGCCGGTCAGTTCGCCGATCAGCGGGTCGTTCTCGAGCGCGGCCACCAGTTCCTGGCCATAGACCAGTTCGGCATTGTCGCGGCAGGTGTGGGTCAGGATGACCTGCTCGAACTTGTCGTAGGTGTCGGGATCGCGCAGCAGACTGGCGAAGGGCGCGATGCCGGTGCCGGTCGAGATCATGAACAGGCGCTTGGCGGGGGTCAGCGCGTCGACAACCAGCGTGCCGGTCGACTTCTGGCGCATGATTACCGTGTCGCCCACCTGGATCTTCTGCAGTTCGGAGGTCAGCGGACCGTCCGGCACCTTGATCGAGAAGAATTCCAACTCTTCGTCCCAGGCCGGGCTCGCCACCGAATAGGCGCGGTACACCGGCTTCTCGGCATTGGGCAGGCCGATCATGACGAACTCGCCGGAGCGGAAGCGCAGCGACTGCGGACGGGTGATGCGGAACGAGAACAGCCGGTCGGTGTAGTGCTTCACCGACACCACGGTTTCGGCATAGACATTGGCCGGAATCGGGAACTGCAACGGACGGGCGCCGGCGGTGTTGAATGCGGATGTGGTGTTCATCAAATCCAACTCTGTCTGCCCACTCACATATGCGGGCGCCAAACCATTTCCTGCGCGCCCGGACCGTTCAGGTCCCGGCGTGCCGTTCACACACTCCAAAGCGGTAAGCTCTTGTGTCCGAAATTTATTAGTATACAAACGATATTTGTGTCAAGATACCACGCTAAAACAGCTTTCCAAACTGCGGCATATTCGTAGTCCTGCCATTTCGGGTTTCGACAATGAAAGAGAATTTTTCGGTGCAACAGCCGGATTCCCTGGGTAACGTCGTTGCCGGCATCGATGTCGGCGGAACCTTCACCGACCTCATTTTGATCGACGGCAAGGACGGCGGCAGGGTGCATATCGCCAAGACGCCAACCACGGTCGACAACCAGGCTTTCGGCGTGGTTTCAGCGCTTGGCGCCACCGGCTTTTCCATAGACGGCATCGACCTCATCGTGCATGGCACGACCACCACCACCAATGCGGTGCTGGAACGCCGGCTGGCGAAAACCGGCATGATCACCACACGCGGTTTTCGCGACGTGATCGAGCTTGGCCGGCGCACCCGGCCGCAGCCCTATGGCATGACCGGAAGCTTCGTGCCGATCATCCCGCGCGATCTCAGGCTGGAAGTGTCGGAGCGTGTCGAGGCGTCGGGCGCAGTGCGCACGCCGCTTGACGAAGCCGAAATGCGCGACGCCGTGAAGGCGCTGGTAGACCTCGGCTGCGAGTCCCTGGTCATCCATTTCCTGCACTCCTATGCCAACCCCACACATGAGCGGCGTGCTGCCGAAATCGCCGCCGAGTTCTGGCCGAACAACTACATCACCGCGGGCCATGCGCTGCTGTCGGAAGCGCGCGAATTCGAGCGCGGGGTGACAGCCGCCGTCAACGCCTCGGTGCAGCCGATCCTCGAGCGCTATGTCGAGCGGCTGCGCAAGGAATTGGCTGCCAAAGGGTACGCCCGCGACTTCCTGATCATGAACGGCAATGGCGGCATGATCTCGGCTCGCTTCGTCACCAGGGAATCGGCCAAGACCGTCATGTCCGGTCCCGCGTCCGGGGTGATCGCCGCCGCCTATACGGGCAAGCGCGCCGGCTTCGAAAACCTCGTCACCTACGACATGGGCGGGACCTCGACCGACGTGGCGCTGATCCGCAATGCGGAGCCTGCTGTCTCGAACGAGATCGAGATCGAATATGCGATGCCGATCCATGTGCCGATGGTGGCGGTGCACACGGTCGGCGCCGGCGGCGGCTCGATCGCCCGCGTTGATGCGGCCGGGCTGATCCAGATCGGCCCCGAAAGTGCCGGCGCCAATCCCGGCCCGATCTGCTACGGCCGCGGCGGCGCCGAGCCGACCATCACCGATGCCAATCTGGTGCTCGGGCGGCTGGCGCCGCAAAAGCTGCTGGCGGTCGAGAATCCGGTCACCGTCGAGCGCGTCACCGGTATCTTCGAAGACAAAATCGGCAAGGCCACCGGGCTCTCCGGCGTCGAGGCGGCGGGCGCAATCCTGCGGCTCGGCAACATGAAAATGGCCGGCGCCATCCGCATGGTCTCGGTGTCGCGTGGCCATGATCCGCGCGATTTCGCGCTGTTCGCCTTCGGCGGCGCTGGACCGTTGCACGCCTCCGCGCTGGCGCGCGAACTCGGCCTGCCCCGCGTGCTGGTGCCGGCGCGTCCAGGGATCACCAACGCCCTCGGCTGCGTCGTCGCCGATCTGCGCCATGACTTCGTCAACACCATCAACCAGCCGGTGGCTGTGCTCGATGAAACCCAGCTCCATGTGGTATTGGAACGGCACCGAAACGAAGGCGAAGAGCTGATCGGCAAGGAAGCGGTGAAGCCGGAGACGATCCGTGTCACCCATTCCGCCGACATGCAGTTTGTCGGCCAGACCCACATCATCAACGTGGCGCTGCCGTCGTCCTCGGTGACCCGGAGCGAGCTGCAGGCGCTGTTCGAAAAGGCCTATTTCGCCCGCTTCAAGGTCGAATTGCCGGAAATCCGCGCCAATCTGGTCAACCTCAACACCTCGGTGACCGGCATGCGGCCGGCGATCGACCTATCGCGACTGATCGACCCGGCCGGACGCGCCAAGACGCTTGACGAGGCGCTGCGCGAGACAAGGCCGGTCTGGTACGCCGGCCGCTGGCACGAAACGCCTGTCTACGCACGTGAAAAACTGCCGCTCGATGCCGTCATCGAGGGGCCGGCGATCCTCGAACAGATGGACGCCACCACGGTGCTTGAACCCCGCGACCGCGCACGTTCGGACGCCGACGGCAACATCATCATCGACATCGGCGAGGCCTGAGATGCAAAAGCTCGACGCCATAACGCTTTCGGTCCTCCAGGCGGCCTTGCAGCAGGTCTGCGACGAGATGGACCTGACCTTTTCGCGCGCAGCCTTCTCGCCTGTCATCGCCGAGGCCAATGACCGCTCCGACGGCATTTATTCGGCCGTCGACGGTTCGCTGATCGCGCAAGGCAGCCAGGGGCTGCCGGTGTTCGTCGGTGTCATGCAGTACTCGACCAAGACGGTGATCGAGATGATCGCCGACGGCCGCTGCCTGGCCCCCGAACCCGGCGACATCTACATCGTCAACGACCCCTATCTCGGCGGCACGCATCTGATGGATGTGCGTTTCGCCATGCCGGTCTATCGCGACGGCAAGATATTTTGTTGGCTATCGAACACCGGCCACTGGCCCGATATTGGCGGCTCGGTGCCGGGCGGCTTCTCCGCTTCGGCCACGGCAGTCGAGCAGGAAGGGCTGCGGCTGCCGCCAGTAAAACTGTTCAAGAAGGGCGTGCTCGACACGGAAATCTACGCCATCATTTGCTCCAACATCCGCGTTGCCGACCAGCGCATCGGCGATATAAGGGCGCAGGCCGCGGCACTGCTCATCGGCCAGGACCGGCTCAACGGAATCCTGGATCGTTACGGTGACGAAACTGTTGTCGAGGCGATCGCCGAACTGCGTCGCCGCGCCGCCGAACAGATGCGCGCCAACATCTCCGCCATCCCCGACGGCACCTATCGCTCGACCGCCTTTGTCGACTCGGACGGCGTGGTCAACGAGCCGCTGACCATAGCGCTCGCCGTCGAGAAGCAGGACGACACGCTGACTTTCGATTTCACAGGTTCGTCAAAGCCCTGCGCCGGGCCGATGAACAGCGTGCTGGCGACGACACTGTCGTCGGTCTATCTCGCCATGCGCCATATTTTCCCTGATGTGCCGATCAGCGCCGGCGCTTTCGAGCCGCTGATCGTCAAGCGGCCGGAAGGCACCTTCCTCGATGCGAAATACCCACGCCCGGTTTCAGGCTGTGCGGCGGAAGTGTCACAGCGCATTGCCGAGGCAGTGTTCGCGGCGATGGTGCAGGCGCTGCCGGACAAGGTGACCGCCGCACCCGCTGGCTCGAGCGGCAATTTCGCGCTGGGCGGCAACGATCCGGCCCGCGGCCGCGACTATGTCATGTACCAGATCTCCGGCGGCGGCTATGGCGGCAATTCCGGCCATGACGGGTTGACCAATGGCTGCTCAACCATCGGCATTTCGAAATCGCCGCCGGTCGAGATCATGGAGCAGGCTTTCCCCGTGCTCTATCGCCACTATGCGTTGCGCGAAGGCTCTGGCGGCGCCGGCAAGCAGCGCGGCGGTTTTGGCCTTGCCTATGAGGTCGAGATATTGCGCGGTGAGGCACGCGCCTCCTTCGTCATGGACCATGGCCGTTTCGGCCCGCAGGGCGCGCTCGGCGGCAAGGACGGCGCGGTGAACACGGTGACCGTGTTTCGCGGCGGCGAGGAACATGTGCCGCCGCATCTGTCCAAGGAGCAGGACATCGCGCTCAAGGCCGGCGACCGCGTGCGCGTCGGCACGCCGGGCGGCGGCGGCTATGGCGATCCCTTCCAGCGCGATCCGAAACTGGTCGCTGAGGATGTCCGGCTTGGCTACTACACGGCAGAGCAAGCCAAGGACCTGTTCGGGGCCAAATGAACTCGACGGCCTTGGGCGGCGTCGAGCGCCTATCCAATCATCAGGTCTGCAGTTTCGCCTTCAGGGCGTCGGCGAATTTCTGCGCGATCTTCTTGAAGCCGGCGGGATCGGGATGCAGCTCGTTGGCCCAGTCGGCAACCTTCAGCGTTCCCTGCGTGTCGACCAGGTGAAAATTGTTGCGCGGCTCGTCGGCCAGACGCTTCACCACATCCCGGAATGCCGCCAGCGCCGCGTGAACGATGACCGTGCCCTTGGCCACCGACCAGTTGCAGAAATCGAGCGACGGCTTCAGCCACGGACCGGCACAGGATGGATGCGCGCCGTTCGGAATTGGAAAATCGTAGCAATGGCCGAAGATCGGCACGCCAGGCGCGACGCGGTCGCGCAGAGCGAACAAATCGAGATAGCAGGCCTCGACCATGCCCAGCGCCTTGGCGAAGCGGTCCTTGTTCAGCCCGGTGGCATGGCCGTCGTTGAAGTCGAGGAAGATGCAGAACTGGTCGCCGGCAATGTCGTTGCCGCCGGCCGAGAACAGGATGGCGTCAGGCTTGCCGCCCAGCCAGTTCGCCTTGTTGCGCAAGGCTGAAATCATCCGTTGCTGCTTGGGCAGCGACATCTCGTCGGTCGCCGCATCGCCGTGATGAGCGAGGTTGAGGATCGTCGGCGGCATCGAGCCGATCCGGCGCAGCTGCGCGATCACATCGGTGTCGACAAAGGGAAACCCGTTGCCGGTCAGCGGATAGTCGAACCAGGAATCGCCCTGCGCCAGCATCACCAGCGGGCGGTTGGCGACGGCGGCCTCGAGATTGCCGGCACTTTCCCTTGCAGCTTCAAGACGCTCGATGTTGGCCTGGTGAACCTTGACGCGCTTGGCGATGTCTTCGTCGATGCGCCGTTGCGCGGCTTCCTGCACGAATTCCTGCTGGTCCATCCAGGTCCTCCCATGACCGCCACAAGTGCTGAACTGCCTGTCTCAATTCAGCATCTGCCCGCGCACATCATCAATATGTAATTTACCTCACAGTCAGGGCAGCCGCCGCGCCGTGATCGCCGCAGAGCATGTCGTTTCCGTCTCCGCCGCGCATCGCAAAGACCGTAGACTTCTGATGTCAACGGGGAACCGGAACCGCATCTGCGGCTGCCCTTCACTGCCGTCGGGACGGAGCTGAGCATCAACATAAACGGCAAACCGACACGGGCCGTGGTGGCGCCGATGCCATTCCTCGACCCAGAGGGGACGAGGCTGCGCGCCTGATTGCTCAGGCGAGCTTTGCTAACAAGCGCATGAACGTCGCCGCCTCCTTGGCGGTCAGCGGCGCCAGCGTTTCCTGGGTGATGGCGCGTGCCAGGGGGATCAGCCGCTCGATGGCCTCGCGTCCCTCAGGCGTCAGATTGACCAGCAGCCGCCTCTTATCGACCTCATGCTTGGTGAGATCGACCAGCCCACGCGCTTTCAGCCGGTCGATGACGCCCTTGACCGTCGCCGCATCCATGGCGATCAGCGTGCCGAGCTGGTTCTGCGAGGTCTCGCCGACATCGTGCAGCTTGGCCAGCGCCGCAAATTGCGGCGGCGTCAGGTCGCCGATCTGCGAGGCAAAGATCGAGACATGGCGCTGGTGCGCCTTGCGCAGGATGAAGCCAACCTGTTCCTGCAGCCGATAGTCATGATCGTCAGGCTCTTCGGCCTCGACCAGCTTGAGCTCGCCACCGCTCATCGCAAGCCGTCCCAGGCCTTGATATCACCAACCGCCAGGCCGCCCATGCGATCATGCACGCGCGGACCGCAGCTCATGGCGAGGCAGAACAGAATCTCGTCGGGACGCGGCCCGTCGCTGATGCCGACTTCCATGGCGTCGAAATGGCTGCGGACATAGGCGGCGTTGGTGTGGCCGAGCGGCACGTCCAGCCGCGAGCCGAAGGCGCCGACCTTGGTTGCCGACGGCACGATCGCCTTGGCGTCGCCGAGCCGTTCGCGCATGGCATAGCCGCCCGGCACATGCCAGAGCGCGCCATGTTCGAGCTCCCCTGACGAGCCGACAATGGTGCCCTTGCCGTAGGCGTCGATCTGCTTGATGTCACCGCCCAATGCGGCAATCAGCTTGTCCGTGAGCAACAACCCGAGCGGCTTCAGATCGTCCATGGCGCTCTGCAGTTCTTCCACATAGCGGCCGGCAAACGGGTTCTTGACCAGCGCCACGGCTGCGGCGCGGCGGCGCGGCACGGCTGCGACCGGCCCGCCATCGTGAAAGATCTCTTCGGTCAGAACCGCAACCTTGCGGATCGGAAACTCAGGCATGGGCAACTTCCTTCCCTGGATTTTTGTTGGGCGCGGCAAGCGCCATGGAACCACTGATGCGGGTCTCACCGCCAAGAAACAGCGCCGATGCGGCGATCAGGCCGCGCCGGCGAAAATCTTCGGCGACAGCAAGGCCATTGTCCAGCGCCCGCGCCACCTCGCCAAATGCAAGCGTGCCGACCGCTTGCGTCACCAGCCGCGCGCCGAGATCGCTGTCGGGCGAGAGTTCCTGTGCGGGGATACGCTTGATGGCCGGATTGCCGGGCAGGTCGACGGCATTGGCAATGAGGGTCGCCGCCGCATCAGCCTCGGCTCCAGTCCGCGCCAGCACAGTGACGGCGTCGGCAATGCCAAGCGAGAAGGAGCGGCCGCGCCAACCGCTGGTGGCGACGCCGCGCACACCGTCTGCCGAGTGAATGGTGATGCGGTCGGCCGTGCCGTTGCCGGTGCCGGCGATCGCCAAGTTCATCGACTGGCCGTGGCCGATATGGAGAGCGCTGTCGCCGCCATTGTTGACATAGGCACGATCGAGCTTGCGGCCGGCAAGCAGTGCGGCGAGCATTTCGTCGGCTACCGATCCGGCAACGGCGGCCATCGGTGTGATGAAGCATTCCGCCAAGGGTATGACGGCTGCTTCCATGCGGCGCGCCGTCGGACCGGCGAAGGTGCGCGGCGCCATGAAGAATGCCGGCAACCGCAGTTCGGGAAGCTCCTCGACCAACTCGATCAGGATCGTCTGGAAGCGCGCGACCGCCTGGTCGTAGGCGGCACGACACTCATCCGCCTCGCCGAAGGCTTCGACGATGAGGTCGATCGGCCCGTGGTTGAGATGCAGCCGCTTGCCGTCCTGCAGCCAGGTTACTTGTGGGCCTTGCATCACCCGGCCCCATTCGAACCGGCGCGGCGCAACTGCGCCAGCGGCGGCCATGGATTTTGGGACTCGGCGCCTGTGCCGCGGCGCGGATTGAGGTATTCGCCGCCCTTGGCGACGATGTCGTCGACGCTGCGTATTTCGGCCTCGTAGCCGCCTAGCCTGACATAGTCGTCGCGGCGCAAGGTGAATTCGATCGGCGCCACCAGCGCCGGCGTCGGCACATAACCGAAGGCGCCTTCCGGTACCCTTGTGACATCGACCATCAGCGTGATGCCGCCGCCCGGCCAGACATAGACCGGCGCGCCGCCCACGGTCACATAGGTCTTCAGGCCTTGCACCGAGCGGGTGAGATTGACCGGGTTTTCGGTGACGCCGGCGCGCAGCGAACCGCCGGCGCCGCCGATGAACAGCACGGTGCAGAGCGCCGGCTCACAATTGTCCTCGATCAGCCCGACCGATTTTTGCAGCCGCTCCGGGAATGGCTTTTCGACCGGCTTCAATTCGTCATCGAGTTCGTAATAGGCAAACTGCTCGCCCGTGGTCGACACCATCAGCAGCGATAGGCCCGGACGCGCGCCCTTCTTGGAATTCCACTCGCCGAGGATCGACAGCGGATCGGAAATCGAGGTGCCACCCCAGCCGAGGCCGGGCTCGGAGACTTTGAAATAGCGGCCCGGCGTCGAACGGCGGCCGATGATCTTGATGCCGGTCTCCTGCCAGCCCAGCACCTTGCCGGCCTGATGCTCGGAGACAACGCCGGTGATGTGGTCGTCGACCACCACTACCTCGTCGACCAGGCCGCGCCATTGCGTGGCGAACATGCCGATGGTAGCGGAGCCGCAGCCAACGCGCATGCGGTGTTCCTGCTTGCCGTCGATGACAGGTGGTTTGCCGGCTTCGACGATGATGGTGGCGCCGCCGTCGATGGTCAGTTCGACCGGCTTGCGGTTGCACAGATTGAGCATCGCGTCACAGGTGGCGCGTCCCTCCGCCTTGGAGCCGCCGGTCAGATGATGCACGCCGCCCAGCGACAGCATCTGCGAGCCGTATTCGCCTGTGGTGACATGGCCGATCGCTTCGCCTTGCGAGCGCACGATTGCCGTTTCGGGGCCGAGATGGCGGTCGGTGTCGATCTTCACCTTGACGCCGCAGTAGGAGAAGATGCCCTCGGTGACCACGGTGACGAGATCGACGCCTTCGACCTCCTGGCTGACGATGAACGGCGCCGGCTTGTAGTCGGGATAGGTGGTGCCGGCGCCGATTGCGGTGACGAAGCGGCGGCCGGTGTTGACGAGCTCGCCGTCCCATTGCTCGCCTTCGGCCGTGAAAGGCACGACGGCGCCGCCGGTTTCGGCCGCATGATCGAGAATGGTCAGCGGGTCCATGCGCACGATGCGGCCGCCCGAATTGCCGTAGCGGTCGCAGGCACCGGTGCGGCCATCGGCGATATAGCACATGACCGGACAGGCATCGCAGCGGATCTTTTCCGCCACCAGCTTCTCGCCGGGATCGTGGGTTTCGAAGCGTTCGGCAAGCTCGCTCATGCGCGTGCCTCCTTGTCGCGGATGCCATCTTTTTCGCGAATGCCAGCGCGGATGCGCGTCGGCGTCGCCGGGACCTTGGTGATGAGCACGCCGGTGGCGTGGCGGATGGCGTTGAGGATCGCCGGTGCGGTCGGGATCAGCACATGCTCGCCCAGGCCCTTGGCGCCGAACGGGCCTTCCGGATCGGGAACCTCGATCAGAATGTGCTCGATCGGCGGCACATCGCCGATGGTCGGGATGAGATAGTCGTGCAAATTCTCGGTACGGCCGGGGATATACTCCTCCATCAGCGCCATGCCGATGCCTTGCGCGATGCCGCCTTCGATCTGCCCCTCGACCAACAGCGGATTGATCGCCTTGCCGACATCATGCGCGGCGGTGATTTTCAACAGCTTCACGGTGCCGAGCTTGAGATCCACTTCGAGTTCGGCGATCTGCGCGCCATAGCCATAGAGGGCGTAAGGCTTGCCCTGGCCCTTGGCGTCGAGCGGCAGCGTCGGCGGATCGTAGGTCTCTTCGGCGCGGAAGACGAAACCGCCGGCATCGACATCGAGGGTGGCGAGATCGATGCGGCGGGTGGCTTCACCCTCGCGGATGACGAGCGCCGCGCCGTCCAATTGCAAGGCCGCGTTCTCCGAGACATTGGCAAAGCGCAGGATTTTTTCGCGCAAGGCGCGGCCGGCTTTTTCGGCCGCCTTGCCAGTGACGAAGGTCTGGCGCGAGGCCGATGTTTTGCCGGCGTCGGGGCTGATCGCGGTGTCGGCGCTTTTCAGCCGGAATCTTTCCAGCGGCAGGCCGAGGGCGTCCGCGCAGATCTGGGTGATGACGGTGTTGGAGCCTTGGCCGATATCGACGGCGCCCTGATGCAGGATGACCTCGCCCGCTGGCGCAATGCCGACCCTTATGGTCGACGGATTGGGCAGCGAGGTGTTGCCGCAGCCATACCAGCAGGACGCGATGCCGACGCCGCGCTTTTTGCTCGTATTGGAGGAATTGAATGTATCTGCGTCGGCCGTCGCGCGAGCCCAATGCGGCCGCAAAGCATCGAGGCATTCGAAAATACCGACACCCGACTCCAGCCTCTGCCCGGTAACCGTTTCGGATCCGTTCCGAAGGCAGTTTTTCAAGCGGAAATCGAGCCGATCCATGCTCAGTTTGCCGGCGAGCTCATCATAGAGCGTCTCCTGCATGATCGTCGCCTGCGGCACGCCGAAGCCACGGAAGGCGCCGGAGATCGGCCCGTTTGTGTGGATGGCGCGGCCTTCGGCCCGATAGTTCGGCGTCGCATAGGGACCGGAGGCGTGCACGGGCACGCGGTTGGCGACGGTCGGGCCCCAGCTGGCATAGGCGCCGGTGTTGAAATCGCCTGTGAAGACCATGCCGGTGACCCGTCCCTCGGCATCGGCGCCGATGGTTGCCTTCATCTCGGAGGGATGGCGTTTGGTGGTCGACATCATGGATTCGTTGCGGGTGTAGGCGAGCGCTGCCGGCCGGCCGGTCTTCAGCGCCACAAGGCCGATGAGGGGCTGCAGCGAGACGTCGAGTTTCGAGCCGAAGCCGCCGCCAGTCGCGGTCGGCACGATGCGGACCTTGTCGACGGCAAGGCCAAGCACTTTGGCCGTGTCGTCGCGGTCCATGTAAGGCGCCTGGGTGCAGGCGACGACAACCAGCGTGTCGCCATCCATATAGGCATGGCCGGCCTCCGGCTCGATATAGGCGTGCTCGACATAGGAAGTATCGATGGCGCCGGACACCGTGAAGGCAGCGCCGGCAAGAGCAGCCTCGGGGTCGCCGCGCTCGACAAAGCCCTTGGTCAACAAATTGTCCGGGCGGTTGGCATGGATCAGCGCAGCACCTTCGGCCTGCGCGTCGCCGGGCTGCAGAAAATGTGGCAATTCGGTCCAGCGGACTGGGAAATCACTGAGGTCAAGATCGAGCATCGCCTCGCGCTCGCCGGCGACCAGCGCCACAGCCTCGCCGCGCAGGCGAGCAAAGCCTTCGGCCAGCGCCGGCTGATCGGCAAATGGACCGATGACGCCAAAACAGTTTTTGCCTGGAATGTCGGCGGCGGTGAAGACACCGACGATGCCGGGATGCTTCTTCACCCAGCCGTCGAGATCACCGAAAACGAAGCTGGCGTGATAATGTGGCGAACGGACCACCAGCACAGCCAGCGCATCGGTGGGGAAAGAATCACCGCCGAACTTTTCGCCGCCGGTGACTTTTGGCACGCCGTCGAGCCGGACTGGAGAGGCGCCTACGGCATTCCCTTTGGTTGGCATTCTACGGTCAAGGCCGAAGTCCAACGAATCAGGTTGGCGCTGCCCCTCACCCTTACCCTCTCCCCGTGAATGACGGGGAGAGGGGGTCGCCGGCGCCGGAGCTTGTCCTTTCTCCCCGTCATTATACGGGGAGAAGGTGCCGGCAGGCGGATGAGGGGCAGCGCCGTCGGTCGACGTCTGGAACCGCCCTGCATCCATCACCGCCGCGATGATCTTCCTGTAGCCGGTGCAGCGGCAGAGGATGCCGCCCAGCGCATCCTGCACCTCGACCTCGGTCGGGTTCGACTTTGTCTCCAGCAGCGCCGTGCCCGCGACCAGCAGGGCCGGCGTGCAGATGCCGCATTGCGCCGCACCATGCGCCAGGAAAGACGCCTGCAGCGCCGACAGGCGGCCATTGGCGAGGCCTTCGACGGTCGTCACCGATGTCCCGGCCGCGGAGGCCGCCGGCATCAGGCAGGCACAGACGGCGTCGCCGTCGACCAGCACCGTGCAGGCGCCGCAATCGCCGGCATCGCAACCGACCTTGGTGCCGGTCAGCTGCAATTCGTCGCGCAGAACCTGCGAGAGCCGGCGCAGCGGCGGCACATTGACCGAGACGGCGGCGCCATTGACGGCGAAAGCGATATCCGCACGCTCGAGGCCGAAGCCCGGCACGAGGTCGGGCAGAGCTTCTATCGCCTCAGAACGAACCTGGCTCATGCCGCCACCATGCTGTTGTCGTTCGTCAGACCGCAGGCTCCCAGCACGGCGCGGGCGACAAGCTCGCGTGCCGCATCGAGCCGGTATTCGGCGCTGCCGCGCACATCGGCGATCGGCCACAGCTCGGCCATCGGCGCGGACAGGACCGCATCGGCGAGTGCCGGGCCGGCAGGTTTGCCGCGCAGCACAGCTTCGACACCGGCGAGCCGCGCGGCGACAGCCGAACAGGAGCCGACGGAAACGGCCGCTTCCGTGACTATACCGTTGTCGACGACAAGGCGCGCCGCCACCATGGCGATGGAGATGACAAGGTAGCGCCGCGCACCAAGCTTGACGAAAGCCGACGTACCGGCGGAAGCGCGCTTCGGAATGCGGATGGCGGTGACCATTTCGCCGGGCAGCAAAGCCGTGCGGCGGTTGCCGAGAATGAACCGCTGCAGCGGCAGGTAGCGCGTCGCTGCGACTGAGCGCAGTTCGACCTCGGCGTCGAGCACCAGCAGACCCGGCACGCCGTCGGCGGCCGGCGAGGCGTTGCAGAGATTGCCGGCGATCGAGGCGACATTCTGGATCTGCAGCGAGCCGACCTCACGCGCGGCCTGCTTCAGCGCATCGAAAGCCGCCGGCAAGGGATGGCGGACCAGATCGGTCCAGGTGGTGCGGGCGCCCAAAACCCAATGGCTCTCGGTCTCGGCGATGCCGCGCAGGCAAGCCAGGCCGTTGATGTCGAGAACATTGTCGCGGAACGGCTTGGCGCCTTGCGCCGGATAGAAATCGGTGCCGCCGGCAAGCACGCGCCAGGCGCCCTCGCTCAACAGGGCGAGCGCCTCGTCCAGCGTGGTGGGTTTCGCGTAACGGATCACGCCTGCCTTCCCAAGAAATGGGCCTTCCCAAAAAGTGGGGTCTTCCCGAAACCCCACCAGTATTCGATCTGGCCAAATTCATTCGTATGCAAATGATATCAAGCTGGTGGAAATTGTCAAAGCCGGAGTTTGCGGCAAGCTGGTCGCCACGCATTTGTTACGCTTGCAGAGGTTGACGCAGGCCGCCATCTGGTCAAGTTTCTGCATCCGGTCGCATCCGCGGCGTTTTTCACTCGATCCCCGCTCGAGACGAAGAAAGAGGAGAGGCGCCATGGCCGACGAAGCGCTTGTTATCATCGACCTGCAGAACGACTTCTGCCCCGGCGGTGCGCTGGCGGTTGCGGGCGGCGACGAGATCGTGCCGCTGGTCAACGATCTGATCCGGCACGCCGAGCACGTCGTGCTGACCCAGGACTGGCACCCGGCCGGACATTCGAGCTTTGCCTCCAGCCATCCGGGAGCACAGCCTTTCAGCGCGATCGAGATGCCCTATGGGCCGCAGACGCTATGGCCCGACCATTGCATTCAGGGCAGCCTCGGCTCGGACTTCCATTCAGGGCTCGCCTGGACCAAGGCCGAACTGGTGATCCGCAAGGGATTTCGCCCGGCAATCGACAGCTACTCCGCCTTCTTCGAGAACGACCACAAGACGCCGACCGGGCTCGCCGGCTACCTCAAGGAGCGCGGTATCGACACCGTGACGCTGGTCGGCCTGGCGACCGATTTCTGCGTCGCCTTCTCGGCGCTCGATGCGGTCAAGCACGGCTTCAAGACGACGGTGCGGCTCGACGCCTGCCGCGGCATCGATCTCAACGGCTCGGTCGAGGCGATGCTGAAGCGCATGCGCGACGCCGGGGTGAGGCTCGAAGACCAGACCTCGGCCTGACCGTGAGGCGTCGGGGGAGTTTCACAGGATCGTTGGCAGTTTTGGTGGCTGGCACCTTGACCGTCGCCATTCTCCTGTTTCCCGAACTGGCTTTCGCGTCGGAAACCCACGAATTGCCCGGTGCCGCAATGTCGCTGTGGTGGGGGCTGCCGTTTGCCGGACTGCTGCTGTCGATCGCCACCGGGCCGCTGCTGTTCCACCATGTCTGGGAGCATCATTACGGCAAGATCGCCGCCGCCTGGGCAGCACTTGTGGTGGTGCCGCTGGCGATCGCCTTCGGCATGCCTTCGGCGAGCGAGGCCGTGCTGCACACGCTGCTCACCGAATTTATGTCGTTCATCATCCTTCTGTTCGCGCTCTACACCATTTCGGGCGGCATCCTTGTTGCCGGCAACATCCACGGCACGCCACTGGTCAATGCCGGGCTGCTGCTTGTCGGCGCGATGCTGGCCTCGGTGATCGGCACGACCGGCGCCTCGATGATCCTGATCCGGCCGATGCTGCGCGCCAATGACAACCGGCCGTTCAACGCCCATGTCGTCATCTTCTTCATTTTCCTGGTGTCCAACATTGGCGGCTCGCTGACGCCGCTCGGCGATCCGCCGCTGTTCGTCGGCTTCCTGCGCGGGGTCGACTTCTTCTGGACGACGGCGAATCTCTGGCGCGAGACGCTGTTCACCGGCGGCCTTGTGCTGCTCGTCTTCCTGGCCATCGACATCGTGCTGCACCGCCGCGAAGGCGGCGCGCCGAAGATCACGGATCCGACGCCAGATACGAAGGTGCGCATTCGCGGCCTCGCCAATTTGCCGCTGCTGGCCGGCGTCATTGGCGCGATTCTGCTGTCGGCGGCGTGGAAGCCAGGCGTGAGCTTTCCAGTGCTGGGCGTCAGCCTCGAATTGCAGAACCTGGTACGCGACGCGATCATCCTGGGGCTGGCCGGACTGTCGCTTGTCGTCTCTTACAAAAGCCATCGCAAGGCCAACGGCTTCACCTGGGGACCGATCGCGGAAGTGGCAAAACTGTTTGCCGGCATCTTCGTCTGCATCGTGCCGGTGATTGCCATCCTTCGCGCCGGCCATGATGGCGCGCTGGCGCCGTTGGTCGCGCTGGTCACTTCGCCCACCGGTCAGCCCAACGATCTCGCCTATTTCTGGCTGGCCGGCGGGCTGTCGTCCTTCCTCGACAATGCGCCGACCTATCTGGTGTTCTTCGAACTGGCCGGCGGCGATCCGCAGCATCTGATGACCGAGGCTGCCACGACGCTTGCCGCGATTTCGGCCGGCGCTGTGTTCATGGGAGCCAACACCTATATCGGCAACGCGCCCAACTTCATGGTCTACGCCATCGCCCGGCATCGCGGCGTGAAGATGCCGGGTTTCTTCGGCTATATGGCGTGGTCGGGGCTGGTACTGGTGCCGGTATTTCTGGTCGCGGGCTTTTTGTTTTTTAGCTGAGGCGGCGCACTGATTCCTGCGGCAGCGCCGCCCCTCATCTGGCTGCCGCCATCTTCTCCCCGTGAACGGGGAGAAGGACGCTGTCATCGCCGATTTCGCCAATCGCCAGCCTTGCAGAATGAGCGCCGAGGGCACGGCCAGCTTCTTTCTCCCCGTTCACGGGGAGAAATGCCCGGCAGGGCAATGAGGGGCGGCGCAACCGCCTGTCGCCTGGCGCTGCCGCTCAGACTTCGCAGTTTACCCCACCCCTACATAACGCCTGACCGCCGACGGGTCGGCGCGCAGTTGCTCGACATCGACGGTCTCGCGGTTGCGGCCGTTCTCGATGAAGCAGACGCGGTCGGCGACCGACAGCACGGCATCGACCCGCTGCTCGACCAGGATGGTGGAGACGCCAAGCTCGCGCAGTTTCACCACCGTCTCGCGGATCTTGGCGATCATCGACGGCATCAGGCCTTCGGTCGGCTCGTCGAGCAACAGCACCTGCGGTTCGAGGCAGAGCGCCCGGGCCATGGCCAGCATCTGCTGTTCACCGCCGGACAGGGTACCGGAGCGTTGCCTGAGCCGCTGGCGCAGCAATGGAAAAAGGTCGAGGACATTTTCCCGCACGGCCTTGCCCTTGCCGCGCGCCATCAGGCCGATCTCGATGTTTTCCGCCACCGTCATCTCGGCGAACAGCCGCCTGCCTTGCGGCACATAGGCGACGCCGGCCTTCGGCACCTCATGCGCCGGCAAACCGGTCAGTTCCTTGCCGGCGAGCTGGATCGAGCCGGCGCTAGCAGGAACAAGCCCCATGATCGCCTTCAGCGTTGTCGTCTTGCCGGCGCCGTTGCGGCCGAAGAGACACAGCACCTCGCCCTTGTAGAGCACAAGGTCGAGCCCGTAGAGCACCTGGACCTCGCCATAGAAACAGTCGAGCCCGGAGATGATCAGCGCTTCAGTCGTGGGGGCTTCGGTCATGGCGCCGTCCCCAGATAGGCTTCCTGCACCTGTGTGTTGGCGCGGATCTGTTCGGGCGTGCCTTCGGCGAGGATCCTGCCTGCGTTGAAGACGGTGATGCGGTCGGCCAGCTGCATGACGACCGGCATATTGTGCTCGATCAAAAGCACGGTGGCGCTTTTGGCGATCTCGCGCACCAGCTCGATGAAATTGTCGATCTCGCTGTCGGCCAGGCCTTGCGTGGGCTCGTCGAGGATCAACAGCCGCGGCTTCAGCGCCAGACCCATCGCCACTTCCAGCAGCCGCTGATGGCCGTAGGAGAGCTGGCCGGCCGGCATATGGGCGCGGTCGGCAAGGCCGGTGCGCTCCAGCGCGGCCATGACGCCGGTGCGCACCGCGCCTTTCGAGCGGCCATCGGTCAGCGTGCGCTGCACCGGCAGCGCGACATTGTCGTAGGCGGACAAGTTGGCAAAGACGCTGGTGATCTGGAAGGTGTAGGCGATGCCCTGGCGCACCCTGAGATAGGCCGGCCGGCTGGTGATGTCGGTGCCGTCGAAGACGATCATGCCGGAGGACGGCTGGATGCGGCCGCTGATCAGGCTGACGAAGGTGGTTTTGCCTGCGCCGTTGGGGCCGATGACAGCGCGGATTTCGCCCGGCATCAGCTGGAAATCGACACCGTCGACGGCGCGCAGACCGCCGAAATTTCGCGCCAGGTTCTTTGTCGTCAGCAGCGGCATCATGGCAGCCACCCAAGCCAGCGCTGGCGGATGGTGCCCAAAATGCCTTTTGGGAAAAACAGCACCAAAAGGATAAGCGCGATGCCGACGATCAAGAGATAGGCCGAGGTGTAGCCGCTGGCGATGTCGATGACATAGTACATGAACACCGTGCCGATCAGGGCACCCAGCGTCGTGGCGGCACCGCCGAGCAGCACCCAGAGCAGCGGCAGGATGGAATACTGCACCGAGGCAAGGCTCGAGCCGACATAGCCGAACAACAGCGCATAGGCCGCACCCGAGGCCGCGCAGATGGTGCCGGAGACGACCACGGCGATGAGCTTGTTCGAAAAGGTGTCGTAGCCGAGCATTTTCGTGCGCTCCTCGTTTTCGCGCACGGCGACCAGCACGCGGCCGTAGCGGGAGCGGACGACGGCGAGCGTGATGAGCAGCACGATCGAGAACAACGCCAGTGCGCTCATGTAGCGCACCGTCGGGTTGGTTAGATCGAGCGACGTCGCGCCGAGATTCAGAACCCGCGCCGGCTGCGGCACGACCAGGCCCTGGTCGCCGCCGGTCCAGGCGGCGAAATAGAGGATGACGAGATAGAAAACCTGCGCGAACATCATGGTCACGATCATGAAGGCGACGCCGGTGGTGCGCAGCGCCAGCAGGCCGATCACCAGCGCCAGCAGCGCGCCGCAGGCGATGCCGGCGAGGAAGGCCAGCGGCACGTTCCAGCCGAGATGGATGACGGCAAAACCGGCGCCATAGAGCCCGGCAGCAAAGAACATGGCATGGCCAAGGCTGAGCAGGCCGACATAGCCGAACAGCATGTTGTAGCCCATGGCGAACACCGCCAGCACCATGATGCGGGCGAGCAGGCCGTGATGGTATTCCGGCAGGACGAAGCTGAGCGCAAAGAGCAACGCGATGACGCCGAGATGCAATGCATAGGCTTTTGCCGGCGAAGCTTCGCTCATCGCGACGCCTGCCCGAACAAGCCTTGCGGCCGGAACACCAGCACCATGGCGACCAGCATAGTGGCGATGATCTTGGCCAGAGTCGGCGAGAAGAACACCGAAATGATGCCGTCGGACAGGCCGATCAGCACCGCGGCGACGACGGTGCCGCGCAGCGAGCCGAGACCGCCGATGATGACGACGATGAAGGACAGAAGCAGCGGGTCCTGCCCCATCAGGTAATGCGCCTGGCTGATCGGCACGATCAGCACCGCGGCGATGGCTGCCAGCATGGCGCCGAGCGCGAAGACGCCGGCATAGACGCGGTCGACCGGAATGCCGAAGGCCTGCGCGGTCTCGCTGTCATACTGCGTGGCGCGCATGATGAGGCCGATCTTCGTGTGCGTCAGCACCAGCCAGGTGAGGACAAGCAGAAGTGCGGAGGCGGCGATGATCGACAACTTGTAGCCGGAATAGCCGAACCATGGCAGGAGGATGCGGTAGCTGAAGGGAGGCTCCACCGGCCGCGCTTCCGGGCCATAGAAGCTCAGCGCCAGCTGCTGGATGATGTAGAGCATGCCGATGGTGGCAACGATGGTGGCTTCCGGATTGTAATTGAGCCGGCGCAGCACCAGCCGCTCGGCAACCAGCGCGATGGCGCCGACGATCAGCGGTGCGATCACCAGCGCGGCCAGGAAGCCGACGGTGGGATGGCCGGGTATCGCCGTCGAGATCGCCCAGGCGAGCACCGCGCCGAGCATGAAGAATTCGCCATGGGCGACGTTGACGACGCGCATGACACCGAACACCAGCGACAGTCCCAGCGCCGTCAGCGCCAGCACGGCTGAGGTGACGAGGCCTTCGAGGGCGGCGAGGAGGAGATGGGGTCCAAAGTGCATTCAGGGCGCCCTTACCTCCCCCTCGTGGGGAGGGTGACCGCGCAGCGGTCGGGTGGGGGGTGGGGCACGGGCCGTCGTGACCCCACCCCGTCTCACAAGCTTCGCAAAGTGCGAAGCTTGCGTGCCGACCCTCCCCACAAGGGGGAGGGTAAGCGTCTATAGCGCCTGCGTCGTGTAATCCCCCTCGGCCTCATACAGCCCGTCCTCGATCTTGGTCTTGTGGACGACATTCAGCCTGCCGCCCTCGACCTTGGAGATGTTCTGGATGCCGAAGCACTGGTGGATCTTGCCGTTGAAGGTTTTCGGCCCCTGCGGGTGCTCCGGGCCTTCGGCGAATTCTGTCAGCGCTTCGGTCGCCTCGACCAGCTTGGCGCGGTCTTCCGGGCCCTTGTAGCCGGCGTCTTCCATCGCCTTCTTGACGACGTAGAGCGTCTCCCAGCAGCCGAACATGTGGGCGGCGGTGGAGACGTCCTTGGGATCGCCGACGGCCGCACCATTGTCATCGATGCCGACGGCGGCGCGGTAGGCTTTTTGCGCGGCTGAGTCATTGGCCTGCGCGTAGCGCGGCGAGCCTTCCCAGAAATGGCTGCCATCCAAAAATTCGAGGCCGGGGCTGTTGATGTCGGTGGCTTCGAGCGAATCGATGAAGCCGAACAACTGCGGCCGGTTGGAGCCGTAGAACTCGCCGAGCTCCTTGACGAAGGTGAGCACGGCCGGGCCGACCATGACGTGGTAGATGACCTCGGTTTCCGCCGGGATCTGCGGAAAATATTTGGTGAAGGAGGATTCCGTCGGCGGGATGGCGATCTGGGCGATGACCTCGGCGCCCTGCGCCTTCAGCGCCGGCGGCAGGTAGTCGCGATGGTCGTAGCCGAAGGCGAAATCGGGGAAGATCTGCGTCACCTTCTTGCCGGCGTTGGCGGCGATCCACGGCGCCATCGACTGGATCTGGCTCTTCACATCGGTGATGCCGGGCTGGAAGACGTAGCGGTTGAGCTTGGTCGAGGCGACATGGTGGCCTTCGCTGACGACGAAATAGGGAATCTTGTTTTCGCCGGCCGCCGGCGCCGAGCCGATCACGACATGCGAAAACAAAGTGCCGAAGACGATGTCGGTCTTGTGCTGGGTGGCGAACTTGCCGACCACTTCGGCGCCGCGGCCGGGATCGGTGCCGTCATCCTCGATGACCAGTTCGACCGGGCGACCATTGATGCCGCCGGCATCGTTGATCGCCTTGACCGCGGCCGCACTGGTCTTTTCGTACCAGCGGCCATAGGCGGCGCCGATGCCGGTGCGGTGTGACTGGAAGCCGATCTTGATCGGCGCCGAGCTCTGCGCCTGGCTGTAGCGGACGAAGCCGGGCGCGAGCGTCAGGCCGGCACCGGCGGCGAGACCTTTCAGCGCCGTGCGGCGAGAGAGCGTGGATTTGGAGAGATCGAAAAACCCATTCTTGTCAGTCACGGCAGTTCCCCTGTTTTTGAGTTTTGACTGTCTGTAACGAGGCAAGGCCACTCCCTTGCAGGAGGGGCAGAAATCGCATGTATACAAACTAAATCATCAAAGCCTCGACGTGGCAAGCGGGCTTTCCCCGAAGGCATGCCGGTCACCTTTTTGTCATCCGGCAGTCGGCGTGGCAAGCAACCAGAGACCGAAGATGGTGTAGGCGATCATCAGCACGGTGAGCGGCAATTGACTGAGCGCGGCGCGCGATGGAACCGGGTGCAGCCGCCAGGCCAGACCATGGGCGACAAGCACGGCCAGCATGTGGCCGGCAATGATGATGCCGGCCTGCACATTCCACAGCCACCAGACGGAGTCGGCGCCGGCGACGATGCCGGCCTCGATCTGCATGTCGGCGGCGCCGAACAGGTTCCAGCCCAGCGCGAACGGGTCGGACAGCGCAGCAGCCGCGTATTGGCCATCGACCAGCAGCGCCGTCAGATAGTGCGCGACATGATAGGCGAGTGCGATCGGCACGATCGACCAGACCAGCAGCCCGGCAGCCTCTCCTAGGGTATGCTTGCTGCCGGCAAGGCGCTGGCCGAGGATGACGGCGAGCAGGAACGCCGCCGCCAGCAGGACGAACGTCAGCACCAGGCCGAAACTGCCGATGCCGATCAGCGCGGTGCGGCCGGGATATTCCAGCGGATTGGTGTCGAACAGACCGAGCCAGAAGAAGGTTTTCGACAGGCCGTCGAAGGAGACAGACGAGAGGCTGAGCAGCAGGAAAGCGATGCCGCTGCCCGGCAGCGGCGCGGCGTCGAGTAGTTTTGCGCCTGGCCAGCAAAGATTGAGCCGGCCCGCCTCGTCGCGTTCGATCGGAGCAAAGCGTGCCACTATGGCGAAGAAGACGGTCAGGAATTCGCCGCGTTGACTCCAGCCGGGATAGCCGAAGGCGAGCATCGCGACGAAGGTGAAAAGCCAATAGAAGCCAGCGACGTAAGCCAGCCGCGCCGGGTCGTCGGGCGCCGGGTCGATCAGCTCGAACCAGGCAAAGGCGAAGAACAGGATGACGGCCGGCCAGCAGCCGAGCCATGCGGGAAGGCGCTGATGCTGCGGTTCGTCACCGTGTCGGCCGAGTAGTCGGTTCACGATCCGACATGGGCCGTACCATGGGTTCAGCCATGACCAGAGATCGCCGAACAGGCCTTGCGCGATGGCGAGGCCGACCCACAGTAGGGTCCAGATGGTTGAGGGAAGCGGGTTGGAGAGTGGGTCGCGGCTGCCGAACAGGCCGGCTGCGATGAGGATTGCAAAGCCGGCAAAGGAGAACAGGCTGACGATTGTGCGAGGGGCGTCGCTGAATGTGAAAAGTCGTAAGCGGCGGCGCCAGAAGCGGTCGAGGGCATCCGGTGGCAGCAAAGCCAGGACGAGGAAGCTGACGGCGACGGCAAGTGCACCGCCGGCGATGTAGTAGCCGGTGGGGAGCAGGAGGACGTGGCCCCGGTCGGAGGCGTGCGCAAAGGCGGGCGTGGGGAGGACGGTGAGGAGGAGGTAGCAGGCGACATATGTCAGCCAGCCGCGATCCTTCACACCCCCCTCTGTCCTGCCGGACATCTCCCCCGCAAGGGGGGAGATTAGATGTCGCCCGGGCTTTCGCCAATCTTCAAGGGTGAAGAAAGAGGCGCGGTGCCCGACGCTGCCAATCTCCCCCCTTGAGGGGGGTGAGGAATGATCCGCGCAGCGGATGGAAAGCCAATTGCTTGGCTTTCCAAATGACGAACGCCCGGAGCGCCAGCGGAGGGCCGGGTCCGGCAGGACAGAGGGGGGTGAGCGGGAACTCAAGTTTTCCGGGATTTCCATCTTACCCCGCGATGCACACCCTTAAACCTTGACCAGCTGCTCCACGCGGTCCTTGGCCCCGAAAATCCTGAGATAGCGCTCGATCTCTTTCTTGTCGCCCGTCGCCTTGGCCGGATTGTCCGACAGCTTCACCGCCGGGCGGCCATTGGCTTCCGTCACCTTGCAGACCAGCGATATGGCATCGAGGCTGTTGGTCTCGGTCGGCGCGCAGCCTTCGAAGTCGTTGGTGAGGTTGGTGCCCCAGCCGAAGGACATGCGCACCTTGCCCTTGAAGTGATGATAGGTCTCCTCGATGGTCTCGACTTCGAGCCCGTCGGAGAAGATGAGCAGCTTCTGCCTGGGGTCCTTGCCCTTCTCGCGCCACCAGTCGATGATTTTTTCACCGCCTTCGATCGGCGGCGCGCTGTCGGGGCGAAAGCCGGTCCAGTCGGCGACCCAGTCGGGCGCGTCGCGCAGGAAGGAAGCGGTGCCGAAGGCATCGGGCAATACGATCAGCAGGTTGCCGCCATAATAGCGCTGCCAGTCCTGCAGCACCTTGTAGGGCGACTGCTTCAGTTCCTTTTCCGTATCGGCAAGTGCGGCAAACACCATCGGCAGTTCATGCGCGTTGGTGCCCAGCGCTTCGAGGTCGTTGTCCATCGCGAGCAGTACGTTGGAGGTACCGGTGAAGGCTTCGCCAATGCCTTCCTTGAGCGCCTCGACGCACCAGCGCTGCCACAGGAACGAATGCCGGCGGCGGGTGCCGAAGTCGGAGATGCGGATGCCGGGCAAGGCCTTCAGGCGCTCGGTCTTGGCCCACATCTTGGCCTTGGCACGCGCATAGAGCACGTCGAGCGCGAAGGGGCCGAAGGCGCGCATGGCCGCACGGGAGCGGAGTTCATTGATGATGGCCAGCGCCGGGATCTCCCACAGCGTGGTGTACATCCAGGGGCCGCTGAAGGAGAGCTCGTACTGGCCGTCGCGCTTGGAGAGCTCATAGTCGGGTAGCCGGAAACCTTCCAGCCAGGCGAGGAATTCCGGCTCGAAAATCTGCTTGCGGCCATAGAAATTGTTACCGCCGAGCCAGATCATCTCCTTCTTGGAGAAGCGCAGCGTGCGGGCATGGTCGAGCTGGTCGCGCAGTTCGCCTTCGTCGATCTCGTCGGCGAGGCGCACCGATGTGGTGCGGTTGATCAGCGAGAAGGTGGCGTCGACCTTGGGGTACATGCCCCAGATCATCTGCAGCATCAGAAGCTTGTAGAAATCAGTGTCGAGCAGGCTACGGACGATCGGGTCCAGCTTCCAAGTGTGGTTGTAGACGCGCCGCGCTATGTCGGTTCTTGCCATATTCTGCCGTCGCCTTCGCTGGTCACGTCTGTCTTACGCAATTCCGGACGGAAAACCGCCGCACACTTTTCCTGGAATTGCCTGGCAAGAGCTATTAGCATTGAATTTTTGAAAGCGCTGCCCGCTTTCCCAACTGGCCCGACAAAAAGGAGCCGCTCCGGTCCAGCCTCAGCTCTTGGCGCCGACCACACGCAGTGCCGGGCGCTTCCTGCGGATGCCGATGCGGCCGGCCACCGGCGCGTCGGCGCGGCTGTCGGCCTGTTCCTTCTCGGCAAACAGCCAGTCGACGAACAATTGCACGATCGGCGCCGAGCGCATCTCGTTGCGGCAGACGACATAGAAATCGTCGACCGCCGGCACCGACAGGCTGAACGGCGCCACCAGCAGGCCCCTGGCGAGTAGCATGCTGGCGGTGACGGAATCGCCGAGCGCCACGCCATGGCCATGCACCGCGGCTTCGATCGCCGTGCGCGCATCGCCAAGATGGTGGCGGCGGCCGCGCTCAAGATCCAGCCCGTCGGCAGCCGCCAGCCACGTGTGCCACTCGCGGCCGTCATCGCCATGCAGGATGACATGGTCGGCCAGATCCCGGCAGGTGCGGATCGGCCGGTTGTTGATCAGTGTCGGGCTGACCACCGGGAACAGTTCGAGGCCCGACCATTTGCGCATCCAGCAATCGGTCCAGCTGCCGTCGCCATAGAGCACGCAGACATCGACCTGCGGCGCGCGAATGTCCTTTGGATCGTTGGACGGGATCAGCGTCAGCCTGATATCGGGATATTGCGCCATGAAGCTGCCGAGCCGCGGCGTCATCCACAGAAGCAGCAGCGCCGGCACGCAGGACACCGACAGCGTGCCGGCGCTGGCCGGCCTGGTCATGCGCTGGGTGGCGGCGGCGATGCCGTCGAACGCGGTCGACACCGCCGGCAGCAGTTCGGCGCCATGCGGTGTGAGCTTTACCCGCTGCCCGGTGCGTTCGAACAGTTTTACGCCCAGCGACTGCTCAAGCGCCTTGATCTGGTGGCTTATGGCGCCATGGGTGACGTTCAGCTCACTCGCCGCCTTGGTCAGCGAGGCGTGGCGCGCCGTCGCTTCGAAGGCGCGCAGGGGATTTAGGGGAGGCAGACGCTTGGCCATGTGCAACCGGATACTCTGTGAGATTTTCTCACAACCGGCACCGTAACAATATCAATTGATTTTTCAATGCGGCTGCCGGACACTTTGGCAGGTCAACAGCATCAATGACGTGAAATCTGCAGGCAGCCAGCGGGACAGCGACCCGGCCGGATGACGGTCAGTACGCAAGATGCCGCCACGACCGCATGCACCAGCCCGGCAGGAGGAGACCGACAATGGGTTATGATCGTGGCAAGCTCGACGCGTTGCGCCGCAAATATGGCGAAAGCCATGGCGGTGAGATGTTCGACCCGAAATTCCGCAAGGTCGCCGACAAGATCTTCTCCAAAAGCGGCACCAGGCTGGCGCCCTATTCCGGCATCCCGACCTTCCTCGCCGCGCCCTATCGCGAAGTCGCGGCCGACAATCCGGATTTCGGCGATTTGCAGGTGGCGATCATCGGCGTGCCGATGGATCTCGGCGTCACCAACCGTCCCGGATCGCGCTTTGGGCCGAGGGCGCTGCGCGCCATCGAGCGCATCGGCCCCTACAACCATGTGCTGGAATGCGCGCCGACGCATGAGCTGCGCGTCGCCGATATCGGCGATACGCCGTTCCGCAGCCGCTACCGGCTGGAGATCAGCCATGAGGATATCGAGCGCCGCACCAACCAGATCGTCGATGCCGGCGTGCTGCCTCTTTCCGTTGGTGGCGACCATTCGATCAGCCATCCGATCCTGAAGGCGGTTGGCAAAAAGGCGCCGGTCGGCATGATCCATATCGACGCCCATTGCGACACCAGCGGGCTGTTCGACATGACCAAGTTCCACCATGGCGGACCCTTCCGCAACGCGGTGCTGGACGGCGTACTCGACCCGACCCGCACCATCCAGATCGGCATCCGCGGCTCGGCCGAATATCTGTGGGAGTTCACCTACGAATCCGGCATGACGGTCGTGCACGCCGAAGAGGTGACCGGACTCGGCATCCCCGCCATCATCGAGAAGGCGCGCAAGATTGTCGGCGACGGCCCGACCTACATTTCCTTCGATGTCGACAGCGTCGATCCGGCCTTCGCGCCGGGCACCGGCACGCCGGAGATCGGCGGCCTGACGACGCGCGAGGTGCTCGAACTGCTGCGCGGCCTGAAAGGCCTCAACATTGTCGGCGGCGACGTCGTCGAGGTGGCGCCGCAATATGACGCCACCACCAACACCGCCCATGTCGGCGCCCAGGTCCTGTTCGAGATCCTGAGCCTGATGGTGTTCAGCCCGGCCATTACGAGCAAGGGGGCCTGACGGACTTCACATGCAAAGGCGGCCGCCGCGCTGGAGCCGGCGGCCGTTTCAAATAAACAAGCTTCCAGAAGGGAACCACAATGAATCTTCACATGAAATCAACCGTCGCAGCCGCGCTGATGCTCGCCGGCCTCGGCTTCGCCACCCAGGCCCATGCCGACGCCGTCGACGACATCACCAAGGCGGGCGCCATCAATGTCGGCATCTTCTCCGACTTCCCGCCCTTCTCCTCGGCGAGCGCCGATATGAACATCAAGGGCTATGACGTCGACGTGGCGCAGGCGATCGCCGACGCCCTCAAGGTGAAGCTTAATCTGGTCAGCGTCACCGGCCAGAACCGCATCCCCTATCTCACCGACAAGCGCGTCGATATCCTGATGAGCGTCGGCTATTCCAAGGAACGCGAGGAGGTGATCGATTTCGCCGCCGCCTATGCGCCCTATTACATCGCCGTCATCGGCCCGGCTGCGCTCTCGGTCAAAGGCAAGGAAGACCTTGCCGACAAGTCGATCGCCGTCAATCGCGGCACGCTGGAAGATACGTCGCTGACCGAAGCTGCACCGGCTTCCGCCGACATCAAGCGCTTCGACAATTACAACTCCGTCATCCAGGCCTTCATCTCCGGCCAGACCCAGCTGATGGTGGTCGGCAATGATGTCGGCGCACAGGTGCTGGCCAAGCAGGACGCGCTGAAGCCGGAGCAGAAGTTCCAGCTTTTGACCTCGCCCTCGCATATCGGCCTCAACAAGCATGAGGACCGGCTGAAGACGGCGGTCAATGACGCGGTTGCCAAGATGCTGGCCGACGGCAAGCTCGACGAGAGCTCGAAGGCCTGGCTGAAGACGCCGCTCAATCCTGAAAACCTCAAGGATTGAGTTCCCGTGGCCTTTGCCTGGCTCCCAGGTGCTCTGGGCGATATCACGCGCGGTGCGCTCACGACGATCCTGCTGATCGTCGTGACCACGCTCGTGGGCACGCTGCTCAGCATCCTGGGCGCCGCCGGCCGGCGCAACGGCCCGGCATTCCTGAAGCGGGCGATCGCGGTCTATGTCGAGGTGATGCGCAACACACCGTTTCTGGTGCAGCTGTTCTTCATCTTCTTCGGCCTGCCCAGCCTCGGCATAAGGCTCGATCCGATCCTGGCCGCCATGCTGGCGATGACGCTCAACATGGCGGCCTACACGATCGAAATCGTCGGCGCCGGCCTCGATGCCGTGCCCGGCGGACAGACGGAAGCCGCCCTTTCGCTGGGCTTGAGGCCACGCCAGGTGTTCATCAAGATCGTGCTGCCGCAAGCGCTGACGGTGATCTATCCGGCACTGACCAGCCAGATCGTCATCATGATGCTGGAATCCGCCGTGGTGTCGCAGATCGCCGTGCGCGAACTGACCTATGAGGCCGACATGCTGCAGGCGCGCACCTTCCGTTCCTTTGAGACCTATTTCGTCGTGACGCTGGTCTATCTCTTGATGTCGATGGCCTTGCGCCGGCTGCTGGTCACAGGCGGGCGCCGCGTTCTGGGAGCCGGCGTGTCATGATCGAATTCACCTTCTGGGACATCGTCCGCAATCTGCTGCTCGCCGCCCGCTGGACGGTGCTTCTGTCGCTGGCCGCCTTCGTCGGCGGCGCTGTTGTCGGCCTGATCGTGCTGTTCTTCC
The DNA here is from genome assembly GCF_016836705.1 of Mesorhizobium caraganae. Taxonomy (GTDB): domain Bacteria; phylum Pseudomonadota; class Alphaproteobacteria; order Rhizobiales; family Rhizobiaceae; genus Mesorhizobium; species Mesorhizobium caraganae. The sequence goes on along the minus strand of NZ_JAFCGY010000001.1, from coordinate 948,376 downwards.
GCATCGCTGAGAATAAATGGAGCCGGCGCATCGCTTCCGGCTACATCGCCCTGTTCCAGGGCACCCCGCTGTTGATGCAACTGTTCCTGATGTTTTTCGGCTTGCCGATGCTGGGCCTGCGCATCGAGCCGTGGACGGCCGCCGTGCTCGGCCTGACTTTCTTTGCCAGCGCCTATCTCGCCGAGATCTGGCGCAGTGGCGTCGATGCGCTACCGCGCGGGCAATGGGATGCCGGCGCCAGCCTCGGCCTGCACCGCTTGCAGGAGCTCAGGCTCATCATCCTGCCGCAGGCGTTCTCGATCACAAGGGCGCCGATCGTCGGCTTCCTGGTGCAATTGATCAAATCGACGGCTCTGACCTCGATCATCGGCTTCGAGGAGCTGGTCAGGACGTCCAACGCCATCAACAATGCCACCTTCGAGCCGTTCAAGGTCTACGGGTTGGTGGCGCTGATCTTCTTCGTCATGTGCTTTCCACTGACGCAATACGCCCGTACGCTCGAACAACGAGCGGCGGCCCACTGACGCCAGGCGGCGACAGTGCGTGAAGGGAACCTGCCGGAATAGAGCGGCACCAACTGAGGAGAAACCTGATGAACAGACTGATCGAAAAATCCCTGACACGGCGCGGCGTGCTTGGCGCCGGCCTCGCCATATCAGGCGTGCTCGCCATGCCGTCGATCCTGCGCGCGCAGGACAAGTCGCTGAAAGTCGGCGTCTATGGCGGCTATTTCAAGAAATCCTTCGACGAGCACGTCTTCCCCGACTTCACCAAGGCAACCGGCATTGCGGTGGAATCGGTCGCCGAGCCGACCGGCGAGGCCTGGCTGGTGCAGCTGGAGCAGGCGGCCAAGGCCGGCCAGGCGCCGGCCGACCTTTCGATGATGTCACAGACCTCGACGCTGAAGGGCCAGTCGACCGAATTGTGGACGCCGCTCGACACCTCGAAGTTCAAGCACTATGGCGACCTGTTGCCGCGCTTCATCAACAAATATCCGGACGGCCGCGTCGCCGGTATCGGCGCCGTCGCCTGGTGGATCACGCTTGTTACCAATACCGACGTCTACAAGGATGCGCCGACATCGTGGGCAGCCCTTTGGGACAAGGCCAACGAGGATAAGCTCGGCCTACTGGCGCTTGCCTCCAACTCGTTCCTGCTCGAAGTGACGGCCAAGACCTTCATGGGCGGCACCAATGCGCTCGACACCGAAGAGGGACTGAACAAGGCGTTCGAAAAGCTCGCCGAGGTCAAGCCGAACGTTCGCCTCTGGTATCGCGACGAGGCGCAGTTCGAGCAGGCGCTGAAGTCGGGCGAAATCCCGATGGGCCAGTATTATCACGACGTCACCGGGCTCGCGGTCGCCGACGGCTTCCATGTCCGCTCGACCTTCCCGAAGGAAGGCGGCATCCAGGATTCCGGCAACTGGGTGCTGTCGCGCGCCTCGACCAAGGTCGACGAGGCACATGCCTTCATCGACTATATGAGCCAGCCTTCGATGCAGGGCGTGATGTCGCGCAAGGTCGGCACCACGCCGACGCTCAAGAAAGAGGTACTCGACCTCAAGCCGGAAGAGTTCGCCGCGGTATCGTCGGATATCGATCCGATCATCCCGCGCTACGATCTCTATACGTCGAAGGCCGACTGGATCAACCAGAAGTGGACCGAGTTGATCGTCGGCTGAGCCGTTCGATCCGCCTGAAAACTGATCGGCCGCCGGATTTCTTTCGGCGGCCTTGAAGCGCACAGCCTGAGAGGGATGAGCATGTCCGGACTAGACATCAACAGCATCACCAAAAAATTCGGCAATTTCGCGGCCGTCGACAATGTCCAGCTCAACGTGCCGCATGGCACGTTCGTGTGCCTGCTCGGCCCATCGGGCTGCGGCAAGACCACGCTGCTGCGCATGATTGCCGGGCTGGAGGAGCCGACCAGCGGCGAGATCGTCCTCGACGGCGAGGACATCACGCCGCGGCCGACGCACAAGCGCGATCTCGGCATGGTGTTCCAGTCGCTGGCGCTGTTTCCGCATCTCTCCGTCGGCGACAACATCGCCTATGCGCTGCGCATTCGCGGCGCCTCCAAGGAGGAGCAGAAGAAGCGCGTCGACGAATTGCTGAGCTTGATCCACCTGACCGGCTTTGCCGATCGTCCGGTGGCCAAACTGTCGGGCGGCCAGCGTCAGCGCGTGGCGATTGCCCGGGCACTCGCTTTGTCGCCAAAACTGTTCTTGCTTGACGAGCCGCTGTCGGCGCTCGACGCCAAATTGCGCGAGGCCATGCAGGTGGAATTGCGCCAGCTGCAGCAGCGGCTTGGCATCACCACCATCGTCGTCACCCACGACCAGCGCGAAGCCATGACCATGGCCGACCTCGTCGTCGTCATGGGCCATGGCAAGATCCTGCAGGCGGCGCCACCGATCGAGATCTACCGCAAACCGGCCGACGCCTTCGTCGCCGACTTCATCGGCATCACCAATCTGCTGCCGGCCGAGATCGACAGCACCGGCCGCACCACCATTTTGGGTACAGCCATTCCCGGCCTGACCATGCCGGCGGGTCAGACAAAAGCGTCCGTCTCGGTCCGTCCCGAGGATGTGCATCTGGGCAGCCCCGGCGGCTCGGCCATCACCGGCGAAGTGAGTTTCGTGCGCGACCTCGGCGGCACGATTGAGACCTTCGTCGACGTCGGCGGCACCAGCATCATTGCGGTCACGACGCCGCGCGAGCGCCATGACGTGCCAGTCGGCGCCAAGGTCGGCGTCACGCTGCCGCCTGCGAGCTGCGTGGTGCTCGGCGCATGAGACGCGAAGCTCCGAAGTCGGTAGCCGACTACACACCGCTGTTCTTTCCGGCGCTGATGCTGATCGTCTTCTTCGTCGTGCCGTTCTCGACGATGATCGCGGTGAGCTTCTTCAAGCGCAACCCGTCCGGCTTCTACACGCCGGATTTCGTGCTCGACAATTACGCCCGCTTCCTGTCGGTGTTCTTCGGCGGCGTGCTCGGCTTCTCGCTGATGCTGGCGGTGCTGGTCGCTGTCTGCTGCGTCTGCATCGCTTTCCCCTTCACCTATCTCCTGACCCGACGGCCGCGCCGCGCACAGACGCTGTGGCTGGTCGGCCTGTTGTCGGTGCTGTCGCTGTCGGAAGTCATCATCGGCTTTGCCTGGTCGACGCTGTTTTCGCGCACCGCAGGCATCACCAATTTGTTCGTGGCGATCGGGCTGATGGACAAGCCGGTGGCACTGCTGCCGACCTTCGGCGCGGTGCTGACCGGCATGGTCTACCAGGCGCTGCCTTACACCATCCTGGTGCTGTACCCCGCTCTGGTCCGCCTCGACCCGACTTTGCTGGAGGCTGCACGCACGCTCGGCGCCTCGCCTATCCGGGCTTTCTTCAACGTCGTCGCGCCGGCGCTGCGCAACACCATCGTGGCGACGCTGATCATGGTGTTCGTCTTCGCACTCGGCTCGTATCTTTTGCCGCAGATCCTCGGGCGGCCGCAACACTGGACACTGTCGGTGCTGATCACCGACCAGGCGATCTACCAGTCCAACATGCCGTTCGCAGCCGCGATGGCAGTGTTCCTGGTGCTGATCTCGCTGGCGCTGGTCGGACTGACCCTTCTCGTCGGACGCCGGGAGAACGCCCTATGACCGCGACCTTGCTGCGCCGTGTCTATTTCACCATCGTCGCGCTGTTCCTGGCCGCGCCGCTGATCGTGGTCGCGGGCGTATCGATCAACTCACGCCAGGAACTCACCTTCCCGCCGGTTGGTTTCTCGCTGGCCTGGTACGCCCAGATCTTCACCGATCCGGAATGGCGGCTGGCGCTGATCCATTCGGTGACGCTCGCCGTTTGTTCGGCGGCGATTGCCGTTGCGGTCGCGCTGCCACTGGCCTGGTTCCTGTGGCGGCGCATCGCGCCATGGGCGAACATTTTCCAGGTGCTGGGGCTTGCCCCTTTCATCCTGCCGCCGGTCATCACCGCGCTCGGCTTCCTCAGCTTCTGGGCGACGGTCGGGCTGTTCGGCAAGTTCTTCACCGCCATCATCAGCCACGCCATCTTCTTCGTGACGCTGCCGCTGGTGACGTTGTCGCTGGGCTTTGCCTCGATCGACCGCTCGCTGGTCGAAGCTGCCGCCACCATGGGCGCCGACGACCGCACCGTGCTGAAGACGGTGGTGCTGCCGCTGATCCTGCCCTACCTCGTTTCGGGCTATGCCTTCGCCTTCGTGCTGTCGCTCAACGAATACATCGTCGCCTATATGACCATCGGCTTCACCACCGAGACGCTGCCGATCAAGATCTTCAACGCCCTGCGCTACGGCTACACGCCGACCATGGCCGCGGTGTCGGTGTTCTTCGTCGCGGTGGCGGCACTGGTGTTCGGCTCGATCGCCAGGTTCGGCGATATTCGCAGATTGCTCGGTGCGATGTCGTCGGAGGGCAACTGAGCCAAGCCAGGCAGCTTTGCATAGCGAGACTTCAAAATGCGACCGATCTGGACCAGATTCAGAAGCACAAAGAAAACATTCCAGCCGACGACGTTCATGAGCGGCGCCGGCTGGCTGTAAAAATACACGGCAAGACAGATTGCAGCCGCCGTGGTGAGAATCCTCAGCCGCAAAATGTCCAGCGTGAAGTAGGCGATCACATACAGGATGTTCGCCATGTTTATCAGAAGGTCCATGTCCCTGGTTCCAATGGATGCTGGGCACTCAGACGAGACGGTCCTTGAAGTGTTCCCGAACGGCATAAGCGATCGCACCGCGGCGAATGCCTATGTCCTTCAGGATGTGGTCGGGCAGTTCCTGCAAAGCCCTCTCGGCCCTGCGTGCTCTCAGCCCGATCGAAACGCGCTTCAGGTAGTGAAACATTGCTTTCTCCGTTCGTGGGAATCGCAGCGCATGGAAGGCGGCATGCCGCCCCAGGCGCCGTGCTGTTAATGGTTGCTGGTTGAATGACGCTGCCTCGCTTTGTTCACGCGAGGCAGCGACTGGAGGTCGTCAGGCCGCCGCCGTCATCGGATCATTGCGAAGGATGACCGTGTCGGCGACGGGGTAGAATTCCTCACCGGGCATGCCGACGCGCTTGGCGTGATCCCGGATGGCCTCGCCGTCCTTGGCCTCGTAGATGCAGAAGGTGCCGATGCGCCCGTCAGGCTCGTGCACGACATAGCTGCGGATCCAGCTGACCGTGCCCGCCATCTGTTCCTTGGCGACCTTTGCCGATTTCGCGCCGGCGGCTTCGAGTTCCTGCAAGGATGCCCACGCGCTCGGGCGGCGGATAACAAACAGGTTCATGATCTTTCCCTTTCGATTTCGCGCCAGCCTTTCGCCGACGCTGCTGATGGCCAGGCGTGTCTGCCTGGCTGGGGAAAAATTACCTTCCAGGGGGACTGATCGTCCTTATCGGGACCTGATCTCTGGCTGATCTTTCGCTGCCATCGCCGATAAGCTCGATCAGGAGCTCGTCCTATCAAGGAGGCGGATTGGGTCAGAGGGTGAGTTCTTGCGTAGAGCCATCGACAAGCGGCTGGCTCTCGCGCGTAAAGCTATGGCGAAGCGTTGCAGCTTCCTCTTCCAGGCGCCGCGATCCCAGATGGCGGGCCGATCTCTCTGCCGCGGTGATCTCTACTTTCGCTCCGCTGACGTCGCCCGATCTCAACAAGGCGCTGGCGAGCTGCAGCCGAACCCTTGCCGCGTGATATTCGACGCCTGCGCTGGTCCAGAGCTGCCGGGCCAACAGCAGAAGCCGATTGCCGTTCGGGTCGCCTGGCTCGCAAAGTGCTGCCTTGGTTTCGGCTATCAATGCCTGCGTTGCCGGTTGCCGCCAGCGTTCTGGCTCTGCATCGATTTCGTTGAGATAGATTGACGCCTGGGCAGAGCGCCCGCCGCGCGCCGCAATGCAGGCTGCGTTCACCAGCAGGTTTCCGCGCCGCTGCAGATGGAACCACGACATCCCTTGCAGAGCCCGATCGAGCGCGGCAAGCGCCCCGTCCAGATCGCCTGTTTCGAACAAAAGCACGGCATTGCCCGGCTCCGCGTCCCAGCCCAGTGCATAAGCCTGGTCGTAGTCGGCGCGCGCCGATGTGAGGTCGCCGATCATGGCGAAGATATCGCCGCGAACGCGGAAGCCTTCGCCGAGCGACCAGGATTCCTCCGCGGAGAGTTTGGGAAGCGCCTCGTTTATGCAGGTCAGGGCTTCAGGCAATATCTGCTGCGCAGCGGCCACTTCGGCGCGATGAAGGTCACACGCGCCCGAGGTCTGCGCGAAACTTGCGGTGCACCAGCTTTCAAAACCTTCGCTCCACTGGCGGGCGCGGGGCCAATCGGCGTATGTCCTGCAACTCCAGAGGATATTGCAGTAAACCAGGCTACCGGTGATCGGGTCGACCTGGCTCGACAACGCGATCGCCGCCGCGTGGTTTTGCTGCTCGCTGCCCTCCTCGATCTTGCCGAGGGCGAGATTGAAAAACCCCTTGTATGTCAAAGTCAGAGCCCGCAGGCCGGGATCGTCGCAATTTTCAGCTATCGCGTAAGCGGCTGACGCCAGTTGCAGCGCTTCCTCGGGACGGCCGCCCGGGGATGCCAGGCGCGACCTCATCCACAGCAGATATGCTTGCGTAGCATCGTCCGGCGACTGGGACAGAAGCGACGCAGCACGCTCCAGCCATCCCTCTGCAACGGCCCCTGATCCGCGCTCGGCCTGGATCTTTGCGAGCGTGACAGCGGATCTGGCGGCGCGGGCCGAGTCGCCGGCCTCGACATGAGCCGCCACCGCGCGGGCCAGCACAGGGATCGCCTCGGTCGGTCGCCCACCACATTCGACGACCAGAGCCCAGAGATCGACATCAGCAGGAGAGAGATCTTCATTGTCCGCCAAATGCGCGAAAAGTTTTGCAGCCGCGCTCCAGTCGCGCAGGGCTGCCAGCCTGCGGGCCTCGGCAAGCATGTCGTCCCCTTGCAACGAGGCAGGCCGGACATAGCCCAGTCCCGGTTCATCGATGGCGAAGCGATAGCCGTGGCGAACGTAGCTGTGTATCGCGTCCTGCAGGCCACCGGCTGCAAGCGCCTTGCGGGTGAGGCTGACGACGCGCTGAAGCGATGCTTCCGTCACGATGACATCCGGCCAAAGAGCGTCCATCAGTTCGTCTTTGGGGACCACCCTGCCAGCGTTGCGTACCAGATACACCAGCAAGTCAAAGACGAGCGGCTGGATTTTCTGCCCAACGCCGCCTAGCGACAGTTTGCGGGCAGCTTCATCCAGTTCGAATTGTCCAAATGAGTGTTGCATCGCCTCATCCCGATGCGACAATCTACCTTATCAGCTTTGACTAGGGGAGAGGCCTGGGCCGAACGGTGGCAAGGCTTCGGTTCGATCGGTAGCCAACGGCAGCTTTAGCGACAGCAACTGGCGGACCGATTGGTGCGCCATCAATGGCTGAAGACGAGCGGCGGCGCGATGCGGTCGCGCCTGAGCCAGCGGGCCAGGAGCAGCACCGCCACCACCGCCAGACCCGACGCCAGGCCGATCCAGATGCCGACGCCGTGCAAGCCGAAATGGAAGGCGAGCAACACGCCGAGCGGCAGGCCTATGCCCCAATATCCGACGGCGGCATAGATCATCGGCACCTTGGTGTCGTGCAGGCCGCGCAGCATGCCGGCGGCAACGGCTTGCGCGCCGTCGAAAATCTGGAACAGCGCCGCAAAGGCCAGGAACGACACGGCAAGGGCGATCACCCTGGCATTGACCGGATCGGTCATGTCGATGAAGGCGCTGATCAGCAGATGCGGCCACAGGACCATCACCAGCCCCATCAGCGCCATGAACGAGACGCCGATGACGAAGGCAGTCCAGCCGGCGCGTGAAACGCCTGCCGGATTGCCGGCGCCGTGGGCCAGGCCGACGCGCACCGTGACCGCCTGGTTGAGGCCGAGCGGCACCATGAAGGAGATCGAGGCAATCTGGATGGCGATGGCGTGCGCTGCCAGCGAATCCGCATCGATCAGGCCCATCAGCAGAGCTGCCGCGTTGAAGATCGTCACCTCGAAGGCGAGGATGCCGGCGATCGGCAGGCCAAGCCGCAGCAGGCCCTTGAAGCGCGGCCAGTCGGCGCGCCAAAAGCGCCCGAGCAGCCGGTAGCGGCGGAACTTCTTCTCCAGCATCACCACTGCTGCCAAGCCGCAGAACATCAGCGTGCTCGACAGCGTGGTGGCAAGTCCTGAGCCCGCAATGCCCATCGAGCTGATCCCGAGATTGCCGAACATGAACACCCAGTTGAAGAAGGCGTTGCAGGCGACGGCGACGAAGACGATGACCAGCGCCCAGCCCGGCCGCTCCAACGCCGAGATGAAGGAGCGCAGCACGATATAGCCGTAGAAAGGCAGCACCGCCCATTCGAGCCAACGCAGATAGATACCGGCTTGATGGGCGAGCGCCGGCTCCTGTCCCATGGCCAGCAGAATGGCTTCCCCATGCCAGAGGAAGATCCAGATCGGGATCGCGATCAGAATCGCCAGCCACAGGCCCTGGCGCACGGTGCGGCGCAGGTCGCGCACGGAATGGCGGCGGCGGCCAAGCTCGGTCGCCATCATCGGCGAGGTCGCCAGCATCAGGCCGAGGCCGAAGATCAGCGGCATGAAATAAAGGTTGGCACCGAGCGCGCCGCTGGCCAGCGTGTCTGCGCCCAGACGCCCCATCATCATGACGTCGGTGGCCGTCATCGCGGTCTGGCCGAGATTGGTCAGCACCATCGGCCAGGCGAGCGCCAGCGTCGCCCTGATTTCCTGACGCCAAAGATTTTCCGGCGCACGAGCGCCGGCTTCGATCGCAGACATTGTCCTGCTCTTTCCGATTGCGGCGCGTCGGCAATAGGCCGGAAGCCGCACTTCCAAACGGCAAAACCTTCGGTTTCGCGGCGTTTGTGCCGTTCTATTGGACGAAATGCGACATTAAGGCAAGGGAGGAGGGACAGGCAGAGATTGAGCCAGAGACGCGAGACCCTCCCACCCGGCCGTCCCTGGATCAGCCGATGCTTTCGCCGCCGTCGATGACCAGTGCCTGGCCGGTCATGAAGGATGAGCGGTCGGAGACGAGGAACAGGATCGCTTCGGCGATCTCCTCGGCGCTGGCCCAGCGACCCATCGGGATCTTGGTGCGGACATAGGTCTCGATCGCTTCGCGTCCGCCCATCTGGGCGATGAACGGCTCGTTGAAGGGCGTATCGACCCAGCCGGGGCAGAGCGCGTTGACGCGGACATTATGCCGGGCATAGTCCAGCGACATCTGCCTGGTCATCGCCACCACCGCATGTTTGGAGGTGGCATAGGCGATCATCTCGCGGTCGTAGAATACGCCGGAATTCGAGGCCGTGTTGAGGATGACGCCGCCACCTTGCGCGACCATTGCCGGCATGACGATCCGCGCGGCCAGAAACTGCGCCCGTACATTGATGCGCCAGGACGCATCCATGCCATCGACTTCGACCTCGGTCAGCGCCCCGCCGACCTGGATGCCGGCATGATTGTGCAGGATGTCGATCCGCCCGTGCTTGTCGAGCGTGCCACCAATGAGTTGCTCGACAGCCGTGTCGTCAGCGACATCGGTCGCGATCGCTTCTGCCTGCCCGCCCGCCGCGCGGATGGCGGAAGCCGTCACCTCGCCGCTGGCCTGATCCCGGTCTGCGATGACCACGACCGCGCCCTCCCTGGCCATGATCATGGCGCCGGCGCGGCCGATGCCGGAGCCGGCGCCCGTTACCACGGCGATGCGGTCTTTGAGGATCATGATGCGGCTTTCAGTTTGCCGGCTTGCGCTGGCGCAGCTGCCATTGGGCAAGCACCACGAGCAGGACCGAGGCGACGAGCACGATCGTCGCAATGGCATTGATTTCCGGCGTGACGCCGCGCCGGATCGAGGCGAAGACATAGATCGGCAGTGTCGTCTGCGCGCCGGCAACGAAGAAGGCGACGATGAAATCGTCGAAGGAGAAGGTGAAGGCAAGCAGGAAGCCGGCGACCACCGCCGGCATGATCTGCGGCAGCACGATCGAGCGGAAGGTGGTCAGAGGCGTGGCATAGAGATCGCTGGATGCCTCGACCAGATTGCGGTCGAGGCTGGCGAGACGCGTGCCGACGATCATCGTCACCAGTGCCATGGAGAACAGGCCATGCGCGGCGATGATCGATCCATAGCCGAGCGACAGGCGCGGCGGCTGGCCGTCAGGCCAGACCGAGGCGAGGAACGGGTTGAGCACGCCAAACAGCTGGACGAGCGCGACCAATGTCGAGATACCGATGACGACGCCGGGAACGACGATCGCGGCACCCATCAGCGCGTCGAAGACGGCGCGGGTTCTGAGCCCGACCCGCGCCAGGCCGAGCGCTGCTGCCGTGCCGCACACCGCCGCCAGAAGCGCGCTGGTGGTGGCGATGAACAGGCTGTTCTTCAGCGCCTCGACCAGGAACGGGTTCGACAGCGCGGTGCCATACCACTGCACCGAAAAGCCGGTGAACTCGCTGGCATGACGGCCGGCGTTGAAGGAGAACAGCACGACCAGCGCAATCGGCAGATAGAGGAAGGCGAAGACGGCGGTGACGAAGGCGCGCATCAGATCAGGTCCACCCTGCGGGCGCCCGACACCCGTGTCGAAATGCGGTTGGCAGCAATCAGCGCCACCACCGAAACCGCCACCAGCGTGATCGCAATGGCCGATCCGAACGGCCAGTTGCGCGACTGCAGGAACAGGTCGACCAGCGCGTTGCCGATGAAGAACACCTTGCCGCCGCCAAGAAGCGTCGGGATCAGGTATTCGCCGAGCAGCAGGATCATGACCAGCGAGAAGCCGGTCATCACGCCGGGCAGCGAAAGCTTCAGGGTCACGCCCAGGAATGTCGAGAGCGGCGTCGCGCCGAGATCGGCGGAGGCTTCCAGCAGCCGCCGGTCGAGCCGTTCGAGGCTGACATAGATCGGCAGGATCATCAGCGGCAGATAGCCGTAGACGATGCCGAGCAGAACGGCGCCCGGCGTGTTGATCAGCCTGACATCCTCGATGCCGACAAACGCCAGCAGCGCCGGGATGCCGCGTCCGCCCAGAATGTACATCCAGGCATAGGTGCGCATCAGAAGGCTGGTCCAGAACGGAATGACGACGAGCGCAAGCAGGATCAGCCGCCAGCGTTGCGGCGCCTTCAAGGCAAGGTAATAGGCGACCGGGTAGGCGACGAGCAGGCAGGCAAGCGCGCCCGCCGGCGCCAGCATCATCGTGTTCCAGAATGCGGTCGCCCGCGCCGGAAGGTTGGCGTATTGCGCCAGCGTGAAGGCGGCCTGGTAGCCGCCCTCCGGCGCCCGCTCGCCGACGCTGAACACGGCAATGGCGACGAACGGCAATACCAGAAACACCACCAGCCACACTGTAGCCGGAGCGAGCAGCAGCGCTGTCAGGATATTATGCCGGAATCTGTTGCCGTGCATGAAAAACCGCCCCGAGGCCGGCGGACATAGGCCCGCCGGTTTTCCGTTTGCTTCAGGCCAGCCTCAGGCCGACTTGAAGCGCGCCATCAGCTCGGCGCGACCGGGATCGGTCAGCGTCGCCGCCGCGCCGAATTCCAGCGGCGTCAAAAGGTCGGCCGCCGGATAGAGGATCGGATTGTCCAGCACTTCCTTGGGCAGCAGCTTGTTGACGCGTGCATCGGTCGAGGGCGCGCCGTTGGCCAGATGCTCCTTCACCGCAACCTCAGGGGTCATCAGATAGTTGAGCAAGGCATAGCCGGCAGGCTTGTTCGGCGCGTCCTTCGGGATGGCGTAGAAGTCGGTCCAGATCTCGCCACCCTCCTTGCCCAGCACATAGGCGATCTCTGGGATATCGCGATGCAGCTGCGCGCCGTCATTCGTCCAGCACATGGTCATCCAGGCGTCGCCCGCCCGCATTCCGGGCTGATAGTCGGACGAAACCGCGAACAGATGCGGCTTGACCTTGAGCAGCAGTTCCTCGGCCTTGGCGAGTTCGTCCTGCTTCAGCGAGTTGAAGGAGTAGCCGTAATATTTCAGCGCGTTGCCGATGGTGGTCAGCTGGTAGTCGTGCACCATGGTGCGGCCATCGCCCTCAGCCATGGCGACGTCCCAGAACTCCTTCCAGCTGGTCATCGGCTTGGCCAGCTTCTTGGTGTTGACGGCAAAGCCGGTCGTGCCCCAGTTCTTCGGCACCGCATAGGTCGTGCCGTCGATCGTGCCTTCCGAGGTGAAGCGTGGGTCTTCCTGGGAGCCGTCGAAATTCGGCAGCTTCGCCATATCGAGCGGATCGATGATGCCGAGTTTCTTGTAGGTCGAGATGGTGTAATTGGTCGGCACGAACAGGCTCCAGCCCGAAGCGCCGGCCTGCAGCTTGGCCAGCATCTCCTCATTGGAGCCGAAGACGTTGACCTCGACGGCGACGCCGGTGTCCTTCTTGAAGTTTTCGAAGGTCTGCGGGTCGTGGTAGTTCGGCCAGGTGGCGATCGACATGCGGTCGCCAAGGTTTTCGGCGGCGAAGGCCGGCGTCGGCATGATGCCGATCTCGCGCGCCATCACCGCGGTTGCGATGCCCAGGCCGGTGAGGCCGAGGAAGTCGCGGCGGCCGATCGAGCCGCGCTTCAAACGCATTAGCTGGTCGACGAATTTCTCGGGGCTTATCGGCAGTCCGTCACGATATGATTTCGACATTTTTTGCTACCCTCTGGTTGGTCCCGTTGTTCTTGATCTCCGGAAACGCCAGCGGCGTCCCGGAGGCAAAGCCGATGGCGACGGGTTCACCCGGCTTGAAGAGATTGCCATGGCCGATCACATGGTCGGCCTTGGCCAGCAGCGTTCCGATGCCCTGGATCTCGATGGCGTATTCCGCCGTCGAGCCCAGGAAGATGCGGTTGCGCACGATGCCCTTGAACGGGCTGCCTTCCGTAGCGCCGAGGCTAAGCGATTCCGGACGCAGACTGACCGAAACGGCCTCGCCCTGCTGCAAGGCGATTCGCTTGCGCGCGGCAATGACGGTTCCGTCGGCGAGCGCCACGTTGACCAGGTCGCCTGTATGCCCGGCGACCTTGCCGCTCAGCAGGTTGGTCTTGCCGACGAAATCGGCGACGAACAGGTCGGCCGGCTCGTCATAGATCTCGCTCGGCTGCCCCAGCTGGACGATGCGGCCGCCATTCATGACGCAGACGAGGTCGCTCATCGACAGCGCTTCCTCCTGGTCGTGGGTGACCAGCACGAAGGTGATGCCGATCTCGCGCTGCAGGTTCTGCAGCTCGATCTGCATGTCGGTGCGCAGCTTCTTGTCGAGCGCCGCCAGCGGTTCGTCGAGCAGCAGCACCGCCGGCTTGTTGACCAGCGCGCGCGCCAGAGCGACGCGCTGCTGCTGGCCGCCGGAGAGTTCGTGGATCTTGCGGCCGCCATAGCCGGCGAGCCGCACCATTTCGAGGGCCTCGCCGGCGCGCCGGCCGATCTCCTGCGACGACAGCCGTGGCCGTGCCTGACGCAGTCCGTAAGACACGTTCGCTTCCACATCGAGATGCGGAAACAGCGCATATTGCTGGAACACCATGTTGACCGGCCGGCGATAGGGGGGCGTGCCGGCCATGTCCTGGCCGCGAATAAACACCTGGCCTTCGCTCGACTGCTCGAAGCCGCCGATCATGCGCAGGCATGTGGTCTTGCCGCAGCCGGACGGGCCTAGCAGGGCGACAAAGGCGGAGGGCGGAATGGCGAGATCGATGGCGGTGACCGCGGTCACCGCGCCATAGCGCTTGGTGACGCCGCGAAACTCGATGTCGGGCACTGCAGTCAAAGTGCTGGCTCCAGCAACAGGGCTATTTCAGGACGCTACCAGAGCCAATGGCGGCTAGTATATACCTCGCTGGTGGTATATCTGATCTATTTTCTCGTTTAAGGGGGTATAGGTTGAGTGCGTCCCGCAACGACGAATACAGCCAGCTCGCTGCGCTTGTCGCGGCGACGCGAGAGACCAGCGGCGACCTGTTCGGCCAGGCAATGGTCGGCTGGCTGAGGCAGCATGTCAGCTTCGACCACTGCGTGATCTTCGGCTATCGCGGTGCGGCGCGACCGCCGCTGCTGTTCGAAACCTTCTCGCCGGCCGAAAGCCATGTCTTCGTCACGCTCTATCAGGAAGGGCCTTATCTGCTCGACCCGTTCCACCACGCGGCGGTCGAGCGCAAGGAGGGGTTCTGGCGCATGCGCGAACTGGCGCCGGACCGCTTCTATGCCAGCGAGTATTTTCGCACCTACTACAGCCAGACAAGGCTCGCCGAGGAGGTCGGCTTCTTCGTGCCATTGCCGGGAAAGGATGCGCTGGTGCTGTCGCTGATGCGCTTGCAGGCCTCAGGGCCCTTCGGCACCGCCGATACCAGGCTGCTGCGCGACATGGCGCCGGCGGTGATCGGTTTCGCCCGGTTGCGCTGGCCAGCTCTTGCGACTGACGAGCCGGACGAAGCGGAGCAGGACGAGACGATCGCCGCGACCAACGAGTTCGACCGTGCGCATATCTGGGAGAGCCTGTCGCTGACAGCGCGCGAAAAGCATGTCGTCGACCTGGTGCTGCAGGGGCATTCCACCGAGTCGATCGCGAGAGCGTTGCGCATCGTGCCGGGAACCGTGAAGGTCCACCGCCGCAACATCCACCGCAAACTCGGCATCAAATCCCAGGCCGGACTGTTCGCCCGTTTCATCGAGATCATCGAGAGCCGGCGCTGACGTCGTGAAGATAGAGATCGTTCACTTGCCGGCGACAGCCTAGAGCGTTTCACCGTTTCAGGGAAACGGCGGAGCCGCTCTATCTCTTTGTTTTTACGCAATTCCCAAGGGAAAGCGCTGCGCGCTTTTCCCGGGAAAACCGCTCACACTTTTCCTGGAATTGCTCTAGGAACGAGCTGAGACCGGACCGCATCCGGATTTCGCCCGGAGAGCAGACGATGGCATTCAGGCGCAGAAAGAACACGGCCGCGATCCCGCGCACGGTGCCTGCCTTCGAGCATATCGTGACCGAGGCGAGCGACAGTTTCCTGTGGCGCGTGGACGACTATCCCTGGGAGCGCAATGTCTGGAATTTCCATCCGGAATACGAAATCCATCTTTTGCGGAAATCCTCCGGCGTCGTGCTGGTCGGCGACCATATCGGCGAGTTCGGACCGGGCTACCTGACCATCGTCGGCGGCGGGCTGCCGCATGACTGGGTAACGGCGGTGCAGCCGGGCGAGCTGATCGAGGGACGCGACATCGTGCTGCAATTCGACCCGCAGCGGCTGCGCGGATCGGCCGGGTTGTTGCCGGAGCTGCGCGAGTTGGAGCCGTTCCTGGAGCGGTCGCTGCGCGGCATTGTCTTCCATGGCCGCACCGCGCTTGAAGGCGCCGCGCTGATGGAGCGGATGGGCACGGTGCATGGGCTGGCCCGGCTCTGCCTGTTCCTCGAACTGGTCGACCTGCTGGCCAGGACCGACGAATACGAGCTTTTGTCGTCGCCGGATTTCTCACCCGCCCTCGATGCAACCTCGCTGGACATCATCCAGCGCACGCTGACCTATCTGTTCCAGCATTTCGCCGAGGACCTGAAGCTGCCGGAGGTGGCGGAACTGGCCGGCATGAGCGAAAGCACGTTTTCACGCTTCTTCCAGAAGAACACCGGCAACTCCTTCAGCGACCACATCGCCAAGCTCCGGCTCTGGCAGGCCTGCAAGCTGCTGGCGGACACCGATATTCCGATCACCGACATCTGCTTCCAGGTCGGCTATATGAACATCTCCAACTTCAACCGCGCCTTCCTGCGCAAGCACAAGATGACACCGTCATCCTATCGCAAGCTGTCGCGGCAGCGGCTGACGATGCGTGCCTGAAACCGCCTTTCCCGGCCCATCGGTACTCACCTGACGGACACCGTCTCCGTGGAGCCGATTTTGCAGCGCACAATGCATAAAAGTACAGGTCTGCTGCAACGGGGCTCCTAGCGCGGCCTTTAGCAACTCCTCATTTTGGCGATGGGTGGCTTGTCACTCGGGCGATGGCGAGGATCGCGCAAACCGAGGACTTCCGCTTCCTGCGACTGTTCCTGGAGGAGAAAATCAATGAAACCAATTCGGCTCGCTGCGAGCTTGAGCGCAGCTTTCATGCTCACCACCACCGTCTCGACCATGGCGCTGGCGGCGCCGGTCTGTTCGGCGCCGGTCAAGGTGCTGGCCCAGCCGCGTGACGGCCTGACGCTGCTGGAGGAGTCCAAGGACGAATTCCAGAAACTCGCCGGCGCCAGCTTCCAGATCGACTATCTCAACGAGAACGATCGCCGCGCAAAGTCGCGCGCCGACGCCTCCACCGTCGGCAATTACAACGTCTATTATGTCGACGAAGCCAATGTTGCGCTGTTCGCCTCGTCGAAATGGATCGTGCCGCTGACCGATTATTATCCGGCTGACTATGACTATGCCGATTTCGATCCGGGCCGGCAGAAGGTCGCCACCTATGACGGCAAGGTGTGGTTCGCACCACTGACCGGCGGCGGCGATCTGATGGTCTACCGCAAGGATGTGTTGGAAGCCGCCGGCATCCAGCCGCCGAAGACGCTGGACGAGCTGATCGCTGACGTTCCGAAGCTGACCGATCCGGACAAGGGCATGTACGGCATTGCGCTGCGCGGCGCGCGCGGCTCGGGCGCCAATGTCTGGCGCTGGATGCCGTTCTTCAAAGCCTATGGCGGCAAGTGGTTCGATGGCGACAAGCCGGCTTTCAATTCAGAGGCCGCGGTCAAGGCGACCGAGACCTACCTTAAGCTGTTCAAGGACTCCGCGCCCGGCACGCAGACCGGCAGCTGGGACGAATCGACCGGCGCGTTCCTGTCGGGCCAGGTCGCCATCCTCGTCGAATCGACGCCCCTGTCGGGCATGGCGGTCGACCCGAAGACGTCGCAAGTGGTCGGCAAGATCGGCTTCCTGCCACCCCCTTCGCCGCTGACCGGCGGCGGTTATGGTCATGGTCTTGCCATTGCTGCCAAGGCCAATGCCGATGACGCCTCGAAGAAATGCGCCGGCCTGTTCATTGCCTGGGCGACGTCGAAGGAGAATGAGAAGCGCCGGCTCGACGCGCACCAGTTCGGCGAGCTCAACCGCACCAGCATCCTGTCCAGCAAGGAGTTCGCCGACATCTATGGCGCCGATCTCGGCCAGGCACTTGCCGAGACCGGCAAGGTGACGGCGGTGAACTTCTGGCAGGATCCGCGCTGGCCGGATCTCGGCGACCGCTGGGGCATCATCCTGGAAGAGCTGGTCACCGGCACACGCACCGACGTCAAGGGCGGTCTCGACGAACTCGAGGCCTACGCCAACGAGTTGGTGAAGAAGAAGTAATCCTCCCGCCCGCGGCGCGCGGTCCACGGCATTCGGTAGGATGCCGGGACCTGTGCGCCGCGGGTCTCCCGCATTCCCGAAAAGGCACAGCCCGAGGATAGGCAATGCGCCGACGCTCTTCCCTGCCCGTGACGTTTCTGGTTCCGACGCTCGCCATTCTCCTGGTGCTGTCGATGGTGCCGACGCTCTATGCCATCGTCATCGCCTTGCAGAACCGCGAACTGAGCTCGTCGGACTATTCCTGGGTCTGGTTGTCGAACTTCATCGATCTGTTCCTCGACCGGCGTTTCCTCAACGCCGTCTGGGTGTCGGTGAAATGGGAAATCGTCACCGTGGTGGCAACAATGGTGGTGGCGATCGGGCTCGGCGTACTGATGTTCGAAGTGGCGTCGCCGCGGCTGCGCAACATCTACTGTCTGCTGTTCATCATCCCGGTGCTGTTGCCGCGCGTATCGGCAGCCTTCGTGTGGAAGTTCGCCTATCATCCGCTCTACGGCATCGCCACCTACCCTTACCGGCTCATCACCGGTGGACTGATCTTCGATCCGCTGTCCAAGCCGTCGACGGCGCTGTTTGCCGTTGCCTCGGTCGATGTCTGGCAGTGGGGACTGTTCTTCGCCGTCATCGTGCTGAAGCTTTTGGAGACCTTGCCGCCGCAGCCGATCGAGGCGGCGCGGCTCGACCACGCCAAACGCTGGCAGATCCATGCCTATGTGACCTTGCCTATGCTGAAGGCGCCGCTGATCAGCCTGATGTTCGTCAAGATGATCGAGTCGTTGCGTTCCTTCGACCTGATCTATGTGATGACGCGCGGCGGGCCGGGCGTGGCGACCGAGACGCTCGACATGTACGCCTTCTCGCAGGGCTTCATCGAATCCGGCAAGGTGTCCTACGCCTCGGCCATGGCGGTGCTGATGATGATCGCAACCGTCATCACCTTCACCATGCTGTGGAAGCGGGTGCAGGCATGAGGCCCCATCGCACAAGATTAGGCCTGATCATCGGCAAGACCATTCTGGCCTTTGCCGGCTTCATGGCGGTGTTTCCGCTCGCCTGGACCGCACTCAATTCGCTGAAGAACAATGTCGACATCATCACCCGCGTGCCGCGCCTGGTGTTTTCGCCGACATTCGACAACATCCGCTACATTATCGGCCGCGACAGCGTCATGACCGGGCTCTACAATTCGGTCATCGCCTGCTGCTGCGCGGTGCTGATCGGCGTCGTGCTCGGGCTGCCGGCGGCCTACACGGTGGCGCGCTATCCCAACCGCTTCGCCGGCGACATCCAGTTCTTCGTTTTGTCGCTGCGCTTCCTGCCGCCGGTCGCGGTCGCCATTCCATTGATGGTGATCTGGCTGCAGATCGGGCTCTATGACACTTTGCCGGCGCTGATCGTCACCTACTCGCTGCTCACCATCTCGGTGATTATGTGGCTCGCCATCCCTGCCTTCCAGGCAGTGCCGAAGGAAATCGAGGAAGCGGCCTTTGTCGATGGCTACGGGGCCTATTCGGTGTTCTGGCGGATCGCATTGCCGGTTGCGGCGCGCTCGCTGATCGGGGCCGTCGCCTTCAGCTTCGTGCTGGTGTGGAACGAATTCCTGATCGCGCTGATGCTGTCGAGCTCCAACGCCAAGACCCTGCCGATCGTCGCTTCCGAACTGTCCCAGCAAGGCATGAACGTGCCATGGGGCATCCTCAACGCCTCGGTCGTGCTGTTGTCGCTGCCGCCGCTGCTGTTCCTCGGCGTGCTCAGCGGCTTTCTGAATTCTGTTTTCCGGCAAAAAAAGACTTGATGCGAGGACTGACCGATGCGGGCACTGGTGCTTGAGAAAAAAGGCGAACTGTCGTTGCGCGAAATCGCGCTGCCGCTCGACGTCGGACCGGACGATGTCAAAATCGCCATCCACACGGTCGGCGTCTGCGGCAGCGACGTGCACTATTACACGCATGGCGCCATTGGCAGCTATGTCGTGCGGGCACCTATGGTGCTCGGCCATGAAGCCTCCGGAACGATCGTCGAGGTGGGCGCCAATGTGGAGACGTTCAAGGTCGGCGACCGCGTCTGCATGGAGCCCGGCGTGCCGAACCTGTCGTCGCGCGCGACAAGGCTCGGCATCTACAATGTCGACCCCGACGTCAGCTTCTGGGCGACACCGCCGGTGCATGGCGTGCTTGCTCCTCAAGCGGTGCACCCGGCCGCCTTTACCTACAGACTGCCGGACAATGTCTCTTTCGCCGAAGGGGCAATGGTCGAGCCCTTTGCCATCGGCATGCAGGCGGCCAGCCGCGCCCGCATCGTGCCGGGCGATGTCGCCGTTGTCGTCGGCTGCGGACCGATCGGCATCATGATCGCGCTTGCCGCCCTTGCCGGCGGCTGCTCGAAAGTGCTGATCTCCGATTTCTCCGCCCCCAAGCTCGAGATCGCCGCGCAATATGCCGGCATCGTGCCGGTCAATATCGGCGAGCAATCGCTGGCTGATGCCGTAGCGGCTGCTACCGACAAGTGGGGCGCGGACATCGTCTTCGAGGCGAGCGGCAGCCCTAAGGCTTTCGCCGATCTGTTCGATGTCGTGCGTCCAGGCGGCGCTGTGGTGCTGGTCGGGTTGCCGGTCGAGCCGGTCAGCCTGAACGTTCCGGCGGCAATCTCCAAGGAAGTGCGCATCGAGACGGTGTTCCGCTACGCCAACATCTTCGACCGCGCGCTGCAGCTGATCGCTTCGGGCAAGGTCGACCTCAAGCCGCTGATCACCGGCACTTATGCTTTTGCCGACAGCATCGAGGCCTTCGAGCGGGCGGCGCAAGGCAACCCGCAAGACGTCAAGCTGCAAATCCTGCTTACCGGCGAGAAGGGCTGATCATGTCCGCGATCGTTTGCTCCCATGTCGACAAGGCCTACGGCGCCACCACCGTCATCCGCGATCTCAATCTCTCGATCGAGGAGCATGAGTTCGTCGTCTTCCTCGGGCCTTCCGGCTGCGGCAAGTCGACCTTGTTGAGGATGCTGGCCGGGCTGGAGGATATCAGCGGCGGCGAGGTGTCGATCGGCGGCAGAGTGGTCAACGATCTCGAACCCGGCGATCGCGGCATCGCCATGGTGTTCCAGAACTATGCGCTCTACCCGCACATGACGATCTTCGACAACATCGCCTTCGGCCTCAAGCGGCAGAAGGTGCCCGCGGCCGAGATCCAGAAGCGGGTCGAGGCGGTGGCCAAGACGCTGGGCCTCGAACCTTACCTCGCCCGCAAGCCGACGGAGCTTTCCGGCGGCCAGCAGCAGCGCGTGGCGATTGCGCGCGCCATGATCAAGACGCCGAAGGTGTTCCTGTTCGACGAGCCGCTGTCCAATCTCGACGCCAAGCTGCGCAACCACATGCGGGTCGAGATCGCCCGGCTGCATCAGTCACTGAAGACCACCACCGTCTACGTCACCCACGACCAGCTCGAAGCGATGACGCTGGCGGACCGCATCGTTTTGCTCAAGGACGGCGTCATCGAACAGATCGGCTCGCCGGCCGAGATTTACAGGCAGCCGGGCAATCTGTTCGTCGCCGGCTTCATCGGCACACCGAATATGAATTTCATCGACGTGGCGGTCGGTCGGAAGGACGACCGCTGGGCGCTGACGGGTGCCGGCACGACCTTTTCCATCGAAGGCTCCGGCTTCGACCTGGGAGGCGTCCATCGCGCGGTGCTTGGGGTCCGGCCTCCGGACCTGAAGACCGCCGACGCCGGGGACAGCACCAACCTCCTGCAAGGCACTGCCGATCTCATCGAGTTCCATGGCAATGACGCGCTGGTGACGTTCGCCTGTGGCGGCAAGGAGGTCAGCGCGCTGGTGCCGGCCCGCGAATGCCCGGCGTTGCGCGCGCCTGTGCGTTATACATTCGAGGAGGAGAGCGTCCACCTGTTCGACGCGACGTCAGGTGTATCCTTGCGCAAAGCGCAGAAGCCTAGCTGATGGCGTCGAGCGCCTGCCGCTGGCGGTGCATTTCGAGGAAAATCTTGTAGTCGCGGTCGAAACGGCCTGACGCGGCCGGGTTCGAGGCGCGCGTTCTGCCGCCTTGCTGCATGGCGACACAGGCGGCGTTCAGGTCCGGAAACAGGCCAGCGGCGGTGGCGGCGACCATGCCGGTGCCGAGCAGCACCGCTTCGTCGGCCAGCGGCTCGATCACCGCGCAGCCAGTGGCGTCAGCATAAAGCTCCATCAAAAGCGGGTTCTTGGTGTGGCCGCCGGTGACATGCAGCGTGTCGATGAGATAGCCATTCTCGTTCAGCGCCTCCAGCACATGGCGCACGCCGAGCGCGATGCCGACGGCGGTGCGCCAGTAGAGCTTGCACAGGCTGTCGAAGGAGGAATCCAGCGTCAGCCCGCTGACCACGCCGACGGCATGCGGATCGGCAAGCGGCGAGCGGTTGCCGTGAAAATCCGGCAGCACGTGCAGCCGGGCGGCGAGCTTGTCGCCCTCTGTCGCGCGCAGTTCTGCGACGCGTCTGGCGATCTTGGCATGCATGGCGGCGTCCGGCTCGCCGCCGGCGCCATGCCAGCGGATGATATGGTCGAGCAGAGCTCCGGTGGCCGACTGGCCGCCTTCCGACAGCCACAGTTTTGGAAGTGCCGCGCCATAGTAAGGACCCCAGACGCCGGCAAAGGGCTGCGGGTCGGGCGACATCGCCATGACGCAGCTCGACGTGCCGGCGATCAGCGCCAGATGCCGGCCGATATTCTGTTGATCGCCGGCAAAGCCGCCGAGCACGCCGAGCGCGCCGGCATAAGCGTCGATGACGCCGGCGCCCATCCGGCAGTTTTCCGTCAAGCCAAGCTCGGTGGCCGCTTCTGCCGAGAGCGTGCCGATATCGGCGCCGACCGCACTCGCCTTCTCCGGCAGGTTGCCGTGCTCGAACAGATCGCTTAGCCCGACAGTCTCGAAGAAGTCGCGACGCCAGCCGGTTTCTTCGTGCGCCAGATAGGTCCATTTGGCGGTCAGCGTGCATTGCGAACGCGCCAGCGAACCGGTCGCCTTCCAGGTCAGGAAATCGGTGAGATCAAATAGATAGCCGGCTTCATGCCATGTGCCGGGCAGATTGCGCTTCAGCCACATCAGCTTCGGCGTCGCCATCTCCGGTGACATGACGCCGCCGATATAGTCGAGCACGGCGTGGCCGCTTGCCGTGCACTCGTCGGCTTCGGCAATGGCGCGGTGGTCGAGCCAGACGATGGTGTCCCAGCGCCGCTCGCCCGTCACCGACACGCTGAGTTGGCCGCCATCCCTGTTCAGCACCACCAGCGAGCAGGTGGCGTCGAACGACATGCCGACAATGTCTTCAGCTGACACGCCGGCCTTTTCGCGCGCCGCGCGCACCGCAATGCACACTGCCGACCAGATATCCTGCGAATTGTGCTCGGCGTGATCAGCCTTCGGCTGGTTCATGACGATCGGATGCTCGGCGCGGCCGAGCAAGGTGCCTGACGTGTCGAGAATGCCCGCGCGGGCGCTCCCGGTGCCGACATCGACCGCGCAAACGAAGCTTTTCGTCAAGATGCTTTTACTCTCGCTCCCAGGCCTGCAATCAGATCGGGCAATTGCAGCATGTCAGCGAATATAAAGTCCGGTTCACTCGACGCAAGCCGCGCTTTCAAGGCCGGGTTGCCGGCGTGCGAACCGCCGGTGAAGGCAAAGACGCGCATGCCGGCGGCCCGGGCCGCGGCGATGCCGGCCGGGCTGTCCTCGACGACAAGGCAGCTGCTCGGATGGGCCCGCATCGAGGCGGCGGCGTGGAGAAAAAGATCCGGCGCCGGCTTGCCGCGCGCGACCATGGCGGCGCTGAACAGATGCGGCTCGAGCAGGCCGAGCAGGCCGGTGACGTCGAGCGCATAGCGGATGCGGTCGAGCGTGCCCGAGGAGGCGACGCAGCAAGGTGCGCCCAGTTTCGGCAGGACCTCCCTGATCCCGGGTATCGGCTTCAGCTCCTCGCGGAATTTGCGCATCAGTTCGACGCGCATGTCGGTCAGCTGACCGTCGGTGATGTCGATCGCGAAATCGCGGCCGAGAATTTCGCGCACGCTTTTCATGCTCTTGCCGAGGAAGTGCTCGTAGGCGGCGTCCTCGCTGACCGAACCGCCGGCAGCCGTGATCATGCCAAGCAGGGCCGAGACTGACAGCGCCTCGCTGTCGACCAGCACGCCGTCACAGTCGAAGATGACCAGTTCGGGCGTCATTGCGGCTCGCGTCAGAGCTTGCCGGCGATGTAGCGCGTCAGCGTCGCGCGCGCACCATTCGCCCACAAGACGTTGAGCGCATGGGCAAAGGCCTCGGCAAACGGCGCCGAGCGGCCGACATCGCCATAGATGTCCTCCATCGCAAGCCAGGTGCCGGGCTTGTCCTTCGCCGCCTTGGCGGTGGCCTGCAGCCGGTCCCAGCTCGGATCGTTGGCCTCGATGACGGCGCCGCTGTCGGTGGTGCCGAAGCAGTAGCGGCACCACAGTGCCGATTCCAGCGCGAGACCCGCAACGCTTTTGCCGGCTTTCAGCCGGTCGGCGATGGTCGGGATGATGAATTTCGGCTGCCGGTTGGAACCGTCGAGGCAAAGTCTTCGGATGGTGTCACCGATCTTCGGGTTGGAGAAGCGGTGCTCGATGAGCTGATAATAGTCCTCCAGCACGGTGTTCGGCACTGGCGGCACGGTCGGAATGATCTCGTCATGTTCGAGCTTGGCGAGGAAGCCGCGCACCAGAGGCTCCTGCATCGCCTCGTGGACGAAATGGATGTCCATCAGTCCTGCTGGATAGGCGATGGTGGCATGGCCGCCATTGAGGATGCGGATCTTCATCAGCTCGTAAGGCGCGACGTCCTTGACGAATTGGACGCCGACTTTCTCCAGCGGCGGACGGCCGTCAGTGAAATGATCCTCCAGCACCCATTGCTTGAACGGCTCGCAGAACACCGGCCAATTGTCCTCGAGGCCGAACTCCGTGGCCAGGATGCCGCGCTCGCGATCGGAGGTGGCCGGCGTGATGCGATCGACCATGCCATTCGGGAAGGCGACGTTGTCGCTGACCCAGTTGGCCAGATCTTCGTCGATCAGGCGGGCAAGGCCGATGACGCCGTCCGACGTGACATGGCCGTTGTGGGGGATGTTGTCGCAGGACATGACTGTGAACGGCACGATGCCGTCGGCGCGGCGGCGCATCAGGCCGGCCAGGATGAGGCCGAACACCGTCTTCGGCGTCGTGCCGGCCTGCGCGTCGGCGACGATGTCGGGATGGGTCGGGTTGAACTTGCCGGAGGCCGGATCGATGAAATAGCCGCCTTCGGTGATGGTCAACGATACGATCTTGATGGCGGGATCGGCAAGCTGGTCGATGATGGCATCCGCATCGCCGGGCGTTAGGAAGTCGATCATGACGCCGGTGACGCGGGCGCTCATATGGTCGGAATCCTGCTCGACCACGGTGGTCAGCCAGTCCTGTTCCTGCAACTTGGAACGGCCGATTTTCTCGCCCTCGAAGACGCCGGCGCCGATCAACGCCCAATCATGGCCAATGCCCGCGTTGAAGAGGTCGTCGAGATAGACAGCCTGGTGCGAGCGATGGAAATTGCCGACGCCGAAATGGACGATGCCGGCTTTGAGCGCAGTGCGATCGTATTTCGGGCCGGCGACCTCTGGGGGAAGCTTGGCGAGGATGGAGGAAGAGAGTTTCATGGTCATCTGCTTTTACCCTTTGGCCGGGCTGCGGCCTGCGTAATCCCGGCCTCTTCTCCCCGTGGAGGGACGGGGAGAAGAGTGCCTTCGCCCCTCAACTCATCCACTGGCCACCATCGACATTGTAGGTCTGGGCGACGATGTATTCGGCGTCATCGCTGGCCAGGAACACGGCCATGCCGGTCAGGTCCTCCGGCTTGCCCATGCGGCCGTAAGGCACGCCCTCGCCGACCAGCCGCTTCTTCTCGCCCTTCGGCCGGTTCTCATACTTGGCGAACAGCGCGTCGACCTCATCCCACATGTCGCTGTCGACGACGCCCGGCGCGATGCCATTGACGTTGATGCGGTGCTTGATCAAGTCGAGCCCTGCCGACTGGGTGAGCGAAATGACCGCGGCCTTGGTGGCGCAGTAGACGGCGACCAGCGGCTCGCCGCGCCGTCCGGCCTGACTCGCGATGTTGATGATCTTGCCGCCCTTGCCGCGTGCGATCATTGAGCGGGCTGCGGCCTGCAGCATGAACAGCGTACCGGCGACATTGACCGAAAACAATTTGTCGTAGCTCGCCTTGGTGATCTCGATGATCGGCGCCAGGTCGAACAAAGCGGCGTTGTTGATCAGTATGTCGAGGCCGCCGGTTCTTGTCTCGACCGCCTTGACCGCCGCCTCGATCGAAGCGAGGTCGGAGACGTCGAGCCTGACCGCATAGGCCTTGGCGCCAATCTCGGAGGCTGTCTTTTCGGCAGCCGCCAGATTGATATCGGCAATGGCGACGGTCGCGCCCTCGCGCACATAGGCTTCGGCGAAGGCCCTGCCTATGCCCCGCGCAGATCCGGTGATCAGCGCCGATTTGCCTTTCAGCCTCACTGCGTCAGTGCCTTTCCGTCGGGGCCGAAGCGATGCATCCGAACCTTGTCGGGCGTGAGGTAGATGGTGTCGCCGTGACGGACAGGCATTTCGCCGTCGGCGCGCACGGTCAGCGTGCCGACGCCATCGGCCTGGACGTGCAGGAAGGTGTCGGATCCCAAATGTTCGGCAACGCCAACAGTGGCTTTCCAGTCGCCCGCCGTGGTCGAGATGTTCATGTGCTCGGGACGGATACCGATGGTCTTGGCGTTGTATTTGGCGGCCGGCGCGCCTTCGATCAGGTTCATCTTCGGCGAACCGATGAAGCCGGCCACGAACAGGTTCTTCGGCGACTTGTAGAGCTCCATCGGCGAGCCGACCTGTTCGATGTTGCCGGCGTTGAGCACGACGATCTTGTCAGCCATGGTCATGGCTTCGATCTGGTCGTGGGTGACGTAGATCATCGTCGTCTTGAGCTGATGGTGCAGCTCGCTGATTTCCAGCCGCATGGTGCCGCGCAGTGCGGCATCAAGGTTGGACAGCGGTTCGTCGAACAGGAAGGCCGAGGGCTGGCGCACGATGGCGCGGCCGATGGCGACGCGCTGGCGCTGGCCGCCGGAGAGCTGGCCGGGCCGGCGCTCGAGGTAGTTGGTGAGGTTGAGCACGCGGGCCGCGTCCTTCACCTTCTTGTCGATCGTCGCCACATCCTCGCCCGCCATCTTCAGCGGGAAGCCGATGTTCTTGGCCACCGTCATATGCGGGTAGAGCGCATAGGACTGGAACACCATGGCCAGCTTGCGCTTGGCCGGCGCCTCGCCGGTGACGTCGCGGCCATCGATGTTGATGGTGCCGCCGCTGGTGTCCTCAAGGCCGGCGATGAGGCGCAGCAGCGTGGACTTGCCGCAACCCGACGGACCGACGAAGACGACGAACTCGCCATTCTCAATGACCAGGTCAAGGCCTGGAATGATGACCGTCGATCCGAAATGCTTGGAGACGTTCTTGAGCGTGATGTTTCCCATGGTTTCCTCCCCGAGGGGTAACTATTTGGTTTACGCAATTCCGGACGGAAAACCGCTACACACTTTTCCTGGAATTGCTTCAGCCGGTTGCTTCAGGCAGTTTCGGTTTACTTCACGGCTCCGAACGTCAGGCCGCGCACCAGCTGCTTCTGGCTGAACCAGCCCATGATCAGGATCGGGGCGATCGCCAGCGTCGAGGCCGCCGATAGCTTGGCCCAGAACAGGCCTTGCGGGCTTGAGAACGAACTGATGAAGGCCGTCAGCGGCGCGGCCTCTGTGGTGGTCAGACGGATGGTCCAGAACGCTTCGTTCCATGCCAGGATGATGTTGAGGAGCATGGTCGACGCTATGCCTGGTACCGCCATCGGGGTCAGCACATAGGCGATCTCGCCCCACAGTGTAGCGCCGTCCATGCGCGCCGCTTCGAGGATTTCGCCAGGGATTTCGCGGAAGTAGGTGTAGAGCATCCAGATCACGATCGGCAGGTTGATCAGCATCAGCATGACCATCAAGCCGATGCGGCTGTCGAGCAGGCCGGTGTCGCGGAAGATCAGGTAGATCGGGAACAGCACCGCGACCGCCGGCATCATCTTGGTCGAGAGCATCCACATCAGGATGTCTTTGGTCCGTTTGCCCGGCGAGAAGGCCATCGACCAGGCGGCCGGAACCGCGACGATCAGGGCCAGGATGGTCGAGCCGACCGAGAGCAGCACCGAGTTGAAGAAGAACTTGAAATAGCCGCTCTGCGCCTGGACCTCGGTATAGCTCTCGAACGTCCCCGACGGGATCAGGGCGAAGCCCTGGATGGCCTCCTGCTCCGACTTGAACGAGGTGATGATCGTATAGAGGATCGGGAAGAAGATCAGCAGCGCGACGATCCAGGCGGCGCCGGTCGCAATGACCTTGTGTTGGGTGGTGACTGCACGTGCCATCGTATCCTCCCTTACTTGTCCAGGTTCTTGCCGACTGCGCGCATGGCGAAGAAGGCGACGATGTTGGCGAGAATGACGGCGATGACACCGCCGGCGGATGCCTGGCCGATTTTGAACTCCAGCAATGCCTTCTGGTAGACGAGGAAGGGCAGGTTGGTGGAGGCGTAGCCGGGGCCGCCATTGGTGGTGACCAGGATCTCGGCATAGACCGACAGCAGGAAGATGGTCTGGATCAGGATGACGACGGTGATGGCGCGCGACATGTGCGGCAGCGTCAGATAGATGAAGCGGCTGACGAAGCCGGCGCCGTCCATCTCGGCGGCTTCCTTCTGCTCGCCGTCAAGTGACTGCAGGGCAGTCAAAAGGATAAGCGTCGCGAAAGGCAACCATTGCCAGGCGACGATGATGATGATCGCCATCATCGGATGCTGCCCGAACCAGTCGATCGGTTGAGCCCCGAAGAAGCGCGCAATGTCGGCGAAGACGCCGTATTGCGGATGCATGATCATGTTCTTCCAGACAAGCGCCGCCACCGGCGGCATGACGAAGAACGGTGAGATGACGAGGATGCGCACGATCCCCTGTCCCCACATCGGCTGATCGATCAAAAGCGCCAGCAGGATGCCGCCGATGACGGTGATCAGCAGCACGCTGCCCACCAGAACAAGCGTGTTGAGGATCGACTGCAGGAAGGCCGGGTTGGAATAGAACAGCGCGTAGTTGGAGAAGCCGACGAACCCGTCGCGGATCGGATTGAGCGGATTGTACTGCTGGAAGGAGAACCACAGGGTGATGACCAGCGGCACGATCATCCAGACGAACAGCAGCACCACGGATGGCGCCATCATGAAACGGGCAAGCGAACGAGTCTGCTGAGTAGCCATGACGGTCACCCTTCAAGGTCAGCCAAATTTTCAAGTGTGTGAAAGAGGCCGCCCGAACTGGGATTCGGGCGGCCGTTGCCGGCCAGGAAGGCGGCCGGCAGTCGGCACCGGGAGGAGCCTTACTTGATATAACCGCCTTCGGTCATCGTTGCCGTGGCGGCGTCCTGGGCCTGCTTGAGCGCATCGTCGACGCTCGACTGGCCGGCAAGCGCCGCCGAGAAGAGCTGGCCGACGGTGGTGCCGAGACCCTGGAACTCAGGGATGGCGACGAACTGGACGCCGACATAGGGCACCGGCTTGACGGTCGGATGCGTCGGGTCGGCGGCGTTGATGGAGTCCAGCGTCATCTTGGCGAACGGAGCCGCCTTCTGGTATTCGGCATTGGCGTAGAGCGAGGAGCGCGTGCCCGGAGGAACGTTGGCCCAGCCTTCCTTCGCCGCGACGAGCTCGGCATAGTGCTTCGAGGTCGCCCAGGAGACGAACTTCTGAGCCGCATCAGCCTTCTGCGTACCGGCGGGGATGGCCAGAGACCAAGCCCACAGCCAGTTGCCGCGTTTGCCCAGACCGTTGTCGGGAGCAAGAGCATAACCGACCTTGTCGGCGACAGTGGAAGCTTTCGGGTCAGAGACGAATGAGGCGGCGACGGTGGCGTCGATCCACATTCCGCACTTGCCCTGCTGGAACAGCGCCAGGTTTTCGTTGAAGCCGTTGGACGAGGCGCCCTCAGGACCGTCGGCCTTCATCAGGTCGACATAGAATTGCAGCGTGTTCTTCCATTCCGGCTGATCGAATTGCGGCTTCCAGTTCTCGTCGAACCAGCGGGCACCGAAGGAGTTCGACATGGCGGTCAGGAAGGCCATGTTCTCGCCCCAGCCGGCCTTGCCGCGCAGACATACGCCGTTCACGCCATTGGCGCGGTCGGTCATCTTGTCGGCGGCCTGCTTGATGAAGTCCCAGGTCGGGGCGTCGGGCATGGTCAGCCCTGCCTTCTCCATCAGGTCCTTGCGGTACATGACGAAGGAGCTTTCGCCGTAGAACGGTGCTGCATAGAGCTTGCCGTCGACCGACAGGCCGCCGGCGATGGCCGGGATGATGTCTTTTGCGTCATAGTCGTCGCCGAGTTTGTCGAGCGGCAACAGCCAGCTCTGCTTGGCCCAGATCGGAACCTCGTAGGTGCCGATGGTCATCACGTCATACTGGCCACCCTTGGTGGCGATGTCGGTGGTGACGCGCTCGCGCAGCACGTTCTCTTCGAGCGTGACCCAGTTGAGCGTGATGTCGGGGTTAGCCTTGGTGAAGTCGTCCGTCAGCTTCTGCATGCGGACCATATCGCCGTTGTTGACGGTGGCAATGGTGATGGATTCGGCATGCGCGGCGAAAGCAAAAGCGCTGGCCGACAACAAGCCCAAAGTGAGCGTGCGAAGTTTCATCAAATTCCTCCCATGAACCAAGATGAGCATTTGCCTTGGTGCTGAGCAATTACTCACTTGGCATTAATTATGTCAAGCCGGATTCGATGCTGCAGCGCAGCACGCGGGCACCGCGCGGCGTCGGGTGGAGAGGGAATATTCGATGGATTGGGAGGGTAGCTGTCGGGCGCGATTTACCAGACCGGCTTGTTGCCAGCCATCGCAACCCCATCAATAACGGAGCTAGGCAAACCCTCAGCCGTGGGCCGGATAGCCTCCGACGGAATATTCGAAAACACTGCCGTCGCGAATTTGCTTGGCCCTGGTCAGCGTTTCCGTCACCCGGATCCAGTTTGGTTCGTCCTTGCGCAGCCTAACTTCCCGGCCGATTGCCTCTACGGCTGCTTGTCCCCGAAAAGCGAAGTTTTGCGACTAGACCTTGCAGAGTTCACTCCCGGAACCATTCCGCGAATTGCTCGGGCCTTAAGCGCAGGCGATCTCAGCCAGTATCCAGTCCCGGAAGGCCTTTATCTTCGGCACGTTGCGGCGGGCTGTCGGGTAGACCAGCCAATAGGCGTGGCCGTCGTCGCCAACCAGGTCGAAGGGCTGGATCAGGCGGCCGGCGGCGAGCTCGGTCTTGAACAGCGCCGTGGTCAGGATCGCCACGCCATGGCCGGCGATCGCCGCATTCGCCTCATAGGCCTGCGCGCCCATGCTGGTGCCGGTGCGATTGGCAAGTTCGTCCGCCGGCACGCCGGCAAGGGCGAACCATTCCCGCCACCATATGTCGGTGGGATCGAGAATGGGCAGTTTGAACAGGTCGGCCGGTTCGTGGACGCCACCAATGCTGGCGGCGAGCGCCGGGCTGAGCACCGGCGTGAAATCGGCCTTGAACAGAAGATGGGTTTCGACCCCCGGCCATTTACCGCTGCCGGAGCGGATGGCAATGTCCACGTCCTCGCGGGCGAAATCGATGACCCTGTTCGAGGTATCGACACGCACCGCCAGCGACGGATGCGACAGCTGGAAGGAGCCGAGGTGCTGCGCCAGCCAGTTCGAGGCGAAGGTCAGCAGCGTCGACACGCAAAGCACGCCATCGGCGCCGCCGCGTGCGGCCGAATACGCGCTGCTGATCAGACTGAACGCCTCGCTGACGGCGGGCGCCAGGCGCTGGCCGGGTTCGGTCAGCACGATCTGGCGCGGCTGACGCAGGAACAGCGGCGAACCGATGCGCTCTTCAAGGAGCTTGATCTGATAGCTGGCGGCGGCCTGGGTCATGCCCAGTTCCTCCGCGGCCTTGGTGAAGGATAGATGCCGTGCGACGGCTTCGAACACCCTGATGGCCTGCAGCGGTGGCAGTTGGGCAAGCTGTGGTGCCTTGAGTTCGGGCATAAGCCCTCCTTATGGGTCATGATCGACGTTTGATTGGAAGCCGGAGCCGATCAGACCGATATCTGGTGCCGACGATCAATCCAGTTCAAGCATAGCGGAGGCTGAAGATCATGACCACGGTACAGCAAAAGCTCCATTCAACCCCGGCGCAGAGCTGGTTTTCCGTGCTGGCGCACGAATTTTCGCTGCTGGTGAGCCGCAAGCGCGGCTATGTCGACGTCAGGGACCTGTCGCCGCATTTGCAGCGCGACATGGGTTTCCTCGATGGAAACGACGTTTGCGGCCGGCACAAATAGCCGTGCCGATTTTTATCGCCAGCTCAGGCGCTGTCGAGCAGGGCCGTGGCGGTCCGCTCGTCGGTGATGAGGCCGTTGACCAGCCGCCGGTTCACCGCCGCCAGAATGCCCGGCAGCTTGCGCTCGCCCATGGCGAGCGCAATGACGAGCGATTTTTCGCGTGACGGCAACGCGGCCGACGATACCCGGTCGTTGGTGATGCCCTCGATCATGCGGCCTTCCCGGTCGAACACCCAGCCGACGATCTCGGCGACGCCGCCGGCCTTTTGCAGCGCCTTCAATTCACTTTCCGAGATGAAGCCGTCCTCGTAGAGCGGCGCCTTCGGGCCGAGATCGCCAATGCCGACAAAGGTGACGTCGGCTTCCGCGGCCAGCGCCAGCGTCGGCTGGATCATCGGCTGGGCGAGCAGCATTTCACGCTCTTCGGGCGACGAGGCGATGACCGGCAGCGGCATCGGGAACGAGCGCGCCTTGACCCTGTCGGCCATGGTGAAGATGACGTTGTAGAAGGCGGCAGAACCGTCGGGCGAGATGTTGCCGGTCAAGGACACCACCTTGTGCTGCGAGCATTCCATCGGCGGCAGCTGCTCGATCGCCGCCTTCAGCGTGCGGCCGGTGCCGATGGCCATGACGATCGGCGTCGGCGACCTGAGCCGCCGCTCGATCTCGGCCGCGGCCGCCTCGGCAATGCCGATCGTGGTCGAGGACGAGGTCGGATCGCTCGGCACCACTTCGACCAAATCGAGCGCGAAGCGCGACCTCAGCCGTGCGGCAAGGTCGAGGCAGTTGGCGATCGGGTGATCAACGCGCACCTTGATCAGCCCTTCCGACACCGCCAGCGACACCAGCCGCTGCGCTGTCTGCCGGGAAATGCCGAGCGTGGTGGCGATCTGGTCCTGCGTGTTGCCGGCAACATAATATAGCCAGCCGGCGCGCGCCGCCTCATCCAGCCTGTTGCTGCCGCCGTCCTGCCGCGAATTCAAAGTCTTCCTCCCAGGCCCGCCCCTTTTGGGCGAAGCCTATAGTCTTGCAGGGAATGGGCCGGTGCGCAATTGTCTATGCAAAGGGCAATTGCTTGCCGCGTTGACCCGATTGCGACGAGGCAATCGCCACGGCCAAAATCGCCTGCACATGGCTTCGGCGGTTTATCTCCCGGTACAAACGCTTTAAGGGGATCGGCAAAAGGAGCCTCGCGCATGACGCCGAAAGCGGTTTTCTGGGATATGGACGGCACACTGGTCGACAGCGAGCCGCTGCATGAGGCCGCCCTGGTGGCGGCGCTGCGCAGCGTCGGCATCGCGCCGCCGGTCGACCTGCATGAGCGGGTGCTGGGCATCGCCGCCGGACCGGTCTACGAGATGCTGCGCAGCGAGTTCGGCCTCGACCTGCCCTTCGACGACTGGATCGTGCGCAAATACGACCACTATCTGCCGATGGCCGAGACGCTGAAGCCGCGCCCCGGCGCGATCGAGGTGTTCAACGCATTGCGCGCGCTCGGCGTGCAGCAGGCGGTGGTGTCCAATTCCGACCGGGTGATCGTCGACGCCAATCTGAGCGCGGTCGGCCTGATTTATCCCGGCATGCGCACGATCAGCCGCAACGATGTGCGCGAAGGCAAGCCGCATCCCGAGCCCTTCCTGCGTGCCGCGTGGCTGGCCGGCGTCGATCCTGCGGATGCGGTGGCGGTCGACGACAGCGTGACCGGCGCCACATCCGGCCTGGCCGCGGGGATGCGGACGATCTTCTGGCCGGAGGCGCCAATGGCAGGCCCGCCGGGCGCTGTTGTAATCAACAGCGCGGAAGAGTTGCGGGCTCAGTTGGGGCTCTGAGGAGATCCCTTCTCCCCGTCACTATACGGGGAGAAGGTGCCGGCAGGCGGATGAGGGGCGGCGCTGACTTGGGAAAGCGTCGACGTCCAGATGCTGATTTCTGAAACCTTGGCGCTGCCCCTCATTGTCCTGCCGGACATTTCTCCCCGTATAGTGACGGGGAGAAAGTGGCTGTGTTGATGGTTTCGCCAACTACCGGCGTTGCGAAATGATCGCTCAGCTCCGGTAAACCGGCACCTCCTCGTCGAGGATCGCCTTGAGCTCGGCAAGATGACGCTCGGCCTGGCCTGGATAGTCGTCCATTTCGCTGGCGGCCTTTTCGGCAACCGCGTCGGAGAGCGTGCGCAGCGGACGGCCGGTCCACAGCGCCTTGATGTAGGTTTCGGCGGCGCGCTCGAAATAGAACATGCGGTTGAAGGCATCGGCGACGGTATCGCCGATGACCATCACGCCATGATTGCCCATCACCATCACCTTGACCTTGGGGTCGGTGAGCAGCTGCGAACAACGCTCGCCCTCTTCCTCGAAGGCCAGGCCGCCATAATGGGCGTCGACGACATGGCGGTTGAAGAACATTGCTGAGTTCTGGTCGATCGGCGGCAGGGTCGAATCGGCCAGCGATGCCAGCACGGTGGCGTGGATCGAATGCACATGCATGGCGCAGCGCGCATGCGGGACGTTGCGGTGGATGGCGCCGTGCAGGCCCCAGGCGGTCGGGTCCGGCGCATTCGGGCCGGACAACGTCTCGGGATCGTTGGCGTCGATCAGCAGAAGGTCGCTCGCCTTGATGCGTGAGAAATGCACCTGGTTTGGGTTCATCAGGAATTTGGTGCCGTCCTCGTTGACCGACAGCGAGAAATGATTGGCCACCGCCTCATGCATGTTGAGCCGCGCCGTCCAGCGGAAGGCAGCGGCGAGATCGACGCGCTCTTCGTAGTAGGGCAGGTTGGTCAGCGTTTCCTTCTGCAGGCGGGCGATGCTCATCTGAAAACCTCCGTTTTCGAGAGAATGCCGCGCCCGACCGTGGCCAGCAACGGCAAACTGCTGGGTCAGGCTGTCTTGCGTCAGGCCGCCGTGCGAGCCGACTGCAGCCCGCCATGCTCGACGATGAAGTCGATGACCGCCTGCAGGCCCTTGCCGCGCGACAGGTCGGTGAAGCCGAACGGGCGCTTGCCGCGCATGCGGGCGGCGTCACTTTCCATGACATCAAGGTTGACGTTCACATAGGGCGCGAGATCGCTCTTGTTGATGATGAGGAAATCGGAGCGGGTGATTGCAGGTCCGCCCTTGCGCGGGATTTCCTCGCCCTGGCAGACCGAGATGACATAGAGGGTCAAGTCGGCAAGGTCGGGCGAGAAGGTGGCGGCAAGATTGTCGCCACCGGATTCGATGAAGACGATGTCGAGGTCGGGAAATCTTTTGTTCAGCCCGGCGATCGCCTGCAAATTGATCGAGGCGTCCTCGCGGATGGCGGTGTGCGGGCAGCCGCCGGTCTCGACGCCGACGATGCGGTCTTCCGGCAGCGCCTGCAGGCGGGCCAGCATCATGGCGTCTTCCTTGGTGTAGATGTCGTTGGTGACCACGGCGATGGAAAAGTCGTCGCGCAGCGCCTTGCAGAGCTTTTCCGTCAGCGTCGTCTTGCCGGAGCCGACGGGGCCGCCGATGCCGATGCGAAGGGGACCGTTGGCCTGGGTCATGCCTAAAACTCCGTTATGGCGAGAATTGCGAAGCTGAGCCCGATCAAAAGGCACAGCGGCGAATAGAGACTGGTATCGAGCCGCGCAAAAGGCTGCTCCGGCGCCAGCCGGCGCCACCAGGGCGTGAAGCCGGCAACACCGCGGCCGAGAAACACCAGCCCGATGAGCAGCGCTGTGGCGGCAAGGCCTTCCCTGGGAAAAGGCGAAGCAAAGACGTCTTCAAGCGCCAGCGGCCACAGCGTTGCCAGACACAGGCACGCGGCAACAGCAAAACAGGCAAGGGGCGTCGGCATTTCGTCGACGCCGCGAAAGCCGACGACGGCGTGGGCGCAGGAAGCACCGTCCCTGCCCGGCCAGATGCCGCCAAGGCCCCAATAGACATGCAGCGCGGTGATCAGCAGCAGGACGGCCGAAAGGGCGAAGGCGAGCGTGGTCATGAGCGGAACAGCCTGGAATATTGCGTCTCGTGCTTCATCGCCATGACGTCGGAGAGGAAGGCGCAGCCGCCGAGATCGTCCAATGTCGAGCCAGCCGCTCGCGCGGCGGTCGCCAGCGCCAGCGGCTCGAAGCCGGCGAGCAGCACCGTAGCTCCACTCTGACCAACGACGCCGAGCCGGATCGCCGCCTGGACGAGGTTGGAGAAGAAGGCCTGCAGGAAGGCTGACAGCGCGTCCTGAAGCGCGATGCCGTTGCCGCCGGCAACGGCGCCGACAGCGACACAGTAGGCGCATTCGGCCGGCAAACGCTCCAGCACCGGATTGGGCCATGCCGAGGCCGCTTTCAGGAAGGCGGCGCCTTGCAGCATGGTTTCCATGTGGCGCCCGTGCGACCCTGCCAGCGCTTCGGCGAGATCGGCAATCTCATCGAGGTCGCCGTCGTCGCGGGCGCGCCGCCAGGCCTCTGTGAACAGCACCGCGTCGTTCCAGCCCGAGCCCATTTCGACCAGCGTCTCAAGCCAGCCGGCGAGGCTTTCACGGTCAGCCACCAATCCGTCATGCACGGCGCGCTCGAGACCATGGCTGTAAGAGTAGCCACCGACGGGAAAGGCCGGCGACAGCCAGGCCATCAGCCGCAACAGAGCGATGCCTGACGGCTGGTCAATCATGATCGTGATGATGCCCGTCATGGGAATGGCTGTGGGAATGAGAATGCGATTCGCTATGTGAGTGAGAGTGAGCTTCGGCGTGGCTGTGTGCATGCGCTTCGGCGTGCGCGTGACCATGATCATGCCCACCGGAATAGGCGCCGCGCACCGGCTTGAACGGCTCGGAGACCTCGCGCACCGTGGCGCCGAGCCCCTCCAGCATCGCCTTGATGACATGGTCACGCAGGATCAGGATACGGCCGGCCTCGATCGCCGCCGCAAGATGCCGGTTGCCGATATGCCAGGCAAGTTCGGTCAGGTGCACGCCATCGCGAGCGCGGATGTCGTAGACCTCTTCGGGTGCGGCTGTGATTTCGACATGGCGGCCGTCCTCCAGCACCAGCCGATCGCCATCGTTCAGGTTGACAGGCTCGGGCAGGTCGACCAGCACCTTGCTGCCGTCCGCAAGCTCGATGGCGCGGCGGCGCAGATGGCGCTCGTCATGGGGCAGAACGGCACGGCCAGATGGTGCGGCGGTTCCGGCTTTGCCGGCAGGCAGCACCGATACGGCACGCGGGAATTTGGTGAAGTCGGTGTTGAGGTTGAGTTTCATCGTATAGCTCCACCATTAGCCTGCGCCCGCGCCCGGGCCGGCCGCGACAGCAGGCGGTCGAAATAGGCGTTGACGCGCTCGGACTCGATCGGGAATTTTCCGGCACGGGCCCAGTTGCCCATGTCGCCCAGCAACACATCGATGGCCGAAAACCGGTTGCCGAGCGCAAATGGCTTGTCGCCCAGCCGGCGGTCCAGCGCCTTGGTCTCCGAGGCGAAATCGTAGGCGGCGGCTGGGCCGACATCGACTCGCACTTCCTTCGGCAGCAGGAAGCGGTGGCGCAACTTGTTCCACAACGGCGCCTCGAACTCCGACTGGGCAAAATGCATCCAGGAATCCATCTCGGCGCGACCGGCAACACCGGGATTGGCGCCCATGCCCTTGTCGGCATGTTTGTCGGCGAGATAGACGCAGATCGCCGCCGAATCCGTCACCGTCAGTTCGCCGTCGATGAGGATCGGCACCTTGCCCGACGGATTGAGCGCATAGGCTTCCGGCGAGCGCAATTTGACCTCGACGAATTCATAGGGCTGACCGAGTTCCTCGAGCATCCAGAGAACGCGGCTGACCCGGGATCCACGCGATCCGATGGCCTTGTACATGGTTGAACCTCTTTCTCCTGGACCGTAGACCATCGCGCTCGCTCAGACGATGGTGTCGAAGAGCCGCAGGATGAACGAGACCTGGTAGATCAGCGTGCCGACGACGAAGGCGATGTGGAAACGGCGGTCGCGCACCAGGATGGCGGCAATGCACAGCAGGACGAAAACCGGCGTTCGGAACAGATATTCATTGCCGTACCGGGCGAAATGCTCGGGTCCTTTCAGCAGCGTGTCGACGACATCGAGCAGATAGGTCGTCGCCAGCAGGCCGAAAAACCAGCCGCGGCGTGAATAGAAGAAATCCTCGTAGCTGGTGTAGTCGAGCATCGAATCCGGAAACAGCAGCGCGCACAGCAGGAACAGCGTGATGGCGTAGAAGATCAGGAACAGGTACTTGCCGAAGGTCCAGACCTCTATGGTGTAAAGGCCGAACTCCCACCACCAGAAATGCACCAGCAGTAACAGCATGGAGGCGACCCAGGCGAGGTGCACGGGGTAGAGCCTGTATTGGCCGGGATGCTGGACAATGCGCGCGAGCCCAGACAGCAGGCGAGTGACTCCAAGCCCGATCACCATGCCCATGACGATGCGGATATGCGGGAAGATGTCGTGGGCAGAGACGATTTCGGTGGCCATTCGTC
The DNA here is from genome assembly GCF_016836705.1 of Mesorhizobium caraganae. GTDB lineage: Bacteria > Pseudomonadota > Alphaproteobacteria > Rhizobiales > Rhizobiaceae > Mesorhizobium > Mesorhizobium caraganae. The sequence goes on along the minus strand of NZ_JAFCGY010000001.1, from coordinate 910,053 downwards.
CGTTCTACCGGCTGCTTCGACAATTGCAGCTAATCATACCAGAGCCACAGCTTTCGGTAACCGGCCGGAACGTCAACCTGCTCAGCGGGCAGATGATCTACATCTCCCTCCCAGGTTTCGTCCGGCTCAAAGCCTGACGGCAGCCAGCCAATGACGTGTTCTTCGCTGGCGCGCGTTGTTATGACGACCTTGTCCGAGAACGGCCATTCTCCATCGTCACATTGCACGATTGCTATTCGAACGTCGTGAACGTCAGGCCTTTTTCGTATCGACTGAAATGCCGCCAGAACCGTATCATTGTCTGGCTCTTCCGGGCTGTTGCACAGCAATCCGGCTTCGCCCTCAGCTCCATCGAAATATTCTTCCAAAGTGACAAGTGGCATGGCAAGCGGAGCGACGCCGCCATTGTATTTTTGCAGCGCGCCCATCCTGGAAATCAGGGCTAGTTTCTTTTGCTCGTCCATGATGGGTCCGATGCTTCGCGGGCGCACCGACCCTAAAACAGAAAATACCGCTGCGCCATCGGCAGCACGGTTGCCGGCTCGCAAGTGAGCAACTCGCCGTCGGCACGGACTTCGTATGTCTCGGGGTCGACCTCGACGAGCGGCGTGGCGTCGTTGAGCACCATCGAATGCTTGCCGATGCCGCCGCGGGTGTTTTCCACCGCAACGAACTGCTTGTCGACGCCGAGGCGGCCATGCAGGCCCGACTCCAGTGCTGCCTTTGAGACGAAAGTCACCGACGAATTGGTCCTGGCCTTGCCATAGGCGCCGAACATCGGGCGATAGTGCATGGGCTGCGGGGTCGGGATCGAGGCATTGGGATCGCCCATCGGGGCCGCGGCGATCATGCCGCCGATCAACACCATGTCAGGCTTCACACCGAAGAAGGCCGGGTTCCACAGCACCAGATCGGCGCGTTTACCGACCGCGATCGAGCCGATGTCCTTGGACAGGCCATGCGCGATGGCCGGGTTGATGGTGTATTTGGCGATGTAGCGGCGAACGCGGAAATTGTCGTTGTTGCCGGTCTCCTGCGGCAGCGAACCGCGCTGGCGCTTCATCTTGTCGGCGGTCTGCCAGGTGCGGATCGCCACTTCGCCGACACGGCCCATGGCCTGGCTGTCGGACGAGATGATCGAGAAAGCGCCGATGTCGTGCAGGATGTCTTCGGCGGCGATGGTCTCCTTGCGGATGCGGCTTTCGGCGAAGGCGATGTCCTCGGGGATCGATGGCGACAGATGGTGGCAGACCATCAGCATGTCGAGATGCTCGGCCAGGGTATTGACGGTGTAGGGCCGGGTCGGGTTGGTCGAGGACGGGATGACGTTGGGCAGGCCGCAGACCTTGATGATATCAGGCGCATGGCCGCCGCCGGCGCCTTCGGTGTGGAAGGCGTGGATGGTGCGGCCCTTGATCGCCGCGACGGTGTTTTCGACAAAGCCGGATTCGTTCAGCGTGTCGGTGTGGATCATCACCTGCACGTCGTAGTCGTCGGCGACCGACAGACAGCAATCTATGGCCGCCGGCGTCGTGCCCCAGTCCTCATGCAGCTTCAGCGAACAGGCGCCGCCCAGCACCATTTCCTCAAGCGCCGCCGGCAACGAGGCATTGCCCTTGCCCGACAGGCCGATGTTCATCGGAAAAGCATCGAAGGACTGGATCATGCGCGCCATGTGCCACGGCCCGGGCGTGCAGGTCGTGGCCAGCGTGCCATGCGCCGGGCCGGTGCCGCCGCCAAGCATGGTGGTGATGCCCGACATCAGCGCCTCGTCGATCTGCTGCGGGCAGATGAAGTGGATATGCGCGTCGAAGCCGCCGGCGGTGAGGATCTTGCCCTCGCCGGCGATGATCTCGGAGCCGGGGCCGATGATGATGGTGACGCCGTCCTGCGTGTCCGGATTGCCGGCCTTGCCGATGGCCGCGATGCGCCCGTCGCGAAGGCCTATGTCGGCCTTGAAGATGCCGGCTGTGGCATCGATCACCAGCGCGTTGGTGATGACGGTGTCGACCGCGCCGCCGGCGCGCGACACCTGGCTCTGGCCCATGCCGTCGCGGATGACCTTGCCGCCGCCGAATTTCACCTCTTCGCCATGGATGGTGAGGTCCTTTTCGACCTCGATGAACAATTCGGTGTCGGCAAGCCTGACCTTGTCGCCGACGGTGGGACCGTACATCTGCGCATAGGCTGCGCGGGTGATTCTAGCCATCAGTCAATGCTCCTCAAAACGGTCTGGCTTCAGCCGAATTCCACATCGTCGCCGTCCAATGGTCATGCAATGACCCGCTCGGCGACACCTTCTGATCCCATTTGGCCGTTGAGGTGGGCGTGTCACCCCGAACCAACCGTTTGCCAGATCCCTGGCCCATTCGATGGAAGGAAAATCCATGCGCAAAGTCATTGTTCTTGCAGCCGCCGCCACACTGGCCTCCGCGACCGTAGCCGGCGCCCAGCAGCAGCCGACGCCGCAACCGAAACCAACCGCACCTAGCGCTCAGCCGGCGGCGCCGGCGATCCAGAGCGTCAACATCGTCGATATCACCGAGCTGCCTGAGGCCACCCAGACGCAGGTCAACCAGGTGATCGCCAAGCGCGGCGATGCCGGGCTGCAAAAACTGCGCAGCTCGATCGATGCGACACCGCAGCTCAAGTCGGCGCTCGAAGCCAAGGGGCTCACCTCGGCACAGGTGGTCGCCGCCAGCATGACCACCAATGGCGCGCTGACCCTGGTCACCAAGAAGGCGAGCTGACGACAGTGCCTGGCGGGCCGATACCCGGCCCGCCGGCCCTATCGCCGAGGGAACCTTCGCCGGACGGGAGTCGTTTGGCTTTTTTGGCGCCGAACGGCGTTGCGCAGAAAAGTTCGCCAGGAGCGATCTATGCCGACCATTCCCTTTGCCGACGCCAGATGGCTCCAGACCATAGCCACTTGCATGTTCCTCGCGGCCTGCGGACCGCCCGCCGCGCAGGCCGTTGAAAGCGCGGACACCGTCAACCGGATCGTCGGCTCCGATGTCCGCCAGGAAGAGGCGCGGACGACGGCGGAGACCGGAAAGCTCATCGCCGCGATCGAGCGGACGCGTGAAAACATCGGCACGGTACGCAAGACATCCAAGCTCGACACGGTGGATATCGTCTTCCTCACCGACGCGGCGCGCAGCGAAGGCGGCCCGCCGCCGGCCGTCGAGAGCAAGGTCAGGCAGCATCAGGACGATATTGCGGAATTGCGCAAGGAGATCGACGCCAACGCGCTGCTGTTCAATGCGATCGATTCCAGGCGCGTGCTTGCCGAGGACGTCCTCGCCGTCGAATTCGACGGCCCCGCAGGAATCGTCATCTATGCAGCGGCCAGGCCCTCGAACTGATCTCAGGGCGTTCGACCCTGTCGATCTCACAGCTTGCCCATGATTTTCTGCTGGAAACCGTAGACCTCGCGTTTTCCGCCGAGCGGCACCAGCGTGACGTCGCGCTGCTGGCCCGGCTCGAAGCGCGTCGCCGTGCCGGCGGCGATATCGAGACGCATGCCGTGGGCTTTGTCGCGATCGAACTTCAGCCCTTCGTTGGTTTCGAAGAAATGATAGTGGCTGCCGACCTGGATCGGCCGGTCGCCGCTGTTGGCGACTTTGAGCGTCACCGTCGGCAGACCCTTGTTGAGCTCGATGTCGCCGCTTGCGGTGATGATTTCGCCGGGGATCATCTCAGGCCTCACAGAACGCCGAAGACCAGGCCAACGCCGACCGCAGCACACGCCGCGCCGGCGGCACGGGCAAGGCCGCGAAAGCGCATGCCGAGACCGAGGCCGGCGGCGATGCCTATGGCATGGAGAAGCACGGTGGCAGCGGCAAAGCCTGCCATATAGTCAAGCCCGCCGGCATTTTCCGGCACTTCGGTGCCATGGGCATGGCCATGGAACAGCGCGAACAGGCCGATGATGGCGACGCCGGCCGAGACCGGCAGGTCGACCGCCAGCGCAACCAGCAGGCCAAGCGCGACGACGGAGGCCAAAATGCCCGGTTCGACGAAAGGCAACGGCATGTGCAGCATGCCGAGCGCGCCGCCGACCAGCATGACGCCGACAAAGACCAGCGGCCAGGTCCAGATCGCCTTGCCACCCTTGAGCGCGGCCCACAGGCCGACGGCGATCATCACCGTCATATGGTCGAGCCCGGACAGCGGATGCGCGAAGCCCGCCGCGAAGGACGAGGTCATGCCGATGCCGACATGGGCATAGGCGGGCATGGCCGCCGCCAGCAGCAGGATTGCGGCGAGCGTGGTGCGTTTGGTTGAGGCAGAGATCATCGGTCTTCCCTTCCAAGTCACGGTAACAATCACGCGGCCTTGCAGCCCTCGGCCTTGAGCACACGTTTGGTCGAGGCCGGATATTTCTTCAGCTTCTCTGCCGGCCGGATGGGGCGGGCGGAAAAATTGCCGCCGCAATTCGGACAGACGCCGCCCAGCACATTTTCAGCGCAGTCGGCGCAAAACGTGCATTCGAAGGTGCAGATCAGCGCATCCGTCGCTTCCGGTGGCAGGTCCTTGTCGCAGCATTCGCAGTTGGGCCTGAGTTCGAGCATCGTTTCCTCCTCACCTGATCGGTTCGTGCACGGTGACCAGCTTGGTGCCGTCGGGAAAGGTCGCCTCGACCTGGACGTCGTGGATCATCTCGGCGATGCCTTCCATCACCTGCGCACGGGTGACGACATGGGCGCCGGCCTCCATCAGTTCGGCGACCGGGCGGCCGTCGCGGGCGCCCTCGACGACGAAATCGGTGATCAGCGCGATCGCTTCGGGGTGATTGAGCTTGACCCCGCGCTCCAGCCGCTTGCGTGCCACGATCGCCGCCATGGCGATGAGCAGCTTGTCCTTTTCACGCGGCGTAAGGTTCATGCACTTTCCTGGATTTGGCCTGGATTTGGCTCAGAGTGACCATAATTTGGGCAGACCGGCCCGCCCGTTGAGCAGTTCGACGAGCGGAACCAGCCGCTTACGCAGCTGGTAACCGTCCTCGGCAAACAGCCTCGCAAGAAGCTTGCCAGATTGTTTCACGCTCCAGGCGCTGGCGTCGCCCTCGGCGCCGATGATGTCGCGGGCCGGCTCGAGCAAGGCTTCGGCTTGCGGTGAAACCATCAGCAGCGTCGCCACGGCAATGGCGCCGCCGGCGACCGCAGGGCGACCAAGGGCTGCCGCTATGGCCGGCCCGATGCGGAAATCCTCGGCATGAATGAGCGCGCCGTCCCGGCGGACCCGCCAGCGGTCGTGGAAATGGCCGTGCGCGGCCTGTTCGCCCATGGCCAGGCGGCCAAAGACGGTGGCCTCGAGCAGCAATGCCTCGGCGCCTGCGGCAAGATCGACGTCCAGCGTGCGGGCAAAGGCCGCGCGGTCGAAGACGATGGTTTCCTGCGGCAGCCAGGCAATCCGGCCACCCGCGCCGACTTCAAGTTTTACCCGCACTTCAGCACGGTCGCTTTCGGCGCGATAGATCTTTTCGCAGGCCTGGGTGGTGATCGAAGCGGAGCCACCTGGCCCGACATCGATCTCCCAGCCGAGCCGATCACCGCCAGTCAGCCCGCCCGCGGTGTTGATGAGCACGGCTTCGAGCGGATCGGCCGCAACGGCCGGCATGCGGATCTTGGCCGATCCGTCCTGATAGAGGCGCGAAAGCCTGGTGCGGCCGGCACTGACGCCGCATGCAAGCCGGGCCGCACCAGCGACGCGCTGGGCCGGCAGCACCGCGGTCAAGCCATGTTGCAACGTATCCATCGTTCCAACGTTAAGCACTCCGGCTGCTTTGTCGATATGTAGCTTGTCGATATAGCTTGTTGCTTGACAGCGTTTCCGTTTCTATAGAGGGAGCCTCTTTGGAACGGGTCATGCCGCGCCTGGCGGGGTTTTGAAGGCGACGGCGATTTTCAGTCCAGGCAACACGGGCGCCAACCAATCGGCACCGCGAAATGATAAAATTGGGGAAGGAAACGAATGGCTGACGAGCTGGCAACGGAAATCATCGCCAAGATCAGGGCACATGCGGAGCCCGGCGGCGAAGAGATCACCACCAATACGGAATTGACCGCGCTTGGCATCCATTCCCTGGAACTGACCGAGATCATCTTCGATCTTGAGGAGCAGTACGGCATCGAGATCGAGATGAACACGGTCGATGCCTGGAGCAATCTGAAGAATGTCGGCGACATGGTTGAGGCTGTTCGCGCGCTGATCGCGAAGAAAGCCTGAATGCACAAGCGAGTCGTCATTACCGGCATAGGCGGCATATGCGGGCTTGGCACCAATGCGCCTGCGATCTGGAACGAAATGCGCGCGGGACGATCGGCGATCGGCCAGATCGACAACCCGCTGCTGCATGATTTGAAGGTCAAGGTCGGCTGCGAGATCAAGGCGATGCCGGACCATGGCATCGGCCACAAGCAGACCGTGTCGATGGACCGCTTCAGCCTGCTGGCGGCGATTGCCGCGCGCGAAGCCATGCAGCAGGCCGGACTGGCGTCGGATGAAGCCACCACGTATCGCATGGGCACCGTCGTCGGCGTCGGCGTTTGCGGATGGGAAGCGATCGAGGAGAACTATCGCGCCATCCTGATCGACGGAAAGAACCGTGCCGGCATCTTCACCGTACCGAAAGTGATGCCAAGCGCTGCGGCCGGCCAGGTCAGCATGGTGCTTGGCCTGCGCGGGCCGGTGTTCGGCGTCACCTCGGCCTGTTCGTCGTCGAATCACGCCTTCGCCTCGGCGGTCGATCAGATCCGGCTTGGCCGCGCCGACGTCATGGTCGCCGGCGGCACCGATGCGCCGCTGGTCTGGGGCATTCTAAAGGGTTGGGAAGCGCTGCGGGTGCTGGCGCCCGACACCTGCCGGCCATTCTCGGCCGACCGCCAGGGCCTGTCGCTGGGCGAAGGCGCCGGCATGGCGGTGCTGGAAACCTACGAACACGCCATGGCGCGCGGTGCCGACATTCTGGCCGAAATTGCCGGCGCCGGGCTTTCCGCCGACGCATCCGACATCGTCGCGCCGACTGTCGAAGGGCCTACGGCGGCGATGCGTGCCTGCCTGGCCGACGCCGGGCTCAACCCCGAGGACGTCGACTATCTCAACGCCCACGGCACCGGCACCAAGGCCAACGACCAGATCGAGACGGCGGCGATCAAGCGCGTCTTTGGCGACCATGCCTACAAGCTCTCGGTGTCGTCGACCAAGTCGATGCATGCGCATTGCCTCGGTGCCTCGGGCGGCCTGGAGATGATCGCCTGCGTAATGGCGATCCGCGAAGGCATCGTGCCGCCGACGGCCAATTTCCGGCAGGCCGACCCCGATTGCGATCTCGACGTCACGCCCAATGTGGCGCGCGAGCGCAAGGTGCGGGCGGCGATCAGCAATGGTTTTGCCTTTGGCGGCACCAATGCCGTGGTGGCGTTCAAGTCGGTCTGACGGCGGGCGGCTGGCCGTGAATCGCTGGTAAACACGGTGTGTGCACCGCCGGCCGGTTGATCGGCAAACACGTGGCGGATAATCCTTCGCAACCCGCCAAACGGCGCGACGCCAGCGCCAAATTCCCGACCGGAGCTTTCGATGACCGACCTGTCCGCTTTTCCGATCACCAAGCGTTGGCCGGCCAGCCATCCCGATCGCCTGCAACTCTATTCGGCGACGACGCCGAACGGGGTGAAAGTGTCGATCGCGCTGGAAGAACTCGGCCTGCCCTACGAGGCGCATCTGGTGGACATCGGCAAGGACCAGAGCTGGACGCCGGAATTCCTGTCGCTGAACCCGAACGGCAAGATTCCGGCCACCATCGATCCCAATGGCCCGGGCGGCAAGCCGTTCGGCCTGTTCGAATCCGGCGCAATCCTGCTTTACCTCACCGACAAGACCGGCAAGCTGATCCCGGCCGATCCGGTGCGGCGCTACGAAACCATCCAGTGGGTGTTTTTCCAGATGGCGGCGATCGGGCCGATCTTCGGACAGGTCGGGTTTTTCAACAAATTCGCCGGTCGCGAGATCGCCGACAAGCGGCCGCTCGATCGCTACCGCAACGAATCGCGGCGGCTGATCGGCGTGCTCGAGACAAGGCTGAAAGGCCGCAGCTGGATCATGGATGACGATTTTACCATCGCCGACATTTCGATGCTGGGCTGGGTGCGCAATCTGATCGGCTTCTACGAGGCGCGAGAACTCGTCGGTTTCGACGATTTCCCCACCGTCGCGGCATGGCTTGAGCGTGGCCTGGCACGGCCCGCGGTGCAACGCGGCCTGACCATTCCAGCCAGAGGCTGACGATCAAAGCCTCGAAAGCGGCTTTCCCCCTTTTGTTTGACGCAATTCCCAAGGGAAAGCGCTACGCGATTTTCCCGGGAAAACCGCTTCACACTTTTCCTGGAATTGCTCTACTTTGCCTTGGCTTTGGCCTTGGAGCCGCCCTTGCCCATCACTGACGCGGCAAGTGATGCAGCGCCTCTGGCCGTGGCGACAACCGCGCCGGCCGCAACGTTGGCTACATTGCGCATGGTGCCCACCGAGCTGCCGCTGCCTGCCGGCCTCTTGGCCTTGGCAGGCTTTGCCGCCACCTTGGCCGCTGCGCCCGGCACCACCTTCTTCGGTGCCGCCTTGCCGAAAGCCGGCTTTGCATCCTTGGAGCGCGCCGCAATTGCCGGGCCGGCGCCTGCTTTTGCCTGGGTGGCTTTTGCCGGCGTTGCCCTGGATTTGGCGGCTGCAGGTTTTCTTGCTTTGGTTGCCATCGGACGAAATCCCTCTGTGGCTAAGTTGCCTCGTCAGCGATAACGACCTGAAAGTCTTAAGGTTCCCGTTCGGAAATCCTGAGAATTAAGCGGGATCGCCCACAACAAGGTCGGCGGACCTTCGCCGGCCAAGCACGCGATCGATGTTGGGCATGTCGTTGGAGGCGATCCAGGCGCGTGCGTCTTCGTCCGAACGGCCGTGTTCGTGCCAGCGCATCAGCAGGCGACGCTCGAGTTCGGCGCGCGGCACATCGACAAAGATGGTAAAGTCGAACAAAGGCGCCAGCCGCGACCACGGCTCCTCGTCGAGCAGCAGGTAATTGCCCTCGACCAGGATGAACTTGGCCTCGGAGGCAATGATGGACGCCGCGGCGCGCGACAATTCCATGCTGCGGTCGAACACCGGAATGGCGATGTCGGGCTCGCCCGAGCGGATGCGCTTCAATAGCGTTTCGAAACCGGCGAAATCGAAGGTTTCGGGAGCGCCTTTTCTTGGCCGCAGGCCGCGCTGGTTGAGCACGATGTCGTCATAGTGAAACCCGTCCATCGGCACGACTTCCGAGGCGCCTTCCGGCAACAGATCATGCAGGCCGGCCGACAGCATCGACTTGCCGGCGCCGGGCGGGCCGGCAATGGCGACGATGAAGCGCTTCGCCTTGCCGGCGCGCTTGAAGATGGTGGCGGCGAGGTGGGCGATTTCGGACATGAGAGCCTCTTTTGCAGCCAGATGGTTTCAGCCGCATCTTGGCGGCTGTTGGTGGAAATTTCAAACCGGGATTTGGGTCGTCTGGCCAACAGCCAACGGTCCAGGTCGGCGCCGCCCCTCATCCCCCTGCCGGCATCCTCTCCCCGTATAGTGACGGGGAGAAGGGGCTGGTGTCCGACCCGGATAGATAGGTAACAGAATGGACCGATAGCATGGGTGACAGTTTTCTTGTCCGCCGGGAGGACCGGCGATGGTTTGGCGAGAGACTGGCATCATGGACGAGCGGCTTCGGTTTGTTGTGGAGTGTCTTTCTGGAGATGAGACGATGGTGGCGCTTTGTGCGGCCCACGAGATCTCACGCAAGACCGGCTACAAGTGGCTTGAACGCTATCGGGCGTTCGGGCCTGAGGGTTTGCACGACCGGCCGCGAGCCCCGCTCAATCATGGCCGGGCGACAGCCCAGGATCTTGTCGAGCGGATCGTAGCGGCGAAGGAGACGCATCCGCTCTGGGGGCCGAAGAAGATCGTGGCGCGGCTCAAGCGCACGGCTCCCGAACTCATCTGGCCGTCGGCCTCGACGGTGGGGGCGATCCTTGCGCGGCATGGGCTTGTCAACGCCCGCAAACGGCCGCGTCTGCGGGCCTGCGGCAATGGACCGTGGCCGCAAGCCGAGAGGCCGAATGCGGTGTGGACTGGCGATCACAAAGGCTGGTTCCGGACCCGTGACGGGTGGCGCTGCGAACCACTGACGGTGGCTGCGAACCACTGACGGTGATGGATGCGTCGAGCCGCTATCTTCTGGCGCTCGAAGCGACGGGATCGACGGCCGATAGCGAGGCTTGGCCGGTGTTCGAACGGCTGTTTGAGGAGCATGGCCTGCCGGATCGGTTCAGAAGTGACAACGGCCCACCCTTCGCATCGGCCGGCGTCACCGGGCTGACGCCGCTTGCGGTGCGCTTCATCAAGCTTGGCATCACGCTGGAGCGGATCGCACCGGGCAAGCCGCAGCAGAACGGACGCCACGAACGCTTTCATCTGACCATGCTGCCGATGGCAGAGGCGCCGGAAGCCGACAGAACGGCCCAGGGCCAGGCCTTCGAGGCCTTCCGGCACAGCTACAAGGAGGAGCGTCCGCATGAGGCACTCGCCATGGATACGCCAGCCCAGCATTACCGCCCCTCGCAGCGCGCCATGCCCAGAACGCCACCTGAGCCTGACTATCCGGCCGAGGCTGCGATCCGCCGTGTGCGCCACAATGGCGAGATCAGGTGGAATGGCGGCTTCATCTATGTCTCGCAAGCGCTGGCCGGCGAGCCGGTCGCAGCCGCGCAGACCGAGGACGGCGAATGGACACTCTCCTTCCATGCCCATCCGCTCGGCATCATCGACACCAGGCGTATGAAGCTTGTCCGGCGCAGCGCCGCGCCAACCAAACCGCTTGGCGCTGCGCCGGACGCATAAGGGGAGAGAAGTGTTACCTATGTATCCGGTTCATTCTGTTACCCATCTATCGGCTGGACACCGGCCGCGACCTCGCGCATTTCTTGCAATGTCGAAGATTAGCGAAACCGTCGGCGACATCACCCCTCTCCCCGTCACTATACGGGGAGAGGATGCCGGCAGGCAGGTGAGGGGCAGCGCTAGCGTTCGAAAATCAGCCGTGCTTGCCGATACGCAGGAAATCGCTGTCGAAGGCGACGTCGCGGGGCGAACCAGCGGCTCCGGTGAGACGCATGTGACCTGATGTTGTCGCGATATGGCGCGGCGGCTCGCCGCTAGCCTGCGGCAGCGCGCCGATGACATGGCGAAAGGAGACTTCGCCGCCGAGCGCAAAGGCGGTCGCCACGCCTTCGCGCTTCAGCCAGTTATCGCCGACCGATGCGGCATGGCCGACGGCGGCGCGGCCGTCCTCGATGCCGAGCACGCCGCGATGGCGGCCGCTCCACGGCACGTAGTCGCGGCCGCCATTGCTGAACCACAACATGGTGACCGGCAATTCGGCCGGGTTCTTCAGCACCAGCACCAGGTCCTGTTCGGCCCGGCGCGCCAGCGCCGTCCAGCCCGGACCGCCATGATCGGCCTCAACCATGGTGATGAAATCCTCGCGCTGATCCTCCATGCGGTAGTCGGTGAGATCGAGCGTGCCGCCGCCGGCGGCCGGAAAGCGCGTCAGATCGGTGGTGCGCGCGGGATAGGCAAGCTTGAAGCGGCCGCGGGCCGGATCGGGCTCCAACGGTGTGTCCAGCGTTGCGGCAAAGCGCTTGGGCGAAAAGGCCAGCCGGCCGCCGTCGCGCATCGCCGTCATCGGATGGTGAGCGACGGACACCGCGCCGGCACCGCCGGAAAAGACATGCTCCTGGTAGAGGAAGGGATGACCATCCCGAAGCGTAAAGATCTTGTCGACCGAGGCACCCATGACCTGGCGGCGCAGCCGGAAGATGGCCCGCCAGCCATCGGATGTCGCTTCGCTGGCAACGATATCCCAACCGCTGTTGGCCGGCCAGCCATGCAAGGGTGCTGCCTCGATGTCGCTCGCCGAAAACGGCGCGCACAGGAAATCGCCGGAAAGCCGCACGGTGCCCTCGGGCAGGTCCGGCGGCAGCGTCTCGCCGGCGTCGATCCAGGGCGCGCGGTGCAACGGTTTCAGCTGGCGGCCATCGCTGTCGACGGTCATGTCGGCGATATGGCCGACGGTGAGGTCGACCGTGACCGAGATGCCTTTTGCCTTGATCGTGACCGTATCCATCCATGCACCTGCTGATTCTGATGGCAGCGAACAAACCCGCTCCGCGCAGCTTGCGCAAGCGCAGCTTCCGGCATTTTGCATCAGGGCAGTTCCACCCTCCCCCTTGTGGGGGTGAGAAGCGGTCCGCGCAGCGGACGAGAAGCCAATTGCTTGGCTTTTCGAGCTTCGAGCGCCCTGAGCCAGCGAAGGGCCGGGCTGATAATTGGCCAGCCCGGCCGGGTCCCCGCTGCTTCGCAGCGTCCCGGCGTTCGCTGGCCTTTCATCGTGCCACAGGCACGATGAATTCGCCTGCGGCGAACCGGCTGCTCACCCTACTGCCGCTTGTATTCCCGCACCGGCGACTTGGTGCCGTCGGTGTAGGTGACCTGCACCGCCATCGACGTCACGCTGTCGGCGACCTTGAAGTAGGGCTGGTAATCATAAGGGATGGCGTAGGGGTCCTTCTTGTCGCAAGGCGGCAGCTTGATCTCCTTGTCGAGCGCGGTGCCGTTCAGGCTGTAGCGCACCGCCTTGATGCCGCAACGGTATGACAGCATCTGCGAGAAATAGACCAGGCCGTGATTGCCGCTGGCGTCGAAGGCGATCCACGACGTCCAGAACTGGTCGAGGATCTGCTTGTTGCCCTGCTGGAGGGCGGCTTCCGGATCGAAACTTATGTTGAACGGCCCGGTCTCGCGGCCCCTGAGATCGAGATATTTTACCCCGATGATGGTGGCCGTGGTGCTGTCGGGCAATTCGAAGCTCGGATTGGGCATCGGCTTGCCGGTGCGCTGGTCGTTCATCGCCATCAGCCCGGTATCGGTGAACGGACCGGACTCACCCAGGCGCCAGGAAATGCCGGTTGCCGCCTCGGGCAGCGAGATGGAAATCGTCCAGCCGGCATTGGAGCGCATCGGCGTCAGCGACGGGGCAAAGCGCGCGGGGTCGAGCACGTCGCCAAGGGCCGTCAGCCGGCTGCGGCTGTGGTCGAGCCAGTCGGCAAGCTCCCTCTGGTCGACGAAATATTTGAGCAGCCCGCCATCCTTTTCGTAGGAGACGAATTTGGTCAGCGCCGCGGCCTCGCTGCGCTTGTCGGACAGCGACTGGGCGCCGAGGCGGTCCTCGGAAAACTCCTGCGCCAGGAGGTAATAGGCCGGTGCGAAATCCGGATTGGCCGCGATGAAGGCATTGAGCTTGTCGAGACGCTGGGTGTCGTCGAACTGCAAGACATGGACCAGCTTGATCGACAGCGCCTTGGCCTTGTCGGCAAGCTGGCCGAACACTTCGCGCGCGCCGGCCTTGCCGTCCTGCACGCGCAGCAGCGTGGCAAAGCGGGTGTAGGGATCGACGGCGTCGACGTCGAAACCGGCAAAGGCGAGATAGGAGCGGCGGGCATTGAGCATATCGCCGGACAGCTCGTAGACGCGGGCATTGTGGTAGAATTCATCCGGCCGCTTCGGCTCGGCGATCGCCCCGCCTTGCGCGGCCAATGCGGCAAAGCCCTTGGCGATGGTGTCGATGGAGGCTGCAATCTGCTCGGTGGTCGCCTGCAGTTTTTCGGCCTGCTCGGCCTGTTTCTGCTGGCCGGCAGCGAGCGTTTCGGTGGTCTGCTTGACCTGATCGACGGTCTTTTGCGTCTGCGCGCCCTGCTCGGTCTGCTGCTGCTGGTTCGACGCAATCTCCTCGGTCTTTTTCGCTACCGCGTCGGTCGACTGCTTGACCCGGTCGACCGTCTGCTGGGTCTCGGTAACCGTCTGTTCGATCCTGGCCACCCTGGCCGAAACGATGCCCAGCTGCTGCTGCACCTGGGCGATGGCCGGCACCAGGCCGGCGATCACGCCGTTCTGCGAATTGGTCTGCTGCTGCAGGCCGTAGACGCCGCCGGCGACGGCAGCCGCACTGGTGGCAAAGATCAGCGCCGGCAGCGCCTTGGCGGCCAGCACCAGCCGCAGAACAATGGCGATGGCGATGATGGCGGCGGCGACCGAGGCGACCAGCGCGATATAGGCGGCGAACGGCGCCAGCGGATTGAGAATGTCGGAAGCAGCACCACCGATGAAGGCGACACTGCCGGCCCATTTGCCGGTGCGGCTGAGCGAAGCCCTGATAAGAGATGGCGCAGCCGCGCCGATGTCACCGGTCGTCATGTCAAACCCCCAAAGCAATTGCCGCGCGCAGTGTAGCAGCGCAACCCCGCCGGCAAAACAGGACAGGAAACAGGCGATTTCGGGGCGGGCACCAAGCGCGAGTTCCTCGCCCCCACAAAGTGGGGGAGAGGTGGCCGCGAAGCGGCCGGAGAGGGGGCTTCGTAAAGCGCCATCCGGCAAACGAAGATCCTGGAGCCTGTTCTGCGCCGTCGGCGCCATTCCCCCTCTCCGTCTCGGCTTCGCCGAGCCACCTCTCCCCCGCTCCGCGGGGGCGAGGAAAACCAGGCTTCGCCGTTAACCAAATGGACGCGGGCAATGGGTTAGGCTAGGTTCCGGCCCTCTCAGCAACGCCGGACTTGCCTTGCCCGATTTCCACTTCCCCTCCCTCGCCCAAAGATTTGTCGCAGCCATCCTGCTGCTCGTCTTCGTTGCCGGCTGCAGCACCACCGCACCGCCCGACAGCGTGCTGGCGGTGCCGGCGCCGCAGGAGAAATATGCGGCCATCGTCGTCGATGCCAGCGGCAAGACGCTGTTCGAGGTCAGTTCGACGGCGCAGCGCTATCCGGCGTCGCTGACCAAGATGATGACGCTGTATCTGCTGTTCGAGGCGCTGGAGACCGGCCGCGTCTCCAAAGAGACGCAGATCCCGGTCTCCGACAATGCGGCCCGGCAGCCGCCGACCAAACTGCGCTTCAGGCGCGGCGAGAGCATCGATGTCGATTCGGCGATCCGGGCGATCGTGGTCAAATCGGCCAATGACGTGGCGGTGGCGGTGGGCGAATATCTTGGCGGCTCGGAAGACCAGTTCGCCGCCATGATGACGTCGAAGGCGCGCCAGATCGGCATGACCAGCACAGTCTTCCGCAACGCATCCGGCCTGCCCGACGCCGGCCAGCACACGACGGCGCGCGACATGGCAACGCTCGGCATGGCCTTGCGCGCCCGCTTCCCGCAACAGTTCCACTATTTCTCCAAAAGCGATTTCATGTTCCGTGGGCGGCTGGTGCGCGGCCATAACGACATGCTGGGGCGGGTGCGCGGCGTCGACGGCATCAAGACCGGCTATATCAGGGCCTCCGGCTACAACATCGTCACCTCCTACAATGCCGATGGCCGCCGGCTGATCGTGGTGGTGATGGGCGCCGACAGCGCCAGGCAACGCAACGACCATGTCGAAGCGCTGATCCAGCGCAGCCTCTCGCCAGCGATGGCCGATACGAAGACGCGGCTGATGTTTGCAGGAGACCAGCCGGCCGCGTCGCCGCTTCCCGGCCTGCCGCCATCTGGCTCGTCGCTTCCTGGCCTGACGCCGCCCGGTTTGCCGGCGCCTGGTTTGCCGACGCAGTAGCGTGGCGCAAGGACGGCGCCTGCACGAAGGCTCACAACGCTTCGTCATCCTAGGGCGGAGCAAGGAGCGAAGCGACGCGCGCAGACCCTAGGATCCATGCCGCGAGCTATGAGCGACGCTACCGTGCAAACCTGACACTGGAACACCAGATGTCCTCATTCTGCTCCGCTGCATTCTTCGGCAGACGTAACGGCATGGATCCTAGGGTCTACGCGCCGCTTCGCGTCGCTCCGCCCTAGGATGACGAAGTGAGAGCCGCTTGCAGCCCTACCGCACCACCAGAACCGGGATCTCTGTCAGCGACACGACTTCCGCGGTCTGGCTGCCCAGCACCAGCCTGCCCAGCCCGCGGCGGCCATGCGAGGCCATGACGATGAGGTCGCAGGCCTCGGCGCGGGAGACGTCGAGGATGGCCTCTGCCGGCGTCCTGTTCTCGATGTACAAGGTCTTTGCACGCACGCCGAGCGCGTCGGCCCGGGCCTTGCACTTGTCCAGCACCTCACGGCCATATTTGCGGGCGTTTCCCTCGTAATTGACCAGCTCTTCGGCGGCGACATAGCCGGCCATTGCGCCGCCCCAGGCCAGTGCCGGGAACGGCTCGGAAACGTTGATGAAGGTAACAGCGGCAGCGAGGCCCTTGGCCAGTTCGAGGCCGTGGGCGACGCCCTTGGCGGCGAGTTCCGAACCGTCGGTGGCGATCAGGATATGTTTGTACATGACGACAACCCTTGTTGTGACGGCAGCCCGACAGGCGCTTGATGGCGACATCGTCTGGGCTAGGCTTGATATAAGCGCCCGGCCCGGCTCGCTACAGGGTGAGGATGGGGCCAGCCGCCGATGACCATGACGCCAGGGTGGACCATCGCAGATGGCGCTCCCCCTCTCCGTCTCGGCTTCGCCGAGCCACCTCTCCCCCGCTCCGCGGGGGCGAGGAACCCAGGCTTTTGGAGGCCGCGACTTTTGAGATTGGCGTTTCCTCGCCCCCATGAAATGGGGGAGAGGTGGCCGCGCAGCGGACGGAGAGGGGGCTGGGCACTGCCCTATGCGATTGCAGGCAGACTGGCGGGGCCTGATCACAAGAACTTGCACGGATGCTCGATTTGCGCCGCAGCGATAGCTATGCCGCGCCGGCTTGGCGTAACGTGGCCGACAGCGCGACAGCAGGAGCCGGCATCATGAGCACAGCCCCAAAACCATCCGAGCAGGCCGACAGCGAAAACGACAGCGGCGGCGAGTATTTCGAGGCGCCGCCCGCCCACGAAGCCGAGCTGGTTGCCGACGAGGCGCTCGAAGCGCCCGAGGTGCCGGACTCCGAACCCGCCGGTCATGGCCGCCTGAAGCCGAAGCGAAAACCGTCGGCGATTTCAGGTAGAAAGTTCCGCAAGCGCGACCTGGTGCGCATCGACGATCTCAGGCCGAGCCTTGCCGACCGCATCCGCTCCGACCATCCCGACCTGCCGCGCGGCGCCCGCATCAGCCGCGAGGAGCTCGGCCGCTACCGCATGCGCTACATGGAGGAGTTGCTGCAGCAGGAGCACGGCGAATTCTCCGAGCTCGACCGCCAGGTGGTCGAATCGATCGCCAGGCAGGACACGATTTCGGAAAACTCGGAAGAGGAGTTCGAGGAGCACAGGTCGTTCGCCGACCGCGTCTCCGACAATATGGCGGCCTTCGGCGGCAGCTGGTGGTTCCTGATCTCGTTCGGCAGCGTGCTTTTGGTGTGGATCGGCATCAACCTGCTCGAGGGCTTGCAGAGCGCCTTCGACCCCTACCCCTTCATCCTGCTCAACCTCCTGCTCTCCTGCATAGCCGCCATCCAGGCGCCGATCATCATGATGAGCCAGAGACGGACGGAGGCCAAGGACCGCCTGCGCTCCTTCAACGACTACCGGGTGAACCTGAAAGCCGAGCTGGAAGTGCGCCATCTGCACGAAAAGCTCGACTACCTGATCTCCCGCCAATGGACGCGGCTGGCCGAAATGCAGCAGATGCAGCTGGATGCGATGCACGAGCTGACGGGTGCCAAGAAGGCGAAGCGGACGGTACGCAGTGTAAGGAAGAGGGCGGTGAAGGGTGAGGCGGCGGGATGAGGTCCGCGTAGCGGACAAAAAGCCAATTGCTTGGCTTTTTGAATTACGAACGCCCTGAGCCTGCGAAGGGCAGGATGCGGCAGGATGCGGCACAATGCGGCCAAACCCTTGCCGGGGGCCGAGCCAAGTTCGCGTCGCCCCTCCAATTGCCCGTTGAAGCCCGCCACGGCTTCCGCTAAGAAGCCGTTGCTGGCCGGCCTATCGGCTGGTTCGTTTTCAGGTTCCCTGAAGGCACCCGTAGCTCAGCTGGATAGAGCGCTGCCCTCCGAAGGCAGAGGTCACAGGTTCGAATCCTGTCGGGTGCGCCAGGCCGTCACCCCTGAGGTGACGCGCCTCGTGCGCGCCTACCGGGCCTTAAAGCCAGCCTGCGGCTTCGAACAACCCGGGCACGTCATCCAGGCCGTGGGCGACCGCGTCCGGCTGGTAGTCGGGCGGCGGGCGGCGGCCGGTGCCGCGGTCGACCCACACGGCGCGGAATTTGAGATCGCGCGCGGCGGCCAGGTCGAGATGCGGGCTGGCGCAGATGTGCACAAGCTCGTCCCTGGTCACACCGAGGGTTCGCCAGGCATGTTCGAAAATCTGCCGCGACGGCTTGTAGGCCTGTGCCTGCTCGGCGGTGATGACCCGGTCGATCGATCCGCCGAGCTGCGCGACGTTGCCGGCGATGATGGCGTCATCGGTGTTGGAGATGATCGCCAGCTTGAAGCCGGCATCCTTTAGCCGGCGCAGCGTCGCGACGACTTCGGGAAATGGCGGCATCTTG
Organism: Mesorhizobium caraganae; assembly: GCF_016836705.1. GTDB lineage: Bacteria > Pseudomonadota > Alphaproteobacteria > Rhizobiales > Rhizobiaceae > Mesorhizobium > Mesorhizobium caraganae. Next base: position 891,527 of record NZ_JAFCGY010000001.1, on the reverse strand, counting down.
CCGATCGACGAGGTCAGCAGTTCCGCGTCGTCGGGCGCCGCTTCGAGCGAGAACTCCCGCAGCGCCAGCCGCAAGGCCTTTGCGGTGACGTCGGCGAAGGACAAATGCGGCCTGGTGTGCTCGAGCTCGTGCTCGTGCCGGTCATAGATGGGGATGAAGTCCCTCGCTTCTATCTTGCGGCCCTTGCGCGCGAGGATCGTTTCCATCGCCGCCATCAGGCCTTCATCCCACTGGATCAGCGTTCCGTAGCAATCGAATGTCAGCCAGGTCGGGCGCGGCCCGTTCAATGCCATTTGGAGATACCTCAGGGGAAGTTGGCTGGACACTGGCAGCGATTTCAGTCATTTGAAAATTAAATGTTGCGATAGGATCAAGTGGAAATTCGAATGGAGCTGGATCTCGATCTGTTGCGCAGCTTCGTCGCGGTGGTCGAAACCGGCGGGTTTACGCGCGCGGCGGAGCGCGTGCACCTGACGCAATCGACCATCAGCCAGCAGATCAAGCGGCTGGAGGACAGCGTCGGCCACAGCCTGCTGGTGCGCGAGCGCGCGCCGGGCGGCGTACAGGTCACCGAAGAGGGCGAAGTGTTGCTCGGCTATGCGCGCCGGCTGCTGTCGATCTCGGCCGAGGCGGAAGCGGCCTTGCGGCAGCCCGCGGCGCCGAAGACGGTGCGGCTCGGCGTGCCGGAAGACTTTGCCGGCCGGCGGCTGATCGACCTGCTGTCGGGTTTTTCCCGGGCGTCGCCGCACCTGCGGCTCGACACCGTGAGCGGCTGGAGTTTCGAGCTGCGGCGTCTGCTCGACAATGGCGAGATCGATCTGGCGCTGATCAAGCGCGAACCTGGCGACGCGCCTTGCCTGGGGCGCTGGGAGGAGACGCTGGTCTGGGTGGCCGGCGCGTCCGGGGCGCTCGACGCCGACCCCGTGCCGCTCGCCATGTTTCCGCAAGGCTGCATCTACCGGCAACGGGCGACGCGCGCGATCGAGGCGACAGGGCGGATGTGGCGCATCGCCTATACAAGCCAGGGGCTGATCGGCGTGCAGGCGGCGGTGGCGTCGGGGCTGGGCATCAGCCTGCTGCCGGTGGATGCGGTGCTTCCCGAGCACCGCCTGCTCACCGCTGCCGACGGTTTTGCCGAGCAGCCGCCGTCGGAGCTGGCGTTGATCGCGCCCTCACGACGGCTGGATGCGCCGGCGCGCGACCTGGCCGCGTTTCTGGTCGCAAACATCGGCGGCATTCTGCATGGCTCTGTCGCCCGGCCGAAGGAAGCGCGGCGTCCGGTTGCGGCCCTGCGCTAGCTGGTTTCGGCGCTAAAACGGGAAAGGGTCTCGGCATATGGAGCTCGCAGGCCCGAGGCCAAGAGTGCCTGGAACAGAATAGAGCCTGCCCGGACCAAACCTCGGTTTGGTCGAACGCAAGCCGGGAGCGAACATGCGGACAAGGGACCGCTGCTCATCCTGCATCAGGATGACGGCGAATATTTCCAGGTTTCGTTCGTGGCAGAGTTTGACGCATGAGGCGTAGTCAAGTGTCGTTTCATCCGCGCAGGCAGGGCCGCCACCCTGCAAATATGGACACAGCCCCAGATCCGTCTCTCGATGCCAGCGATAAAGTTTCCGCGCTCCGGGCGTAAAGCGGGTCGTTCCCTGTTGCTGCGCCTGTTGGGAGAGCAGAGCAAGGTTCGCTTCGCATTGAGCAAGCTCGCCAACCGCCCTTGTGGCAGCCGCTGACCACGATGCGCCTGCCGCAAATCCCATCGCCGGACACCGGCCGGACCTGTCGCTGGAGATTGCCGCGACTATCGGCACCGCCAAATCCAGCGTAAGGCGCAAAAGCCGCAATTCACGACCTTGGTGCCGAAGCCAGTCCTCGTAAGAAGATACGGTGTCGCTTGCCATCGACTTCGGATCGATTCGAGGCAAAACAAGTCGATTGTACCACCAGATGGAGGTCGCATCTCGCTCTATCAGCTCGAGAAGTGCGCTCATCGCAGCGTCCTCAGGGTTGGCGCCCAGCGCAAGTCCGTTGGAGTCGGCAGCCGGCAAAGATGATTGCTTGCCACCGGGATCATATCCGAGGAAACACAACCCCGCGGGCACCCAGGCTTGCTCCGTACCGAGCTTGTCGTCACTCAGGATCCAGTCTTCAGGCGCGGATCTATCCCAGCGGGCCGGAACCATGTTGCGGGGTTGTCGGTTCCCGGCCTCTCGCCGGTCATATTGCTCTTCGCTGAAAAGAAGGATGCCGGGCGGCTCGACGACCCGCCCATGAATCGCATCGGCACACGACCGGAGAAGTCGCCCCTCGGGAATGATCTGGGCGAAGTGGGTCTCGTCCGCCTCATAAAGGCAGCCTTGCAGCGCCTGCTCGACTGTCGTGCCCCAACCGGACACGAAGTAAGTGCTCTCATCGCCATCCCTGGCGGCGCGAACGCGGCCGGCGGCCACCGTGAGAGGACAGCCGAGCAATGGGTCCGAGATCACCACCGGGCCATAGAGAAGACTAGACCCCACGCAGACCTCGAATGTGCGTATCTTTCGCGTTGCGAGCGCTTCTGAACGGATTTCGCTCTGTCGCACGCCCGAAGCTCTTGGTGCAGCAGTTTACACGCTGCCATGCGCGATAGCATCATGCAAATGTGCTAAAGTACGTTCGGACGTCCGACCCGAGGTATGGATTGACCCCAAAGCCTGGATTGACCGCAAACAACGGCACGCTGAAGCGACGCCTGACTGCGATCGTGGTCGCAGACGTGGTCGGCTATTCGCAACAAATGGCGGAAGACGAGGAAGGAACGTTTACCCGCGTCCGAGCGCTGATGCACGACGAGATCCCGGGCTACGTTCATCGGCATGACGGCCGCGTTGTAAAGAACACCGGCGACGGTATCGTAGCGGAGTTCCTCAGTGCGGTCGAAGCGGTCCGGTGTGGGGTGGCTATCCAGGCCTATCTCGCAAGCCCCGAGCGGCCGTCGCCCGGTCTGTCGCTTCGGATGGGCATAAATTTCGGCGACATTATCGTCGACGGCGACGGAGACGTGTTCGGCGACGGCGTCAACGTGGCTGCACGCCTTGAACAGATCGCAGCTCCCGGAGGCATTTGCCTTTCGGCAAAAGTGCATGAGGAGGTCCGCGCGGGGCTGCAATTGCCCTTCGAATATTGCGGTGACTTCCTGCTCAAGAACATTCCCCGACCCGTGGCGGTCTACTCGCTTATTCACAGACCCGAGAGCCCCTCGCCGAGCATCGGCGCCGAGATTTCGGGCTCGAACACGCCATCGATCCTGGTCCGCCCATTTGTCAGCACCGGCGGCGTGGAACCCTATTTCAGCGAAGGGTTCACGGAAGACGTCATCACCGAGCTGACGCGGTTCACGCAGCTCTCCGTCGCGTCATATCATACCTCGATGCGGCTCAAGGATGTGGAGCTGCCAAAGCTGGTCTCGGATATCGGGCTCGATTTCGAGCTTGCGGGGCGAATCCGCAGGATGGGGAAGCGTATCCGCCTGTCGTGCGAACTGGTTGACGCAACGTCCGGCGGCGACGTTTGGGCCGAGCATTATGACAGCGACGATCAGGACATTTTCGATGTGCAGGACGAACTGGTCCGCAAGATCGTGGGCACAGTCATCGGGCGCCTCAAGGCAGCGGGTGCGGAGAAGGCGCGGCGCAAGCCGCCGGCCAATCTGGCGGCCTATGAGTGCGTGCTGCGCGGCAATGCCCTGCCGCTAGGCGACCTCGCGTGCGAAGCGGAAGCCAGGCAATGGTATCAGCGCGCCATCGACCTCGATCCGACCTATGGGCGCGCCTACGCCAAGCTGGCTCACTACAAGCAGCTGGAATGGTTTCGCGACATGGGATCTTCCGATGCCTTGCTCGACGAGGCGCACGCAATTGCCAAGAAGGCGGTGGCGCTCTCCGCCAACGATCCGGTTTGCCTCAACATTCTCGGCTGGGTGCTGCTGCACCGGCGAGACTTCGACGTCGCCGGGCAACTCTACGCACGGGCCCTCTACCTCAATCCGAACGATCCCGAGCAGGTTTCCTATCTCGGCACTCTCTACACATTTTGCGGCGAACCGGATCGCGCCATGCAATGGTTCGAGCGGGCGCAGGTGCTCGATCCTCTTTATGAACCATCCTGGTATTGGCCGTTTCGCGGCATCGTCCACTTCATTGCGGGCCGGCCCGAGCAGGCGTTGGTCGCTTTGAGCCGTTCGTCGACAATGCCGACATGGGTTACGGCCTACATGGCCGCTTCGAGCTCGGCGCTTGGCCGGGACAGCGACGCAAAGTTGTATGCGGCTCGCGTGTTGGCAGGTACGCCCAGCTTTTCCTGCAGTCGATTCGTCGCCAAGGAGCCCTATCGCCTGGAAGAGGATCGGGCCACGCTGCTCAAAGGGCTGCTCGCCGCCGGGCTGCCGAACTGATATTGAAGTTTGCTATCGGCAGCCGAAAAGGACCGCGGACGCAAGCTCGTCATGATAGTGCCGACCCTGTGCGTTGTTGTGGTACGTCCCCAGGTAACCTATCAGGTCCTCGCGCGTGACAACGCCTTCCGGCAGGGCCGGCAGGACCACAGTCAGCTCCGTTGGGGCATCGCACACCAGTTTCACTTTCGCGTCGACGATCTGCTCCAGCACAATCTTAAGTTCGCTTAGAAGAGTAGCGTCATTCAGGTCTTTTACTTTCGACACTACGCCATTCAGCAAGCTCTTGCCTTTGTAGTCGATATCGACACCGCCAAGATCAACGACACGCAAGGTTTTTCCCGTAGTGCCTGTGATCTGTCCTACCCTCACACTTCGAAGACCGCCATTTTTATCTCCAGTGCGCAGAGCTATGACGTCATTAACCGTGAAGGCGTTCGGTATGTCGACGGTTATACGCAAAGGACTTGTCGAAACTACCGCCGATACAGTCGCCGTGAATGCGGGCGGTAAAGCCTTCAGCCAGGCTCCCACGAGCGCCGCGCCAATCTCCTGGGCCTGTCGGCCCTGCTTGAGTTTCACCTTGGGCACAACCGTTGCTCCCCGCGCTTTGAGGCGTGCGAGAACAACCTAGGCTGCTTTTTCTTTGGCCGCAAGAAGAGCCTCAAACGGTTCGCCTCCAAAGCTTTGCCGTGGACAGAAAGAGCTATTGGGAGCATGCTGCCAGTCAGTCGACCAGCAGATGGGGGGGATCCATGAGGTTCGCCTGGCTTGTGACTTTTCTCGCCGCCACATTTTCCGCGGCCACGATCGTGCACGCGGACGAAGACCCGGACGGGCCGCAAGTAACGCAACACACATTCATCGCGCCACTTGCGGACAAGGACAGATTTGGATCGGTTATCGCCAGCCTGAACAAGATGAATCTGTCGGGGGACCCCCTGCAGGCCGTCGACATGCCGGACCTGGGATTTAGCCTGGTCACTGGAAGCTTTACCGATGAGGAAGCGAACAAGCTTCTATCCGAAGGGTACGAGGAACCGGACTCCCCGGAAGTAAGCCTGTTCGCGGATGGCGGTTGCGAAGCACGTAGCCGGCTAGAGCCTGTGACGGGTGACAAGCTCGTGCCGCCGAGCGTTTGCAGAGTCGTCGGGTCGCCCAGTCCTGTGACCAACGGGTCCGCGGTCTGGATCATCGATAGCGGCGTCGACGACGACGTCGTCACAAAAGGGCTTCTCAATATTTCGGAACGGATCGACTGTATGACCACTACCTGCAGCACGACCACCGGCGCGCCAGACACTCAAGGTCACGGCACGATGGTTGCAGGGATCATTGGCGGAAAGCGTGTGCCAGGTGCAACAAGCGGTCAATTCCTTGGCATCGTTGGGGTCAGCCCCGGGGTGCCGCTCAAGATTGTCAAGGCGTTTGAGGATAATAAGTCGAAGATCGTCGGGCCGCCGCTTGTCGCCCTGCAATATGTCAGTGATCATGCGTCCGCCGGCCAAATCCTGAACATCAGCTGGGGCGCGCAGTTCTTGGAGACCGCGAGGAAGGGTGGCCAATTGGACCTGCTTGGTCAGATGGACAAGCTGCTGTTTGCGATCGCAAACAAGCAGGTCCGCATTGTGATTGCGGCGGGCAATGCGCGGGACGACGACGAGGCGTCGTGGGTACAGTCCTTTTTCCCCGCCAATGCGTCGGAATATTTTTCTCCAAACCCGACGCAAGGCTTCATCCAAAGTGTCTCGGCATCCGACAGCACTTATGTCACCGGCACCGGCACCGGCGCGTGCAGCACCGTTTCAAACGGGTGGTGTGATGTGCTTTGGAATGGCGGCGCTTTTGGCGCGGCCATGTCCGAGCCCGGCGTCGGCGTCCCGGTGCTTTGGCGGAGTACAAACAACACCCACAAGCTAAGACAGAATATCTGTTCGGGGACGTCCCTTGCCGCTCCAGTCCTGGCGGGACTGCTGGCCCGGCCCACTCCGAATTTGCAGGAGGTCCCGATCAAAAAGGGTGTGATCCCAAATGCCGATCAGCTTGGATTTTCGACGCCCGGAACGCCGGACGTCTCTGATCCGGACTATCCGAAATGCAATTGACGCGCCGCACGGCCCTCCAGGGTTTGGGTCTTACCTCGCTGTTTGCGACCAGCGCAGGGCTTGCTTCGGCGGTTTTTGCCGGCGACAGCCACCCGCGACTGCTGGTCGTCCACCTTCGGGGCGGACTTGATGCGCTGGCCGCGCTGCCGCCCCATGGTGATCCGGATTTCCGGCGGGTGCGAGGCAGGGCGAGAGAACTTGACAACTCCGACGACGCGTTCGGTGTGAAGCTTGATCCGCTGTTTGCGCTTCATCCCGCGCTGGAACCTCTTGCTCGGTTCTATTCGGCCGGCGAATTGCTGATCCTGCCCGCGACGGGCATCCCGGGTATCGGGAAATCGCATGACGCCGCGCAGAGGGTCCTGTTCGACGGCGATGTCGACGGCGGCGATTTTGGCTGGCCAGGAAGAGCCGCTTCGGTGCTGTCGCAAGGAAGGCAAGCCATCTGGCGTGTAGCGCCGGCCGACCTGCCAAATGACGCGCTTTTGGATCTTGTGTTGGCCAATCCGGGACTGGACATCGCCCGCCTTTGCCTCGGTGAGGCGTCCGGTTCAGCCGGAGACGCGGTGCAGACATTGCTTGCGCGGCGACATGCGCTGAGTGCCGCCAGCTTTGCCGCAGCGGCGACCTCCGCGGCGCAGGCGCTGTCCAGGCCGGACGGTCCGCGCGTGGCCCTGCTGCAGTTGGACGGCATCGATACCCACGTTGCTCAGGGAGAGCGTCTTTCGGCGACCCTTGGGACATTGGCGCGCGGTGTCGTCGCGTTCTCGGAAGCGGCAGCCGCAATCTGGCGCCAAACCGTTGTGCTCGGCATTACGGAATTTGGGCGCTCTGCCCACTTCAACGAACAAGGCGGCACCGACCATGGCAGTGCCAGCGTAGCGTTCTTGATGGGTGGTGCGATAGCCGGGGGGCGGATCGCGGGTCGCTGGCCCGGATTGGCGGCAGATCAGCTTCACGAGGGGACCGACTTGGCGGTTACCACCGATGCCCGCTCGATCGTCAATGCGGTGTTGAAAGACCATCTTGGACTCTCGAGCCAGGCAATGGCGATGGTCGCTCCAAGTGCATCGGGCCTTCAAGCAGTCAAAGGCTTGTTTCAGACTTGATGCACCCTTGGCAGAACGCGTAGCGGCGCCGACGTCCGTTCGCGGGGACCACACGCCGGGATCGACGCAATCGCGGCGGCTAAAACCCGAACAATTCCTTGCGCAGGGCGTCTTCGTATTTCGCCTTCAGGTCCCGGACCTTGCCGCGCATCTCGTCTTCCTTGAAATGCGCCGCTTCCCATGTGTCGACCTCTGCGACCGAATGATTGACGGAGGCCAGTTCCTCTTCCTGCTTGATCGCCGCTATCCACTCTTCCACCGCGGCCTTGTAAGCGCTCTGGAGTCGGTCGATGTTGTCCGCTGGCATGGCACGCTCCCTTGTTGAGACCGCCATTTTTAGGTTAACCCTATGAACGGACTAAGACAGCCAGCAGGCCACGGGCCGTGGCGTTAACCACCCTTTGTGCCGGCTAAAATTGCCCCTCTGGCCTTTTGTCTCAGCCGCTCTATCTGGCTGATGTTAGCCTTATCCTCTGATGGAGGTTTTGATGGATCGGCGATCATTCTTGACAGCATTGTTCGGCGTTGCGGGGGCCGCGGCGCTTGCTACTACGGTTCGGCCTCTCGAGGCCGTGGCCGGGGTTCCCAATGTCGGTAACGGCATTCTCGATGAGCTCGACAAGCAGGATGCCAGTGCTTTCGATGACGACGAAGGCCCGGGCGATGTCGAGCAGATCTACCATCGGCGATGGCACCGTCGTCATCACAGGCGGCGCGTCTGGAGACGGCATTGCCGCAGGTTCTGGCGGTATGGCCGGTGGCACAGGCGCTGCTACCGCAGGCGCTCCTATGTCATCTTGCGGTTCTAGCCGCAGGATGATCCCGAGGTTCGGACAAATCCTGCCCTGAGGCGCAAGTACTGAACAGACCCATCCCGATTTGCTTCGGGATGGGTCTGTCAGGTTTGCCCCGCCACCGCGGCTACCGAGTCCCGCTCGACCAGTGGGCATTCGAGCTTGGTGATGGGATAGCGGCCGCGGCCGGGCGGCGGCGGCACCTCGAGCTGCTCGATCGCCCATTGGCCCATGGCCATGTGCGGCAGGATCGACGTCGTCAGCGGCGGGAACAGATGCCGGGCGATCTCCTCATCGTCATAGCCGACGACGGAGATGTCCTGCGGTATGTGCAGGCCCGCCTCCTTCAGCGCTTCGTAGCAGCCGATTGCCGTGCGGTCGTTCTGGCAGAAGATGGCGGTCGGGCGATCTTTGAGCGCCAGAAGCTTGACGGTCGCGGCATAGCCGGCGCTGGCCGACCAGTCGCCTTCGACCACCAGTTCCGGATCGAACGGGATGTCTGCGGTAGCGAGCGCCCTGCGGTAGCCCTTCAGGCGGTCCTGCGCGGCCTGCATCCACGGCTCTCCGGTGATGGTGGCGATGCGGCGGTGGCCGTGGCCGATCAGATGCCGGGTCGAACTCTGGCCGCCGGCGATCTCGGAAGGAACCACGGCGGGGAAGGCATAGTCGGATGTGTAGCAGTTGAGCAGGATGACCGGGATGTCGAGGCTGTAGAGGAAGTCCGGTGCTGAGATCTCGCGGGTGAAGATGGTCATGTAGATCAGCGCCGAGATGCCGCGCTTGGTGAGGGCCGCAATGGCGCGCGGCTCCATGACGGCGTCGCCCATGGTCTGCGCCACCAGCAAGACATTGCCGGCGTTCCACGACGCCTGGCGCGCGCCCTCGATGGCGACGACGGCTTCCGGACTGGTCGCCAGCTGATCGACGGCGAAGCCGATGACGCCATCAAGCCCTTCGAAAGCGGGAACCGGTTTGCGCAGCGCCGAGAAGGCGGGCGCGGAATAGCCGAGCGCACGCGCGGCGTCGATCACCCGCTCGCGCGTCTGCTGCGACAGCCTGATGCCGGGCGAATTGTTGAGCACGAAAGAGACGGTCGCCTGCGAGCAGCCGGCAGCCCTGGCAATATCCGTCATGGTGACGCGGCCGCCTTTGGCGGTTCTCGCCGGCGCCTTGCGCCGCCGCGCCGCGTCGCTGGCCGGGCCGTCCGGGTCAATCGTATCGCTCATGGCATTCGTGTCCCCAATCCACGGCCTGTCTAGCGGCAGCCAGTCAGGCCGACAAGATGGTTCGGCGCCATCCACTAATAGAAGTCGCCGGATATGATTATGTTTATTAGCAGCTTCAGCTCGCTGCCGCTACGCCTCTCCGTTCGGTTGTAACTCAACAACCGCAAGGCATCCGCTTGGATGCCGCCGAAGCGGCGCACCTTGGGAGAACGAGCCCCGCCGCCTTGCCAGCGCCCTCGCGTGAGACCCTTTACTAATACTGTTTACTAATACAAAAATGCGCTGTAACGTCAATCCGCCGCGTCCGGTCCGGCTGGGACCCGCGCGGCGAGAAGTGGGCGTGAATGGCCTGACGGCGAGCGGGGATTGCCTCCGCAAGCTCTGTCTCGGACATGTGATATGTCAGACAAATCAGACTATTTACGAGCATGGGATGAGTCTCTAAAGTCCGTAATCGCGACTGGAACGACGCCATTCTTTCAGTGCCGGGAACCCTGAGGAGGAGGGCGTCCAAATCGCAAGCGGCAATTCAGTGAATGCAAGATCGGTTCAGTCCGACGACTGAGCCAAAACGGGAGGTTGAACATGAAATCCTTGATACGACATGCATCCGTAGCCACGGCAGCCCTGCTGCTTGGCCTGACGGCGACAGCCATTGCGCGCGCCGACGACAAGCCGACGCTGGCCTTCGTCGTCAACGGCGCGTCCGACTTCTGGAAGGCGGCGGAAGCCGGCGTCAAGAAGGCGCAGGGCGAGTTGCCCGACTACAATCTCGAACTCAAATATCCCGAGCAGTCCTCGGTCGCCATCCAGCAGCGGCTGATGGACGATCTGGTGACTGCCGGCGTCAAGGGGATCATGGTCTCGGCCGTCGACCCCAAGACCTCGACCGACGGTCTGAACAAGATCGCCTCTGAGACGGCGCTGTTCACCACCGACTCCGATGCCCCGCAGACCAAGCGCGTCGCCTATATCGGCTCGTCCAATGTCGACGCCGGCAAGCAGGCGGCCGAGATCGCCAAGAAGGCGATGCCCGACGGCGGCAAATGCCTCGGCTTCGTCGGCCTGCTCGGCGCCGACAATGCCAAGGAACGCATCCAGGGCATGAAGGACGGTCTCGCCGGCAGCAAGATCGAACTGGTCGACGTGCGCGGCGACGACATCGACCAGGCGCGCGCCAAGAAGAATGTCGAGGACGCGCTGGTCGCCAGCCCCGACATCACCTGCATGGTCGGTTTCTACTCCTACAACACGCCGCGCATCTATGAAGCGCTGCGCGACGCCGGCAAGCTCGGCTCGATCACCGTCGTCGGTTTCGATGACGATCCGATCACGCTGGGCGGCGTCAAGGAAGGCACGGTGGCGGCGACCGTCGTGCAGCAGCCCTTCGAATGGGCCTACCAGGGCATGAAGCTGATGGCCGCCTATCTCAAGGGCGACAAATCCGGCATTCCGGAAGGCGGCCTGATCATCATCCCGACCAAGATCATCGGCAAGGACGATGTCGACGCCTATGCGGCCAATCTGAAGGCGATGTCCGGAAACTGAGGCCACGAGCGGTTACGCCGGCTCAAGGTTCGCCTTGGGCCGGCGATCGTGTTGACGGGCGGGCGAAGGCCCGTCAGTCTGCTGAAGGGGCCATTTTGGCCCAGCGGCTGCTGTCAGGCTTGATGAACTATTCCGACACATCCATTGCAGCGACTACCCCGTTCCTCGGCCTCGAGAACGTGCGCAAGAGCTATCCAGGCGTTGTCGCGCTGGACGGCTTTTCCATGGAGGTCAGGCCGGGTGAGGTCATCGGCCTGGTCGGCGAAAACGGCGCCGGCAAATCGACCTTGATGAAGATCCTCGGCGGCGTCACCCGGCCGGACAGCGGCATCATTACCGTCGACGGCGTTGCGCATGACGGCCTTAGCGTCGAAGGCAGCCTGGGGTCGGGCATCGCCTTCGTCCACCAGGAACTCAACCTGTTCGAAAACCTCGACGTCGCCGCCAACATCTTTTTCGGCCGCGAGCCGTTGCGTGGCGGGCCGCTGCGGCTGGTCGACCGCGCCAGGCTGCGCGAGATGGTGGCGCCATTGTTGAAGCGCGTCGGCGCCAATTTCTCCGCCGATACGCCGGTCGCCGACCTGTCGCTGGCGCAGCAACAGATGGTCGAGATCGCCAAGGCGCTGTCGATCAAGGCGCGGCTGGTCATCCTCGACGAGCCGACCTCAAGCCTGCCGATCGCCGAAACCGACAAGCTGCTCGACGTCATCAAGGCGCTGAAGGCCGATGGTATCAGCGTCATCTTCATCTCGCACCGGCTGCACGAGGTCGAGCGCGTCGCCGACCGGGTGGTGGTGTTGCGCGACGGCATGCTGGCCGGCACTTTGCCGAAGAGCGCCATCAACCACGACCAGATGGTCAAGCTGATGATCGGCCGCATGCTGAAGGAGCGCGAGAAAGCGTCCGAAGCGGCGCGGGCACCGGGCGCAACGGCGCTATCGGCCAAAGCTGTACGCACCCCCGCCTACCCTGCCCGGCCGGTCGATCTCGATGTCAGGCGTGGCGAAATCCTCGGCCTTGCCGGCCTTGTCGGCTCCGGCCGGACCGAACTGGCGCGGGTGTTCTTCGGCATAGACAGCACGCTTGGCGGCGCGCTCGAACTCGACGGCAAGCCGCTTGTCCTGGGCTCGGCGGCCGATGCCGTCGCGCACGGCATTTTTCTCGTCCCGGAAGACCGCAAGCTGACCGGGATACTGCTCGATTTGTCGATCGCGCAAAACATTTCGCTGCCCGATCTGCCGGCCCATGCGAAGCGCCAGCTGGTGTCGGCAAAAGCGGAGACCGTCACAGCCGAGAAGCAGAAGAAGGATCTCGGCATCAAGGCGCCATCGGTGCAGACGCGCACCGGCACGCTGTCGGGTGGCAACCAGCAGAAGGTGGTGCTGGGCAAGTGGCTGGCGATGAACCCCAGGGTGATGATCCTCGACGAGCCGACGCGCGGCATCGACATCGGCGCCAAGGCCGAGATTTACGGGCTGATGCGGGCGCTGGCCGATGCCGGCGTCGCCGTGCTGATGATCTCCAGCGACATGGAAGAGGTGATCGGCGTGTCCGACCGCATCGCCGTCATGCATGAGGGCCAGATTTCCGGCATTCTCGACAAGGAACAATTCAGCCAGGAAAACGTGCTGTTGCTGGCGGTCGGCAAGAAGCCGAATTAGGCTTTGTTTGCCGCGGGTCGCGCGGAACATTTTTGCAGAACCTGCTCAAGCGGGCATTGGGGAGAAGACGATGAGCAAGAAAGATCTCGGCCTGCTGATCCTGATCCTGGTGGTCGGGGCCGTGGTGGCGATCATCAATCCGCGCTTCCTGCTGCCGATCAATCTTGCCAATACGTCGAACCTGATCGGCCTGTTCGGCATCCTGTCGATCGGCCAGGCCTTCGTCATCATCACCGGCGGCATCGAATTGTCGGTCGGCTCGGTGGTTGCGCTGCTCGGTACGCTGTTCATCGACTTCATCGCCGTGCGCGGCCTGGGATGGCCGATCGCGCTGCCGCTGATCCTGGTGCTCGGCGGCATCATCGGGCTGGTGCATGGCTGGCTGATCACCCGGCTCAAATTGCAGCCCTTCGTGGTGACGCTCTGCGGCCTGCTGATCTATCGCGGCGTGGCGCGCTTCTACACCGCCGACGGCACGGCGGGCTTCGGCTTCGGGCAAAATTTCCCGGAGCTGGAATTCCTCACCGCCGGCCGGTCGTGGGGCGTGCCGAACAGCTTCATCGCGCTGATCGTCATCGCCATCGTCATGTGGGTGGTGCTGCACCGCTCGGTGTTCGGCCGCTATCTCTATGCCATCGGCAAGAACGAGGAAGCGGCCAAATATTCGGGCATTCGCACCGGCCGTGTCGTCATGGCCGCCTATGTCATCTGCGGCGTGCTGACTGCGCTGTCGGCGATCTATTTCGCCATGTACACGCGCTCGATCTCGCCGGCCAGCCACGGCCAGTTCTATGAACTCTACGCCATCGCGGCGGCGGTGCTCGGCGGCTTCTCGCTGCGCGGCGGCGAAGGCTCGCTGGTCGGCGTCATCCTCGGCACCGTGCTGCTGCAGGAGCTGCAGAACCTGGTCAATCTGCTCGGCATCCCGTCTTCGCTCAACTTCGCGGTGATGGGCGGCGTGATCCTCATCGGCGTGCTGGTCGACCAGCAATGGGGCGTGTTCCGCGCAAGACGGCTGATGCTCGACGCCAGCCGCAAGGGCGCCGTGGCGGCGGAGTAGTGCTAAATTACCCCCGACATGTCAGAGAACGCCATCGCCTTGCGCAGCACTTCGGCGAAGCGTTCGCCGGCGGCTTCGCGCGGGCCGCCATTGTCGATGGAGGTGACGCCGGGTCCGGACAAAGCGACATTGGCGCTGCGGGCGAGGCGGGCGAGCACTTCGCCGCGCGATTCGCGGCCGCGCTGGGCGAGCCGTTCGGCGAGGATTTCCGGGGCAGCGGTGATCTCGACCACAGCCAGATTGGCATAGCGCTCACGCAGAACCGGGATGACCGCTCGCGACACATTGGCGACCGCGACGTGGCCGTTGGCAATCGACCAGTCGACATCGGCCGGGATGCCGTAGCGCAGACCGTGCGCCTCCCAGGAAATGGCGAAGGCGCCATCAGCCTCGGCCTCGACAAAGGCAGCGTCGGCCAGCGTGTCGTGGTCCTCGCTTGCCGCGTCGCTCGGCCTGGTGATGACCCGGCGCACGAACTCCAGCCTTGTCTCATCGGCAAACAGCGACTTGGCGTAGCCGATCACCGTATCCTTGCCGGCGCCGCTCGGGCCGACGACGGCGACAAAGACGCCGTTGCGGACCGGAAAGGCCTCGGCGGTGAGTTCGCGCTCGATCGACGCCGAGACCATCAGGCGACCCGGCGTCCCTGGCGCCAGACGGTGCGCACGACCGGCACATGGTCGTCGACGCGCACGCGCACCAGGTCGGCGCGGCGGCCCGGTTCGATGACGCCGCGATCGCTGAGGCCGATGGCCTCGGCCGGGTTCTTCGACACCATGGCGACCGCCTGCGGCAGGGAAATGCCTTCGACGACGTCGCCTAGAAAGAAGGCCGACTGGATCAGGCTGAAGGGAATGTAGTCGGACGACAAGATGTCGAGCAGTCCGTCGGCGGCCAGCGTGCGGGCCGAAACATTGCCGGAGTGCGAGGCGCCGCGCATGACATTGGGCGCGCCCATCAGCACGCCGAGCCCGGCCTCCTTTGACGCTTTGGCGGCTTCCAGCGTGGTCGGAAACTCGGCAACGCGCACGCCTTGTTCAATCGCCTCGTCGACATGGCCTGATGTGGCGTCGTCATGGCTTGCCAGCACAATGCCGCGCTCGTTGCAGGCGGCTGATATCGCTACCCGGTTCGGTCCCGAATTCTTCGCCGATTCCGACATCCGCTTTTCGCAGAACAGCTTGAAGTCGCGATCGGTCAGCTTCAGCTTGCGCTGATAGTAATAGGCGTAGGTCTCGAGGTTGACGAACTGGCGCTGCCCCGGCGCATGGTCCATCAGCGACGCCAGCCGCACGCGCTCGTCGCCGTCGAAATTGGCGAAGGCTTGCAGGCAGTCCGGCGCCGAAACCTCGCAGCGCAGGTGCAGGAAGTGGTCGGCCCGCAGGCGATCCTGCGCCACGCTGTCCTCGATGGCATCGGCCAGCTTGCGGATATCGTCGGAGGTGAGGTCCGCGTCCTCGTCCATGCCGACGCGCAAGGCATCGAGCACCGTGGTGATGCCGGCGGTGGCCACCTGCGCGTCATGGGCAAGCACGGCGGCGATCGGGTTCCAGCGCACCTTCGGCCGCGGCGCATAGTGGCCTTCGAGATGGTCGGTGTGCAGTTCGACCAGGCCGGGGATGATGTAGTCGCCGCCCATATCCTCGCCGGTCCGCCCGGTGCCTGCGTCGATGCCGGCGATAAGGCCGTCGCGCAGCAGCAGCGACCCTTCGACGATCTCGTCGGCAAGCACGATGCGGGCATTGGTCAAAACGGTCTCGGCGGTCATCTCAGGCAGTCCTTAGGTTTTAAGGCGACGTGGTCAGGCAGTTTTCCGGGCCGCGCGGCGGCCGAGTGCATGATGGGAGAGCACCATGAACGGGGCGCCCGGTTCGGTTTCGACAAACAGCGTCAGCGCATCCACCAGCACCGGCTGCTGCAGCACCTCGGCGAACAGGCTGTCGATTGCTGCGCGCAGACGTAGGCTTTCCTGTGGCCCGGCCCGGCCGGACAGGGTCATGTGGAAGCGAAACGTCTCGAAGACATAGGGGTAGCCCCACTGGCAGAGATTGCGGAACTCGGCGGGTTTAAGCGAATCCGGGCTGCGCCGCTCGATTTCCGCCTCAGTGAGCGGCGCGCGAAAACGGTCGAAACCAAGCACGACATCATCGGCGAAACGGTTGAGCGGCGGCAGCGGGCCTTCGGGCACCAAGGCAAAGAAGCCGTCGATCTGGCTGACGATGAGACGCGGGATGGTGACCGTCGGCGTCGCTTCGGCAAAGACGTCCAGGGCAGCACGCAGCGAGCTTTCGGTCTCGTTGGCGGCCAGCCGGAAGGGTGCCTTCAGCGTCGCGTGAAAACCGTAGCGGCGGGCCGATGCGGTGTGGAAGGCGACCTCCGCCGCCGACAGGTCGCCCACTGCCTCGACCGGCCTGGTAGCGGCGCCGAAGGGGTCACGTCCCAGCCAGTTGGCGGCGATCCGCGCCAGTGGCTCGTCCTGCCTCGGGGTGAAATAGATGGCGTAGCGCATCGAAAATCCTCGTCAGCCCGCTGCCATAGGTGATTTCCATGACGGATTGACGAAGCTTTGAAGGGTTTTCGATGGCAAATCGACCCCATGGGTCGTTAGCCGACGATTTTTCCGAACTGGGCCAACAGCTTCCCCTGAAAGACAGGGGTGGTCAGGCCTTCATCAGCCATTCGTGCTCGGCCGCGTTGTGGAACTTCCACGTCCGTTTCGGGCCGGCCATGACGTTGAGATAATAGAGGTCGTAGCCATGGCAGGCGGCGCAGGGGTGGTAGCCCTTGGGCACCAGCACGACATCGCCGTCCTCGATCGCCATCGCCTCGTCCAGTTCGCGGGCGCCATTCTTATCGGCGTCGGTATAGACACGCTGGAAGGCAAAGCCCTGCGGCGGGTTGAGGCGGTGATAGTAGGTTTCCTCGAGATAGGATTCGGCCGGCAGATTGTCCTGGTCGTGCTTGTGCGGCGGGTAGCTCGATGTATGGCCGCCGGGCGTGATGACCTCGACCACCAGCAGCGAGTCGGCCGGCTTGCCCTCCGGCAATATGTTGGTGACGTAACGCGTGTTGGTGCCCTTGCCCCGCACTTCCTGGCCGAGATCGTCGGGTGCGATGACGCGCACCGGCAGGCCGCCGCCCAGGCCCGGCGCCGAGCAGACGGCGAGTTCGAGATCGGTGTCCGCGGTCACCGACCAGTCCGCCCCCTCAGGGATGTAGACCGACCATGGCTTGCCCTCGAAGGGCGACATGCGCTCGCCGAGCAGGCCGAGTTCCTGACCACCGGCCTTTGCCGTACCCTTGCCGGTGACGAACACCAGGCAGACTTCGCGATCACCAGTCTTTCCCGAGGCGTTTTCGCCCGGCTTCAGCCGGTGCAGGTCGAAGCCGACATAGGTCCAGCCGGCGCTTTTGGGCGTGACATGGGCGACGCGGCCATGGCCCTTGTCGGCTTTGACGAGCAGTTTCGACATTGCGGTCATTCCTTCGGTTCGGCGCCAGTCTTCGGCTCGACCGGTGGCTTCGCCTCGTCGACTGGCTTGTAGAGATAGAAGAACTGCCAGACGGCGTAGGCGGCGAAGCCGAGCGCGATGGCGCCCCAGAACGGCGTGCCGGAGGCGAATTCGATGATCGCCCAGATCACGCAGACGGCGACGACCGCAACGCGCCGCCACAGCGGCCGGAAGAATGGGTGTTCGTAATCTTTCATCGGGCCAATCTACAGCAAGCTGGCTCGGCGGAAACCCGTCGCATCAGACATTGGGGAACCCTTGCGTCTCGACGGTGTAGCCGGCTGCCGTCATCACCCGCATCAGCTCCTTATGGCCGACCTGTGCCATCTTGAGCGGCGGGTTCTTCTTCGGGTCCTGCTCGGCCTCGACGACGAACCAGCCTTCATAGCCATGGTCGGCGAAGCGCTGCACGATGGCGCCGAAATCCAGCGAGCCATCGCCCGGCACAGTGAAGGCACCGAGCGCCACGGCGTCGAGGAAGGACTGTTTCGTGCGGTCGAGCCCGTCGATCACGGCCATGCGCACATCCTTCACATGGACATGGCTGATGCGCCTGTGGTGGTTGTCGATGGCGCGCAGCACGTCGCCGCCGGCAAAGGCGAGATGGCCGGCATCGAGCAGCAGCGGAATGCCGTCGCCGGAATGGCGCATGAAGGCATCGAGTTCCGGCTCGGTCTCGACCACCGCCGCCATGTGGTGATGATAGGACAGTGGCATGCCCTGCTCGGCGCACCATTCGCCGAACTCGGTCAGCCGCCTTGCATAGGCCTTCATCTCGTCGCCCGACAATTTCGGCTTGGTGGCGAGCGGCTTGGAACGGTCGCCCTGGATCGAGCGGCCGACCTCGCCATAGACGATGCAAGGCGCGTTGACCGCCTTGAACAGGTCGATCATCGGCTGGATGCGATCCTTGTTCTTGCCCATGTCCTCGTCGACCAGCGTCCCGGAGAACCAGCCGCCGCACAGCGTCACGTCGGCCTTCTTCAGGATCGGCAGCATGATTTCGGGATCGTTGGGAAAGCGCCGGCCCATTTCCATGCCGGTAAAGCCCGCCGAACGCGACTGGCGCAGGCATTCCTCCAGCGAGACGTCGTCGCTGAGTTCGGCAAGATCGTCATTCCACCACGCAATGGGGGACATGCCCAGTTTGGCTTTCAAGTCGTCACTCCGGATTGAAACAGTTCATTCTTTTGCCGCCGGCGCTGCCCCTCATCCGCCTGCCGGCACCTTCTCCCCGTATAGTGACGGGGAGAAGGGGTCTAGCCGCGACCTCGGCGTCTTTCTTGCGACGACGGTGATTGGCGAAACCGGTGATGACAGCGTCCCTCTCCCCGTCCCTATACGGGGAGAGGATGCCGGCAGGCAGGTGAGGGGCAGCGCCCATTTCAGTCACCCACGCTCTGCATCTGCCGCTTTTCGTCATAGGCCTTGCGCGCCGCGTTGACCTGGCTGCGGGCGGAGACTTCCGGCACCGCCACATCCCACCAATGGCCGCCGGCGTCGGTTGAGACAAGCGGATCGGTGTCGATCACCAGAACGGTGGTGCGGTCGTTCTTTTTCGACTTCTGCAGCGCGTTTTCCAGGCCGGCGATTGATGGCACTTTTTCTGACATTGCGCCCATGCTGGCGGCATGCGCGGCGAAGTCGATGTCGGGCAGGATTTCGTGGCGCGAGTCCTTCAGCAGATTGTTGAAGTTGGCGCCGCCGGTGGCCATCTGCAGCCGGTTGATGCAGCCATAGCCGCGGTTGTCGAGCAGCACGATGGTGAGCTTGAGGCCGAGCATCACCGAAGTGGCGATCTCGGAATTCAGCATCAGGTAGGAGCCGTCGCCGATCATGACGACGACTTCCTCATCGGGCTTGGCCATCTTGGCGCCAAGGCCGCCGGCAATCTCATAGCCCATGGTCGAGAAGCCGTATTCGGCGTGGTAGGAGCCGGGCGCGCCGGCCTGCCAGAGCTTGTGCAACTCGCCGGGCAGACCGCCGGCGGCATGCAGCAAGGTCACGCCGGAGCCCAAAGCGCGCTGCACGGCGCCGATCACCTGAGCATCCGAGGGATAGGCGGCATTGGTCGAGGCCGTTACCTTGCCGGCATCGGCCTGCCAGGCTTTCTTGCCGGTGGCCGAATTGTCGGTCCAGGCGGGAGGCGCCTTCCAGCCCTTGAGCCCGGCACCGAGTTCGGCGAGCCCTTCGGCCGCATCGGCGACCAGCGGCAAAGCCCGGTGCTTGCCGGCATCGAAAGGCTGCACATTCAGCCCGATGATGGTCTTGCCGGAATTCTTGAACAGCGCCCACGAGCCGGTGGTGAAATCCTGCAGGCGCGTGCCGATGGCCAGCACGACATCGGCCTCTTCCGCCAGCCGGTTGGCGGCCGAGGTGCCGGTGACGCCGACCGCCGCCATGTTGAGCCTATGATTGTCCGGCAGCGAGGATTTGCCGCCTTGCGTCTCGCAGACCGGAATACCTGCGGTTTCGGCGAATTTTGCCAGTTCATCCGATGCCTGCGAATATAAGACGCCGCCCCCCGCGATGATCAGCGGCTTCTTGGCGCCCTTAAGTGCCGCCACCGCCGCCGCCAGTTCGCCGCGGTCCGGGCGCGGCCGGCGCTGGTGCCAGACGCGCTCGGCAAAGAAGCTTTCGGGATAGTCATAGGCCTCGGCCTGCACGTCCTGACACAGCGACAGCGTCACCGGGCCGCACTCGGCCGGATCGGTCAGCACTTGCATGGCCCGGCCCAGCGCCGGAATGATCTGCTCGGGCCGGGTGATGCGGTCGAAATAGCGCGACACCGGACGGAAGCAGTCATTGACCGTCGCCGTGCCGTCGGAAAAATCTTCGGCCTGCTGCAGCACCGGATCGGGGATACGGTTGGCGAAGACATCGCCCGGCAAAAACAGGACGGGCAACCGGTTTACGTATGCAAGGGCCGCCGCCGTCACCATGTTGAGCGCGCCCGGGCCGATCGACGAGGTCGCGGCCATGAAGCGGCGGCGGAAATTAGCCTTGCCATAGGCGATCGCCGCATGCGCCATCGCCTGCTCGTTGTGGGCGCGGAAGGTCGGCAGTTCATCGCGCACCTGATAGAGCGCCTCGCCGATCCCTGCGACATTGCCGTGGCCGAAAATCGCCCAGACGCCGCCGAAGATCGGCACTTTTTTGCCGCCGATCTCGGTCATCTGCTTGCTGAGAAAGCGGGTCAGCGCCTGCGCCATCGTCAGGCGGATTGTCTTCGTCATAGTGTTTTCCTCCGCAGTCCTGTGCCGCGCCTTTATGCTGCTTTACGGCCACGCGCGGCAAGCCACGCTTCGGTCAACTGTTCGAAGCGCGACGCCATGTCGGCGATCGCCTCGTCATCCGACATCTTGCCGGCCAACCACTGTTCGGCGGCGTGGACGAAGATGGTGCGGCCGACGGCGAAGCCCTTGACGATCGGCGCCTTGGCGGTCGCGGCGAAGGCAGCTTCCAGCTCGTCCTGCGGCGCTTCCAGCCCAAGCAGCACGACGCCACGGCACCACGGATCGTGCTTGAGGATGACGGCCTCGATCTTGGCCCAGGCGCCGGCCGAGGCCTGCGGCTCGAGCTTCCACCAGTCCGGCTTGATGCCAAGCGCATAGAGTTCTTCCAGCGCGCGCGGGATCGTGGTGTCGTCGAGCTTGCCGTGCTTGCCGGCGATGATTTCGACCAGCAATTCCCGCCCGACCTTCCGCGCCGCCTCGAACAGCGCGCGCAGTTTCTGCTGCTGTTCTTCCTTGAGCGCCGCCGGATCGTCCGGATGGTAGAAGCACAGGCATTTGATGCAGTGGTCGACCGGCCATTCCACCAGCTGCGAACCTATGTCCTGTGAGAATTCGAAGCGCAGCGGCCGTGAGCCCGGCAGTTCGACGGGACGGCCGAGCCAGGCGAAGGGATGCCTGGCGAATTCGAACATCGCCTCGCGGCCGTGCTTCTCGTCGATCAGCATGCCATAGCCGTCACGGCCGGCGGCGACTTTTGCTGCCGCCTTGACCGCCAGCACCTTGAAGTCGCGGATGCGGGCCGGATCGGCGCCGGTCTTGGCCGCCACGTCCTCGAGCTGGACGCGATGGTCGCAGGCGAGCGCCATCATCGAGGGGATGTCGCGCCGGCGTGTCGTTGCCCAATGGATGTGGTTGATCGCCTCGTCCTTGCGCAAAGCGAGATGCTTGCTGCCGTTCTTGAGGAAGAACTGCAGCTCCTCGAAGGTCGGATATTCCGGCGCGCACAACAGCCGCGACACGGCAAAGGCGCCGCAGGCATTGGCCCAGGTCGCCGCCGTCGCATGGTCTTCGCCACCCAGCCAGCCGCGCAGGAAGCCGGACATGAAGGCATCGCCGGCGCCGAGCACATTGTAGATCTCAATCGGAAAACCCTTGCCGACGACGCCGTCTTCCAGATCGTCGCTGATCGGCCCGTCATAGACGATGCAGCCCATGGCGCCGCGCTTCAAAACGATGGTGGCCGACGACAGCGCGCGGATGGTCTTCAGCGCGCTCAGGCAATCATCGGCGCCAGACGCGATCATGATCTCTTCCTCGGTGCCGACGATGAGATCGCAATCAGGTAATACCGTCTTCAGCTGCGCCGAGACGCGGTCGGATTTCACATAGCGTTCAAAGCCTTCGGCATGGCCGGCAAGGCCCCAGAGATTGGGGCGGTAGTCGATGTCAAACACCACCTCGCCGCCCTTGGCCTTGATGAGGCGGATCGCCTTGCGCTGGGCGGCGTCGCTGTTGGGCCGGGAAAAATGTGTGCCGGTGACGACGATGGAACGCGCCGAGGCGATGAAGGCCTCGTCGATGTCTTCCGGCGCCAGGGCCATGTCGGCGCAGTCCGAGCGGTAGAAGATCATCGGCGAGACGCCTTCGCTCTCGACCGAAAGCAGCACCAAGGCCGTCAGCCGTTCCTTGTCGGTCTTGAGACCGTCGACATTGACGCCTTCGCGCCGCAGCTGTTCGCGGATGAAGCGGCCCATCTGCTCGTCGCCGACGCGGGTTAGCAGCGCCGAGCGCAGGCCGAGCCTCGCCGTGCCGACCGAGATGTTGGCCGGACAGCCGCCGACCGACTTGGCGAAGGAGGTGATGTCCTCCAGCCGCGAGCCGATCTGCTGGCCGTAAAGGTCGACGGAAGCGCGACCGATGGTGATGACATCGAGCGGAGCGTATTTCGCGTCCACGGCTTCGCTCATTGGAACCTCCCGTCAGTCTTGTTGTCTTGAGCAACCTAGTTGGGGGACACGCGCGAGCGGCAGCGTGACGCCGGGAATATGAAATAATAATTCCAATCCATAGTCAATATGGAATGAGCGTTCCTTCTCTTAAAAGTGCTGAGGATGATAACTGCCGGGGACCTTGGAGGCCCGGCTCCTTTCACCAGGGGAGCGGGCCATCGTCGTTGAAATAGCCGGCGTTCGGGCCATCTGCATCCAGGGTCGCCAAGTGTATCACGATCTCGGCCGCCTGCTGCACGGTGCGGTGGCCTTTAAAGCCATTAAGGTCGGTGGCGGTATAGCCGGGTGCCGCGGCGTTGATTTTGATGCCGCTCGGCGCCAGTTCCCGGGCGAAGGCCACGGTAATGGCGTTCAGCGCCGTCTTGGAGCTGCCATAGCCCAGCAGGTTGATCGCATGGTTCGGAGTGCCGGAATCGAGCGCGCGGCCGATGGATCCCGTCGAACTGCTGACCATGACAATACGCGCGGCCGGCGCTGCCAGCAGCAGCGGCAGAAAGGCCTGGGTGACGCGGATCGGGCCGAACACATTGACCTCATAGGTGGCCCTGATATCGGCCAGATGCTGTTCGCTCGGCGGCAACTCATAATTGATGGCGATGCCGGCATTGTTCACCAACACGTCGAGACCGGCGCTTTCCGCACTGACGGTTTTGGCGGCGGCCGCCACGCTGTCGTCCTGCGTGACGTCAAGCGCAAGCCATTGAACGTCCAGGCCTTCGGCGTGCAATTCTTGTTCTGCCGCCATGCCGCGCTCGGCATCCCTGGCGCCGAGCCACACCTTGAAGCCCATCGTCGCCAGCCTTCGGGCGATTTCGCGGCCGATGCCCTTGTTGGCGCCGGTCACCACAGCGGTTTTCGTCGTCGTCATTTTGATATCTCCATTTCTCCATATCGGAGACACGGAGATGGCGCGCCGCTGGCAATGCCGCGCGCCGAAACCTCTCTTCCTCTTGCCTAATCCTCTCGTCCGCCTTGCACGGCCCTCCTGGATGCGCAATGTTTACGCCATGATCGAGGCACTGCGGGAACTGATCGAAATCGCCGGCCGCCATGCGCAGGGACGACGGACGAGAACGGCGATCCCCCACCTTTCGATCGGCCGCAGCGAGACCACCACGGCGCCCGTGGCGGGCGTGTGGGGGTCCGGGATCCTGTTCGTGCTGCAGGGCGCGAAGACGGTTCTGATCGGCGACAGGGCGCTTCGTTACAATCCCGCCAGCTATTTCATCTACACGGTGGAAACGCCCACCATCAGCCAGATCATCGAAGCGAGCGCCGGGCGTCCGTACCTCGCCATCGGCTTCACCCTTGACCTGCAGGCCGTCGCCGCCCTGCTTGTCGAGCACGAGCCGGCGCTTGGCGGCGACAGTTTCGCCACCTCGCCCGTCAATGAAGACCTGCTCGATGCATTGCGTCGAATCATGCGGCTGCTCGACCGGCCGGCCGAGATTCCCGTGCTGGCCAGCATGCTCGAACGCGAGATGCTGTTTCGGCTGCTGCAAGGACCCCAGGGCGGGAAGCTTCGCCAGCTGGCGCGCTCCGATGGCCATCTGTCCCGCATCGGCCAGGCGATCGCCTGGATCCGGACGCATTGCCATCAGCCGATCCGGGTCAGCGATCTCGCCCAGATCGCCCATATGAGCGAGGCTGCCTTTTACCGTCACTTCAAGGCGGCGACCGCGATGAGTCCGATCCAGTATCAAAAACAGATAAGGCTGCTGGAGGCCCGTCATATACTGCTCGCCCAGCCAGGCAATGTTGCCAGCGTCGCTTTTGCCGTCGGCTATGAAAGCGCTTCCCAGTTCAGCCGGGAATATGCCCGCCAGTTCGGGTCGCCGCCGGCGCGTGACGCGGCCCGGCTTTCGGCGGCAGACGAGGCTGCCGTAGAGGTGATCTAGGCCTTGCGCTTGCGGCTCGTGCTTCGCCGCTTCTCGCCGACGCCGACGGTCAACGCCATGGCCAGCGCCATGGTTGCCGACAGCGAGCGGAAGCCGGCGAAATCGGCCTCGGCGACTTCGAACCAGACGCTGGCGAACTGCGCCAGCGGCGAAAACGAGCTGTCGGTGATGGCGACGATCGGCACGCCCTGTTCGGAAATGGTGCGAGCTTCCTCGATGGTGGCTGGCGCGTAGGGCGAGAAGCTGATGGCGATGACGGCGTCCGCCGGCGTAGCGAAGGCGACCATTTCGGCGTTCAGCCCGGCGGCGGATTCGATCAGCTGGTTGCGGATCTTCAATTTGCCCAAAGCATAGGCGATGTAGCTCGCCACTGGATAGGATCGGCGCTTGGCGAGCACATAGATGGTCTCGGCCTTGGCAAGCAGCGAGATCGCGTCTTCGAGATGCGCCTCGTCCAGCGTGCGCGAAATGTCATTGAGCGAGGTGCTGGCGGCAGCGACGAAGCCGTCGAAGATGGCGCGGTGGCCCGCACCCGCATCGGCCTTGGCGCGCAGTGCCTGCAAGCGCTCGTCATAGGAGGAGTTGCGCTCGCGCAGCCGCTCGCGAAACACCTGCTGCAGGCTGGTGAAGCCGTCGAAGCCAAGCTGCTGGGCAAAGCGGATCAGGGTCGAGGGTTGCACGCCCGCCGAAGCGGCGATGCTGGCGGCGGTGCCGAAGGCGATGTCATCAGGATTGTCGAGCGCATAGGCGGCGATCTGGGCGATGCGTTTGGGCAAGGTTTCGCGGCGATCGAGGATCGTGGCGCGCAGCGTCTCGAAGTCGCGAGGTACCCGTTCGTCCATCGTCGGCCCGTCCAAGCTCATCCGTGAAACGTCCTCTCTGCCCCATCATAGCCAGCCAGCGCAAGAACGCCATAAAAAATGAGGCAGACATTCCATTTCAGAACAAAATGGACTAATTCATCCACCGAGGATTTTAGGCAAGTGGAGAAGAAGATGGTCGGCGTCGGTCTTATCGGCACGGGTTTCATGGGCAAGTGCCACGCCATAGCGTGGAGTGCCGTCGGTGCCGTCTTTCCGGATGTCGCCAAACCAAGGCTCGTCCATCTCGGCGAGGTCAATGAGGAACTGGCCAAACGCAAGGCGGGCGAATTCGGTTTCGCCAAGGCTTCGGGCGACTGGCGCGCCGTCGTCAACGATCCGGAGGTCGATATCGTCTCCTTGACCACACCCAACCAGTTCCATCCGGAAATGGCCATCGCCATCCTCGAAGCCGGCAAGCATCTGTGGTGCGAAAAGCCGATGGCGCCGAGCTTTGCCGAGGCCGAGGCGATGGCAGCCGCGGCGAAGAAGTCCGGCAAGGTCGCCGCACTTGGCTACAACTACATACAGAGCCCGGCGATCCGCCACATCGGCGCGCTGCTGGAGGAGAAGATCATCGGCGAAGTCAACCATCTGCGCATCGAGATGGACGAGGACTTCATGGCTGACCCGGAAGCGCTGTTCTTCTGGAAGCATGAGGCGGCGTCCGGCTATGGCGCGCTTGACGATTTCGCCGTGCATCCGCTGTCGCTGGTCTCGGCGCTGTTCGGCCGCGTGGCAAAAGTCATCTGCGACATGGCCAAGCCCTATGCCGACCGCAAGCTGGCCAGCGGCGGCCGCCGCGCCGTCGAGACCTATGACATTGCCAGCGTGCTGATGCATCTGGAAAACGGCATTGCCGGCACGCTGCTGGTCAACCGCTCGGCCTGGGGCCGCAAGGGTCGCATCGCCATTCAGATTTTCGGCTCCAAGGGATCGATCCTGTTCGATCAGGAGCGGATGAACGAAATCCAGCTCTATGTCACCGCCGACCGCCCGACCGAGCAGGGCTACCGCACCATATTGGTGGCGCCGCACCACAAACCCTACGACGCCTTCCTGCCGGCGCCCGGCCACGGCCTTGGTTTCAACGATCTCAAGATCATCGAGTGCCACGAACTGCTGACACGGCTTGCCGGCAAGCCGGCGCGGGTGATCGAGTTCGCCGAGGGGCTGGAGATCGAGCGCACCGTACACGCCATGGCGCGCTCGTTCGAGGAAAAGCGCTGGATGGACGTGCGGTAATAGACTCAGCCGGTCGCGGCCACGGCGTTCGTCTCCCAGCCATCGACCCAGACTTGCCGCAAGCGATCGCCTTCGCCCTTGAAGCGCAGGCCGGTCGCCCGGCAATCCTCGATGCGGTCGCTGCGGAAATTGCGGATGGCCTGGCGCAGTTCGCACCAGGCGACGATGTTGGCGGTCTCTGAGTAGTAGATCAGCGCGATCGGGCGGATCAGCCGCTCGGAAGCGCGGCCCATTTCGTCGCGATAGGAGAGATCGAGCTTCTCCTCGTCGCGGATGGCGCGGCGCACCAGCGCCAGATCGATGGTGCCGATTGCGGGCGCGGCGAAGCCCCAGACATGCAACGCATTGGCGTCGAACGCCTGGCGCAAGGGCGGCGGCACAGCACCTGCAATTTTGGCGCTGACGCGCTTGGCCGCCTGCTTGAGTTCGCTGTCGCCCGTGCGCTCCAGCAGCGCCAGCGACAGCACGATCGCCTCCATTTCCTCGATCGAAAACATCAGCGGCGGCAGATCGAAGCCGGGGCGCAGGATATAACCGATGCCGCGCCCGCCCTCGATCGGCACGCGCATCGCCTGCAGGGCGGCGATGTCGCGATAGATCGAGCGGACCGTCACTTCCAGCTGCTCGGCGATCATTGCCGCCGTTACCGGCTGCCTTGCCAGCCGCAGGATCTGGATGATCTCGAACAGGCGCGACGCCTTGCGCATTTCCTCTCCCGATCAAAACGCTACTGACACATCCCCGTCAGTTGGGATGGTCTATTGGACTGCCTATCGGCTTGAAAATCAACAAATTCCTCAACGGCACACCGTGAGCAAGCGACAGGCAACTGACATGAGTTATGCAGAGAATCTCTGGCTGTTCTTTATCCTGCTGTTCGGCATCATCATCGTGCCCGGCATGGATATGCTGTTCGTGCTTGCCAATGCGCTGACCGGCGGCGGTAACAGAGGGCTTGCCGCGACCGGCGGCATCATGACGGGCGGCATGGTGCATACGCTGAACGGCGCGGTCGGCGTCGGCCTGCTGATGCATTTCGTGCCGATCCTCTACAACCCGCTGCTCATCGCGGGCGCCGCCTACATGGCCTATATCGGCCTGACGCTGATACGCAGCTCGATCAAGGTCGGCCAAGACGGGCCGGCCGGCAGCCGCTCCGCATGGAAGGCGTTTCGCCAGGGGCTGGTGATCTGCCTGATCAATCCCAAAGCCTATCTCTTCGTCTTCGCCGTCTATCCGCAATTCCTGAAGCCGGCCTATGGCCCGATCTGGATTCAGGCGGCCATCATGGGATTGATGACGGTCGCCACGCAATTTGCCGTCTATGGCGGGCTCGCAGTGTCAGCCGGGCGCAGCCGCAATCTGCTGGTCGCCAATCCGCGGGCGACCATATTTGCCGGCCGGGCGGCCGGACTGCTTCTGGTTGTGGTTTCGGTGCTGACCGCCTGGCACGGTTTGAAAGCGGCATGATTGCTGCTACCCGCCGCAGTGCAATCGCCGCCTATGGCCTGGGCGCCCTTGCGCTTTACGAATACCCCCACCCTTAATCCCTCCCCTCAAGGGCAGGGCTATCGCATATGGATTCTTACGAAAAGGGACCCCCACCCTAACCCTCCGCACAAGGGGGAGGGAACGCTGCCGCGCGCCCTGTTTATCTCCGCCCCTGCATCCAGACGTCAATAATTTGCCGGATCAGCGCCAGCAGAGTCTCCCTGCCCCTTGTGGGGAGGGATTAAGGGTGGGGGTAAGTGCCGGGCAAACGCCGGCAAGCGTCAAGCCGCGCCCTGCCGGCTCTCCAGCATGGCGCGGCGGGTTGAGCGGCGCCATTCGACGGTGCCGGCGAGGCCGTGCAGCACCGTCTCGGTGGTCGCCCAGTCGATGCAGCCATCGGTGATGCTCTGGCCATAGACGAGCGGCTTGCCGGGCACCACGTCCTGCCGGCCGGCGACGAGATTGCTCTCGATCATGACGCCGATGATGCGCTCGTCGCCCGCTGCCACCTGGCCGGCCACGTCGGCCGCCACCTTGGGCTGATTCTCCGGCTTCTTCGCCGAGTTGGCGTGGCTGACATCGATCATCAGCCGCGGCGCGACACCGATGCGGGCGAGTTCGGTCGAGGCCGCCTCGACGCTCGCCGCGTCATAATTCGGCTGAACGCCGCCGCGCAGGATGACATGGCAGTCCTCATTGCCGGTGGTTGCAGCAATGGCGCTGCGCCCACCCTTGGTCACCGCCATGAAATGATGCGGCTGGGCAGCCGATTTCACCGCCTCGGCGGCGATCCGCAGGTTGCCGTCGGTGCCGTTCTTGAAGCCGACGGGGCAGGACAGGCCCGATGCCAGCTCGCGGTGGATCTGGCTTTCGGTGGTGCGCGCCCCGATGGCGCCCCAGGCGACGAGGTCGGCAATGTATTGCGGGATGGTCATATCGAGGAACTCGGTCGCTGCCGGCAGGCCGAGATTGTTGACGGCCGACAAGACGTTGCGCGCCATGCGCAACCCTTTCTCGATGTTGAAACTGCCGTCCAGGTCGGGATCGTTGATCAGGCCCTTCCAGCCGACCGTGGTGCGCGGCTTCTCGAAATAGACGCGCATGACGATCTCGAGCCGGTCGGACAGGGTCTCGCGCAGCGCCGCCAGACGGCTGGCATAGTCAACGGCCGCGACCGGATCGTGGATGGAACAAGGGCCAACGATGACAAGCAGTCGATCGTCGGCCCCCGTAAGGATGGAATGGATGGCGTTGCGCGATGCGCTCACGGTGCGCGTTGCCGTCAGCGTGCGCGGTATCTCGCGCATCACCTCTTCCGGTGTGCTCAATGCCCTGATTTCGGTGACCCGGAGGTCGTCTGTGGTGGTCAACACGGCTTTCTGCTCCTGTTTTTTAGGAGACCTGCCGGCTGAAACAAAAAAGCCGCCAGGTCTGGCGGCTGTTCGGACTTGTTGCTGCAATCTTCAGATCGAGCGCAATCCTCCCGCCGCCAGCGAGCTGCTAAAGTACCAATACGTGGCGGACAGGTTGATCATGAGGCTCATATAATCGAAGCCGAGGTGTTTGTCACGTGCCGTAAATGAGTTGGTGAGATCGCCGGCGAGAGCGCCCCTCTCCCCGTCACTATACGGGGAGAGGATGCCGGCAGGCAGGTGAGGGGCGGCGCTTGCGTCGGAGGATAGGACGGGGCGAAAAGCGCTACTTCAATCGACCCTGTAACTGTCAAAGTCGGTGCTGCCCCTCATTGCCCTGCCGGGCATTTCTCCCCGTATAGTGACGGGGAGAAAGGGGCCGGCCGCGGCGCCGGCCTTACTCCGGTGATGTCCCCGCAACATTCTGGTCGTAGTCGACCAATGACCCGGTCATGACGCCGGATTGCGGGCTCACCATGTAGCTGATCAGCCGTGCCAGTTGATCCGGCTTCACCAGCTGGCCCATCGGCTGGCCGGCCTCGGCCTTGGCCAGCCAGTCGTCGGAGGCGCCGTGCCATTTCTTCTGCACGATGTCCTCGCCTTCGGTGTCCATCCAGCCGGGCAGCACGGCGTTGCAGCGGATGCGGTTGAAGCGATAGGCGTTGGCGACGTTCTTGGTCAGCGTCGCCAGTGCGCCCTTGCTCGAGGAATAGGGAGCAAGGAAGGACTGTCCGCAATGCGCCGACATCGACAGCACATTGACGATCGAGCCGGGCGCTTTCTTGTCCAGCAGATGCGCAACCACGCCCTGCATCAGGAAGAACGGGCCACGCACATTGGTCTGGAAAATCTGGTCGAAGACCTCTTCGGAGGTCTCGACCAATGAACCGCGTGCGGAGGTGGCGGCGGCGTTGACCAGCGCGTTGATGGTGCCGAAATGCGAGATCGCGGTGGCGACCGCGCGCTTGCAGTCGGCCACTTTGGAGACGTCGGCGCTGATGAAGATGGCGTCGACGCCGGCCTTCTTGAAGTGGGCGACCGCCTTGTCGCCCTTCTCCTGCGAACGGCCGATGAGCGCCAGCGCCCGGCAGCCCTCGTCGGCCAGTGCTGTGGCGACGGCAAAGCCGATGCCTTGCGCGCCGCCGGTGACGATGGCGCGCGTCTTCGAATTGCGATCGGCTGATGTGCTCATCGCTCTGCTCCTGTGGGTTCTTACTTGTCGAGGCGGACGGTCTTGCCTGATGTCGCCGATTTCAGCGCCGCATCGGCCAGCTTTAGCGCCACGAGGCCATCGGCGCCGCTCGGCGATGCCTTCTTGCCCGAGGTTGCGGCGGCGATGAAGGCGGCAATCTCGATGGCATAGGCGTCGAGATAGCGGGTCATGAAGAAGTCGTGCAGCGGCGGGCGGGTATAGCCCTTCTCGTTGGCGACCTCGATCGACACCGGCCGCTGATTTTCGGCGGCGACCATGCCCTTGGAGCCGTGCACCTCGATGCGCTGGTCGTAGCCATAGGTGGCGCGGCGCGAGTTGGAGATGACGGCCTGCTTGCCGGACGCCGTCTCGAGGATGACGCTGACGCTATCGAAGTCGCCGGCCTCGCCGATCTTCTTGTCGACCAGCACCGAGGCATGGGCGCTGACCGCTACCACCTCTTCGCCGAGCAGGAAGCGGGCCATGTCGAAGTCGTGGATGGTCATGTCGCGAAAAAT
This sequence comes from Mesorhizobium caraganae, assembly GCF_016836705.1. Lineage (GTDB taxonomy): Bacteria > Pseudomonadota > Alphaproteobacteria > Rhizobiales > Rhizobiaceae > Mesorhizobium > Mesorhizobium caraganae. The sequence continues at coordinate 860,222 of NZ_JAFCGY010000001.1, read as the reverse complement.
GCCACCCGAGCGCTTGATGTAGTCGACCGGCGGAGCGCCGGGATCGCGCGAGGTGATGGTGACCATTTCGACAGCGCCGATGGCGCCGTCGTCGATCGCCTTGCGCACGGCGGCGAAATGCGGGTCGAAACGCCTGTTGAAGCCGACCATCAGCGTCGCCTTGGCCTTGTCGACCACGGCCAGGCATTTTTCCACGCGCTTGACGTTGAGGTCGATCGGCTTCTCACAGAAGATCGCCTTGCCGGCCTTGGCGAAGCGCTCGATCAGATCGGCATGGGTGTCGGTCGGCGTGCAGATGACGACGGCGTCGATGTCTTTTGATTTTTCAATCGCGTCGATGGTGCGCACCTCGGCGCCATAGGCAGTTGCCAGTTCGGTCGCCGCCTTCTCGAAGGCGTCAGCCACAGCTACCAGCTTTGCGTCGGGGTTGGAGCCAACGGCGCGGGCGTGGACCTTGCCGATGCGGCCGGCACCAAGGAGAGCGAAACGAACAGTCATGGAAATTTCCTCTAGGGGGATGGGTTCGAGAGAGAGTTGTGTGCGCACCTTTCTGTCTGGGGAAGGTGGCAAGGCTATTTCTTAACGTCCGGAAACAGGGCGGTCGCCCTGTTTAGGCCGCGAGCTCCGCCTCCCCGGTCTTGGCGCCGGTGATGTAGGAGACGATGTCCTGGCCGTCGGTGTTTTCCTTGCGCAGGTTGGCGACGATGCGGCCGCGCCGGAAGACGACGATGCGGTCGCACAGGTCAAACACCTGGCGCATGTTGTGGCTGATCAGGATCAGCGGCTCGCCATTGGCCTTCAGCGTGCGGATGATGTTTTCGACCTGCGCCGTCTCCTGCACGCCAAGCGCTGCCGTCGGCTCGTCCATGATGATCAGCTTGGAGGCGAAGGTTGCGGTCCGGGCGATCGCCACGCATTGCCTCTGGCCGCCCGACATGTGGCGGATGGTGTTCGACAGATTGGGGATCTTCACCGCGGTGCGCACCAAAGCCGCCTCGGTCGCCTTGCGCATATATTTGCGGTCGAGGATCGAGAACGGTCCGAGGTTGAACAGCACCTTTTCGCGGCCGAGGAACAGGTTCGACGGCACGTCGAGATCGTCGGCCAGCGCCAGGTTCTGGAAGACCGTCTCGATGCCCGCCGTGCGGGCCTCGATCGGCCCGGCAAAATTCACTTCCTTGCCGTCGAACCAGATCTGGCCGCTGGTGCGTTGCTCGACAGCGGTGATCTGGCGCACGAAGGTTGATTTGCCGGCGCCATTGTCGCCCATGATGGCGACATGTTCGCCCTTGCGCAGCTCGAAATTGGCGCCTTCGAGCGCATGCACGCCGCCATAGCGCTTGGTGAGGTTTTCGGTCTTCAGGACGATGTCTGACATGGTCAAGCCCTCAATGCCCGCATGCGTTGACGCCACTGGTCGAGCACGACCGCGCCGACGATAATCACGCCCTTGACCATCTCCTGATAATAGGCGTCGAGGCGCAGGAAGGTGAAGCCGGAAATGATGACGCCGAAGATCAGCGCGCCGATCACCGTGCCGATGATCGAACCGCGACCGCCCGACAGCGAGACGCCGCCGATGACCGCCATGGCGATGGCGTCGAGCTCGTACATCACACCCATGCCGGACTGGGCGGTCAGGTTCTTGGAGCACAGCACGACCGCGGCGAGCGAGGCAAGAATGCCGGCGATCGTGTAAACGAGGATCTTGTGATTGGGGATCTTGATGCCGGACATGCGCGCGGCATCCTCGTTGGATCCGATGGCATAACAATGCTTGCCGTAGCGCGTATATGTCAGGATCAGCTGGAACAGCACCGCCAGCGCCAGGAAGATGATGACCGGCCTCGAGCCGGTGCTGATGGCGGCAAAACTGTCGGTGGGAAACGAGATCGGCTGGCCTTTGGACCACCATTTGGCGATGCCGCGCGCGGTGATCATCATGCCGAGGGTGGCGATGAAAGGCGGGATGCGCGTGTAGGCGATCAACGAGCCGTTGATCAGGCCGGCGAGCATGCCGCAGCCGATCGCGACCAGCACCGGCACGATGACCGGCAGGTCGGTCCAGCCTTGCGCCAGGAACATCGCCTTGGGGTTGGGGTTGCCGTTGACCGTCGCCACCTGGGCGAAGCTCATGGCGATCATGGCGGTGGCGCCGACAATCGAACCCGATGACAGGTCGATGCCGCCGCAGATGATCACTTGCGTGACGCCAATGGCGATGATGCCGACGATCGACACTTGCAGGATGATGATCTGCAGGCGGGCCTCGTTGAAGATGCCGGCGACATTGTCGCGGGTGTTGAACAGGAAGGAGTCGCCGAGAAAGATGCGGCCGATCAGTTCGAAGACGATGACGAGAATGATGAGCGCCAGGAAGACGTTGAATTCGGCCGGCCATGTCCGCTTCTTCGCGTCATAGCTGACCCCGCCGACGCCATGCGATGTCTGTGACATGTCTTGTCCTCCGTGAGGCCACACCTGCCCTCCCGCCCGTCAGGGCGGCGAGGGAGACAAGAGCGGCGCGGATGTTGATGCGCCGCTCCGTTGGTCGAGCGAAGCGCTTGCCTCAGTTCTTCTTCAGGAACTTGTCGATGTTGGCCGGCGTCACGAGCTGGAAGGGCACGTAGACCTTGTGCTCGACCTTCTCGCCCTTGGCGAGCTTCAGGGCTGCGTCCAGAGCACCAGCGCCCTGGCCAGCCGCGTCCTGGAACACGGTTGCGTCGAGGTCGCCCGCCTGCATGGCGGCAAGCGCGTCCTGCGTGGCGTCGACGCCGCCGACGACCACCGACTTCATGTCGACGTTGGCGGCCTTCATCGCCTGGATGGCGCCGATGGCGCTTTCGTCATTGTTGGCGATGACGCCGTCGAACGGCTTGCCGGTTGACAGCCAGTTGGTCATCAGGTTCTGCGCTTCGTCACGGTTCCAGTTCGAGGTCTGCTTGTCGATGATCTTGATGAAGCTGCACTCAGGCGTGGCGATGACATCGTCGATGTCCTTGGTGCGCTGCACGGCGGCCTGGTTGGAAAGCTCGCCCATGATGACATAGACATTGGCTTCCTTCTTGCCGGCTTCCGTGAACAGGCGGCAGACTTCCTTGGTCTCGAGCGTGCCGGAATCAGCCTCGTTCGAGGCGACGAAAGCCTGGTTGTCGGGCAACGTGTCGACATTGACCGGCTCGCGGTTGACATAGACGAGCGGGATCTTGGCGGCGGCGGCGGCATCGGACATCGCCTGCGTGGCCGACGTGTCGACCGGGTTGACGATGATGGCGTCGACGCCCGAGGCGGCGAAGTTCTTGATCTGGTCGAGCTGCTTGGCGACGTCGTTCTGTGCGTCTTCGACCTGCAGCTCGACGCCGCTCATGCCCTTGGCCTGCTCGATCATGCCGTTGCGCAGCACGGTCAGGAAGTTGTCGTCGAACTTGGCCATCGACACGCCGATCTTGGCGGCAAAAGCGGACGAACTCATCAGCGCCGCAAAGGCGACGCCCAAAATCAGTTTCTTCATTGTGTTTCTCCTCCACATTTGGTGTCCGGCTGCACCGACCTACCCGGAATCCCCGATCGCCCGAGGAATCTCTCCCTGATGTCGTCTCTGTTCCGGACGGCGTTTTCCCAAGGATTGGAACGCCAGGCTCCCTGTTTGAAACAGATGTTCCGGAACGAAAGAACCAAAATGCCTAGTTGGTGAAATATTTATTCCATTTTTCGGAGACGTCAAGAGCCATTCCAAACCGGGTTAAGGATTTTAGGAGGATGGACGATCGAAGCCGCGCCTAAGCTGGGACAAAAAAGGGGATCGAGACCTCTGCTGCCGACAGTCGCCACCGTCCGCGATTTGCGGAAGACCACCCTGACTTCGTCATCCTAGGGTGGAGCAGTCGCGAAGCGACGTCGCGGAAACCCTAGGATCCATGCCGCGACGGCTGCGAGGGGCATAGCGGCCCAGAATGAAGGTCGCGCTCACCAGAGTCAGTTCTGCACCGTGGCATCGCACGGAAGTCACGGCATGGATCCTCGGGTCTGCGCCGCGTCGCTACGCTCCTCGCTCCGCCCGTGGATGACGAAGGCGTGATTGTTCCGGCCAATCGCCAACGTCGAGACCCCTAAATATTCTCCGGCAAATAAATATCGAACGGCAAAAACGTCTGGCCCGGCGCGTTGGCGGCGCCCGTCTCGATGGCGTGGGCCATCAGGTCGACCAGTTCGCGGCTGAGCGCCGCCAGCGGTGTCGAGATCACCATGGTCAAGATGCCGTCCGCCAAAGCCGCGCGCGACACCGCCGTGATCTCGTTGCAGATGACGGCCGGCATTTCGGTGGGCTTCGCTTGCCTGAGCGCCGCGACCGCGCCTTCCATGCCGCCGCCGGCGACATAGCAGCCGACGAGATCGGGGTGGCTGGCGAGAAGATTGACCAGCGTGCCCTGGGTAATCTCGTTGGCTTCGAGATTGACCAGTGTTTCCAGCAAGGTGAATTCCGGGGCCTGTTCGCGGAAGAAGGAGCGAAAGCCGATCTCGCGCAGTTCATGGCCATGGAAGCGGTGGCTGCCGACGAACAGCGCGACCTTGCCCGGGCGCTTGGCCGCCTTCGAAATCATCCATGCCGCGGAGCGGCCGACCTTGCGGTTGTCGAGGCCGACATAGCCCTCGCGAATGCCGGCGGCGAAGTCGGACAGCAGAGAGAAGACCGGCAGGCCTTTGGCCTTCATCTCCTCGACGGCGACCGTCACTGTCGGGTGATCGGGTCCGACCAAAGCGACGGCCCGGCATTTGGAGCCCAGCTTGCGCGCGCGCTCGACGATCTCGTCGGGGGCGAGCGAATCGGCAAAGTCGATCATCGCGACGCCGCGGAAGCGCGGCGATTGCGACACGGCCAGCTCGAGCTCATGCGCGAACGCGCTGTAGAAGACGTAATTGCCGCGGAGCAGCAGGAAGCCCAGCCTGTACTCCGGCAGCTCATGGCGCAGCCGTTGCTTGATCAGGCCGGCAGCGTGGTAGCCGATCTCGGTCGCCGCCTCATAGACGCGGCGCGCCGTTTCCTCGCGCACCGGCAGGCGGCTGTTGAGCACGCGATCCACCGTGGCAACGCTGACGCCGGAAATGCGCGCCAGGTCGGTGATGGTCGGTCGCTTGGCCATGGTCGCCTCGTTGGATTCCTCCGAAGCACGTTACATTATTCTGATAGGAAATGATAGAAACTATCTTTGTGATGTTGAGTCTATCATGCGTCGGCGTTATTTTCACGCTCGAAGCCAGGCTGGCATTCGCTGGAGCGAGCGCCGTTGCCATGGGAGGCCATTATGACCGCAACACCGTCCCGGCGGGACTACAGCCTGATTGGCCGCGACGCTCAACTCGCCGTCGAGACCGGACTTTCGGCGGCCGATTGGTATCACACCGACATTCCGCGCAAGCAGATGAAGGAGCTGATGCAGCGCTCCGACGGGCCGGCGATCCGCGACACCGCGATCTGGCTCGCCGCGCTGATCCTGAGTGCGGCCGGCGGCATCTGGTTCTGGGGCAGTTGGTGGTGCGTGCCGTTCTTCTTCATCTATGGCGTGCTCTACGGCTCCTCGACCGACTCCCGCTGGCACGAATGCGGCCATGGCACGGCTTTCCGCACGCTGTGGATGAACGATGCCGTCTACCAGCTCGCCTGCTTCATGATCATGCGCAACCCGGTGACCTGGCGCTGGAGCCACACGCGTCACCACACCGACACCATCATCGTCGGCCGCGATCCCGAAATCGCCGTCATGCGGCCGCCGGACCTTTTGCGCGTGGTGCTCAACTTCTTCGGCATTCTCGACGCCTGGCATGCGATGACCGACATGGTGCGCAATGCCGCCGGCGTCATCAGCGCCGCCGAAAAAACCTTCATTCCCGAGCAGGAGCAACCTAAGGCGATCCGTGTGGCCCGCATATGGCTCGCCATCTACATCGCGACCATCGGCTTGGCCCTCTACCTGCATTCCTGGCTGCCGCTGATGCTGATCGGCCTGCCCCGCCTCTATGGCGCCTGGCATCACGTCATGACCGGCCTGCTGCAGCATGGCGGCCTCGCCGACAATGTCATCGACCACCGCCTGAACAGCCGCACGGTGCTGATGAACCCGGTCAGCCGTTTCATCTACTGGAACATGAATTATCACGTCGAACACCACATGTTCCCGATGGTGCCCTATCACGCGCTGCCCAGGCTGCATGCGCTGATCAAGCACGATCTGCCGGCGCCGACGCCGTCGATCCTGGCCGGCTATCGCGAGATGATCCCGGCCTTCCTGCGCCAGCTGCGCAACGAGGATTATTTCCTCAAGCGCGAATTGCCGCCGACAGCACGGCCATACCGCGACGAATTCCACAACGATGCCGTCGCCGCCGCGGCGGAATGACGATCCGGTTTGGACTTTTATTTTGACGCAATTCCTGACGGAAAACCGCTACGCACTTTTCCTGGAATTGCTTTTGGAGAGAAAAAATGAGCGACTGGGTCGAAGCCTGCGCCGCGGGCGACATCGACGAAGAGGATGTGATGCGCTTCGATCATGGCGGGCGTACCTTCGCCATCTATCGCAGCCCGGACGATGATTATTTCGCAACCGATGGCCTGTGCACGCATGAGAAGGTGCATCTGGCCGACGGGCTGGTGATGGACGACATCATCGAATGCCCCAAGCACAATGGCCGCTTCAATTACAAGACGGGTGCTGCGCGCGGCGCGCCGGTCTGCGTCAACCTCGCGACTTATCCGGTCAAGGTCGAGGCGGGTAAAGTGCTGATCCAGATCGGATGATGGCGATGCAAGCGGGGATGGTCATCATCGGCGCCGGCGAATGCGGCGGGCGGGCAGCGCTGACGCTGCGCGAGCTCGCCTATGACGGGCCGGTGACGCTGGTCGGTGACGAACCGCATCTGCCCTATGAGCGGCCGCCTCTGTCGAAAGACGCAATGGTCAGCGATGCGCCCGAGATCAAGGCGATCGCCAGCGACGCAATGCTGGCCGAACGCGCGATCCGGCATATCCATTCCGTTCAAGCGGTGGCGATCGACCGCACGGCACATACGGTCCGACTGACCGACGGCTCGGTCCTGCTCTATAACAAGCTGCTGCTCGCGACAGGCTCGACACCCCGCAGGCTGCCGATGCCAGGTTTGGGGTCGCGCTGCGTCTACCTTCGCACATTTGCCGACGCACTCGCCATTCGCCAGCATCTGAGTGCAGGCAACCGCGTCGCCATCATCGGCGGTGGCTTCATCGGCCTCGAACTCGCGGCCTCGGCGCGCAAGCTCTGGGCTGTGGTCATCGTCATCGAGGCGCAGCCGCGCATTCTGATGCGCGGTGTGCCGGCGGAGATCGCCGAGATTGTCCATCAGGCGCATGAAGCCGAGGGCGTGAAAATCCTCACCGGCCAGGGCATCATCTCCATCGCCGATGACGGCACCGAGGTGTGCATTGCGCTCGCCGACGGACAAGAGATCGTTGCCGATCTGGCCGTCATCGGCATCGGCGCCGTGCCGGTCACCGGGCTTGCCGTCGAAGCGGGTCTGACCATCGACAATGGCATCGCCGTCGACGCCACGCTGCGCACTGGTGACCCGGACATCTTTGCCGCCGGCGACTGTTGTTCGTTTCCGCTCGCTGTCTATGCTGGCCGCCGCGTGCGGCTGGAGGCCTGGCGCAATGCCCAGGAACAGGGTGCGCTGGCAGCGAGGAACATGCTGGGCGCCGGCGAGGCGCATGCCGCGGTGCCGTGGTTCTGGTCGGATCAGTATGGGCTCAGCCTGCAGATTGCCGGACTTTCCGACGAGGGCAAAAGCATGGTGCGCCGCGACCTCAGCGATGGCGCCTTCATTCTTTTCCACCTGGCCGAGGACGGCAGGCTGGTGGCGGCCAGCGGCATCGGCCCCGGCAATGCGGTGGCGCGCGACATCAGGCTGGCCGAGATGCTGATCGCCAAGCGGGTAAAGCCGGCGCCGGAAGCGCTGGGATCGCAGGATGTGAAGCTGAAGTCGCTGCTGGCGGCTTGATTGACATAGTCGTCAGGGGTTGCGCCGCCCCTCATCTGCCTGCCGGCATCTTCTCCCCGTATAGTGACGGGGAGAAGGGAGCTGTCGCGGCCCTCGGCGCCTCGTTGAAAATTGGCGAAGCATCGACGAAAGCGTCTTTCTCCCCGTCACTATACGGGGAGAAATGCCCGGCAGGGCAATGAGGGGCGGCGCAGACCTATTGAAAAGGTTCAACTTCCACGCAACAGGTCACGAACCCTGGGCGCCCCTAAAACAGCGCCTTCAGCTCGTCCAGCTTGTCGTTGACCAGCCAGCCGTAATAATTCTCTTCCGGCAGTTTCACCGGCTCGCCGGCGGCGCGGCGCTTGTCGTTTTCGGCTTTCAGCGCATAGGCGCGCTGCTCGGGATTGCCGACATTGTAGAGTGTGGCGGTGAGCCCCGGATTGCCCGAAATGTCGAAGCCGGCAATGCTTTTATAGGCGTCGATCGATTTCTTGATCGTCGCCGCGACGTAGGGCAGCGTCAGGTCCGGATCCATGATGGTCTTGTAGACTGAATTGGGGTCGGCGACATCGAGCTCGGGCAGTCCCGAAACCTTGTGGACGAGATCGCTCATCTGCAGCGCGGTCAGCGGGTTGAGCTGGCCGAGGCCAAAGGTCTGGCCGGCATAATAAGGCTGGAAGAAGGTGGCGCCGAAGCGGTCGTTGGGAAAGCTGGTGCCGCCGACGGTCTTGCCGCGGAAAGAGTGGTTCCACACCTGCTCACGGCATTCCCACAGATCGTAGCTGTCGGACATCGTGCATTTCTTGAATTCCGGCCGCTGCACGAAATCGGTGATGTCCTCGCCGTCATAGGCGAAGGACAGCTTGCTGGAGAGGTAGGAGATCGCCTTGACATAATAGGTCTGCAGCCGGTCGTAGGCGTCGACATTGTAGGTGTGCTCGCCGACGATGGCGCCGACGATGTGCAAGGGGTTGATGCCGTAAGCGGCGGCCGCCTTCTTGATCTTGGCGCGCAGTTCGGCGTCACTCTGCAGCAGCGCGTACACCTTGCGGTATTTGGCCTGGAACGTGGTGTTGGTGGCCTGGGTGCGACGGCTCGACGCCCCGGGTATGTCGGGCTGCACGGCGTTGCGGTTGCCTGCCGGCACCAATGTTGCCGCGTCGGCGGCGACCAGCGTCGCCGCCAGCGTCAAGCCGAGAATGATCAGGATCAGTTTTTTCATGCGCCGCCGCCTGCAATAATGCCGCGCAAACTAGGGTAGTGCTCCCGGTTGAGTCGAGAGCGCCCCAGCAGCCGGCAAGACGAAAGGTGGCCGCATGATACCATCCGGCCACACATCAAACTGTTTGCCGGAAGTTGGTGCCTAAACCGGCGCCGGATTGATCCGGTGCCGTTGTTTAAAGGATGAATCGCGACAAATCTGTGTTTCGCGAGAGGTCGCCGACATGCTTTTCCACATAGGCGGCGTCGATTGTGACGCTGGTGCCGTTGCGGTCCGGCGCGTCATACGAGATGTCGTCGAGCACTCGTTCCATCACCGTCTGCAGCCGCCTGGCGCCGATATTCTCGATGCTGGCGTTGAGGTCGACGGCGACGCCGGCCAGCGAATCGATGGCGTCGTCGGTGAAGGTGAGGTCGACGCCCTCGGTCTTCATCAGCGCGATGTACTGCTTGATCAGGCTGGCCTCGGTCTCGGTCAGGATGCGGACGAAATCTTCCTTTTCCAGCGCTCGCAGTTCGACGCGGATCGGCAGGCGGCCCTGCAGTTCCGGCAACAGGTCGGACGGCTTCGAGACATGGAACGCGCCCGAGGCGATGAACAATATGTGGTCGGTCTTCAACGGTCCGTATTTGGTTGCCACCGTGGTGCCTTCGATCAGCGGCAACAGGTCGCGCTGCACGCCTTCGCGGGAAACGCCGGCGCCCATGCCGCCTTCGCGCGAGGCGATCTTGTCGATCTCGTCGAGGAAGACGATGCCGTCATTTTCCGTCGCGTCGAGCGCCTGGCGCACCACCTCGTCCTGGTCGAGCAGCTTGTCGGACTCGTCATTCACCAGCAGCCCGTAGGACTCCTTCACCGTCGTTTTGCGCGACTTGGTCTTCTTGCCGCCCATCGCCTTCGACAGCATGTCGTTGATGTTGAGCACACCGATATTGGCGCCCGGCATGCCGGGAATCTCGAAGCCGGGCATGCCGCCAGCACCGGTATCAGCCACTTCAATCTCGATCTCCTTGTCGTCGAGTTCGCCGTCGCGCAGCTTCTTGCGGAAGCTGTCGCGCGTCGCCGGGCTCGCCGTCTTGCCGACGAGGGCCTCCAGCACACGTTCCTCGGCGTTGATGTGGGCACGCGCCTTGACGTCCTCGCGCATCTTTTCGCGCACCAGGCCGATGGCGATCTCGACGAGGTCGCGGATGATCTGCTCGACATCGCGGCCGACATAGCCGACCTCGGTGAACTTGGTGGCCTCGACCTTGACGAAGGGCGCACCAGCGAGCCGCGCCAGGCGGCGCGAAATCTCGGTCTTGCCGACGCCGGTCGGGCCGATCATCAGGATGTTCTTCGGCATCACCTCTTCGCGCATCTGGCCTTCCAGCTGCTGGCGGCGCCAGCGGTTGCGCAAGGCGATGGCCACGGCGCGCTTGGCGTCCTTCTGGCCGATGATGAAGCGGTCGAGTTCCGAAACGATTTCACGGGGAGAGAAGGTGGTCATATCACTAAATTCCACTTTGCCACTGCTTGATGGGCTCGAACGGATGCAGCAGCATGATCACGTTGAGCGTCAGATTGTCCCGGATGAGATAGCCGACGCCCAGTTCGAAGATGAGGGCGAGGCCGACGACGACTGATATAGGTAGCTTTCTGGCCATCACAAATCCCAGCACCATGGCCAGTGTGTCGGACACCGAATTGATGATCGAGTCGCCATAGTAATCCAGCGAAATGGTGCCGGCGCGGTAGCGCTCGATGATGAACGGGCTGTTTTCCAGCAGCTCCCAGCCGCCCTCGATGACAACGGCAAAAGCCAGGCGCAGGCCGATCGGCGAGCGCGGAAACAGGAACCAGGCCAAGGCGTAGAACAGGAAGCCGTGGATGATGTGCGAGAAAGTATACCAGTCAGAAATGTGCTGGGAATTCTCCGAACTGTTCACCACCCCGTGCCAGAGTTTGACGTAGCCGCAGGTGCAGATCGGCGTGCGGCCCATGCCGTAAAGCGCGCCCGCCTGGAAGATGAGCAGAGCGAGCACGAGCAGAAGCCCCATCCGCCAGCTGTCTTCGTAGGCCGAGTAATTCGTGTCCCTATCCCGTGTCGTCATCAGGTTATTCCCCCCCCCCTCTTGCGCGTCGCCTTCGGCATCGACGGCCATCAGCACGACGTCCCCATATTCCGAGTGCCTGCGATCAATGGCGCGGAATCCGGCCTTTTCATAGGCCCGGATGGCGCGGCCATTGTCGGGATGCGGATCGATGATGACGCGCGGCGCGCCTTCTTCGAACAGCTGTTCGACGAACTGCCTGACGATGGCCGAGCCATGACCTTTGCCGATAAGGTCCGGCACGCCGATCGACAGATCGATGCCGAGCGTGCCGAAAGGCTGGTCGGCATAGGGATGACCATCCTCCAGATGCGGATCGTAGCTCTGCAGATAGGCGATCGGCTTGCCGTCGAGCTCGACGATCAGCGGCTCGACGGAAATCGAGTCGATGTTTTCGCGGATACCGGCGATTTCCGTCTCCGGATCGTCCCACCACTGCGCCACATGCGGCTCCGCCAGCCAGCCGGCGATCATCGGCAGGTCTTTTTCCACAACCGGCCGAAAATCGTAGAGCACCGGCGGCTCAGGCGGCATCGAGCGTTTCGATGGCGAAATTGTTGTTGGTGTAGACGCAGATGTCGGAGGCGATCTGCATCGCCTTGCGGGCGATCTCCTCGGCATCCTTGTCGGTGTCCATCAGCGCGCGCGCGGCGGCGAGTGCATAATTGCCGCCGGAGCCGATGGCCATGACGCCGAATTCAGGCTCGAGCACGTCACCGGTGCCGGTCAGCGCCAGCGAAACCGACTTGTCGGCCACCAGCATCATGGCTTCGAGACGGCGCAGATAGCGGTCGGTGCGCCAGTCCTTGGCAAGCTCGACGCAAGCCCGCGTCAGCTGGTCGGGATATTGTTCGAGCTTGGCTTCCAGCCGCTCCAGCAAGGTGAAGGCATCCGCCGTGGCGCCGGCGAAACCGGCAATGACATTGCCGCCCTTGCCGATGCGGCGCACCTTTTTGGCATTGCCTTTCATGATGGTCTGGCCAAGGCTGACCTGGCCATCGCCGGCGATCACCACCTTGTTGCCCTTGCGCACCGTCACGATGGTCGTGGCGTGCATGGTCAGTTCATTCGACATTTATAGCTCCGATTCGCGCGATCCCGACAAGGCGATTGGCACGGTACGAGTGGTTTCGATCGGCCATATGTATGCATGGGGCGGGTGATTGCAAACCGCCTCCGCTACCGGCGATAGCGATCCGCATCGCAACTGGCAATCGCCGGATCATGCTGCTAGAAGGCTTTCGTTTTCAAGCAAATGAGCGCTTGGAGGCATTGTCTTTCCGTTTTGCCCCCAGTCGTTTGCCCAAAGACAAGGATAAGGTCATGGCGTCCCGTTCCGCCGAAGTCAGCCGCAAGACCAAGGAAACCGAGATCGCGGTTTCGGTCCATCTCGACGGCACCGGTATCTCCGACATGTCGACGGGCGTCGGCTTCTTCGACCATATGCTCGACCAGCTGTCGCGCCATTCGCTGATCGACATCACGGTCAAGGCCAAGGGCGACCTGCACATAGACGACCACCACACGGTCGAGGACACCGGCATCGCGATCGGCCAAGCGCTGGCCAAGGCGCTGGGCGAGCGGCGCGGCATCATGCGCTATGCCTCGATCGACCTTGCAATGGACGAGACGCTGACGCGCGCTGCGATCGACGTGTCCGGCCGGCCGTTCCTGGTCTGGAACGTCGCCTTCTCGTCGCCGAAGATCGGCACGTTCGACACCGAACTGGTGCGTGAATTCTTCCAGGCGCTGGCGCAGAATGCCGGCATCACGCTGCATGTCACCAATCACTATGGCGCCAACAACCACCATATTGCCGAGACCTGCTTCAAGGCGGTGGCGCGCGCCCTGCGTTTCGCACTGGAGCGCGACCCGCGCCAGCCGGACGCGGTTCCCTCCACCAAGGGATCTCTGAAAGGGTAGGCTGATGGCCATCTATGTCGTGATGGAACCGCCGGGCCGCACCGAGGCGGCCGACGCAACCATTTTTGTCCGCGACGGGTTTTCCTGGCTGGCTTTTCTGTTTGCGCCGCTGTGGCTCGCCTGGCACCGGCAGTGGGTCGAGGCCGCGCTCGCCTTCGTCGCCATGGGCCTCACCTCGCTGCTCGGCCAAAGGCTGGGACTGGATTGGGCAGGCTCGGCATTGTCGCTGCTGGTCTCGCTCTATATCGGCCTGGAGGGCCAGGGGCGGCGCATCGCGGCGCTTCGGCGCCGGGGCTGGCATGAATGGGGCGTGATCGAAGCCGACAATCCTGACGCTGCCGACATCCGCCAGGCGCTGGACGCGGAGGCGCAGGCGGAGGAACAGGCGCCGCTGCCACGCATCGTGCCCGATGCCAGTCTTGCCCGGCCGGCGCAGACCGGCCTGACGCTCGGGCTGACCCATACGCCGGGAAAAGGCTGACATGCGGGTTGCGATCATCGATTACGGGTCGGGCAATCTGCGCTCGGCCACCAAGGCCTTCGAGCGCGCCGCGCATGAAGCCGGCATTGCGGCGGCCATCGAGCTTACCGCCGATGCCGAACGGGTGCGCAGCGCCGACCGCATCGTGCTGCCCGGCGTCGGCGCCTATGCCGATTGCGAGGCGGGCCTGCGGGGCGTCGCCGGCATGTGGGAAGCGGTGGAGGAGGTGGCGATCGCCAAGGCGCGGCCGTTCCTCGGCATCTGCGTCGGCATGCAGCTGATGTCGCAGCGCGGCCTGGAAAAGACCGTGACCAAGGGGTTTGGCTGGATTGCCGGCGACGTCAAGGAGATCACGCCGACCGATCCGGCGCTGAAAATCCCCCAGATCGGCTGGAACACGATCGATCTGGAGCGCAAGCACCCGCTGTTTTCCGGCATTGCGACCGGCCCCAAGGGCCTGCACGCTTATTTCGTCCATTCCTATCATCTTGACGCGACAAAGCCGGACGAGGTGCTGGCCGTTGCAGACTATGGCGGCCCGGTAACGGCTGCGGTCGCCCGCGGCAACCTCGTTGGCACGCAGTTCCATCCCGAAAAAAGCCAGGCGCTCGGCCTGGCGCTGATCACCAATTTCCTGCGCTGGAGACCTTGATGAGCCATTTACACTGGTCGTTGGCGCTGCCCCTCATTGTCCTGCCGGACATTTCTCCCCGTATAGTGACGGGGAGAAAGACGCTTTCTTCGATGTTTCCACTAAATTTCAACGTGGCGACGAGGCCGGAACTGCTCCCTTCTCCCCGTCCCTATACGGGGAGAAGGTGCTGGCAGGCGGATGAGGGGCGGCGCGGACGTTTGACTGGTCGCAGCGATCCACAGGCCAATTCGGGCGCCCAATCGTTCCAGGAGCGCAAGGCCGCATGATCCTGTTTCCCGCCATCGACCTCAAGGACGGCAAATGCGTGCGTCTGAAGCACGGCGATATGGCGACCGCGACGATCTACAATGACGATCCTGCCGCGCAAGCCAAGGCCTTCGAGGACCAGGGTTTCGAGTGGCTGCACGTCGTCGACCTCAACGGCGCCTTCAAGGGCCAGAGCGTCAACAGCGCGGCGGTCGGCGCCATCCTCAAGGCGACGAAGAACCCGGTGCAGCTCGGCGGCGGCATCCGCACGCTGGCGCAGATCGAGGACTGGCTCGACCGCGGCCTGGCCCGCGTCATCCTCGGCACCGTGGCGGTGCGCGATCCCGACCTGGTCAGAGAAGCCTGCAAGACCTTTCCCGGCAAAATCGCCGTCGGCATCGACGCCAAGGGCGGCAAGGTGGCGGTCGAAGGCTGGGCCGAGGCCTCCAGTCTCGGCGTCATCGAACTGGCGCAGAAATTCGAGGGCGCCGGCGTCGCCGCCATCATCTACACCGACATCGACCGCGACGGGGTTCTGACCGGCATCAACTGGGATGCCACGATCGACCTCGCCGACGCGGTGTCGATCCCCGTCATCGCCTCGGGCGGGTTGGCCTCGATCGCCGACATCGTGCGCATGACCATGCCCGACGCAAAAAAGCTCGAAGGCGCCATCTCCGGCCGCGCGCTCTACGACGGACGCATCGACCCGGCTGAGGCGCTGGCGGTGCTGCAAGGCAGGACTACGGAGACCCGCACGTGAAAATCTCCATCATCCTGGCCTCCTATGACAGCGGCCACTATCACGGCGGCATGGGCCAGGGACCGGACGCGCTGATTTCAGGCGGGCTCGTCGACGCGCTGACGCTCGCCGGGCATGACATCGTCGTTACCGACATCGGCAGGGTCGGCGACGAGCAGGAGCGCGAGATCGCAACCGGCTTTGCGGTCTGCAATGCCGTCTGCGGCGAGGTCCGCATCGCCCTGGACCGCGGCCGCTTTCCGATCGTGCTCGCCGGCAACTGCCTGACATCGGCCGGTGCGGTCGCCGGCGAAGACGCCGATGCGATCATCTGGGCCGACCAGCATGGCGACCTCAACACGCCCGAAACCTCCGTCTACGGCTTTCTCGACGGCATGGCGCTGGCGACGGTCCTGGGCCTGTGCTGGAAGCCGATGGCCTCTTCCATCCCCGGCTTCAAACCGATCGATCCGGCACGCTGCGTGCTGGTCAATGCCCGCGACCTCGATCCGGCCGAACAGGAGCTGTTGAAGACGCTGCCGGTCATCCGCGCCGAATGCCCGGACTGGGCAACGGCCTGTGGCAGGCTGAAGGCACCGGACGCAAAGCGGGTGCACCTGCATCTCGATCTCGACGTGCACGATCCCGAGGCGTTGCAGGCCAACCGTTACACCACGCCGGGCGGCCCGGAGCCGAAACAGCTGCGCCAGGCGGTCTGCGGCATGGCCGGCCTGCTGCCGATTTCCGGCATCACCATCTCGGCCTACGATCCGGCCTTCGACGCGCAGGCCGAGGTTCCGCCGCTGGTCGGCGAATTGCTCACCGAGTTGCTGGCGACGATGGAGAAGCGCTGATGCTGAAAGCCCGCGTCATCCCTTGCCTCGACGTCAAGAACGGCCGCGTCGTCAAGGGCGTCAATTTCGTCGATCTGGTCGATGCCGGTGACCCGGTCGAGGCGGCAAAAGCCTATGACGCGGCCGGCGCCGACGAGCTCTGCTTTCTCGACATCACCGCGTCGTCCGACAACCGGGAAACCATCTTCGATGTCGTCGCCCGCACCGCCGAACAGTGCTTCATGCCGCTGACGGTCGGCGGCGGCGTGCGCCAGGTCGCCGATATCAGAAAACTGCTGCTGGCCGGCGCCGACAAGGTGTCGATCAACACGGCGGCGGTGAAGAACCCGGATTTTGTCGCCGAGGCAGCGGACAAATTCGGCAATCAGTGCATCGTCGTGGCCATCGACGCCAAGAAGGTTTCCGCCGCGGGCGAGAGCGACCGCTGGGAGATCTTCACCCATGGCGGCCGCGAAAAGACCGGCATCGATGCGGTCGAGTTTGCGCGAAAAATGGTCGATCGTGGCGCCGGTGAGATCCTGTTGACCTCGATGGACCGTGACGGCACCAAGGCCGGCTACGACATTGCGCTGACCCGCGCGATTGCGGATGCCGTGCGCGCGCCGGTCATCGCGTCGGGCGGCGTCGGCACGCTCGATCATCTGGTCGAGGGCATCCGCGACGGCCACGCCGGAGCCGTGCTCGCGGCATCGATCTTCCATTTCGGCACCTACACGATTGCCGAAGCCAAGGCGCATATGGCCAAGGCCGGCCTGCCGATGCGGCTGGACTCATCCGTCGATCGGCCCTAGAGCGTTTCCGGCTAAGAAAGGCTTGCTACGCGCCATGGCTGAATTCTCGCTCTCCGAGCTGGAGACAATCATCGCCCAACGCGCCCAGTCCGGCGACCCGGACTCGTGGACGGCGAAACTGTTTGCCAAGGGCATGGACAAGGCCGCGCAGAAGCTTGGCGAGGAGGCGGTCGAGACCGTCATTGCCGCCGTCAAAGGCGACAAAAAAGCCCTCGTTTCCGAAAGTGCCGATCTTATATATCATTGGCTTGTCGTGCTCGGCATCGCGGGAGTTCCGCTGGACGACGTACTGCGCGAGCTCGAGAGCCGCACCGGCCGCTCGGGCGTCGCCGAAAAGGCTTCGCGGTCGAAGGGTTGACCGCTAGAGCCGGATGATTTCAGGCCGAGGCCTGAAATCTGAATCCGTCTCTAAATTTGATAGAGGGAGCATGATGTCACCCGAAAACCGCTTCACACTTTTCGGCATCATGCCCTAGAGGGCAGGAAACTCGATGGACCAGCTCGCTCCGACCGAGAAATATTCCCCCTATCGTTTCTTCTCGGCCGAGCAATGGTCGAAATTCCGCGCCGACACGCCGATGACGCTAAGCGAAGACGAGATCAGCCGTCTGCGCTCGCTCAACGACCCAGTCGACCTCGAAGAGGTCAAGCGCATCTATCTGTCGCTGTCGCGGCTGCTGTCGGCCCATGTCGAGGCCAGCCAGCTGCTGTTCCGGCAACGCCAGGCCTTTTTCAACGCGCTGGATGTGGTCAAGACGCCGTTCATCATCGGCATTGCCGGTTCGGTCGCGGTCGGCAAGTCGACCACGGCGCGCGTGCTGAAGGAGCTTCTGGCGCGCTGGCCGTCGAGCCCCAAGGTCGACCTCATCACCACCGACGGTTTTCTCTTACCCAACAAGGTGTTGCGGCGCGACAATCTGATGGAGCGCAAGGGCTTTCCCGACAGCTACGATGTCGGTGCGCTGCTGCGTTTCCTCTCGGGCATCAAATCGGCGCAGCGCAATGTCCGCGCGCCGGTCTATTCGCATTTGACCTATGACGTCATTCCCGGCGAGTTCGTCACCATCGACCGGCCCGACATATTGATCTTCGAAGGCATCAATGTGCTGCAGCCCGGCAAACTGCCGAAGGACGGCAAGATCGTGCCGTTCCTGTCCGATTTCTTCGATTTCGCCATCTATATCGATGCCGACGAAAAGCTGATTCATCACTGGTACATCGCCCGCTTCATGCGGCTGCGCGAGACGGCCTTCCGCAATCCGGACTCCTTCTTCCACCGCTATTCGCAACTTTCCGAAGACGCCGCGCGCGCCATTGCGGAAGGCTTGTGGACCAACATCAACCTGAAAAATTTGCGCGAGAACATCGTGCCGACGAGGGCGCGCGCCGACCTCATCCTGCGCAAGGGCGCCAATCACCTGGTCGAGGAAGTGGCGCTCAGGAAACTGTGAAATCCCACCCTATTGGTTGAAATCAAAGACTATAACTTAAAGTCATCTTAACCCAGACTTGCCTATTGTTGCGCCTGATCCGCGGGCTTGGGCAGGCAATGAACGCGCCATTCCTTCATATCGATCGGCCAGCAGCAGGCCCCACCGTGCGTCCGCAGGACGGGACGGCGACCGTTGCGCTGATCGTACCGGTGCACAATGAGGAAGCCGCAATCGCACCTTTCCTCAAGGCGGTGTGCGCAAGCATCGACCCGTTGAAGGAAACGTTCGAGCTCATCTTCGTCAATGACGGCAGCACCGACGCCACGCTCGAGCGGCTGATCGAGGCGCAGCGCGCCGATCCACGCATCCAGGTGATCGACCTGTCGCGGAATTTCGGCAAGGAAGCCGCGATGACCGCCGGGCTCGATTGCTGCGACGCCGAAGCCGCCATCCCGATCGACGTCGACCTGCAGGATCCGCCGCATGTCATTCCGCTGCTGATCGAAAAATGGCGCGAAGGCTTCGAGGTGGTCCTGGCCAAGCGCACGGACAGGTCGAGTGACAGTTTTGTCAAGCAGCGCTCCGCTTCGATGTTCTACCGCGTCCACAACTGGATCGCGCAGCAGAAGATCCCGCACGATGTCGGCGACTTTCGCCTGATCGATCGCCAGGTGATCGAGGCGCTGCGCTCCTTGCCCGAGCGCCGCCGCTTCATGAAGGGCCTGTTCGCCTGGGTCGGCTTCCGCACCGCGACCGTCGACTATGTCCGCGACCAGCGCATCGCCGGCCAGTCGAAATTCTCCAGCTGGAAGCTGTGGAACTTCGCCCTCGAGGGCATCACCAGCTTCTCCACCGCACCGCTTGAGATCTGGACCTATGTCGGCGCTGTCATCTCGGCCTTGTCGTTCCTCTATGGGCTGGTGATCGTCGCCAAGACGATGATCTTCGGCGTCGATGTGCCGGGCTACGCATCGTTGCTGGTCAGCGTGCTCTTCCTCGGCGGCATCCAGCTGCTCGGCATCGGCATCATCGGCCAGTATCTCGGCAGGGTCTATGCCGAGATCAAACAGCGCCCGATCTACATCGTACGACGCACATTCGAGGGTACCGACTGATGGAACTCGACGCCTATCGCAACATGGCGGCAACCGAAGACAGGCATTGGTGGTTCTGCGGACGCCGGGCCATAGCCGAAGCCGTCATTCGCAGCCTCGATCTGCCGCAGGACGCGAAAATCCTTGAGATTGGCGCCGGGACCGGCGGCAACATATCGATGCTGGAACAGTTCGGCGCGGTTTCCGCCGTCGAAATGAGCGACCTCGCGCGGCAGATCGCGCGCGAAAAGACCGGCCGCGACTTTCTGCCTGGCCACCTGCCCGACAACATCCCGGTCGCACCGGCAAGCTTCGACCTCATCTGCCTGTTCGACGTGCTGGAGCATGTCGCCGAGGACGAGGCGTCCCTGGAGGCGATCCGCCACATGCTGAAACCGGGCGGCCGGGTTGTGTTGACGGTTCCGGCGCATCAGTGGCTGTGGAGCACGCATGACGTCGGCCTGCATCACATGCGCCGCTATTCGCGCAGCCTGCTGCGCGGACGCATCGAAGCCGCAGGCTATCGGATCGATCAGCTGACCTATACCAATGCGGCGCTTTTCCCTATCGCGGCGCTGGCGCGGCTGGCGGACCGGATGCGCAAGCCGGCGCGACCGTCCGGCCATGCGACGCCGCCCGGGCCGATCAATGCGGTGATGCGGGCGATGTTTTCGGCCGAGCGCCGCATCGTGCCTAATGCAACCTTGCCGTTCGGCGTGTCGCTGCTGGCGGTGTTCGGCAAACAGCCCGCCGAGAATACAGCTCCGGTTTCAAGCAGATTGGCGGCTTGACCGGGGCATGCAGGGACGCCCGTCATATCACCGCATGTCGCGGTTTGCGCTTATCGGTGTAGGCTCGACGCTGATCTATGCGGTCTGCGCGTTCGTTCTGTCGCGTGGCCAGGAAGCTATCCTGCCAGCGACGCTGGCTTCGGTTGCGGCATACGCCATCGCGGCGCTGTTCTCCTATACCGGGCACAAGTACTTCACCTTCATGTCTGGCGGCGATCATGCAATGGAACTGCCGCGCTTTCTCCTGCTCACCGCGTCCGGGCTCATCGTCGCGGTTGTCTTGCCCGGATTGCTCACCCAGATGCTCGGAATCCCGGCCGCGATCCCAATCCTGCTCACCTGCATCGCGGTGCCGATAGTCAACTATATCGTGCTGGGCCGCTGGGTGTTCCGTGATGTCTAGTTCGCAATTCGTCGGCTCGCCGCCGGCCAGCGAAAGCCCCTTCTCACGGCTCGCAAGGCTTGGTGCGGCCCCATTTCTGCTGATAGGCCTGATCGTGTCGTACGCCGTTTGGCTTTCAACAGTGGCGATGCTGACCAATGTCGACGTGTCATGGCTGCTGATTGTCTGTGACCGCCTGCTTGCAGGAGCGCGGCTGAACACGGATATGCTGGAGACCAATCCGCCATTCTCGATCTGGCTCTACATGCCGTTCATGCTTTTGGAGAAGCTTGTCGGCGGGCGCGCCGAACTCTGGCTGACGCTCGGCGTCATCTGCCTGAGTTTGGCCAGCCTGTTCCTATCCGCTCGAATTCTCGCCCGTGCCGACCCGGTTTACCGGCAGCCGCGTGCACTTTGGCTGGCGGCGGGCGCACTGTTCATGATCCTGTGTTTTCTGCCAGATCAATTCGGCCAGCGCGAACAGTTCGCGCTGATCGGCATTCTTCCCTGGCTGGCGCTGCAATGCGCACGACAGCGCATGCCGAACTTCGCCGCCGGCTCGCCTGTCGAGCGCATCGTGGCGGGACTGGGTGCCGGCGTGGTGGTTATGGTCAAGCCGCCGCATTTTGCGTTGGCATTGATGGTGCCGTCTCTGTGCCTTGCACTTCAAAGACGGTCCCTGAAACCGTTCTTCGTCACGGAAAATCTCCTCGGCGCTGCGATCGCGATTGCCTATGTCACTTCGATTGCGATGTTCGATCGCGCCTATTTCGATGAGATTCTGCCCTTCGTGCGGGAAATCTATCTGCCGCTGCGTGTTTCGCTCGTCGACAATATGGCCAATTGGCCGAAGATCGTCCTGCTGCTGGCTGTCGCCACCGTCATCGCGGCGGGCGGAATGCGAGCCCTGCATTGGGATATGAAGATCCTGCTGGCGAGCGCGCTGGGCTTTGTCCCAGCCTTTCTGATCATGGGCAAGGGTTGGCCAAACCACGCGCTTCCGATGGTCGTTGTCTCCACGATTGCATTTGGCGTCCTGCTTTTGCGGTTCGGTGGCTTTCAGAGTGCGGCCAGCATTCGCAAAGCAGCGCTGGTGTTCGGCTGCGCGCTTGTGCTGCAAGTGACGATCAGGGCGCAGTATGCGGCGCTGACCACCGACAGCGAACCGATCGTGCGGGCTGCCGCCGTGATTCGCGGTACGATCGAAAATCCGACGATCGTGTCGATTGCCGGCCAGATGCAAGTTGCGCATCCGCTCACCAGGTTGGTTGGCGGCAGTTTCATAGCGCGCCAGTCGTCCGCCTGGGCGGTGTCGAATGCGGACGTGCTCGCTCGCGACGCGGGCAATCCCGGTCAAAGAGAAAAACTGGAAGGCATCCGCGATCAGCTCATTGGTGAACATGCCATCGAGATAGCGTCGAAGAAGCCCGACGTCGTGCTGTCAGGCCCGGAAGCCGATCCGTCCTGGAACACCCTGATGCTGCAGGACAAGAGGATTGCGGCCGCTTTGAGCGACTATCGTGTGCTGTATACCGAGCCGCTGATCACCGTCTATCTGCGTTGCACGGTAGGCAGTCATGACTGTCAGGTTGGTCGCCAGGCGAGCGGCAGTAACCAATGACCGTCCTGTCTGATCTCGACGCGCCGAGCAGCCAGCCTGTTGCCAGGCAACACCGTCAGGCCACGTGGGTTCTGATTGCGAGCCTGGCAGTCGTGGCAGCAGCGCCATTCTGGCAGATGCGCTGGGGCGTCATTCCCGACACCAGCTGGCTGATTACGCTGTGCGAACGGATGCTGGCCGGCGATCGCCTCTATGTCGACCTGATCGAGACCAATCCGCCGTTCAGCGTCTGGCTATATATGCCCGCGGTGTATGTCGCCAACCGGATCGGGGTTGCGCCGGAACACGTCGTCCATGCCTACAGCTATGGATTGTGTGTTTTTGGCCTGTGGTTTGCCGGGTTCATCGCGCATCGCGCCCGGTTCGTCGAAAATCCGGTCCTGTACAGGCTGGTGCCGGTGTTTCTGGCCCTGCTGGTGCTGTTTCCCGGCAACAGTTTCAGTGAGCGGGAGAACCAGGGGATCGCGCTGCTGCTGCCGCTGCTGGTGCTGATGGCCTGGCGCGCTGGCGACGACCGGCCTTCGGAACCGCAATGGTGGCTGGCCGCGCTGGCCGGCCTGTCGGGCAGCGTCATGGTGCTGGTGAAACCCTATTATGCGGTGATGATCCTCGCGCCGGCGCTTTACGTCGCCTGGCGCCGGCGCAGTATCCGGCCGCTGTTTGCCATCGAATATTGGGTTATCGGCATCGCTTGCGTCGTCTATCTGGCAGCGGTGCTCCGGCTCTATCCCGAGTTCATGCGCGACATCTACCCGGCCCTAGCCGACACCTATATGCGCTACAAGCAATACACGCTGGTGCTGGCCAGCTATGGCGGCACCTACCTGGTCTCGATCTGCCTGTTCCTGCTGTTGTGCCGCGGCCGGGCGCTGTCGCCGCTGGTCGTGGTGCTGGCGATCGCATCGTTCGCCGGCTTCGTTCCGCTGGTCTACCAGGCCAAGGGCTGGGCCTACCATGCCTATCCGGCGGTGGCTCTGATCCTGGCGGCGATCGTGTGCCGTCTCGCCGAACGCTCTTTGGCACCCAATGCCGCGCGGTCGGACATGGTCCAGAAAATTCTGCTTGCCGCCGTGGTTGCGGTGAACTGGCTGCCGTTCCAATACACCCAGAAGCCGGAGGCGGACTTCGTCGCCGGCATTCGCGCCGTTACCGATCATCCCGGTGTTGGCCTGATCGGCTCGGGCATCGAAAGTGGCCACCCGCTCGCCCGAATGATCGGCGGCCGGTGGATATCGGCCTATTGCAGCGACTGGCTTGGCGGCTTCGCCGCCGCCTTTGCGCAGCAGGAACGCGAAGCAGGCGATATGGCCGAGGCGGCGCGGCTGGACGCGCTGGAGCGCAACTTCCTCGACGCCAAGATCCGCGAGCTCAATACCGCCAGGCCCGAGCTGATGATCGTCCAGAAGGCGGATGTATCATGGGTCTCGCACGTGATGGCGCGTGACGATTTCGCCAGCTTCATGAGCAACTATCGGCTTTTGGCTGAAGACGAGACCGTCCGCGTCTACCTTCGCAACGGTTCGGGAAAAGTCGCTTCGAGCGACTGAGGCGGCCACCGCCGAGGCATGGCCAGGGTCAAGGATTGACCCGCCGCAGCGTCAGATTGATGCGGCCGCCATTCTTCAGCAGTGCCGAGGTCGACGGGTAGATGCGGTCGACGCCGTGGAAGCAGAGCCGGCCTTCACCTCCGAGCACGACGACATCGCCGCTTTTCAAGCGGAACGATTTCGTGCCGCCATCGCGCGTCGTCTGGCCGACCCGGAACAGGCAGTCATCGCCGAGTGAGACCGACACCACGGGCGCCGAGAAATCGGCCTCGTCGCGGTCCTGGTGCAGGCCCATTTTGGCGTCCTGCGTATAGAAATTGACCAGGCAGGCCTCCGGCGGCTGCGGATAGGCGGAAACCTCCTGCCATAATTGCATCAACGCGCCGGGAATCGGCGGCCATGGCTCCCCGGTCAACGGATGCGTCGGCTGGTAGCGATATCCCAATTCCTTGTCGGTGACCCAGCCGAGCGAGCCGCAATTGGTCATGCGCACGCTCATTTCCTTGCCGGTGCGCGGCATCGCCGGCACGAACAGCGGCGCCTGCTGCACCACCTTGCGCAGGTCTTCGACCAGCGCTTCCTGCGCCGCGCGGGGCAAATAGCCAGGCATATGGCGGACGCCTTTGGGCAGAACGAGCATGGGTGGACCCAGGTTGATCCGGTCAACAATGCCACCGCCAACCGAAAACGGCGACCCGAAAGCCGCCAACACCCTTCAACCTAGTCGTTTTCCACCCGGCCGCGCAGCTTCTTGATCGTGCCGCGCCCGGCCTTGCTCTTCAGACGCCGCTCGACCGCGCCTTTCGACGGCCTGGTCTTCTTGCTCGGCGGCGGCGGCGGTTCGGCGGCCTTGGCGACCAGCGCCGTCAGCCTTGCCCGGGCATCGGCCCGGTTCTGCTCCTGGGTGCGGAAGCGCCCGGCCTCGATGACGATGACGCCATCCTTGGTGGCGCGCTGGCCGGCAAGCTTGATGGTGCGTGCGCGTACGCGCTCCGACAGGCCGGCCGCATTGGCCGCGTCGAAGCGCAACTGCACGGCGGTGGCCACCTTGTTGACGTTCTGGCCGCCGGGACCGGACGAGCGGATGAAATCCTCGTGCAGGTCGCCCTGGTGGATCACGGCTTCGTCGGCAATGATGATGTCGTCGATCGGCATGCCGCAGTCATGGCGCGGCGGACCGAAAAAGAAAAGGCCCGATCGGGACCGGGCCTTTCAACGATATTCCGAGAGCGACGTCGCGATTACTCCGCAGCCTCCTGCAGACGCGGCGCGGCGCCGAGCACGACGGCATCGACGTGGCTTTCGAATTTCTCGAAGTTGACGGCGAACATGCCGACCAGCCTTGCTGCCTGGCGGTCATAGTCAGCCTTGTCGGCCCAGGTCGAGCGCGGGTCGAGAATGGCGCTGTCGACGCCCGGAACGGCCACCGGCACCTCGAAGCCGAAATTGGCATCGGTGCGGAAGCCGGCCACCTTCAGCGAACCGCAGAGCGCGGCCGCCAGCAAGGCGCGCGTCGCCTTGATCGGCATGCGCTTGCCGGTGCCGTAGGCGCCACCGGTCCAGCCGGTGTTGACCAGCCAGCAATCGGCGTCGTGGCGGGCGATCAGCTCTCGCAGCAGATTGCCGTATTCCTTGGGATGGCGCGGCATGAACGGCGCGCCGAAACAGGTCGAGAACGTTGCTTCAGGCTCGGTCACGCCCTTTTCGGTGCCGGCCACCTTGGCCGTGTAGCCGGAGAGGAAATGATACATAGCCTGCGCCGGGGTCAGCCGTGCGATCGGCGGCATGACGCCGAAAGCATCGGCGGTCAGCATGATGATGTTCCTGGGGTGGCTGGCGCGCCCGGTCTTCGAGGCGTTGGGGATGAAGTCGAGCGGATAGGCGCAGCGCGTGTTTTCGGTCAGCCTTCCGTCGTTGAAGTCCGGCACGCGGTTTGCGTCGAGCACGACATTTTCCAGCACCGTGCCGAAACGCTGCGTGGTGGCAAAGATCTCCGGCTCGGCTTCGGCCGACAGCCGGATCGTCTTGGCGTAGCAGCCGCCTTCGAAATTGAAGATGCCGTGCGGCCCCCAGCCATGCTCGTCGTCGCCGATGAGCGTGCGTGACGGATCGGCCGACAGCGTCGTCTTGCCGGTGCCGGAAAGCCCGAAGAAGATCGCCGCGTCGCCGGCCGGTCCCTCATTGGCCGAGCAGTGCATCGGCATGACGCCCTTGGCCGGCAAGAGGTAGTTCAGCATGGTGAACACCGACTTCTTCATTTCGCCGGCATAGGAGGTGCCACCGATCAGCACGATCTTGCGGATCAGGTCGACCGCAATCACCGTTTCGGTGCGGCTGCCGTGGCGGGCCGGATCGGCGCGGAAGGACGGCAGGTCGATGATCGTCATCTCCGGCACGAACTGCTCGAGCTCGGCCGCATCGGGGCGAATGAGCAGGTTGCGGATGAACAGCGAGTGCCAGGCGAATTCGGTGATGACCCGCGTCGGCAGCTTCAGATCGGCATCGGCGCCGCCGACGAGATCCTGCACATAAAGATCCTTGTCCGCGGCGTGGACAAGGAAATCGGCGAACAGCGTCTCGAACTGGGCCGGCGAAATCGCCTTGTTGTTGTCCCACCAGATATGGGCCTCGGTGGCGCCGTCGCGCACGACAAACTTGTCCTTGGGCGAGCGGCCGGTGTGCTGGCCGGTCTCGGCAAGCAGGGCGCCGCCGGCGGTCAACCTGGCCTCGCCACGGCGGATCGCGTCCTCGTAAAGGGCGGCCGCACCAAAATTATAATGAACCGTGCCGGTGGTTTTCAGGCCGATACGATCGATCGCGCAGGCGGAATTGCGTTTGCCGACTTCCGACATCAAGGGTCCCTTCTTCTGGATTCGCCGCAGTTTGCCGACGTATTTCCGGCATGCTCGCGAGGTGGCTGAGACGGTCAGAACCAGAAAACCCGAATGATATCAAATCATTAATCGATTTAAAAAATTTGAAAGTTGTTTAAATCGTTTATATGTGCAAAAAATCACAGTGGTTGCCCAAAGGATTGGCACACAGTGTTCGTCCAATCCGTGTAGAGGTTCCGATGGGGCCGCTGGAAAGCCGTCCGCGACAGCGGATGGAGCCTGTGCCACATTTTGTACCTAATTTGTCCTGCAAAAGCCCCTTCTCTAAGACAGAAGGGACAGCTCATGAGGGAGCCGCTTGAAATGGCAACAATCGCGCTTGTCGATGACGATCGCAACATTCTGACGTCGGTCTCGATCGCCCTCGAATCCGAGGGGTATCGCGTCGAGACCTACACGGATGGGGCGTCGGCGCTGGAAGGCCTGGCGGCGCGTCCGCCGAATCTCGCCATCCTCGACATCAAGATGCCGCGCATGGATGGCATGGAGCTGCTGCGCCGGATGCGGCAGAAGTCCGACCTGCCGGTGATCTTCCTGACCTCGAAGGACGACGAGATCGATGAGCTTTTCGGCCTCAAGATGGGCGCCGACGATTTCATCCGCAAACCGTTCTCGCAGCGCCTGCTGGTCGAGCGGGTGCGCGCCGTGCTGCGCCGTGCCAGTGCCCGCGAGGCTGCGGCAAAGGCGCCCAGCCAGCAGGCCCGTTCGCTCGAGCGCGGCCAGTTGGTCATGGACCAGGAACGCCACACCTGCACCTGGAAGGGCGAGCCGGTGACGCTGACGGTCACCGAATTTCTCATCCTGCACTCGTTGGCGCAGCGCCCCGGCGTGGTAAAAAGCCGTGATGCGTTGATGGATTCGGCCTATGATGAGCAGGTCTATGTCGACGACCGCACCATCGACAGCCACATCAAGCGGCTGCGCAAGAAGTTCAAGGCCGTCGACGATGACTTCGAAATGATCGAAACGCTTTACGGAGTCGGATACCGGTTCCGCGAAGCTTAAGACCGGACCGGGAGCTGCTATTCGATGGCAGTTGACGTAGAGCGAGGCAGACGGGCGGGCGCCGGCAGGCGGCCGTCCAGGATTATGCCCGCATTCCTGTCGAGGATCACGGTGCCGATGCGCCGCTTCCTCGGCCATCACATCTTTTCCAGCCTGACCCGGCGCATCCTGTTCCTCAACCTGGCCGGCCTGGCCGTGCTGGTCACCGGCATCCTCTATCTCAACACCTTCCGCGACGGGCTGATCGACGCCCGCGTCGAAAGCCTGATGACGCAGGGCGAGATCATCGCCGGCGCGATCGCAGCGTCGGCGACGGTCGAGACGGATTCGATCAGCATCGATCCGGAAAAACTGCTCGAACTGCAGGCCGGCGAGAGCCTGGGGCCGGGTTCCGACCAGCTCGACAATCTCGATTTCCCGATCAATCCCGAGCGCGTCGCGCCGGTCTTGCGGCGGCTGATCTCGCCGACGCGCACGCGCGCCCGCATCTATGACCGCGACGCCAATTTGCTGCTCGATTCACGCCATCTCTACTCGCGCGGCCAGATCCTGCGTTACGACCTGCCGCCGGTCGAGGACGAGCAGCCGGATATGCTGGAGCGGGTGCAAAAATTCGTCTTCGATTTCTTCCGCAACAAGGATCTGCCTGTCTATCACGAGCAGCCCGGCGGCAACGGCGCCGCCTTCCCCGAGGTGGTCAAGGCGCTGACCGGCAGCCCGTCGACGATCGTGCGGGTGAGCGAACAGGGCGAGCAGATCGTCTCGGTGGCGGTGCCGATCCAGCGCTTCCGCGCCGTGCTCGGCGTGCTGATGCTGTCGACCGAAGGCGGCGACATCGACAAGATCGTCGCCGCCGAGCGCAAGGCGATCCTGCGCGTGTTCGGCATTGCGGCACTGGTCACCGCCATCCTGTCGATGCTGCTGGCGTCCACCATCGCCAACCCGTTGCGGCGGCTGTCGGCGGCGGCGGTGCGCGTGCGGCGCGGCGTCAAGAGCCGCGAGGAAATCCCCGACTTTTCCGACCGCCAGGACGAGATCGGCAATCTGTCGATCGCGGTGCGCGACATGACCAATGCGCTCTATGCCCGCATCGAGGCGATCGAAAGCTTTGCCGCCGACGTCTCGCACGAGTTGAAGAACCCGCTGACCTCGCTGCGCAGCGCGGTCGAAACGCTGCCGCTAGCCAAGAACGACAATTCACGCGCGCGTCTGATGGAGATCATCCAGCACGATGTCCGGCGGCTGGACCGGCTGATCACCGACATTTCCGATGCCTCGCGCCTCGACGCCGAGCTGGCGCGTGAGGATGCGGCAATCGTCGATTTGAAGAAATTCATCACCGATCTCGTCGCCGTGTCGCGCGAGGCGACGCGCAACAAGAAGGCGGTCGAGATCGAGTTCAAGGCCGCCAAGCTGCCGCAAGGCGTCAAAGGCTATTTCGTCACCGGCCATGATCTGAGGATCGGCCAGGTCATCACCAACCTGATCGAGAATGCCCGTTCCTTCGTGCCGGAGGACCACGGCCATATCGCCATTTCCCTGGCACGCTCGGGCAAGGTCAACATCGTCACCGTCGACGACAACGGCCCCGGCATCCGCGCCGACGCCATCGACCGCATCTTCGAGCGCTTCTACACCGACCGCCCGGCCGGCGAGGCGTTCGGCCAGAATTCCGGGCTTGGCCTGTCGATATCTAGGCAGATCGTCGAAGCCCATGGCGGCACGCTGACGGCCGAGAACATCCCCGGTACCAAGCCGGGCGACATCAAGGGCGCGCGCTTCGTGGTGACGCTGCCGGCCGAGGCATGATCCCGCATGCTGAAAACATTCACGGAACGGCGCTGCTGATCGGCGAACGCGGTGTGCTCATCACCGGACCGTCCGGCGCCGGCAAGACGACGCTGGCGCTGGTGCTCATCGACCATTGCCGGGCGCGCGGGCTGTTTTCACGGCTGATCGGGGACGACAGGCTGCTTACAGCCGCTCGCGCCGGGCGGCTGATCTGCCGCGTGCCGGCCACCATTGCCGGCCTCGCGGAAGTGCCGGGATTCATGCCACGGCCGCTGTCGTTCGAGCCAGGCGGGGTGATCGACCTCCATATCCGGTTGGTGCCGAAACATCAGAGGGACCGCTTTCAGGAAGACTTCAGCGAGCCGATCGCGGGCTGTCCGGTGCCGCGGATCGATCTCATCGAGCGCAACGTTGCGACAGCTTTGCCGGCCGTAATGGCGCGGCTAGCGATTGCGCCTTTCGTATGATCAGCCCCCGGTTTTTTGCTGCAATGCGTCAAAATGGCTATGGCCGGCGCAATTTTGGGCTTGTCAACGCGCCGCGCGTCGACAAGATAGCGCTCCCGCCGCCTGGGATGGCCGGCGAGCATAAAATACGCCTGTGAAGCGGCGATGACGGGAGCCACTATAGAATGATCGGACTCGTGCTTGTAACGCACGGTCAACTGGCCGCCGAGTTCCGCCATGCCGTGGAACATGTCGTGGGGCCACAAGACAATTTCGAAACCGTGGCGATCGGCGCCGATGACGATATGGAGCAGCGGCGGAGCGATATCGTCGACGCTGTCGGCCGCGTCGACACCGGGACCGGCGTCATTGTTCTGACCGACATGTTCGGCGGCACGCCGTCCAACCTTGCCATTTCGGTGATGGAATCCGGCCGCACCGAGGTCATCGCCGGCATGAACCTGCCGATGCTGATCAAGCTGTCGTCGATCCGCAAGGGTGACAACATGGCGGCCGCGCTCGACGAGGCGCAGGCCGCGGGGCGCAAATACATCAATGTCGCCAGCCAGCTCTTGAGCAGCAAATGAGCATGGCATCGGAAAAGGACCAGATATCGGTCACCAGGGAGTTTCCGATCATCAACCAGCGTGGCCTGCATGCGCGCGCCTCGGCCAAGTTCGTCCAGGTCGCCAGCGGCTTCGACGCCACCGTGCATGTCGAGAAGGACGGCCTCAAGGTCGGCGGCACCTCGATCATGGGCCTGATGATGCTGGCGGCGAGCCCCGGCTATTCGATCCGCGTCACCGCCAGCGGCGCTGAGGCCGTCGCGGTGATGGACGCGCTGGAGCAGCTGGTCGCCTCGCGCTTCGGCGAAGAGTGCTGAAAACACATACGCGCATAAAGATTTCTTTATATCCCATTGTCGTCTGAGCGGCGATCTGCTAGTCAGGCCGGCATTCCCGCGCCCTTCGACGCGCCGTGTGGCGCAGGCGCATCTGAAGACAAATCACACCGGAGCACTGCCATGACAGGTAGCAAGGACTATGTGGTCGCCGACATCTCGCTTGCCGGCTGGGGCCGCAAGGAACTCGATATCGCCGAAACCGAAATGCCGGGCCTGATGGCCTGCCGCGAGGAATTCGGCGCCAAGAAGCCGCTGAAGGGCGCGCGCATCACCGGCTCGCTGCACATGACCATCCAGACGGCCGTGCTGATCGAGACGCTGAAGGCGCTCGGCGCCGACATCCGCTGGGCCTCGTGCAACATCTTCTCGACCCAGGACCATGCCGCCGCAGCCATCGCCGAGGCCGGCATCCCGGTTTTCGCCGTCAAGGGTGAGAGCCTCGAAGAGTACTGGGACTACACCGACAAGATCTTCCAGTGGGCCGATGGTGGCCTCTCCAACATGATCCTCGACGATGGCGGCGACGCCACCATGTACATCCTGGTCGGCGCCCGCGCCGAAGCCGGCGAGGACGTTCTGTCCAACCCGCACAGCGAGGAAGAAGAGTACTTCTACGCCCAGGTGAAGAAGCGTCTGAAGGCGTCGCCCGGCTTCTTCACCAAGCAGAAGGAAGCGATCCGCGGCGTCACCGAAGAGACGACGACGGGCGTCAACCGCCTCTACCAGTTGCAGAAGAAGGGCCTGCTGCCCTTCCCGGCGATCAACGTCAACGACTCGGTCACCAAGTCGAAGTTCGACAACAAATATGGCTGCAAGGAATCGCTCGTCGACGGCATTCGCCGCGGCACCGACACCATGATGGCCGGCAAAGTTGCAGTCGTCTGCGGTTATGGCGACGTCGGCAAGGGGTCGTCGGCCTCGCTCAAGGGCGCCGGCGCCCGCGTCAAGGTCACCGAGGTCGATCCGATCTGCGCGCTGCAGGCGGCAATGGATGGCTTTGAAGTGGTCACGCTGGAAGATGCGGCCCCGACCGCCGACATCGTCATCACCACGACCGGCAACAAGGATGTCGTCACCCTCGACCACATGCGCTCGATGAAGGACATGGTGATCGTTGGCAATATCGGCCACTTCGACAATGAGATTCAGGTGGCGTCGCTGCGCAACCTGAAATGGACCA
The DNA here is from genome assembly GCF_016836705.1 of Mesorhizobium caraganae. Classification (GTDB taxonomy): domain Bacteria; phylum Pseudomonadota; class Alphaproteobacteria; order Rhizobiales; family Rhizobiaceae; genus Mesorhizobium; species Mesorhizobium caraganae. The sequence continues at coordinate 828,114 of NZ_JAFCGY010000001.1, read as the reverse complement.
ACGTCAAGCCGCAGGTCGACATGATCACTTTCCCGGATGGCAAGCGGATGATCCTTTTGTCCGAGGGACGGCTGCTCAACCTCGGCAACGCCACCGGCCATCCGAGCTTCGTGATGTCGGCCTCGTTCACCAATCAGGTGCTGGCGCAGATCGAACTCTACACAAAGCCCGGCCAGTACCAGAACCAGGTCTATGTGCTGCCCAAGCATCTCGACGAGAAGGTGGCGCGCCTGCATCTCGACAAGCTTGGCGCCCGCCTGACCGAACTGTCCGGCGAACAGGCCGCCTATATCGGCGTGACCCCGCAGGGTCCGTTCAAGCCGGAACACTACCGCTATTAAGCATAGCGCAAATTGCCACTAGATATTGAAGCCGGGCGATTGACATTTCGCCCGGCTTCTTTTTTGCGCGGAATGATTCTTCACGCCGATTCCAGCACGCGCTATTGTGGTGATTCGCGGGCCGGGGACGAGGGCCGGCTCACGCATAGAGAGCATGATCCCGAAAAGTGGGAACCGGTTTTCGGAAAGATCATGCTCTTCAAAAAAGGAGTTAGATCGGGAGGGCGTTCCACCAACGTCATCCTGATCTAGGCGGTCTTGCATTCAGGCGGCGAAGAGGACCAAGACATGCCGGGGGAAAACCCGCCTCGCGCGGGATGGGCCGTTTCCGGCGGCCATGACGATTCCGATATCACTGGCTCCGCCACGACAGGCGGCGGCCTGAAGAAGCGCGTCGGCGCCCGCGTCGCGGGCTTTCTCGCCACATCCGCGCTTGCCAGTCCGCTTACTTTGTTTGCCGCGCATGCCGAGCCATCCATTGCGCAGAAGGCCGGGCTGTCGGTCAGCGCAGTCGAGGTCATCCAGCTCGCCATGTTCGTCGGCGTCATGGGCGCCGCTCTGGTCTCGGCCATCTTCCTGATCCGCGAAAGAGCCCGCACCTCGGCGCAGAATGTCGAGCTCAGGGCCCGCATCGCCGACGTCAACGCGGCGCTGCAGCGTTCGGAAGCGCTGCTCAATCTGCGCGACCAGCGCATCATCGTCTGGGCTTCGGAGAACAAGAAGCCCGAGCTGATCGGAACTTTGCCGCTCGAAAGCGGCGCGCCGGAAGACCGTGCGGCGTTCCTCGCCTTCGGCCGCTGGCTGATGCCGCGCTCGGCGGCAGCGCTCGAAAATGCCGTCGCGGGCCTGCGCGAGAAAGCCAAGCCGTTCGATCTGGTCATCGAATCGCAGGCCGGGGCGCCGCTCGAAGTGCATGGCCGCAAGAGTGCCGCCCATGTGCTGGTGCGCTTCGTCTCGCTGTCGGAAACGCAGCGCAGCCAGGCCAGGCTGAAGATCGAGAACCAGCGGCTGGCCGCCGACTACGACACCATGATCGGCCTGCTTGACGCCTTGCCGATGCCGGCATGGCTGCGCGCCACCGATGGCCGGCTGAAATGGGTCAACCGCGCCTATGCCGGAGCGGTCGAGGCCCCGAACGCCGAAACCGCCGTGCGCGAAGCCAAGGAATTCCTCGGCGGCCAGGCGCGCGAACAGATCGCCGAACAACACAAGTCACGGCCGGTGTTCGAACAGACGCTGTCGACGGTGATCGAGGGCGACCGCCGCGTCTTCGCCGTCACCGATTTCGCCGGCAGCGACGGCTCGGCGGGCCTTGCCTGCGACACCAGCGCCACCGAAACCATACGCGGCGAATATGAGCGCACGGTGCGCAGCCATGCCGACACACTCGACCAGCTCAACACGGCGGTGGCGATCTTCGATACCGACGAGAAGCTGCGCTTTTTCAACCAGGCTTTCCAGAAACTGTGGGGGCTGGACTCTGGCTTCCTGCACAGCGCGCCGGACAATGCGCTTTTGCTCGACCGGCTGCGCAGTGAAGGCAAGATCGCCGAGCAGCCGGAATGGCGGCGCTGGAAGGAAGGCCTGCTTAACGCCTACCGCGCCGTGGAATCGCAGGAACACTGGTGGCATCTGCCTGACGGCAAGACCATCCGCGTGGTCGCCAACCCGCAGCCCAAGGGCGGCGTGACCTGGGTGTTCGAGAACCTGACCGAGAAGATGGACCTGGAAAGCCGTTACCAGACCGCGGTGCGGGTCCAGGGCGAGACGCTCGACAATCTGGCCGAGGGTGTCGCGGTGTTCGGCCCCGATGGGCGGCTGCGTCTGTCCAACCCGGCCTTTGTCGCGCTGTGGGGGCTGAGCCAGGATGTGGTCAAGCCCAACGTCCATGTCTCGGCGATCCGAGACCTCAGCGACCAGCGCGCCGTCGACAGCCCGTGGGGCGGGTTCGTCGCCGCCATCACCGGTTTCGACGACGAACGCCGCGAGCGCCACGGCCAGACCGAGCTGAAGAACGGCACCGTGCTAAGCTACGCCGTCATCCCGCTGCCCAACGGGCAGGTGATGATGACCTTCGTCGACGTCACCGACAGCGTCAATGTCGAGCGCGCCCTGAAGGACAAGAACGAGGCGCTGCAGAAATCCGACCAGCTGAAGAACGAGTTCGTGCAGCACGTTTCCTATGAGCTGCGCTCGCCGCTGACCAACATCATCGGCTTCACCGAGTTGTTGTCGCTGCCAACGACCGGGCCGCTGAGCCCCAAGCAGCGCGAATATGTCGAGCATGTCGGCTCGTCGTCTTCGGTGCTGCTCACCATCGTCAACGACATACTCGACCTCGCCACCGTCGACGCCGGCATCATGCAGCTCGACATTTCGGAGGTGAGCGTCGATCGCACCATCCAGGCCGCCGCCGAACTGGTCGCCGACCGGCTGGAAGAGCATGCAATCAAGCTCAAGATAGACGCCGCGGCCGCGCCGAAGAGTTTCCACGGCGACGAGACCCGGGTCCGCCAGATCCTCTACAATCTGTTGAGTAACGCGGCCAATTACGCGCCGGAAGCGAGCACAATCACGCTGGCCTGCCGCCATTTGGAACAAGGCGTCGAATTCTCCGTCCACGATGACGGTCCCGGCATGCCGCCGGACCTGCTCGATTCGGTGTTCCGCCGCTTCGAGCCGCGTACCAATGGCGGACGCCGGCGCGGCGCCGGCCTCGGCTTGTCGATCGTCAAGAGCTTTGTCGAGCTGCATGGCGGCAGCGTGCGCATCGAGACCGGCAAGGACCAGGGCACCACCGTCATCTGCACCTTCCCCGATGCACCGTCGGGCGTCCGCGCCGCGGCCGAGTAGCGCGCTCGATGACTGTTGCTGTGCTGGAGCGTTTTCTTGCCGACGAGGCTGCGACCGCAAGGCTCGGCGAAGACCTGGCCATGGCGCTGCGGCCGGGCGATGTGCTGGCGCTCAAGGGCGATCTCGGCGCCGGCAAGTCGACGCTGGCGCGTGCTCTGATCCGGGCGCTGGCCGACGATGCCGGCCTCGACGTGCCGAGCCCGACCTTCACTTTGGTGCAAAGCTACGACACGCGCATCCCCGTCCATCATTTCGATCTCTATCGGCTGTCCTCCGCCGGCGAGATCGACGAACTGGGTTTCGACGAAGCGCTGCTGCAAGGCGCTGCCCTGGTTGAATGGCCGGAGCGGGCCGAGGCCGCCTTACCCAAGACGTCGATCTGGATCGAACTCATCCATCATGGCGAAGGCCGATTAGCGAACTTGTCGGGCGAAGGTGCAGCCTTCGAACGCATGGCGCGATCGCTGGCGATGCGCGACTTCCTCGAAACGGCCGGCTGGGGCGAGGCCGCGCGGCGCCATTTCGTCGGCGACGCCTCGGCGCGCTCTTACGAGATCGTCTCGCTCGCGGGCCTCGAGCCCCGCGTGCTGATGAACTCGCCGCGGTTGGTGTTCGGACCGCCGGTGCGCGACGGCAAACCCTACGCGGTGATCGCCCACACTGCGCAATCGGTGACGGCCTTTGTCGCCATCGACAAGGCACTGCTGGCGCAAGGTGTCAGCGTCCCCCAGATTCACGCCGAGGATCTCGATCAGGGCTTTCTGCTGCTGGAGCATCTGGGCTCGGAAGGCTTTCTCGGCGGCGATGGCGAGGCGGTGGCGGAGCGCTATGCGGCGGCGGCCGAATTGCTGGCGATGATGCATGGCAAGGCGTGGCCGCAGCGCATGGAGGCCGTGCCGGGCATTTATCACGACGTGCCCCCCTTCGATCGCGATGCCATGCTGATCGAAGCCGACCTCTTGGTCGACTGGTATGTGCCGATGGTGACCGGCAGCGCGGCAAGCGAAGCCTTGCGGGCCGGCTATCACAAGGAATGGAACGCGGTTCTCGACCGGCTGAACACAGACGAGTACACATTGATGCTGCGCGACTTCCATTCGCCCAACATCATCTGGCGCGGTGACCGTACCGGCCACGACCGCCTCGGCATTGTCGATGTCCAGGACGCGCTGATCGGCCCGGCCGCCTATGACGTCGCATCACTGGCCATGGATGCCCGCGTCACCGTCTCGCCCAACATCGAGCAACACACCGTCGATGCCTATGTCGCGGCGCGTCAAGCCGCCGGCGGCTTCGACGAGTCCGCTTTCCGCGAGGCCTATGCGATCATGGCGGCGCAGCGCAATTCGAAGATCCTCGGAATTTTCGTGCGGCTCGAAAAGCGCGACGGCAAGCCCTATTATCTGAAACACCTGCCGCGCATCCGCGACTATCTCAGGCGGGCGCTGGCGCACCCGAGCCTGAAAGGGTTACACGACTTCTATGTCGCCTACGGGCTGCTGGAGGAACGATCGCCGTGACGGCAGGTCCCAAGATCGCAATGGTGCTGGCGGCTGGTCTCGGCAAGCGCATGCGGCCGATCACCGACACCATGCCGAAGCCGCTGGTGCGAATCGCCGGCAAGACCTTGCTCGACTGGGGGCTGGACAGTCTCGAAGCGGCCGGGGTCACCAAGGCCATCGTCAACGTGCACTATCTGCCGGACCAGATCGTCGCTCATGTCGCCCACAGGCAGGTGCCGAAAATCGTCATTTCTGACGAGCGCGATGCGCTGCTCAATTCGGCCGGAGGCATCGTCAAGGCATTACCGCTGCTGGGTGCCGAACCCTTCTACATCATCAATGCCGACACGTTCTGGATCGACAGCGGACAGCCCAGCCTCGAGCGCCTTGCCCTTGCATGGGATGGCGCGAAAATGGATATTCTGCTGATGCTTACCGATCTCGACTCGGCGACCGGCCACAGTGTCGGCACGGATTTCCTGATGGCGCCGGATGGCGGCCTGCGGCGCTCGAAAGGCGACCCGGCCGGGCTGATCTATGCCGGAGCGGCGATCGTTGATCCCGCCATCTTCGGGGATGCACCAGCCGGCGCGCATTCGCTCAATGCTTATTTCGACAAGGCGATCGCCTCTGGCCGCCTGTTCGGCATGCAGATGCGGGCCCGCTGGATCACCGTCGGTACGCCCGATGCCATTCCGCAGGCGGAAGCGGCGGTCGCCGGCGCCCTCGCCGCATCGGCCCGAAAATCGGGGTCGATTTTCGGAAAGCACGATGCGTAGATACAAAGAGTTAGATCGTCCTTTGTGCGCCCAAACGGGCGCACGGCGATCTAATGTGGTATGAGCGGCGCGCGCCGCGTTCTCTCGATCCCGCCCGGAGCGCCATTCCTGCCGACTCTGGCCGAGGCCTTGCTGGCCGGACGGCTGGTACCCGGCTTTCGCTTCGACGGCGATCCGCTGGCGCTGGCCGACGTCACCATCTATGTGCCGACACGGCGTGCAGCGCGTGCGCTGCGCGGTGCCTTTGTCGACGCGCTTTCCGGACCTGGCGTGAGCCGCCGTTCGGCGATCCTGCCGGTCATCCGCCCGCTCGGCGAGTTCGACGATGACGAGGCCGCCTTCGACACTGGCACGCCGGCCGAGCTTGAGATGGCGCCGCCGATCGCCGCGATCGAACGCCTGCTGCTTTTGGCGCCGCTGGTGCGGGCGTGGAAGCGCACCTTGCCGGCGCATGTGCTGGCCATGTTCAACGAAGAGATCGTCGTGCCGGCCTCCGCCGCCGCTGCGATCTGGCTGGCGCGCGACCTCGCCCGATTGATGGACGAGATCGAAACCGAAGGCACGGACTGGACCAGGCTTGCCGATCTGGTGACCGGCAATCTTGCCGGCTGGTGGCTGGTAACGCTCGATTTCCTTCGCATCGTTACCGACGCCTGGCCGAAATTACTGCAGGAGCGCGACCGCTCCAACCCGGCCGCGCACCGCAATGCGCTGATCCGGCGCGAGGCGAAGCGGCTGGAACGCAATCCGCCGAAGGGCCCGGTGATCGCCGCCGGCTCCACCGGCTCGATCCCGGCCACGGCCGAACTGCTTGCCGCGGTCGCCGGCCTGCCCAACGGCGCCGTCGTGCTGCCCGGTCTCGACCGGATGCTGGACGAGGCGTCCTTTGCCGCGATTGCAGCACCCGGCGCTCGGCCGGCTCTGCTCGGTCATCCGCAATACGGTATGGCCAAGCTGATCGGCAAGATCGGCGTGCTGCGCGGCGACGTCGAGGAGGTCGTATCCGCCGAGCGGGCGCAGGCCCTTCGTGCCGCGCTTGTCGGCGAGGCGCTGCGGCCCGCAGAAACCACCGAATTGTGGGCCGAGACGCGCATTGCCTTCAATGCCGGCGACATCGCCGAAGCCTTCGCCGATGTGACGCTGGTCGAAGCCGCCAGCGAACGCGACGAGGCGGTGGCAATCGCCATTGCACTGAAGACAGCCGTCGAGCAGCCGGGACAGCGAGCGGCCCTTGTCACCGGCGACCGGGCGCTGGCGCGACGCGTCTCGGCCGAGCTTCTGCGCTTCGGCGTCATCGCCGACGATTCCGGCGGCACGCCGCTCGCCAACACGCCGGCCGCCAGCCTGCTGCGGCTGACGTTGCAAGCCGTGTTCCGGCCCGGCGATCCCGTCGGCCTGCTGTCGCTGCTCAAGCATCCGCTGCTTGGGCTCGGCCTGGAGCGGGCCGTCGTGCGCCATGCCGCCGAGCTCATCGAACTGGTGGCGCTGCGCGGCGGCACCGGCCGTCCCGACATCGCCTCGCTGCCGGCGCTGTTCGAGGACCGCCTTGCCGGCCTGAGCAGCGACAGGCGCCAGCCCTTCTGGTTTTCGTGCCTGACCGTGCGCGGTGTCGAGGAGGCTCGCAACCTGTTGGGCCGGCTTGCGACGGCGCTGGCGCCGCTGACCACTTTTCGCGGCGAAGAGAATGCCGATCTCGTCGCGCTGACCAAGGCGAGCGTCGCCGCGCTGGAAAATCTCGGCCGCACGGCGGACGGCAGTCTCGCCGAACTTTATGCCGGCGATGCCGGCGAGAAGCTCGCCGAGCTGCTGCGCGGCGTGGTCGCGGCCTCGGCCTCATTCGACTTCCCGGCCGACGAATGGCCCGATGTTATGGACGCGCTGATCGCGCCCGAGACGGTGAAGCCGGGACAAGGCACCGACCGCAACATCGCCATCTGGGGCGCACTGGAAGCGCGGCTGCAGAATGTCGACACGCTGGTCATTGGCGGGTTGAACGAGGGGGTGTGGCCGCGCAAGCCGGAGAGCGACCGCTTCCTGTCGCGGCTGATGAAGACCGGCATCGACCTCGAGCCACCGGAGCGGCGCATCGGCCTTGCCGCTCACGATTTCCAGATGGCGATGGGGGCAAAGAAGGTGGTGCTGACGCGCTCGGCCCGCGCAGGCGACGCACCTGCCGTGCCGTCGCGGTGGCTGCAGCGCATCCTCACCTTCATCGGCAACCACCCCGCGACCGCGCTGCGCCAGCGCGGCGATGAATTGCTGGCCTGGGCCCGCGCGCTGGACGCCGGCGAGCGGCAACATTTCGCGCCACGGCCGCAGCCGAAGCCGCCGCTGGCAATGCGGCCGCAGCACTTCTCGGTGACCGAGATCGAGACGCTGCGCCGCGATCCCTATGCGATCTATGCCCGACGCATTCTCGGCCTCCTGCCGCTCGAACCGGTGATCCGCGATCCAGGTGCGGCCGAGCGCGGCACGCTGTTTCACGACATACTGCACCTGTTCTCGACAGAGGTTGCCGACCCGCGCGCGCCGGAAGCCCTGGCGAGGCTTATCTCGACGGGCCGCAGATGCTTTGCAGAAGTAGCCCTTCCCGCCGATGTCGAGGCCGTGTGGTGGCCGCGTTTCGAAAAACTCGCCGCCAACATCATCGAATGGGAGCGTGGCCGGGCTCCCGCCGTCGCGCGGCGGCATGCCGAGGAGCGGGCAGAAAAAACCGCTGTCGGCCGTACCGGGGTGACGCTGTCAGGCTATGCCGACCGTGTTGATTTGCTGGCCGGCGGCATGGCCGACATTTTGGACTACAAGACCGGCTCTTCGCCATCCAAGGCGCAAGCGCACACGCTGCTGGCGCCGCAGCTGGCGCTGGAAGGCGCACTGCTCCGGCGCGGCGCCTTCAAGGGGCTTGGCGCGCGCGAACCCTCGCAACTTGCCTTCGTGCGGCTGAAGCCGAATGGCGAAGTGTTCGAGGAATCCATCCTCGACTACAACCGCCAGCCGAGGACCGCCGAAGACCTCGCCGAAGAAGCCTGGGCGCGGCTGGAAAAGCTGCTTGTCCATTATGCCGACCCAACGACCGGCTACCTGTCGCGGGCGCTGCCGTTTCGCGAGGGCGAGAGCGACGGCGACTACGACCATCTGGCGCGCGTGCTCGAATGGTCGGCCGGCGGCGACAGCAACGACGAGGCGGGCGAGGCATGAAGAAGGCCTATCCCATCCCAACCGAGACCGCCGCCAGTCAGGCGCGCGCCTCCGACCCGAAGAATTCGGCCTGGGTATCGGCCAATGCCGGCTCCGGCAAAACGCATGTGCTGGCCCAGCGCGTCATCCGGCTGCTGCTCAACGGCACCGATCCGTCGAAGATCCTGTGCCTGACCTATACGCGGGCCGCCGCCGCCAATATGTCGAACCGGGTGTTCTCGACGCTCTCGGAATGGACGGCGCTTGGTGATGTCGAGCTTGCCGCCAAGATCACCGCGCTGGACGATCGCCGACCCGACCGCGACACCATGCGCCGGGCGCGCCGGCTGTTTGCCGAGGCGCTGGAGACGCCGGGCGGGCTGAAAATCCAGACCATCCACGCCTTTTGCGAATCGGTGCTGCACCAGTTCCCGCTGGAGGCCAACATCCCGGCGCATTTCGAAATGCTCGATCCGCAGATGGAGGCCTCGCTGTTCGCCGCCGCGCGCCGTGACATGATTTCCGGCACGTCTGCCGGCGACGCCGGACTGGCCGAGGCCTTCGCCACTGTGCTGGAACGCGGCGGCGAACACGGGCTCGACGCGCTGCTTTCCGAAATCGTGCGCAAGCGCGACGGCCTGCGCGGCTTCATCGACGCGGTCGGGCGCGACGGCGCCGGCTTTCAGGCTTTGTTCGAGGAATTCCATTTCCGTCCCGGACAGAGCGCCGAAGACATAGCGGCATCTGTGTGGCCGCTGCCGGGTTTCCTGCCTGATTTCTTTGCCGTGTTCGCCAGCGCAGCCGAAGCCGTCGATGCCCGCACTGTTCTCAACAATCTTCTGCCCTATGCCCGTCAGGCCTTCGTGGAAACCGATCCGATCCGCCGGTTGCAAATGCTGGGCAAGGCCTTCCTCAAGGCGGATGGCGACCCCTATGATCCCGCCAAGGCATTCAAGAAGGCGCTGCTTGACCGGCTGCCCGACCTACCCGAGCGCTATCTCGCCGCCGTCAAGGCGATCACAGAGGTTTCCGACCGGCTGGCGCTGTTCCGGATGCTGGAAGGCACGGTTGCGGCGCTGACCATCGCCGACTGGCTGATCGTGCGATACGAGCGCCTGAAGCGCGGCCGCAGCTTCCTCGACTTCAACGATCTCATCACCCGCACCGTCAATCTTCTGGCGCGGCCGGACGCTGGGCCGTGGGTGCAGTACAAGCTTGACCAGGGCATCGACCATATCCTGCTCGACGAGGCGCAGGACACCAGCCCCGACCAGTGGGAGGTGGTGAAGCGGCTGGCGGAAGAGTTTTTCGCCGGCCATGGCCAGCGCGGTACGGCCCATCGCACGGTATTTGCCGTCGGTGACGAAAAGCAATCGATCTATTCGTTCCAAGGCGCCGCGCCGGATTCCTTTGCCGACAGCCGGCTTTTGTTTGCCGGGCGCGTGCGCGATGCCGAGGCTTCGTTTGCCGACCTCAAGCTGACCTGGTCGTTCCGTTCGACCGACGATGTGCTGGCCGCCGTCGACCGCGTCTTTGCCGATCCGGGTGTGCGGCGCGGCATCAGCCACGACCCCGATCCGCTCGACCACAAGGCGATCCGCAACGATGCGCCGGGCTATGTCGAGATCTGGCCATCGCTTGGCGCCGATGCGGTCGAGGAACCCGACGACTGGACACTGCCGGTCAACCACGCCAGCGCACCGGCGGTGCGCGTTGCCGAACATGTGGCGGCGACGATCCAGGCCTGGCTCAAGGACCGCGAGATCATCGAGGGCAAGGGCCGCAGGCTGCGGGCCGGCGACATTCTGGTGCTGGTGCGCAAGCGTGACCGCTTCGTGCATGCGCTGTCACGGGCGCTGAAGGACCGTGACATTCCTGTCGCCGGCGCCGACCGGCTGAGCCTGCCCGGCCATATTGCGGTGAAGGATCTGATCGCGCTCGGCCATTTCCTCATCCAGCCGCAGGACGATCTTTCGCTCGCCGCCGTGCTGCGCAGCCCGATCTTCGACGTGTCGGAGGAGACGCTGTTTGCGCTTGGCGCGGGAAGGCCGGCCGCGACATCGCTGATAGCGTCACTGCGACAGCATGCCGGCGACAGTGCCGCGCTGGCCGCTATCGTCACCCGGCTCGACGGCTGGGCCAATGAGGCGGCGTTCCGGCCGGTGTTCGAATTCTACGCCGGCGTGCTGGCGCGCGACAGCCTGCGCAAGAAAATGATTGCCCGGCTCGGCCCGGAGGCCGGCGACATCCTCGATGAGTTCCTGAGCTTCTGCCTCGCCGAGGAACGCACCGGCTTGCCGGGACTGGAAGCCTTTCTGGCGACGCTGGAAAACACCGGCCCCGAAATCAAGCGCGAGATGGACCAGACGCGCGACGAGGTCCGCGTCATGACCGTGCACGCCGCCAAGGGGCTGGAGGCGCCTGTCGTCTTCCTCGTCGACGGCGGCTCGGCGCCGTTCAGCGACCAGCATTTGCCGCGGCTGATGCCGTTCGATGGTTCGGGCCGCAACTTTGACGGCAAGGGCTATCTCTGGCGCTCGGCTGCAGACGTCGCCAACGGTTTCTCCAAGACGGCTTCGGCGCGGGCGCGCGAGCTTGCCGACGACGAATACCGCCGCCTGCTCTATGTCGGCATGACGCGTGCCGAGGACCGGCTGATTGTCTGCGGCTATCACGGCAAGCGCTCACCCAGCACTGGCACCTGGCATTCGATCGTCAGCCGCGCGCTGACCGCCGCACCGGAAAGCACGGAGCGCCGCCACCCCGCCAGCGGCGAGCCGGTGCATCGCTTCGTCATGACCAAGCTGCCGCCTGTGGCACAAGCGGCGGCCGATGAAACGCGGCTGCCGCAACAGGTCCTGCCGCTGCCGGAAAGCCTCTACCGGGCCTTGCCGCCTTATGAGGAGCTGCCGCGTCCGCTGTCGCCCTCCGGCGCCTCGGCGCTGATCGACGAGGGCAAGGAAGCTATTGTCGATACGCGCTCGCCGGTGCTGGACAGCGAGGCGGAGCCCGGCTTTGCGGTGATGCGCGGGCTGACGATGCACAAGCTGCTGCAGATGCTGCCGGGCTTCCCCGAGGGCGAACGGCAAGGCGCGGCGGGGCAATATCTGAGCCGTGCCGGCGCCGACTGGACTGAAGCCGAACGCGGCAAGGCGCTGGCCTCGGTGATGGCGATCCTCGGGGATTCGCGTTTTGCCGAACTGTTCTCGCCTAATTCCCGCGCCGAAGTCGCTGTCATGGGCAGCCTCGAGGTCAAGGGCAGATTGCGCTCGATCTCCGGCAAGATCGACCGGCTGGCGGTGACGCCGGAGCGCGTTTCGATCGTCGATTACAAGACCAACCGGCCGGCGCCGGCTACACTCGCCCAGGTGCCACCGGCCTATATCCTGCAGCTGGCGCTCTACCGCGCGCTGCTCAAACCGCTTTATCCCGACCGCGCGGTGACGGCGGCGCTGCTGTTTACCGAGGCGCCGAGGCTGATCGAACTGCCGGCCGAGGCAATGGACGACGCCCTTGCCCGACTCACAGGAGCGTGACACAAGTTCTGCTTGAAGAAGGGCTGCTCAACCACCACATTTGGTGCGAGATAAATTTCGAAAGGATTTTCGCATGGCCACCGTCAAGGTCGACAAGAGCAATTTCCAGGCCGATGTGCTCAACGCCTCGCAGCCCGTCGTGGTAGATTTCTGGGCGGAATGGTGCGGCCCGTGCAAGATGATCGGCCCGTCGCTGGAAGAAATCGCCAATGAGCTCGGCGACAAGATCAAGATCGCCAAGCTGAACATCGACGAGAACCCCGAGCTTGCCGCGCAGTTCGGCGTGCGCTCGATCCCGACGCTGATGATCTTCAAGGGCGGCGAAGTGGCCGACATGAAGGTCGGTGCGGCGCCGAAGACCGCGCTGTCGCACTGGATCAATGGCAGCCTCGCCTGATCTTTTTTAGGCAATCCCGGACAGAAAACCGCTTCACACTTTTCTTGGAATTGCCCTAGCAGAACTCTCGATATCGAAGCCCGGCCTCGCGCCGGGCTTTTTCTTTGGCGTCATCGCCCAACCGCCTCTGGCCCTCGCATAGGCGCACTCCATGTCATCTGCTTGAGGCAGGACAGGAGAGACAGAATGACCGGATCCGCCAAGGCCACCGTCTTCATCGACAATGAGCGCGTCATCGTCACCGAATACCGCTTTCAGCCGGGCGACAACACCGGCTGGCATCGACATGGCCACGACTATGTCGTGGTGCCGCTGATGGACGGCAAGGTGAAGCTGGTGACCAAGGATGGCGAGTCCTTCGCCGAGATGAAAAAGGGCGCCCCCTATTTCCGCAAGGAAGGCGTCGAACACGACGTCATCAGCGCCAATGACGGCGAATACGCCTTCATCGAGATCGAACTGAAATGATGGCATGCCATCGCCTGCCATCTTGATGGCAGGCCCTGATGAGGCTATATCTTTCCTCAAAAGGGAGTTTGAAATGGCCGAACCCCAGCTTTCAGTCCGCAGCGCAAAAGCACGTGATCTTGCGCATCGACTCGCTCGTCGCGAAAACCGCTCAATAGCTGATATCGTCGAACGCGCTCTCGAATCCTACGAGATTCGCGAAGCCGGGCGAGAACCGGCATCCGCCTTCTACTCCCGTCTGACGGCAAGCATTGGCGTCGACATCGATCTGGAAGAAATCATCCGGGAAAGCCGCAAGGTCCATACAGGGCCGGAGCTTTGATTTTCGTCGACACCAATGTGATTTCGGAGACCCTTGGAAAGACGCCTGACGCGGCTGTCATGGCTTGGCTGGTCCGCAACGATGCTGAACTGGCTCTTCCCACGGTGGCGATTGCCGAAATCGCTTTCGGCATCCAAAAGATACGACCTGATGAGCGCGCCGACCGCCTGGAGCAAGGTCTCTCTCAATGGCGCCATCGCTTTGCCGACCGCATTTTTGGGCTGACTGAGGAGGCGGCTCTGGCTTATGGCGAGATTATGGGAACCGCCACCCGCCAAGGCCGAGGCATGTCGGCACCCGACGGCATGATTGCAGCGATAGCACGCGTGAATGGCGGTCGGCTGGCAACGCGCAATCTGAACGACTTAGGCCCGGCCAACCTCGAGCTGATCTCGCCTTGGGATTTCTAGAGCATTACCAGTCGGCTATGCGGTCGCCACCGGTGAATTGTGCGCTTTTTTCGGTGTATTCGAACAGCTCGATCTTCACGCCGTTGGGGTCGCGGATCCAGGCCTGAAAGGTGTCGTCGCAGGCGTGTTTCTTGGCCGTAACGTCGACGCCGTTCGACTTGATGTGGGTAATCGCAGCGTCGATGTTTTCCACCTCAAGGCAAAAGTGGTTGATCTGGTTCTGCTCGCTGTATGCAGTGCCGTTCTTCTGGAACACCTCCACATGGCTGCGGCCGCCGCAATTGAGGTAGAAGCCGAAGACCTTGCCGTCGCGCAGGAAATTGAACTGGGTGTCGAGGCCAAGCACGTCGCGGTAGAAGGCTCGCGTCGCTTCCAGATCATGCGCGAAGATGCAGACATGGGCGAGCTGCTTGACCTTGATCATGACTGTTCCTTGCGTGGGTCGGGTGCTCAGGTCGGCGGCGTCTCGTTTTCGGCCAACACCGCGCCGGCCAGATACAATGACCCGCCGATCAGGATGCGTGGCGCCGGGCCATCCCAGGTGTCGCGCAGCAGCATCAGCGCGCTGGCGACGGAGCTGACCGGTTCGGCGGTGAGACCGGCTTCCGTCGCGCGGACCGCCAGCTCGTCATTCGGCACGCCGGCGTCGCTGAGGCTGACAGGCACTGTGTAGACGTGACGGACCAGACCCTTGAAGGCGTGGAAATAGCCGCTCTGGTCCTTGGTGTTGATCATGCCGGAGATCAGGAACAGCGGCCTCGGGTTTTTTTCCTCCTGCTCGGCCAGTGCCTCGGCAATGACCATGCCGGCACCCGGATTATGGCCGCCGTCGAGCCAGATGTCGGCACCCTTGGGCGCCAGTTCGGCCAACCGACCCTGTGCCAGCTTCTGCATGCGGCCCGGCCACGCGACGGTGGCCATCGCCTTTTCCGTGGCACGGTGGCTGATCTCGAAGCCGGCGGCCTTGACTGCGGCAATCGCTGCCGCCGCATTGGCGAACTGGTGGCGTCCGGGCAGGCGCGGCGGCGGCAAATCCATCAAGCCGTCCTCGTCCTGATAGACCATGCGGCCGTTTTCCTCGAAGGCGAGGAAATCCTGACCGTAGACGAAGGTCGGGCAATCCAGCCGCTCGGCGGTTTCGATCAGCACCTGCAGCGCCGTCTCGCTCTCCTGCGCGCCGATGACCACCGGGCAGCCGCGCTTCATGATGCCGGCCTTTTCGGCGGCGATCAGTTCAACCCGGTCGCCGAGATAGGCTTCGTGGTCCATCGACACCGGCATGATCACCGACACTGCCGGCCGGGTGACGACATTGGTGGCGTCGAAGCGGCCGCCAAGGCCGACCTCGATGATGGCGGCAGCCGCCGGATGCTCGGAAAACAGGATGAAGGTGACGGCAGTGAGGATTTCGAAGACGGTGATCTTCTGGCCTTCATTGGCCCGTGCGACGCGGGCGATGGCCTCGGCAAAGGTCTCGTCATCGACCAACCTGCCGCCACCCTCGGCCGCTAGCCGGTAGCGCTCGGCCCAGTTCACCAGATGCGGCGAGGTGTGAACATGGACGAGATGGCCGCCGGCTTCGAGCAGCGCGCGCGAAAAGGCCGCGCACGAGCCCTTGCCGTTGGTGCCGGCAATGTGGATGACCGGCGGCAGCCGGTCCTGCGGATTGCCGAGGCGTTCGAGCAGCCGGGTGATGCGGTCGAGCGAAAGGTCGAAGCCTTTCGGATGCAGCGCCATCAAGGCGTCGATTTCGCGGTCTGCGGCAAGTGTGGTCATAAGGGAATCCTACCGCATGAGCCCAAAAACACGAATCGGTTTTCGGAAAGGATCATGCGTAACAAGAAGATACCGCGCGAAACATCGCGCGCAATCACTGATAGCGGCCAGGAATGTCGCGTCAGGCCTAAGGCCGGGCTTCCATCGGGATCACGGCCGGCGGCAGGATTTCCGGCTCCAGCGGCTTTTGCTCGGGAACCTTGAGCAGCATCTTCAACAGCCGCGCAATCGTTCCGCGCAGTTCCAGCCGCGACACCACCATGTCGACCATTCCGTGCTCCATCAGATATTCGGAGCGCTGGAAGCCGTCCGGCAGTTTTTCCCGGATGGTCTGCTCGATCACGCGCGGGCCGGCAAAGCCGATCAGCGCACCGGGCTCGGCGATGTGGACGTCGCCCAGCATGGCATAGGAGGCGGTGACGCCGCCAGTGGTCGGATTGGTCAGCACGACAATGTAGGGCAGGCCGGCTTCCTTCAGCCGATCGAGGCCGACCGTGGTGCGCGGCAATTGCATAAGGGACAGGATGCCCTCCTGCATGCGGGCGCCACCGGAAGCGGCGAACAGGATCAGCGGCCGCTTGCGCTGCAGGGCGACCTCGAAAGCATGCACGATGGCGTCACCGGCGGCCATGCCGAGCGAGCCGCCCATGAAGGCGAAGTCCTGCACCGTCACCACCACCGGCAGGCCTTCGACCGTGCCCAGCGCGTTGACGATGGCATCTTCCAGGCCGGTCTTGGCCTTGGCGTCCTTCAGGCGGTCTGTGTAGCGCTTCTCGTCGCGGAACTTGAGCGGGTCCTGCATGACCTTGGGGTTCTCAAGCTGCTCGTATTTGCCGTCGTCGAAGAAGAACTTCAGCCGTTCCTTGGCCGAGATCTTCATGTGATGGCCAGAGGACGGGATGACGAACTGGTTGGATTCCAGGTCTTTGTGGAACACCATCTCGCCGGTCTCGGGATCCTTGATCCAGAGATTCTCCGGCATGTCGGTGCGCCGGCCGAGCATCGAATTGATCCTCGGGCGAACGTAGTTGGTGATCCAGTTCATCGCTTCGGCTCCTGTCCTGACGAAGAGTTGGGTAAAGAGGTAGGAGAACTATTCGGCAGCAGCAAGGCGGGCCGAACGCACGCCTTGCGACAGGCCGCTGACCAAAGTGGCGACGGCCTCGGCCGGATCGGCGGTCTTTTCGCCCTTCGGCCCCAGCACATTGGCCACCGCATTGACGATGGCGGTGCCGACGACGACGCCGTCGGCATTGGCGCCGATGATGCGCGCCTGCTCGGCGGTCTTGACGCCGAAACCGACGCAGACCGGCAGGTCGGTGTGACCTTTGATGCGTTTGACCGCCGCCGCGACCTTGCCGGTATCGGCCAGAGCCGAGCCGGTGATGCCGGTCATCGACACGTAATAGACGAAGCCCGACGTGTTCTGCAGCACTTTGGGCAAGCGCTTGTCGTCGGTGGTCGGCGTCGCCAGGCGGATGAAGTTGACGCCGGCCTTGAGCGCGGGAATGCAAAGTTCCTCGTCCATCTCCGGTGGCAGGTCGACGACGATCAGCCCATCGATGCCGCTGGCGATCGCGTCCTTGAGGAAGCGGTCGACGCCGTAGATGTAGATCGGGTTGTAGTAGCCCATCAGCACGATCGGCGTCTCGTTGTCGCCAGCGCGAAAGTCCGCCGCCACCTGCAGCGTCTTGACCAGCGTCTGGCCGCCTTTCAGCGCTCGCAGGCCCGCTGCCTGGATCGCCGGACCGTCGGCCATCGGATCGGAAAACGGCATGCCCATTTCGATGATATCGGCGCCGGCCTTCGGCAGCGCCTTCATGATCGACAAAGCGGTGTCATAGTCCGGGTCGCCGCTCATAAAATAGGTGACGAGCGCCGGGCGGCCTTCGGCTTTCAGTTTTGCCATGCGGCGGTCGATGCGGGTCACCATGATCAGATCTCCATGCCCAACATCGAGGCCACCGTGTGCACGTCCTTGTCGCCACGTCCCGACAGGTTGACGATGACGATCTGGTCCTTGTCCATGGCGGGCACGATCTTCACGGCATGGGCAATGGCGTGCGCGGATTCCAGCGCCGGGATGATGCCTTCGACGCGCGTCGTCAGCTTGAAGGCTTCCAGCGCCTCGTCGTCGAGGATCGGCACATATTCGACGCGGCCCGAGTCACGCAGCCAGGAATGCTCGGGGCCGACGCCGGGATAGTCGAGGCCAGCCGAGATCGAATGACCGTCCAGGATCTGGCCGTCGGCATTCTGCAAGAGATAGGTGCGGTTGCCGTGCAGCACGCCGGGCGCGCCGGCGTTCATCGAGGCGCAATGCTCGATGCCGTCGAGGCCGCGGCCGCCGGCTTCGATGCCGATGATGCGAACCTCCTTGTCGTCGAGGAAGGGATGGAACAGGCCGATGGCGTTCGAGCCACCGCCGACGGCAGCAATGATGGTGTCCGGCAGTCGGCCTTCCTGCTCGAGTATCTGGGCGCGCGCCTCGGTGCCGATGACCGACTGGAAGTCGCGCACCAGCTCCGGATAGGGATGCG
This sequence comes from Mesorhizobium caraganae, assembly GCF_016836705.1. Lineage (GTDB taxonomy): Bacteria > Pseudomonadota > Alphaproteobacteria > Rhizobiales > Rhizobiaceae > Mesorhizobium > Mesorhizobium caraganae. Next base: position 810,013 of record NZ_JAFCGY010000001.1, on the reverse strand, counting down.
GGCCGGCGGCGGTGCCGATGAGGTAATAGGTGTCCTCGACATTGGTGACCCAGTCACGCAAGGCCTCGTTCATGGCGTCCTTCAGCGTGCCGTGGCCGGCGGTTACCGGACGCACTTCGGCGCCGAGCAGCTTCATGCGGAAGACGTTGGGACTTTGGCGGGCGACGTCGGTGGCGCCCATATAGACGACGCAGGGAAAGCCGAAGCGCGCCGCGACCGTGGCTGCCGCCACGCCGTGCTGGCCGGCGCCGGTCTCGGCGATGATGCGCTTCTTGCCCATGCGCTTGGCCAAAAGGATCTGGCCGAGGCAGTTGTTGATCTTGTGCGAACCGGTGTGGTTCAGATCCTCGCGCTTGAAATAGACCTTGGCGCCGCCCCCGAGGCCCTTCGCCGAGGAAACCTCACGAAGATGTTTTGTCAGCCCTTCGGCGAAATAGAGTTTCGACGGCCGCCCGGCATAATGGGTCGACAGATCGGTCAGCTCGGCCTTGAAGTCCGGATCGTTCTTGACCTCGTTCCAGTGCCGCTCGAGGTCGAGGATCAGCGGCATCAGCGTCTCGGCGACGAAGCGGCCGCCGAAAATGCCGAACATGCCCTGCTCGTCGGGTCCGGTGCGGAAGGAATTGGGTGTCGCCGGCTGGTCCATCGCCGATCTCCTGGTTCGAAAGAATTATTCAGGCGGCGCGGTCGTCGCGCGCGGCCCTGACTGCCCGGAAAAACTGCTCGATCAGCGCCGGATCCTTGACACCCGGAGCGCTTTCCACGCCCGACGAAATGTCTATTGCGGGCGGATTGGCTGACCTCAGTGCGTCGCCGATATTGGCGGCGTTGAGCCCACCGGAAAGCATGTAATCGAGCCCGGCGTCAAGGCCGGCCAGAATGCGCCAGTCGAAGGCGACGCCATTGCCGCCCGGCAGTTGCGAGCCTTTCGGCGGCTTGGCATCGAACATGAACCGATCGGCAATGCCGATGAACGGCTTTATCCGGTCGAGATCGGCGGCCTCGCTGACCGAGAACACCTTGACCACCGGCAGGCCGTAGCGGGCTTTCACCTCGGCTACTCGCGCAGGCGTTTCAGCGCCGTGCAACTGAAGCATATCGGGCCGCATTTTCTCGACGATCTCGTCCAGAAACGCGTCGTCTGCATCGACCGTCACGGCGACCGCCTTGGCCTTTCCGATCGCCGACTGGCGCAGGCGGCCGGCTTGCGCAGGCTCGACATAGCGCGGGCTCTTGGCGAAGAAGATGAAGCCGACATGGCTGGCACCGCCGGCCAATGCCGCGGCCATTGCCTCATCGGTCTTCAACCCGCAGATCTTGATGTCGAGCGCCATGGCGCGGGGATTGGCACGAAAAGCGCCAAGAGTCGAGAAAAAGCATGCTGTTTGCCGGCAACGCCAAAGGCGCTACCTATTGATGGACAAGCCAAGGCGGGAGCAGATGATATGGCCGACCAGAGGATAGCCGAACTCAGACAGAAGATTGCCCAGGCGCGCGATGTCATCGCCCATCTGATAGACAAAGCTGCCTTCGACGGCGCGGAAGCGCACCGGGCGCTGGATTATTTCGGCAGCGATGAATTCGAGCAGAACTTCCTGCCATGGCCGCGCCATGGCGATGAAGGACTGCGGCCGGAGGAGCTTAACGCGGCGAATGATGATTGAAGGCTTCTAGGGCGGCCCCTTCGTCATCCTAGGGCGGAGCGGCGCGAAGCGGAGCGCAGACCCTAGGATCCATGCCGGGTCGCCAGCCAAAGAATGCAGCGGCGCAGAATAGTTGTGTTGTTACAACGACCGGCTCTGGTGCACCCCAAAGGTCTGCACCGGTGCTACGCTCATAGGTTATGGCATGGATCCTAGGGTCTGCGCCGCGTCGCTTCGCTCCTTGCTTCGCCCTAGGATGACGAAGTTGAGATGGCTTCGCCAACCCCAATCGCTTGTGCTATCAGGCTCAATCAAAAACAATCGCCTGCAGCGCGCTGCCGTTGCGCTTCAGCCAGTCCTTGCAGCGGTCGGTGTCGGGGCAGAGCTGTTCGCACAGTTTCCAGAATTTCGGGCCGTGGTTCATCTCCTTGAGATGCGCCACCTCATGCGCGACGAGGTAGTTTATGACCGGCGTCGGCGCCATCATGATGCGCCAGGAGAAGGACAGGTTGCCGTCGGAGGTGCAGGAACCCCAGCGGCTCGACGTGTCCTTGAAGCGGATCGCCTTGGCGCGCTTGCCGAGCGCCTCGGTGTGCTTGACCACCAGCTTCTCGATCTCCTTCTTGGCCTCGCGCTTGAGGAAATCGGCGATGCGGCGCGGCAGATGTATGCGCTCGCCATGCACGATCAGCAGCGGGCCGCGCTCGTCGCGCGAGACGGTGACGGTGCCGCGTTTCGCCGGTTCATGGACGATGCGATGCGCCACGCCGCGGATCGGGACCTTGATGCCCGGGCGCACCTGCGGCCGTGTCGGTACCTTGGCCAGCCGCTGCTCCAGCCAGTCCTGGTGGCGGTGCAGGAACTTTTCCACCTCGCCGCGGCGCAGGCCCGGCGGCACGGTGATGCGCAGGCCCTGGCCGCCGGAATCGATGCGCAACGTAAGCCGCCGTGCCCGGGCGCTCTCGACGATCCTGAGCGGCAGCGTGCGGCCGGCAACGACATGCTCTCGCTCTTCGACGGGCGAGGGCTTTGGTTTGGTCAGGTTGCGAAAGAAGCCGAAGGACATGGCTGAACGATACGCGATTCGAGGAAAACGGCCAGTAGAGCGAACGTGAAAAGAGAACAAAAAAGAAACGGCGCCGCTTGCGCGACGCCGTCTGTCATGCGGAGACCTGTCGCAGGATCTCAGTCGTCAAGCAGGTTCGGGCCCTTGCGCTTGGGGGTCGCGGGCTTGGTCGCTTCGGTCGTGCCCGTGGTCGTCGGTGCGGTCGACTTGTTGCGGTTGGCCATGAAGCGGTCGAACTCGTCCTGGTCCTTGGCGCGGCGCAATTCGCGGGCATAGTCGTCGAATTCGCTCAGCATCTCGTCGAGCTTGCGGCGCTCTTCGGCGAGGCGCTCGAGCTCCTTCTCGCGCCAGTCGTCGAAAGCAACGTTGCCCGTGCGAGCCGAACCATGGCCCCAGCGCGCGGCCTTGTCGGAACCGCGGCGGCAGCCGGCGAAGATGCCGTCGGTGGCGCGGTTGACGTCGCGCTTGAAGCCGTCAAGCCGGTCGCCCCAGATTATGTAGGCGAGCATGGCGAAGCCAAGCGGCCAGAACACCATGAAGCCGATCACCATCAGCGCGATGGTCGCCGGCGTCCAGGCCGGGCGGATCAATGCGGATGTGTTCATTTTCTCCCATTCCTTCGGTTGGAGACAGCCAAGAACGGCTGCGTCGAATCGAGATGGGAAGACAAAAACGGCGATTCAAGACAATGCCGGCCAAAACCGGACAAGAGTCTGAAATGATTATCGCTTTTTGAATGCTTCGAGGAAAAGCACGACCAGTCCGGCGACCAGGCCCCAGAAGGCGGCGCCGACGCCGAACAAGGTCAACCCTGAAGCGGTGACGACGAAGGTGACCGTGGCGGCCATGCGCTGGCCCTCGTCCTTGAGCGCGATCGACAGCGCGTTGGCGAGCGACCCCATCAGCGCCAGGCCGGCGACCAGCACGATCAGGCTCTGCGGCAGAACGGCGAAAATCGCCACCAGCGAGGCGCCGAAGATGGCGAAGACGAGATAGGCCAGAGCGTAGAACGGGCCGGTCTTCCAGCGCTCGGCGGGGTCCGGATGGACATCCGGCCCGGTGCAGATCGCCGCCGAAATCGCCGCCAGATTGGTGGTCGAGCCGCCAAACGGCGCCGACAGCAGCGAGAACAGGCCGGTGACGCCGATCAGCGGGCCGGGTTCGGGGTGATAGCCGGCGGCCCGCAGCACAGCCAATCCCGACAGGTTCTGCGAGGCCATGGTGACGAGGTAGAGCGGCAGCGCCAGGCCGATGATAGCCGCAGCGCTGAAATGCGGTGCAATCAGCGTCAGCGTCGACAGTTCCGGCGCCGGCAGGCCGCCGACACGGCCGGTAAGGAAGGCGGCAATGCCGCCGCCGATCAGCACCGTCAGCACCGACAGCGCCGGGTTGAACAGGCGAATGACGAAGAAGGCCGCGATCAGCGGCAGGATCAGCCAGGGGTCGACGGAAATGGTCTTGACGGCATTGAGTGCGAAGGTGACGACGATGCCGGCCAGCATGCCGGACGCCACCGAGGCCGGTATCCTCGATATCAGCTGGGTCAGCGGCTTGAACAGGCCGGTGGCTATCAACAGGATGCCGGTGACGATGAAGGCGCCGACGGCATCGGCCATGGTAAAGCCGCTCGATGCCGCCATCAGCGCCAGACCAGGTGTCGACCAGGCGGTGATAACAGGCATTTTCGTGCGCCAGGACAGCCACAGGCACTCGATCGCCATCGCCAGGCACAGCGCCGTCACCCAGCTCGCGGTCTCGGCCTGGGTGGCGCCAACCGCCTTGGCGGCGGCAATGACGACGGCCAGCGTGCCGCCGAAGCCGACGATTGCCGCGACAAAGGCGGATATCGGGATGGAAATGCGCATTCTAACCTAACCCGCCCGCTGGACCATGTCGCTCACGGCTCTCAGCAGCATGTCGAGATCCTGCGGCCGTGACAGGCGGTGATCGCCATCGGGAATGAGCGACAAGGTCACGTCGTCGGCCGGCAGCAGGGAGACCAGCTTCAGCGCATGGCTTGCCGGCACGTCCGCATCGGCCAGACCCTGCAGGATGTGGACAGGGCAATGGGTGTCGATCGGCCCGGTCATCACCCGGTTGTTGCGGCCGTCCTCGATCAGAGCGCGCGTGTAGATGTAAGGGTCGGCGGAATAGTCCGACGGCTCCTCGAAAAAGCCCTTCTTCTTGAGGTCGCGCTTCTGTGCCGCGGTTAGCGCCGGCTCGACCAGTTCGTTGGTGAAATCCGGCGCCGGGGCGAGCAGTACCAGGCCGACGACACTGGTGTCGCCAGCCTTGCGCAGTTCCTGCACCATGCGCAGCGCAATCCATGCGCCCATCGAGGAGCCGACCAGCACCTGCCTGCCCTTGGTGAAACGGCGGAAGACGGCGAGGCTCTCGCCGAGCCATTTCGAGATGGTGCCGTCGGCAAACGCGCCGCCCGATTCCCCATGGCCGGAATAGTCATGGCGCAGGAAAGCTCGGCCTTCGCGGGCTGCCCAATCAGACAGCGTCTCGGCCTTCGTGCCCAGCATGTCGGATTTGTAGCCGCCGAGCCAGACGATGCCGGGCGTCGCGCCCGCCTCATGGCGCACCGCGATGCTGATTCCCTGGATATCCAGCGCGGTCGGGGTGGTCGCGGTCATGGCGATCTGTCAGTCCTGATTTTCCTCGCCGGTCTTTTGGCACAGGCAAAGGCGAAGCGGAAAGTGCCCGCTATATCCTTTGTTTGGTGCAGGCCAGCGTTCAGGGTGATTTTCCGTCAGCGCTGTGCTATTGACTCCGCCCGCGCGCTCACCACATTGGCGCGTCCCGAATATTTCTAGACTTGAACCCTGAACGAAACGGCCAAGGAGACCACGACCATTCGCAGACCTTTCAAAGCAGCGGCGCCCACCAAGGATGGCCCGCGCTCCAACCGTGATATCCGGGTTCCCCGGGTCCAGCTCATCGACGCCGAAGGCCAGAACCGAGGCGATGTCTCCATCAACGACGCATTGCTGCTCGCCGAAGAGGCCGGGCTCGATCTGGTCGAGATATCGCCCAATGCGGTGCCGCCTGTCGTAAAAATCCTCGATCTCGGCAAACTGAAATACGCCAACCAGAAGAAGGCGGCCGAGGCGCGCAAGAACCAGAAGGTCATCGAGATCAAAGAGATCAAGATGCGCCCGAACATCGACAGCCATGACTACGAGACCAAGATGAAGGCCGTGCGGCGCTTCTTCGAGGAAGGCGACAAGGTCAAGCTGACGCTGCGCTTCCGCGGCCGCGAAATGGCGCATATGGAACTCGGCATGCAGCTCCTGAACAAGGTGCGCGAGGAAGTGTCGACCATCGCCAAGGTCGAAGCCGAACCGAAGCTCGAAGGCCGCCAGATGATGATGGTGCTGGCGCCGCGCTAGAATCTCTTTGTTTTGAAGCAATTCCTGGAATTGCTTTGGATCACGTTGTGTTCAGGCGTGGCGTCGCGCTCTAAATCCGCCTGAATCATGGCCCACGGCGTCCCGGCGATCGGCGGGACGCCTGTTTTCTTGGCAGACGCCGCGATCGCCGGCAAAGCTTTTCCACGATCGGATTCCCGGCATGGCCAATGAAATCAATCCTGCGCCCGTCAAGGAGCTGGGCGGCTACCAGCACATGCGCAGGATGGTGCTTGCGGTGCTGGTGGTGGTGCTGTTTGCCGCACTGCTGTTCGGCCAGTCGACTTTTCCGCCGGAGACCCCGGTGCACGAGACGATCGAGATGTTCGGCGTTCTGTTGATCTTCCTCGGCGTTGTCGGCCGCTTGTGGTCGACACTTTACATCGGCGGCCGCAAATCTTCCGAAGTGGTGACCGGCGGCCCGTATTCGATTACCCGCAACCCGCTCTATGTGTTCTCGACCATTGCTGCCGCCGGCGTCGGGGCGCAGATCGGCTCGTTTTCCGGCATCATCCTGTTTGCGCTTTTGTGTGCCGGCGCCTTCCACATCGTCATCCTGCGCGAAGAGCGCTATCTCAAGGAAGTGCTCGGCGCACCTTACCAGGCCTATCTGGCGCGAGTGCCGCGCTTCTTTCCCAATCTGTCGCTCTACCAGGAAGGCGATACCGGCAGCTTCAAGCCACGGCTTTTGCTGACCACCTTGCTCGACGGGCTGGTGTTCCTGGTGGCGCTGCCGGTGTTCGAGACCATCGATGGCGCCCAGCAGTCGGGGATCCTGCCGGTATTGTTCCGCCTGCCTTGATAATCGGACAGAGCGTCGCAGCGCCTGAGGTGTGTCGATAGCTAATCAAGTTGTCCGGTTTGGCAGCACATCATTTGTCCGCTTCTGTTTTGCGTCGAAGCGGTTCACGCGGCTTGCCTGATGGGGCAAGTTTCCTCGATTGCGGCGCCATCAGGCATGTATCGTGCAATGCGGCGCGGCCCGTGGAAGATCGCAAGCGCATGAAGCTGCGTCTTGATGAAGGTGTAGCCCCAGCTGAAATCGTGATCGCGCAGCAGGTGCTCGTGGAAATGCTTCACGTTCCAGCCAAGGTAACGATGGCGATAAAGCTCCAGCATCTCCTCGATCGCTTCCGCTGGCACCCGGCGCGTCGAAAGCTTGCCCAAACGCCGGTCGAGCAACCCAGCGTCCCCGGCCTCTTCATATCGGTCGCGATAACGCCGGAATTGCCGCTCCGACATGCCCAGCAACTCGCCTGCCTCCATCATCGAAAGATCGCCGCCATTCCAGCGGCTCAAAACATCCCGAAACTTCTGCATTCTCCGGTCCTGTAGCCACGCTGCCCGCTTCATCCCCAGCCTCCATTCGCTGGCGATAAAACCGGACAACTCGCGTGCTACCTAATCCGGACAACTCGTGTGCTTACGACACGCAGCGCCTGAGGTGTGTCGATAGCTAATCAAGTTGTCCGGTTTGGTAGCACATCATTTGTCCGCTTCTGTTTTGCGTCGAAGCGGTTCACGCGGCTTGCCTGATGGGGCAAGTTTCCTCGATTGCGGCGCCATCAGGCATGTATCGCGCAATGCGGCGCGGCCCGTGGAAGATCGCAAGCGTCCCATCCGGGTATTGCCTGATCTTGACGGTGGCTTTGACAAAGTGATGCCGGATCGGACTTTTCGGCAGCTGCAATCGCAGCCGCGCGAAAGCGATCGTGTTGTCGCGGGCAACGACGCGCTCCTCCTCGATGCACAGGATCTGGGCCAGTTGTTGCGGGTCGGCGGCGACAAAGGCGCTGTCTTCGACCGCTGCCGGCCTGGCGAAGCGGGCATTGTGGGCCGGCAGATAGGTCTGTGCGATGAAGTGGTTGGCGGCCTCGATATCGGCAATGCCGGCCAGTGCCAGTTCCCTCGGCAGCCGGTCCTGCAAGGTCGAGAACATCCGCTCGGAGCGGCCCCGCGCTTCAGGAGAATAGGCTGGAATATGTTCGATGCCGAGCCGGCCGAGGGCCCGGCCGACCTGGGTCAAGCGGATCTTGTCGACAGTCCCGCCGGCCTTGAGCGTCACGAAATAGTGGCTGCCGCGATCGCTGTAGAGGCTCGATGGCAGTCCCTTGGCAACGAACGTCTCCAGGAGCCCCTGAAAGCTCGACGCCGTGCCTTCCTCCTCGATCAGGAAGGCCGAATAGATCGTGCTCGTCGCATCGTCCATCGTCACGATCAGATCCAGCATCGGCCCACCCGCCAGCCATTGATGACGGCTGCCATCCTGATGCAGCATCATTCCCTCGCACGGCTTGCGTTCGCGCTTGCGCCGGTGAGCACCGCGCCGCTTGGCCCGTTCCACCAGCCCAGCCGCATGAAGCTGCGTCTTGATGAAGGTGTAGCCCCAGCTGAAATCGTGATCGCGCAGCAGGTGCTCGTGGAAATGCTTCACGTTCCAGCCAAGGTAACGATGGCGATAAAGCTCCAGCATCTCCTCGATCGCTTCCGCTGGCACCCGGCGCGTCGAAAGCTTGCCCAAACGCCGGTCGAGCAACCCAGCGTCCCCGGCCTCTTCATATCGGTCGCGATAACGCCGGAATTGCCGCTCCGACATGCCCAGCAACTCGCCTGCCTCCATCATCGAAAGGTCGCCGCCATTCCAGCGGCTCAAAACATCCCGAAACTTCTGCATTCTCCGGTCCTGTAGCCATGCTGCCCGCTTCATCCCCAGCCCCATTCGCTGGCGATAAAACCGGACAACTCGCGTGCTACCTAATCCGGACAACTCGTGTGCTTACGACACGCAGCGCCTGAGGTGTTGCGCGCGCGCCTGCTTTGACGTATAGGACCGCGTTCCAAAAAACCGCCCGGCAGGGCATGCCGTGGCGGTTTCATTTGCTTTTCGGGCTTTTGGTCCGCCCGAAGCGAACAAGAAGCGCGATTGTGCGCCACCAATACGGAGTAGCAAAATGCCCAAGATGAAGACCAAGTCGGCCGCCAAGAAGCGGTTCAAGATCACAGGTACGGGTAAAGTCCTGTCGGCTGCGGCCGGCAAGCGTCACGGCATGATCAAGCGTTCCAACAAGTTCATTCGAAATGCCCGCGGCACGATGGTTCTGGCTGAACCGGACGGCAAGAAGGTCATCAAGAATTTTCTGCCGAACGGCCTCTGAGCATTCGGTCGGAACAGCGTTTTTAAGGAGATCATGACATGGCACGCGTAAAAAGAGGCGTCACCTCGCACGCCAAGCACAAGAAGGTCCTGAAAGCCGCCAAAGGCTTCTACGGCCGCCGCAAGAACACCATCCGCATCGCCAAGCAGGCGGTGGAAAAGTCGTTGCAGTACGCTTACCGCGACCGCAAGAACCGCAAGCGCTCGTTCCGCGCGCTGTGGATTCAGCGCATCAACGCCGCGACCCACGAGCATGGCCTGACCTATGGCCGCTTCATCGACGGCCTCAACAAGGCCGGCATCGAGATCGATCGCAAGATCCTGTCCGACATGGCCATCCATGAGCCGCAGGCTTTCGCCGCCCTGGTCGCCAAGGCCAAGGTCGCGCTCGAATATCTGAAGAACACCACGCCGAATGCTTTTGAAAGCGCTGTCGCCTAAGACCAGCGCTTCCCAAGCTATTCAACACTTGATTTGGGGAACCCGCGCTGGCACGGCTGGCGCGGGTTTTTCTTATGCCTAGAGCGTCTTTGTTTTACGCAATTCCGGACGGAAACCCGTTTCGCACTTTTGCTGGAATTGCTCTGATCGGGTCTGGAACATGAGTGACATGGATACTCTCGAAAACTCCCTGATGGCCGACATCGCCTCGGCCGGCGACGAGGCATCGATCGAAGCGGTGCGCGTTGCAGCCCTCGGTAAGAAGGGCTCGGTCTCCGAAATGCTGAAGACGCTGGGCGCGATGAGCGCCGAGGAGCGCCAGGTCAAGGGTCCGGCGATCAACGGCCTGAAGAACCGCGTCACCGAGGCGCTGACGGCGCGCAAGGCCGAGCTGAAGGATGTGGCGGTCACTGCCAGGCTCGCCGCCGAGACGGTCGACGTGACACTGCCGGTGAGGCAGTCGCCGGCCGAGCGCGGCCGCATCCATCCGATCAGCCAGGTCATCGACGAGATCGCGGCGATCTTCGGCGATCTCGGCTTCGCCATCGCCGAAGGTCCCGATGTCGAGTGCGACTATTACAATTTCACCGCGCTGAATTTTCCCGAAGGACATCCGGCGCGCGAGATGCACGATACCTTCTTCTTCCAGCCGGACGACAAGGGTGAGCGTAAGCTGTTGCGCACGCACACCTCGCCCGTGCAGATCCGCACCATGGAGAAGCAGAAGCCGCCGATCCGCATCGTCATCCCCGGCAAGACCTACCGGCAGGATTCGGACGCCACCCACTCGCCGATGTTCCATCAGGTCGAGGGGCTGGTGATCGACAAGACGGCCAATGTCGCCAATATGAAGTGGGTGCTGGAAGAGTTCTGCAAGGCGTTCTTCGAGGTGCCGCAGGTGAAGATGCGCTTCCGGCCGTCCTTCTTCCCGTTCACCGAGCCAAGCCTCGAGGTCGACATCCAGTGCGACCGCTCGCGGCCGGGCGAAGTGCGCTTCGGCGAAGGCACCGACTGGATGGAGATCCTCGGCTGCGGCATGGTGCATCCCAATGTGCTGCGCGCCGGCGGGCTCGATCCCGACGAGTATCAGGGCTTTGCCTGGGGCATGGGCATCGACCGCATCGCCATGCTGAAATACGGCATGCCGGATTTGCGCGCCTTCTTCGACGCCGACGTGCGCTGGCTGTCGCATTACGGTTTCAGACCGCTCGACATGCCGACGCTGTTCGGAGGTCTCTCCGCATGACGGCGCCGCACACCGGTGGCTGCCGCTGCGGCGCGGTGCGGTTCGAGGCATCAGTCGAACCGCACCACATCAGCTATTGCCATTGCGGCGATTGCCGGCGGGCCAGCGGCGCACCGGTGTCGGCCTTTGTCGGCTTCATGGCCTCGCAGGTGGCTTTCACCGGCAAGGCGCTGAAAATGTACGAGAACGGCCCGGTGACGCGCTCGTTCTGCGGCATTTGCGGCTCGCCCATCGCCTATGTCTACGAGCGGCTGGAAGACCACATTTATTTCATGCTCGGCGCCATGGACATGCCGGCCTATTTCCGGCCGACGCACCATGCCCATGTGCGCGAGCAGCTGCCTTTCCTGCATATGCCCGACGATTTGCCGCGCCATTTGAAGACAAGCGTGCCCAGACCTGACGGGCACAGACAAAACGGAACACAGTGATGAAACTCACCCTTTCCTGGCTCAAGGATCATCTGGAGACAGACGCCACGCTTAGCGACATCGTCGAGCGGCTGACCTCAATCGGTCTCGAAGTCGAGCATGTCGACGACAAGGCCAGCCTGAAGCCGTTCGTCATCGCCAAGGTGCTGACCGCTGTGCAGCATCCCGACGCCGACCGGCTGCGGGTGCTGACCGTCGACACCGGTGATGGCAAGGCGCCGGTTCAAGTCGTCTGTGGGGCGCCTAACGCCCGCGCGGGCCTGATCGGCGCCTTCGCTGCGCCCGGTACCTATGTGCCCGGCATCGACGTGACGCTGACGGTCGGCAAGATCCGCGGCGTCGAAAGCCACGGCATGATGTGCTCGGAGCGCGAGCTGGAGCTGTCGGATGAGCATAACGGCATCATCGACCTGCCGGCCGATGCGCCTGTCGGCACAAGCTTCGCGGCTTATGCGCATCTCGACGATCCGGTGATCGAGATCAATCTGACGCCGAACCGGCCGGATGCGACCAGCATTTACGGCGTTGCCCGGGATCTGGCGGCAAGCGGGCTCGGCCGGCTCAAGACCGCGCCGGTCGAGGCAATCAAGGGCAAAGGCGAGACGCCGGTCAAGGTGACGATCGAGGCGCCGGAGCTCTGCCCCGGTTTCGCGCTGCGCCTGGTGCGCGGCGTCAAGAACGGTCCGTCGCCGAAATGGCTGCAGCAGCGGCTGATCGCCATTGGCCTCAGGCCCATCAGCGCGCTGGTCGACATCACCAATTACGTCACCTTCGACCGCGGCCGGCCGCTGCATGTGTTCGACGCCAAGAAAGTCGCCGGCAATCTCGTCGTGCGCCGCGCCAAAGATGGCGAAAAGGTCATGGCGCTGGACGGACGCGAATACACGCTGACGCCTGACATGTGCGCCATCGCCGACGACAATGGCGTCGAATCGATCGCCGGCGTCATGGGCGGCGAGCATTCCGGCTGCGATGAAAACACCACCGACGTGCTGATCGAATCCGCGCTTTGGGACCCGATCACCACAGCCCGCACCGGCCGCACGCTCGGTATCATTACCGATGCGCGTTACCGCTTCGAGCGCGGCGTCGACCCTGAATTCATGGTGCCCGGCGTCGAACTGGCGACCAAGCTGGTGCTGGAGTTCTGCGGCGGCGAGCCGACGGAAACCGAGGTGGTCGGCTATGCCGGACACACGCCGAAGATCGTTGCCTTCCCGCTGTCGGAAGTGAAGCGGCTGACCGGCATCGAGGTGCCCAGGGCGGAAAGCCTCGACATCCTGTCGCGCCTCGGCTTCAAGCCACAGGGTTCGGGCGAGGTCGTCGATGTCGCGGTGCCGTCCTGGCGGCCGGATGTCGCTGGCAAAGCCGACCTGGTCGAGGAAGTCATGCGCATCCACGGCGTCGACAACATCGCGCCGCAGCCGCTTGGCGCCCACGATGCCGTCAATTCAAAGATTCTGACGACACTGCAGGTGCGCACCCGCACCGCCAAGCGCTCGCTGGCCGTGCGCGGCATGATGGAGGCGGTCACCTGGTCGTTCATCCCGGCCAGGCATGCCGAACTGTTCGGCGGCGGCCAGACCGCTTTGAAGCTCGCCAATCCGATCGCCGCCGACATGTCCGACATGCGGCCGTCGCTGCTGCCGGGGCTGATGTCCGCCGCGCAGCGCAATGCCGACAAGGGCATTGGCGATGTCGCGCTGTTCGAGGTCTCCGGCACCTATGAGGGCGACGGCCCCGACCAGCAGCGGCGCGTTGCCGCCGGCGTGCGTCGCGGCACCGCCAAGCTCGACGGCTCCGGCCGCAGCTGGGCCGGCAATTCCGGCTCGGTCGGCGTGTTCGACGCCAAGGCCGATGCGATCGCGGCGCTCGAAGCCTGCGGCGCGCCGGTCGACCGGCTGCAGATCGAACCGGGCGGCCCGGCCTGGTATCATCCCGGCCGTTCCGGCACGATCAAGCTCGGGCCGAAGACGGTGCTCGGCACGTTCGGCGAATTCCACCCGAAGACGCTGGAGGCGCTCGACGTTTCGGGGCCGATCTGCGGCTTCGAGGTCTATATCGACGCCGTGCCCGAGCCGAAGGCCAAGCCGACGAAAACCAAGCCGAAGCTGGAGCTCTCCGCCTTCCAGGCGGTGAAGCGCGACTTCGCTTTCGTCGTCGACAAGTCTGTCGAGGCCGGCACCCTGGTGCGCGCAGCACTCGCCGCCGACAAGAAGCTGGTGTCAGGCGTTTCGGTGTTCGACGTCTTCGAGGGGGCATCGCTCGGTACCGCCAAGAAATCGATCGCCATCGAGGTGTCGATCCAGCCGGTCGAGAAGACGCTGACCGACGAGGATTTCGAGGCGCTGGCCAAGCGCATCGTCGACAATGTCGGCAAGCAGACGGGCGGCGTGCTGAGGACGTAGCGCGGCTAACGCCGCTCTACGCATTTTCCTTCCGAGGATTGCCGAGCGATGGCGAATCGCTCTCCAAAGGGCGATGGACCATCTGCGCTATTCCGGACTCTCGTTCGAAGCACAACGCGAAGCGTTCCTCGCCATCGTATCGGCCGATCCGCTGGTCCGCGAGGCGCTGGCGCGGGCTCGCGCGCTCGACCTGCCGGACTGGCTGGTAGTGTCCGGCGCACTCTATAATTCCATATGGAACCATCTGACCGGCAAGCCGTCGGGCTACGGCATTAGGGATGTCGACCTCTTCTACTTCGATGACAGCGACCTGTCCTACGAGGCTGAGGACGTCGTCATTCGCCGGGCGGCGCAGCATTTCAACGGGCTGGCGCTTCCGGTCGAGGTGCGCAACCAGGCGCGGGTGCATTTGTGGTATCCGCAGAAGTTTGGCCAGCCCTGCCCGCGCTATACGAGTTCCGGCGAATCCGTCAGCTATTTTGCCTCGAAGACGCATGCGGTCGGGGTTCGATACGATGCCGGCGGACGGCTGGAGCTGGTGGCGCCGTTCGGGCTCGACGATATTTTTTCGTTTCGGATTATGCCGAACCGGGTGACGGATAACCAGCGCACGCATGAGGCCAAGGGTAAACGGGCCAGGGATTGCTGGCCGGAGATCACGGTGGTGGATTGGTGATTAAAAAAGGGGCGCCAAAGCGCCCCTGAAAGCGAAACGAAAGGCCCCCTCACCCGGATTGCCAGCCGAATTGCGAAGGGCAATTCGGGACAATCCGACCTCTCCCCGAGGGGAGAGGAGCTGGCGCCGGTGGCAGGCTCTTCTCCCCTCGGGGAGAAGGTGGCCGCGTAGCGGCCGGATGAGGGGCCTTTTTTCACCCGTTCACCAGCACCAGCAATTCCTCCGTGTAGCGCTTGCCGACCACCTTGTCCGGCGACAGCGCATCGCCAATCGCTGCCACCTCGGCAGCACTCAGCTCGATCCCGGCTGCCGCCGTGTTCTGCTCCAGATGGCGGATCTTTCGCGCGCCGGGGATCGGCACGATGAAATCGCCCTGGTGCAGCACCCAGGCGAGCGCCAGCTGGGCCGAGGTGACGCCCTTTTGCGCTGCCAGCCTTTCCAGCGTGGCAATGACCTTGGCATTGGCCGCCATGGCATCGGCCTGGAAGCGGGGCAAGGTGCGGCGCCAGTCGTCGTCGCTCAAGGCTTCGGGCTTGGCGATGGTGCCGGTGAGCAGGCCACGGCCGAGCGGGCTGTAGGGCACGAAGCCGATGCCGAGTTCGCGGCAGACATCGAACACCTCGTCTTCCGGATCACGGCTCCACAGCGAATATTCGCTCTGGACGGCAGCGATCGGATGCACGGCATGCGCCCGGCGGATGGTGGCGGCGCTGACCTCCGACAGGCCCAGCGCCCGCACCTTGCCCTCGCGCACCAGTTCGGCCATGGCGCCGACCGTGTCCTCGATCGGCACGTTGGGGTCGACACGGTGCTGGTAGTAGAGGTCGAGGACATCGGTATCGAGCCGCTTCAGCGAGGCCTCGGCGACCGCCTTGACGTGTTCGGGGCGGCTGTCGACGCCGACCATGCGCTCGATGCCTGAGCCTTCCTCGGAAATCTTGAAGCCGAATTTGGTGGCGATCGTTACCTTGTCGCGTACCGGCTTCAGCGCCTTGCCGAGCAGGATCTCGTTCTCATAGGGGCCGTAGACTTCGGCCGTGTCGAAGAAGGTGACGCCGATGTCGACGGCGCGGCGCAGCGTGGCGATTGCGTCGGCCTCTGCCTGACCGCCATAGGCGAAGCTCATGCCCATGCAGCCGAGGCCAACGGGATAGACCTTCAAATCTGATCCTAGCTTGCGGGTTTGCATTACGTGTCTCCTTGTTGCGATGCGACTGAGGTAATGGCTTGAACCACGTTCGATAATCGTCTCTTATTCGTACGGGCTGTTCCAAGAGATAGATCAATGAACCGCGCTCATCTTTCGCAACTGGCGGTGCTGGCCACTGTCGCCCAATGCGGCAGCTTTCGCGGCGCCGCCAGGGAACTGGCCATAGCGCCCTCGGCCGTGAGCCATGCTGTGTCCAGCCTGGAGGCGCGGCTCGGCGTACGGCTCTTGGCGCGCAGCACGCGCAGCGTCGCGCCGACCGAGGCAGGGGCGCAGTTGCTGGAGCGGCTACGGCCCGCACTGTCGGAGATCGATCTGGCGCTGGAAACCGCAGTCGAGGCGCGCGACCGGCCGGCCGGCAACCTGCGGCTGACCGTGCCGCGCACGGCCGCGCACCTGACGCTGACGCCCAGACTCGGCGCCTTTGCATCGGCCTATCCCGACATCGTGCTGGAGATCGTCATCGAGGACCGCTTTACCGATGTGGTCGAGGGTGGCTTCGACGCCGGCGTGCGGCTCGGCGAGAGCCTGGAACGCGACATGATCGCGGTGCGCATCGGGCCGGACCTTCGCGGTGCCGTCGTCGGTGCACCGTCCTATTTCGAAAAAATGCCGAAGCCGCGTCACCCGCGCGAGCTGGCCGACCACCGCTGCATCCGCTTCCGCTTCTCCAGCGGTATCCTCTACCGCTGGGAATTCGAGAAGGACGGCGAGGCGATCGAGATCGCCGCACAAGGACCGCTGATCCTCGACGAAGACCATCTGATCGCCCAGGCGGCCATCGACGGCGCCGGCCTCGCTTTCGTCTTCGAGCCTTATGTGCGGGGCCCGCTCGCCGACGGAAGGCTGATCCGCGTGCTGGAAGACTGGTGCCCGCCCTTCGAGGGCTTCTTCGTCTACTATCCCAGTCGCAGGCAAATGCGCCCGGCGCTGCGGGCGTTTGTGGATTTCTTCAAGGTGGGTGGGTAAGGGCGAAATGGTCGCTTCGGCACGGAACTCACACTGCTGACGGCGGCGCTGCCCCTCACCTGCCTGCCGGCATCCTCTCCCCGTAAACGGGGCGAGGGACGCTCCCGTCGACGCTTTCGCCAATCACCAACGTGGCAGGAAGAGCACCGCTGGCGGCACTGCTTCTTTCTCCCCGTTTACGGGGAGAAATGCCCGGCAGGGCAATGAGGGGCAGCGCCGACGTCGGAAAATTTCTCTCCTCATGGGCGGTCTACGCCTTGCACGGAAGAAAGCCCGCCCGCCATTCGTTTACTGCTCATGCCACCATCAATCACAAACAGCACGAACCGCTATGGCTGGGTGGCCATCATCCTCCACTGGCTGATCGGCATTATCTTCATTGGCCAGTTCATACTCGGCTTCGTCATGGTGCGGCTGACCAGCCAGCGCACCGCCTTCGAGCTCATCCAGCTGCACAAATCCTTCGGCTTTCTGCTGCTCGGCCTCATCATCCTGCGCATCGGCTGGCGGCTCGGCAATGCGGCGCCGGCGCTACCAGCATCGACCGGGGCGCTGGAGCGTCGCACCGCGCCGCTGGCGCATCTGGCGCTTTATGTCTTCCAGCTCGCGTTGCCGCTGTCCGGCTGGGCGCTGGTCTCGGTGTCGATGCTGGAAATCCCCAGCATGCCGTTCAACCTGTTCGTGATGCCGAACCTGCCGCTCGGCCTGTCCGACACGGCGGAAAACTTCTGGACAGCAGTCCACTGGTATCTCGCCTATGCCGGCATAGCGCTGGTCGTGCTGCATGCGCTGGCGGCGCTGCGCCATCATTTCTGGCTGCGCGACAACGTGCTCACGCGCATGATCACGCCTTCGTCAGCGCCCGACATGGAATAGGGCGCGCCGCGTATTCGTTCATGGAGGAAAGACGCAGGACTTTGCCTGCCCCAGAAGGACAAAACCCATGTATGCGCGCATCTTCGGATTGGCGGCTATGGCCGCTTGCCTTGCCATGCCTGTCTTGGCCGCGGTCGACCTTAACGACGCAGCCGGCAACTATACGGTCAACCCAGCCAGCTCCAGCATCCGCTTTTCCATCGCCAAGGTCGGCGGCGGCGGGCTCAACGGCGCCTTCGGCCGGTTCAAGGGCTCGATCCGTATCGACAACAGCGATGTCGGGCGTTCGCAGGTCAATTTCACCATCTATCCTGAAAGCGTCGGCACAGGTCAGGGCCGCATCGATGCCTTCCTGCGCTCCGACGCGGTGTTCGATGCCGCCAACAATCCGGAAATCCAGTTCCGCTCGACCAGCGTCACCCGCACCAGCGACACCACCGCGCTGGTCAGCGGCCGGCTAACGGCGCGTGGCAAGACATTTGCGGAAAAGTTCACCGCCGAGTTCGGCGGGCTGAAGGGTGGCACAATCAAATTCCATGTCACCGGCAAGGTGCTGCGCTCGCGCTACGGCATGGATGTCGGCACGCCGATCTATTCCAACGTCGTGGATTTCGACATGACGCTGACGGGGAAGAAGGGTTAGCAAGGACCTGCGCTCCGCACATTGGCTTTTCCCGCAATTTCGGGCAAACCTCCTCGCCTGTAAAAATCGATAGGAGAAGCCTGATGTTCCGATGGGGTGTTTTGTCGACGGCCAAGATCGGCCGCGAGCAGTTACTGCCGGCAATCGTCGAGGCAGAGAATGGCGTGCTGTCAGCGATCGCCAGCCGCGACCTGTCGAAGGCCAAGGCCCTGGGCGAGCGTTTCGGTGCCCGCCATGCCTTCGGCTCCTATGAGGAACTGCTGGCTTCCAAGGACGTCGACGGCGTCTACATCCCGCTGCCGACCTCGCAGCACGTCGAATGGACGGCGAAGGCTATTCAAGCTGGCAAGCATGTGCTGGTGGAAAAGCCGCTGGCGCTCGACGCCAAGGACATCCTGCCGCTGATCAAGCTACGCGACCAGAAGAAGGTGCTGGTTTGCGAAGCGTTCATGGTCATCTACCACCCGCAATGGATCAAGGTGCGCGACCTCATCGCCGACGGTGCCATCGGCCGGTTGCGCCATGTGCAGGGCGCGTTCTCCTACTACAATGTCGACCCCACCAACATGCGCAACCAGCTCGATCTCGGCGGCGGCGCGCTGCCCGACATCGGCGTCTACCCGACGGTCTCGACACGCTTTTGCACCGACAAGGAGCCGTTGCGCGTGCAGGCGACGATCGAGCGCGACAAGAAATTCGGCACCGACATCTATTCCTCGATCCGCGCCGATTTCGGCGATTTCGAATTGTCCTTCTATCTGTCGACACAGATGGCGGCGCGACAGGTGATGGTGTTCCACGGCGACAAGGGTTTCATCGAAGTGTTCTCGCCGTTCAATGCCGGGCTCTACGACCATCACCGCATCGAACTGCACAACCAGAACCACACCGAGGCGCAGGTGTTCCGCTTTCCCGGCACACAGCAATATCGGCGCGAGGTCGAGACTTTTGCCAAAGCGGCGGCGGGCGGCAAGGAGCGCGTCTTCACGCTGGAGGAATCCGTGCTCAACCAGAAGGTCATCGACGCCATCTTCCGCGCCGGCGGCAAGGAAGGCTGGGAGGCTGTCTGATACGGCAATCTTAGCCGGTTAATTTCATCAGGGAAGGGCGTCCGCATTCTGCTTGCGGACGCCCTTCCCTGTTGAACTGACGATCTCACGCGCCGCTGAGCGCCAGGTGCAAGGTCTCGGCGAAGCGGTCGGGATAGGGCGCAAAGCCCATATGGTCGCCGGGGAAGGCGGCGCGCTTGCTGCCGAGCCTGTCGGCCAGCGCCTTGCCCATGCCGTCGATCGGCTGGCCGATGGACTCTTCGCCGATGCCGATCACGATCGGGCGGCCGCGCAGCGCCTCGACATCAGGATGATAGAGCGACAGCGGCATGGCGCCATGCGCCAGCCAGTATTCGAAATTGCCGCTGACCCTGGCAAAGGTCGGCTTCTTCGGGCGACGGTTCGAACGAAGATGGCCCGTCCTGCGGTCCGGCTTCATCCTGGTCCGGCCCTTCCGACAGGCCGTTCTCGCTGAAGAATTTCTGCATCGCCGCCTCGACGCCGTGGCTGCGATAGGTGTCGTGCAGGTCGCGCATGCCGGCCAGCGCCGGCGCCGGGTCTTCGAGCAGCATCATGCTGGGCGGCTCATGCGCGACCAGCGCGCGCACCCGGCCGGGATGGCGGGCGGCAAGGTTGAGGCCGATCTGGGCGCCGCCGCTGGTGCCGAACACATAGGCCGGCCCGGCGCTGAGCGCGTCGATCAGGCGAGCGGCATCGTCGCCATGGACATCGAGGTCCTGTTCCCGTGGTTCGCCATCGAAGGTGCTGTGCGAATTGCCGCGCGGGTCGTAGGCGACCACCGTGTAGCGGTCGGCGAGGTGGCCGGCGACATCAGCGAAGACGCCGGCGTCCTGCGGCCCGCCGGGGATGATCAGCAGCACGGGGCCGGAGCCGCGCGTCTCATAGTAAAGGCTGGCGCCCGGTACTTTCAGCGTCGACGAATGGGGGGTCATGTCCATCTCTCCTGTTGCTCTCATGTCAAAGTTCGGATTTGCGCTGGCCCCGCTCATTTGCTGGCGACAACCATGCGGTTGCCCTCGCTGTCGCGGAACTCGGCGACGGTCCGGCCCGGCTGCCAGGGCGCCTCCTGCGGCTCGGTGATGATTTCGACGCCCCGCGCCTTCAACGCGGCGATCGTTGCCTCGACATTGTCGTCGACCAGAACCATTACGGGTTCAGCGCCCGGCGCGTCATCGGCGCGCCTGATGAAATGCAGGTTGGTGACGGCGAAGGGGAATGCCAGTTCGATCCAGCGCCAGCCGCTGTCGCCCATGGGCTGGTCGGCTATGAGCTGGCAGGCAAGGTGTTCGGTGTAGAACGCCTTGGCGCGGTCCTGGTCGATGACAGGCAACTCGGCAAACTGGATGTGCATGATGGGTCTCTCCTGCTCCTCGATGGCTGCCTGGCAGCCGTCCACGGGGGGAAAGACGATCCGAGCGATCAAAAAGATTCGCCGGCGGTGAGAATCTTTTCGACGCCGCGAAACGTCTTCTCCCTGCAGACTTGAAAAACAGGAGACGACACATGGGCTACAATCTCATCCGCTACGGCGTGAAGGATGAAAGCATCGCGCAGAACCGTATGCTGGTTGCAAAGGTGTTCGAGGCACTCGACGCGACCAAGCCGCAATCCGTGCGCTACCTCGTCCTGGAACTGGAGAATGGCGAGTTCATCCATCTTGTCAGCCAGGACGGCCTTACCGGGCTCGACGCCTTCAAGGCTTTCAGCGCCGATCATGCCGCGCGACGCTCGACGCCGCTTGCCAGATCGCCGGTAAAGATCGTCGGCAATTATCGTATGCTGGCCGGTGCCGATGCGGCCGTGCCAGCCTGATTGCAGCGACTGGCACGGCGTTGGCGCCGTGCCAGAGCGTCATACTGGGAATGGACAGGATGAACACAGCAAAACTCGACCGCGTGGCCCTGGAGGGGATGCTTGGCTCCTTGCGGCCGAAGCTGCACCGCTATTGCGCCCGCATGGCCGGCTCGGTGATCGATGGCGAGGACATCGTCCAGGAGACAATGATCAAGGCGCTGCAGGCCGTTGACGGCGACGCCTCTGTCGAGCGTCCAGAGCAATGGCTGTTCCGCATCGCCCATAATGCCGCGCAGGATCATCTGCGCCGGCGCCAGCGGGAGCAGGCGCGCATGAGCGAGACCGACATGACGACGATCGAAGACCCCTCCGCAAGCGCCGATGCCAGGCTCGCCACCGCTGCCAGCCTGCGCAGCTTCATGCAGCTTGCGACGGCGCAGCGCAGCGCCGTGATCCTGGTCGACGTGCTTGGCCTCAGCCTGCACGAAACCTGCGAGGTCTCCGGCGCGACGCTGGCGGCGACCAAGGCGGCGCTGCATCGCGGACGCGCGCAGCTGCGGCTGCTGGCGGCGCAGGACGAACAGACGCCCGCCCCAAAACTCGACGCCGACGACGAGCGGCGCCTGCGCCGCTATGTCGACCTGTTCAATGCGCGCGACTTCGACGCCGTGCGCGCTCTGATCGCCGAGGACATCCAGCTTGAAGTCGTCAACCGCACCCGCATGCGCGGCAAGGCGCAGGTTTCCAACTATTTCGGCAATTACGACCGCGTCAGCGATTGGGCGCTGTCGCTGGGCTTCGTCGACGGCAGGCCGGCCATCCTGATCCGCAACCCGCAAGCGGGAGATGACGCCGTGCGCGGCTTCATGCTGGTCGACTGGCAGGACGGAAAGGTCAGCCATATCCGAGATTTCCGCTATGCGCCCTATTGCCTTGCCGACGCGGACATCCGCTTCATTGACGAGTGAGTGCCACCGGTGAGCGCAGGCCTCGCCGCCTCAGGCGAAGCTTTGCAAATTGGCGTCCTGCAGTTTGGAGCCGGCAAGCAGGGCCTCAAGCACCTGCTTCTTGAGCGACAGGCACTGCGAACGGGCAAGCTTTGCGATGGCCGAGACCTCGGCCACCTCACAGGCAAGGACGAGCTCCTTTTGCTGGCCAATGATCACTTGCGTGAAGTCGCGCGATTTGAAGCCGAGATGGAGAACGCGCTCCGATTGGTCGAGGATCTGGTCGAGCAGGCGCGCCAGCCGCAGATTGCCCGAGAGCTCGGCCAGCGCCAGGCGAAAGGCGCGGTCGGCGGCGAGGAAGGCGACATGGCTGCGCAGCGTCTCAGGCTTCAGCACCTTTTGCGCCGCCAGCCTGATGTCCTCGAGCCCACGCTCGGTGATGTTGGCGGCCGCCACCCTGAACACTTCCGGCTCGATCAGGCCGCGGACATCGAAAATCTCGTTGACGTCGCGCAGGCTGAGCGGTGCGATGACGTAGCCGCGCCTGGGCTCGCTTTTGATCAGCCCTTCCTGCGTCAGCCGGGCGAGGGCCGAGCGGATCGTCGCCTTCCTGATCTGGTAGCGGTCGCCGATCTGCTTCTCGGTCAGGCTTTCGCCGGGACGCAGCACGCAGGCGACGATATCGCTCTTCAGCTGCTCATAAGCTTCCTCGCTGCGCAATATGTCGGCGGTCGAGGGTGACGCGGCTGCGGATTTCGGGGCGATCATGTCAGGTCTTCCTGGGCAGTTGACGCTGGTTCCGGCATTCGCTAGCCTGAGCATCTCAGTTATGAGTGTTAAGCTTCTTAAGAGGGATAACTGACAATGCCTCTTTCCGCCAACTCGCCTCTCTACGCCGTAATCGCCGATATCGTCAACGCAGCCAAAGGTCCTGATGCCTTCGATCGGGTCAAGGCGGTGTTGCGCGAGCACACCGATCGCTTTCACGCCTCAGGCGTGCTTGCCCATGAAGAGGAAGACGATGAGGTGCTGCTGCATGCCAGCCCGAACTTGACTATCTACCACATCACGCTGTCGCCCGGCCTGCAGTATCCGGCGCACAATCATCTGATGGATGCGCTGATCGGCATCTACAAGGGCAGCGAGACCAACTTCATCTATCCCGTCGATGGCAGCGAGATCGACACCCCGGAACGGCAGGACATAGCGGCGCCTACCGTGCTGCATATGACCGCTGATACCGTCCATGCAGTCGCCAACACCGGTAGCGCCCGCTCAGGCGCGCTGCACGTCTATCTCGGCGATCTGACGGAGATTGACCGCCATATGTGGAGCCCGGATAGCAACCAGGCCGAGCCGTTCGACAATGAGCGCTATCTGGCGGGGGCTCGGCCGATTGGGTAGGCCACTCCTTGGTGCACGGATAGAGAGCAGCCTCCGCGGCATGGCAAGCCAGGAGACGGTTGTTATTGGAGCAAGCGATGCGACGATCCGCGCCTGCGCGGGAAAACTCCCGATACGCACCGTCGAGCCTCTGAGTATCGGCAACGCCTGGCGCACCGTCAGAGCTGAGATCTGAGAAATGGCGCATCGGACAGGATGAAACTGGGCACCGCTATCTTATTGTTTGCGCTATAGCTTTTTGAGGCAAGCCCATATGGTCCTTTCGTCCTAGGCGGGTTGAACAAGGCTGCAACCCAATATGGCTTTCAAGAAAGCTGCACAATTCCCTGGAGCCCTGCATAGACCGAGGGTTCGTAGCCAGCGGTCCATGCTGCGGGCGAGGGCGGGGTCGCCGCTCAGAAAAAGGCGGCCCCTTTCTTTCTCGCGCTCGATGCTGGAGTGGCCCTCGATGATGGCCCCCAGTGAAACAACGCCGGTCTCGACGTAAAGGTCGACATCCCGGCCGGGGTCGAGCCAGCATAGCTCGGGGAATTCCGCGCCTGGCTCGACCACAAACCAGCAGTTGGGACACTTCATTGGGGGATCGTCGCGGAAATGGAAGCGGATGACGGCGCGCCGCCGCGGCAGTTCAGCGAGGTCGATCATTCGCCGCACGACCCACATGATGGTCGAAGCATCCGCACCGCTGAGCGCGATCTCCGCCTCGATGTTGCATAGCGCCCATTCCGCCAGCGCGTTCATCGCCGGTTCGAGCCTGATCGCCTTCCCGGTGCGGAAATAGTCGACGGTGCCCGCCGCCTTGTCCTCGACGCGCTCGACCAGGCCCGACGACTCCATCTCCTTGAGCCGCCTCGACAGGATGGCGGACGAGATGTTGCCCAACCCCTTGCGAATGTCGTTGAAGCGGGTCGAGCCGTTCCAGAGTTCGGTCAGGATTTGGATCGTCCAGCGCGGTTCAAGGATCTCGCAGGCAAGCGAGATCGGACAGATCAGTCCGTAAGGCCGACGCGTCATGGCCGGGCGCTCCTTTGCCGCAAGTTAGTCCTTGCAGAGGTCTAAGGCCAGTTCACAATCTGAAGCGGAACGCTTCCGAAGCTGCCCTAGCGCCTGCCCGCCTTCCGCCGTCATAGTGATCGAACTCGGATGGTCAGACTTAGGAGCAAGAAAATGTTTGCTTTGAGAAAAATTCGCGCAGTGACCCTCTTGGCTGCGGTGTCGTTCGGCTGGCCCGCGATGGCGACCGATACGCCCAAGCTATCGCCTCTAAAATTTTCCAAGGAATGCAGTGATTACAACGGTGAAACACCGAGCTTCTGTACAATTACCGAATCGAGTCTGAAGGAAATACCGGCTGGCACAAAGGTTCTTTATTATGGCCCTGTTCTCAGTAGCCCACTATTTACGAGCAGCTCCGTCGTTCTCGCCGTTGGGCCAGGCGACTCCGCGATTGGTTATTGCATCGTCTATGACACCGCGAAACCGCCAACAGGACATTGCGCGTTCTCCGCAGGAAGCGGGACGTTGGCCGGCTTTCAAGCTATTCTGAACGTGACGGTCGATGACAAGCAAACTTGGCATTGGGAGGGCGGCTATCTTCTCGCAGCCGCGAAGTAGCACTCTTATGTCGGCCAAAATCCTGCAAATCAACTACAAGCTCAACGGGCCAAGGGCCGAGTACGAGAAAGAGAACCTGCCCTATGCTCAACCCATCGCGGACATACCTGGCCTGCGTTGGAAGGTCTGGATCATAAACGAGGCCCAAAGCGAAGCCGGCGGGATCTACCTGTTCGACGATGACGCCGCAGTGCAGGCCTTCCTGGACGGGCCGATTGTTGCGGAAATGAAAGGTGACCCGACATTGAGCATCAAGGCGTTTGACGTGATCGCAGAACTCTCGACCATCACACGTGGCCCGGTGAAGTAGTGTTGCCGGAGCTTGGGAGGGCGCGTGTTGCGGACGAAGGAGCGGGTATCTTCATGCCGACTCCGCTGCCAACAGCATTCGGCATTCCTGAAGGACACTCGCTTGCGGACTGGCTTGAACGCTGCTGGCCCTTGTCCATCAGTGGCGGACCCGCCGCGCCGTGACGCTGGCGATCGCGGCAGCAGCGCTGATCGCCATAAATCTCGTCATCTTTGTGCTTTTCACCCAGCCGGCGAACGCGGCGACGCGGAACTGGACCGTGCAGCCCGAAAAATTGGCAAGCCCTTCACGTCCAATGGGAGTATTCGCACGCCGTCAATGCGGAAGTGACCTTCCTTGCCTTCTGCTGTGCAGTGCTCGCGTCGACGAAGTAGAGCGCCCGGGTCTATTGCTCGTCTTGTTTGCACCGCCCGGGCGGGAACCCTGAGGCGGGGTGACCAGTTGAAGGGGTTTGAACTGGGAGACAAGATCATGGCCGACGGCTCCGCCCTGCAACCCGCCACCGCAATCGCTCACAAGAACCGCGCCCGCCAGCCGAACGAGAGCGCCGAGTACCGCAAGGCGCGCGAGGCCCTGCTGGTCGAGGAGATCGAACTCAATCGCCACATAGCGCGCGTTGCCGCCCAGCGTCGCAACTTGCCGCCTGGCGGTGAGGTGAAAGGCGACTATCAGTTCATGGGCGAAGCCAGCAGCGTGGCCGGCGCCAATCCCGTCGGCTTCGAGGCGCTCTTCGGCGACAAGGACACCCTGTTCGTCTACAATTGGATGTACGGTCCCAAGCGCCAGCGCCCTTGCCCCATGTGCACCGCGCTCCTGAGCTGCATGGACGGCAACGCCGACCACCTCCGCCAGCGGATCGCCCTCGCCGTCGTAGGCCTTTCGGCCATCGAGCGGCAGATCGCCTTCAAGGTGGAGCGTGGCTGGAAGAACCTGCCGCTCTATGCCGACCTTAACGGCAATTTCAGCCGGGACTACCATGCCATCATGGAGGATGGGACTGACACCGCCGCCGAAAACGTCTTCACCCGGCGCGACGGCACCATCCGGCATTTCTGGGGCGCGGAGCTTGGTTTCGAGTCGGCCGATCCGGGCAAGGACCCGACAACCGAGCCGGACCTGATGATGCTATGGAACGTCCTGGACTGGACGCCGGAAGGCCGCGGGACCGACTGGTACCCGAAGATCACCTACTAAACGGTCACATTTACTAAAGGGCCAGGGCTCTGCGCTATGTGAAGGCGCGGCCGGCCTTTGGAAGGAACTGAATATACCGTCGCGGGTTATCGGAGACGGGAGGAGTTTGAATGATTTCCGTCCGATATATCGTTGCCGACGTCGACGAGGCGGTCGGGTTCTATCAAGACAATCTCGATTTCAAGGTCGACAAGCACAATCCGGGCAAGTTCGCCGCGCTGTTGCGCGACGAATTCACGCTATATCTCAGCGCCCCAGGCGCGGGAAGCGGTGGTCAGGCGGGCGGCGATCCGAGGCCTGGCGGGTGGAACCGGTTCATGATCGTTACGAACGAACTCGACGTTCTGATTGAGCGGCTGCGTCGGGCTCATGCACGATTCCGCGGCGATATAAGCGATGGCGGAGCCGGCCGCGCCATCTTGCTCGAGGATCCATCGGGCAACGTCATCGAGCTGTTCGAATTCAAGAAGAACTGAAGCTGCATGCGCGGCTGAACCCTGCGATTGACAGGACTTGGGTTGGGTAGAATTCTCCTCGACAAGGAGAATGGCCATGCCCGATGTCCCGCGCGGCGCCCTGATTTCTACGCCGCGCCGGCTCTTTGCCGGATAAGCGATCCGTCACTTAGTCAGCTGTTTTCCCCAGAGTGTCGGCAACCACCGCGCCGCGCTCTCCCATCGGCAGAGCGGGACCCGTTGTCGAGTCGATTGCCGTCTGATGTTCCATCTCGGCGTTGATTGCTGCGCCGGCGATGAGAATGATGACGGAAATCCATGTCCACATCATCAAGCCAACGACGGCGCCCAACGAGCCATAGGTGGCGTTGTAGTTGGCAAAATGCTGCAGGTAGAACGAGAACAGCCACGATGCGGCGATCCAGACGGCGGTCGCAATCAAGGCACCCCAGCTCAGCCAACGCCACTTCGCATGTTCGCGGCTCGGCCCGAAACGGTAGAGCAGGGAAATGCCTGTAAGCATGAAGCCTGCCAGGATCGGCCAGCGAGACACCGCAACAAGGGTCTCTGTCCAGGCGTCAAGGTAGAAGAAGCGCAACAAGGCCGGGACAACGCCAACCGTCAGCAACAGCACGATGCCGATCACCAAGGCTCCCATCGTGAACAGGATCGACATCAGATTGAGCGTGATGAAGCTGCGCTTCTCGCTTTCCTCATAGGCGATGTTCATCGCATCGAAGAGCGCCTTCATTCCGCTGTTCGCGCTCCACAGCGCGATCGCAAGGCCGACGAAGAAACCTGTTCCGAGCGCTCCCGGTTTCTGACTGGCCAAAGCCTGCAATTGTCCGCGAATGAGATCCAGTCCCTCCGACGGCAGCAATCCGCCGAGATAGGCGACATGGTCCGCGACTGTCACGGGATCGGCGACAAAACCGTAGATCGAGATGAAGGCGGCCAGCGCCGGAAACAGCGCCAGCAGCAGATAGAAGGTGGCACCGGCCGCGACCAGCAAGACCCGGTCCTTGTTGAACTCTTCCCAGAGCCGCCAGAAGATGTCCCTCCAGCCGAGTGCAGGAATCTGTGACGGCCAGGCCGCATCGCGACCACGGTCCCCATCCTCTGCCCTTATAGCGGCCTTGCTGGCTTCAGACGTCGCCAACGCACGATTGGCCGCTTCGGTATCGATCAACGAGGACTTGGTGTCCATCGCTCAACAGCCCCACACTCCGCATCGCCATGAAAGTTGCAGCTCCTCACAGGGACACTTTGGCGACCTTGTCCTTGTATTCCTCTTTCGGATCGAACCCGAGCAGCATTTTTATGCCTGCAGTCAGGCTTGAGCCGTCGAGCCAGATCTCGGCTTCCTGCGGGTCGAACCTAAGCAGTGCCAGCCTCGGGTCGTCTTTCCCGCCTTCAAACCAGGCAGCGACAAAACGATTCCAAAGCCGATCGATGACCACTGGGTTGTTGTCCAGAAAAAGCTTCCCCTGCACTGTGGCGAACAGGTCGTGACCCTTCGATGTGAAGGTAGCTGTCGCGCCGCTGCCATCTTTCAGGCCCTCGACAAGCTCGGTGTCTGTGGCCGTGAAGAACCAGATCGGCCCCTTCCGATCCTCAATCTGGGCTGTCATCGGACGCGGGATGACCTTGGACCCATCGAGGCCGATCATCATTGTCATGTCGGATTTCAACGACTTCCAGAACTTGGCTTCGAGTTCGGCAGGGCTGGCCATTTGGACTTCCTTTCAATGGACGAAAGAAAGCAAACGGCAGCCGGCCGCATCTGTTCCAATTCATTGAAAGATCTTGCTTGGGGTTCCGCCAGCCAAAGGCCGGTGCAGCGTTGCGCCAGCGCCGCGATGTAAACCAGCCCGCCACGCGCGGATCAGCCCTGGCGTGCGTGATGAGCGAGCCGCCATAGGAATGTCCGACCAGGATCGCAGGGCTGCCGACCCCGCCAAGGGAGCTTTTCGCGGCGGCGACATCGCCGGCAAGCGAATCGAGGCCGTGCGATGGCCGCCAACGTCCTGAAGACCTGAGCGGTACACTCAGTCGGTGCGACGATTGCGGCGGAAGAACCAGCCAAAGTAGAGGCAGATCAGGAAAAGCGCAAAATGGATCGTCCCGCGCACGCCACTGAGTTCGGGGGACTGAATGGCGTTTGTCCACATCAGCGGGATCGGAATCTTCGCCAGACAAAAGTAGAACTGCATGCCGCTGCTGACGAAGAACGCGCCGGCCAGAAATTTTCGATACTCGCGGAATCGCACCGCCGCATAGATCGTCGGCAAACCGACGATGACGATCCCAGCCACAAGATAGGGAAGCATAACCGGCTCCAGGGCAGGCCCTTGTCATCCATCATCCTTAAAGGCATTATATTCGAGATATGCCGAATATGTCAAACAATCGCCCTGCCGAACAACGCTTCATCGAGAATGCGGCCAGGTTGCTGATCCCCTGGGGCGTGCCCCAGACAGCGGCGCGCCTCTACGGCTACCTGCTGCTTTGCGCCGAGCCGGTCAGCCTCGACCGCATCACGGCAGACCTCGAGATCAGCAAAAGCAGCGCAAGCGTCGCGGCGCGGTTGCTGGAAGCCTACAGGCTCGCCCAGCGCCACGGCGAGCGCGGAAGCAAGCGCGCTTTGTACGCAGTGTCCGACAATTACGAGGGCATGCTGACCGAACAGAACCGCTTGCTCGACGCGCTCGCCGATCTCATGAGGAACAGCACGGACGCCGTCGCGTCGGGAGCAGCGCGCGATCGCCTCGACGAAATGGCGGCGTTCTACCTGGCGATACGCCAAGCGATGGAGACAGCGCTGGGGCAGTGGCGCGCGAAGAAGCCGCGATCCCGATCGACATGATCGGTCGGCATTCCAGTCCGGAGACAAATCCGCCGAGGGAGGTAGCGCCATGGAACAGACCAAGACGCCCCGGGAGCCGCCCGCTATGTCGCGCGGCACAGGCATTGCCTATGCGATCGGCCTGCCGCTGGGGCTGCTGGGATTGATCTTCGTCCCGGTCGGCACGATTGCCTGGTGGCCCGGATGGGTGTTCCTTGCCGTTATGATTTCGGCGTTCGGCGTCTCGGCGCTGGTGATCGCGCGGGTCAATCCGATCATCTACCGCGCGCGTAGCCGGTTCCAGCCGGGCACGAAAGGCTGGGACAAGGCGCTGCTCGCGGTCATTCTGCCGGCGATGGTGGCGATCCTGCCGGTGGCGGCGCTCGACGCCGGGCGCTTTCACTGGTCGGCTGTTCCCGTCTGGGCGGTGCTCTGCGGCTACATCGCCGTGCTGGCGGGCGTCGCGGTGACCGGATGGGCACAAGCGGTGAACCCATACTTCGAGCCGGGTGTCCGCATCCAGTCCGAACGGCATCAGCGCGTGATCGATGCCGGCCCATACCGTTTCGTGCGTCACCCTGGCTATATCGCAGCGCTGTTTCTGTTCTTCGGCATGGCGCTTGCGCTGGCTTCGTTCTGGGCCCTGGTGCCCGCCGCGCTGGCGTCGGCGCTGCTCGTCTTGCGCACCGCTTGGGAAGACCGGCTGCTGCGGGCCGAACTTCCCGGATATGACGATTATTCCCGTCGCGTGCGGCACAGATTGGTCCCCGGCTTCTGGTGAGGGCGGGAATCCGATCAGCAATTCCAGGAAAAGTGTGAAGCGGTTTCCGTCCGAAACTATGCAAAAACAAGAGGTCTAGGCAGGCACGCTCGAGCTCGGTCTTGAGGTAGCGGAGGTCGCGAGAGATCGCGCCTTTGTTCAGGAATATCAGCGGCGCAAACAGCGTGTATTTGCGCTTGATATCCCAGGTTCGACGGTCTCATGCGACGGTTCTCATCCACGCCAGGAAGGACTCTATCACCGCGGATCTCGGACTGTGGGGCATCCAAACAATATAAAAACTGTAGCCCGGCAAGGATAATTGATGCGCTTTGACGAGCGAGCCGTTTTCCAGTTCACGGCCAACCACGACGTCACTACAGATCGCAATGCCTTGCCCGGCGACCACCGCATCGATCGCATGCAGCTCCTCGCGGAAGCTCAAATCCCAAGCTTTGTGCGGGATTAGGTCTGGATCGATCGAACGGGCCGTTGCTAGCCACCGGGTCCAGGTGGGAGCGTCCGGATCCCGGTTCATCCAGTCAAAATGGATCAGGGGATAACGCAGGAGATCAGCAGCACGCTCAATCGTTCGCCCGTCGCTTGCCAATAGTCGGGGACTGCAAATGGGAAAGAAGGAATCGCGACATATCTCCTGCATGGCAAAGCCCAAAGGCGGGCGACGTGTGTAGCGGATCGCCACATCTGCGGCGCCGGCGCGTAGATCGAGTACTGCGTCCGTCCCGATGATATCCAGTGGTACGGCCGGGTTGGCCTCTCGCCATTTCGGTAATCGAGGCACCAGCCATCGACTCGCGAAAGCGTTTGGGCTTGTCACCCGCAATGGCGCTTGAAAATCCGGCTCGGCGACTGCGGCAAGGGAGCCGGAGAGAAGATCAAAGCCGTTGCGGAGGATGGGAAACAGCCGCGCTCCTGCGCTCGTCAGCACGAGCGGGCGCGGTCGGCGCTGGAACAGCTTGCGATCGCATATATCTTCCAACAGGCGGACTTGGTGGCTGATCGCTGTCGGCGTCACGCCGAGTTCCGCCGCTGCGGCCTTGAAGCTGCCATGCCGGGCCGCGGCCTCGAAGGCGTGCAAGGCGCGAAGCGGCGGACTGTTCTTCATGCCGGCAGTGTAGATGAATTCTGCTCATCTAGCAGCTAAGAATTTCGCTTTTGCAGAGGGTTGCGTCTCTGTGAGACCATAGTCCTGCCAGAACCGAGGGCGATTTCGATGGAGATTCCACGACAGACCGAGGCGCTATTGGGCCGATCTCATTCTCCGAGTGCGGCGATTGAACAGCTACGGCGAGGCTTACGGGGCGAACTGGTGTTGCCGACGGACGCTACCTACGACCAGGCGCGCAGGGTCTGGAACGGGGCGATCGACAAACACCCTGCTGCAATTGTCTTTTGCGCTGACCCTGATGACGTCGTCCATGCCGTGACCTATGCCAGTTCACAAGGCTGTCTCGTGGCAGTTCGCAGCGGCGGCCATAACGTCGCCGGTCTGTCCGTCTGCGACGATGGGGTGGTGATCGACCTATCCCGCATGAAGAAGATCGAAGTCGATCCTGAGCGTCGCATTGCCAGGGCCGAAGCCGGTCTGACCCTCGGCGAGTTCGACGCAGCCACGCAGGCCCACGGCCTCGCAACAACCATGGGCGTGAACGGCGACACCGGTATTGCCGGCCTGACGCTGGGTGGTGGCTTCGGCAAGCTCGGGCGAAAGCACGGACTGAGCTGCGATAATTTGATCGCGGCTGAAATCGTCACCGCCGAGGGACGGCTGTTGCGGACAAGCGCCAGCGAGCATCCCGACCTGTTCTGGGCCTTGCGAGGTGGCGGCGGCAATTTCGGCATCGTGACGGCGTTCGAATACCGGCTGCACCCGCTCGGCCCGGCGCTTCTCGTGGGCTCGGTTCTTCACGATTACAATCATGCGCGCCAGGCTATGCGGTTTTACGACAAATTCTCCCGCGACGCCCCGGACGAGGTCAGCGTCGATGCCGCGCTCGTAACGCTGCCATCGGGCGACCGAGCCTTCAGCATCTCGGCTTGCTATGTCGGGTCACCCGAAACTGGCGGACCTGTCATTGCGCCGCTGATGAAATTCGGATCCCCCATCGACAGTCGCCTTCAAGCCATTCCTTATCTTCAGATCCAATCGGCGGGCGACAGCCTCTTTCCACGCGGGCGACGCTATTACTGGAAAGCGCAGTTCCTGCGCGAGATCAGCGATGGTGCGATCGGGGCGCTGCTCGACACTTACGCGAGGGCTCCCAATCGCTCCTCGCTGCTGGTTTTCCAGCAGGTCGGCGGCGCCATCGCTCGCGTGCCCGCATCGCACTCGCCCTATGCCAACCGCGATGCGGCGCTTGACTGCTTCCCGATCGCCATCTGGGACGATCCGGCAGATGACGACGCAAATATCCGCTGGGCGCGCGACCTATGGAATGCGGTCAGACCATTCTCAACCGGCGGCGTCTATGCCAACAATCTCGGTGACGAGGGTGACGAGCGCGTGCGTGATGCCTACGGCGCCAATTATGCGCGCCTCGCCGCCATCAAGAAGCAATACGACCCGACCAATTTCTTCCGATTGAACCAGAATATCAGGCCTGAATAGTTGGCAATATCCGTGGGGGAACCGTGCGCAGTCGCTGGACGATCCTTGCTGTCCTGTTTGTCGCCCGCACCGCAATGGCGTTTCAGTTCCAGAGCGTCGGCGCCGTCGCGCCTCTGGTCAGCGACAGCCTCGGTGCGAGCCTGGCCGACATCGGCGTTCTGATCGGTCTCTATCTTGCGCCGGGAGTGGCGTTGGCCCTGCCCGGCGCGACCATCGGCCGGCGCTATGGCGACAAGGCAACTGTTCTCGCCGGCCTCCTGATGATGCTGGCGGGTGAAATGCTGATGACGACGTCGACATCCTGGAACCTGCAGGTCGGCGGCCGGCTGATCGGTGGCACTGGCGGTGTCCTCCTGAACGTCCTGATGACCAAGATGGTCGCCGACTGGTTTACCGGCCGGGAAATCGCAACCGCCATGGCTATCTACATCAACTCGTGGCCAGCAGGCATCGCCATCGCTCTGGTGCTGCTGCCGGCAATCGGAACGACGTTCGGGATGACCGCCGTGGGCGTTGCCGTTTCGCTGCTCGTCATCGCCAGCATCGGCCTGATGACCTTCGTCTATCGTTCGCCGGAGGTGCGGCCCGCCGGCGGAATCGAACGCTCCGGCATTTCGGCAGGGACAACCTATGCCCTCATTGCCGCCGGCCTGATCTGGTGCCTCTACAATGTCGGCTTCGCAATGGTTTTCAGCTTCGGTCCGTCGATGTTCGTTGAGCGCGGCTGGTCCAACTCTGCGGCGGGATCGACGATCAGCATCGTGCTTTGGCTGGCCACCCTTTCGGTCCCCCTGGGTGGCTTCCTGACCGATCGCACCAAGCGCGGCGGCGCGGTTCTCGCCCTGGGCTGTATCGGCTTTGCACTCCTGATGCTCGTTCTGTCGCGAAGCGGACCAGTGCTGCCCCTCATCATTGCCATGGGGGTCGTATGCGGCCTGCCTGCCGGCGCGACTATGAGCTTGCCCGCGCGGCTGCTCGATCAGAGGACTCGATCGATCGGGATGGGGGTGTTCTACACTGTCTACTATGCCGGCATGCTGGCGGGGCCGGCGATTGGCGGCAAACTTGCAACCTGGGCCGGCACCGCGACGGGCGCGCTCGATTTCGGCGCTGCCGCACTCCTCCTTTGCCCTTTCCTCCTTTGGACATACCATCGGATCAGCCGCCTCCCACAGCCGATGGTGGTTCCATCCAGGCAAGGCGGCTAGTCGTGCTGAGACCGCCGGCACGCTCGATGACGGGAAACGGCGGTCTATGGCGTTCGCAAATCAGGACAATTTAGAGTCAAATGGCGCGCCCGAAGAGATTCGAACTCCTGACCCCCAGATTCGTAGTCTGGTGCTCTATCCAGCTGAGCTACGGGCGCGCAACAGGCCATGCTTTGCATAGCCCCGCGATCCGGTCCTGGCGACCGGCCGCGACGAGACGTGTTCCCTAACGACTGAATTTCCGAAAAGCAAGCCGATCCGGCAAAAGTTTTGTCGCAGGCGCTTTCGACGGTGCAGATCAAGGTGCGACGAGATTCGGCGCAGGCCGGCCTCAGCTGAATATCGACACACCTCAGGCGGGGCGGCGCAGGCCGTTGCGGGCTTGGTCGAGGCGGACGGGCTGGTCGGGGATGGTGACGGCGAAGGTGGTGCGGCCGCCGATCGATTC
This sequence comes from Mesorhizobium caraganae, assembly GCF_016836705.1. Classification (GTDB taxonomy): domain Bacteria; phylum Pseudomonadota; class Alphaproteobacteria; order Rhizobiales; family Rhizobiaceae; genus Mesorhizobium; species Mesorhizobium caraganae. Next base: position 775,159 of record NZ_JAFCGY010000001.1, on the reverse strand, counting down.
GACCAGCTCCACCGTGCCGCCATGGGCGCGGATCAGTTCGTGGGCGATGGCCAGGCCAAGGCCGGTACCGCCGCTGCGGGCCGAGCCGCGAAACGCCGCGAACAGGTTTTCGCGCGCCTTGGGCGGCAGGCCGGGGCCGGTGTCGGTGACGATGATGCGGCTGACGCTGCCCATGCGCTCGGCCGACACGGCGAGCCGGCGCACCAGCGCGCTCTCCGAGTCGGCTGCCATCGCCTGCACCGCGTTGCGGCAGAGATTGGTGAGCACGCGAAACAGCTGGTCGGAATCGGCATCGACCTCGAAAGCGAGCTCGACGGCGTTGACGAATTCGATGCCGTCCTCGATGTCGAGCAGGCCGTGGACGTCGTCGACCAGCTGGCGCAGCCGCAAACGGCGGCGCGAGGGTGCCGGCTCCTGGGTGCGGCCATAGGCCAGCACGCCTTCGGAATAGGACACGGCGCGGTCGAGCGCGCGCAACAGCTTTGGCGCGAAGGCCTGCACGGTCGGGTCCTTGACCAGGCGCAAGCGATCCGACATCAGCTGCGCCGAGGCCAGGATGTTGCGCATGTCGTGGTTGATCTTGGAGACGGCGAGGCCGAGATCGGCAAGATGCTTCTGCTCCGACAGCATCTTTTGCAGCCGCTCCTGCATCTGCGACAGTTCGCGTTCGGCAACGCCGATCTCATCGGCGCGAGCGGCCGGGTGGATGATGCGCCCGGGATCGTCGGGCGCCTCGGAGAAGGACAGCATCGAACGCGTCATGGTGCGGATCGGGCCGATCATGATCAGGTCGATCGCGGCATAGACCAGCATGGCGGTGAACAGCGAGATCAGCAGCGAGACGAAAGCGACATTGCGCGAATAGCGCAGCATGGCGTTGCGCAAGGAATAGTCGGGCATGATCAGCTCGAATTCCTTGTCGCTTTCTCCGACCGGGCCAAAGACCCTCAGCATACGCTTGCCGCCGAAGAACAGCGTGTCGAGCGCCCCGGTAATGCCCTTGATCATGCCGACATTGGCGATGTCGATGTGCTCGTCGACCTGCGGCGGCATTTCGGCCACCACCAGGAGGCGCGAGACGCCGCCGTCGCGCACCGCGATCGCCTTGGCGCCGATCGCCATCAGCACGTCGTTCTGGGCGGCGCGGGAGAGCGAATTGGGCTCGCCCTGCACCAGGACGATCGACACGGCGGCGGCGGTGCTGAGCCTCTCCTTCAGCCAGGCCAGGCGGTAGCTGGCGATCCAGGGCAGGAAAATGAGGACTTCGGCCAGGAGCACGAAGACGATGGTGAGCAAGAGCAGCTTGGTCGACAGGCCGCGCGCCAATGGCACCGAACGGCTCGGAGCCGGGCGAACGGACGCCGGGCTGGTGTCGGCTTTCACCGGGCCGGTCCCTTCATCCGCTGAGGCAAGTTCGCTCATTAAGGCCTGTCTTCACAAACGCTTGATCGGTTGAGATTAGGCGATTGCGGCTTTTTTGCCAATTTCATCCTTGGTTGGACGATGGTACCAGCAATAAAACCGCCTCGAACTGGTCGTTCTCACCGCGACGAACTGGTCGTTCGCACTGCGACGAACTCATAGTTCGCGCCGGATTGACTCCCAAAACCCTTCTTTCTATAAGCCGCTCACGCTCGGGCCATTCGTCCCGGCGCGGTTTCGATCGCGCCAATACCGGCCCGGCAAAGCTCCTGTTACACAGTGACAGAATCAAGAAGGGCCGCACCCCGCGGTATTAAAACAAATGAAGCGTACCTACCAACCGTCCAAACTCGTCCGCAAGCGCCGGCACGGTTTTCGTGCTCGCATGGCCACCAAGGGTGGTCGCGGCGTCGTCGCAGCTCGCCGCAACCGCGGCCGCAAGCGGCTCAGCGCCTGAACGGAAGACGAGATCGTTGCCCACAACCGGCAAGCCAGTGGGACCAAACCCCAAGCGGCTTCTGAAACGTGCGGAATTCCTGGCCGTCCGCCGCGGTGAAAAGCGGCGCGGGCGGCTTTTTCTCGTTGAAGTTCTCGACCGCAATGACGGTCTGTCGCCGCGCGTCGGCTTCACCGTCACCAAGAAAGTCGGCAATGCAGTCGTGCGCAACCGCATCAGGCGGCGACTGAAAGAAGCCGTGCGCACCCATGCCGCAAGTGACATGGCGCCCGGCAATGACTATGTCATCGTCGGGCGTGAAGACGTGCTTACCATTCCGTTCGGCCAGTTGAAGGCCGAGCTCTCCCGCCGTCTCAGCGGAACACGATAGGCCAAGGGCTTTCGATGGAAAACAACCGGAACTTCTACATCACCATCGTCTTGTCGGTGCTGATCCTTGGGCTGTGGCAATATTTCTATGTGCTGCCGCGCAGCGAGCGGCAAGCCGAAGCCACGCGCATCGAAGAGCAGCGGGCGGCGGAGCAGAAGGAGGCGGCCGAGGCCGCAAATCCCGGCGGCACGACGGCGCCCGCGGCGCCCGGCGCCATTCCGAACGCGCCCGGCACCTACGTCACGACGCCGGAAGGCCGTGCGCAGGAAGTGGCCAAGACTGCCCGCGTCAAGATCGACACGCCAAGCCTGTCGGGCTCGATCAACCTGACCGGCGGCCGCCTCGACGACCTCAAGCTCAAGCACTACACCGAGACGGTCGACAAGACCTCGCCGCAGATCCAGTTGCTCAACCCGCAGGCGCTGCCCACCGGCTACTATGCCGAGATCGGCTTTGTCGGCAGCGACACGACCGGCGCGGTGCCAGGTCCGGAAACCGTCTGGAGCGTCGACGGCAATGCGACGCTGACGCCGGCGACGCCGGTGACGCTGACCTTCACCAACGACAAGGGCCTGACTTTCAAGCGCACGATCTCGGTCGATGGCGACTACATGTTCACCGTTTCCGACGCGGTGCAGAATTCGGGCTCGGCTCCCGTTACGCTGTCGAATTACGGCCGCGTTATCCGTTTCGACAAGCCGGCCGTTGCCAGCTCCTATGTGCTGCATGAAGGCCTGATCGGCGTCACCGGCACGGAAGGCCTGCAGGAGCACAAATACGCCGACATCGAGAAGAACAAGCTCTACACCCCAAGCAAGTCGACCGATGGCTGGCTTGGCATCACCGACAAATACTGGGCGGTCACCCTGGTGCCGACCGAGAAGCAGCCGTTCCAGCCGCACTATGCCTATTACGACAATGGCCGCCCGCGCTACCAGTCGGACTTCCTCACCGACCCGATCACCATTGCCGCTGGTCAGTCGGCGACGGTGGAGACCGAGATCTTTGCCGGCGCCAAGGAAGTCAACAAGATCAACGCCTACGCCCAGGACCGCCACATCAGGCTGTTCGACCGGCTGATCGATTGGGGATGGTTCATCTGGATCACCAAGCCGATGTTCTACCTGATCGACACGCTCTACAAATTCTTCGGCAATTTCGGCCTGGCCATCCTGGCCACCACCGTCGTCGTGAAAACCATCTTCTTCCCGCTCGCCAACAAATCCTACGCGTCGATGGCGAACATGAAGAAGGTGCAGCCCAAGATGCTCGAGATCCGCGAGAAATACGCGGACGACAAGATGAAGCAGCAACAGGCGATGATGGAGCTGTACAAGACCGAGAAGATCAATCCGCTCGCCGGCTGCTGGCCGGTGGCGCTGCAGATCCCGGTGTTCTTCTCGCTCTACAAGGTGCTCTACATCACCATCGAGATGCGGCACGCGCCGTTCTTCGGCTGGATCCAGGATCTGGCCGCGCCCGATCCAACCTCGATCTTTAACCTGTTCGGCCTGCTGCCCTTCGCGCCGCCTGCATTCCTGCCGCATATGGGCGCCTGGGCGGTGGTCATGGGTATCACCATGTTCCTGCAGATGCGCATGAACCCGACGCCGCCGGACCCGACGCAGGCGCAGATCTTCACCTGGATGCCGGTGATCTTCACCTTCATGATGGGCAGCTTCCCGGCCGGCCTCGTCATTTACTGGGCCTGGAACAACACGCTGTCGATCCTGCAGCAGGGCGTGATCATGAAGCGCCAGGGCGCCAAGATCGAGTTGTGGGACAATCTGGCGGCGCTGTTTCGAAAGAAACCATCGCCCGCGGAATAGAAGGCACCCTTATGCCACTCAAGAAGCCCCGGCCAGTTCACTGCCCGGGGCTTTTGTTCAACGGAGCATAGGGGGAAGCTTCCTGCTGCCGCCCGGGGCCGCCAACGTCCAGGTCTATCAGGGTGCCGGTTTCGACCGCTCCATGTCCGATCCGATCGTGATCTGCTGCGGCACGAAGTGACCGTCGCAGCTCTGCAGGGCTCGCTCATCGGACGATTGGTGCTATAGGGCGGATCACGCTATTTTGAACGGCGCACGCGGATTGCGCCTGCGCCCGGCTGCCACTTCTCAACGGACCTCGCCATGGACGGACCCAACCCAGACATCAAGCACCCGATCCCGATGCACACCCGGGTCGGCTTCCTGAAGCCGCTGGTCACGGCACCGAATATCGAGATCGGTGACTTCACCTATTATGACGATCCGGACGGGCCGGACAAATTCGTCGAGCGGTGCGTTCTGCATCACTATCCGTTCATCGGCGACAAGCTCATCATCGGCAAGTTCTGCGCCATCGCCGAAGGGGCGCGTTTCATCATGAACGGCGCCAACCATGCGATGTCCGGCTTCTCGACCTATCCGTTCAACATTTTCGGCCATGGCTGGGAACACGGCTTCGATCCGAAAACGTGGTCGCAGGAAGTGCGCGGCGACACGATGGTCGGCAATGATGTATGGATCGGCATGGATGCGGTGATCATGCCCGGCGTGTCGATCGGCCACGGCGCCATCGTGGCGGCGAAATCGGTGGTGACGCATGACGTGCCGGCCTATGCGATCGTCGCCGGCAATGCGGCAAAGGTGGTGAAGATGCGCTTCGACGACAGGACGGTGCGGCGATTGCTTTCGGTGGCGTGGTGGAACTGGCCGGTGGACAAGATCGGCCGCAACCTCAATGCCATCAGGGGCGCCGATATTTCCAGGCTGGAGGCAGCGGTTTGAACGCGTTGGGCAATACGGTTATCGGCGTCGAGTTGTTCACCAAAGGGTGGATATTCATCCGCGGCGTGCCGGCGATGAAATTCCTGCCGCCGGAAGGGCCGCCGGAAATCGCCTTTGCCGGCCGCTCCAATGTCGGCAAGTCGTCGCTGATCAATGCGCTGGTCGGCCATAACGGGCTGGCGCGCACCTCCAACACGCCGGGGCGCACGCAGGAGCTCAACTATTTCGTGCCGGGCGGGTTTTCCGGCGAAGGCACCGACCTGCCGCCGATGGCGCTGGTCGACATGCCGGGCTACGGCTATGCCAGCGCGCCGAAGGAAAAGGTCGACGACTGGACCAAGCTGGTCTTCGACTATCTCAAGGGCCGCGTGACGCTGAAGCGAGTCTATGTGCTGATCGATGCCCGCCACGGCATCAAGGCCAAGGACGACGAAGTGCTGTCGCTGCTCGACAAGGCGGCGGTGTCCTACCAGATCGTGCTGACCAAGACCGACAAGATCAAGGCGGCGGGCGTGCCGCGGCTGATCGAAGAGACGCTGCTGAAGATCAAGAAGCGGCCGGCGGCGTTTCCGTTCGTGCTCGCCACGTCATCGGAAAAGGGTGAAGGTCTCGAGGAACTACGCGCGGCGATCGTGCTGGCCGCCAATGGCGGCTGAGCGAGCCAGCTAGGCCTTTGCCTTGGCCTTCGCCTCCAGGGCGATCAGCTGGTGGCTTTCTTCCTCGGCAAGCTTTTCGGTGCCGTAGTACTTCAGGAACACGTCGACGCCCGTCCGCACGATGTGGTCGATTTCATCCTGGCTCGGCGCCTTGGTGCGGTAGGCGAAGATGCACTGGCGGAACAGGCCGGCCAGGCACAGTTCGGTGAACTGATAGGCGGCAAGATCGACGTCGTCGATCTTGAGCAGGCCGCGATCGACGGCGGCATTGAGGAACTGCGCCACCTTGTCGTGGCCGCGTTTGGGGCCGCGCTCATAGAACCGCGCCCCCATGTCGGGTATCCTGTCGGAAGCGCCGATGACCGTGCGCTGCGCCTGGATGACCTTGGCCGAGGTGATCTTCATCGACATCACCGTGCCGAACTTCACCAGCGTCTGGCGCAGATCGTCGGCGCGGTCGAGCATATCGTACATGTTCTTGAAGATGGTGCCGCGCTCTTCCTCGATCAGCGCCTCGAACAGCTCTTCCTTGTTGGCGAAGTAGACATAGATCGTGCCCTTCGAGACGCCGGCCTCGCGGGTGATGTCGTTCATCGACGCCGCTTCGAAGCCCTTGTCGATGAACACACGACGCGCGCCCTCGATGATCTGGCTGCGCTTGACCGGATCCTGGCCCGCCGCCGGGCGACCGCGGCGCGCGCTGTCCACCACATCGCACGAATCATTTTCGGCGTCGGCTAACGTGTCGGCCATAAAAGTCACACCTCGCAAAATAATTCGAACCGACTGGTTCGATTGCCCTTGATATGGGCCCACTTTAACGCTATGTCAACGTCCACATCGAACCGAACGGTTCAGTATAACACGATTTGCTCATATAGTGACAGTAGCGAGATATCATGTCCTCGAACACCCCAACCACGACCGCCGAAGTCCGGCCCTTCCCCACCGCCAAGGTCTCGCCGGTCATCGAAGCTCCGGAAGCGCCTCCCAAGCCTGCCGCCGAAGTTTTGGCCGAGACCCCGGCGAAGAAGAAGCGCTCGGCGCGCTCACTGATGTTGCCGATTGTCGGGCTCGCGCTGCTGAGCGCCGGCGCCTGGTATGGCTATAACTACTGGACCGACGGCCGGTTCCTGATCTCGACCGACGACGCCTATGTCCAGGCCGACATGTCATTCGTTTCGCCGAAGATTTCCGGCTATGTCGACAAGGTCGAGGTCTCGGAGAACCAGCAAGTCAAGGCCGGCGACCCGCTGCTGACCATCGATGACGGCGACTACAAGATTGCCGTCGCCCAGGCAGAGGCCCAGATCGCCACCCTGACCAAGACGCTCGATCGCATCGACGCGCAGACCAAGGCGGCACAGGCCTCGCTGCAGCAAGCGCAGGCGCAGAAGGTCGCCGACCAGGCAGCCGCCGACAACGCCGCCCGTGCCCAGCAGCGCGCCGCGCAACTGGTCAAGACCCATGTCGGCACACAGGCGCAGCTCGACGATGCCCAGACCGCTCTCGACCAGGCCAATGCAGCCCTTGTCGGCGCCGACGCGCAGATCGCCGCTGCGCAGGCCAATATCGGCGTGTTCGAGGCGCAGCGCGCCGAATCCGCCAGCACGCTGGCCTCGCTGCAACTGAGCCTCGACAAGGCAGCGCGTGATCTGTCCTTCACCGTGCTCAAGGCGCCGTATGACGGCGTCGTCGGCAATCGCTCGGTCGAGCAGGGCGACCTCGTCAGCCCCGGCCAGAAGCTCGCCGTCGTGGTGCCGATGGACAAGCTCTATATCGTCGCCAATTTCAAGGAGACGCAGCTGGCCAAGCTGGTGCCCGGCGAGAAAGTGCGGGTCTCGGTCGACGCCACGGATGGCCATGATTTCGAAGGCACGGTGTCGTCGCTGGCACCGGCTTCGGGCGCGGTGTTCTCGTTGCTGCCGCCGGAAAATGCCACCGGCAACTTCACCAAGGTGGTGCAGCGCGTCCCGGTTCGCATCGAGGTGCCGGCCGATGTGCTGAAGGCGGGCAGGCTGCGCGCGGGCTTGAGCGTCATCGTCGCCGTCGACAGCCGCACGGCTCCGGCCGCGGCGAACTGAGCGGCCGCCGGGAGAGAACGCCATGGCAACCGCAACCATCACTGCTGGAGCCGTGCCGGCACCTGCCATGCCGGCGGTGCCGACCACCATCTCGACGCGCCGCCTCATCGCCTTCCTGGCGATGGTGTTCGGCATGTTCATGGCGATCCTCGACATCCAGATCGTCTCGGCCTCGCTGGCCGAGATACAGGCCGGCCTGAGCGCCAGTTCCGATGAAATCCCGTGGGTGCAGACCGCTTATCTGATCGCCGAAGTGGTGATGATCCCGCTGTCGGGCTTCCTCAGCCGGATGCTGTCGACGCGCGTGCTGTTTGCAGGCGCCGCGGCCGGCTTCACGGCGGCCAGCGCGCTGGCCGCGACCGCCACCAACATCGACCAGATGATCGTCTACCGCGCCATCCAGGGCTTTATCGGCGGCGGCATGATTCCGAGCGTCTTCGCCGCTGCCTTCACCATCTTCCCGCCATCGCGCCGCGCCATGGTGTCGCCGATGATCGGCCTGGTGGCGACGCTGGCGCCGACCATCGGCCCGACCGTCGGCGGCTATATCAGCCATGCCTTGTCGTGGCACTGGCTGTTCCTGATCAATGTCGTGCCGGGTATTCTGGTGACAGCCGCGACCTGGTCGCTGATCGACTTCGACAAGCCCAATCTCGGACTGTTCAGCAAGTTCGACTGGTGGGGCCTTGCCGGCATGGCGGCTTTCCTCGGCTGTATGGAATATGTGCTCGAGGAAGGTCCCAACCATGACTGGCTGCAGGAACAGGCAGTGTTCATCTGCGCCATCATCATGGTTGTCGGTGCGGTGCTGTTCTTCTGGCGCGCCTTCACCGCCGAGGAGCCGATCGTCGATCTCAGGGCCTTCACCAACATCAATTTTGCGTTCGGCTCGCTGTTCTCCTTCGTCATCGGCATCGGCCTCTACGGCCTGACCTATCTCTATCCGGTGTTCCTCGGGCGCATCCGCGGCTACGACTCGCTGATGATCGGCGAGGCGCTGTTCGTCAGCGGCCTGGCGATGTTCGTCACTGCGCCGATTTCCGGCATCCTGTCGAGCAAGATGGATTTGCGCGTCATGATGATGATCGGGCTGCTCGGCTTCGCCGCCGGCACCTGGTGGATGACACATCTGACGGCCGACTGGGATTTCTATGAGCTGCTCATCCCGCAGATCCTGCGCGGCTGTTCGATGATGCTGTGCATGGTGCCGATCAACAACATCGCGCTCGGCACCTTGCCGCCGGACCGGCTGAAGAACGCGTCCGGCCTGTTCAACCTGACCCGCAACCTCGGCGGCGCGGTCGGCCTTGCCATCATCAACACCGTGCTGATCGATCGCAGCGCGTTCCATTACGCCCGGCTGGCCGAGCATGTGGAATGGGGCAGTGCTGCGGCCCAGCAGAAGCTGCAGAACATGACGCTCGATTTCCAGCAGACGCCCGGCCTCGACGCCACCAAGGCGGCGATCTCCAAACTGTCTGGCATGGCCCACCAGCAGGCGTCGCTGCTGTCGTTCATGGACGTGTTCACCATGCTGACCGCCCTGTTCGCGATCATGGCTGTTTTCACCATGGTCATCTCCAAGCCGGCGCCGCCTGCGGGCGGTGGCGGCGGAGGCCATTGAGCGCGTCGGTTCCCCCGCCTGGCGCCCTCATGTGTGACCCCGGAAATCAACCCCCTATTTCCGGGGTCACGATTAAGTACTACCGAGATTTCACGACCTTTATGCCGCGGCAGCCGGCCCGAACCATCTGGTCAGCGCGTCGGTCAGGCCCGCCGATGTCGGACCACCGACCCAGGCCACATGACCGTCGGGCCGAACCAATACGGCGCCGGGAGCTTCGACCGCGCCCAGCACAGGCAGCTCCCATGCACCATCATATCCAGCGTCGACCGAGCGAACCCGATCCGCCCATGGGCCGATGTCGAAAGCGCGGGGTTTTCCAAAGTTGAGCAACAACGGTCGCGCGTCGTGCAGCAGCGCAAAGACCCGCAGCGGCCCGTCGGCGGTGACGAGGTCGAGATCCGGCATGCGACGTCCCAGCAATTCGTGGCCCTCGCCTACATTGTAGCGGATATCCAAACCGGACATCATGCCCGCAAAATGCTTGCGCGGCTCTTCCATGGCGAGAAGCTCAGACACGGTGCCTCGCAGCGCCTTTATGCGTTCGTCTTCACGGCGCAGCACGACCGCCGACATGGTGTTTTGCAACACCCTGGCGGCAACCGGATGACGCTCGGCCTGATAAGTATCGAGCAGGCTTTCCGGCGCCGTTTTCCTGACCACCTGGGCGAGCTTCCAGCCCAGATTGACCGCGTCCTGCACACCAAGCTGCATGCCCTGTCCGCCGTCCGGCGGATGCACGTGGGCGGCGTCGCCGGCCAGCAGCACCCGCCCCTGGCGGTATGACGCTGCCTGCCGGGCCATATCGGTGAAACGGGACAGCGATGCCGGATTGTGGACGCCATAGTCGGTGCCGAAGACAGCAATGAGCGCGTCGCTCAGATCGCGCAGCGTGGGCGGCGCGACAGCCCCGACCTCGCGTTCGGTCACCATTACCCGCACGGTCCCGTCGTCCAGCCTGGTGAGACCATGAATACCTGTTGCATCGCGGTGGATGCCCCAGTTCGGCTCCTCTGTTACCTCGACCTCGCCAATCAGGTTGCTGGTCGTCGGATCCGAACCCGGGAACTCGATGCCCGAAGCCTTGCGCACGAGACTTCTGCCGCCGTCGCAGCCGACGAGGTAGTCGGCACGAAGCGAGCGGCCATCGCTGACCGCGACGTCGACGCCGCTCTCATCCTGCACGAAAGCCGTCACCTCGCAGCGACCGTAGATCGTGACGCCAAGCTCCTCCACCCAGTCGGCAAGGATGCGCTCTATATGCTTCTGCCACAAAGCGAGCCCGTAATTGTGGCGGGTGGGAAAGTCGCTGATATCGAGTGAAACCCCGGCAAAGCCGGCGACCTGGGCAGTCCGCCCTTGCGCCAGAAACCGGTCGGCAATGCCGCGCTGGTCGAAGATCTCGATGGTTCGTGCGTGCAGGCCGCCGGAGCGCAACCCGTCGAGCTCCTGTCCAACGCGCCGCTCCACGATGGCGACATCGATGCCGGCCAAGGACAGCTCGCCGGCCAGCACCAGTCCGGTCGGCCCGCCTCCGACGATCACCACAGGATGGGAGATTTGCGACCGGTCGGCATCAGCACGACCGGTCGATTTGCGCTCGCCTTGGCGAGCCCGTTCTTCAGTTCGTTGCATAGGTTCTGGCCCTCTCGTCAAGGGCTGCGGAATCTACGCATAAAAAGGCATCTGCCAATTCTTGATTTTAAGAGTTTTGGCCCCATTTTCACAGGTAGGAGGCGGTCGCTACGCCACCTCCCACATTTCCGACATCACCAAGAGACGCTGGACGGTCAGGCCATGGCCGGCTTGAAGCTGAGCGCAACGCCGTTGATGCAGTGGCGCAGGCCGGTCGGCGCCGGACCGTCATCGAAGACATGGCCGAGATGGCCGCCGCAGCGGCGGCAGTGGACCTCGGTGCGGGTCATGCCCAGCGAACGGTCCTCGGTCTTGCCGATGCCATTGGGGATTTCCTGCCAGAAGCTCGGCCAGCCGGTGCCGGAATCGAACTTGGTCTCCGAGGGATAGACCGGCAGGTCGCAGCCGGCGCAGGCGAAAATGCCCTTGCGGTGCTCATTGAGCAGCGGGCTGGTGCCGGGATACTCAGTGCCTTCCTTGCGCAGCACGTTGAAGGCTTCGTCGGACAGGATGGCGTGCCACTCGGCGTCGGTCTTGGTGACCTCGAAAGTTTCGGCTGCCCTGGCGGTCTGGGTTCCGCCCATGCGCAACGTTGCCGCCGCGCCGGCCACGGCAGCGATGGCGGCGCCGCTCAAAAGCAAATCTCGACGGTTCATGACAGAAATCCTCCTGCGCGTTGTTTTGCCAAATTTGGCCGCCACTGGAAAATCAAAAGCCGGTGACGGTGGCCTCTGCAAACGAACGCTCCACACCGGCTCCGCGCTTATAGCGGACGGGATGGAGCGCTCGGTCGTTTGCGCGGCCCACGGGGACGCGAGCCGCGCAATCTGCAGGGAGCCTTGACCAACTGTTCGTCGGCGGCAGACGCTTTGTTACATCTTCGGCAGCAGGACCTTGTCGATGACGTGGATGACGCCGTTGGACTGCTCGACATCGGCGATCGTCACATTGGCGACATTGCCGTTCTCGTCGGTGACGGTGACCTTGCCGCCATCGGCCTTGAGCGACAGCTCGCAGCCGCCGACCGTCTTGACCTTGTGGGTGCCGCCGTCGGCCTTGGCCATTGCGGCGACATCCGCGCCCATCGCCTTCGCGCCGATAACATGGCAGGTCAGGATCTTGGTGAGCTTGTCCTTGCTTTCGGGCTTGAGCAGCGTCTCGATCGTGCCGGCCGGAAGGGCTGCAAAGGCGTCATTGGTCGGCGCGAAGACGGTGAACGGGCCGGCGCCCTGCAACGTCTCGACCAGGCCGGCAGCCTTGACGGCCGCAACCAGCGTCGTGTGGTCCTTCGAATTGACGGCGTTCTCGACGATGTTCTTGTTGGCGAACATGGCGGCGCCGCCAACCATCGGGTTCTCGGCATAGGCAGTGGTGGCGAGCGCGGAGACGGCAATGGTACCGGCGAGCAAAAGGGTGGCGATTCTACGCATAGTGTTCGGACTCCTCGGGTTATTGTTCCCCTTTCGGGAACATGAGGAGATACGGAGCAGAACTGCTTGAGTTTCCGCGTGCCGGAAAAATTATTCTTTATTTTGTCGGCGAACTACATTTTCGGGGGACCGAATCATTAATTTTCGCCGCCGGCGGCCAGAACGAAAACAGCGGAAGATATACTTCCTCTGCTCTTCATGACCACGTCATGCCCTTGAGGTCTAATCAGATGCCCTTCAGATCGCCCGCGGCAACGACCGGTCCGGTCGGTTGTCCGGTCGGCGAACCACCCGTCGGTTCGACGCTGACGGCGAGCACGGCGCCTTGCGCCAGCTTCTGCTGCACGGCCGGTGTAACCGGGATGTGCGTGGTCTGGCCGGCGGGAATGATGCCCATCGAAACCGGCGCATTCTTGCCTTCGATCATCCACAGCTCGAAGTCCTTGCCGGCGGCGCGTTCGCCCGAAACCAGCGACAGGCCGACATCGCGGCGTGCGGCGTCGTAGACGACGAGGTATTTGACATCGCTGCCGTCGGCAGCCAACGACGCGACAAGGCGCTCCTGCGGCACGACGACCGGCGGCCTGACGTAAGGCACGGCGACGTAAAGCACCAGCGCGGCGAGAGCCGCTGCGGTGAGGCCGCGCCAGAAGGCAAGGCTGGCCCAAAGGCTGTCGCTCGGCGCCGCAGTAGTCGACGCTGCGGTGGAGGAAAACAGCCGGCGATCGATGGCCGGCTTGACGGTGGCCGGCGGCTCTACTTCCGCATAGGCGGCGGCCATCGGCGAAAAGTGAACCTCCCAGGAATCGACGAGACGAGCGAAGCCGGTCTCCGCGTCGATACGTCCGGAGGCTATCTGGCGTTCATCCGCCGGCAGCACACCGAGAACGTATTCGGCTGCGAGCAGGTCGTCGCCTCCACGTTCCGGTCCATTTTCTTCTGCCAGGGTCATCTTTCCAGACATTCTCTAAGTTTCAACAGGCTACGGCGCAGCCATGTTCGCATCGTGTTCAGAGGAACCTTGTGACGTTCCGCGAGGTCGGCGTAACTTTCGCCGTTCAAATAAGCACCCCGGACGGCCTGCGCCCGGTCTTGTTCCAACTCTTCGAGGCACTGGTAGATGCGCTCGGATTCGCCGCCCGCAACAACCATGGCCTCGGGCCCCGGACCCGGGTCAGCCACGTCGAGCGCGGCATCGATATCGGCAGCAGGCTTGCGCCGCGATCGGATGCGATCAATCGCATGATTGCGGGCTATGGCTACCAGCCAGGAGATTGGGCTGAGATCAGAAACGGCGAAACGATCGGCCTTGGTCCAGACTTTGACGAAGACTTCCTGCAGCGCTTCTTCCGCATCTCCCCGGTCCTTCAATACACGAAGGCACACGCCGAAAAGTTTCGCGCTGGTCTGCCGGTAGAGCAGGTCAAACGCAGCCCGATCCTTCATCGAAGTCCGGACAATCAGGGTGGAGATGTCCTGCGGCGTCATGCGGACAAGCTAGGCGATAGCGATTTATTTGCAAAGGCGGAATTGGTATTCTCCACGCAAACGTCGTCCTATTTGAATCGCGAGTAATTGTCGGTCGATTGCCAAGGAAATCCGCTGTCGTTAGCCTCTCATCAAAAGGGGAAAGCGATGTCGGCCGAACGGATGCTGTGGGAAAACGATGCAACCGGCCTGGCAGAGCTGGTACATAGCGGCGAAATCTCGCCGCAAGACCTTGTCGATGCAGCCATCGCACGCGCCGAAGCCACCCGTCCGGATATCAACGCCATTGCCGAGCCGCTCTACGATGCGGCCAGGACGCGGGCGAAATCCGTCGACCGCACCCTGCCTTTGGCCGGCGTGCCCTTTGCGCTGAAGGACCTCGGCATCGCCATCAAGGGCGTGCCGACGCATACCGGCAGCCGCATTCCGGCTTTCACCGCCGACTTCAATTCGGTGATGACCGAGCGCTATCTCGCTGCCGGGCTCATTCCGGTTGCAACCAGCACCTCGCCCGAACAAGGGCTGAGGCTGATGACCGAATCGGCCGCCTCCGGCATCACCCGCAATCCGTGGAACACGGACCACACCAGCGGCGGCTCGTCCGGGGGGTCGGCAGCACTTGTAGCCGCGGGTGTGGTGCCGGCGGCGCATGCCTCGGATGGCGGCGGCTCGGTCCGGGTGCCCGCAGCCTGCTCCGGCTGGCTGACGCGGCGGGCGCCGCTGAAGGTGCCGGGCTAGATCGCGCCGTCTCTGCGATTTCATCATTGTGACAGCAAAGCCGTTTGCGGCCTGCGCCAATTCCCGCTAAGACGCCGCCGTCCTTACCCACATCCAGGGAACCACGCCGATGACGGAGATCACCGCCACCGCCGAAATGCAGGCCGCCCTGCTTTCGCGGGCACTGCCCTATATGCAGCGCTACGAGCACAAGACCGTGGTGGTGAAATATGGCGGCCATGCCATGGGCGATATCGAACTCGGCAAGGCCTTTGCCCGCGACATCGCGCTGTTGAAGCAGTCCGGCGTCAACCCGATCGTCGTCCATGGCGGCGGGCCGCAGATCGGCGCCATGCTGGCCAAGATGGGCATCGAATCGAAGTTCGAGGGCGGCCTGCGCGTCACCGACCAGAAGACGGTCGAGATCGTCGAGATGGTGCTGGCCGGTTCGATCAACAAGGAGATCGTGGCGCTGATCAATGCCGAAGGCGAATGGGCGATCGGCCTGTGCGGCAAGGACGGCAACATGGTGTTCGCCGAAAAGGCGCGCAAGACCATGATCGACCCGGACTCCAACATCGAGCGCGTGCTCGATCTTGGTTTCGTCGGCGAACCGGTCGAGGTCGACCGCACGCTGCTCGACCTTCTGGCGCGCTCCGAAATGATCCCGGTGCTGGCGCCGGTGGCGCCCGGCCGCGACGGCCACACCTACAACATCAATGCCGATACTTTTGCCGGCGCCATTGCCGGCGCCTGCCAGGCGACGCGCCTTCTGTTCCTGACCGACGTGCCCGGCGTGCTCGACAAGAACAAGAAGCTGATCGATGAGCTGACGGTGGCCGAGGCCAAGGCGCTGATCAAGGACGGCACGGTGTCGGGCGGCATGATCCCCAAGGTCGAGACCTGCATCGAGGCGATCGAGCGCGGCGTCGAAGGCGTCGTCATCCTCAACGGCAAGACGCCGCATTCGGTGCTGCTCGAACTGTTCACCGAACACGGCGCCGGCACGCTGATCGTGCCCTGAGCCGCAGCTGGCCGCAGCCCGTCGATCAGGCTGCCAGTTCTGTCAAGCGGATTGAGGCAGGCGCGCGATGACCTTTATCTCGAAGTCGAAGCCGGCTAACCAATTGACGCCGACCGCGGTCCAGTTGGTGTAGGGCGGCTCACCGAACGCCTTCAGCCGGACGGCGTCGATCGCGGCCCACTGCGCGGCCGGATCGGTGTGGAAGGTGGTGACATCAACGATGTCGTCGAACGTGCAGCCGGCGGCCTTCAGCACGGCTGCGAGATTGTCGAAGGCAAGCTGGACCTGCTTTTCGAAGACCGGTTCCGGCGAGCCGTCCTCGCGGCTGCCGACCTGACCCGAGACGAACAGGAAGTCGCCTGAGCGGATTGCCGCCGAATAGCGGTTGATCTCGTACAGAGCCTGCCGGCCGGCAGGGAAGATAGCGTCACGTTTGGTCATTTTCACTCCATTCAGACGTGGCAGATCGGATCTCCCGACGATCGCGGCCTGCGTTCCATTGTCCGGAGCAGTTTACATACGCCCCGTACGTCTGAGATGGGCACATACGGGGCGTATGTCAATACACATACGCCCCGTATATCTGTAAATGGCAGCAGAGCCCGCGTCAGGCGGCCGGCGAGATAACGACGGCCGCTTCGGTAGACTTGCGCGGCGGTCGCACGACGACCATCGATTCCTCTTCGGCGTCCTGCGGCGCGCCCCAGAACTCAGCCAGCGTCGGCCCGTCCTTCAGGCGGCGGTCGCGGGCCAAAAAGCCCCAGACCTCGCGGAACCAGACGCGGCGGCCCATTTGCGTATACCAGCGCATAGAATGGCGCTGTTCGGGATCGGGGTGGGAAAGAATGCGGGCCAGCGCCTTCGGCCGCGACTGCACCGCGACCTCGATCAGCTTGACCGAGAAGAACAGCATCCAGGGTTTCAGCCGCGTCATCTGCAGCACCTGGTGCTTGTAGTCCCACAGCCGGGCGTCGGTCTGGATTACCTTGCGGTCCCTGGCGATGCGGAAGAACGGCGTCCAGCGATGCGGCGTGACATAGAGCGCCTGGATCTGGTCGGGGTCATAGGCAAGCAGCTGGCGGAAGCCGCGCCAAAGGTCACGAAAGGTCTCGTCCTCGAATCCGGCCACCCAGGTCGCCATCGACAGGATGCCATGTTGGCGCAGCAACCGGATTGCCTCGCGGTCGGACGAGGTGCTGCCGCCCTTGCGGATCAATGCAAGTGTCTGCTCGTCGGTGTTTTCCATGCCGAGCAGCCAGCGGATGACGCCCGCTCTGCGGTAGAGATGCAGGATATCGGCATCGCGCACAATGTCGTCGGCGCGGGTCGAGCCAACGATCAGCACAGGCACGTTCTCGGCGATCAGCGCATCGAGAAAAGCGCGCCAGGCTTTCTTCGACACGGTCGGGTTTTCGTCGGCGAGGTTGACCAGTTCGACGCCGTGCTCGCGGTGCAGCCAGGCAATCTCCTGCGCAAACTTCTTGGGATCGCGATGTCGCCAGCGGGTCCAGAAACCGCGTTGGCCGCAATAATTGCACAGATGCGGGCAGCCGCGCGAAAACTGCATGACCACGGCGCGCTTGCCGCCCCAATAGCTGTAGCGGCGATGGTCGATCAGCTCCCAGCCGACGCGATAGTCGTCGAGAGCGGCGATGGTGGCGGCCGGCTGCGTTGCAAAGGGGCGGCCGAGATCGTCGCGATAGGCGATGCCTGCGACTTCGGCCAACGGCCGGCGCTTGTCCAGCGCCTCGATGAGAGCAACGGTGGTTGCCTCGCCCTCGCCGCGCACGATGAAGTCGAAGACGTCGGTTGCCGCCAGTATGTCGCGCCAGTGATAGGTCGGGAACACGCCGCCATAGATCACCAGCGTCGCCGGCTCGCGTGCCTTGACCATGCGCGCGATGGTGAGCGCGGTCGGATGCGCCGAGGTCGAGCCGGAATGGCCGATCAGGATGCAGTCGGGCTGGCCGCTCAAAGCATCGCGCACAAGAGTGTCCAATGGCATCGGCCCGAATTCGGCATCGACGAGCCGCACCTCATGGCCGGCGTCGAGCAGCGGCCCGCCGATTGCAAGCAGGCCAAGCGGCGGCAGATGGTCGTCGGGCACGCGGCTGCCGATGGCGGTGTGCGGCGGATTGATCAGCACGATGTTCATGACGGACCCCGGAGCAGTGGTCCGGATGGCGTAGCCGGCGTTTCAGATCGGCAATTGGGCTCCGTTCAGCAGTTTGCGTGCAGCTTTTCGGCAGAAATGGCGATGCCGAGCCTTACCGCCTGAGATGGGCAAGCGGCACGTGGCCGGGGCCTTTGATGTTCTGCAGAACCAGCTGGGTGTGAACGTCTCGCACTCCGGCAAGGCGCATCAGTCGATGCATGACGAAGGCGTTGAGCTCGTCGACCGAGGGCACCATGACATGCAGCAGGAAATCGTGCTCGCCGGTCATCGTCCAGCAGGAAGACACTTCGTCCATGCGCTGCACGGCGGCAATGAAGGTTTCTGGTGAACCGTCGCTGTGGCTGACCAGTCGCACCTCGATGAACACCTCGACCATCAGGCCAACGGCGCGGCGGCTGAGCACGGCGGCGAAGCCCTTGATGATGCCGGCCTCCTGCAGCGCCTCGAAGCGGCGCGCGCATGGCGTCGTCGACAGGCCGATCTCCTGCGCCAACTCGGATACGGGTTTTCTCCCGTCGCGCTGCAGGATTTCGAGCATCTTGATCTCGAAATCGTCAAACTGAGGCATTTTCACTCTCCTTCAGCTTTCGCGTGGTGACTTTTACCTCGAATCCTTCCTCCAAGCCATCATCAAAGCTGAATTGCCTCGCCGGCTGCCGCTAGATTCGGCGAACAGATTCGAAGTGTCATGATCAGGGGAGAAGAACCATGACGACGATGAGCGTTGCCGAGTATGCCCGTGATTGCGCGGCCCAAGGCCTGCGCGGCGACTATTCGGTGTGCCGTTCCGACTTCACCGTGGCGCAAGGCTATGATTACAGCGCCGAGGAACAGGCGGTGTGGCGCACGCTGTGCGACCGTCAGACCAAGCTGACCCAAAAACTGGCGCACCACTCCTATCTCGACGGCGTCGCCACGCTCGGCCTGCTGGACAGGATTCCGGATTTCGGCGCGGTCAGCGAGAAGCTGCGCATGTTGACCGGCTGGGAAATCGTCGCCGTTCCCGGCCTCATTCCGGCCGCGCCCTTCTTCGACCATCTCGCCAACCGGCGTTTTCCGGTGACCAACTGGCTGCGCACCAAGGAAGAACTCGACTACATCGTCGAACCCGACATGTTCCACGACTTCTTCGGCCATGTGCCGATCCTGACGCAGCCGGTGTTTGCCGATTTCATGCAGATGTATGGCGAGAAAGCCGAGAGCGTGATTGCACTGGGCGGCGACGAGATGATCACCCGCCTTTACTGGTACACCGCCGAATATGGCCTGATGCAGGAGAAGGACCAGCCGCTGAAAGCTTTCGGCGCCGGGCTGATGTCGTCCTTCACCGAATTGCAGTTCGCCGTTACGAGCCCGGATGCGCACCATGTGCCCTTCGACCTCGAAACGGTGATGCGCACCGGCTACGAGATCGACAAGTTCCAGCGCGCCTATTTCGTGCTGCCGTCCTTCGACGTGTTGCGCGATGCGTTCCGGACCGCCGATTTCAAGGCGATCGTTGCCCGCCGCAAGGGGCAGCCCGCGCTCGACCCGGCGACGGTCTAGCTCCGGCGCCGCTCTCAGGCGGCGTCCGGCCCCTCGGCCTTCAGCCGCGCCAGCTGGTCGCGCTGCAGGTCGAGTGCGGCGTGGACGAAGCGCGATATGGTGGCGAGTTCCGCGTCGCTGAAGGTGGCGACGACCTTCTCGCCTTCGCGTGCGATGGCGCCGTAGTAGCGCTCCGACAGGTCGCGCGTCGCCTCGGTCGCCTCGATCACCACCTTGCGCCTGTCTTCCAGACTGCGCGTCCGGGTCAAAAGCCCGCGCGCTTCCAGCCGGTCGATCAGCGCGGTCACGGCGGCCGGCGTCAGGCCGGTTGCGATCGCGATGGCGCCGGCCGATTGCGGGCCGCCGTAAAGCAGCCCGATGCAATGGCGTTCAGCCATGTTCAGCCCAAGCCTTGCCCCCACAGCTTCATCATAGGCCTGCGTCGCGTCCTGCCACTGCATGATGGCCAGGCCGATGGCCGTCGTCATGTCGTCACGATTGTGGCTTGACGAGTTTATTTCGATCATCTAACTATCAATCTGTCTAACATTTAGACCATTGCATCAATATGCGGCTGCGGCCCGGACATAGCAAGGGGCCAGCCGCCGACAAGGAGTGAAAAATGAGCCTGGTTCAACAGCGTGCACCCCTCTCGCATGAGGAAGAGTACAAATATGCCGAGATGGCGATGAAATGGTATGGCTGGGGCTCGCCCATCGGCCTCGGCATCTTGCTGGTGGCGCTGGCCGCCGCGGCTGTGCTGGTGCGCATCGCCGTCTACGGCCTCTAGGGCAATTGCAGGAAAAGTGTGTAGCGGTTTTCCGTCCGGAATTGCGTAAATCGCTACAACTCAGCACGATCTTCCCAAAGGCGCGCCAAGGCGGCGCCGGCAGCCGTCACAGGCGCCGGCGCCGCCTGCTTTTTGGAGCATCAGACATGATGACTGCGTCACACAGTGATGATCTTGCTGAGATGATCACCCATCCGGCAGGCAAGCGCGGTGATCGTCGTCGTCGGGTTGCATTCGCCCGAGGTGCAGAACACCGAGGAGCCGCCGACATAGAGATTGTCCATGCCGTGCACCTTGCAGTTGGCGTCGACGACGCTTTTGGTCACATCGGTACCCATGCGGGTGCCGCCCATATGGTGGTGGCCGGCCAGTTCCTCATCCGTCGGATAGTCCTGGCCATTGGCAAGCCAGTCCATGATGCGGACGCGGCCGAGGTCCTTCTCGATCAGCGTCGTACCGAAGAGTTTGAGCCCCTCCAGAATGGTGCGCCGCTCCAGCGGCGACTTCTTCCAGTGCAGCTCGATGCGCGGCACGCCGGCATGGTCGACATCGGTCTTCGACAGTTCGATCCGGTTCGAGGCCAGCGGCGCCTGTTCCCAGGCGACGTAGAGCTGGGCCGCGCAGCGCAGATTCTGGCTGAGCTGATACGCCACCCATTCGGCGGCATCGGGCGCGGTGCAGGCCAAGTCGGCAATCAGGCTCTTGACGCCGGCATAGGGCGTCTCGATCAGGCGGATGCCGAAATTCATGATCTGCAGCCGCTCCATGGCGGCCAGCGTCGGCGAGAAGAAGGCCTCGTTGACGGCGTCGACCTCGAACTCGCTGTAGTCGGCCAGGATGGCATTGCCGCCCTCGAAAGTCGGATGCTCCATCCAGTAGCGGCCAAGCGCCGTGGCGTTCGGCACCACGCCGCCATTGGAGCGCTGGTTCGACCATAGAAGCAGCCGTGAATTCTCCAGCCCGCCGGTGCAGACGATGAAATAATCGGCGCTGAAGGAGCCGGCATCCTGGCCGTTCGACCACAGCCTGGCGCCGGTCACCCGCTTGCCGTCGCCGGCAAGTTCGGTGGCATAGGTGTTGAGCACGACGGCGATGGTCTTGCTCTTGTCGAGCTCGTCGGCGAATTTTTCACCAAAGCGCACGGCCGGGCTCTTGATCAGCTGCACCCAGCGTATGTCGTCCGAAATCGGCACATCGGGACGGAAGTCCGGAAGCTCGAGGATGTCATGCACCTCACTCAGATAGGGCTCGATGTCGGCGCGGCTGATCGGCCAGCCAGTGTCCGGCGCCCACGCCTTGGGCTCGAAATCTTGGCTGTCGAGCACCCGGCACCAGCCGGCCCAATGGTTCGACGAGCCGCCCATGAAGCGCAGCCGGGTGATATCGAGGTCGAAATAGGGATCGCCGACCGTGGTGCCACGGTAGAAATCCTGCGACTCGTCGCTGAATTCGCGCGCGCCGGCTTCCAGCACCACGACCGGAATGCCGGCGGCGCCAAGCTTCCTGGCGATGGTGGTGCCGGCAGGGCCTGAGCCGAGGATACAGACCCTGGGTTTGAAATCCGAGGCGCGATACGCCTCATAACTGTCGAAGATCATGCCAGGTCGCTCCGCTTCAGGATCCAGCCATTGACCTCGACGATCTCGTCAGGGTCGGCATGGGGGCGGTCGCTGTCAGGCAGCTTGCGAAACAGCCGTAACGCCGGCATCGCAATCAGCGCCTGCACGATGGCGCGGCGCGATACTTTCTTGATGAAGAAACTCATGACACGTCTCTCGATGGGGGCCTCGATCCACGCATGGCGTTCCCTGAACGGCACACGTGCCGGCCAGACAGGCCATTTCCGTGCCAGTCCTAGCCGGTAAACGGCTTACAACCGGGTAAACGGCGTGGTTGCGTGAAAAAACGACGTTAGCAAATCCTTAGCGAGCATGAGCGCGAGCCTCAGGCGGCCTCGGAAATGTCCCGGTCGAGGATCGACAAATTGCGGCCACGGTGCTTGGCCTCGTAGAGCCGGAGGTCGGCAGCGCGCATCAGTTCCGAAACATTGGCATCCTCACCGCAAGTGATGCCGCCAATGCTGACGGTCAGCGGCACCGTCCGCTCGTCGACCGGCCGGAAGCGGATCAGCTCGACTTCGCGGCGGATGCGCTCGGCGACGCGCCTGGCCTCCGCGCCGGTGGCGCCGACCAGGAAGGCGCCGAACTCCTCGCCGCCGATGCGGCCAAGCACGTCGCCGCTGCGCACGCCACGCTCGATGGCGCTGGCGATCAGCAGCAGCGCGTCATCGCCGGTCAGATGGCCGAAGCTGTCGTTGATCGCCTTGAAATGGTCGGCGTCGATGATCAGCAGCGCGCCGCGATCGGATTTACGCCGCGAGCCGTCGAGCGCGGCAAAGAAGCTCTCGCGGTTGAGCATGCCGGTCATGTCGTCGCGACTCGCCTTCTCCGACAGGCGCCGATGCGCGGCGGCGAGCTGGGCATGCGCGCGGGCAAGGTCGCGATGCGCGCCTTTCAGCCTGTCGCTCTGCCAGAAGGTGCTGGCGCAGGCGATCCAGGCGAGCGCCAGCGGGCACACTGTCGACGTCAGCCAGATGGTGCGACCGACCGGAAAACCCATGGCGGGAACGACAATAAGCGTCAGCAAAAGCGAGACGGCTACCGAGCCGAACGCGACGGCGGCGGACTTTAAAAGTATGCGACTCATCGCTGGCTCCCACTGAACCGTCTCTGTGCCAGCAAGCCCTGAAGGCCACCTTTCGGCGATGGCTAAAATTTGAATGGTGAGCCCATTTCTACAACTCTAGATGCGTATAGGTTGTGGATAAGCCTGACATCAGAAAGGGGTTCGAACAGCAG
Source organism: Mesorhizobium caraganae (assembly GCF_016836705.1). Lineage (GTDB taxonomy): Bacteria > Pseudomonadota > Alphaproteobacteria > Rhizobiales > Rhizobiaceae > Mesorhizobium > Mesorhizobium caraganae. The sequence continues at coordinate 752,133 of NZ_JAFCGY010000001.1, read as the reverse complement.
ATATTTCGTGCCATAAGGACGCCATGACCACGTCGCCCGATCCCGCCCGCTTTGCCCATGTCACCGACTGGGTGTTCGACCTCGACAACACGCTCTATCCGCACCATTCGAATCTGTTTTCACAGATCGACGTCAAGATGACGGCCTATGTCGGAGAACTGCTGACGCTGCCGCGTGACGAGGCCCGCAAGCTGCAGAAGGAGCTCTATCTCGAATATGGTACGACGCTGAACGGGCTGATGACGCGCCACGGCATCGACCCCGACGACTTCCTCGAAAAGGTGCACGACATCGACTATTCGTGGCTGGTGCCCGATCCGGTGCTCGGCACCGCCATCCGCCAGCTTCCCGGGCGCAAGTTCATCTTCACCAATGGCGACCGCAGGCACGCCGAGCGCACCGCGCGCCAGCTCGGCATCCTCGACCATTTCGACGATATCTTCGACATTGTCGCCGCGGGGCTGACGCCGAAGCCGTCGCGCCAGACCTATGAGAAGTTTGCCGAACTGCACGCCGTCACCGGCCACAATGCGGTGATGTTCGAGGATCTCGCCCGCAATCTGGAGGTGCCGAAATCGCTGGGCATGACCACAGTGCTGGTGGTGCCGCGCAATTTCGAGCCGACCTTTGCCGAGATCTGGGAACGCGACCCGGCCAATGAGGACGACGTCGATTTCGTCACCGACGATCTCGCAGGATTTCTGACAGCGATTGTGGAGGGCGTAGAAGAATTGAAGAACTGAGGAATTGAAGAACTGGGGAATGGAGGAGCGATCCGGCCCCCCTTTTTCCTCAATTCTTCAGTTCCTCAGTTCCCTAGTTCTTCCGCTATTCCCCTAACTTGTAGAACCGGCTGATAATCTCCCACGCCTCGTCCGCGGTGTCGACGAAGTCGATGATGTCCTGGTCGCCGGGCGTGATGGTGCCCTGTTCGGCCAGGAAATCGAGATCGATCGCCCTTTTCCAGAACGCCTTGCCGAACAGGATCACTGGCACGCGCTCCATTCGGCCGGTCTGGATCAGCGTCAGCGTCTCGAAGAACTCGTCCATGGTGCCAAAGCCGCCCGGAAACACCGCAACAGCCTTGGCGCGCATGACGAAATGCATCTTGCGGATAGCGAAATAGTGGAAGTTGAAGCACAGCTCCGGCGTCACATAGGCATTCGGCGCCTGCTCGTGCGGCAGCACGATGTTGAGGCCGATCGACGGCGCGCCGACATCGTCGGCGCCGCGATTGCCAGCCTCCATGACGCCAGGCCCACCACCGGTAACGACGACGAATTCGCGATAATAGGACGTGGCTGACTGCTTCGCGCAGAGGCGGGCGAATTTGCGCGCCTCCTCGTAGTATTTGCTGTTTTCCTCGAGGTTCTTCTTCTGCGTCTCGTTCTTGGCCGCCCAGGCCTCGCCGCCAGGTTCGGGAATGCGCGCGCCGCCGAACAGGATCACCGTCGAGCTGATGCCGCGTTCGGCCAGGATCATTTCGGGCTTCAAGAGTTCCAGCTGCAACCGCACCGCGCGCAATTCGCGACGCGTCATGAAATCGGGATCGTTCCAGGCCAGACGGTAGGTGTCGGCACGCGTCTGCGGCGTATCGGGCACGCTTTTCGAGCGCTCCAGATCCTCGTCCGAATGCGGCAGCGGCGTCCATCCCGCCTTTTCCATAGGAGTCATATGCTTTACCCGTCCCAACAGTTCACTTGCGCCGTCCCGTGGCGCACGCGCGATTGACCCCCAATACGCCTTAACATAAGCAGGTTCCGCAAAAGTGTCGGCGGTTTTTGCGACAAGAACCTGCTACATGCAAAGACCCAGGCAGGCAAAGCCTGCCAAGGGGTCCGCGCGATTTTCAAAACAGGTTAAGGCGATGGCCTTAACAGCGTGGTAACGGAGCGAATTCATGTCGAAGCCTGATCTGGCAAGCCTCGAAAAGACCATCGAGAAGGCCTTCGAGGAGCGCGACACGATTTCGACCGCGACCCGCGGCGAAACGCGCGACGCCATCCAGTCTTCACTCGACCTGCTCGACCGCGGCACCGTGCGCGTCGCCGAGCGCCAGGCCGACGGCAAGTGGCATGTCAACCAGTGGCTGAAGAAGGCGGTGCTGCTCTCCTTCCGGCTCTATCCCATGGAGATCATCAAGGGTGGCCCGGGCCATGCCGTATGGTGGGACAAGGTGGCGTCGAAGTTCGACGGCTGGAGCGCTGTCGATTTCGAGAAGGCCGGCTTCCGCGCCGTGCCGTCGTCGATCGTGCGCCGTTCGGCCTATGTCGCGCCGGGCGCGGTGCTGATGCCGTCCTTCGTCAATGTCGGCGCCTATGTCGACAGCGGCACCATGGTCGACACATGGGCCTCGGTCGGCTCCTGCGCACAGATCGGCAAGAACGTGCACCTGTCGGGCGGCGTCGGCATTGGCGGTGTGCTGGAGCCTATGCAGGCCGGCCCGACCATCATCGAGGACAATTGCTTCATCGGCGCGCGCTCGGAAGTGGTCGAGGGCTGCATCGTGCGCGAAGGCTCGGTGCTCGGCATGGGTGTGTTCATCGGCCAGTCGACCAAGATCGTCGACCGCGCCACGGGCGAGGTCTTTTACGGCGAAGTGCCGCCGAATTCCGTCGTCGTTGCCGGCTCGATGCCGGGCAAGGCTTTTCCGAACAACGAGCCGGGGCCTGGCCTCTACTGCGCCGTCATCGTCAAGCGCGTCGACGCCAAGACCCGTGCCAAGACCTCGATCAACGAATTGCTGCGCGATTGATCTTTTTTGCAAACGGACGCACCTTCCGCCGGCGCGACATTCCGTCGCGCTGATTCCGCATGGAGGGGTGACATGGACTGGAAGTATCTCCTGACGAGCTATGAAGGCCGTATCAACCGCGCCAAATTCTGGGCTTGCGTTGGTGTGATATTCGTTGGCGCCATCATCGCTATCATCATCGACAACATCATCGGCACCACGTTCAACAACATGCCCTATGGTTTCGTCTACCTGATCTATGTGATCGCCACGCTCTATCTGGTCTTCGCCGTCTACGCCAAGCGTTGGCATGATCGCAACAAGTCGGGTTGGTGGACACTTATCGCGCTGGTGCCTTTCATTGGGGCGATCTGGCTCATCGTCGAGCTGGGCATCCTCGAAGGCAACAGGGGCGCCAATCAATACGGACCGGATCCGCTTGCCTGAAAAAACAGACCTCATTTGGCTTTTCTTCAAAACCTCAGGCCGCGTCAGCCCCGGTGCGTATGCGCTGGCCGGCCTGCTTTTGCTGCTTGCCCAATTTTTCCCGCTTTACCAGTTTGCCAGACTGGAGCCCGGCACCGCAAATAGCCAGGTGTGGGCCACTGTGTTCTGGACCGTTGTGCTGATTTCGACCTGGTCGAGCTTTGCGGTTACGGCAAAACGTTTCCATGATTTCGGCAAGCCGACTTACTACGCGTTGATCTCTCTCATCATCGGCCCGATTCTTCTTCTCATTCTTGCCTGCTTCAGAAGTGATCCCGGGCCCAATCGCTACGGCCGGCACACCAATTCTCCCGCACAAGCCTGAGGGCCGACCGGATATCTCGCCATGCGCTACCGCACGCTTGATCCGAAACTGATCATCGACACCGCCGAGCGGCTGGAAGGGCGCGTCGCCGAGCGTTTTCCCGAGGCGGGCCTGCGCGGCGTCGCCGCGGAACTGGTGTCGCTGTCGCGCGACCTGGCCAAGGCGGCGCAGGCGCTCGAGGCGCCGATCTGGTGGCTGCGCGGCGCCATCGTCGCCGCCGTCGCCGCCGGCGCGCTGATCTTCCTGTTCGTCGGCACCATCCTGCCGCTCATCCATATCTCGCAGGCCGACGACGCGGTGCAGTCGGTGCAAGGCATCGAAGCCACGATCAACATGATCATCCTTGCCGTGCTCGGCCTGCTGGCGCTGATCCGCACCGAGGAGCGCATCAAGCGCAAGCGGGTGTTTCGCCAGCTGCATGGGCTGAGGTCGCTGATCCATGTCATCGACATGCACCAGCTGACCAAGGATCCAGCCGCATTGTCTGCCAACTTCAGGCCGACCGCGCATTCGCCGGCGCGTATCACCAATGCCGCGGACCTGGCGCGCTACCTCGATTATTGCTCGGAAATGCTGTCGATCACCGGCAAGATCGCAGCGCTGTTCGCGCAGTCGGTCAATGACGATGTGGTCATCGACGGCGTCAACGACGTCGAGAACCTGGCATCGAACCTGTCGCGCAAGATCTGGCAGAAGATCACGCTGATCGAGAACCATCCGGCGGTGCAGCCGCTGCCGGCTCCAGGCCCGGCGAGCAAGGCGCCGGCTCCGAGGCGCGCGCCAAAGCTGTGACGCAGCGGTGCCGGCGTGGCTGCCTTTCCGGGCTCATGTGCGAGCCAAGGCCTGACGCTCGCGGCGAGCAGCCTATCCCGTGACGGCTTCCGGCGTTAGCCCGGGTGACCCGCGCTTTTCCCGCTCCGCCTGCCGCACCAGCGCGGTGACCCGCTTCAGCAAAGGCGCCGGCGTGCCGGCCTTTTCGGCGAGGCTCAGGACCGCCCCCTGCAGGTCACCGATCTCGGTTGGCCGGCCGCGCTGGAGATCGTCCCACATCGACGAGCGCGCCTGCGGGTCGATTGCGAGCATGCGCCGCGCCACCAGCCGGAACAGCCAGTCCGGCAGCCGGAGCAGTTTCGGCAGCAGGCCGGGACGCAGGCCGCCGATCCGCGCCGGCGCAATGCCTGAGGCCTTCATCGCCGCCAGCGCCTCGTCGATCTGACCGGCCAGGATCAGCCGCCAGCGGCGGTCGGCAAGTTCACTCGCGAGCGGCAGGCCGGACAGCGCGACGAGCGCATTGTTGAGGTTGATCAGCAGCTTGCCCCACTGCACTGCCTTGATGTCGGCATGGGTTTCGACAGCAAGGCCTTCGACATCGAGAAGGCCGGCAAGACTGGCCGCACCCTCTTCGATCATCACCTTGCCCTCGCTGGCGCGATGCATGTGAAGCGGCAAGTCGCCTTCGGCCGACTGGACAACATTGAACGGCACCATGCCGGCGAGCACCGGTCGAGAGCCCAGCCCGGCGCGCAACCGGTCGGCATTGCCGACACCGTTCTGCAGGCTGACCACCACGACATCGCCGCGAGCGTGTGCGGCAATGAGCGCCGCCATCTCTTCAGTGGCGCCGTTCTTGACCGTTACCAGCACCACGTCGGCATTGGGCAGGGCGGCGGCGGGGTCGGCAGTGACGGACACTGGCTTGATGGATCGGTCGCGACCGTCGAGGTCGGTGACACGCAGTCCACCGCCCAGCAAGGCCTCCGCGATGCGCGGCCGCGCCAGAAACACCACCTTGCGTCCGGCCAGCGCCAGGCAGCCGCCGACATAGCAGCCGATGCTGCCGGCGCCGGCAATGACGATGGTCTTTTCGGCGTTGGCCATGCGATAATCCCGTGTTGGCCTGCACTATACGACATGAAAACCATAATGTCGGCGGCAGGACCGGTCATCATCTCTGACCGTGACAGGCCTTTCGCTTTCGATTATCGCTTTGCCCATGAAACTGCCGACCGATCCCGCCGCCAATCTTGCGACCCTCATACGCTGTGCCTCCGTAACTCCCGCCGAGGGTGGTGCGCTGGCCGCGCTGGAAGGCATGCTGAAGCCGCTCGGCTTTTCCGTCGAACGCCCGGTGTTTTCCGAAGACGGCACGCCCGACATCGAGAACCTTTATGCGCGCCGCTCCGGCAATGGGCCGCATCTGATGTTTGCCGGCCATACCGACGTGGTGCCGGTGGGCGATGAGGCATCGTGGACGCATCCGCCCTTCGCCGCCGAGATCGCCAAGGGCGAGATGTACGGCCGCGGCGCCGTCGATATGAAGGGCGGCATCGCCTGTTTCATCGCCGCGGTGGCGCGCCATGTCGAGAACAAGGGTGGCCCGAAAGGCTCGGTCTCGCTGCTGATCACCGGTGATGAAGAAGGCCCGGCCATCAACGGCACGACAAAACTGCTCGACTGGGCGGCCGCCAAGGGCGAGAAATGGGATGCCTCGATCGTCGGCGAGCCGACCAATCCGGACGCGCTCGGCGACATGATCAAGATCGGCCGGCGTGGCTCGATGTCGGGCAGCGTGACCGTCAACGGCCGCCAGGGCCATGTCGCCTATCCCTTGCTTGCCGACAATCCGGTGCGCGGCCTGATGAGCCTGGTCGAGGCCTTGCTCCACCCCGTCTTCGACAAGGGCACTAGGGATTTCCAGCCGACCAATCTGGAAGTGACCTCGATCGATGTCGGCAATCCGGCGACCAATGTCATCCCGGCCAAGGCGACAGCCACCTTCAACATCCGCTTTAACGACAGCTGGACGGCCGAGACGGTGCAGGCCGAGATCCACAACCGCCTCGACCAGGCTGCCAAGCGCAAGAAATACCGGACCGGCAAGAAGACCCCCGTCGACTATGAGCTTGTCTGGCGCGACCGGCCGAGCCACGTTTTCCTGACGCGCGACGACAAACTCATCGACACGCTGCGTGGCTCGATCAAGGCGGCGGTCGGCAAGGAGCCGGCGCTCTCCACCTCCGGCGGCACCTCGGACGCCCGTTTCATCAAGGACTATTGCCCGGTGGTTGAGTTCGGACTGGTCGGCAAGACCATGCATATGGTCGATGAACGCGTCGCATTGGCCGACCTCGAAACGCTGACCCAGATCTACCAGCGCTTCATAGAAGACTGGTTCGAGCAAGGCTGATCATGCTTTCGGTTGACGAGACCTCTTCATCGCTTACCGGCGCCTGGCGGCTGATGCTCGGCAAGGCCGACGGCTTGCGGCTGCTCGACCTGTCGGCGGACGGCTTCTGGAATTCCTTCTTTGCCATCGTCGTCGCCGCGCCGGCGATGATCGTCGGCTGGGTCGGCACGGCCAACGAGATCGGCGACCCCAATGCGTTCGCCGGGCGGCTGGGCATGTTGATCCGGCTGGCAACCGTCGACCTCGGCTCGTGGCTGTTGCCGCTGGTCGTGCTTGCCCTGGTCGCGTCGCGTGCCGGCATCGGCGACCGCTTCGTCCACTACGTCGTCGCCAGCAACTGGGCGTCGGCAATCACCGCCTGGATGCTGCTGCCATCGGCGTTGATCAGGCTCTTCCTGCCGTCCGGCAACCCATTCGCCGAATTGGTGTGGCTGGTTCTGGTGGTGCTGTCGCTGGTCCTCACCTGGCGGATGACCAACGCCGCGATCGGCAAGGGCGCGGCTGTCGGCACCGCCGTGTTCACAGGCATGTTGGTGGTATCTCTGGCCGTCTTGTTCGGCTTGGTGGCGCTGCTCGGCATCACTGTACCGACGGCCGCCCCGGCCTAGGATTTTTCGGGATAGTCGACGCCGATGAGAAAAAGCCCGTCGGGCGGCGCCACCTGGCCGCAGGCGGTGCGGTCCTGCGCGTCGAGCGCGGCCTTGAGATCGGCAGCCGTCCAGCCGCCGTCGCCGACGCGTTTCAGCGACCCGACCATGGAGCGCACCTGGTTGTGCAGGAATGAGCGCGCCGAGACCCTGACCTCGATCAGGTCGCCCTGGCGGCTCACATCGAGCCGCTCCAGCGTCCGCACCGGACTGTTGGCCTGGCATTGCGTCGAGCGGAAGGTGGTAAAGTCATGTCGGCCGAGCAGGACTTTCGCCGCTTCGTGCATGGCGTCCGCATCGAGCCGCTTCGGCACCCACCAGACCTTGCCCTTTTCCATCGCAGCCGGCGCGCGCCGGTTGAGGATGCGGTAGAGATAGTGCCGTCCGGTGGCCGAGAAACGGGCGTCGAAATCGTCGGGGACAACCCTCGCCTGCAGGATGGCGACGTGCGCGCCGGCCGCCTGCAGGTGCGCGTTGACGGCGTCGCGCACCTTATCGTTGGGCCACGCCTTGGCGAGGTCGACATGCGCTACCTGGGCGGTCGCGTGGACGCCGGCGTCGGTGCGGCCGGCGGCGCGTATTCGCACCGCCTCGCCGCTGAATTTCTCGATCGCCTGTTCTATCGCCTGCTGCACCGAAGGCTGATCCGCCTGGTGCTGCCAACCAGCGAAGAGGCTGCCGTCATATTCGATATCGAGACGAAAACGCGGCATAGGCTATCGACACTCGCCTAGAGCCGGAAGATTTCAGGTCGAATCGACCCGAAATCTGAATCCGGCTCTAAATCAAAGAGATAGAGCATGATGTCGTCCGAAAACCGCTTCACACTTTTCGGCATCATGCTCAGGCGGCGAGTGCGGTAAAGGCCTGGGCGTAAACCAGTTTGCCTTTTTCAGGTGCGTCGCCCCAGGCCAGCGCCTGCAGCGCCTCGCCCTGGTATTCGCTCTCGAAGTTTTCGGCGCGCGCATGGTTGTAGCCGAAGCGGCCGTAATAGGCCGGATCGCCCAAGACAACGGCGAGCACTTCGCCGGCGTCCTTGAGGCGGATATGCGCCTCGCGGATCAGCGCACCACCAATACCCGAACCATGGAACGAAGGTTCCACCGCCAACGGCGCCAGCGCCACTGCCGGGAAACTCTTGCCGCCATTCTGCACATACAGCCTGGAGAACAGGATGTGGCCGACCACCTGGCCGTCTTCTTCCGCCACCAACTCGACAACGGCGTCGCCGCCGGTGACCAACGCGTCGACCAGCCCGGCCTCCGCCTGCTGGCCGAATGCGTGTTCCTCGACGAGGCGAATAGCCTCGCGGTCCCGCGGCGTTGCCGCGCGTATCGACATCATGCTCATGTGAATTTCATTCCTTTTTCGATCTTGGCCCCGCGCAGAAACTCCTGCGCGGCGGCGGGCCTTCCGCCCGCCCGTTGAACTTCGACCAGCCTGACCGCGCCTGTTCCGCAGGCGACCGTCAGCCGGTCATCGAGAATTCCTCCCGACTCGCCCAAATCTTCCGAAGGCGACCAATCTTCGGTAAGTGATTGGCCGTCCACAAGCGTCGAGCGAAGCAGTTTCAGCCGTTCCGTACGGCCGCCAATTTCAATCTCGGACCAGGCCCCGGGAAAGGGCGACAGGCCACGAAGGTGATTGTGGACCTCGACTGCCGGCCGCGTCCAGTCCACGCGGGTCTCCGATTTGTCGATTTTTCGGGCGTAGGTCACCCCATCCACAGCTTGCAAGGTGAATGCCAGCGTTTCCGCCTCAATTCGGGACAACGCTTCCACCATCAGTGTGGCAGCAATGTGCATCAGCCGATCGTGCAGGTCGCCGGCCGTCATATCGGGTCCGATGGTACATTTTTCAACCAATGCCACCGGGCCGGTGTCAAGGCCCTCTTCCATATGCATCACCATCATGCCGGTCTCGGTGTCGCCGGCCATGATGGCGCGCTGGATGGGAGCTGCACCACGCCAGCGCGGCAAAAGCGAGGCGTGGCCGTTGAGGCAGGCAAGCCGCGGCGCCTCCAGAATGGCCTTCGGCAACAGCAGGCCATAGGCGACGACCACGGCGACATCAGCCCGCAAGGCGGCGAATGCAGCCTGCTCAACCTCGCCTTTCAGCGAAATCGGCGTGCGCACCGCGATATCAAGCCGCTCGGCCTCGCGCTGCACCGGCGACGGCGTCAGTTCCAGCCCGCGCCGGCCTGCGGCGCGCGGAGGCTGCGTGTAGACGGCTGCTAGCTCGTGTCCGGCCTCGGCGATCGCGCGCAGCACCGGCACCGAAAACTCCGGCGTGCCCATGAAGATGACGCGAAGCGGCATCTTTTCCTATCCCACCAGCTTGCCCGGCGCCTTGTCCTTGGCGAGCTTCTTGAACTTCTTGACCACCATGTCGCGCTTCAGTTTCGAGATGTGGTCGATGAACAGCACGCCGTTGAGGTGGTCGATCTCGTGCTGCAGGCAGGTCGCCATCAGGCCTTCGGCCTCGATCTCCTGCAGCTTGCCGTCGCGGTCGAGATATTTCACCCGCACCGAAGCCGGCCGTTCGACCTCGGCATAATAGTCCGGGATCGACAGGCAGCCTTCCTCGTAGACCGAGCGGGCGTCGGCGCTTGCGAGGATTTCGGGATTGATGAAGACATGCGGCGCCGGCGTCTCGTCTTCCTTGGCAAGGTCGATGACCAGCATGCGCAGCGGTTCGCCGATCTGGATTGCAGCCAGGCCGATGCCCGGCGCGTCATACATGGTCTCCAGCATGTCGTCGGCCAGTTTGCGCAAAGGCGCATCGACGCGTTCGACAGGTTTGGAAACCTGGCGCAGGATGGGATCGGGAAGGATGATGAGCGGCTTGATCGACATGGCGTCTCACCTAAGACGTCATGCGAAAAGCGTCAACCGGGGCGGTTTGCGCCCGTTCACGTTTTGATCTGTGCCAGACCGGCGAATCGGCTATGCTGGCGACATGAACGACCTGAACTCCATCCTTTCCGAACCTGTGGCCCAGCTTGGCGCCACGACGATCACGCTCGGCCATGCTCTGGCCTTCGGCGCGATCGTGTTTCTCGGCCTGTTCCTGGCGCTGGTGGTTGCCCTGTGGCGGTCGGCCAGGGCGCGCACCATCGCCGCCGCGGAAGCGGCCGAACACGCCCGCGACGCCGAGGCGCGGATGGCCGGCATTTTGCAAAGCCAGGCCGAGATGCAGGGCCGCATGGGCGCCATCGCCGATGTGTTCGGCGCCAGGCAGGCCGAACTCAACCAGTCGATCGGCCAGCGCCTCGACGCCATGACCGGCCGCCTCGGCCAGACCATGACCGAGCAGACCAAATCGACGCATGAGAGCCTGGCGAAATTGCAGGAACGCCTGGCGGTCATCGATACCGCGCAGGGCAACATCCAATCACTTGCCGGCCAGGTCGTGCAGCTACAGGCGATCCTGTCCAACAAGCAGACGCGCGGCGCCTTCGGCCAGTCGCGCATGGAGGCGATCGTCGCCGACGGCCTGCCGATGGGCGCCTATGAATTCCAGGCGACGTTGTCGAACGGCAGCCGGCCCGACTGCCTGGTGCGGATGCCGAATGGCGCTCCGTCGCTGGCCATCGACGCCAAGTTTCCGCTCGAAGCCTGGAACGCCATCCGCGCTGCCGATGGCGCCGACTTGCAGAAGGTCGCGGCCCAGGCCTTCCGCCGCGACATCGAAATCCATGTCCGCGATATCTCGGAAAAATATTTGATCCAGGGTGAGACGCAGGACACCGCCTTCATGTTCGTGCCGTCGGAATCGGTGTTCGCCGAAATCCACGAGAATTTCGACGCGGTCATCCAGAAGGCGCACCGCGCCCGTGTCATCATCGTTTCGCCATCACTGCTGATGCTGTCGATCCAGGTCATCCAGGCGATCCTCAAGGATGCTCGCATGCGCGAGCAGGCGCATCTGATCCAGGGCGAGGTCATCCGACTGATGGAAGACGTAGCGCGCGTCGACGAACGCGTGCGCCGGCTGCAGACGCATTTTGGCCAGTCGGCCAAGGATATTGACGAGATACTGGTGTCGACATCGAAGGTGACCCGGCGCGGCCAGAAGATCGAGGCGCTGGAGTTCGGCGAAAGCGAAGCTGAGGTGCGCGGCGGCGAACCCGCCAAGGCCGAACCCGGGGTGCGGATGGCGGATTCCAAGACGGGCCAGCTCAGGCTCCGTGTCGTCGAGGGCGACGATTAGACCGTAGCGACGATTATGTGTGCCTGGATTTTGGCCGCAACCTCGCCGTTGCCATGCCTGGCTGCAATTGCGGCTGCGACATGATCGGTAGCGGTTCCCAGTTTTCCTCTGGCCTCGATTTCGTTGCGAAGCGGAGTTCCCTGGCAATAAGCAACGGCCGGAAGGCGAGGCGAGGAGGCACGGCTTTGTTCGGCTCTCGTCTCGATCGCCACACGGGAGAAACCTGCATCTTCCAGTTCGCCGCGGATCAGCGCCGTGTCATGGTAGCCGTGCGGCGTGCGGGCGAGAAAGCGCGGCGGATCGTCCGGAAAAACCTCCGCAAGGGCGTTCGTAACATCATTGGCGAATACATTCTCTTCGATGCGATCCCATACGTTGAACAGGAAATGGCCCCCGGGCTTCAGAACCCGCTTTGCTTCGCGATAGCCGGCGGTGCGGTCGGGAAAGAACATCGCGCCGAATTGACAACAAACGAGATCGAAGGCCGCATTTTCAAACGGCAGCGCCATCGCATCAGCCTGGCGCCATTGGATGCGACTGCCGGGCGCTTGTCGCGAAGCGGCGTAGTCGAGCATCGGCTGGTTGAGGTCGGTCACGATATAACTTGCATCAGGGGACAGTTTTGGCGCCAGTGCGCGGGTGACAACCCCGGTACCGGCGGCGATCTCCAAAACGGCGCTGGGCGACAGGGACGCTGCCCGTCGTGCAATATCCGCGGCGAATGGCTCGAAAATCAACGGCACCATGTAACGGTCGTAGTTTTCCGGAATCGAGCCGGCAAACACCTTGTCCGTTTCCGACATTGCTATCCCTCGCCATCCGTTTGATGGCGACCCTAGCACATCATCGTCTGGTTTTGGCCGCGTTTAACCGGAGGCAGGTGCTACTGCGCCTCCACGATGCTTATGCCCTCGAATTCCGGAAGCCAGTGCAGGGCCGAGCGGTGCCATTTCTGCTGAGTCGGAACCAGATCCTCGCGTTGCCGCGCGGTCCCCGCCCTGATCCCATAGATCTTCGGGCCGTCGCCAACCGACGTCGCGTAAAGGTGCGACCCGCAGTCGGCGCAAAAGGCCTGGGCGCGCTTGGCGCCGCTCGATCCTGTCTTGATGTAGACCTTCGGCGTGCCCTTGGTGATCCGGTAGTGATCCTCAGACGCGGGAACGGTGACACGAAAGGCGGTGCCGGTCAGTTGCTGGCAATCCGTGCAATGACAGATGGAGGTCTTTTCCGGGTCGACCTCAGCTTCATAAGTTATGGCGCCGCAATGGCACCCACCATCGATTTTCATAGTTGCTCCTCCGAAATCCGTCGACTGATCTTAGCGGGACCAGGCGATGGGGCCAACGACGGACTTCTGGTCCAGTGCTAATCCGATGCCGCTTCGACTGCCTTGCGCCGGTGTTCCCAGGTTCCCGTCGTCTGCGGCTTGACGAACAGCCTGGTGATCTCCGGCATCTCTTTCTTCAAGAGCGCCTCCAGGCGCTCGACGCAGGCTTCGATCTCGGGCGCCGTTAGATGATCCTCGAACTCGATGCTGAGGCCGGCGACGATCTGTTGTGGCCCGAGGTGGACGGTGAGAACGCCGTTGGCCCGTTGCACCGCCGGATCCTGCTGGGCGATCGCCAGCACCTTGGCCTGCACCTCCGGCGATGCCGGCTCGCCGATGAGCAGGCCCTTGCTCTCCCGAGCGAGGAAGATGGCGGTGGCGCCGAGGATGACCGCGATGCCGATCGAGGCGACGCCGTCGAGTTCGGGCATGTCGAGGACCTCCGCCGCCAGGATGCCGGCGAAGGCGACGACCAGGCCAAGGAGCGCGGCGCTGTCCTCGAACAGGATCGTGTAAACACTCGGATCCTTGCTCGATTGCACGGCCTGCAGCCAGCCTTGCTTGCCCTTTTGCTGGCGGAACTCCTTCAGCGCCACATACCAGGAGCTGCCCTCGAACAGCATCGAGAGGCCGAGCACGATGTAATTGATTTTGGGATTGGCGATCGGCTCGGGCGCCATGATGTGGATGACCCCCTCGTAGAACGACACCCCGGCGCCGAGCGCAAAGACGAGCAGGGCGACGATAAAGCTCCAGAAATACAGCTCGCGGCCATGGCCCAGCGGATGTGTGCGGTCCGGCGGCCGGGCAGCGCGGTGCATGCCGTAGAGCAGCAGGCCGCCATTGCCGGTATCGACCAGCGAGTGCACGCCTTCCGACAGCATGGCCGAGCTGCCGGTGAAGAAGGCGGCGACGAATTTGGTCAGCGCAATGGCGAGATTGCCGGCAAGCGCCGCGTAGATGACCGTCTTCGACCCGCCATGCGCTGCCATGCTGTCCCTCCAAGACACCCAATGTAACGGCCCTGCGACCGAAGCTCCACGGGCATCACAACGCGCCAATCGCCCGGTCGTTCAGGCCCTTGAAGGCTGGCTGGAGAAAAAGACGCCGCTATTCGATGATCTCGTCCGTCCAGACCTTGAAACCGGCCAGCGTGCCCGGGCCGAAAATGTGGGTCAGCGGCACGTCGGCGGCGTCGCGGCCGGAGGCGATCAGGATGCGGCCGATGCGCGGCGAATTGTTGCGCGGATCGAAGACATGCCAGCGGCCGCCGAGATAGACCTCCATCCAGGCGGCGAAATCCATGCTCGCCCAGGGCTTCGGCAGACCGATGTCGCTGATGTAGCCGGTGCAGTAGCGCGTCGGGATGTTAAGCGCGCGGCAGAAGGCGACAGCGAGATGGGCAAAGTCGCGGCAGACGCCGCTTTGCTCGCGATAGGCTTCGGCCGCGGTGCGCGTCGGCCGCGCATTGCCGTAGCTGAAGACGATGTGGTTGTGGACGAAGTCGCAGACCGCCTGGACGCGTGGGACGCCGAGCGGTGTGTTGCCGAACAGCCGCCATGCGTCATTGGCCAAAAGATCACTTTCGCAGAAGCGGCTGGGCAACAGGAACAAGAGCGTGTCCGACGGCAGGTCGCGCACCTCGTGCTGCCAGGCCATCAGGTCGCCCATCTCGAAGGTGCCGGGATCGCGGATGACCGAATCGGTGCCGAAGGTGAAGCGTCCGGGTGGCGCGATGAAGCGGTTGCACCAATTGCCGAAACTATCGCGGTAGCTCTGGATCGGCACGGCCGGATTGGAGGTCAGGAAATCCGGACGCTCGAGATCGGATGCGCGGGAGTAATGGACGTTGAGCATCGCGATCAGCGGCGTTTCCTGCGGAAAGTCGAAGCTCATCTCGCAGCCGATGTGGATTCGCATTGTCGACCTGACCGGACTGCCTGATCATCGCCGGGCGAAGGCATGGCCGATGCTGCAGTGCGAAGGCAACCATGGCACGGACCGGCATGGTTTACGAGCAAATTAGAAAGCGGTTGAAAGCATCCGGCTGGCGGTTACAAGCGGCTAGCCTCTTGCAGTCCGGCGTTTCTCTTGTTTCACTTGGCATCCTAGCAATTGGAGGACCGAATCATGGCTAAAGGTGCGATGAAGGCCGGCAAGGAAGCCCGCAAGCCGAAGAAGGACGCCAAGAAGCCCGCCGCGGCTCCGGCGCTCAAGGCGCCACCCGTCAAGGCGATAAGGCTCAAGGACAAGTAGGCCCGCCCGGGGTCGTTGAATCCGGGCACCCGTTTCGGCGTAGATTTTCACACCGGCGGCATGAGCAATGCTGCCGGTGTTTTGTTGATCGGGCAGGCGAAGCCGCCTATATCGAAGCAGCGAGGACGACCTCGCGCCTTCCGCGAAAAAACCGGCCGGGACGACCCGCCATCCTCATGGAATGGAGTGCATCCCGATGTCGTGGGTCTTTCTGTTTTTCGCCGGCCTGTTCGAGATCGGCTGGGCGATCGGCCTCAAATACACCGACGGCTTCTCGAAGCCGCTGCCGACGGTGCTCACCGTCGCGTCGATGATCGTCAGCCTGGGGCTGCTCGGTCTGGCGCTGAAGACGCTGCCCGTCGGCACCGCCTATGCGGTGTGGACCGGCATCGGCACGGTCGGCACGGCGCTGCTCGGCATCTGGCTGCTGGGCGAGCCGACAACCGCGATCCGGCTCGGCTGCATCGCGCTCATCGTCTGCGGCATTATGGGGCTGAAGCTCGCCGCCTAGAGCAGTTCACCGTTTCACGGAAACGGCGATCTGCTCTATCTTTGTCTTTCGCAATTCCCAAGGGGAAGCGCTGCGCGCTTTTCCCGGGAAAACCGCTTCACACTTTTCCTGGAATTGCTTTAAGCCAAAGCAACCGAGGAAATCGGCGCACAAATACGTTCAGGGCCGCTGGAAGGCGACCCTGATGTCCGATCGTTTCGATCGAAGCGTTAGCGGGCGGAGAAGCCCGGAGGCGTCCGGCCGGTGCGCTGCTTGCGCGCCGCATAGCGTGCGTCGCGCTTGGCCTTGCGTTCGGCTTCGTCGGCCAGCAAACGGGCGATGCGCTCGTTTTCTTCGGCTTCCTTGATCTTCGCTTCAGCCTGCGCTGCCTCTTCGGCGGCAATACGCGCCGCTTCGGCTGCTGCCTCGCGCTCGGCCTTCTCGACCGCCTCGCGTGCCAGCTTTTCCTGCTTCAGCCTTGCCTTTTCGGCCTCGCGCTTTTCACGCGCCTCGAGGATCGCCTTGCGTTCGGCCTGTCTTGCCAGCACCGCAGGATCATCTGCCGCCGGCTTTGACTTGAAGCGCTCCAGAAGCGCCTTCTTTGCCTCGTTCGCGGCATTGCGCCGCTCGAAAATGTCTTTTTCCCTGTAGATAGCCAAGTCCACTTCCCTGAAGTCAATTCGCGACGCTTACATACGCGCGAAAACCGAGAGTTCAAGCGCCAAAACGGAATGCCAGCCATGAAATTCTACGCTGTTGCAGCCAGGAGACGCGCTTTTGCCGACCAAAGCCGACAGAAGCTGGCTGAAACCGACATGCACTGTTCACCATCCTCCCCTCTGGCGGCAAGGCGGCTCGGTCGCTACCTCTAGCCGCAAAACCCAACCATTGGATGACAGATCATGGAACTCGGTCTCTACACTTTTGCTGACGTCAGTCCCGAGCCCGGCCCCGGCGCGATCGGCCCGCACGAGCGGCTGCGCAACCTGATCGAAGAGATCGAGCTGGCCGACCAGGTCGGCCTCGACGTCTTCGGTTTGGGCGAACATCACCGCCCCGACTATGCCGCTTCAGCACCGGTGGTGGCGCTTGCCGCCGCCGCCGAACGCACCAAGCGTATCAAGCTGACCAGCGCAGTCACCGTGCTCTCCTCCGACGATCCGGTGCGCGTCTTCCAGCAGTTCGCGACGCTCGACCTTCTGTCGGGCGGCCGAGCCGAGATCATGGCCGGGCGCGGTTCGTTCATCGAATCCTTCCCGCTGTTCGGCTACAATCTCGAAGACTATGACGAACTGTTCGCCGAAAAGCTCGATTTGCTGCTGGCGATACGCGACAGCGTGAAAGTCACCTGGTCGGGCAATCTGCGTGCGCCGATCAACGACCGCGGCGTCTATCCGCGCCCGTTGCAGGACAAATTGCCGATCTGGATCGCCATTGGCGGAACGCCGCAATCGGCCGCCCGCGCCGGCGTGCTCGGCCTGCCGCTGGCGCTGGCCATCATCGGCGGCGAGCCGGCGCGCTTTGCGCCGCTGTTCGACATTTATCGCGAGGCGGCCAAGCGGGCCGGCACCGACCCCACGGGGCTAGCCACCAGCATCAATGTGCACGGCTTTATCGCCGAGACCACGGAACAGGCGGCCGACGATTTCTACGGGCCGCAGGCCGAAGTGATGAACCGCATCGGCCGCGAGCGCGGCTGGGGGCCGACGTCGCGAGCGCATTTCGATCAGTCGCGGGGTCCCAATGGCGCGCTGTTCGTCGGCAATCCCGAACAGGTGGCGGAAAAGATCGTCGCGCAGCACAATATCTTCAACAACGATCGCTTCCTGCTGCAGATGGCGATCGGCACCATGCCGCACGCCAAGATCATGAATGCGATCGAACTCTACGGCACCAAGGTGGCGCCGATCGTGCGCAAGGAAACGGCGAAGTCGGCGCCGGCCGTGGCAGCGCCCGCCGCGTAATTCGACGACATGGTCTGGATTGTTGGTCTTGCCGGCTAACGGAACCTAGAGGCGGCAGAGGCGTTTCCGTCAGCGGAATGCACCAATTGCGGTGCGCTGCCGGGGGAAAACGATGAAAGCCGAACCCGCCGCTTTGGGCGCAGTCCTTGCCGAGGCCGAAGAGGCTCGCGTCGTCGCGCGCGCGGACACGCATCTGATGCGTTCGCTGCTCATCGGCATTTTCATCCTGATGGCAATCTACGCGCTCTATTTCGCCCGCGCCTTCTTTATGCCGGTCATCCTCGCCTTCCTGCTCACGCTGACGCTGACGCCGATCGTGCGCTTCCTGCGCAAGCGCGGAATTCCCGAACTGGTGTCGGCGACGTTGCTTGTCGTGCTGTCGGTGTGCCTCGTTGCCATCGCAGGCTACCTGCTCAGCGGTCCGGTCATCGACCTCCTCAACAATACCTCGTCGATCGGCCAGCAACTGACGGAGCGGCTGGCGCAATTGCGGCGCCCGCTCGAGAGGATCATGCAGATCTCGCATCAGATCGAACAGATGACCGAGACCTCGCAGGAGCCGGGCGTCCAGAAAGTGGCGGTGGCGCAGTCCGGTATCCTGTCGGCGGCTGCCAGCAATGTCCTGGCGGCAGGTACAAGCCTCACCATCATCTTCGTGCTGTCGCTGTTCCTGCTGGCGTCAGGCACGATGTTCTACGAAAAGATCATCCAGTCCTTCGCCAACCTCAGCGAAAAGAAGCGGGCGCTGCGCGTCGTCTATGACGTCGAGCGCGAAATCTCGCACTATCTGCTCACCGTCACCATCATAAATGCCGGTCTCGGCGCCGTCATCGGCCTTGGCCTGTGGGCGCTCGGCATGCCCAATCCGCTGGTCTGGGGCGTCGCTGCCGCTCTGCTCAACTTCCTGCCCTATGTCGGCGCACTGTTGACCATCGTGCTTGTCTCGGTGATGGCGCTGATCAGCTTCGACACCATCTCCTACGCGCTGCTGGCGCCGGCCTTCGTGCTTTTGTGCGACATCATCGAGGGCCAATTTGTGACGCCGATGGTGGTCGGCCGACGCCTCGAGATCAACGCCGTGGCGATCTTCATCGCCATCGCCTTCTGGTCCTGGCTGTGGGGCTTTGTCGGCGCGCTGATGGCCGTGCCGCTGCTGGTCGTCATCAAGGTGTTCTGCGACCATTTCGAAGGCCTCAGCCATGTCGGCAATTTCCTCGCCGCACAGCAGACGGCGGTCGTGGTGGAGGACGAAGCGGCCGAGGAGAATGGCGAGGCCAAGGCATAGAGGCCGGTACTGCTTGCCGCCTCGTGTTTGTCGTCTTCGGACCGAGTGCCTATATCGAGCCGGTCAAGCCGGACCCTTCCATGACCGACGCTTCCTTCGACCTCGACGCCTATTTCGCCCGGATCAGTTATCGCGGTTCGATCGATGCGTCGCTCGACACGCTAAAGGCGCTGCACCGGCAGCACCCGCAAGCGATCCCCTTCGAGAACATGGATCCGTTGCTGGGCATCGCGGTGAAGCTCGATCTCGCTTCGCTGCAGGACAAGATTTTCGCGCGCCGCCGCGGCGGCTACTGCTTCGAACACAATTTGATCCTCATGCATGCGCTGAAGGCGCTGGGCTTCGAGGTCAGCGGCCTCGCGGCGCGGGTTCTGAGGGGTCTGCCGGAGGACGCCATCACCGCGCGCAGCCACATGCTGTTGCGGATCGAGCTCGACGGCAGGACCTACATTGCCGATGTCGGCTTTGGCGGCCTGACGATGACCGCGCCGCTGTTGTTCGAGTCGGGTCTCGAACAACAGACCCCGCACGAAACATTCCGCATCATCGAGTCGTCAGATCATTCTCGGGTACAAGCCAATGTCGGCGGCGACTGGCAGACACTCTACCGCTTCGACATGCAATCGGCCTATGAGATCGATTATGCGGTCGCCAATTACTTCGTCTCGACCCATCCGACCTCGCATTTCCTGTCCTCCGTCGTTGCGGCGCGTGCCTTACCCGACCGGCGCTACGCACTGCGCAACGCCAGGCTGTCGACGCATCATGTCGGCGGCCGCAGCGAGCAGCGCGAGATCGCGACAGCGGCGGAATTCGCCGACATTCTGGAAAGCCAGCTCGACATCATCATCCCCGACCGCGCCGCCTTTGAAACCAAGGCCCGGCAGCTGAACATTGTAAAGGCTTGAGGCCCATGACCGCTCTTTCCGTTCTTGACCTGTCGCCGATCGTCGAAGGCAGCAACGCCTCGCAGTCGCTGGCCAATTCGCTCGACCTCGCGCGCCATGCCGAGCGGCTCGGCTACAAGCGCTACTGGCTGGCCGAACACCACAACATGCCCGGCATCGCCAGTGCGGCGACCGCGGTCGTCATCGCCCATGTCGCCGGCGGCACCAAGACGATCCGCGTCGGCGCCGGTGGCATCATGCTGCCCAACCATGCGCCGCTGGTGATTGCCGAGCAGTTCGGCACGCTGGCGGCACTGCACCCCGGCCGCATCGACCTCGGCCTCGGCCGCGCGCCCGGCACCGACATGGGCACGGCGCGTGCGCTGCGCCGCAACCTCGAGGCGTCAGACAATTTTCCCCAGGATGTCGTCGAGCTGATGGGCTATTTCCAGCCGGCCGAAGAGGGCCAACGCATCCACGCCGTGCCCGGCGAGGGCCAGAAGGTGCCGGTCTGGATTCTCGGCTCAAGCCTCTACGGCGCGCAGCTCGCCGCCATGCTTGGCCTGCCCTATGCCTTCGCTTCGCATTTCGCGCCGGCCGAGCTCGACCATGCGCTGGACATGTACCGCTCGCGCTTCCAGCCGTCCGAACAGCTGGACAAGCCCTATGCCATGCTCGGCCTCAACGTCTTCGCCGCACCGACCGATGCAGAGGCAAAACTGCTGTTCACCTCGCTGCAGCAGGCCTTCGTCAATTTGCGCACCGGACGGCCGGGCCGCCTGCCGCCGCCGGTCGAGGGTTATGACCAGACGCTGGAGCCGATGGCCAAAACCATGCTCGGCCAGGCGCTGTCCTGCGCCGTCGTCGGATCGCCCGAAACCGTCCGGCAAGGCATCGACGCCTTCGTGCGCCGCACCGGCGCCGACGAGCTGATGGTGACGGCGCAGATTTTCGACCATGCGGCGCGCGTGCGTTCGTTCGAAATCCTGGCCGAGGCGCACAAATCGCTGTCGCAAGCCGCGTGAGTCGCCAGTGAAGCTTTTGCAGGAGAGGCTCGTCTGCTAAGGGCAGACGCCTTCCTCAGCCAGGAGCCTTGCCGTGACCCATGACCTCGACCAGCGCCTGCATTTCGCCATCGATCTGGCGCGACGCGCCGGCGAACTCGGCCTGAAATACTTCCGCGACCTCGAAAACCTGACCGTCGAGAGCAAGGGCCATCAGGACCTGGTTTCCGATGGCGACCGCGAGGTCGAACTGTTCATCCGCGCGGCGATCGCCGGCGCCTATCCGCGGGATGGCATTGTCGGCGAGGAACATGCCGCGGTTGAGGGATCGACGGGCCATGTCTGGGTCATCGACCCGATCGACGGCACCGCCAACTTCGTGCGCGGTATTCCGGCCTGGTGTGTGGTCATCGCCTGCGCCAAAGACGGCGAGGCGGTCGTCGGCGTCATCCACGAGCCGTCGACCGGCGAGACTTTTCACGGCCGCCGCGGCGGCGGTGCCTTCGTCAACGGCCGGCCGATCAAGGCCAGCACCGCCAGCTTGAGCGAAGGATCGGTCGGCACCGGGCTGTCGAACCGCGCGGAGACGAAGCATGTCACCGTGCTGATCGGCCTGATCATGGCAGAAGGCGGCGTCTTCTTCCGCAACGCATCGGGCGCGCTGATGCTGGCCTATGCGGCGTCCGGGCGGCTGCTCGGCTATGTCGAGGAACATATGAATGCCTGGGACTGCCTGGCCGGCATGCTTCTGGTGGAGGAGGCCGGCGGCATGGTGCTGAAGCCGGACCCGAAGACGGTGCTTGCCCAGGGAACGCAGGTGATTGCCGGCGGCAAGCATGTGTTCCCGAAGCTGCAGGCGCTGTGCGCGCAGGCCTTCGGAGCGGCGCCTGCCGGTATTGCGCAGGGTTAGGCTACTTGTTCAACGCATAGGCTGTGGGTTAAAAGCGGACAGGCATTCAGGAGGATGCGCTATTGCCGGCAACGGCGATTCCATCGGTTCAAGGGCCTGCCGATGAACATGCATAACACCATCCGGCCAGACCGAACCGCGTTGGGTAGCGGGCCGGCGCAGGCGATCGCCGGCATCTTTGCGCAAGAATTGCAGCTGGCCTCGGTCGGCCTCGACGACAATTTCTTCGATCTCGGCGGCGATTCGCTGGCTGCCGAAACTCTTGTGCTTGCGGTGCAGAGCCGGTTCGGCGTGAAGCTGCAGACCTCGGTGCTGCGGAAGCGCCGACGCCGCGCGAATTCGGCAGACTGATCGCGTTGCAATTGCCCGAGCACCCGGCGCGGCGGCTGGCGGTGCAGGTTTCCGGTAGCCACGGCCAGGAGCCGATCGCCATGATCCATGGCATTTCCGGTTCGGCGCTGTTCGCCAACCGTTTCGGCAAGGCGCTGAAGCAGCGCTATTCCATCATCGCCGTGCGCGGCATGGGGCTTGAGCCCGGCGAGACGCCCTATGACAGCGTCGAGGAGATCAGCGCCAATTATTTCGACGGGTTGAGCTCGGCCACCGGCCAGCACCCGCGCGTCATCGGCGGCATCTGCCTTGGCGGGCTGCTGGCAATCGAGGTCGGAAGACTGACCTTCGAGGCGACCGGCGAGCGGCCGGCTTTGCTACTGATCGACCCGCCGCCGCTGGGTTCGGCCTGGCTGAAGCCGATGGCGGACAACCGCATGACCGCACAAAGGCGGCGCCAAATCACCCGCAAGGTCGTCTACTGGCGGCTGCTGCGCGACACGCTGGCAGCGGTCGGGCTTGGGCAGTCTAGGCTTGGGCGTCACACTAGGCAGAAGGCCTTCAAGAGCATGCTGGTGCGCGCTGCCGCGGGTTTTTCACCGTCTTCCTACCCTTGCGACATACTGGTCGTCGCCAGCTCGGAATGGAGCGCCACCACGGTCGAGCAGTACAAAGACTGGGCGAGCGAGAACACGCGGGTGGAAACGGTCGTCATGCCGGGCACCCATGACAAGTTCCGGGCCGCCAACATGGACGCGATCGACGCTGCGATCATCGCCTTCCTCGACGCCAGGCGCGCGCCGGCCGGAATGCCGGTCCGCTAGATGGGTTTTGGCCGCGACGTACTGGCTGCCTTCGCCGGCCATGGCGACCGCGTGGCGATGGTCAGCGGCCGCGACCAGATCACCTATGCGCAGGCGCTGATCCAGATCGACCATCTCACCGCCAATTTCAGCGCGCTCGGTATTCGCTCCGGCGATCGCGTCGGGCTGGCTACGATCGGCAATATCGACGTCGTGCTGTCGACCCTGGCCTGCTGGAAGCTCGGCGCAACAGTTTCGATTTGGCAGTGCCAGCCCGTCCGGACCGCCGGGCGGCCGATCTGGCGTGGTAAGCGCCGCATGTGGACGCCCTGCGCAGAATGCTTGCGCCCGATGCCGCCTGTTCTTATATACGCGCCAAGCCGCCCAGCGCCGGAATGCCGGTAGCCGGGGCGGAATTTCTTGTGAACAGGGGCTTTCGTCGGAACGCCTTACGGGTCCTGAGAGCCTGCTTAGCGGAGAGACTAGAAAAATGGCAAAAGTAATCGGTATCGATCTCGGCACCACCAACTCCTGCATCGCCATCATGGATGGCAAGGAACCCAAGGTAATCGAGAATGCGGAAGGCGCGCGCACGACGCCTTCCATCGTCGCCATCTCGGGCGACGGCGAACGTCTCGTCGGCCAGCCGGCCAAGCGCCAGGCGGTCACCAATCCTGAAAACACCATCTTCGCGGTCAAGCGCCTGATCGGCCGCCGCTATGACGATCCGGTGACGGAGAAGGACAAGAAGCTTGTCCCCTACAAGATCGTCAAGGGCGACAATGGCGATGCCTGGGTCGAAGCCGGCGGCAAGAAGCAGTCGCCCTCGCAGATCTCGGCCATGATCCTGCAGAAGATGAAGGAAACGGCGGAAGCCTATCTCGGCGAGAAGGTCGAGAAGGCGGTCATCACCGTTCCGGCCTATTTCAACGACGCCCAGCGCCAGGCCACCAAGGACGCCGGCAAGATCGCCGGCCTGGAAGTGCTGCGCATCATCAACGAGCCGACGGCAGCCGCGCTCGCCTACGGCCTCGACAAGAAGGATGGCAAGACCATTGCCGTCTATGACCTTGGCGGCGGTACGTTCGACATTTCGGTGCTCGAGATCGGCGACGGCGTGTTCGAGGTGAAGTCGACCAATGGCGACACCTTCCTCGGCGGCGAGGATTTCGACATGCGTCTCGTCGAATATCTGGCGGCCGAGTTCAAGAAGGAACAGGGCATCGACCTGAAGAACGACAAGCTTGCCCTGCAGCGCCTCAAGGAGGCGGCTGAAAAGGCCAAGATCGAGCTGTCGTCGACCACGCAGACCGAAATCAACCTGCCCTTCATCACCGCCGACGCAACCGGCCCGAAGCACCTGACGCTGAAGCTGACCCGCGCCAAGTTCGAGCAGCTGGTCGACGACCTCGTCCAGCGCACGATCGAGCCGTGCAAGGCGGCGCTCAAGGATGCCGGCCTGAAGGCCGGCGAAATCGACGAAGTGGTCCTGGTCGGCGGCATGACCCGCATGCCCAAGATCCAGGAGATCGTGAAGCAGTTCTTCGGCAAGGAGCCGCACAAGGGCGTCAACCCGGATGAGGTCGTCGCACTCGGCGCCGCCATCCAGGCCGGCGTGCTGCAGGGCGACGTCAAGGACGTGCTGCTGCTCGACGTGACCCCGCTGTCGCTCGGCATCGAGACGTTGGGTGGCGTGTTCACCCGCCTGATCGAACGCAACACGACGATCCCGACCAAGAAGAGCCAGGTGTTCTCGACCGCCGAGGATTCGCAGTCGGCCGTGACCATCAGGGTCTTCCAGGGCGAGCGTGAAATGGCCGCCGACAACAAGGCGCTCGGCCAGTTCGACCTGGTCGGCATCCCGCCGGCGCCGCGCGGCGTGCCGCAGATCGAGGTCACTTTCGACATCGACGCCAACGGCATCGTCAATGTTTCGGCCAAGGACAAGGGCACCGGCAAGGAGCACCAGATCCGCATCCAGGCCTCGGGTGGTCTTTCGGACGCCGACATCGAAAAGATGGTCAAGGATGCCGAAGCCAATGCCGAGACCGACAAGCAGCGGCGTGCGCTGGTCGAGGCCCGCAACCAGGCCGAGGCGCTGGTGCATTCGTCCGAGAAGTCGCTGAAGGAATATGGCGACAAGGTTTCGGAAACCGAGCGCACGGCGATATCGGATGCGATCGCGGCGCTGAAGACCGCGGCCGAGGGCGACGACGCTGCCGATATCGAGGCCAAGTCGCAGATCCTTGCCGAAGCTTCGATGAAGCTTGGCCAGGCGATGTACGAGGCCTCGCAGAAGGAAGCGGCGGAAGCCGACGCCAAGGCGGACGCCGCCAAGGATAGCGACGTGGTCGACGCCGATTTCGAAGAAATCGACGAAGACGACGACAAGAAAAAGTCGGCCTGAACGGCCTGACGGCAAGATAGTGCCGAAAGCCCGGCGCAGGCCGGGCTTTTTTGCAACCCTCGCTGAAAAAAGTGTGGGTCCTGCCGAAAAAGTCACCGAAAAACACGGACAAGTCCGCGCCGGCCCTAGCATCCGGGCAGCACCGCTCCTAAATCGAGACAACGTGCCGGCAAACGACGCGACATGCATCAAGACGTTGAGCATCCGGACTGCGGGAAAAGATGAAAGCTGATTTCTACGAAACGCTGGGCGTACAAAAGGGCGCGGACGACAAGGAGCTCAAGAGCGCTTTCCGCAAGCTCGCCATGCAGTTCCATCCCGATCGCAACCCCGGCGATCATTCCTGCGAGCACAAATTCAAGGAAATCAACGAAGCCTACGAGACGCTGAAGGACCCGCAGAAGCGCGCGGCCTATGATCGTTTCGGTCACGCCGCCTTCGAGCAAGGCGGTATGAATGGCAGCGCGCAAGGTTTTGGCGCCGGCGGCTTCGCCGACATTTTCGAGGATATTTTCGGCGACATGATGGGCGGGCGCCAGCGCCGCTCTTCCGGCGGCCGCGAGCGCGGCGCCGATCTGCGCTACAATATGGAAATCACGCTGGAAGAGGCGTTTGCCGGCAAGACCGCGCAGATCCGCGTGCCGGCCTCGATCTCATGCACGGAATGTTCCGGGACCGGCGCCAAGCCCGGTACCCAGCCGGTGACGTGCTCGATGTGCCATGGTCACGGCAAGGTCCGCGCCACGCAGGGTTTCTTTTCGATCGAGCGCACCTGCCCGCAATGCCAGGGCCGCGGCCAGACGATCAAGGACCCGTGCCCGAAATGCGCCGGCCAGGGCCGTGTCACCGAGGAACGCTCGCTGTCGGTCAACATTCCGGCCGGCATCGAGGACGGCACCCGCATCCGGCTTGCCAATGAGGGCGAAGCCGGCCTGCGCGGCGGCCCCTCGGGCGACCTCTATATTTTCCTGGCGGTGAAGCCGCACGAATTCTTCCAGCGCGACGGCGCCGACCTTTACTGCAAGGTGCCGATCTCGATGATGACGGCAGCGCTCGGCGGCTCGTTCGAGGTGACGACGCTGGACGGCAGCCAGACCAAGGTGAAAGTGCCCGAAGGCACCCAGAACGGCCGCCAGTTCCGTCTCAAGGGCAAGGGCATGCCGGTGCTGCGCCAGCCCAATGTCGGCGACCTCTACATCCAGACCGCGGTCGAGACGCCGCAGAACCTGTCGCGGCGCCAGCGGGAGCTGCTGGAGGAGTTCGAACAGCTGTCGTCAAAGGAAAACTCGCCCCAGTCGAGCGGTTTCTTCGCCCGCATGAAGGACTTTTTCGAATCCTTCAGCGAGCGCTGACATTTTTCCTGACGCAAGTCGTTGTCCCAAACCGCTTCACACTTTTGGGCGACTTGCGTTAGCGCTTCCCGAACGTCATCAACATCTTATGCCAGATCGTGCCTTGCCTTGGACCTGTTAGCTGCTAAGTAGCGTGCAGGGGGGTGGTTGAGGAGAACTTGCATGGCACGTGGTCCGGGATTGCGGAAGGCGCTGGCGGAAAAGTTCGACGACGAACTCAAATTCTTCAAAGGCTGGATCGACAAGCCGAAGACCGTCGGCTCGATCGTGCCGACAAGCTCCATCACCGCCCGCAAGATGGCTTCGATCGTCAATCCGAAGTCCGGCCTGCCGGTGCTTGAGGTCGGCCCGGGCACGGGCGTCATCACCCGCGCCATCCTCGCCCAGGGCGTGAAGCCCGAAAATCTCTATGCGGTCGAATACAACACCGATTTCGTGCGCCACCTGCGCCAGCTCTATCCCGGTGTCAACGTCATCGAGGGCGACGCCTTCAATCTCAATGCGACGCTCGGCGACAAGCGAGACGTGGTCTTCGATTCCGTCGTCTCCGGCGTGCCGCTGCTCAACTTCCCGGTCGCACAGCGAATCGCCTATATCGAAAGCCTGCTCGACCGCATCCCGGTGGGGCGGCCGATCGTACAGCTGACCTACGGGCCGCTGTCGCCGATCCCGCCCGGCCGCGGCGACTACACGGTCAAGCATTTTGATTTCATCTTCCGCAACATCCCGCCGACGCAGCTGTGGATCTACCGCCGCGAGGCGCATTGATTCGAGTGATCCTTGGCTGTACCTGTCCCGGGTACAAGGTTGGCCAATGGCAGTGATTCCGAAAATCCTCGTCTTTGCCGGCTCGGTGCGCAGCGGCGCCTTCAGCGGCAGGACCGCCGATGTGGCGCAGAAGGAGCTGGCCATGCAGGGCGCCGAGGTGACGCGCATTTCGCTGGCTGACTATACGCTGCCGATCCTGGACGAAGATCTCGAAAAGGAAAAAGGCGTTCCCGACAATGCCGTGAAGCTTGGCCGTCTGATCGCCGCCCATGACGGACTGCTGATCGCGACGCCGGAATATAACGGCTCGATCCCGCCGCTGCTCAAGAACACGATCGACTGGGTAAGCCGGGTGCGCACGGATAGTGGCCGCACGTTCAGGCCGTTTGCCGGCAAGGTCGCCGGGCTGTGCTCGTCTTCCAACGGACATTTCGCAGGGATACGCTGCATCAACCATCTGCGCGCCGTGCTGGTGCGCTGCCGGATGGAAGTGGTGACGCCGGAATGCTCGGTAGCCGATGGCGGCAGTGCCTTCGACGCCGACGGCAATTTCAGGGATGAGAGACTGAACAAATCGATGGAGCACCTATGCCGCACGCTGATGGAAACCTCGCGCATGCTGTCGACCCGGATCGGGGCATGATTGCCGGAGCCATGCAGGCACACACCATGAGAGACAGGCTGATTGTCGGCCTCGACTTGCCGACGGTGAAAGAAGCCGAACATGCGGTGCGCGAGCTCGATGGCGTCGTCTCCTTCTACAAGATCGGCTATCAACTGGCCTTCGCCGGCGGGCTAGACTTCGCCAGGGAGCTGGCCAGCGGCGGCACCAAGATCTTTCTCGACATGAAGCTGCTCGACATCGACCACACCGTGGCCAAAGGTGTCGAGAACATCGTGCGCATGGGCATGACCATGCTTACCATCCATGCCTATCCCAAGGCGATGCGTGCCGCGGTGGAAGCCGCCAAGGGCAGCGATCTCTGCCTGCTGGCGGTCAGCGTGCTGACCTCGATGGACGAGCAGGACGTGATCGACGCCGGCTATGAATACGATCCGCACACGCTGGTGCTGAGGCGAGCCGAACAGGCGCTGCATGCCGGCATGGGTGGCGTCGTCTGCTCGGCCGAGGAGGCGGAAGCGGTGCGCCGCATCGTCGGCCCCGACCTGGCGGTGGTGACACCCGGCATCCGGCCCAAGGGCAGCGACCACGGCGACCAGAAGCGGGTGGTGACGCCTGGCCAGGCAATCCGCAACGGCTCCAGCCATCTTGTTGTGGGCCGCCCGATCGTCGCTGCAAGCGACAGGCGTGCAGCGGCGGAGGCCATACTGGAAGAGATGCGCGCCGCCTGACATTTTTCGAACCAGGAGAAGAACAATGCCAAAGGGATACTGGATCGCCCGCGTCGATGTGCGCGATGCTGAAGGCTACAAGGATTATGTCGCGGCGTCGAAGCTCGCCTTCGAGCGCTTCGGCGCGAAATTCCTGGCGCGCGGCGGCGAGCACGAAAAGGCCGAGGGCCAAGGCCGCGCCCGCAACGTCATCATCGAATTCGAATCGCTCAGCGTGGCGCATGATTGCTATCACTCGCCGGAATACCAGCGCGCCGTCGCCATCCGCCAGAAGGTGGCCGACGGCGAGATCGTGCTGGTGGAGGGGGTCTAGAGCATTTCACCGTTTCACGGGAAACGGCGAACCGCTCTATCTCCTTGTTTTGACGCAATTCCGTACGGAAAACCGCTCACACTTTTCCTGGAATTGCTCTAGCGCTTGAACCGGTTAGTGGCGGTTGCGGCCATCGCATCGGTCAGTGTCATGCCCCACTGTGTTCGGCAATAGGCACGGAAATCGAAGCAGGGTAGACCGGGGCAGACCTCGAACTCGATGAGGTGGACGTGATCGTCGGCCTCGACCCTGAAGTCGATGGAAAACACGTCGCGCAGGCCAAGCCCGCTCATTAGTCGCTCGGTAATACGACGGATGGTTGCCGCGGCGGCCGGCTGGGCGTCGATGACCGGCTCCAGCACCGGTTCGCTGTAGAGCCCGGCTGCCTTGGCGGCCTCGCCGGTGTCGCCGTAAAGCGCCATCGAGTCGGCCATGGTCTGGAAATCGCCGCCGGAATCGACAAAGGCGATGCCGAGCGCTTCGGCGCCGGTTTCCGGCTCAAGCCCGAGGAAGCTGGCGCGGACATTGCGGCCGGTGACATAGGGCTGGACGACGACATCGTCGCGATAGGCGGCATAGACACGCCGGCTAAGTTCCAGCGCGTGCTGCAGCTCGTGGCAGCGCGAATCCGGCCAGATGCCGACCTTGGAGCCGAGCCTGTTGGGCTTGACGAACCAGCCGGCGGCTGATGGCGGCGGCTCGGTCAGCCAGCGGCCGTCGCGGGCGAGGCCGGCCTGCGGCACCGGCAGGCCGAGCGCGCCGAGCACGGCGCCGGAACGGAACTTGTCCTGGCAGAGCGCGAACAGCGCATCGTCGGCGCCAATGGTTTTGAGCCCACTCAGCCTGGCGAGCGCCGGTGCCACCGCACCGCGGAAATAGGCGATGCCGTCGGTCAGCGTCCAGACCAAGGTCGTTTCAGGATCGGCTTTCGCCAGCGTTGCTGCCGCATCGTCGAGTTCGACCGGCAGGAAGGCGAGGCTTCGTCGCTCGCAAGCGGCGGCAAGTTCATCGAATTCGGGGGCAAGATCGGTCGATTGCGCCAAATAGGACGAGATTTCCAGGGCACGCTCGGCAGGAAAGCCATCGGCAACCAGTCGATCGAAACAGGCCTTTTCCGGCTCGTGGACGAGGATCAGGGTCGGGTGGTTCTGCGGCATTGAATGGTCGGCTCCCGGCGATAGAGGCTATTACCATCGCACGGCAAGCACCATCGGCTTGCGTGAAACCGACCGGGCCGGGCGGTTGCGTGACAACCCTCACCCGAAGCACTGGTGCCTCTCAGGCGATCAGCACGCGTGGCTCGAAGCGGCCGTTGACAGGGATGTCGAGCAGGAAGGTCATGCCGGCCTGCGGGTCGAGCTTGCGCTGCTTGTGGTCCTTGCCCTTCCAGGCCGAGGTCACCGCCAACCGGTCGGCCTTGAAACCGACAAAGGCCGGGCAAGAGGACTGCGTCGCCGGCATCGGGATTTCGCGCAGCAGCGTGCCGTCGGGCGCATAAGCCTTGACCGCCTTGCCGCCCCAGACGGCGTTCCACAACACGCCGTCGCGGTCGACGACCGAGCCGTCGACATAGCCCTTCGAGGAGCGGTGGTCGACGAACACTTTCGATTCGCCAACCGGCAGGCCGGTCGCCGGATCGCAGGCGACGCGCATCAAAAGACCGGTCGCGGTGTCGGTGTAGTAGGCAATCGTCCCATCCTGCGAGAAACAAATCGAGTTCGACACGGTGATGCCGGTGTAAAGCGTACGCAGCTCGCCTTTGAAGAACCAGTAGATCGAGCCGGCGCCCTTGCCCTCGTTTTTGGCCATGGTGCCGACCCAGAAGGCGCCGCAAGGGTGGACACGCGAATCGTTGGAGCGCGTCAGCGCATTGTCGGCTTCGATGGCCGTATGCAGCGTCAGCTTGCCGGTCGAGACATCACGGACGTGCAGGCCGGTCTCGGTGGCGATAAGCCGGCGCTTGTCGTCGATGATGGCGATGGCGCTGGCCATCTGGCCGAGCTCATGGACTTTCAGCACAGCTGAGGTGACGCCCTGCTCCAGCAAAAGCCCGTTGACGATGTCGAACCAGAACAGCGTATCGGTGGCCGGATCGTAGCTCGGCCCCTCGCCGAGTTCGCAGATATGATCCGAGAAGACCGAAACCTTGTCCATCATGCCTCTCCGCCGAACGCCGCATCCCAGGCCATCACCGCCGCCCGGGCACGCGTGGCCACCTCGTCGACGCTCATGCCGGGTTTGAACAGGCTGGAGCCGAGGCCGAAAGCGGTCACCCCAGCCGACTTGTAGCCGGCAAAGTCTTTCTCCGAAACGCCACCGACCGCGCCGACCACGGTGTCGGCAGGCAGCACGGCGCGCATCGCCGAAATGCCGCCGGCGCCAAGCACGCTTGCCGGGAAGAATTTCAGCGCCGAGGCGCCAAGCCGGATGGCCAGAAACGCTTCGGTGGGGGTGAACACACCGGGCATCGTCACCATGCCATGGTGCATGGCGCGGGCCATGACCTCGGCATCGATGTTAGGGCTGACCAGCAGTTTGCCGCCGGCCTTGGCCAAAGCGTCGACATCGGCTGAAGTCAGCACCGTGCCGGCGCCGACCAGCGCCGTCCTGGGCAACGCCGCGACAATGCTGGCGATCGAGACGAACGGCTCGGGCGAATTGAGCGGCACTTCGATGGCCTCGATGCCGGCATCAAACAGCGCCTGGCCGATGGCGACAGCCTCGCCAGGCCTCAGCCCGCGCAGAATGGCGACAAGACCACGCTTGAACTTCGGGAAAGGTGCGGTCTGGATCACGCGCTCACTCCATTTCTGGCAATCATGCCATTTTCCCGCGCGGCCTCGATCAGGCCGGCACGCACCGCCTCGTCGGCGTCGACCGTCCTCACGGCAAGACCTGCCAGGTCGAGCGCCTGCCGGTAAAGCGCGGCAAGCGCACCGGAGGCGACCAGCACGATTGCGGTGGCGCTTTCGCCGTAGCGGCGGCCTGCCGAGGCGATTTCGCCGCCGATCAGCAGGCCGGACAGGCACGCGGCGGCGTCACCTGCCTTGAGGTCCTGCAACAGGCCGGCGGCGCGGATCGAGAACAGCCGCGAGGTGACATCGCCGCCCTCGGCCAGCGCCTTGCGGCACCAGTCCTGGAAGAATGGATTGTCAGCTGTGACCGGCTTCGGGGCCTCGCCCAGCGAATGACGCAGGATCGAATGCTGGGCCAGCACCGAGAACAGTTCGCCGGTCGGCCAGGTGCAGAAGCCATCGACCGCGCCATCCTCGACCAGAACCCATTTCGAATGGGTGCCGGGCATGCAGACGAGATGGCGCCCCTTAGCCGGCAAACCGGCGCCGGCAAGCTGGGTTTCCTCACCGCGCATCACATCCGGCGCGTCTTCCAGGCGCTGCGCCAGGCCAGGCACGATGCGGATGTCGCGGCTGAGGCCAGGAATGCGGGCGGCACCCGCGAGAATGGCTCCGATCGGCGCCGGCACGGTGACGTAGGGGGCTTCCAGCCAGCCCTGGCGCGAACCGGCCATGCCGCAGATGATGACCGGCAGTGTGTCAGGTGCGCCAAGCGCCGCCAGATGTCCCTCAAGGATGGTGGCAAAACCCTTTTGCTGCGCGGTGATCAGGCCGTCATCGCCGCGACGTTCGGCAAGCACCCCACCCGCCTCGTCGATCAGCCAGACCCGCATACGGGTCGTGCCCCAGTCGACGGCGGCGACTGCCGGGCCTTTGCCCGCTGCTGCCTGGCTTGTCGGGCTCACAGGAAACCTCCGTCGACGATCAGCATTTGCGCCGTCAGCATGCGCGAGGCGTCGGAAGCCAGGAACAGCACGGTGCCGACGATGTCCTCGGGCTGCATGACCTGCTTGATGCATTGCTTGGCGACATGGGCGGCAAGCCCCTGTTCGGTGACCCAGAGTTCCCTTTGCCGCTCGGTGATCACCCAGCCCGGCGCAATCGCGTTGACGCGGATGCCATCGACGCCGAGCTTGCCGGCGAGGCCTTTGGTGAGACCGAGGATGCCGGCCTTGGCGGCGGTGTAGGCCGGCATGTCAGGATGGTTGATGAGATAGGAGGTCGAGGTGAAGTTGATGATCGAGCCGCCGCCGGCCCGCTTCATGCCCGGCGCCACCGCCTGCGCGGTGAAAAAATGCGGGCGCAGATTGACGGCGAGATTGTTGTCCCAGAATTCGACGGTGACTTCAGCGACATCGTGGCGCTCGTCCCACGCGGCATTGTTGACCAGCACGGTGACGTCGCCATGCACTTCTGCCGCCCGGGCAGCAGAGGCGCGCAACGCCTCGACATCGCGCAGATCGGTCTTGAGGTAGAGCGGCCGCCGGCCAAGTTCCTTTTCGACGCGGTCGGCAAGCAGCGTGCTTGGGCCATCGGCGATGTCGATGAAGGCGACATTGGCGCCCTGGCGAACAAAACCCTCGGTCAGCGCCGCACCAATTCCGGAACCGCCGCCGGTGATCAGCACCGAGGCGTCCCTGAGGTCGGCAAAATCCGCCGATGGCATCATATTTTCTTACTCCGATCCGGTCGGCGCGCATCCTAGCCAGCCAAGTCCGGGGAGCAAGGGCGAAACCGGCGATTTGTTCGCCTTATGTCAGACAAAAAGACGCAAGCCGATGGGCAAAACCCGCTCGGCGCACGGCAGACCGGAGATCAGATGGCCTTGGCGTAGAGGGCGCCGCGATAGGAATCGCGGAGATAGCCGAGCGTGGCGTCGGCATCGACCGGCTTGCCGAACAGATAGCCCTGGCCGCCGGCGCAGCCGAACTGGACGAGGCGGTCGGCCTGCGCCTCCTCCTCGATGCCTTCGGCGACGACGTCCATGCCGAGCCCCTCGCACATGGCGAGAATGGCGCGGATGATGTGCTCGGACGGACGGTCGTCAAGGATCGAGGAGACGAAGGCGCGGTCGATCTTGAGCTTGTCGAAGTGGAATTCGCGCAAGCGGCCGAGAGAGGACTGGCCGGTGCCGAAATCGTCGAGCGAGACGCGGATCCCGACGCGGCGCAGATCCTCGACGATCTTCTCCGCCGAGGCCGGATCGTTCATCAGGCCGGTTTCGGTGATCTCGATCTCGAGCCGGCGCGGATCGAAGCCGGTGCGGTCGAGGATCGACAATATGTGCAGGCCGGTGTTCTGGTCGACGAGCTGCGAGGGCGACAGGTTGAAGGACAGGAACAGGTCCTTCGGCCAGCTGCGCGCCGCTTCGGTCGCCTTGCGCAGCACCAGCTGCGACAGCGGGCCGATGATGCCGCGCTCCTCGGCGATGGGAATGAACACGGTCGGCGGGACGACGCCGAGGTCGCGATCGGTCCAGCGCGCCAGCGTCTCGAAACCAATGGTGCGGCGGGTGTTGAGGTCGACGATCGGCTGGAAATGCGGCTCCACCTCGCCGGCCGAGACGGCGCGGCGCAGCGCCTGCTCGATGCGGGTGACGCGTTTGGCCGCCTCTTCCATCTCTCTGGTATAGACGACGACGCGGCCACGGCCCGAACGCTTGGCATGGTAGAGCGCCGTTTCGGCCTTGTTGACGAGGATTTCCGTGGTTTCGTCGCCGGAATAGAACAGCGAACAACCGACCGAAGCCGAAAGCCTGGCGGTGCGTTCGCCGACATCGTAGGGCGCCGACAGGATTTCGATCATCATGCGCGACTTCTCGGCTGCGGCTTCCTCCGAGAACACCATCGGATAGAGGAAGGCGAATTCGTCGGCGCCGATGCGGCAGACAGTGGAGTGGCTGTCCATCGAGGCGCGCAGCCGCATCGCCACCTGGATCAATATGTCGTCGCCGGCCTTGTGGCCGAACAGATCGTTGATTGGCTTGAAGCCGTCGAGGTCGAGAATGCCGACGGTGAAGGGCGCGGGATCGTCTGCACGGTCGCTGATCAGGCGGTCGACCTTGTCGAAGAAGCGGCGATGGTTGCCAAGCCCGGTCAGCGTGTCGGTGAACGCCAGATCCGAGTTTTCCCTGCTTGCCTGCCCGGTGCCAAACGTCGTTTGCATCGGTATCCCTGTTTTTGACGTCCGAAATTTACGCTGAGACTGGCAGCAAAGCGTTTAGGAACCGTATCGCGAAATCGATTTTTCGCTGGCGAATGACGCTTTAGCGGACGCGGTAGAGTTCGACCGGGTTTCCACGCGTTTCGGCCAGCGGTTCCAGCCAATCGGGGACGCCTCCCTGCATCAGCTGGGCCAGGAAGCCTTGCGGCGCCTTGGCGGCGAGCACCTTGCTTTCGGCGCTGCCGCGGCATAGCGCCACCAGGCCGACATGGTGCTGCGCCACGATCGCCTTGGCCTGGTCCACCGATCCGAGGAAGGCATCGAGCGCAAGCAGGTCGCCGGCGATGTTGCGATGATAGGGGCCGGCAAAGACACGGTGGCCGGAATAGGCCAGGATGGGCGAGCCGAGATTGGAAATGGCAAGCACCGTGGTGTCCGGCAGCCCGGCCAGCGTCGCGAAGGAGGCCTTGCGCGTGCAGGCCGGATCGGCATCCTTGGCCTCGGCGGAGACCTTGTCGGCCTCGAATGCGCTCGAGGTCGCGGCGGCAGCGCCGGCCCAGACGGCATTCACCGACACCAGCCAGACTGCCGCCATACGCAGCGACACGCTGCGCGAAGGGCTGATGCTCGCCCGTTCGCGCCAGCTTGCAATCCAGGCCGAAAGCGGGATGACGGCAAAGGCGATCGAGAATGTCGAGCCGCGGACCTGCCAGGCGCTGACGATGAAGGCGGCGGCCAGCAAGGCGCCGACCAGGCTGTCCTGGCGGCGCCACGGTCCGCGCAGGCGAAGCGCCATCAGTGCGATCGCCACCAGCGGCGTGACATAGCGCGCCGCCACGGAGGCCGGGTCGCTGACGACGATATGGAACAGCGACTGTGCCTCATCGATGTGGTCGAGCCACAATTCCTTGAGGCGCGGATCGAGGTTTGCGTAGGGCGCGGCAAGGCACTGCGGGAACAGCGCCACGACGACGGCGCCCAGCACAAGCGCGAGCAGGCCGAGCGAGATCAGGCGGCGGCTGGCTGTGGCACTGGAGGCCTTGAGCGACGTCACGACGGCAAGGCCCAGTCCGGCGATTGCCGCAACAACGAATTGCACGGCCGAAAAGGCATCGCACTGCGCCTGGCCCCAGGCCGATGGCGGGATGGTGGTGACGAAGACGAGTGCCGAAACCTCGGCGAAGCCGAGACCGAAGTCCCTTGCGATCCGGTGCTCGCCACCGGGATCGACGACAAACAGCAAGGCGATGCAGGCGCCGATGGTGGCGACATAGGGCGCGGTTTCCATGCCGACGGCCAGCGTGAGCGCCGCGCACAGGCCCGAAATCAGCGCCGCCCAGCGGTGCGTGGGCGCCTCGAGCAGCAGGGTGAGGCTGGCCAGGGTCAGAGTCAGCTGGACATTGTGATGATCGAGCGCACCCGGCAAGAAGATGCCGATGAAATGCAGCGCCGCCGCGCCGATGACGATTGCGGGCAGTACGGCGCCGGCGCCGGCAAAGCTGCGCGCCGCGCGGGCGAGGAAGAACACCGCCAGGAAAAACAGCAGCGCCGGCCACAGCACCTGTGCGATCGCCTCGGCCATGGCCATGCTGCCGGTCAGCGACGAAGCGGCGAGGATGATGGCGGCGAGCAGCGCATCGACAAGCCGCGACCAATGCATGACGAAGCCGCCTTCCGGCCCCATCCGGTACTGATGCAGGTCGAACCAGCCTTGGCCGGCCAGCATATCGCGAACCTCGACCAGCCGCAGCAGGCTGTCATTGTCGCCGCCGGCATTGCTCAGTTCGCGAAAGCCCGTGGCGGCATTGACGGCCAGCGCCACCAGCATGGCAAGCAGCGCCAGCGTCATATCGGACTTCCAGGAGGAAGCACCCGCCTTGGCTGCGTTCATCATCATGGCCTTTGTCGGAAAGAAGCTCGGCTTAAACCTAGCCTTAACAGCTTCAATAAATAGTAAAGTCGCCCGAGCGAGGCCGCATTTGAGCGCGGCCGGAGGCTCCGCTGGGCATCGGGAGACGGAAATGCCGCACGAAGTCCGCCACGAGCCGGCCATTGCCGTGCTCCTGCCCTGCTACAATGAGGAACTGACCATCGCCGAGGTGGTGCGGCGGTTTCGCGAGACGCTGCCGTCGGCCGCGATCTATGTTTATGACAACAATTCCAGGGATTTGACCGCGCTCAAGGCGCGCGCGGCCGGCGCCATCGTCATCCGCGAGCCGCGTCAGGGCAAGGGCAATGTCGTGCGGCGCATGTTCGCCGACATCGATGCCGATATCTATCTGATGGCCGACGGCGACGGCACGTATGCGCCGGAAGATGCACCGCAGCTTATCAACATCCTGCAGACCGAGCGCTGCGACATGGTGGTGGGTACCAGGCGCGGCGTCGCCGACGATGCCGGCCGTTCCGGCCATGCGTTCGGCAATCGCATCTTCAACAGCCTCTACAAGCGGTTGTTCGGCACCGACTTCACCGACATCTTCTCCGGCTACCGCGTCTTCTCCAGGCGTTTCGTCAAGAGCTTTCCCGCCGTTTCCGGCGGCTTCGAGATCGAGACCGAAATGTCGGTGCATGCCTCGCAGCTCAAGCTGCCGGTCAGCGAGATCGCGCTCGACTATGGCCGCCGGCCTGAGGGATCGTCGTCCAAGCTGTCGACCTATCGCGACGGTGCCAGGATCCTGTGGATGTTCGCCATGCTGATGAAGGAGACGCAGCCGCTGCGCTTCTTCGGCGCCTTTGCGATTTTCTTCCTGGCATCGAGCCTTACCCTGATGACGCCGGTGCTGATCGAATTCGCCCAGACCGGCCTCGTGCCGCGCATGCCGACCTGGGTGCTGTCGGTCGGCCTGCTGCTGTTGTCAATGCTTGCGATGATGACCGGACTGATCCTCGATTCGGTATCGCGCGGGCGCGCCGAACAGAAGCGCATTTTTTATCTCTCGGTCCCGTCGGGCCGGGTCGAACGGCGCGAGCGCACGAGCGAAACCGCGAAGGCCGAACCGGGCAAGACGCCCCGGGCCGCCTGAGGCCGTGGGCAGGCTCGCCCGCTTCGTCTTTGCCGGCGCTGTCGGCTTCGTCGCCGACGCCGCGGCACTCTGGCTGCTTTTGGCCGTGACGCCGCTCGGCGCCTTCGTCGCGCGCTTGCTGTCGATCGGCTTTGCGCTCTGCGTCACCTGGCAGATCAACCGGCACCTGACGTTTTCGCCGTCGAGCCGCGGCGTAACGCAGGAGGGTGCGCGCTATGGCGGCGTCGGTGTCGCCACCAGCATCGTCAACTATGTCGTCTATTGCGCCATCCTGTTCGCGCTGCCGGCAATGCCGCCGCTGGCGGCACTTGCGATCGCCTCGCTGGTGGCCATGGCGCTGTCCTTCCTCGGTTACTCCCGGCTGGTCTTCGACCGCTAAGGGTCTGGGCCAAGCAAGCGCGATTGGCAGAAGCCCCCGATTTCCGTATATCGGCGGCATAGCCCGCTGGAGACTGAAAGATGCCCCTGAAGATCGCTGTCCAGATGGACCATGTCTCCACCGTCTCGATCGCCGGCGACACGTCGTTTGCGCTGTCGCTGGAGGCACAGCGGCGCGGCCACCAACTGTTCCACTATACGCCCGACCGGCTGTCGATGCTGGGCGGGAAGGTGTTTGCCCGCATCGAGGAGATGAAGCTCCGCGACGAGAAGGGCAATCACTACACGCTGGGCGACAAGGTGCGCACCGACCTGTCGGAGATGGACGTGATCCTGCTGCGCCAGGATCCGCCCTTCGACATGAACTACATCACCACCACGCATATCCTCGAGCGCATCCACCCGAAGACATTGGTCGTCAACGACCCGGCCTGGGTGCGCAACAGCCCGGAAAAGATCTTCGTCACCGAATTCCCCGACCTGATGCCGGAAACGTTGATCACCAAGGATCCGCAGGAAGTCGCCGCCTTCCGCAAGCAATTCGGCGACATCATCGTCAAGCCGCTCTACGGCAATGGCGGCGCCGGCATCTTCCATCTCAAGGAGGACGACCGCAACCTCGCCTCGCTGCTCGAGATGTTCGCCCAGCTGTCGCGCGAGCCCTATATCGTGCAGCGCTATCTGAAGGATGTGCGCAAGGGCGACAAGCGCATCATCCTGATCGACGGCGAGGCGGTCGGCGCCATCAACCGGGTGCCGGCCGACCACGATTCGCGCTCCAACATGCATGTTGGCGGCCGCGCCGAAAAGACCGAGCTGACGGAACGCGAACGCGAGATCTGCGCCAGCATCGGACCATCGCTGAAGGAACGCGGTTTCATCCTCGTCGGCATCGACGTGATCGGCGACTACATGACCGAGATCAACGTGACCTCGCCCACTGGTGTGCGCGAAGTACAGCGTTTTGGCGGCGCCGACATTGCCAGCCTGTTCTGGGAGGCGGTGGAAGGGAAGCGGAAATAGAGCAGTTTCACGGAACCACAGAACCGCTCTATCTCTTTGCTTTCACGCAATTCCTGCGGGAAAACCGTTTCATACCTTGCCCTAGATCACAATGAAATCGTCCGCGGTGACCCAGGTGCCCGGGTCGACGGCGGCAAACTTGACAGCCGCCGCGCCGCCTACCCCGTCCACATCGAACAAAAGGTCGCCGGTCACGTCGTTGTAAAGGATGTGGTCGCTGTCGTCGATGGCTTGGTGACCCATCGCGAAGGCCGCAGCGAAAAGCGGGCCGGCCTGCAGTCCGACAAACACGGAGCTGTCCAGGCGGATCATATCGTCTTGCGCATCGAAGTCTTCGATCCTGTCGCAGTTCGCCAGTCCACGCGCGTCGAACACGAAGACATCCCTGCCCTCGCCGCCGGCCAGCCGGTCGCGGCCGGCGCCGCCATTGAGGATGTCATCGCCAAGCCCGCCGCGCAGGTCGTCGGAGCCGGCGCCGCCGTCGAGGGCGTCGTCGCCCTCATCGCCACGGATGCCGTCCGTGCCCGCGCCGCCGCTTATGACGTCATTGCCGGCGCCGCCCTTCAGCCAATCAGTGCCCGCGCCGCCGATGAGGATGTCGGCGCCGGTGCCGCCGAACAGCTGGTCATCGCCGGCGCCGCCGTCGAGCGTATCGTTGAACGACGTGCCGATGACACGGTCGCCACCGCCCAGCGCGGTGACGAGCGCGGCACGATCGTGGGCTCCATAGTTCACTGTGTTCGCGGCTTCGGTCAGCGCGATGGATTCGGCCGGTGGAGCAACCGCGATCGTAATCGTCGCCAGATTGCTGTTGCCCTGGCCGTCCGTGGCGTAAACCGTAAAGCTGTCAGTGCCGACGAAGCCCGCCTCGGGTGTGTAGTCGAACAGATTGCCGTTCAGAAAGTCGGCATGATAGTGCAGGCTGTTGCCATAGTGACCCTGGTGAAACGGATAGTGGTTGCCGTCGAAACGCGTGCTTTGCTCAAAGGTGCCGTGGTCCGGCCCATCGACGACGACAAAGCTCAGGAGATCATAGTCGGCATCGGCGGCGCTGAATTTGATGTCGTCGAGAAATTCCCCCTGCGAAACCGACACATTCAGATTGGCGACCGTGGGCGCATGGTTGACGAAGGTGTCGGGCTGCAGCGTGCCGCCCTCCAGGATGATCTGGTGCTGGCCGTATTGGGTGTTTTCGCCGCCGAAATACTCGTTCGCCCCGATCCAGGTGACAGTGATGGTGTCGGGGCTGTCGGCGTTGACCGAGACGATCCGGGCCGACAGGTAGGCTGCCTGGTCGGACAGGGTGCGGAGAAGATTGCCGTCGTTGTCGAAGACCTGCGTCTCGACCGTCGTCCAGGTCTCGGTCCTGCCCTCATTTGTGAAGCTGGTGATGGTGAAGAAGCCGTCGAAGACATCGACCGAAGCCACGTCGATCCCGCCGAACGGGAAATCGGGCTTTGCCCCTATCGGCCCGATCACGTCGCCGTCGGGTTCCGTGATGCTGAAAAGCACCGCGTCTGGGCTTGGATTGGGATAGTCGGGTTCTTCCCATACGGTGAGCTGACTGCCATTGCTTAAGGTCGGCATCCTGTTTTCCTCGCTTTGGCGCCTGGACGCGCTGCGGATGTCCCCCAGTCCCAACCATACCATAGTATGCGAGTCGGATCGGTGACACCCAACCGCGCCGCGCCTTTGTGGTTAATTCTGTCTCGGGCGAAGGCAGGCGTCGGCATCGTATGGTGCCGGAAGGACGGCGACACTTGCATGTTCCTGTAATGTTCTTGCCTTGGCCTGAAATCTATGGTTGTTTTAGCTGACATCGCTCGCGGTCTGATCAGAAAGGCCCGAGCGAGCCGGTATCCGGGGGCTTGAACAAATGGTGGCGCGGGTTCGCACGGTTGCTTTCCAAGGCATCGAAGCCGTGCCGGTCGATGTCCAGGTGATGATCGCGCCGGGCAAGGTCGGCATGCACATTGTCGGCCTGCCCGACAAGGCGGTGGCCGAGAGCCGCGAGCGGGTGCAGGCGGCACTGCATGCGTCCGGCCTGTCGATGCCGTCGAAAAAGGTCACGGTCAACCTGGCGCCCGCCGACCTGCCCAAGGAAGGCAGCCATTACGACCTGCCGATCGCGCTCGGCCTGATGGCGGCGCTTGGCGCCATCCCGGGCGACATGCTGGCCTCCTATGTCGTGCTCGGCGAATTGTCGCTCGACGGCACCATTGCCGCGGTCGCTGGCGCCCTGCCGGCGGCGATCGGCGCCAATGCCGAGGGAAAGGGGCTGATCTGCCCGTTCGGCTGCGGACCGGAAGCAGCATGGGCGGGCAAGGATTTCGACATATTGGCGCCGCGCAGCCTGATTGCGATTGCCAATCATTTTCGCGGCACGCAGGTGCTGTCGCGGCCCGAGCCCGGCATTCATGTCTCGGCGCGCGACCTGCCCGACCTCTGCGACATCAAGGGCCAGGAGAGCGCCAAGCGGGCGCTGGAAGTGGCGGCCGCCGGCGGCCACAATCTGCTGATGGTCGGCCCGCCAGGCTCGGGAAAATCGATGCTGGCGCAGCGCCTGCCCTCGATCCTGCCGCCGCTGGCGCCGAAGGAGCTTCTCGAAGTCTCGATGATTGCCTCGGTGGCGGGCGAACTCGGCGAAGGCAAGCTCACCGACCGGCGGCCGTTCCGCGCTCCACACCATTCGGCTTCGATGGCGGCGATGGTCGGCGGCGGCCTCAGGGTGCGGCCGGGCGAGGTCTCGCTCGCCCATCACGGCGTGCTGTTCCTCGACGAATTCCCCGAATTCTCGCCGCAGACGCTGGATGCGCTGCGCCAGCCGCTGGAGACCGGCGACTGCATGATCGCGCGCGCCAACCACCGCGTCACCTATCCGGCGCGCATCCAGCTGGTGGCGGCGATGAACCCCTGCCGCTGCGGCATGGCCGGCGAACCCGGCTATCGCTGCCTGCGCGGCGAGCGCTGCCGCACCGACTACCAGGCGCGCATTTCAGGCCCGCTGCTCGACCGCATCGACCTCAGGATCGAAGTGCCGGCGGTCTCGGCCGCCGACCTGATCCGCCCCGACCGGGCGGAAAAGAGCGCCGCCGTAGCCCAGCGCGTGGCACGTGCGCGCACCATCCAGCGCGAGCGCTTCGAACGGCTCGGCGTCACCAGCGCGACCACCAATGCGCATTGCTCGCCCTCGATCATCGAAGACATCGCCGTGCCGGATGCAGCCGGCCTGTCGCTGCTGAGAGACGTCAGCGAAAAGCTCGGCTTTTCGGCGCGCGCCTATCACCGCGTGCTGAAAGTGGCGCGCACGCTGGCCGACCTCGACGCCAGCGAGACCGTCGGCCGCATCCACCTGGCCGAGGCGATTTCCTATCGCATGATGTCGGAGCGGGTGGCGCAGGCGGCGTAGATCCCTCCCCCTTGAGGGGAGGGTGGCCGCGAAGCGGCCAGGTGGGGTCGCCGAAGATGGCTCGACCTGCCGAGCTCAGTACAGGCCTCAACGATGACATTGCTTGGAGTGTCCGCCGAAAGGGCTGGCGCACGTCACGCACGACCCCACCCGGCCCTTTGGGCCACCCTCCCCTCAAGGGGGAGGGGGACGCTGGCGCTCAACCCTTCGCCTTCAGCTCTAGCCGCCGTGCATGCAGCACCGGCTCCGTATAACCATTCGGCTGTTCGCGGCCCTTGAACACCAGGTCGCAGGCGGCCTGGAAGGCGATGGAACTGTCGAAGTCGGCGGCCATCGGCCGATAGAGCGGATCGCCGACATTCTGCAGGTCAACGATTGCCGCCATGCGGCGCAGCGAATCCATCACCTGAATCTGCGAGCAGACCTTGTGGTGCAGCCAATTGGCAATGTGCTGCGAGGAGATGCGCAGCGTGGCGCGATCTTCCATCAGGCCGACATCGTTGATGTCCGGCACCTTGGAGCAGCCGACGCCCTGGTCGATCCAGCGCACGACATAGCCCAGAATGCCTTGCGCATTGTTGTCGAGCTCCCGCTGGATTTCATCCGGAGTCCAGTTCGGGCGCACCGCCACCGGCACCGAAAGGATGTCATCGAGCTTGGCCTTTGGCCGGCTCTTCAGCGTCACCTGGACGGCATGAACATCGACCTTGTGATAGTGGGTGGCGTGCAGCGTCGCCGCCGTCGGCGACGGCACCCAGGCGGTGTTGGCGCCGGCCTTGGGATGGGCGATCTTCTGTTCCAGCATCGCCGCCATCAGATCGGGCATCGCCCACATGCCCTTGCCGATCTGGGCGTGGCCGGCGAGACCACATTCCAGGCCCGTATCGACATTCCAGGCCTCATAGGCGGAAATCCAGGCAGCCTGTTTCATGTCGCCCTTGCGGATCATCGGCCCGGCTTCCATCGAGGTGTGGATCTCATCGCCGGTGCGGTCGAGGAAGCCGGTGTTGATGAACACGACGCGCTCCTTCGCAGCGCGGATCGCCTCCTTGAGGTTGACGGTGGTGCGCCGCTCCTCGTCCATGATGCC
This sequence comes from Mesorhizobium caraganae, assembly GCF_016836705.1. Classification (GTDB taxonomy): domain Bacteria; phylum Pseudomonadota; class Alphaproteobacteria; order Rhizobiales; family Rhizobiaceae; genus Mesorhizobium; species Mesorhizobium caraganae. The sequence continues at coordinate 708,150 of NZ_JAFCGY010000001.1, read as the reverse complement.
CATCTTGATGGTGTTTTTGGCCATGCCGAGCAGCGCTTCGACGCGGTCGAAAATCTCGACGGCGAAAGCCACTTCCTCAGGCCCGTGCATCTTGGGCTTCACCACATACATCGAGCCGGCGCGGGAATTGGCGCGGCGGCCGTTCGCGCCGACATCGTGCAGCGCGATCAGCGCCGTCATCGCCGCATCCATGATGCCTTCCGGCACCTCATGGCCGTCGCGGTCGAGAATGGCGGGATTGGTCATCAGGTGGCCGACATTCCTGACCAGCATCAGCGAGCGGCCAGGCAAGCTCAGCGCGCCGCCATTGGGCGCGGTCCAGACGCGGTCGGGGTTGAGCTTGCGGACAAAACTCTTGCCGCCCTTGGTGATTTCCTCGGCGAGATCGCCCTTCATCAGGCCGAGCCAGTTGCGGTAAACCACGACCTTGTCTTCGGCATCCACCGCCGCGACCGAATCCTCGCAGTCCTGGATGGTGGTCAGTGCCGATTCCAGGATGACGTCGGCAATGCCGGCCGGATCCGTGCGGCCGATCTGGTTGGTGCGGTCGATCAGGATTTCGATGTGCAGGCCGTTCTGGGTAAGCAAAATGGCTCCAGGATTGGCGGGCTCACCGCGATAGCCGGCAAACTGTTTCGGGTTGGCCAGCGTGGTGCCGCCGGCGCCGGCACTGAGCCGCAAGATGTTGCCCTGGACGGTAAGCCCGTTCACCCCTGCCCATTTGCCCGAGGTGAGCGGCACGGACTCGTCGAGGAAGTTTTTCGCCCAGGCCACCACCTTGGCGCCGCGCGCGGGGTTGAAGCTCTTGCCCTTCTCGGCCCCGCCGGTTTCGGGAATGGCATCGGTGCCGTAGAGTGCATCGTAGAGCGAGCCCCAGCGGGCATTGGCGGCGTTGAGCGCATAGCGCGCATTCATCACCGGCACCACCAGCTGCGGCCCGGCGACGACGGCGATTTCGGGGTCGACATTGTCCGTGCTGACGCTGAAGGCCGGGCCTTCGGGAACGAGATAGCCGATCTCCTTGAGGAAAATCTTGTAGGCCTCCATGTCGATGGGCGCGCCATTGGCACGGTACCAGGCGTCGAGCTTCTCCTGCATGGCGTCGCGTTTGGCCAGCAGCGCCCGGTTCTTCGGCGCCAGATCATGCACGATGGCCGAAAACCCGGTCCAGAAAGCGTCGGCCGCAATGCCGGTGCCCGGCAGCGCTTCGTTGCCTACGAAGTCGTGCAATTCGCGGGCAATCCGCAATCCGGCGATCTCGACGCGATCGGTCATCAGGGCTTCTCCAGATGAAAGGCTTTGCGGCCTTTGGCATGTCAGGGGTGAAGGGTCAATTCAGCTTAGGGTGAAGGTGGGGGGAATTGCGGCTGGCGGAGCTGATAATCTCCCCCCTTGAGGGGGAGATGGCCGCGGAGCGGCCAGAGGGGGTCGGTCCGACTGGATGAGACCTGATTGCCACCGATGAGGTTAGCGCTTCACGCGAGACGACCCCCTCTGTCGCCTTCGGCGACATCTCCCCCTCAAGGGGGGAGAATACCCCTACACCGCAATCCTTGGCCGGCCTGACGCCACCGCCACCACATGCGCTTCGATGAACATGCGCTGAGCCTCGACCGTGGAGACGCGGAATTCGGTGGCTACTTCGATCTCGGCATTGTCCGTGCCGGCATCCTTCGCCCGCTCCGCAACGATCGCCCGCACATCGGCTTCCGCCGCCGCGATCGCCTTCCCCTCGTCGGTGAAATCCCGCACCGTTTGCCCCGAGGCGAGGCGGAACAGGCCTTCCTTGGGCTGGCTGACGCGGGCTTCCGCCGAGACGCGGACCTGGCCGACGACGGCGCCGAGGGCGTTGGCGACGTCGGTGTCTTCCGGCACCACGCATTCATTGCCGACGAGCTCGGCCAGGCCGGCATAGTGCAGCGGCGCCGAGGCGCCGAGGCCGATGACCGGGCGGTCGAGCGCGACGCTGAGGCGTGCTATGCCGGGATGGGCATCGACGGCGCGCTGCACCAGCGCATGCGCGACGGTGGCAGCGCCATCCAGCCCGTCCTCGGCAAAGGCGGTTTCCAGAATGTATTCGGCCGACCAGCGCGTCAGCGTCACCAGCACGCGTTCGGAGATTACTTCCGGCGAGGCGGCAATGTTCTGGCCGCGGCCGTCGCGCTTGCGAGCGAATAGTTCGGCGCCGAGGCGAGCGGTGGCAGCATCCCAGTTGGCCTGCTTGCCCAGCACATGGGCGGCGTCCGAAGGCGTAAAGCCGGAGACGTGCACGAGGCCGCGCGAGACCAGCCGGTTCAGCGTGGCGTTCTGGGCGTTCGAGGCCAGCAGCCTGTCGATGGCCAGCGGCACAGTGCCGATCTGCTCGTAGAGTTTGGCCTCGGGCGCGGTCAGACCGGCGGCGAGCCTGTCCGGCACGCCGGTGCGCAGCGCGAAGCGGCCATCCATGCGGCCGGGATTGGGCGCGCGGAGCTGGCGTTCGAGTTCCGATGTCACTGCAACGCCATGCATCATTCCGGCCAGCGCCAACGGCACAAGGCGGCGCGGGCCGAGCAGGATCTTCGGGTTGAGTGCGCCGTCTTCCAGCGCCACTTCGGAATCGCCGCCGAGGCCGAAGGTGCGCATGGCCACCGCCTCGACCATGGTGCGGAAACCGCCGACGGTAGCGCCTTCCGGATCGAGGCGCGGGCGGCCGCCATCGAGCACGGCGACATCCGTTGTGGTGCCGCCAATGTCGGAGACCATGGCGTTGTTCAAGCCCGTCATGTGGCGGGCGCCGACCAGGCTGGCGGCCGGGCCGGACAAAATCGTCTCGATCGGCCGCTGGCGGGCAAAGGCGGCCGAAACCAGCGCGCCGTCGCCGCGCACCACCATAAGGGGTGCGGCGATCTTGCGCGCCTCGAGAAAGCCCTCAGTCGCCGCCACCAGCCGGTCGATCATCGAGATCAGCCGGGCGTTGAGCAAAGTGGTGAGCGCGCGGCGCGGGCCGCCGAGCTTGGCTGACAATTCGTGGCTGGCGGTGACCGGCAGGCCGGTCTTTTCGCGGATCAGGTCGCGCGCGGCAAGCTCATGCGCCGGATTGCGGGTGGCAAAATAGGCGCAGACGGCAAAGCCAGACACCGAAGCGCCGAGTTCGGGCAGCGCCGCCTCGAGGCCTGCGAGGTCGAGCTTGGCCGCATTGCCATGGACATCATGGCCGCCCTGACAAAACACCACCGGGTCGGTGCCGAGCGCGGTCTTCAACCCGTCGCGGGCAAGGTCGGCTTCGGTAAAACCGATCATGATCAGCGCCACGCGACCGCCCTGGCCCTCGACCAACGCGTTGGTGGCAAGCGTCGTCGACATCGACACCAGTTTGATCGAGGCCGGGTCGGTGGCGGATTTCTCCAGCACCGCGTCGACCGCACCGGAAATGCCGACGGCAAGGTCGTGCCGCGTGGTCAGCGCCTTGGCCTTGGCCAGCACCTTGCCTTTGGGACCACCTTGTTCCGACCACAGCACGGCATCGGTATAGGTGCCGCCGGTGTCGATGCCGAGGAACAGGGGTTTGGGTTTGGCGGTCATTTCTGGCGGTCCGGAATTCTGTTCCCCCGCCCTTAGCCGATACGGCCCCGCGGATAAAGGCGGGAGAGGTGGGCCAGTTTGACCCTCCTCCTCGCCGCTCATGCCCGCCAAATTTTGTAACGGTCACATTTTTTCATTGGTGCGCGGCCTGCCTTTGCGTGCACCATGCGCCGATCTCATCCCTCTCAGGACTTCGTCATGACCACGCTTCCCGGCATTGCCGACATCCACGCCGCCGCCGCGCGACTCTCCGGCCTGATCGTCGAAACCCCGCTGATCGAATCGTCGGAACTCAACAAGCGCTTCGGCGGGCGCATCCTGTTCAAGCCGGAGACGCTGCAGCGCACCGGCTCGTTCAAGTTTCGCGGCGCCTACAACAAATTGTCGACGCTGAGCGAGGAAGAGCGCGGCCGCGGCGTGGTCGCCTTTTCTTCCGGAAACCATGCTCAAGGCGTCGCCGCTTCCGCCGCGATGTTCGGCGTCAAGGCAGTCATCGCCATGCCCGCCGATGCGCCGGCAATGAAGATCGCCAACGTTCGCAAGATGGGCGCCCAGGTGGTGCCGTTCGATCGTTTTCGCGACGACCGCATGATCGTGGTGCGCCCCTATATGGACAGAGGCATGGTGCTGGTGCCGCCCTTCGACGATCCGGCCATCATCTCAGGCCAGGGCACGATCGGCCTCGAACTGATGCGCCAGGCCAATGCGCTCGGCGTCAGCCTCGACGCGGTTCTCATCCCTTGCGGTGGTGGCGGCCTGTCGAGCGGCATTTCGATTGCGGTCAAAGACGCCTCGCCAGATACGGCCGTCTGGGCGGTGGAGCCCGAGCATTTCGACGACACCCGCCGCTCGCTGGCCAAGGGCGAAAGGGTTTCGAACGAACCCGGCCACAGCTCGATCTGCGATGCCATCCTAACCGCTGAGCCTGGCGCCATCACTTTCGAGATCAACCGCAAGAACCTGGCCGGCGCGATCGCCGTCTCCGACAAGGCGGCGGCGCAGGCGATGCGCGACGCCATGGCCCATCTAAAACTGGTGGTCGAGCCCGGCGGCTGCGTCGCGCTGGCAGCGCTCTCGTCAGGCGAGATCGAGCTGTCGGGCAAATGCGTGGCCGTGGTGCTGTCGGGCGGCAATGTCGATTTCAGCACCTATGCCGAGATCATGGCCGCGGCCTGATAACCGAGATGGCAGACTCTGACATAAGAGCGGCTCTGGATCGCCATTGGGCTGCCTCCGATGCCAATGATTTCGAGGCGGAGCATCAGATCTATCGCGACGACGCGGTGCTCGACTATCCGCAGTCGGGCGAGCGCATTCGTGGGCGGCGCAACATCCAGTCGTCGCGTGCCGCGCAGCCCAACCAGAAGCGCTTCGCGGTGCGGCGGATCATCGGCGCCGGCGATCTCTGGATCACCGAATATGTCCTGACCTATGACGGCGTTCCCTCCTATACGGTGAGCATCATGGAGTTCGTCGATGGCAAGGTGGCCCGCGAGACCCAGTATTTCGGCGACCCGTTCGAGCCGGGACCTTCGCGCGCGCAATGGGTCGAGCGGATATCTTGAAGCCAGGCGGCGATAGCATGACCGGCCACCGCCCGCTCGACCGCGCAGAACTGCCGGAAGATACGGCCGCTCTCGCCCGCCACCTCATCGGCAGACTGGTGGTGCGGGAGCTGCCGGAAGGCATTGTCAGCGGCCGCATCGTCGAGACCGAAGCCTATGTCGTCGGCGACGCCGCCGGCCATGGTTATCGCGGGATGACGCCGCGCAATCGCTCGTTGTTCCTCGAGGCCGGACACGCCTACGTCTATCTCGCCTATGGCGTCTCCTGGATGCTTAACGTCTCGAGCGAGAAGGCGGGGACCGGCACCGGCGTCCTGATCCGGGCGCTCGAACCGCTCGAAGGCATTCCGCTTATGCAACAGAACCGAGGTGTCGAGCGCTTGCGTGACCTGGCGCGCGGGCCGGGACGGCTTGCCCAGGCCTTGCGGATCGACCGTTCGCTCGACGGCCTCGATCTGTGCCGGCAAGGCCCGCTATGGCTGGCCGAAGATGAGCATCAAGCCGGCGACATCGGCCAAGGCATCCGCATCGGCATTACCAAGGATGCAGACCGCCCGCTGCGATTTTACGTCAAGGGGAGCCCTTTCGTCAGCGGTCCAAAATCGCTCAACCCCTTGAGAGCCTAGTCGAGTGTCCGCCTGAACCGCACCAATGCGACGCCGGCAAACAAAGCTACGAACGCAACCAGCCAGGTGATCTCGCCCGCCACCGCCGGCAGCTCGGCGCCTTTCAGCATCACCGCGCGGGTGATGCGCAAAAAATGCGTCAGCGGGAAAATCTCGCCAAAGATCTGCGCCCAGCCCGGCATGCCGCGATAGGGGAACATGAAGCCCGACAGCAGGATCGACGGCAGGAAGAAGAAGAAGGTCAGCTGCAGTGCCTGCATCTGCGTGCGGGCAATGGTCGAGATGGTGTAGCCGAGAAGCACCAGCGCCAGCACGAACACCAGAACGGCGGTGAGCAGCAGCGACATCGAGCCGGTGAACGGGATGGCAAACAAAAGCTTCGACGCTGCCAGCACCACCACCACCTGCACCGCGCCGACCGCCAGATAGGGCAGCACCTTGCCCAGCATGATCTCGAGCGGGCTGGACGGCATGGCCAGCAGGTTCTCCATCGTGCCGCGCTCGGTCTCGCGCGTCAGCGCGATCGAGGTCATCATCACCATGGTCATCTGCAGGATGACGCCGAGCAGCCCGGGAACGATGTTGTATTGCGAGATGCCTTCCGGGTTGTAGCGCCGGTGCACCACCACGTCGAGCTGGCCCCTGGCGTTCTCGGCCGCCGCCTCCTGCATGCCTTGCGCCCGAAGCAGCGCCTGGCTGGCGACGGTGCTTAGAGTCGAGATGGCGCCGCTGGCGGCGGCCGGATCGGTGGCGTCGGCCTCGATCAGGATCTGCGGATTGTCGCCGCGTTCGACCCGACGGCCGAAATCGGCGGGGATGGTGACGACGAAGGAAACGTCGCCGCGCGCCATCAGGAATTCGGCTTGCTCGGCACTTTGCGCGACATGGTCGAAGCGGTAGTAGCCGGTCGTCTGCAGGGCCGCGACAATGGCGCGGGTGTAGGGGTCGTTGCTGGTCGCCACGAGTGCGGCAGGCAGGCTTTTGGGATCGTTGTTGATGGCATAGCCGAACAGCACCAGCTGTAAAAGCGGCACGCCCAGCATCATGGCGAAGGTGATGCGGTCGCGCCGCATCTGGATGAATTCCTTGATCAGCAGCGCACCGAGCCTGGCGAAGGAGAAGACGCTGTTCATGCCATATTGTCCTTCGAGCCGGACATGAACTGGATGAACACATCCTCGAGGCTGGTCTCGCCGGATTTTACGCTGACGCCCTTGTGCTGCTTTTCGACATCGGCAAGCGCCTTTTCAAGGGCCGCCTTGTCGGAGCCAACGACATGCAGCGTGGCGCCGAACGGCGCAACCTGGTCGACGCCCGGCCGTTCCTTCAGGGCATCGGCGACCTGGTCGAGGTGCGGCCCCTGCAGCACGAAGGTGGTCAGCCCGGCATTCTTCACCACCTCGTCCACCGTGCCGGTGGCCAGCATCTTGCCATAGGATATGTAGCTGATGCGGTGGCAGCGCTCGGCCTCGTCCATGTAATGGGTGGAGACCAGCACCGTCAGCCCGCCGCTGGCGAGGCGATGGATCTCGTCCCAGAACTCGCGCCGCGCCTTCGGGTCGACGCCGGCGGTAGGCTCATCGAGCAGCAGCAGCTTCGGCTTGTGCATGATGCAGGCGGCCAGCGCCAGGCGCTGCTTCCAGCCGCCCGACAGCGTGCCGGCGAGCTGGTTGCGCCGCGTCGTCAGGCCAAGTTCTTCCAGCGTGCGCGCCACATGCTCCTCGACCGGCTTCAGCCGGTAGAGCCGCGCCACGAATTCGAGGTTTTCGCCGATCGTCAGATCCTCGTAGAACGAGAATTTCTGCGTCATGTAGCCGACTTCGCGCTTGATCCGGAGCGACTCGGTGCGGATGTTCAATCCCAGCACCGTGCCTTCGCCCTCGTCGGGCGTCAGCAGGCCGCACATGATGCGAATCGTCGTCGTCTTGCCCGAGCCGTTCGGCCCGAGAAAGCCGACGATCTCGCCTTCGGCCACCGTCATCGTCACATGGTCGACGACGGTCTTGTCGCCGAAGCGCTTGACCAGGCCATGAACGTCGATGGTGTTCATTTTGCTGAGGCCGCCAGTTCGACATCCACGATCTGCCCCGGCTGCAGCGCTTGTGCATCACCCTCCGGCCGCGCCTCGACGAGGTAGACCAGCTTCTGCCGGTTCTCGAGCGAATAGATGACCGGCGGGGTGAATTCCGGATCGGGCGAGACATAGCTGACGCGCGCCTTCACGCCCTCGCCGCAGCCGTCGCAATGGACGGAAAGCAGCGTGCCGACCTTGATCGATGAAAAGGCTCTTTCCGGGATATAGACGCTGAGTTTCACGGCGCCGTCGGGCAGCATCGAGATGACGGGCGCGGTCGGGCCGGCGGTGTCGCCGGGGTTGCGGATGACGTCGTTGACGCGGCCGGGCGAGGGCGCCGCCAGCACCCGCTTCGACAGCCGCCACTCAGCCTGTTCCAGCGCCGACTGCGCCTGCTTGACCTGGTTGTCGGCCGCCTTAATCGTTTCGGGCCGCGCCGGCAGGCCGCCGACCGCGAGATTGGCTTCCGCCTGGCCGACCTGCGCATTGGCCGTCTCCAGCGTCGCCGACGCGGTGTCGTAGTCGGCCTGCGTGCCGGTGCCGCGCTTGAACAGATCGCTGGCGCGGTCATAGCGGCGCCTGGCGTCGGTGGCTTGCGCGCGGGCCATGTCGACCTCGGCCTTCAGCACGGCAATCTCTTCCGGTCTTTTGCCAACCTGCAGATCGGCAAGCTGCGCCTGCGCCTGGGCGAGCGCCGCTTCGGCTTGCGCCACGGCAATCTCGGCGTCGGCGCTTTCCAGCGTCACCACCGGCGTGTTGGGCTCGACACGGTCGCCGCGCTTGACCTTGACGGTCTCGACCTGCGCCACCTCGATCGGCGCCAGCAAGACATACTCGCCCTCGACATAGCCGACGGCCAGGGGTGCCGCCGGCGCGCAGGCGCTGAACAGCTGGGCCGCGAGCGGCAGGGAACAGAGAAAACTCATCGCTTGCCCTCCTTGCGGGCGGCGGCCTTGCGCGCGCCCAGCATGGCCTCGAGGTTGCCGGTGGCGACCGCCACCACCTTGGCGGCTTCCGCAGGGCCGATCTCGCGCCAGCCCATTCGGCGCAGCACCGCCTCGCGGCCGATGCGGAAATAGATGACCTGGCCGATCAGCGTGAAAACCGTGAGCTTGGTGGCCTCGCTCTCGGCCGGCTCGCCGGTCGCCTGTTCCCAGACCTGGCAGAGCCGCCGATGCGTCGGCTCGAACACGCCGGCATAGATGCGGTCGAGCGCCGCCGTGGGATGCGAGAGCTCGCGAAGTACAAATTGTACGATTTCGCCGGCCTCGGGACTCGCGACGATGAACCCCACCATGCGTTCCAGCGCGGCGACCAGCTGCGCCCTGGCGGCCTCGGGGGTGGACGGAGCCGACGCCGGCCCGATCGCCTGTCCGGCAATTGCCTGGATGGTCTCGACGATGTGGTCGGCGGCGGCCGCGCGCAGCCCTTCCTTGCTGCCGAAATGATAGGCGATGGAGCCTATATTGGCCTTGGCCTCCGCCGCGATCTCGCGCGTCGAGGTACCGTCGAAGCCCTGCCGTCCGAACAGTTTGAGCGCGGCCAGCACAAGTGCGGCGCGCGTCTGCTCGGCAGGCGATGTCTCCTGGCGGGGCGTTCTACCGGGTGTTGGTTTGATCATGTCAGTGACTTTAATCAATCGATTGATTAAAGTCAAATTGATTCTCTGTGCCGGCTTGCCATGTCGAGCCGCAGACGCTTAAGTGCGCGGCCATGGGCAAGGAAGTCGAACGCAAGTTCCTGGTCTCCAGCGCCGACTGGCGTGATCTGGCCGAGGCGGATATCCGCATTCGCCAGTTCTACCTTGCCGCAGCCCCTGGCCGCACCGTGCGCGTGCGCATCAGCGACGGTAGCTCGGCGAAACTGACGCTCAAATTCGGCAGCCGCGCCCGCGAGCGCGACGAGTTTGAGTATCCGATCCCGCTGGCCGATGCCGAGGAGATGCTGGCCTTCGCCATCGGACATGTCATCGAGAAGACACGCCACCATGTTAGGCATCGCGGCTATCTCTACGAAGTCGATGTTTTCGGCGGAATTCTTGCCGGCCTGGTGGTGGCCGAACTCGAGACGCCGGAGGATGTACCTGACGAAATGCTGCCTGATTGGCTCGGCCGCGAAGTGACCGGCGAGCAAAGGTTTTACAACGCGTCGCTCGCCCTTGGGGGGATTCCGGAGATCGCCGCATGAGTTTTCGCATCGATCCGCGCCTGCCGCTGACCGGCGAGGTCAGACGCATCCTTGGCGAGGAAATCGGCAAGGCGCTTGCGCATCTGGCCGCGGCGCACGAACGGCCGGAGCCGGCGCTACACAAATGCCGCAAGCGGCTGAAGAGCGCGCGCGCCTTGCTGCGCCTAGTCCATTCCGGTAACGAAACGTTTTGCCAAACTGAAAACCAGTGCTACCGCCAGGTGGCGGCCCTGCTGGCGGGTCCGCGTGAAGCAACCGCCCTGGTCGAGACCATCGACCGGCTGGCGGCCGCCTTTCCGGAGCATGTTGCCGGCGGCGGCATCGACAGCGTGCGCGATCGGCTTATTGCCCGCCAGCATGAAATGCATGCCGGCGCCGGCCTCGACGCCGCCATAGGTGCTGCGACCGCCGCCTGCGAGGAAGGCCTGGTCCGGATAGAGCGGCTGCTGCTCCCGGATTTGCCCGAACACGCCGCCGACGTGCTCGCCGACGGCGCCCGCAAGACCTTGCGCCGCGCCAGGAAGGCGCTGGACAGGGCGGGATCGCGCGGCGAGGCCGAGGATTTCCACGACCTGCGCAAGGCGGCAAAGACCCACTCGATGCATTTGTCGCTGCTCGGCCGGCTGTGGCCAACGCCGATTAAGGTGCGGCGCAAGGCGGTCGACGAACTGGGCGAAAAGCTCGGCGAACTGCACGATGTCTTCGTCATGCGCGCCCTGCTCGAAGCCGACGACGAACCTCTCGGCGATGCCCAGAACACCAAGCTTCTGGGCAAGCTTTTGAAGCGCTCGGAAAAGAGCCTGAAGAAGGCCTGTCTCGCCGGGGCCGCCGACCTGTTCGGCGACAACCCCAAGCGCTCGACAAAGAAACTTGCCCGCAATGCGCGCGACGACCTCGCCGGCCCAGCGCCCCAGGAAGAGACGGGCGTTCCGGTCGGTTGACGGCGCGCTGGCCCTTGCCGGTCGGCCCGTGCTAGTCACGCTCTACGATGACCGCGCCCGGCGACACGCTTCTCGACCGACTTGGCCGCTGGCTTGCCGGCCGGCTGCAGGAAGAATCCTCGGGCTATGAGCCCTACACGCCGTCCGACGCCGAGACGTTGCGGCGCACGCTCGAGCCCGGCGACATCCTGCTCATCGAGGGCAACCAGAAGATCTCGGCGGCGATCAAATACCTGACACAGTCGACCTGGTCGCACGCCGCCTTCTATGTCGGCGATGCCTTGTCCGAACCGGAGGACGGATCGGAACGGCGTCGGCTGATCGAAGTCACGCTCGGCGAAGGCTGTGTCGCCGTGCCGCTGTCCCGCTACCGCACCTACAACACCCGCATCTGCCGCGCGAGCGGCCTGACCCCGGAAGACCGCGACACGGTCGTCGCCTTCATGATCGGCAAGCTCGGCTTGAAATACGACCTCAAGAACATCTTCGACATGCTGCGCTATTTCCTGCCGACGCCGCCGGTTCCGGTGCGCTGGCGCCGCCGCATGCTGGCTTTCGGCTCCGGCGATCCGACGCGCGCCATCTGCTCGACGCTGATCGCCGAGGCGTATGGCGAGATTCGCTATCCGATCCTGCCCGAGATCACCCGCGCGCCCGGCCGCGCCTCGGCGCAGTCGAATTATTCACGCCGGGAAATCCTGCACATCCGCCACCACTCGCTCTACACGCCGCGCGACTTCGACCTCTCGCCCTTCTTCCGCATCGTCAAGCCGACGCTCGAATACGGTTTCGACTATCGGGAGATGGTCTGGGAGGACAACGCAGGCACAGACGTCGCAGCCGCGAAGGCAGCCGCAATCGCCTCAGACACGTGATGGCTTTCGGCCGGGGTCAGGACATGTTCCTCTGTCCGGCCGAGGTGCAGGCGTTTCCCAGGGCGGCCTGTATCACGCCGAAACCGCAATAGCGCCCTGGTTTTCGGCTCTGTGTTCGACCCAGACATGGACCGGTTCGTCCCGGCCGCGGATGCTCACCGGACCATGATCGCGCGCATTCAACTGTGTCGTGGGCGATTCCGCCTTCGCGGCCTCAATCAGTCGTGACCCAAAGCAAATATTCGCCTGAAGCTCACGGCAGAGCGACTGCAGACGGCTGGCGACGTTGACGGTGTCGCCCACCACCGCGAAGGACAGATTGCGCTCGCTGCCGACCGCGCCGATGACGACAGCGCCATATTGTGCACCGATCCGAACGTCCAGCGGCGGGTATCCCCTGGACACCCGCTGCACATTCCAGTCTTCGAGAGCGGCGATCATCGCTTCAGCGCACTGGATGGCCCGAGTCGCATCGTCATGGCTGGCTTGCGGAACCCCGAATGTCGCCATGATGCAATCGCCGATATAGTTATCGACGGTGCCATGGTGGTCGAAAACGACCTGCTCCATGCGACGGTGGAACTGACGCAGAAGTTCGAACACTGCTTCGGCCGGATGATCCTCGGAATAGTGTGTGAAGCCGACGATGTCGGCGAACAGCACCGCGATATCCTGCCGGCGGACCGGGCCGAAGGGCTCGTCATCCGTGGCGAGCTGGTCCACGACATTGGGCGAAAAATGCCGGGCGAGATTGGCGCGCGCGCGCTCTGCCTTGACATAGTCTTCCGACAGATGTCGGGAACGAGAGACGACCAGCGCCATGATTGCGCCGATAATCAGCACGACCAACACGTTGGTCGCCTGCGCGAATGTATCGACGAAATTGGGGTTGAGATAGAGGTTCAGTCGCTCTGTGACCGGCATCGAATAGAGGTTCGTCGTCGGAATGACGGTTCCCGGACGAAGAATCACCCATCCCACGCCGATGGCCCACGTCAAGGCCGCGAGCGCGCCGAGATAGAGCGCCAATCGTGTCGAAAGGGTCAGCGCGCCAAGGCATACGAAAATCAGTAGGAATTTGAAACTGCCCTCGCGCAGTTGCATCGCGGCCGGCGCGACCTCCTGGGAAAACGGGTTGGGTGCTACCAGCAGAACGGTCAACAGAATGATGTCCAGCGTACCGACGAGGTAACCGATCCACCATCGCGCCGTGCGACGGCGCGCAAAGCGAAACTGGATCAGGCCGACGAGCTGGAACAGCAACAGGCCCGCCAGCACGAAGAGAAGCGAGGCATCCCAGCGGCTGATCAATGAAAAGAAGCAGAAGATCACGGCGAGCGATGCCGTACGCGCCCAGAACTGCAATGCAGCACCCTGGCGTTCTGCGCGCGCCCGCAAATTTTTCAGGCGCGAATAGCGGCGAAGTTCAAGTGTTGGCGCGGTCGGCATAGGATCACTTCGATTTCACGGGGACGTGTCACGCATTCGGCAAACCCGACCTCTACAGTCTGGCAAATCAGTGCGCGAACTCTATCATGAATGTGGTTTCATTTTTGAAATGCGGCGGCAAAGAGCAAAAACGTCCAGACAAAAGATCATGTTGAAAACCGACGCAGTACAGGCGGTGGCTTGGCCGTGTCAGGCCGGCAAAGGACGGCGTCCCTTTGCAAGAGCGGCGGGCCGGTCGAACGCTCCGGCATCCCTGGGGTGCGGGCCGATCGGCATGATCGCCGGAAACGGCGTCGCACCGAAAGCAAACGTCCATTTGTAGCCGGTCAGCCCGTCTTCCGGCGTCGTGTGCTGGTCGTGATGGGCGAGCAGCTTGACGCGATCGGCCAGTTCCTCGGCCTCGCGCTTCACCATCTCCGCGGTCTCCGGCCGCATCCGCCGCGAGAACGAGACGAAGGTCGCTTCCCGCTCCAGATGGGTGATCGCCCAGCCGATGAAATTCTTGTTGGTCATCTCGAACAGTGGCCTGAGCGGCCCTTCGAAATTCCACTGGATCGGCGTGTCGACCAGCAGCCGTGCCGACAGCCCGCTGCCCAGCGCAATCAGCCCGAGCGCTTCGAGATCGCGCAGATAGAGAAACATCGAGGCTTCGCTCAGGCCTTGCGAGCGCATGACGCCTTCCGGCGTGAATTTCTCCGACAGCATGACGAAGATGAACAGCAGCTCCGGACGTCCCGCGAGCTTGCGCTCGATCTCCGGTGCGATGCGGTTGACCGGTCCCGGTCCCCTGTTCATCGAACCGAGCACGTTCTCCAGCTCGACGCCGGCGGCAGCGCAAATCTCGACCAGCCGGTCGAGCTTGCAATTGCGCTCGTGAAAAATGCGCTTCACCGTCGGCTCGGAAACGCCCATCCGCTCGGCAAGGTCGCGATAGGTGACGCCCTTGGCCTTCAGCGTCCGCTTCAGCGCCTCGAAGATCAGGCCGTTCATGGAATGCACCTCTTTTGCGCCATTTGGTATCGGGTTTCGATACTAGCGGCAATCTGTCTTCCCGGAAAGTATCGAAAACTCTAGCTCTCCGCTCGTCATCACAGGAGACCTGGCCATGAAAACCTTCATCACCTCGATTTGTTTCGCCGCCTTCGGCATCGCGCTTGCACCGGTCGCCCAGGCCGGCGAAGTCTGGCGCGCTTCCGGGTTCCAGCAGCCGGAATCGGCGCTGTTCGACGCCGCCAACAATCGCATCATCGTCTCCAACATCGTCGGCAATCCCGGCGAGGCCGACGGCAACGGCTATCTCTCGGTGCTGTCGCCGGACGGCAAGACGATAACGCACCACTGGACCGACGGCATGGATGCGCCGAAGGGCTCGGCGATCTCCGGCGGCAAGCTCTACGTCGCCGACATAACCAAGGTGCGCGTCGTCGATCTCGCCAGTGGCAAGCTCGTCTCGACCATCGATGTGCATGGCGCCGTCTTCCTCAACGACGTGACATCGGACAGGTCGGGCAAAATCTATGTCACCGATATGCTGGCCGACGCCATCTACCGCGTCGACGGCGATAAGCCCGAGCTGTTCGTCAAGGACGCGATGCTGGCGTCGCCCAACGGTGTCTTTGCCGATGGCGATCGGCTGATCGTGGCGTCCTGGGGCAAGGGCATCAAGGCCGATTTCAGCACCGCAGAACCCGGCGGTCTGCTGTCGGTCGATCTCGCCAGCAAGACGGTTTCACCGTTGCCGGGCGCACAACACTTTGCCGACCTCGACGGCGTCATCGCCATCGGCGACAGCATCTACGCTACCGCCTACATGACCGGCACGCTCTATCGCTACAAGGATGGCGGCGCCCCGCAGGTTGTGGCGCAGTTCAAACCGGGCAGCGCCGATATCGGCACCGATGGCGAAAGGATCTTCGTGCCGCGGATGAATGAGGGCGAGGTCGCGGCGCTGAGCCTCGAGTGAGAGTTACGAACGGCGCCTCTCCACCAAAAGTGCCATGCTGCTCAAGGCAACGGAACCGGCGAGTCGGCGAGCGTCCGCAGATAGGCGATCACGTTCAGCCGATCCGCTTCATCGGGCGCGCCGCGGACATCCATGTTCACGCCCGGCGTTGTCAGTGTGGGGCCGGCGAGAAAAATGTTGAGATCCTCGTAGGTCCAGGCACCCTCCCAGGCCATCAGGGTCTGGGAGTAGCGGTCGAACTTTGTCGACGCCTTGTCGCGTCCGACAATTTTCCACAAATTCGGCCCGATGGTGGATACATCCTGTTCACGCTTGACATGACAGGGAGCGCAGTTGGCGGCAAAGAACACCGCGCCCTTTGCCGGGTCAGCCTTTGCCAGCTTCGTGGAAATCGGCTCGGGCTTCAGAATGACGACGCCATGAGCCTTGAGGTACACGGCGATGTCGGCATGGTCCTCGTTCTTTGCAAGATGGTAGGGCGTGATAATACCCGGTAGACGGGCGGGGTCACCCCGGATCCAGACGGCGTTGACGTCCGCGCCGGCTTCAACGAGCACCTTGACGCAATCGAGACAGCCGTTCTCGATCGCGAAGTGCAACATGGTCTCGCCCCTCGCCGCAGCGTTAGGGTCAGCACCATGCGCCAACAACAGTCGCATGAGGTCGACGGAGTTCTTCAGGACGGCAACGGTGAGCGGCAGGCCGAGTGTCGACTCCTTGCTCACATCGGCCCCGCGCTCGATTAGCAGTTCTGCCGCTTCGGGATGGCCGCTACGCACTGCCAGGAAGAGCGGCGTGGCGCCCTTTTCCGGCTCCTCAATGTCCGCTCCTGCATCGAGGGCGGCCGCGATGGCAGCCAGGTCGCCGCTCTTGGCCGCATCGTGAAGCGGACCGCCTTGGGCGGTAGCGAGTGCACCCAAATAGATGAGCACGCTTCCAATCAATTCACGCATCTGGCTCTCCCTCGGCAGACACGATGATCGGGAAGGGTATACCCGATCAAACCCTCCGGCGAGTCCGGAATGCGCCGCGTCGGGTCCTGCGAATGTCAATCGCGCCTTTTCTGGTTCCCTTTCAGTTGCGCCCGCGCATCCCGGATCGAAGCGGCAAAGGTCACCAACGGCCGCTTGACGCCGTGGCTGATCAGCGTGCGACGCGTCTGCGGCGAGGCGCCGGCGATGATGAATCGCACCCCGGCGCGCTTCGCCTTGTGCGCCGCGCCCTCGATGACATTGGCTGCGGTGGAATCGAAGAGCGGCACCGCTGAGCAATCGAGGATGAAGTTCTTGCGCTGGTCGGCGATGCGGTCCAGCACCGTGCCGACGGTCGAGGCGGCGCCGAAGAAGAAGGCACCGGAGATGCGATAGACGACGGTGTCGGCATCGCTCGCCTCGCTGGCATCGTAGGCGCGGCCGCTGCTGTCGGCGACGTCGTCCTGCACCAGTGGCAGGTCCGCCTCCACGGCGATCGACTTGGCCATGCGGTCGATGAACAGGATCGAGCCCAGCGCGAAGCCGACGACGATGCCTTGAGTGAGGTCGCGGAAGACGACGATCAGGAAAGTCGCCATCAGCACCAGCGCATCGCCGCGCGAAGCGCGCAGCAGTGTGACGAAGGCCTGCTTCTCGAACATGTTCCAGCACACCACCGCCAGCACCCCGGCAAGGGCGGCAAGCGGGATGTAGCTCGCCAAAGGTGCGGCCACCAGCATGAAGACCAACAGGAACAGCGAATGCAGCATGCCCGAAACCGGGCCATGCGCGCCGGCCCGAACATTGGTGGCGGTGCGGGCGATGGTGCCGGTGGCGCAGATGCCGCCGAACAGGGCAGACGCGATGTTGGCAAAGCCTTGCGCGACGAGCTCGCAATTGGAGCGATGCCGCCGCCCGGTCATGCCGTCGGCGACCACGGCCGAGAGCAGCGATTCGATGGCGCCGAGCAGCGCAAAGGCCACGGCGTCCGGCAGCACCGCAATCGCCTTGTCGAAGCTGAGCGCCGGCAGCGCCGGAAACGGCAGGCTGCGCGGAATGCCACCATAGCGGGTGCCGATCGTTTCCGCCGGCAGGGAAAGCAGCGCTACGACAAGCGAGGCCAGCCCGACGGCGATCAGCATGCCCGGCCAGCCGGGCCGCCAGCGCTTCACCGCGACGATGGTGGCGATGGTCAGCACCGCCACCAGCGTCGCCGAGATGTTGATCGTGCTGGCCGCCTTGGCGATCGCCATCAGCTTCGGCAGCAGCGGCCCGGGCTCCGGCCCGGCAAGCCTCAGCCCGAACAATTCGACGATCTGGCCGGAGAAGATGATGATGGCGATGCCGCCGGTGAAGCCGACCGTTACCGGATAGGGGATGAATTTGATGTAGGTGCCGAGCCTGAGGTAGCCGATGGCGAGCAGGAAGACCCCGGCCATCATCGTTGCCAAGAGCAGCCCGTCAATGCCTTCGCGCTGCACCGTCGCCGCCACCAGCACGATGAAGGCGCCGGCCGGGCCACCGATCTGGAAGCGGCTGCCGCCGAGTGCCGAGATGATGAAGCCGCCGACGATGGCCGTGAACAGGCCGCGCTCCGGCGTCACTCCCGACGCGATCGCAATCGCCATCGACAGCGGCAGTGCCACGATGGCGACGGTCAGCCCGGCCATGAAGTCGGCCTTGAACTGCGGCAGGCGGTAACCCTCGCGCCAGACCGTCACCAGCTTGGGTGTGAACAGCTCGGAAAATGTCGGCTTTGCCGATTTCTGGGCCGACTTCTGGGCCGGTTGATGTACTGCCCGCCGGATCTGATCCATGGACTGCCTTCCGCTTGCGTGAAGGCGGCGGGATCGTCGGCAGGACTGTCGGCGGTCGCCGTCGCGACTAATGCCGGCTCAGCCTTGCGGGTTCGGCGGCGCGACCGGCTTGAGGCGCACGCCCCGGCCACCGCGCTCGCTGGTCTGGTTCTCGCCGATCAGTTCCACCCCGGCCTCGTCGAGTGCCTGGATGACCTTCATCAGCGTGTCGACCACGCCCCTGACCACGCCGTCGCTCGCTTCCATGCGCTGAATGGTCGGAAGCGAAACCCCGGCGCGTTCGGCGAGCGTCTTCTGATCGATGCCGGCAAGCGCCCTCGCGGCGCGCATCTGCGCGGCAGTGATCATCGGCCGGAACCCCCGTCTGAGTCTGCAGTTTCTACGTATAATACAATCACGGTGATGTTTCAACCATCATAAAGCATATATGAAACATGATGCATCTGTGGAGTCTGATGACGGGAAACGGGAGAAGCATGCTACGCTAACGCCTTGGTTCTTATTGGCGGGGAGATATCAGTTGAAGATTTTCAGGACCTTGATGACATCGGCAGCCTTGCTGTCGGCGGTTTTTCTGCTGGCAGGCTGCGGGCACGGGCTGATCAACCGGCTGATCTGATTGCCGCTCCGGACCGTTAGTTTTTTTCAAGCTCGCTGTCACTATCCGCCACCGCATGCCGCCGCTGCAGCAGCCGTGCCGCCAGCCAGCACAGCATTGCCCAGGCGAAGCCGGCGCACCAGCCGGCGAGCACGTCGGAAGGCCAGTGGACGCCGAGATAGACGCGGCTGACGCCGACCAGCAGCGTCGTCAAAACCGCCAGGCAGAGCACGAAGATTTTGGTCGTGCGTCCCGGCAGGAAGCGCGCCGCCAACGAGCCGAGCGTCAGATAGGTCACCGCCGAGACCATGGCATGGCCGCTTGGGAATGACAGCGAGGTCTCGTTGGCCAGGTGAGAGACGAGGTCCGGGCGCGGCCGGTCGACGCCGGCTTTCAACAGGCTGGACAGCGCCTGGCCGCCGGCCACCGCCACGAGGATGAACAGCGCCGTTCCTGCCTTGCGGATCAGCAGCAGATAGACAATCACCGCCGCCACGATCAGCACCAGCACCGCGGAGCTGCCGAGGCTGGTGATGTCGCGCATCGCTCCCTGCAGCCAGACCGGGCCGAGCGGAACGTCGGGATGGCCGGCCTGGCGGAAGGCGAGCAGGATCTCGGTATCGAAAGCATGCGGGGTGGTGTCGCGCGCCACTTCCATCAGCTCCTCGAACCCCCACAGTCCGCCGGCGATGATCAGTCCGGCGAGCAGCACCGGAAATTCGATCCAGTTGGCGAGGGTACGAATGGCGGCCTTCATCGGACTATAGCCGCCCCTGTAGATAGGGCCCGAGTGTGATCAGCGCCACGGCGGCGATGGCCAGCACAATGCCGGTTGCCTGCAAAGCATTGACGCGTTCGCCGAAGAACACCAGCGCCACGGCGTTGACCGCCACCAGCTGGATCACCGCCGACAGGCTGAACGACACCGACATGCCGAACTCGCGGACCAGCCGCAGCATCATCAGATTGCCCGCCGTATAGAGCGCCAGCGTCAGCAGGATCTTGCCGAGGCTCGGCGCCAGCCCCCATTGCTTGGCCGCGATTGCCGCCAGTAGGAAGATCACCGTCGAAATGACGAGCTGCGCCAGTCCCCAGAAACTCACTTTGTGCCTCGCTGCCGTTTGTGGCAGCCCTTGTTTCGCAAGCACGCGGGCTCGTCAAGCAAGGGGCATTGGCGCAGGGCATGACTTGGCGGTTTGAAACCGTCCGTCATGCCGCAAAAAAATGTGACCAGCCCAGGGGTCGAACAGGCAACACGCCAGCGGCGAGGACTGGGGACGGTTTGGCCGCCAAAACCGCTCTCCTGCCTGGATTTGGTCAAGCCTCGGGAAAGATTGGACATTTATTCTTGGCGCCCTAGATCTTGTGGCGGAGGCTGCCATGCCGAAGTCTGTTTATGACCGTGGCCTGCTCAGGCCCGACGACATCGCCAAGCTGCAACGTGTGTTCGACGAGGCCTGCCGCAGGCGCGACGTGCATCCCGATTCGGCGGAGGCGCGGGAGATCGCGCTGAACTTGCTCGCGCTCCACAATGCCGGGATGGTCGAGGAGGAAATGCTTATGGAAACCGTCGGTTTCCGCCGGTTGGAGTCGAAATCAGCCTGAGCCCCCAAGGCGGCCTAGCCGGCGCGCTGCACGACGGCCACGTTCATCTTTGACCTCAGTTGGAAGCCGATGGATTCGTATAACCGAATCGCGTTGGCATTGTCGGCATAGGCGTGCAGGTAGGGAACCTCGCCGCGCGCCATGATCCGGTTGGACACGAACACCGACAGCAGCCGGCCAAGGCCGCCGCCGCGAAAGTCCGGATGCGAGCACACGCCGCTGAGTTCGCTGTAACCGGGCTGCTTCATGCGCTCGCCGGCCATCGCCGCCAGCCTGCCATTGATCTTCACGCCCCAGAAATCGCCGATGCTGAGCGCCTTGAGCGTGAACGGCCCGGGCTTGGTCAGCGACGCCAGAGCGAGCATCTCGGCCGCATCGTCCAGCGTCAGTTGCTGGACGCGCTCATCCGACACGGCGGGTAACGGCGCCTCGGCGACCATCTGAACACCGAAGGCGGTCACGGTCGCGGTCAGTTCAGACGGCAGGGCAATAGGATCCGCCTGAAGCATAAACACGCTTTCACCTGCTGGAACGAGTCTTGCGAGCGCCTGCAGGCTTTCGGCGTCGTCGGTCGCGGTGGCGGCGAAGGGAACGATCGACGCGGGATAGCGCCTGGCGAGCTCGTCGCCATAGGCAAAGATGCGATGCCGCGTGTCGAGCGCGCTCCAGACGGGCCGGTCGAGGACATGGCTCATGGCACAGCATCCTGCTTCACGCGACGCTCGAGTGGGGCTGCCGCCAGGCCGTCCTCGATGGCGGAGAGCTGTTCTAGAAGTGGCCCTGTCAGGCCTCTGCACAGGTCGGCGACGGCGTTCTCGATGCGCGGCCAGACGTCCCGCTTCGCTCTGCTGACGAGACGCTGCCCATTCCCGGTCAGCGAGACCATCCTGCGGCGCTGGTCACCGTCCGACTGAACAACCTCGACCAGTCCTAACTCGGTCAGCAGCGCTACGCTGCGTGTCACGCCCGGCTGGGTGATCCCGAGCGACTGCGCCAGCTCGCCGACCGGCAGCGGCCCAAGCCGATCGAGCGCGGCCAGCAGAGGGTACTGGCTCGATTGGACCGGCACCTCCAGACCATCGAGCATGCGCTGCGTATCGGCCTGCAGCTGCTCGCCGATCCGCTTCAGCCTGCTGCCGAGGGTGAGGTAGCCAAGAGATCGAATGATGTCTTCCATTGTGGTCCGCACCTTGTTCATTACATGTTATATAACAAAGCAAGAAATGGAATCAAGACTACCCTGCAGGAGGGCGGAGCCTCTCAGCTTCGTCGTCCCTGGGGGGAGCGGCCGCGCAGCGGCGTCGCGAAGACCCTGGGATCCATGCCGCCGCGACCTTGGCCGTGGAGTGCAGCGGAGCAGAACCGCCTTGTAGCTCACAGTCGCGGCATGGAGCCTCGGATCTGCGGTGCGTCGCTTCGCTCCTTGCTTCGCCCGCGGACGACGAAGGGACGGGGTGCCTCAGCCAATCGCAAAGGCCGCTACGACCCTCTGACGATCTGCCTGGCGATCGCTTCGGCCTGCAGGCCGGCGCTGTGGAAATAGCTGGTCAGGCTGGGCCGCATGCCGATGAACCACAGACGGGGCTGGCCGCTCGGCGTGCCGCCGTTGGCCTTCGGCACGCCCTTGGCGTCGAGCACGCCGAGATCGCCGAGCATGGTTTCCAGCCCGGTGCGATAGCCGGTCGCTGCGATCACCACATCCGGTTCAATCACCGTATCGTCCTTCAACCGCACGCTCGCGCCTTCGAAGGCCGCCATGGGCGCCACCACCGAAATCCGTCCGGCCCTCAGCGCGGCGACGGCGCCGTCGTCGACGGCAATAGCAATCTGCTCGACGCCGAGCCGGCTGGCGCCGCCTTTCGGCGCCGGCGGCAGTCCAAAACGGGTGAGGTCGCCGAACACTAGGCGTTGCGTCGCGGCGATCACGGCGTCGGCAATCCACGTCGGCAGCATCGCCATGAAGCCGCCGAAGCGCGCCACGGCAATCTTGCCGATCCGCTTCGGCATCAACGACGGACCCTGCCTGGCCGACAGCCACACAGCTTCCGTATCGGCGCGGGCAAGATGATTGAGCACGTCGAAGCCGGAATTTCCGGCCCCGACCACCAGCACTTTTTTGCCGGCATAGTCTTCCGCTGTGCCGAAATCAGCGGCGTGGACGAGCTTGCCGGTGAAAGTCGCCTTGCCTGCCCAGTCCGGCGTCCACGGCAAGCGGTCACGGCCGGTGGCAACGATGACGTGACGTGCGCTCAGCACTCCTTGACTGGTATGGACGAGCCAGTGGCCGCCGTTGCGCTCGATCCGTTCGACGGCGGTGCCGAATTCGACCCTTATGCCGCGGGCGCGGGCAAAATCATTGAGATAGCCAACGATGACATCCTTGTTCGGAAAGGCGGCGGTGCGCGATGGATAGGCGAGACCGGGCAGGGCCGACAGCGCGCGATGCGTATTGAGGGTCAGCTTCTCGTGCCGTCGCCGCCACGGTTCGGCGATCCGCTGTTCCTTGTCCAGCACAACCGCCGCCATACCGCGCCGGCCAAGCGCGTCGGCAGCTGCCAAGCCGGCCGCCCCGGCGCCGATGACGATCACCGTCTCATCAGAGCCTTTCGGCCCCCGGACGATAGGGATCGTTTCGCTTGTCGTTGCCGCCATTCGGTCGAGATTCCCTTTTAGCTGCGCGATGGGGACCCGTCCTATATGGCACGTCCTGTATGGCACATGGGCGATATGATCGATAATGAGGTCGCGTCAATGCGACTGATTCGAGGCCTTGGGGGCAGGCCTCTGTTTATCATCGGCACGCGGAAGCTCGACCATGCCCTCCTTGCGTATCTTTCTCGACAGACTGCTGGAGGGCGCTGCAGCCAAGGTGCCGCGCCAGGATCTGACCCATGTCGAGCGGCTGGCGCTGGTCCGCCGGCACGGCGACTTCTCGCTGGCCTATTCGACCGCCGTACAGCAAAAACTGTCCTATTTCGGCGACACTGAGGGCTATATCGCCTTCGGCACCAAGATGAAGCACCATTTCGCGCTCGGTGACCCGGTGGCCTACCTGCCCGATCGGCCCGACTACATAAGACGGTTCGTCGAAGCCGCAGACAGCCCGTGGTTCGTACAGATCGGCGAACCGACGGCGCGCGTGCTGTCCGGGCTCGGCTACCAGGTCAACCGTCTCGGCATCGACACGCGGCTGGAGCTTCCCGCGCACGACTTTTCCGGCAAGCGCAACGAAACCGTGCGCTATTCAGAACGCTGGCTGTTGAAGAAGGGGTTTTCCTTTGGCGAGGGAGCGGTCTATCTCGACGAGGTCCAGCGCCTGTCGCAGAACTGGCGGGCCGACCGCATCGTCAAGCGCTGGGAGATGGCGTTCCTCAACCGTCCCTTCGCCGATCATCTCGGCATCGATATGCGCCGTTTCGTGCTCTACAGCCCGGAAGGCGAGCTCGTCGCCTTGCTCGATTTCGACCCGCTGTTCAGGGACGGCAAGGTGATCGGCTATACCACCTCGTTCAAGCGCAAGCATATCGATGCTTCGCCGCATGCCGAAATCGGCCTGACCAAATTCGCCGTCGACCGCTTTCGCGGCGAGGGCATTTCCGTCGTTACGCTCGGCCTGTCGCCGATGCTCGACGTCGGGGCCAATGAATTTGCCGAATCGAGCTTCTGGCGCAACGCTTTTGAGCGCGCCTATGAATCGCCCTGGGTCAACCGCAGCAAGTTCAACCTGAAGGGCCAGGCGGCGTTCAAGCGCCGCTTCCACGGCGTCGAGGAGCCGACCTACATCGCCTTCCGCAAAGGCACGCTGGTCGAGATGCTGGGATTGCTGCGCCTGATCAAGGCGGTCTAGCCCTTGGCCGAAGCCACGGTTCGTCAGTTGCGCAGCCGGTAGCCGGTCCGGAATATCCAGGCGACGATGGCGATGCAGATGGCCAGGAACACCACGGTCATGCCGAGGCTGACGCCGACCGAGACGTCGGACTTGCCATAAAAGCTCCAGCGGAAGCCGCTGATCAGATAGACGACCGGGTTGAACAGCGTCACCGTGCGCCAGACCTCGGGCAGCATGTTGATCGAATAGAAGCTGCCGCCAAGGAAGGTCAGCGGCGTGATGATCAGCAGCGGCACCAGCTGCAGCTGCTCGAAGCTTTTCGCCCAGATGCCGATGATGAAGCCGAACAGGCTGAAGGTCACCGCCGTCAGCACCAGGAAGGCCAGCATCCAGAACGGATGCTGGATGTGCAGCGGCACGAACAGCGAGGCCGTGGCCAGGATGATCAGGCCGAGGATGATCGACTTGGTCGCGGCGCCACCGACATAGGCAATGACGATCTCAAGATAGGACACCGGCGCCGACAGCAATTCGTAGATCGAGCCGACGAATTTCGGGAAGTAGATGGCGAATGAGGCATTGGAAATCGACTGCGTCAACAGCGACAGCATGATCAGGCCGGGCACGATGAAGGCGCCGTAGCTGATGCCGTCGATCTCGGTGATGCGCGAGCCGATGGCCGAGCCGAAGACGACGAAATAGAGCGATGTCGAGATCACCGGCGAGACGATGCTCTGCAGCACGGTGCGGAACGCTCGCGCCATCTCGACCCGGTAGATCGCCCAGACTGCGCGCCAATTCATGGTTCTTGCCTCAGCAGATTGACGAAAATCTCCTCGAGCGAGCTGTTTTGCGTGTCCATGTCACGGAACTGGATGCAGGCCGCCTCGAGCTCGCGCAGCAGCGAGGCGACGCCGGGGCGTTCGCTCTGATTGTCATAGGTGTAGGTCAGCTGTGTGCCATCCGGCGACAGCTCCAGCTTGTAGCGCGAGAAAGCATCGGGAACGGCGGTCAGCGGCGTGCGCAGCTCCAGCAGCAGCCGCTTGCGTCCAAGCTTGTGCATCAGCTCGGCCTTGCCTTCGACCAGGATGATCTCGCCCTTGTTAATGACGCCGACGCGGTCGGCCATCGCCTCGGCCTCTTCGATGTAATGCGTGGTGAGGATGATAGTGACGCCGTCGTCGCGCAGCCGGCGCACCATCGCCCACATGTCCTGGCGCAGCTCGACGTCGACGCCGGCCGTCGGCTCATCGAGGAACAGCACGCGCGGCTCATGCGACAGCGCCTTTGCGATCATCAGCCTGCGCTTCATGCCGCCAGACAGCGTGATCGCCTTGGCGTCCTTCTTGTCCCACAGCGAGAGGTCGCGCAGCACCTTCTCGACGAAGCCCGGGTTGGGCGCCTTGCCGAACAGGCCGCGGCTGTAATTGACCGTCGTCCACACCGTCTCGAAGGCGTCGATGGTCAATTCCTGCGGCACAAGCCCGATCAGGCTGCGCGCGGCGCGGTAGTCCTTGCCGATGTCATGGCCGTCCACGGTGACCGTGCCCGACGAACGGTTGACGATGCCGCAGACGATGGAGATCAGCGTCGTCTTGCCGGCGCCGTTCGGCCCCAGCAGCGCGAAGATCTCGCCGCGTTCGATGTCGAGGTTGATTTCCTTCAGCGCCTTGAAGCCGGTGGCATAGGTCTTGGTGACCCCGGAAATCGCAATGATGGAGGGCGAGATAGTGGAAGACATGAGGCGGGAAACGACTGCTTGAAAGGGATTATTATTGCGCTGAATGTCGGTGCGCACGGCCGGAAGTCAATGCCGCTGCTGACAATTCTGGACAAACGTTCTCTTTTCGAGGGTTTCGCCAAGGGTATTGGGGGACGCTGAGGGTTTGGCCCGATCTGCTGCGACAACGCGCCCCGCGTGGCGCCACGCCGCTTTGACCGGGCTGGGCTTCCGCCCTATTCTTCAATCACAAACAGCAGCCGGAGCCCGCCATGGACCCGCTCATCCTGTCGCGTATGCAGTTCGGGGCGAACATTTCGTTCCACATCCTGTTTCCGACGATCACCATTGCGCTTGGCTGGGTGCTGTTGTTCTTCAAGCTCCGCTACAACGCCACCAATGATTCCGCCTGGATGCGCGCCTATTTCACCTGGGTGAAGGTGTTTGCGCTGTCCTTCGCCATGGGTGTGGTCTCGGGCGTCACCATGAGCTTCCAGTTCGGCACCAACTGGCCGGGCTACATGGAAACGGTCGGCAACATTGCCGGCCCGCTGCTTGCCTACGAAATCCTCACCGCCTTCTTCCTCGAAGCGGCCTTCCTCGGCATCATGCTGTTCGGCTTCCGCCGGGTGTCGAACCGCGTCCACACGCTGGCCACGGTGCTTGTCGCCGGCGGCACCACGCTGTCCGCGTTCTGGATCATCGCGCTCAATTCCTGGATGCAGACGCCGGCCGGCTTCGAAATGATCGACGGCAAGGCGCATCCCGTCGACTGGTGGGCGATCGTCTTCAACCCGTCCATGCCTTACCGCCTCGTGCACATGCTGCTCGCCTCGGGGCTCACCGTCTCATTCCTGATCGCCGGCCTGTCGGCGCTGCGCTATCTCAGCGGTGACCGTTCGGAATCGATGTGGAAGGCGCTGCGCACCGGTGTGTTCACCGCCGCCATCCTGATCCCGATCCAGATCTTTGCCGGCGACCAGCACGGCCTGAACACGCTGGAGCACCAGCCGCAGAAGATCGCCGCCATGGAAGCCAACTGGAACACCGGGCCCAACGTGCCGCTGGTGCTGTTTGCCTGGCCGGATGAGGCGGCAAAGGAAAACAGGTTCGAGGTCGCCATCCCCGATGGCGCCAGTGTCGTGCTGCGGCACTCGACCAACGGCATCGTGCCGGGGCTGAACGACTATCCCGGCCTGCATCCGCCGGTCCTCCCGTTGTTCTGGGGCTTTCGCATCATGGTCGGCACCGGCATTTTGATGCTTGTCGTCTCGTGGTCGGCCACCTTCTTCCTCAAGCGCCGCCACAGCCTGCCAAGGCCGCTGGCCATGCTGATGGTGCCGATGGCGCTGTCCGGTTGGCTGGCGACGCTCGCCGGCTGGTACACCACCGAGATCGGCCGCCAGCCCTGGCTGGTCACAGGCGTGCTGAAAACGGCGGACGCCGTCGGCCCGGTCGCCGGCAGCCATGTCGCGCTGACGCTGGCGATCTACCTCATCCTCTATGTGCTTTTGCTGATCGCCTATCTCGGCGTGCTGGTGCACCTGGCGCTGAAGGCGGCCAAGGACGGCGACACCTCGCCGCTGCCGGGCGTGATGAAGACGGCCATGTCGCAACCGGCCGCGGGCGAGTAGGGAGAGAAAAATGACCTTCGACTGGCCAACCGCGCTCCCCCTGATCTTCGCCGGCCTGATGGGCCTCGCCATCCTGATCTACGTCATCCTCGACGGTTTCGATCTCGGCATCGGCATCCTGTTCTCGGTCGCCGAAGATGCCGAGCAGGACACGATGATCGCGGCAATAGGCCCGTTCTGGGATGCCAACGAGACCTGGCTGGTGCTGGCCGTCGGGCTGCTGCTGGTCGCCTTCCCGATGGCGCATGGCGTCATCCTGACCGCCCTCTACATTCCGGTCTTCGTGCTGCTGGTCGGCCTCATCCTGCGCGGCGTCGCCTTCGACTTCCGCGCCAAAGTGCCGTCTGGAAAGAAGCATCGCTGGAATCGCATCTTCTTCCTCGGCTCCATCATCGCCTCGCTGGCGCAGGGCTATATGCTGGGCGTCTATGTGCTGGGCCTCGATGTCGGCCTTGGCGGCATCGCCTTCGGCGCGCTGGTGGCGCTTTGCCTATCGGCCGCCTATGCCGCGATGGGCGCCGCCTGGGTGATCTACAAGACCGAGGGCGAGTTGCAGAGGAAGGCGGTGCGCTGGCTGCGCACAACCCTTGTGCTGACCGCGCTCGGCATGGCGGCGGTGTCGCTGGCCACACCCTTCGCCAGCCCGCGCATTTTCGCCAAATGGTTCGTCTGGCCGGAAATGCTCTATCTGTCGCCGCTGCCGATCCTGTCGGCGCTGCTGTTCCTGTGGCTGTGGCGGCAGACCTTCCATCTGCCCAAACCCGACGACCGCCATGCGCTCCGGCCGTTCCTGACGCTGGCCGCCATCTTTGCCCTCGGCTTTGCCGGGCTTGCGTGGTCGTTCTACCCCTTCGTGGTGCCCGATAAGCTGACCATCTGGCAGGCGGCGTCAGCGACGGAAAGCCTCGCCATCATCCTCGCCGGCACGGTGGTCGTGCTGCCGGTGATTATTTTCTATTCGTTCTATGCGTATCGCGTGTTTGGGGGGAAGGCGACGGATTTGACGTATGATTGAACGTCGATGACAGCGCCTTTCTCCCCGTCACTATACGGGGAGAAATGCCCGGCAGGGCAATGAGGGGCAGCGCAAACCTGTCAAGCAGAAACGTGTGGCCCGTCACATCTCGATGTCAGTGCCGCCCCTCATCCGCCTGCCGGCACCTTCTCCCCGTATAGTGACGGGGAGAAGGCCCAGAACCCATCAGCTCTTCCCCGCCAGCACCAGCACCGGCTTGTCGCTGTACAGCGCCGGGAACAGCGACTTCAAATTCGCCACCTTGGGCAGGTCGTTGTAGACGATGTAGGGGTAGGTCGGGTTCAGCGTCAGGAAGTCCTGGTGGTACTCCTCGGCCGGATAGAAGGTCTTGCCCGTTTCCAGCGTGGTGACGATCGGCTTGGGAAACACCTTGGCCTTGTCGAGCTGGGCGATGTAGCTCTGGGCTATCTTCTGCTGCTCACTGTTCTCGGCAAAGATCGTCGAGCGGTACTGGGTGCCCGAGTCCGGGCCCTGGTAGTTCAGCTGCGTCGGGTTGTGGGCGACCGAAAAATAGACCTGCAGCAGCTGGCCGTAGGTCACCTTGGACGGATCGTAGGTGATCTCGACCGATTCGGCATGGCCGGTGCGGCCGCTGCCCACCGTTTCGTAGACGGCGTCATCCTTGGCGCCGCCGGTGTAGCCGGAGACGGCCTTGGTCACGCCCTTGACGTGCTGGAACACGCCCTGCACGCCCCAGAAGCAGCCGCCGGCGAAGATCGCCTTCTCGCTGCCGCTGGCGGCCTTTTCGTCCATTGCCGGCGGCGGGATCACCACCGCGTCCTCGGCCGAGCGCGCCGGGCTCTGCCAGAAGGCAGCCGCCGCCGCGGCGACGATGAGTGCGGCAAGCGCGCTCTTGAAGATCGGCGTTCTCGTCTTTGCAATGCCGGTCATGTCTGATCTCCTTGATGGTGGCGACGACTATACGACAGATCGTCCCGTCTGGTTTCTCAAATTGCCGTGCGCCGCCCGGCCGCCATACGGCCGGGCCCACGGGTTCAAGCCTTATTGCGCGGGCGCCATCGCGTCCGCCGGCTTCATCGCGTCCGTTGCGGGTTTCATGGCATCGGCCGGCTTCATGGCGTCGGCGGCTGGCTTCATCGCATTCGTCGCCATCGGATCGGCTGGCTTCATGGCGTCCGCCGGCTTCATCGCCTCGGTGGCCATCGGATCGGCCGGCTTCATGGCGTCTTCGGCGCGGGCGCCGGCGGCGAAGGCCGTCATCGAAAGCGCAAAGGCGAGCGCCGTCAGGGTCTTGGTCATTTGTATTTCCTCTCAGATGAGGGCGCGCGGAAGCGAGCCCGGTTGTGCCGCTGTTGCGGCGTTGGGGTGGAAAAGAAAATCAGTCGGCGACTGCTGCCAGGATCGGCCCGCCGCCGGGGGTCTGCACCAGCACCGCCGTGCTCAAGCCACCGGACGCCGCCGGCAGCGGCAGAGAGGTGGCGTCACCGCTCCAGCTGCCGAGTTTCTCCAGCGAGTGCACGACATTGGCGTGCGGCAGGGTGCGGCCAGTGTTCTCGCCGCGCGCCACCGGCACCTCGATGACGCCCTTGTTGTAACGGACCAGCCAGACATCGGCCTTGCCGTCGGGTGCGGAACCGGCGCCGATGCTGATCTTGCCGCCGTCGAGCGACAGCGACGGTCCCTTAGCGTGGCCGCTCGAGGAAATCAGCTGCTCGATCTCGCCGGGCGCCGCGCCCACCGCATCGGCGCCGCCATTGACCACGACCTGCGGCGTGAACGGGCCGGAGCGGCCGAGCGACGGCTCATAGCGCACCTGGCGCTGCGTGAATTCCTCGCGGCCGAACGTGTCCTTCCAGCCGAGATAATCCCAATAGGTAACGTTGAACGACAGCGCCAGCACGCCCGGCTGGTCCTTGACCTTGATCAGATTGGCATTGGCCGGCGGGCAGGACGAGCAGCCCTGGCTGGTGAACAATTCGACCACGGTGAGCGGCTGGGCGAAGGCTGTGCCGATCGACGACAACAGCGATGCTGCGAGGAGGCCGGACAAGGCGATAAGTTTTGTAGACATTTGGCTTGCTCCGTGGGGCGCTGGGATGCGCCGGTCATCACCCACTTCGCAGCCGCCCGAGGCTTCGTTACATCGCTCACCGGTTTGTGATGTGTGCCATGCAGGACGACACATGTTCCGGGCGTTGGCGCTGCCCCTCACCTGCCTGCCGGCATCCTCTCCCCGTAGAGTGACGGGGAGAGGGACGCTGTCATCGCCGGTTTCGCCAATCGCCAATGTTGCAACAAGAAGAGCGCCGCGGCTGCGGTCAGGCCCTTTCTCCCCGTCACTATACGGGGAGAAATGTCCGGCAGGACAATGAGGGGCAGCGCAGACATTGGTCATTGCGGCTTCATTCCCGGCAGCGTTGCTCTGCAAACCCACCCCCGCTTGCCCCTGCTTACAGCCCCTGCTAAAGCGCGCGCCATGAGCACGCCTCTCGACCACATCCGCAATTTCTCCATCGTCGCCCATATCGACCATGGCAAATCCACGCTTGCCGACCGGCTGATCCAGTCCACCGGCGGGCTGGAGCTGCGCGACATGAAGGAGCAGGTGCTGGACTCGATGGACATCGAGCGCGAGCGCGGCATCACCATCAAGGCACAGACGGTGCGGCTGAAATACCGCGCCAACAATGGCGAGGACTATATCCTCAACCTGATCGACACGCCCGGACACGTCGACTTCGCCTATGAAGTGTCGCGGTCGCTCGCCGCCTGCGAGGGCTCGCTGCTGGTCGTCGACGCCTCGCAAGGCGTCGAGGCGCAGACGCTGGCCAATGTCTACCAGGCCATCGACAACAACCACGAGATCGTCGTGGTGCTGAACAAGGTCGACCTGCCGGCCGCCGAGCCCGAGCGCATCCGCGAACAGGTCGAGGAGGTGATCGGCATCGACGCCTCCAACGCGGTGCTGATCTCGGCCAAGACCGGCCTTGGCATTCCCGATGTGCTGGAAGCCATCGTTCACCAATTGCCGCCGCCGCGCGAAGGCGACGCCACGGCGCCGCTCAAGGCCATGCTGGTCGACAGCTGGTACGACGCCTATCTCGGCGTCATCGTGCTGGTGCGCATCATCGATGGCGTGCTGAAGAAGGGCCAGACCATCCGCATGATGGGCACCGGCGCCAAATATCTGGTCGAGCGCACCGGTGTGTTCACGCCGGCCCGCATCAATGTCGACGAGCTCGGCCCCGGCGAGTTCGGCTTCTTCACCGGCTCGATCAAGGAAGTGGCCGACACCCGCGTCGGCGACACCATCACCGAGGACAAGCGCGCCACCGCGCATGCCCTGCCCGGCTTCAAGCCGGCGCAGCCGGTGGTGTTCTGCGGCCTGTTCCCGGTCGACGCCGCCGATTTCGAGGATCTGCGCGCCGCCGTCGGCAAGCTGCGCCTCAACGACGCGTCCTTCTCCTACGAAATGGAAACCTCCGCCGCGCTCGGCTTCGGCTATCGCTGCGGCTTCCTGGGCCTCTTGCATCTGGAAATCATCCAGGAGCGGCTGGAGCGCGAGTTCAACCTCGACCTGATCGCGACCGCGCCCAGCGTCGTCTACCGGCTGCTGCTCAATGACGGCTCGGTCAAGGAATTGCACAACCCGGCCGACATGCCCGACGTGGTGAAGATCTCGGCCATCGAGGAGCCGTGGATCCGCGCCACCATCCTGACGCCCGACGACTATCTCGGCGGTATCCTGAAGCTCTGCCAGGACCGGCGCGGCATCCAGGCCGACCTGTCCTATGTGGGCAAACGCGCCATGCTGACCTACGATCTGCCGCTAAACGAAGTCGTCTTCGATTTCTACGACCGGCTGAAGTCGATCTCCAAGGGCTACGCCTCCTTCGACTATCACCTCACCGACTACAAGGAAGGCGACCTGGTAAAAATGTCGATCCTGGTCAATGAAGAGCCGGTCGACGCGCTGTCCATGCTGGTCCACCGCACGGCGGCGGAAAAGCGCGGCCGCCAGATGTGCGAGAAGCTGAAAGAGCTGATCCCGCACCACCTGTTCAAGATCCCGATCCAGGCCGCGATCGGCGGCAAGGTCATCGCCCGCGAAACCATCTCGGCGCTGCGCAAGGACGTGACCGCCAAGTGCTACGGCGGCGACGTGAGCCGCAAACGCAAGCTGCTCGACAAGCAGAAAGAGGGCAAGAAGCGGATGCGGCAATTTGGGAAGGTCGATATTCCGCAGGAGGCTTTTATTCAGGCCTTGAAGATGGGGGACTAAGCGGTCCGGCCTTCAGGCCGGACGCATCGACCCGGTGGGTCGATGCGAGTGCAAGTCCGGGTGGGAGCTGCCGGAGGCAGCGGGTCCCACCCCGGGGGTTGCGGCAGTGCGGTGATTCGGTTGGCGTCCGCTATTTGGGGACAGGCGGGAAACATACACGGCCCACGGTTGAGCTAATTGCCAGCCTGCACTTCTTGGCAAAATCCGAATCTGCATTGTCGCTCAGATACTGTGCAACCAAAAATAAGTCTGGTGTGCTAACCAACGCTGTTGAACTAGCTGTCGAAGCGCTCAAGCATTTGTCAGTGAACGGCTCCTCTCTCTCCTCGATCGGCAACAGTCGATAACCATTGCCGAACAGGACTCCCTTTGCGATCTTTTTGACGTCTTCCCTCTCGAAATCTTCGTGAACATTCAGAGCCAACTGCCGCAGTTTAGTGATGTTGATGGGTTTGCTATCCTTGCCTTCTGCTTCCCCAATCAAACGGCCATCGTCAGAAGCAAAAACAACGTCAAGTTCGATATTGTCTATGTTTGAGTGCTCTGCAGAATAGCCAAGAAGACGCAAGGACTTGATTATGGCTTTCTCCAACTGAGGACCTTTCTCATACAGCAAACCTCTGAGCAAGGAGACATCCGAAAGGCGTGCCTTCAGGTCACTAGTCTCTCCATTGATACGGTCAAGCTCGGCATTCAGAGCCGAAAGCCTGCCTTCAATCTCAATTTCAGCCTTCAGCTTGAACCTTGCGGTCGCAGACCAACTCGGCTCCGGCGTAACCTCTCCGGAGCTTTTGATCGCCTTGTCGATTGAGACAGCCGCGCTCACCAATGCAGAAAAAAATCTTTGACCCTCTTTAGACCATAGCGTTTGATTGCCTTTCCCTGCGGTCGTAAATTCTTCGGCGTCAACATCCAAATCCGGCAATAGCACGAGTGCGCCATTGCTAACTTTCGACCTAAGTAATAGGCCCACTGGCTTGTTGCCATTTCGCGTTAAGATGTGTCCTGGAGACCCAGCGTCATTTATGATGATTTTGTACGTTGAGGCTTCGCCAAACTCATTCCAATACTCAACAAGCGGCTCCGATTTCTCAACCGAAAGCGCCATGCCACGACCGATGCTCGGTGTAAGTTTGAGTGAATAAGGCAAGAATCGGTAGTTGTCGTAGTCAGTTACAATCCTCGTAACTCGGGAATTACGTCCTGATCCCGAATAGGTCTTCTCTCCTGTGGCAATGGATAAATAGATAAGGTCGGTCATAAAAACGATGACCGTCTTCCCGCCGTTGACCGAATCCAGAATCTCGCGACGCCAATGATCCATGTATCGCCGAAGTGCAAATGACCTATCGTCGTCAAGGCAAGGTTTTCCGTTGTAGGTTTCACGGTAACTAATGTGCGAGTCAATCTGAGGTCTAAACATAGTTATGTCGAAGTCTAGAAGGGATGCGCTGCTCCCAAAAGGGATATATTCAACGGACGAGCTTGCGCACTCAAATCCAACAGACGCTATCGAAGATTTCGGCATGCACGTTCTTCCCAGGGATGCTTTGGTGCGGGGAGAAGCGTTGGTCAGCCTCTCCCCGAGCCTTCAAGCGGCGTTCTCGAGATTCGCCGGGTACCAAACCAGGCTGTTGGTCGACGCTTTCATGATGTCGACCCGCGCTCGGCATCGACCCGGCGCTTGTAGCCTTCGCTGCTTACGGAGATAGTCTCGCCGTTCGCAGCTTCATATGTCCAACGCCATTCACCACGATTGTCCTTGTACAACCAGTACGAGGGGTAAGTACGTTGCGCCATTGGAGTCGCTCCTTAGTTTGGCGTGAGCAAACGTCAGGCTTGACCATGGCGGATTATTCTGATTCAACATCAGTGTACCAAATACGCCATACCCCGCGCCTGACGTCCAATCTTGTGCGGGTTAGAACTCTGAAACCGTCGCGGCTCGCCAGCTTTGCGGCGGTTTCTTGATTCTGGACGACTTCAAGATGAGGTTAAGCTATGCCGAGAGTCAAGGCATGGCTAATAAACCATCAACGGAAGCTAATGGTTTCGGGATTTCCACAATAAATACAAACGCTTACGCAACTCCTCCCAGCGGGGATAACTCAGCGCAAAGCGATCCCGCTTCGGCGAACAATACTTCTTGTTTGCTAAAAAGCAAACATCATCGAGGGGGTATGATTCTATTGCAATGCAACATAGGTCCACATTACTGACGTTTTTATTGTAAGGCGGCCATCGCCAAGCTTTGCGATCACCCCACCCTGCGGTATCCTCTCCCCGCTTGGGGAGCCATCACATGCGCACCACCCTCGACACCGTCGCCTCTATCGGCCTCGCCATCGGCGGCGCCTTCGGCCTGGCCGGCACTTTCGTGGCCAGCGCCCCACTGCGCGAAACGCTCTGGGCGATCGACGGCGTGGCACTCGTGGTTGCCGCCGCGCTGCTCACCATGAAATACCAACGGCTGGGCAATGACCTCGTCGCGGCCGGGTTTCTCACCTTCCTTGCCGGCGAAAGCCTTCTGCTGGCCGGCAATGCGGCAGGGCTGGAGGCCAGCGTGCCGTCCTATGTCGACGGCATCTCGCTGTGGGCGGCGGCGCTTGTCCTGATCGGCGCGTCGAACACCGTTGCGCTCTGGATGCGGCTCACCGGCCTCATCGCCGCCATCCTGTTTGTCGTGACGGTCGGCATGGTGCTGTGGGGCGCGCCCTTGCTGCCGACCTCGGCGCCGCTGCCCGCCGCCGGCTATCCCTTCCTGGTGCTGACCTTTGCCGGCTGGATCTGGACACTCGTGCGGCCCAACCGTTAAGCAGGGGCGATGCGCCAAGCAGGTGTGACGGGCGGAGAATTTCGATTTGCGCAAATATGTCTTGCCGTTCCTCAGCTTCTGCCTCGACTATGCCTGGGTGAATGCAGCGGTCGTCGTGGCCGACCGGCTGTTTCCCGGTGTCGGCGAGGCCGTTCTCGGTCAACCGACGACATGGGCGGCGCGGCAGCTCGTTTCGGTGGTCCTTGTCGCTCTTGTGCGGCTGGCCAACGCCTCGGTGGGCGAATGGCTGCTCTCCTACCCGCTCAACGAGCAACCGGCCGGCCAGCGTCAATGGGCCAATCTGCTGCTCGGCACGCTCGGCGTGCTCTCCGGCATCTGGTACATGCTGCGCCTGGCCGAAGGCGATGACGGCACGCCTTTCCTGTTCATGGTCGAGCAGACGCCGCTGAAGAATGCGGCAGTCGCGCTCTACGGCGCGGTTTACGGCTGGTGTGGCGCCATGCTGCTGCGGTTCGAGCCGAGGGCGAAGTTCTACAACGCCCTGCTGCTCATATCGGTCCTGCTCCTGAGCGCGATAAACTGGATGTTCTCCCATGACGCGCTTGTCGCCTCGATGGTGGCGCGGGCCGCCAGGGACGGCCGCGCCTATCCGATCGAAAGGGCGGAACATTATGCCGGCGTCGGGATCTACTACGCCATCGTGCTGATCGCGGTGATGCTGGCGATCCTGTGTTTCTGCCGCGAGCGGCCCGCTGGCCAAGGCGTGCCTGCCAGCCCGGCGTAGACCACTCGACTCGCGCGGCGTTCAGTTTCAATCTTGTCCAATGTCCGCGCCGCTCGAACTCCGCAACAGCGCCACGGGAAAGATCTTCCCGGCAATCGGGCCGTTGCTGATCGGCGCGATTGCCGGTTTCGGCGCGCTGCGCGGACTGGCGGCGGGCGCCGATGGCGGGCATGTGCTTGTCATCGCGCTGGTGGCGCTCGGCTGCCTTGGGCTCGCCTATGTCATCGCGCGCGGCGCCTTCGACCGTTCGGTCCAGGTCACCCTGGACAGCCAAGGCTTCCGCGATGCTCGTGCCGGTGATGTCCTGGTGCCATGGGCGATGGTGAAGAGCGTGCATCTGACCTCCGGCAAGGGCGCGGCAATGCTCAATTTCGAGCTCACGCGCGAGCCGCCCGACGAAATCAAATATGCGCCCGCCAACGCGCTCGACCGGATGCTGCCCTTCGGCAAGAACATCGTGCACATGGAGGTGTCGTCGCTGGATGTGCGCGGCCAGGACATGGTCGAGGCGATCCGCCGGCTGGCGCCGCATGTGGTGGTGCGGCGCTGATCTCCCCCCTTGAGGGGGTTGAGGAGTGGTCCGCGTAGCGGACGGGAAGCCAATTGCTTGGCTTTCCGAGCGACGAAAGCCGGCAGGCCAGAGGGGGTCGCCTCGCGTGGAGCGCTAGCTTTCCTTGGCGTCAATGAAGTCGAGTCCGGTCGGACCGACCCCCTCTGTCGCCTTTGGCGACATCTCCCCCTCGAGGGGGGAGATTACCCGCTCTACCGCCGCTTCTCCGCTCATGCTCTAGTTCCCCTCTCCGATTCGGAAACCCCCGCCATGCTTCGCCTCACCCTTGCCGCCCTCCTCATCGCCACCCCGGCGCATGCCGCCGATATGGCGTTCTTCGTCAAGAACCTGCGCAGCCAGGCCGTGGCGGTGGAGCTGTTCAGCCGTGACCGCAAGATGTCGTGGCCGGGCGGCGACCAGGTGTTTTTGATCGAGCCGAACTCGCAGAAATCGGTGCCGATCTCGTGCTCTCAGGGCGAAAACATCTGCTACGGCGCCTGGGTGAACGGCAATGATGCGATTTCGGCGGGGGTCGGGCCGGACAATGACCAGCCTTGCGATACGTGCTGCTTCATCTGCGTGGAGAAGACGACGGAGACGATCGATCTGGTGGAGTAGCGGGGCGCCGAAGCTGCTGATCTCCCCCCTTGTGGGGGAGATGTCCGGCAGGACAGAGGGGGGCGCGAAGGATCGCCAGCGCATCGGATCAACAAGCCTTAAATCGAAATGAGGTGGGCTGCGGGCTTGAGAGGTCGGCGGGACAGCGCCCCCCTCTGCCTTGCCAGGCATCTCCCCCACGAGGGGGGAGATCAGCAGTTCGCCTCCCGGCGAGCTTGACGCCCTTGCCACCGCCGCCCTAGCCTCTTGCCACCCACCACGAGGAGAGCTCCATGGCAGGCACGGTCGAAGGCGAGAAGATCGACGTTTCCTTCAACGGCAAGCGCTGCATCCACTCGCGCAATTGCGTGCTCGGCAATCCGCATGTCTTCGTGCCCAATGCGCCGGGCGAATGGATCCACCCCGAGGCGGCGAGCGTCGAGCAAGTCGTGACGCTGGCCGAAAACTGTCCGTCCGGCGCCATCGGCTGCTTTAGGAAGGATGGCGGGCCGCAGGAGAAGCCGCCAGTGGTCAACACCGTGCGGCTGCGCGAGAACGGGCCGCTGGCCGTCCATGCCGAGATCGTGCTGGGCGGCGAGACCTTGTTTCGCGCCACGCTCTGCCGCTGCGGCGCTTCGCAGAACAAGCCGTTCTGCGACAACAGCCACATCAAGGCCGGCTTCACAGCCACCGGCGAGCCGCCGCTGAAGGAGGCGCCGGCGACGCTGGAGGCACGGAATGGCCCGCTGACCATAACGCCGACCACCAACGGGCCGTTGAAGGTCGAAGGCAATGCCGAGATCGTCACCGGCACCGGCCACACGATCGACCGCACCACCCGCACGTTTCTCTGCCGCTGCGGCCACTCGGCCAACAAGCCGTTTTGCGATGGATCGCATAAACGGGTTGGGTTTGTGGGGTAGCTGGCGATTGGCTGATCTCCCCCCGTGTGGGGGAGATGCCCGGCAGGGCAGAGGGGGGCGCCGTAGAGCATAGACCGTGCTCCTTCGCGACATCGACAATGTATGCCAGCTTGTTGCGATTGTGGCCGAGGTCGAATTGGATCGCGGCGAACCTGGCGATCCTTCGCGCCCCCCTCTGGCCTGCCGGCCATCTCCCCCACAAGGGGGGAGATCAGCAGTTCCGCCACCTCCACCAATCACCCCAAAATCAGTCAGGCATTGCCCTTCAATGTCAGCCGCCATCATGCGATGCTGGTTCTCTCGGCCGAGGGGGCCGATTCTCATTCGGGGAATGCCATGTCTCTCACCATCACGCGCCGCATCGTCGCAGCGCTTTCGCTGTCCGCTCTGCTGGCGCCATCGGCCTATGCCGCCGACATCACCTTTGCCGTCAAGAACAGCCATCCCAACGCCATGCGCCTCGAGCTCTACAGCCAGGACCGCGACTATGTCTGGCCGGGCAATGACAAGGACTTTTATCTCGACGATGGCGAGACCAAGCAGATCCCGGTCTCGTGCAACGAAGGCGAGTCGATCTGCTACGGCGCCTGGGTCGATGGCGACGAGGAAACCTATTGGGGCGTCGGCCCCAATAACCAGGAAAAATGCGAAGACTGCTGCTACACCTGCGAAGGCGGCGAGACGGAAGAGATTGATCTGGTGCCGTAGGGCGAGGCGGCCGAAGCTGCTAATCTCCCCCCGTGTGGGGGAGATGTCCGGCAGGACAGAGGGGGGCGCCGTAGAGCGCCGAGATAGACAACCACCAATGCCGCACACACCGTTGCCGCCTCGACATCGCGCAAGCGCCAGATCGATGCGCAAAGTCCTGACGCCAGCCGAGCTCAAGCTTTGGAACGAACTTCGCGCGCACCGGCTGATGGGGCTTGGCTTCCGACGACAATTTCCCATCGCCGGCTACATTGTCGACTTCGCTTGCCCGGAGAAGAAGCTGGTTATCGAGGTCGATGGCTCCCAGCATGCGGCTGGCGGTGCGGCTGCCGGTGATGAAACGCGGACAGCGCGACTCGAGCAAGATGGTTGGACCGTGCTGCGGTTCTGGAATGACGACGTCATCCGCGACATCGACAATGTCTGCCAGCATATTGTGATTGCGGCTGGGGTTGGAGGCGCATCCTGAACGGTGCCGGTGCTGGGCTGTAGGCAGGGGAGCCGTCGGCGGGACAGCGCCCCCCTCTGTCCTGCCGGACATCTCCCCCACGAGGGGGGAGATCAGCAGCTTCCCCGCTCACCCGAGCAGCGCCCTCTGCCGCTTCGCGCCACCCGCCTTGCGCCAGGCATTGAACCTGTGCGTGGCGGCGGCAAACGAGATCTTCATCTGCTGGGCGACGGAATAGCGCGACTTGCCTTCGTCGAACATGCGGTAGCAACACTCGACGCCCTCCTCGGTCAGCTTGCCGTCGGGCGCCTTGTTGTGCGGATTTGCGGGGTCGAATTTTTCGACCTGCTGTTCGACCAGGCCTTTCAGCCGCTGCAGGTCGGCCTCGATGCTGGCGATGAGATCGAGGACGGGTTTGGGATCGAAGTGGTCGTGCGGCTTTGCCGTCATCTCCAAGGTGTCCTTTCGCTTTGCATGTCGCCATCTATATAGGCGAACATTCGCTGATAATGAAGGGCGCGCCGCAGCCTGGGCGCTTCAACACTTGTTGACCGGCGATTGACCGGAGAAGCGCCGGCGCCTAGTTTAGAACCATTCTAAACTAGGGTGAATTTATCATGCTTTCCCGTGTCTTCGGTTTCGGCCGCCGCCCCTTCGAATCGCTGTCGGAACAGGAGATCCTGGCGCTGGCAATTTCGTCGGAAGAGGATGACGGGCGCATCTACCGCGCCTATGCCGAGGGACTGGCCGAAAGCTTTCCGCAATCGGCAAAAGTGTTCGAGGCGATGGCACTCGAGGAAGACGGCCATCGCGATTCCCTCATCGAGCTTTACCGCAAGCGTTTCGGCGAGCGCATTCCGCTGCTGCGCCGCGAGCATGTAAAGGGCTATTACGAGCGCAAGCCCGATTGGCTGGTGCGGCCGCTCGGCGTCGAAAATGTTCGGCGGCAGGCCGAAGCCATGGAGCAGCAGGCCTATCGCTTCTATGTCGAGGCGGCCAAGCGCACCAGCGACGCTTCGACCAGAAAACTGCTCAACGACCTCGCGGCGGCGGAGCAAAGCCATGAGAGTTCGGCGCATCGGCTGGAGCAGAAAC
Organism: Mesorhizobium caraganae; assembly: GCF_016836705.1. Taxonomy (GTDB): domain Bacteria; phylum Pseudomonadota; class Alphaproteobacteria; order Rhizobiales; family Rhizobiaceae; genus Mesorhizobium; species Mesorhizobium caraganae. The sequence continues at coordinate 667,575 of NZ_JAFCGY010000001.1, read as the reverse complement.
TTGTGCCGGGCGCCGTCAAGGACGAGGAGGCCAGCGCCGAGCAGCGCCAGTTCATCCTGACCTATGTGCAGCCGGGGCTGGCCGGGCTGATGGACGGCTCGGTGTCGACGCTGGCGCCGATCTTTGCGGCCGCCTTCGCCACCCATGACACCTGGCAGACGCTGCTGGTCGGCCTTGCCGCCTCGATCGGCGCCGGCATTTCGATGGGCTTCACCGAAGTCGCCTCCGACGACGGCAAACTGTCGGGCCGCGGCTCGCCGATCAAGCGGGGGCTGACCGTCGGCATCATGACGACGCTGGGTGGCCTCGGCCACGCGCTGCCCTATCTCATCCCGTATTTCTGGCCAGCAACGGCGGTGGCCGCGGTGGTGGTGTTCTTCGAACTGTGGACGATCGCCTTCGTCCAGAACCGCTATATGCAAACCCCTTTCCTGCGCGCGGCGTTTCAGGTGGTGCTGGGCGGGGCGCTGGTGTTTGCGGCCGGGGTGCTGATCGGGAATGCTTAGGTAAGGCAAAGGTCGGCGCTGCCCCTCATCTGCCTGCCGGCATCTTCTCCCCGTAAACGGGGAGAAGGGGCTATCGCGAATTTCGCAGCTTGTTCTGCAACGCTGGCGATTGGCGAAACCATCGGCAACAGCGTCTTTCTCCCCGTCACTATACGGGAGAAATGTCCGGCAGGACAATGAGGGGCGGCGCGACGGTCGACGGTTATGAATGCCGCCGCACATCGTCAGCTTCACCCATTCACCACCCGACTATCCGCCGGCGCTTCGTCTCTTTCCGTCAGCCCATAGTCCCGCACCACATGCGCGATGCGCAGCCTGTAGCCGGCAAAGATTCCGCCGCGGCCGGCCTTCTGCGCCTGCCGGTGCTCCTCGGTGTTGCGCCAGGCCTTGACCGCTTCCTCGTCGCGCCAGAAGGACAGCGACAGGATGCGGTTCGGGTCGACCAGGCTCTGAAACCGCTCGATCGAGATGAAACCGTCAATGCCGTCGAGCAGCGGCCTGAGCTCCGCGGCGATGCCGAGATAGGCATCGCGCTTTCCCTCCGCCGGCTCGACCTCGAAGATGACAGCGATCATGCTTCCTCCTTGACCGCGGGCTGGAACAGCTGCCGCGGTCCATGCGGCCCGGACACCAGCTTCAAGAAGATGCGGTCTTCTTTCAAGATGAACTTTTCGCGGCGGGCGAATTCGTAATTGGCCTTGCCGGCGGGATCGGCGGCGAGCCGGGCGCGGTAGGCTTCATAGGCCGCCAGGCTGTCGATGTTGTAGGCGGCGTAGGCGGTGGTGGCCGAGCCCTCGTGCAAGGCGTAGTAGCCGATCAAATCGGCGCCGCAGCGCGGGATCGCCTGGCCCCAGGCCTTGGCATATTGCTCGAACGCCGCCTTGCCGAACGGGTCGATCTCGTAGCGGATGAAGCAGGTCATGGTCATCGTGATCTCCTTGGGTTTCGCATGGATTGTTCGAGCGGCGGCGAAACGTCATGCCGCAGGGCCTGCTAAGCAAAAATGCTGGCGGTCAGGCCTGCCAGAAGGATTTCGCGCATTCGCGGCGCACATCCTCCCGGGTCAGGCCAAGATCGCGAAGCAAATGGTCGTCGATCTCGGCGAGGTCGAGCCGCTGCAGGTGGCGGTCATACCAGCGGGCGAGCAGCCGCCGGTGCAGCCAGGTGACGATCGGGAATGTCTGGCGGCTGGCGAGTGGGGCGGAAGCGGTTGGCATCGGCGTTCTCCTTGATCTCGCCCGACATTAGTGATTATCTCGCAAGAATGCTTCGATGGAGACCGAACTATGCGTGAAGGACCCGACATCGCCCGCATCGCCAGCCTGGTCGGCGATCCGGCGCGGGCAAACATGCTGAATGCGCTGATGGGCGGCACGGCTTTGACGGCCAGCGAACTGGCGCTGGAAGCCGGCGTGTCGCTGCCGACCGCGTCGTCGCATTTGTCCAAACTGATGGAGGGCGGGCTGCTGACTTTGGCCAGCCAGGGCCGGCACCGCTATTACGGCCTCGCCGGGCCGCAAGTGGCCGGCATGATCGAAGCGATCACCGGCGTGGCGGAAGCCGTTGGCCCCAAACGCGTGCGGCCGGGTCCGCGCGATGGCGCGATGCGGGTCGCCCGCGTCTGCTACGACCACCTCGCGGGCGAGCAGGCGGTGGCGATGCTGGACCGGCTTGTGGCGCGCGACATTCTTTTGCGCGACGACCAGGAGATCAGGCTCGGGCCGTCGGCGGCGTCGCATTTTTCGGCCATCGGCATCGATGTCGGCGCCAAGCCGCGCCGGCCGGTCTGCCGCGCCTGCCTCGACTGGAGCGTGCGTCGCTCGCACCTCGCCGGCACGCTGGGCGCGGCGATCCTCGACAAGATTCTGGCCGAGAAATGGGCAAGGCGGGAGAAGGACAGTCGCGCCGTGGTGTTTTCACCGCCGGGGAAGCAGGCGTTTGAGCGGGTGTTTTTGGCTTAGTTTGCCGGTGCCGATTTCGCGATGCTGGCGGGACAGCGCCCCCCTCTGTCCTGCCGGACATCTCCCCCACAAGGGGGGAGATCGGACGTCACGCGGGCTTTCGCCAATCTTCAACGGTTGCAGGAATGAGCGGGGCGCCGGAACCGCTAATCTCCCCCCTCGTGGGGGAGATGGCCGGCAGGCCAGAGGGGGGCGCGAAGGATCGCTACGTCGGCCCCTCACCCCCGCTTCAGCACCTTCGCCTGCTTGAAGAAATCCGCCCACGGATCAGCCTTCTCCAATTGCTTCAGCGTCGTCTTGTCGCCGATCGGAAATGCGTTCGGCGCCAGCCCCGCCTCCACCTCCGCCCAGGTGACCGGGATCGACACGGTCGCGCCCTTCTTGGCGCGTGAGGAGTAGGGCGCGACCGTGGTCGAACCCCTGCCGTTGCGCAGATAGTCGACGAAGATTTTGCCGGTGCGGGCCTTCTTCGACAGCGTCGCCGTGTAGCGGTCGGGCGCGGCCTGCTCCAGCGCCTTGGCGAAATCATGCGAGAAGGTTTTGACCGCCTCCCAATCCGCCGAAGGCTTCAGCGGCACCAGCACGTGATAGCCCTTGCCGCCCGACGGCTTGACGAAGTTCGGCAGCGACAGATCGTCGAGCTTGCCTCGGATGTCGAGCGCTGCCTCGCGCACCGCCTTGACGTCGACGCCCTCGTCGGGATCGAGATCGAAGATGATCTGGTCGGGCTTTTCCAGCTCGTCGGTCGTGCAACCCCAGATGTGGACCTCGACCACGCCGTACTGGACCAGAGCGGCAAGGCCATCGAAATCGCGGATGAACAGGATCTCCTCGCCGTCGGTCGGATCCTTCATCCGGGCAATCTTGTCGCTCATGCCGGCCGAGGCGTGTTTCTGGAAGAAGCGCGGCCCGCCTATGCCGTCCGGCGCTCTGACCAGGCTGAGCGGCCGGTTGACGATGAACTGCTCCATGCGCGGCCAGACCAGCGCGTAGTGCTCGAGCAAAGCCTGCTTGGATATTTTTTCGTCGGGCCACAGCAGTTTTTCGGGATGGGAGAGTTTTACGCTGGTGGTCATTGCCCCAGCTTTCGTCCCGGAAGCCTTGCCGGCGCTGCCTGCCGCGGGCTTTGCCTTGCTCGCCGGTTTCGATGGCTTTTCCTGCACGACTTCCTCCGCCGGCTTGTCCTCGCGCAGTCCCTGGAACGACGCGTGGCGTATTATACGGTCGGAGGTCCAGCTGCGGAACTCCACTTCGCCGACCAGTTCAGGCTTGACCCAGACCAGGCCCTTGCCCTTCGGCACGGCGGCGGCGAAAGGCGATGATTTTGCCTTCAGCGCATCGAGCTTCTTCTTCAGGTCCGTCGCGCCCTTGACCGAAAAGCCGGTGCCGACGCGGCCGGCATAATTGAGCTTGCCGCCTTCGAAATAGCCGACCAGCAGCGAGCGCAGGCCGCGGCCGGTCTTTTCCGAGGGCAGATAGCCGCCAATGACGAATTCCTGGCGCTCCGTGCATTTGGACTTTACCCAGCTTGGGCCGCGACCGCTGCGATAGGGTGCGTCGGCGCGCTTGGAAACGATGCCTTCGAGCCCCATGCGGCAGGCGTGCTGAAGCATGATCTTGCCCGGCTCGGCGAAATGGTCGCTGAAGCGGACGGCGGCATTTTCGGCCGGCTCGCCAAGCAGTTCCTGCAGCGCCTGCTTGCGCTCGACCAGCGGCTCGGCGCGCAGATCCTTGCCGTCGAGCCGCATCAGGTCGAAGACGTAGTAGGTGAAGCGATTGGTGCGATTGGCGGACAAATCCTGCTGCAGCAGCGCGAAGGACGAAACGCCGCTGTCGGCCAGCACCACGATCTCGCCATCGATGATGGCGTCGCTGCATTTCAGCTGGGCGAGTTCGGCAACGATCTCGGGGCCGAATTTCTCCGTCCAGTCGAGGCCGGTGCGGGTCAGAAGCCGCACCTCGGTGCCGGCGATCTGCGCCTGCATGCGGTAGCCATCGAATTTGACTTCGTGCAGCCAGTCCTTACCGGGCGGCGCCTCGCGCTCCAGCGTCGCCAGCTGCGGCTCGATGAAATCGAGACGCTTGCCGGCCTTCGCCTTGCTGGAGGCGGCAGGCTTGTTGGAATGCCAGACCTTCGGCTTCTTGCCGTCGACGGTCTTGCCCTCCGCGACCTGCTCGATGGTGAGGCCGGATTTCACCGATTCCGGTGCGTCCTTCAGAATGTCTTCGCCCGGGCGGGCAGCGGCGTCGTCGGATTTGATCAGCAGCCAGTTGTCACGCTTTTCACCCGCGCGTGGCTTCAGCCTGACCAGATGCCACAGGCCGCTCAGCTTCTTGCCTTTGAGCTCGAACGAGATGTGGCCTTTTTTCATCGCCTTGGCCGGGTCGATCTCGGGCGTCCATGTGCCTTCGTCCCAGACGATGACCGTGCCGCCGCCATATTCGCCCTTGGGGATGGTGCCTTCGAAGGACGCATAGTCGATCGGGTGGTCCTCGACATGTACGGCCAGCCGCTTTTCGTGTGGATCGAGGCTAGGGCCGCGCGTCACCGCCCAGCTCCACAAGACGCCGTCATGCTCGAGGCGGAAATCGTAATGCAGCCTGGTCGCATCGTGCTTCTGGATGACGAAAATGCCGCCGGATGTCTTGCCGGGCGTGACTTTGCCCGCAGGCTCCGCCGTCTTCTTGAAATCGCGCTTGGCCTGATATTGCTCGAGGCGGGCCATGGTGCTCACGCCGATTTGCGTTTGGGCGCGGCGGCTTTCGCCTTGCCGCTTTTGGCCGCCGGCCTCGCCTTCTTGGCCGAGCCCTTCGCCGCGCCGCCATCCGACAGGCTCTTCTTCAGCGCGTCGAACAGATTGACCACGTTGGACGGCTTGGGCGCGGCCTGTGGCCTCGGCGCCTTCTTGCCGGCCTTCTTGGCGCGGATCAGTTCGAGCAGCGCATCCTCATATTTGTCCTCGAATTTCGACGGATCGAACTTCGCCTTCTTCTTGTCGATGATGAGTTCGGCGAGATCCGTCATCTCCTGGTCGGTCTTCACCGCCTCGATGTCGCCAAAGACGCTGTCGGGCTGCCGCACCGTGTTGTCGTAGCGCAAGGTGGTCAGCACCATGCCTTTGCCGAGCGGCTCGATAACGACGGGACGTTCCCGCTGATAGAGCACGATGCGCGCCAGCCCGGCCATCTTCTTGCCGGCCATGGCGTCGCGGATGACGGCAAAGGCTTCCTCCGACACCTTATCGGCCGGCGCGACATAATAGGGCGTGTCGAGATAAATCTGCTGGATCGAGGCTTTGTCGACGAAACCGTCCAGCGCCATGGTGTGCGACGACTCGATCTGCACCGCAGCGATCTCGTCTTCCTCGATATGGACGAAGTCGCCGTCATCGAGTTCGTAGCCCTTGATCTCATTGCCTTCCTCCAGCGGCTTGCCGGTTTCGGCATCGACATAGATCCGCTTGACCGTGTTGCCGGTCTTGCGGTTCAGCACCCTAAACGAGACCTTTTCGGTGTGGGTGACGACGTTGGTCAGTTCGACGGCGCAGGTGACCAGCGACAGTTTCAGATAGCCCTTCCAGGCGGGGCGGGGTGCCATGGCGAAACTCCTGCGCGATGCGGTTCAACCGAGAACGGGTAAAGCCGATTCCGGTTCCGAACGCAGCCTGGCGGCTTTGCAGCCGTGCGCACGGAAATTTCGCGGGGCTCGCCGAAATTGAAACAGAACCGCGCCCAAGCGACATCCAGACGAAACATATGTGATGCAAAAGTCACATTGGCCGGAAAGGGCTCAAAAGGCTCTGAAAGACCCCGAAACAGCCGCATTCCGGCCACGAAGCGACGGGTTTTCGACCGAAGATTAACATCGTGTTCACCGACTATTCACGCCTCGACGCTATGATCCCCGCAATCGGACGGGACATCCGAAAATCGGGACAGGGAACTAAGTAAAATGAAATTCTGGGGCCACATCGCCGGCTATGCCGCCGCCATCCGCGAATTCATCGCGCCGACCTATCGGCCGGAGCGCTATTACATGCGCGGACCGGGCCCGGCCTGCGCCCGTCGCGGCAGCTCGCTCGGCGCGCACTGATCATGACGTTCGAAAGCCGTCACGACAGCCGGATCTGCAGACCGGGCGCCGACCACCGCGCAACCACCTATCGCGCCGAGCGCCCCGCTCTGGCCGCGAGAAGCCGTGCGACAACGCCGCGGCTTTGATCCCGTAGCCGGCAGGCTTAGTGTCGCCTGACACAAGCTGCCGGATGTCCCGTGACTTCTTCTCCTGAACCCTTCGATGCCAGCCAGCCGTTGATCGTTTTCGATGGCGTCTGCGTGCTGTGCTCTGGCTTCGTGCGCACGGTGGTCAGGCTCGATAGCAAAAACCGCTTCCGCTTCGCCACCGCGCAGTCTCCCTTAGGCGCGGCGCTGTTCCACAAGCATGGACTGCGCACCGACAGCTATGAGACCAATCTGGTCCTCATCAATGGCGCTCCTTTCATACGGCTGGACAGTTTTGTTGCCGTGATGGCCGAACTCGGCTGGCCGTGGCGGGCGGCGAAAGCCCTGCTGCTGTTGCCGCGCCCCTTGCGCGACTGGCTCTACGAACGCATCGCCAAAAACCGCTACTCCATCTTCGGCCGCAAGGACAATTGCGAGATCCCGTCCGCCACGATGCGTGCGCGGATGATTGGTTGATGCATGTCGCCCAAAAGTGACCTCGGTTTTGGGGAAACGACATGCATGGAGGCAACAGCGCGATGAGGCTTCTGGTCGTCGGCGGCTATGGCATTTTCGGCGGCCGCATCGTGCAGTTGCTGGAGAGCGAACCGCGCCTGACGCTGATCGTCGCCGGGCGCGGGCTGGCCAAGGCCGAAGCCTGGTGCAAAACCCGCATCGGCGCGGCGGCGGAGCTGGTGCCCCTTGCGTTCGATCGCGGCGGTGACCTGCCGGCTCAGCTTTCGGCGCTCAAACCCGATTGTGTCGTCGACGCCAGCGGTCCGTTCCAGGCCTATGGCGCGGGCCGCTACCGGCTGATCGAGGCCTGCATCGCGCAAAGCATCCATTATCTCGACCTCGCCGACGGGTCGGACTTCGTCGCCGGCGTCTCCGCGTATGACGATGCGGCGCGCAAGGCAGGCCTGTTCGTGCTGTCCGGCGTGTCGAGTTTCCCGGTGCTGACCGCAGCGGTGGTGCGTCGTCTTTCCGCCGGCATGGCGCGGGTCGACACAATCCAGGGCGGTATCGCGCCGTCGCCCTTTGCCGGCGTCGGCGAAAATGTCATCCGCGCCATTGCCGGTTACGCCGGCCAGCCGGTCGAATTGATTCGCGACGGCGAGATGGTGCGGCGCCATCCCCTCACCGAGGAGATGCGCTACACGATTGCCGCGCCGGGCAAGGTGCCGCTGAACAGCACGCTGTTTTCGCTGGTCGACGTGCCGGATTTGCGCGCGCTGGCGGACCTGTGGCCGCAGGCCAAAACCATCTGGATGGGCGCCGGGCCGGTTCCCGAAATCCTGCACCGCGCCTTGATCGGCCTTGCCTGGCTGGTGCGGATCGGACTGGTGCGGTCGCTGTCGCCGCTGGCGCCGCTGATGCACTGGGCGTCCAACCGGCTGCGCTGGGGCGAACATCGCGGCGGCATGTTCGTCGCGGTGGAGGGGGTCAACAAGGCGGGTGAAGCGATCAAACGCTCCTGGCATCTGCTGGCCGAAGGCGATGACGGGCCGCTGATCCCGGCCATGGCGGTGGAGGCGCTGGTGCGCAAGACGCTGGACGTACAGGCGCCGGCCCCAGGGGCGCGAGCGGCGGTACGCGACCTGGAACTTGACGACTATCGGGCGCTGTTTGCCGGCAAGGCGATCTATACCGGCTTCAGGGGTGACACTGCCGACGTCGAAAAGCCCCTCTATCCGCAAGTGGTCGGCGGCGCCTGGCAGGATCTGCCCGAAGAAATCCGTGCCATGCATGAGCGCGTTGGAACGGCCGAAGGACGCGGCAGCGTTGAACGCGGCGTCGGTATTCTTAGCCGGCTATCTGGCTGGTTGGTTGGATTTCCTCCCGCCTGTGCCGACTTGCCGGTCCAGGTCCGCTTCGATGCCGGCAAGGATGGCGAGACCTGGACGCGAACGTCTGGCTCTCACACTTTCTCCAGCCGCCAGTTCGTCGGTGAAGGCCGCTCGCAGCGGCTGCTGTGCGAGCGCTTCGGCCCGCTGACCTTCGCCATGGCGCTGGTGGCAGAGCAGGGAAGACTGTCGCTGGTGCTGCGCCGCTGGAGCTTTCTCGGCCTGAAGCTGCCGATGTGGCTCTGCCCGCGCTCGGCATCCTATGAGGGCGTCGAGGACGACCGCTTCCGCTTCCATGTCGAGATCTCGCACCCGCTCACCGGGCTGATCGTGCGCTATCGCGGCTGGCTCGAGCCGAACGCCTGATCCATCCCCGCGACCTCAGTCCGGCAGCGCGGCGACGGCGACGATCTCGATGACGATGTCGGCCTGGGCAAGCGCGGCGACGCCGATCACTTCCGAAGGCGGCGGATTGTTGTAGCTGCAGTGCTTCGGACAATGCTCTGCGAAGAACGCGTCCAGCACGTCGAGGCGAAAATTGGGAGAGCTGAGCACCCCGCCGTCGGGAAATGGCCCTCTGACGAAGAAGGTCAATCTGATGAGGTGATCGAGGCTGCTGCCCAGTTCCTCCAGATCCGATTTGATGTTGCCAAGAACTTCACGCCACTGCGCCGCCGCATCGCCGGCGAAGCCGCCGCCTTTCTTGCCGGCTGGATCATAGTCGGCCGATGTCGCGGTGTTGCCGCAGAGATAGACGGTTCCTCTCGCTCCACTGACGACTGTGCCCTTTGCCCATGGCATCAACCGGCCGTTCTTGAATTTCTTGTGGGTCACGAGTTCCATTCTCTCCTCCCATGCCTCGCGTGACGTGCCCGCCACGACAGAGGATAGTGCTGCGCGCGACCGCTGCCAGTCCGGTGCTGCCATCGTCCAGCCAGGAAAGATCTGGTCCTTGCGAAATCTCCTTGTGAGGATGAAAGTTTTTCTGAAGCCTGTCGAAATCGGGCATGGCCACACGACATACGTCCGGCACGCAACGACGCGGCCTTCGAAAAACAGGAGAAGACCATGCGATACATGCTTTTGATATACGCGAACGAAGCCGCGATGGCGGCCGCGCCGAGCGACAGGACCTACGAGATCAGCGCCGCCTACGGCGCCTACACCGAAGCGTTGAAGAAATCCGGAGCATGGCTCGCCGGCGACCGACTGAAGCCGACCCAGCTTGCCACCGCGGTGCGGACGGCCAACGGCAAGACCAATGTGCTCGATGGCCCCTACGCCGACACCAAGGAGCAGCTTGCCGGTTTCTACATGATCGAGGCCGAGGACGCCGACGCGGCGATCGCATGGGCAGCGCGCTGTCCAGGCGCCAGCGCCGGCACTATCGAGGTGCGGCCGATCTGGGAAATGACCGAGTACGCTTCTCAGAAATGACCCAGTGATGGACAGTCGACCGGAGATCGCGCGCGCGGCGGCCGAGGCGGCCGCCCGGCAAAGCTACGGCAAGCTCGTCGCCTGGCTCGCGGCGCGCACGCGCGATGTCGCCGGCGCCGAGGACGCACTGGCGGATGCCTTTGCCGCAGCACTTGAGCGCTGGCCGAAAGCCGGCGTGCCCGAGAAGCCCGAGGCCTGGCTGCTAGCGGTCGCGCGCCGCCGTGGCGTCGATGCGGTGCGCCGTCGGCTGACCAGCGAGGCGAGCCGCGACCATCTCAAGCTGATGGCCGAGGAGATGGAGGCAAGCATGCAAGACGAAGACCTGCCCGACGAGCGGCTCAGGCTGATGTTTGCCTGTGCGCATCCAGCGATCGAGGCCAGCGTGCGGGCGCCGCTGATCCTGCAGACGGTTCTGGGTTTCGACGCGGGAGCAATCGCCTCGGCCTTCCTGGTCTCGCCGGCGACGATGGGCCAGCGCCTGGTGCGCGCCAAGAGCCGCATCCGCGAGATCGGCATTCCGTTCCGCGTACCGGAGCGGGCCGAACTCGGCGAGCGGCTGGATACGGTGCTGGAGGCGATCTACGCCGCTTTCGCCGAAGGCTGGACCGACCCCGCCGGCACTGAGACGCAACGCCGCAATCTGGCGACGGAAGGCATCTGGCTCGGGCGGCTGGTGGCGTCGCTGATGCCCGACGAGCCGGAAGCGCTCGGTCTGCTGGCGCTGATGCTGTTCGCCGAGGCGCGCCGCCCGGCGCGGCGCGATGAAGCCGGCGACTATGTTCCGCTTGCCGATCAGGATTGCCTTCTGTGGGATCACGCGCTGATCGACGAGGCCGAAGCGCTGCTCGGCCACGCTGCGACCATGGGCGTCATCGGCCGTTACCAACTCGAAGCGGCCGTGCAGTCGGTGCACGCGACGCGGCGGCGGACCGGCCAGACCGACTGGGCGGCGATCCGAAATTTTTACGATGCGCTGTCGGCCATTGCCGGGTCGCCGGTGGTGGCGATCAACCGCGCCGTGGCGATCGCCGAGGTCGACGGGGCGGCGGCGGGACTTGCGGCGCTTTACGTGCTCGGCGACGACAAGCGGCTTAAAGACTATCAACCCTACTGGGCTGCCCGCGCCGGCCTGCTGGCCAGGCTCGGCAATGCAGCGCAAGCGGTCGAAGCCTATGACCGGGCGATCGGCCTCGAGCGCGACCCGGCCGTGCGCCGCTTCCTGCAGGCGAAACGGGCGATCCTGCGAAATTGAGCGCCGCTCAACTCGGCCACATCTCATGCGATGCGTTGAGCCGTTTCATCAGCGGATGCGCGCGCAATGTCGACCACAGGCGTTCGATGTTCGGCCAGTCCGCCCGCGCCTTGTCGACATCAGGGTGCCAGGCCACCAGCATGACGAGATAGATGTCGGCCAGCGACATCGCGTCGCCGACCAGCCAATCTCGCCCCTCAAGTGCTGCATCGACAATGGCGAAGCCGCGGTCCATCTCGGCAATGGCTGCCTGCTTGACGGCTTTCTTGCCCTCGGCATCGGTGGTGTAGCGATGGGCATAGTATAGACGCAGGATGGCTGGGTAGAGCACCGACGACATGAACGCCATCCAGCGCAGGAAATCGGCGCGATCCGGCGATCCGGCGGCCGGCGCCAGACCCGCCTGCGGGTGGCGCTCGGCAAGCAGGATGCAGATCGCCGCCGATTCGGTTATCGACTGACCGCTGGGCAAGGTCAGGACCGGAACCTGGTTCAACGGGCTGATGTCGAGGAAAGTCGGGTCCGGCGGGTCTTTCTTCGGCACATCGATCTGGTCGAATTGCACGTTTGCCAGCGCCAACGCGGCCTCGACGACGAAGCCGCCACTGCCTGGGCGTGTGTAAAGTTTGTACATAAAATCCTCCCCAACCTGCACGAAGCAGGCCGGGCGATTTGACCCGGAAGCCGCCTTCCGCTCAAGCCGGCGGCTGAAGCCACGGCCGGTTTTTCGGCAGTCCAGCGAAGACGTAAGGACTAAGCCCCCAGCCCGTCGAACAGGATGGTCGACAGATAGCGCTCGGCGAAGGACGGGATGATCACCACCAGGTTCTTGCCCTTGTTCTCCGGCCGCGAGCCGACGACGATCGCCGCCTGGAGTGCGGCGCCCGACGAGATGCCGACCGGCACACCTTCGAGGCGGGCGACGAGGCGAGCGTTGGCGACCGAATCCTCATTGGAGACCTTGACGATCTCGTCATAGATCGTGGTGTCGAGGATCTTTGGCGCGAAGCCGGCGCCGATGCCCTGGATTTTGTGCGGGCCGGGCTGGCCGCCCGACAGCACGGGCGAGGCCTCAGGCTCGACGGCGACGACATGCACCGAAGGCTTGCGCTGCTTCAGCACCTGGCCGACGCCGGTGATGGTGCCGCCGGTGCCGATGCCGGCGACGAAGATGTCGACACCGCCATCGGTGTCGTTCCAGATCTCCTCGGCCGTGGTGCGACGGTGGATCTCCGGATTGGCCGGGTTTTCGAACTGCTGCGGAATGACCGCATCGGGCAGGGTCGCCGCCAGTTCGTCGGCCTTGGCAATGGCACCCTTCATGCCCTTGGGACCTTCGGTCAGCACCAACTCGGCGCCGAGCAGCGCCAGCATCTTGCGGCGCTCCACCGACATGGTTTCAGGCATGGTCAGGATCAGCTTGTAGCCCTTGGCGGCGGCGGCGAAGGCGAGCGCAATGCCGGTATTGCCGGAGGTCGGCTCGATCAGCGTCGTCTTGCCGGGCCTGATGCGGCCTGACGCTTCAAGCGCCTCTATCATCGAAACGCCGATGCGATCCTTGACCGAGGCGATCGGGTTGAAGAATTCGAGCTTGGCCAGAAGGTTGGCAACGACGCCTTTCTCCTTGGCGAATTTGTCGAGCCGCACCAACGGCGTGTCGCCGATCGTCTCGGTGATCGAATTGTAGACGCGGCCGCGGCCGGGCACGCGCGGCGAAGAGACGGGCTTGTTCATTGGTTTCGCTCCCAAGTCAAATCAGGCAATTGGTCAGGCAATTGGCATCGGCGGACAGAATAGGGCTTTCAATCGCGCAAGATAGGCTGCCGGCCGAAAATATCGAGTGGGGTGCTTGCTGAAAAGGCTGACCTCCCGGAAACGCATTTCCCGGATGGCCCGATTGGCGGAATGGATTGGCTGAAACCGGTCTACTGACGCGCCGCAATGGCTGCGGCTGCGCCAACCATGAAGCCGGCTGCGGTGCGGTTCAGCGCCTTCAGCGCGCGCGGCGATTTCAGGAACCAGCGCGCCTTGGCGGCCAGCGCCAGATAAGGCACCAGCACCACGAAGAGCACGATGACGGTGAGCGCGACCAGGATGCCGTAGTCGGCGAGCGTGATGGTCTTCAGGTCGACGATGGTCGGCGTGATTGCGAGATAGAAGATCATCGTCTTCGGGTTGCCGAGCGTGACGGTGAGGCCGGCAAGGAAGCTCGATGCCAGACCACCCTTGCCTTTCCTGGCCTCGACCGTTTCGGGCGTGATGCCGGCGGTCCAGAACCGCCAGCCGAGGAAGGCGAGATAGGCGACGCCCAGCCATTTGATGGCCAGGAAGACCATGCCGAAGGTCTGTGCGACAAAGGCAAGGCCGAGCACCACGGCGGTGAGATAAGTGAGGTCGCCGAGCATCAGTCCGAAGGACATGGCCAGTGACGAGCGGAAGCCGGAGCCCAGCGCCCGCGCCACAAGCGCGGTGACGCCAGGGCCGGGAATGGCGGCGGCGATGCCGAGTGCGGCGCTATAGGCGAGAAAGCCGGTGAGGGTCATGACGGTTGCACCCCGTGAAGTGCCCCTGATGCCATGAAAGCCGGCAGGGGTAAAACGGATTCGATTGCGCCAGCAAGGTCTGACGGCCGTCAGGGCACGGCCGATAACGAGAGATGGTTCACTTACGCGCCGTGGGAGAGCGGCTATCCCCCATCCGACCCACCGCACTTTGCAATCCCTAATAGCTGCGCTCTTGCGCGGCTACACCGACAGGAGCTGCCCATGCTAGCGAAACGACTTCACATCCAGCTTCTGCAATGGAAGCCCTATTCCGAGGCGCGCGGGCACGAGCTGGAATGGTATCTGTGGTTCGAGGGGAGGCAGGCCTTCAGCCTGTTCGACAAGGGCGCGAGCGATATCGTCCCAGCGCCTGGGTACTTTACCGACAGCCGGAACCCCGGCGCTCACCCCGTTCATCCGATGATCTATCCGCTGGTCGTCAACAACCGTTTCGAGGTGCGGCTGGTCGCGTTAGAGCGTGACTCCCCGGACCCCGACGACAATGCCAAGGCCGGATTCTACATCGACCTCGACACCAAATATCCGCCGGTTTCCGACTGGCGCATCGTTGCTTCCGATCCGCGCAACAGCGACCTCAACGTAGAAGCGTCGTTCCAGTTGCAATGGCTGGACTATGTCGACACCAATGAGATCCCCGACACCGGCGTGCGGCGCATCGTCGACAAGTCCAATTATCCCTACCCCTGGGGCGCCAATGTGATGGTGTTCGAGCACTGGCTCGGGCTTGGCCGCAAGGCAGCGCTCAAGCTTGACGACCAGAACCGCGCATCGCGCCGCGAATACTGGATGATCAACGGCAATGCGGCCCGGCGCATGGTGCAGGACGTCTATCGCTTCAACGTCAACCAACTGGGCGTCGCCAACGACACGATCAGCAGTGTTTACGTGCCGAAGCTCAATGACGGCCACGTCACGGTGACGCTCTACGAACACGATTTCAGCGACAGCCGCTTCGCGCAAGGGGCGAAGAAGTCCTTCGGCTCGGTCGGCCTCTTCAATCTCAGGGATACCGGTTTCGACGACCGCGTCTCATCGGCCGAGGTGATCCATACCTATCCCAAGGCGATACATCGGGACGTGCACTGGGGCAGCTCTTTGCCAAACCAATGGGCTCAGGAAGGCCCGCCGACATGAGTGATGCGCCAGATGGTGCCGTTGGCATCCTCGGTGAGGATGAGCGCGCCGTCTTTGGCCACCGCGACGCCGACAGGCCGGCCCCAGACGGAGTCATTGGAAATGACGAAGCCGGTGATGAAATCCTCATACTCGCCGGTCGGCTTGCCATCGCTGAATTTCAGCCGCACCACCTTGTAGCCGGTGCGCACACCGCGGTTCCAGGAGCCGTGGAGGGCGACAAAGGCATCACCCTTATACTCCGCCGGAAAATTGCCGCCGTCGTAGAAGGTGATGTTGAGCGGCGCCGAATGCGCCTGCATCAGCACGTCGGGTAGGGTGACCGAGCCGGCGAGGTCGGGCCGCGCGCCTTTGTGGCGGGGATCCTCATTGGCGCCGATATAGTACCAGGGCCAGCCGTAGAAGGCGCCGTCCTTGACGGAGGTGGCGTATTCGAACGGCACATTGTCGCCCAGCCCGTCGCGCTCGTTGACGACACACCAGAGTGCACCGGTCGCCGGCTGCACGGTCATACCCGAACAATTGCGCAGGCCGGTAGCGACGATGCGGCCATTCTTGCCGTCAGCGTCGAAGGCCAGCACGTCGGCACGGCCGCCCTCCCGGCCCCAGGCGGCGCCTGGAGGCATGGATTTGGCCCAAGCGTCGAGGCCGCCACGCGGTTCCTTCCCCGTGCCCTCGGCGACATTCGATCTGGACCCGACCGAGACATACAGCGTCTTGCCGTCAGCCGAGAAGGCGATGTCGCGGGTCCAGTGGCCGCCCGACGGGATGTCGGAGACGATTGTCTCCGCTTCGCCTGAGGCTTTCAGGTCGCCGTCGCGATAGGTAAACCGCACCACGCTGTCGGTGTTGGCGATATAGACCCATTGCGGCTTGTCGCCCGGCGGGTAGAAGGCGATGCCGTAGGGTCGGCTCAGGTTGCTGGCAAAGATCGCTTTCTGGACGGGTTTTGCGCTACCCTTTCCGAGACGATAAACGCGTATCTCGTCGTCCTTGCTGTTGGCAACAAACAGGTCGCCATTCGGAGCAACGCGAACGACGCGCGGGTTGGCGATACCGGAGGCGATAAGCTCCGCTGTAAAACCCGGCAGCACAACTGGATTGGCGCCTTCGGGCCTCTCCGCCACGCCGGGGCCATTGGATGCGGATTCGGTGACAAAGGGCGCCTGCAGGTCCTGCGGCTTGACCAGCCGGCGCACGCCCGGTTTGTCCGCCTTCCAGTCGCCGAAAGCGTCCTTGCCGGTCAGCAGCGGTTGATCGGCTTGCTGAGCGAAGGCACTGGTGGCCACAAGCAGGGCAAGGCTCGCGAAGCCGGCAATCCGGATCATGCTGTCCTCCTCGAATTCACGCCGGTCGGGGCGTCATGCAAAGAAGAGATATCGTGTGAGCGCCACAAAAGAGAAGCGTGCGCGCGCAGATTCAAGCGAAACCCGTCAGCTGTCTTCTTCCTCGACGTCGAGATCGTCGTCGAGCCGCTTTTCCAGCGCGACAAGATCGTCCGGCAGCGGCAGGCCCATGGCGCGCATTTCGCGAAGTTTTTCGCGCAGCTGCTCCTGGATTTCGTGCTCGTCCTCGGGCTGGTTGACCATTTCCTCGAGCAGCAGACTGATCTGGGCCTTGAACGATTCAAGCGCCATTCTGCGCCCTCCTTTGCGGTGATGCCGGCTTCGGACTTATCTCAACATCCGGGTAATCAATTGGGCAGTGTAGTCGACCATGGGCACGATGCGGGCATAATTCAGCCTGGTAGGGCCGATGACGCCGAGCGCGCCGACGACGCGGGCATCCTTGTCGCGGTAAGGCGCCACCACCAGCGACGAGCCTGAGAGCGAAAACAGCTTGTTTTCCGAGCCGATGAAGATGCGCACGCCGGGGCCGTCCTCGGCGAGGTCGAGCAGCTGGATCAGCCCGTCCTGCGTTTCCAGGTCCTCGAACAGGTGCCTGAGCAATTCGATGTCGGCGTGGGCGGTGACATTTTCGAGCAGATTGGCGCGGCCGCGCACGATGAGACGCGCCGGCAGGCCGCTGTCGGCGCCCGCCCACACCGCCAGGCCTTTTTCGACGAGATCCTGCGACAGCGTGTCGAGGGCGGCCCTGGTCTCGTCCTTGATACGGGCGATCTCGATGCGCGCCTCGGCGAGCGTGCGGCCCCTGATATGGGCGTTTAGGAAGTTGGAGGCTTCGTGCAACTGCGAGACTGTGATGCCGGCCGGCAGGTCGACGACACGGTTCTCGACATCGCCGTTCTGCGACACCATCACGGCCAGCGCCTTGGTCGGCTCAAGCTGGATGAACTCGATGTGCTTCAGCGCCACCTCGTTCTTGGTGGCCAGCACCAGGCCGGCGCCGCGCGACATGCCCGACAGCATCTGGCTGGCCTCGGTTAGCATGTGTTCCAGCGTCGCGCCCGAGCCGGAGGCGCGCACCTGCGCCTCGATGACGCGGCGTTCCTCGTCGGAAAGATCGCCGAGCTCCATGAAGGCATCGACAAAGAAACGCAGGCCCGTCTGTGTCGGCAGCCGCCCGGCCGAGATGTGCGGGGCATAGATCAGGCCGAGATGTTCGAGATCGCTCATCACATTGCGGATGGTGGCCGGCGACAGCGACGACGGCAGGATGCGCGACAGGCTGCGCGATCCCACAGGCTCACCATCCTTGAGGTAGGAATCAACGATGCGCCGGAAAATGTCACGCGAGCGCATGTCGAGCGACTGCAGCGCGGGTGCCAGCAGACTGGGTTCGGTGACTGCCTTGGTCATTCGGGCCAAAAACCTCCGGCTAAAGGATATAGACTTCCTTCGCCCCAGCGCAACCCGCTGCCGCACTTGCGGTCAGCGGCGCCTGTTCCAGACCGCCCGCTGCCGCGTTTGCGGCCAGCGGCGTCGCTCTTGCGATCGCCCGATGCCGTATGCGGTCACGGCGCCGCGTTTGCGGCCATTTTCCTTTGCGCCATGGGCTGCATGCGTCTACAAGCCGCCGACGCAACCGCAAAAAGAACAGAAAGAGGCCTCGATGCGCCCCTCCAAACGCCAAGCCGACGAAATGCGCGCCATCTCCTTCGAGCGCGGCGTGTCCAAACACGCCGAAGGCTCGTGCCTGGTGAAATTCGGCGACACGCATGTTCTGTGCACGGCGAGCCTGGAGGAAAAGGTGCCGAGCTGGATGCGCAATTCCGGCAAGGGCTGGGTGACGGCTGAATACGGCATGCTGCCGCGCTCGACCGGCGAACGCATGCGCCGTGAAGCTTCTGCCGGCAAACAAGGCGGCCGCACGCTGGAGATCCAGCGGCTGATCGGCCGTTCGCTGCGCGCGGTCGTCGACCTGCAGGCGCTTGGCGAACAGCAGATCACCGTCGACTGCGATGTCATCCAGGCCGATGGCGGCACCCGCACGGCCTCGATCACCGGCGGCTGGGTGGCGCTCTACGATTGCCTGCGCTGGATGGAAGCACGGCAGATGGCCAGCGTTGCCAAAGTGCTGAAAGACCATGTCGCGGCGATTTCCTGCGGCATCCATGACGGCCAGCCGGTCATCGATCTCGACTATATCGAGGATTCGTCGGCCGGCACCGACGCCAATTTCGTCATGACCGGCAAGGGTGGCATCGTCGAGATCCAGGGTACCGCCGAGGGCGAGCCTTTCTCCGAAGGCCAGTTCGCGGAGCTGATGGGTCTGGCCAAGAAGGGCATCCAAAGGTTGGTGAGTTTGCAGCAGATGGCTGTGGCCTGATTGAATTTACTGCGATGATGTCGGCGATCCTTCACACCCCCCTCTGGCCTGCCGGCCATCTCCCCCGCAAGGGGGGAGATCAGAGGTCGCTACCGTTTTCGCCAACCATCAACGTTGAGACGCTGCCAGCGGAACTGCCAATCTCCCCCCTTGCGGGGGAGATGTCCGGCAGCACAGAGGGGGGTGCCTCGTGACTCCCTCTGCTGTTTTGGAATCCGCTCTTTACGTCACCGATCTTGCGGCCGCAGAAACCTTCTACCGCGATGTGCTCGGCCTCGACCTCCTCGGCAAAGTCGACGGCCGCCATCTCTTCTTCCGCTGCGGCGCCGGCGTTTTGCTGATCTTCAACGCCGAGGCGACCAAGGTGCCGCCCGCGCCGGATGCGCGGCTGAAAGTGCCGCCGCATGGCACGGTCGGCGAGGGCCATCTGTGCTTTGCGGCAAGCGCGGATGACCTCGGGCGCTGGAAGGTGCAACTTGAGGCGAAAAACATCGCCATCGAAAGCGAAGTCGAATGGCCGCAAGGCGGGCGTTCGATCTACATACGCGACCCCTCGGGCAATTCGATCGAATTCGCCGAGCCACGAATCTGGGGCCTTTGATGCATTCTCTCGATGGAAAAAAGATCGTCGTCGCCAGCCACAATGCAGGCAAACTGCGCGAATTCGCCGATTTGATGGGTCCGTTCGGCTTCGAGGCGAAGTCGGCCAAGGACTACGGCTTGCCGGAGCCGGACGAGACCGGCGCCACTTTCGAGGAAAATGCCTATATCAAGGCCTTTGCCGCGGCTGAAGCCACTGGCCTGCCGGCGCTGTCGGACGATTCGGGCCTCTGCGTCGACGCGCTCGACGGCGCACCCGGCGTCTACACCGCCAACTGGGCCGAAACCCCGGAAGGCACGCGTGACTTCGGCATGGCCATGCAGCGCACAGAAGTGGCCTTGCAAGAGGTCGGCGCCGCCCAGCCGGCGCAGCGCAAGGGCCGCTTCGTTGCCGTCATCTGCCTCGCCTTCCCAGACGGCGAGGCCGAATATTATCGCGGCGAGGCCGAGGGAACGCTGGTCTGGCCGCCGCGCGGCGAGCTCGGCTTCGGCTACGACCCGGTGTTCCTGCCTGACGGTTTCGACAAGACGTTCGGCGAGATGAGCGCCGAGGAAAAGCATGGCTGGAAGCCCGGCCAGCCAACGGCGCTGTCGCACCGCGCCCGCGCCTTCCAGAAATTCGCCCGCGCCAGGTTAGGCTCAGCCTGATGCCGCTGGACCGCAGCCCGGGCTTCGGCGTCTATATCCATTGGCCGTTCTGCGCGGCCAAATGCCCGTATTGCGACTTCAACAGCCATGTCCGCCACCAGCCGGTCGATCAGCAGCGTTTTACCCGCGCCTTCGAGACCGAGCTCGCGACGATGCGCAGGCGCACCGGACCGCGCGAAGTGACCAGCATCTTTCTCGGCGGCGGCACGCCGTCGCTGATGCAGCCCCAGACGGTGGCGGCGGTGCTCGACGCCGTGGCCAAGAACTGGACCGTGCCCGATGGCATCGAGGTGACGCTGGAAGCCAATCCATCCTCGGTCGAGGCCGAGCGGTTTCGCGGCTACCGCGCCGCCGGCGTCAACCGGGTGTCGCTCGGCGTGCAGGCGCTGAACGACAAGGATTTGCGTTTTCTCGGCCGGCTGCACAATGTCGAGGAAGCACTGCATGCCATCGGGCTGGCGCGTGAGATTTTTCCGCGGCTTTCCTTCGACCTGATCTATGCCCGTCCCGGCCAGACGCTGGACGCTTGGCAGGCGGAGCTCGAACAGGCGATCGGCCACGCCGCCGACCATCTGTCGCTCTACCAGCTGACCATCGAGGAAGGCACGCCGTTCCACGCGCTGCATGCGGCGCACAAATTCACCATTCCCGACAATGACCGGGCAGCCGATCTCTACGCGCTGACGCAAGAGGTGACCGCAGCGCATGGTTTGCCGGCTTACGAGATTTCCAACCACGCCCGGCAGGGCGCCGAAAGCCGGCACAATCTGACCTACTGGCGCTATGGCGAATATGTCGGCGTCGGACCGGGCGCGCATGGCCGCTTCATCGAGAACGGCCACCGCACCGTCACCATCGCCGAGCGGATGCCGGAGACCTGGGCCAATCTGGTCGAGGCCAAGGGCCATGGCGTCACCGGCGGCGAAGTCTTGACGCGTTCGGAGGAGGCTGACGAGTTCCTGCTGATGGGGTTGCGGCTCGCCGAAGGCATCGACCTTACCCGCTACGAGGCGTTTTCCGGACGCGGCTTGTCCAGCGCGCGGCTGTCGGTGCTGCAGGACGAGGGGCTGGTGGCGCCGATCGGCAACGCCCGCCTGCGCGCCACGCCGGCCGGCATGATCGTGCTTGATGCCGTGGTGGCCGATCTGGCGCGGTAAGCCCCACAGGCCAAGTGGCTAGTCTGTGGTGGACGATTTATCGGCTCCAGTAAGGATGCTAGAAGTTCGGCTTGTTGAACCGAAGGCGTGCCCGCGCCGTATCCAGATGGTCCTGCGATGAAGTTCCTGATCCACGAGACGCTGCGGACATTGAACACTGATGATGTGTTCGAGTTTGGACTGGGCGAGATCTCTAAACCGTCGAAAGACGAAGATTTCTATGAGGCAGAAGTAATTTTTATCAAGAACGGAAAAGTTCTCACCAAGGGAAAGACAGCCAATCTGAGTGAATTCAGCGTCGTAACCAGCTTTATCACCTTCATCGGCATCAGGCTTAGAGCGATCGCCAAGGATGATTCTATAGAATTCGATCTGTATGGACTTACTATGGATCAGTACATCCCTCTGACAAAATCGATACGAGAGATATGGGATGAGTAATTGCACGCGGCGGAGCGCAGTTTGGGTTTCTAGCCAGGGCAATAGCCAATAAGATGGAAACTCTTGAGGAACGTCCTCTTTGTCTACAGCCAGAACCGGTTGCGCAGCCCGACTGCCGAGCAGGTGTTTTCCAAGCGCAGGGACATCGAGGTTGAGTCGGCCGGCACCAATCACGACGCCGACACGCCGCTGACGCATGAACTGGTGGCCTGGGCCGACATCATCTTCGTCATGGAAAAGGCGCATCGCACCAAATTGCAGAAGAAATTCAAGGCGGGCCTGAACGCGGGTGGTCTGCCTCGACATCCCTGATGACTATGAATTCATGGATCCGGAACTGGTGCGTCTGTTGGAGGTGCGCGTTTCGCGGTATCTCGGTTGAACAAGATGCGGGGCGTTGGCATCCACGCCTTCGTCACGGCATGGATCCTATGGTCTGCGCCGCGTCGCTACGCTCCTTGCTTCGCCAAGGATGACGAAGGATCAACCGTCTCGCCCAACCGCAGAAGGTCTGCGAGATCAAGCGTCGTGCTTGAAGCGGCGCTTGCCACGGTCCTTTGCGGCATGCGCGTCGCCGGGTCGGGCCGGCTTGGCGTCGGCCTTGTCGCGGCGGACGCTGTGCTGGTCGTTCATCGGATGCGGCGGCACGCCTTCTCTGGCGCTCTTGGTTTCAAGACGGGTGATGAAGATATCGAAGCGATTGGGCATCGTCCGGTCAGTGCTCCGTCGGGCTGCTTGGCTGGGGCTGATTGTCGGAAAGCCTGACATTCGTCGGCAAGGGGGTGGTGGCCCGCTTGGTCAGGCTGGTCTCGCTCTTGGCGAGCAGACGCTTGTCCTTTGGCGCGGGCACGCGGTTGCGCCCGGCATAGTAGGGCTCGAAAACGTCCTGCAATTTGAGGCTGTCCATCCTGTCCTCCTCCTCAAGAGACTCAGGTATTCAATCCGCCGGCCACGGTTTCGTTCCCCACTATGGCAAAGACATGGCGGCCGGATTACATCGGCGTCAGGTTTGGGGCGGTCAGGTTGAGGCGGGACGCCGGGCTTTTGCAACCGCGCCTGCGCCGTGCCAAACAGGGCTGAACGGAGAGTGAGCGGTGACCGGCGAAAAACGCAGCTATGTGATCGGCCAGACCAAGATGCCGGCCCGACCGCTCGAGCCGGCGCTCTATCTGGTGGCGACGCCGATCGGCAATCTCTCCGACATCACGCTGCGCGCGCTGGAAACGCTGGCCGCCGCCGACATTGTCGCCTGCGAGGACACCCGCGTCTCGCGCGTGCTGCTCGACCGCTACGGCATCCGCCGTCGCACCACCGCCTATCACGAGCACAATGCCGGCGAGGCAGGGCCGAAGCTGATCGCAGCGCTCGAGGCCGGGCAGAGCGTGGCGCTGATCTCCGATGCCGGCACGCCGCTGATCTCCGATCCCGGCTACCGGCTGGTCGGCGAGGCGCAGGAGCGCGGCCTGCGCGTCGTGCCGATCCCGGGTCCGTCGGCGCCGCTGGCGGCGTTGACGGCGTCGGGCCTGCCGTCCGACGCCTTCCTGTTCGCCGGGTTTTTGCCGGTGAAATCAGGGCAGCGGCTGACCAAGCTCGAAACCTTCAGGGCGGTGCCGGCGACGCTGATCTTCTTCGAATCGCCACGCCGGCTGGCCGAAACGCTGGCTGCCATGGTCGAGGCGCTGGGTGGCGAGCGCAAGGCAGCCATCGGCCGCGAGCTGACCAAGACCTTTGAGGAGATGCGCACCGGCACTTTGCAGGCGCTGGCCGACCACTATGCGGCGGCCGACACGCCGAAGGGCGAGATCGTCATCTGTGTCGGCCCGGCCGAGGTCAAGGCCGACCAACCCGCCGACATCGACCGGCTGCTTCTGTCGCTGGCGGCCGAAATGCCGGCCTCCAAGGCGGCGGCGGAAGCGGCGAAGATGACCGGCGGGCAGAAGCAGGCGCTGTACCGGCGGCTGCTTGAGCTCAGGGATGCCGCTGGAGAAGGCGAGGGTGGCTGAGCGCCCGAGCGCCAGCCGCCAAAAGGCCTATCGGCGCGGCCATCGCGGCGAGTGGCTGGCGGCAGCGGCGCTGATGCTGAAGGGCTACCGCATTCTTGCGCGCCGCCATCGCACGCGCTTCGGTGAAATCGACTTGATCGCCAGGCGCGGTGACCTCGTGCTGTTCGTCGAGGTCAAGGCGCGGCGCACGCTGATGGAGGCGATGGAGGCGATCGGCCATGAATCCGAGCGCCGCATCGAGGGCGCCGCCGACATCTGGCTGTCGCGGCAGCCGGACTACGGAAAGCTGTCGATGCGGTTCGACATGGTGGCGGTGCTGCCCTGGCGCTGGCCGGTGCATGTCGAGAATGCGTTTTATGGGAGGAGTTGAGGGGCTAGTGACAGGCGTTGCTCACCCTTCGCTGGCTCAGGGCGTTCGTCGTTCGGAAAGCCAAGCAATTGGCTTTCCGTCCGCTTCGCGGACCACTCCTCACCCCAAAATCATCAACGCCACCAAGCCCACACCTCCCACCACCAGGCGCCACCAGCCGAACAGCGAGTAGCCGTTGCGCGAGACGTAATCGAGCAGGAAGCGGACGACGATCAGCGCGGTGACGAAGGCGGCGACGAAGCCGATGGCGATGATCGGCAGGTCGGCCGTGGTCAGCACATTGCGGTTCTTGAACAGGTCGAAGGCGAAGGCGCCGACCATGGTCGGGATGGCAAGGAAGAAGGAGAATTCCGCCGCCGCGCGCTTGTCGACGCCCAGAAGCAGCGCGCCGACGATGGTCGAACCGGAGCGCGACGTGCCGGGGATCAGCGACAGGCACTGGAACAGGCCGATCTGCAGATAGAGCCGGGTCGGGAAGCGTTCGACGTCGCGGTAGACGGGCTTGAGGTTCATGCGGTCGACCGCCAGCAGCACGACGCCGCCGATGATCAGCATGATGCAGATCAGCCGCGGCGATTCGAACAGGATGGTCTTGATGAAATCATGCGCCAGCGCGCCGATGATGGCCGCCGGCAGGAAGGCGATGAGGATGCCGATGACGAAATGCCGCGTCAGCCTGTCATGCGGCAGGTCGAGCAGCATCTGCCACAGGCGGCGGAAATAGACGCTGAGGATCGCCAGGATGGCGCCGAGCTGGATCAGGATCTCGAAGGCCTTGCCTGTAGAATGGAAGCCGAGGAAATGGCCGGCAAGCAGGATATGGCCGGTGGAGGACACCGGGATGAACTCGGTCAGCCCCTCGAGCAGGCCGAGCAGCAGGGCTTCGACAATGGTGTGGCTATCCATGGCAACCTCGGCATTCAAGTGACGGAAGGAAACGGCTTGCAAAAGGGCTTGCTTGTCACGGCGCGGAAGTCCCCCTATAGGTCGCAATACCGTGACGGCCGCATGACGGGCCGCCAAGACTTACCGGTGCGCCCTGCGATTCGCCAGTGCGCTGAATTATCGCGGAACCATGCTGACGCTTTTCCATCACCCGATGTTCGCCACCTGCCGCTTCGTTCGCCTCGCCTTTGGCGAGTATGGCGAGGAGCTGGCGCTGATCGAGGAAAAACCGTGGACGCGGCGCAAGGAGTTCCTGGCGCTGAACCCGGCCGGCACCTTGCCGATCCTGCTTGCCGAGGGCGACGTGCCGATCGTCGGCGCCATGGTGATTGCCGAATATCTCGACGAGACGCGCGGTGTGCTGAAGCGCGACAAGCGCCTGTTTGCCGAAGACCCGATGCAGCGCGCCGAAATCCGCCGGCTGACCGACTGGTATCTCAACAAGGCCGAGAGCGAAGTGACCAGGCATCTGGTGCGCGAACGCGTGCTGAAGCCGATCATGCCGGAGACGGCGGGCGGCGGTTCGCCCGATTCTGGCGCGATCCGGGCCGCGCGCGCCAACATCCGCCAGCATATGAAATACACCAACTGGCTGGCCGGCACCCGCCATTGGCTGGCCGGCAGCAAGGTCACCTATGCCGACCTGGCAGCGGCCGCGACGCTGTCGGTGCTGGATTATCTCGGCGAGATCGACTGGCGCGAGCATGCCGCGGCGCGCGAATGGTACACGCGGGTGAAATCGCGGCCGTCGTTCCGGCCGCTGCTCTCCGACCGGGTGCGCGGCCTGTCGCCGGTGTCGCATTATGCGGACCTCGACTTCTAAACGCGAAACCCTGCGCGCGCTGATCGACGCGGAGGCACGGCGCGCCGGCTTCGATGCGGTGGCCGTCACCACGCCTGACTCGATCCCGCTGGCGCCGGGACGGCTCGCCGAATTCGTCGCCGATGGTTTTCATGGTTCGATGGCGTGGATCGCCAAGACGCTCGAGCGCCGCAGCGAACCGTCGACGCTGTGGCCCGAAGTACGCTCGATCATCGTGCTGGCGATGAATTACGGCCCCGACCATGATCCGCGTGCGCTGCAGGCAAGGCGCGACCGCGGCGCGATCTCGGTCTATGCGCAGAATCGCGACTATCACGAGGTGATGAAGGGCCGGCTGAAGGAGATCGGCGGCAAGATCGTGGCGCGGGCCGGCGGCGACGTGAAGGTGTTCGTCGACACCGCGCCGGTGATGGAGAAGCCGCTGGCCGAGGCCGCCGGGCTCGGCTGGCAAGGCAAGCACACCAATCTGGTCAGCCGCAAGCACGGCTCGTGGCTGTTCCTCGGCACCATCTTCACCACGGCGGAATTGGCGCCCGATGCAGCCGAGGTAGACCATTGCGGCTCCTGCCGCGCCTGTCTCGACGCCTGCCCGACCGATGCCTTTCCGGCGCCCTATCGGCTCGATGCCAGGCGCTGCATCTCCTACCTCACCATCGAGAACAAGGGGCCGATCCCGCATGAATTCCGCGAGAAGATCGGCAACCGGATCTATGGCTGCGACGATTGCCTGGCCGCCTGCCCGTGGAACAAGTTCGCCCGCGCCGCCGCGGAGGCAAAACTCGCCGCGCGCGACGAATTGCGCGAGCCGGCGCTGGCGGAGCTGTTGCAGCTGGACGATGCCACGTTCCGGTCTTTCTTCTCGGGCTCGCCGATCAAACGCATCGGCCGCGACCGCTTTGTCCGTAATGTGCTGATCGCCGCCGGCAATTCCGGCGATGTTTCGCTGGCCAGTTCGGTGCGCGTTTTGCTGGACGATGCCTCGCCGCTGGTGCGCGGCGCGGCGGTGTGGGCGCTGGCGCGGCTGGCATCGGAGGCTGAATTCGCCGAGTTGGCGGCCATCGGCTCGAAAACCGAAACCGACACGACAGTGCGCGACGAATGGCTGTCCGCGCTGCCAACAGAGGCGCATGTATGAGCGAAAAGCAGATCTTCATCTTCGGCGCCGGCTATTCCGGCAAGGCCTTTGCCCGTGCCAACGAGGAAAAGGCGACGGTTTTCGGCACCTCGCGCTCGCCTGAAAAACTCGAATCACTGAAGCAGGCTGGCATCGCGCCGCTACTGTTCGACGGCGCGTTGACGCCTGAGGCTGGCGAGGCGCTGGAGAATACCACGCATCTGATCGTCTCCGTGGCGCCGGAGGAGGCCGGCGACCCGGTGCTCAACGCCGCGCGCCTGGCGATAACAGCGATGCCCGCCCTTCGCTGGATCGGCTACCTCTCCACCGTCGGTGTCTACGGCGACTATGGCGGCGGCTGGGTCGACGAGACAGCGGCATGCCGGCCGGTGTCGAAGCGCTCGGTGATGCGGGTGGATGCCGAGCAGGATTGGCTGGAGCTTGGCCGCGACATCGGCAAGCCGGTGGCGATCCTGCGGCTTTCCGGGATTTACGGGCCAGGCCGCAATGCGCTGGTCAATCTGGAAAACGGCACCGCGCGGCGGCTGGTCAAGCCCGGCCAGGTGTTCAACCGTATCCATTGCGACGACATTGCCGGTGCGCTGTGGCATCTCGTCGACGGCAATACATCAGGCATTTTCAACGTAACCGATGACGAGCCGGCGCCGCCGCAGGATGTCGTCACCTATGCAGCTTCGCTGATGGGCGTCGAACCGCCGCCGGAAATTCCTTTCGAGACCGCCCAACTTTCGCCCATGGCGCGGTCTTTCTATGGCGAGAACAAGCGCGTCGCCAACACAGCGATCAAGGCGGTGGGCTATCGGTTCCGCTTTCCGGACTACCGCCAGGCATTCGACCGGATGTGGGCTGACGGGAGCTGGCGCGATGGCGAGCCGCGCAGCCCGATCAAGGGCGGATAATCGAAACGCGGCGCCGGGCGTGCTATGATTCGCTTGAATTGGCGGCCTGCAGCAGAGGGGGCTCATGACGATTTCGATGCGATCCTTGCCCGGCAGGCGGCCGTTCCTGACGGCGGCGCTGGCGATCGTGGCGCTGGCCGGACTGGTGGCGGGCGCAATCACGGCCGAGCCGCGGGCAAAAGACCTGTTCGGCGCCAAGAAGCTGCCGGCCGTGGCGGCGGCGCAATCCTTCGGCTTCTATTCCAAGGGCTGCTTCACCGGCGGCGTCGCCATTCCGATGGACGGTCAGAACTGGGAGGTGATGCGACCGTCGCGCAACCGCCGCTGGGGCCATCCGACGATGATCGCGCTGATCGAGAAACTGTCGCGCGATGCCGCCGCCGACGGCTGGCCGGGGCTTTTGATCGGCGATATCTCGCAGCCGCGCGGCGGGCCGATGCTGACCGGACACGCCTCGCACCAGATCGGCCTCGACGCCGACATCTGGCTGACACCAATGCCCGACCGCAAGCTCACGACCCAGGAGCGCGAAAACATCAGCGCCACGCTGATGGTCGACGAAAAGACGCATCTGGTGAAGGACAGGCTGTGGAAGCCGATGCACACGCAGCTGCTGAAGCGTGCGGCAAGCTATCCGGAAGTCGAGCGCATCCTGGTCAATCCCGGCATCAAGAAGAAGCTTTGCGACACCGTCACCGGCGACCGTTCCTGGCTGCGCAAGATCCGGCCGTTCTGGGGCCATGACTATCATTTCCATATCCGTATCGGCTGCCAGCCGGGCTCGCCCAACTGCAAGGGACAGGAAGCGACACCAGACGATGACGGCTGCGGCAAGCCGCTGGCCTGGTGGTTCACCGCGGAGCCGTGGAGGCCCAACAAGAACCCGGACGCGCCCAAGGCGCGCGACGTGATGACGATGGCGAACCTGCCGAAACAATGCCAGTTCGTGCTCGACCAGCCCGATGCCGACTCGGTTGAAGCCGTCACCTATCGCGGCGGCGGCGTGCCGATCGCGGCCAGGGCGCCCGAACCTGATGCGCCTTTGCCGCCCATCAACGGCAACGCGGCGGGCCTGCCAAGCGCCGCTAACGCCTACACCGCGACGCCGGAGATCGGCATTCCCCTGCCGAGGCGACGGCCGCCGGCAAACGTCGGACAGTAAAGGCGACCTGACGCTTCCCCTTTCCTGGGTCATGCGCTAGTCAATCGATTGAAGCGGGCGCAACGGCGTCGCAAAGGGGACGATCAAGAGCATGTCAGGCGACGACGCAGCGTTGCGGTTTCCAGTTTTGATCGGCGATATCGGCGGCACCAATGCGCGCTTTTCGATCGTGCTCGATGCGAATTCGGAAGCCGGCGAGCCGCAGATCGTGCAGACGGCCAATTTCAACACCATCGACGAGGCGATCCAGGCGGCGGTGCTCGACCGCTCGTCCATCCGGCCGAATTCGGCGGTGCTGGCGATCGCCGGGCCAGTCGATGGCGACGAGATCCCGCTCACCAACTGTCCCTGGGTGGTGAAGCCGAAGCAGATGTTTTCCAATCTGGGCCTGAGCGACATCGTCGTGCTCAACGATTTCGAGGCGCAGGCGCTGGCCGTCGTGGCGCTCGGCGAAGAGCATATGGAAAAGATCGGCGGCGGCACGCCGGAGGAGAATGCCGGGCGCGTCGTGCTCGGCCCCGGCACAGGGCTCGGCGTCGCCGGGCTGGTCCATGCGCTCAACCACTGGATACCGGTGCCCGGCGAGGGCGGCCATATGGATATCGGGCCGCGTACACCCCGCGATTTCGAGGTGTTCCCGCATATCGAAAAGCTCGAAGGGCGCATTTCAGGCGAACAGATCCTGTGTGGGCGCGGCCTGGTCAATGTCTATAGGGCGGTGGCCAAGGCCGACGGAAAACCTTCTCCCTTCACCACGCCGGCCGAAATCACCGGAGCGGCACTGGCGAAGACCGATGCCGTCGCCGAGGAAGCGCTGGCGCTGTTCGTCACTTGCCTTGGCCGCACCGCAGGCGATCTCGCGCTGGTGTTCATGAGCCGCGGCGGCGTGTTTTTGACCGGCGGCATCGCGCAAAAGATCGTGCCGGCTCTGAAGGAAGGCAATTTCCGCGCCGCCTTCGAGGACAAGGCGCCGCACAGCGCGCTGATGCGCACCATGCCGGTCTATGTCATCACCCACCCGCTGGCGGCGCTTCTGGGCCTCGCCGCCTATGCCCGCAACCCGTCGCTGTTCGGCGTCCAGACCGCGGGACGGCGCTGGCGGGCGTGATATATTTCGGCTCGAACATAAGTCTTTTCCGAAACAAGATTGCAGCTTTGGTGATCCACGGCTCGGGCCGCGACGAAGTTTCGCCATAGGCAAGCCACGGCCGGGGCGTTAAGAGGGGACCGAATTCCAGCCCGCTCTATCCTGCGGAAACCGACGAAGCGCTGCAGATTTGACACTTCAAAGCCCAAACAGAGTGAAGGTGCGGCCGACCGAGGTCTCGGCGGTGCTGCGCCGCATCCTGGCTGAAAACAGCCGCGACTATCGCTGGCACTATGCCGTCGCCATCATCTGTTCGCTGCTGGTTTCGGGCACGACGGCCTTCAGCGCCTGGATCATGGCGCCGATGGTCAACCAGATCTTCTACGAACGGCAGGGCGGCGCCGTCTTGTGGATCTGCGCCGGTTTCATGGGCGCCTTCATGATCCGCGGCTTCGCCGGCTACGGCCAGGCGGTGGCGCTGGCCACGATCGGCAACAATCTGGTGGCGCGCTACCAGAGACGCATCTTCGATCATCTGATGAAGCTCGGCGTCGACTTCTTCAACGACACGCGTTCGGGCCGGCTGGCGGCGCAGGTTAATGAGAATGTCGGCGGTATTCGCGACCTTTTGTCGTTGACCATCGTCTCGATCACCCGCGACGCCGTCACGCTGGTCGGCCTTGTCGGCGTCATGATTTACCAGGATCCGGTGCTGTCGCTGAGTTCACTGCTGATCGGACCGCCGCTGATCTGGGCCGTCGTCTACATCACGCGCCGGGTACGCAAGATCAACCGGGAATCCGTGCTGATCAATTCCCGGCTGATCGGGGCGGTGCAGGAGGCCACGCAAGGCATCGCCATCGTCAAGGCCTTCACCATGGAGGAGGAGCTGTCGCGCCGCATCGGCGACCTCGCCGCCAGCGCCGAACAGCGCAGCAACAAGATCGCCCGCGTTTCGGAACGGCTGTCGCCGATCTCCGACATGCTGGCTGGCCTCGCGGTGACCGCGGTCATCGGTTATTCCGGCTATCGGGCACTGGTCCTCGGGCAGCCGCCGGGCGCGGTGTTTTCGTTCATCACCGCGCTGATCCTGGCCTATGACCCGGCGCGACGTCTAGCGCGCATGCAGGTCAGCATGGAGCGGGCGCTGGTCAATGCGCGCATGATCTACGAGCTGCTCGACCGCGAGCCGAAGCAGGGCGACGCGCCAGGCGCCACAGAGGCGCATTTCACCACCGGCGCGGTGCGGTTCAACAACGTGTCATTCCGCTATGTCGAGGAAGTGCCGGTGCTGCAGGATCTGAGCTTTACCGCCGCCGCCGGCAAGATGACAGCCATCGTCGGCGCTTCGGGCGCCGGCAAGACGACGCTGGTGGCGCTGCTGCAGCGTTTTTACGATGTCGATGCAGGCACGATCGAAATCGACGGCCAGGACATTTCGAAAGTCACCAAACACTCGCTGCGAAGTTCGATCGCCTATGTCTCGCAGTCGCCCTATCTGTTCGAAGGCACCATCCGCGACAACATCAGGTATGGCCGGCTTTCGGCCACCGATGCCGAGATCGAGCAGGCGGCGATCCAGGCCGCGGCCGACGACTTCATCCGCCAGCAGCCGCAAGGCTACGACACGCCGGTCGGCGAAAGCGGCGCGACGCTGTCGGGCGGCCAGCGCCAGCGCGTCTCGATCGCTCGCGCCATCGTGCGCAACGCACCGATCCTGCTGCTCGACGAAGCGACCTCGGCGCTCGACAACGAGGCCGAAGCCCGCGTCCAGGAAGCGCTCACCCACGTCATGGCCGGCCGCACCACCATCGTGATCGCGCACCGTCTGTCGACCGTGGTCAATGCCGACCACATCATCGTCATGGAGCAGGGCCGGCTGGTCGAGGAAGGCACGCACGCCGCGCTGATGGCCGATCC
Source organism: Mesorhizobium caraganae (assembly GCF_016836705.1). Taxonomy (GTDB): domain Bacteria; phylum Pseudomonadota; class Alphaproteobacteria; order Rhizobiales; family Rhizobiaceae; genus Mesorhizobium; species Mesorhizobium caraganae. The sequence goes on along the minus strand of NZ_JAFCGY010000001.1, from coordinate 635,737 downwards.
GCACAGCGTCTACGCCCGCTTCCACCGCGTGCAGGGCAAGAAGGGGCTGGGGCTTGTCGACGACGCCAAGCCAATCCAAACTCCGCTGCCGCGCTTGCGTGGAAAGAAGGTGTTGGGGAGGACCGTATGAGCGAATCCGGCGATATGGGCCTGGTGGTGGTGGGGGCGGCCGGCCGCATGGGCCAGACGCTGATCCGCGCTATCCATTCGATCCCCGGCGCGCGCGTCGTCGGCGCGGTCGAACGGCCCGGGTCGCCCTATCTCGGCAAGGATGCCGGTGAACTTGCCGGCATCGGCATCATCAATGTGACGATCTCAGACGACCCGCTGCCGGTGTTCGCCAAAGCCGACGGCGTGCTCGATTTCACCGCTCCGGCCGCTACCGTCGAGTTCGCCGGCTACGCCGCGCAGGCGCGCATTGCCCATGTCATCGGCACCACCGGCTGTTCGGCGGAAGACAACGCCAAGATCGAAGCCGCGGCGCGCCACGCGACGATCGTCAAATCCGGCAATATGAGCCTCGGCGTCAATCTGCTGGCGGTGCTGGTGGAACAAGCGGCGCGCGCGCTCGACGCCGACGATTTCGACATCGAGATCCTCGAAATGCACCATAAGCACAAGGTCGACGCGCCGTCAGGCACCGCCTTGCTGCTCGGCGAAGCGGCGGCGGCGGGACGCGGTATTGCGCTTACCGGCAACGATGTGCGCGCGCGCGACGGCCATACCGGCGTGCGCAAACCTGGAACGATCGGTTTCGCCAGCTTGCGTGGCGGCTCGGTGGTCGGCGACCACAGCGTGATCCTGGCCGGCACCGGCGAGCGCATCACCCTGTCGCACCATGCCGAGGACCGCGCGATCTTTGCCCGCGGTGCCGTAAAGGCGGCGCTTTGGGCTCGCGCGAAGAAGCCTGGACTGTATTCGATGCGGGACGTGCTCGGCCTGAGCTGAGGCATCTATTTTTCTTACGCAATTCCGGACGGAAAACCGCTACACACTTTTCCTGGAATTGCTCAGACCCACCCCACAACTCGAAGGAGCAAACATGTCGGGAACTCTCGTGCTCGTGCGCCACGGCCAGAGCGAATGGAACCTGAAGAACCTGTTCACCGGCTGGCGCGATGTCGACCTGACCGAGCAGGGCCACAAGGAGGCCAAGGAAGCAGGTGCGAAGCTCAAGGCGCGCGGGCTGAAATTCGACATCGCCTTCACCTCGGCACTGATCCGGGCGCAAAAGACCTGCCAGCACATTCTCGACGCCGTCGGCCAGAGCGACCTCAAGACGATCCGCGACCAGGCGCTGAACGAGCGCGACTATGGCGACCTCTCCGGCCTCAACAAGGACGACGCGCGCAAGAAGTGGGGCGAAGAGCAGGTGCACATCTGGCGCCGCTCCTACGACGTCCCGCCGCCCGGCGGCGAAAGCCTGAAGGACACCGGCGCCCGCGTCTGGCCGTACTATCTGCACGACATGCAGTCGCATGTGCTGAGGGGCGGCACGGTGCTGGTCGCAGCGCACGGCAATTCGCTCAGGGCGCTGATCATGGCGCTGGACGGCAAGAGCGGCGAGGAGATCGTCAGGCTCGAGCTCGGCACCGGCGTGCCGGTGATCTACAAGCTCAACGCCGATTCCACCGTGGCGTCGAAGGACGTGCTGGAAGGCTGAGGCTTCAGCTTCGTCCCCTTCTCCCCTTCACTATACTGGGAGAGGATGCCGGCAGGCAGGTGAGGGGCAGCGCCAACGGCGGGAACTAAGCCGGCATGCAGCGGCCCGTCGAAAAAAGCGCGTTGACACCTGTCGCTTGCCCGCTTACATGAGCCCGCACCAGCCCAGATGGCGGAATTGGTAGACGCGCACGGTTCAGGTCCGTGTTCCGCAAGGAGTGGAGGTTCGAGTCCTCTTCTGGGCACCACCCTTCGCTCTTCGAGCTTCGGGTGGCAGGCCACCCGAAGTCGTTAGACGAAGGAGTGTCCTCCGAAGCCTTGGCGAAGGAGGACTGGTGATGGTTTGATTGAGCCCGCTGGGGCGCATCAATCTTCGTTCAAAAAAAGCCCGGTTCGTCCGGGCTTTTTTTGTTGCCAGCTTGCAGGCGCATCCCTTGCCGTCTGTCCTCGCCAACGGCTGTCTGCCAACGATCGATCCGATTTGCTGAATGTCATCTAAATGTCATACGCCTTGGCTACATGACGATAAATCTGGATTTATGGATACGTGGACAAAGAGACCGCCCTTCTCGCGCTTGCGGCGCTTGGCCAGGATACAAGGCTGGAGGTTTTCCGGCTGCTGGTTCGGGCCGGCGCTGAAGGCGTGCCCGCCGGCGAGGTCGCATCGCGCCTAAGCATCGTCCAGAACACCATGTCGGCGCATCTGAAGATACTTGGCCATGCCGGGCTGGTCCGCGCCGAGCGCGAGGGGCGCACCATTCGCTATGTCGCCGACATGACCGGTTTTCGCGACTTGCTTGCTTACCTCATGGAGGATTGCTGCAACGGTGCCCCGGAGCTTTGCCAGCCGGTAATCCAGGCGGTGACTTGCAAGTGTTAGGCCGGCAAATGGCAGGGGAGGAAGCAATGAGCGATCAGATTTACAACGTGTTGTTTCTGTGCACCGGTAATTCGGCGCGGTCGATCCTCGCGGAGGCGATCCTGAACCGTGTCGGCGCCGGCAGGTTCAAGGCCTTTTCCGCCGGTTCCCATCCGAAGGGTGCGGTCCATCCCTATGCGCTGCAGCTTCTGAAGACCCTCAACCACGATACCTCCTTTGCCCGTTCGAAGGACTGGGAGGAATTTGCGGTGCCGGGCGCACCGGAGATGAATTTCGTTTTCACTGTCTGCGACAACGCAGCCAATGAATCCTGTCCTGTATGGCCGGGGCGGCCGATGACGGCGCATTGGGGAGTGCCCGATCCCGCAGCCGTCGAGGGCACGGATGCTGAAAAGCACCTGGCATTCGCCGATGCCTACCGCATGCTCAACATCAGGATTTCAATCTTCGTAAGCCTGCCGATGAATACGGTCGACAAGCTTGCCTTGCAGAAGCGCCTGGATGAGATCGGTCGCAATCACCCCAATGCAGGCTGAACAGCATGGCCACTGATTTGTCACGGCGCCTTGTCGCCGAAGCGCTCGGCACCGCCATGCTGGTTGCCGCGGTCGTCGGTTCGGGCATCATGGCCGATCGCTTGACCGACGACGTGGCACTTTCGCTGCTCGGCAACACGATCCCGACGGGCGCTATGCTGGTGGTGCTGATCACCATTCTTGGGCCGATTTCCGGGGCGCATTTCAATCCGGCGGTGACACTGGTCTTTGCCTTGCGACGGGAAATCCAGACAAAGGCGGCTATCGCTTACGTCATCGCCCAAATCACGGGCGGCATCGCAGGTACATTCCTGGCGCACGCCATGTTCGACCTGCCGATCCTGCAAATCTCCCAGACCGTGAGGGCCGGAAGCGGCCAGTGGATCGCGGAGATCGCGGCCGCCTTTGGCCTTGTCTTCACTATTCTTGCCGGCCTGCGTTTTCGCAGCGACGCCATTCCGTGGCTGGTCGGGCTCTACATCACATCGGCCTATTGGTTCACCGCCTCGACCTCGTTTGCCAATCCGGCCGTCGCCATCGCGCGTGCCTTATCGAATACATTTGCCGGCATCCGGCCGCTCGATGTCCCGGCCTTCATCGTCGCCGAACTGCTTGGCGCGCTACTCGCCATGGCGCTGGCCGGCTGGCTGCTTTCAGTACCCAAACCCGAGCCAGAGATGAAAGCTGCGCAATGACCATCACCATCTATCACAATCCCGATTGCGGCACCTCACGCAACACGCTGGCGATCATCCGCCAGTCCGGCGAGGAGCTGGAAGTGATCGAGTATCTTAAGACGCCGCCGTCGCGCGAAAGGCTCGTCGAGCTGATTGCGGCGATGGGGATGACACCGCGCGACTTGCTGCGCGAGAAGGGTACCCCCTATGCCGAGCTCAACCTCGGCGATCGCAAATGGAGCGACGGCGAGATTGTCGATTTCATGCTGGCGCATCCGATCCTGATCAACCGGCCGATCGTGGTGACACCGCTCGGCGTCATGCTGGCGCGGCCGTCGGAAGCGGTTCTCGACATCCTTCCAAATCCGCAGATCGGCGCCTTCACAAAGGAGGACGGTGAGGTCGTCATCGATACCGAGGGCAAGCGCGTCATCTGAGCAGCGTGTTATTTCGATGGCAGTCGAAATAACACTTGACGGCCTCGGTCACTGGCGTATTGTATTTCGATGAAACTGGAACAAGCAGCAAAACAGCTTGAAGCGCTCGGCAACCCGACGCGGCTGAACCTCTATCGCACGCTGGTCAGGGCCGGTGCAGCCGGCAGGCCGGTCGGCTATTTGCAGGAGAGTATCGGCATCGCTGCCTCGACTTTGTCGCATCACCTGCACCGGCTGATCCTCACCGGCCTGGTGACTCAGGAGCGGCAGGCGACGACGCTGATCTGCCGCGCCAACTATCCCATCATGCAGGATCTGATCGGTTTCCTCGCCGACGAATGCTGTGCCGATGCCGCCTGCACTCCCGCCACCGGAGAAGTAGCCGCGTAATTTTTTTGCTTGTTATTTCGATAATCCCGGAATGATGGAAGGTATAGAAATGACCCCGCAAAGCGATCTACCCATTGCCGTCATCGGCGCCGGTCCGGTTGGGTTGGCGGCAGCGGTCCATCTGTTGGAACAGGGCCTGCCGGTGAAGGTCTATGAGTCCGGCAGCGGCGTTGCGTCCAACCTGCGGGATTGGGGCCATGTCAGGGTGTTCACGCCCTGGCGCTATTGCATCGATCGCGCGGCGAGAAAATTGCTCAAGGCCCATGGCTGGCACATGCCGGAGCCCGAGGCATTCCCCACCGCCGGCGAGCTTGTCGAGCATTACCTGGAACCGCTTGCCGGGCTGCCGGAACTGGCGCCGGTGATCGAAACCGGCGCTCGCGTCATTGGTATCTCGCGCTGGGGCGCCGACAAGGTGCTGAGCAAAGCACGCGAGACGCGGCCCTTCATGCTGGTGGTCGAAACGGCCAATGGCACAAGGCGAGACAGCGCCCGCGCCGTCATCGATGCCTCCGGCACCTGGCAGATGCCCAATCCGCTCGGCGCGGGCGGAATCGCGGCCGAGGGCGAGGCAGAGAATGCCGACCGTATCGCCTATGGCATCCCCGATATTCTCGGCCGTGACCGCGCTCTTTATGCCGGCCGCAGGACGCTGGTTGCCGGTTCGGGGCACTCGGCCGCCAATGCGTTGCTCGAACTCGCCAGACTGGCCGATGCCGAGCCCGGCACCGCGTCCATCTGGGTGACGCGCGGCACCGACCTCGTGCGCATCTATGGCGGCGGCGATGCCGATGCTTTGCCGGCGCGCGGCGAGCTTGGTGCCGATGTTCGCGAACTGGCGGAAAGCGGCCGCGTCTCGCTGGTAACAGGATTTGCGACCGTCGCCATCCGTGCGCAAGAAAATCGTCTGGTCGTCGAAGGCGAGACCGCAGGCGGTTTGCGCCAGGTCGGCCCTGTCGACCGCATCATCGCCGCAACCGGGCAGCGGCCCGATCTCTCGCTGACCAGGGAGCTTCGCCTCGACCTCGATCCGTGGCTTGAAGGCGTCAAGGCACTGGGGCCACTCATCGATCCCAACGAGCATTCTTGCGGTGATGTGCCGCCGCATGGCCACCGTGAGCTCAGCCATCCCGAGCCCGACTTCTACACGGTCGGCATCAAGAGCTATGGCAGGGCGCCAACCTTCCTGCTGCTGACGGGTTATGAGCAGGTCCGCTCTGTCGCCGCCGCGCTTGCCGGCGACATGGTTTCCGCCGACGCAGTGAAACTGGTGCTGCCGGAAACCGGTGTCTGTACGGTGCCGTCTTCTTCACTTGGCGATGCCTCAAAAGGCTGTTGCGGCGGCCCGGCAGCAAAGGAGGCGGATGCCTGCTGCGTCGCCGATGCCGAGGCGAAAGCTGTCGGCAAGGGTGGGTGCGGTTGCGGCGTTGCCGCGTGAGCCCGCTGCCACCATCGACGGCCGGCATGCGCGGCCTAAAGCGACAGATGCTTCATGAAATAGATGGAGACTTTCGGCTGGCCATGCGGGTCGACAAAGTGGTGCGGGACAGAGCCGACCTCATGCCAGTCGAGCCGCCTGTAGAGTCGCTCGCTGGCCCCGCCCTCGACCGTATCGAGGAGGAGCAAAGTCCGTTTTCTGCTCATAGCCTCACGCTCGACCGCCTGCATGAGAGCGAGACCGATGCCTTGCCGCTGGAAGTCGCGATGAACAAGGAGTTTGTAAACCTCGGCCCGGTGTGGCGCGTTCGGCTCCGGCGAAAGATAAAGTTGAACCGTGCCGACGACACGGCCGTCGATATCGGCGCAGATGAGGAGCCGTTCGCCTTCCCTCACCGAACGGAAAACACCCTCCCAATGCGCCAGCGCCTGAGGCTCGTCGAAAGGAAGCACGAAGCCGACGAGCGCGCCGTCTTCGACGCTCTGGATCAGCATCTCGGCCAGGGCCTGCACATGAAGCCTTGCCTCATTCTCATCAAACACGGCGATGCGCATCAGGCTTTTCCTCTTGAGGGGTCAGAAATAGCGGGCTTTTACGGGCGCGTGAAGGCACCGACCATAGCCGCTTTGCTCGCTTCCCGGGAGCATGCCTGAGTGGCTACAATCCCAAGTCGTCCGGTCATCGTCACGACCCTCGGCCTCACGCAAATCATGGCATGGGGCTCCTCCTACTATCTGCCGGCCGTCATTGGCCCTGCCGTGTCGGCCCAGACCGGCTGGCCCTTTCCCTGGGTGATCGGCAGCCTGTCGCTCGGGCTGCTTGTCGCGGGCCTGATATCGCCGCATGTCGGTGCCGCGATCGAACGCCGCGGTGGCCGCATGACGCTCGCCTTCAGCGCCGTTTGCCTGGGCATTGGCCAGCTCGTTCTTGCCGCGTCGCCGACGCTGGCCGTCTTCGTCGCCGGCTGGCTGATCATTGGTTTCGGCATGGGCGCCGGTCTTTATGACGCCGCCTTCAGCGCGCTCGGACGGCTGTATGGGCGCAGCGCCCGTTCGACCATCACCAGCCTGACGCTGTTTGGCGGTTTCGCCAGCACGGTGTGCTGGCCGATTTCGGCGTTTCTGCTCGATGCGTTCGGCTGGCGCGGCGTGTGCCTGGTTTATGCGGCACTCCAGCTTGTGGTGGCATTGCCGGCCTATCTGCTCATCCTGCCGCGCGGCGTTCCCGCCGAAGCGTCTGCGCAGACGACTGTCGCGCCGGAACCGGGCCTGGCGCCGCGCAGCCTGCCGCTGATGGCGACGCTGGCGGCAAGCATCACGTTCTCAGCGGTCATATCGTCGACCTTGTCGGTGCATCTGCTGACCGTGCTGCAATCCACCGGCCTGGCGCTCGGCGCGGCGGTCGGCCTCGGCGCGCTGGTCGGTCCTTCCCAGGTCGGCGCCCGCGCCATCGAGATGATGATCGCGCGCTATCACCATCCGATCTGGACGAAACTTGCCTCGGTGACGTTTGTTGTCATCGGTGTGGCGACACTCTGGACCGGGCTGCCGGTACTGCCGGTCGCCCTGGTGTTCTACGGCGCTGGCATCGGCCTGGAATCGATCGCGCGCGGCACGTTGCCGCTCGCCCTGTTTGGCGCCACCGGCTATGCGAAGCTGATGGGTCGGCTCGCCATGCCGAGTTTGATCGCTCAAGCCGCGGCGCCCTCCGTCGGCGCGCTGCTGCTTCAACATACCGGTGAGCGGGGATTGCTGACGGTGCTGCTCGGCCTCGCGCTGATCAACGTGGCGCTGGTCGGCACACTGTTTGCCTTGAAGCGCGAGGCCATGCGACGCATCCGCACCAGCTAACGGCAAGTTGCCAGGCGCTCCAATCGGCGTTGAAAAGTTGTTTCAGGTCAGTATCAAGCCGGCCAACAGGACCGCGAAGAGCACCGAAGCCGGCACGGCAAGAAGCCACCGAGCTTCCAGTACGCTGTTGTGTGGATCATCCATTGCCTTGTTCCCCGGTGAAAAGCTGGCTCCAGCGCTCCTCCCGCGCTGGAGCCGCAGCCGATCGGCTCAACCGCCGGAGGCGGGAGCCGGGGCTGGAGCCGCCGGCGCAGGCGCAGGTGCCTCAACCTTGGGCGCTGAGGCAGGCGCCTCGACCTTGGGAGCAGAGGCTGGCGCCTCGACCTTGGGCACGTCGACCTTCACGTTGACGTCTTCTCCACCACCGCCGCCATTGAGATTTATGACGCCGGTGACAAAAAGCAGGGCAACGATTGCAACGATTGCGACAACAATCGCTACCGCCGTTCCTGCGCCCCCTCCAGAATTCACAACAGTTGGTCCGTCGGCCATGTCTTCCTCCTTTAAGTTTCTCGAGGGGCAACGGCGGCTGTAAGCCTTTGTTCCTGCTCAGGGTATTCAGTCGTAGTACGATAAGACTTCGGTCTGAACCGGAGCGGCTTCCAAACGCACACGCCTCCTATGTTTGGTCAGCCAAGGAAACCCGCCCCACTCGCGCCTCCCAGTCACCGGACATTCCGAGCCTCGTTCGGCGGCCCGGAGCGTGCTTCGGCTGCGTGGGACCTAAGTCCGATAAAACGAGCAATGGTCCTATGGGCAGGACTTTTTGGGAACACGGAGCACGTCTGACTGTTGTTTGAGATCGCGGTTTGAAGCCGGAGCTTGCCTGCGACTTAGGTTTTGGTGTGAACAGGGAGAGCCGTCGTGAACAGGATCATATGGGCCGTTGGGGCTGTTGTTATCGTCATCGCCATACTGAGCTTTTTTGGGCTCCGGTAAGACCGGCATTTGGGTGCAAAGTTATGACGCAATCCGTGCAAGCGCCGATCCTGTCCGAGACCAGCCAAGATCGGGAGATCAATTGTGAAGTCGCATTGGAGGCGGCATTTGGCGAGCTGGTGGCGGCGGCATTGGCTCAAGGGTGGACACCCCAGGAAACAGCTGCCGCTTTGGTCAACATAGCTGCCGAGCACGCCCAGAAAGTCGACGAGCTTGTCGTAGACGCCTCACCTGCTCACACTGCCTAGGTGGCCGGTCCAGTTGGCCTCAGAAGGAGCGTTGCTCCTCCTGCAGACGAAGTCGCGGGGCCAGACCTGCCCTTCCGGTCAGGCTGCCAACAAACCGCTTCAAACCCGGCGCCCATGACGCTACGCTCCCAACCATGGCCCCACCCGCCCAGCCGATCACAGTCACCCGCCGCGACCAGATGTTTCCCATCCTGGGCGACGCCGATATCGAGCGCATGCGCCGGTTCGGCGAGGCGAGTTCTTATGAAGCGGGCGAGCATATCGTCACCGCGGGCAGCGTGGCGCCCGGTCTGATCGTCATCCTGTCGGGCGCGGTCGACATCACCCAGGATGTCAGGCCTGGCCGGCGCGAGACCATCGTCACCCATGGTCCCGGCAACTTCATCGGCGAACTGGCGCAGCTTTCGAGCCGGCCATCGCTGGTCAATGCCGAAGCGAAAGAGCGGGTCGAGGCCTTCGTCATTCCCTCGCAGCGGCTGCGCGACCTGATGGTGCAGGAGGCCAGCCTTGGCGAGCGGATCATGCGGGCGCTGATCCTGCGCCGCGTCGGGCTTCTGGAAAGCGGCAGCAGCGGGCCGATCGTCATCGGCCCGGCCGGCAATGGCGATACGCTGCGGCTGCAGGGGTTTCTGCGCCGCAGCGGGCAGCCGCACCGGGCGCTGGACTCCGACACCGACCCGTGCGCCAAAACGCTGATCGGGCATTTTCATGTCGACCCGCACCATCTACCGATCGTGCTGTGCCCCAACGGCAAGCTGATGCACAATCCCGGCGACACCGAACTCGCCCGCTGTATCGGCCTGCTGCGGCCGATCGACCCGGACAAGGTCTATGACGTCGCCATCGTCGGCGCCGGTCCGGCGGGGCTGGCGGCCGCGGTCTATGCGGGGTCCGAAGGCCTGTCGACCATCGTGCTCGATTGCCGCGCCTTCGGCGGCCAGGCCGGCGCCTCCGCGCGCATCGAGAACTATCTCGGCTTCCCCACAGGCATCACCGGCATGGCGCTGATGGCGCGCGCCTACAACCAGGCGCAGAAATTCGGCGTCGAAATCGTCATCCCCGACGAGGCGAAGCTGCTCGGCGCCGCCGGCGACGCGCCGGGTTACAAGCTCGACGTCGGCGACGGCGAGAGCGTCAAGGCACGCACGGTCGTGATCGCCAGCGGCGCGCGCTACCGCCGGCTCGACATTGCCAATCTGGCCGAGTTCGAGGGAACGTCGGTGCACTATTGGGCCTCGCCGATCGAGGCGCGGCTGTGCGCAGGACAGGAGGTGGCGCTGGTCGGCGCAGGCAATTCGGCGGGGCAGGCGGCTGTGTATCTCGCCAGCCAGGTGCGCAAGGTGACGATGCTGGCGCGCCGCGGCGGCCTCGACTCCACCATGTCGCGCTATCTGGTCGAACGCATCAAGGCACAGCCGAACATCGAGGTGGTAACCGAAACCGCGATCGAGGCGCTGGAGGGCGAGGCGGGCAACCTGACCGCGCTGCGCTGGCGTAACCAGAGGACGGGCGTCGAGACGACGCGCCCGATCCAGCATCTCTTCCTGTTCATCGGCGCCGACCCCAACACCGACTGGCTGGCGCACTGCAATGTCGCGCTTGATGCCAAGGGTTTCGTGCGCACCGGCGCCGACATAGCGGCGGACCAGATGGAGACCAGCCGCAGCGGGGTCTTCGCCATCGGCGATGTGCGCTCCGGGTCGATCAAGCGGGTGGCAGCCGCCGTCGGCGAGGGCGCCCAGGTGGTAGCGGCCTTGCATGCCTATCTCGCGCGAACCGACGCAGCAGCGCCCGAACTGGCCAGGAGAGCATGATGGATGAATGCAGGCACACGACAGGCATCAAGACGGTGACGCCGAGCGCGCTCGGCTGCGAGGAATGCCTGAAGAGCGGCTCGATGTGGGTGCATCTCAGGCTCTGCCGCACCTGCGGCCATGTCGGCTGCTGCGACGACTCGCCCAACCGCCACGCCACCAAGCACTTTCATGCCACTAAGCACCCGGTCATCGAAGGCTACGACCCGCCGGAAGGCTGGGCCTGGTGTTTTGTCGACGAAGTGTTCATCGACCTCGATGGCGACGTGACGCCGCAGAACGGCCCGATCCCGAAGTTTTTCTGAGGCGGCGCCCAGGTGCATCGTCGCACCGCGCCTGTCGAGGCTCGCTCGGACTAATCCGGTTTGGTGGTCCAAGCTCCCACCTCGGATCGGCCCATCAAGGTGCCGCTCCGACCAGCCTCGGAAAGAATGCGGTCTAGTAGCGTCGGATGGCCGATTTCGGAGGATGCGGCAATTCCGAGCCTTTCCATGGTTGGCAATTGCGTCTCAACCAGATCAGTCACGAGATGCGCGACCTCCAGTGCTCGTGGCCCAGAACCGATGACCGCCTCCAGTCTCAGGTTCGGTGCAGGCAACCCAGCATCCTCGAACACTGACGCGAGACGTGTGCCAAGGCGTGCTTGGGCGCCCGCTGCTTCAATTGTCCGGCTGAGCCAGTTGCAAACTCGATCGTAGGTCGGCGACGATGGAGACGATCGGGCACCATCCCAATCCAGTTCGTGGAATGCGACGATCCCCTCGGGTCGCAAGTGGCGCACGATGCGCCGGAGTGAACGTGCCGGGTCAGGCAGGAATTGGAGAACATAACGGCCGACCACAGCGTCGAACGGCTGTTCAAAATCTAATTCGGCCGCATCGCCATGCCTGAATGAGACCCGGCTTGTATTGGCCTCCTTGGCCCGTAACGTAGCCCGTTCGACAGAGGAAACCGAAACATCGGTGCCGACAACCTCTCCGGTCGTCCCTACCATTTCCCGACAGAGAAACGCGACATCGCCCGCCCCGCTGCCGATGTCGAGAACGCGCATTCCCTTTCCTATTCCGGCAGCCTCGAGGAACCGTCGCGTTATTGGATCGATCAGTTGGGCTTGCGTCGTCAGGCGGCGCAATTCCGCCTCCGCATAGCCAAGCGCATAGTCGGCTTCGTTCATGACGAACCTCAATTGGGGATCTGGCAACGTCCGAAGGCGACAAATAGCCTAGCACAGACCGCCGGTCCATCTCACGAGAAGTCTATGGCTGTCCGGGCTATGAACGCGCCTATCGCACGGAGCCCGTAACGGTCCGGTCGATGGCATCGGGATGGCGGTCGTTGCCGGCAAGCGTGGCTATGACCAGAAGGCTGACGACGACCGGGACAAACAGGATGGCCACGCGGGCCTGCACATAAAAAATGGCGCGCCATTCGCTGCGCTTTTCCGGGCTGTTGTCCATCACACTCACTCTTGCCATGCCTCCCCCGGCGGGAGATAGCGGCGAAGGGTTAAGCAAAGGCTTCCGGGTTTGTTAACGGGGAACGTAGCTCGGGCGATAATGACAATGTCATTACGAGCTGCTATGCTGAAACGATGAAGCACGAATCTCCAACCGAAGCTTCCAAGCGAAGCACGCTGAACATTCGCATCAAGCCCGAAGACCGGGGCCTGATCGACGAGGCTGCGCGCGCGCTCGGAAAAACGCGAACGGATTTCATCCTCGATGCAGCACGGCGCATGGCCGAGGATACGCTGCTCGACCGCACTGTCATCAAGGTCTCGCCGGAAGCCTATGCGGAATTCCTCGCTTTGCTCGATGCGCCGGCCAAGCCTGATAAGCGCTTGTCCAAGCTGATGAACGCTCGCTTGCCATGGGAGACGGGCGAATGAGCCGGATGGATTTTCGAACATCCAAGGAATGCGCGACGCTGTAATGACGCTGCGACCGCCAGAGCCCCTGGACCGCACCCATGACCTGTCCTCGTTTTCGTCCGGTGTGCCGGTCCTGGACGACTGGCTGAAACGCCGAGCGCTGGCCAATCAGGACAGCGGCGCGACACGTACGTTCGTCGCCTGCCGAGACGGCAATAGGGTTGTTGCCTACTATGCACTGGCGTCGGGCGGCGTTGCCGCCAGCTATGCGTCTGGTCGTTTCAGGCGCAACATGCCGGACCCGATCCCTGTCGCCATTCTTGCTCGCCTTGCCATCGATGCCTCCCATCAGCGTCAGGGGTTGGGCATGGCGCTCATGCAGGACGCTGCGCGCCGGGTGATGAATGCAGCAGACACCCTTGGTATACGAGGCATCCTGGTCCACGCGATTTCCGAGGATGCGCGGGCCTTTTACACAAAGCTGGGCTTCAATCCCTCGCCGCTTGACCCGATGACGCTGATGATCTCACTGCCGGATTTGCGCCTGGCCGCAGACGACGACTAAACAACAGCTTCACGGGTTCTTCGCTACCAAGCAGACAGCTGCCTAAGCGCTTAGCGCCTGCTCCAGATCGGCGATCAGATCATCGCCATCCTCGATGCCGGCGGACAGCCGCACCAGCGAATCCGATATCCCGATCTCCGCGCGCTTTTCCGCCGGGATGGAGCCGTGCGTCATCAGCGCGGGGTGCTCGATCAGGCTTTCGACGCCGCCGAGGCTTTCGGCCAGCGTGAACAATTGCGTGCGTTCGAGGAAGCGCTTGGTGCCGGCGAGGTCACGGTCGAGGTCGACCGAGATCATGCCGCCGAAGGCGTGCATCTGCTGGACGGCGATGGCGTGCTGCGGATGGCTGGCGAGGCCGGGATAGACAACGCGGCGCACGCCTTTTCGCGCTTCCAACCATTGCGCGATCTTAAGGCCGTTCGCCGAATGGCGCTCCATCCTGAGCGCCAGCGTCTTGATGCCGCGCAGCGCCAGAAAACTGTCGAACGGGCCGGAAATGGCGCCGATGGCGTTTTGCAGGAATTTCAGCTGGGCGGCGAGATCCTTGTTGTCGCCGACGACCGCGACGCCGCCGACCATGTCGGAATGGCCGTTGAGATATTTTGTCGTCGAGTGGACGACGATGTCGATGCCGAGCTCCAGCGGCCTCTGGATATAGGGGCTGCAGAAGGTGTTGTCGGCGACCGTCAAAACGCCCTTGCGTTTGGCCAGCGCCGCAACGCCTTCGAGGTCGACGATGCGCAGCAGCGGGTTGGTGGGGGTCTCGACCCAGAGCAGCTTTGTCTCCGGGCGGATCGCGGCTTCGACGGCGGCGAGGTCGGTGAAGTCGACGAAGCTCACCTGCAGATTGGCCGAGCGCTTGCGCACCCGCTCCATCAGCCGGAACGAGCCGCCATAGATGTCGTCGGTGGCGACGATATGGGCGCCGCTGTCGAGCAGTTCCAGCACGGTCGAGATCGCTGCCAGACCGGAGGCGAAAGCGAAGGCGGCCGAGCCGCTTTCGAGATCGGCCACCGCGCGCTCGAACGCGAAGCGCGTCGGGTTCTGGCTGCGGGCATATTCGAAACCCTTGTGCACGCCGGGCGACTGCTGGCCATAGGTCGAGGTCGCGTAGATCGGCACCATGACGGCGCCGGTCAGCGGGTCGTGGCTCTGGCCGCCATGGATGGTGCGCGTCGAGAAAGCCAGGCGGTTTTTGCCCGTCGGGGTGTGTGCAGTCATCGTGCGCGCCTCAAATGATTGATCAGGTCGATACGGGTTATCAGGCCGACGAACTCGTCGCCATCGAAGATGATGGCGACCTCGTTGCGGTCAAACACCGGCAAAAGCGCATCCAGCGTCTGGCTGGCCTGCAGCGTGTGCAGATTGGAGGTCATGGCGGTGCGCACCAGGGCGTTGAAACGATCCCAGCGGCCGTCATAGGGACCGTCGACCTTGGCCAGTATGTCGCTTTCATCGACGATGCCGACGAGCTTGCCGTTGTCCAGCACCGGCAGCTGCGAGACGTCGGAGCGGCGCATGCGGCCATAGGCGTTGAGCAGGCTTTCGTCGGGGCCGACATAGACAGTGTCGCCGGTGCGGTGCGAGCGCATGACGAGGTCGCGCAGATCGCCATGCTGCTCCTGCTCGGCGAGACCCTGCTCGGCCAGCCAGAAATCGTCGAAGACCTTCGACAGATATTTGTTGCCGCTGTCGCAGACGAAGGTGACGACGCGTTTCGCAACAGTCTGCTCGCGGCAATAGCGCAGCGCCGCCGACAGCAGCGTGCCCGAGGACGAGCCGGCGAGAATGCCTTCCTTGGACAGGAGATCGCGCACGGCCAGCATGCTTTGCTTGTCGGGTATGGAATAGGCCTTTTTGACCAGCGACAGATCGGCATTGGGCGGCACGAAATCCTCGCCGATGCCTTCGACGGTCCAGCTGCCGGCCTCTTCCATCTTGCCGGTCTTGATCAGCGGCGCCAGCACCGATCCGACCGGGTCGGCGAGCACCATCTCGGTCTTCGGCGAGACTTTCGCGAAGTAGCGGCCAAGCCCGGTCAGCGTGCCGCCGGAGCCGACGCCGACGACCACGGCGTCGAGATTGCCGTCGAGCTGCGAAAAGATTTCCGGGCCGGTGGTGGTCTCATGCGCCTTAGGATTGGCCGGATTGGCGAACTGGTTGGCGTAGAAAGCGCCGGGCAGTTCGGCGGCAATCTTCTCGGCCATGTCCTGGTAATATTCGGCATGACCCTTGCCGACATCGGAGCGCGTCATGCGCACTTCGGCGCCGAGCGCACGCAGATGCTGGATCTTTTCGCGCGACATCTTGTCGGGCACGACGAGGATGATGCGGTAGCCCTTGGGGATGCCGACCTGGGCGAGGCCGAGGCCGGTATTGCCGGCGGTCGCCTCGACGATGGTGCCGCCACGCTTAAGCTTGCCCTGTTTCTCGGCCGCCGCAATCATCGACAGCGCGATGCGGTCCTTGATCGAGCCGCCGGGATTCTGGCTTTCGAGCTTGATGAACAGCCGGCATTTTCCGGTGTCGAACTTGGTCAATTCGACCACCGGCGTCTGGCCGATGAGGTCCAGGACCGAGGCATAGGGCGGACGCAGGCGTAACAACGCGCCGTCCGAACTGCCAGGCGCAGCTTTTCTCTGCTCGCTCATATCGATGTGCTCCCTTGATCAAGCGACCGCCAAGAGCATGATGCCGAAAAGTGCGGAGCGGTTTTCGGACGACATCATGCTCTACTTCTTTGATTCAGCCGGCAGAGCGGCAGCGTAGCTTCTTTTCCAGCCGTTTGCAGGCGGAAAGAAGATAGATCGTGCCAATCAACTGGCCAGAGGGGGAATGGAATTCCAAGCGGCGCTTGATCTCCCCCCTCGAGGGGGAGATGTCGCCGAAGGCGACAGAGGGGGGTCGCCGCGCGCGGAGTGCTAGCCTCCTTGCGCTGCGATAGGGGCCGAGTCCGGTCGGACCGACCCCCTCTGGCCGCTTCGCGGCCATCTCCCCCTCAAGGGGGGAGATTAGGCCTCAACTGCCGCCTGGCTTTCGATCTCGATCAGTGCATCGCCTTTGGGTTGAGCCGCTCGATCGTCATTGTCCGTCTCCAATGCCATGCCACCAAACGGCAGCCGGCAGGCCGTTTCAACGCACCATCTCGTTCGTTGCCGCCGGCATTTTCACCGTGCTAGCCGAACGGATGCGGGGCAATGCAAGGATCGTTTCAATGAAGATCATCGCCTATGACAATTTCAAGCCCGGCGTCACCCTGGACGATCTAAGGCCCTATCTGCGCGACGAGGTCTCCAATGTCTGGCGGCTGTGGAAGGCCGGCATCGTGCGCGAGAATTATGCGCGCGCCGATGTCGGCGGCGTCATCATCGTCTTCGAGCTCGACAGCGTCGAGGATGCCAGGCGCTACACCGACGATTTTCCACTGTCCAAGGCAGGCCTGCTGGAATGGGTTTTCCTGGCCTTCGATTCGGCACCCTTGCCGCTCGAATATCTCTTCGATCCGACCATCGACATCGCCAAGCCCTGGGATCGGACGGCGGCATGATCCGGTCGCGCGAAGGCATCGAGATCCCCACCAGCCTGGCGGAGTGGTGCGATCCCGCCCGCATGGCGCTGGTCGTCTACGACATGCAGGTCGGCATCTGCCGCCAGGTTGCCGGCGCGGCCGAGATCGTCGAGCGCACCGGCATTGTGCTTGAGGCGGCGCGCTCGGCCGGCATGCGGGTGGCGTTCACCCGCCATCTGTCGCTGCCGCTGGAATGGATGGGCGCCACACAGCTGCGCACCGCCATGGCCTGGCAGCGACGCGACAGCCCCGATGCGGTCGAGCCATGGTTTCTGCGCGACGCTGAGGCGACGCAGATCGTACCCGAGCTGGCGCCCCGCGCCGACGAGGCGGTGTTCGACAAGCTGACCATGTCGGCTTTCGATTCTACCTCGCTCGGCTTTGCCTTGCGCGATTGCGGCGTGCGCGCCATCGCCATTGCCGGTATCGCCGTGGAGATCGGCATCGAGCCGACCGTGCGCCAGGCGACCGACAACGGCTTTGCAGCTGTTGTGATCGAGGACGCCTGCGGCTTCGGCAACAAGGAAGCCCGCGATCGTTCCATGGCGACGCTTCGCTTCCTCGGTGAAGCAGTCATCACCGACGTCGCCGGCTTTTGCGGCGCGCTCGGCGGGCGGTAGACTGATGTCAGGCCGCCGCGTCGATGTCGGTGCGGAAGCGCACGCCCTCGGCGCGGCCGTGCACGCTGCCCCAGTCGTAGAGCGCCTGCAGCGCGGCGGCCAGATCGTGGCCGCGCGGGGTCAAGGTGTAGCGCTGCTTGCCGTCGGCCGAGGTCTCGAGCACGACGAAGCCGATCTCGACGAGATCGGCCAGGCGCTGCGTCAGCATCTTGTCGGACAGCGAAGGGATCAGCCGGCGCAGTTCGGAATAGCGCAGCGGCCCCTGCTTGATGCGCGCAATGATCACCGTTTTCCATTTGCCGCCGAGCGCGTCGAGGGCGAACTCGACCGGGCAGCCATAGAGTCTTCCGCGTTGGGTCATGCGGCAATTCTAGGCAGGGCATTGCTACGACGGAAGCGGAAATTGCCCGGCCAGATGGCGGGGTTGCGGCGCGGCAGCTTTGTCGGCAACGACCCACAGAAGGAGCAACAAAATGAGTGTTCGTGACCCCAATCCGGTCAATGCGCGAAACCCGAAGCGGGTGGCGATCGTCATCGCCAATCCGGCCATCTCGACCACGACCGGCTGGCCAGTCGGCTTCTGGTGGAGCGAGCTCACCCATCCCTGGTTCGCCTTCACCGAGCGCGGCTATGGCGTCGAGATCTTTTCGCCTGACGGCGGCAAATGCGAAGCCGATGCGCTGAGCGACCCGCGCGACCCCTCCGGCTATTCCGACACCGACCTGATCTCGCTCGGCTTCATCGCGAGCCCGAAGCTGATGGCCCTGGTCGAGGCCACGCGGCCGGTGGCGGATATCGATGTCGAGCGCTTCGACGCGATCGTCGTCGCCGGCGGCCAGGCGCCGATGTTCGGCTACGACCGCGCGGAAACGCTGCAACAGATTTTCGTCGCCTTCCATGAAGCCGGCAAGGTGGCGGCCGCACTGTGCCACGGCACGGCGCTGCTGCGCTATGCCAGGCACGCCGATGGATCGCTGCTCGCCGCCGGCAAGACGGTGACCGGCTTTGCCAATGCCGAGGAGGATTTTGCCGACGAGGCGACCTGGGCGATGGGCGCGCTCGAACGCGGCAAGCATCTGATGCCGTGGCGCATCGAGGACGAACTCAAGGCGATCGGCGCCAATTACATCCAGGCCGGGCTGTGGCGCGGCTTTGCCGTGCGCGACGGCAATCTGATCACCGGCCAGCAGAATTTTTCCGGCACAGAGACCGCGCGCCTGGTGTGCGAGGCATTGGGCGGCTGAACGCGCCCTCTCCCTTTGGTTTTGACGCGCTTCCCTGGGTAAGCGCTAACGCGCTTTGGCCGGGGAAAGCGCTCACACTTTTCCCCGGAATGGTGTCCAGACGTCCCATTACGGCAGGGACTTCAGTCTTAATTGAGATACAGCTAATATATATGTAGCTTTGCCAGTGCGGGGCGACGATCCCAAAATCCAAGCCTAATCCCGCAATGGCTGGTGCGGCACGCTTTCAACCCAAGCATCCTCCGCACCGGCCATTCTTTTGCCTGCCGCAGGGTAACCCATGGTGCGATCGCGAAAGGCGCTCTCGGGTCGAGCCGAATACGGATCTGTCAGATTTATAGTCTTTCCTGAATCACCCTAGCCCAGCAATTGCTTGCTCAGCCGCGCGCATTGCACGCGAATATCCGGGATGGCGTCGATCTCGAAGAAGGTGCCGCGAGTCAGCGGGCCGACGGCGAGGATCTTGGCTGAAACGGTGCCATCGCCGGCGATGATTTCGCATTTGGCTGAGACATCGAGGCCGAGCCGCAGCGGGTCCGGCCGCGCCAGGCCGCGGTCGACCAGCGAGCGCACGACGCTGTTCGAGGTGGTCGAGATGTCCCTGGCGATGCCCGTGCAGTCATAGATGCGGGCGACCTGGAGCGTCTCCAGCGCCTGCGTATGGCGCGACTGGATGTCGATGGTGAAGCCATCGCCCGCCTCGATGCCGACGACGCGGCCGGCGACGGGCCGGATGCGGCCGGTGCGCACCGCCTCGGTGACGCGGGCATGCACCTCCGGCGCCAGGCGGTGGCGGTGGATATCCCACCAGGCCTTGGTGTGCTCGACGAAACGGCGCTTGGCCGAGGACGGCCAGTTCTGCCAAATCTTCTGGTTGAAGGGCCGCAGACCATCGACGACGTCGCGCCAGTCGATGCCGGCTTTCTGGTTTTCGCGGATCAGGCCGCGGAACCAGCTAACGAAATAGGACAATTGGGTGCCGAGCGGAATGTCGGCGACGTCGAGCTTGATCGGGTTGCCCTTGCGGTGCGGCGACGGCAGCAGGCCGCGCCGCGACACGGCGACGATCTCGCCCTTGTGGCCACGCTGCTCGAGCGACAGGAAGGCGTCGACCATACTCAGCCCGGTGCCCAGCACCAGCACGCGGGCTTCAGGATCGAGCGCGGTGTCGGCCTCGGTGCCCATGCGGATGGCGTGGCCCTGACCGGCGCCGGGCTGTTCGTCATGGCCGGTGGCAAGCACCGCCAGATGCGCGACCACGCTGGTGCCGTTGGCGAGCGTCACCTCGACCCCGGAAGAGGTCGGAGAGATCGACAGGCTCTCCTCGCGGATCAGCCTGAGACGGCCGGTTTCCTTTTCCCGCTCTTCGAGTTCGTCCAAAAGTTCCTTGAGATAGCGGGCATAGACGCTGCGCGGCGCGTAGAAGGGTGTCTGCGGCGTCTGCTCCTGGCTCACCAGGCCGCGGGCCTGCAGCCAGCGCCAGAAATTGCCGGGATCGTCGGCATAGGCGCTCATGCCTGCCGCGCTGACATTGAGCACATGCGCCGACAGCAGCGTCGAATAGGCGATGCCCTGGCCGAAATGCGGACGTTTTTCGATCAGCGTGACGCGCAGATCGGGGTGGGGCGATTTGAGGAGATGCGCGGCAAGCACGACGCCGCTGGCGCCGCCGCCGACAACAATGATCGAATTGGTGCGCCCGACACTCATGTGCGCACGCTCAGGATCAGGCGAGGACCTTCTGCGTCAGCGGCAGGCCGTCTATGCCCCTCGCGACCGCAAGGTCGTCGAGGACGATGTCGCGCATCTCGGCCAGCGTGCGCTGGTCGAGCACCTCGGCGATGGCCTGCCGGACCTCGAGCATCAGATGTCGGACTTGGCATGTCGCCTCATTGCAGTCTTCACAGCGCTGATACTGGGTGCGGCTGGCGCACGGGATGGGTGCCAGCGGTCCGTCGAGCACGCGCACGACATGGCCGACCTTGATCTCGTCGGCCGGGCGCGCCAGGCGATAGCCGCCTTCCTTGCCCTTGCGGCTCTGGACGAAGCCGGCATTGCGCAATTCGCCGAGAATGGCGTCGAGGAACTTCTTCGGGATGTTGTTGCCGCTGGCGATCTCGCCGACGAAGGCGAGCTGCCCGGCCGGCAGTTGCGCCAGATGGACCAGCGCCTTGAGACCGTACTTGCCTTTTTTGGTGAGCATAGAGCGAACGTTTCCCTGTCAGGCGATGGCTCGAAACCATCGGTTGCGAAACGCCTGACGTGCCTCCCCGCCGCGTGCAAGCTGCTTCGACAGATAAATTCTAGTGACATGATATACAAGCAGAGAAACCTTGATTTTGCTGTGTTTTCACGCCGCGGAGGCCACTTTAGCAGGGCTTTGTGCCGTTAAGGTCACAGGCTGGGCCGCAAAGGCAGGCGGATGTCGCGAGCGATCATGGTGGCAGAGTGGCCGCGTATCGTCTCCTCCATTCGTCAATGTCGATAAGATTACTATACTTACCCCCGAACCGGCGGAACGTGTTTTCAAATCAGCGGCTGTTTGCAGCATGGATTTGCTCGGCTAAGGCGCTGCGCGCAATCTCGTTCGCTGTCGGGAACCAAGATCGGTATGGGCGAGGACGAATGCCCAATCCTCCGCTCAGGACTGGGCGCCGTCGCCTTGCAACTGGTCAGACTTGGCGGGTTTGGCCACCGGTATGCCGCTCGAGCGCAGCATCCAGCGGTGACCGTCGCTGCGCAAATCGGTGAGGCTGAGCGGCTCGACATCGATCCTGCGGCAGGCCGCAAGCGGCGCGCCCAGCACATAGACGATTGCCGCGCGGATGACACTGGCATGCGTCACGGCGATGGTGTGGCCGCTCGTCCGAATCATGTCGTCTAAGAAGCTCGCGGTGCGACGCGCCACATCGGCCAGCGACTCGCCGCCATGCGGAGCGGCCTCGGCATCGCCGAGCCAGGCGGCGACGCCGTTGGGATCAAGCGCCTGCACCTCCGCGAAACCCTTGCCGGCCCAGCGGCCAAAATCCTGCTCGGACAGCAGCGGCTCGACCGAGGCCTGCAGCCCCATCGCCTCGGCGGTCTGGCGGGCGCGTAGCGCCGGGCTGGTCCAGACCCGGTCGGCACGGCGCAGGGTCTTCGTTGCCGCCAGCGCCAGGGATTGCGGTTCCAGCGCCTCGTCGAGGGGGAACGACCCCTTGCGCATGGCGGGCGTTGCGCCGCTGCAGATCAGGGTCAGGCGTACCAGCATGAAAAGCTGCCTCTTTCCGGCCAGCCGGGCCGGCGGATTGATGGTTTGCGCCGGCTCTACACGGCCGCGTGTAGAGTATCACGGTTCATTGACGGGTATCGGCCGGTGGCTTTTTTCTAACAAGCCCGTCTTGCTTGGAAGGATTTAACTCTACAAGAACGATAGAATTAGCTGACTATGAACAGGCATCCGGTTTTTCTCATTTCATGGAGCCTTTCATGTCCAGCATTTCGCGACGCATTATCCTTCTGTCGTCGGCAGCCTTGGCGGGTGCGGCCTTCCTCGGCCCGGCCCAGGCGCAGGATCTCAAGATCACCATCGGCTACCAGACGGTGGTCGAACCTTCGAAAGTAGCGCAGGCCGACGGCGCCTATGAAAAGGCGACCAAGGCCACGATCGACTGGCGCAAATTCGATTCCGGCGCCGATGTCATCGCCGCCGTTGCCTCCGGTTCGGTCGATATCGGCTATGTCGGCTCAAGCCCGCTGGCGGCAGCCGCCAGCCGGGAACTGCCGATCCAGACCATCTTCGTCGTCGGCCTGATCGGCGAATCCGAGGCGCTGGTTGCCCGCAACGGGTCCGGCATCGAGAAGATCGCCGACCTCGCCGGCAAGAAGGTGGCGGTGCCGTTCGTGTCGACCACGCATTACAGCCTGCTTGCGGCGCTGAAGCACGAGAATGTCGATCCGAAATCGGTCGAGATCCTCAACCTCAGGCCGCCGGAAATCGCCGCCGCCTTCGCCCGCGGCGACATCGACGCGGCCTATGTCTGGGATCCGGCGCTCGGCCAGATCAAGACCTCCGGCAAGGTGGTGCTGGATTCCTCGCAGGTTGCCGCCTGGGGCGCGCCGACCTTCGACGCCTGGATCGTGCGCACCGACTTCGCCGACAAGAACCCGGAAGCCGTGCGCGACTTCGTCAAGGTGACCGGCGAATCCTATGCCGCGTTCCTGGCCAAGCCGGACGCCTGGTCGGTGTCGTCGCCGGAAGCGGCGAAGATCGCCAAGATCACCGGGGCCAAGCTGGAAGAAGTGCCGCAACTGCTCAAGGGCTACGTCTTCCCGACGCTGGAAGAGCAGGCCTCCGACAAATTCCTCGGCGGCGGCACCGTGAAGGCGATCGAGGCGGCGTCGGCCTTCCTCAAGAAGCAGGGCAAGATTGATGCCGTGCTGCCGGACTATTCGAAATACGTGTCGTCGAAATACGTCACCGAAGCCTTGGCTTCGAACTGACCCGAACACGCGCGGTTTCTTCTTCCCTGACGCCGCGTGTTGCCTGTCCCGGAGCCGCTAAACGAGGAGCGGTTTCGGGGCAGGCTGATCTCTTTCGGAGCCTGTTCCATGTCCCATCTCGTCCTAGACAAGGTCTCGGTTCACTATGACGGCCAGCCGGCCGTCGAGCGGGTGTCGATCGATGTCGCCAAGGGCGATTTCGTCGTGCTGGTCGGCCGCTCCGGTTGCGGCAAGACCTCGCTGCTCAATGTCGCCGCCGGCCTGGTCGAGCCCGCGCGTGGTGTAGCCACCATCGGCGGCTCACCGATCACCGGCCCAGGCCCGGACCGCGCCGTGGTGTTCCAGAACGATGCCTTGTTTCCCTGGCTGACGGCACGCGAAAACGTCGCCTTTGCGCTCCGACTGCGCGGCGTGCCGCTGGCTGAACGGGCACGGCGCGCCGATGAGCTGCTCAGACTGGTGAAACTCGACGGCGTCGGCGACAAGCGCATCTGGGAATTGTCCGGCGGCATGCGCCAGCGCGTCGGCCTCGCCCGTGCACTCGCCGCCGAACCGGAATTCCTGCTGCTCGACGAACCGCTCGGTGCGCTCGACGCGCTGACGCGCGAGCGCATGCAGACGACGCTCCTCGATTTGTGGACAGCCGCCCAGGTCGGCGTGCTGATGGTGACGCACGGCATCGAGGAGGCGCTGGTGCTGGCCACAAGCATTGTCGTGCTGGCGCCGGGACCTGGCCATGTGGTGCGGACATTCGAGACCGGCTTCAGCCGGCGCTATGCCGCGGGCGAGCCCATCCGCTCCATCAAGGCCGACCCTGCCTTTGCCGCGGCGCGCGGCGAACTGACCGATGCGATCTTCGAAGGAGAGGCGGCATGAGCGTCACCTCGTACAATGAGCGGCCGACCGTCAAGGCCGGCGAAACCGATGCCATCTCGGTGCCGTGGTCGCGGCCGCGGCCTAAACGCAGCTGGATCTCTTCCCGCGCGGTCAGCGCCGTTACCATTCTGGTCGTGCTGGCGGCATGGGCCCTGTCGGCCCGCCTGCAGCTGGTGTCGCCGGTGTTTTTGCCCTCGCCCGCCGCCGTGTGGACCAAATTCATTGTCGTCGCCCGCGACGGCTTCGTCGACGCCACGCTGCTCCAGCATATCGTTGCCAGCCTCGGCCGCGTCTTCGCGGCACTGGTCGCGGCCATCGTCATCGGCGTGCCTGTTGGTCTAGCCATCGGCATCTCGACGATCGGTCGCGGCATTTTCGATCCGCTGCTCGAATTCCTGCGGCCGATCCCGCCGCTCGCCTATCTGCCGCTGGTCATCATCTGGTTCGGCATCGGCGAGCCGTCAAAGATCCTGGTCATCGCCATCGCCATGCTGGCGCCGGTGGCGCTGTCGACGGCATCGGGCGTACGCGGCGTCTCGAAGGAACGCATCGATGCGGCGCGTTCCCTCGGCGCGACGCAGCGCCAGGTCGTGCGCCATGTCATCCTGCCCAGCGCGCTGCCTTCGATCCTGACCGGCTTGCGAATCGCGCTCGGCGCCGGCTGGTCGACGCTGGTCGCGGCCGAGCTGGTGGCAGCAACGCGCGGCCTCGGCTTCATGATCCAGTCTGCCGCCCAGTTCCTGGTCACCGATGTCGTGGTGATGGGTATTCTGGTGATCGCGACAATAGCCTTCGTGCTGGAATTCATCATCCGCCGGATCGAGCGTCAGCTGGTTCCGTGGGCGGGACGCGAATGACAACAGGGCTCGCCGGTTTGGCCGGCTGCTTCCCTTCGCAGCGCGGGGACCACCGATCCCGGAACAGAAGGAGTGATGACATGACCCAATCCACCGCCGTGCTGTTCGCCCATCTCGGCAACTGGCTGCTCGCCTGGCGAGATAACCAATTGCCACAGCCGCAGCCGAAATCGCCGGCGCCGGTGCAACTCGACGCCGAACGCGACCGCCTGCCGCCGCGCGACGAAGGGTTTTACTGGGCGTGGGAGTATTGGTCGCAGTGAGAAGGCTGGCAATTCTCGCTCAACCGCGCGAACGGCTCGCCCATGCCAGGCCGATTAAACCCACCAGCATGGTGACGATGCCGATATAGAGCCATTGCGACTGGCCGGTCATGAAGCTGCCGCCGACCACGCCGAGGCCTTGCAGCGACCACAGCGCGCCGATGGCCAACACAATCAGGGCCAGCAGATATCTGAACAGTCTCATCGCCGAGATTCCTTTCCCAAGTCGATTGTCAACTGCGCCATGGCCGCGATGAAAGAGCGAAAGGAAGAGGTCCAGTCGCGCGTGTTTTTACTTGTATAATAACGCCTTATCTTGCTGAAGGTATCTGCAAGATGGCCGCGAAAGCCGCTTGAAATACCCCAGCGCATCGCGAAAAACCCCTGACAAACTGTTTCCCAGTGACTCCAAACGTGTGCCAGCGCCACGGAACCGCCAGATACTTGCCGCATTTCCTGCCTTATTCAGCACTTACCGGCTGGGGTCTGTAAAAGGAGCCTCCCAAGTGAACAAGAAGAACCAAACCGCGCTTGTCGCGGTAACGATGGCGGCTGGCCTGATGGTCGGCGCAACCGCCTCCTCCGCCGCCGGCCAATGCGGCCGTGCTTCCTGGTACGCGCTGCACTCCCGGACCGCCAATGGCGAGCGCATGAACCCGTCGGCAATGACCGCCGCGCATCGCAGCCTGCCCTTCGGCACCAGGCTGAAGGTGACCAACCAGAACAATGGCCGCAGCGTCATCGTGCGCATCAACGACCGCGGCCCGTTCATCAAGGGCCGCATGCTCGACCTGTCGAAGGGCGCCGCCGGCCAGCTCGGCTTCATCGGCTCCGGCCATACCTCCGTCTGCGTGGCGCGCGTCTGATCTGTCCAAGTCCGGCCCATCCGGGCCGGACGCATCTGCTCTCTATATCCGACGGCCGCGCTTTCGCAGCTGCACATTGAGCCGGCTGGTCCCGTTCGAAGCGGATTCTCAAGGCCTTGGACCAAAGAATGGGATATGTCACGCCACGTGACGTATTGCATCGCAGCAATATCTTGTTAACCTTCGCGCGAGACATTCAAGGATCGGCGCTGCTCGTCGTCCCTTCGATCACGGCAGCTGCGGAGTACCTGATGTTCTACCAGCTCTACGAAATGAACCATGCCGCCCTGCAGCCCGCGCGGCTTTATGCCGATGCGGTACGGCTGTTCTACACCAATCCGCTCAACCCGTTTTCGCACACGCCGTGGGGCCGCTCGGTGGCTGCCACCGCCGAACTCTTCGAGCGCACGACGCGCCGCTACAGCAAGCCGCATTTCGAGCTGACCAAGACCGTGGTCGACTGGAAAAGCGTCGAGGTAACTGAGAAGACGGTGTGGTCGAAGCCATTCTGCAACCTTGTCCGTTTCGAGCGCGCCGTGCCCGCGGGGCGCAAGGCCGACCCCAAGCTTTTGATCGTGGCGCCGATGTCGGGCCATTATGCGACGCTGCTGCGCGGCACGGTCGAGGCGATGCTGCCCTATGCCGACGTGCACATCACCGACTGGGTCGATGCCCGCATGGTGCCGCTGACCGACGGACATTTCGACCTCGACGACTACATCGACTACATCATCGACATGCTGCATACGCTGGGGCCGGACACCCATGTGATGGCCGTGTGCCAGCCTTCGGTGCCGGTGCTGGCGGCGGTGGCGCTGATGGAAAAACGCGGCGATCCCTTTGTGCCCTCTACGATGACGCTGATGGGCGGGCCGATCGATACCCGCCGCAACCCGACCGCGGTCAACCTTCTGGCCAAGGAAAAGGGCATCGACTGGTTCCGCGACAATGTCATCATGAACGCGCCCTGGCCGGTGCCGGGCTTCGGCCGCGAGGTCTATCCGGGCTTCCTGCAGCTGTCGGGCTTCATGAGCATGAACCTCGACCGCCACATCATCGCCCACAAGGACTTCTTCATGCACCTGGTCAAGCATGACGGCGACAATGCCGAGAAGCACCGCGACTTCTACGACGAATATCTGGCGGTGATGGACCTGACGGCGGAGTTCTATCTGCAGACCGTCGACACGGTGTTCGTGCGCCATGCGCTGCCCAAGGGCGAGATGATGCATCGTGGCGAAATCGTCGATACCAAGGCGATCCGCAACGTCGCGCTGTTCACCGTCGAGGGCGAGAACGACGACATTTCCGGTCTCGGCCAGACCCAGGCCGCGCACGACCTCTGCCCCAACATTCCGGCCGACCGGCATGCCCACTACATGCAGCCGGCCGTCGGCCATTACGGCGTCTTCAACGGTTCGCGCTTCCGCTCGGAAATCGTTCCGCGCATCGTCGATTTCATCACCAGCTACGGCCGCCAGAACCGCGTTGCGGTCAAACCGAGACTGGTCCGCTCCGCCAAGGGTTGAGGCTCGATACAGCTGTGGCGTGCATTGCCTGCAGAAGCGGGGCGACTTCGCACGCCAGAGGCGTTCTGTTGCACAATAGACGCTGTCGGGCGGGCGCGGGTAACCATGCCGGAGAATCTAGCTCCCCCCATAATTGACACGGACTGTAAATCCCCTTTAACCTTTCGTTAACAACAAGGGCGAACGGGGACAATGACTTCCTCAGCGATGGCACGGACGCTGCGCTTGTGTGCGGCAACAGGGCTGGCGGTTTTGGGATGCTGGGCGGCGCCGGCTTCGGCGGGCGGCGCCATGGCGACCGGCGGCATGACCTCGCAGCCGATCGGCCATTATGATTTCTGCAAGTCCAATCCGGGCGAATGCTCGATCCGACCAAGCAATCTCAACCCGGCTGCGATGACCGACGCCTTCATGCGCAAGCTGATCAGCGTGACGTCAAGGGTCAACGCCACCGTCAAGCCGATGAGCGATTACGACATTTACGGCAAGGACGAAGTCTGGGCCTATCCCGACAAGGGCGTCGGCGATTGCGAGGACTATGTGCTGGAAAAGCGCCGCCAGCTCTCCCGCTCGGGCGTGTCGCTGGCCGATCTCCTGATCACCGTCGTGCGCAAGCCGGACGGCGAAGGCCATGCGGTGCTGACGGTGCGCACCGACAAGGGCGACTACGTGCTCGACAATCTCACCGACAAGGTGAAGATCTGGGACGCCACCGGCTACCGCTTCCTCAAGCGGCAGGCGATCGACAACACCGGCCGCTGGGTCTCGATCCGCGGTGGCCAGCAGGTGCTGGTCGGCGCGGTCCAGTAAATACGTCTTGAAGCACGCCAGCGCGCGCCCGAACCGCCTCAAAAAAAAATTCACAGTCACGCCATGAACCAAACCGTCTCCGCCGGCGACACACAGCCGTAACCAGAACCCAATCACGGAGACTTCAAATGAATGCTTTTCTGCGTAACACCTTCCTCGCCGCCGTCGCGGTGTCGGCCAAGGCCGGATCGGCCATGGCCGACCAGACCATCACCTGTTCCAACACCCAGACCAACGACTGGTGGGCCGGCCGTTGTTGCGGCGCCGGCGACTCGGGCTGCCTTGGTCACGAGGGCCATGGCCGCGACCATCACGACAATGGCGGCCGTGGTAGCACTGCCGGCAAGAACTGATGCAACGTCTCGCCGGCGATCGCCTCTCCAATTGAGGCGAACGCCGGCAAGCGCCCCATGCCATCCTATCCAATGCGTCCAAGCGCCGCCCGGATCGAGGCGGTGATGCGGCGAAGCTCGGCTTCGTCCAGCTTCTCGATGTTTTCAGCCAGCAGATTGGCAAGTTCCGTTGCGGCCGGGTTGAGCCCGGACGTATCGAGTTTTACGCGCGGGTGCGAGGCCTCGGCCAGGCGTGCCAGCTCCTCGGCGTCGTCCCAGATAACGTTGAAATAGCCGATGATCTTCTGGATCAGCGTCCAGGTCGGCGCGCCACGGCGGCCATGTTCCAGCGCCGATAGATAGGCGGCGGAAACACCGATCGCCTGCGCCATGTCTTTCTGGCGAACGCCGCGCTCGGCTCGAAGCGCCCGAAGTTTTTCGCCGAACGGCGTCATTTAGCGTACTCGCCTGAGCCGGACATAGAGCGCGCCCGAACCGCCATGGTTGCGGGCGGCGTGGTCGTGGCTGGAGACCAGCGGCCGGAAGGCGGGCGTCGACAGCCAGGCCGGCACGGCGCGCCGCAAGACGCCGTCGCCGCCCGACGACGAACCTTTTCCCGTAATGATCAGAACATAGCGAATGCCGCCAGCATGCGCCCGGTGCAAAAACGAAAACAGCAGTGAATAGGCCTCGTCCTGCGTCATGCCATGCAAATCGACCCGGCCTTCGATTGGCAACCGGCCTTTCTTCAACTTGTCCAGCGTCGGCTCGTCCAGCGCATGCGACACATGTTGTGCCTTCGGCTTGGCGGCAACGACCGCGCTGACAGGTACCGGTGCTTGCGCCGGTTTGGGGTCGGCAACGATGTCGGGGATGTCGACCGCCATCCTGCCCTTCAGCGGCCGGGCGGTGCGCGCCACCAGGTTCCACAACACCCGGTCGTCCTCGCTGAGCCTATCGGGGCGCTTGCTCATCGATTCGTCTCCGAAACGAGAGCTCTTGGAACCAGCGCATAGAAATCCGCCTCGTTGCGCACGACCCCAGCGATCTCGCCGGCGGCATCGCCTGAACCGGCGAAGAGATCGCCGCGCGCCGGTCCGGTGATGGCCGAGCCGGTGTCCTGCGCGATCATCAACCGCCGGAAAGGCTTTTTGTCGAACGCTGTCAGCCTCGGTGCATCGATATAAAAGGGTGTGCCGAATGTGTGCAGCAGCCGGTCGACCGCGAGCGAGCGGCCCGGCGTCAGCGGCACCTTGGCGGCGGCGATCGGACCGAGCGTCGCGTCGTCGACATCGGCTTCGCGAAAGAAGATATAGGAGCGGTTCTGCCAGAGGATCTCGTCGATGCGATCGGGATGCGCCCTGAACCAGGCACGGATCGACTGCATGGTCACTTTTTCGATCGGGATCTCGCCGAGTTCGGCGAGGATCTTGCCTGGTCCCGTAAAACGCTGGCCGGATTTGGCGGCATAGGTGACGCGGCAAAGCCGGCCGTCGGTCATCTTCAGTCTGGCTGCGCCCTGCACATGGATGAAGAAGGCATCGACTTTTTCTGCAAGCCAGGCCATTTCCAGGCCTTTGCCGGCCAGCGCGCCGCGCTCGATCTGGCCACGGTCGAAATACTCTACCGGCCCCTGCGGCGTCTCACGGGCGAAGGCCAGATACTCGTCCATGCCCTCGGGACGGTTGGCGCCGTCGATGTCGATGAGATCGCCCGGCCGCGCCAAAAGCGGTACCGTGAATTCTTCCGTGCGCACCGGCGAGGCCTCGACCTCCGGTTCGTAGAAGCCGGTGACCAGACCCGCATTTTCAGCCTGAACCTTGGCTGGAACGAAATGACGCTCGAAGAAATCCTTGGCTGCCGACCGATTCGCCGGCGAAACGGAACGCGCCTCGTCATAGGCGCCGGCAAAGGCGTCGAACCGGACACCGAGCGAGCCGGTGCGATAAGGCTTGGTCAGGACATGACAGGCCGAACGGCGGAAGGCTTCGAAGGCGGCAAGGTGATCGTCCGCAGCCCAGCCGGGAAGATCACCAAAGGATTTCTCGACAAAAAGGGACGATAGCGACACCGTGGCCCCGCCAATGTCCGGGATTCAGTCTTCTTCCTCGGTGGCGACCAGCTTCCAGTTCGGATCGCGCGAACGTGTGTCGCGGGCAAAGGTCCAGACATCCTTGACCTCGGCCACCGTCTCGGGATCGCCATCGATGACAGCACCCGCCTTGTCGCGGGTCGCCGAAATCAGCTCGCTGACGATGCGCAGCGTGATATGGGCCTCGCCACCCTTCATCTCGGCCGAGACGATGTCGGCCTTGTCGATGCCGACGAAGGAGGACTGGATCTTTTCGGCTTTCGCCTCGCGGTCGCCTATGGCGGCCACGAAACCGTCAAAAACCTCACGCGACAAAAGGTTCTTCAGCGTTTTGCGGTCGCCATCGGCATAGGCCATGACGATCATCTCATAGGCCATCTTGGCGCCGTCGACGAAACCCTTCGGGTCGAAGGACGGATCATTGTCCTTGATCGTGCGCAGGCCTTTATTCAGATCGGTGTCGGGCTTGGCGAAAGCGTCGATGGCCGCATAGGTCTCGGCAGCCGTCTCGCCCGGCAGGCGCTTGCGCGGCAGTGAAACCACATTCTCGGGCTTTTGGGTCGCGTCCTTGTCGGTGCGGCTGGCCGTATAGGGATCGAAGGGCGGGCGTTCGCTGCCCGTGCGGCGGCCGAGCACGTTGCGCAGCTGGAAAAAGATCACCACTGCGGCAATCAGAAAGAAAATGGTGCCGAAGTCGAAGAATCCCATATCTTTCGCCAATCAATCCCTGACCTGGCCGGGACCCGGCCAATCCGGGCCGCGGTCGCATAGCGTTCAACATGCAAAGCATATAGAACGCATGGCGCAATCATTCAAATCAAAGGCAGGCATACCTATCTAACGGCCTCAGTGCCAGCGGCGATTGTACGCCGTCCGGCAAAACATGGAAACGATCGGTCAAGACTTGCGCATTTCCTTCCTCCCTCTGTTCCTGCTTGCTCTGCCGCTGCTGGAAATCGCCGGTTTCGTCATTGTCGGCCGCGAGGTCGGGGCGTTGGCGACGGTCGGCCTGGTGCTGGCTTCCAGCCTTGCGGGCGTGCTTCTGCTCAGGCACCAGGGTTTTGGCGTCATGGCGCGGGTGCGCGCCGAGATGGCCGGCGGCGGCGATCCCAGCCGCCAGCTCGCGCACGGCGCCATGATCATGGTCGCCGCGATCCTTTTGATCATTCCCGGCTTCATCACCGACATTATCGGCCTGCTTCTGTTCCTGCCGCCGGTGCGTGACCTTGCCTGGAGCAGGCTCAAGGGCCGCATCGTCGTCGCCACCGATTTCACCACCGGTGGTTTCCGCGGCAGGTCGCGCGACAAGGTCATCGATCTCGACGACGGCGACTATTCGCGCGAGGACGATTTCAAGCGCGGCCCGGATCATAACTCGCCATGGCGCCGCCTGAAGGACGATTAGATCGCAGTTGTTGGGTTTTGAACTGTCGTTCGGGAGTCGGCGCCGCTGACTTCGACGAGTTTCTTCGACAAAGTCGAAGTGGACGAATGCCCGGAGTCCGAAGGCGGCAAACCTTGTCTTGTCATGCCGACCATGCTAGCCAACGCCCGATTTCAATTCGGTCAGCGCTGCTGCCCAGGCAAAAGGATCAAGGCTCATGGCCAGCAAAGATGACGCGCCGGTCGGCGCCGCCAATGGCAACAACGGCGAAACGGCGCAGCCGTCGCTCAACGTGCTCGCCCAGTATGTGAAGGACCTGTCCTTCGAAAGCCCCGGCGCGCCGAACTCGCTGCGCGGCCGCGACAAGGCGCCCGGCATCGCCATCAACGTCAATGTCAACGCCAACCCGCTCTCCGACAAGCAGTTCGACGTCAATCTGACGTTGAACGCCAAGGCCTCCTTTGACCAGGAAGTGCTGTTCAATGTCGAGCTGGTCTATGGCGGCGTCTTCGCTATCTCAGGCTTCCCGCAGGAACACATGCTGCCGATCCTGTTCATCGAATGCCCGCGGCTCCTGTTCCCCTTCGCCCGCCAGATCATCGCCGAGGCCACCCGCAATGGCGGCTTCCCGCCGCTGATGCTCGACCCGATCGATTTCGCGCAGATGTTCCAGCAGAAGCTGGCCGAGGACCAGGCGGCCTCGAAGGTCAAGGTGAGCTGAGAAGGCTCTACGCTAGTGTTTGAAAAGCCCGGCCTTGTGCCGGGCTTTTTGTTGGAGACGTTGGTGGGACAGCACGCTCTGGTTTAGCCGAAGCCCTCGCCACTTCGTCATCCTAGGGCGAAGCAAGGAGCGAAGCGACGCGGCGCAGACCCTAGGATCCATGCCGTAATGTCTGCCCTAGAGTGCAACGGATCAGAATGGCGCTTGTTCGCGCACCAACGCTCGTTACCCTGAAGCCATGACCGGCTATGTCTACATGACCGCAAGCCAGAAGCGCGGCACCATATACATCGCCGTCACCAACGATCTTGGCCGCCGCATGCCGGAGCACATCCGGCCAGGGTCCAGGCTTCACCAGCGCTACGGTGTGCAGCGGCTGGTCTGGTACGAGGAATTCTTCGACATCACCGATGCCATCAGCGCGAGAAGTCGCTGCGCTGGCCTCGACAGTGGAAGATCGATCTGATCGAAAAGGCCAACCCGGAGTGGTTTGAACTCTTTCGCGGAACTGGGTGGTAGGCGCTCGGTTTCTTGCGCCGCCAGAGCACAGCATCAGCGTCACGGCATGGAGCCTAGGGTCTGCGCTGCGTCGCTTCGCTCCTTGCTCCGCCCTGGGATGACGAAGTCGCGAGGGTTTCGGCTAACCTCAGGAGTCTCACCCCGCAGCCACCTTCAGCCACAGCGCCTTCTCCCCAAGCGTCGCCACCAACCCGGCATGCGCTGCGCGCTCTCCCTCGGTCAGTCGTGGCGGCAGGGCGATCGGCCGGGCGGCGATCGAGATGTCGATGTCGGCGACGTCACCATTGCTATTGACCTGCACCGCCACCGTTTCGAGGATGAGCGCCGCCTGCTTGCCGCCGATGAGCTCGATGTAGACTTCGGCCAGCAGTTCGGAATCGAGCAGCGCGCCGTGCTTGGTGCGGTGGCCGTTGTCGATGCCGTAGCGGCGGCAGAGCGCATCGAGCGAATTGGGACCCATCGGGTGCTTGCGTCGCGCCAGCGCCAGCGTGTCGACGACGCGCCCCGTATCGATGACCGGCTGGCCGAGCCGGCCGAACTCGGTGTTGAGGAAGCCGATATCGAAATTGGCGTTGTGGGCGACGAGCTTGGCGCCGTCGGTAAAGGACAGCCATTCCTCGGCGATTTCGGCAAAGGTCGGCTTGCCGACCAGGTCGGCGGCGCTGATGCCGTGCACGGCCTGCGCCTCGTGATGAACGGCTCGCCCTTGCGGGTTGATGAATTTGTGGAAGGTGCGCCCGGTCGGGAAGCGGTTGACCAGTTCGACGCCGCCAAGCTCGATAATGCGGTCGTCGCGCATGTCGAGGCCGGTGGTTTCCGTATCGAAGATGATCTCACGCATCGAATCAGCTCACTCCTAAGGGAGTAGAATCATAGAGCGGAACAAAATGGCAATGGGCTATACCCTTTTTCCCTTCTCCCCTTGTGGGAGAAGGTGGATCGGCGCGCAGCGCCGAGACGGATGAGCGACTATCTGAGGTGTCAAGTTGCATTTGCGAACTCGTTTCGCGCGTCGCGTGCTTTTGCATTGAGAATGACGAGCAGCTTGCGGGCGAGTGCAATGCGGATGACCATCTTTTCCTTTCCGGCAGCCTGCAACCGTTGCTTGAAAGCGGCCAGATGCGGATCATATTTGGCGACGATGCCGGCAACGAGGAAGAGAACGCCGCGCGGGCCGGCACGACCGCCGCGCACTGGTCTTCGACCGCTGCGCTTGCCGCTGTCATTGGCGATCGGGGCCAGGCCGGCCAGCTTGGCGATGGCCTTGTTGGAGAGGATGCCGATCTCGGGCAACTGCGCCATCAGCCGCGCCACGGTGCGAGAGGCAACCCCCTTGAGCGAGCGGAAGGCCCGGTCGAGACATGCCCACAGCGGATCGTCATCGATGAGCGTGGCGATCTCACCCTCGAGCCTCCGGCTCTGGCGCGCAAGCAGCGCGATCACCTCATCAAGGCTAGCGATGGTTTCAGCGTCGGCAGTGCTCTTGCGCTGCTTTTGAATGGTGAGATCACCTCCCACCTGGGAAAGCCGCGCAACCAGCGCCTTGAGCCGCTGCTGGGCCGCGCTCGGCGGTGGCGTCGGCTTGAGCCGCTTGACGGCACCATAACGGGCAATCACGGCGGCATCGATCCTGTCAGTCTTCTCCAGGAAGCCCATGGCCTCGGCGAAGTAGCGAACGCTCCTCGCATTGGCCATGCCGCAGGGTTGCCCCATCTCCCACAACAGCAGGAAGGCCAACCGCTCGTAGCCGCCACTGGCCTCCATGACGACGAGTTCGACGTCATTGGCCTGACACCAGGCGGCCAGATCGGCAATGCCTGCCGCATCGTTGGCGAAACGGCTTGCCGTTCCGATCGGCTCGATATGGGCGTCGAGCCAGTCTTTCGAAATATCTATTCCACAGAGGGTCGTGTTCACGGTAACCTGCCTTGTGCGTGCGATTGGAGCCAAGCGACTATTCGGTCGTGCGTGACGAGGCGAAGATCCCAGGCTCATCCACGGTTGTAGCCGCAGGGGTGTCGGGCGACTTCGCCAAGCCTCGAATCGGATGGCCGTCCGGTTCGAGGCTCAGCCGCTTCCATCGCACAAAGTCTCCTCCGTGCAGATACAAGGGGTGCTGGAAGAAACCAGACGTTAAAAGATCGAGGGATTTCAATCGCCTAGTTCTCAAAGGTCGCGATCCTTTCCAACACCCCTCATCCGACCTCGCTTCGCGAGGCCACCTTCTCCCACAGGGGGAGAAGGTAAGGGCGCGCTGCCGCCTCACTTCACTTCAAACTCAGGATCGACCGGGATCTGCATGGCCGTCACCAGATGATTGGTCTGCCCGGCCAGCCCGATAATCGACACCAGTTCGCCATGCTGTGCATCGGTCATGCCTTTGGCGCGAGCGGCGGCCGTGTGCGAATGGACGCAGTAAGAGCAGCCATTGGCAGTGGACACCGCGATGTAGATCATCTCCTTGGTCAGCGGATCGATGGCGCTCTCCGTGGCCATCACCACCTTCACCTGTTCCCAGGTCCGTTTCAGCAAGGCCGGATCATTGGCCAACCCGCGCCAGAAATTGTTGACGAAATCGGACTTGCGGGTGGCGCGGATGTCGTCGAACACCGCCTTGGCGACCGGGATTTTCTCGACCTCGGCGTCGCTGAGAAGTTTTGTGGTGGCCATGGCGGTTCCTTTCATCTGGGTCTGCGAACGGGATGAATCGGGTCGTGAGCAAACGCCGCTAATCCATTTGCCGCACTTTGAATTTTGCCCGTTCCGGCAACAAATTATTCCACAGCTGAGAATGTCTGAACGTCAACCCTGCGTCGCGTGGCCCGAAACTTCGGCGCCCGCACCAGGCGGCAGCACGAGGAACCGCAACGCCGCCACCAGCCCGATGGTGCCGATAACAACAAAGGCGATGCGAAAATCAACGAGGTCGAGCGCCGGCCGGTCCCTCATGATCTGCGACAGGTTGAGGATCGCCGCCGCCACCGCGACACCGAACAGCATCGCTATCTGCTGCAGCATGGAAGACAGCGTCGCCGCAGAACTGCGCTGTGTCGCGTCGATGTCGGCGAAGGCCAGCGTGTTCAGCGCGGTAAACTGCATCGAGCGCGACAGGCCGGCGACCAGCATCAGCGCCACCACCAGCGCCTGCGGTGTGTCAGGCGAGATCGCCGCGCACGCCATGATCGAGGCCGACGCGATGATGCCGTTGACGACCATCACCGTGCGAAAACCGAAACGCCTGAGCGTCGGCGTCGTCACCGTCTTCATGCCGAGATTGCCGAGGAAATAGGCCAGGATCATCAGGCCGGCATCGACGGGCGAAAGCCCGAAACCAACCTGGAACAGCAATGGCAGCAGGAACGGCGTGGCGTTGATCGCCACGCGGAAGATGGTGCCGGCGGCGAGCGTCGAGATGGCGAAGGTCAACACCTTGAACGCGGAGAGATCGAGCAGCGGATGCGGCGCGCGCCGGAGGTGCCGCACCGCCAGCCAGCCGATGACGATGCCCGCCGCAACCAGCAGCACCGTCGGCAAGGCTCCATCCTCGGGATGCGCAATGCGTTCGAGGCCATAGAGCAGAAGGGCAAGTCCCAGCGATGTCAGGAAAAATCCCGGCCAGTCCAGCGGCTTGGCATCGGCCTCGCGGTCGCCGGGGATAAAACGCGCCACCAGCGCCAGCCCAATCAGCCCAAGCGGGATGTTGATGAAGAAATTCCAGTGCCAGGAGAGATAGGTGGTGATGAAGCCGCCGAGTACCGGCCCGACGACAGGCGCGAACAGCGCCGGCCAGGTGATCAGCGCCGTGGCATTGAGCAGCTCCGACTTCGGCGCATTGCGTAGCACGAGAATACGCCCGACCGGCGTCATCAGCGCGCTGCCCAGGCCCTGCACGACGCGGGCGGCGACGAATTGAGGGAGACTTTGCGAGAAGCCGCAGGCGAGCGAGGCCAGCGTGAACAGTACGATCGCCAGCAGGAAGATGTTGCGCGCCCCGAAGCGGTCGGCAAGCCAGCCCGACAGCGGCACGAACACCGCCATGGTCAGCATATAGACGGTGATGCCGATGCTCATCGCCACCGCCGGCACGCCGAAGGATTGGCCCATCTGCGGCAGCGAGGTCGAGATGATCGTTGAATCCAGCAACTGCATGAAAAACGCGA
Organism: Mesorhizobium caraganae; assembly: GCF_016836705.1. GTDB lineage: Bacteria > Pseudomonadota > Alphaproteobacteria > Rhizobiales > Rhizobiaceae > Mesorhizobium > Mesorhizobium caraganae. The sequence goes on along the minus strand of NZ_JAFCGY010000001.1, from coordinate 598,108 downwards.
TGGCGACGATCAGCGCCACGCGCCGCGCATTGCTGCTGGCGGTCTCGGTGGAGGCTTCGCTGTCGGGAACGGCAGTCATGACGAACCGCGTTGAACAGCATATGGCTCGCCCAGTCCAGAGCCTAGCCAACAAACTTCCGTGTCGCGCCGAGGCCTGTTATGGATTAGCGCCTTAGCGGCAAGGAACCTGCATGAAGCCGATCTATATCGACTACCTCAATGCCCTCGATATCGAAGCCCTTGATATGACCGACGGCGAAATCATCGCCGCCGTCGAGGCTGGACTGGTCGCGCAAGGCAATGGCCAGACGGTGATCGAACCGCGCGTCCATCTCGAACCCGATCCGGCTTTCCATGGCCATTTCAACGTGCTGCGCGGCTACGTCGCGCCGCTCGATGCGGCCGGCGTGAAGATCGTCGGCGACTATGTCGACAACTATCTGCACGGCCTGCCCTCGGAATTCGGCATTTTGAACCTGTTCGATCCGCGCACCGGCACGCCGCGCGCCATCCTTGACGCCACCGTCATCACCGACATGTGCACCGGCGCCGTCACCGCCATCGGCGCCAAGCATCTGGCGCGCAAGAACTCGAAGGTGCTTGCCCATATCGGCGCGCGCGGCACCGCCTACTGGAACGTGCGCCTGCTCGATCATCTCTTTGATTTCGACGAGATCCGCGTCCATTCGCGCCGCCCGGAAAGCCGCGACGGCTTTGCCGCCAAACTCTCCGCCGATCTCGGCAAGAAGGTCACGGCGGTCGCCGACTGGGAGAGCTGCGTCAAAGACGCCGACATCGTCGTCGAGGCCTCGCGCCTGCCCGAGCCGCAGCCGCTGCTTAAGACCGAATGGATCAAACCCGGCGCTCTCGTCATGCCCTATGGCACGATGAGCGCGGTGGAGCTGTCGCTGACCGACATCATGCAGAAAATGGTCGTCGACGATTGGGGCCAGTGCAAGGGCGGCAAGTTCGGCTCGCTGCGCGCCCATGTCGAGACTGGGAAGCTGAGCGAAAAGACGCTGCATGCCGAACTCGGCCAGATCGTTGCCGGCCTGAAAGCCGGGCGCGAAAGCGACGACGAGACGATCCTGTTCTGGCATCGCGGCCTGTCACTGTCCGACATTGCGCTGGGCAAGGCAATGCTGGCCAAGGCCACAGACAAGGGCATTGGCCAGAGGCTGCGCTTCGCATGAGCGCGCTCGTCCTCAGCGGCGCCGGCATCAGCGTCGAGGATGTCGCGGCCGTCGCCCGTGGCGGCCGCAAGGTCGAGGTCGGGCCCGGCGTCATCGAGAGGCTCGACAAAGCCCGCAAAGTGCTTGACCAGGCCGCAGCGTCCGGCCAGCAGATCTACGGCCTCAACACCGGGCTCGGCGCCAATCTCGGCACCACGGTCGAAGACGATGCCAGTGCCTTCCAGCGCCAGCTGCTGGAAGGCCGCAGCGGCGCTGTCGGCGAGCCGCTGCCGCAAGAGGCGGTGCGGGCGACAATGCTGGCGCGCGCCGCGATGTTCTCGGTTGGCGGTTCGGGTATTTCGCCGGCTGTTTTGACCGCCCTTGTCGACGCGATCAATGCGGGCGTGCATCCTGTGATGCCGTCTCTAGGTTCAATCGGCGCCGGCGACCTGCTGCTGATGACCGCGATAGCCCGCACGCTGATTGCGGAGGGCGAGGCTGACTACCAAGGCCGGCGCATGCCTTCCGCAAAGGCGTTGATGATGGCGCGGCTGGCGCCGGTCAGCCTGGCGCCCAAAGACGGACTGTCGTTGATCAATGCTTCGGCGGTCTCGACGGGCGCCGGCGCACTGGCGCTCGCTGATGCCCTCTCAGCCTTTGAACAACAGCAGCAAGCCGGCGCACTGACGATGGAGGCACTTGGCGCCAACCGCACCATCCTCGATCCGCGTCTGCATCTGGCGCGTCCGGCGGCCTGCCAGCAGCTTGCGGCAAAGGAGCTACGCGATCTGCTCGCCCGCGACGAGCAACCACCGCCCACCACCTTGCAGGATCCGCTTTCGGTCCGCTGCATGCCGTCGATACACGGCGCGCTGATCCAGGCGATCGACAATGCAAGGCTTGCGGTAGAAATCGAGCTCAACGCCGCCGCCGACAATCCTCTGGTACTCGGAGAGGACAATTTGGTCTTGTCGACAGGCAATTTCCACACCGCCTCGATGGCACTCGCTTTCGAGACGCTTGGCCTCGCCATCGCGCAGGCCTCAGCCGCAACGGCCGCACGCTTCGTCCAACTCACCGGCTCCGGCCGCAACGGCCTGCCTAAATATTTGTCGCCAATCGGCGGCGCGTCCGCCGGCTTCGTGCCGCTGCAAAAGACAGTCACGGCGATCCTCGCCGCCATCCGCCACAAGGCCAATCCCGTGATGCTCGACTTCCTGCCGGTCTCGGAAGGCGTCGAGGACCATGCGACGCAGACGCTGCTCGCTGTTACGAAAAGCGCCGGCATGATCGGCCTGTGGCGACGGTTGATCGCCTTTGAGCTGATGGCGGCAGCACAGGCGGTCGATTTGCGCGAAGGCCTGACGCTGGCGCCGGCGACAGGAGTCATCCATGCGGCGGTGCGCGCGCACGTGGCAAGCCTCAGGGAAGACAGGCCGCTCGGCCCGGACGCCGAGCCGCTTTACGCCTCGCTCGCCAACGGCGGTTGGCGGGCGTAACAGCGACCAGGCCAGATCGGCGAGTTCAGGCCTTTTCATCCACCCTTTTCATGAATTGGCTGAGCTCGGCCGGGTCCATGCGCACCACATGCTTGTCTTCCGGATAAGCGCCGCTGTTGACGTCGGCGACATATTCGGAAAACGCCGCCACCCGCTCTGCTTGCAAGCGGTCATATTCGGCTGCGAAATTGCGATAGACCTTGGAATGGCGCGGCATGTGGCCCCTGTTCTGGCCGAGTATGTCGTCGGCGAACAGGTATTGCGCATCGCAGCCGGTGCCCGCTCCCATCGACAGCATGATCAGCGAGGTGCGCTCCGAGATCGCCTTCGCCACCTCGACCGGCACCACTTCGATCTCCGCGCCGAGCGCACCGACTGCTTCATATTGTTTCACCGCCTCGAAGATCTGCATGGCGGTGTCGGCGGTCTTGCCGACGGCCTTGAAACCGCCGGTCCAGGTCGCACGCGACGGAATGAGGCCGACATGGCCGATGACGGGGATGGCATCGTCGGCAAGCCGCTTCACGGTGGCGAAACCGGCGCTGCAATAGACCGCGTCGGCGCCGGCCTTGTAGAGCCGGAAGGCCCAGCGCAGGAAATCGTCCGCCGTGCCGATCTCGTAAAAATTCTCGCCCGGCATGGTGAACAGGCTGGGCGCCGCATCGCGGTATTGCGGGTTGAGCACCAGCTCCGGCGGCACCGAGACGATGTCCACCCCTGCCCGCTCGGCAGCCTCGGCCTCATCCATGGTCAGCACGCGCAGCATGGTTAGCTGGCGCTTGCCCTTCATGGCGCGTAAATCGGCCACCGTCGGTCTCTTTCGGCTCATCTTATGTCCCTGTTTGCTGGAATTGATTTTCCCGATCACCTTACCGGCCACGAGACAGGCCGGATAGCTGGGTTCATAGGCAGCCGCTACTCCGCCGCCGCCGACATATCGACCTCGTGAAACTCGCCACGATAGGGCCGAGCCGTCGGCGGCAATTCGCGCTTGAGGAAATAGTCCTGGTATCGCAGCTGCTTCAAAAGCACCGGCCAGACCTCGCGGTAGGCATGCCACATCGACGGGTTCGCCACCGGCAGATCGTGCTTGATCAACTCGTGCAGCCTCGGCAGCGCGTGATAGGGCACCATCGGGAACATGTGATGTTCGACATGATAATTCATGTTCCAGTAGATGAAGCGGCTGACCGGGTTCATGTAGACGGTGCGGGTGTTCAGCCGATGGTCGACGACATTGTCGGCCAGCCCGATATGCTGCAGCAGTCCGGTCAGCACCATGTGCCAGCTGCCATAGAGGCGTGGCAGGCCGATCAACACCAACGGCAGCCATGATTTTAGCGCGATCGCGGCGGCAATCGCCGCCGCATAGATGGCCACATGCCAGCGCGCCGCCATGATGGCCTTGCCCTGCTCACTTTCCGGAATGTAGCTCTTTTCATCGTCAGACAGCTTGCCGAACGCCTGGCGCACCAGGGTCGGCAGCGAATAGCGGAAATCGAGAAGGCCGGTGAAGGCGAGCGCCGCCTTGAGCAGGTTTGGCGGCCGCATGACGGCGATCTCGGCATCGCGCCCGACGATGACGGTATCGGTGTGATGCCGGGCATGGCTCCAGCGCCATTGCACCGGATTGCGCACCACCATGAAGCTGGCAATCTCGTAGACGACATCGTTCATCCAGCGCGTGCGGAAAGCCGTGCCATGGCCGCATTCATGCCAGCGCGAATCGCTCGACGAACCATAGAGCACGCCATAGACGAGCAGGAACGGCACCACCCACCATGTGCCCCAGAACCAGACGATGCCGGCGCCCGAGCCCAGGATCGCAGCGATCCAGATGATGGTATCGCGGATCGCCGGCTCGTCGGAACGCTGCATCAGCTCCTTCATCGCCTTGCGCGGCACGTCGGTGTGATACCACTCGGCCGAGGCCAATCCGGTTTCGATCGCCCGGCGCGTGCTTTCGCCGACCAGGCTGTAATCGCGTTTTGTCTTGACCGCCATCGTCACCTCCCGCCCGATCCCTACAGACCGTTGGCGCGGAATTTCCCGTCGAGAAATGTTTTCGCGCGCGGCACGTCATCCTCGGTCAGGTGCTCGATGATGACAGGAATGTTCGGGTGCTTTTCGCTGAGCCGCTTGAGGTAAAGGTCATAGTTCAGTGAGCCCAAGCCGGGCGCCGGCAATTCGATCTCGCCGACGCCACGGAAGGTCAGCCCTTCATGCGCGTCCGCGTCGCCGATATCGGCGTGCTTCTCCGTCTTGTCGCTTCCGGAGCGCTTCACATCCTTGGCATGCGCGATCCGGATCTTGTCGGTCAGCGTGTCGAACACCTGATTCAGCACCTGGTCCATCCGGTCGATGTTGTGTGCCTCGAAATAGTTGGTCGGGTCCATCAACAGGCCAAGGCCGGGATGGTCGACCTGCGCGAACATTTTTACCGTCTCCTCGACCGAGCCGACGACATTGTTGACATAGGTTTCGAGCAGGAACACCGCGCCGTGGTCATAGGCTGTCTGGGCAAGATCGGAGATCACCTTGCGGCATTCCTCGAACCCTTCCTCGGTCTTGTTCTTGGGGTGATGCACCCAATCGGATTCGGTGTTGTAGGTGCCGGTCTCGGAGATCACGTAGGGCGAGCCGAAATCGCGCGCGTTGCGGATGATCTCCTTGAGATAACCGACCCGCTTCGCGCGCTCGGCTTTATCGGGATGGATGATGTTGGTGTAGCCCGAGAGACAGCAGACCGGCAGATTGTGATCGCGGAACGTGTCGCGCACCGTCCTGGCTTTGTCCCTGGTGATCTGCCCGGCTGTAAGATCGATATCCCTGAAATGCAGATCGAGCTGCACCGTGTTGAACCCGAGCCCGCGGATGCGTCTTGCGGCCTCCGCGAGCTCATAGGGGAAATAGCCGGTGAAGATCCCTGCCTGCATCATGATGTGAACTCCTCCCGGTAAGCGATTCAGCCGCCACGCTATTCGGTGGCAAGAAATGTTCAGTCGATCGATATTTCGGACAGTTTTACGGTGCGGCCTTCCGCCATCGAGCGATAGCCGGCCTCGACCAGAGCCATCGTCCTGACATTGTCGGCGACCGATAGCGCCGGCGGCGTGCCCGTCTTCACCGCATGCTGCAACTGTTCCATCACGCCGATGAAGGCGTGCGGGAACCACATCGTTTCCCAGCTCGGGCTGATCCATTCGCCGCCGGTCGTCTCGGTCGAGGCATAGGTCAGCGTCGAGGCCACACCTTTCGGCCAGCCGATCGTGCCCTTGGCGACACCCTTGGTGCCGTCGACGCGCCAATTGATGTGCTGGTCGTCCTCGTAGCCCTCCTGGCGCGGACCGGACCAGACATCCTCCAGCGACACCGCGAGCACGCCGGAGGGAAAGCGCAGTGTCGAGACGGTGATGCCGTCGGAGTGATCGAATGCCGTGCGCGGGTCCTTGCGCGTCAGCGTGGTGATCTCCGAGGGATCGCCGAACAGGAAGCGCAGCACATCGAGATGATGCACGCTCATATTGGCAAGCGTCAGCCGGTCGTAGTCCGCGAGGAAGGTCTGCCAGTGCGGGATCGCATGCATGTCGATCTGAGCAAAGACGATCTCGCCCAGCGCGCCGCTGTCGATGATCTGCTTCAAGACACGCATCGACTGGTCGTAGCGCATGTTCTGGTTGACCGAGAGGATCTTGCCGGACTTGGCAGCTTCGTCGCGTAGCTTGACGGCCTCTTCCACCGACAGCGCCAGCGGCTTCTGCGCCAGGATCGCCTTGATGTGCTTCTGCTTCAGTGCATGGCGGATCAGCGCCGGCTGCTGGTCGGGTGGAAAGGCAAGGTCGACGATCTCGACCCGCTCGTCCTCGATCAGTTGCTCGGGCGTGTCGTGAACGGTCGCAATACCCCAGCGCATCGCCACCTTCTCAGCGCTGGACTTGGTCCGCGAGGCGATTGCCACCACCGGAAATCCGGCCTGCGCATAGGCGGCGAGATGGCATTCGGCCATGATCATGCCGGCGCCGATGCAGCCGATCCGGTATTCGCTGGTGCGAACCCTCACATCCGGCTCGAAACCCTGGCCTGCCATATATTCCTCCCGTGGAGGAGGGATATAACGCCATGACCGGCGGATCAGCCAAGGACCGCTCCATCAATTCCCATCAGAGCCATGGCAGCGTGACAGTGCGAATTAACTTGCGGCAATCAGCACAGTGCTTTCCGGCGACCAGCTGAGCATCACATCCTGCCCTTCGGCCAGCCGATCGATGCCGGTGTTCTGGACGATGACCTTCAGCGTTTGGCCGGCGCGCTCGACGAAGTATGTGCTGTTGTTGCCGGCGAAGATGCGCTTGGAGACCTGGCCCTTCAGCGTGTTGGCATTGCCGCTCGAAGCCCCGGCATCGGTCGCGATACGAATGCGCTCGGGCCGCACCGCGCAGCTGGCCTTCGTACCGGCAGCAAGCCTGTCGCCCACACCGGCGGCGATCGCCGTGCCGTCCGGCAGGCGGATACCGTTGCCGGTCGCATCGCCGCGAAAAATGTTGGCGTCGCCGAGGAAGGTGGCGGCGAATTCGCTCTTCGGCCGGTCGTAGATTTCCTCGGGCGGCCCTTCCTGCACCAGCCTGCCGTCGCGCAATATGCCGATGCGATCGCTCATCGTCAGCGCCTCTTCCTGGTCGTGGGTGACGAAGATGGTGGTGATGCCGATCTCGCGCTGGATGCGCTTCAGCTCGATCTGCATGTCGACGCGCAACGCCTTGTCGAGCGCGCCGAGCGGCTCGTCGAGCAACAGCACGCGCGGTTTGGTAACGATGGCGCGCGCCAGTGCGACGCGCTGGCGCTGGCCGCCGGAGAGTTGGTGCGGCCGGCGCTCGCCAAGCTTGCCGAGTTGGACGAGATCGAGCGCGCGCTGGACTTCGGTGGCGATCGTCGCTTTCGCTTCGCCGCGCACCGACAGGCCGAAGGCGATATTGTGGGCGATGCTCATATTGGGAAACAGTGCGTAGTTCTGGAACACCATGCCGATGCGCCGCTTTTCGACCGGCACGTGCTCTACACTTTCACCGCCAATGGCGATGCGGCCGGTATCAGGGAAATCGAAGCCTGCGATTTGCCTGAGCAACGTGGTCTTGCCGCTGCCCGATGGACCAAGCAGCGCATAGAAGCCGCCATCGGCGAAATCGATGGAGACGTCGTCCAGCGCCTTGTGCGCGCCAAAACTGCGCGAGACATTCGATACCTGCACGCCAGCCATTATTTCTCTCCGCCGAATTTGAAGAAGCGCGCCGTGAGCAGCATCAGCGCCATCGACACGACAATGATAATGGTCGAGACCGCATTGATCTCGGGCGTGAAACCCTTGCGGATCGCGGCATAGATTTCGACCGGCAGCGTCGTCTGCCCCGGCGTCGCCAGGAAGTAGGAGACGACGAACTGGTCGAACGACACGGCAAACGCGAACAAGCCGCCGGCGATGACGCCGGGCATGATCCATGGCAGCGTCACGCGGGCTGTGACCTGCCACTGATTGGCGCCGAGCGACCGCGCCGCCTCTTCCAGTTCCGGCGCAAAAGTCTGCAGCCGGGCCGATACGACGACGATGACATAGGGCAACGCCAGCGCCACATGGCCGAGCAGGATGGCGAACAGGCCGCGCCCGATGCCGACGCCGAAGAAGAAGATCAGCATCGCCGTGCCGGTGATCAGCCACGGAATGGCGATCGGCGGAAACAGCAGCGCCTGCAGGAATTTCTTGCCGCGGAAGTCGTAGCGGTAGAGCGCCAGCGATGCTGCCGAGCCAAGCACCACGCAGATGATGGTGGTGATCACTGCGATCTCCAGGCTGTTCCAGGTGGCAGCGATGAGCTGGTCGTTCTGCCATAGCGAAGCGTACCATTCCGTCGTCCATTCGAACGGCAGCTGATAGAACGGCGAGACGTTGAGCGACATCAGCGCCATGATGATGATCGGCAGATAGAGGAAGGTGAGCAGCAGGCCGATATAGAAGCGGCCGAGCCCTTCGAGGACGCGGGTCGTCATCATCACGCGGCCCTCTTGAGCACCGGCGAGGCAACCGCCAGGATCACCAACACGACCGCCAGCAGGATGAAGGACAAAGCCGCCCCCAGCGGCCAGTTGAATACTGCGACGAACTGGTCCTCGATGATCGTTCCGTAGAACGTGCCGGTGCGCCCGCCAAGAATGCGCGGCTCCATGAAAGAGCCGACAACCGGCACGAAGATCAGCGCGGCACCCGCCACCAGTCCGGGCATCGACAGCGGGATGATCACCCGCTTCAGCACCTGCAACCGCGAGGCGCCGAGCGAGCGTCCGGCCTCGATCAGCGAGTCGTCAATTGCTTGCAGCGTTAAATAGCAGGTCAGCACCATGTAGGGCACGTAGGAGTGCACCAGACCGATGATGACGGCCGGGTAGGAATACATCAGGTCGATGTTGATCTTGAACGGCAGCACCGCATTGAGCGCCGTGTCGAGAATGCCGCCCTCGCGCAAAACCATCGCCCATGAGAAAATGCGCACCAGCCCGTTCGACCAGAACGGCAGGATCACGAGCAGGAAGATCGCCTCGCGGCTGCGGCCCTTCAGCACCTTGGCCAGCACATAGGCCGCAGGATAGCCGATGATGACGCACCACAGCGTCACTTCGAGGCCGAGCCTGAGCGAGGCGAGCAGCAGCGTCAGGTAAAGGCTTTGCGAGAAGAAGGCGGCATAGTTGCCGAGCGTAAAAGCCCATGGCTTTCCCGACAGCGGCAGGTCGGTCATGAAGGAGAAGAACACCATGGCCGAAAGCGGCAGGAAGATCGCCGCCGTCAGCCAGAGATAGGCCGGCGCCAGCAGCGGCAGCGCCGAGCTCAGCCCGCTGCGCGACGTACCCTGCGCTGCCATGGTAACCCTCCTCCCAGGATTGAAAGACCAGCCGGCGCGAACCGCCGGCTGGCCGGGACGTAAGCTTTACTTCACGTCGACCTTGAGCTGCTGCCACAGCGCCAGATAGGCTTCGCGCTGTTTGTCGGTGATCGGCGCCTGGAACTGGATGCGTTTGGCAACCTCGGGATCGCCCATCACCTTGCGGTTGAAGGCATCCTCCGGCAGCGCTTCCACCGCCTTGGTGTTGGCGGAGACGGGAGCGCCGACCTTGGTGACCCATTCGACATAGAATTTCGGGTCGATCATGTAGTTGATGAAGGCTTCGGCGCCCTCGACATTTTTCGAACCGGCCGGAATGGAGAAAGCATCGAGCCAGGCGACGGCGCCCTCCTGCGGGATGACCAGCGAGACCGGCAGCTTGAAGTGGGTCTTGGCGCGGTCGGCCGAACCGCTCCAGTAGGTGCCGATGTCGATCTGGTTGGAGGCGACCATCTGGTTCCAGTCGTTCTCCGAGCTCCAGAAGGTCTTGATCTGCGGCATCAGCGAGGTCAGCTTCGCCTTGACCGCCTCCATATCCTTGATGTCGTTGATATTCTGGCCGGTGGCGATGGCCCCGAACTGGACCGCCTCGACGGCGTCGTCGCGAATGACTACGCGGCCCTTATGCGCGGCATTCCACATTTCGGCGATTGATGTCGGCGGCTTGTCGAAGGACTTTTCGTTGATGGCAAGCGCCGTCAGCCCCCACACCCACGGCACGCCATAGACCTTGCCGTCATGGACGAGCATCGGCGAGCTCGCTTTGTCCGGGCTGATATTGGCATAGTTGGAAAGCTTCGACACATCGATCGGCTGGATCAGCTTTTCCGCCATCGCCTGGTCGTTGAAGGCGGCATTGATCATGACGACGTCGTAGAGCCCCGGGTTGGTCCGGATCTTGGTCAGCATTTCCTGTTCGGAATTGAAGAAGTCGTTGATGACCTTGTTGCCGGTCGCCTTCTCGAAGGCTTCGACGGCCCACGGCTCGTCGGCGCCGTAGCCCTTCCAGTTGAGCACGTGCACTTCGCCGGCGCTGGCGGCCAGCACCGAGGCGATGACGGAGGTTGCAGTCAGGAAAGCGGTCAGTCTGGGCATACGCATGTTCGTTCCTCTCATTGTTTGCCCGCTTGGCGCGGCATGTTTAGGCCTGTTGCTTCCGGCCATGCTCGTGATCATCGGCATGGCTCAGGAATGTCTGGATCTCTCTGTCCGTCGGCGCCGATGACCCGCCATGGCGAGTGACCGAAAGCGCCGCCGCCGCATTGGCGTAGCGCGCCGCCTCGAAAGCCGGCATCCCGCGTGACAATGCGCTGACGAAGGCGCCGATATGGGTGTCGCCGGCGCCATTGGTGTCGATTGCATCGACCTTGAAGCCGGGAATGGTTTGCGCACTGCCGTCAGCCAACTGCACGAAGCAGCCCTTCGCGCCGGCGCGAATGACAACGCCTTCGGCCTTCGGGCAATGATCGGCGAGAAGTCGGCGTGCGAGGGTTTCGACATCGCCAAGGCCGGCGATCTCGGCCGCTTCGGTCGTGTTGCAGCTCAACCAAGTCGTGCCGGCAAGCACCCGCGACAGGATTGGGCGCGAAATGTCCGCAATGATTGGCGTCGGATCGAACACAAACGGAATACCTGCTGGCAGCGCCTCGATCCAGTCGGTCAGCGCGTCGCGGCTGCCGGGATAGCTCAGCGTGTAGCCTGAGGTGAACACCCAGTCGCCGGATGCCGCAACCACGGGCGCCATCATGGCGAGGCTGAGAATGCTCTCCGCGCCGGGCCACGAGACGAAGGTGCGTTCGGCATCGTTCGAGATCATGGCGACGCAATTGCCGCTGTCCATCGCAGATGATGGCGGCGTCAGCGTTTCGATACCCTCGCCCGCAAGCGCAGCGCGCAGGAAATCGCCATTTGGCCCGCTGCCGAGTTGGCCGCCGAACACAACCGTCATGCCGGTGCGGCTGGCCGCAACCATCATGTTGAAGCCGCCGCCCGCGACCTGCGCATAACTTGAAGCTGTCTTCTCCGTACCAGGCGCCGGCAACGCATCGATACGGTAGACATGGTCGACCACCGCGCTGCCGACATGGACGAGGCGCCCGCTCATGCCGCGGCGTCCTTGCCGGAGCCGGTCTTGTCCGTGCGGCCCTTGAACACCCTTGCTGCAACCAGATCGGCTGCCAGCGTCCGAACCTCGGCCATGTCGATACCCCTAAGGCCGGCGATCCGGTCCTGCGGCAATTGCGAAAAGCCGATGCAGGCCCCAGCCATGCCTGCGGCAATGGCACCGATCGTGTCGGTGTCGCCGCCGAGATTGGCGCTGATGACAGCGGCCTTCCAGGGATCGCCGTTGGAGACTTCCAGCACCGCGAAGGCGGCCGGGACCGATTCCTGGCTGGCGACACCGGTGCCGACAAGTTCGGTGATGAGCCCGATCGCATCCTTCATGGTCTTGTCGCGCACGAGCTCCTGCGCCAGGACTATGCGTGCGGCGATGTCGCCGCCGGTCACCCAGTGGCCGACCTTGGCCCCTCGCCTCGCCGCCGCGACGGCGCTGTCGGAAGCAGCACGCCAGTCGCCGCCGGCGACGCCGCGACTGACAGCGGCCGCGACCGCGGCGGCCGAGGCAATGGCGATCGAGGTGTTGTGCGTGGCACGGCAGGTCTCCGCCACTTTGGCCACAAACGCATCGAGCGGCTCCAGCGGCATCATGATGCCGACAGGCGCGATGCGCATGGCCGCGCCATTGGTGTCGCCGCTGCGCCCGGCTTCTTCGGCCGGCACACCATTGTTGATGGCATCGATGGCGCGCTTGGTCGACGGTCCCAGCAGATCATAGCTGCCGCGCGCCTTGACCTCGCGTTCCCAGTCGAGCAGCGCATTGACCCAGCGCGCATGGTCGAAACGGTCGCCGGATTCGACAAGAATGCGGCCGAGCAGCAGCGCCTGTTCGGTGTCGTCGGTGATGGTGCCGGCCACGAGCCCCTTGGACACCGGATGGTCGGCGAAAGGCGCGACGAAATCCTCGACATGGCCATAGAGTTCGGCAATACGGGCCGGCGACAAAAGCTGCGTCGGCATGCCGAGCGCATCGCCCAGCGCCCCGCCGACAAGCGCGCCCAGCGCGCGATCAACGACCTTGTCGGCTGCATCCGGCATCGCTCAAAACCTCATATGCAGCGCAAAATGCGCCGGGTTGAGCAGGCTGGTGACATATTCGATCGGCCGGTCGTCTGCGGCGCGCGTCAGCCGTCGCCCGCGCAGGAAGGGCGTGCCTTGCGGGCAGCCGAGAATGGCCGCGTCCTCGGCGTTGAGCATCTCGATGCCGACCCATTCCTCGCCATGGTCGGGAATGAGCCCGGCGGCCCGCAGCGTCTGGTGCAACGAGCCTTCGCGCAAGCCGCGCAGCGGCACATCCTCGAGTTCAGGCGACAGCGGCAGCCGGCTGCGCTCGATGGAGATTGCATGGCCGTCGCTGGCATTGGTGCGCACCCGGTCGACGGCGATGAAGAACGGGCTTTCGATACCAAGCAGCGCGGCAAGATCGGCATCCTCGATCACTTCCAGCCGCAGCGTCCGCGTCTCTGCATTGGCGCCGGCATTGGCCAGCGCCCGGGACCAGCCGATGCTGTCATCGACCGGCTTGCCGTCGAAGGTGACGAAGGAACCAATGCCGACCTTGGTGGTGATCAGCCCGCGGCTGGACAGTTCTTCAAGGCCTTTGCGAACCGTGTTGCGGCTGACGGAGAAGCGCTGGACGAGCTCGTTTTCGCTTTGCAGGCGGTCGCCGAAGCCAAGCACGCCCGAGCGGATTTCATGTTCGAGAACGGTGGCGATCTGCTCGGGCTTGCCCGTGCCGGGAGACAGTTGAACCGCGCGCCGCTTCATATAGGTACCTGTTCAGTGAACCTGTATAGTCCTGTTCAATATTTGAGTTTTGACGTGAGGTCAACGGGATTCGTCAGGAGCGCATGCGCTGCTCCTCACCTGCCTGCCGGCACTCTCCCCGTAAGCGGGGCGAGTGGCGCTCTCATCGACGATTTCGCCACTCACCAACATTCAGAAATGAAGCCGGCAATGCGGGGGGGCCAGCCTCTTTCTCCCCCGTAAACGGGGAGAAATGCCCGGCAGGGCAATGAGGGCAGTACGGGTTTAGGCGATTAGCCTGCTGCTCAAACGAAGAAGAATTCTTCGATGCGCCGTTTCGCCTTGCCCAGCTCAGGCAGGACATCCCGTTCCATCGCCTCGACGGAAAACCGCGCCGATTGGGTCGAGACGTTGATCGCCGCGACGGTCTTGCCGGCGCGATCACAGATCGGCACGGCGATCGAGCGCAGGCCGAGCTCCAGTTCCTCGTCGACGATGGCAAAGCCACCCGCCCTCGCGGCGTCGATCGCCTTGCTGAGGGCTGCGCGGCTGGTGATCGTCTTCGGCGTCCGCCGCTCGATCTTTGCTTCGGCAAGGAAGGCCTTCAACTCGTCCGGCGCGAGCCCCGCAAGCAGAACCCGCCCCATCGAGGTGCAATACGCCGGCAGCCTGGTGCCGACATCGAGCGACACGCTGAGGATGCGCCGGCCGGGTATGCGCGCGACATAGACGACATCCTCGCCCGACAGCACCGCCGCATTGCAGGCCTCGTTGAACTGCCCTGCCACCTCTCGCAGGATCGGCGCCGCGAAGGTCCACAGCGAAGCGCCGCCAAGCCAGGTCCGCACAATGGTCAACAGGCGCGGCGAAAGCGAAAACAGCCGGCCGGATTGCGTCGCATAACCGGTAGCGGTCAGCGTCAGCAGAAATCGGCGCGCGCCAGCGCGAGTCAGCCCCGCCTCTTCCGCCATCTCGGTCAGCGTCAAGCCGGCCGGATGGCGGGCAAGGATCTCCATGACCGCAAGGCCGCGTTCCAGCGAACCGACATGGTCGCGCGTCGTTGCCTCGTCGTCCATGCGGCCTCCGCGAAACAATGCGTCGCCATTGACTCATCGCGGCGACCCGATGTAAAAGTATTACATACAAAACAAATGTTCGCAATACGAACTTTTGGAGTTTCCTGCGATGGTCAAATTCCTGCCGCTCAATGATGCCGTGGCCGAGAATCTGCATGATGGCGACGCGGTCGCTTTCGAGGGTTTTACCCATCTGATCCCGACGGCGGCGGCGCATGAGGCGATCCGCCAGGGCTTTCGCGATCTCACGCTGATCCGCATGACCCCCGACCTGATCTACGACCAGATGATCGGCATGGGCATGGCGAAGAAGATCATCTTCTCCTATGTCGGCAATCCCGGCGTCGGCCTGCTGCGGCGCGCCCGCGACGCCATCGAGAACAGCTTTCCCCGGGCGATCGAGATCGAGGAGCACAGCCATGCCGGCATGGCCAACGCCTATGAGGCGGGCGCGGCCGGACTGCCCTGTGCGGTGTTTCGCGGCTATCGCGGCGCTGGGCTTGTCGCCGTCAATCCGAACATCAAGTCGGTCACTTGTCCGTTCACCGGCGAAGTGTTGGCGGCGGTTCCCTCGATCCGCCCGGACGTCACCTTCATCCACGCCCAGAAGGCCGACAAAAAGGGCAATGTGCTGGTCGAAGGCATTGTCGGCATCCAGAAGGAAGCGGTGCTGGCAGCAAAACGCGCCGTGGTGACGGTGGAGGAACTGGTCGACAATTTCGACGACCTGCACCCCAATCTGACCGTGCTGCCGCGCTGGACCATCGCTGCGATATCGGTGGTGCCCGGCGGCTCGCATCCCTCCTACACGCACGGCTATTATGCCAGGGACAACGCCGCCTATCTCGAATGGGACGAGATCGCCGCCGACCGTGAAAAATTCCAGGCCTGGATGCAGGCCAATGTCATCGAACGCACGGCCGATGATTTCGCGGCCCGAGTCGAACATCTGAGGAGCGCGGCATGAGCGGCTTCACCCCCAATGAGATGATGACCATCGCCGCCAGCCGCGCCTTGAAGAACGACGATGTCTGCTTCGTCGGCATCGGCGCGCCGTCGGCCGCCTGCAACGTCGCGCGGCTGACGCATGCGCCCGACATCACGCTAATTTATGAAAGCGGCACCATCGGCACCGCGCCCGATGTTTTGCCGCTGTCGATCGGCGACGGTGAACTCTGCGACACCGCCGTCACCACCGTCTCGGTGCCCGAGATGTTCCGCTACTGGCTGCAGGGCGGCCGCATCTCCATCGGCTTCCTCGGCGCGGCGCAGCTCGACAAGTTCGGCAACATCAACACCACCGTCATCGGCGACTATGCGCATCCCAAGACCCGCCTGCCCGGCGGCGGCGGCGCGCCGGAGATCGCCACCTCATCGAAGGAGATCTACATCACCATGGCGCAATCGAAGCGCGGCATGGTCGAAAAGATCGACTTCTTCACCTCCTTCGGTCATGGCGACGGCGGCGACCATCGCCAGCACCTCGGCATCGACACATCAGGGCCGACGCTGCTGATCACCGACCTCGCCATCTGGAAGCCCGACCCGGTGACCAAGGAATTCACAGTGGTCTCGCTGCATCCGGGTGTGACGCGCCAGCAGGTGCAGGAGACCTGTGGCTGGGTGGTGAAATTCGCCGATGCGCTTGAAGAGACACCATCGCCGACCACGCTCGAACTGACCACATTGCGCGACCTGCAGGCCCGCACCAAGGCGGCGCATGAGGGAAGCGGAAAACAAAAGGCTGCATGACATGGCCGAGGCCTTCATCTGCGACTACATCCGCACCCCGATTGGCCGCTTCGGCGGCTCGCTTTCCTCTGTGCGCGCCGACGACCTCGGCGCCATCCCGCTGAAGGCGCTGATCGAGCGAAATGCCGGCATCGACTGGCAGGCGGTCGACGACGTTGTCTATGGCTGCGCCAACCAGGCCGGCGAGGACAATCGCAATGTGGCGAGGATGTCGCTGCTGCTCGCTGGATTGCCGAAGGAGGTTTCCGGCTCGACCGTCAATCGGCTCTGCGGTTCCGGCATGGATGCCGTCACCATCGCCGCCCGCGCCATCAAATCGGGCGAGGCCGAATTGATGATTGCCGGTGGCGTCGAATCGATGAGCCGCGCGCCCTTCGTCATGCCCAAGGCCGAGACCGCCTTTTCGCGCCATGCCGAGATTTACGACACCACCATCGGCTGGCGCTTCATCAACCCACTGATGAAGAAACAGTACGGCGTCGATTCCATGCCCGAGACCGGCGAGAACGTCGCCGAGGATTTTTCGGTGTCGCGCGCCGACCAAGATGCGTTCGCCGTGCGCAGCCAGGACAAGGCCGTCGCCGCGCAGGCCAATGGCCGGCTTGCGAAGGAGATCACTCTGGTGACGATCCCGCAGAAAAAGGGCGATGCGGTCATCGTCTCCAAAGATGAGCATCCTCGCGCCGGAACCACGGTCGAGTCCTTGGCCAAATTGCCGACGCCGTTCCGCCAAGGCGGGACGGTCACCGCCGGCAATGCGTCCGGCGTCAACGATGGCGCCGCGGCGCTGATCATCGCGTCGGAAGCGGCTGTGAAAAAATACGGACTGACGCCGATCGCCCGAATCCTCGGCGCCGCCGCCGCCGGCGTGGCGCCGCGCATCATGGGCATCGGCCCGGCGCCGGCGACGAAAAAGCTCTGTGCCCGTCTCGGCCTGACGCCGCAACAATTCGATGTCATCGAACTCAACGAAGCTTTCGCCTCGCAAGGTATCGCCGTGCTGCGCCAACTCGGCATCGGCGAGGACGCGGACTACGTCAATCCCAATGGCGGCGCCATCGCACTTGGCCACCCGCTCGGCATGTCGGGCGCGCGCATCACCGGTACCGCGGCGCTGGAGCTGCGCGAGCGCGGCGGCCGTTATGCGTTGGCCACCATGTGCATCGGCGTCGGCCAAGGCATCGCAGTGGCGCTCGAGCGCGTTTGAGATCGCACCGCCCTCAATACGGTAAACCGACATAGTTCTCGGCCAGCGCGGTCGACGCCGCCTGCGAATGCACGAGATAGTCGAGTTCGGCCTCCTGGATGCGCTGGCCGAACTCGCCGGTATCGGGAAAGCGATGCAGCATCGTCGTCATCCACAAGGAAAAGCGTACCGCCTTCCACACTCGCGCCAGCGCCTTGGCCGAATAGGCGTCGAGCCCACCCAGTGATTTGTCCAGGTAGAATTCGCGAAGTCCGGCAAAGAGATAGCGCACGTCGCTGGCAGCGAGGTTGAGCCCCTTGGCGCCGGTCGGCGGCACGATGTGGGCGGCGTCCCCGACCAGGAACAGCCGGCCAAAACGCAGCGGCTCGGCAACGAAGGACCGCAGCGGCGCGATCGACTTTTCGAAGGACGGGCCCGTAACGACGGCGGCAGCCGTCCGTTCCGGCAGGCGGCGGCGCAACTCATCCCAGAAGCGGTCGTCGCTCCACGCCTCGACCCGCTCGTCGGCCGGAACCTGCACATAGTAGCGGCTGCGATGGGTCGAGCGCATCGAGCACAGCGCAAAGCCGCGCTCGTGATTGGCATAGACCAGTTCGTGATCGGCCGGCGGCACCTCGGCCAGCACGCCGAGCCAGCCGAACGGATAGGTCCGCTCAAAGGTTTTCAACACGCGCTCAGGCACCGATTTGCGGCTGACGCCGTGATAGCCGTCACAGCCGGCGATGAAGTCGCAGTCGATGCGGTGGCTGACGCCATCCTTGTCATAGGTGACGTAAGGCGCCTCGCCATCGAAACCATGCAGCGCGACATTGGCCGCCTCATAGACGGTGGCCAGTCCCGCCGCCTCGCGCTTGTCCATCAGATCGTGGGTCACCTCGGTCTGGCCATAGACGGTGACGTGCTTGCCGCCGGTCAGCGCCGTGAGATCAAGCCTGTGCAGGCTGCCGCCGAAGGTAAGCGAAATGCCGGCGTGCAGCAGGCCTTCGGCATGCAGCCTTGCAGCCGCGCCCGCCTCCTCCAGCAATTCGACCGTGCCCTGTTCGAGCACCCCTGCCCGCACACGGCCAAGCACGTGCTCCCGGCTCGAACGCTCGAGGATCACCGTCTCGACGCCGATGCCGCTGAGCAGTTGGCCGAGCAGCAGGCCTGACGGCCCGGAGCCGACAATGACGATCTTTGTACGCATCAGTGCCCCAGGCTTTCGATCTCTCCGGCGAGCTCCGCGGCGAGCCGTAGTGCAGCCGCGGTCGCAACCGCCATTTGCGGCAGAACCAGCCACTCCAGCGTCCACGCCGCGCCCGAGCGCTCCTGCTCGTGCACCAGCGCCTGGTGCACGCCGGAAAGCTGCGTGGCGTTGAAGCGCGCCAGCGCCACCAGCGCTTCGGCCTTCACCGGGTTCTGCTTGTGCGGCATGGCCGACGAGCCGCCGCCGCCGGACAGTGTGATCTCAGAGCCGGCCTGCGCCATCAGCGCAATGTCCTGACCGAACTTCCCGAGGCCGCCGGTGATGAGCGACAGCAAGCTGGCGAATTCGGCCAGCGCATCGCGCTGGCTGTGCCATTGCGGTGCGTCGCCAAGGCCGAGTTTTGCGGCAAGGGCCGCGCGCACCGCAGGGCCCTTGTCGCCGAGCTTTTCCAGCGTGCCGGCGGCGCCGCCAAATTGCACTACGAGCAAACGTGGCGACTGTTGCGACAATCTCTGCTGATGCCGCTGTAGCGGTGCTCGCCACGCTGCGACACGGTCCGACACTTTTATTGGGATCGCCACCTGCATCCGTGTCATCCCAGCCAATGTCCTGCCCCCGAAACGCTCTTCCAACGCCGTCAGCCTCACGATGTTTTCAATCAGCAAGAGATCGAGATGGTCGATCACGCGGCGCAGCCGAAGCGCCAGGCCAGTGTCGATGACATCCTGGCTGGTTGCGCCGAAATGCACGCTGGCCTCGTGCGGCGCACCGACCGCTGCCTTCAACTGGCGCACCAGTTCGGGCACGATCACGCCGTCCTTGGCCACCCCAGCCCGTAGCCGCGCCGTATCCGGCTTGTAGGACAACAGGACAGACACGATCGCGGCCGCGGCGTCCTTGCCGATGATCCCGCTTTCGGCTTGCGCTTCCGCCAGCGCGCGCTCGAAATCGAGCATGGCGGCGATTTCCGCGTCGGCGGAAAAATACCGCGCCGCCTCCTCGTCGCCGAGCAGGCCGGACAGCAGCGGATGGTCGAAGGGCGATACGGTCATGCGAGGGGCCTCCTAGCTGTCGAAGAAGACCGTTTCCTTCTCCCCCTGGAGATGGACGTCGAAACTATAGATATCGCCTTGCCGCTCGGCGATCAGCGTCGGCACGCGCAGCCTGTGCTCGATGCGGGCGAGGATCGGGTCCTCGGCATTGGCCTTCTCCTCGTCGGAGAAATAGAGCCGTGTGTGGAGGCCGATATTGATGCCCCGCGCCACGACCCACAGGCTGATATGGGGCGCCATCAGCCGCCCGTCGCCATACGGCACGCGTCCCGGCTTGATCGTCTCGAAGCTGCACAGGCCGGTTTCCATGTCGGTCGGCTGACGGCCCCAGCCCTGAAAATCCGGATCGGCATCGCCGCGTAATTCCGCTGCCGAATTGTAGAACCCATTCGCATCCGCCTGCCAGATTTCGATCAGCGCATCCCGGAGCGGCGTGCCGGTGCCGTCGAGCACGCGGATGCGCAAGCCGATGCGCTCGCCCTTGGTCTTGTCGTTGAGCATGGTCGCG
Source organism: Mesorhizobium caraganae (assembly GCF_016836705.1). Taxonomy (GTDB): domain Bacteria; phylum Pseudomonadota; class Alphaproteobacteria; order Rhizobiales; family Rhizobiaceae; genus Mesorhizobium; species Mesorhizobium caraganae. The sequence goes on along the minus strand of NZ_JAFCGY010000001.1, from coordinate 577,866 downwards.
CCAAGGTCCGTGGCATAGACGCCGCCAATGCCGCCGAAATTCGGCGTCAGCCCGATATGCACATAGGGTCCCGCGGTCTGCGACGGGCTCTCCTTCAGCCGGGTGAGCGCCTGCGCCATCAATTGCCCTCCGGCCGGTTTTCGAACAGCGAGGCGCGGCGCCCGCGCAGCACGATATCGAACTTGTAGGCGCGCGCGTCGAAGGGGATCGTTGCTTGCATGTCGAGTGCCGCGATCAGCGTCTCGACAGCCGCCCTGTCGCGGATGCCGCGCACTATCGGACAGCGCCAGATCAGCGGGTCGCCCTCGAAATACATCTGCGTGATCAGACGTTGCGCAAAGGCGTGGCCAAACACCGAGAAATGGATGTGCGACGGCCGCCAGTCATTGGGGCTGTTCGGCCAGGGATAGGGACCGGGCTTGACCGTGCGAAAGGCATAGCTGCCATCGGCGTCGGTGATCGTGCGGCCGCAGCCGCCGAAATTCGGATCGAGCGGCGCCAGATACCCGTCCTTCTTGTGGCGGTAGCGGCCGCCGGCATTGGCCTGCCAGAATTCGAGCAGCGCGCCCGAGACGCCAACGCCGCGCTCGTCGAGCACGCGCCCATAAACGATGATGCGCTCGCCGATGGCGCTCTCGCCGGGCTTTGCGAAATTGTGGATCAGGTCGGCGTCGAGTTCGCCCAGCATGGCGTGGCCGAACACCGGACCGGTGATTTCCGACGCCGTGTTGTCGAAGGCCAGCAGCGCCTTCTGAGGCGAGCGCAGCACCGATGTCTTGTAGTCCGGCGTCAGCGCCGGCGGATGCCAGTTGCGGTCGCGCTGGAAGAAGGCGCCGGTCTCGGGCCTGCGGTTCGAGCCGGCATCAGCTGGCATGGCCATTCCTGCTTCCGTCCATTTCCGAAAACACCTCCTTGGCAATCCTGAAGGCGCGGTTGGCCGCCGGCACGCCGGCGTAGATCGCGACATGCAGGAACGCTTCGCAGATGTCGTCACGCGAGGCGCCGGTGTTGGCGGTGGCGCGCACATGCATGGCGACCTCTTCATCATGGCCGAGTGCGGCGAGCAGGGCCAGCGTCACGATCGAGCGCTCGCGCTTGCTGAAACCCGGCCGCGCCCACACTGTCCCCCAGGCTGCCTCGGTAATCAGCTCCTGGAACGGCCGGTCGAAATCGGTGACAGCATCCTCGCTACGGTCGACATGCGGGTCGCCGAGCACCGAGCGCCGAACCGTCAGACCGGTCCGGTATCTGGTCGTGGTCTTGGACACTTCATCCATGGATCTGCTTTCTCTGAGGAAGCGACGCGAGAAATTCTCGGATCAGGGCGGTCAGCGCACCGGGCTGCTCGACGCAAGGAATGTGGCCGGCATCCCGGATGATCTCGAAGCGCGCGCCGGGAATGAGTTCGGCCAGCCAGCGAACCAGGTCCGGCGGCGTCGAGCCGTCCTGGTCGCCGACGACGCAAAGCGTGGGCACCGTGATAGCCTGAGCGACCTCGGTGAAATCGGCGTCGCGCACTGCGGCGCAGGTGCCGACATAACCGGCGACGGCTTGCCGGGTCATCATGTTCCAGTAGCCGTCAAGCTCGGCGATCCGGTCCGTGTGGAAGGCCGGGGTGAACCACAATTTAAGCACGGCGTCGGCGATGGCCTGGATGCCCTTGCTTTCGACGGTTGCTATGCGGGTGTTCCAGCTGTCGGCGGTACCGATCTTGTGCGCCGTGTCACACAGGATGAGACCTTCGACGATGTCGGGGCGCCTTGCATAGAACCCTTGCGCGATGAGGCCGCCGACCGACAGACCGCAAAGCACGACATCGGTCAGCCCGAAATGATCGATGAGGCCGGAGAGATCATCGACATGATCGTCAATCGAGCTGATGCCGCCAATGTCGGAAAGACCGTGGCCGCGCTTGTCGTAAACCAGCAAGGGCATGTCAGCGTTCAAGTCAGACACCACTTCGTCCCAGATGCGGAAGTCGGTACCGAGCGAATTGATAAACACGACTGGCCGCGCGTCCCCATTCGCCTTGAAGTTGCGATGGTGGAGCGTGATGCCGCCAATGTTGACAAATGGCACGATTTCGATCCTCCGTGTTCACATTGCACAAGGCATTTGGTTTGGTAAAATGATATTTTGCGCCGTTTCATTAACTGGGAGGTTACGAGAACCATGTCCGAAAGCCGCATAAGGTTCCGTCACCTGCAGGCATTCCTTGAGGTAGCGCGGCAAGGCAGCGTGGCGAGGGCGGCCGACTTTCTTCACGTCAGTCCGCCGGCGGTGACCAAGACGCTGCGCGAACTGGAAGAGGCACTCGGCATCGCCGTCGTCGAACGCGACGGTCGCGGCATCAGGGTGACACGACTCGGCGAAATCTTCCTCGGTCATGCCGGCACGGCGATCACCGCCTTGAAGCGTGGCGTCGATTCCGTCCGCCAGGACGGCGCCATCAACCGCCATCCGATCCGCATCGGCGCGCTGCCCACAGTGTCGGCCAGGGTCATGCCGCTCGCCATGAGTCTGTTCCTGAGTGAAAATACGGGAGCGGCGATCAAGATCGTCACCGGTGAGAATGCCGTGCTGCTCGAACAGTTGCGCGTCGGCGCGCTCGATCTTGTTGTCGGCCGGCTGGCGGCGCCGGAAAACATGACTGGCTTCTTCTTCGAGCATCTCTATTCCGAACAGGTTCTGTTCGTGGTGCGGGCCGGCCACCCCTTGGCGCAGCCCGGCCAGGACATCTTCGCCCGCCTCGATGAGTTCCCGGTGCTGATGCCGACCCGGGAATCGGTCATCCGCCCGTTCGTCGACCGCCTGTTCATCACCAATGGCATGACCGCGCCGGCGACCGAAATCGAGACCGTCTCGGATTCCTTCGGCCGCGCCTTCCTGCGGCAAAGCGATGCCGTCTGGATCATCTCGACCGGCGTCGTCGCCAATGAAATCTCCAGCGGCGCCTTCGTCGCTCTGCCGGTCAACACCGAAGAGACCAAGGGACCTGTCGGGCTGACGATGCGCACCGACACGGCCCCCTCGCCGGCCTTCGCCATCCTGCTGAAAACCATCCGCGAGGCAGCCAGCCGAGGCGGCTGAGGCAGTCGTCCTCGCGTGAGCGTAGCGAGCAGATCAGTCCTACAGATCTGTGTGAATGGGCAATTCTCGTAACCCCAGGGTTAATAAAAAACCGCAAAATATCATTTTACCAAACCAAACACCTAAGGCACTGTGGCAATGGGAGGATCGAAATCGTGCCGTTTGCCGGCATTGGCGGCGTTCCGCTGCCGCCTCAAAGCCAGCCGGGGCATATCCGATCTGAACGACGGGCGGCACCGATTTTGAGCAGGCCGGCGGTCCCTCCAGGCACCGTCAGGAAAGGGAGGAATATCAGCATGACCTCAAACAAATCCGGCGTCTCGCGGCGCCAGTTCATCGCCACATCTCTCGCCGGCGGCGCAGCCCTTGCGCTCAGCCGCGGCAAGGCTTTCGCGCAAGCTGCCGACACGCTGAAGGTCGGCTTCGTCAGCCCGCGCACCGGCCCGCTCGCCGGCTTCGGCGAGACCGACGGCTATGTGCTCGACCTCGCCCGCAAGGCTCTGGCCAACGGCATCGAGCTTGGCGGCAAGAAATACAGCGTCGAGATCGTCGACCAGGACACCCAGTCGGATCCGTCCCGCGCCGGCCAGCTCGCCAAGGACCTGATCAACAACCAGGCGATCGACCTGATGCTCGCCGTGTCCACGCCGGAGGTCATCAACCCGGTCGCCGATGCCTGTGAAGCCGCCGGCGTGCCTTGCCTCTCCACCGTCATGCCCTGGGAGGCCTGGTATTTCGGCCGCGGCGCCAAGCCTGGCGCGCCCTCGCCTTTCAGATGGACCTATCATTTCGGCTTCGGCGTCGGCGAATTCTTCAAGGCCTATATCTCGCAGTGGAACCTGATCGAGACCAACAAGAAGGTCGGCGTCATGTATCCCAAACGACGCCGACGGCAATGCCATCCGCGCCCATCTGGCGCCGCTGCTGGCCAAGCAGGGTTTCATCATCGTCGATCCCGGCGCCTATGAGACCGGCACCACCGACTATTCCTCGCAGATCGCGCTGTTCAAGCAGGAAGGCGTCGAGATCTTCAACTCCTTCCCGATCCCGCCCGACTTCGCCGCCTTCTGGCGCCAGGCCGCGCAGCAGGGTCTGACCCGGCAGATCAAGATCGCCCAGGTCGCCAAGACCGGCCTGTTCCCCTCGGACATCGAGGCGCTCGGCGATCTTGGCATGAAGATTTCGAGCGCCGCCTATTGGCACAAGGCTTTCCCCTACAAATCGCCGCTGACCGGTATCTCCGGCACCGAACTCGCCGATGGCTACGAGGCGGCAAGCGGCAAGCAGTGGACGCAGCAGCTCGGCGCCTCGATGTCGCTGCTCGACGCCGGCTTCGAAGCCCTGAAGGCGAGCGCCGACGCCAAGGACAAGGCGGCGGTCGCCAAGGCGCTGAGCACGCTCAACACCGAGACCATGATCGGCAAGGTCGACTTCACCAGCGGCCCGGTCGCCAATGTCTCGCCCGGCCCGATCATCGGCACACAATGGGTGGCCGCCAAGGAAGGAGCCAAGTTCCCGCTCGACTATGTCGTGACCGAGAATGCCACCGACCCGAAGGTGCCGGTCGAGGCCAAGCTCCAGCCGTATAACGGTTGATCGACGGTTGCGGGGATCGCATCGTGGACGGTTCAGCAAACGTGATCCTCAGCGCCGCCGGCATCCACAAGCGCTTTGGCGCGCTGGTGGTGCTCGACGACATCGACTTTGCCATGAATGCCGACGAGGCTATCGGCATCGTCGGGCCGAACGGCGCCGGCAAGACGACGCTGCTCAGCGTCCTTTCAGGCGCCTTTCCGCCGAGTGCCGGCACCGTCGCCTTTAGGGACGGCGACGTGACGGCGCTGCCGGCCACGGCCCGCTGTCGTCTCGGCCTGGTGCGCACGCACCAGGTGCCGAAGCCGTTCAGTGGCATGACCACGTTCGAGAACGTGTTCGTCGCCGCATCGCATGGCGCCGGTCTCGGCCGCGACGAAGCCTATGAGGAGGCGCTGGCGTCACTGAAACTGTGCGGCATGCTGGGCGTCGCCAACCGGCGCGCCGAGACGCTCGGCCTGCTCGACCGCAAGCGGCTGGAACTCGCCCGCGCGCTTGCGGTGAGACCGACGCTGCTTCTGCTCGACGAGATCGGCGGCGGCCTGACCGATGGCGAGGCGAGCGAACTTGTCGATACGATCAAGGAATTACGCCGGCGCAAGATCGGCATCGTCTGGATCGAGCACATTGTCCACATTCTGCTGCAGGTGGCCGAGCGGCTGATCTGCATGGATGCCGGCAAGATCATCGCCGACGGCGAGCCGCAAACGGTGATGGCCGACCCGGAAGTCGTGCGCGCCTATCTCGGTGGAGGCCCGAAATGAGCCTGCTAGCGGTAGAAAACCTTGTTGTCCGGCACGGCTTGCTGCAGGCAGTGCGTGGCGTCAGCTTCAGCATCGAGCGCGGCGAAACGCTGGCGCTGGTCGGCGCAAATGGCGCCGGCAAGACGACGCTGCTGAGAGCAATCGCCGGCGCGCATCAGCCGACGGCCGGCCGCGTGCTTCTGGATGGCGCCGATATCACCGGCGTGCCGTCGCACAAGCGCGTCGGCATGGGTGTCGCACTGGTGCCCGAGGGACGAAAACTGTTCGTGCAGATGACCGTCGAAGAGAACCTCCTGCTTGGCAAGACCGCCGGCCGGCCCGGCGACTGGAGCGTGGAACGAGTGCTCGACACCTTTCCCAACCTCAAGCCACGCCGCCATGCCAAGACCGGGCATCTTTCCGGTGGCGAGCAGCAGGCCACGGCCATCGGCCGCGCCCTGATGAGCAACCCCGAACTGCTGCTGCTCGACGAGGTCTCGCTCGGCCTGTCGCCGCTGGTGGTCGACCGCGTCTACGCTTCGCTGCAAGGACTGATCAGCTCCGGCACGACGATCATCCTGGTCGAACAGGATCTCAACCGCGCGCTCTCGGTCTCGGATAAAGTCATCTGCATGCTCGAAGGGCGCGTCGCGCTGGAAGGCCCGAGCAAAGGCATGTCGCGCGACGAGGTGACGAAGGCCTATTTCGGCCTGCACAGGAAAAGCGCCGGGAGTGTTCCCGCATGAGCAACCAGATCGTCCAGGGCATCCTGCTCGGCGGCTACTACGCGCTGATCGCCTGCGGCCTCTCCTTCATGTTTTCGGTGATGCGCATCATCAACCTCGCGCATGGCAGCCTTGCCGTATTCTCGGCCTATGCGCTGTGGTGGCTCGCCTCGCGCTTCCACATCTCGCCTTTCGTCGGCCTGCTCATCGTCCTGCCGCTGATGGCGGCGATCGGCTGGGTGCTGCAGCGTTTCCTGCTCGAGCGCAGCGCCCGCGGCGGCGCGCTGCTGCCGATCCTCACCACCTTCGGCCTCGCCATCGTCATCGACAATGCGCTGTTCGAGCAATTCGGCGCCGACACACGTTCGCTGGCGCCCTATATCGGCAGCCTGTCCTACGATTCCTGGGAATGGCCGGGCAGCATCTATGTCGGCAAACTTGCCGTGATCATGTTCGCTGCAGCTGTCGTCATGCTTGGCGGGCTGCAGCTGTTCCTGACCCGCACCAGGCTCGGCCGTTCGATCCGCGCCACCTCGGAAGATCCTGATACCGCTGGCCTCGTCGGCGTCGATGCGCGCCGCGCCAGCGCGCTTGCAGCGGCCATCGCCATGGTCACCGTCGGTCTTGCCGGCGCCTTTCTCGGCATGCGCGCCACCTTCGATCCCTATACCGGCGCACCGCAATTGCTGTTCGCTTTCGAGGCGGCGGTGATCGGCGGCGCCGGCTCGCTGTGGGGCACACTTCTCGGCGGTATCGTGCTGGCGCTTGCCCAGACGCTCGGCGCGCAGGTGCATCCGCAAGGCTTCCTCATCGGCGGCCATGTCGCCTTCCTGATCGTGTTGTTCATCCGGCTCTCCACGTCCGGCCTTGGCCTGCGTGGCCTGGTGCGCCTGCCCGCGAGGAAGACGACATGAGCGCAGTTTCGACCTCCCCCGTGATCGAGCGCGGCACACCTGCTTCGCGTATCTCGGCGATCGCGGTCGTCGTGATCATCGCGCTGCTCGCCGTTGCGCCGCACTTCCTGTCAGCCGGCGCGGTTGACCGCATGACGGCCTTGTTCATCTATGTGATCCTGGCTGCGATGTGGAATGCGCTGGCCGGCTTCGGCGGCCTGGTCTCTGTGGGACAACAAGTGTTCTTCGGCCTCGGCGCCTACTTCGCCATTCGCCTGGCCGATGCCGGCCTCAACCCGTTCGCCTCGCTGTTCGTCTCGGCGATCATTGTCGGCGCGATCTCCTGGCCGATGTCACTGTTCATGCTGCGGCTCAGGAATGGCGAGTTCGCTATCGGCATGTGGGTCATCGCCGCGCTCACCCATCTCCTGGTCAATCTCGACCGGCTGGTGCAAGGCGAAACCGGGACATCGCTGATTTCGCTCAACGTCTATGAAGTCGGCGCCAGGCGGGCGACGATCTATTGGTTGGCGCTGGCCGCGATGACGGCGCTGCTTGCCATCCTGTTCGGCCTGCTGCGCGGCAGCACCGGCGCTGCGATCCGCGCCATCAGGGACAATGGGGAGGCCGCCGCTTCGGTCGGCGTACGCGTCACTGGCACCAAGCGGCTTTTTGTTCGTGCTCGCCGCCTTCGGCATCGGCATTGCCGGCGCGCTGTGGCTGGCGACGTCGATCACCTTCCAGCCGAAGACTTACTTCAATGTCCAGTGGACCGCCTACATGATCTTTATGGTGCTGGTCGGCGGCATTGGCACCTTCGAAGGCGCAATTCTCGGCGCACTACTGTTCTTCCTCATCGAGACCTGGTTTGGCGGCACCGGCGTCTGGTATCTGATCGGCCTCGGCGCAACCGCCGTGCTGTTTTCGCTGTTCCTGCCGCGCGGCCTGTGGGGGGCACTGGAGGAGCGTTTTGGCATACGGCTGCTGCCGGTCGGCTACCGCGTCAGGCTGCCGGCAAACACCGGTGATGCGGACACGGCGGCAGCGTCGCACGAAACCACGGCACAGCGGGAGAAGGCGTGACCATGCTGTTCGGCAAGACCATCCTCATCACCGGTGTCGCTTCCGGCATCGGTGCCCGAACGGCCGAACTTGCCGGCCAGCTCGGCGCAGATGTGATCGGCGTCGACGTGCGCGAGCCGGCCGCACCGGTCGGCGGCTTCGTCAAGGCCGACATCTCGTCCAGGGCCGGCGTCGATGATCTCGTCGCATCCCTGCCGCAGCGCATCGACGCGCTCTGCAACGTCGCCGGCCTCTCCGGCAACACCGGCGCGGTGTCGACGCTGGCGGTCAACTTCTACGGTCTGCGCGCGCTTTCGGAAGGTCTCGCGCCAAAGCTTCGCGAAGGCGGCGCCATCGTCAACGTCGCCTCGACCGCCGGCTATGGCTGGCGCGCCAACCTCAACCGCGCGGCGTCGATGGTCGGCATCGGGGGCTTTCCCGATGTCGCCAAAGTGGTCGCCGACCATCAGGTGAAGAACGAGGAAGGCTACCCCGTCTCCAAGGAACTGCTTCTGTTGTGGACCCAGCGCGCCGCGCATCAGGAGCAGTTCAGGAGCCGCGGCATCCGCGTCAATGCGGTCAGCCCCGGCCCGGTCGAGACGCCGATCCTGAAACAGTTCCGCACTGTGCTCGGCGACGCCCGCGTCGACAGCGACATCGCCCGGGTCGGACGCGCCGGCACCTCGGGCGACATCGCGCCTGTCGTGCTGTTCCTGTGCTCGGACGGCGCACGCTGGGTCAACGGCGCCAACGTGCCGGTTGATGGCGGCCTTGAAGCATCGATCAACGCCGAGGTGCTCGGCTTTTAAATTTTGCGACGCTCGACGGCGAGCGAGGGAGAAAACAATGGACATCGGACTTCTGATCGACGGCGACAAACGGGATGCGTCGGGTGCTGCCTCCTACGAGCGGATGGACCCGTTCACCGGCAAGCTGGCGACGCGCGCAGCAGCCGCCAGCGTAACCGATGCCAACGCTGCGGTCGAAGCCGCGGCCGCCGCCTTCAAAATCTGGTCGAAGACCGGTCCGGGCGAGCGCCGCGCACTGCTCGCCAAGGCGGCCGATGTGATGGATTCCAAGGTCGGCGAATTCACCAAATTGATGATGGAAGAGACCGGCGCCACCGGTCCCTGGGCCGGCTTCAACGTCATGCTCGCCGCCAGGATGCTGCGCGAGGCAGCCGCCATGACGACGCAGATTTCGGGCGAGGTCATCCCCTCCGACAAGCCCGGCACGCTGGCCATGGCGATCCGCCAGCCGGCCGGTGTGTGCCTCGGCATTGCGCCGTGGAACGCACCGGTCATCCTCGGCACTCGCGCCATTGCCATGCCGATCGCCTGCGGCAACACCGTGGTGCTGAAGGCCTCTGAAATGTGTCCGGGCACGCACCGGCTGATCGGCCAGGTTCTGGTCGAGGCCGGCCTGCCCAAGGGCGTCATCAATGTCGTCACCAACGATCCCAAGGATGCGGCGGCAATCGTCGAGACGCTGGTCGCGCATCCCGCGGTCAGGCGCGTCAACTTCACCGGTTCGACCAAGGTCGGCCGGATCATCGCCCAACTCGCCGGCAAGCACCTGAAGCCGGCGCTGCTCGAACTCGGCGGCAAGGCGCCGCTCGTCGTGCTCGACGATGCCGACGTCGACGCCGCGGTCAATGCGGCAGCCTTCGGCGCCTACATGCATCAGGGCCAGATCTGCATGTCGACCGAACGCCTGGTCGTCGATGAAAAGATCGCCGACGAATTCGTCGCCAAGCTCGCCGCCCGCGCTTCGCAACTGCCCGCGGGCGACCCGCGCGGCCATGTCGTGCTGGGCTCGCTGATCAGCAGCCAGGCCGCCGACAAGATGGAAGAACTGGTGGCCGACGCCGTCGCCAAGGGCGCCAAGCTGGTGGCCGGCGGCAAGCGAACCGGAACCGTGGTCGAGGCAACATTGCTCGACCATGTCACGCCTTCCATGCGCGTCTACGCCGAAGAATCCTTCGGGCCGGTCAAGCCGGTGATCCGCGTCAATGGCGAGGACGAGGCTGTGCGCGTCGCCAACGACACCGAATACGGCCTCTCCTCGGCCGTCTTCAGCCGCGACATCCGCCGTGCCATGGCGGTCGCCGCGCGCATTGAGGCCGGCATCTGCCACATCAACGGCCCGACCGTCGGCGACGAGGCGCAGATGCCGTTCGGCGGCGTGAAGGGTTCGGGCTATGGCCGCTTCGGCGGCAAGGCCTCGATCGCCGAATTCACCGACCTGCGCTGGCTGACCATCGAGGATCCGAACCAGCACTATCCGTTTTGATTCTTCTTCCCTTCAATGGGGGCTATTGTCGGTTTCCTCCCCCGGAATGCGGGCCGCTGCCTGGCGAGCCAACGGATTCCCGCATCAACACCTTGCAGGGTTCGAGCCGCGCCATGGGCGGGCCGCCTTCCCCCTCGATCCTGCGAAACAGCACATCCATCGCCTCGGCGGCGATCTGCCGGACCGGCTGTACCACGGCGGCGATGGCCGGCCATGTCACCTGCATCCATTCGGCATCGTCGAAGCCGACCAGCGAGATGTCGTTGGGACAATGCCAGCCGCGCCGGCGGAACTCGGACAGCGCCACCAGCGTGCCCTTGAGGAACAGCGAATAGACCGCCGTCGGCCGTTCGCCTTTCGCGAAATACTCGCGCAACTGCGCTCGCAGCGGCTCGACGTCGGCTTCGGCCAGTACGACATCGATGCGCACATCGGGCGCCAGTTTGAGCGCAGTAGTGCGAAACCCGTCGAGGCGGGCGCGCATCGTGGCCGCCTGCTCGCCGAGGCCGACGAGCAGTATATGGCGGTGGCCCTTGGCGATCAGTTCGCGCGCCACTTCGGCGCTGGCCGCGGCACTGTCGGCCGACACCGTGTCGAAGACGTCATCGGACAGCACACGGTCGATCAGCACGCCGGTCATGCCATTGGCCTTCATGAAGTCGGCAGCCGGGCCATGCTCGTTGCGCACAGGCGCCAGCACCACGCCGGCGACACGCCAGTCATGCATGCGGGCCAGTATTTCCTTTTCGCGCGCTTCGGATTCACGGCTCGACGCCGCCACCAGCGTGTAGCCGCGCTGCTCGGCGAGGCTCTCGAGCTGGGTGACCATCTGGCCAAAAAATTCGCTTTCGAATTCGGGCATGATGGCGCCGATGATACGGCGCTTGGCCCGGCGCATGTCGGAGGCGAGCGGATCGATGCGGTAACCCAGCTGCTCGACCGCATCGAAGACGCGCTGCGCATTTTCGGGCTTCACCGTGGTGACGCCGGCCATGACCTTGGAGACGGTAGCGGCGGACACGCCGGCGCGGCTGGCCACGTCGTGGATCGACGCACGCCGCTGCTGGTCCTGCCTGTGCGCCATTGGTCCTCCTTCCGAGGCGCGGACCGAGGCATTCCGTCCGCTGGGAGAAATGAGTAAATCGATTTTTCGGAGTTGTAAATCGTTTAATCGTGGGTATTTTACCCGTCGAGCGCATGTCGCCCTACAGTGTGATGCGATTTTGGGATTACGACAAGTGCAAAGCAAAAATACGCGATGCGGATCGCCCCGGGAGGAATCATCATGCCAAACAAGGCCTTGCCGCTGGTCATCAGCGCGCCGGAACCACGCACGCTCGAGCTGATCTTCACGCCACCGCAGCTGGCGCGCCTCAAGGCGTATTACCGCATTATAGAGACGACGGCCGACGGCGTGGCGAAACTGCCAGCCGATGTGCTGGCCGAAGCCCGCTACATCATCGGCCAGCCACCAATCTCGCCTGAGACGCTGGAAGCTATGAAGGCGCTGCGCTGCGTCTTCAATGTCGAGACCAACCTCGTCAACAACATGCCCTACGAGACGCTGTTTGCGCGCGGCATCCATGTCGTCACCACCGGCCTGGTCTTTGCCGAGCCGGTGGCCGAACTCGGGCTTGCCATGGCGCTCAATCTCGCCCGCAACATCGTCGATGCCGACCTCGCTTTCCGCAAAGGCGAGGAGCTGTGGGGCGGCGACGGCAACCTCACCGCGCGGCTGCTGTCGGGCGCCGATGTCGGCATCATCGGCTTCGGCGATCTCGGCCGCGCGCTGAACCGACTGCTGTCGGGCTTTCGCACCCGCACCAAAGTCTTCGATCCCTGGCTGCCGCCGTCGATCCTGATCGACAATGGCGTCGAGCCGGCCTCGCTCGACGATGTCCTGACATCGAGCGACTTCGTCTTCGTCGTCGCTTCGGTGACCTCGGAGAACCAGGGTTTCCTCGGCGCCGATGCTTTTGCCAGCATGCGCAAGGGCGCTGCCTTCATCCTGCTCAGCCGCGCCGGTGTCGTCGACTTCCCTGCTCTGATGGCAGCGGTAAAGAGCGGCCACATCGTTGCCGCCAGTGACGTCTTCCCGGAAGAGCCGCTGGCGCAGGACCATCCGGTCCGTACGATCCCCGGCTTCCTGCGCTCCGCCCACCGCGCCGGTGCGCTCGACATCGCCTTCAAGCGCATGGGCGACATGGTGCTGGAAGACATGGACCTGATCGACCGCGGCCTGCCCCCACTGCGCTCCAAGCGCGCCGAGCGCGAGACGGTGTCGAGGATGCGCTCGAAGCCGGCGGATCGGAATTGATGGCAGGCGGGGGTCCGTTTCGCTGATTTGTCCGTGGTTTGAGAAACACCGCGCGCCGTACACAAGCTCAAACCCGCTATGACCGCGCCATGACCGTGCTCTCCGCAGGCAATTGCAATATTACTAATTTAGTGACAACTTAATTAAGGATGCTGGCAACAGATCCCAACCCACGGGTTGGAAATGGGGGTGGAAAGAGACATGTACTTTCCGCAATTTCTGGTCGGGATGTCTGCAACGACAATCGGCGTTGCAATCTGGGCCTATCTGGAGACCGGGTCGATCTGGGCGACCCTTGGCTGGTCAGTGCTGACACTGGTAATCCTGCAGGTCGGTTACTTCGGCCTGGTCGTTCACCTGGTGTTTAGGCGATCATCGGAACCATCGGACGCACGCTCGGCGGCGGATCCGACAAGCCCCGCTGTTATTTCAGACTTTCTGAACGGGCGAGATCGAAAGCCACGTCGGCGATAGCCCCAGGCGCATGGACGACATGCTGCCAGAGGCCATGGGCCCGATCGACCACGGCCCGCCGCCGCTGCCCTCCAAGCGCGCCGAACGCGAGACGGTGTCGAGGATGCGCTCGAAGCCGGCGGACAGGAACTAGTTACCGCTCGTTGAGCGGCCAGATCTCGATCACCCCATGCGCCACCGCACAAGGCGATTTCGAAGCCAGCGCGATCGCCTCGTCCATGTCGCTGGCTTCCATGATCGAAAAGCCGGCGATGGGCAGGTCCGACGAGAGATAAGGGCCGGTCTCGGTCAGCACGCCGCTGGCGTCGGGATTTCGCACTTGCACCGGTGTTTCGGCGATGCCCATCACCACGCCGCGCTGCTTGAGCGACGCATCATGCTCATGGGCTGCCTGCCTGACATTCTGCGGCGTCCGGTCATATCCGGCCCGGTCGCCATAGCCGATGGTGATATACTTGGGCATGATTGGTTCCTCCATGTTCGAGGACAATGGCTGGGCAGCCGTGGTGGTTCCGGCAAAGCCAGCCGGCACGCACTGCTGAAGCCCGGTCGGCGCGGGAACCTTTGTCCGGTGCTGGCGTTTTCTAGCCGGATCGTTCCCATTCGATCCAGACCCTCCAAACAATGCCCCGCCAGGCCTAGCTGGCGGGGTATTGATTTTGGCTATGACATGAGGACTTGCAGGAATCTCGCGGAACCATCCTTCCGCCGGATAGTTTTCAAGGCAGTCGGGCGGTGGGAAGCCCGGCGTACTCCACGGAGGCCCGTCACGATTCGCGTCTGTGGCGGGCCTTTTTTCATTCCCGAGCCGTTAATGCTGGACGCGACCTGCTCGCCGCGCTCTATCCGGCAGCGACGCCGGCGGCCGAGCGATTGGCCAACACCAGCCCGACCTCGCCGACAACCTGCTCGACGCGCTTCAGGATGGGTTCGGACCGCAGCACGCCGTCGGAGAAATCCTTGTCCGTGGCGTAGACTCCTGTCGGCAGCGTGAGCGCCTCGAAGAAGCCGAACAGCGGCCGCAACTGGTGCTCGACGATCAATGCATGGCGATCATTGCCGCCGGTGGCGAGCAGCACAACCGGCTTGCCGCGCAAGGAAGCGGGATCGAACAGATCGAAGAAGTGTTTGAACAGCCCGGTGTAGCTGCCCTTGTAGGTCGGCGAACCCACCACCAGGACATCGGCATTGACGACGCTGTCAAAGATCGCCCGCGCCTGGCCGTCGAGATCGCGCGCCCATTTGGCAGCGCCCAGCGAGGGGCCAAGGTCTTCGATGTCATAGGTGCTCGCCGACAGGCCATGCTGGCGCGCAATGTCCCTGACGACCTGGTCGACGAAGCCACGCGTCTTGGATGGCCGGGTGAAATTGCCGGAAAACCCGACGACGGTTGGATTGGGCATGTGCTCTCACCTCTCAGGAGGGTGGCCGTTTCACATCGCCTATTTACAGGCTTGCACCTGCCGCAAGAAGCAAGGATAGGCCCTCCAGTGCCATCCCTAGGGAATTTTTTTTCCGTTTGCCGACTCGCTCGCTGGTCTCAGGCCGCGGAAACAGAACGGTCTGTAAGGCAAAACGACGTTGGCGGCGGCCATGCCTCGCGCTAGGGCTTTTTCAGGACTATGTCTGACCATTTCCCGACGCGGTTCGCCGCCACTTCGCCCAGGAGATGCTTCGTGCCCAAAGGTTCAGACCTGCTTGTAGCCGCCCTCGAGAATGAGGGCGTCGATCGCATCTTCGGCATCCCGGGCGAAGAAAACCTCGACGTCGTGGAATCCATCCGCAAATCGTCGATCCAGCTGATCCTGACCCGCCATGAGCAGGCGGCAGCCTTCATGGCCGCCACCCATGGCAGGCTCACCGGCAAGCCAGGTGTGTGCATCACCACGCTCGGGCCAGGCGCCCTGAACCTGACGACGGGTGCGGCCTACGCGCTGCTCGGCGCCATGCCGATGATCATGATCACCGGGCAGAAGGGCATCCGGTCGTCGCGCCAGGCCCGATTCCAGATCGTCGACATCGTCGCCGCGATGAAGCCGCTGACCAAGCTGTCGCGCCAGATCATCTCGCCGCGCACGATCCCCGCCGTGGTGCGGGAGGCCTTCCGCATTGCCGAGGAAGAGCGTCCCGGGCCGGTGCATCTGGAACTGCCCGAAGACATCGCGGCCGAGGAATGCGACGACGTCGCGCTGATCCCGCCGCATCCGGTCGAGCTGCCGCTGGCGAGCCCGCTGGCGCTCGACCGCGCCGCTGAGATGATCATCAAGGCACAGCGCCCGCTGGCGATGCTGGGCGCCGCCGCCTCGCGGCCGCGCTCGACGTCGGACCTCGCCCAGTTCGTACTCAGGACCGGCATCCCCTATTTCACCACGCAGATGGGCAAGGGCACGGTGCCCGGCGGGACCGAACTCTACATGGGCACGGCCGCGCTCTCCGAGCGCGACTATGTGCATGAGGCGATCGAACAGGCCGACCTCATCATCACCATCGGCCATGACACGATCGAGAAGCCGCCCTTCATCATGGGCGACAAGGGACCGAAGGTCATCCATGTCGGCTACCAGCCGGCCAATGTCGAGCAGGTCTATTTCCCGCAGACCGAAGTGATCGGCGACATCGGCGCTTCACTGCGGCTGCTTGCCGATCGCATCGAGGGCAAGACCCCCAACGCGCAGGCGCTGCTGCCGCTGCGCGAAGGCATTTTGAGCCGCATTGCCGCGCGCGCCACCGAGGACCGGTTCACGCCGCAGCGCCTGGTCCACGATATCCGCGCGGTCATGCCGGCCGACGGCATCCTCGCTCTCGACAACGGCATGTACAAGATCTGGTTTGCGCGCAACTACCGCACCCGCGTCGCCAACACGCTTCTGCTCGACAACGCCCTGGCCACGATGGGCGCCGGCCTTCCTTCGGCAATGACGGCCGCGATGCTCTATCCCGGGCGCCGCGTCATGGCAATCTGCGGCGATGGCGGCTTCATGATGAACAGCCAGGAGCTGGAAACCGCCGTCAGGATGAAACTCAACCTGGTCGTGCTGATCATCGAGGACAACGCATTCGGCATGATCCGCTGGAAGCAGGCGGTCGACCAGTTTCCCGATTTCGGCATGACCTTCGGCAACCCCGATTTCGTAAGATATGCCGAGGCCTATGGCGCCAAGGGCACCAGGGTCAGCGCCATTGCCGACCTCAAGCCGACGCTCGAAACGGCGTTCACCGCCGGCGGCGTCCATCTCGTCGTCGTTCCGATCGACTATTCGGAGAACGAGCGCGTCCTGGTCGAGGAACTGCGCCACCGGCTGCCGGCGCCGCCGCAGGCTTGACGACGCGGTGGGAACCGCCGCTGCAGCGGCGATCAGGCCGCCCGGACTTTGGCGCTCCCACGCGCCCAGGCCGGCAGCCAATCGCCATGAGCGGCGAGCAGCTCATCGACCAGCGACCAGATCTGGTCGAGATCGAGTTCGGCCGCCGTATGCGGGTCCATCATCGCCGCGTGGTAGATGTGCTCGCGGTTTTCCGTCATCAGCGCCTGCACCGTCAGTTCCTGCACGTTGATGTTGGTGCGGATCAGCGCGGTGAGTTGCGGCGGCAACTCGCCGATGAAGGTCGGTTGGATGCCTGAGGCGTCGACCAGGCACGGCACCTCGGCCGCGCAATTGTGCGGCAGCGAGGTGATGCAGCCATTGTTGCGGACATTGCCGTAGATCACCGACGGCTCGCCGGTCCACACCGAATTCATGATCGAGGAGGCGTATTCCTTCGACTGCTCGACCTCGATGCGGTCGGCCGACCGATAGGCCTCGGCCTGTCCCTTCCAGCGCTCGATCTGCTCGATGCAGCGCTTGGGATATTCGTCGAGCGGAATGCCGAATTTCTCGATCAGGTCGGGGCGCCCTTCCTTGATGAAATAGGGCGTGTATTCGGCGAAATGCTCGGAGCTCTCGGTGACGAAATAGCCAAGCCGCGTCAGCATCTCGTAGCGCACCTTGTTAGGGCAGCGCGGGTTCCAGCCGGGCTTCGGCGCCCTGCCCTCGCGATAGGCGCGGACAAGGTCGGGATAGAGGTTGCGGAAAGTGCCGTCCGCCTGGCGATGCTCGAATTTGAGATAGAAGGCCATGTGGTTGATGCCGGCCGAGCGGTAGCGGATTTCCTCGTAGGGAATGTCGAGATCGTGCGCCAGCTCCATCGCCGTGCCTTGCACCGAATGGCAAAGGCCGACCTGCTTAATGCTGGGATATTTCTCTGAAATCGCCCAGGTGTTGATCGCCATCGGATTGACGTATTGCAGCATGATCGCCTCTGGACAGACGGCGAGCATGTCCTCGCAGATCTTCCACAGATGCGGCACGGTCCTGAGGCCCCGCATGATGCCGCCGACGCCGAGCGTATCGGCGATGGTCTGGCGCAGGCCGTATTTCTTCGGCACCTCGAAATCGGTGACGGTGCACGGCTCGTAGCCGCCAATCTGGAAAGCGACGACGACGAAGTCGGCGCCGGCGAGCGCCTTCTTCTGGTCGGAATAGGTCTCGGCCTTCGCCTTCACGCCGAGCGTTGCGATCAGCTTGTTGACGACGATGGCGCTCTCTTCCAGCCGCTGCGGATTGATATCCATCAGCGCGATCGTAGCATTCGACAGCGACGGCTGCTGCAGCACGTCGCCGACAATGTTCTTCATGAACACGGTCGAGCCGGCGCCGATGAAGGTGATCCTGGGATGTCTTGCCACGTTAAACCTCCGGCACTTTGCTACGCCACATCGAAAGCGGCTCTGACGAGCCGTTCGGTGTAGGCGGTCTTGGGATTGGTGAGGACCTCGTCGACGGGTCCCTGTTCGACGATCTTGCCGTTCTGCATGACGATGACGCGGTGGCAGAGCGCGCGCACCACCTTGAGGTCGTGCGAAATGAAGAGATAGCTCAGGCCGCGCTCGTCCTGCAGCTTGCGCAACAGGTCGATGATCTGCGCCTGCACAGAGAGGTCGAGCGCCGATGTCGGCTCGTCGAGCAGGATGAATTCGGGCTCCAGCGCGATGGCGCGGGCGATCGCTATGCGCTGCCGCTGGCCGCCGGAAAATTCGTGCGGAAAGCGCGAAAGAATGTCGCCCGGCATGCCGGCGCTGACCAGGGCGTCGCGCACCCGCTCGACCCGCTCGCGCCGTGTCGCGCCTAACCTGTTGACGACCAACCCTTCCTCGATGATCTGGCCGATCGTCATGCGCGGATTGAGCGACGAGAACGGATCCTGGAAGACGACCTGCATGCGTGAGCGAAGCGGCCGCATCTCGGTGCGCGACAGGCCCTGGATCGGCTGGCCGTCGAAGCTGATCTCGCCGCGCTTGGCATCGGTGAGTTTGAGCAGAGCGAGACCGAACGTGGTCTTGCCGGAGCCGGATTCACCAACCAGCCCAAGTGTTTCGTGGCGGCAAAGTTTCAGGCCGAGATCGTCGACGGCGACCAGTTCGCGCCAGTCCGGCTTCAGGAAGCTGCCATGGCGCAGCATGAAGCAGACGCGCATGTCGCGTGCCTCGAGGATGGTGCCGCTGTTCTGAGGCAGCGGCTGCGGCTTGCCGTGCGGTTCGGAGGCGAGCAACCGTTTGGTGTAGGCATGCTGCGGGTCGGCGAACAGGCGCTCGGTGACGTTGTGCTCGCACATCTCGCCATACTGCATGACATAGACATAGTCGGAGAATTTCCGCACCACGGTGAGGTCGTGGGTGATCAGGATCACCGCCATCCTGAGCTCTTTCTGCAGGTTGCGGATCAGGTTCAGGATCTGCGCCTGGACCGTGACGTCGAGCGCGGTCGTCGGCTCGTCGGCGATCAGCACATCGGGGTCGTTGGCCAAAGCCATGGCGATCATCACGCGCTGGCGCTGCCCGCCCGACAGCTGGTGCGGATACTGCTTGATGCGTGCTTCCGGCTCGGGGATCTGGACATGCCGCAGCAATTCGAGCGCCCGTGCCCAGGCCTCCCTACGGCTCACCTTGCGATGCACCCTGATCGCCTCGACGATCTGGCTGCCGACCGTGTAGATCGGGTTGAGCGAACTCATCGGCTCCTGGAAGATCATCGAGATGCGGTTGCCGCGCAGCTTGCGCCGGGCGCTCTCGGGGAATTTCAGTATGTCCTGCCCGCAATAGTCGACGCTCGATTTCGGCGACACGGTGGCGCGCTTCGACAAGAGCCCCATGACGGTACGCGCCGTCACCGACTTGCCCGAGCCGGACTCGCCGACGATGGCGATCGTCTCGCCGCGATAAAGCTGGAACGAGACATCCTTCACCGCCTCGACGACACCGTGCTCGACCTTGAAGGCGACCTCGACGTTGCGGGCATCGATGATCGGTTGGTCGTGGCGTCCGGCATGGTCGAGCCGGACGGCGGGTGCGAAGGATTGTGCGAGCACGACGGTCATCCGGCCACCTCAATAGGGATCGACGGCATCGCGCAGGCCGTCGCCCAGCGCGTTGAAGGCAAAGACGGTGACCAGCACGAAACCGACCGGCGACAGGATCCACGGATAGGTGCCGATGACCGAATAGGTCGCGGTGTCCTGCAGCATCAGACCCCACGAGATCAGCGGCGGTTTCACCGCGAAGCCGAGGAAACCAAGAAAGGCTTCGAGCAGCACCACCGTCGGGATCGCGATCGTCACCGCGACGATGACGTGGCTCATCACATTGGGAAAAATATGCTGCATGATGATGCGCATGTCGGTGGCGCCGACCGCCATGGCGGCGCGTACATAGTCGATCCGCGCCAGCGCCAGCGTCTTGCCGCGCACCTCGCGCGACATCTGCGCCCAGCCCAGCGCCGACATGACGATGATAACGAAGGCGAGGAAGACATTGGTCGGCGCGGTCACCGGGATCAGCGTCGTCAGCGCCAGATAAAGCGGCAGTTGCGGGAAGGCGAGCACCAATTCGACGAAGCGCTGCACCCAGACGTCGAACCGGCCGCCGAAATAGCCCGAAACCATGCCGACGGTGGTGCCGATGACGGTGATGATGAACACCACCGTCAGCGCGATCATCAACGAGACGCGCGAGCCATGGATAGCGCGCGACAGCACATCCCGGCCGAACTTGTCGGTGCCGAGAAAATGCACCGGCAGGCCGTCGGTCGAGGCGAAGAAATGCCGGTTGGCGGGGATCAGCCCGAGCAGCCGATACTCGGCACCCCTAACGAAGAAGCCGAGCAGGCGCGGATGCTCGTAGTCCGGTCCGACGACCGGCTGGAAGGTGACCGGGTCGAGGTCAGCCGAATCCGCCAGCGCATAGACCCGCGGCTGGAGCACGAAATTGCCGTCCTTGTCGTGAAAACTCATGACTTGCGGTGGGGCGAAAGCGACATCGGTCGCCTTGGGGTCCATCGGCGCGAGGAAATCGGCAAACAGCGCCATCAGCACAAGAAGCACGACAAGGATCAGCCCGGCCATGCCGGTCCAGGAGCGCCGCAGCCGGCGCCAGACCAGCGCCATGTAGCTTTCATTGCCGCGCGGTGTCGGAATCGCTGTTGCTTCGGCCGGCGGCGGCGGGGATGGGTCGCGTGCCAACATCTAGCTCTCTCCGAACTGGCGCACGCGCGGGTCGAGCAGCGCAAGCAGCATGTCGGCGATGATGTTGCCGACGATCAGCGTCGCCGAAAGCACCATCATGAACGTCGCCGTGACATAGACGTCGCCGACCGCCATCGAACCGACAATCGCCGGCCCGACCGTCGGCAGCGCGAAGATGATCGCCGTCTCGATCTCGCCGGTCAGCATGTAGGGCAGCACCACGCCCTGATACATGATGAGCGGGTGTAACGCGTTGGGTACGGCATGGCGCATGACGACGGCGCCGCCGGTAAGCCCCTTGGCCTTGGCCGTCTCGACATACTGGGCGTTGAGCGTATCGAGCAAATTGCCGCGCATGACGCGCATATTGTAGGCGAGCCCGCCGAAGGTGGCGATCGCCACCACCGGCCAGACATGTTTGACGAGGTCGGCGAACTTTGCCCACGACCACGGCGCGCCGCCATATTGCGGTGAGAAGAAACTGCCGATCTCCGACACGTTGAACTGGAAGACCAGGAGATAGACGATGATCAGCGCCATCAGGAAGCGCGGCACGGTCATGCCGAGGAAGGAGATGGCCGACAGCGTCGAGTCGATCCAGGTGTATTGCCGGGTGGCCGCCCAGATGCCGAAGGTGATGCCGAGCACCGAAGCCAGCAGATGGCAGACCAGCGCCAGCAGCAGTGTGCGCGGCAGCCGCTCGCCGACCACGGCGGCGACCGGCTTGTTGTAGTAGAGGCTGTAGCCGAAATCGCCGCGGGTGACGATGCCGGCGATCCAGTTCACGTACTGAACCGGCAGCGGTTTATCGAGACCATGCTCGATGCGGTAGGCTTGCGCCTGCGCGTCGGCTTCGGCAAAAGACGCGCCGCCCTGGTTGATGAGCTGCGAGCGGATATAGTCGGCATAGTCGCCCGGCGGCGCCTGGATGATGGCGAAGGTGACCAGGCTCAGGATGACCATAACCGGTAACGCCGATGCTATGCGCATGGCCAGGAATCGCAGCACCGTCTCGCCTCCTCGTCGCCGGTTTCAGGGTTCTCTGCCGCTGACCTTACTCCGTCCCGGCCGCGCGCGCAGCGCGGCCGGGCGTCAGCCAGGGGAGGTAACTCAGTTTGTCGGACCCTTGTCGCCGGGCTTGCCGGGAAGCTGCTCGGGAAAGAGTTCGTATTTCTGCTGCTTGTCGGCGGCGACGAAGACGCGTTCGCGCACGATCGAATCCTCGGCCCAGTTGAACATGAAGATCGGCGTTCCCTGCGGGATGTTGGAGAAGCGCTTGTTGATGATCAAGGCGCCGGGATATTCCGTTAGGCCGACATTGTAGACATGCTCGGTCGAGATCTTCTGGAACTCCTTCATCAGGCTGGCGCGCTCGTCATTGTCTGACGAGGAGACGAACTTGTTGACGATGTCGACGAGATCCTTTTCGAACGGCATCAGGTCGACCTGGCCGCTTTCCGGCGCGCGGTGATCCCAACTGGTCTTGGGGCCGACGGGAGCGAGTTGCACAGTATTCTGCACAACGGAGGTCAGCTCCTGCTCGTTGCGCCGGATCAGCCAGTCGAAGCGGCCGGAATATTGCGTGGCATCGCGCTGGGTGCCATTGAGGCCGTTGAGCACGATCCTCAAGCCCAGCTTCTCCATCTGCGCGACGACGCCTTCCGCAAGGCTCTTGTCGGTGGTGTAGTCGTTGTTGACCAGCATCACGATCTCGACATCCTTGCCGCCGGCGGTGCCGGCTGGGAAGTTCACGATACCGTCGCCGTCCGTATCCTTGAGGCCGGCCTTGGCGAGCTCCGCCTTGGCGCCTTCGAGATCGAAGGGGTAGTAGACGGTCGAGTCGCGGTCATAGAAGCTGGTGCCGGAGGAAAAGCCGCCGGGGTAGATGGCGGTGAACGGACCCTTGACCAGCGAGTCGCCGAGCGCCTTGCGGTCGAGCGCCATGGTGATGCCCTTGCGGAAGTCCTCATTGCGGTTGAGCTCGCGGATCGCCTGACCGCGTTCGTCCGGATTGCCCCAGCCATTGGCGGAAAAATTCATGCGCAGATTGTAGCCGATCAGGCGCGGGCCGAAGGCGAGCCGGGCCGGTGCATCCTTGTCCGCCGCGCGCTTCAGCGAAGCGACGAAGTTTTCCGGCTGCTCGAGGTTGGAGAAATCGGCGGCCCCGGCAACAGCCTGGACATCGCGATCGGCCCAGGTCGACAGCTTGTAGTGCAGCTCGTTGAGATAGGGCAGCTGGTTGCCCTTCTCGTCGACCTTCCAGTAGTAGGGATTGCGGCGAAGAACGATGATGTCATCGGGCCGATACTCCACCGGCACCCAGGCGCCCATCACCGGCATATTCATATATTCCGGCGGGAACGCATTCTTGAACTGATCGTAGGTGTTCTTCGAATATTTCGGATGCTGCGGTTTCAATATATGCGCGGGGCCGGGGCAGAAAGTGCCATAGGCCATGGCATAGAGATACTGCTTGGGAAAGGCGTCCTTGAACGTCCATTCGACGGTGTAGTCGTCGATCTTCTTCAGCGTCGTGCCGACACCGAAGGTTTCCGCTGTGGCGCCGTTCAGCGGCGAGACATTGGGATCGACCACTTCGTCGTCCCAGTAGAACATGACATCGTCGGCATTGAACGCAACGCCGTCAGACCATTTGGCGCCTTCGACCAGGTGCATCGTCAGCGTGTGGCCGTCCTTCGACCAGTCCCAGCTTTTGGCGAGGTTCGGCAGCGGCTCGGTGTCCCTGGCCTCGACCTGGAACAAGGGCGCGGTGCGCGTCAGGCATTCGGAGAGGCCGATGTCGATGCCGCCCCATCCTTGCGTCTGGCCGGCGCCATAGTTCCAGCCCTCCGGCCGGCCGCCAATGACGTGGCGCATGGTGTCGCCATAGACGCCGATGCCGTCCGGCATGTTGCTGGTCTTGAACACCAGCGGCTCCTTCGGCAGGCGGTCCTTGACCGGCGGCAGCTTGCCGGTCTTGACGTATTTCTCGGTGACCCAGTCGGGCTCGTGATATTCGGGCAGCGCCTTGAATTCCAGGATGGAATCGCGGGCGACGTATTTGATCTTGCCCTCGGCTGGAAACTGCGCCGGGACCGGCGGCACGGTCGGCTCCGATGCGTATGCGCTGCTGAGCGCCGATGCCGACACGCTCAGCGCCATGCCGGCGAGAATGCCAATTCTTCGCCCGGTGAGAATGCGAATTCTGCGAAAGTTCCTCATAGTCTCCTCCCAGATGTTTCGACGTCTGCTGCTGCCTGCATCACTTCACGACGACTGATTGGCGAACCGGCCTCCCGCGGTCCGCCTGCAAGCATTCTCAGCCGGCCTGTTTCAGTGCCGTCTTTTCGGCGCGCAGTTCCTCGATCGAGCGCACATTGCGTCGCGCCGCACCCGCCCAATCACGGGTCTTCACCTTCGATTTCGAAAGCCGCTCCTTGGCCTCCGGCACGGCATCGGCATATTGCGGCAGCCAACGGGCCTGGGCGACGACCATCTCGTCGACCATCTGCCACACCTCTTCCGGCGTCGACACCGCACCGACCAGCGGATCGTGCAGCACGGCGAGTTTCAACAGGTCGATATCGCCAGATATCGCCGCATGCACCGACATGCGCTGGACGTTGATCGACGAAATGCAGGTGGCTGCGCACGCTTCCGGCAACGTGATGCCGGAAGTCATGTTGATGCCGAAGCGATCGACGAAGCCGGGCGACTCGATGATGGCGTCCTGCGGCAGGTTGGTGATGATGCCGGAGTTCTTGACGTTGAAGTGGCCGCGATAGACGCGATTCGTCTCCAGCGCTTCGAGAATGTGGCTGGCGTGCTCGTTGGAGCGCTTCGACGCGTCGAGCGGCTTCGACGCCGCTTCGAGGAATTGCGGATATTCCGTCTCAAACCAGTTGCGCGTTTCGGTGGAATAACGGAGGTAGCCGCCGGTCTCGCCGTGGATCCAGTCGGACATGTCGATCCAGCGGGTGATTTCGTCCGGCCGCTTGCGATACCAGGGCAGATATTCGGAGAGATGACCGTTGCTTTCGGTCGAATAGACCCCAAAACGCTTCAGCACGTCGATACGCAGTTTTTCCTGCTGCGAGTAGACCGGATGCGCCTCGAAGGCGGCGATCAGTTCGTCCTTGCCTATTCTGCGGCCGTTGAGGCGAAGGTCAATGAACCAGGTCTGGTGGTTGATGCCGGAGCAGACATAGTCGAGTTCACTGTGCGATTTGGCGCCGAGCACTTCGGCGATCTGTTCGGCGCCGTGCTGGACGCCATGGCAGAGGCCGACCGTGTCGACCTTGCCATATTCGATCGCCGCCCAGGTGTTCATCGCCATCGGGTTGGCATAGTTGAGGAATTTCGCGCCCGGCTCGGCGAGTTCGCGGATGTCCTTGCAGAAGTCGAGAATGACCGGAATGTTGCGCTGGCCGTAGAGGATGCCGCCGGCGCAGATCGTGTCGCCGACGCACTGGTCGATGCCGTATTTCAGAGGAATGCGAATGTCGTCGGCATAGGCTTCGAGCCCGCCGACCCGCACACAGCTGATGACGTAGCGCGCGCCTTCGAGCGCCTTGCGGCGGTCGGTGGTCGCGGTGACCTTTGTCGGCAGACTGTTGGCCTCGACGATGCGGTCGAGGATCGCCTTGATCATCCCGAGATTGTGCTCGCTGAGATCGGTCAGAGCGAATTCGATGTCGGCGAATTCCGGAACGCACAGAATGTCGGTGAACAGTTTTTTGGTGAAGCCGACGCTGCCGGCGCCGATAATAGCGATTTTGAAACTCATCACCTTCACCTCGATCCTATCGAATGCCAGGCAAGGAGCAACGGAGGAGCGTATGGCGGCGCGCCCATGGCGCGCATGCCATTCGAGCCGGAATTCCGGCTCTTTTTCCTCCCCGCCCGCTCCTCGACCGCGGGTCTTTCGCGTTCTCAGGATTTGGATTATGCCTTTATTCCAGGGCGCGACCAGAGAACGTTTATGCTTTCGAGGGTAATTTTGTGCTGCGTGACCTGATCGCCAACGGACAGTTGATGCGCACCATCTCGCTGCCGCGCGGTCGCCAGCGCCTGCATGCCATGCCGACCAGCACCGGCTATGAGGTGCGCGAAAGCGTGACCTATGACTGGGATGGGCGCAAGCGCGGCCAGACACCATTTACCGTGCTGCAGCACACGATCAGCGGCACCGGCCAGCTGCGCTACGAAAACCGCAACTACCGCCTGCAGGCGAACGACACGCTGCTGGTGCTGGTGCCGCACAACCATCGCTACTGGCTGGAGAAAGGCGACCGCTGGGAATATTTCTGGATCTCGATGAATGGCGAGGAGGCGCTGCGCATCCACAAATCCATTCTCAGCGTATCCGGGCCGGTGTTCCGGCTGCAGCCGGAGACGATCGATCATCTCGCCGATTGCAGCCTGCGCCTGATCAAGGGCGGCGCTTCGCCGGGCGCTGCTTCGGCGATCGCGTACGAGGCGGCGATGGCGCTTTACGACGATGTCTTCGGCTCGCACGCCTTCACCGAAAAACAGAGCGCCATGCAGCCGGTGATCGACCATATCAACGCCAATCTCGACAAGCCCCTGCCGGTGGCCGATCTCGTCCAGATCAGCGGCCTCAGCCGCGCGCATTTCTCGCGCTGCTTCGCCGAAAGCGAAGGCATTCCGCCGGCCGAATTCGTGCTGCAGCAGCGGCTGCAGCGGGCGGCGAAACTTCTGACCAGGGCCGATTTCCTGCCGGTCAAGGAGGTCGCCATATTGTGCGGCTTCGAGGACGCCAACTATTTTTCGAAAGTCTTCCGCCGGCTCTACGGCATCAACCCGACGCAGTTCCGGACCACCGGCATGTATGCCAGCCTGGGCAACCACCGGTAAGGAGGGACTTCAGGCACTCTCACCCGATGCGGTTGCCGCTTGCCGGATCGAACAGGTGCAGCGCTGCCGGATCGGCGGACAGCCGCACCGTGTCGCCCGGCCGGATAGTGCTGCGCCCCATGACGAAGACGCAAACCAGCTGCCCCGCGAACCTGACATAGAACTGCGTCGACAGGCCGAGCGGCTCGACCACTTCGACCTCGGCCTTGAGCGGACCATCCTCGGCGAGCTGGATGTGTTCCGGCCGCAGCCCGACAGTCAGCTTGTCGCCATCCTTGAGCGGCAGACCATCGGGCAATCTCAGCTTCTGGCCGTCGGCCAGCACCGCATCCACCTTGCCACCCTTGGCGACCGTCGCCGGCAAAAAGTTCATGCCGGGCGAGCCGATGAAGCCGGCAACGAAGGTGTTGACCGGCCGGTCGTAAAGTTCGAGCGGATGGCCGACCTGTTGGACATAGCCGTCATGCATGACGACGATGCGGTCGGCCATGGTCATGGCTTCGATCTGGTCGTGCGTGACATAGACCGAAGTGGTCTTGAGCTGCTGGTGCAGCGCCTTGATTTCGGCGCGCATATGCACGCGCAGCTTGGCGTCGAGATTGCTGAGCGGTTCGTCGAAGAGGAACACTTTGGGATCGCGCACGATGGCGCGGCCCATGGCCACGCGCTGGCGTTGGCCCCCGGACAATTGCCGCGGCAGCCGGCCGAGGAAACTGTCGAGGCCGAGCCGCTTGGCGGCAGCCCCTACCCTGCCGTCGATCGTCGTCTTCTCCGCCTTCTTGAGCAGCAGGCTGAAGCCCATATTCGACGACACATCCATATGCGGGTAGAGCGCGTAGGACTGGAACACCATGGCGATATCGCGGTCCTTCGGCGCGACGTCATTGACCAGCCGCTCGCCGATGCGGATCTCGCCGCCCGACACTTCCTCCAGCCCGGCAATCATGCGCAGCAAGGTCGACTTGCCGCAGCCGGACGGGCCAACCAGCACGACGAACTCGCCATCGGCGATTTCAAGATCGACGCCGTGCAGGATGCGCAGCGAACCGTAGTCCTTCTCGACGTTTTGCAGCGTGACGGAAGCCATCGATTATCCTTTGACCGCGCCGGCGGTCAGGCCGGTGACGAGATAGCGTTGCAGGAAGGCGAAGAAGATGCAGACCGGGATCAGCGCCAGGATCGACGCCGCCATCATCTGCCCCCAGTCTACGGCGAACTTGCCGATATAGGTGAGCAGGCCGACGGCAAACGTCTTCTGGTCGTCGCTGGAGATCAGCATCAGCGCAAACAGCAATTCGCTCCAGGCAGCGGTGAAGACAAAGCCGAGCGTCGCGCCCATGCCGGGCAAGGTCAGCGGCACGATCACCTTGCGCATTGCCTGCGCACGGGTGCAGCCGTCGATCATCGCGGCTTCTTCCAGATCTTTCGGAATGCCGTCGAAAAAGGACTGCATCAGGAAGGTGGCGAAGGCCGTGTTGAAGGCGGTGTAGATGATGATCAGCCCGACCAGGCTGTTGGTCAGGCCGAGCTCGCCCATGACGCGGTAGATCGGCGGGATGACCATCACCAGCGGAAAGGTTTGCGTCAGCAAAAGCATGATCGCCAGCGTCGCCTTGCCGCGAAAGGTAAAGCGCGACATGGCATAGCCGGCGAGCGTGGCGATGACGGTGACGAATGCCGCCGTCGACACCGAGACGATGACGCTGTTGAGGAAATAGCGCGGGAAATCAGAGGCTTCGAGCACGGTGATGAAGTTGCGGAATGTCGTTTCCGAGGGCCACAAAGTGATGCCTTCGGAATAGAGCAGCCGCTCCGGCGTCACCGAGATCTTCAGTGTCCAGAAGATGGGAAACAGCGCGAAGATCATATAGGCGGCAATCGCCGCGTAGAGGCCGATGCCGCTGAAAATGCGCGAGGAGGTGGAGCGTCCGGCGATCATCAGACGTGCCTCACCAGCAAGCGGCGAATGGCGATCAGCGCGATCGCATAGGCTATGAGCAGGACCAGCAGTAGCACCGCCACCGCCGAGGCATAACCCTTGTCCAGCGACTTGAAGGCGCTGACATAGATGTAGACCGGCACCGTACTGGTCGAGCCCGCCGGCCCGCCTTCGGTCATGACGAAGATCAGATCGGCGAAGGTGGCGATCCAGATCGTGCGCAGCATGACGGTGATGACGATGGTCGGCGCCAGGAAAGGCAGCGTCACCTTGGTGAAGCGCTGCCAGGGCGAAGCGCCATCGATGGCTGCCGCCTCATGCAATTCCGATGGGATCGACTTCAGCGCCGCCAGCAGCGTGATGGCGAAGAACGGGATGCCGAACCAGATGTTGGCGATGATCGGCCCCCACATGGCGGTGGCCGGATCGGACAGCACATTGGTCGGCTCGGCCTTCAGCCCGAGGGCAAACAGCCAATGCGGCAGCGGCCCGATGATCGGGTTGAACAGCCAGGCCCAGGTCAGGCCAGACAGGAAGGACGGCACCGCCCAGGGCAGGAACACAACCGCCTGGACGAACTTGCGGCCGATGAACGGCCTGTCGAGCAGCAGCGCCAGGCCAAGCCCGAGGAAGAACTGGAACAACAGGCTGGCGACGGTCCACCACAGCGTGTTGACCAGCGCCTGCCCCAGCACCTGGTCGGAGAGCATCGCCTCATATTGGCCAAGGCCGACATATTCGGATTTGAAGGCTGAGAATTTGCGGAAGGAATAGCTGATGCCGATGATCAACGGCACCAACAGCACCACGACGAGCAGAACGATCGCCGGCGAGAGATAAAGCCAGGGTTCGATGGCGGCATGCGTCAGCCGCTTCTTTCGCGGCCGGCCTGCTGGTCGTATTGTGGACACGGCATAGGTCATCGGCTTCTGGATCGTCTCCTGGAGCAGCGTCGGGGACAGCGTCCTTCTCCCCGTTCACGGGGAGAAGATGCCGGCAGGCAGATGAGGGGCAGCGCGAGCCTTCGGAGGATAGCGCTGCCCCTCATCCGTCACTTCGTGACACCTTCTCCCCGTGAAACGGGGAGAAGGGAAAAGGGCGCCTACTTTTTGTTCTTGGCCATCCAGTCCTGCTGTTCCTTGGTCAGGAACGCGGCCCACTGGTCGGCAACGTCCTTGGCCGACTTCTGGCCGAGCAGCACTTCCTGGAAATTCTTGATCGCCACCTGGTCGACGAAGTTGCCGAGGTTCTCCAGATGCGTCGGCGGCGTCACCATTTCATATTTGGAGGTGTCGCTGAGCTCGGTGAACCAGCCCTTGAACTGCTCGGTCTTGAAATGGGCGTCCTGGTCAGCGCCGTTGTGGATCGGCACGACGCCGACTTCCTTGGCCCATTCCAGATTGTCCTTGGGCGACAACAGCGTCGCCATCAGCTTCCAGGCATCGTCCTTGTGCTGCGAATTGGCAAACATCGCCCAGCCGGCATAGCCCAGCGTCGGATAGGACTTGCCGCTCGGCCCGACCGGCAGCGGCGCCACGGCAAAATCGTCGGCGCTCATCTTGTCGGCAATGCCGATCAGCGCATCCGGATCCTGGTTGAGCATGGCGCAGGTGCCGGAATAGAAGCCGGTGACCGTTTCGTTGAAGCCCCAGCTCACCGCATCCTTCGGCGCCAGCCCGTCCTTGTACATGTCGGCCAGCATCTGCAGGCCCTTGACCGAGCCTTCCTCATTGATGGTCGAGGTGCCGTCCTCGTTGAAGTAGCCCCCCTTGCCCTGAGCGATGTTCATGAACATGTGCATGCCGTTGAAGGCGCCCGGGCCGCCACGCAAGCAGTAGCCATATTTGCCGGGAATGGCGGAGATCTTCTTTGAATCGGCAATGAAGTCGTCGAGCGTCGCCGGCGGGCCGTCGAGACCGGCTTCCTTGAACAGCTTCTTGTTCCAGAACAGCGCGTTCACATAATAGCCGTAGGGGATCATGAACTGGGTGTTGTTGACGGTCGAGCCGAACTGCTTGGCGCGCTCGCCGAGCGTCTTGGCATCGTCCCACTTGGCCATGTAGGGGCCGAGATCCTCGAGCTGGCCGTTGGTGGCGTAGAGACCCATCCAGCGCTCCGGCATCTCGACGATGTCGGGCGTATCGCCGGCCTGCACCATGGTCAGGAATTTCTCGAACGCCTGGCCCCAGGGCAGCGAGACCACCTCGACCTTGACGCCCGCATTGGCGGCCTCGAACTCGGCGATCTGCTTCTTCAGGAATTCGGTGCGCTGCGGGCTGGTGATGACCTCGACCAGTTTGAGGGTGGTGTCGGCCAGCGCGCCGCTGGCGGAAATTGCCAGGCCGGCAGCGGTGGCAAGCATGATGCTCAGTCTTTTCATGTTCAGAACTCCCATTTTGAACCCAGTTATTTTTTTGCTTTGTCGAAGGCCTGGGCGATGTCGGCCCAGAGATCCTCGACGCTTTCCAATCCGACATTGAAGCGGATGGTTCGGGGGCTGACGCCGAAGCGCGCCATCGAATTCAGACCCGGCGTCTGCTCGAGCGAGGCCTTTGCCGGCACGACCAGGCTTTCATGGCCGCCCCAGCTGACGCCGATGCGGAAGAATTTCAGCGCATCGACGAAAACCGGAATGTCGACATCCTCCGTCACCTCGAAGGAGAACAACCCGGCATAGCCGGCAAGCGTCTTCTTGCCGGGATGGTTGGAATAGGCGGGATGATTGACCCGCTCGACCTTGTCATGCGCCTTGAGGCGCTCGGCGATGGTCAGCCCGCTCTTCATGTGATGCGGCAGCCTGAGCGGCAGCGTGCGCAGGCCGCGCAGCAGCAGCCAGCCCTCGAAGGGCGACAGCTTGGCGCCGAGCTGGGAGTAGGTCTGGTCGTTGATGTGCTTGATGTGGGCGGCCGAGCCCGCCACCACGCCGGCGACGGTGTCGCTGTGGCCGCCGAGATATTTGGAGGCCGAATGCAGCACCAGATCGACGCCGTGCAGGATCGGTTTCTGGAACACCGGCGTCGCCCAGGAATTGTCGATGGTGGTGACGATGCCCTGCTCTTTCGCCAGTCGCGCCAGATGCGCGATATCCTGCAGCTCGAACATCATCGAGGTCGGGCTTTCCAGATAAAGCAGTTTCGCGCCGGGCAGTGCCGCCGCGATCGCGTCCGGATCCGAGCCGTCGACATAGTCCACCTTGATATTCAGACGCGGGAACAGCCGCTCGAACAGCCGGTAGGCGTCGCCATAGCAGTTGCGCACCGCGACAATGCGCTCGCCGGCGCCGACGAAGGCAAGCAGCGTGGAGCTGATTGCGGCCATGCCGCTGGAAAAGCCGCGCGCGGCTTCAGCACCTTCAAGCGCTGCAACGCGCGCCTCGAACTCCATCACCGTCGGATTGTCGCCGCGCGAATAGATCGGCTGCTTGCGGCGGCCGGCAAAGGTGTCGGCCATCTCGGCATAGCTGCCGAAGGTGAACAGCGAGGTCTGGTAGATCGGCGGCACCACTGCATTGCCGGGGAACGGATCGTCATGCGCCAGCAGCGTCGCCGCCTCGGCGAGATAGTCGCTGCCGGAAATGCCTGGGTCGAAGCTGTGCTCGTTCATTTGCGGTCCGCAAGTTTGAGGTTGGCCGCGCCGCGCTTCAGGTCGTCCTCGACGGTAGCGATCAGCTTCAGCGCCTCGGCCCGGGCGCCTTCCGGGTCGTGCGCGGCGATGCAATTGAAGATGGTGCGGTGGTAGGGAAAGCTGGCATGGCCGAAATCGCGAACACCGAGCGGATGCTCCCAGAAGCGGTGGAACAGCTCGTGCATGGCAGCGATGATCTGCTCGAACAGCGGATTGCCGGAGGCGCGATAGATCGCCTGATGGAACTCCCAGTCCTCGTCCGACGACATGCCGGCGCGCATCTTGAAGGCGTCTTCCATGATGTCGAGCTTGCGCTCGATCTCGGCGAGGTCGTCCTCGTCGGCACGGACAGCGCAAAGTGCGGCGGCTTCCGCTTCCAGTGCGCGGCGGATTTCCAGCGTGCGCATCAGGCCGGTGAAATCATTGCCGCCGGCGAGTGTCAGCGGCATGTGCAGCATGTCGAGCGAGACGGCGGCCTTGAGATAGGTGCCCGAGCCCTGCCGGCGCTCGACCAGGCCAAGCCCTTCCCAGCGCGTCAGCGCCTCGCGCACCGTGTTGCGGCTGACCTTGAGGCGCTCGGCGAGGATGCGTTCGGTCGGCAATCTCTCGCCGGGCTCCAGCTTTTCGCGCATGACGAACCCGGCCAACGCCTTCAGCACCGCATCGTCGCGGGCCGTCGTCTGGATCGGCGGAAGGCTGAATTCGGTCACGCCTGTGCTGCAAACTCAAAGTGGTTCAATGGTCCAACCAATTTCTGCACAGACGAAGGGACGTGTCAACAGTCGAAACGTAGCGGGCCGAAGGGCCAGAGAGATGCTCCTTCGGCCCTGCCGCTTCAGCCGTGGATCCGCGCCGGCGCAGCGGCCGCGCGAGCCTTGCGCCAACGAGCGAACATCTCCTCGCGAACCCGCCTCGAACCAGAGAGGCGCTCCTTTGCCTGCGCCAACACGGCAGGCGAAGCCTCGGCGGGCGTGCCCGACTGGAAAGGAGGCGCGGGGGCGTATTCGAGCGAGAGTTGCACGATCTCAGCTTCCTCCTGTCCAAGCAGCCTCGCAACCAGCTCCAGGCCGAAATCGATCCCGGACGTGACACCGCCGGCGGTAATGAGCTTGCCGTCCTCGACGATACGCTCATCGACGGGGATCGCCCCGAACTCCTCAAGGAAATCATGTGCATACCAGTGCGTCGTCGCCCGCTTGCCCCTGAGCAGCCCGGCCGCGCCGAGCACCAGGGCGCCGCTGCACACCGAGGTGATGTAGCGCACCTGCGCCGCGCGCTCCCACACGAAATCGAGGACTGTCTGGTCCTCCAGCAGCGGATTGACCCCACCCCCGCCCGGAATGCACAGCACGTCGAGCGGCGGACAATCGTCGAAGGTCGCCGTTGGCGTGAGAGACAGCCGTGTGGAGGACATCACCGGATTGCGATCCTTCCAGATCAACTCCACTTCCGCGCCCTTGGCTGTTGCCAGGACTTCGTAGGGACCGGTGAGGTCGAGCTGCTGGACGTTGGGGAATACGAGGATGCCGAAACGCAGGGGCATGGAAATCTCCGTGGGTTGACTTCAGCCAATCTACGGCATCATGCTTTGGCACGATTGCCATTCATCCCTCGTTTCAGGCCAAACCCGATGCGCCGTATCGAAGTGCTTGCCTATCCCGACATCCAGCTTCTCGACGTCAGTGGACCGCTCCAGGTCTTTGCCAGCGCCAACGACTTCAAAAGGCAGGCCGGCGAGCCTGCTCCCTACGAGGTCTCGGTCATCGCCGCCTCGCCGCGCATCCGCACATCGGCCGGCCTTGTGCTGGAGGCAGCAGCGCTGCCGGCGCACGGAGGCGAGATCGATACGTTGATCGTGCCCGGCGGATGGGGCGTCAACGCGGCCTGCGACGATCCCGTGCTGGTCCAGTGGATCGCCGGCCGCTCGCGCGATGCCACGCGAACCGCCTCGGTCTGCAGCGGCGCCATGCTGCTGGCGCAGGCGGGCCTGCTCGACGGCCGTCGCGCCGTGACCCACTGGGGACGTTGCGCGGAGTTCGCCCGGCGCTTTCCGGCAGTCCGCCTAGAACCCGACCCGATCTTCATTCGTGACGGCAATGTCTGGACGTCCGCCGGCGTAACGGCGGGGATCGATCTCGCGCTCTCCCTCGTCGAGGCAGACCTTGGCCGGCATACGGCGCTTGCGGTGGCGCGCGAGTTGGTGGTCTTCCTGAAACGCCCCGGCGGCCAGGCGCAATTCAGCCAGACCCTCAAGCTTCAGCAAGGCGACGGGCGCTTCGATCGGCTGCATGGTTGGATCCTCGAAAATCTGGCTGGCGACCTGTCGCTGGCGCAGTTGGCCGACCACGCCAATATGAGCCCGCGCAGCTTCTCGCGGCGCTATCGCGAGGCCACCGGCCGGACACCCGCCCGGGCGATCGAGGAGATCCGCATCGAGGCGGCGCGACGGATGCTGGAGCGGGGCCAGCCCGTCAACCAGACGGCACGCCGCTGCGGTTTCGGCTCGGAAGAAACCATGCGACGCGGCTTTCTGCGCGTGCTGGGCACCAACCCGCGCGCCTATCGCGAACGTTTCTGATCGCGACTGCTCGCGCCATCAACGCGGTGGCCGACGCCGTGGGGATAGAGCCCTATCCCGGCAATCTGCCCAGGCGGGAAGCGAAGCGCTCCACCATTGCGAGGCCGACTTCGCTCGGCCGCATCGCCGGCGCCCTGTCGTGTATCGGTAGACCCGCGCGGGCGCCAAACAGCCGCTTGCCGTAACAGATCAGGTTTTCTGGCGCAGCCCGGTCTGGCGCCACAAGGACGGCTCCTTCGCCGAATGGTAGCCTGGCCGCTCTTGCGGCCAAGCCGTTACGACCTCGTGTTCACTTTGGCGGCGGTGCAAGCGTAACGCAGGCCTCTGAGGTCAGCAGCCGGAAGGTGAACGTCTCCTGCAGATAAAGCTCGACGCTCGTGCTGGAATGCGAGAGGTAGCCGATCGACAGGTCCTGGCCGATATCGAGCTCGAAATCCCCGCCGCGCGTGGAGAGCACGAACCCACCTTCGATGGCCGGCGCCCAGATGATGCCGCCATCGACCATGCGCTCGATATGATGGAGACCGGGTAACCCTCGTCGCTGCCGCCGCTGACGGCCGTGTAGGCCGCCGCACCCAGCACCAGCGCATAGGGGCCGTTGACCCCGGCGAGCCGCAACTGGCTGACCGCCTGGGCAACCGCTTCCGGATAGCCCATCATATTGGCCGGCAACGCCACGACCGGATTGCTGGTGCCTTCACGAATGCCCTGGATACCGGCGGCGGCGTAGCCGTCGAACACCGAGCGATCCTCGGCAAAAGCGATCTTGCGCGCCGCTTCCTTCACCGCGGACCAATCCGAATCCGTGGCACCCCGGTCGACATCGTCAATCGCCTGGCGCGTCAAGTCGAACGGAACCCGCAACTCGACCAGCGCCTTGACCTCGCGCTGTGTCGATTGAACCCCCTCGCCTGGCGCCGTGATCGGCTTGGTATGGCCGGTGCCGACGGAAGACAGGTCAAAACCCTTCGGGCCGACGACGTCGACGACGCGCCGCGCCGCCAGATGTCGCTTGAGCGTGCGCGATGCCTCGTCATCGATCTGCGCCCAAGCGCCGTCGGAAATGGGAGCGAGTTCCCGGTAAAGCGTGTTCATGTCTGCCTCATATCCTTGAGAGATCCGATACCGAGTGAACCATCGCGCGGGCGCGACTGGGTTTGATCCGTCGCCTCAGGCTCGGTCGACAGCGGAGCAGCAGTCGCATCCGCCGCAACACCGTCAAGAAAACTCGCAGACGGCACGAAAAACAGTGTGCCCGTCACCGCGCGGCTGAAGTCGAGCAGCCGGTCGTAATTGCCGGGGGGGCGGCCGATGAACATGTTCTCCAGCATCTGTTCGATGCGCCGCGGCGAGCGGGCATAACCGATGAAGTAAGTGCCGAACTCGCTCTTGCCGGCATCGCCGAACGGCATGTTGTCGCGCAGGATCTCCAGCTCTTCGCCGTCCTCGGTGATCGACGTCAGCGCATTGTGCGCCGATGTCGGTTTGACCGCGTCATCGAGTTCGATGTCGGAAAGCTTGGTCCGGCCGATGATCTTCTCCTGCTCCGTCACCGGCACCTCGTTCCAGCGCGTCAGGTCGTGCAGGTATTTCTGCACGATGACGTAGCTGCCGCCGGCAAAGTCAGGATCCTCCTCGCCGATGATGGTGGCGTCGATTGCGCCCTGATCCACGGGGTTCTCGGTGCCATCGACGAAACCGATCAGATCGCGGTTGTCGAAATAGTTGAAGCCCTGCACCTCGCCCGTCGTGGCGACAGCGCTACCAAGCCGCGCCATGATCTGCGTCGCCAGTTCGAAGCAGAGGTCCATTCGCGCCGCACGGATATGAAACAGCATGTCGCCCGGCGTCGAAACAGCGTGATGCTGGCCGCGGATCTCGCGGAACGGATGCAGATCCCTAGGCTTTGGGGTTGCAAACAGCCGGTCCCACGCGTCGGAGCCAATTGCCATGACACAGGACAACCCGCCCTCGAGGTCGCGAAAGCCGACCGCTCGCTTGAGTGCGGATAGATCGGCACACAGACCGCGTGCGGTCGCGTCGTGTTCGGGGCCGGGTTTGAGCGTAACGACAAGAAAAATCGCGGCCCGCGTCAAGACGGCGACGACCGGTTGCGAAACAACGGCTGGCAAACTGGACTCCATGCTTGATCCGTTCGGTATCCTCTGACGCGGTGCCTGAATCAAGCAGCATCTTACTCAGGTTGGTTCACAGGATTTGGCGCTTGCGCCTGCCCTCGACGATACGGTATTCCCGCCGCAATGGGCATCCCTCCAAGGGATAGGTCGGAAGGATTTTTGATCCGATTGCTTCACGATGCGCCTGCCCTTTGGGCAGGTCCGACAGGGCGAAGCGGGTTATGAAAAGCAGCGGCGTCGAATTCTCGACGCATGGCACGAGAACGATGTCTGCAAGTAGATGCAACCAGAACAACATAGTTTTACCAACAGCGGTTGCTTGCAAACATCGGATCGGTTGATGCTTTTGACATCCAATCTAAAGCAATCGCTATCCACGGAACATGACGGAAATCCGATTCTCATCGACCTTTTCTTGACGCAGGCCGCGTCGACATTTCCATGTCGTCCGCGGCTGCGTAGGCGTTCGCGACGCCAAACTCCCCGCCACACTGCAATCGAATTCTGTGGGCCGACAAAATGCAAAGAGCGCGTTGATCCAATTGGGTTTTTTGCTTCAGGACCAAAAAAAACCCGACCTGAAATGGTCCGTTCTCCGCGATTTTGACAACGCTTCGCTGCGGCGATGCAACACATTGATTTATCTGTCAATTTTACGAAAAATTTACCCGTTAACTAACTATTAACGTATCGCTTAACTTTCCCCTCGTTTTACTTAGAATACTTCGAAATGGGTAACTTCCACGATGCGTGACGTTTCAAAAGAGTCTCAACAGGGTAAGAGCGCGATCCGCGAAGCGGATGCGCGGCGCCCCGAAGCGTCCGCAGCAGGTGAGGTTTCCCATCCTCGCTCGCTTGGCGAGACCGCATCCGCAGGCGTGACAACCGGCGCGCAGCTTCCCGCCTTGCCGACGGTTGTGCTCGGCGGCCTGCCGATCACCGTAATCGATCGGCAAGACGCCGCCCGGCTGATGATCGCGTCGGCGCGCGGGCATCTGCCCAACACCCGCCCCTATTATTTCACCTCCGCCAATGGCGATGTCATCGCCCAGGTGGGGCAGAATACGGAGGTCGCCGGGCTGTTTCGCCGGGCCGACCAGATCTTCGCCGATGGCCAGCCGCTGGTTTTCGCCTCGCGCCTGCTGTGCAGCGTGCAGCTGCCCGAGCGGGTCGCCACCACTGACCTGTTCCATGATGTGGCCAAGCTCGCCGAACAGGACGGCACGACATTCTACCTGCTGGGTTCGACGGAGGCGGAGAACAACAAGGCTGTCGCCCGCATCAGCGCCAAATACCCTCGCCTGCGTATCGCCGGCCATTGTCACGGCTTTCTCGCCGGCCAGGCGCTTGAAAGGAAACTCGACGAGATCAACGCGCTTGCGCCCGACATATTGTGGCTGGGCCTCGGCGTGCCGCGCGAGCAGATCTTTATCCGCGATTATGCATCGCGGCTCCACAATGTCGGCCTGATCAAGACGTCGGGCGGGCTTTTCGACCATATCGCCGGCAAGGTCCGCCGCGCCCCGCTATGGGTGCAGAAGGCTGGCTTC
This sequence comes from Mesorhizobium caraganae, assembly GCF_016836705.1. GTDB lineage: Bacteria > Pseudomonadota > Alphaproteobacteria > Rhizobiales > Rhizobiaceae > Mesorhizobium > Mesorhizobium caraganae. The sequence continues at coordinate 539,414 of NZ_JAFCGY010000001.1, read as the reverse complement.
GAATGGCTCTGGCGTGTGATGATGGAGCCGCGCCGGCTTTTCTGGCGCTACTTCACGACCAGCCCCCGCGCCGTCTACGCCCTAGTGAGGTATTCCAAATGACTGCCGAGCACCGCCACAGTCCACTGCCGGAAGGGACCGATGCCGAGATCGCCATCGTCGGCGCCGGACTTTCCGGCACCATTGCGGCGAATGTGCTCGCACGGGCCGGTTACAGCGTCATCCTGATCGATCGCCATTCGGTCTTTCCCAGGGAATTCCGTGTCGAGAAAGTCGCCGGCGACCAGATTGAAAAACTGCGGCGGCTTGGCCTTCTGGACAGGCTTTCGACGGCGGCCGTGGCCTTCGACGACATCGTCAACATTCGCAGGGGGCGTGTCCTCGACCGCACGCATGCGCGCCACTACGGCATTTTCTACGATGACCTCGTAGCCGCCATGCGTGCCGAACTGCCCGAAAATGTTCGCTTCATCTCCGGCCGCGTCAACGGGCTGGAGACAGGAGCGGAACGCCAGCGCGTGTCGATCCTCGATCATCACGACGTGACGGCGCGGCTGCTCGTGCTGGCCACCGGCATGGGCGACATTCTGAAGCGTGACGTCGGCATCGAGCGCCACTTCGTTCACCAGAAGCAGTCGCTGACCTTCGGCTTCAATTTGCGCCCGGTGGGAATAAGCGCCTTCAAGCACGCGGCCGTCACCTACTACGGCGAGCGGGTCTCCGACGGCATCGACTACCTCACCCTGTTTCCCGCCGCCGACGTCATGCGCGCCAATCTGTTCGTCTTCCGCGATCACCGTGATCCCTGGGTAAAGGCGCTGCGCGAACGTCCACGGGAAACGCTCATCGAAACACTGCCGGGGCTGGTTAAGACATTCGGCGATTTCGAAGTCATCAACCGTGTCGACAGCTGGCTTACCGACATCACCGTGGCGCAGAACTGTGTGCGCAACGGTGTCGTTTTGATCGGCGATGCCTATCAGACCTCTTGTCCGGCCGCTGGAACCGGCGTCAGCCGGCTGCTCACCGATGTCGAACGGTTGTGCACGGTGCATGTACCGCAGTGGATGGCTTCGCCCGGCATGACGGCGGCCAAGATCGCAACATTCTACGACGATCCGGTAAAGCAGGCGATGGACGAACACGGCCTGCATATGGCTGATTTTCGCCGCAGCCTGACCATCGACACGGACCTGCGCTGGCGCGCGCGCCGGCAGCTTCATTTCAGCCGCCGCCGCGTCATGCAGAGGATCGCCACTCTAAGCCCCGCTTTCGCCGCCAGGCTGCAGAGTTTCAGAAAGCCAGGCATAGAAGCCACGACCTGAAACAGCTCTATCTTTGTTTTTACGCAATTCCGCGGCGAAAGCGCTGGCGCGCTTTTCCCGCGAAAAACGCTTCACCTTTTTTCTGTAATTGTTCTAGGAGCCGGCCGCCTCGTCGCTGGGCGCCTGCGGCAGCACGGTACGGCCGGACTTGGGCTTCTTGCCATGCGACCCGACCAGCCGTCGCGCCAGCACCTTGGCCGCCGGCAGTTTCTCGACCGTCATGTGCGCGGCATAGCCGAGCGGGCTGCCGGCCCTGAAAATCTGCCACATCGGCGATGGCCGGCCACCAAAGGTAATCTTGTAGGGTTCGTCCCCAATCGTGAAGTCGAGCGAATGGTCGCCGCGCTCGATGCAGTCGCGGGCGATCTGTTCGAACATCAGGCTGCCGATCGACTGCTTCCGGTAACCCGCCTCGTCAAAGCCGCCGAGAATGACCAGCAGCGAGCCGCGATGTGCGAGACCAAGCGCGCCGGCGATCGCCCGATCGTCCATCCAGAACGTGTAGGTGCGGGCAAAGCCGCCACATCCCTCGGCCGCCACGGCCATATAGAACTCGAAATAGGACGGCGACTGCAACAGGTCGGCCGGGCCGTCGCTGCCGTCGAAACGCTTGCCGCGGTAAAATTTGAGCGCATCGAATGTCGTTCGGATGGCGTCGATACTATCCGAACATTCAAATCGTGCCTGACCCATCCGGCCGAGCTGCCGCGACTTCTTGTCGAGCTCCTTGCGATATGAACTGTCGAGCTGATGTTCGCGCCACGCTGCGAATGTCGTCTCGAGCTTGCTGGAATAGGCGCTCATGCCCATGCTTTCACGCTTGTCGATGCCAAACAGGCGCTCGATTGCCAGCGAGCGGTCGGCCAGCTTGCCGATGCGCAGCAGGTCATAGGGCTTCAGATGTTTTCGGATGGCGGCCACAGTGCGGCCGTCTGCCACGATACGCGAAAACGTCTCCTCGTCGGCGACCGGCGATATGTAGTCGGAAACACGCATGTCGGCGAATTCCACGACTTTCAAGAGCGTGTAGCGACGCCTGACCAGCGGCAGGACCATCGCCAGTCTTCCGCCTGCACGCACGACGATGATCAGCGGCGTGGCCGCACCATGCCCGACGATCTTCTCGTACAGCAGGGCGAGCCAAATGGGGTGCTGAAAAGCGGTCGCAGCCGAGCTGGCGAAAAGCTCGGCATATTCCTTCGAACGAAAATCGAACGAATCCTCGACTGTGACTTCAAACATGTATGGTCCGAACCGGCTGGGCATGGTCTATCGACGCTGTCTTGCGTTCCACGTCAAGGTCAACCGCATGGAATGTTGGAAACTTGGTATATGCGGAGCCTCAAGCGCTGATTGCATATCTACCGTCAATCCAGCATTGCGCGGCTGCCCGGCAGGTTGGTCAAGTTCTTCCCGTAAAGCGAATGGCCAGACTTGCAAGTAACCGCAAGGTAAGTTTTTTCAGTCAGTCATTTGTTTGTACCGGTCATTTCTCTTCAAATGTCCAGGCCGGGTCCCGATACAATCGCGAACTGGTGCGACATGCTGGCGATCGACGTCATTGTTCCACAAACTGCACCGCGCCTGTGGCAGAAGATTGTCATCGAGCAACTGCAATCGGACGGCCACGATGTCGCCGTGCTGCAGCAGCCGGGAACGGCAGGCTGGCCAGGTTCGGCCAAAGCCGCGTTCGCGTTCGAACAGCGCCTGTTTCGGCGCCGCCGTCCCAATCTGGCCGCGGCGTTGAACGAGATTCCGGTCCAGCCGGCCGGCCGGTCCGCAGCACTCAGGCTGGACCTTGCCGGCAATGCGCCGCGATCCGATGTACCAACCATTGGCCTCCTTTTCGACGGATCTCGGTCCGATCTCGCAGTGGCAACAGTGGTCGCGGCCGGAAAGTTGCCTGTTATCGACGCCGTCCTTGATGGAAAAGTGGTCGGCCAGGCACGGCCGATGGTGGACAAGCGGGAATCGGTGGCGCTCGGAACCGAAGATGTGCTCGCACGCGCCATTACCCTGATCGTCTCGCTCGCCAAGGCTTTTGCCGACGGCCGGCCCTTGCAGAACGAACCGTCGTCTGAAGCTCGTAACGCTCCGGTAACGCAATTCCTGCCCGCCTATCTCGGTTCGGCGCTGCCGCGGCTTGGCCGTGAAATCATCCGGCGCGTCAGCTATCGCCACGCGCATTGGCGGGTCGGCTACCGCTTTGCCGATACCCCCGGCGTCGTGGAAACCGGCAGGCTGGGCAGCGGCTGGTCGGTGCTGCCCGACCCCGGCGACCATTTCTACGCCGATCCGTTCCCGTTCGAATGGCAGGGCCAGTCGTTCCTATTCGTCGAGGACTATCCCCATGCCACCGGCAAGGCTGTCATCTCGGTCGTTGCGTTCGATGCCAACGGGGTTCCGGAGGCGCCGCGGGTGGTTCTGGAGGAACCGCACCACCTCTCCTATCCCCAGGTGTTCGAGCGCGACGGAGTAATCTGGATGCTTCCCGAAGCCAGCGCCAGCAGCAAGCTCACCCTCTATCGCGCGTCAGCTTTCCCGGATCGCTGGACCGCCGAGACCGTTTTGGTCGAGGGCGAGATTTCCGACGCAACGCTGCTCGAACATGATGGGCAGCTCTGGCTGTTCGCCACCGACCGCGACGGCTACGGCAGCACCTCCGACACGCTGGTGGTGTTTTCGGCTCCTGCCCTCACCGGCCCCTGGACGCCACATGCCGGCAACCCGATCGTGATCGACCATCGCATGGCGCGTCCGGGTGGCGCTTTCGTACACAGCCGCGACGGCCGTATCGTTCTTCCCGTACAGGACGGAACGCTCGGCTATGGCGGTGGCCTCGGCCGGTCCGAACTGTTGCAACTCGACCGGCAGACGGTGCGGCTTTCAGCACCTCGGCCGATCGTCGCCGATGGCGACTGGCCATACCCGAAAATCCACACGCTCAACCGCGCCGGCAGGCTGGAAGTGATCGACGGGATTGCGGCGGTGCGGAGGCGCTAAGCAATTCCAGGAAAAGTGTGAGCGGTTTTCCCGGGAAAAGCGCGCAGCGCTTTCCTTTGGGAATTGCGCAAAATAAGACATAGAGCGATTCGCCGTTTCCGTGAGCCGCTCTAGGAAAGCAGTAGCGCCTCGTAGCCGGCACACATCTGGGCGGGCGAGTACTTGTCCTTGAGCCGCCGACCGGCCGCCGAAAGCCTGGTCATGAGCTCCGGCCTGGCGATCATCTCGGCAAGCCCCGTGGCCATGCCGGCAGCGTCGGCCTCGACGAAGATCGCAGCCGGTTCGCCGTCTTGCGCGGTCAGCACCTCGCGCATCACCGCAAGATTGTTCGCCACCACCGGCAGCCCGGAAATCGCCGCTTCGACGCAGGCAAGACCGAAGGTCTCGCTCGTCGACGGAAAGGCGTAGACATCGCCCGCCGCCAGGAATTCGAAAATCTGCGCCGGCGGAACTTCGCCGACCAGATGCAACCGGTCCGCCACGCCCCGCTCCCTGGCAAAGGTGACAAGCGTCTCGAGTTCCGGTCCCACGCCGGCAAGCGCTACATGGATGTCGGACAACCGTGCAAGTGCCCCGACCAGCGCGATCTGGTTCTTCGTCCGCGTCAGGCGTCCAGACGAGACGGCAAGCCACGCATTGCCTGGCAAGCCGAAGCGGGCGCGCGCAGCAGCCTTGTCGAATTGCTCACGCGGCGCCGATACACCGTGATCGATGCGATGGAGGCGGCGCCGGTAGGCTTGCGGGTAGTGATCGAATTGGGCTTCGGTCCAGGCCGAGTTGACGATGTTTGCATGGTAAAGGCCGGTCACGCCCATAAGCTTGTCGATCTGGGAGAGCAGGCCCATCGTGCCCTTGGTGTGCGGTGCGCCGCTCTGGTTGGCGACGATGTGCCTGACCCCAGCCAGTCGCGCGCCGATCGTGCCGAAGATGTTGCCATAATGCTGATAGGTGATGACGGCATCCGGCCGCGCCTTGCGCAGATAGCTCACCAGTCCGATGGTCGCCCGAATCTGTCCCGGCAAGCCTTTTGGCGGCTCGGTAAGGATGAAATCGGCGCTGGCGTCGTGGTCGAATGCGTCGGTCTTCCGGTACATGAAGACGGTGCGGACATCATGGCCACGCGCCCGCAATCCTTCACCCAACATGTCGGAAACGCGTTGCGCACCGGCCGCCTCCGCCTGCGTCTGGACCTGCACGATCTTCACGTGCGGTCTCTAAGCACAGGACGGGAAACGGCTGCCGCCTTGCCCATCGCGAGGCCGAAGATGGACGGGTTTATGCCTATTCGGCGCCGCGCGATCGACACTGCGAGGGCAGTCCAGGCAATCACCGTTCCGGCGATGGTGACCGCCGCGCCGACCGGCCCGAAATAGTAGGTCGTCGCGGCCGTCGCGGCGAGCCCCAGCACGTTGACGATGATCAGCACCTTGAACAGTGCATGCTGAAGGCCGGTCAGTTGCAGCAGTATCTCGATCGGGCCGCAAGCGGTGGCGAAGGTCGCGCCGATGCCGAAGATGACGAGCGTCGTACGCATGGTCGGCGTGTCATAGGCCGGATTGAAAATGGACAGGATGAAGCCGCCGAAAAGCCAGAACGCCGCCAGCACGCAGAGCGCAATGGCGAAGCTGCCGAGTGCCGCAAGACTGGTGATGCGCTGCACATGCGCTCTGTCGCCGCTGTAGAAGGCGCTCGAAATCTGCGGCGCCAGCGCCTGGTTGATGCCGTTGAGCGCCAGCGCCACGAAACGCGTTGTCCGGTCGGCCACGAAGATGGCGCCGGCCGGCACCGGCCCCAGGATCATGGCCACCAGCAAGGTGCTGACCTGGCCGAGCGCCGGCGGCAGCGAGGTGACGCCCCACAGGCCAAGTGTCACCGTCTTGAATTCCTGCTTTTGCGCTTGGCTGAGCGGGCCGCGCTCGGCGCGCGTGGTTTCGCGCAGCAGAAGCATCGTCTGCGGCACGACCGAAAGGATGAGCAGCCCGGCGGTCAGAAAGGTCGCTGCGACCGCACCCATCTCGATATGCAGGAAGCGGCACCCGAGCATGGCGGCAATGGTCGCCGCCCGCCATATGATATCGCGCGGCAACAGGCCGTAAATGAGTGCATGCTTGGCGCGGAAGGCGCCGGAGGTGAATTCCGACCAGCCGAGCGAGAATGACAGCACCGCGGCAGCCAGGCACAGTGATAGCCATTCGGGCGTGCCGCCGCCGACGAACGGCAAAAACCCCGCTACCAGGATGAGCAGGCTGGAGACGACAAGCCCGAGCAGCGCCACCAAAATGGCGCGCGCCATCATGCCATGCGCCGAATTGAGATCGCCGAGGCCGGCATATTGCGGCCAGAACCTGAGCACGGTGCTCTGCTGGCCAACCGATGCAAAGAAAGAAACCAGGCTGGCGCCGGCATAGGTGGCGCTGTAGAGGCCGAACTGCCGCTCGTCCATCACCATCGCAACGGCCACGAACATCAGAAACGACAGGCCGGCACTGGCGAGCTTGATCACACCCGCGACCGCCCCGCTCCTGGCGAGCGCGGGGATGGACATGCGCATGTTGGCTGCCGGATTGCCGCTCCCAGCCATTGCGGCTTTTTTGTCGCTTATGTTGTCATCCAAGATCGGCTCCCGTGACGATCGGCAATGGCCTTGCCCCCGCGGCAGCCGAACCGACCCTGAAACCTGTCCCTGAATAGAACAAAAACTCACGCAAGCGCCAGTGCCAACGCGACGAATGGTTACTGGCGCCCCCTGCATACAAAAGGCGAAACGCTTTGGTAACCTTAACGAAGGGCTAACGATAATGGGAAATAGTGCGAGGTGTAGAGTGATGTGACTCTGCAGAGGAAAAATGATGAGTCCTGCCAGCATCGACGATCGCACGCTTCCACCGCTGTTTGATATCGCGGCGCTCTGGGCGATTCTTTGGGGCCGTCGCCTGATGATTTTTGTCATTACAGGTGCCGTGCTGCTGCTGACGGTGCTCTATCTCGCCGTGACCAGCCCGAGCTACACGGCAACAGCCTCGATCCTGATCGACCCGCGCGATTCGCGTTCCACCAATTTCAACAATGTTCTTCCCGGCATCGGCTCCGACAGCGCCGCCATTGCCAGCCAGGTCTTCGTCATCGAATCGCAGGATCTGCTGGGAGATGTATTCGACGGTCAAAAGGTGGAGAACGACCCCGAATTCTCGGGTCGCGGCCTGGTATCGCGGCTGTTTTCCATATTCGGATCGGACAAGAAAGCCACGCGCGACGCGACCTTCAAGCGCTTTCAAAAAGCGGTGACTGTGGAGCGCGAAGGGCTCACCTATGTCATCAATGTCAGCTTCACGTCGAAATCGCCGGAGACGGCCGCGCGCATCGCCAACGCCATCGTCGAGCGCTACAGGACCGGTCTTGCCGGAGAGCGCGAAGGCGCCAACAGCGATGTGAACTCCCTCCTCAACGACCGGATCAAGGGCCTGCAGAAGGACGTCAGCGACGCCGAACGCGCGGTCGAGGATTTCAAGACGACGCACAGGATCGTCGACCCGACCGATGGCGGCACGCTGCAATTCCAGCTTGACCAGCTGACGACGCAGCTGATCACCGCCCAGGGCGACGCCGACCAGGCAAGGGACCGCTACAATCAGGCGCTTGCCGTGGGCAGCTCGCCTGCGGGTCTGGCCAGGCTGGCGGAAATCCTGTCCTCCAACTCGGCCATAAAATTGCGCGACGACTATAACCAGCGCGCCGCCGAACTCGCCAATCTCGAAACCATGTATGGGCCGCGCCATCCGGCGATCGCGCGGCTGCGGTCTGAGCTGGAACGGATGAATCGGCTCATGGGTGCCGAGGCCGACCGCATCAGGCAGCAGTTGAAGGCCAGCTACGATCTCGCAGCGCAAAATGTCGGCAAGTTGCAGGCCAAGCTCGAAGCTTTGCGCCAGCAGTCTTCCGACTCGAGCCTTGCCCAGGTGCAGTTGCGGCAGCTGGACTCCAAGGCCCAGGCCGCTCGCGGCGTCCTCGACGAGTATCTGAAGCGCGCCAAGGAAACCTCGCAGATGGAGGGCGTCCAGACCTCCGAGGCGCGCACGATCGCCAAGGCTTCGCCGCCACTGCAACCGACCTGGCCGAAGCCGGCCCTGCTGTTGCCAGTGAGCGCGGTTCTTGGCCTTCTCGCCGGATGCGGTCTCGCTCTGGCGTTCGGCCCGGTCCGCCGGCCCGAAGACGAACCGCAGGCGCCCAAGGAAGAAGTGGTGCCGGCGGTCCAGCCGAGGCAGGACGCACCGCGTGCCGCTGCCCAGCCGGCTCCGCAGCCGCTGCCGGCCAGTCTGGGCGAATACCGCGTGCCGGCCAGCGGTACGGCGCTTTCAGGCATCAAGACAATCAGGGCCTCACTGTTCCAGGACGGCGACGAGGCGCTTTCGCGCGACGTGCTGAAGCTGATGCGGCAGATCATCCTGCGCCTGCACGACCATCCCAAACCCTTTGTGCTGGCCGTGTCCTCGACGCGCGGCAGCCTCGAGGCAAGGCTTGCCGGCGCATTGATCGGGATCAGCCTGCAGCGCGTCGAGCAGAACGTGCTGGTCGTCGAGATCGAAGGCCAACCATCCGCTTCGGCGGACCATGGCCCCGGCATATTCGTCGACAGCGCCAGTGGCCTCAGAACCGCCATCTGCAGCCCGCAGGGGCAAAAAGGCGGCCGGACCTTGGGCGACGTCCTGACCGAGGCTGGAAATGCCTTCGACTTCATCCTCGTCAGTGCCCCGGCCTTCAGCGAAAAGGCCTGGTCCCCGGAGTTTTTCACGCGGGCCGATCTGACGCTGCTGGCGCTGACCCCGTCGGAGCAGGCAGCCGACGCTGCCGCCCTGTTGGCGCAACGGCTGGGCGTCGCCCAGATCGGACGCAGCGCCACGCTGGTGATCGCACCGCAGACCGCGCAGCCGGCCGCGCGCACGCCTGTGCCGCCGTCCGGCGCCGATTGGCGCCGCAGTTTGGCTGCGAGGAGCTGATCCGTGCCGGCGGAGCTGACATCGCTGCCGGTGATGTCACGGCGGCAGGCGCTCGCTCTGGCCGGCGGGGCTGTGCTTGCCGGCCTCCCCTTCCCGGCCTCCGCCACGACGACCGCGCGCAGCATTCCATCACGTGGCTTCAATCTTCCGGGATGGCTCGATCGCGAGGCAGGGACCGCTCCCGCCGCTGCGACGCTGGAAAAGCTGCGCCAGTCGGGGTTCGAAACCATCCGCTTGCCGGTGAACAGCGATCTTATCTCGGCCGGCGACACGGCCGGGCTCCGCCGTATCGGTGACGGCGTCGCCGACCTTGCCGGGCTGGGCTTTGCCGTTCTCGTCGACATGCACCCGTCCGCCGACCTTCACGCCGCTTTCGAGCGCGATCCGGCAGCCGCAAGCGAACAGGTGGTGCAGGCGTGGACGGCCTTGCGTCCCGTCATCGCCGATCTGCCGGCGGCCTCGGTCTATCCGGAACTGCTGAACGAGCCGCCGATGGAACGCACCGTCTGGCTGGCGTTGCGCGACAGGCTCGCCGAGACGCTGCGCGCAACATGTCCGCGCCACACACTGGTCTGGGGCCCAGCACGCTTCCAGGGCATATGGGAGATAACCGATACGCCGCCTCTGGCCGACGACAACCAGATCGCCGCCATCCATTTCTACGCACCGATGGCGTTCACCCATCAATGCGAGAACTGGGATACGTCGCCGCTGGCGCGCATGGCCAACCTGCCCTTTCCCGCGACAAGGGAGACTCCGGCGGTCCGCGAGCTCATCGCTAGATTGCGCACTGCCGGCGACGAAGAAGCCGCTTCCCTGCTCGAGAACGAACTTTCGAACCCATGGACGGCGGCCGCGATTGCTTCGAACTTTGCCGAGGCCGCACGCTGGTCGGCGGCTCATGACTGCCCGGTGATGCTGAACGAATTCGGCGTGCTCAATTTCTGCGTCGATGCGCAAAGCCGCGCGGCCTGGGTCCGCGCCGTGCGCGAGGCCGCCGAAGCCAACCATATCGGCTGGACCTATTGGGAGCTCGACCAGGGCTTTGGCTTCATCGCCAGCAGGCAGAGCACGGAAGGTTTCGACGCCTCGATGATGGCTGCCCTCCTGGGCGAGGCGGGCCAGCTATGAGCGTCACCGGAGCCTATCCGCCAGTCGGCCTGCGCGCGCAAAGCGTGGGAGCCCCGCGCGACGCACTGCTGCATGTCTGCGTGTCGCTGATCGTTGTTGTCTTGACCGTTTCGGCCTTTGCCGTCTGGACCCCGTTCGGCATTGCCGCGACCTTCCTCCTGACGCTAATCGTGTCCAACGCCCTGCCCGCGGGCGTTCCCGTCCTGATCATCTGCGCCTTCCTCTACCAGAACCTCGTGGTCACCTGGTACACCCCTTACATCCCAGACAACGATACGTTCGATTCGCTGCGCGGTACCAATTTCGTCATCCTGATGAGCGCCTTCGGCATTTTCCTTGCCGCGTCGTTCCAGCACCGCGTGCGCGCCCTGATCGAATTGCGCTTCTGGCTGCTGCTCAGCCTCGTGCTCTGTGGAACCATCACCTTCTATCTCGCCCTGGGGGTCGTGCACGGTCAGCCCAAGGACGCGGTCGTCTATTTCCGCAACACGATCACGCCGCTTGCCTGCTTCCACATCGCCGTGCTCGCCGCCAGCCTCTATCCGGTCGACCTGCGCAAGAGCATGTTGTGGCTCGGTGCCGGCGCGGTCGTCTACGGATATCTGGAATTGATCTTCACGATGAATTTCCTCAGCCTCTTCCATGGCGACCTTTACATCGAACGCAGCATATCGCGGCAGATCGAGACCGGCGTCTGGGAGAAGGCGCTGCAGGAGACCGGCTTCGTTTTCCGTGGGCTTGAGGACGTGATGACCACGACCTTCTTCAACACGCCGTTCTTCAACGACATCCTGCCCAGCGTCTTTCGTGTCGGCGGCCCGAATTTTCATCCGATCAGCTATGCCTATGCCCTCAGCATCATATCGGCCTGGCTGCTGTTCAAGGGACGCTGGGTGCTGCCGATCGCGGCCTTGCCGCTGCTGCTCGTCATCGGCTCCAAGGGCGCGACGTTCCTGCTGCTCATAGCGCTCGCCACGCGTCTGATCTACAGCCCCTCCCGTGCCGGTTTTACGCTCACCGCCGTCATAGTCCTGGCTTTAGCCTGGACGACCGCGGCAATCGGCTATGGCGCGACGCATGGGGACTATCACGTGCTTGGCCTGACGGCCGGCCTGCGCGACTTCCTGGCCAACCCGCTTGGACAGGGACTGGGCTTTGGCGGCAATTTGTCGAGCACCAGCCTCAATCTCAGCTGGGCCAACGCCCAGGCGGAAGGTGTCGCCTCCGTTCCCGTCGAGAGCGCCGTCGGCGTCATGCTCTATCAGATGGGCATAGGCAGCTTTGTCTTCTTCGGCTTCCTGGCGGCGCTCGCCATGGCGGCGCGGCGTCAACTGATCGAAACCCGCGACCCGGATTTCCTGTTCGGTTTCGTCGTCATCGTTACCATCTCGGCCAATGCCGTGCTGCAGGAAGAAGCCTTCTACTCGCCGCTTGCACTCGGCTTCTGCCTGCTGCTCGTCGGCGTGTCGCTGGGCACGCGCTGGCGCGAACTGGCGATGCAAAGAGCAATTACGGCCCGAACACCACAAGCTCGGTGAAGGTTAGGTCGCCGGGCGCCGGCGGCTTCGGACCCTTGAAGTATTTTATCCCCCGGTTGGCGAAGTAGCGGCCGAACAGGCCAGGGATGGGCTCCTTGGCGTCGACGAGGCAAAGCAGGATCCCCCTTCGCAAGACAAAGCGCCCCACGGCGCCGGCACACCGGCTCAGATCCGCCAGGGAGCGGCAATAGACGATCTGGGCGCAGGGGATGAGACCATGCAGTATTCGGCGCGGCATCAACACCAGCGGAGACGCCACCCCGTCGCAAATGCAGACCAGAGAGATGCAGCCCAGCTCGGCGTGTTCCAGGACGATGTATCTTTCGCCGTCGGAGAGCATCGCCAACTCGGCTAGATCGGGACGAACCTCAAGCACCCGACACGACCGCCGCACCGAATTCAAGGCGGGCAGGAAGGCAAATTGTCCATTGGAAAAAAGCTGAAAGCCGAGTGCCTTGTTGGCCTTCAATGTCGAGGGCGCCGGCGAAATGTTCGTGAAGGTCACGTCCCTGCGCCTGAGGATCGCCCAAATCAACTTCATGGCCTGGGGACGGTACCCTTCGTCCACGGTCCAACTGGAAATGTTGCAGCGGATTTCATCGCCTTCACGGCCAGGGAAGCGGGCGTAGAGCGTCAGCACAACGCCAACGATCCGGCCGGCATTCTCCAAGGCAAAGCCGTATTGTGGAAAATCGGCGACGGCCGGGCGTTGCGACAAACGGGCAAGCGCCCGCATCCAGTAATTGCGGCTGCGTTCTGGAAAGCCCCGGAGCAGGCAATCGGCTACGCCGTCCCAATCACCCTGGTGAATTGGCCGGCAGCTGAGATCGGGAGGAACGGTACCAAATACTGCCATAGTCGACCCGTGAACACGATCAGATTACCAGATCCATTCACCCCCCAGACTGCCATTAGCGCAGGACGATTAACAATCTCCTCTGTCATCGGAAATATCCCCATCATGGCACCGGATGACGGTCCGTCTCGGTGTCGATGGCAGCGTTGGCCGGTTCGCGGCGTCACCTGCCCGCCGCGTGCCGGCCTGCATTCCTGCCGGAAAAGATGCAGCTGCCGAGAAATGTCCCTTCAAGCGCATTGTAGCCGTGATAGCCGCCACCGCCGCCGCCGGCCACCTCGCCCGCCGCATAGAGCCCGGCAATGGGCTCGCCATTGCCGTCGAGAACCTGTGAATTGAGGTTGGTGTGCAGGCCGCCCAGCGTCTTGCGGGTCAGGATGTTGAGGCGCACCGCAATCAGCGGCCCGTGCCTGGGGTCGAGTATCTTGTGCGGTTTGGTCACCCGGAAGATCTTGTCGCCGATGTAGTTGCGAGCACCGCGGATGGCCGTGACCTGCGCGTCCTTGGTGTAGGCATGCTCGACCTCGCGGTCGCGCGCCACGATCTGCGCCTTGAGCCGGTCGTAGTCGAGCAGATTGTCGCCTGACAACGCGTTCATCCCGGCGACCAGGTCGGCCAGATTGTCGCGGACGACGAAGTCCTCGCCCTTTTCCAGAAACGCCGCCACCGATGGCGGCGCCTTGCCGCCGCGCCGGTTCTTCAGCACGGCCCGCCAATCCTTGCCGGTGAAGTCGAGGTTCTGCTCGGAGCCCGACAGCACGAACTCTTTCGAGCCGATCGTCTTGGTCAAAACGAACCAGGAATAATCATGCCCGGTCGACAGGATGCGCTTCAGCGTGCCGAGCGAATCGAAGCTCGGAAAGAACGGCGCCTCCATGCGTTGTCCGAGCGCGTCGAACCATAGCGGCGACGGCGCCGACAGGATGCGGATGCCATGGTTCGGCCAGATCGGATTCCAGTTCTTGATCCCCTCGACATAGTGCCACATGCGGTCGGCGTTGATGACGGCTCCGCCGGCTTGCCGGGTGATCGCCACCATGCGGCCGTCGACATGGTGCGGCACGCCGGCGACCATACGCTTCGGCGCCGGCCCCAGCCGCTCGACCGGCCAGACCTTGCGGACAAGATCGTGGTTGCCGCCAATGCCGCCGGAAGCGACAATGACCGCGCTGGCCGAGAGTTCGAAGTCACCAACGACCGTGCGGTTCGACTGCTTGCCGCGCTCGACGTTGGACGCCTCCAGGATTTCGCCAGCGACACCGGTGACCGCGCCGTTGGTCTTGATCAGCCGGCTGACCTGATGGCGGAATTTCAGTGTGATCAACCCCTTGGCGACGTGATCGCGCACGCGCCTTTCGAACGGCGCGACCACGCCTGGCCCAGTGCCCCAGGTGAGATGGAAGCGCGGCACCGAATTGCCGTGGCCATTGGCCAGCGCGCCGCCGCGCTCGGCCCAGCCGACCACCGGCCACCAACGCATGCCCATTGCGTGCAGCCAGGGCCGCATCTCGCCGGCGGCGAAATCGACATAGGCTTCCGCCACTTTCCTTGGCCAGTGATCCTCGGGCCGGTCGAACTGGGCCGAACCCAGCCAGTCCTGCCAAGCGAGGTCGCGGCTGTCCCTGATGCGCAAGCGGCGTTGCTCGGGCGTGTTGACCAGAAACAGGCCGCCGAGCGACCAGAATGCCTGACCGCCGAGAAAACCGCCGCCTTCCTGCTCGACGATGATTACGCGCTTGCCGGCATCGCCGAGTTCGGCGGCAGCGGCCAGACCGGCCAGCCCGCCGCCCACAATGATTGCATCCGCGTCAGCCATTGTCGTAACTCCTGTCTCGCCTTTGCGATGCTGCCCTGGGATCGTCGCTTGCCACTCGGCACTATCCCAGCAGCGCGTTCCAGATGATACGCGGCAGTTTCAGGACGCTCGGCCGGTAGTGAAACTCGGTGATCAGCCGGCCGACGATGTGCGCCCTTTTATGTGTCAGGAACCACGCCGGTTTCGGCATGATGCGGAACGGCGCTTCGAGCACGCTGCGCTCGGGCTTGTCGAACAGGTAGGTGTTGTGGACGACGCCGATGCCGCTCTGCACGTCGTCGAGCGTGTGACCGGGGAAAGCGCCCCAGGTCGGCCGCAGCAGCGCAAACAGAACGCCGCTCCAGGAATTGATGCCGATGCCGCCATAACGCAATTCGGCAACGATTTCCTCCAAGCGCGGTCGGCCGATTTCGGCGATCGTCTTGGGATGGATGAGAATGTTGGCGGCAAGCGTGCCGTGCAGCTTTTCATTGGCGTAGGCGACCGCGGCGCGCAGGTAGGATTCGGCGTTGCCCGCCGGCAATCGCATGACGCTGAGCGCCGGCGCAAACACTTCGGCGTTTTCGAAATAGGTGTCCGTGCCTGACCGAAACGGTACCACCACGCAGGCCGGCCCGCCGGGCCGCTCGAATTTCTGCACGCTGTCGGCATGCGCTTCGAACGCGGCGAGGCGCTCGGTGGCACCGGGATAGTAGGCTGGCCGCGACGGCGCCTTCTGCATCACCTCTTCGAGTGCTGCCAGCAGCGCATCGGATTTGTTCCAGCTCTCCGGCAGCACCAGCATCTGGCAAGCGATGCAGTTGAAGCCGGAATTGTTGAGTTTCTGGGTGGCGATCAATTCGGCGTGGTAGGCGATGTCGGCGTTCGACCATGGGCCGGGCACCACGATGGTCGGCGCCACGCCGCCGAGTTCCGAGGTGATGCGCCGGCTGTTCCTTGGCGTGCCCGATGCCTTGTTCTTTCGGCCCTCCTCGCCCGGCCCCCAGACGATCGCATCGTGCGAGGCGGCGGCACCGGTGATGTGGATGTCCTCGACCAGATCGTGATTGCACAGATAGGCGCCGACATCAGCGCCGCCGCGCACGATGCGCAGCGCGCCGAATTCGATCAGCGGCCGCAGCGCCGGCCGCAGGAAATCGATGAGATAGTCGTTGACCGGGTTCATCTTGAGAAGCACCACCTGGTGTTCGACCAGGAGCTTGTGCAGGCAGTCGAGCGGCGCGATCGAGGCGACATTGCCGGCGCCGAGCACGAGGCCGATCTTGCCCTTGCGGCTCGTCGCCGGCGCGTCATAGGCCGAGGCGGTGCTTGCGGCGAGGTTGGCCTTGGTCACGCCGGGCTGCATCCAGATCTCGGCCTTCAGACCAGTGAACAGCACCTTGTCCCAGACCGAGTTCGGAACCACCGTCACCGCCACCTGTCCGTTGGGCAGAGTGCGGACCGGCAGCCTGTCGAGGAATTTCTTGCCCTCCATCAGGCTCAGCGTGCGGATGAACTGGTTGCAGCCATCCATCAGCGCCGCCGGGCCGGCCAGCCATTCCTCGCCTTCGAGCGACGAGCCGGTCGGGATGCCCTTCTTCCGGGTGGCGGTCTTGACCCATGCCTCGGCGACCTCGCGGATATGCTCCTTGATCTTGCGCAGCAGTGCGATGCGCTCGCTGTTCGAGGTCTGCGCCCAGTCATCCTTCTTGCTGTCGAGATCGGTAAGCGCCAGGTCGAGTTCGGCTGCCCATTCAGGCTGCACGGGGTGGGTTTTGACTGCCGTTGCGACCATCGTGTCCTCCTCCATTTCGATTTTACGAAAACGGCAGCGCGGCCCATTGCGCGGCGATCTTACCGCCGGAATAGACCTGGATCGACCCGAACTGCTGTAGCACGAATTCGCTCTGCGTCGGACGCAGGAAGGCGTAGTCGTCGGGCCTGATATTCGCGTCGTCGGGCAGCGCCATGAATTGCTGATTGGTCGAAAAGCCGAACGTCTTGTCGGCCTTCATCCCGGCGGGATGGACAGGCTTGGCCATCCACTTGCCGCCATAGAGGAAACAGCCGCGCCGTGGCAGCAGCCCGAGCTTCTGCAGCAGCCATGAGCGCTCGTCGAGGCCCGGCAACCGGACATCGACCACCTTCAGGATCGGCGTCGCGATGAAAGCGGCAGGCTGTAACTGGCTGAGGCTGGGCACGTCGAAATCGGTCGGCAAGACGAAGGCCGATCCAATGGACAATTCATTGGCGCCGACCCAGCTGTCATAGAGCAATGCCGTGCTGCTGCCGCCAAGGTTGAGGATCTTGCGCTGGTCGGGGCCAAGGCAAGCGACATACTGACGAAACAGGCTGACCGCCTTGGCGCGCGCCTTGGCCGGTCCGCCGAGCAGTTTGGGGATGTGGCCGATATGCGCCTCATAGGCCATGACGCCTTCGCATTTCAGCCGCGGATGGGCGGTGAGCAATGCCACCGCCCGCGCCAGTGCGTTGGGATTGCCGATACCGCCGCGATGCAACCCGACATCGACCTCGAAGCAGATGCGCAGCTCGCGGTCGAGCTCAACGGCAAGGGCGCCATAGGCGGCCAGCCGTTGCTCGGTGTCGATCAGCCAGACGATGCGCGACGTCGCTTCGCCAAGACCGGCGAGAACACCCTTGGTCAGTGCGTGCCTGGCGCCGGCGACCGGCATCGGCTTGCCAAGCAGGAGATCAACATCGGGAAAGGCTTTCAGCATTTCAGCGCTGATCGGCAGATGAAAGTTCATCAGCCGGTCGGTCGCGAACGCCGCACGGATGTGCTCGATGAGCGGCAGGCAAGGCAGCGACTTGTCGACGAGGCGCAGAGCGAGGCCGTCGGCGAATTTCGCCTTGATCGCAGCGATGTTGTGATCGAGCCGGTCGAGATCGAGCACGAGGCACGGCCGATGGATTTCGGCCGCCCTGAGCGCGCCGGATAGTTCGGCGAAATAGGTGTCGCTCAGGCTCATGCCGCGACGCCGAGCAGCCTGGCCATATAGGGCGACACGAAACGGTTGTCCGGATCCATCTCGCGGCGGACCGCCATCGCATCGTTCCAGCGCGGATAGAGCGTGCTCAGCTCTTTGGCGGTGAGGCTGTGCATCTTGCCCCAATGCGGGCGGCCGCCGCGCTTGCGGAAGATCGGCTCGGCGGCATTGAAGTACGCCATCGGATCGCGCTCGACGCCGTGATGGATGGCGATGGAACAGGTCGGGCGCTTGTAGAACGGGCTCAGCCAGATGTTGTCAGGCGCGACGACGCGCACCTCCATCGGAAAGTAGACCTCTGGGAACCGCGTCTCGAGCATCGCAATGATCTCGCCGAGCGCCGCCGCCCCCTCCTCGAACGGAAGGTGGTACTCCATCTCGTTGAACTTGACGTTGCGCTCCGAGGTGAAGACCTTCAGCCAGTCCTCGACGTAGTCCTCGGCCGGCACCTTGGCGAAGGCCGAGCCGATGAGACGGCGGCGCAGCCACGGGAACCAGCTGAGATAATCGCGCAGCTTCCTGAGCGTGGTGACGGCATCGTCGTCTTCCGTCGGCGGGCGCACGGTCGCCGGCGCTTCGGTGATGTCGCTGGCGATCAGCAGCGCCTGGCCGGAAAACGGCACGTAGTAGAACTCGGCCGAGCGATGCGCCGTCATCGTGCTTTCGAATTGCGCAAGCACGTCGGCAACCGGCGCCGTCCAGCGGCGGTGCCGCATGCGGTAGCTCGCCATGTTGCGGATCGTCACTTCGGTGACGGCGCCGAAGGCGCCGAGCGAGGCCCCCATGGCATCGATCATGTCGGCGTTTTGGGCACGGTCGAACTCCTTGACCGCGCCACGCCCGTCGACGATCTGCATCGCCTCGAGCTGGGTATGATAGGCGCCGAGCGTGATGCCCGAACCATGCGTGGCGGTGCCAAGCGCGCCGCCAAACGCTTGCTTGTCTATGTCGCCCATATTCGGCAGCGCTTGGCCGACGCCGTGCAGCAGCTTCGCCAGCGCGCCGATCTTAGTGCCAGCGCCGACCCTCGCCGTCAGTCTTTCGGGATCATGCGCCTTCAGGCCTTCGAAGCGGTCGAGCGACAGGATGGTTCCGTCATTCTTGACCAGTGGCGTGAAGGAGTGCCCCGTGCCAGCGAAACGAACCGGTCCCGGCGAATTGCGAATGGCGACGCTCAACGCATCGAGAGTTTGCGGTTCGGCAAAAGCCTGCGGCGTGGCCGTGACATAGCCCGACCAATTGCTCCACTGGCTGATAGCCTCTCCCACAATCGCCTCCCTGGGACGGCCGGTGACCGGTCTTGATCGCTGCATGGAATAATATGATACATAGTCAGCTTTTTGGATATGATACATTGTCAGCTTTCTGTCAAGCTGGCAATCGAACGGTACGCTGCCTTGAGCCGGCTTGAGAAGAAAGCGGCCGTGAACTTTCATGAACGGTGACTTTTCGCGTCAATCACAAGGCCCGTCGCTGACTGTCATTTTCGGGGGTAAGCAGCTGTTATGGGACGGCTGTCCCTCGGTCTTGCCGACCGGCAACCCGTCCTGAACCGCCTGTCCCCCGAAGAGAAATCGTATGTGGCTAAGTGAATTCGAAATTGTCCTGCGCGACCGCGTCATCCCGAGCGGCGCCATTCGCATCGAAAACGGCCGGATTGCCGAGATCCGCAACCAGCCGGTCGAGAATGCCGACATCTCAGGCGGCGGCCGCCTGCTTCTGCCCGGCTACATCGACATGCATGGCGACATGGTGGAAAGGGAAGTCGAACCGCGCCTCGGCGTGCATGTGCCGATGCAGATCGGCATTGCCGAGCTCGACAAGAAGCTGGCGTCCTGCGGTGTCACCACCGCCTATGCCGCGCTCTCCTTCATCGGCGCCAGCGTCACCAGCGGTGTGGCGCGCTCGGAAGAGCACACATCGGCGATCATCGACACCATTACCGGGATGAAGGACCATTTGCTGGTCGACCACCGCATCCACGCCCGCTTCGAAGTCACCTTCACCCCGGCCATTGCCATGCTGCAGAAGTTGATGGATGCCAGCAGGCTGCATCTGATCTCGCTGATGGACCACACGCCCGGACAGGGCCAGTATCGCGATGTCGAGCTTTACATCGCCCGCATCGCCAAGGAGCGCGGCATGTCGGTTGCCCAGGCGTCCGAGGTCGTCGGCCATCGCATGGCCGGCCGCGAGGGCCAGGGCGATGTGCTCAACGCACTGCAAGACCTGTCGGCGCGTGCACAGGCCAATGGTGTAGCGCTTGCCTCGCATGATGACGACACGCTGGAGAAGGTGGAACTGGTTCACGGCCTTGGCGCCACGCTGAGCGAATTCCCCGTGACCCTGGAAGCGGCGCAGGAAGCCAGGAGGCTTAGCATGCATACCGTGATGGGAGCGCCCAATGCGCTGCGGGGCCAGTCCTATTCCGGCAATCTTTCCGCGCGGCAGGCTTATGAGGCAGGACTGCTCGACATGCTCGCCAGCGACTATCACCCGGCCTCGATCCTGCCGGCATTGCTCGGCCTGGCGGAACTGCACTAAGGCAGTCTCGTAACGGCGGCAGCGCTGACGAGCGCCAATCCGGCCACGGCACTCGGCCTGACCGCCAGCCGGTGGCGCGGGTACGGGCGACATTCCGTGCCGGCCGGATGATCTATAGCGACGGCACGTTGAGCCGGCACCGGCATTGAAACGCAGTTCGTTTGCCCCTCAAGCCAGCCCGAACGTCTCCACGGCGCGCATGATGCCGCGCAGTTCGGCGAGGCCCTTCAGGCGGCCGATCAGCGAGTAGCCGGGATTGATCCTTGTCTTGCCGATATCGTCGGCGAGCAGATGGCCATGGTCCGGCCGCATCGGGATTTGCCAGTCGGCGCGGCCTTCTCTGTGGCGGCGCGCCTCTTCCTGCATCAGCGCCAGGATGACATGCGCCATGTCGGTGCCACCCTCGAGATGCTCAGCCTCGTAGAACGAGCCGTCCTTCTCGATGGTGATGTTGCGCAGATGGGCGAAATGGATGCGGTCGGCAAATTCCTTGACCATGGCGACAATGTCGTTGTCGGCGCGCGTGCCGTAGGAGCCGGTGCAGAACGTCAGTCCATTGGCCTGGCTGTCGACAGCACTCAGGATGAAGCGCGCATCCTCGGCGGTCGAAACGACGCGCGGCAGACCGTAGAGCGAGAAGGGCGGGTCGTCTGGATGGATGCACATGCGCACCCCCTCCTCTTCCGCCACAGGAATGATCTCGCGTAGGAACCAGGCGAGGTTGTCGCGCAGCTCCTTCGGCCCGATCCCCTCATAGTCCGCCAAGGCCTCGCGAAAACTCTCGCGATCATATTTGCGCTCGGTCGCCGGCAGGCCGGCAATCAGATTGCGCTCGATCTGGTCGATCTTCTCGGGCGGCAATTCCTTGAGCCGCTTCTCCGCCTGCGCAATACGCGCCGGCGTATAGCTGTCGGCGCCGTCTTTGCGCTTCAGCACGAACAGATCGTATGCGGCGAAATCGATCGCGTCGAAACGCAGGGCATAACCCGTCGTCGGCAGCCGGTAGGCAAGATCGGTGCGGGTCCAGTCGACCACAGGCATGAAATTATAGCAGATCGTGGCGATGCCGGCCTTGGCCAGCGCGCGGATGCTATCGCGATAGTAGCCGGCATAGCGCTCGCGCTCCGGCGCGCCGATCTTGAAGGAATTGTGGACCGGGATGCTCTCGACCACCGACCAGGTCAGTCCGGCTTCCTCGATGATGCGCTTGCGCTCCAGCACGTCGGCTTCCGGCCACGCCCTGCCGTCGTAGATATGGTGAAGCGCCGAGACCACGCCGGTGGCGCCAGCCTGCTTGACATGATCGAGTGTCACCGGATCGTCAGGTCCATACCAGCGCCAGCATTGTTCCATTTTCGGCTTTCCTTCTGCGAGAGGTTGGCAACTTATTGTTGGACCGCGACGGGAGTCGATAGAAAAGCAAGGAGTTTTCGAAAATGACGGATTTCGAGGGCAAGGTGGCCCTGGTGACGGGGACGACCGGCATTGGCCTGGCGACCGCCAGGCGCCTTGCGGCCGGCGGCGCCGCAATCATCGCCTGCGGCATCGACCGCGCCGCCAATGCGGAGATGAAAGCGCAACTGGAAAGCGCTGGAGCACCAGCGCTGGTCATCGACACCGACGTCTCCGTCTTCGACCAGGTGCGCGACGCGGTGGCGGCCGGCGTGGCGAAGTTCGGCGGTCTCGACGTCATCGTCAATTCGGCCGCGGTGCATCCGTACGGGACCGCGACGACGACCGATTGGGAAACCTGGAACCGGGCAATGACCGTCAATGTCGGCTCGATCTATCTGACCGCGCATTTCGGCATTCCGGAAATGATCAAGCGCGGCGGCGGCGCCATCGTCAACGTCGCCTCCGTGCAGGGCTTCGCCTGCCAGCAGAACGTCGCCGCCTACGCCACGACCAAGGGCGCCATCCACACGCTGACCCGCTCGCTGGCGCTCGACTATGCGGCGGCCGGCATCCGGGTGAACTCGGTCAGCCCGGGCTCGATCCGCACGCCGATCCTGGAGAAGGCCGCACGCGGCAACAATGGCAGCGATGCCGATGTCGAAGAGGCCTACAAGCGCTTCGGCGCGGCGCATCCGCTCGGCCGCATCGGCGAACCGGAAGAGGTGGCCGAACTCATCGCCTTCCTGTGCTCGTCGAAAGCCGGTTTCTGCACCGGCGCCGACTACAAGATTGATGGCGGCCTGACGGCAGGCATTGGCGTGAAGTAAGGCTGTGATGGCGTTCTGCACCCTTGCCGGCAATCGCGAGCCTTGTCGGATCGCCCTATAGCTTCCACATCCGCCTGGCATTGCCCGACAGCAATTTCATCCTCTCCTCGGGGCTGGCGCCCGCGATCAGTGCGTGCGTCGCCGCCACCCAGGTCGCGAGCCCTCCGCCAAGCGTGCACACCGGCCAGTCGCTGCCCCAGACGACGCGATCCCAACCGAAAGACCCGATCGTGTGTTCGACATAGGGGCGCAAGTTCTCGACACTCCACGAGCTGGGGTCCGCATAGGCCACGACGCCCGAAATCTTGCCAATAACATTGGGGCGCCGCGCGATCTCGGCCATGTGCTCGCGCCATGGGTGCTCGGCGCGGCCTTTGATATCGGGCACGCCGCAATGGTCGAGAACGAACTGGACGTCCGGCGCGAGATCGGCGAGTGCAATCGCGCGTGGAATCTGATGCGGCAGGACCACGAGGTCGAAGGTCAGCCCACTGCCGGAAAGCCGTTTGATGTTGTCGCGAAACAGCGCACTGTCCGAAAGCTCGTCCGGCATGACATGCAGCACGCGGCGGAACCCCTTGATGAAGGGATCGGCCTGTTGGCGTTCGAGATAGGCGGCAAAGCCGCCCTCCTCTGGACGACAAGCGGCAATCGCGCCGCGCAAAAGACTGCCCGCCTGCTGCGACTGCGCCTTGACATGGCTGGTCTCGGCCTCGATGTCGGCTTGATCGACATCGACCTCCATATGCAATGCCGCCTCGATGCCGGCGCGGCGGGCCTGGGTCGCATACTCCTCATGCGGGAAATCGCGATTGAGCGCCGGTGCGCCGGCAAGCCAGGGATAGCGCAGCGCCGACAGATCGATCAGGTGCAGATGGGTGTCGATGATCATGCTTTCCTCGCGAGTCGATTTCGTATCGTCGCCAGATATTCCAGGCCTGGTTCAATGCCGCTTCGGGATCTCTTTGTCCTCAAGCAGCAACGTCAGCCCCATGGCAACGAAGTAGAGCGCCGCCACCCAGATGAACATCACGTTGAACCCGCTGGAGTAATGGTCGAGCACCACTTCGCGGATCGCGCCCGGCAGGCTTGACGCGAGGTGGGGGGTCAACCCGTTCAGGCCCTGCGGCAGCAGGGCGGCGGCATCGGCGGGGAGTTCGGCAGTCTGCCGGTTCAGGGCCCAGATCATCACAGCGCCATTCAGCGCCAGTCCCAGTGATGCTCCCAAGGTCCGCGCCTGGGTGATCAGCGACGTCACCGCGCCGATGTCCTGCAGGGGTGCCGCCGCCTGGATCGCCACGATCAACACCTGGAACTGCAGACCCATGCTGATGCCGAACACAGCCATCATTGTCGCCAGCACCCAGATCGGCGTGTGCTGGTTGGTGACGACGAAGCCCAGCATCAGGAACCCGCCGATAGCCATGGCGACCACCGGCATCCATTTGTAGCGTCCGGTTGCGGCAATCACGCGACCAGCGACGATTGAGATGACCATCGACGTCAGCGACGCCGGCAGGAACAGGAAGCCGACTTCGGCCGGGCTTAGACCCGTCAGCGTCTGCATGTAGAGCGCGAAATAGAAGAACATGCCCAGCGTCACCGTTCCGGCGACCAGCGACACGCCGGAGACGATGCTGACCGTCGAGTTACCGAACAGCCGCAACGGCACGATCGGTTCTTCCGCCCGGCGCTCGACCATGATGAACAGGACGATGGCGAGCAGGGCGACCAGCGGCAGCGCGAAGGTGATGAGGTCCGGCCCGGTGGGGTCGAGCACATGATAGCCCCAATAGACGATGGCCGTCGTGCCGATGGCGAGCAGCGCGCCGCCGAGATAGTCGATGTGGTGCTTTCTCTCGTTGAACCGGCTGCGCATGGCGAAGGCCAGCACCGCCATCACGATAATGCCGATGGGCAGGTTGACCAGGAACACCCAGCGCCAGCCGAACAGACTGGTGATGTAGCCGCCGGCCAGCGGACCGAGTACCGACGACAGCGCAAACACCGCCGAACTGTACCCCTGGTATTTGGCGCGGTCGCGCGGCCCGGACAACTCGCCGATCATGGCGAAGGCCGAGACCATCAGCCCGCCGCCGCCAATGCCCTGCAGCACGCGCGCGGCGATCAGGCTCTCCATCGACCAAGCCATGCCGCAGACCAGCGACCCTACGAGAAACAGGCCGATCGCCGTCAACACGACATTCTTGCGGCCATACATATCGCCGAGCTTGCCATAGAAAGGCGAGACCGCAGCGGTCGACAGCAGATAGGCGGCACCCACCCAGCCGAACAGATGCAGGTTGCCGAGTTCACCGGCAATGGTGGGCAAGGCGGTGACGACGATCTGCATGTCGATGGTGGCCATGAACATGGCGATCAACGCACCGAAATAGACGACGAGTGTCGTCAGATCGGGCCTGGCCTCGGCCTCCACGGGCGCCGCATCTGGCAGCGTCTGGTCGACAGTCATCGGGGTCTCCGTAACTTGGGGCGCGATTTATGTGCCCACGGCCGAGAGGTGTCAAATAGGCGATGACGCCATGCCTGGACGCAGTCCGTCCGGTTAACAGGAAGAGCCCCAGCGCCGGAAGCGCCCCTCCTCCTCCCGCCCGGCTCCTGCGGGAGGATGTCGACGTGCGGAAGCCTGACCGGAGGCGTTGTACACAGAGACGTTGAGATCAACTCGACGCCGTCTTGCCCGCCCTTACCGCCGCTGCCTGCTTCGCGCCCATCCCGAGCAGCAGATTGTCGTCGGAGAGTTCGTCCCCTCTCGCCTGCCGGAACAGGTTCAGCATATCGGGAACGTCGAGGCTTTTGCGCTGGTCGCCGGCAATGTCGAACACAATGGTGCCCTCATGCAGCATGACGGTGCGGGTGCCATGGTCGAGCGCATCGCGCATCGAGTGCGTCACCATCAGCGCGGTCAGTTTCTGCTCCTCGACAATGCGGCGCGTGAGGTCGAGCACGAAGGCCGCCGTGCGCGGGTCGAGCGCTGCCGTGTGCTCGTCGAGCAGCAGGATCTTCATGCCGGTCAGCGTGGACATCAGCAGGCTCACCGCCTGGCGCTGGCCGCCTGATAGCAATCCCATCGAATCGCTCAGGCGGTTCTCCAGACCGAGACCAAGCATCGACAGCTTTTCCCGAAACAGCGCGCGGCGGGAGGCATCGAGCGCGCGGCCAAACCTCCGCACGCTGCCGCGCGAAAAAGCGAGCGCCATGTTTTCCTCGATCGACAGGCGCTCGCAGGTGCCGGCCATCGGATCCTGGAACACGCGGGCGATCAGCTTCGCCCGCTTCGGGGCCGACCAGCGGGTGACGTCGGTGCCGTCGACGATGATCGAGCCTCGCTCCGGCCTTGCCGTGCCGCTAAGCACATTGAGCAGCGTCGACTTGCCGGCGCCGTTCGAGCCGATGACGGTGACGAACTCGCCTTCGGGGATGGTGAGGTCGAGGCCACGCAGCGCGCGATGCTCGAGCGGCGTGCCGCGGCCGAAGGTGACGTGAACGTCGCTGAGGCTGATCATGTCGCGCTCCTTTTCAGGAGACTGCGCATCGGATTGGCGACCTTGGGCAGGATCAGCGCCATCGCCACCAGAACCGCGGTGACCAGATTGAGGTCGGAGGACTGCAGGCCGAGCCAGCCGGTGTTCAGCGCAAGCGCAATGGCGATGCGATAGGCGATGGCGCCGAAGACGCAGGAGAATATCCCGATCACGATCGACCGCGTCCGGAAGATCGTCTCGCCCAGGATCACGGCGGCAAGGCCGGCGATCGCCGTGCCGGTGCCGACGGTGACATCGGCAAAGCCGGCGGTCTGCGCAAACAGCGCGCCCGCCAGCGCCACCAGCCCATTGGCCATTGCGACGCCGATATAGGTGTGCATCTCGGTTGGAATGCCTTGCGCCTGCGCCATGCGCGGATTGGCGCCGGTGGCGCGCATCGCCAGGCCGAATTCCGAGGTCAGGAAGCGGGCAAGCAACGCGCCGACAACACTGACGATGATCAGCAGCGCCAGCACCTTGAGCGTCGGCCGTCCTGGCAGTCCGGAAGCCTCGACCAGCGGCCGCAACCACGCAAACAGGTCGATCACCGTCGGCTGGTTCATCAGCGGAATGTTGGGCCTACCCATGATGCGCAGATTGACCGAAAACAGCGCCGTCATGGTGAGAATGCCGGCGAGCAAGTGCAAGATGCCGAAGCGGATGTTCAGCCAGGCGGTGACGATGCCCGCAAGGCAGCCGGCGACGATCGCCGCAAGCGTGCCGGTGATGGGATTGATGCCGCCCGAGATCATCGCCGCGGCGACCGCAGCGCCGAGCGGAAACGAGCCGTCAACCGTCAGGTCGGGAAAGTCGAGGACGCGAAACGAAATGTAGACGCCGAGCGCCACGAGCGCGAAGACAAGCCCGATCTCGACAGCGCCGATCAGGGAAATCAGGTTCATGAACCGCTCCGTTGGTCCTAACAGATCAGGCGAGGCGCTTGCGCGCCACGCCTGATCCTTCTGTGCTGCAGGGCGCTTTCGCGCCCGTGCGGTTGTCCTATTCGATGACCTGCTTGGCGCGGTCGCGCACGCTTTTCGGGATCGTCACGCCCATGGCCTCGGCTGCCTTGGCGTTGACCATCAGGTCGGTGCCGGTGGCGTTGCGCACCGCAATGTCGCCCGGCTTCTCGCCCTTCAGCACGCGCACCACGATCGCGCCCGTCTCGAGGCCGACCTGGTAGTAGTCGAAGCCGACGGACGCGATCGCCCCGCGCTTGACGGTGTCGTTCTCGGCCGAGAACACCGGCAGTTTGTTCTCGGCGCCGACGGCCAGGATCGTCTCCAGCGCCGAGATGATGGTGTTGTCGGTCGGCAGGTAGATGACATCGACCTTGCCTACGAGGTTCTGCGCCGCACCCGCGACATCGGCCGACTTGGACGCCGGAGCCTCGACGATCTCAAAACCCTTGGCCTTGCCCAGGTCCTTCAGTGCCGCAAGCAACGCGATGCTGTTGGATTCGGCCGGATTGAAGGGCACGCCGATCTTGGCGGCCGACGGCAGGAATTCCCGGATCAGGTCGAGCTGCTGCTCAAGCGGCGAGAAGTCGGAAATGCCGGTGACATTGCCGCCGGGATGATCGCGGTCGGTGACGATCTGCGCCGAGACCGGATCGGTCACCGCGGTGAAGACCACGGGGATGTCCTGCGTGGCCGACACCACAGCCTGCGCCGACGGCGTAGCGATGGCGACGATGACGTTGGGCTTCTCGCCGGCGAATTTCTGCGCGATCTGCGCGGCGGTCGCCGGCTGTCCCTGCGCCGACTCGAACTCGAAGGTCAGATTGTCGCCTTCCTTGTAGCCGGCATCCTCCAGGGCCTTCTTGACGCCGGCGCGCGCAGCGTCCAGCGACGGATGCTCGACGATCGCGGTGACCGCAACGGTGACCTTGTCGGCCGCCAACGCGCTCGCGCAGCCCAAAATCGCCAGCGCCATGACGCCTCCGGCGAGACTTGAGATGAAACCCTTCAATTCTTCCTCCCACTGCTTCTGCTGGACGTCGCCTGACGTTCAGTTGCCAATCGCGAATCTATCGCTTTCCCGGCCGCAAAGCGACCGGAAGCCTTTCGAAATCCTGCTGTCGATGCCCGGCAGCAGCGCCGCCAGGATCAAACGGCGCCGCCGCCCGTCTGATAGCAGGCAGACCGGCTTGCTTGCTAGGTTGATGCTTTATGCCACCCACTTGGGCGGCCAATTGATCGGCGACCTTCGGATCGCCTCAGAAGAATTGAAGACTGACGGAGGGCCGCCACACTGTGGCGGCCCGGTTGGTCAGCTGTTGCTGGCAGCTCGGCGCCGTCGATACTCCGGCACCGGCAATCCGCCCCAGCCCCAATTTTCCAGCTCGACCTCCTCGATGACGACAAAGGTCGCCTCCAGCGGCTTGTGGAGAACGTCGAGCAGTAACTGGCTGACCCCCGCGATGAGTGCGGCCTTCTCATCGGCGGTGACGGAATCCCGGCCTGGGGCAGACCCTTCACGCGTGACTTGAATGGTGACGATGGGCATGGTGAGACCTCCCCTAGTGACCGGCGCTCTGGCCGCCATCGACATGCAGGATCTCACCTGTCACGAAGCCGGCGGTTTCGAGGTAGAGCACGGCGTCCACGACATCGCGCGGCTCACCAATGCGCTTGACCGGATGAAGTGCCGCCAGGAACTCATGGCTCTCAGAGGCGTGCATCGAAGTATTGACGATACCGGGCGAGACGGCGTTCACCCGAATGCCTTTGTCGGCGTATTCGATAGCCAGCGCCTTGGTCGCCGAATTGATGCCGCCCTTGGTCAGGTTTGCCAACACCGTCGGCACGCCGGCGATGGCGTGATCGGTCAGGCTGGTGGTGATGCTGACGATGTGACCGGAGCCCTGCTTCAGCATCTGGGCGGCGACCGCTTGGGTGACGTGAAAGAAGCCGGCCAGATTTGTCGAGATCTTGGATGTGAAGTCCTCGGCGGTATAGTCCGTGAACGGCTTGGCAATGAAAATGCCGGCATTGTTCACCAGCGTATCGATCCGTCCAAAACGCGCCATCGCTTCCCTGACGATACGCTGCGCCGTCGCGGGATCGCCGACATCGCCGGCAATGGCCAGGATGTCCTGGTCGCTGCCTTGCTTGATCGAACGCGAGGTGGCGACGACCCTGAAATTGCGATCGCGATAGGCCTTCACCAGGGCGCCGCCGATGCCTTGCGAGCCCCCGGTAATGATCGTGACTTTCTGTTCGTTGCTCATGATCTGTCCTGTCCTGAAAAAGAGGTCCGGCAGGCCAATTGCCGCCGGCGACCCATCGATGTGGTCGGACAGGAATATCGGGCCGATCGGGAATCGACTGAATAACCGCTGCTCGGCAGGCATCCTTCCCAAACGCGGAAGAATGAGCGCTGTCAGTCCTTCAGAGCGTCGGCTTGCGCGGACAGTCTTGCAAACTCGGCGCGCAGCCTGGGAACCGCGAAATCCACAAAGGCACGGACCTTTGGCGCCAAAGTGCGGCCTTGGGGCGTGAGCAGGTGCACGGGCAAGGCGGCGGGTTCGGCATCACGCAGCACGATCTTCAGCGAGCCGTCCTGGACGCGCTCGGCCACATGGTAGGTGTAGAGGCGCGTGATCCCATGGCCGTTCACGGCCGACGCCAGCGCGGCGCGAACGCTGTTGACCACCAGCCGAGGCTTGAAGTGGACCGAGCGGGCGATCGTGCCGCCCGGCGGCGGCGGAAAGATCCACGCATCATGACCAAAATGCGTGGTCGTCACGATGCGATGCCTGGTCAGATCCGCGGGCTCGACGATGCGTGGATGCGCGGCGAGATAGCGCGGCGACGCCACGATCACGCGCTTGACGTCACCGCCGACCCGCACGGCAACCAGGGAGGAATCCGGCAGCTGCGCGACGCGAAGGGCAACGTCGATCCCCTCCTCGACGAGATTGGCGTGGCGGTCGATGAGGATGAGATTGACCGACACGGCCGGATAGGCGTCGAGATAGGCGTCGATGACCGGGCGCAGAATCTCCTCGCCGCTGATCGGAGGCGCGCTGATCGTCAGCGTTCCGCGTGGCGCGGCGCGCTCGCCGGCGACCGACATATCGGCTTCCTCGAGATCGATCAGGACACGACGGCAGGCCGAGGCGTACCGCTCGCCCGCCTCGCTGAGCTTGATCGACCGCGTAGAGCGATGCAGCAGCTCGGCGCCGACATGCTGCTCGAGAAAGGCAATGGCCCGGCTGACCGCGGCGGGCGAGCGCCGCAGCTTGCGCCCCGCGGCCGCCAGACTGCCCTCGTCCAGCGCCGTCACGAACACCCGCATGGCTTCGATACGGTCCATCCGTTCTTCCCCAATGCGCAACATTGCCGCCAGATTCTCAATGAGAAATCCGGTTTTAGCAACAATCTAGTCCGCATCGACCCTTGCGATATGCCGCTATCGGGAAGGGTTTCCGCCGCGCGCCGGGATTCAGCCGATGCGGGCTTTCGCATGCCCCTGTCTATGCGGGTGAACGGACCTGATGGGTTAGAACCGGTCGGCGGCCGATCCCACCGGCTGCCTTACGCTAGTCGAAGAAACCGGCGTCCTCTTCCGCAAGATACTTCTTGGCGCCCGCGGCATCGATGTCGACACCCAATCCCGGGGCTTCGAGCACGTCGATCATCGAATCCCTCACGATCTGCCCCTTGGGCAGCCCGACCACGATATCCTCCCACCAGGGGTCGGAGGCGCTGGGATATTCGAAGGCGATGTAGTTGGCGGGCAGCGTGGCGCAGACATTGATCAGCGCGCCGAGGCCGAGCAGGCCGTTTGCCGTACCGTGCGGCGCCATCATGATCGAATGCATGTAGGCATGCTCGGCCACCCATTTGAGCTCGGCAATGCCCCCTATATCGGCAGGGTCCGGGCCGATGACGCGCACGGCCTGCGTTTCGATCAGGTCCTTGAAGTTGTGCCGCAGGTAGATCTGTTCTCCGGTGTGGATGGGAGTAGACGTCGATGTCGTGAGTTCGCGGTAGGCCTGCGGATTGACCCATGGCACGTAGTCGCCGGTCAGCATGTCCTCCAGCCACATTAGATTGTACTTTTCCACCGCCTGCGCAAAGCGGATCGCATCCGGCAGGAACCAGCCGGGACCGCAATCCAGCGCCAGCGAGACCCTGTCGCCGAGCACCTCCTTCATGGCGATGACGCATTCGATCATGTGCGCCATGCCGCGCTCGCTGATCTGCCCCTGGTCCATCGCGCCGTGATAGGTCGGCGGCTGGCGCACGCCGTAATGGAAGTCGGGCACGCTGGCCTTCATATTGGAGTGGAAGCTGATGCCTTGCTTGACCATGAAGAAGTTTTCCGGCCGCTCCATCATCCATTTGACGTCGGCCGCGTAGTCCTCCGGCCTGTCGCCGGTGCGCTTCTTGCGGATGGAGCCGTTATAGACCCGCACCTGGTCGCGCACCTTGCCGCCGAGCAGCTTGTAGACCGGAACGCCTGCCGCCTTGCCGGCGATGTCCCAAAGCGCATGCTCGATGGCGCTGACGGCGGCGCCATAGGGCTTGAACGAGCCCCGCTGGCGGATCTTCAGCATACAGCGTTCGACATCCGTCGGATCCTCGCCGATCAATGCCTCGCGGAAATGCAGCACCCAAGGCTTGAGATAGGGCTTGGTGTACTCGACCTCGCCGAGGCCATAGAGGCCTTCGTCAGTGACGATGCGGACGATGGGATGCTTGCCGATGACGGCGCACCGGAGATCGGTGATTTTCATGATGTCCTCTACTTCACCGACGAGAAGGCGGTTGGCGCGAGAAACTGGCTGGAAATATTGGCCAGGATTGGGCCATCGCGCTCGGACTCGTCGCGGACCTTGAGCCATGCCGGATCGGTGGTGAAGGCCTTCCATTTCACTTCGCGCTCGGCAAGGGATTCCCAGGCGACGAAATAGGTCAGTCGATTGCTGCTTTCGCCGACCGCCGTGGTGAAGAACCCGGCCTGGCGGATGCCATGCCTCTCCCAGATGGCCAGCGTTTGGTCGGAAAAGCGCTTGAGCAAAGCCGGCAGCCTGCCCGGCAGGCAGTCATAGATACGCAGTTCGTAGATCATGGTCTCGTCCGTTTCTTTCTTCGCCTCTCCCTTGGGAGAGGTCGACACGAATGGTCGGTCGTTGGCCCCTGTGAGCCTTGGGGGAATGAGGGCGGGGGGTCTGGGCTAACTCCAGGTCCGGTCCCAGCTATGTTCATTGTCCCAATGCTCGGTGGATTGCCATATCCCCGTGACACCGGACTGCAAATGCTGGCTGATAACTTCGTCGACGACGTCGTCTATGCCGAGGCCTGGCTTGTCCGGCACGGTGATGAAGCCGTCCTTGACCAGCGGCCTGGGCAGGCCGGTGACGATATCGTCCCACCAGTCTACTTCGACGCTGTGATATTCCAGCGCCATGAAGTTTTCCGTCGCCACCGCGACATGCGCGGCGGCCATCGCGGCGATCGGGCTTTCCGCCATGTGAATGGCCATGGCGACGCCATGCTCCTGCGCAGCGTCGCCGATCTTCTTGGTCTCGAGAATGCCGCCTGACGTCAGCAGGTCCGGATGGATGACCGAGATGCCTGCGTTGAGCAGCGGCTCGAATGCTTGCCTGAGGTAGATGTCCTCGCCTGTGCAGATCGGCACCGACGTAGCCTGCTGCAGCTGCCGATACTGCTCCGTATACTGCCAGGGGATCACATCCTCGAGCCAGGCCGGTGCGTATTTCTCGATACGCCGTGCCAGACGGATGCCATCCTGCAGCGAGATGTGGCCGACATGGTCGATGGCGAGCGGGATCTCGTAGCCAATCACCTCGCGGACTTCGTGGATATATTGATCGAGCAGGTCGATGCCCTTTTCGGTAAAGTGCAGGCCGGTGAAGGGATGCGGCACGTTCTGCGCATCATAGGCGGCATTGCGCGCCCGCCGTTCGTCCAGCGTGCGCGCCGGACCACGGGCGGCATGGCTGCGGAAACCGTCGAGCACGCCGGCCGGCGCCACCACCGCGCCCGGTATGTGCGAGATCTGCGCCAGCCCGAGGTCCATCTTGAGGAAGGTGAAGCCGAGATCCATCCGCGCCTTGAGCCGCTTGCCGGTCTCGGTGCCACTGGGCTTGTCCGCATCGGTGTCGCAATAGACCCGCACTTTGTCGCGGAACCGTCCGCCGAGCATCTGGTAGATCGGCACGCCATAGGCCTTGCCGGCGAGGTCCCAGAGCGCGATCTCGATTGCCGAGACACCGCCACCTTGCCGCCCATGGCCGCCAAACTGCTTGATGCGCCGGAACAGCCTGTCGACGTCACAGGGATTCTCGCCCAGCAACCGGCTCTTCAGCATCAGCGCATAGGTCGCGCTGGCGCCGTCGCGCACCTCGCCCAGGCCGACAATGCCCTGGTTGGTGTAGATCTTGATGAGTGCCGAGGTGAACGGCGCGCCGACGATCTCGGCGACGCGCAGGTCGGTGATGCGCAAATCGCTCGGCCTGGAGTTCGTGCTCACCCGATTGAGCGCCTCACCGGCTGCGTCCGTCTTTAGCATGATCTATCCTCGTTCTGGTTGGCTGCGCTTGGCGGGCCCGCACGCTGCGCCGGGCAGAGCATTGCTAGCCCAGCTCAATCTCGTGGGCCTGCAGGTACTCGCGGTTCATCTCAACACCCAGACCGGGTTTCGACGTCAGCTTGAGGTTGCCGTTTGATACGTCGAGGGGTCTGTCGATGAGGTGATCGTATTTCCCAAGGTTCCACTCCGACGTCTCAAGCTTGTAGAAGTTGGGAACGGTCATCATCACCTGCGCTCCCGCGACCACATTGATCGGCCCGGCAGCGTCATGCGGCGACACCGGGATGTAGTAGGCTTCGCACAGAGCGGAAATCTTCTTGAGTTCGGTAATGCCACCGGTCCAGGTCACGTCCGGCATGATGTAGTCGGCGAGCTTGTTCTCGAGCACCGGCACGAAATCCCACTTGGTGTGACCGCGCTCGCCCCACGAGATAGCGGCGCTGACTTTCTCGCGCACCTGTTTGAGGGCGTTGAGGCTCTCGGGCGGACAGGGTTCCTCGAACCAGTCGATCTGGCCGGCTTCCTCGAGGCTCCGGCAGAGGCGAATGGCGGTGGGAACGTCGAAGCGACCATGCGCGTCGATGAGGATGTCGACATCGGGCCCCGCCGTTTCGCGGATCAAAGCCGTGAGTTCGGCTGCTTCGCGCTCGTCCTTGCGGGTCATGCTGCCATCGAGATAGCCGTCCCGCTGCTCGCGCGATTGCCCATCGGCGGTGCAGCCCTGATGCGGGAAAGGATCGAACTTCAGCCCCGTGTGTCCGGACTCGACGATGTCTCGAATTTCGCGAACCACAGCCTCCTTGCTGGTAAACTTGCGTTGATCAGGATGGGTATAGAGCGCGACCTCATCGCGTACCGGACCGCCCAGCAGCTCGTAGATCGGCTTGCCAAGGACTTTGCCGCGGATGTCCCAGAGAGCTATGTCGATGGCGCTCACGCATTCGACGGCGGCGCCGCGGCTGCCCATATAGGTGAAGCTGCGGAATATCTTGTGCCACAGATACTCGATACGCGCCGGGTCCTCGCCTGTCACGGCGGCACCGATCTGCCGCAGGATCGTGCAGAGCGCGCGGTTGGCGAGCCTTGTGGTGGTGGTGATCTCTCCCCAGCCGCTCACCCCCTCGTCGGTCGTCACTTCGACGAACAGGAACTCTCCCCAATAAGAAGCACCGGACTTGATCAGCCACGGCCGAACGCTCGTGATTTTCATCTCAACTGCCTTATGCGAAGTGGATCGGGATAGCTGCGTTCCGGACCGGATGTTCTATCCTGCCCGAGCGGCGCTGCGCGCGCGCATGTGTTCGAGGACATGCCGGCCGGAGCCTTCGACATGGCGCGCAATCAATTCGGCTGCCTCGTCGGCATTTCCCGCTTTTACATGCGCGATGAGCTCGCGGTGCTCGCGAAGGATCGCGGCACGCCGGGCGAGCGTGAAATTGAAACGCCGGCTCACAGCCCGCAGCACTTCGCGATGCTTCCACCAAAGCTCGGCGGCATGGCGGTTGTAGTGCCTCTGGTACATCACGGTGTGAAAGGCGGTATCCAGCTCGCTGTGCCTGAACGTGTCGGAAAAATTGTTCTCTTCGATCAGGCCTTGGATACGTTCGAGTTCGGCAATGTCCTCGACGGTAGCCATATTCACAAACCATCGCGTCAGTGCTGGCTCGATCAGGACTCCGATCTCGTAGATATCCCGGACAAAATCCTGGTCTATAGGCCGGACGCGCGCCCCACGGTTGGCAACAAAGGTGACAAAGCCCTCGCCCCGCAGCAGCTGCAGAGCCTCGCGCACGGGGTTGGTCGAGGTACCGTGACGGCGGGCGAGATCGGTGACCACAAGCCGTTCGTTGGCAGCGAGCCGCCCCTCGATGATGTCTTCCCTGATGAGTTGATAAAGCGAAGCGCCCTCGCTGGAGGCCCCGATAGGGTCGATCCCTTCGGGTGGCTCTGCTTTGAAATCGCTTGCTTCGGCCAAGGCTGCCCCCAATCAATACACGCTTTAATCGATATCACGCACGGTTTCCATAAACAATGTACGATTTGGCGCGTTGACAGACAATCCACGATCTGAAAACGTATGAAGCGCTCGAAGGGATACATCGAACGGTACGTTCGGCCACCGACGAGCAGGACCGCTCGCCTCGACGCAGAGCGGCGTGGGAGAGAAACCTGGAGGATACCCTATGACGAGGATTTCACTCGGCGGTGCCGTCCTGCGCGGCACTGTCTCCGCTGCTTTGATGGTATCGTTGATGTCCGCATCGGCGCTGGCCGAGGCGCCGGTCGACTTGAGCAAGTGGTCGCCGGAATATGTGCGCTCCATTGCGGGCACGCAGGATTTCGACACGGCCGCCGATTGCGGCAAGGTCACCCCTCTCGACTACAAGGGGCGACTGACTTTCTGGTATCAGGGCGTGTTCGAGGGCGACCCCGACCTCCTGCGCCAGTACTACAAGGATTTCTTCGAAACCTTCCGCAAGACCTACCCGAACATCCAGCTGGAAGAACAAGCCCTCACCTACAACGATCTCCTCGACAAGTTCCGCACGGCGCTCCTCGGCAATGCCGCGCCGATGGCGGTGCGCCTGCAAATCCTGGGTGGTACCGAGTTCGCCTCAAAGGGCTATCTGCAGCCGCTCAAGCCCGAGGATGTGGGTTATTCGACAGAGGATTTCTGGCCCGGCGCCATGAAGGCAGTGACCTGGGACGGGGTGACCTACGGCATTCCAACCAACAACGAGACGATGGCGTTCATATGGAATGCCGACATCTTCAAGCGTGCGGGTCTCGATCCGGACAAGGCTCCGGCAACTTGGGACGACGTCGTCAAATATTCCAAGCAGATCCACGACAAGCTCGGCATTGCCGGTTACGGCCTCGTGGCCCGCAAGAACGCCGGCAACACGCCGTACCGTTTCATGCCGCAGCTGTGGGCCTATGGCGGCGGCGTCTTCGACGAAGCCACGGCGAACCCGACCTATAAGGAGGTCGAGCTCAACAGCCCGCAGAGCAAGGCGGCGCTGCAGGCCTCCTATGACATGTATGTCCGCGACAAGTCGGTTCCGGTTTCGGCGCTCACCAACCAGCAGGCGGACAACCAGCCCCTGTTCGTCGCCGGCCAGCTCGGCATGATGATCTCGCACCCGTCCGATTACAACGTGATGCTCGACCTGCAGAAGAAGGCGACGGGTGCCGACAAGGACAAGGCGCAGACCGTCATCGACAATATGCGCTACGGCCTCATTCCGACGGGCCCGGACGGCAAGCGCGCCGTGGTGTTCGGCGGCTCGAACATTCACATCCTGAAGCCCGAATATGTCGAGGGCGGCAAGGTGGACGAGCCGGCGGCAAAGGCCATCATCTGCATGTGGACGAGCCCGGAATGGTCGCTGAAGATGGCCTATGCTGGCTCGAACCCGGGCAACCTCAACGGCTTCAAGACCAAATGGATGAAGGAACGTTTGGACAGCATCAAGTTCCTCGATGTCACGACTTCGATGCTGCCATACGGCATCCCGTTCCCGGCGCTGCCGCAGTCCCCCGAGATCATGAACATAATTGTCCCGGACATGCTGCAGAATGCCCTGACCGGAGCGATGACGGTCGACCAGGCAGCGGACGACGCGGCCCAGAAGGTAAAGGATCTGATGGGCGGACTCTAGAGCAGCTTTGACGCAATTCCGGACGGAAAGCCGTTTCACACTTTTCCTGGAATTGCTTCAACCTGACCGGCTGTGCCGATAGCAAGTGCAGCCGGTCGTCCCGAGGAACAAGGGCTCGCCACAGTGACGATCGTAACCGGCAAGGCCGAGACTGGCCGAAGATTGCAACCCGGCCGGTCCGGTGTGCTGCGGAATGTCTGGCAGCATCGCGCCGACTATGCGTACGTGCTTCCCGCCATCGCCGTGATGCTCGTCGTCATCGCCTATCCAATCTACTACACGATCGAGCTGTCGTTTTTTAAGACGCCGCCAGGCCTGCAGCTCCGCGACAAGACCTTCATCGGCTTCGACAACTACACGGCCATTCTCACCAGTCCGGTGTTCTGGAAAGTCACCTGGAACACCCTGATCTGGACAATCGGATCCACTTTCTTTTCCTTTGTCCTGGGGTTTGGCGCCGCGCTGGCGCTCCACCGCGACTTTGTCGGCCGTGGTGTCCTGCGCGCCATCCTGATCATTCCCTGGGTCATCAGCGCGGTTGCCGCCTCTTATATCTGGAAGTGGATCTACCATTCGGACTTTGGAATCATCGGCGCGGTGCTGGTCGGCCTCGGATTGGCCGACCAGCCGCCGAACTTCATCGACAACGTCAGCACGGTGCTGCCCTCATTGATCGTCGTCAATATCTGGCGCGAGTTTCCGTTTGCCATGATCATGATGATGGCCGGCTTGCAGACGGTCCCCGAACAGTTGCTGCGCGCCGCGGAAGTCGACGGGGCCAACGCATGGCAACGTTTCTGGCACGTCACCTTCCCGCATTTGCGCAACGTCTCGACGGTGACGATCCTGCTGCTGGCAGTGGCCAATTTCAATTCCTTCATTATTCCCTGGATCATGACCGGCGGTGGGCCGTCCAACGCGTCGCATATCTGGATCACCCACATTTATGAGCTCGCCTTCGGCCGGCAGCGCTGGGGCGTCGCATCGGCCTATTCGGTGCTTCTGTTCCTGATGCTGATGGTGCTGGGCTATTTCTACGTCCGTGCGCTTGCCGGTAACGAGCGCAAGGAGGGGGGCGCATGAGCACGATTGCGGCGACAGTCCCTCGAGGCCGGACCCGGCGGCGTGTGCGCGTCGACGGATGGCGGTGGGCCGGGCGCATCTTTCTCGTGTTCATGCTGCTCTACACCGCGTTGCCGATGATCTGGATGCTGATCACATCGATCAAGTCCGGGTTCGCGGCGATGCAGTTCCCGCCGCAATGGTGGCCGGAAGAACCTACCCTCGCCAGCTACCAGAAGCTGCTCGATCCGCAAAACAGCGTCGGCCAGGATTTCCTTCGCTTCTTCTGGAACAGCCTTTTCGTGTCGACGGTCACGACGATCCTTTCGGTGATCGTGGCGGTCCCCGCCGCCTACGCATTTTCGCGCTTCCGTTTCCCCGGCCGGAACTTCCTGTTCTTCGCCGTGCTGCTGCGCAACATGTTCCCGGCGGTGATCTTTCTCGTGCCGCTCTTCATCCTGATGCGCGCGATCGGGTTGGTGAACACGCATGGCTCGCTCATTCTCACCTATCTCACCTTCGGCCTGCCGCTGGCGATCTGGCTGCTCAAGGGTTTTTACGACAACATTCCGGTGCAGCTCGAGCAGGCGGCGCGCATCGACGGGGCGACGCGGTTCCAGGCCTTCATCCTGATCGTGATGCCTCTGTCGACGCCGGGCATCATCGCCACCGCAATCTATTCCTTCATCGGCGCATGGAACGAGTACATCTATGCCTACACCTTCCTTTCGAAGAACGAGCAGTTGACCCTGCCGGTCGGCATCCAGCGCTTCTTTTCGGAAAACACGACGGACTTTCCAGGCCTGATGGCGGCGAGCTTCATGATGAGCGTGCCCGTCGTGGTGCTGTTCCTCGTCCTGCAGCGATACTTCGTACGCGCCCTGACAGAAGGCGCGGTCAAGCATTAGGGAGTTGCCGATGGCCCACGTGGTCCTCAAAGATCTCGTCAAGACCTATGGCGGCTTCAAAGCTGTCAACGACGTTTCGCTGACGGTCAATGACGGCGAATTCGTTGCGCTCGTCGGCCCCTCAGGCTGCGGCAAGACGACGACGCTCAATCTCATCGCCGGGCTGATCCCGATAACGTCGGGTGATATCTTCATCGGCGACCGGGTGGTCAACGACCTCGACCCCAAGGACCGGGACATCGCAATGGTGTTCCAGAACTACGCGCTCTATCCGCAAAAGTCGGTCTATATGAACCTCGCCTTCCCGCTGCAAATGCGCAAGCTGCCCAGGGATGAGATCGACAAGAAGGTCAGGGAAGCGGCGAAGGTGCTCGACATGACGCAGTTGCTTGAGCGCAAGCCACGCGAACTCTCGGGCGGGCAACAGCAGCGTGTGGCCCTCGGTCGGGCCCTCGTTCGAGATCCGGCCGTATTCCTGATGGACGAACCGCTCTCCAATCTCGACGCAAAGCTGCGCGTGCAGATGCGGTCCGAAATCAAGCGGTTCCACCAGGACCTCAAGGCAACGATTGTCTATGTGACGCACGACCAGCTCGAGGCCGTGACGATGGCCGACAGGATGGCTGTGATGAACGGCGGCTTCCTGCAGCAATACGATTCGCCGGCGCAAGTTTTCGCCCATCCTGCCAACATGTTCGTCGCGAGCTTCGTCGGCAGCCCGGCGATGAGCCTTATCCCGCTGGAGGCATCGACCGCAAACGGCGGCACCGTTCTGACCAGCGCGGAAGGCTGGAGCCTGCCGCTGTCGCAACTCAACGCGCGCAAGGTTCTGGGAGCAACCACCAGGAAGATCGTGCTCGGCGCGCGACATTCGACGATCAAGCTGCACAAGAGCGCCGCCCCCGGCGCCATTCCGGCCAAGGCCTATACGGTGGAGCCAACCGGAGACGTCACCTTCGTGCAAGCGTTCCTCTCCGGCGCGATCGTCAACATCAGTGTGGTTCCCAACATCGCCGTCACACCCGACGAGCACATCTGGCTCGAGTTCGATCAGGAACGCATCCATCTGTTCGACGGCGAGACGGAAATGGCCCTCCATGCCGATTGAGACAGGGAATGCGTGGGGGAATGTGTGTGAATGACCACAAAACTTAAGATCACGGCGATCAAGCCTTATCCAGTGTGGGTGGGAACCCGCAACCAGATGCTCGTCAAGGTCGAGACCGACCAGGGCATATATGGCTGGGGCGAGAGCGGTTTGAGCGGTCGCGAAAAGGCCGTGGCCGGAGCGATCGAGCACTATCGCGAATTCCTCATCGGCCGCGACCCGATGCAGATTGGTCGGATCTGGCAGGAGGTCTATCGCAGCCAGTACTTCGAAGGCGGACGCGTTCTGCAGGCGGCGATTTCCGCCATCGACCTTGCCCTTCACGACATCAAGGGCAAGGCGCTGGGGGCGCCGGTCTACCAGTTGCTCGGCGGCAAACAGCGCGACCGCATCCCCACCTTCGCCTCGACCGGAGACGAGGCCGAGGGCGATATTGCCATCGAACGAGCCCGGGAACTGTGCGCGCAGGGGTGGCAGGCGATCCGCTTCTTCCCCATCGGGCAAAGCAGCAAGGACATCTTCGAGCCGCGCGAGTCGATTGGCGCTACTGCGAGGATGCTAAACAAGGCACGCGAGGCGCTGGGCGACGAGGTGGTCCTTGGTATCGACTATCATCATCGGCTGTCGGTGGCCGAGGCGGCGAGCTTCTGCAACAAGCTCGGCCGTGGCGTGCTCGATTTTCTTGAGGAGCCGATACGCGACGAGACACCGGAGGCCTACGAATCCCTGCGCACGATGACCGACATCCCGTTCGCCATCGGCGAGGAATTTGCCAGCAAATGGCAGTTCCTGCCCTACATCGAGCGCGGCATCCACCAATTCAACCGGCTCGATGTTTGCAATGTCGGCGGGCTCACCGAGGCGATGAAGGTCGCTGGCTGGAGCGAGGCGCACTATGTCGACCTGATGCCGCACAATCCCCTTGGCCCGGTCTGCACCGCCGCGACCATCCATCTCGCCGCGGCGGTGCCGAATTTCGCGTGGCTCGAGACCAGGGCGCCGGAAAGGAAGCTGGGCTTCGACAATTCCGAGTTCTTTCCCGTCCAACCACGGCTGGACGGCCCTGATTATCCGGTCAGCGATTTGCCGGGACTGGGCGTCGAGATCAATGAAGAGGCGATCCAGGCGCAGAGCTTCCGCTTCTGGGAAGCGCCTCACCTCAAGCGCCGCGATGGTTCAGTTACGAACTGGTAGTTCAATTCCAACCGGAGTCCATTATGACGCATACTCCCGATATCACGCAGCGGCCGCCAAAAGACCTGATCGACGCGCTAAGGGAGATTGGCGCCGCGACGGTTGCCGGCACGCTTGGCCACATGGGCTTCCGCAATCCGCACATGGTCGGTCCGGTGGCGCAGAACCACGGCAAGTCGATCGTCGGGCCGGCGCTGACGCTGCAATTCCTGCCGCAGCGGCCCGACCTCTTCAGCGAGGGAGAATACGCCGACCCGGAAACGCAATTGCACCGGCACGTGCTCTATCACGCTCAGGAGGGCGATGTGGTGGTGGTCGACGCGCGCGGCGACATGAGCTCCGGCGTCTTCGGCGATATGATGTCGACTTATTTCAAGGGCAGAGGTGGCGCGGGCATCGTCATCGACGGGTGCATGCGCGACCGGCCCAATGTCGAGAAGCTCGACCTCCCCCTTTGGCTGCGCGGCTGGACACCAAATTATCATGTGCAGACCAGCATCTACCCCAATGCCGTCAACGTGCCGATCGCCTGTGGCGGTGTCACGGTGATCCCCGGCGACATCATCGTGGCCGACGACGACGGGGTGGTGGTGCTTCCGCTCGCAATGGCCGCAAAGGTGATCGAAGAATCACAGAAGCATCACGAGTGGGAGGAGTTCTCGCGCATGAAGCTGATGCAGGGTGCGCCGCTGCAGCGCTACTATCCGCTGCATGACGATGCCCGCGGCGAATATGAGGAGTGGCGCAAAGCCAATCGCCCGGCGGATTGACGTGGGACCACGCGACGTAAGTCGACTCCATCCGCTCCGGTGTGACAGCATTCGGCACCCGAGCCGTTCAAGAGCCTATTGCCTCGCAAGCAAGGGACCGGCTTCGCCGGCGGCCCCCGCCAAGCGCAAATGCGCTCTTACTGGTCCGTCTCAGCCGGGACCGCGTCGCCGACGAGCTTCCCGTTCAAGGAAGGCGCTTTCTTCGGGCGTGGCAGCAGCTCCGACACGGAAGGCGAAGGAAGTGACTCGCGTCGCATTGGTGTCGATTCCGCACCGGAAGCTCAGATGGTACCATGTCGTTGCCGTGCGGAAAGCGGTGTCGGGGGCGTCAAGAATATTGCCGACTTTCAGCGGAATAACTGGGATCAATTGGGGAAAATTGGAC
Organism: Mesorhizobium caraganae; assembly: GCF_016836705.1. Taxonomy (GTDB): domain Bacteria; phylum Pseudomonadota; class Alphaproteobacteria; order Rhizobiales; family Rhizobiaceae; genus Mesorhizobium; species Mesorhizobium caraganae. The sequence goes on along the minus strand of NZ_JAFCGY010000001.1, from coordinate 496,798 downwards.
GCGTCCATCAGCTCCTGCTCCAGAACGCTGGCGCAAAGTTTGGCCGCCCGCTGGTCGCGAGGCACGTCGGCCATCGAGTTCGTTGCGAACACATCACCGGTAGCGCCTTGTGAAAAGAGCTTGCGGACGCCCGGAAGGCCCGAATACGCCCGTGATGTGGCCGCGGCCACCTCCGTGGAGCTTGGCTCTCCGGTGCTCCCGCGTCCTGACTTCGCAGCCTTGGAAGGGCGGGGTTTCGGCACATTTTCGGGTCTGGTTTGAGGCGCCTGAGCCGACGCTGGAAGCTCGATCTCACCGTCGTCACCGGGGTTGGTCAAAGGCATTGCTGCCACGGATGCCTGCTTGTCCGCGTCTGGAGCCCCCGCCTCCTGTTTGTCTGCTTCCGGCTTCTCGTCAACCTTAGCTGACTCTGCCGGCCCTCCGGCGTCTGGCGCCGAAGCGGGTTTGCTCTCTGCATCCTTTGGAGCGACAGCCGGCTTTGGCTCGTTATCCTTGGCGGGCGATGGGGCATTAGCGCTGCCTCCATCCAGGGACTTCCGGGGGCCGGTATCCTTATCACCGAACTGGAAAACGGGCTTCAGCACCTCGATTGGCGGCAGCTTTTCAGGCGCCGGCTTTTCAACCTTCTGTTCGGGAGGCTTTTCCGCCTCGGGTTTCGGTGCAGGCGGTGTGGGAGCAGGCTTCGGCTTTGGCGGATCGGGCGGAGGTACGAGCGCGACGTTGACCGGTTGCTCCTCCTGCGGCTGTTCCGGAGACGTAGGCAAGCCGTAAATCAGGAACGCGGCGATGAGCGTGTGCAGGATCAGCGATGCGGGCAAGGCCCACAGCAAAGTCCGACGCCCCTCAAATGTCTCGTCCTTCATGCCTCACGATGTGGAGCGAAACTGCGGCCGCATCAAGCGTTGCCGCCGCATTGGAGCATTTTAGCCGCAGCCCCAGCGCGCTCGTGCTGGGCTGCGGCCGTTCCGCATCGTCCGATTCTGACGGCCCCTTGAGCGCCCAGGCGCTTCAGAAATCTTATCATGACGCCGCGTGGCAAGTGCGCGCACCGGCTGGTTGCTGTCAAAAGACACCACGACCACGCGACCAGCATTACTACGATGGCTCGCCAATCCCAAAAGATTGAGCCGGCACACGTTCAGGAGTTGCAGGCGTATATGATACGAGCCCACATCTTGTCTTGCCGCAAAGTTCACCCTCTGATTCCCTGCGCCAAGGCTGTAAAAGCTGATTCTTGCACCTGGCGTGTTCAAACGGCGCGTTCCGGGATGAATCTTTTGTCGATCAATTCCAAGGAGACAAGACGATGAGCACCGCGGCAAGGCCCGTCATCTCTGAAATGCGGCCGAAGATAACCGTTGTCGGCGTCGGCGGTGGTGGCGGCAACGCGGTCAACAACATGATTGCGGAAAATCTGCAGGGGGCGGAATTCATCGTCGCCAACACAGATGCCCAGGCTCTCACCATGTCGAAGGCATCGCGGCTGATCCAGTTGGGAGCCCATGTCACGGAAGGCCTGGGCGCCGGATCGCTGCCCGCGGTCGGCCGTGCGGCCGCCGAGGAATCGATCGACGAGATCAGGGACCACCTTGCGGGAACCCATATGTGCTTCGTGACCGCCGGCATGGGAGGCGGCACTGGAACCGGTGCCGCGCCCGTCATAGCGAACGCTGCGCGGACAGCCGGCATCCTGACCGTGGCGGTCGTCACAAAGCCATTCACCTTCGAAGGAAAACGCCGCATGCAAGCCGCCGAAGAGGGCATCGACCGGCTTCGCGAATGCGCCGATACCGTGATCGTTATTCCGAACCAGAACCTGTTCAGGATCGCCGACGCGAAGACGACTTTCGCGGACGCCTTCGCCATGGCCGATCGCGTCCTTTATTCCGGCGTGGGCTGCATCACCGACCTCATCGTCAAGGAGGGGCTGATCAATCTCGACTTCGCCGATGTGAAGTCGGTGATGCGCGACATGGGCCGCGCGATGATGGGTACCGGGGAAGCCACGGGCGAGGACCGCGCCAGGAAGGCCGCCGAAGCGGCTATCGCAAACCCGCTTCTCGACGAAGCCTCGATGATCGGCGCCAAGGGCGTCCTGGTCTCGATCTCGGGCGGCATGGACATGACGCTCTTCGAAGTCGATGAGGCCGCTACCCGCATCCGCGAGGAGGTCGACGCCGACGCCGACATCATCGTCGGCGCCATATTCGACCGGGCACTTGCCGGAAAATTCAGGGTCTCAGTCGTCGCTACAGGATTGCGGCCCGGACTTGAGATGCCACAGTAGGCAAGGATCCGGTAGCTCACCTAAGCTACCGAGGCGGAGGCTGCGACGAGGCCGATCAGGGCGAAGGCTCCGCTCGGACGCGCAAGATGACGTCCTTCATTCCACGCTTCGCTGGTCGGGAAAACCCGAACGGGCACGAGGCGTGCTATTCGCTCTGGCGGTGAGCCTGACAACGTCGCTGTCGGCCACCGCGGAGCAGGTTTCCTCGGTGGATCTCGAGCTGGTTCTTTGTGTCGATGTATTGTCTTCAATGAGCCAGGCGGAACAACGGCTGCAGCGGGAGGATATGTCAACGCACTGCTCGATGGCGCGGTGTTGCAGTCCATTGTATCCGGCCGGCGTGGTAATGCCCACAATATGAAAATCATACGCCGTCCTTCAAAGGAATCCTGAATCCTTTAAATCGCTGGCACTAGCCAGATGGCGGGGCAACCACAGGGTGGACATTTCAGCCCACATGGAAAATGATCATGTTGCCATGCACAATACTGCAGGGCTCTGATATCGACGAGAAGCCTGAGCGTAGAAGCGGATCAATCGACCCTCCGGGTCCAGCGAGTGGGGACGCAAATGGACACCCCCGAGAATGGGCAATTGCATCGCGACGCGGGCGGGCGACCCCGTCGATCGGCCGGTTGGCTTGCCCGCGCCGCCCTGTCGGCGGCATTCCTGCTCGGCATGGCTTTCGGCAGCACTGCGTTTGCGCAGGACCAGCAGCTACCCGTGGTGACGGCGGCCAAGCCGGTGGTCCGTGACATCGTCGAAGACGACGAGTTCGTCGGGCGCTTCGAAGCCGTTGACCAGGTCGCCATCCGTTCGCGCGTCAGCGGCTATCTGGACAAGGTCAGCTTCCAGGATGGCGCACTGGTCAACAAGGGCGACCTGCTCTTCACCATCGACCAGCGTCCGTACCAGGCGGCTTATGATGCCGCCAAATCGCAAGTGGACGTCGCCAAGTCCCTGCTCGAATTCTCCAAGATGCAGCTGGATCGCGCCGACGAACTCGCCAAGACCGGCAATATCTCAACCGCGACGGTCGACGACCGCCGGCGGGAATACCTTTCGGCACAGGCGCAGATGCAGGGCGCGACGGCTGCGCTGACGTCGGCCAGCCTGAATCTGGAATTCACCGAGATCAAGGCGCCCTTGTCCGGCCGTATCGACCGCCGGCTGGTGTCGGTCGGCAACCTCGTGCAGCCGGATTCCACCTTGCTGACGACCATCGTTACCCGCGATCCGATCGATTTCTATTTCGACGTCGATGAGCGCCTGTATTTCAGCTACGCCCGCGACGCGAAGGAGCGCGGCGGCTCGATGCAGGAAGGCGCCGGCGGGCTCGAGGTGGTGGTTCGCGTCGCCGACCGCGCGGAGGCGGTCTTCAAGGGCAAGCTCGATTTTGCCGAGAACCGGATCGACAACGCGACCGGCACCATGCGGGTGCGTGCAACGTTTCCCAACGCCGACGGCGTTCTCCAGCCAGGCATGTTCGGGCGCATCAACGTGCCGGGGTCGCTGCCGCATAGCGGCGTGCTGGTGCCCGACGAGGCGATCGGCGCCGATCAGGATCGCCGCATCGTGTTCCTGGTGGATGAGGCCGGGATGGTGTCGGCGAAGCCCGTGCGCACCGGCCCGCTTCTCGACGGCTACCGGGTGATCCGCCAGGGCCTGACCGGCAACGAGACGATCATCGTCAACGGGCTGATGCACGCCAGGCCCGGCACCAAGGTGAAGGTCGAGATGGTGACGTTGCCGCCCAAGGTCGAAACCGCCGGGTTGCAGCAATGAGGTTCGCCCATTTCTTCGTCGACCGTCCGATCTTCGCATCGGTCGTTTCGATCGTTCTGCTGATTCTCGGCGGGATTGCTTATACCCAGCTGCCGGTCGCGCAATATCCCGAGATCGCGCCGCCGACCATCGTCGTTCGCGCGCAGTATCCGGGCGCCGACGCCGAGACGGTCGCAGCGACCGTGGCAACGCCGATCGAGCAGGAGATCAACGGCGTCGAGGGCATGCTCTACATGTCGTCCTATTCGTCGGGCGACGGGGCGATGGCGCTGACCATCACCTTCAAGCTGGGCACCGATCTCGACCAGGCGCAGGTGCTGGTGCAGAACCGCGTGTCGGTCGCCGAGCCGCGCCTGCCCGAAGAAGTCCGCCGCCTCGGCATCACCACCACCAAGAGCTCGCCCGACCTGATGATGGTCGTGCACATGCTGTCGCCCGACAATACCTACGACCAGCTCTACGTTTCGAACTACGCCCGCTCGCGGGTGCGTGACATACTGCTCAGGTTGGACGGCGTCGGCGACCTCATCATCTTCGGTGAACGCGAATATTCGCTGCGCATCTGGCTCGATCCGGAAAAACTGTCGGCCCTGGGGATGACCTCCGGCGATGTGGTGCAGGCGCTGCGCGACCAGAACGTCCAGGTGTCGGGCGGCTCGATCGGCGCGCCGCCGACCAACATGGGCACGGCGTTCCAGTACACGGTCACCACGCAAGGCCGCTTCAACGACGCGCGCGACTTCCGATACGTGATCGTCAAATCGACCGAAGACGGCCGCCTGATCCAGCTGCAGGACGTGGCGCGCATCGAGCTCGGCGCCAAGGATTACGTCACCAACTCCTATCTCAACGGCAAACCGGCGGTGGCGCTCGCCATCTTCCAGCGGCCGGGCACCAATGCGCTCGCCGCAGCCGCGGAGATCCAGGACAAGATGAAGGAGCTGTCCCGCGACTTCCCGAAGGGGTTGAGCTACGACATCGTCTACAATCCGACCGAGTTCGTCGCCGAGTCGATCCAGGAGGTCTACAAAACGATTCTCGAGGCAATGGTGCTGGTCATCATCGTCATCATCGTCTTCCTGCAATCGTGGCGCATGGCGATCGTGCCGATCGTGGCGATCCCAGTGTCGCTGATCGGCACGCTGGCAGTGCTTTACGCCGCCGGCTTCTCGCTCAACATGCTGACGCTGTTCGGCCTCGTTCTGGCGATCGGCATCGTCGTAGACGATGCCATCGTCGTGGTCGAAAACGTCGAGCGCAATATCGCCAGAGGGCTGGCGCCCAATCCGGCGTCGCACCTGACCATGGACGAAGTCGGAACGGCGGTCATCGCGATCTCGCTGGTGCTGATAGCCGTGTTCGTACCGACAGCCTTCATCCCCGGCATTTCCGGACAGTTCTACCTGCAGTTTGCGATCACCATCGCGGTGTCGACGGCGATCTCGGCATTCAATTCGCTGACGCTTTCGCCGGCGCTGGCCGCACTGCTGTTCAAGCCACACCACACTGCTGCGGCGCCGCCGCGCTTTTTCCTGGCGCGGTTCGGACAGGCGCTCGCCGACGGCTTCAATCGCGGCTTCGACAGGCTCGCCCATTGGTATTCGAGCATCGTCCGCGTGCTGGTCGGCTCACGAATAGCGATTGCCGCCATGCTGGCCGTTTTCGCGGCCCTCATCTACGCCACGGTCTACATGGTGCAGACGGTGCCGCGCGGTTTCATTCCGTCGCTCGACCAGGGCTATGCGATCGTCGTCGTCCAGCTGCCGGACGGCGCCTCGCTGTCGAGGACCGATGCGGTCATCCAGCAGGCGTCGCAGATCATCCAGAAGACGCCAGGCGTCGACTACGCCGTCGCCTTCGCAGGCTTCTCCGGCGCGACCTTCACCAACGCCAGCAACGCGGGCGTGATCTTCGCCAGGTTCAAACCGTTTGACGAGCGGCTGAAAGCCGGCCAGTCCGCGACCCAGGTCATCGGCAATCTGTTCGGCAGCCTGCAAAGCATCAAGGAAGCCTTCATTATCGCACTGCCGCCGCCGCCGATCCGCGGCGTCGGCAATGCCGGCGGCTTCAAGCTGCAGATCCAGGAGCGCAACAGCGCCGACATGCGGCAGATCCTGGCGCTTGCCTACGAAATCGCCGGCAAGGCCAACAAGACGCCGGGGCTGACGGGCGTGTTCACCACCTTCTCCGCGTCGAGCCCGCAATTCTTCCTGGCGATCGATCGCGACAAGGCGCGCATCCTGAACGTGCCGATCCCCAACATCTTCGAGACGCTGTCGATCAATTTGGGCACCGCCTACGTCAACGACTTCAACGCTTTCGGGCGCGTGTACCAGGTGCGGGCGCAGGCCGACCAGGCGTTCCGCCTCGATCGCGCCGACATTTTGAAACTGAAGGTGCGCTCGGCGACCGGCGCGCTGGTTCCGCTCGGCACGTTGATCGAGATCCGCGACGTCACCGGCCCGGCGCTGGTCCAGCGCTACAACATGTATGTTTCGGTGCCGCTGCAGGGCAATGCCGCGCCCGGCGTTTCCACGGGCGACGCGCTGGCATTGATGGAAGGGATCACGGCAAAGACGCTGCCGGCCGGTACCTCCTATGAATGGACCGAGCTCGCCTATCAGGAGCGCAACACCGGCAATGCCGCTGTCTATATTTTCGCACTGTCGGTGCTGTTCGTGTTCCTGGCGCTGGCGGCGCAATATGAAAGCTGGGTGCTGCCGTTCGCCATTGTGCTGGTGGTGCCGCTGGGTGTGCTCGCGGCGTTGCTCGGCGTGTCGTTCCGAGGGCTGGACAACAACATCCTGGTGCAGATCGGCCTCATCGTGCTGATCGGGCTTGCCGCCAAGAACGCCATCCTGATCGTCGAATTCGCGCGGCAGGCACAGGAACGCGGCCTGTCGGTCGCCGAGGCTGCCGTCGAAGCCTGCCGGCTGAGGCTGCGACCGATCCTGATGACCGCCTTCGCGTTCATCCTCGGCGTCGTGCCGCTGATGATCGCAACGGGCCCAGGCGCAGAAATGCGCCAGTCGCTCGGCACCGCGGTGTTCTCCGGCATGCTCGGCGTCACCTTCGTCGGCCTGTTCCTGACGCCGGTGTTCTACGTCACGCTCAGGTCGCTGTTTTCACGGCGCAAGCCGCGTGCCGTGGCCGAGCCTTCGGCGCCGGCAGAGGCGCCCTCGGAGACGGCCGCCGAATAGGGTTACGAATTCGCCGCGTCGGGCGCGGCTTATCACTCCAGAAAATCGGCGTCGAGGTGCGGCGGAGACCCTGCTCGCCTGCCCTGGTTTGCCTGCTGTGAGCCGCCAATGTCGCTGCTCCGTTGCGAGCTGTCCATAGGCGACGCGAGCGGTGACGTCTCTGCCGTGTCGGCTCGGGTAGGCGTATTCGATACGAGCGCCACATCCAAGAGCCGGCCGCATCTACTCCGCGGCCTGAAACCGATTGACCTGGATGATCGCCCTGATCTCGGCCCGGCAGGAGCCGCAATTGGTGCCGGCCTTCAGGGCGCCGCCGATGGCATCGACGGTCGCGCAGCCGGCCGTCACTGCCGCCACGATCTGGTTGACCCCGACGCCGAAACAGGAACAGACGATCGCACCGGCATCTGGCCGTTCGGCTCCAGCGCGACCGGCGACGATGCGGAAGCGTTCGCGCTGGCTGGCGTGCACCTCCTCGAGCTGTTGCGCTGCCCAGCCGCGTGATACCGCGACCGGGCCGGACGCAACGAACAAGGCCCCGGCGAGGTGCTTGTCATCGAAGGCGGCGATACGGTGCTGGCCCGCGTCGCGGTCGTGGTAGGCGAGCATTTCGGTTTCCGGCGGCGCGCCGAACAGGGACTGGGCAAAGCCTGTCCAGTCGATCTCCGCCTCGGCGAAAGCGAGTTCGATGCGCCAGCCACCCCTGCAGCGGGCTGCTGCCCAGTAGTCGGCGTCGATCGCCTCGGGACGTCGCCGCGTCACGGCGAAGCCAAAAGCTTTTGCGGCGAATTTCTCAAGCCGAACCGCGACGTGTTTCAAGGCGGGCTGACCGGAAACGGGGTCGGTGAGCGACGCGGTCAACGCGTCGAGCCGGCCCTTGGCGGCGAACTGGTCGGTCCAATGCATCGGTGCAAACAGACTGCCGCGGCGCTGGCGGGACGTGATCATTGCGCGCACGAGCACCTCGCCGCGCGGGCTGGAGATACGCACGATGTCGGCGTCGCCGATGCCGTAGCGCTGCGCATCCGCCGGGTGAATCTCGACGAAGGGCTCCGCGATATGCTGGGACAGACGGGGGCTTCTGCCGGTCCGCGTCATGGTGTGCCAGTGGTCGCGGACCCGGCCGGTGTTGAGGATGAGCGGACAGTCCGGATTGGTGCGGCTTTCCGTGGCGGCCCGAATGGCGACGAACCGCGCCTTGCGGTCGGCTGTGTAGAAATTGCCGTCGGCGAAGAAACGGGTGATGGAGGGACCGGGTGCGGTCTTCTGGGAGCTCGACGCTGGCCACTGGAAAGGCGCCAGCGCGTGATAGTCTTCTTCATCGACACCTGAATAGGCACCGATATCGAAATCGCGCGCGCCGTCATTCTCGAAGCCCGACAGCGCGGCGTGTTCGGCGAAGATTTTCGCCGGCAACGAATAGGAAAATGCTTCGCCAAAACCCATCCGCTTGCCAACCTCGGCGACGATCCACCAGTCGGGTCGCGCCTCGCCGGGTGCTGGCAGAAAGGAGCGCTGGCGCGAGATCCGGCGCTCTGAATTGGTGACGGTACCGTCCTTCTCGCCCCATGCGGCGGCGGGCAACCGGACATGGGCATGGCGGACCGTGTCGGTCTTGGCCAACACGTCCGACACCACGACGAAGGGGCAGGCCTTGATTGCTGCTTCAACGGCGTCGGCATCCGGCATGGAATCGACGGGGTTGGTGGCCATGATCCACAGCGCCTTGATGCGCCCGTCGGCGAGCGCCTGAAACATCTCCACTGCTTTCAGGCCGGGCTTTTGCGCAACGGCCGGCGCATTCCAGAAGCGCTGCAGGCGGTCGCGATGCTCAGGGTTTTCGATCTCCATGTGGGCGGCGAGCATATTGGCCATGCCGCCGACCTCGCGGCCGCCCATGGCGTTGGGCTGGCCGGTCACCGAAAACGGCCCTGCCCCGGGTTTGCCGATCCGGCCAGTGGCGAGATGACAGTTGATGATGGCATTGACCTTGTCGGTGCCCGACGAAGACTGATTCACGCCCTGGCTGTAGACGGTGACGGTCTTAGAGGTCGCCGCGAACAGGCTGTAGAACCGGGTGAGCTCGTCCTCGCTGAGGTCGGTTGCGGCTGCGACACCGGCAAGGTCGAGTTTCGAGGCGGCAAAAAGGGCCTGGCCGAAACCCGCGGTGTGCGCAGAGATGTAGCCTCGGTCGAGTGCGTTGTGCTGGCCGAGATAAGCGAGCAGCCCCGTGAACAAAGCAACGTCGCCATCCGGCGCGATCGCCAGATGCATGTCGGCGATGTCGGCAGTCATGGTACGCCGCGGGTCGACCAGCACGACCTTCATGTCGGGCCGCTTTTCCCGCACTGCTGCGATGCGCTGGTAGAGAACGGGATGGCACCAGGCGAGGTTGGAGCCGACCAGCACGATCAGGTCGGCGAGCTCGAGATCCTCGTAGGTGCCCGGCACGGTGTCGGAGCCGAAGGCGCGTCGGTGGCCGGCCACCGATGAGGCCATGCAGAGGCGGGAATTAGTGTCGATGTTGGCCGAGCCGACAAAACCTTTCATCAGCTTGTTGGCGACATAGTAATCTTCGGTCAGCAGCTGTCCGGAAACATAGAAGGCGACCGAGTCCGGACCGTGCTCGGCGATGGTTTTTGAGAAGGTCGTGGCGACGCGGTCGAGCGCTTCGTCCCAGCCGGCGCGGCGCCCGTCGATTTCGGGGTGGAGCAGCCTGCCGTCGAGATCGATGGTTTCGGCCAGGGCCGAGCCCTTGGAGCAAAGCCGGCCGAAATTGGCAGGATGGTCGGGATCGCCGCGGACCGACACTTGCCCGTCCGCGGCGACCTTCGCCAGCACGCCGCAACCCACCCCACAATAGGGGCAGGTGGTCCTCACCTCGCGCGCTGCGTCGATTTCCATGATTCAGGCCGCGCGGCTGGCCAGCGCTTCCAGCGCAATGAACAGATGCTCGCCCTCGATGCGCACCGGAATGGTGCGCACCACACCCTCATCGGCGCCGAGTGCCTTGCCCGTCTCCAGCGAGATCACCCAATTGTGCAAGGGACAGGTGACCGCCGTGCCATGGACAATGCCTTGGCTCAGCGGTCCGCCTCTGTGCGGGCAGTGGTCGTCGATTGCATAGACCTGATCGTCCTGGGTGCGGAAGACCGCGACCTTGCCTTCCGGCGTGGCGACGCAGCGCGCCCCACGGCGTGGGATGTCCGAGAGCGAGCCAATGGCGATCCAATTCATCATGCTCACTCCGCCGCCTGCGCAAACCCGACCGAAGCCATCGGCCTGAACTCGTGCTTGTCCTTGCCGGAGACGCGCTCCGACCACGGGTCGACCTGGGCGAATTTCTGGCTGAAGACGAAGCGGTCGTAATAGGCTTTGCGCTTGTCGCCATCGTCCATGATCTGGCGCTTGATCTCAGCAATGCCTACGCGCTTGGCCCATTTGTAGATGCGTTCGAGATAGCGGCCCTGCTCGCGATACATCTGCGTCAGCGCCACGATATGTTCGAGCGCCTCGTCTTCTGTCTTCACAAGGCCGAGCACCTCGGTGCCCTTGATGTCGAGGCCGGCGGCACCGGCGAAATGGATCTCATAGCCACTATCGACGCAGATCACGCCAACATCCTTGCAGGTTGCCTCGGCGCAGTTCCTCGGGCAGCCCGACACCGCCATCTTGACCTTGGCAGGGGTCCACGAGCCCCACATGAACTTTTCGATGCGGATGCCGAGGCCCGTCGAATCCTGCGTGCCGAAACGGCACCAGTCCGAACCGACGCAGGTCTTCACCGTGCGCAACCCCTTGGCGTAGGCATGGCCGGAGACAAAGCCGGCCTGGCCGAGATCGGCCCACACCGCTGGCAGGTCTTCCTTGCGGATGCCGAGCATATCGATGCGCTGGCCGCCGGTGACCTTGACCATGGGGATCTCGAACTTGTCGACGACATCGGCGATGGCGCGGAGTTCCGCGGCGTTCGTCACGCCGCCCCACATGCGCGGCACCACCGAATAGGTGCCATCCTTCTGGATGTTGGCGTGAACGCGCTCGTTGATGAAACGCGACTGATAGTCGTCGGCATAGTCGTCCGGCCAGTCGCAGACGAGGTAGTAGTTGAGCGCCGGCCGGCATTTGGCGCAGCCGCAAGAAGTTGTCCATTCCAGCTCCTGCATGACGGCCGGAATGGTCTTCAGGCTCTTGGCGATGATCAGCCGGCGCACTTCGTCATGGCCGAGCGTGGTGCAGCCGCACATAGGCTGTACTGCTGCCGGGTTGTATTTGTCGCCGATGGTCAGCACCATCAGCTTCTCGACCAGCCCGGTGCAAGAGCCGCAAGAGGCCGACGCCTTGGTGTGGGCGCGCACGTCGTCGAGCGAGGTCAAGGCCTTGGCCGTGATCGCGCCTGTGATCTTGCCCTTGCAAACGCCGTTGCAGCCGCAGATTTCCGCATCATCCGGCAAGGCTGCAACGGCCGCCATAGGGTCCAGCGGGGCACCCCCCTGGTACGACTGGCCGAAGATCAGTGTGTCGCGCATCTCCGATATGTCGGTCTGCTTCTTCTTAAGATCGTTGAACCAGGCCCCATCCGCCGTCTCGCCATAGAGCACGGTGCCGATGATGCGATCGTCCTTCAGCACCAGGCGCTTGTAGACGCCGGCCGCGGCATCGCGCAGCACGATCTCCTGGCGGTCCTCGCCCTCGGCGAAGTCGCCGAGCGAGAACAGGTCGATGCCGGTGACCTTGAGCTTGGTCGGGGTGTCCATATGGACGAAAGCGGCTGCCTCGTCGCCGGCAAGCTGGCGTGCCGCAACGCGCGCCATCTCGTAGAGCGGCGCTACCAGGCCGTAGACCTGTCCGTTGACCTCGGCGCATTCGCCGAGTGCGTAGATATCGGGATCGTTGCTGCGCATGCCGGCATCAACGACGATGCCGCGGTTGACGGCGATGCCAGCCTCTTTGGCCAACGCCGAGTTCGGCCTGATACCGACGGCCATCACCACCAGCGTCGCCGGAATGACGGTGCCGTCGGCAAGTTCGACCTGCGCGACCTTGCCGTTGCCTGTGATCGCCTTTGTGTTGGCCTTGGTGATAACCTTGATGCCGCGCTGTTCGACGGCGCGCTGCAGGAGATAGCCGGCGGCGGGATCGAGCTGGCGCTCCATCAGCGTCGGCATGACATGCAGCACGGTGACGTCCATGCCTTGGGCGTTCAAACCGGCTGCCGCCTCAAGCCCGAGCAAGCCGCCGCCGATGACCACGGCCTTGGCCCGCGACTGCGCGGCGAGCATCATCGCCTGCACGTCGTCGAGGTCGCGATAGGTCAGCACGCCCGGCAGATCATGACCGGGAACCGGAATGATGAACGGCACCGAGCCGGTGGCGATGACGAGCTTGTCGTAAGGCTCGGTGACGCCATGATCGGACGTGACGGTCTTCGCCGTCCGGTCGATCGCGATGATCTTGTGACCCTTGTAGAGGGTGATGTTGTTGGCGATGTACCAGCCGTCGCCGTGGATGATGATTTCCTCATAGGCCTTTTCGCCCGACAGAACCGGCGACAGCATGATGCGGTCGTAGTTCACGCGCGGCTCGGCGTTGAAGATGGTGACGGTGTAGCGACCGGGAGCTTGCTCAAGCAGATGCTCAAGCATGCGCCCCGGGGCCATGCCATTGCCGATGATGACGAGTTTTTCGCTCATGGCGTTACTCCGCGGCTTCGACAAAGCGGTGGCGTTCGTAGAGGAACTTCAGCACCGCCTCGCGGCAGCGCAGGAAGGTGCGGTCCGAAGAGAGTTCGATGCGCCGGCGCGGACGCGCCAGCGGCACCGCAAGCACCTCGCCGATGGTCGCCGCCGGGCCGTTGGTCATCATGACGATACGATCGGACAACAGCACTGCCTCGTCGACATCGTGGGTGATCATGATCGTCGTCGAGCCGAGCCTGGAATGGATGTCCATCACCGCATCCTGCAGATGGGCGCGCGTCAGCGCGTCGAGCGCGCCAAACGGCTCGTCGAGCAGCAGGATCTTCGGTTCCATGGCCAGAGCCCTGGCGATGCCGACGCGCTGCTTCATGCCGCCCGATATTTCGGCTGGCCGCTTGTCCTTGGCATGCGCCATCTGGACGAGATCGAGATTGCGCATGATCCAGTCATGCCTCTCGGCCCTGCTCTTCGAACGTCCGAGGACTTTCGATACCGCCAGGTTGATGTTTTCGTAGACGGTGAGCCACGGCAGCAGCGAATGGTTCTGGAACACCACGGCGCGTTCGGGTCCGGGGCTGTCGACTTCCTTGTCTTCGAGCAGCACGGCGCCGGCGGAAACCTTGGTCAGCCCGGCGATCAGGTTGAGCAAGGTCGACTTGCCGCAGCCGGAATGACCGATGATCGAGACGAACTCGCCCTTGTCGATGGTCAGCCTGATGTCCTTCAGCACCTCGCTGACCTGATTGCCGCGGGCAAAGGATTTGTCGATATGATCGAGTTTCAGATAGGCTTTCATCACCCTCTCCTCACTTTGCCGTTGTGCCGCGGGTGACGAAGGCGCCGACCGCCGCGACCAGACGGTCGAGGCAGAAGCCGGTGACGCCGATATAGGCGAGCGCGACGATGATGTCGGGCAGCCGCGACGAGTTCCAGGCATCCCAGATGAAGAAGCCGATGCCGACGCCGCCGGTCAGCATTTCGGCGGCGACGATGGCGAGCCAGGACAGGCCGATGCCGATCCTGAGACCGGTGAAGATGTAGGGGGCCGCGGCCGGCACCATGATCTTGACGAAGAATTCGAACTGGTTGAGCCGCAGGATGCGCGAGACGTTCCGGTAGTCCTCAGGAATGTTGCGCACGCCGACGGCGGTGTTGATGATGATCGGCCAGATCGAGGTGATGAAGATGACGAAGATCGCCGACGGGCTGGAATCGCGGAACGCTGCCAGCGACAGCGGCAACCAGGCCAGCGGCGGCACGGTGCGCAGGATCTGGAACACCGGATCGAGACCGCGCATTGCCCAGATCGACTGGCCGACCAGCGCGCCGAGCGCGACGCCGACGACCGCCGCCAGGCCAAAGCCGATGGCGACGCGCTGCAGCGAAATCAGCACCCGCCACGCCAGCCCGATATCTTGCGGACCGTTGTTGAAGAACGGATGGGCGATCAGGTCATAAGCCTCGTTCCAGACCTGGCTCGGCGGCGGCAGGCTGGCGGTGGGCGACGAGCAGGCGATCTGCCAGACGACCAACATAAGGGCGATGACGATCGCTGGCGGCACCAGCGCACTGGCCAGTTTGCCGGCGATCACGATCGGATCAATGCGGCGCCGCGCCTTGGCGGTGAAGGCGATGACCTCCGCCGGCTTCGCGGGGAACACCTTCACCGTTGTGTCCTCGATAGTCTGAATCGACATGTCTGGGAAAAACTCCTTGGGCCACTGGCGCCGACGATTAGGCGGATGCCTTGATCTTCAGGCTGTCGAGATAGGCGGACGGGTTGGCGGGATCGAAGACCTTGCCGTCGAAGAAGGTCTCGACGCCGCGCGATGAAGACGCCGGGATGTCGGCCGCCGCAACGCCGAGATCCTTGGCCGCCTCGCGCCACAGGTCCTCGCGGTTGACCTGATCGACGAGTGCCTTGATGTCGGTGGTCGGCGCGAATTTTCCCCAACGGATGTTTTCTGCGAGGAACCAGCTGTCGTGGCTCTTGAAGGGATAGGAGACGCCGCCGTTCCAGAATTTCATGTAGAGATCGGTGCCGGAGGCGACGCGGCCATTGCCGTAATTGATGTCGCCCTTGAGGCGGCCGATGATGTCGGCGACCGGGACGTTCATCCATTGCCGCTTGCCGATGATGGCGGCCATCTCGTCCTTGTTCTCCATGGCCTCGCACCATTGCTGCGCTTCCATGACGGCCATCAGGATCGCCTTGGTGGCGTTCGGGTATTTGTCGATGAATTCGGCGCGCAGGCCGAGCGCCTTTTCGGGATGGCCCTTCCACAACTCGCCTGTCGTGGCAGCGGTAAAGCCGACACCCTGATGGACGAGTTGCTCGTTCCACGGCTCGCCGACGCAGAAGACGTCCATGTTGCCGACCTTCATGTTGGCGACCATCTGCGGCGGCGGCACCACGATGGTCGAAACATCCTTGTCGGGATCGATGCCGCCGGCGGCGAGCCAATAGCGCAGCCAGAGGTCATGCGTGCCGCCCGGGAAAGTCATGGCGGCCTTGATTTCCTTGCCGGCCGCCTTCTTGGCGGCGAAGGCGTCCTTCAGCTTGGAGGCGTCGAGGCCGACACCGGTGGCGGCATATTCCTGCGCCACCGAAATGCCCTGGCAGTCGTAATTGAGCCGCGCCACGATCGCCATCGGCATCGGCTGGTTGTTCTGCGTCACCTTGCCGGCGTGCATCAGGTAAGGCAGCGGCGTCAGGATGTGGGCTCCGTCGATGCCGTTGGCTTCGCCGCCGAGCATCAGATTGTCACGCGTCGCGCCCCAGGAGGCCTGCTTCAGCACCTCGACATCGGGCATGCCGTATTTGGCGAACAGCCCCTTCTCCTTGGCGATCATCAGCGGTGCCGCATCGGTCAGCGCGATGAAGCCGAGCTTGGCGCCGGTGACTTCCGGAGCAGTCGTGGCGGCATAGGCGCCCGAGGGGAAGAGCTTGCGAGCTGCTATGAACAGACCTGCGGTCATGGCACTGCTGACAAGAAAATCGCGACGCGTCACATCCTTGAGCGACGTGCCTGTCCCGATCCATTGCTTCATCGTCTTCTTCATCGTCGTCTCCGGTTGAACGCGAGGGCGTTGGGTCAAAACAAAAAAGCCGCCGTCCAGGCCTCGCGCGTCCGTACATCCGGGATCGCGTCTTGACCTGAGCGGCAGCTTTGCCTGTGGCGCCCGCCATTGGACGCCTGTTCCGTGCCCCGCGAAGGGCCTGACTATTTCAAAGCAGGAACCGTGCCAGTTTTGGATTGAAGGAAAAACATCAATGAAATCAGCAATCCGAAGCAACTCCCATTGCGCCGGCGCATAGGCTGGGAGGCCAAAGATTGTTCATTAGAGCACTTGCACGCACAATTTTTGTGCAATGCACAAGAATGGCGCAGAATTGATCAGGCGGGATGCAGGCCTGATTTTTGACTGGCGACATAGGCGTCGATCTCGTCGGGATCGAATATCTGGCCATCGAAGAAGCCGTCCGGGCCGAGCACAAGACTGGCACCCGCCGAACCGACAGGGGTTGCCGCCTTCAGCGCGCCCTCGACCTTGGCATTGGCGCCGGGCAGCGCCACGCCGAGCGGCTTCAACGCCGCGCGGTAGAGGTCGGGCCGGTAGCAATCCCTGGCGATGGCGAGATTTTCCGGCGTGTGCGCGACGTCGCCCCAGCGCACCATCTGCGTGTAGAACCACAGCGCATGGCTCTTCCACGGAAAGTTCGCCGCCTTGTCGAAAGGCACGAAGAAATCCTCGACCGTCCGCTTCGCGCCGCCGCCAAGGTGGAGATGTCCGGTGAGGACAGGCATCTGGATCACCGATGGCTGGCCCAGGAAGCGAGGCTCCGCCATCAACGAGGCCAGATCCCCTCGGTTTGCCGCATCCTGACACCAGCGAGCGGAATGATGCAGCGCTCTCAAAAGCGCCGCCAGCGCCTGCGGATTTTCCTCGGCCCAGGCCTTGCGGGCGCCGATCACCTTTTCCGGGCTGTTCTTCCACAGCAGCGCCTTGACGGTGACTATATGGCCGGTGCCAGCGGCAACCGCGGCGCTGTTCCAGGGCTCGCCGACGCAGTAGCCGTCGATGCGCCCGGTGGCCAGCGCGTCGGCCATGAAAGGTGGCGGCACTATGACGATCTCGATCTCACGCTCTGGGTCGATACCGCAGGCAGCAAGCCAGTAGCGCAGTTCGTAATTGTGCCCGGAATGCGGGTGCACGACGGCGAAACGCAGCAGCTCTCGGCCCGCTTTCGCCCGTTCGCGGATAAATGCGCCAAGTGCTGCCCCGGCGCGCGCCGGGTCGAGATCCGGCTCGGCGCCATGTGCTGCCATGCCGCCCCAGACGGCGTTGGAGACGGTGACGCAGTTGCCGCCCAAGCCTAGCGAGAATGGCACGATGGTCTGCGAAGCGAGCGGCGTCAGGCCGAGGCTGCAGGCAAGCGGCATCGGCCCCAGCATATGGGCAACGTCGAAGTGGCCGATGGCGATGCGGTCGCGGATATTGGCCCAGGATGTCTCGCGCTGCAGCTTGAGTTCCACCCCTTCGCGGGCGGCAAAACCCAACTCGCGGGCGGCGACCAGCACGGCGCTGTCGAAGAGTGGCATGAAGCCGGCGGTGATCTGGTGCGCAGCAGTCATGCTCATTCGTCCCCCATCGGCCCTAGCAGCCCGGCGGCAGTCACCAGGCTCTGGGCGATGTCGCTGATCTTGCGGTTCTGGTTCATCGCCGTCTTGCGCAGCAGCGCGTAGGCCGCCTCTTCCGTCAGGCCGCGCGACTTCATCAATATGCCTTTGGCGCGATCGATCACCTTGCGGTTCTCGAGCTCACCGCGAACCTCTTCCAATTCGCGCGCCATGCGCGAGAAGGCGTTGAAGCGGCTGACAGCCATGTCGAGGATCGGCTTGACGCGCTCCTGCCTGAGACCATCGACGACATAGGCCGAAACGCCGGCATCGACTGCTGCCTCGATCGAGGCCTGGTCCGAGCGGTCGACGAACATGGCGATCGGCCGCTTCACCGCGCGCGACAGCTGGAACATGCTTTCCAGCATGTCGCGATTCGGGTTTTCGAGGTCGATGACGATGACGTCCGGCTCGATCTCGGCAATGCGGCGTGCGATGCCGATCACGTCATGAATGATAGTAACCCGCTCATGCCCGGCCTCGCGCAAGCCTGCCTCGATGATCGAGGCACGTATGCGATTTTCATCGATCACCAGGACGGCGAGTGGGGAGCGGACCATGCGTGCATTGTGACCAAGCGAAAGAATTGTGCAATGCGGGATCGTCGACCGATCACAGGCCGATTCCCTGGTGCGTCGAGCTTGCCGCTATACGATCGATCGCATTTATCTGAGGAAGGGCACTGACAAGTTTGAAACTTTTCAAAATGGCCGGGAAAATTGCGGGCCAGATACTTTCCGGCTTCGCAACGAAGATAATCAGAAGTTCAACCTACCTCGGTCGGGGGCCCAGCCCTCTTACCTTCGCAAAGTGCGTTGATGAAGTTCAAACGGGAACGCGATCTGACAAAAAGCGGCGCCAGCCGCCGAATGACGAGATGTCAGAAGCGCCTAGCAAGCCCACGGATTCCACCAGAAAGCCTTTGGCGGTGCTGCCGTCATCAAGCTCTATACTGCCAATGCCCAGCGGCGGCGGGATGGCGGCCACAAAGTGGCCGAAAGCGTCGGCAGGTAGCCGCCAGACCTCCACCTCGATCGCAGTGCCGTCGTTGCCGACACGGACCAGGCCCGGCTTGGGCGTGGCTTGGCCCGCGAGCTCATAAAGCTTGTATGAAGAGGCCGTCCTCATCGCCCGGCAGAACCGGGCACCAGCCTCCCTGAGCTGGCCATTGAGCGGCATTCCCGAGAGGTGAGCGCCGACCACCACCAATTCGATTGTGCCGTCTTCGGCCGATGCGCCGACGGGCTGCGCGCCCGGCTGCCGCCAGCCAGTCGCGCCGAGGGTGAGGCCGCTCGCGGCATGGAGATCGCGCGCGACGGACGCCACAAGGCCGTCCAGTCCGGCGGCCGCAAGCAGCGTCACGCTCATCGGCAGGCCGTCATCGCGCGTGCCGGTCGGTACGGCAATGCCGCACATATCGAGCAGGTTGACGAAATTGGTGTAGGTGCCGAGCCGGCTGTTGGTCTCGACCGGATCGGCGAGCACGCCGGCAGTGGTGTAATGCGTCGGCGCGGTCGGCACGCAGAACAGGTCGACCGAGGCGATGACCGGGGCGAGCTTCGCCTTGTAGGCCTGCAAGGCATAGAGGCCGCGAAAGGCGTCCGCCGCCGACAGACTTCTGGCGCCGCCGATGATCTTGCGCGTCACCGGATGCATGGCGGCTTCGTTGGCTTCCATGAAATCGCGGATCGCCGCATAACGTTCGGCCACCCAGGCGCCCTCGTAGAGGAGGTTGGCGGTGGCGTAGAAATCGCCGAACGGGATTTCGACCAGCCGGCAGCCGAGCCGCGACAGCATGGCAAGCGAGGCCTCGAAGCCGTCCTGCATCGCCGCATCGCCGAAGAATTTCAGGTCGGCTTTTGCAGGGATGCCGACGTTCAGCACCGGCGGGCAGGCGGCGAGCGGCTGGACGGCGATGTCGCGCGAATAGGGATCGGCCGCATCGCGCGCGGCTGCGACCGAGAACACCAGATAGGCGTCGTCGACGGTCAGCGCGAACACCGAGACGCAGTCGAGCGTGCGGCAGGCCGGCACGACGCCGGCCGTCGACAGCGCACCGACGGTCGGCTTCAGCCCGACGATGTTGTTGAGGCCGGCCGGGATACGGCCGGAGCCGGCCGTGTCGGTGCCGAGCGCGAAGGAGACGATGCCGCGCGCCGTCGCCACCGCCGACCCCGAGGAGGAGCCGCCCGGCACGAGCTCCGCGTCGATGGCGTTGCGCGGGATCGGCCAGGGCGTGCGCACGCCGACGAGGCCGGTGGCGAACTGGTCGAGATTGGTCTTGCCGACGACGAGCGCGCCGGCGGCCCTGAGCCGCGCCACTACGGTGGCGTCACTGTCGGGCCAGTAGGTGTATTCGGCGCAGGCCGCCGTCGTCGGCATGCCGGCGACGTCGATGTTGTCCTTGACGGCGAAGGGAATGCCCCAGAGCGGTTTTCCCAGCGGGTCGAACGGGCCGAGCGCTTCGGCCGCCGCAAGCAGATCCGCCCGGGCGGCGAGATGGATGAAGATGCCTGGATCGTCAGCCGTCTCGATGCGGGCATAAATCGTCGCGATCACATCGCCAACGCTGACGCCGTCCCGATAGGCAGCGTGCAGGCTCGCTATGTCGAAGTGGATGTCGCTCATCTCGTCTCCCCCAGAATGATCACCGGCAGGTCCCACTGGATCAGCACGACGCAGCCGTCCTTCGTCCACACCGAATGCTCGGTCCCGACCGGATTGAGGATCACGCTGCCGGCAGGATAGTCACCGTTCTCGTCGCTCTGGATGCCTTCCAGCACGACGATGGTCTCCAGCCCGACATGGCGGTGGCGCGGCACGCCGGCGCCAGGCTGGTAGCTGAGAATGGCGACCGAGGGTTCGACCGGTCCGCCCTTGAGCAGCCAGTGCACCCTGATGCCGTCGCGGAAATGCTCGAGCGCCAGATCGCGCCAGCCGCCGTCGAGCAGGCCGGCAAAGGCAAGATTAGGCATTGGCAATTCCCTCGAGCACCTGGTCGGTCGTTGCCGTCCAGCCGACGATGGCGCCCTGCGCCCTGATCATGGCGATTGCCGCCGCCTTGAACTCGGGGAAATAACTTTCCGTCGCGTCCTCGGCGAGCAGGCACTCATAGCCGCGATCGTTGGCCTCGCGCATCGTCGTCTGCACGCAAACTTCGGTCGTCACGCCGGCAAAGACGAGTTGGCGGGCGCCGATCCACTTGAGGTCGTTGCCGAGGCTGGTCGCATAGAAGGCGCCCTTGCCGGGCTTCTCGATGACGATCTCGCCGGGCAAGGGCGCAAGCTCGTCGAGGATCGCGGTGCCGGGTTCGCCCGCGATCAGTAGACGTCCCATCGGGCCCATATCGCCGATGCGGATCGACGGATTGCCGCGGTCGCGCTTGGCCGGCGGCAGGTCCGAAAGGTCGGGCCTATGGCACTCCATGGTGTGGATCACCGGCAGGCCGGCGGCGCGAAAGCCTTCGATCAGCCGCTTCACTGTCGGCACGATCGCGGTCACGCGGCCGACGTCGTTGCCGAGACTGGCGCCGAAGCCGCCGGGCTCGGCGAAGTCTCGCTGCATGTCGATGACCACCAGCGCCATGGTCTGCCGCTTGAAGGTGAAGGAAAACGGCAGCGCATCGATTTCCGCCATCAGTGGTGTCCCGCCATGTGTTCGCCGATGGTCTGCACGCTGGCCTGCGCAATCGGCGTCTCATAGACCAGCGCGCCGTCCGACATGACGAAGATGCGGTCGGACAGTTCGAGCAGTTCGTCGAGGTCTTCCGACATCAGAAGCACTGCGGCACCCGCATTGCGCGCCTTCATGATGCGGGCGCGGATTTCGGCCACCGCCGAGAAGTCGAGGCCGAAGCACGGGTTGGAGACGATCAGCAGATCGACCTCGCCGGTGAGTTCGCGGGCAAGCACGGCGCGCTGCACATTGCCGCCCGACAGCGAAGCGATTGGCGAGGCAAGCGAGGCGGTCTTGACCTTGAACTGCTCGACCAGCCTGGCGCTGAATGCCTTGATGGCGCTGGCGCTGATCCAGCTCACCGGCTTGCCGTTGCTGTCGATGTCGAAGGTGCGGAAGGAGATGTTCTCGGCCACCGTCATCTTCGGCGCGCAGGCATTCTTCAGCGGCTCTTCCGGGATGAGCCGGACGTTGAGCGCACGCGCCTCGGCGCGCGTCGCCGCATAGGCGGTACCGCGCACCATGACTTCGCCGGCATCGCGGGGGCGCTGCCCGGCCAGCACTTCGAGGAATTCCTTCTGGCCGTTGCCGGAAATGCCGGCGATGCCGACGATCTCGCCGGAGCGCACGCCGAGATCCTCGATCCGGATCGACTTCAGCCCGGTGCGGTCAGGCGCCTTCAGCGCCTTGACCTTGAGCACGATCTCGGCGTCCGGCTTCGGCTCGGCGCGGCTGTCGAGCGCGGCGATCGGCTGGTCCCCGATCATCATCGCCGCCATGGCTTTGCGGTCTAGGTCGACGACGCGGCCGGTGCCGGTCAGCCTGCCCTTGCGCAGCACGCTGACGTCGTCGGCGAACGCCGTCACCTCGTGGAATTTGTGCGAGATCATCAGCACGGTGAGGTCGCCGGCTTTTGTCATGTCGCGCACAAGGCCCAGCACTTCCTGCGCCTCGCCGGGGGTGAGCACGGAGGTCGGCTCGTCCAGCACCAGGAAGGAGCGGCCAAGATAGAGCTGCTTGATGATCTCCAGCTTCTGCTTCTCGCCGGCCGCGAGTTCGGCCACCTTGACGTCGAGCGGCAGCTTGAACGGCATGCGATCCATGAACACGGCAAGGTCGCCGCGCTCCTTGCGCCAGTCGATCACGCCGGCAACCTTCTCACGCGAAATGACCAGGTTTTCGGCGCCGGTCAGCGACGGGACAAGCGTAAAATGCTGGTAGACCATGCCGAGGCCGAGCGCCGATGCGTCCCTGGGGCTGGCGATCGCCACCTCGCGGCCGTCGACCAGAATGCCGCCGGCGGTCGGGTGATAGAAACCCATCATGCATTTGACCAGCGTCGACTTGCCGGCGCCGTTTTCGCCGAGCAGGGCGTGGAAAGAGCCGGCCGGCACCTTGATCGAGACATCGCCCAGCGCCGTGAAGGCGCCGAAGCGCATGGTCATGCCGATGGTCTCGACGCCGACGGCCTTGTTGCCCGTGATCGCGCTCATCCTGGCTTCCTCACGGCAGTTGGGCGACGAAGGACGCCGCGTTCGACACCGCGCCGAAGACGCCGCCCTGCATCTTGATCATCTTGATGGCGGCGAGATGATTGCCGTAGTCGGTCGCCCCGCAACAATCCTCCAGCATGACGCATTCGAAGCCGCGGTCGTTGGCCTCGCGCATGGTTGTGTGGACGCAGACATCGGTGGTGATGCCGGTGAGCACGATGTTTTCGATGCCGCGCTGGTTGAGGATCAGTTCCAGGTCGGTGGCGCAGAACGAGCCCTTGCCCGGCTTGTCGATGATCGGCTCGCCCTCGATCGGGTAAAGGTCGGGAATGATGTCCCAACCCGGCTCGCCGCGCACCAGGATGCGCCCGCAGGGTCCTGGATCGCCGATGCCGGCATTGATGCGGCGCGAGCGCCAGCGCTTGTTGGCGGGAAGGTCGGCGAGGTCGGGCCGGTGGCCCTCGCGGGTGTGGATGATGGTGTAGCCTTTCGCGCGCATAGCCGACAGCACCGATTTGATCGGCTCGATCGGCGCCCGCACCAGCGACAGGTCGTAGCCCATATGGTCGACATAGCCGCCCGGTCCGCAGAAATCGGTCTGCATGTCGATGATGATCAACGCCGTGTTGTCGGGGCGAAGTTCGCCATTGTAGGGCCACGGATAAGGGTCGGCGTCGATGTAGCGCTGGGTGATTTCGGCTCTGGCGTTCATGGCAAAAACTCCAGTTATTTGGTGATCGACAATTCACCCGGCGCGCCGGCAAGCGAACGGGTCGGCGACGAGGTGGCGATCATGATGATCAAGGTGAGGATGTAGGGGGCGGCGTAGAACAGGTAGTAGCCTTGCGTGACGCCGACCGACTGCAGCGCCGGTCCGAGCGCTCCGGCGCCGCCGAACAGAAGGGCGGCGGCAAAGCAGCCGAGCGGATTCCAGCGCGCGAAAATGACCAGTGCCACCGCCATCAGCCCCTGGCCAGACGAGATGCGCTCCGTCCAGCTGCCGGGATAGTAGAGCGACAGATAGGCGCCGCCGATACCGGCCAGCGCGCCGCCGACACCGGTGGCGACGAGGCGCACCGTGTTCGGGTTGAGGCCCATGGCGCGCGCGGCGTCGGAACTATCACCGACGACGCGCACGATGAGGCCGGCGCGAGTGTTGCGGAAGGCCCACCACAGGACGAGCGAAAGTGCCGCCCCGATCAGGAACAGGACGTTGACGTCGAGCGCCGCCTGCACCTGCGGAATGTCGGACCATGCGCCGAACGGAATGGCCGGAAGGTTGGGCGCCTTCGGCTTGATGAACGGCTTACCGAAAAAGAAGGCGAGCCCCGAGCCGAACAGCATCAGCGCTATGCCGATTGCGATGTCATTGACTTTCGGGAATTTGCAGATCCAGCCATGGAACAGGCCGAAGCAAAGGCCGGCGGCCGCGGCGGCCAGCAGGCCGAGCCATGGCGAGTCGGTCATCACCGCGACCGCATAGGCGGTCATGGCGCCGAAGACGAGCGTTCCTTCGAGGCCAAGGTTGATGCGACCGGAGCGCTCGGTGATGGCCTCGCCCAGCGAGACGAAGATGAAGGGCGTCGACACGCGGATGGCACCGCCGAGGATGGCGAGCGGCACGCCCCAGAGACCGATCTCGGTTGCGTCCATCAGGCGGCCCTCTGCCACAGGTCGAGATTGAAGGCCTTGAAGCGGCCGTACAAGGTCTCGCTGAACAGGATGACGATGAACAGCATGCCTTGCAGCACCAGCACGGTGGCGTCGGGCAGGTCCATGCGGCGCTGGATCAGCCCGCCGGACGCGTCGATGCCGCCAAGCAGGATGGCGACCGGGATGATGGCCAGCGGGTTGTGGCGAGCGAGAAAGGCGACGAGGATGCCGGTGTAACCATAGCCGGCGGCGAGCGAGCCGTTGGCGCTGCCTTGCACGGCCGCGACTTCCAGCATGCCGGCAAGGCCGGCAAAGCCGCCGGCAAGCGCGGTAAAGCCGACGATGAGCGGTCCGACGGCCAGCCCCTGCAGCTGCGCTGCCCTGACATTGCCGCCGGCGATACGGGCGGCGAAGCCCCAGCGGGTCTTTTCGATCAGCACCCAGCAGAGCACGCAGGCGACGACGCCGACGGCAAGCCCCCAATGCACCTCCATGCCCGGAATGTTGCCGATACGGTAGATGTCGGCGAGCGGCTGGGTCGAGGGCTTGTTGAGCGAAGCCGGGTCGCGCAGCGGCCCTTCCACCAGTTGGTTCATCAGGGCGATGGCGATGTAGGCCATCAGCAGGCTGGAGATGGTTTCGTTTACGGCCCGGTAATGGCGGAGCGCGCCGACGGCACCTATCCAGATGCCGCCGGCGGCCATGCCCGCCACGCCCATGGCAAGAATGACGATTGAGGATGGCGCGCCGCCCAGCGCCACGCCGATGGCAGCGGCGGCGACGCCGCCGAGAACGATGGCGCCCTCGCCGCCGATGACGACGAGGCCGAGCCGCGCCGGCAGCGCCACGCAGAGCGCCGCGAGCAGCAGGGGCGCCCCGCGCGACAGCGAGTTCTGGATGGAGAACCACGAGCCGAAGCCGCCGCGCCACATGGTTTCATAGAGCTGGACCGGCGACTTGCCGACCAGCGCAATAAACAGGCTGAACAGGACCATGCCGACGACCAGCGCCGCGAGCGGAATAACGAAGGCTTCCGCCCGCCTGGCGATCCATTCGAGCGCCGCCGGATATCCCCTGGCGCCGAACACTGCCGGCGCCTCCGCACTGCTGGTCGTATCCGTCATGGTCCCCGTCTCCGCGCTCAGCTTCAGGCGGTCGAGCCGACGACGCCCTCGACGAGATAGTCCATGCTTTCGAGCTCGATGGCGGTCTCGGCGAAGGCCTGGCCTTCCGTCGCCACGACGGCGCCCTTGTTGCTCTTCAGCGGACCCTTGATGACGGAGAAGCCGCCTTTCATCATTTCGGCCAGGGTGGCGTCGAACTGCTTGCGGGCCGCCTCGCCGACGGCGGGACCGAGCGGGCTCATCTTGACGAAGCCGTCGGCCAGTCCGCCGCGGGTGAAATTGGGCAGCGGCGTGCCGGCGATGAGGTCGTCGACGAACATCTTGTAGACCTTGGCCCAGTTCCACTCGGCACCGGTGAGGTATTTTTCCGGCGCCAGCGGGCTCTGGTTGGCGTGATAGCCGCAGACGAAGGCGCCGCGGCCGGCGGCCGTCTCGACCACCACTTTCGGGCTGTCGACATGGCAGGTGATGACGTCGGCGCCCTGATCGACCAGGGCGTTGGTGGCTTCCGCCTCCTTGACCGCCAGCGACCACTCGCCGGTGAAGATGACCTGGCAGGTGATGGTCGGGTCGACCGAGCGCGCGCCGAGCAGGAAGGAGTTGATGTTGAGCAGCACCTGCGGGATCGGCTTGGCGGCGACGAAGCCGAGCTTTTTGCTCTTCGAGGTGTGGCCGGCGACGACGCCGTTGAGATACTGGCCCATGCCGATATAGCCGAAATAGGAACCGGCATTCATCGGATGCTTGTCCTTGTTCCACATGCCGCCGCAATGGCGGAACTGCACGTCGGGGAATTTCGCGCACATGGCCAGCATGTGCGGATCGAAATAGCCGAAGGAGGTCGGGAAGATCAGCGAGGCGCCATCGAGATTGATCATCGATTCAATCGTCTTCTGGACGTCGACCGTCTCGGGAACGTTTTCCTCCTCGACGACGGAGATGCCTTCGACGCCCTTCAGCGACGCTGCCCCCTCGGCATGCGCCTGGTTGTAGCCGTAGTCGTCCTTCGGGCCGACATAGATGAAGCCGACGGTGGCGGCGGCGGCGAAGGCACGGCTGATCGGAAAGGATGCCGAGGCCAGGCCGAGTGCGGCTCCCGCGGCGGAGGTCTTGAGCAGTTGGCGGCGGTTAAGCATGAATCTGTCGGTCATAGTGAATGCTCCCC
The DNA here is from genome assembly GCF_016836705.1 of Mesorhizobium caraganae. GTDB lineage: Bacteria > Pseudomonadota > Alphaproteobacteria > Rhizobiales > Rhizobiaceae > Mesorhizobium > Mesorhizobium caraganae. The sequence continues at coordinate 470,035 of NZ_JAFCGY010000001.1, read as the reverse complement.
TTTGGGACCCTTTTCCGGGTCGGTTAACATGCCGTCAAGAAAGTGCATGCAATCACCGTGCCAGTTTTCAAATTGAAATTTATCCAATAAAATCAGTTATCATATCGAAGGCTCGTGCTCACAGCACAGGCAATTGCATGCACTTTTTGCTTTGAAAATACCCAGTTTGACAGGCAGATTAAAATAGAGGCATAGAGGGCATATCGAGTCGAAGGACCGACGAGTCGGCCGACTCCACGAGAAGACGCGACGGAGGAAACTTGTCGGGGAAGCGCAGCTTGATCAGGTCGGGCACGACCGTGGATCAGATGGTGCGGGCGATCGGCGACCGGATCGTCACCGGCTACCTGCGCCCCGGCGAAAAGCTGGACGAGGCCTCGCTCGCCGCCCGCTTCGACGTATCACGCACCCCGGTCAGGGAGGCGCTTGGCCAGCTCAGCGCCATGGGCCTGGTCGAGAGGCGACCCAACAGGGGCGCTATCGTCGCCGTCGTGACGCAGGAGCATCTCGCCTCGATGTTCGAGAGCATGGCCGAACTGGAGGCGATCTGCGCGCGCTTCTCGGCCGAGCGCATGACCAGCAGCGAGCGCCGCGGGCTCGAGATCGAGCACCAGGCTTCAGCGCGGATGGTTCAGCTGGGCGCCGAGGAGGACTACGAGTATTTCAACACCGAGTTCCATAGCCGGCTTTATCGTGGCGCCCACAATACGCATATCCACGATCTCACCGTGATGACCCGCAGCCGGTTGGCACCCTTCCGCCGCGCGCAGTTCATGCTGCCCGGACGGCTGGCCAAATCCTGGCAGGAACACGACCTAATTGTCACCGCAATCATGCGTGGAGACAGCGTGGCTGCGGGCAAGGCCGCCAGGGACCATGTCTCTATCGTCAGCGAGGCGAGCGCGGTGTTCGCGACTGACGATCGCAAGCCAATTCGGCGGGACGTGGCCTGAAAATTTCCGGACAGCCCGAGTGCCCGCAGACGATGTCGCTTCCAGGCAGGGCAAAGTTTCACTCCAACGACCGTGATGCGACCCAAAGCTGCCATCCGGTATAAGGTGACCCTATTGGCGAATGGCTGAACCAGTTTCTTGTCGACCTTGGCGAACCGCTTCGTAACCTATTGGCGGATAACGATTATTTTAGCCGCGGAGGGTCCTCGTTTTCTACAAAAGATCAATATGCTAGCGGCTGGTTCGTCAACCCTAGGCAGATGATGGACGTTCTCGGCCACAACGACATCGACCATGCGGAACTCTATCTTGGGAGGCGTCGCAGGTGCGTTTGGCCGTGCAGTTGGCGCATCGACCGTTACGGGACAAGACCTGTCGCTCGGTAGGCTCGGATCGTCCGGTCATAAATGCCGATGTCCCGGCAGCCGCGCGCGACCAACTGGGCCCCCTCGATGGCTGCGAAGATCGCCATCGCGTGCTCCTGCAGGTCTTGGTCGGTTGCGGAAGGCTTGGCCCGCGAGAGCACCTTGGCTAGCCAACCGACGTTCATAGCGGCGAATTTGTCGACCTCGGTCCGAACCTCCGTGGGAAGGTCGTCAAGTTCCGCGCTCATGATCCCGCACAGGCACATGCGATTGTCGTTGGCCAGAGCCGAGCGAAATATCTCGGTATATTTGTCCATGCAGCAGGTCACGTCCTCGGACGTCGCCAGGAGCTCAGCGAGATATGCTGCCCCCTCCTCGGTGTAGCGACGCGCCAACGCCGCGCCGAGGTCGCCCTTGGTCGGGAAGTGGTAGTGCACGCTGGCGCTTTTGATCCCCACCTCTTTCGCGAGTTCGCGAAAGCTGAGCGCATTGTAGCCATGCGACTGTACCGTCGCTCTTGCGGCGGTCATGACCGCTTCGCGCATATCCGTTTTGGTTTTAGCCATCGTCGATCCATACCTATCACTCGATAGATAGTTGTTGACGCGACAAAAGGGAAGGGATAAACGACGACTACAATCTATCTATCGATAGACAGACAGAAGGAACCTCCCATGAAAATCTTCGATCGTCCGGGCTTTCCCAATCCGGCCCGTATCCGCATCGTGCTCGCCGAGAAGGGTCTCGAACCGCAGGTCGAGTTCGTCTCCGTCGATCTCATTGGCGCCGAGCACAAACAACCGGCCTTCCTCGAAAAGAACCCCTCGGGCGTGCTGCCGGTTCTCCAGCTCGAGGACGGCACCTGCATCGCGGAGGCCACCGCCATCACCGAATACCTCGACAACCTCGACGGCGATCCGCGGCTCACCGGCAAGACGCCGAAGGAAAAGGCCGTCATCCACATGATGCAGAAGCGGGCCGAGACCGAGTTGCTCGATGCGGTCGGCAACTACTTTCATCATGCGACGCCGGGCCTGGGCGACAAGCTGCAGGCCTTCAAGAGCCCGGAATGGGCCGGCCGTCAGGAGTGGGGCAATCGCCAGCGCGACAAGGCGCTCGCGGGGATGAAGTATTTCGACAGAGTATTGCAGGACCAGTCGTTCGTCGCCGGCGATGTGTTCTCGATGGCCGACATTACAGTCTTTGCCGGGCTGATGTTCGCCGACGCCGCCGGCATTGCCATCCCTGACGATCATTCCGCGCTCAACTCCTGGCGCGCAAAGGTCTCCGAGCTGCCGAGCGTCAAGAACCGTAGCGGCCATATGTTCGTCGCCGAGGATCTGCGCAGGCTCGGCTTCTAATCTCGCACGCGACCTGAACATCGCGCGGACACGTCCAACCACATTCGCCACTCGCGCCGCCAGGCGGCATAACCTCACGGAGTTCCCTCATGTCCACGATCTCAACACCCGACAGCGCTTCCCGGCGCAACCTGCTGAAAGGGGTCGCCATCGCCAGCGTCGGGCTTGCAGCAGTTGGCGCCGGCGCATCCCCCGCCGATGCAAAGACCCCCGCGCCTGCCCGCGCCGGCAAGGCCACAGGCGACCGCCTCGTCACGAAAGACGGCACCAGCCTCTATTTCAAGGACTGGGGCACCGGGCCGGCCGTGGTGTTCAGCCATGGCTATCCGCTCTCGTCCGACGCCTGGGAGGACCAGATGTTCTTCCTGTTGCGGAATGGCTACCGCGTCATCGCCCATGACCGTCGGGGTTTTGGCCGGTCGAGCCAGCCGTCCGGCGGTTACGACTACGACACCTTCGCCGATGATCTGGCGCAACTGGTCGAGGCACTCGATCTGCGCGATGCGACCTTCGTCGGTCATTCGATGGGCGGTGGCGAGGTCGCACGTTATGTCGCGCGCCATGGCCAGAGCCGCGTTGCCAAGGTCGCCTTCGTTTCCTCGGTGACACCCTTCCTGCTCAAAACCGCGACCAATCCGAACGGTGCGCCGAAGGAGCTGTTCGATACGTTCCGCGCCGCCGTGCAGGCAAACCGGTCGCAGTGGAATCTCGACGTCACCATGCCGTATTACAGTTTCAACCGTCCGGGCGCGCACGTCTCGGAAGGCCTGCGGGAGAGCTACTGGCGTCAGGGACAGGCAACCGGGTTTCTTGCTGCCTATCACGCGCTTGGCGCCTTCTCGGAAACCGATTTCCGCGACGACCTCAAGAAGATCACCGTTCCCGCGCTGGTGATCCACGGCAGTGACGACCAGATCGTCCCGCTGGAAATCTCCGCGAAACGGACCGCCGGGCTCGTTTCGCACGCCAAGCTCATTGTCTACGAAGGCGGCTCCCATGGACTGCTGCATCTCGACAAGGACCGCTTGAACGCCGACCTGCTGGCGTTCCTTCGCGGCTGATGGCGTGCGATAGGCCGGGGGCTGGCCGTAGCCGGGCCCCGGCGCCTTTGCGTGTGATCGTATGCTGATCTGGCAATCAGGACCCGGCGACCTCGTTCACCGGCGCGTTGTAAAAGAGATCGTCACCAAACTCGTCCCCGACGATGCCGCCCAGTCCTGACGACAGCGACAGCGCAGCGTCCAGAGGCGCAAACGTCATCGTCACGCGCCGGACGAGCCCGGTCTCGTCACGCTCGATGACGCCTACCGCTTCCAGATCGAGGCCGGCGCGAAGTGTTGCCTTGTATTGCAGGAAATGGCGCAGATCGATCGCCCCATAGAAGGTGGGCGTCTGCGAGGCGTAGAGCGTGCCGACGGCCTCGACCAGGTGCTTGATCTTGTCTCGACCCGAAACCGGACGGCGCAGGACCGTCCCTCTCAGTTCGGCGTCATCGGCAAGATCATCGAGGAATGGGTGCTTTTCTCCGTTGCTGCTCGACATGTCGTTTCTCCGGATGGCGTGATTTCTGGGATGGCCGCGTGAGCGCGTTCCAGACTCAACTGCGACGTTCCCGAACTTAGTGTGTAATTGCACTTCAAGCAATGAGCCGAGGAGCCGGGTTGTGCCGACTCTGGTAAGCAGGTAGAGCGCCGAGGTTCGGACTTGACACTGTGCAATTGCACATTTAGATATGCCCCATGCCGACACCTACTGGTCCTCATCTCTGTTACGCCCTTGCCGCCCGCCAGAACGCGCGGCATCTGAGCCGTCTTTACGACAGTCATCTGGCGCCTGCCGGACTGTCGGTCTCGCAATTCTCGATTTTGTCTCTGCTGGAAGCCTACCAAAGCCTCAAGATCACCCGTCTCGCCGAAATGCTGAGCATGGAACGCACGACTCTCGTCCGCGCGCTGAAGCCGCTGCAGGCGGCCGGATGGGTCGTCGCCGGCAGAGCCGATAGCGGCCGTGCTTTCGATATCACGCTCTCCCCTTCGGGCGTTGCAAAGGTGACGGAAGCCGTTCCTCTCTGGAAAAACGCCCAGGCCGCGTTTGAGCGGGAGGTTGGACAGGATCGTGCCGTGCGCATGCGCGATGAAATCCTGGAGTTGAACCTCGCCGGGTAGTTCCCTTTTTTATCCAAAATTGTGTAATTACACACTTATGATGCAGCCCAACAAGGAGATAGAAATGACTGACAAGTTCCTCGTTACCGGCGCGACCGGTGAGACCGGCCGCTACACCGTCCAACGCCTGCTCGAGAAGGGCCACGCTGTCCGCGCGATGGTCCACAAGGAAGACGAGCGCGCCGAGACGCTTCGCAGCGAAGGCGCCGAGGTCGTGGTGGGCGACCTCTTGGAGCATGACAACGTGATCCGCGCCGCCGCAGGCACCACCGCCGCCTATTTCTGCTACCCTGTCCGTCCCGGTATCATCCAGACGACGGCATATTTCGCCGATGCGGCCAGGCGCGCCGGCCTCAAGGCCGTGATCAACATGTCGCAGATCTCCGCGCGCGAGGACTCCGAGAGTCATGCGGCGCGCGATCACTGGATCGCCGAGCGGATCTTCGACTGGTCGGGCGTTCCCACCATCCATCTGCGGCCGACCTTCTTCTCGCAATGGCTGCTCTATCCGTTCGCGCGCAAGACGATCGTCGAACAGAGCATCATCGACTTGCCCTATGGCACTGGCCGTCATGCTCCCATCGCTGCCGAGGACCAGGCCCGCCTGATCGCAGTGCTGCTGGCCGATCCGGCCGCCCATGTCGGCAAGACCTACACGCTTCATGGACCGACCGAGCTTGATCAGCCGGGCATCGCCGCAGCCATCAGCGAGGTGCTCGGCCGCAAGATCAGCTATCAGCCGCTGACCATCCCCGCCTATCGCGAGCGCCTGGAAAAGTTCGGCCTGCCGGAATTTTTGATCCAGCATTTCTGCGCCATCGCCCTCGATTACCAGAACGGCATTTTCTCGGGCGCCGACAAGATCATCGCCGAAGTCACAGGCATGCCGCCGATGACCGTTCAGGACTTCGTCACGTCGCACCGGGCCGCCTTCAATACGCTGGATGCGGCGGCGTAAGCCACTCCGGCGTCGCCCGACGGAACATCGGAATCACTCGGTCGGAAGCACCTCTAACAGGCTGTTGAAGAAGTACTGGCAATGACGAAATGGACGAAGCCCAGGGCAATGGATGGGCTGAAATCCAACCAGACGGCTCTATCAACGGACAAATCTGCTTTCATGGCGGCGACGAAGCAGACTTCGTCGCTCACAAATGGACTTCTTCAACAGCCTGCTAAAGCGTTGAAAACTATAATGGTGGGGCCTGTAGGACACATTAAGATCATTGATTTTATTGGCTTTTTCGTGGGCCAAAATCAGAAGTCCTCCCGTCTCGTTCCGTCTGGCTTCCGCGACCGAGCCCGTCAAGTCGAATTAAACGGCCTATACGCTCCCAGGAGAAACCCTGAACTGAAGTCAGGGACCGCGCTCAGAAACGCGCAGCTTTTGATCAGCCCCGGCCATTGGCGCAAAATCGTATTTGGCCAGCACCCCAGCTATCCTGGCAAAGCCGACAAATGCCTGCCGCGCCTGATCGGTTGTCATCTGACCAGCAATCGCGGCGTTGCAGCTTCTCACCGCGCAGCTGTATACCGGTCCCCGACGGGCCCTTGGCCATTGATTCAAGAATACCAGCGCCTCCCGCACCGAGTTGATGTCGTGTATCACGTCACTGGTCTTAACCTGCACGGGGGCACGGAAAGCCAGACTGGTCATTTGTTACCTCCCTGGGATTGCAAGGGTTGCTTCAGCATCACATGATGCGGCTCTTTCGTTTGAGGCTGTCGGACGCCATTTGATCATCCTCGCTGTCTGCAGAGGCCAGGGCTCGACGAGCCCCGGCCTTCCTTCGCGAACCTCATTTGCTGCCGTTGATTGCAATGCGTTTGGCGTTTGCCTGCGCCTTTTTGGTCTTCGGCAGGGTCACCGTGAGCACACCGTTCTTGAACGTAGCCACCACCTTGTCGTCTTCAACCTCACGGCCGAGACTGAAGCGCCGCTCAAAGCGCCCATAATAACGTTCGCTGAACTGGCGGTCCTTGTCCTCGGTTTCTGCTTTCTTCTCGCCGCGAAGCGTCAGAACACCATCATCCAGCATGACCTCGACGTCGTTTTCATCGAGGCCCGGGATTTCGGCCGTCACCCGGATTTCCTTGTCGGTTTCCGAGAACTCCACGCTTGGCCAAGTGCCATTGAGAGGAGGCACGCGGCCCAGAACCGAAGGCGTGTCAAAACCGCGGAACACCTCGTCGAATAGCCGGTTGACATTGCGGTGCAACGACAGGAACGGATCCATGTCGTCACTGCGATAAATGCTCGGCGCCTGGCTGCCGCCACGGCTCCAGGGAATCAAGTCACGTACGCTCATTTGTCCTTCTCCTTTCCGTTTTATGGGTCGCACCCGGACCCATCCACGACAGGACGGGTGTCTGCTACAGGCCGACCGCCAAAGATCAGGCCGCCGCGCTTTCAATGCCCTTGGAGGCCGCATTCTTGCCGGTATCGACATTAATCGCGATCCGGCGCGGCTTCATCTCCTCGGGAATTTCCTTCTTGAGGTCGATGATCAGCAGACCGTTTTCGAGCTTTGCCCCGACAATGGTCACATGATCGGCGAGCTCGAAGCGGCGCACGAACGACCTTAACGCCAGGCCATGATGGAGGTACTGAACCCCGTCGTTCTCTGTCTTGGCGCCCTCGATCACGAGCATATTTGGCTCATGCGTGATCGCAAGCTCGTCTTCACCGAAACCGGCGACCGCGAGGACAATGCGATAGGTGTCTTCACCGAGCTTGGCGATATCGTATGGCGGCCAGCTATCCGCGTTCTGCGGGGGGCTGGCGTTTTCGAGCAGGTTGAAGATGCGGTCAAAGCCGATGCTCGACCGATAGAAGGGGGAAAAGTCCAGGTTCGTTCTCATAGCTACATCCTCCTTGGAGCAACATAGATACGAGGGAACGCCAAGAAGCCTGGCGCTCCCTGACACATCGGCCCCTTGCGCGGCGACCGACAAAGATGAGTTGGGAATCGATTTCGGCCGTGTCAAGAGCGAACGCTAAAGCAGTCTCGCGACCGCCTTCGAATGGCAGGGTGGCAAGCTCTCCAGCGAATGCCCCATCTACTTCGCAGGTATTTCGAACGGAGGAAAAGGATGGCTATGACACGCCAAGACGTCGTCTCGGTCCTCGGATTCATAGACGACGTGACGATTGCGGAGATCATCGCGTCCGGTGCCTCGCTCGAGGAATTGAGAAAGCTGGGCCTGGGCCTTCGGTGATGAGGCGCTGATGAGCCAGGGACGACCATTGCCGGGACACGGGTGGCAGCGCAAGGGAACCGGGACGAAGCGTGAAGATGCCGGCAGGTCCTGCCATTCAGGCAGACGTGCTTAGTCGTGCGATCCGCTTGGAAAGTTGTCCGTGCTGGAGGCATCTATATGACAGACAACGACAAGGGGCTCGGCTTCCCGCTCCCCTTGCCCGGGTGACGCACCGCTTTGATGCTGTGGCGGTAGATTGCCGCCGCAGCACTAGCCCTGACTATCTAAAGATGGTCTATTTTGCTGATCTTCGGCCCTGTCATCCACTGCGGCGCCGCGGGCAGATCCTCGATGACGGCGACCCTGCGTGCCCAGGTCATAAAGGCCCTGTTCGCCGCCTCCACAGGCTTCCGGCCATCGTACGCGGCGTAGCATGCATCCGACGCCGCAGCGTGGAGGAGGCCGCGCCTTTCAACCGGCCATTCTTCCAGAAACTCTATCGCATCCATGACACAGCCGATCTTTTGGACAACATGGCCCTCGTCTCTTACGAAAACCGGTTGTTTGAACGTCGCGCTTTCCATAGTGACCTCCCTTCAAACCGTGGGGCAACTGGATCTTGCCTCCCCGTGCGCGGCTCCCGGCAAACGATGTCGGCTAGCTTGGCGAACGCCACGGCAAACGGCGGAAACCGGATTTTCAAAGAGCATAATTTCCATGCGATCCTTCGGCTCCTGCTAACCCGATATCCGGCAAGCCGCGCTGGACACATAAAAAGATTGGAAACGCCACTTTCCAGTTCAAGGGGAGCGGACCCGGCTATTGAATTGTGAAGATGCCGTCTACGGCCTGCCATTCGGAAGGCCGGATAAGGCGGTGATGGGCGACCCGCACGGAATGCAGCGCTCCTTCGAGTTCGCGCTCCCAATAATCCAGAAACCCCTTGAGGGTCGGGAATTCCGGTGCCAGGTCGTATTCCTGCCAAACGTAGAGCTGCAAAAGGCTCGGATGATCGGGAAGGCGGTAGTGAATTTCCGCAGTTGTGAGACCGTAGCCCTCCATCTGCAGCCGGAATTGCCTGCTGACCATGCGTCTCTCCTATCGCGCGCGTTCAGGCATCAAGTCTTTGCGGGCGTTCTCGGGCCCGCCGTTCCTCGAGGTCATAGCCTACCTCGGCGCGCCTATCGTCCAGTCGGCGAAGTGCATCCATGACGGCGTCAAACGTCACCGGGTTCGCAGCACCCGGTGGCTTTCGCAGCGCAGGCATGGAGTCGACGGCGCAAGCATCAGAAGCCCATGAGGCAAGAATGGCGCGCTTCTCCTGAGTGTCGAGCGTGCGGTCGCCCACCACCTCATCGGGGTGGCTAAAGTGCCGCGCCGGAAACAGCAGGCGGTCAAGCGAAAGATCGGTGGTTTCAGGGGCGATCGAGGGGATGTTTTTTGGGAAAGTTCGTTCCATCGACAGTCTCCGCTTCCTAACAATCTCCTTGGCATTATTGGTGTTGCGGTGACCCTTTTCGGGGTCTCCAACCGTAAAAAATTTCGTGGAGTTCGGGCCGAATTTCGAGACCTGAAAATCGCGCGCCCCCGCAAAAATAGCTGCATGAATTCATGCGGCTAGCACTCCGGAATGCCGAGTGCCAAAATTTTTTCAACGACCTCTTGAAACGCAGAAAATGCAAAACTAGTTCGATATGCGCGCGATGCCTGAAAAAGGGTCGCGGCGCCCCGCACTGGCCCGATATTGCCGGTCCGGTGTGGAGGAACTCAAAAATCTGTTTGTCCTGAAGGAGAACGATATGACGTTCCGTCCATTGCATGACCGTATCCTGGTCCGCCGCATCGAAGCCGAGGAGAAGACGGCTGGCGGCATCATCATCCCCGACACCGCCAAAGAGAAGCCGCAGGAGGGCGAGGTGATTGCCGTCGGCCCAGGCGCCCGCGACGAGAGCGGCAAGCTCACGCCTCTCGACGTCAAGATCGGCGACCGCATCCTGTTCGGCAAGTGGTCCGGCACGGAGATCAAGCTCAACGGCGAAGATCTGCTCATCATGAAGGAAAGCGACGTGATGGGCGTGATCGAGCAGACCGCGACGGTCAAGAAAGCCGCCTGATCGAACTCTGGTCCAATCGCAATCCAGTCAATGAAGCTACCTGCTGAAGGAGTGATCCAATGGCTGCCAAGGAAGTGAAATTCCATTCCGATGCCCGCGAGCGCATGCTGCGCGGCGTCAACATCCTCGCCGACGCGGTGAAGGTCACGCTCGGCCCCAAGGGCCGCAACGTCGTCATCGACAAGTCGTTTGGAGCGCCGCGCATCACCAAGGACGGCGTCACCGTCGCCAAGGAAATCGAGCTCGAGGACAAGTTCGAGAACATGGGCGCGCAGATGGTGCGCGAGGTCGCCTCGAAGACCAGCGACCTTGCCGGCGACGGCACCACGACCGCGACCGTGCTTGCACAGGCGATCGTCAAGGAAGGCGCGAAGGCCGTCGCGTCGGGGATGAACCCGATGGACCTGAAGCGCGGCATCGACAAGGCCGTCGATGCGATTGTCCAGGAGTTGAAGACCAACGCCCGCAAGGTGACCAGAAATGACGAGATCGCCCAGGTTGGCACCATCTCGGCCAATGGCGACGCCGAGATCGGCCGCTTCCTTGCGGAAGCGATGCAGAAGGTCGGCAATGAGGGCGTCATCACCGTGGAGGAGGCCAAGACCGCCGAGACCGAGCTGGAAGTCGTCGAGGGCATGCAGTTCGACCGTGGCTACCTCAGCCCCTACTTCATCACCAACCAGGACAAGATGCGCGTCGAGCTCGAAGAGCCCTATGTGCTGATCCACGAGAAGAAGCTGTCCAATCTGCAGGCGCTGCTTCCGGTGCTGGAAGCTGTCGTGCAGTCGTCCAAACCGCTGCTGATCATCGCCGAGGATGTCGAGGGCGAAGCGTTGGCGACGCTGGTCGTCAACAAGCTGCGCGGTGGCCTCAAAGTCGCCGCCGTCAAGGCGCCCGGCTTCGGCGACCGCCGCAAGGCAATGCTGGAGGATATTGCCATCCTCACGGGCGGTACCGCAATCTCGGAAGATCTCGGTATCAAGCTCGAAAACGTCACGCTCAACATGCTCGGCCGCGCCAAGAAGGTGGTGATCGAGAAGGAGAACACAACCATCGTCGACGGTGCCGGCTCGAAGAGCGAGATCCAGGGCCGCGTCAGTCAGATCAAGGCGCAGATCGAGGAGACTACCTCCGACTACGACAAGGAAAAGCTGCAGGAGCGGCTGGCCAAGCTCGCCGGCGGTGTCGCCGTCATCCGCGTCGGCGGCTCGACCGAGGTCGAAGTCAAGGAGCGCAAGGACCGTGTCGACGATGCCATGCATGCGACGCGGGCTGCGGTCGAGGAAGGCGTGTTGCCAGGTGGCGGCGTAGCGCTTCTGCGTGCGGCCAAGGCGCTGGACAGCGTGCAGGCCGAGAATGAAGACCAGAAGCACGGTATCGAGATCGTGCGCCGCGCGATCGAAGCGCCTGTGCGCCAGATCGCCGAGAACGCCGGCGCGGAAGGCTCGATCATCGTCGGCAAGCTACGCGAGAAGCCGGAATTCGGCTGGGGCTGGAACGCACAGACCAACGCGTTCGGCGACCTCTACAACGAGGGCGTCATCGATCCGGTAAAGGTGGTGCGGACCGCGCTCCAGGATGCGGCATCGGTTGCCGGCCTGCTGGTAACGACGGAAGCGATGGTTGCCGAGAAGCCGAAGAAGGAACCCGCCGTTCCGGCAATGCCGGCTGGTGGCATGGACTTCTGATGGTAACGGCTGTGTCCGCGCCCGGTGGGCGCGGACACCCTGACAAATGGGTAGAGCCATGAACGTGATGAACTTGAACGTAATCCCCCCGCCGTCGCGTGCGGCCACCGATCTGAACTACGAAGCAGATCTGAAGGTTGCGCTTGACCCGATACTGGTCGAGTTGCTCGACAGAGCGGAGGCCGCGGGTTGGGATCGGCGCAAAGCCGCATACACGGTGATGTTTCTGGCCGCGCGGAATCTTACCGACGGCAAAGGCCCTCCTGGAAACGGGAGTTCGGCAGGCTAAGGCGCGACGCACGCAACTATCGCGCACGCGCCGTGGGAAAGGCTTCCGATCGATTGAGCTAACCACGTGAACGGAGGAAAACATGGAACACAATCAATTTCAGCATCCCGTGAGGGTGCTCGTGGGTCTTGGGTTTCCAACCGACATTCAAAGCGTAAAAGACGCCTTCGTCCTGCTGGATGAATGGCCGCCATCGAAGCGAAACCCTGCTCATGGCGTCGCGCTCAATGCATGTAGGGCAGCCCTCGCCGGCGAGGTGGATGCCGAAACCGCTCGCAGCACTTTTGTTGCCTTCGCCCGCCGCATGGATTTGCTTGTACAGGCCGCAGGCGACATCGTCGCGGCCAAGGCAGTCGGCACCTTCGGATTAGCTGCGGAAGGCCATTTCAGCAAATCGATGTAATCGATCTGTCGGAACGGAGGAAACCATGAGGGATATTCGATTTCCCGAACCAGTGAGACTGCGCGTGAGACCCTCAAGGGAGCGGGTGGTCGCCAGCAGTTGGGAAGCACTTGAGTGCCTTCATGACCATTGGCCAGAATCGGCGAGAGGACCAAGCTATCGAGCAGCCTGCCGCACTTGCCGCGACTCCCTGGACGGATGGCGGGCCCCACAACAAGCAAGAAGGGCATTTTTGAAAGCAGCCCGTCGTGCAGGTTTGGTCCAGGCTTCATAGTGAGCTCAGATGCGCGCGAGCCGTCGCTGGGACAAAGCGGAGAGGCCTCGCGCCAGATCTGCGCGGGCGAGACCTCAACGCCTACTCGGATGAGCATGATCCGCCTGGACGTCGAACTGCGCGTCACCCCGGAGGACTTACCCCCGCGCCTCCTGCCAGTGGGGATAGGTGACATAGGCGGTGACCGCGCCTTGCTCGTGCGAGCGGATCGTGACGTTCTGGCCTTTGGGCATATGGACGATTTCGCCCGGCCCTGCGGTGACGCTGCCTGACTTTCCGGACACCGACAGCCGCCCCTCGAGGACGACCATCACATCATCGACGGCCATCGTCTCCTCCAGTGTCTGGTTCGGCCCATAGCGCCCATACCCTATGGTGATCGGGGAGGCATGGCGCTGGTCGACCAGATTGCCCACAAACACGTCTCTGTCCTGTCCGGGGGAACGCTCCAGCGCAGCGTCGGTGATGGTGAACTTGCGAACCTTCACGGGAATTTCTCCTTCTAGCTGGTGTGGTTGAGCGGTTAGCTTGAACTCCTGAGTCTCAACGCGGAGTCGCCAGGGCGGCCTCCTTCATGTCGTCCTTTTCCTCCGCGTAAATCGGGTGCGCTTATTCATCAGCCCGACCCTGTCAAGGGCGGGGCTTGGCGCGAAAGGCTGGGTGTGGCGCTCGATGCATTGCCGAGCACGCAATTGGCCTGCTTGCGAACATCAAGTCTGCTCAGGCGGTTGCGCCACCGTCGGCGGTCAGGATGGCGCCCGTGATCACGCTCGCGGCGGGACTTGCCAGAAAGACCACAGCGTTCGCGATTTCGCGCGGCTCAGCGTAGCGTCCCAGTGACGTCAGGCTTCGCTGGAAATCGGCAGCCTCCCCATCCGCCGGATTTGCATCCGTATTGGTCGCCCCGGGCTGCACAAGATTCACGGTGATGCCGTTCGGGCCGAGTTCACGCGAAAGACCGCGGGTAAAGGAGGTAAGTGCCGCTTTGGACATCGCGTAAACCGTTATTCCTGGGAACGGGACCCGCTCTCCCAGGGCCGAACCGATCGTGATGATGCGTCCCCCTTCGGGGAGATGCGGAATAACTGCTGTCGCAAACAGCACTGGCGCTCGCACGTTGACGTCCATCACGGCCTGATAGTCGTTCACGTCGATCTCGGCGATCGTTCCGGTGTGGCCGATAGCCGCGCTGTTGACGAGGATATCGAGTCCACCGAGCGCCGAGACGGCTTGGCTCACTGAGCGCGTGATGGCCTCCGGGGCGGCGCTGTCGGCTTGGATGGCGACTGCGCGACGCCCCATGCTTTCGATGGACCTGACCACCGCATCAGACTTCTCGGCGGAGCGCCTATAAGTAAATGCAACGTCGGCGCCGTTCTCCGCCAGTGCTAACGCGATCGCAGCCCCGATGCCCCGCGATCCTCCAGTCACCAATGCACGCTTCCCACTCAGATCGATCATGTGTCCGTCCTTTTCTACCAACTTTGTTCAGGCATCCAATTTGGTTCGCGTAGGAATGCGACACCCGCTCGACGGCCTGATCCGGGATTTGGTGTTCGACATCGGTCCCGATTAGTGTCGAGAAGTGCCAAACTGTGTTGCGGGGGGAGGAACGCCGCCCGATGGCTCACGAGGCAGCCATGGCAATCATCCTCAGGAGCGATGGCCGCTTCGTCCTGGAGCCTAGGAAGCCACGAGCCCGTTGGGGCTCGGGTAAAGCCAGCCATGTCTGGATCCCGAACAGGCTGTTCGCACCGCCTCGGGCGGCCGCTGACGTGCGCTCCGGATGGGTGACACCGCGCCCGCCCAGGGCCTTGAACGGTTCGCGTTTTAGGGGTCGAGACCCCAAAGTTCCGGATTCCGTGCGAAATACTCGATCAGCATTTCGGTGAGGACCCGCACTTTCCGCGCGGGATGCTGACCCGGCGGGCGTACGACATACGCGGCCCCCGGAGGTACCGGATAGCGTGTCATGATCGGAACCAATGCACCGGAGGCCACATATCCATATGTAATGCAATCGGGGAGCCAGGCGATACCGAGGCCTGCAGCAGCAGCAGCGGCAAGCGCCGTGGCGCTGTCGGCCTTGAACCTGCCCTGCGGCTGAACCGTGACGATCCTGCCGCCATCCATGAACTGCCAGGCTTCCGTTCCCTGCATGAGGGCCTGATGGGTGACGAGTTCGTCCAGCGTCTGAGGTGACCCATGCGCTTTGACGTAATCCGGGCTTGCGACAAGCTTTCCATGGATCGGCCCAACGCGCTTCGCGATCAAGTTGGAGTCCTGAAGGTAGGCGCCCCGGATCGCGCAATCGAAACCCTCCGCAATGAGATCGACGAAGCGATCGCTGTAGGAGGTATGGATTTGAAGCTTCGGGTGCAGCCGCGCCATTTCCGCGATCACCGGGGCGAAGTGGGTTGGGCCGAAAGTAAGCGGCATGGCTACCCTCAGGCGGCCGCGAAGGTCGCCGGTCGGGAGGATCGTTTCCCTGGCGGTGTCGATCTCGGCGCTGGCCCGGGCCGCATGGTCCCTGAACGTGATTCCCGCTTCCGTGAGCGCGGCGCCGCGGGTCGTTCGTGCAAGAAGCTGGACGCCAAGCTCCGCTTCAACCCGAAAGAGCCGTCGACTGACAATTGACTTGGAGACGCCAAGCCGGCGCGCGGCGGCCGATACGCCCCCTGCATCGGCTACTGCGACGAATGTCTGCAGATCTTCGATGTCCAACTCGGTGTTCCTAATTTCGCGACGCAGATTGCCTGACTATGGCACTACCGCATCATCCAAGGGAACAGCAAATTACATCCAGGCAACGTCGCCTGCTGGCGCATGTCTCCCGTCGAACCCATTGCCGTCCATGGCAGCAGAGAAAGGAAGTCTTGATGATCCTTCGTAATGGCCTCGATTCGCTTCTTCGTCCTGAAGACTCGGTCCTCGTTCTGATCGACCACCAGCCTTATCAGCTCGCAAGCCTGAACAGCCACGATCCCCACATGGTCGTCAACAACACGGCCGCGCTGGCGAAGCTGGCAAAAGCCTTCAATGTTCCGACCATTCTCACCAGCGTGATCGCGGCGCGCGGTGGACTTCTCTTCAAGCAGATCACCGACGTATTTCCAGACCAGGAAGTCATCGATCGCACCTGGGTGAACACCTGGCAGGACGAGAATGTGGTGAACGTCGTCAAGGCGACCGGCCGCAAGCAGTTGATCATCGCCGGCCTGTGGACCGAGGTCTGCGTCGCAATGCCAGTGATTCAGGCCGCCGGCGAAGGCTGGGACGTGACCGTGATCACCGACGCGTCGGGCGGGATTTCGAAGGAGTCTCACGAAGTTGCCATCCAGCGAATGATCGCGGCCGGCGCGAACGTAATGACCGTGATGGCGCTCGCTGGCGAATGGCAACGCGATTGGGCGCGCACCGAGCATGTCGAGGAGTTGACCGAGATTCTCATCCAGCACTTCGGCGGCAGCGGCATCGCGTATCTTTGGGAGCAGCAGCTTCTCAACACGCCAGTAGCTGGCTGATCCCGGCCGGGGTGGCGAGCATTTCGGTGAGGGTCGGACTCGATCCGTTTGCCGGCCCTCGCCATCCTCACCTCACAGGGAAGCCTTGTGATGTCAGCGATAAATCCATGGGCTTTGTCACGACCGACGACGACGTACGGATCTTCTACAAGGACTGGGGTCCCGGGGACGCCCAGCCAATCGTTTTTCACCATGGCTGGCCGCTCAGCTCCGACGAATGGGACGCGCAGATGCTTTTCTTCCTGTCGAAAGGCTATCGCGTGGTCGCGCATGACCGGCGCGGCCACGGACGCTCGGAGCAGGTCGCGACGGTCACGACAAGACAATCGAGGCGGACGATAGCGAGCGTCGCCTGGCATAGGCGAGAAGGTCGGTGAGGCCCGCCTGGTCCACGTTCTTTCCCGATTTGATGTCGGTGAACACCCTGATTGCGCCGGCCGTAGCTCACCCCTTATGTAGCTCACCCTTACATATGGTCGCGCGGTATTCGAGCGCTGCGCTCGCGCTCGAACACCTTGTTCCCGTCCTCCAGTGCTTCAACCCGCTCCGTAATCACCCATTCGGTCGCCGTGCAGGAGAGATGCGTGGTGCAATGGCTCTGCGTTCGCCAGCCTTCCCGCTCGGCACAGCACGTCCAGCGGACCTCTGCCGTCAGCGACAGCGGGTTATCGGGCGCTATCGACCATACCTCCTGGCGGATGTCGCGCGTGCACAAGCCGTTGCCCGGATGGCGGCTAAGACCTGTGTCCTCGTGCACCCGATAGCGCGTCACGCCATTTTGCAGATCGCGTTCAACAGAGCGGTCCGACGATCCGTCCGTCAGGACCTCGTAACAGGGCAGAGGATCGGGATTGGATGGCTGCGGGATTTCGACCCTGCGATGCTCGCCAAGCAGCGGCAGTTCCAATCGCAGCGTGGCAAGATCGATCGTCAGCGTTGCGTCGCAGGGCTGGGGCAGGATCGTCGGCCAATAGGCGCTCGACAAGGACAGACGCAGACGGTGGCCGGGCGCAAAACGGTAGCCGCACGCATCGAGCATCAACTCGATTTCGACCGTCTCGCCCGGCTTCAGAGGCTGTGGTTCGGCATTGCCGTTGCGATGCGAGAGGTTGAGCACACCGTAGCTGACGCGCGTCGCCGCACCATCGGGATGGACGTCGACGAGCCTGACGGCAAGGTTGGCAAAGTTGGCATCACTGGAAAGCGACAGCTTTGCGAGCGGCTGGCCAAACACGACGCATTCCTCAGCAAGGACCGCGCTGTCGAAGGTGATCGATCCAGCATCGTCGATACGCTGGTCGCCGGCCATTTCCGAATCCGGTTTCAGCGTGAAGAACTCTCCCGCAGCGGTGCCTGTATCTTGAGGAGAGTGCAGGAGGATTTTTTCTTCAGCATGCGATGAAGTGCCCCGGGCGAGCCTGCCCGAAGCGTCCAGGCTAAGGACGAGTGTGTCGGGAACGTTCCATCTGTCCATGGCAACCCAATAGCCCGGGTCGGTCTCGCGCCGGCGGCCGGGTCGCGGCCCGTCCAGGATATAAGCACGCAGCCTCGGCGTATGCTCCACCTTGTTGTCTTCTGCGCACAGCCAATGCCGCCACCATGAAATTGCCTCGGCATGAAAATCGACGCGGGGCTTCGGATAGGCGAAATGCGGATACTTGTGAACCCATGGACCGATCAGGCCCCAGGCCATTTCCGGCATCCCGGCGACCGCCTTCAAGGGCGTGTTGCGGTAGCCGTCGGCCCATCCGGCAATCACCAGTGCGGGAACGGAAAAACCGTCAAAGTCCTCGCAGACCGAACCGTGACGCCAGAAGTCGTCGCGGCGTTGGTGGGACAGCCACTCCTCCATGAAGAACGGCTCGCCTTCCAGGCGCTCGAGCCACATGTCGCGCCAGCGTTCTCCGACGAGATCGGGATCGGGGGACCGCGACTGGAAGGCAGTCATCGTCGCCGCCCATGACAGTTGCGCCGATAGATGCGCGCCATTCTTGTAGTGGATGTCGTCATTGTAGCGGTCGATGGTGGACGACAGGGAAATCACGGCCTTGAGAGCTGGCGGTTTGAGAGCCGCGACCTGAAGCGCGTTGAACCCGCCCCAGGAAATTCCCATCATGCCGACATTGCCGTTCGACCAGTCCTGCGCAGCGATCCATTCGATAACCTCGACGGCGTCGGCAAGCTCGCGCGCGGTATATTCGCCATCGATCACGCCGTCGGATTCTCCGCAACCGCGAATGTCGACACGCACGCCCGCGATGCCGGCCGCCGCGAAGACCGGATAGGTGGACTCGTCACGCGCGGCGGTGCCGTTGCGTTTGCGATAGGGCAGGAATTCGAGCACCGCCGGGACCCCGCCAGGAACCGTTTCGGGCATCCAGATGCGCGCGGCGAGCCGGGTGTCGTCTTTGAGGATGATCCACTCATTTTCAATGACACGGAAATTTTCAATGACACGGAAATTCCTGTTCGTCATGCGATCAACCACCAAAGCTCCACGCGGTGGCAAGCACACTATCCCGCCGCCGGAAAGGTACGATCATTTCCCGGTTCAAGCCTCCAGCCAGACCCGGCTGGCGATGCGGCCATTGGAAAAGTCATTGCCAATATCGGGAACAAGACCCTTGAGATGGCTCGTGCAGGCGTTGATGAAGTCGTTGAACACCGGCAGTATCAGGCCGCCCTCATCTCGCACCATCAGCGCCATGTCACGGTAAAGTACGCGCCGCTTGGTCTCATCCAGTTCACCGCGCGCCTGCACCACCATCTTGTCGAAGTCGGGCCGCTTGAAGCGGGTGTCGTTCCACTCCGCGTTGGAAACGTAGGAAGTGGAATAGCGCGCGTCCTGCGTCGGACGACCACCCCAAAAGGAGGTGCAGAACGGCTTGACGTTCCAGACTTCCGACCAGTAGCCGTCACTCGGCTCGCGCTGCACATTGATCTTGATACCAGCCTTTTCCGCGCTCAATTGGAAAAGCTGGGCCGCATCGACCGCGCCGGGGAACGCCGCTTCCGAGGTGCGCAGCAGGATTGGATCTTGAAGGCCGGACTTCTTGAAGTGGAATGCAGCCTTGTCGGGATCGTAATTGCGCTGCTCTATATCGGCAGGCGCGAGCGCATAGTTGGCGTTGATCGGGTAATCATTGCCAATGGTGCCGAACCCGCCCAGAACCCCCTTGAGGATAGCCTCGCGGTCTATCGCATATTTGAGCGCCAGACGCAGATCATTGTTGTCGAAGGGCGCGGTGTCGCAATGCATCAGGAAGGAATAGAACCCCTTGCCGGAGGTGCGCAGGATCTCGACGCCCGGAACCCGCTTCAGCAACGGCACGATCTTGGGTTCGACGGTGCTGATGAAATCGACTTGACCGGATCGCAAGGCGCTGGTCCGGGCAGTCAGGTCGTTCATCACGGTAATAAGGACGCTGTCGACGTAGCCCCGGTCCTGGCGCCAGTCGTCGGTGTTTTTTTCGAAAGCAGCACGAATGCCCGGCTCGAACGCAGCCAGCTTGTAGGGACCGGTGCCGATCGCTGCCGCAGGTTTTTCCACGCCGCCGCCTGGCTGGATCTGAAGATGATAATCCGTAAATATCAGCGGCAAGTCAGCATTGGCTTCCTTCAGCGTCACCACCATGTCGCCCGACCGTTCCTCGATGCGGTCTATCCCGGACAGCAGGCCGAGTGCGCCCGATTGCGATTTCTTTCCGGCGTGGCGGCGCAAGGTCTCGACTGCATCGCTAACAGTAAATGCCTTGCCATCGTGGAAACGAACGTCTTTGCGTATCTTGAAGGTCCACTCCTTGGCGTCGGCCGACGGGGACCAGGATTCGGCCAGCGAGGGAACCGCCGCGCCCGTGTTGGGATCGGATTCGACCAGCGTATCGCCCCAGCAATGCGCGATCACAAAATTGACGCTGGCGGACGCCAGGGCCGGGTCGAGCGTGTCGGCAGAGGCGCCGCCATCGAGCCCCAACCGCAACTGTCCGCCGCGCACTGGCGTTTGCGCCGCGGCCGGTGACGCCAGCGAGCCTGCGGCTGCGACAAGGCCCAGAGCCGCCCCCGCTTGAAGAAGATCACGGCGTGAGAGACTCGACAACCTGCTGGAAGCGCTCATTGGGTTCCCCTTTGGACTGAAGCCTTGTGGCCGATACTAGGCAGAGCCCGCGGCAACGCAATTTCGTCGCTTGAAGCGTTTTTAAGCAAGTTTATACTGTCTCCATGAGCAAGCCATGGGCCAATTTCAGCAGCAACCTGAAACTCGCCTGCAGCACGCACAGATCGGTATCCGATCTATGCCGCACCATCGGTATCAACCGGCAGCAGTTCAACCGCTACCTCAATGCAGGAACCCTTCCTTCCGCCCATAATCTCCTGACGATTGCGGCAGCCTTTGGCCTCGAACCAGCCGATTTCGACCTTCCTCCGGGCGTGTTCCGCAGCAAATTGGGAGAGCGGCGCCGACATGCCGACCTTACAGGCCCGCTGGCGGATGCCTTTCCGGGCGACCTGCATGCACTCGAACCCTATCTCGGATTCTACCAGGCGTGGCACACATCGCTGTCCTGGCCTGGCCGGATCGTCTGCGCCTGCGCTCACCTGCGCGAAAATGGCGGACAAGTTCTGGTTTCCACGCTTGAGCGCATCGAAGATACCGAAAACGGCATCGTGCAGCGTTCACGGTACGTCGGGCTCGCGGCGTATCGCCACGAGCGCATCTTCCTGACGGAACTGACGCGCGGCGAGGCTCCAACCTTTGGACAGACGATCCTCATGCCGTTCGAAACGTACCAGCGGCGTTACCTGCGGGGCATTACTATGGGCATATCGTGGCGAGCCAACAATCTGCCCTACGCCACCCGCACCGTCTGGCACTATCTGGGGAAACGCGTCAACAAGAGGAGTCTTATCTCGCGTTGCGGCATCTATGCGCCCAATTCCGCAGCGCTACCCCCTGCCGTGCTGTCTTACCTGACCGAGGTCCAGCCGGTTGCCGCCGCGCCCGTGCAGGCATCAAGGGGCTCTGTGGGCATTACTGCACTAATACCCGCTAAGGGAAATTGACTTGTTTGGATTGAATTGGTTGGCGCGGATTGGCCTGAATCGTTCGAGGGGGCGGTCAATTTCGTTCCAGAGGTAGTCGCCGATGAGCGCGATATAAACCAATGGCAGCGGTGCGGCCTGGGAAAAAAGCCCGCCGCCCTATCTCCTCTGCGTTCCGGCCGCAAGCAGTGCGGGTCGATCGCGTCACGGCCGACGCCGAGCCATCGAGACGGGGCGTCTCCCCCCTGTTAATCCCCGTCAGCCTGCCGGATTGCGCGCGGTGACGATCCACGCCGCGCCGTCGATCATCACCGACCGCTCACCGGGGGCAGTCCGCGAAGGCGGCACGAACCGCGGCCGAGGCGCGGGCCCGGATGTTGTCGGGCTGATCAGCGAGCGCGCGCGACAGCGGGCCGACCTCGAGTGTCATCTCCACCGCGTCGTCGATCGCCGCGTCCCGCGTCCCCCCCTCGCCGAACGGGATGGAGGCATCGAACGGCGCGATAGCGACATCGGTGAAGCCAGCCGCCGTTAGAATACGCGCCACCCGCCCTTGGTCGCCAAACGAGAACGGGCCGGGCGCTTCGGGATCGGGCGGCGCCGTCGGCGGGAGGATGCCCTTGAGCGCGCCCATCTGCAAGCGCACCCAATCGTTCTCGGCCATGCCGCGCCAGCAGACGAAAGCGACCCCGCGCGCCCGGCTTGAGCGCACGCATATGAGTGAAGGCCGCTGTAGGATCGTCAAAGAACATCACTCCGAAGCGCGAGAACAGGATGTCGAATGCGCCCTCGGGCAACTCGGTGCTGCTGGCGTCGGCCACCTGGAACAGGACCGGCGTATCCTGCGGCGCTAGCGCGCGCGCTCTGCCGATCAGCGGTTCGGATATGTCCACGCCTAGCACATGGCCCCCGGCGCCGACGCGGGCGGCCAGAAGGTGGCGCCCACGTTCGCGGCGATAGTGCCGGTCAGCGTCAAGGTGCCGCTGCCGTCATTGATGATCGCCGGCCTTCCGAAGCCGGATGTATTCAGTTGCCAATTGCGGTTGGAGCTGTCGCCATCGCCGGTATAGTGGGCGAGGCCGGCGGAGTTTCCGGCGGAATTTACCGTGATCAAGCCGTTGGCGGCTGTCACTGGCGCGCCCAGCGAACTCGCCACGCCGAGATTTGCGATGGAGGAGAAGTAATAGTTGCTGGTGGCGTAGTTGGTGGGCGAAAACACCGTCGGGCCGGTGTAATCGTTGGCGTCGTTGGTCATTCTTACGTTGTTGCCGATATTGAGCCCGCCGGTGCCGGTGAAGCGCGCCGAGCCGACGCCATTCGCCGCCACCAAAGTATCAAGCACGTCGACCTGGCCGCTCACTGTGACCACTCGGGTGGCGCTGAGCGCCCCTGTGCTCAGCAAGCCGGTGCCGGCCCCCATCGTCAGGCCATTTGCGGCGTTTCCAAGCGCCCCATCGCCATTGACGCTCAGCCTGCCGGCATTGACGGTGATGGTCCCGCTGAAGGTGTTGGCGCCGGTGAGCGCCAAGATGCCGCCGCCGGTCTTGGTCAGGCCCGCCGTGCCGGCGACGATCGAGTCGATGGTGACAATGTCGGTGGCGGTGCCAATCACATTGATGGTCGGGGTCACGCCGCCGAGCGTCAGTGTGCTGCCGGTGATCGTGTACGCGGTCTCGACGAAGGGCGTGAGCGTGTCGTCCTCGAAAGTCATGTTGTGCACGGTGATCGGCGCGCCCAGCGTCACCGTACCGACAAATCCCGAGCCGGTGGTGGCATCGCCGAAGATCGCGTCGTCGAGCGCGCCATTGCTCCAGAAAGTATACGGGCCGCTGGTGCCGTCATTGTTCGGGCTCCAGAAAAGCCCCGTCGTGTTCCAGGTGCGTGCCGCCGCGTCCGGGGGCCGTGCCGTTGGGGTCCCAGTATCTGTCGGCGCCGCTGGCCGAACCTGCGGCAAGCCCCATCAGCAGCGCTACCGGCAGCAGCCGGGCGCTCCACGCGCGCGCCACAGTCGCGACGAGCTGCGCCGCATTGGGCGCGTAGCTCGCCGCCTCGCCCTTCCACTTTGTCATGCGGCCGCCGCGCAGAATGTGCCAATCGAAGGCTGCGCTTCCAAGATTTCCAGGTACGCCAAGGCCGGATGGACCAGTATCTTCGCCAGATCGAGCGTGCCGATGGATCACCTCGCGATCGAGCAATTCCAGCATATCGCACCCCCGCCCTATGTATTACGGACGGCTAATATGCCAATCCATTCTGCGCGACTCAAACCTATACTGGTGGAAACATCCCAGAGTTGAGCACTAACCAGCAATAACGTTGAGAGCGCCTTAATTTTCCGGTTGGTGTCGCATTCGTGCAACCATCGCGCGACATATCGAACGCGTCCCGCGGAAGCGCGCTTCGCGAGTCGCATAGCGGGGCAGGTCGATATGTTCGGGCAATTCTCGACGGAGTTCTGTTGGTGGCCTGAAGCTGTCAGAGGCCGATGGCATACTGTATAGGCTCAATGACCCGGATTTGAGCGGCAGGGAGGTTGGGGAATCGCCTGAAGCTACTTGGCATGGGCGCGCCATAACCCGCATGCCTATCGCTTCGGCCTGCCAGGCGCTGCTCGTTGGGTGCTACCTGCTGCGTGCTTCGCTCACCAAACCTTGCGACCTGAATGACTGATGGTCGAAGGAAACACGGTTCCGCCCACGTTGTTTCGCGTCAAAAAGGCACCGCCCGGCAGCGCGTAGGACATCCTGAGGATCTCCATCGCGAGAGATCTCCGCACCACCGATGCTGACAGTCACCTTCACGCCGTTCTGTTGCCCTTTGATCCGGGGAAATCCCTCGATATGCCGACGAATGTTCTCCGCGATTGTAATCGCGCGTTCTTTGCGCACGTCTCGCAGCAAGACCCCGAACTCTTCGCCACCAAGGCGGCCAATCGAGTCGCCGGGGCGTGTCGTGTAGATGAGCGCCTTTGCAATCCGAAGCAAAGTCTCGTCACCCTTGGAATGCCCGTGCTCGTCATTGACTGAGGAGAAGTGATCCGGATCGATCAGGAGGAGCGTGTCGTATTCTCCTTCATCGCGCCTTCGGTCCATCCTTGCGATGAATTCACCGCGACTGAGGAGTCCCGTCATCTGATCGTGGCTCGTGACGAACGTCAGCCTGTCGTGGGCCTCTTTCAAGGCCGTATGCGACTTTTCCAACTTGTCACATGTATCCTGGATCGTTTCGGACTGATTGAAGATATAGGCGCTGACCGGCAATCCGATCAGAATGGGGATCAAGGCACATTCCACCCAACTCAGCCAGTCGATCGGCATTTGCAGCGCAACTCTCGCCGTAAACGACAGACCGAAGGTCGCGACGACTGCGATTGCGGTCACGACTAACGATTTGCCCAGAATACGTGTGCTGCGCGGCGTCATATTGCTTGTTTAGCCATTGGCGCTGAACAGGCCGTTACCAAGTCGCATAAGATCGTTGCGGTCTTTGAGGCGCAGTCGCATGCGTGACCGTGCCAAGCACGTATGCATTGTGGTTCGGACGTGGACCCGGAGGATGTTTGGAAGTAGGAGCAGCAGTGCTGAATACCGACGCTGCCCGGAAATCGGGTATCAACCCATGGCCGCCACGGTGAACATGCACGAATGGTCAGAATGAGGGTCTTGCGATTGTCAGCTTGCGGGCGGCAGTCGGTGGGCACCGCGATGAGGTTCAGTGCTTGCTCGAGTCCTTCCCGCTCATCAGCAGATGAATCTCGCTCCCCGGAGTAAACTCCCCGACGGTCGATTTCAGAAGCCGTAGGGCACCGGGCAAATCTTGGGCGTCGATCCTCCGCTTCATTTGGTCGAAGATGCGCACGATCAGCTCTCTCTCAATCGACCGTGGAGATGCGGCCAGGATCCCCGACGCACCGGTCCCGCTCAAGGTTTCCTTGTTGTCGAAAAGTTCCTCGTAGAGTTTTTCCCCAGGCCGAAGCCCGGTGTAGATTATCTGAATGTCGGTGTCCGGGCGGCGCCCCGAGAGACGGATGAGGTTTCGAGCAAGATCCACGATCTTCACCGGCGAGCCCATGTCGAGAACGTAAATTCGGCCGCGTTCCTCCTGTCGTGCGTGGCTATGCGCCG
This sequence comes from Mesorhizobium caraganae, assembly GCF_016836705.1. Lineage (GTDB taxonomy): Bacteria > Pseudomonadota > Alphaproteobacteria > Rhizobiales > Rhizobiaceae > Mesorhizobium > Mesorhizobium caraganae. The sequence goes on along the minus strand of NZ_JAFCGY010000001.1, from coordinate 444,534 downwards.
CCGCCTGCAGGACGAGGAGGCAAGCTTCCGAAATTGTCATGAAAAAGCGTTCCATGTCCGGATGGGTAACTGTCACAGGCCCGCCGGCCCTGATCTGCTTCTCGAACAGCGGGACCACGGATCCGGCCGATCCCAGGACGTTGCCGAACCGAACGGTGACGAAACGTGTGCCGTTGACCTGCGAGTCGATATCCATCGCCTGGCAGAACATCTCCGCCATCCGTTTAGTCGCGCCCATTACGTTAGCAGGATTCACAGCCTTGTCGGTCGACACCAGAACCATCGTGGAGACGTTGGCATGAAGCGCGGCCTCGGCAACATTGCGCGTCCCGATCGCGTTGGTGAAAAGGCCTTCAAGCGGTTGAGCCTCAACGATCGGTACGTGCTTTAGTGCCGCGGCGTGGAAGAGCACCTGGGGTCTGTGGGCCTGGACAATGGTGTTGACAGCGTCTTTTTCACGCACGTTGCAAAGGGCAGCATGCAGTTCGAGGCTCGGCCGGGTGCCAGTGAGTTCAGTCGCGATTGAGTAGAGAAGGTGCTCGCTGGCATCCAAAAGAACGAGGGTCCGTGGGTTCAGGGCCGCGACCTGACGTGCCAGCTCGGATCCAATCGAACCGCCCGCGCCGGTGATCATGACGGTCCTGCCCTCGATCATCGAGGCGATCTTGGGCACATCAAGCCTAAGGGGCGGACGTTGCAAGAGATCTTCCAACTTGATCGGACCCAGTTCGATTTCAGCGTCGATGCTTTGCATGTCGAGGAGGTTCGGGAGCCTCAGGATTTCGACTTTCTGCTGTGCCGCGATCTCGACCAGCGCCTCGATGCTGGCGTGCCGCTGATAATCCTCGCGCGAACGCGTCAGGATGAGCGCCTCGGGCCGGCGCCCCTGGGCCTCGAACTGATCGAAGATCTGCGGCAGTCTTTCCAGCGGACCCAACACTGGAACCCCGCGAATAGAACGCCCGGTCCTGCGATCCCGTTCGTCGATTATCGCAAGGACCACGAATGACAAGGCACTGTTTCTCTCCTTAATGGTCCTCACGAAGGCGTCGGCGTTGTCGGTGGCTCCAACCAGCAGCACGAACTTACGGGTGCTGCGATCGAACAAGCGACCGGTGTCGTGGCGATTGCGATAGAGCCGATACGCGGCACGCGGCCCGGCTAGCAGCACGATCACGAAGGCCCATGCGATAAGGATCGAAGAACGGGGAATCGAGGTCAGTCGATCCAGCAGGAACTGGGCAACTGTGAAACTAGCGACGGACGCAGTAGCTACATAGGTGATTGCCAGGAGATCCGACAGCGACGCATAGCGCCAAATACCACGGTTCAGTCCGAGCAAAAAACCTGCGCCGCCGACAATAATCCCAAATAGCGCCGCCGCGCCAAGGAAATTCGTCAAGTTTTTAACAACTATATCGAAATCAAACCTCAACGCGATCGAAAGAAACATTGCGGCAGCACCCATTGTGCCATCGTGCACCAGTGCCAGGCCCCGCAATACTATCAGTCGAGAAACTCGCCAGGACCGAGTCGTTTTGTCTCCTGCATAAACATGCTTTCGCTGTTTCCATTCTTCTGGAGACACCTAGTTTTAGACCTTTCGATAAAAGGCGGCGATCAACTCGATCCGCCGACGTCCAATGCCCGAAGAGCCGAGGTTCGGTCGCTCGGAGTCGCAGTATAGGGCCCCGGCGCTGACATGTGCCAGTAACGTCTGAAAATGTGAATCGTCCACGCGGCGATTATCAACCACTTCCCCGAGGGAGGACGCCCAAGTTCAAGGCGATGGTCAAGCCGGTGCGATGGGATCTTGTCGAGGCCACACTGTCTGGCAGGGCGCCGAAGACTTCATCGAGGAACTCGACCTTTCAAAGATCGCAATGTCGCCAAACGGGACAACGCGGTCCATCTTCGGCCAGACTGCGATTTTCAACCAAGCCGCTCCATACCCAACTGACTCCATCAAGTGCCTTGACCTCGCAGAGAACGCAGGTATCCGAAAGCGTCGACAGCGCTCAAAATCGAGCGGCCGCCCCTTGACCCATTAGAGAACACTATCGACGCGGCGCATAGCTCGCCACCTCGCCCTTCCACTTCGTCATGCGGCCGCCGCGCAACATGCACCAATGAAAGGCGGTGGTGACCTGCAAGCTTGTCGGCATTTGTTCCCCACCAAGTATTACGGATGACTAATGTGCCAATTCATCCCCGCGCGACTCAGAACTCTTACTTGGGAAACATCCTAGATGTTGAGCACTAATCCGCAATATTGTTGAGAGCGCCTTAATTTTTTTATAGTGTCGCTTCTGAGCCACGATTTCGCCACATGCCGAACATGTCTGCTGCGCCAGCAGTCCTGAACCTGCGGCAAGCCCCATCAGCAGCGCTGCCGGCAGCAGCCGGGCGCTCCACGCGCGCGCCACAGTCGCGACGAGATGCGCCGCATTGGGCGCGTAGCTTGCCGCCTCGCCCTGGTCATGCGGCCACCGCGCAAGATGCGCCAATCGAAGGCTGCGCCTCGCAGGTTTCGGGATACGCCGAGGCAAGACGGACCAGCGACATCACCAGATCGAGAGAGATGGCAGTGGGCCGCGATGGCCGCACTGAACAGCGCCTCCTTGTTCTCGAAGTGCCGATAGATGCTGAGCTTGGATATCCTCGCTCGCTGGGCGAAAGCGGACATTCACGTCGATGTGGGCATGATCATGATCTGACCCCCGAACAGACTGGGAGCGAGGTGCCAAAAGCTTCAACGCCGAAGAGCGATGTAGGTCAAATCAGACGATCCTCATTATGACATCGATGTTGCCCCGTGTCGCTTTGGAGTAAGGACAAATCTCGCGCGCTTCATCCACCAGAATTTGTACCACATCGCGCTCCAGACTCGGCACAGCAATATCCAGTTGGACGCTAAGAAAGTGGCCGTTTTCTCCGTAGTTCAGATTCACCTCGGCCTCGATGCTCATCCCTGCAGGCAGCGCGATTTTTCGTTCGTGGGCCGCAGATGCGATTGCGCTTGCGAAGCTGGCCGACCAGCCGGCCGCGAGCAACTGCTCCGGATTGGTGCCGATGCGCGCCGATCCAGGCGTCGATAGCCAGATGTCCAGAAGGCCGTCGGAACTGCGCGAGGCGCCATTTTCGCGGCTGCCCGTGGTTGCGGTCCTTGCCGTATAGACAACCCTTGGAATGTGGCTCATGGGCATTCTTTTGCTGGTAGCGGTAACCGCCGCTTGGGCGGTTGCCGCGAACTCGATCAGGCGTCGACTTCGACAACGGCATCGGCAAAGGCCTGCGGCGCTTCCTGGGGCAGGTTGTGCCCGATGCCGCCGGTGACGACCCGATGCGCGTATCTGGCCGGGAACATGGCGGCATACACGCTGGCGTCCGGATGCGGCGCGCCATTGGCGTCGCCTTCGAGGGTGATCGTCGGCACGCCGATGACCGGTGCCTGCGCGAGTCGCTTCTCGAACGTGTCGTATTGCTGCTCGCCGGCGGCTAGTCCGAGCCGCCAGCGATAATTGTGAACCACAATGGCCACGTGATCGGGATTGTCGAAGGCTGCGGCGCTGCGCTCGAATGTGGCATCGTCGAAATTCCACTGCGGCGACGCGAGTTGCCAGATCAGCCTGGCGAAATCCCGTGTGTATTTCTCGTAGCCGGCGCGGCCGCGATCGGTGGCGAAGTAATATTGATACCACCATTGCAGCTCGGCCTTGGGTGGCAGCGGCAGCTTGCCGACTTGCTGGTTGCCGATAAGGTAGCCGCTCACCGAGACCATCGCCTTGCAGCGTTCAGGCCATAGTGCGGCAATGATGTTCGCGGTGCGGGCGCCCCAGTCGCAGCCGCCAATCGTCGCCTTTTCGATGCCCAGTGCGTTCATCAGGGCGACAATGTCCGCGGCAATCGCAGACTGCTGACCGTTGCGCATCGTGTCATCCGACAGGAATCGGGTCGTGCCGTATCCGCGCAGGTAGGGAACAATCACGCGGTGGCCTTTCGCTGCCAGCAGAGGGGCGACATCGGCATAGGTGTGGATGTCATATGGCCAGCCATGTAGCAGGATGACGGGCGGGCCGTCGGTCGGTCCAAGTTCCGCATAGCCGACGCTCAGCACGCCGGCCTCGATCCGCTTCAAGGGCCCAAAGGACGCCGCAGGCTCTCCAGTCGTCTGTTGCGCCTGCGCCGGGCCGATCAGGCCGAACTGAGTGGCGGCGACAGCCATCGCGGCGGCGCCAAAGAACCGACGGCGATCTTGGTCGATCTCATCTGGGATATTGAGCGAATGCATTTGGGAACCTCTATCCTTGCGCGTGCGATCAGCCGAACGTGAATGCAAAGACCTCCACGCCTGAGTCGAGAAACTCGATCTCGAACTGCCGATCGACGATGGGTTTCGATTGTCGCCTTCGCCCTTTTCATTGGCGTCGATGCCGTGAGCCGTGCCTGGCGGCTGTCCGTCGATCAGCACGCGAAATCTCACAGACGTTCCCGGCGCTGCCGGACCCATGACCAGATGAAGGTCGCGCGCGTGAAAACGGTACGCGATGCCGCCATCGGACTTGTTCAGTACGGCGGTCTCTTTCCTTACCGTCCAGCTGCCAGACAGCCCCCACTCATTCAGGTGTAATCGCGCCGGCACGTCGTAGATGTGCGGCGCGTCCAAGACCGCTTCACCGCCGGAGGCAAAATTCTGGGTGCGTTCGTAGCCGAGATAATTTTCCGGAGACTTGAGGCTCTCCCAATCGGCCGCGGCTTCGATGCCGCGGGCATCCACCGACACAGGCTCACGGTCGAATCCGCTGGCGCCAGCCTCAGTCAGCAATTCCTGGATGACCATTTCCGACTGCTGGTATGAGCCCTCGCCAAAGTGGTGATACCGAACGCGTCCCCGCGAATCGACGAAATAGAGTGCCGGCCAGTACTGGTTGTTGAAAGCCCGCCATATGAGATGGTCGTTGTCGACGGCGATCGGGTAATCGATCCCCAGCTCTTTCACCGCCCGGTGCACGTTGTTCAGGTCTTTTTCGAACGCGAACTCCGGCGCGTGGATTCCGATCACCACCAAACCATGCTTCCGGTATTTCTCGTCCCAGGTCTGAACGTAGGGAAGCGTGCGTAGCCAGTTGATGCAGGTGTAGGTCCAGAAATCGATGAGGACGACCTTGCCATGCAAAGCCGACGCCGTCAGCGGCGGCGAATTTATCCACTCGTTCGCCACGCCAAGCGAAGCAAGCTCGGATTGCCCCTCAAACTGGTCGAAGGAAAGTCCATGAAGAAACGGAACCCTCATCGGTGCGGAGGCTATCGGCTGAGCCACATTCGTGTCTCCCAGAAAACTGGTAATCGGAGCCCCGATTGCCATTGCGAGCGCCACAGCGACGAGCAGCTTGGTTGCTTTCATCGACGACGCCTTTTCAGTTTCGATCGATATCGCCGCGCAGACAGTTCGGCGGCGCGCTGCGCGCTGAATCCTTCAAAGCGGAAGCTCTTTGCCGGCCTGCTCAGCCACCATGTATTCCGCGTACCAGTCCGGCCAGTTCTCATCGCGCTGGCCGCCGTTGCGCTTCTCGTGCTCGCCGTGGGCCTCCGACGCGCGTCGCAGCGCGGCAGCAAGATCCGCTCCGGAAGCGTAGGTCGTGGTGCCGGAGTCGATGCGACCGGGAAAGCGGGTGGTGATTTCCTGAAGCAACCATTCGTTGCCGTCCGGATCTTTGAACGTAGCGAATGAAGAGTAGCTCCGTCGCTCGGGATCGCGGCCTTTCACCGTTGGCTTGCCGGGGCCTTCGCGATGAAACGCCTCGCTGACCTCGACGCCGCGGCCGATAAGCTCGGCGCGAGCCGATTCAATGTCCGAAACGACAAGATAAAGTCCGCTTGCCGAGCCGGGCGCCGACTTCGTGATCCCGGTGCCGAAGTGTATCGAGGCGGGCGAGCCGGGAGGTGTGAACTGCACACCCCGGAACGTATCGCCGACGACGAAATCGCCGTCGAGCCGCCAACCCAGGCCGCTATAAAAGCTCATGGCGCGATCGACGTCCGAGACGGGGATGACCACGACCTCGAGCTTCATGTCGAGCGCCTGCTTTTTGAGGGTCCCCGTCGCAGTTTCGCGATTTTCGTCACGGGGCGTTTTCATGGTTTGAGACATTTGTCGTTCCTTTCTAGTGAGGTCGTTATTTGGTTTGCCGCAGCGGCCTGAAGGCAGCGCGCAACTCGGCGGAGAAGAGTTCCGGCTGCTCCCACGCGGCGAAGTGGCCGCCTTTGTCGACCTCATGGAAGTAGATCAGGTTGGGATAGGCGCGCCGGGCCCACGTCTCGGGGGCCTGATAGCCTTCCCCCGGAAAGACCGTGATGGCGACCGGCACCGAGATTTCGTTGGTCTTCTCCGGGTCGGCAAAAACGGGACTGCGCCCGCCGCCGTACTCCCAGTAAATGCGCCCGGACGAGGTGGCGGTGTTCGTCAGCCAGTACAGAGTTATGTCGTCCAGCACCTCGTCCGGCGACTTTTCAGGGTCGCTTTTGTCGTAGGTCCAGCCCGAAAAGCCCGGATGCCCGAGCATCCAAGCGGCCAGCCCTGCGGGGGAGTCATTGATGGCGTAACCGATCGTCTGGGGCCGGGTGCCCATCATCGTGGCGTAGGATCTGTTCCCCATCTTGGCCGCCATGCTGAGCGCATCGAACGCCGCGCGCTCCTTGTCCATGAGCCTCGCCGGCGCCGGTCCGCCGGCGGCGAGCACCGCTGCAATCTCTGGGGGTACGACAGCCGGCAGGTTGACATGAATGCCGAGCAGGCCTGCCGGGGCCAGACGTCCCATTGCATTCGAAACGGGAGAGCCCCAGTCGCCGCCCTGCGCGACATACTCTGTATAGCCAAGGCGCTTCATCAGCTCTGCCCAGGCTCGTGCAATGCGGTCTGTATCCCAGCCGGTATCTGTGGGTTTGCCGGAGAAGCCGAAACCCGGCAACGAAGGCAGTACGAGGTCGAACGCGTCCTCAGGGCTGCCGCCATGCGCCGTGGGATCGGTGAGCGGGCCGACCGTTTTGAGCAGTTCCAGCACCGAGCCAGGCCAGCCATGCGTCATGATCAGCGGCAGGGCATGGGGATGTTTCGAGCGAACGTGGATGAAGTAAATGTCCACGCCGTCGATCGTGGTCATGAACTGAGGCAGGGAATTCAGCTTCGCTTCCGCTGTCCGCCAGTCGTAGGCCGTGCCCCAATACTCGACGAGCGGCCTGATCTTCGCGAGCTGTATGCCCTGCGACTGGTCATCGACCGTCTCCCGGTCGGGCCACCGTGTCCGCGCAATGCGACTGCGAAGATCATCGAGCGGCGCTTGCGGCACAGAGACTTTGAAGGGCCGGATCGAGCGATCCTCAACCGGGTTGGCGGAGGCGGGCGCGGAAAGGATGCAAAGCCCGAATGCCAGCACGGCCGCCAGTTGGTCGAGCCTCATAGCTGCACCTTCTTGTCCGGAGTGTGGAACGTCACCGTTTGTTTGGTGAAGACTTTGCCTTCGGGATCCACCACCTCGATCAGCACCTTGTGCTGGCCGCTTGGCATGCCGACCAGGATGATGGTGTTGCTCTGACCGTAGTCCGCCCACGCCCAAGGCAGGTCGTCGATGGTGACATGCAGATGCCCGACCCGCGGAGATACGTTGCGCGCGGCCGCCCCGCCCACAGGAAGGATGCGCAAGTTCTCCACCCGGTACGGGATGAACACGACGCCGCCGGCCAGCGGACCCGGAAGCGGCGGCTCTACGATCAGCTTGGGTGCGGGCTCGTTGTCGATGGGAACGACGGTGCTCTGGGCAAAAGCGCCCGTGGCGAGCACGGTGCAAGCCGCGAATGCGGCGAGCGTCTTGATGAGGGGGTTCATTGCAGTCGCTCCCTTCGGAGGTTCGCTACGCAGCTATCGCTGGGCGGAAGATGACGCGCGTCCGGCGCGCCATCCCCCGGCAACACGTCATGTCTGCAACGTCTTGAATGTTGCGCGCACCTCTTCGGTGAAGCTCTTCGGCTGTTCCCAGGCGGCGAAATGGCAGCCCTTGTCCGTGCGGCCATAGTGCAGAAGCTTCGGGAACGCGCGTTCGGTCCAACTCTTCGGTGCGGTGTAGATTTCGCTGGGATTCGCAGTCGCACCGACGGGAATGGTGATGCCCTTGGCGTCGAAGAAGCCGGCCTTCGCCGTTTGCGTATGTTCCCAATAGAGACGTGCCGACGAGATCGCCGTGTTCGTCAGCCAGTAGAACGTGATGTTGTCGAGGATGTCGTCGCGGGTAAGGCCCTCCGGCTCTCCATCGAAGGAGCGGGCGATCAGCGCATAACTGTCCGCATCGTGATCGAGGATCCACGCCGCCAGGCCGGCCGGTGAATCGACGATCCCGTAGAGCGTTTGCGGACGAAGAGCCATCTCGTTGGCGTAGCCCAGGCCGTTTTTGTAGAAGAACGCTACCTGCTGGTAGGCACGCTTCTCGTCGGGGCCAAGATCAGCGGGGGGCGGACCGCCGGAGGCCAGCGCCTTCACGATCTCCGGCGGAATGGTCCCAGGCATATTCGTGTGGATGGCGACCAGCTGGGGAGGTGCGATCAGGGCCATCTGTTCCGTGATGAGTGCTCCCCAATCGCCGCCCTGCGCGACGTAGCGGTCGTAGCCGAGGCGTTTCATCAGCACGATCCACGCCCGCGCGATGCGCCCCGGATCCCAACCGGTTTCGGTGGGCTTGCCGGAAAAGCCGTAACCCGGCATCGACGGGATCACCACGTCGAACGCCTCCGCCTCCGTGCCTCCGTGTGCAGCGGGATTGGTGAACGGGTCGATGATCTTCAAGAGTTCGATGACCGAACCGGGCCAGCCGTGCGTGATGATGACAGGCAGGGCGCCCTGATGCTTTGACTTCACATGGATGAAGTGGATGTCGAGCCCATCGATCTCAGTGACGAAATTCGGCAGCGCCTTCAACTGCGCCTCGCACTTGCTCCAATCGTAGTCCGTTCCCCAGTACTGCATGAGCTTCTGCATTGTGGCGAGTTGCACGCCCTGCGTTGGCCCTACAGTTGCTGGGGTCGACCAGATCCGCCGGGACGCCTCGTCGGAGACGAGTTCGCGCTCGGGCCAGCGCGTGGCGGCGATGCGCCGGCGAAGCTCATTGATCTCCTCCTTCGGAAAACTGACAGTGAAAGGGCGGATGGCATCGCTCGTGGATGCGGCGGCCAATTGCGACGGGAGCAGGCTTGCCGCGCCGGCGGCGGCGATGCCGGCCGCCGCAGTGCCCAAAAGTCGCCGGCGATCCTGGTCGATTGCTTCTGAGGTTCTGGTCGTGTCCATGGGTCTCTCCTGGTTGATGGGTTTGCGATCCAAGGTAACTTGAACTACGCCCAGGAGGCGGGATTAGCCCGTTATGCGTCGTGAGCTTGTGTTAGCCGCTGCCAGCCTGCCGCTTTTTTGAGCAGATAGGAGGCGCCTAGACTGTGAGACTCCCTATGGTGCAGGAGCGCTCCTTGACTTAAACTGCGGCGCTGGGTGCAGGCGGCTCCAAAAGAAGACGCCATGACGACAACGGGAATACAGGCCAAAGACAGATTGTCGTTTGGCCCTTTCCATTTGGCTGCGGGTGAAAGGCTCCTGACGAGAGAAGGCGCTCCCGTAGAGCTGGGTTCGCGCGCCCTCGACATTCTCGTGGTCCTGACCGCTGCGCCGAATGAAGTCGTCAGCAAGAAGGAACTGATGTCGCGGGTTTGGCCGGATATCGTCGTCGAGGAAGGCAGCCTGCGGTTCCACATGACCGGACTGCGCAAGGCGCTGGGCGATGGAAAGGGTGGCGCGCGGTACATCACGACGCTTCCGGGGCGGGGCTATTGCTTCGTTGCGCCGGTGTCGCGATTAAACAGCTCACGCGACGAAGTCCCATTCATTGCCGCTGGGTTTCCGCACGCGAATCTTCCAAACCGCTTGAGCAGGGTGGTCGGGCGGGCCGAGGATGTTCTCAAGCTGTCGGTGCAGCTGAATGCCTCGCGGTTCGTCACCATCGTTGGCGCCGGTGGCGTCGGCAAAACCACCGTCGCGATCGCAGTCGGGCATCACCTGATCGAAGCATTTTCAGGGGCGGTCTTGTTCGTCGATCTGGGAATGATCGGCGATCCCGGTCTGGTGACGACAGCCGTCGCCTCGATGCTTGGGCTGACGGTTCAAACAGAAGATGCGACGCCCAACCTGATCGCTTACTTGCGCAACAAGCGGATTCTCTTGATCCTCGATACCTGTGAGCATCTCGTGGATGCGGTGGCGCCTCTGGCCTCGAGCATCGTCGATGCGGCGTCACAGGTCTACATCCTGGCGACGAGCCGCGAGGCGCTTCGGGTCCAGGGCGAACATATCTACCGGTTGGATGCGCTTGCGTTTCCGCCCGACGAACCGGGGTTAACGGCAGCCATCGTCCAGACATTCCCGGCCACTCAGCTGTTCGTCGAGCGGGCGGTGGCAGGTGGCGCTCGTTTGGACGTCGGCGACGCCGAGGCCTTGGTCATCGCAAGCATCTGCCGAAAGCTTGACGGGGTGGCGCTCTCGATCGAACTGGCGGCCAGACGCGTCGAATCCTATGGGCTGCAGCAGACAGCCGCGCTTCTCGATCAACGCCTGACACTGCTGTGGCTCGGTTCACGGACAGCGCCGCCGCGTCAGCAGACCTTGCAGGCGACACTAGACTGGAGCTTTGGGCTCCTGACCGACCTTGAGCGCGTGGTGCTTCGCAGGCTCGCTGTGTTCGTCGGTCATTTCACGCTCGATGCCGCCCTGGAGGTCGTGACGAGCGCGACCCTCGACCGATCGACCGTCCTTGGCGCCATGGACAGTCTTGTCGCCAAATCGATCGTGGCGACGCGCCCGGTCGGAGCAATGATGCGCTACAGGCTCCTCGATACGACGCGCGCCTACGTTCTCGACATTCGGACCGATGACGCCGAGGCTGCCGATCTGGCAGTGCGCCACGCCGCCTACTATCGGAGATGGCTGGAGCAGACCGGGATCGAGTGGCCAAGCCTGGCGACCGGTGAGGAGCGGGCGCCTCACTTCGCCGCCATCAACAATGTCCGGGCTGCCTTGGAATGGTGCTTCGACGACGGCGGAAACGCCGACATCGGCGTCGGACTCGCCACCGCTGTCGCGCCGGTTTTCCTGGCAATGTCCTTGTTGCCGGAGTGTCATCGCTGGTCTGAAAGAGCAATACTCGCTTTCGACGATGCCGCCCGTGGCGGACTTGACGAGATGCATCTTCAGGCAGCCCTCGGCGTGTCCTTCATGTTCATGCGGGGAGGACGCGACAGGGCGCGCGTAGCTCTGGAGAGGAGCCTGGCGATCGCCGAGGAGCGCGGCGATCCGCTGGACCGGGTGCGTCTGTTGGGTCCGCTCAACATGTTCCATCTGCGGACGGGCAATTTCGCAACCGCCCTTGAGTTTGCAAGGCGTTGTTCAGCCACAGCCGCGACCTTGGACGATTCGGTCGCCAGCGCGCTGGCACACTCGATCCTGGGCATCTCGCTCCACCTGCGAGGCGATCTCGCGGAGGCCCGCGCAGAGCTGGAGGCGGCGCTCGACCGTGGGCCGCGCTCCCAGCGGACCACGACGATCTATCTGGGCTTCGAAGGCAAAATTCTGGCCAGGGCCATCCTGGCGAGGAACCTTTGGCTACAAGGCCATCCGGATCAAGCCATGGCACACGCCCGACAGGCCGTTGAAGAGGCTGCCGCCATGGATCATTCTCTAACATTGGCGATCGCGCTGATCTGGGCGATATCGGTCTTCCTTTGGACCGGCGACCTGAAGAGCGCCGAGGCGTACATAGATATGCTCATCGCCCGCGCGGAATCCCATTCCATGACTCCTTACCTGCTGGTCGGTCGGGGCTTCAAAAGCGAAGTTGCGATCCGTCACGGCGATGCAAAAAGCGGCGTCGAGGGCCTGCGGACATCTCTTCAGAAGCTCCACGAGGCGCCTTATGAATTGCTCACGACGCCGCTCAACCTCTCGCTAGTTGGGGGACTGTCCGCGATCGGTCAGGTTGATGAAGCCATTGCGTTGATCGACGAGGCGCGTGGTCAAGTCGAAAAGAACGGCGATCAATTGTACCTCCCGGAGTTGCTGCGGATGAAAGGAAGCCTCCTTCTCCAGTCGGAGCGCAACCGTGATGAAGCTGCCGCCTACCTTATGCAGGCACTGGAGTTGAGCCGAAGTCAGCGCGCACGGGCATGGGAGTTGCGGACCGCAATCGACATGGCGACGCTGATGGCCCGGCGAAGGGAGGCGGATAGCGCTCGCGAGCTGTTGCAACCAGTCGTGGAGCATTTCGTTGAGGGCCTGGACACCGCGGATGTTAAGGCTGCCGAGCACCTTCTGGCTACGCTGAGGTAGCAACCGTCAACGAAACTTCTTTCACTGATGATGACCTCTGCTTTGGGAGCAAAGTTGCTTGTGGCCTGTGAATTTCGTGATGGCCGCTTTTGGCGAAGGAGCATCAGCGGGTTTTTCCGCAAGCCCTTCGATGCCCAAGCCCTGCTTGCGGCGGTCGGCGACGCCTTATGCAGTCGAGAAGTGGAGGATGATCAGGCCTATGTCAGGGCGTTGCGGTTGCAGCCTCAGCCATGAAGGCTGGATCGTTCGGCGGCGATATACGGCACCCGCCACGGCGCCGGAATGAAGTGGAACGACCAGGCCCGGCGCTGCTTCTGCACGTGGAAACTCTTCTCAGTCCGAAGACCTATTCCATGACATGTGGCGTGTGCCGTTTGTCCTCCAACGGGTCGACGTCGATGCGCGCCTTTTCCGGATCAAAAGCGCCATGGCGTGCGATGGCCCGTGCTGCCGTATCCGGCGTCTCGTATGCCCACATGAAGTCGTCGGCCGAGCCACCGACAGCATGGACACGCCAATAGCTCGCTGTCCCCTTCAACGGAGACTTGCTTGTCGTGTTTGTCTTTTCGAAAAGCTCGAAATAGATGTCCTCGAACGGAATATAGAACACCGGCTCATGTCCCTCTTCCCTGAGTACCTTCGCGCGCTCCGTGGCCGCGACTATGGCGTCAGAGAATCGCACCGTTACCGTGCCGGCAAACGGTTCTATGGTTAGTGGGCGGTGGTGTTCTGAAGTTGCGACTGAAGTTTGCATTAAGATTCTCCCTGGCTGGCGATTGATCGAGACCATGGAGACGAAATGCGCGGCGATGCATCAGGTTCCAGCTTGTCCGATGAAGCCGAATGACTGCCGAGCCAGGCGCTTTATCGCCTGCCGTAACTGTCGAGAAAGCTCGCCAACAGCCCAGAAACCTCTTGTGGGGCCTCACGTGTTGGGAAGTGCCCGACCGCGTCCAGGACCACTCGTTTGTAGAAGGCAGTGAAATGCTCCTCCAGCCCTTCCGACGATGCGATCAGCACAACACGGTCGTCGCCACCATGAAGCGTCAAGGTCGGCACCGTGATGATCTTGACCGATGTTTGCCGGCGGGTCAGCTCCGCGTAGTGGGGATCGGGCTCCGCCTCACCCCAGCGAACCCGATAGGAATGCATTGTCACATCCGGCCAATCCGGATTTTCGAAGGATGCAGCCACTTCATCGAAAGTGGCATCGTCGAACCAGCCCAATGGGCTCCAGCTGTCCCATTGGAATCTGGCGAATTCCTTGCGGTTCTTTCTCACGAACTCGGCGCCGCGCGCCGTCGCCATGAACCATTGATACCAGAATGCTTTCGCCTGCTCAGGTGCTGGCGTTGCCGGCTTGCCAGGTTGCCAGCCAAGCGACAGCGCAGCACAGCAATTGATGCGATCCGGGAAAACCGACGCCAGGAGGTAGGAGATCCGTGCACCCCAGTCGTGCCCGACGACCGCAAAGCGGCTGAGGCCAAGGGCATCGGCAAAATCCAGTACGTCCTGCGCCATTGCGGCAATCTCGCCTGACCGCATGGTTTCTTTCGACAGGAACGATGTCCGTCCGAAACCTCGCAGCCACGGCGAAAACGTCCGAAAGCCCGCATCATGAAGGACCGGCGAAATACGCGCGTAAGTGGTCGCATCGTCCGGCCAACCGTGGAGCAGGACAACGGGCGGGCCGTTTTCTGGCCCGGCTTCGAGATAAGCGATGCGCAGCAGTGGCGTATCGCAAGATGAGACGGGGTTCATTTGCTCTCCGACGCTGTAACCGGCTGAGGAGAACAGCTAGGGCAAGCGACACCGTTGAAAAGGTCGTTCGAATTGTGCGGCCAAGCCCGATTTACCCGCAACCCTGTGAGCATAAGCGCCGCAATCACCCAAGGCACAGCGACCACCACATCATTTCCGCAGTCCACCAGTAGGAAGCGTTCCGGCCTCAGGGCACATGCCTATTGGGACCTGAGGCTGCCTTGGGTCGACTGTGACGACGACCTGCCGCGTATCGACCGATATTCCAGAAAGCGCGATGCGGAATTCGGCAATCCGCGTGACAGGTAGTGAGTGGTGATGAAAACCGGCTGTCCGTAGTGGAACCGGACAATCCCCAGCGGGTTTTGTCCGAGCGACATCGGGTGCCGACATGCCATCGACTGTAATCCGCAACACAAACTACGACCCGGCGACCAGGATCCTCTCCGTCTGGTTCGTGCCGAGCGGTATTCGCTATGACTATGAGGACGTGGCACCGGCAACCTACGCCGCTTTCAGAAAGGCCTCATCCAAACGCCGTTTCTTCAATGAATTCATTCGTGATCATCACAAATATCACCGCTTTGGGGAACGGCAGGCCGTCGGGAAATGAAGTGCTTGGTCGCCGGCCGCGCGGGGTCACTGTCCTGACAGCTTCTGCTTGATTTTCTTTATCATGCGTCGTGAGATTGATCCATGAAACGGTTCTCGATCCCGGCCCATTCAGACATGCGCACGATGTCCCCGAAGCCCGCGAGGTCGACGCTTGCTTCCGGCACCAGTGGCTTGCCTTGCCGCAAATCGTCGAGCGCCTGCTGCAGGGCATGGACAGCGCGGAACAAAAGCGTCGTCGGATAAAGGATCATGTCGTAGCCCATTTCATGCAACTCGGCAGGCGATTGCCAGGGCGTCTTGCCGCCGCGCTCCAGGATGCTCGTGGCCAGTGGAACGTTTCTGAACGCCTCGCCGACCTGCGTCAGCTCCTCCACGCTTTTTCGGCCCCTCGACGTAGACACCGTCGGCGCCGGCGTCGAGATAGCGCTTGCCGCGCTCGATCGCATCGCGCAGCCCGTGCGGCTGCCGCGCATCGGTGCGGGCAAGCAGGAAGAAATCCGGGTCGGCGCGTGCCGCGACGGCGGCGCGAATCTTTTGCTCCATGAATTCCGGCGCAACGACCTCCTTGCCTTCTGGTCCTCGATGAACAGAGCCGAGGCACCGATCGCCTCGTAGCTCCTGACGGTGCGCGTCACGTTCTTGACGTCGCCATAGCCGTCGTCGCCGTCGATCAGCACCGGCAGGTCGGAAGCCTCGACGATCTCACGTGCCCTGGCATGCTTTTCGCCAAACTGTTCGAGATCGATGTCGGGCACCGCGTGCATGGCCGCGACCATGGCGAACCCGCCGATCTGATAGGCTGGGAATCCGGCGCGCTCGATCAACCGGGCCGTCAGTGCGTCGCCCGCCGACGGCAACACCAGCGGCGCGTCATGATCAATCATCGATTTCCAGGATAGACGCCGGACCATTTTCGAACCTCCCGTCGGAAACGCGATCGATAGATCGAGGTTCCCGGCGCTTTCGGGAGAGTGTTTGGCCCGACATTGTGACAACGCTGAAGCTGACACCGTCAAAGCGCCGATTTCATGGGGCTCGCACGTGCCGTGGGAGGTAAAGGGCGGCGCTTCACCTCAGTGAAAGATCTTTAGCCCGGTTGCAAGCCGCGCCGGTTCAGCGCAATTCGTCCGAACCGTCAGCGACACCCACGCGATGCCGATAGACCATTTCCCATCCCTTCCAGCCTGTAAACAGCAAGATGAGAACCACTATCAACGAGAGGATCAGGCCAGTGGGAACCACAGCCGCCTCCCCATGTTCGTATCGGGAATACCAGTTGTAAAGTTCGATCAGGACGACGAGGATATTTCCCCCTGCATGAAGCCATGCCGTGGTGAGATTACGAATCTGAACATCGCCCAGAACGTCGGTCAAGCCGGCAAGAGCGGCCAGGGCCGCCATTATCAGGCCCGCTCCGAGAAGCCACAATGAACCGGTGACCCATCCCGGATTGCCTGTTCGCCAGAAGATCAAGTCGCAAACGAAGGTAGCTACAAAAAAAGCGATAGGGAATGGAATCAACATGGGATGAATTGGATGGCCGGCGACGCTGGCTGTGCTGTGCGGGTTGTGGGTCATCGTGATGCCTCCAACAAATGTGGCGCGTGACGCTCATAAAGCTCCGCTGAGCAATTGAGGCAAATAGCCTCAAAACCTTGGTAAACGCTGGTTCCGATGGAATGTTCCTAAGCTTGCTCGGACAATGCCGCGAACGGAAGCCGCAGCGCGGATCACCCAAGACCGGGGATCGCCCTCGTCTTGCCGCTCATATGCGCGCCCAGTGTCAGTGCTAGCGGAAAATTCCGGACAGCCGCGCCTATCAATGCCGCGCCTCCGGGACGCAGGGCCATTCCCGCGAGAGCCGCGGCCGCGTAGACACGCGTCGAAAACAGTCCTCTCCAGGCGGCCTGGTAGCGTCTGCCGGTACCTTCGCGCCCTGCCCGGTCGCTTGGCGCATCAGCGAGTTCCGTGGCTAGCAGCCAGCTGGACTGAAGTGCCATCGAGATGCCTTCGGCGATGATTGGATGAGACTCCCCGGCGGCATTGCCGACACGGAAGATATCGTTTTCATAACAGGCGCGGATGCCAGGCCGGATCGGGCCCGCTGCAAGCCACGGACCGTCGAGGCGGGCTCCGTCCAGAGCATCGCTCACCCCCCGACAGGAAGTCATGAGATGGCGAAAGACCGCGTCAGCGGCCGACGGATGGCCGTCCTGCCTAGGGTCATCAGGTTCGGAGCCACGGGTCTTGCGCAGCCGCGCGAGCATGTCACGCCTTATGCAGCACGAGATCGACAGCCGGCCATGATCGGCCAGGACCATGCCGCCATAACCGCCGGGAAATAGCAGCAGAGGCATCAGATCAGGCGAGAGTGATGCCCCGGTGAAGTGCGCCTTGAAGCCGAGCAGGTCCGACGGGTGGCAGACCTTTCCGAGCTGGCTTGGCAGCTGTCCCGGTTCCCAGGAGCCATGCGCGGCGACGACCACCGGAGCCCGCAAGAATGTCGTCCCGTCCCCGGAATTCTCGTCTTTTGCCTGAATTCGCACCGCTTGCATGCCGCCGTCCTGATCAATGGCGACAGCGCGGCAAGGCTGGAAGATTTCGGCGCCCGCCGATCGCGCCGCCTGCAGCAGTAAAAAATCCAGCATGTCCCGGCCCAGCGCCCGGCCGAAGGCCCCCTTTACAGGAGGCTCGTATTTTGCACCCGGCATCGGCGCCTCGATGCAAGTCGCGCCGGAAAAGAAGCCGACGCGGCGGATTTCGGGGCCGGCATTGGCGCGCCAGGCCGCCCCGATCTCCAGCCGGTCGAGAAGCGCTAGATTGCTTGCCGAGATGAATTCGCCGCACACCTTGCGGCGCGGGAACATTTTCTTTTCCACGATCGCCACGGCCCACCCGCGTCGGGCCAGCAGCAGCGCCAGTGAGGTGCCCGCCGGCCCGGCGCCGACAACAATCGCATCGTGGGTGGATGGTCGCCTCATGGTCATCCCCAGCCGGCATGGGCCCCGGCGCCGACGAAGACGTGCGAAAAGGGACGGGCACGCCGCTCCTCGAGTGGCCTGCCGCCGGCCGCAAGCCAGAGGTCGGAAAGCTCCCTGCCACGAAAGCCGGCGCGCACGCTCTGAGCCGCGTCATGTCGCGTGACGTCGTTGGCGCCGATCGCCGGGAGAAGCCGGGTCGCGGCCAGCGCGAACCTTGCCCTCAGCGGTTCCGTCGCCAGGAGCAGCGGGGCTTTCCACGCCAGCAGTGAAAACAGACGCACGAGTTCGGCGTCATCGAAATGATGCAGGAACAGATTGACGGTGATCGCGTCGAACCGCTCGCCCCCGGTCCCTTCGGCCCAGTCGAAGACGTCAGCGGTGATGACTTCGGTGCTCCATCCCAGCCTGTTGAATTCGGCGAGGGTTCCGGTGCTGGCAAGGCCGACGCGGTCGAGCAAGGTCAGCTCTACCTCGGGCCAGTGCCGTGCCAATCGCCTTCCGAGCTTGAGCATGAAGGTGCCGTCGCCGGCGCCGATCTCCAATATGCGGTGCGGCGGTCTCGGCAGGAATTTCCTGAGCAAAGACGCCATGATCGGCGCCTGAAACATCAACGCGTTGATCCATCGGAGGTCGCGGCGCGAGGCGAGCGCCCGCGGATCGTCGGCCGCAAGCCCGTCAAGGATTTCCGGGACGAGGCTGCGGTGACTGAGCGCGTTCATGACACGGTTCGAAAAAGCATGGTTTCGGCCGTCAGTCCGGGCCCGAACGACATCCCGCAGCCGAGCAGTCCGGATGGGGCCTTCAGCATTTCTTCCATCACGAACATGACCGTCGCCGACGACATGTTGCCGTTTCGGCGCAGCACCTCGCGCGATGGCGTGAGCGCGGCGGGCGCGAGTTTCAGCGCCCTCTCGACGGCATCGAGGACCGAACGTCCGCCGGGATGCACGGCCCAGAGGTCGATCGCGTCCGGTGGCCGGTCGCCGAGAAAGGCGTCCTGGTTGCTTCGCAACACGTCTTGGATCGCCGTCGGCACCTGGCCGGAGAGAACCATGTCGAAGCCGTGGTCGCGAATATCCCATCTCATCAGGTCGCGCCGCTCATCCGCGACCATGCAATGAAAGCTGTCGAGTTCAATGCCGGGCGGCTCGGCGGTGACAAGAGTTGCCGCGCAGCCATCCCCCCAGAGGCAGAAGGACAGCAGCTTTTCCAGTTCGGGGCTTTCCCTGAGATGCAAGGTACAGAGCTCGATATTGACCAGCAGGACCTTGGCCCGCGGATCCGACCTGACGATGTGGCGGGCAAGCTTGAGGCCGTTGATCGCCGCGTAGCAGCCCATGAACCCGATCATCGTGCGTTCGATGCCGTCCGGCAGGCCGCAGCGTTTGACCAGGTCCAAGTCGATGCCGGGCGCGGAAAATCCGGTGCAGGTGGTGACGATGAGATGGGTGACACGCGACGCCTCGTCGCCAAGGTGCAGCCCGTCGACGGCTTTTTGCGCCAGCACAGGGGCGGCTTCACCGAACATCGCCATTCTCGCGGCCGTTCCTGGAAACGCGCCGCGAATGAAGGTTCCGCCAAGGTCGGCGGATGGCCCTTCCGGGTCGAGAGCAGGTGCGAAGCAGGAATAGCGGCTCTCGATGCCGGCGAGGCCGGCCATGCGTTCGAATACCCTGCGGTGATTGGCGGCGAGCATGGAGGCCGCGAACCGCAGATAGAACCGATGAACCTCATGTTCAGGAACCGCTGTCGCAATCCGGTTGATATAGGCGCTAGCGGGCATTTCCGTCTCCCAGGGCTCCGCGCGCTGCATGGCGGATGCCCGAGTGGTCTTGCTCAATGGCACCAGTGTTAGCGCGCCTGGTTTGAGCGTTGCCTATTCCATGAACGCTTCATAGAGCCGATTTCATCCCGGGCGGCCGCACCGCCGCGGACACCATATTGGTCCCGCAATCGGGGATCGTGCGCTTCCATGTCGGTGTCGCGGCTGGCGAACGCTGCGGCCGCGTGTCGCCAGCGTCCGCCATCTCGTCCTTGAAGCTAACTTTCGTGCCCTTCTGCACCATGGCAGCGAGGTCTTCGACATCCCAGTTGGTCAGCCGGATGCAGCCATGCGAGAAGGTCGTGCCGAACTTGCCGGGTTCGGGCGTGCCGTGAATGCCGTAGCTTTCCATAGAGAGATCAATCCAGATCGATCCCACGGGATTGTTAGGCCCCGCAGCGATGGTGAAAGGCCGCTTGGTCCTCACTCCCTTGAAGAACGGCAAGGCTGGTCCCAAGGTGAGCAGAAGCCGGCTCGCTCGCCTTAAGTTGCGGATCCGACTTGCATCACCGCGCGGCTATGGCGCGCGATGACGCTTTCCTCGTCAGTCGCAATCACACGCACTTCCACCTTGCTGTCCGGGCGGCTGACGATCTCGGCGCGGGCGTCGTTGGCCAGTTCATCGAGCGCCACGCCGAGCCAAGTCAATTTTTCGCACATCGACTTGCGGATGGACGATGACCGTTCGCCGATGCCGGCTGTGAACACGAGGCATTCGAAACCACCCATGGTGTTTGCGAGCGCTGCTGCTTCCCGCGCGGCGCGGAAGGCGAAAAGCTCGATCGCCTCGCGGGCGCGGGGGTCGCTGCTTGCCTCCAGCATGCGCATGTCGCCCGAAATGCCGGATACCCCGAGCAGTCCGGATCTCTCGTAGAGCATTGTTTGCAACTCGTCTGCTGCCATGCCCCTTTCCAGCAGGAAGTACAACAGCACGCCGGGATCGATGGCGCCGCACCGCGTACCCATGACAAGACCATCCAGTGCCGAAAAGCCCATCGTCGTATCGACGCTTTTTCCCTCGCGCACAGCGCAAAGGCTTGCCCCATTGCCGAGATGAGCGACGATTGTCCGTTTCGCCGCGAGCGCGGGCGATATCTCGCTCAGCCGCCCAGCAATATATTCATAGGAGAGGCCATGAAATCCGTAGCGCCGCAATCCTTCCCGTTCATATTTTTGCGGCAGGGCAAAGCGCCGCACAAGCGGATCGATCGTGTGGTGGAACGCGGTATCGAAACATCCGACTTGTGGCAGATCCGGTTGCAATGCAGCTATCGCGCGAACTGGCGCGAGACTGCGAGGCTGATGCAAAGGCGCAAGTGCGGTCAGCCTTTCCAGGGCCTCAATGGTAGCGGGCGTCAGGCGGACAGGTTTGCTGAACTTGTTTCCGCCATGCACGATACGGTGGCCGATGCAGATCAGTTTTCTTCCACCAAGTTCGCCCTTCACCAAACGCAGTATTTCGGCAATCCCCGCGCCATGCGGAGCGTCCGCAGTGAACTGCCTATCACACTGCACTGTTCCATCGGCCGCCCTTGCGGTCAGTCTGGGCGCGTCGCCCAGATCCAGAGTGCCGCGCGAAACGAGCAGCTGGCCATCCGACGAGCCAAGATCGTATAGCGCGAACTTGACGCTCGACGAGCCGGCATTCAGCGCCAGGATCGACTGACTCATCGACCAGCCTTAGCCCCGTTCGCAGCCGGCCAACTCCATTTCTGGATCTCGGGCATGTCTTCGCCGTGCTCGCGGACATAGGCCTTGTGCTTGGCCAGCCTGCCGTGAAGTTCGGCGGCGAGGCTTTCAGCCCTTTCGGCCAAGCCCGGCACGCGTGTGATCGCTGCAAGTGCGAGGTGGTAGCGATCGAGTTTGTTGAGCACCACCATGTCGAACGGAGTCGTCGTGGTGCCCTCCTCGCGAAAGCCGTGCACATGCATGTTGTCATGATTGGCACGACGGTAGGTAAGGCGGTGGATGAGATAGGGATAGCCGTGATAGGCAAAAATCACCGGCCTTGTTTTCGTGAACAGCGCGTCGAAAGCCTGGTCGGTGAGGCCGTGCGGATGCTCGGTATTCGACTGCAACGTCATCAGGTCGACGACGTTGACAACGCGGATTTTCAGATCGGGGATTGCAGAGCGAAGAATGTCCGTCGCAGCCAGCGTTTCCAGCGTCGGCACGTCGCCAGCACAGGCCAGCACCACATCCGGCTCCTCGCCTTTTGAAACCGTGCCGGCCCATTCCCAAATGCCCGCGCCGGCCTTGCAGTGCGCTTCAGCGTCTTCGATAGACAGCCATTGCGGCGTCGGCTGCTTGCCAGCGGTAATGACATTGATGCGGTTGTAGGTTCTCAGGCAATGGTCGGTAATCCACAGCAGCGTGTTGGCATCCGGCGGAAAATAGAGCCTGACCGTGTCGGCCTTCTTGTTGGCGACAAAGTCGGCAAAGCCCGGGTCCTGATGACTGAAGCCATTGTGATCCTGGCGCCAGACATGAGAGGTCAGCAGGTAATTGAGCGAGGCGATCGGCTTGCGCCAGGCAAGCTCGCCGGAGGTTTTCAACCATTTCGCATGCTGGTTGACCATAGAGTCGACGATGTGGATGAACGCCTCGTAGCATGAGAAGAGGCCGTGGCGGCCGGTGAGCAGATAGCCTTCCAGCCAACCCTGGCAGAGATGCTCGCTCAACGCTTCCATGACACGGCCGTCGCGGGAAAGATGGACGTCGTAGGGTTCGATGCGTTCCATCCAGATCCGATCCGTGACCTCGAACACATCGTCAAGGCGATTGGAAGACGTCTCGTCCGGTCCCATCAGCCGGAAATTCCGCGCTTTGGCATTAAGGCGAAAGACCTCGCGAAGATAGCCACCACAAATCCGTGTCGCTTCGGCAATAACACCTCCAGGCCTAGGCACTTCGAGCGCCAGACTTTTCCAGTCCGGCAGCGCCAGGTCGCGCTTCAACAACCCGCCATTCGCATACGGAGTTGCGCCCATGCGCTTTGTTCCAGTTGGAGCAAGGGCCGCGAGTTCGGGCAGCAGATGTCCACCCTTGTCGAACAGTTTTTCCGGTTCGTAGCTTCGCATCCAGGTCTCCAGGATCTTGCGGTGCTCGTCATTGCCGCGGGCATTCGATACCGGCACTTGGTGCGAGCGCCAGAAACCCTCGACTTTTTCGCCATCGACCTCCTTCGGACCAGTCCAGCCCTTGGGGCTGCGCAGGACGATCATCGGCCACTGCGGACGTTCGCCACGCCATCCCGGACCTCGCGCCTGTTCCTGAATGGAACGGATCCGATCGAGCACCCTGTCGAGCGTCTTGGCCATCGCCTGGTGCATGGCGACCGGCTCATGGCCTTCGACAAAGAACGGTTCGTAGCCATAGCCAGTGAAGAGGTTGCGCAGCTCCTGGTCATCCATGCGGCCGAGGATCGTCGGGTTGGCGATCTTGTAGCCGTTGAGATGAAGGATCGGCAGCACCGCACCGTCCGAGGCTGGGTTCAGGAACTTGTTGGAATGCCAAGCTGTCGCGAGCGGACCGGTTTCGGCCTCGCCGTCGCCAACCACGCAGGCAACTACCAGATCCGGATTGTCGAACGCCGCGCCGAAAGCATGGACCAGGGCATATCCGAGTTCGCCGCCCTCATGAATGGAGCCGGGCGTTTCGGGCGCCACATGACTTGGCACCCCGCCTGGAAAGGAAAATTGCCGGAACAGTTTTCTCAGGCCGTCTTCGCCTTGGCCGATATCGGGGTAGATCTCCCCATAGGTGCCCTCTAGCCAGGTATTGGCGACCATTGCCGGACCGCCATGTCCTGGACCGCAGATAAACAGCACATCGAGATCACGCTCGCGGATAATTCGGTTCAGATGCAGGTAGAGGAAATTGAGGCCCGGCGTCGTACCCCAATGGCCGAGCAACCGCGGCTTGACGTGCTCGGCTTTCAAGGGTTCGCGCAGCAGCGGATTGTCGAGCAGATAGATCTGGCCAACCGAGATGTAATTCGCGGCGCTCCAGTAGCGGTTCATGAGATCGATCCGTTCGAGGCTGATCGCCTGCGTCGTCGCGGCAGCCTTGTCGTTCATCGCCCAATCTCCAGTATCAGCTCTCCAGCATCAGTTCGCTGGAGATAACTGGAGCGACTTCGCGTCTGAGCAAGCCCAAATTGGCGATGGCGTACGAAGCAATGGCCAAGCGCCGCTTGGGCAGGAAACCGTCGGCGTCTCCAAAGGGGCCATGGACTTGTCTTGCAATACAGAAGGAACTTTGAGGCCCTCCAGCGGTTAGAGGCATGAACCGGGAGAAAGCCGCTGAAGGCAGAGGACGTGGCTGATCGGCTATCGTCGAAGGATATCCTCGAACGTTGCGGACAAGCGGCCGCCAAAGGGAGCTGAAAATGCTCGATCTTCCTCGTGCTCGCGACCGAATGGTCAATGTTCATATCGGCCGGCGTGGCATCCGCGATCGCGAGATCCTGCAGGCCATGCGCGAAGTTCCGCGCGAGGCTTTCGTCGATCCCGGCTTCGAAGAATTCGCGTATGAAGACGGGCCACTGCCCATCGCTGACGGCCAGACCATATCGCAACCCTACATCGTCGCGCTCATGATCGAGTTGGCGGCTGTCAAGGCTGGTGACCACGTTCTGGAGGTTGGCACCGGCTCGGGCTATGCGGCGGCCGTGATGAGCCGAATCGTCGAACAGGTCTACACGATCGAGCGTCATCCCGGATTGGCCGAAACCGCGAAGCGTCGGTTTGAAAGACTTGGCTACGAGAACATCGCGGTCAGGACTGGCGACGGCACCAAGGGCTGGCCGGAGGCAGCGCCCTATGACGCCATCGTGGTGGCGGCCAGCGGACCCGGCGCGCCGCTCGCCCTGCAAGAGCAACTCGATGTCGGCGGCAGGCTTGTCATTCCGGTCGGCGACGATCTGGATTCGCAACGTCTGCTCAAGGTCACCCGAACAGGCGCCGCGACTTACAGTGAGGAGGATTTCGGCGGCGTGCGGTTCGTCGCTCTCATCGGTGAGCAGGGCTGGGCCGAAAGCGGCGAAATCGCCGAGGTCGATCGTCCTCTGCGACATCCGCCCCCGGTCAGCCTGCCGGATATGATCGCGGCGGCGGCCGAACCGCTTCCGGATTTCGACGATCCAGCCTTCGGCGATCTGTTCGATCGGTTCGCCGACCGGCGCGTCATTCTGCTTGGCGAAGCAAGCCATGGCACATCGGAGTTCTATAGGGCGCGCGCGGCAATCACCCGCAGGCTCATCGAGAAGCACGGTTTCACAATCGTTGCGGTCGAGGCGGATTGGCCTGATGCCGCAGCGATCGACCGCTACGTTCGCCACCGCAAGCCGCGAGCGGGGGCGGTTGCACCATTCCAGCGGTTTCCGACCTGGATGTGGCGCAACACCGATGTCGCGGCCTTCACCGACTGGATGCGTCACCACAACGAGAAGCTCGAGCCATCCAGGCAAGCAGGGTTCTACGGCCTCGACATCTACAACATGAACGGGTCCATAGAAGCGGTTCTCGACTATCTTGACCGGGTTGATCCGCAGGCCGCAAAGATCGCCCGCGAGCGCTATGGCTGCCTGACCCCGTGGCAAAACGAACCGTCCACTTACGGCCGGGCGGCGCTGACCTCGGGCTACCAGGAATGCGAGCAGGCCGTTCTCGAGCAATGCCGAGATCTGCTCGCCAGGCAACTGGACTATGCCCGACAGGACGGCAACGACTTCCTCGATGCCGCTCAGAACGCCCGGTTGATAGCCTCCGCCGAACGTTATTACCGGATCATGTACTATGGCGGCGCACAATCCTGGAACCTGCGCGACACGCATATGTTCGAAACGCTGGAACATCTGCTGGACGCCAACGGGCCGAATTCCAAGGCGGTTGTTTGGGCGCACAATTCGCATATCGGAGATGCCCGCTACACCGAAATGGGCGTTGTCCGCGACGAGTTGAATATCGGCCAGCTTTGCCGGCAACGATTCGGCGACCAGGTTGCCCTGGTCGGTCTGGGCACGCATTCCGGCACTGTAGCCGCCGCCTCCGGCTGGGGCGAGGAGATGAAGGTGAAGCAGGTGCGGCCCTCACACGCCGACAGCTACGAGCGGCTTTGCCATGACTGCCGCATTCCGCGTTTTCTGCTCGACCTGAAGCGCGACGAGGCGCTGCGCGAGCGGCTCCTGGATCGCAGGCTGGAACGCTTCATCGGGGTGATCTACCGGCCGAAGACCGAACTGCGCAGCCACTATGCCGACGCCTCCCTGCCCCAGCAATTCGACGCCTTCGTATGGTTCGACAAAACCACTGCGGTGACGCCGCTTGGTCCGGAGCATGCAAGAGCTGGTGTTCCGGACACTTATCCGTTCGGACTTTAGCCGTCGGCGAACGGCAAATGGCCCGGAACATTTCAGCCGGCCCGTGGTTTTGAAACCGAACCTGTCGAAGGAGCTGTCTCATGACCACGACCAGACATCCAAAGTGGCCGAGCGATGCCGACCTGGCGAACAATCCGGGCATCGGAACCTCCAAGGGCACGATCAAGGAAGGCGACGAGCTCGACCTTGAAGGGGAGAACACAATCGAAGGCGATGTCGAGAACGACACGACGACCGCCGGCGGGATCAATCCAAGGCAGAAAATGCGAACGAACAAATAGCTGCCGAATTGCACGAGAAAGGAGGTGTCGATGGCCGGAAACAAAACGCACGAGCAAAGCCTTCGCGTAATCGAAAAGCGCGAAAATACCAAGAATGCCGGCAAGGACTTCGACGCGAAGACGGAGCTGGGAAAGACCGACGCTGAACGCGCAGCCCCGCGGCAGGACAACCTCAGACCCAAGCTGAGGGATATTGCCGACCCCGATGATCGGAACATCATCCGCGGAAAGAACCAGGAAAGTTCTCACAACAAGCGTCGGGGAGGTCGTTGAGGTCGACCCCATGCACCGACATCGGCGTAGCAACTCTCCCGAAGGAGTAACTCATGCCACTCACGCTCAGTAGTTCCGCCTTTGCCGAAGGCGCAAAAATCCCTGAAAGATATACGCGGGACGGCAAGAATGTGTCTCCGCCGCTCAAGTGGTCGGGGGCACCTGATGATACAAGGAGCTTCGTTCTCGTCGTCCAGGATCCGGATGCGCCAAGCGGAACATTCGGCCATTGGGCGGTGTTCAACATGTCCCCGGACACCCAGGAGCTTCCCGAGGCGGCAAGCGGCAAGCCGGGTCCGCAGGCCCTAAGACAGGCGACGAACGATTTTGGCAACGCGTATTATGATGGCCCTCAACCACCGGTCGGACACGGCGTCCATCACTATCATTTCCAGCTGGCCGCGCTCGACACACCAAACCTTGCCATCCCGGCAAGCGCCGGCATCCAGCGTATCTGGCAGGAAGCGCAAAAACATCTGCTCGAGCAGGCAGAACTCGTCGGAACGTACGAACGGATTCGATGAGTTGCATCCAGGCTATGGTTGGTTCTCGCGGCCGGCGGGCCATTGTTGCTGGTTATATTGACGGCCTATGTCGTGTTAACACGCCGCCGCCCTGGCCCCGCTGAACGTGGGAAAGTGACTGCGTAACTGACCGGCTGTGTCGCCAGAACAGGCGCTGATCCAGAAATGGGGCGGTCGGGAATCGCACGGCTGCGGGCACGCGACAATTCCCAACTCTTGGTCAGTGCATGATCCTTTGCCTCAACCATGCGAGAAACCTGTTCCCGCCGATCCCTGCGCGGACCCGAGCGGCGGCCCACCGTGCTGTCATGGTAGCGCCTACATGACAATCGCAGACGATGTCGTGCAGTTGCCGGTCATTCAGTTCGAAGAAGCGCTTGGCCTCGCCATACGTGTCATCCCTTAGGCCCGACGCGCGTAGCACCGTGTCTTCGAAGGCAACAGCAATTGCCGACCCTTCGCCGCGTGCCATGGCACGTGCCTCCGGGTGCAGATGTTCGGTGCCTGTAAATGCGCCAAGGCATCGTTCGGGATTCTGCTCGAGAAGTTCAGCCCAACGCGCGATGCGCTCGTTTCGTGTCATTTCCAAATGTGGCGCCGAGGGCTCAATCCCGGCGATGGCATGCAGTTGGTCGAGTGTCTGATGTTTCATGGTCCGCTCCTGTTGCGAAAAGCGCCCAGCCTTCAGGGGAATTACCGCGCGGCGATGCTTCGACAAGAGCGGAAGGCTGACAGAACTCATCACTGCCAAATTCAACTGGCTGGATCGTAAACGCGCCGGCCGCGTTCATCGAAAAGGGGTGGCTATCACCAGCCACGGATCCAGAATCAGGTTCTGCCCATGCTCGTCCAGCCGATCGACTATTTTCTTGTTGCCTGGTTCACTCTTGCCGCTGCCTCGACGCTCTATGTCGGCATAGATCAGTACCGCAACAATCCCGAACCTGTGGTGATGAAATGGGGGATCATCCTGGTGACCCTCTACATGGGCCCACTCGGCCTGCTGCTGTATGTGCTCGCCGACAAGGAGCCGCGACCGGGCGAGCATGAGGACTTCACCCGGCCACTGTGGAAGCAAGGCGTTGGCACTGATCATCGATCCCGCCGACGAAATTCAAGCCGACCACGACTACGTCATCGAGCTGCAGGAGTGGCTGGTGCGCGAAGGGCTGACCTACCCGTCGATGCCGATGGACGGCGGCATGCCAAACTTCTTCACCATCAACGGCAAGGCGTATCCCGCGACCGAGATGATCCGCATGAAGGTCGGCGAGACGTTAAAGGTGCGCTTTATCGGCACCAACAACGGCTTCATCCACCCGATGCATATCCATGGCGGGCAGTTCGAGGTCGTCGCCCGCGACGGCGAGACGATCCCCGCCTCGGCCCGCTTCCTTGCCGACACGATCAATGTCGGGCCGGGACGGCGCTATGACGTCGTCTGGAAGGCGCCGCGTCCCGGAAAGTGGCTGATCCACTGCCACATCCCGCACCACACGACCAACAACAATGTCGAGGACAAGGGCGGTGGCGGGCTGATGGTCGTCATCGACGTCAACTAGCCGACACTGAGGCCATGGCCTCAACGCCGCGCTCAGGTTGCACTTATCGCGCCCTACTTCTTGATGACGTTTCCGTTGCGCAGGTCGAATGCCTCGGCACCGCGAGCCTGGCGGTAGAAATCGTCCTGCAGTTCACCCCATTCGCCGAGGAAGGCGCCGCACGTGCTGCAATGGATTGGCGTTGACCCCGTGGCGTTGTCGGGAATGTCCCGCAAGCCTTGCAATCGAGTTTGTCGCCCAATGGGCGTCCCATTTCCCAATATCGCGCATTCTCACGCAGGAGCCAATTGTCGGTTTCGTACGAAGTGGTGCCGGCCGCCCTGTGAGCACATCGATAACTGGCCCTGTTCGAGATGGAGATCAGTGATGGTGCGATTGGTACAAAACCGGTTGGCCGATAAGGGGCAACAGCTGAAATTGCCCAACACGGCCGACCCACGGAACCATCGCCCGGTATAACGGTTGTGTCTGCAATCGTCCTGGGAGACATGCAAGGAACGATCATGCGAATATTGACGATAGTCGCCGCGCTTTCCGGTGCGGTCATCGCGCAGCCTCTCTACGGGCAAACCATCGGCCCGCAGGCCCCACAGATGACACCGCTGGAGCCGCTGCCGGACCAGATACCGCCCGAGCAAGGGGCTCCTGGCGAGAATTTCACCGATGTTGCCATCGTCGCCGTCGAGGATCTACCTGCGGAAATCAAGGCACAGGCGGAAGCCGTGATTACCCAGACCAGTGCGCAAGATCTGCTGCGTCTGCAGAACTCCATCGATGCATCGCCTCAGGCAACATTGGCGCTGAGGGCGAACGGGCTCAACTCTTCACAGGTTGTGGCCGCCAACATCGATGGTGATGGTACGCTGACGCTGATCATCCAGACGACAACTTGATCGGCCACCCGAACCATACGACGAAGCCGTGAAGCAACGAAACACAGATGTCGCGGAGAGCCGCCATGGCCGAAGCCGCTGTTCGCAACTTCACCATCAATTTCGGACCGCAGCATCCGTCGGCCCACGGGGTCCTGCGGTTGGTACTGGAACTGGATGGTGAGATCGTCGACCGTGCCGATCCGCACATCGGTCTGCTCCATCGTGGCACGGAGAAACTCATAGAGCACAAGAACTATCTGCAAGCCCTGCCCTATTTTGACCGGCTCGACTACGTCGCACCGATGAATCAGGAGCACGCCTTCTGCCTCGCCGCCGAGAAATTGCTCGAAATATCGGTGCCAAAGCGCGGGCAACTTATCCGTGTCCTTTTTTGCGAGATCGGCCGGCTCCTATCGCATCTTCTCAACGTCACCACACAGGCCATGGATATCGGCGCGCTGACCCCGCCGCTCTGGGGATTTGCAGAGCGCGAAAAGCTGATGGTCTTCTATGAACGCGCCTCCGGCGCCCGCATGCATGCGAATTATTTCAGGATCGGCGGCGTGCATCAGGACCTGCCTCCGAAGCTTCTCGACGACATCTGGGCCTTCTGCGACCCGTTCCTCAAAGTCTGCGACAACCTCGACGGTTTACTCACTGGCAGCCGCATTTTTAAGCAACGCAATGTCGATATCGGCGCGGTTGGGCTGGA
This sequence comes from Mesorhizobium caraganae, assembly GCF_016836705.1. Taxonomy (GTDB): domain Bacteria; phylum Pseudomonadota; class Alphaproteobacteria; order Rhizobiales; family Rhizobiaceae; genus Mesorhizobium; species Mesorhizobium caraganae. The sequence goes on along the minus strand of NZ_JAFCGY010000001.1, from coordinate 414,337 downwards.
TGACGCCTGGGCCTGGGGTTTCTCCGGCGTGATGGTGCGCGGATCAGGCGCGCCATGGGATTTACGCAAGGCGCAGCCATACGAATGTTACTCCGAGATGGATTTCGACATTCCCGTCGGCAAGAACGGGGACTGCTATGACCGGTATCTCGTCCGCATGGAGGAAATGCGCCAGTCGGTGCGGATCATGAAGCAATGCCTGGAAAAATTGCGGTCGCCGGAAGGCAAGGGGCCGGTCGCGATACCGAACCAGAAGATCACGCCGCCACCGCGCGCGACGATGAAACGCTCGATGGAAGCGACCATCCACCATTTCAAACTTTATACCGAAGGGCTTCATGTGCCGGCCGGAGAAGTCTACGCTGCCGTGGAGGCGCCGAAAGGCGAGTTCGGCGTTTATCTGGTTTCGGACGGAGGCAACGTTCCCTATCGATGCAAGATACGCGCGCCTTCCTTCGCCCATCTGCAGGCGATGGATTTCCTGTCCCGGGGGCACATGATCGCCGATGTCGCCGCAATCATCGGCTCACTTGATATCGTGTTCGGCGAGATCGACCGCTGACCTGAGCGCTGATCACATTCCGTTGTGGTCTCACCGTATGACGAATCATACGGCGAAAGCTCATCGAGATATGCGCGCGCCTTGTATGGGGCGATCGATTCCCAGTCTTCGATCTCGGCGGCGGCAAGGAGTTCCATCTCACGGCGGAAGGCGGTGAATTTTTCGACCAGGCACTTGCGGCATCACTTCAGGACGACCCGATCGCAACCCAGACGTCGTGGACCACGACCCCGCCATCCCTGAGCGACACTTCGGCAATCGTCGCAACCTCGCTGCCGAAGGGCGAGGCCATAGCCACGCCGCGTGCACGCCGTGTGCCGTCCTCCGCAGTGAATGGACCGCGCTTCCACCCGCCGGACAGATCGGCGACCGCCTGCAGGAGATTGTTATGCCGCGGACTGCCCGCCAGGAGTCGCAGCCGCAGTTCATAGGGATCCTGCTGGCCGGCATCGGCCATCTCGTCGAAGAACGTCTCGTAGAAGAAGTCGTTCATCGAATGGCCGACCGATCGCCAAAAGCCGATGATCGCCGGGTCGTCCACGTGGATCTGCGCGACACGTCTGTTGTTGATCGCATAGACCTTTCCGGCAATGCCCTCGACCGCCGAACTGTCGACCTTGTCCGCCTGGCGGCCGAACCAGCGACCGGTTGGCCCTTCGCAGACGGCGACCGCATCCAGCGCCACCGGCAGACCGTTTGCATCGAGGCCGGCTCGGAAGCGCACCGCGCTCATCGGCCGCAGCGTGTCGCGGAGGAATTCCTCTTCGCGACTCCTGACGAGCTTCACGGGCCGGCCTGCCGCTCGCGCAAGCAGTATGGCCTGCGGATACGGATTGGCCGACTGATAGAGAAAATGCCTGCCGAAGAAGCCGCCCAGCATAGGGGAGTGGATGATGACCTTGTCCGGCTCGATGCCCGCGACCTTCGCCGCATCTGCCTGGAACATTTCCGGCGCCTGGTTTGGGATCCAGAGTTCCAGCGTGCCGTCCCCGTTCCAGCGCGCAATCGCCGATGGCGGCACAAGCTGTCCATGCACGAGATACGGCGCGTCATAGGTGCCGTCCACAACGCGCGCTGCGCTCGCAAGCGCACCCGCTGCATCGCCTTCCTGCTCAAAGGCGATACCCTCGCCCGACATCGTCTTCAGCATCTCCTTGTGCGCGTCCGACGAGAAATCGGCCGGCATGGCGTGAGGCGTTCCGGCAGCAGGCTCCGCCCACGTCACCCGAAGGGCTTCGACGGCCCGGCGCGCCCGCCACCAGCTGTCGGCGAGAACCGCTACCGCGCCCGGCAGCCGGTGGGTGGAATGCACGCCCGGCATGGCCTGGACTTCGCTCTCGTTGGCCAGCGCGCCCGGTTCGCCACCAAGGCGCGGGCTGTGCTGGACGGCGGCATGCAGCATGCTGTCGATCTTGAGGTCGATCGCATACTGCGCGCGTCCGGTGGACTTCTCGCGCACGTCAAGCCTCGGAACGGGCTTGCCGATCCAGCGGAAGTCGGCAGGATTGCGCAGCACGACATCGGTTGGCACCGGTAGCCCGGCAGCGGCGTCGGCGAGCTCTCCGTAGGGGACTGCCTGCCCGGACGCAGCATGAACCACGCGACCGGGTTCGGTTGAGAGTTCCGAGATCGGCACGCCGAGCCGTTCGGCCGCAGCCTGCAACAGCATCTGTCGCGCCGAGGCGCCGAGCTTGCGCATGGCCTCATAGCTCATGCGCACGGACATGCTGCCGCCGGTGAAGCGGCCGCCTCCGGTCAGGAGATAGTCGGGGCCGGGAGGAGCGCCTTCGACCGTGAAGTTCGCCGGATCGACATCCAGCTCTTCGCCGACAATCTGCGCCATGGCGGTGAACACGCCTTGCCCGCCTTCGATGAAGGCGCTGCGGAACAACACGGTGCTGTCGGGGCGGATTTCCAAAAAGGCGCTGACGCGCGTGCCGGGCGCCACGGCAGCCGCGGCCTGCGCCCGGGCCCGCCCGACGGGCACCGCGACCGAAAGAACCAGTGCTGCAGCACCGCCGAGGAAGCCGCGACGCGAAACGTTGAGCGGGCTATCTCCGCCGCGGGTCGACAAACGGCCGTGAATGGGAGCCATGTCGTTCATCGAAACCTCCTCAAGCCTGCGCGGCCTGCCGGACGGCAGCCGAGATCGCGTTGTAGGTGCCGCAGCGGCAGAGATTTACCATCGCGCCGGCGATGTCGTCCTCGGTCGGCTGCGGGGTCTGCTTGAGGAGCGCGGTGGCGGCCATGACCTGACCGGACTGGCAGTAGCCGCATTGCGGCACCTGGTTGGCGACCCAGGCCTCGATCACCTTGCTGCCCCGCGCCTCGGCATCGCCTATGACCTTGATCGAGCGAATGCCACTGTCGGACCATTCGTCGCGCCGCGCTTTCAGGTCGCGCCAGACCTGGTCGTCCTGTTGGCGCGACGTCACCAGCACCACGCCGTCCGCGGCGATGTCGTGTCGGGTGCCGGTGTAGGCGCAGGCAGTGGCAACACCTCCCGACACGATGTGAGTCACGATCCGGTTCAGCACGATCTCGACGCCGAGCTCGGCCAGCCGGCGATGTCTGCTCCAGCGTGTTGCGGGTCCAGTCCGACACATAGGCGGACGGCGTCACCAGCGTCACCCTAGCGCCGTTGCGCGCCATCAGCTCGGCCAGAACGCCGCCCATGTAATAGTGGTCGTCGTCGAACAGCACGACACTGCCGGTCGGCACATTGCCCCCCATCAGGTCGTCCGGCGTGTACACCGGCATGGCCGGGTCGATCGGCATCGGCACGACATGCGCGCGTGCCACGCCATCGCGGCGCCATGTAGAGCCGGCGGCGATGGCAATGTTCTGGAAGCCGAAGGCCAGGATATCCTCGGCCGACAATCGGCTCTCGAAATAGACGTCGACATTGGACATCTGGCTGAGCTGATACTGGCGATAGTCGCGCACGCGGCCCCAGGCCGAGAGGCCGGGCAAGAGGCACTCGCGCGCGACGCGGCCGCCGAGTTCGGTGCCGGCTTCAGCGATGGCCACCTGATAACCGCGCAGGCCAAGCGCGCGGGCGGCTTCCAGCCCGGCGGGGCCGGCGCCGACGATCAGCACGCTGTCGCTGTCGCCCTTGGCCTGCATGCGTTCGGGATGCCACCCCTTGCGCCACTCTTCCATGAAGGTCGGATTCTGCGTGCATCGCGAGATCGACATAGTCATGTCGCCGGTGATGCAGATGTTGCAACCGATGCATTCTCGAATGTCCTCGATCCGCCCCTCCTCCACTTTCCTCGGCAGGAAGGGATCGGCAATCGACGGCCGCGCGCAGCCGATGAAATCAAGCGTACCGGACTTGATCATCTTCACCATCACGTCTGGCGAGGTAAAATCATCAGCAAGCCGACGTTCCGCTGGCAAGAAGAATTTCGCCTTGGTGGCGGACAAAAAAATAGCGACGGCGTGCAGATCCTGGCCGTGCCAGAGAGAGCCAACATTTGAAAACATCAATTGCCGGGGTGAAAATCTCGATTGCGCCCGGTATCATCTATGAAAATACCCAAATCGGAAGGACGCCGGTGCAAACCAAGAAGATCATCAATGACGGTAATCGCGCCGTCGACGAGATGCTGGAAGGCATCCTGGCAGCGCATCCCCGCCATCTCAAAAGCGTGGACGGCAGCCCACGTTCGATCATCGCCCGTGACGGACCGCGCCGGGGTAAGATAGGCCTCGTCATTGGTGGCGGCTCGGGCCACGAGCCGAGTTTTCTCGGCTTTGTCGGCAAGGGGCTGGCAGACGCGGCGGCCATCGGCAACGTCTTCGCCTCGCCGCCGCCCGACCCGATCCTTGAATGCGCAAAGGCAGCAGATGGCGGCGCCGGTGTGCTGTTTATGTACGGCAACTATGCCGGCGACGTAATGAATTTCGACATGGCGGCCGAGATGGCTGGGATGGACGATATTGAGGTGCGCACGGTGCTGAGCACCGACGACGTCGCGTCCGCGCCCGTTGGCGACAGGCACAAGAGACGGGGTGTCGCGGGCAATTTCTTCATCTTCAAGGCGGCAGGTGCCGCCTGCGACCGCATGTTGTCCTTCGATGAATGCGAGCGCATCGCTCGGAAAGCCAACGACCAAACATTCACCATGGGTGTGGCGTTGGCGCCTTGTTCGTTGCCGCAAACCCGCAGGCCGAATTTTGAGATCGGACCCGACGAGATGGAGATCGGCATGGGCATCCATGGCGAACCCGGCATCGCGCGCGGAAAGCTTAAAACGGCCGACGAGATCACCGACGAGATGCTGGACAGGATCCTCGCCGAGATGGCGCCGACACGCGGCGAGAAGGTCGCCGTGCTGGTCAATTCGCTCGGTTCGACACCGCTGATGGAACTCTACATCATGAACCGGCGCGTGAAGCAGAGGCTTGACGATATCGGTGTGTCCATTCACGCAAGCTGGGTTGGCAATTACTGCACCTCGCTCGAAATGGCCGGCGCTTCGATCACGCTGCACCACCTCGACGAGGAGTTGCAGACGATGCTCGACCACCCTTGCGACTGCGCCATGTTTCGCGCCGGCTAAAACCTGTCAGAGCAGCAAGGGACAAAGACATGACAACGATCGACACTGCCCACCTTGCCGCAATGTTCGCTGCCATTGCGGACGCCATGTCAGCCGACCGGGACCGGCTGTGCTCGCTTGACGGCGTGATTGGCGACGCCGACCACGGCATTGCGATGGAGCTTGGATTTTCCGCGGCACGCGACGCGGTTGCCGCATTGGACGCCGGGACCACCGAACCGACCACTTTGCTGAACACGGCGGCGAGGTCGTTCCTGAATGCCGTCGGCGCATCCTCCGGTCCGCTCTATGCCACCGCGTTCATGCGCGGCGCGGCAGTCGTGAAAGGCAAGACCACGCTCGATGAGGCGGACACGGTCGCCATGTTCCAGGCCATGGCCAAAGGCATCCAGGATCGCGGCAAGGCTGAAACAGGCGAAAAGACGATGATGGATGCCTGGGCGCCGGCTGCGACGGCGGCGGGCGAGGCGCTGGCCGCCGGCACGGGCCTGGCCGGCAGCCTTGCAGCTGCGGCCGAGGCGGCAAAGGCGGGCGCGGAGGCGACCAAGGCGATGATCGCCACCAAGGGACGGGCCGCCCGCCTCGGCGAACGCTCGCTTGGCCACATGGATCCGGGAGCGGCGTCTGCCGTAACGGTGATCGAGGCGATGCGGATCGCCTTGACCGGCTAGACCATCTCCATTTTGGAAAAGATCATATTCACGCAATAGGATAGAGGCTTGACTTGACTCTACCCGGCATCTTCAGCGCTTCGCGTCGAGCTTGTCGACGGCCTGCACATTTGCTGCAGACGGGCCGTTCGGATCGAACTCCGAGGCCAGCCACGCGTCGGCAATCGATTTCGCCAGTTCCGGACCAATCACGCGGGCACCCATGGTGATGATCTGGGCGTTGTTCGATTTTGCGGCGCGCTCCGCCGAATAGGTGTCGTGGGTCAAGGCTGCACGAATGCCCGGCACCTTGTTGGCGGAGATGCTGACGCCGATGCCGGTGCCGCAAAACAGGATGGCGCGATCGTAGTTGCCGTCGATAATTTCGTGGCCAACTGCGGCGGCGATATCGGCGTAGAATCCGGCCTGGCTGAGATCGACGACCTGCAGGTCGGGTTTGGTGGCGAGATGCTTGGCGATGACGTCGAGCAGCGGCTTGCCGGCGCTGTCGGCTCCAAGTGCGATCTTCATAACATGAACTCCTTTTGCTTCGCGGTCAGCGCTCGATTGCGGCCGCCGCCTTTTTTAGAATGTCGATGTAGCCTTCCGCTTGCCACGCCGAGCGGCCGATGAACAGGCCGTCGATATGTGGCTGGCCGATCAGTTCGGCCGCGTTGCCTGGATTGACGCTGCCGCCGTAAAGCACAAGCGGCGCGGCCGGCAACCGGCTTTGGGCGACCTGCTTGATCATAGCCTGCTGCTTGTCGGCATAATCCGCGCTTGCTGGAATGCCTTTCTCGCCGATCGCCCAGACCGGCTCATAGGCAAAGAGGATTTCGGCCGACAGTTCGTCGTCCTTCAAGCCCTGCAGTGCACCGAGAACCTGCGCGGTCAGGACATGATCGGCGCGGCCCCCTTCGCGCTCGGCCAACGTCTCGCCAACGCAGATCAGCGGCACCAGGCCATGCCTGACCGCCGCCGCCGTCTTCAATCCCACCGTCGCATCCGTTTCGCCGAAATGCTCGCGACGCTCGCTATGGCCAAGCTCGATCAGGTCCAGCCCGCAATCCCTCAGCATCACCGGCGAAATCTCTCCCGTCCAGGCGCCGGCATCGGCCCAATGCATGTTCTGGGCACCGACCTTCACGTGGGTGTTGGCGAGCGCCGCCTTCACCTGCCGCACCGCGGTGAACGGCGGAATGACGAAAGGCTGTATCGCCGGATCGAAACCGGGCACGAAGGCCGCCAGTGCATCGGCGAACTGCAATGCCTCCGCCAACGTCTTGTTCATCTTCCAGCTCGTGCCGACCCAATATGGGGTCATTCTTTTCTCCTTCGATCCGAAATTCGGACGACGCGTGTTTTCCCGGCCAGCATCGGCGCCGGCTTTCGAGCCGGCGTTTTCCCTCAGGCCCGAGGCTTGAGATCGTCGCGGCCGCTGTCGATGTAAGGCGCCCAGAAATCCACCGACTCGCGGATCATTGCAATCACCTGATGATCGACCGGTTCCCTCTCCCGGAACGAAAGTTCAAGGCAAATCTCATTGTCGGTTCCGCCGCCCTGTCGCACGGTGTCGAGCAACTTCTGTGGAAGGATGCGACCATCCTTGTTGTAGGCGGCCGTGAACGGCCAGTGGCCACCCTTGTTCATGGACGACTGCTTGATATGGATGATCGGCGATTGCAGCGGAAAGGCTTTCGCCCAGGCATAGGGATCGGTGTCGGCGGGGTTGGGCGAGGTGACGTCGCCATGGTCGATGTCGACCATCATTTTCATCGGGATCGGCAGCTTGGCCGCGTCGATGGCGCCCTGCAGGTCAACGCAGCTTTCGATCGTATGGCCAAACTCCCGCCCCACCGACATCGGCTCCCAGAACAGATAGGTCAGGCCGGCTGCCTTGGCATGCTCGGCCACTTCGCGCCAGCATTCGAGCGCGACGTCGAGAAGCGCTGCCCGCCGTTGCGGATCGTCATAATCCTTATAGGTGAAGATGGCGAACTGTGTGCCCATGCCCGAAGCGCCGAGTTCGGCGGAGATGTCGGCAAAGGTCTTGAACCAGTCGACATAGTAGCGGCGCACATCCGCGTCCGGATGGCCGAAATGGTTGAGCCTGCCATAAGGCCCGGTCATCCCTGAGGTGACGCGCACGCCGGTCCGCGCCAGAGCGCTGTTGAACAGGCGCAGGAATTTGGCAATCGTTGCCGCCGACCAGCCCGGATTGACGAATTCATGCGTCAGCTGCACGTCGCGGATGCCGATGCCATAGGCAATGGCGTCGATCAAATCGTCGGGATCAGCGAAACGATTGACCAGCGGATTGGTGTTGAGAGAAAGCGTGAAGGCCATCAGTTTGCCGCCGCCATGATGTTAGCACACCAGTCTTCAAATGTTTTCCGCTCGGCCGCATTGATGTGCAACCCGTGCTTGGTGCGGCGTTCGAGAACATCGGCAGCAGTCATCGCCCATTCGGTCTCGAACAGGAAGGCAGCTTCACGCTCAAAGAAATCCGGGCCAAAACGACGGCCGAGATCGGCTTCGTTTTTCACCCCTTTCAGCAAAGCGCGCGTGCGCGTGCCGTAGCTTCGCGCATAGTGCTTCACCAGCGACGGGCTAAGCGAGGAAAACTCGGCGTGCAGATCGCTCAAAAACTGCTCGAAATCCGCGTTGGGCAGGTCGCCCCCCGGCAAGGGAATTTTGGCGGTCCAGGCTTTCTTCATCGTCGGGAAGAATGGCTGGATTTTTTCCAGCGCATGTTCGGACAACTTGCGGAAGGTGGTGATCTTGCCGCCGAACACCGAAAGCAGCGGTGCGCCGCCATTCGGGGCGTCGAGTTCGAAGATGTAGTCTCGTGTCACCGCGCTTGGGTTGTCGGCATTGTCGTCATAGAGCGGTCGCACACCTGAGAAACTGTAGACCACGTCCTGCGCAGTCAGCTGGCGCTTGAAGTAGCGATTGACCACCTTGATCAGATAATCGACTTCGCTGGCCTCGGCGGCCACTTCCTCGGGCTTGCCTTCATAGGGAATGTCGGTGGTGCCGATCAGCGCCAGATCGTTCTCATACGGGTTGACGAAAATCACCCGCTTGTCGCTGTTCTGGATGAGGTAGGCCTGCCGTCCTTCCCAGAATTTGGGCACGACGATATGGCTGCCTTTCACCAGGCGAACGTTGCGGGTGGAATTCTGCCCGGCAACTCGGCTGATAATGTCGTTGACCCACGGCCCCGCCGCGTTGGCCAGCCCGCGTGCGCGGACCCTCGTCACAGCACCGGTGCGGCCGTCCTGCATGTCGATCGACCACAGGCCGCCTTCGCGCCTGGCAGCAATACAGGCGGTGCGAGTGAAGACTTTTGCGCCGCGCTGACTGGCGTCAAGCGCATTGAGCAGCACCAGCCTGGCGTCATCGACCCAGCAGTCGGAATATTCGAAGCCGAGCTTGAATTCGTCCTTGATCGGCGCCCCTTCCGGTGCCGTTCTTAGGTTCAGCGTCCTCGTTCCCGGCAGCCGCTTGCGGCCGCCAAGATGGTCATAGAGAAACAGCCCGAGCCGGACAAGCCATGCCGGCCTGTCCTCGGGGCTATGCGGCAGCACGAAGCGCATCGGCCATATGATGTGCGGCGCCGCCTCAAGCAGCACCTCGCGTTCGATCAGCGCTTCGCGCACCAACCGGAACTCGTAATATTCGAGATAGCGCAGACCGCCATGCACCAGCTTGCCGGAACGCGAACTGGTGCCTTGCGCCAGATCATCCTTCTCGCACAGGATGACCGACAGCCCTCGACCGGCCGCATCGCGCGCTATCCCGGCGCCGTTGACGCCGCCGCCAATCACAAAGAGATCGACAACATCTGACGTATCACTCAAGACTTTGCTCCTGTGCGGTGCGCCATACCTTTCCACACCGGCCGCAGCGCCTGGCGCGCCGCGACGAAGGATGGAAACAGCGCATCGTAGGTTTGGGAAAGCGCCTCGTCATAGGTGTCGCATTCGCCCAGAAGTGGTGTCACCCATTCGGCGCAGCAATCATCCATGGAGCGATAAATGCCAAGCCCGACCGCGGCCATCATTGCCGCACCCGCCGCACCGGCTTCCTGGCGGCTGCTCGTCCTGACTTGCGCGCGGGTCACTGCGGCTATGATGCGGCGCAGCGAAGGGCTGCGCGCCGCGCCGCCCGACAGGCGGATTTCGCCCGGCACCGCGCCCATTGCCTGGTAGCAATCGCGCGCCGCGAAGGCCAATCCCTCAAGAACCGCGCGCGCCAGATCGCCAAAACCGTGCTTGACCGAAAGGCCGATGAAGCCTGCCCGCGCATCGGGATCGACAAACGGTCCGCGTTCACCGGCGAGGGAGATATAGGGTTGATAGACCAGCGATCCCGGCTCCGATCCTTCGACCCAGGCATCGAGTGCTTTCAGCAATTCGTCGCGCGAAGGCTTGGCACCGCTGGCAGTCAGCACGTCGCGCGCCAGGCCAAGCAGCCAGTCTATGTTGAGCGTCGCCGCCATGTTGGATTGCAGTTGCGCATAGGCGCCGGGAATCGGCATGGCGATCGTATAGCCGGACGCATTTTCGTTGAGCACGACATCGTCGGCGGTGCGCGCCAGGCGCGTGTGAATGCCGGTGGAGCCGATGACCGTGCAGCCGACATTGCCGCTTGGATCGTAGAGGCCGGCTCCGAGCGCGGTGCTGACCATATCCACGTAACCCAGCACCACCGGCGTGCATTCGAGCAGGCCGGTCTCTCTCGCCGCCGATGGCGACAGCGGGTGATGGTCGGTCGTGCCTTCGAGCATGGGCGGCAACAAGCGCTGATGTGTCGTCAGATCCAGAATCTCGAGCACCGCGTCGGAGTAGCTGCGCGAGCGGAAATCGCCGAAAGTGAATGTGCCTTCCGACGGATCGGTGGCGCGCTCGCCGGTCATTTTGAAATAGAGCCAGTCCTTGCAATGAAAGGCGGTGGCGGCCCGCTCCAGGATTTCCGGGCTGTTCCTTTTCAGCCAACTGAGCTGAGCGCCCTGCTGGCAGGCGTTGAGCCCGGTGCCGGTGATCTCGAACCGCGTGCGATCTCGGGCATCGCAGCGCATCTCGTCGACCAGATGGCCGGCGCGGGCATCGAGCCAGAGCCAGGCGCGCCCGACCGGCATGCCGTCGCCATCGATAAGCCAGGTACCGTCGCCCTGCCCTGTGATCGCCACCGCCGCAATTCGCCGCGCGAGATCGGGAATTTTCGTCGCCAGTTCGCGAACCGTCTGAACCATATCGCGCCAGGTTTGATCGAGATCCTGCTCGGCGCCGCCGCCTTCCAGCGTGACGAAGCTGTTGGTCACCGACGCCATGGCAAGCTGCCGCCCCGAAAGATCGAAAGCGACCGATTTGATCACGGAGGTTCCCGCGTCGATCCCGATCAGCAGGTCTTTCATGCGGCAAGTTCCGGATGGTTATGAAGGCAATTCAAAGGAGCAGTCTTTGTTGTCTGGAAGCCGTAGAAGAGGCAGGGAGTGTCCGCAAGGACACCCCCTGTGCAGGTCTATTCCGACAGCACGAAGGGTGCGGTGTACTTGTCCACATTGTCCTTGGTGATGAGAAGGCAATCGAAGAGCTGCTTTTCGCTGGTGGCGCCGGTGGCGCCTGTCTTGATGAACGAGTCCGCCTGCTGCACGGCCTTCGCCGAGAAGATGGCCACCGGCTGAAGCACGGTGTACTGCAGTTCGCCGGACTTGATGGCCGCAACCGCATCCGGCGAGCCATCAAAGCCGCCGACCTTGATGCCGGCGAGCTTGCCGGCTTCCTTCAGCGCCGCAACCGCACCAAGCGCCATTTCGTCATTGCCGCTGATCACGGCGATGATGTCGGGATTGGCCTGCAGCATGCTCTGCATCTTGTCGTGGCCCTGGGTACGATCCCAGTTGGCGACCTGCGAAGCAGCCTTTTCGAGATCCGGATACTGGCTCAGCACGGTCGCGTAGCCGTTCGAGCGCGTGGCGGCGTTGTTGTCCGACGGGGCGCCGAGCAATTCGACATACTTGCCCTTTTCACCGACCGCCTGCACCCACTGCTGGGCACCGAGAGCCGCACCCTGCGCGTTGTTGGAAACGAGCTGTCCCTTGGCGAGGCCCTCCTGGTTGATCTCGGCATTGACGAGGAAAACCGGGATGTTGGCGGCAATCGCCTTCTTCACCGCGCCGACCGAACCATCGGCATTGGCCGGGTCGAGGATGATCGCCACCGACTTGTTGGTGATGGCGGTGTCGATCAGATTGCTTTCCGTGTTGGTGTCACCCTTGTGGGCAGCGACATTGGCCGTATAGCCGAGTTTTTCGGCCTCGGCCTTGGCGACGTTGCCTTCGGTCAGCCAGTAGGGATTGGCCGGATCGTTGACGATGATCGAGATCAGGCCCGCGGCCGATGCGGCTGCGCTAAACCCAACCACCATTGCGGCAGCAAGCAAACTTCTAAGCACGATTTTCATGTACATTCCTCCAATGATTTACGCGGTGTTGCTGCCAGTCACCCGGCAGTCTTCCCTTGGGCAGGATTGGCCGGTTCGGCCTTCCCCCGTTTCTGAGAAGTCGGTTGGCCGCCCGTGGAAGCTGGAAGCTTGCTACGGCGGCGATACTGAACGGCATTGAGGAGCACGGCGAGCACGATGACGGCGCCGGTGAACACTGTCTGCCAGTAGGATGAGATGCCGATGATCACCAGACCGTCGGACAGGAAGCCGATAACGAAGGCCCCGAGCAAGGTGCCGCGGATGTTGCCGCGCCCGCCGGTCAGCGCCGCGCCGCCGATAACGACGGCCGCGATGGCCGTCAATTCGTAGGTGGTGCCCGCGGTCGGTCCGGCCGAGGTCAGCTGCGAGGACAGGATCAGGCCGGCAATGGCGGCGCAGATACCCGAAAGCACATAGACGGAAATCTGCACCGTCTTGACCGGAACGCCGGAGAGTTCGGCGGCGCGCTCATTGCCGCCCGAGGCGTAGAGCCAGCGGCCGAAAGCGGTGCGGTTCAAGACGATGCTGCCGATCAGCGCGATGACCACCAGCACCACCACGCCGGTCGGCACGCCGAACAGGCGGTTGAAGCCGAGCGCGTCGAAGCCGGTGTTGCCCAGCTCCGGCTTGCCGCCGAGATTGTTGTAGGTCAGGCCACTGGTCATCAGCAGCGCCAGGCCGCGCGCCATGTACATGACGCCGAGCGTGGCCACGAAGGCCGGAACCTTGAACCGCGCGATCAGCACGCCGTTGACCAGACCGACAGCGGCGCCCAGCATGCAGGCCAACACCGCCACCACCCAGACCGGAGGGTAGAGAACGACGCCCAGCCAGGTCAGCGTCACGCCCTGCATCAGAAATCCGGCAACGACGCCGGCAAGGCCAAGCGTCGAGCCCACCGACAGGTCGATGCCGCCATTGAGGATGACAAGCAGCATGCCGACGGCGAGAATCCCGAAGATGGCGACATGCGAGGCCATGGTCAGGAAGTTCGCCACCGAGAGGTAGTAGGGCGACAGGATCGAGAAGACGACGATGATGACGATCAGGGCAAAGAAAGCCCGACCCTCGAGCAGCAGCTTGGCCACGTCGAAGCCCTCGCCGCCCGCGCTGGGGCTGGACTGTTTGCTGGCCTGGCTGACATCGGTCATGATCGGGGCTCCGAAATTCTATGATCAGGCGACCACGGCTTCGCCGGAGGCGGCCATGATCTGCTCTTTGGTGGCGTTCGCGCCGAACTCGGCTGAAATCTTGCCGCGCCGCATGACGACGATGCGGTGGGCGATGCTGAGGCACTCATTGACCTCCGAGGTCGAGAAGATGACCGCCAGGCCTTGCGCGGCGCGCTCGCTGAGCAGACGGAAGACTTCGGCCTTGGCGCCAACATCGATGCCGCGGCTCGGCTCGTCGAGAAGGATGACCTTGGGGTTGGTCGTCAGCATCTTGCCGATGACGACCTTCTGCTGATTGCCGCCCGACAGCGATCCGATCATGGCGTGGCCGCCGGCGGTCTTGATAGTCACCTTGCGAATCGAGTCGTCGATCAGTGCGCGTTCCCTGGGCCGGGAGAGGAACAAGCCTTTGGCGAACGCCTCGATGCTGGCAAGCGACAGATTGCGGCCGACGGTCATGGTCTGGACCAGGCCGTCGCGCTGGCGGTCCTCGGGCACCAGCACCAGGCCTCTGGCGATGCGCTGGGCAATGGTCAGCCCCGAGACGTCCTCGCCTTCCAGCAGCGCCCGCCCGCCCGCCATCGGCACGCGTCCGGCAACAGCTTCCAGCAATTCCGTGCGCCCGGCGCCCATCAACCCATAGATGCAGACGATCTCGCCCGCTTTGACGTCCAGCGACAGGTGATCGACGACATAGCCCGAACCTGAAGCGTCGGTGACGCAGACATCCTTGATCGAAAGCGCGACCTCGCCAAACGCATGGCCGGTCGGTGGCGAGCCGAGGTCAAAATTCTCGCCCACCATGTTGCGGACGATCCATTCGAGATCGATGTCCTTGGCCTCGGCCGTCGCCGTGATCGATCCGTCGCGCAGCACGACGGCATAGTCGGTGATCTGCAGCGCCTCTTCGAGGTGATGCGATATGTAGACGATCGAGACGCCGCGGCTGGTCAGGTCGCGGATCACCTTGAACAGCACCTCCACCTCTGTGGCGCTGAGTGCGGAGGTCGGCTCGTCCATGATCAGGATGCGGGAATCGACCGACAATGCGCGAGCGATCTCGACGATCTGCTGCTGCCCAAGGCGCAGATCCTCGACCAGGGTCATCGGATCGATGTCTTCTTCGAGGTCGGCCATCAGCGCCCGCGCCTGGCGCGACTCCTCGGCGAAGTCGAGGCCGGTTCTGGTGCGCAGTTCGCGGCCCATGAAGATGTTGTCGCGAACGCTCAGATTCGGCGCCAGGCTGAGCTCCTGGTGGATGATCGAAATGCCGCGATCGCGCGCATCCGAAGACGAGGAAAAGCTGACGAGATTGCCATCGAGCACGATGTCGCCGGATGTCGGCGTCACCACGCCGGACAGGATCTTCATCAGCGTCGACTTGCCGGCGCCATTCTCTCCAAACAGGGTGGTGACCTTGCCGCGATGGATGTCGAAGTTGACGCCTTTGAGCGCGTGAACGCCTCCATACGACATGACGACATTGCGCGCCGAAAGCACGGCGTCGCCAGTCGCGGGTTCTGTGCCGGAAGCCGTTGTCATTTGACGTCCAGCCTCACCGGCGTGACCAGCCAGCTCTTCGGATTGACCAGCTTGAAGGCGCCGACCACCGCTATGGTCTTGCCGGTCAAGGCGCCGGTATCGACTTTCGTCAGCACCTCTTTTTTCATCTCGTTGTTCAGCGCCGAGCCGGCGTCTTGGTATTCGATCTGGTTGGTGAACTGACCGAAGGTGATCTTGCCGGTGGCGTCGCGAAGCTCGGTGCCGTTGATCGCCGGCCCTGTCTGCACGCGGACCGTCAACGTGTCCGGCAAACCGTCGACGGCGACCTTGTAGATGCCCGACTTTCCCTCGCCGACGACGCCGGCGAACTTGACCGAGATGACCGGCCCGACACCCGCGGGCACGCCGTATTCTTTCTCGGCCGTCGCCCTGTCCTTGGCGATTGCCGTCGCCACCGTCACCGCATCGGCGGCACGCGTCTCGACATCGGCCTGCACCTTGGGAAATTCCGACTTGCCGTAGTCGGCTGCGGAGAACACGGCGTTGCGAACATCGCCGGCGGAGCCGATCTTGACGATCTTGGTATCGAGCGCCATAGCGCCGAGCAGAACCAGGACTGCGGCGCCGGCAAGTGCGCGGCGCAAGCCGGGCGGCGATGCGGTGGCAGCCTTGGCGCTCATGATACAACCACCAGCGAAGCGGATTTTCCGTTGTCACGCATTCGACGATCCTCCGTTCACGCGGCGTTTCGTTGCACCGGATGCACTCTCAAGCCGGCCCTGTTCGATCAGTGCCCTGGCGGTGCATTCGTCAGTGATCAGGCCGCTCAGATAACGGCTTTCGAGCACCGCCTTGATGGCCCGTACTTTCACCTTGCCGCCGGCCACCGCGACGATCCTGCGGCCCTTCAGCTGGTCGCGGGGCAGCGCCAGGATTCTTTCCGACAGCGCCGTTTCGACCGGGCGGCCCTTGTCGTCGAAGAAATGCGCAAGCAATTCGCCGACGCCACCGTCACGTTTGACATCGTCGATTTCGGACGGCTCGATCATGCCTGTGGCGACCAGCGACGCTTCCCGCTCGGCCGTGCCTATTCCGACGAACATCAGGTCGGACCGGCTGGCGAGCGCAAAGACATCGCTGATGCCACGCTGGCCAAGCAGCACCTCACGGTCCTCGGCGGTGTTGGCGACAAAAGGCACCGGCATGACAAAAGCCTGCGCGCCGGTCCGCTCGGCCAGGCGATGCATGACGTCGTGCGGGTTGGCGGCGAATTTGCGCGTTACCCCGCCAAGCAACGAGACAAAACGGATGTGGGCAGCAGTGGTGCGTGTCAGATATTCGACGCTGGCCGCAAGCGTGCGGCCATGGCCGACGCCGATCAGCATGTCTTCGCCGCGATCGATTTCGCGCTTGAGGAACTGGGCGCCGGCAATGCCCAGACCTTTGAGCGGCAGTTCGCCCTGATCGAGATCGGGAACCACCTCGCAATAGTCGAGCCCATAGGCGGCGGTCAGGCGCTGCTCCAGGTCGACGCATTCGGCGACATCTCCGTCGATGAACACTCTGACCAGGCCGTCCTGGTTGGCCTTAGTGATCAGCCGATGCGCCTTGAGGCTGGTCAGGCCAAGCCGCTTGGCCACCTGAGCCTGTGTGAGACCTCCGGCATAGTGGAGCCAGGCCGCGCGCGTGGCGAGGCTGGACTCGTGGTCGCGGTTCGCGGTTCCGCCGGATTTCAAGCCATCCTCTCCCCAGGTGATAATATTATCTTTGTATGCAAAAATTTTCACACCTTTGCATCGCTGTCAATCCTCCGCAGGTGGTTGCCTCAGCCGACGGATCGGCAGCCGACGCAGCATATTAGGAGGTCAACATATCAGGCGATCATACGGCGGCGTTAATTTAACGTCAATTTGC
Organism: Mesorhizobium caraganae; assembly: GCF_016836705.1. Taxonomy (GTDB): domain Bacteria; phylum Pseudomonadota; class Alphaproteobacteria; order Rhizobiales; family Rhizobiaceae; genus Mesorhizobium; species Mesorhizobium caraganae. Next base: position 397,479 of record NZ_JAFCGY010000001.1, on the reverse strand, counting down.
GTTATATAATATTCAACGACGACATGGACCCTCGAGCGTCGGCAGCCGAAATAAGGAATAAGCGTTTGTTTTTGTTAAAATGTTCGGTGACGATGAAAATCCCAATCTGGGTGTAAGATGGGAAGTTTGATGCACAAGGCGCAACAAGGGCAAACCGATCGGATTGCCCCAGAATACTGTCGGCGTCGGCGATGGCGCGATCAGTCCAGCCGCATCAGGTTCCTGCCCTCGAGCTCGACAACCGCGGCTTCGACTTCCCGCGCGAGGCGCTCCGTGTTCCACGCCAACGCCCGCCCGACGATCGCGGCAATCTCCTCCAGGTCGCGGCGCGTCAGCGAACCGCCTATCGCCAAAGTGCTGCGACGCATGACGACATCGGCCAAATGTTCGACGAATTCGTTGCGCGCGATGTAGTCGATTTCAGCCTTGCTATAGCCGTTCGAGTCCGGCAGGCGACCTTCATCATTCGACCTGTGCCTGGCGATCTGCGCGGCTCTGGTCCCGTAGCGCGACAGCAATTGGTCAAGGCGCCCTTGCTCGACGCCCGTTGCCTGCTGCGCCTCAGCCAGCCAGTCCGCGCGCGCCGCGGCATTGGCCGGAAAATCCCTCCCACCCCCGATCGGCATCGACTGAGTCGACACCTTGCGGCTGCGCTGCAAGCGCCCGAGCACGGTGTCAGCGACTTCCTCGGCAAAGCCCCGGAACGTCGTCCATTTGCCGCCGACCAGCGAAATGACTGCAAAGGGCCTGTTGCCGTCCGGCTCGGCAACCGGCGCCGAATGATCGCGGCTGATCAGTCCGGGCGTCGCTGCTTCAGACGTCGGCAGGGGTCGGATGCCGCTATAGGCATAGACGATCTGGTCTCGCTCGAACGCCATGCCCGGCAGCAGCGTTCGCACGCTGTCGAGCAGATAGTCGACTTCTTCGGGTTGGCAGCGCACCGCGTCCGGATTGTCGGCCTTGATGTCGGTCGAGCCGACCAGCGCCAGGCCGAGATAGTCGTAAACCAGGCAGATGCGGCCGTCATCGGCTTCGAAATAGAGCATGCGCCCTGCGAGGCTTTTGACCAGTTCGTCATGCTTCAACAGGATATGCGAGCCCTTGGTGCCGCCGATCATCTTCGACGACGCGCCAAGCAACGCATTGACGTCATCGATCCACGGACCGGCGGCGTTCACCACCAGCTTCGGCCGCACCGAAAAAGCGGTGCCGTTTTCCGGCTGGAAGGTGAGCACGCCATTGGCTGAAGCCGCCAGTGTCGTGTAGTTGGCACTGGCAGACGCCGGGTGGGCCTGCAAGCCGTCGAGGATCAGTTCCAGCACCAGCCGTTCCGGGTGGCTTATCTTGGCGTCGTAGTAGGTGCCGGTGGCGACGATCGCCGGATTGAGCGCCGGCAGCTCGCGAAGTGTCTGCCGCCGTCCGACCATGCGGTGGCGCGGCATGACCTGGTTTCGCGAACCGTAGAAATCGTAGATCATCAAGCCGATCTTGATCAGTATGGCGCCGCGGCTGCGCGGCGCGCTGGTCGAGCCGAACAGCGTTCGCAACGCCGCCAGCATGCCCTTGCTCCACGAGAAGATCGGGATGACGGTCGGCAGCGGGCTGACATAGTGCGGGGCGTTTTGCAGAAGCAGATTGCGTTCGAGCGTCGACTGCGCCACCAGCCCGAACTCGCCGGTCTCGAGATATTTCAGGCCACCGTGGATGAGCCTCGACGGCGCGGCACTGGTGCCCGAGCCGAAATCCGCCTTGTCGACGATCAGGCAGCTGACACCTTGCGCGCACAGATCGCGAAACAGCCCTGCCCCGTTGACGCCGGCGCCAAGAATGACGACGTCGACCTCGCCGGTCCCGGCCATCGCGACGAGGTGTCCGGCGCGATTTTTCGCCCCTGCTCCTTCGGCTGGGCTCATGACGCTTTCGTCTTGACGATGCGCAACTTCACCCCTGCCCGTTCGAGGCTCTGCGCCTGCGCATCGCCCAGGCCCTCGGTCACCAGCACGGCGTCGAAACTGGTCAGATCGTCGAAGACATGCAGCGCGATCCGGTCGAATTTTGCGTGGTCGACCAAAAGGATGCGCTTGACCGATGCGGCCATCATCGCCTGCTTGACCCGCACGACATTCGGATCCTGGATGAAAGCAGTGGTTCCGGTGACGGCTGAAGCCGAACAGATCAGCACATTGGCGCGCAACTGCGCCACGGCGTTCTCGCAGACGATGCCGATATAGGCATTGTAGGTGCCGTGATACTGGCCGCCGAGACAGATGAAGTCGAGGTCGTCGACATTGATCAGCAGCGCAGCCGTCGACACGCTGTTAGTGACAACCGTCAGCGGCTTGACGTCGAGCAGCAGCGTCGCGACCGCGTTTGCCGTCGATGAATCGTCGAGCATCACCACCTGGCCGGCCTCGACATAATCCAGTGCTGCCCGCGCAAGTGCATCCTTCTCGGCTCGATTGACCGTCACCCGGTAGCGGAAGGCGCTCTCATAGAGACCCGAGGGCTGAACCGTCACCGCGCCATGCAGCTTGCGCAGCACGCCCTGCTGCGCAAGCCGGTCGATGTGCCGGTGGATGGTCATGCGCGACACGCCGAAATGCTCGACCAGATCGTCGATGCGCACCTGCCCCAGCTTGATCACATAATCGGCGATCTCTTCGCGTCGTTCGTCGGCCTTGATCATGCGTTTTCCCCCGGCCGCGCCAGCCTTTCGATTTCCGGCCAATGCGACTTCAGCTGCTCGGCTATGCGGCAGTAGAGCGAAAACCGCTCATTGAACACAGCACTGGAGGCCGGCGCTGGCTGATATTTGCGCTCTTTCATCCCGACCTGCCTGGCGCCCTGTTGCGGCGTCGCGAAGATCCCGACCGCGGCCCCCGCGCAAAGGGCGGCGCCCAGGGCCGCGGCCTCGTCGGTCGAGGTGATGGTGACCGGAGCGTTCAGCACGTCGGCAAACATCTGGACGAAGGCAGGATTGCGCGAACCGCCACCGGTCAGGCGGATCTCGCGAACGGCAAAGCCTTCGCGCAAGGCCTCGACATGGGTGCGGTGATTGAAGACAATGCCTTCCAGAACCGCCTTCAGCATGTCGCCGCGATTGTGCCAGCCATGCAGGCCGATAAAGCTGCCGCTGGCCACGTCGCCATAAGGAGAGCCGAACAGATAGGGATGAAACAGGATGGTCGAGGGCTTCTTCAACGCCGCGTCGATCTCTCCCGCTAGCAATTCGTGGAGGGAGCCGCCATCCGCGTTTGTCCTGTCTTGCTCCAAGCGGCAGAAAGTGTCGAGAAACCAGTCGTAGTTCGCAGTCGAGGCCGGCGAGATCGCCATGTTGTTCCAGCGGCCCGCGTCGATGGCGTTGCGGCAGAACCAACGCTGATCGACGCGCGGTTGCGAAGAGACGACTTCGTTGATGGAATAGGTACCGGCGACGATGGCGAGCACGCCGTCCTCATGGCCACCCATGCCAAGCGCCGAGGCGGCCACGTCGTGCAGGCCGCAGGCGACCGGTGTTCCCTTGCGAAGCCCAGTCCTTTCGGCGGCATCGGCGGTGACTTGACCGGCGATGTCAGCCGAATGCGCCACCGACGGCAGCGCGTCGAACAGATCGTCCATCCCGAAGATGCGCAGCGCTTCGGGCGAATAGGCTTGGGTGCGAAAATCCGTGAATGAGGTGCTGGCCTCCGTACGATCGGTCCCTATCGTGCCGGTCAGGCAAAAGCGCAGCCAGTCTTTGCAGGCCAGCACATGGCCGATGCGGCCATAGCGATCAGGATCGTTCTGCTTGAGCCATGCCAGCAGCGCCGACGGCGCCGAAACATGCGGCGTCTGGCCTGTCGTCGCCAGCGCATCGGTGAAAACGATACCGGCGGACCACCTGTCGACAATGTCGCCGGCGCGGCTGTCGAGCGATAGGATGCCTGGTCCCAAAGGCTGACGGTCATGATCGAGCAGATAGAGACCATCGCCATGCGCAGTCGCCGCTACCGCCTTGATGTCCTCCGCCGGCCTGCCGGAAAGCGCGATCGCCTCCTTGATGGCGTCGGCGGTCGCTTGCCACAGGCCCGCCATGTCGCGTTCCACCGAACGCGCAAGGGGCATAGATTGCGGCACCCGGCGACGCGCCACAGACAATTGCGTGCCGTCGGCATCGAAGATGACCGCCTTGGTGACCGTGAGACCGTTATCGATTCCGAGCAGGCTGGGCATGATCACCGCCTCTTTCAGCAACTGGCGATTGCTACAGCGCGATCCTGCAGTCTGATGCAAGGGCGAAACACATAGCGACAACCCCGATAGAGCAAGGCAGACGAACGATAAAAGCACCTTGCCGCGAGAAAGAACCCATATCTTTATGTGAATTTAACGTCAACATGCGCGACAATTTCGATGCCATTCAAGCCATTGCGTTTCAGGTTGTCGACTAGGCTTTCACTAAGGCCTCGGTGCTAGTCGAGGCACGGATGGATCTCGCGGTTGATGGCGCCGACGCGTTGTCAACTGCGAAGGCCGTCACGGATGGCGCTGAAATAGCGATCGGTTCCGACCTGCCCGCCCTTGAGCGCCACCTCCAGCCCATCGATCGCCTTGATGCGCGAGTGAGCGACGCAAAGCGGCGAGCCCGGCGACGCCGGCAGCGGCATCCGCACCGTCAGCGCATCGACACCCATCTGGCCCAGCGCGTGGCTCGACGTGTCGCCGCCGGCAATGACCACGCGTTGCAAATTCTGCTCGATCGTCAGCGCGCGAAGCAGTTCGCCAAGGCCGCGACCAAGCTTGTGGCGGGCACCTTCCTGCCGGTCGATTTCGGCGCCGCGGTCCGCCGCGGGACCAAGGGCGGTGTAGAGAACCACACTGCGGCCGGCTTCCAGACTGGAGCGGCCGGCAGAAACTGCGCGCGCGATTGCATCTCCGGACGCTTCGGAGATCAGTTCGACAGGATCGACCTCGATGCCGTCGAAGCCGTCGGTCAAAGCGTGCCGGATCTGTCGTTCGGTCGTCGGCGAACAACTGCCCGAGATCACCGCGACCCGGTCGGCCGCACCCGGCGGCGAAAATTTCGGTTCAGCACTGACCGTCCCGTTCGACACCCATTCGGCCAGCAGCGCATATTCGATCCCGGACGAGCCGACGACGAACGAGCCGCCCGGCTTGCGGACACGCCAAATCTCCTTGCCGGCAAGCGCCTGCGTCTCCCGACTGTCGACATCGACAAGCACGATGTCGGTGCCCTCGGCGAACAAGCGATCGAACGCTTCAGACCGGCCCGCCGACTGCAGCGTCGCGAGATCGACCAGCCCCGACGTCAGCTCCGTCTGCCGCGACAGATGGATCAGCAGGTCGGATTCATCCATCGGCGTGGTCGGGTGGCGGCTCATCACCGGATGGCGGTCGATGCGGAAATACTTTTCGCGATAGGCGGCGAACAGATGGCCAAAGGCGGTGTAGCGCTTGAGTTGCGGCGCCCCGACCAGCAGCGGCACGCTGTCCTGCGCGAAGACCGAGCGACCGATCTCGATGGCGCGGCCGATGCTGCCGATCGTCGGGCTGGAGTCGAAGGTCGAGCAGACCTTGTAGTGGCAGAGCGCGGCGTTCAGCGTCTTCAGCCAGGCGAAGGCTTCGCGCAGGTTCGTGTCCATCCAGAGCGGAGCCTCGCTGCGGCTGGTGCCGGCCAGTCCGATGGCTCGGCAATGGCTGAACTGCGCAAGCATGGCCGCGTTCGGCCGGCGCATGAACAGCACGGTCGGCACGCCCCCGAGCTCGAGCGCCTCCATCACATCGGTCGAGCCGGTGAGGTCGTCGCCATAATAGCTGAGCAGTAGGTTTTGCATCGCTTCAGGCTGCCTTGCCGTCGCCGAATTTTTCGATCGACCGCGCCAGCTCAGGATGGCCCAAGGCGAACTCCGCCAGCGAAATGCCGTCGACCGCAGCTTGCCAGGCCTGCTGCACGGCGCGCACGCCGGCGCCCGGCCCGTCCGGATGGCTGACGATGCCCCCGCCGCACAGATAGAGCATGTCGACCGTGCGGCCGGTTCGTGCATAGGTCTCGGGCGCCTGCCCGCCCCACTGGCCGGAGCCGGCCACTGGCAGCGCGCAGTCCTCAGGCAAAAAGATCGGTGTCGTCACCGCCTTGAAGGATTCGACGAAGGACGCGTCCGGCTCCCAGTATTTCGATTGGATGCCGTTGATCTGGAACTGGTCGACGCCGAGCAGCCGCCAGAATTGCTGCCAGACCTTGAAGTCCATGCCGAGGCCGGGATGGCGGGTAAGGATATCCCAGCCGTTGCGATGGGCGTGCAGCACCAGGCTGGAACGCTTCCTGAGAAAGGCCATGCCGCCGAAGCCGATGGAATTGATGTTGACCACCGCGCAATTGCCACCAGCCTTGGCGACAAAGTCGTGGTTGCGCATCATCTCGTCCGGATCGGCATGCGAAATGCCGAAGGCATACATCACCTTCTTGCCGGTCTTCTGCTCATGGTCGAGGATCAGCGGCATGATCGCCCTCACCCGTTCCGCCAAGGGCGAATAGGCCGGGCTCATCAGCTTCTCGTCATCCTTGATGAAATCGACGCCGGCGGCGATCAGCTCGCCCACCATTGCGGCGATCTCGTGCGGCCGCAGCCCCAGCGCCGGCTTGACGATGGTGCCGATGATCGGCCGATCCGTGACGCCGGTCAGCCGGCGGCTGCCGGCGACGCCGAACTGCGGACCTGGATGAGCGCCGCGATATTGCTCCGGCAGCTTCATGTCGACGACGCGAATGCCGGACAGGCCCTTGATCGAATAGGCGCCGCCAATGGCAATCGTCATCAGCGCTGACAGGTCGGTGCCGATGGCATCGAACGGAAAGGCGATGTCGACATCCGCGCGCTTGAACGGCCCGTCACCGGCCTCGGGAATGGAGGGCCTGTCAGCCTCAGGCAGATGGCGTATGGCGAGAACGCGCGCCGCCACTCTGGCCTTGAGTTCCTCGGTCTCACCGGGCAGCGCAACGAAGGTTCCGGTCGACTGGTCGCTGGCGATCTTGGCCGCCAGCGCCTCGATGCTGCCTGATGTCTCGATGCGGTAGGTGAGCGTGATCATGGTTCGTTGTCTGAGGCCGAAGGAGGTTCGAAAAGCGTTCCTTGATCGTCGAAATCTGGTATAATGAGTACATAAGCTTTGCAAGCAATATCCTGCTCGCAAGATATGGGCTGATTGGCTGGCAGGCATTCTGGAAATCGTGACGGCAGTGCTAGATAGACACCGGTCAAGGGAGTGATTCGCGACGATGAACCGTTCGGAGCCGATCGTCCGGCGCAAGCTTTCCGATGAAGTGTTTTTGCGGCTGAAGCGCCTGATCACCAGCGGCGAACTGACGCCGGGCGACGATATGCCTTCGGAGCGCGAACTGATGGAGCGCTTCGAGGTCGGTCGTCCCGCGATCCGCGAGGCGATGCAGGCGCTGAGCAATATGGGCCTGGTCGCGATCTCGCATGGCGAGCGCGCCAAGGTGCTGCAGCTGACCGCCAAGTCGATCATCAAACAGGTCGATGGCGCGGCCAAGATCATCCTGTCGTCGTCGAAGGACACGCTGGAATACCTGAAAACCGCGCGCATCTTCTTTGAGCGCGGCATGGTCAGGGAAGCCGCCGAAAACGCCACCGCCGAGGACGTTGAGCGACTGCGGGCCACAATTGCCGAACAGCGCGGCTTTCGCGGCGATTCCGAAGCCTTCATCTCCGCCGACATGAAGTTTCACACCCAGATCGCGGCGATTTCAGGCAACCCGATCTATGTCGCCGTCAGCGAGGCGATGCTCGGTTGGCTGAAGGAATATCATACGGAAATGCTGATCTGGACCGGCAAGGAAAAGTTCACGCTGACCGAGCACGAAGAGATCATCGACCGCATCGAGAAGAAGGATGCCGACGGCGCCGAGAAGGCGATGATCAAGCATCTCGAGCGCTCCCGCGCGCTCTATGTGATGAATTCCGAAAAATAGCTTAGCTGATCCGCGCGATCGCGTAAGGCGCCATCAAGAATTGCTCCCGACCAAGCGCTGAGATGTCGACCGGCACGTCGCCCGCTGTCAGGTTCACCAGCCACAAGATGATCTTGCCCGAGGCGGCGCGGCCAGCCAGCGCCAGCACCTTGGTCTCATCGCTCGTCGTTGCCGCCACATGCGCAAGGCCGGCCATTTCGCAAAGTCCCTTGATGGCATCGAAGATCGGCCGGGGTGATCCTTCCGCGACGGATTCTCCCGACGCCGCCAGCACGCCGAACGGTCCAGCGAAGCCGGAGAGCGTGAGTTGCTCCAGTCCAACCGGCGCGACGCGCGCGGCATAGCCGATCGTCCACGCGGCGGCGAACAGTCCGGCATGGCGCGGGTCGCGGTCGGCCATGGCGATGCGCTGTCCCCCGGGATTGGCCTTGGTCGCGCCGCCATAGGGGTTCTGGCGCATGGCAATCGTCGACGGGCCGATGCGGTAGGGTTTTTCTCCGAAGATCGCCCGCGCAGATCGCGTGATGAAGGGCAGCGCCTCCAGTGACTGCATGACGCTGAGATCGTCGGCGGCGTGCACGATCGGGCAGGTGCAGTGGGTGACGAAATCCAGCAAGCCGGCCGGCACGCGCTTGCGGTTGAGTTCGGTGAAATAGCTGAACATGCCACCGCCAAGCCGGATACCAGGAAAGGCGCGACGAGCAGCGGCATAAACGTCTTCGAGCGGCGGACAGTCCGGCCACGCGCTGCCCGGCGGCGTCGACTGCCGGTCGACGGAAGGCGAGACGGCAAGGGCCGAGAGTTTCAGCCCTGCCTGGCGCACCATGCCGGCGACGCCTGAAAGCTCGGCGTCGAGATCGCCCGCGCAGGCAACGACGCATTCCAGCGTCGTCTGCACTGGATAGGCGGCGGCAAGTTTTGCAAAGGACTGCAACGCACCCAGCCCATGGCCACGTGTCGGATCGTAGTGGAAGACAAGTTGCTGCGGGCCCAGCACGGCCAATGTCGGAAGGTTTGCGAGCGCGGCCTCCACGTCATCCGGGTAGATGATCACGCCGATATCCGGCAGCCTCTGCCCGGCCTCGCGGAGTTCGATGCGCACCGGTTCGGTGCTTGCCGCGACAGCCGGTATTTTCCCCCCGCCGATGATGCGCAGGCTGATCGTCTGCCTGACGGGTCGACCGGCAGGCAACACGTAGGGCCATGGCAGCGCCAGCGGCCGGACATAGGTCTTGTAGGACGCATCCGACCAGTTGCGCTGGTCTTCCATCTCGAAAGTGTCGCCCTCCATCCGGCATTCGGCGGTGACGCCGGGCCGAACCTCATGGGAAATGGCGCGCAAATCCTTGAAAGGCTGCCAGGGATCGATCAACAGCGGCAGCTTCGTCGCCACCACGCTGCCATCGGTATGCTCGACCGTGACCGGGCTGCCGGCCAGGCCGGCGATCGGATGCAGGATGCAGAAGCCGCAGCGATTGGTCTCGAAATCGCTCTCGGGCAGAGCGCTGACGTCGAACACCAGTTCGCCGCTGGCGGAGCCCTTGATGGTGGCGCGAAAGCCGAGCCGGCCTGCGTCCGGCCCCGTGCAGCTTGCCGAATAGCTGACCGAAAAGGCGTCTGAGTCCTGGTCGATGACAAGGTCGGTCAGTTCAGGCTCGTAAGTGCCCCAGTCGCGGTCGCGCACAATATAGGCGATGGCGCGGAGCACTTCGGTGCCGCCATGGCGGATGGTGCGCAGATTGCCATTGACGAAGTCCGCACTGAGCGCGCCGGCGCTGAGCCTGACCGGCGCGGCTTCGACCACATGCGTGCCGTAGAGGAGAAAGGCGTCGGCTGTCATTTCAGCAAGGCATCGAGGTGGACAGGTTCGTGGCTCTGGGCGCCCAGATAGGCCGCCTCGACAAGCGCAAAGGTTTGGAGATTGTCCGCGCCCGAGGTCGCCGGCTCAGTCCCCTTTGCCAGGCAGTCGACCCAGTGCTGTTGAATCGCGACGACGCTCTCCTGGATGTTGTGCCAGGGCCGCGACGCCCAGGGCAGCAGCGGCGGCGAAACGTCTATGATCTTCGTGCCGCTCTTGCCGGTGACGGTGAGCCGGTATCCTTGCGCCAGGCGGATCGTGCCGTCGCTGCCGTCGATCTCGATCAGCGTTTCGGGAAACGGCTCGACGGCAAGCTTTGTCGCGTAGCTGCAGTCGACGACCGACGTCGCGCCGTTCTTGTGGTCCATCAACATCGTCGCGACATCTTCGCCGGCGATATCAGGGTTGATGCGCACGGTTCGTGTCGTGATCGTCGACACATCGCCCAGCAGGAACCGGGCAATGTCAAGGCTGTGGATGCCGAGATCCTCGATGATGAAGCGCTTTCCCTTGGCGAGATAGGGCTGGCCGGAAAACACGTCATAGGCGGAGCGGAAGGAGACGCGGCCGAAGAAGGGCGTGCCGATCTTGCCGCTGTCGAGCACGGCGCGCACCGCCTGGATCGGCGACTGCCAGCGGAAGTTCTCATGCACCATCAGCGGTACGCCGGCATCGGAACAGGCCTTCACCATGGCCTTGGCGTCGGCCAACGTCGGCGCGAACGGCTTTTGGCAGATCACCGGTACACGGTAACGCGCCGCCATCTCGACCAGCGGACGATGGCTGGGCGCCGTGGTGGCGATATCGACGAAATCCAGCCTCTCGCTGGCAAAAAGTTCGGCCGCGTCGGCGTAGCGCTTCGCGATGCCGAACTGGTCACCAACGATGCACAGCCGTTCCGGGTCGCGGTCGCAAACGGCGACGATCGAGGCGCCTTCAATGTCACGCCAGGCATGCATCTGGTTGACGGCAAAGAAGCCGCAACCGATCAGCGCTCCCCGCAACTCCGCCATGCTCACCCTGCCTTTGCCATCTGCATCAGTGTCACCCGGCTCTGCAGCCGGCGCTGTGCCTGGTCGACGACGACGGCGACGATGATGACGAGGCCCTTGATCACCATCTGCCAGAACGAGCTGACCCCCATCATCACCAGCCCGTCGGAGAGGATGCCGATGACGAAGGCGCCGACGATGGTGCCGCCGATCGTACCGCGTCCGCCCGACATCGACGTGCCGCCGAGCACGGCGGCCGCGATGGCGTTCAACTCGAAGCTCTCGCCCGTCGCCGGATGCGAGGCCATCAGCTCGGACGAGATGATGAGGCCGACGATCGCCGCGCACAAACCGGAGAACATGTAGACGAACATTTTTACCATGTTGACACGGACGCCCGAAATTCGCGACGCCCGCTCGTTGCCGCCGACGGCGAAGATGTGGCGGCCGAGCGGCGTATATCTGGCGAGATAGGCTGCCCCCAGTGCAACGACGATCAGTATCCAGATCGCCACCGGCAGGCCGAGCACCCGGCCGGCGCCGAGAAAACCGAAGCCGGTGGTGCCGAGTTCCGGCTTGCCGACCAGATTGGGGAAGGTGCGGCCATCCGACGACAGCAGCGCCAGGCCGCGCGCGACGTAGAGCACGCCAAGCGTGGCGATGAACGGCGCGACGTTCAGCCTGGTGATCAGCAATCCGTTGACGGCGCCGATCAATATGCCGACCGCCAGCGTGATCAGCGCAATCTCGAAGACGTTGAAATAGATCGTGTAGCCGAATTGCAGGTCGATGCCGTTGAGCACGAGATAGCCAGCGACCATGCCGCACAGGCCGACGATCGAGCCGACCGACAGGTCGATGCCGCCGGTGATGATGACAAAGGTCATGCCCATGGCCAGGAATGCGTTCAGCGCCACATGTTTCGACATCAGGATCAGATTCGCGGTCGACAGGAAGTTCGGTGCCGCGATCGAAAAGAAGATCAGCACGGCGATCAGCGCGATGAAAGTCCTCGCCTTCATCAGCGTGAGCAACAGCGAGCCGCTCGAGACGGAGGGGACAGCCGCCTTGGCCGGGATATCAGTCATGGGTTCTCCGTGTGCGGGGCCGGTCCGTGGCCAAGTGCGGAGGCGGCGACAAGGGCCGCCTCCGTCGCCTCGGCGCGATCGAACATGCCCGTCAGTTTTCCATTGCTCATCACCGCGATCCGGTCGGACAGCGCCATCACCTCATCGAGATCGGAGGTAGCGAAGAGAATGCCCAGCCCGTCGCGCGACAGCTTGCGCATGGTGCGGAAGACATCCGCCTTGGCGCCGACGTCGATGCCACGGCTGGGCTCATCCATCAGCAGCACTTTGGGGCCGGTGAGCAGCGCCTTGCCGATCACCACCTTCTGCTGGTTGCCGCCGGACAGCGACGAGACGTCCTGCGCCGGGTCGGCAACCTTGATCGCCAGTTCCCGCACCATCTGCGTCACCGCCTGCCTTTCGGGGCCGCTGCGAATATGAAACAGCCGGACAAAGCGCGACAGGCTGGCCAGCGTCAGATTGCTGGCGACCGAGAGGATCGACACCAGCCCTTCGCGCTGGCGGTCTTCGGGGATCAGCGCCAGCCCGCGCCGGATGCGCCGCGTCGTGTCGCGCTCCTTGACCCTTTTGCCAGCAATGAAGATCGCGCCGGTGGCCTGGCCGTGGCGGCCCATGATGCAGTCGAACAATTCGCTGCGCCCGGCGCCCATCAGGCCGTAGATACCGAGGATTTCGCCGGCGCGCAGCGACAGCGAGACGTGGTCGACTGCAAGCCCGCCGGTCGCGCGCGGCAGGCAGATGTCCTCGGCGCGGAATATCTCTTCGCCGGGAACATGGCCGTCGGCCTTGGCAAAATCCTTGGCGTCAGAGCCGATCATCTGCCGCACGATCCACCGCGTGTCGACGTTTCTCATCTCATCCTGGCCGGTGATGTGCCCATCGCGCAGCACGGTGATGTAGTCGCCGATGCGGATCAGCTCTTCCAGCCGGTGCGAGATGTAGACGATGGCAACGCCACGCGCCTTGAGGTCGGCGATCACCTTGAACAGAATCTCGACTTCCGCCGCACTCAGCGCCGAGGTCGGCTCGTCCATGATCAGGATACGGGCATCGAGCGAAACCGCCTTGGCAATCTCGACCAACTGCTGCTGGCCGATGCGCAGATCCTCGACCAGCATATCGGGCCTTATGCCGGCCTGCAGGCGTTCGAGAAATTGTGCGGCACGGCGCTCCTGCTCCTTGCGGTCTATCTTGCGGAACCGGTTGGTGATCTCGCGCGTGGCAAAGATGTTTTCGGCGACGGTCAGATTGCCGAACAGGTTCAGCTCCTGGAACACCATGCCGATGCCGCGGTTCACCGCATCACCCGACGATGAGAAGGAGACCTCCTCCCCTTCCAGAAGGATCCGGCCGAGCGTCGGCTGTTCGACGCCGGCGATGATCTTCATCAGCGTCGATTTGCCGGCGCCATTTTCACCGACCAGCACATTGACCGCGCCCTTGCGCACCTCGAAATTCGCCCGCTTGACCGCGACGGTGCCGGAATAGACCTTGGAGACGTCTTCCAGCTTCAGGATGACATCGTGAGCAACCACAGCGCTCATCGCTTCGGCCCGATTTCTGCCTCCGCCGGCGTCACCAGCGGCATGTCCTGGCCGCTTTCGAGCGTATAGGCCCCAAGAACCTTGGCGGTCCGGCCCTCCAGCGCCTCGCGCGGCAGTTTGGAAAGCACGGCCTTGTCGACATAGGCGTTGAACGCCTTGCCGAACTGGGCAAAATCGATCTGGTTGGTAAAATCGTTGAACTGGATGAAATCGAGGCTGTCGCGCAGCGCGGTTCCCCGCATCGCCGGTCCGATCTGCACCCTCGCATCTGCCTTGCCGTCGCCGTCGACATCGATATCCATCGTCGCCGCGCGCGACGCCGTGTTGGCGGCAATGATCTTGCCCTCAACGCGAACCGCGAAGGTCCAAGGCGAATTTGCCTGCTTGTTTGGATTGCCATGTTTGGCGCCGGCAGAAGCGGGATCGGTTTTCGCCAGCGCGTGAACCTCGGCAAACGGCCCGGCTTTCCGCTGGAGATAGGGCACGACCTTCGCCACCCAGATCTCCTCGACCATCTTGTCGGGGTTGAACGCGGTGCTGCTGCCGCTGTCCCCCGAGGGAGTCGGAAGAATCTTGCAAGCGGTAAGGCTGATGCCGAGTGTCGCGGCAAGGATCGGCCAGATCGGCTTGTTGTTCAGCATGATGGCCTGTTGTTCAGCATGGCGGTCGGCGCCCACGGAAAATGGCGGCGAGGGACGACCCGTGGGTCGTCCCTCTCTATTCATATCGCGCCGGCTCAGTTGGTCAGCGCAAAAGTTTCCAGCTTGGGAGCATTGTCGCCATTGACCAGGACGCAGTCCATCAACTGCTTTTCCTTGGCCGGCGACTTCTTGTTCTTGATGAAGTCGTTGGCCTGCTCTACCGCCATCTGCGCCTGCGCATAGGCCGGCTGCAGCACGGTTGCCTTGATGCCGCCCGCGGTGATCGAATCGCGCACGTCGTTCGATCCGTCGAAGCCGACGACGATGACGTCCTTCCGGTTCGCCGCGACCAGCGCCGCATGGGCGCCCATCGCCATCGTGTCGTTACCGGAGATAACGCCCTTGATGTCGGGGTTGGCCTGCAGGATCGATTCCATCTTGGCGTAGGCTTCGGTCTGGCTCCAGTTGGCCGATTGCTGGGCGACCATCTTCAGGTCCGGATAGTCGTCGATGACGTCGTGATAGCCCTTGGAGCGGATGCCGGCATTGGTGTCGGATTCCTTGCCGACCAGCTCGACGAAATTGCCCTTCTCGCCCATCAGCTTGACGAATTCCTGCGCGCCGAGCTGGGCGCCCTGGTAGTTGTTGGAGACGATCTGCGCGACGGCGACTCCGGTGGCGTTGATCTCGCGGTCGATCAGGAACGAAGGCACGCCCGCGTCCTTGGCCTTCTGCACGGCGGCGACGGTGGCGTCGGCGCCGGCATTATCGAGGATGATCGCCTTGGCGCCGCGACCGATCGCGGTGTCGATCAGTTCGGACTGCTTGTTGGCATCGTCGTCATGGACGAGCACCAGCGCTTCGTAGCCGAGTTCCTTGGCCTTGGCTTCGGCACCGACGGCTTCCGCCTTGAAGAAAGGATTGTCATGCGAGGGCGTGATGATTGCAATGAGGTCCGCCGCATAGGCGGGTGCCGCGGTGCCAAGCGCCAGCATCCCGGCAAAAGCCGCAAGTGTCATTCTGCGTGTGAGTTTCATGATGTCCTCCCGTTTGAAAAAACGGCCTTGATCAACCAAGGCCATTGTCTGCATTCGATTCGTTACGCAGCGCGGGCCGCTGATCGGTTCAGGCTCAAAAGCCGTTTGCCGGCTTCCACTGACGGATCGTTGCTCCCCGGCCGTCCTCCACTCGTCCAGGCTTCGAACTCCCCGCGAAACCTTACCGATCCGAGTCAACAACAGCTAAGCCAACTGGTATGATGAGTCAATCACAAATTCAGATGATATGTACCTGATGCGACCGAGATTGAGCGTCGGCGGCGATGCGCCGAGGCATCGAGACGCTCCGGCGAGCACCTGACTTGGCCTTTCCTCAGGTGATGCGCTGAATGCTCGCGGCGATCTCTTCCGGCTCGAACACCCGCTTCCAGTCGTCGCGCATTAGCACCGGCTTGCCGAACTCGATCGCCTTGTTGCAGGCGTCGGAGAACACACCCTTGGTTTCGCCGAAGATGACGGCGCCAAGAACATTCATATGGCCGAGCAGGAAATCGAGCGCAGCTTGCTTGTCGACGCCGCGCGCCACGACCTCGTCGACCGCTTCCTTCATGACGACGAGCAGCGAGGCGCATACGGTTTCCGAAAGGCCGGGCTCCAGCAACGCCATCTGATCGACAGTGACACGGTGCGAACGCATCACTGGCGCCCAGATGATCTTGGCGATCGCCTCGCCCTTGGCAAAATCCTCTTCCGGACCCTGCATCAGCGCGCTGACCATATGCTGCTTGGCTTTGACGCCGCCGAAATAGTCTTTTTTTGCCGCCATGTCGGTCTCGTCGTTGAAGATCGGCGGATGGCAGGGATGGGTGACAAAATAGGTCAGGTCCGGCCGCTTCGGCAAATGGCCGGCGAACGGCGCGGCGGCGTCGAGCACGACGACCATCGTGCCCGATGCAAGGTTGCTCTCTATGCTGGCGGCCACCTTGCCGATATGCGTATCGGGAACCGCCAGGATCACCACATCGGCACCTTTGAGCGCTTCATCGGCGCTGACGGCTTCGAAGCCCAGACCCGACTTCAGCCGCTCGCGGCCGGCATCGCTGACCTCGACATGGCGTATCGTATAGGGCGAACCGCGAAAATTGGTCGACAGGCGGTACCCCATCTTCCCGCCGGCACCGAACAACGCAATCGTCGTCATGTATCCCTACTCCGATTTTTAAACGACGGCCGTGCCGATCGTCATGTTATTAACTGGTATAATCACTTTACCACGCTTTAGCAAGTTGAACAGGCCGAGAATTTGCCCAAACCAGAGCCCGTTGCCCCGCTTTGCCAGACGTTCGATGCCCACGCTCTGGAAGTCTGCGAGGTCCATTTTCTCGGGTGCTCGCGGCGAT
Source organism: Mesorhizobium caraganae (assembly GCF_016836705.1). Lineage (GTDB taxonomy): Bacteria > Pseudomonadota > Alphaproteobacteria > Rhizobiales > Rhizobiaceae > Mesorhizobium > Mesorhizobium caraganae. The sequence continues at coordinate 380,968 of NZ_JAFCGY010000001.1, read as the reverse complement.
CCGGACGTTGCATTTTTCTACGTGTACGGAAGCCCGAGGTGGTCGAAGCAGTCGCGATCGATTAGATGTGGCTCAAGACCCAGCGGCGTCGACTAACGCAGCGCGATACCGCCCGTAGCGGTATGGGACCACCGGCAAGGCGAAGTGCTTCCGAGCGGTCTCGGTCGCGTTTTTCGCATCTTAGGTTCCTGCTGCGAATTTTGGCGAAGGGCTATGGAGAATTCGTAATTCGTGGCTTCGCCGATCCCGGCGAGCCACCGCCTTTTCTACGCCATGACACGATATTGAACACTAGCGTGCTATTGTCAGTGCACTTCGGTCACGAATAAGCGAATCCAACAAAGTTGTCGCGACGTCGATGCGTTCGACGGAAGTTGATGCGCGCCTGCCTTGGGCAACTTCGAAGGCTGTGACAATCCAGTGTTGTCTGCGTTTGAGCATGGCTGCAGAAACCATACTTTTAGATGTTAGTTCTACTGGTGCCGCAAGAGTGCCTGCGAAGGCGTGGACAGCCGCGACTGCCCGCGTCCTGGATTGAACTAACCGAGCGTTTGACTGGCGAGGGCATAGGTCTTCGGTGTGATTGCACCGCCGACGGCAAAATCGGTGAGGCGTTTGCCCATCGACATGGTCAGCACCGTGTCGAAAACCGGCATTCCGCTATGCGACAGAAAGGCTGCCAACTCACCATTGTCCATATGGGTGTCGACCCGCAGGAAAGCCCCCGAATGGTCGGCCACGTGCGGCCGGACGATCGCCACGGCGTCCGCGTCGCTTTCCGCCACGACCGGCCCCACGACATGGCCCCGCCCGAACGGCCGACAGAGCGCGAACGCGTTCAGCCTGTCACCCTTGAAAAGACCATAGCCGGCCGAGTGCGCGAAAAGTCTTTCGATGAGCGCCGCCCGCTTCACGCCAAATCCTGCCGCGTCGAGCGCGATCGCTGCGGGAATATCGCTAGCGTCCAAAGTCCGGACATCGCCTCGAGTATTTGCCGGCCTGGCCATCGTCTGCAATCGCGCAATGCCCTGGCATTGATAAACGGTCTTCTCCGGCTGGAAGTCGAGCGAGAGATAGAGCCGTCTTGCCGCGCGCGTTGCATTGAGGCGCAGGTCGCGGCCGGCGACCTTGTCGAAGACCCGCTTCATCAGCCATTGCCCCGCCCCCAGCGTCTGGAGTCGCGGCGAGGTGATGACCATCCCCACGGTGGCGAAATCGGCGCCATGCGAGAACCACATGGCGGAACCCAGAACCCGGCCGATATCGTCGAGCGCCACGAACCCCTCTCCCGACTCGCGCAGGAATTGCCAATCCTCGGCGCGATGCGGCCATCCCACGGAGAGCGAGAGCGCGTGCAACCGGTCCAGCTCGACGCCTTCGATGTCGCCGATGCGCATCGAGAAGGTGTCGATTTTCAAGTTTCCGGACGGCTTCAAGTCCATGCCTCTGAAAGATTCCCGCAAATTGACGGGCAACACGCCGCAGCCACCCTCTGTCCACCAACGCTAAACAAACAGACCCGTACGATTTGCTCGAAAGCCACCTGCTAACGCAAGATTCAACTGAAACATTTCCGCTTTCGGCATGCAATCGCGTCAGAACGCGCACATCCTTTCCGGCAATGTTGCAACTATGGTCGACGGCACCGATTCCGGCGAACCCGATATGCTTTGAGGGCTGGAATGGACGTCTTTGACATCCTCGATCGTCTCGTCGCCTTTCCATCGGTCGCCGGCAAGCCGAACAATGATATCGCCGGCTGGATCGAGACCCATCTCGCAGAACACGGAACGAAGGTCACCGTGCTGCCCGGGCCGGAAGGCGACCGTTTCAATCTTTTCGCGACGGTCGGTCCCACCGATGTCCCGGGCTACATCCTGTCCGGCCACATGGACGTCGTTCCCGCCGGCGAGCCGCAGTGGAGTTCGGCTCCTTTCACCCTGCGCCGGGACGGTGAACGGCTCTACGGACGCGGCACCACGGATATGAAGGGGTTTCTGGCCGCTACGCTGGCGGCTGTGCCCATGCTGGCTGGACTGCGCCTCGCCAGACCGATCCATCTCGCCTTCTCCTACGACGAGGAAGTGGGATGTCGCGGCGTGCCACACCTGATCGCCCGGCTTCCCGAACTTTGCGCAAAACCGCTCGGCGTCATCGTCGGCGAGCCGAGCGGCATGCGCGCCGTGCGCGGCCACAAGGGCAAGGCGGCCGCCCGCGTAATCATCAAAGGGCGCTCCGGCCATTCTTCACGGCCTGACCACGGGCTCAACGCCATCCATGCGATGTCCGAAGCGCTGAGCGCGGCCGTGAGCGAAGCCGAGCGGCTGACGCGCGGTCCGTTCAACTCCGCCTTCGAGCCCGCCTATTCCTCGCTGCAGGCCGGTGTGATCGCAGGAGGACAGTCGGTCAACATCATTCCCGACAGTTGCACGCTGGATCTGGAGGCACGCGCCATACCCGGTGTCGACCCGGCGAGCCTTCTCGCGCCGATCAGGGCGCGGGCCGAGGCCCTCGAAACCGACGGCTTTACGGTCGAGTGGACGGCGATGAGCGCTTATCCGGCCCTGTCGCTGCCACAAGAAGCGGCACTGGCAGGACTGCTGCGCGAGCTGACAGGCGAGGCGCCGCTCGCCGCCGTCAGCTATGGCACGGAGGCAGGACTTTATCAGGCGGCCGGGTTCGATGCGATCATCTGTGGACCGGGCGACATCGACCGCGCCCACAAGCCGGATGAGTACATTCTCACCAGCGAACTCGCAGCCTGCCAGCGATTGATCGAGGCGCTGGGCGCCCGCTGCGCGGCTTGAAGGGAAATCGGATGACGTTCCTGTTCAATTCCGATGCGGGGCGCGGGGCGGTCTTCGCCGATGCATTCGCTAGAGAATTGCCGGACGTCCCCTTCACGATGGATGCTGCAGCGGTCGATCCCGACGCGGTACGCTATCTCATCACCTGGACCGCGCCAGAAGACCTCGCGCGCTACAGGAGCCTGGAGATCCTGTTTTCGATTGGCGCTGGCGTGGACCAGTTCCGCTTCGATACCGTGCCGGAACAGGTGAAGATCGTGCGTACGGTCGAGGAAGGCATCGTGCGCATGATGCAGGAGTATGTGACGCTGGCCGTGCTCGCGCTGCACCGCAACCTACCTGCCTATCTGGCGCAGCAGCGCGCCGGCGAATGGAGCGATATCGCACAACTCCAGGCCGGGTCGCGCCGGCTCGGCGTGCTTGGCCTCGGGCAACTCGGCCAGGCCGTCCTCGACCGGCTGAAGCCCTTCGGCTTTCCGCTCGCCGGCTGGAGCCGCTCGCCTCGACAGATCGCGGGCGTAGCCTGTTATCATGGCGAGCTTGGGCTGGAGGAGATGCTCGCGGCCGGCGACATATTGATCTGCCTGCTGCCACTGACCGAGGATACGCGCGGTTTTCTGAATGCCGACCTGTTGGCGAAGCTGCCCAAGGGCGCGGCGCTCGTCCACACCGGCCGAGGGCCGCAGCTCGACCAGGAAGCGCTTGTCGCGGCTCTGAACAGCGGCCAACTATTGGCGGCGATGATCGACGTCACCGATCCCGAACCGCTGCCCGCGGGTCATCCGTTCTGGTCGCATCCGAAGATCATTCTCACCCCGCATATCGCAAGCGTCACCCAACCTGCGACGGCTGCACGCGCCGTCATCGACAACATCAGGCGCCACCGCGCAGGTCTCGATCCTATCGGGCTCGTCGACCGGTCGCGCGGCTATTGAAACCCAACCGGAAAGGTCATCCTTTGTCCCTGCTCAAGACCGTCGATACCAGCCCTGCCTCCCCGCCGCGCGAATCCAGGGCGCTGCCCGAACGGCTGATTGCCGGCAACCCTGCCTTCAAGACCTGGGCGCAGGACGCCGCCAAGAACGATCTCGTCCACACCGGCGTCTGGGAGGCGACGCCGGGAGAGACGCGCTCGATCAAGGGCGACACTTTCGAGTTTTGCCACATCCTGTCCGGCGTGGTCGAAATCACGCCCGACGCCGGTGAAACGGTGATCTACCGCGCCGGCGACAGCTTCGTGATGAAGCCCGGCTTCACCGGTGTCTGGAAGACCATCGAAACAGTGCGCAAGATCTACGTGACCGTCGGCTAACGGAACCCGCGTGAGATGCCGGCCTGCGCGGAAGATTTTGCCGTCTCTCACGTCTGGCACGCAACATTCGTCGGCGGTAGGTCGCCGAACAGCGCATGCTGCGTGCCAGCACGCGCTAGGCTCCAGACCACGCCGCAGAGTGGTTGTCGATGAGCCTAAGCTTCAATCCCGATACAATCCCCCTCCCCGTCGGCCACCTCATCGGCGGGGAACTGATCTCGACCGAGGGCGGGATCGAAATGCGCCGCCCCTCGGACGGCAGGTCATATACTGCCTGCCCTGTGGCTGGCTTAGACATGGTCGACCGTGCGGTGGCAAACGCCAAGGCGGCGCTTAAGGCCAGCAACTGGGGCGGCGTCCGGCCGCGCGAGCGCACCAAAGCACTCCAGGCCTGGGCCGACCTGATCGAGGCGGAAGCCGAAACGCTCGCCAGGATCGAGGCGCTGTCCTCGACGCGGCCCGTCGGCCAGCTCGTTGCCGGCGACATTGCCGTGACCGCCGAACAGATCCGCTTTTTTGCCGAGTTCGCCGACAAGGAAGGCAGCGAGCTCGTGCCGACCGACGACGCCACCTTCGGCATGATCATGAGCGAGCCCTATGGCGTGGTCGGCGCGATCACACCCTGGAACTTCCCTGTCTCCATGGCCGGATGGAAGCTCGGCCCGGCGCTGGCCGCGGGCAACGCTGTCGTGCTGAAGCCGTCTGAAATGACGCCCTTCTCTGCTGTCTACATGGCAGAACTCGCGATCAGGGCGGGCCTGCCGGCAGGGCTCATAAACGTGGTGGTCGGCGACGGTCCGACGACCGGCACGGCGCTGACCGGTCATCCCGACATCACCAAGGTCTCCTTCACCGGCTCGACCCGCGCCGGTTCGGCCATCATGGAGAACGTCGCTCGTACCGGCGTCAAGCCAATGACGCTGGAACTCGGCGGCAAGAGCCCGCAGATTGTTTTTGCCGATGCCGATCTCGACAAGGCAGCAATGGCGATCGCCAGCAGCGTCACCTTCAATGCCGGCCAAGCCTGTGTGGCCGGTACGCGGCTGATCGTCGAGAAGAGTGTCGCCGACAGGCTGACGACCGCCATCCTGCAACGGATGAAGGCGGTGCGGCCAGGCCCGACCTGGGACGAGACGACGCAGTATTCGCCTGTTATCTCGGAACGGCAGCGAGCGCGCATCGACAGCATCGTGCGAGCCGCGGTCGAAGCCGGCGGCGAATGCCTGATCGGCGGCGCCGCCATGGACAGCCCGGGCTATTTCTACGAACCGACACTGATCACCAATGTCGATCAGGCCAATCCTGCAATCATCGAGGAAATCTTCGGCCCGGTCCTGACCGTCCAGACGTTCGAGACCGAGGAAGAAGCGCTGACGCTGTCGAGCCATCCGACCTACGGGCTGGCTTCCGGCTTGTTCACCTCCAACCTGTCCCGTACCATCCGCTTCGCGCGCAAGCTCGAAGCGGGCACCGTCTGGGTCAACCGCTACAGCCGCTCGCGCGACCATATCCTGCCAACCGGCGGCTACAAGCGCTCCGGCATCGGCAAGGATCTCGGCCGCGAGGCCTATCTCGCCAACCGCAGGACCAAGAGCGTCCTGATCAGCCTGTGAAGAGAAGCCGATGAAGTCCTATTCGATCGCCCTGATCCCAGGTGACGGCATCGGCCGCGATGTGACCGCCGCCACCTGGACGGTGCTGGAAACCGCGGCCAAAAACTTCGGCTTTGCGCTGACGGGAACCGAGTTCCCCTGGTCCTGCCGCTTCTTCAAGGAAACCGGCCGCATGATGCCGCAGGACGGCATCGACACCTTGCGCGGCTTCGACGCCATCCTTCTCGGCGCGGTCGGCTGGCCGGCGGAGGTGCCGGATTCGGTCTCGCTGCACGGCCTGCTGCTGCCAATCCGCAAGGCGTTCGTGCAATATGCCAACATCAGGCCGCACCGTCTGCTGCCGGGCGTGAAGGGCCCGCTGCGGGCCGAGGGCTTCGACATCCTGTGCATCCGCGAGAACACCGAGGGCGAATATTCGGGCGCCGGCGGGCGCGTGCATCAGGGAACTCTGGATGAGGTGGCCGTAGAGACCTCGATCTTCACCCGCGCCGGCGTCGAGCGCATCCTGCGCTTCGGCTTCGAGCAGGCGCGGTCGCGGCGGCGGAAGCTCGCCTCGGTCACCAAGTCCAACGCGCAGAAATACTCGATGGTGTTCTGGGACGACATCACGCGAAAGCTGGCCGCGGATTATCCGGACGTCGAAGTGACCAGCTATCATGTCGACGCGCTCGCCGCGCGCATGATCATGGCGCCGGAGAGCCTCGACGTGGTCGTCGCCTCCAACCTGTTCGGCGACATTCTGACCGACATCGGCGCAGCGATCCAGGGCGGGCTCGGCTACGCCGCCTCCGCCAACATCAATCCCGACCGCTCGGCGCCGTCGATGTTCGAGCCTGTGCACGGCTCCGCGCCCGATATCGCGCATCTGGGCATCGCCAATCCGATCGCCACCATCTGGTCCGGCGCCATGATGCTCGACCATCTCGGCGAAAAGGCTGCGGCCGGCCGCGTCATGCAGGCGGTCGAGGCCGCAACCGCCAGAGGCATAGGCACGCTTCCCGGCAAAGACCGCACGGACGCCATCACCGCCGCGGTCGTCGCGGCGCTCACCTGATTGCAAGGTCGTTTTCGATGAAAAATCTGAAAGACAAAAGTCTGTTCCGCGAGGCCGGCCTGATCGGCGGCAAATGGGTCGCGGCCTCTTCCGGAAAGACGGTCGATGTCGTCGATCCGGCGACTCAGTGCGCGATCGGCACGGTGCCCGACATGGCCGGTCCGGAGACCCGGGCGGCCATCGAGGCCGCAGCGTCCGCTTATGCTGGTTGGAAGAAGAAGACCAACGCCGAGCGCGCTGGCCTCCTGGAGGCCTGGCATGGCCTGATGCTGGCGCATCTGGACGATCTCGCGCTGATCCTGACGACGGAACAGGGCAAGCCGCTGGACGAGGCCAGGGGTGAGATCCGTTACGGCGCTTCCTTCGTCAAATGGTTTGCGGAGGAGGCACGCCGCGTCAACGGCCATACCATCCCCTCGCCGACGCCGGACCGGCGCATCATCGTGCTGAAGGAACCGGTCGGCGTTTGCGGAATCATCACGCCGTGGAACTTCCCCAATGCGATGATCACCCGCAAGGTCGCGCCGGCGCTGGCCGCCGGCTGCACGGTGGTGATCAAGCCATCCGAGTTCACGCCCTACTCGGCGCTGGCGCTCGGCGTGCTTGCCGAACGAGCGGGCATCCCCGCCGGCGTCATCAACATCGTCACCGGCATGCCGGCCGAGATCGGCAACGAGATCATGGCGAACGAGACCGTTCGCAAGATCTCCTTCACCGGCTCGACGCGGGTCGGTTCGCTGCTGATGCGCGGTGCGGCCGACAGCGTGAAACGGCTCAGCCTCGAACTCGGCGGCAACGCGCCCCTCATCGTCTTCGACGACGCCGATCTCGATCTCGCCGTCGAAGGCGCGCTTGTCTCGAAGTTCCGCAATGGCGGGCAGACCTGCGTCTGCGCCAACCGCATCCTCGTCCAGGCCGGTGTCTACGAAGCCTTCGCAGCGAAGCTCACTGCTCGAGTCAACGCCATGACGGTCGGGCCCGGCACGCAGCCCGGCGTCGCCATCGGGCCGATGATCAACATGGCGGCGGTCGAGAAGATCAACCGCCATGTCGAGGACGCACTCGCCAAGGGTGCTTCGATCATCACAACGAGGCCGGCATTGCCCGACGGTCTTCAGTATGTCGCGCCGCTGGTGCTGACCGGCGCCACAAAAGACATGCAGCTCGCCGGCGAGGAAACCTTCGGCCCGGTCGCGCCGCTTTTCCGCTTCGAGACGGAAGAGGAGGCGATCGCGCTCGCCAACGGCACACCCTACGGCCTTGCCTCCTACTTCTACACAGAGAACCTGAAGCGCGCCTGGCGCGTCGGCGAGGCGTTGGAGTTCGGCATGGTGGGGCTCAACACCGGCTCGGTCTCGATGGAAGTCGCCCCCTTCGGCGGCGTCAAGCAGTCCGGCCTCGGCCGTGAGGGAGCGCAGATCGGCATCGAGGAATATCTCGAGATGAAGAGCTTCCACATGGGCGGGCTCAGCTGAGGCAATTTGGCTGAGAGCCCAAACGGACCGGATCGAAGCTCACTGGACCCGGTCGAGCGCCTTGTAATAGAGGCCGACCATCGGCAGGAACCAGGGCTTGCCGGAATAGCCGGGAATGGAACGCCACTCGAGCCCCTTCATCGGATTGCGGTCTTCGCGGCCGAGGATGGCATCGGCGAGGATCATGCCGAGATGGGTGGAAAGCTGCGCGCCGTGGCCGGAATAGCCCATCGCGTACCAGACGCCGTCGTGGTAGCCGGCCCGCGGAAAACGGTCCTTGGTCATGTCGACCAGCCCACCCCAGCAATAGTCGATCTCGACCTTGGCGAGTTGCGGGAAGATCGCCGCGAGGCCCGCCTGCAATATCTGTCCGCTCTTCGAATCCGAGCGCTGGTCCGATGTCGCCGAGAAGCGCGCGCGACCGCCGAAGATCAGGCGCCTGTCCGGTGAAAGCCGGAAGTAGTTGCCGATATTCATCGAGGTCACGCATGTCCGGTTGCCGGGCATGGTCGCGGCGATCTCGGCGTCGCTCAACGGCCGCGTGGCGATGATGAAGCTGCCGACGGAGATAATCCTGCGGCGAAAATAGCCGAAATTCGGCGTGGTATAGGCGCCTGTCGCTACCAGCACATTGTCGGCGCTGATCCGGCCGCGGGAGGTCGTCAGCTCATGCCTGCCACCGACCTGCTTGCGGTCGGTCACCGCCGCATTCTCGTGGATGATGGCGCCGTGGCGGGCGGCGGCTGTCGCAAGGCCTGCCACATAGCGGCCCATATGCATCATGGCGCTCTTCTTCGACAGCATCGCGCCGTGGAAGGGCGAGCCGATCTCGGATTTGAGGTCGGCCGCCGACAGCAGCGCCGTATCCGGATCCACTTCCGCATGGAGGGCTTCGAAATTGCGGGCGATCGCTTCGAAATGCTGCGGCTTGGAGGCGAGCTTCAGCTTGCCGGCGCGGCGGAAATTGCAGTCGATGCCCTCTTCGGCAACCAGCGCCTCAATGGTGTCGACGGAGTCGTCGAGCGCGCGGTAGAGCGCGATCGCGCGTTCCTTGCCGAGTTCCGCCTTGGCAGAGAGGTAGCTGTGAGCGAGGCCGTTGTTCAGGTGCCCGCCATTGCGGCCGGATGCGCCCCAGCCCACCCGCTCAGCCTCCAGCACCGCCACCTTCGCGCCGGCCTTCGCCAGTTGGCGCGCCGCGGCGAGACCGGTGAAGCCGCCACCGACGATGACGGCATCATAGTGCCCCTCGACGGGGCCTTGCGCTCCGCCGGAAAAGACAGGGGCGGTATCGTGCCAGTAGGAGATCAGTTTCATCGACGATCCGCCTGTTTCAAAGCCCGACCACTCCCGGAAGACCGGAAATGTCTGATATCTCGACATAACCATAGTACGGGTTTGCCGGTTCGTGGCCGCGGTTGACCCAGACCTTGTTCCTGATGCCGAGATCGTGTGCCGACATCAGGTCGTAGCGGAACGAGGACGAGCAGTGAAGAATATCTTCCGGGCCGCAACCCAGCATGTCGAGCATGTACTCGAACCCCTTGAACCGGGGCTTGTAGGCCTGCGCTTGCTCAGCCGTGTAGACGGCATGGAACGGAGCGCCGAGCTTCTCGACATTGGACATGATCTGCGCGTTCATGGCGTTGGACAGGATGACCAGCGGAATTTCCTTGGCGACCTTCGCCAGGCCGGCCGGAACGTCCGCGTGAGGCCCCCAGGTCGGGACACGCTCGTAGACCATCGTGGCATCGTCGGGGCTGAAGGGGACGCGGTTGCGCTTGCAGGAGCGCTCGAGCGCGTTGTGGACAACCTCGGCATAGGGCTTCCAGTCACCCATGATCTCGTCGAGCCGATAGGCGGCGAAGTTCTTGATGAACTCCTGCATACGCGGTTCGTCGAGCCGGCTGCCGTAAAGGTCTCGCGCCGCTTCCGCCATCTGGAAATTGGTCAACGTGCCGTAGCAGTCGAAGGTGATATATTTGGGCCTGAAAGAAGCCATGTCCGTCGATCTCCAGTGGAAGCACATTCGCGTTGGGATGCATTCCATCATAGGACGGCAGTTTGCGACCCTCCTGACCGAAATGGCCCTCCCGAAAGCAGAAAGTTCCGTATCCGCCGTCCGGTTTGGCACGCTGTAGCATCTTGACGGTTAATCGGAGCGGCGGCCACAGCGTCAAAGGCATCCGCCGCGGAGGGCGCCAGCACAAGATGCGGCGCACCCCTTGTGCTACGGCGAAAGATACCGCCGGAACCGACGCCTTCAGACGATCTGCGGCGCGTCGATGGCCGAGACTTGGCATCAGACGGAAGGGAAGCCTCATGCAGCAGGGCGAGATCCAACTCCAGGCGTTCGGGCCGGACCATATCGAGGGCGCTGTGGCGCTTTCTCGCCAGGAGAACTGGCCGCACCGCCCGCAGGACTGGCAGATGGCGCTGCGGCTCTCCAGCGGCGTGGTCGCGCTCGACGACCAGGGCCGCGTCACCGGAACCATCTTGGTGACGCCCTACGGCGCCGATTGCGCCATGATCAACATGGTGATCGTCGACAAGAACGTGCGGGGCAAGGGGCTTGGGCGCCGGCTCATGGAACAGGCACTCGCTCTTGCAGAAGACCGTCCGCTGCGGCTTGTAGCGACGACGGACGGCATGCCTCTTTATGAGAAACTGGGCTTCGTACCCTCTGGGACCGTTCTCCAGTATCAGGGCAAGGTCGCAGAGCTTGACGCGCCTGAAGGCGTGGAAGCAGCAAGTGCCGATGATCTGCCGACGATCAAAGCGATGGACCGCGAGGCTTATGGCGCGGACCGAGAAGCACTGATCGATGCGTTGGCCGAGCGCGGCGAATTCGCGGTCATCCGCCACAATCACGCCATCGAGGCCTATGCGGCGATCCGCCCGTTCGGACGCGGCGAGGTGATCGGCCCGGTCATCGCCGGAAATGTCGAGGACGCCAAGGCACTCATCCGTTTCTTCGCCACATCGCGCCCCGGCGCCTTCCTGCGTGTGGATACCGACAGCCGGACCGGCATCGCCGATTGGCTCGGGGAAATCGGCCTCGCCCATGTCGGCGGAGGCGTGGCCATGGACCGTCCGCCCAAGAGCGTCGCGGAACAGACCAGGCCAAAAGTTTACGCCCTCGCCAACCAGGCGCTCGGCTAGTCCGGAGGATAAAATGCTCGCCAATTCCCTGATCGAACTCGACCGCGCCCATCTCATCCATCCGGTCTCATCATACCGCGGCCATGAGGCGCTCGGCGTGCGCGTCTTGAAATCGGCGAAGGGCGCGACCGTGACCGATGCGTCCGGCAAGCAACTCGTTGACGGTTTTGCGGGGCTGTGGTGCGTCAACGCCGGTTACGGCCACGACAGCATCGTCGAGGCCGCGGCCCGGCAGATGCACGAGCTCCCCTACGCCACTGCCTATTTCGACCTCGGCTCGGAGCCGGCCATACGGCTCGCCTCGGAACTGGCCGAGCGCGCGCCCGGGGATCTCAATCACGTCTATTTCACGCTTGGCGGGTCGGACGCGGTCGACAGCACGATCCGTTTCGTCCGCTACTACTGGAATGCCAGGGGCGAGCCGCAGCGCGACCAGCTCATTTCCATCGAGCTGGGTTATCACGGGTCATCGGTGGTCGGCGCTGGCCTGACCGCATTGCCCGCCTTTCACGCCGGTTTCGGCATTCCCTTCGAATGGCAGCATAAGATCCCCTCACCATACCCCTATCGCAACCCGGTGGGCGAGGACGCGAACGCGATCATCGCCGCATCGCTCGCCGCGCTGAAGGCCAAGATCGAGGAGATTGGACCGGAGCGGGTCGCTGCCTTCTATGCCGAGCCGATCCAGGGCTCGGGCGGTGTCATTGTTCCGCCGAAAGGCTGGATCAAGGCGCTGCGCGAACTTTGCCGGGAGTACGGCATCCTGTTCATCGCCGATGAGGTCATCACCGGCTTCGGCCGCACGGGACCTCTGTTCGCCTGCACGGAAGAGGACATCGTTCCCGACTTCATGACGACCGCGAAAGGGTTGACCTCGGGCTATGTTCCAATGGGCGCCGTGTTCATGACCGATCATGTCTATAATGTCATCGCCGACGGCGCGGGCGCTTCGGCGGTCGGCCACGGCTACACCTATTCCGCCCATCCCGTGAGTGCCGCCGTCGCGCTCGAGGTGTTGAAGCTCTATGAAGGCGGCCTTCTGGAGAATGGCATCAAGGCCGGCGCTCGCCTGATGGCGGGATTGGAAAGCCTGAGCGATCACCCGCTCGTCGGCGATGTTCGCGGTCGTGGGATGCTTGCCGCGATCGAACTTGTGGTCGACAAAAGGAAGAAGACACCGCTTCCCGCATCGGCCGTGCCGGCGCGGCGCGTCTTCGACAGGGCGTGGGACAATGGCCTGATCATCCGTGCCTTTGCCAACGGGGTTATCGGCTACGCTCCCCCGCTCTGCTGCACCGACGACGACATCGATGCGATCATCGAGCGCACGCGCCGGACACTCGACCAGACGCTGGACGATGCCGACGTCCGCCAGGCCCTGGCATGACGGGCGACAAATACCACGTGTTTCGAAATAGCGCCGGGGCAGACGATTTCGCAATTTTGTGCCGCAGCCCAGCGCCTTTTCGGCGAATCCGGCGCGGGGGAAGTGCCAGACTGCTTATAAGACAAGGCCAGAAGCCCCGAACTTCCGGGTTTTTGAAAAGGCCGATGCCCCGGACAGCACGGAATTTTGTTCTGTTCAGCACCATGCAATTCGGCCGCGCGCAGAGGAGAGCCAGTCTTGGCCAGGGGCTTTAGCGAATTCAAATACATGACCTTCGATGTCGTCGGCACGCTGATCGACTTCGAAAGCGGCATCACGACCTGCCTGGCCGGGATTGCCGCCGACGCCGGCGTTGCCATCGATGGCGAAGCCGCGCTCGCCCATTACCGGCAGGCCCGCTACATGCCCGATGCGGGCCTGTTTCCCGACGATCTCGTGCGTGTCTATATGGTTGTCGCGCCGCAACTCGGCCTGCCGGCCGAGGAGAAATACGGCATCCGGCTGCGAGACTCCGCCAGCGCCTGGCAAGGCTTTCCCGACAGCGCGGCGGCACTGGCCGAGCTTGCGAAGTCACACAAGCTGATTGCCATGACTAATGCCCGGCGCTGGGCGCTCGATCATTTCGAGAAGCAGTTGGGATCGCCCTTCTTCGCTATCTTCACCGCTGACGACACCGGCACGGAGAAACCGGACCCGGCCTTTTTCCAGAAGGTGTTCGATTTCGTCGCCTCTCGCGGCGACAGCAAGGACGACATTCTGCACGTCGCCCAAAGCCAGTACCACGACATCGGCATATCCCGGGCGCTTGGCATGACCAACTGCTGGATCGAGCGCCGGCACGCCCAGAAGGGTTATGGCGGCACGATCGAACCCGAGCGCTTCACCGTGCCGGACCACCACTTCACCTCAATGGCCGCGTTGGCGGCGGCCGTGCGGGAAAGCCTGAAGGAACGAATCTAAGCCCAAGCCCCGGAAAGCCGCAACAAGACGAGCATCCCGGAAAACAAACAGAAAGGGGAATACCATGACCGACAAGATCACGAACTGGACCAGTGCAGACGATGCCATGGTCGAAAACGCCATTCGGCGGGGCGCGAGCCGCCGTGAACTCCTCAAGATGCTGCTGGCCGGCGGCGCCGCGGTTGCCGCGGGCAGCCTGGCGCTCGGCCGCGCCACCAATGCCGTCGCCGCCGAGCCGGTTTCCGGCGGAAATTTCAAGGCGGCCGGCTGGTCGTCATCGACCGCCGACACGATCGATCCTGCAAAAGCGTCGCTCTCCACCGACTATGTCCGCTGCTGCTCGCTCTACAACCGCTTGACTTTCCTCGACAAGGATGGCGTCACGCAGATGGAGCTGGCCGAGAGCTTCGACAGCAAGGACGCCAAGACCTGGACCGTTAAGCTGCGCAAGGGCGTCACGTTCCACGACGGCAAGGACCTCACCGCCGACGACGTCGTCTTCTCGCTGAAGCGTCATCTTGATCCGGCGGTCGGCTCCAAGGTCGCCAAGATCGCCGCCCAGATGTCCAGCTTCAAGGCGGTCGACAAATCGACCGTCGAAATCACGCTGGCCGACCCGAATGCCGACCTGCCGACCATCCTGGCGCTGCACCACTTCATGATCGTCCAGAACGGCACCACGGACTTCTCCAAGGGCAATGGCACCGGCGCCTTCGTGCTGCAAACGTTCGAACCGGGCGTGCGTTCGGTGGTCACCAAGAACAAGAACTACTGGAAGTCGGGCAAGCCATATCTCGACTCCTTCGAGTTCATCGCCATCAGCGACGACAGCGCTCGCGTCAACGCCCTGCTTTCCGGCGACATCAATTTTGCCGCCTCGATCAATCCGCGCGCGATGAAGCTCATCGGCGGCCAGCAAGGCTTCGAATTGTCGAAGACGACCTCGGGCAACTACACCGACCTCAACATCCGGCTCGACATGGATCCAGGCAGCAAGGCCGACTTCGTTGCCGGCATGAAGTATCTCGTCAACCGCGAGCAGATCGTCAAATCGGCATTGCGCGGCCTCGGCGAGATTGGCAACGACCAGCCTGTCTCGCCGGCAAATATCTTCCACAATCCCGACGTCAAGCCGAAGGTTTTCGACCCGGACAAGGCGAAGTTCCACTTCCAGAAGGCGGGCCTGCTCGGCCAGTCCATCCCGGTGATCGCTTCCGACGCCGCGACCTCGTCGATCGACATGGCGGTGATCATCCAGGCCGCCGGCGCGGATATCGGCATGAAGCTCGACGTCCAGCGCGTCCCGGCCGACGGCTATTGGGACAATTACTGGCTCAAGGCGCCAATCCATTTCGGCAACATCAATCCGCGTCCGACGCCGGACATCCTGTTCTCGCTCCTCTACGCTTCCAACGCGCCGTGGAACGAAAGCCAATACAAGTCCGAGAAGTTCGACAAGATGCTCATCGAGGCGCGCGGCTCGCTCGATCAGGCCAAGCGCAAGGAGATCTACGGCCAGATGCAGTCTATGGTCTCCGAGGAGGCCGGCACCATCATCCCGGCCTACATTTCCAACGTGGATGCCCTCTCCAGCAAGGTGAAGGGTTTGGAGGCGAACCCGCTCGGTGGCATGATGGGCTACGCAATGGCGGAATATCTCTGGCTCGAAGCCTAGGAAAAGCCTGCCGGGGGCCGGTCAGCCGGTCCTCGGCACTGCATTGCGCAAGAGTGTTTTGGCCGAACGCAACCGCGGGGAGCGCTTCCATGACGTCTCGGGTTCTCAACCTAGTGCTGAAGCGGCTGGGGATTGCGGCCGTCACGCTTTTGATCGTCCTGTTCGCCGTGTTTTTCGCCACCAGCATGCTGCCAGGCGACACCGCGTCGATCCTGCTTGGCCAGGCGGCGACTCCGGAAGCGGTCGCCGGCCTGCGCGAGGCCATGCATCTCAACGATCCGGCGATCCTGCGCTTCTTGCTCTGGCTTGTCGGCCTGCTCCACGGCGACCTCGGCAATTCCTATGCCAACGAGATGCCGGTCGCGGCGCTGATCGGCGGGCGCCTGGTCAACACCATGAAGCTCGCCGGCATCACTACGCTGCTCTCGGTGCCACTGGCGCTGACGCTCGGCATCACCGCCGCCATGCTGCGCGGCTCTGTCTATGACCGCACCGTCACCATTCTGTCGATCGGCGTCATCTCCGTGCCGGAATTCATGGTCGCGACCCTCGCGGTCCTGCTCTTTGCCGTTTATCTCAAATGGCTGCCGGCGCTGTCCTCGGTCAACGAGGCGCATTCGATGACCGATCTCGTGCGCATCTATGCGATGCCGGTGATCACCCTCACCTTCGTCATCTCCGCCCAGATGATCCGCATGACCCGCGCCGCGGTGATCGAGACGCTCTCCACGCCTTATGTGGAGATGGCGCTTCTGAAAGGTGCTTCGCGCAGCCGCATGGTCCTCAGGCACGCACTTCCGAATGCTCTCGGGCCGATCGTCAACGCGGTCGCGCTCTCGCTGTCCTATCTGGTCGGCGGCGTCATCATCGTCGAGACGATCTTCAACTATCCCGGCATCGCCAAGCTGATGGTCGATGCCGTCGCGACCCGCGACCTGCCGCTGATCCAGAGTTGCGCGATGATCTTCTGCTTCGGCTATCTCTTCCTCATCACCGCCGCCGATATCGTCGCCATCATGTCCAACCCGAGGCTCAGATGACGATGGCCCGCGCGGCAACCCTCCGACGGTCCTTCCTGGGCTACAGCTACAGCCTCGTGGGTGTTGTGGCCGCACTGGTCATCCTGGCGTGGACGCTCGTCGCGATCCTGGCGCCCTACGTCCTTCCCCATTCGATCGGCGACATCGTCGACGACGACTATTTCGGCCCGATGCGCCAGGGACTGTGGCTCGGCTCGGACTATCTGGGGCGCGATATGCTCTCGCGAGTTCTGATGGGCGCACGCTACACCGTCGGCATATCGCTCGCCGCCGTCTCCATCGCCTGCTTTTCGGGCGTCATGCTGGGGATGATCGCGGCCGTCACCGGCGGCTGGCTCGACACCTGCCTCAGCCGCTTCCTGGACGCCATGAACTCGATCCCCAGCAAGCTGTTCGGCCTCGTGGTCGTCGCCGCGGTCGGCTCGTCGATCCCGGTGCTGATCCTGACGCTCGCCGTCATCTACATCCCCGGCGCCTACCGCTTCGCGCGGGCGCTCGCCGTCAACATCAACACCATGGACTTCATGACCGTCGCGCGCGTCCGTGGCGAGAGCACCTTCTATCTCATCGGGTCCGAGATCCTCCCCAACATCATCCGCCCGGTGCTGGCCGACTTCGGGCTGCGCTTCGTCTTCATCGTGCTGCTGCTCTCCGGCCTCTCCTTCCTGGGGCTCGGCCTGCAGCCACCGCTCGCCGACTGGGGCGCGCTGGTGCGCGAGAACATCGGCGGCCTGCCCTTCGCGGCGCCAGCCGTTATCGTGCCTTCGCTGGCAATCGCCAGCCTTACCATCAGCGTCAACTTGCTGATCGACAACCTGCCGCAGAAGATCAGGGACCGGGATACATGAGCAATCTCGTCGAGGTCAGGAACCTGCGGATCGAGGCGAAGACCGACGCCGGACGACTTGTCGAAATCATCAAGGGCGTCAGCCTCGACATCGCCGACGGCGAGATCGTCGCCCTCATCGGCGAAAGCGGCTCCGGCAAGACCACGGTGGCGCTCTCGCTGATGGGCTATGCGCGGCCCGGCTGCCGGATCACCGGCGGCGAGATCAACGTAAACGGCAAGAACATGGCTGCGCTCTCCGAGAAGGAACGCGCCAAGCTGCGCGGCACCGATATTGCCTATGTCCCGCAAAGTGCTGCCGCTGCCTTCAACCCCTCGTCGACGATCATGGATCAGGTCATCGAGGTCACGCGCATCCACAAGCTGATGTCGCCCGCACAGGCGCGCCAGCGCGCGGTCGAGCTGTTCAGGGCCTTGTCGCTGCCGGATCCGGAAGGGATCGGCGCCCGTTATCCGCACCAGGTTTCCGGCGGGCAATTGCAGCGGCTGTCGGCGGCCATGGCGCTCATCAGTGATCCCAAGCTGGTCATCTTCGACGAGCCGACGACAGCACTCGACGTGACGACGCAGATCGACGTGCTGAAGGCATTCAAGTCGGTCATGCGGGCGGGCGGGATAGCGGGTGTCTATGTTTCCCACGACCTCGCGGTCGTCGCTCAGATCGCCGACCGCATCGTGGTGCTGAAGGGTGGCGAGGTGCAGGAGACCGGCACCACGGCGGCAATCCTTTCGACTGCCCAGCACCCCTATACACGCGAATTGCTGGCCGCCTTCGAACCGAAGCCGCGCCAAGCGCATGCGGACGTGGATGCCGGGACTAGGCAGCTGCTTTGTATCGACAATGTGACTGCCGGCTATGGCGCGGTGCGAGCTGACGGACTGCCACTCATCCGCGCGGTCGATTCCGTCAGTCTGGTCGTCGAGAAGGGGCGTAATCTCGGCGTCATCGGCGAATCCGGCTGCGGAAAATCGACGCTGGCGCGCGTCATCGCCGGCATCCATCCGGCGGCGGCCGGGAATATCGTCTTCGACGGCAAGGAACTGCAGCGGGCCGCCAGGAAACGCAGCCAGGACCAACTGCGCGAGATGCAGATCGTGTTCCAATATGCCGATACCGCGCTCAATCCGGCGAAGCCCGTGGAGGACATCATCTCCCGTCCGCTGGCCTTCTATCACCGGCTCGACAGGCAGGCGCGCTCGGAGCGCGTCGACGAACTGCTCGACATGGTGCGCCTGCCGAGGGGATTACGCTACCGTCATCCATCGGAACTGTCTGGTGGGCAAAAGCAGCGGGTGAACTTCGCACGCGCGCTGGCGGCCAACCCCAAGCTCATCATCTGCGACGAAATCACCTCGGCGCTCGATACAGTGGTGGCGGCGGCCGTGATCGAGCTGCTCAAGGAACTACAGCGCGAGCTGGGACTCTCCTACATCTTCATCAGCCACGACCTCTCCGTCGTCGAGGCCATCTGCGACGAGATCATGGTCATGTACAACGGGGAGCGGGTGGAGCAGATCACGCCCGACAAGCTGACGGCGCCCACCCACCCCTATTCCAAGCTTCTGTTCTCCTCCGTGCCGAAGCTTGACCCAACGTGGCTCGATGGCCTCGTCCGCGACCCCGAGCTCGTCAGCCAGTACGGCCATCGATAGAGCGGTTCACCGTTTCAAGGAAACGGCGAACCGCTCGATCTCTTGACGCAATTCCGGACTGAAAACCGTTCACACTTTGACTGGAATTGCTCCGACTACATCGGAAACAGGCTGGGCAGCGGCATGTGCGCCTTGACGATGGGAGACTTCAGCACCACGAAGCTGAAATACTTGTCGATGCCGATATCCATGTCGGTCAGTCGCTCCATGATCGTCTGATACTCACTAATGCCGGAGGTCACGAATTTCATCAAATAGTCGTAGCCGCCCGACACAAGATGGCATTCGATGACCTGCTCGATCTTCTCCACGACAGCGAGAAAGCGGGCGAAGTCAATCTGACGGTGGTTCTTCAAGGTGATTTCGGTGAAAACGGTCAGCGTCTGGCCAAGCTTGCCGATATTGATCTGCGCCGAATAGCCTTCGATGTAGCCTTCCGACTGGAGTTTCTTGACCCGCATCAGGCACGGGCTCGGCGACAGATGCACCAGATCGGCCAGTTCCACATTGGTGATGCGGCCGTTCTTCTGCAATTCGTGCAGAATTTTGATGTCGATCCGATCCAGTTTCACGGCCGTCTCCGAAGAACGCATGCCACAGCACAAAATGCTGCCGTATCAACAGCCATCGACCCTACCACAGCCCGCCGGCCTGTCCATCCAAGCCGACACTACTTTGAAACGCAGTGACTTCCGATTTCAACCGATCTGCCGGAATAAAATTCTGCCTCGGCCTCAACTGCAGCAGCGGCTGCCTGCGCAACGCGTTAGATTGGCGTATCGAGGCAGAGAGACCATGCGCGCTCAATTGCAGCAAATCGAGACATCTGGCGAACTGCCACAGTCCGCGGACGCGGTGGTGATCGGCGGCGGCATCGTCGGCGTCTTCGCGGCCTATTACCTGGCCAGGCGCGGCATGCAGGTCGCTCTCGTCGAAAAGGGACGCATCGGCGCCGAACAATCCTCCAGGAACTGGGGATGGTGCCGGCAGCAGAACCGCGACGCCCGCGAGCTGCCGATGGCAACCCGAAGCCTCGATCTGTGGAACAGCTTCGCGGCGGAAACCGGCGAGGACACCGGCTTTCGGCGCTGCGGCCTGCTCTATCTCAGCAATGACGACGCGGAACTGGCCGGCTGGGCGCGCTGGCGTGACTTCGCCAAAACGGCCGGCGTCACCACGCACATGCTCGACAGCGCCGGGGCCAGCGAGCGGGGTCGCGCCACGGGCCGGACCTGGAACGGCGGCGTCTTCTCGCCGACCGACGGCACGGCCGACCCGTCGCGGGCCGCGCCCTCGGTCGCCCGCGCCATCCTCAAGCTCGGGGGCTCCGTGCACCAGAATTGCGCCGCGCGCGGTATCGAGACCGAAGGCGGGCGCCTGAGCGGCGTGGTCACGGAAAACGGAACGATCCGGACCAAGGTGGCGGTCCTGGCCGGCGGCGCTTGGGCCTCCTCCTTCTGCCATCAGTTCGGTTTCCGCTTTCCGCAGGCGTCGGTCCGCTCCTCCATCCTGTCCGTCTCGCCTGGCGCGGAGGGCCTGCCGGACGCGCTGCACACGGCAAGAATCTCGGCCACGCGTCGCAGTGATGGTGGCTATACGCTCGCCATAAGCGGACGCGGCCGCGTGGACGTCACGCCGCAGCAGCTGCGTTTCTCGTCGCAGTTCCTGCCCATGTTCCTGAAGCGGTGGCGAAGTCTCGCGCCCGGCGGTCTGCAGGGCGTGCGCTCGGGCCACGAAACGCTTAGGCACTGGCGGCTCGACCAGTCGACGCCGATGGAGCGGATGCGCATCCTCGATCCGGCCCCGGACCAGGCGACGATCCGCCTGACCCACGCCCGGGCACTCGAGCTGCTGCCGGCACTGCGCCAGACCAGGATCAGCGCAGCCTGGGCCGGCTATATCGACAGCACGCCGGACGGCGTGCCTGCCATCGGCGAGATCCATAGTGTTCCGGGTTTCTTCCTGGCCGCCGGATTTTCGGGACACGGCTTCGGCATCGGACCCGGCGCCGGGCATCTCGTCGCCGATCTGATGACCGGCTCGGAACCGGTCGTCGATGCGACATCCTATGATCCCCGACGCTTCGACGCTTCGGCCTGGGGGAAGGTCGCCGACTTCTAGGATGTGATCCATGCCATCCTGGTGTGGCCTCCGGAATTGCATCAACCGTCCCGGAGAAAGGCACCGATAGGTGCCGGGCGGACAGGCGCCTGCCCGCGAAACCGGCCGACAGCGCCGGGCGCACAGCCGGCTTGCGCCGCAACAAGTTCAACGGCAGCCAACTGGCAGTAGCGCCCCTGGCATCGCCCCATGCCGACGCGCGACAGCGATTTCACCCTGTTGGCCTCGCCGCCGCCGAAACCCGCGCTCTCGCGTACAGCTCCGGCAATCACGTTCTCGCAGCGGCAAACGACCGCGTCGTCGGGGAGTGCCCGCGCCATCGCTGCCGGCCAGGGAAAGGCGCAAGCCAGGCCACGGGCAAAGCGCTCGAGCCGCGCAAGCTTGCGCAGATCGCCGCCGGTGGACCGCGCCGGAATTCCGAGATCGGCAAGGCATGCCGCCGCCGCGAGACGCCCCGCGATCTCCGCGCCGTCCGCTCCCAGAAGACGAGCCCCATCGCCCGCCAGATAAACGCCGTTGCCGGCCCGACCCATCTCGTCGGTCTTCGGCAGCCATTGCCGCCACTGCTCGTCATAGGTGAAGGCGCACCCCACAAGGTCGGCCAGATGCGTCTCTGCCCGCAGATGCCAGCCCATGCCTATCATGTCGCAAGGGGTGCGGTACTCCCGGCCGCCGGCGTCGCGCCAACGCATCGCCGTGACACCTTTTTCGTCAGCCTCGATCCGCTCGAGCGTCACGCCCGCATGGTAGCGGCCGCCGAGCCTTGCTCGCAGGGCCAGACCGCGCAGCGTGACGAGCGGCCGGGCGGCAAGCTGCCAGAGCCCCCGCATCTGCTGATGCCAGGGAGAAGTGTCCAGCACCGCCGCCACATCGGCTCCAGCTTTGACGAGCTGGGCGCCGACCAGCGTCAGCAAAGGCCCCGATCCGATCAGGACGATGCGCCGCCCAAGCGCCACGCCCTGCGCCTTGAGCGCGATCTGCGCCGCGCCGAGGCCGTAGACGCCGGCGCTCTGCCAGCCCGGGACCGGAGCGACACGGTCGGACGCGCCGGTGGCAAGGATCAGGCGGTCATAGCCGACTAGCTGCACGCCGCCCTCCCCCAGCACGTGCAGTCGCCCGTTCTGCGCGGCGATAACCGAACTCGCCGCGCAATGGGTGAGCCGCCCCTCTTTGGCCAGCCAGTCAAACAGCGCATGCAGCGCGTCCGCCTTCGCCGCCTCCGACCCGTAGAGCTGCTTCGCGGTGCGGGTGAACCCGGCGGGCGGGCGGCGATAGATCTGTCCGCCTGCGCGCTGCCCTTCGTCGATCACCACCAGGTGGAGCCCGGCCTCCACAAGCGTCGCGGCAGCCCTTATGCCAGCCGGACCGGCGCCCACGATCACGATCCGCGGCGACGGGGTCTCGCTCACAGCCAGCTCTCCGATGGCATCGTGCGCAACCGCATGCCTTCGCTGAGAAGTGTCGAGCACGCCCGCAGCCGCGGTCCCTCGTCCTGCCATACCCAGCAATCCTGGCAGGCTCCCATCAGGCAGAAGCCAGCACGCGGCTCGGCTCCGAACTCGGACTTTCGCAACGCGTGCCCTGACGCCAGCATGGCGGTCAGCACGGTGTCGCCCGCTAGCGCGCCGCGCATCTCACCGTCGAGAAAGAAATGCAGCTGCGCCCGGTCGCGTTCAGCCAGTCGGACGATGCGGCCGGCGATGATCATTCCGCGGCCTCTCGCACGGGGCGCGGACGCGGCAGTTCGGGGAACCGTTCGCAGACCGCATCGAACGCCGCCTGGACGCCTTCCGGCCCCGAGCGCCCCTTCATGCGGCGGAAGATCTCCGTCTTGGCGAAGAACCGCCAATGGACCCGCAAGTCCCTCAGTATGGCGGTGAGCCGGTCGTAAGCCAACGGCGTCCACTGCGCTTCGTAACCGTCGCGCTCCGGACCGAAATGGAAGTGGCCGGCGGCTGGCCCCTTGCGTGCGCGCAGCCTTTCCGTTGCCTGCTCGTCGGCCTCGCCGTCAAGGATGACGACGCCATAGTCGCGCTCGGCCGCCGTCGCCGAAACATAGCCGCGCCGCACATCCTGCGCGACCTGCCAGGGCTCGCGCTCATGCGGATCGCCGCGCCCGCCGCCGCCGGCGGAGCGGATATAAAGCACGTCGCCAGGCTGCAGGACCGCCGTGTCGATGTTGCCCAGCCGCCGCTCGTGCTCGGTCCCCGGATTGACGACCATGTCAGACAGGCCGGCCGCCTTGCCGCCCAGCACACCCCAGGGACGAAAGAAGCTGCGGTCCCGGTTGCGCGCCGTGATCCTGGAGTCGGGGGCGAAGACACGGAAGGCCATCTCGGTCGCCAGGCCGCCGCGCCAGCGCCCTGCACCGCCACTGTCCCTGGCGAGCCCGTACTTCACGAATTCGACTGGGGTCTCGGTCTCGGTGATCTCGATCGGCGTGTTCTTGAGATAGGCGGCGTCGGCGCCCGATCCGTTGGTGCCGTCGCGATGCGGCATCGCACCACCGCCCCCCACCACGGGGTTCACCGCCGCGATGACGGTCCGGCTGGTCCGCTCCTCCGTGGTCATGACGTTGACGATGCAGTTGTTGCCGGCGGGTGCTGCTGGCAGGCGCTCCGGCACGGCTTGCGAGAAGGCGCCGAAGATGACCGACCGCAGCCGGGCGCAGGTGAGCGAGCGCATGCCCACTGCGGCGGGATGGACCGGATTGAGCACCGAACCTTCGGGCGTGATGCAGGTGAACGGCCTGGTAAGGCCCGTATTGAGCAGGATCTTCGGGTTGAGCGTGTAGAGCACGTAGTAGACGCCCACCAGCAGCATGGTGTGTCGCGGGTCGCCGCCTGATGGCACGTTGAGCGAGGAGCCGAGCTGCGGATCGGAGCCGGTGAAGTCGAGCACCGCTTCGTCGTCCCTGATCGTCAGCGTCAGCTTCAGCCGGCACGGATTGGCCTCGACGGAATCCTCGTCGGCATAGTCGGCGAATTCCCAGGTGCCGTCGGGCATCGAACGCAGCACGCCGCGCGCCTGCGCCTCCGCATGGTCGAGAAGGGCGGCAACGCCTTCGATGAAGCCGGCCTTGCCGAACTTCCTCACCATCGCCTGGATCTTGCGCTCGCCGGTGTTGAGCGCGCCGACCAGCGCCTTGATGTCGCCGATGTTGAGGTCGGGCTTGCGCACATTGGTGCTCATGATCCGCAGTATCGTCTCGTCGAAGACGCCCTCGTTCACCAGCTTCATCGGCGGAAAGCGAATGCCTTCCTGATGGATCTCGGTCAGCGCCCGGCTGAGCGAGGCCGGCACCGCGCCACCCATGTCGGTGTTGTGGATATGCCCTCCGGCCCAGGCGACGATCTCGCCATCGACGAAGACCGGCTTCCACAGATGCGTGTCGGGCGCGTGCGTGGCGACGTGGCCCGAATAGGGATCGTTGGTGAACGCAACGTCGCCCGGCCGGTAGTCGTCGACCATCGCGATGGCGCGGTGATACGAAAGCCCCGGATACCAGGTGGCGCCGAGGTCCATCGGCACGGCGAAGGTCGCGCCCGAACGATCCATCAGCATCACGGTGAAGTCCTGCGTCTCCTTGACGAAGGCAGAGTGCGCAGTGCGGTGCAGCGTGTGGGCCATGTTCTCGGCCGCCGCGCGGGCATGGTTCGCCAGAACCTGCAGATTTGTCCGGTCAAACATGGCATCACTCCGGGAAGGTCAGCAAAAGGTTGAGGTGACGGTCGACCCGTGCCTGTGCTCCAGCGGGAATTGCGAAGGTGGTGTCTTCCTGCACGACCACCGCAGGCCCGTGGAACGTGCTGCCCGGCACCAGGGCCTGCCGGTCGTGGAGGTCGACGATCTCGACGCCAGCGCCCGTATAGACCGGGAGCCGGCGCGCCGGAACGGCGGCGGCACGGATCTCGTCTGTCTCCAGGAAGGAGAGCTTCGGCCCCGCGCCTACGGCGGATAGCCGGACATTCACAAGTTCGATCTCGCCGTCCGGGTCGTGGAAATCGTAGAGCTGCTGATGGGTGAGCTGGAAGGCCTGTGCGATGGCGGCCGCATTGCCGTCCGTCAGCCATTCCGGTGAAAGGGCGACCTCGATCTCATAACTCTGTCCGACATAGCGCATGTCGCAGGACAAATTGAGCTCCGCCTCCCCGTCATGACGTTGCGCCGCGAGCCAGTCGCGGCCCTCACGTGCCAGGGCCTCGAAGACCTCGCGAATTCCGGCAAGCGACATGCTCGACAGCGGGCTGAAGATGGTGCGGATGAAGTCCCCGCGCAGATCCGCCACCAACCCGCCCAGCGCCGACACCACGCCGGGACGGCGGGGCGCCATGACGCGCTTCATCCCGAGTTCGCGGGCGAGGAAGGCGCCGAGCATCGGGCCTCCGCCGCCGAAGGGCATCAGCGTGAAATCGCGCAAGTCGACGCCGGTGCGCGAGGCGAGTTTCTCGACCTCGACGAACATCTCCGACACCGCAATGTCGAGGATCGCCTGCGCGGTCTGCTCGACCGGTCGGTCGAGCCGGGCGGCAAGCTCGCCGACCCCGCGATGCGCCAGTCCTGTATCGATCCTGAGCTGGCCGTAGGCCATCTCGCTGTGACCGAGCCATCCGCACACCACCATGGCGTCCGTCACCGTCGCCCGCTCGCCGCCACGGCCGTAGCATGCCGGTCCCGGCGTCGAACCCGCCGACTCCGGCCCGACGCGCAGCACCCCTTGCGCGTCGACGCTGGCGATCGAGCCGCCGCCGACGCCGATAGAGCTCACCGAGACGGAGGGGATATGGAGCGGAAATTCGCCGATCAGTTCGCCGGTGCCGAACTGCGGCTCGCCGTCGATGATGAGCGCGAAGTCGGCTGAGGTGCCGCCGATGTCGAGGGTAAGGATCTTGTCTTCGCCAGCCTGACGGGCCAGCCACGAGGCGCCAATGACACCGGAGGCCGTTCCCGACAGCAACATGTTGACGCAGGCGTGCTTGCCTTCGGCGGCGTTCATCAGCCCGCCGTTCGACTTCGTCAGCATCGGGCGGGCCGGCACGCCGCGGTCCTTCAGCCGCTCTTCCAGCGCCGTCAGATAGCCCGAGACGCGCGGATGGACATAACCATTGAGAATGGCGGTCGAGCTGCGCTCGTATTCGCGGATGACCGGCCACACCTCGGCCGAAGAGAAGACGAAGAGGTCGGGAGCGAGACGCGCGATCGTCGCCTTGACGGCAGCCTCCTGCGCGGCGTTGCGCCAGGAATGGAGGAAGGAGACGATGATCCCCTGCGCCCCATTCGCTTTCGCCGCTGCCACCGCGCTGGCCACCACCGCCATGTCCGGCGCCTGGGATTCGCTTCCATCGGCGCGCATGCGGACCGGAATGCCGAACACCATGTCGCGCGAGATCAGCGGGTCCGGACGCGAGCAGAACAGAGAATACATCTCCGGCATGCGCAGCCGCGCGAGCTCGATCACGTCTTCGAAGCCGGCATTGGTGAACAGCGCCAGCGGCGCGCCCTTGCGCTGGATGATCGTGTTGATGCCGACGGTGGTGCCGTGCACGAAGCGCGTCATATGGGCAGGATCAAAACCTTCGCGCTCGGCCAGAAGGGTAAGACCGGTCATCAGTTCGGCGCCCGGATCTTCTGGCGTCGTCAGCACCTTTAGCGAGGCGAGGCGTCCGGAATTTGCTTCGAGCGCACAGAAATCGATGAATGTTCCGCCGATATCGACGCCAACCTTCCAGTCGGCTCTGTTCTGCGCCTTATCCGCCGTGATGACACCATCCATGATGCGTCCCTTCCTGTCTGCCAAGCAAATTGGCATGCCGGATGGTGCGGGTCCAAGACGTATGATGAGCAAGGATATAAGTCTTGCTTATGCTTTCGCGCGATGCTCATTCAGGACGGCGGCACAGGCCGCGCGGATCTCATCGCGCATCATCTCATCGGCGCGTGAAAGGGCCCGCGTCCGCGAGGTGAGAAGCGCGATCGGAAATTCCGGGCCTGCCAGCAGCCTGACCGCAAGCCCGTCAAACTGATGCCAAGGCAGCAGCGCGTCGACCAAGGCGATGCCCAGACCGGCCTGGACAAAACCGACCGCGGAGATGGATACGTCGATCTCGAGCGACGGCGAAAGCGTCACACCTTGCGCGCGGGCAGCGTGGGCCAGTTCGTCGGCAGGACGGGTGTTGCCGCGATACGATATCAACTCCTCCCCGACGAGGTCGGCGAGCGTCAGTTCGGCTTTCTTTTGCAGCGCATGCCCGGCGGGCAGCAGGCATGCGAAGCCGACGCTGCCGATCACCTCCGCCTCAATATCCGGAGGGAGCCGGTCGTCCATGGCCACGCCGAGGCTGGCGTCGCCTGCTCGCAGCATGTCGACGATGGCGGCGATCGGCGCGCTATGAGCGCGCAACATTATGTTGGGATGCTGGGCCCGGAATTTGGTGAACGCACGCGGCAAGATAGCCATGGCCGGCGGCGGTGAGGCCGCGACCCGCACCAGCCCTGCCCGACCCAAGCGTAGATCGGTGGTCTTGCGGCGCAAGCCTTCAAGCCCCGCTGACAACCTCTCGGCATCAGGGAAGATCTCGAGCGCCTCCGGGGTCGGTCGCAACCGGCCTTTCACCCGCTCGAACAAGGTGAAGCCGAGTTCGTCCTCGGCGTGGAGCAGGATCTGGCTCAAAGCAGGCTGGGAGATGTTCAGCAGCCGCGCCGCGGCGGTCACGGTGCCCGCGCGCATAACAGCGATGAACACTTCGAGCTGCCGGGCCCGCATTGCTACTCCATAGGTAAAGCTTATGGCTTCTATCCAAACCCATCTTTGACGCAATGCCGTGGCGCCGACAAGATTGGTCAATGATTCATTGCAAGAGGGCGCCATGGATGTGATCGTGCTGGGCGGCGGACTGATGGGAACGGCTTCGACCTATTTCCTGGCCCAGCACGGCGCGCGCGTGACGTTGATCGAGCGCAACCGGATCGGCACTGGAGCAACGGTTGCCTCCTTCGGCAACATCCGGCGCACGGGGCGTCATCTGTCCCAGCTTCCGCTGGCCCATCGCTCGCTCAGGCTGTGGGGCGAGGCCGAAAAAATGCTTGGCCGCGACGTGGAATTCCGCGCTACCGGCCATATCCGGCTGATCTTCGATGAAGATAGCCTCGCCGACATGCGGGCCTATGCCGAGGCGGCGCTGCCCTGGGGGCTTGAGCTGGCGGAGCTAAGCCGGCGCGAGATTCGCGCCCGTTTTCCCGGTCTCGGTCCTGATGCTGTTGCGGCGTCGTTCTCGCCGCACGATGGCAGCGGCAATTCCCGGCTGATCGCACCGGCCTTTGCCGAGGCAGCCCGCAGGCTGGGCGCCGAAATCGTCGAGGCGACTGAGGTCGAGACGATCCGGCACACGGGCTCCAGCTTCCTTGTAGCCAGTTCAAAAGGTGCATTCGCCGCCGAGTGTCTGCTCAACACCGCCGGTGCTTGGGGCGCGCGCATCGCCGCGCAGTTCGGCGAAACGGTTCCGCTCGACGCCCGTGGCCCGCAGATGGGCGTGACCGAGCCGCTGCCGCATCAGATCTTGCCGGTGGTCGGCATCTGGACGCGCAACAAGGACCATGGCGCCTATCTGCGTCAGGTCGAGCGGGGCAACATCGTCTTCGGCGGAGCGGCCGAAAGAGTGGCGGTCAATCTCGATCCAGGCCACGCCAGCGCCGATCCCATGCGCCTTCCATTGCAATTGCGCGCCGTCGCGCGGCTGCTGCCGGCGATCGCGCAGGCTACAGTCATTCGCACTTGGTCCGGCTGCGAGGGTTATGTCAGAGACATGCTGCCGATCATGGGACGCTCGGCGACGACGCCAGGCCTGTTCCACGCTTTCGGCTTCAGCGGACACGGCTTCCAGCTCGGTCCGGGCGTGGGCGATGCCATGGCCGAGCTCATCATGACCGACCGTTGCGAAACGCCGCTCGACGATTTCAGGGTCGATCGCTTCGGCCGCGCAGCCTGAAGGAGTAGCTGTCGACATCCGCGCAACGATGGCCCTTTTTGCGAAGGCGTGATAGTCAGTTCTCGCCGACCCCTCGAGTATGAGGATCTCAAGCGAGCGTTGCGCGCTAGGTACCCAGATGATTTTGGCCATCGACGGCCAGTACTGGCGGGGGGACGTGCACGGCCGAGTTCGGAACCCCGCCTAATTGCACGTCGTTGCCGCCGAATACCGCACGCATCGCCGAAGGGTCTTTCGAAGCCGGGAGTGTCGAGCTACGTGTGACGGGTGCCATCGACGAGACGGAGAAAATTGACGAACGGGCCTAAACCATTTCACTCAAAGGCAGAGACTTACCCGATGACGCTCAATTCAAACTCAAAGAATTGAGCGCAAACCACTGATTTGCAACAAGTTGGTGGGCCCGGAGGACGTATCAGAATCCTTGATTTTATTGACTTTTTCGTGGGCCCAAATCAGAAATCTTCCCGTATCGTTCCGCATGCTCCCGTAACGCCATAAAGTCGACTTTAGCTAACTCCAACGCCTCCTTGTGAACATATGCAGCCCTTCGGAGCCATGTTCCAGAATGACCGCAATGGGCCGGAAGCAGGCGGTCCGCCTTCGAAATACAATTGGCTGAAGCGGATATTCGGCAAACGACCCAATGTCAGTTGCTGGCTCCTTGCCGGTTCCCGAGCTGACCTTCATTCCAGCGGCAACCGCCTTCGACCTAGTCATTGCCTTTGACCGTCGCGAGAACCGGTGTTCGGTCCTGACCTTGGTCTACGCGTGCGAAGACGGAACGCTCCGGTCGAGGAGACCTATGAATGCCGTATCTCAGGCGCCCACCAAAACCTTGAGCCTGTCGAGTGCGGCGGCCAACCCCTTCAGCGAGACCGACAGAGTCACCTCTTTTTTGTCGGTGTCCTGAGCTTTGATGCGCAGCGCCGTACCCGCGCGAAGGGCGGCAACCGTTTCGGCATCCAAGCTGAGCGGCACGAGGCAGCCGGCCGGCACGCAGGTCGAAAACCGCAGAGGTTCGCGCGGCTGTCCCTCATCGATCTGCAACGTCGCGCCTGCATCGAGCAGCAGCCCGAAGGGAAGGACCAGATTGCCGGAAACGGCGTCGGCTTCGCCCTTGCGCAACTCAATCGCCAGGATGCGCTGGCCGCTTTGCTGCGTCTGCTGCTGCGAGGTCGCGCAGACGATTTTGGGCGTGCTCTGACAGGCGACGTTCCAGTCCTGGTAGGTCTCCTGGAGCGACGAAGCACCACCAGGCAACGCGGGAGCTTCCTGAGACGACGCCGGTGCACTTAGCACGATCGAAGCCGTCACCGCCGCCGCAACCGCGTGGGTCAAGTGGGATATGCGCATTACAAATTACCTTTCTGTTTCCCCTGGCGGCAGCCCGGAAGGAGACGCCCAGAATGGACGAGCCGGGTAATCCGCAAGGCCGGATTCCATAGACCTAGGGTAGCCTGCCGGACACGATCCTCAAGCCAAGGTCGGCATGTCGATCTCGATCGCGGCTACCATTTCACGCTGAACCCGAGCTTGGCGCCTATGGCATGGCTGTCGCCGAAATCCTTGAGACTTGTCCGCACTGTCCCTTCTCCGAAGACGGCGTAGCGGCCGTCCGCCCAGCTCAGCGAGCCGCCAAGGCCGACACCGCCCCACAGCGCCTGATTTTCGCTGACCAGCTTCACGCCGGACACATCGACATCATTTCCGTCGAGGAAGTCGTAGTAAAGATTGGCGAGCCCGTAGATATGCGTCCGGCTCACTTGCCCTTCGTCATCCGCCCACTGGTCCTCGTAGTCTGCGGAGAGGCCGAGGCGGCCGACGAGGCTGTTGCTGCTGCCGGGCGACACGACGGCGCCAAACGGGTCGGTGAATGCGTCGAAGTCGACCGACGAATAGGCAAGCTGGGCCTGTGGAGTAAGGGACCAGTTGCCGTTGAGGGCGATCTTCTGTCCGGCCTCCATGCTCAGGCCGTAGCCGAAACCGTTGTTGCCGTCCACAAGCGTTGTGCCTAGCGTGGTCGACCGGATGTCACTGTCATACCACGTCGCCTGCGCCTGAGCGTCGACGTAGAAGCCACTGTTGCCGTACCAGGTGAGCGTGCTGCCGACGCCGTAGCCGGTGGCAGCGATCGACCCCACCCCGAAGGTCGAGGAGACGTCTGACGAAGCGGTTCCGTAATGGGCCGTGATCCCTCCGATCAGGATACCGGCGTCGCTTTCGTGCAGCAGGCCATCGACGCCGGCCTCCAGTTTCCAGGTGGTCACGTCATAGTTCGTGCCGGAGGTCGATACGTCCGGCTCGATTTTGGCATGAGCAGCCTCGATGCGCGCCCAGATCGCCTTGCCATCGACCGGGCCTTGGCCTGGCAGGTCCGCACCTTGCGGCGTCGCGCCTTCGCCCCACGACCGATTGCCAACGCGCTGCTGCAGGGTGCCCAGTTCGTTGAAGGTCTGCAGCACCCCAGCATAAGCCTCATACATCGGCACGGCCGGCGAATAGAGCGGTTGCGGATCCGGATCACCGTCGACGAGCGCCGAACGCAGATACCAGTCACCATCGGCCGGCGTGCTGACGCCGTTCTTGTAGAGCCGGTAAGCGTAAGCGCCGCCCACCACGGCCTGTTGGCCCTGGAACACATAGTCGCCGAGCAGGCTGAAGGTGCCGTTGGAGGCCCCGCCAACATCGACCACCTTGATGCCTTCGACGGTTTGCGCGCCGCCGCCGCCGAGATTGGTGACCTTCAGATCGGTGGTGCCCGACGTATTGCCGGTGACCACGAGCTTGTCGGTTGGCGAAGCATCGCCACCGAGCTGGGTCTCGATCTCGAGCAGGCCGCCGTTACCCGTGTAGTTGCCGGCTACCGTTAGCGTGCCAATGCCGCTGTCGCCTGGCGCCACGGTGCCGCCGGCGAAGTTGTTGGTGTCGCAAACCGTGCCGGTGCCTTCCAGCCGCCCGCCCGAATTCACATTGACGGTGCCGCACAGGCTGCCGCTGACGGTGAGCGTGCCTTTGTTGATCTGCGTCGCGGCGGTGTAGCCGGAATTGTCGGCGGTCAGCACCACCTTGCCCGCGCCGTCCTTGACGAAGCTTCCAGCGCCGGAGAGCGCGCCGGTCAATGTCAGCGCCGTCCCGGCGTCCGTGAGCAAGGTTCCCTGGCCCACCGTGTTGATGGCCCGGCCCGAGGTGAAGCTGGTGGTGGTGTTGAGCGTGCCCCCGTCGAAGCTGAGAGCCCCGGCGGCATCACCCAGATTGGCGTCGGCAGAGACCTGCAGCGTACCGCCATTGACCGCCGTGCCGCCGGTATAGCTGTTGCTGGCTGTGAGCACGAGCGTGCCTAGATCGGTCTTGGTGAGCTGCGTGCTGCCGGTCAACACCGAGGCGATGGTGGCGGTTATGCTAGCGCCGGCCGCGGTGCCGTCGCCGACGCGAATGATCGACTGCGGCCCGACGAGGCCGAGAGGCCCACCTTGAATGACGTAGCCGTTGGTGAGGAACTGCATGCCTGATGCCGAGACCACACCCAGACTGTTGTCGACCGTGACCGTGCCGGCCGCGCCGGCGAATATCGCAAACGACGCATCCGTATAGGGTGCGTTGACCGAGCCAGTGCTGTCGGTCCAGTTCTCGTTGCCGGTGGAATTCTGCCATAGCCCGTCGCCGCCATCGATGACGCCATTGTTCTTCGGGCCAGCAGCGCCATCCCAATAGTTTAGCGTCAAACCTTCCGTGTTGACGAGGTTGACCTGATTGGCGATTGCCGTCTGGACGAAATATTCGGTCGAAGGGATCGTGCCGATCGAAAGGCCATTGTTCGTCAGCGCGCCGCTGTAGCTGAACACCCGGTAGACACCGGGGCCGAACGTGCCGCCCGGCGACACCGAGACGTTGAGCGTGCCGTCAAGCACCAGATTGCCGCCGACCGTGGTCAGGTCATTGAGCGAGCCGCCTGCAACATTCGCCTGACCGAAGCTGTAGTTCAGGATCGAGCCGCCGGAGAGCGACAAATTGCCGGCGATGGCGAGCGTGCCTGGAGTGCCATCGGCCGCACCGGGCGACAGCGTGGCGCCGTCGGCGATGGTGACGTCGCCGCCGACCGTGCCAGTGCCGCCGATCGTGGCGCCGCCCAGCACCGAGGTCAGCCCGGTTGCCCCGCTTTGGTTGCCGTTGACGAACAGGCTGCCGGCCGAGACCGTGGTCGGGCCGGTGTAGCTGTTGTTGGCGGTGAGAATGAGTGCGCTGGTGCCGGTCTTGGTGAGCGCGCCTGTTCCGCCGATCAGGCCCGACAAGGTCAGGTCGGCATCGGTCTGCAGCGTGCCGCCGCCGGCGTTGAGCGTCACGCCCCGCGCCGAACTGAAGGCCGCGGTGTTCTGCAATGTGCCGCTGTCGAAGACCAGCCCGCCCGCAGCGTCGCCGAGATTGGCGTCCGCCGCGACCCTTACAGTGCCGCCGTTGATGGCAGTGCCGCCGGTGTAGCTGTTGGACCCGCCCAGCACCAGCGTGCCGAGATCGGTCTTCACCAGTTGCGTGTTGCCGGTCAGGTTGGAACTGATCGTAGCAATGTAGGCCGCGCTCGCGGCCGTTCCGTCGCCGACACGAATGATCGACTGCGGACCGACCAGGGCGAGGTCATTGCCCTGAATCAGATAGCCATCGGTGGCGAACTGCATCCCCGCGGCCTGAACCTGGCCGTTCGTATTGTCGACGGTCACCGAACCCGCCGTGCCGGCGAAGATGGCGAAGCTTGCATTGGAGAACGGTGCGTTGATACCGCCCGTCTGCTCGGTCCAGTTGTCGTCGCCTGCGGCACGCCAGACGCCGTTGCCGCCGTCGACGAGGTTATTGTTCTTTGGGCCGGCATCGCCGTCCCAGAAGTTGAGCGTCATGGCGCTGATGTCCACCAGGTTCACCTGGCCGGCTATTGAGGTCTGCACCACGTGATTGGGCAAGCTCTCGGAAAGGCCGAGGTCGGTGAGCGTCCCGTCATAGCTGATGATACGGTAGATGCCCGGCCCGAAATTGCCGCCGGGCGTCTCGGCGACGTTCAGCAGCCCGTCGAGAACGAGATCGCCGTGTACGACCGTGAGGTCGTTGAACGCGCCGCCGGGCACGTTCGCCTGGCCGAAATTGTAGTTGAGCGTTGCGGCGGCCCCGAGTGTCAGGTCGCCGTTGATCGTGAGCGTTCCTGGTACGTTGCCAAGGTCACCGGGGTTCATTGCGCCGCCATTGGCCACAACGACATCGCCGCCGATGATGCCCGTACCGGCAAGCGTGCCGCCATTCGCTACCGACGTAAGCCCGGTCGCCCCCGATTGGTCGCCGTCGATCTGGAGGCTGCCGGCCAGCACATTGGTTGCGCCGGCATAGGTGTTGGCGCCGGTCAGGATCGTGACCCCACCACCAACCTGGCTTACCGCGCCGCTGCCGGAGATCAGGCCGGCGAAGGTGTAGGTGTCTGAGCGGTTGAACGCCAGCGTGCCATTGTCCGTCACATCGCCGGTGAACGAGCCCGTAGAGCCGCCATTGCCGAGCTGCAGCGTGCCGGCCGCGATCGTTGTGCCGCCGCTGTAGCTGCTGTCGGCCGTAAGAACGGTAGTGCCGGTTCCGATTTGCTGTACGGCACCCGTGCCGGTTATCGCACCACCAAAGATCAGGCTATCCGAGCGATTGAAGGCCAGGATAGCGTTGTTGGTCACGTTGCCGGCCAGCGTGCCGGCCGTCGCTCCATTGCCGACCTGCAGGATGCCCGCGCTGATCGTCGTGCCGCCCGAATGCGCGGCATTGCCGGCTATCACCAGCGTGCCGGCGCCGTCCTTGGTCAGCCCGCCTGCCCCGTTGATGCCTCCGGTCAATACGGTCGCGGTGCCGGCATTGGTCAGGAACGTGCCGGCGCCGGCGAGCGTTACAGCACGCCCGGTCGCAATGGCGGCAGTCGTGTTCAGCGTGCCGCCGTTGAACGTCAGACCGCCCGCGGCGTTGCCGAGGTTGGCATCCTGGGAGATCCGGACTGTTCCGCCATTGATGGCTGTGCCGCCCAGATAGCTATTGGTTCCCGAGAGAACCAGCGTGCCGAGATCGGTCTTCACCAACTGGCTGTTGCCGGTAAGGTTGGAGGCGATGGTCGCCGTATAGAAGGCGCCGGCTCCCGTGCCGTCGCCGACGCGGATAATGCTCGAACCGCCGACCAGGTCGATCGGGCCGCCCTGGACCAGATAGCCGTCGGTGGCGAACTGCATCCCCGCGGCCTGAACCTGGCCGTTGGTGTTGTCGACGTTCACCGTGCCAGCAGTGCCCTGGAAGATAGCGAAGCTGGCATTGGCGAAGGGAGCGGCGAAAAGGCCGGTGGAGTCGGTCCAGTTCTGGTCGCCGGCGGCGCGCCATGTGCCATTGCCGCCATTGACGATGCTGTTGGAGTGCGGACCGGCGTCGCCGTCCCAGTAGCTGAGCTGCAGCCCAGCCGAATTGACCAGGTTGACCTGATTGGCGACCGAGGTCTGCACGGAATAGTCCGGGTCGGTGACATTGAGCCCGTTGTCCGTCAAGGAGCCGTTGTAATTGATGACACGATAGACGCCGGGGCCGAACGTGCCGCCTGCGCTTTGGCTGACACTGAGGGTCCCGTCGAGCGTCAGGTTGCCACCGACATTGATTAGGTCGTTGAGCGGACCGCCAGGCACATTCGCCTGGCCGAAATTGATGTTGAGGTTGGAGTTGCCGAGCGCCAGATTCCCATTGATGGTGAGCGTGCCTGGGGCATTGCCCGCATCGCCGGGGCTGAGAGTGCCGCCATCGGCGACGGTCACGCTGCCGCCGATGGTGCCAGTGCCACCCAGTGTCGCTCCGCTGGCGACATTGGTCTGCCCGGTAGCACCCGACTGGTTGCCGTTGACGAGCAGCGTGCCGGCATTGACGTTGGTCGCCCCGGTGTAGCTGTTGGTGCCGGTCAGTGTGGTAGTGCCGGTGCCGACCTTGTTCACCACGCCGGTGCCGGAAATGACGCCGGCAAAGCTGTAGTTGCTGTTCAGGTTGAAAGCGAGCGTGCCGTTATTGGCGACGGTTGGCGTCGTCAAGCTGCCCACTACCGCGCCGTTGCCGACCTGGAGCGTTCCGCCGGAAATGGCCGTGCCGCCGCTGTAGGTGTGGGCGCCGGTGAGCGTGAGCGTGGCCGTGCCCTGCTTGCTGAGGCTCTCGAAGCCGCTGACATTGACCCCGTCGAGCGTGCGGGCCGTATTGTTGTTAACCTGCAGCGTGTCGCCCGCGCCCGTCTCGCCACCGGTGCCGCCGTTGACTGTTCCGGTTATCACGCCGCCATCGTTGAGCGTCAGCGTATCGTTACCGGCGCCAAGGTTGAGCGCTCCGGCGCCGGTGTTCAAGGTTCCGGTCAGATTGGCGGCGTCGCTGCCATCGCCGAGATCGCCATTTGCTGTGAGCGTTCCGCCGGCGTTGATGTTGATGGTGTTGGTCAAACCGTCGCCGGTGATCGTAGCCGGCACTCCGTTGCCGTGGACCGACCCGTTGACCGTGAGCGTCGTTGCCTCATCGTCTTCGAACACCACGGTGTCGGTGGTCAGGTCGCCGTTGACCTGCAGCGTGCCCTCGGAAATCTTGGTCGTGCCGGCGCTGTCGGTTGCCGTGAGCACGGTCGTGCCTTCGCCCATCTGCTCGATGATGCCGGGACCGCTGATCTTGCCGGCGAAATTAAACGTGTCGCTGCGATTGAAT
This sequence comes from Mesorhizobium caraganae, assembly GCF_016836705.1. Lineage (GTDB taxonomy): Bacteria > Pseudomonadota > Alphaproteobacteria > Rhizobiales > Rhizobiaceae > Mesorhizobium > Mesorhizobium caraganae. The sequence goes on along the minus strand of NZ_JAFCGY010000001.1, from coordinate 344,155 downwards.
CCAAGCGTTCCCGTGGCGAAGGACAGAATGACATCGCCTGTGCCGACATTGCCGACCGTCCCGCCATTGCCGATGATCAGCTTTCCGTCGTTGATGACGGTATTTCCGGTGTATGTGTTGTTGGCGGTGAGGATCCATGTGCCGGCGTCATTCTTGGCCAGCGTTGTCTTCCCGGTCGTGGCGTTCTGGTCAGCGATCGCCACGCCCATGATGTTGCCGCCGGTGTAGGTGCCGCCGAGCACCAAGGTGCGCGGGCCGGCGCTGATGAAGCCCATCCCGCCGCCGCCGGTGCCGGTGAAGTTGACTGCACCGGTGCCCGAGGATTCGATGTAGGTCGCGCCGGTCCCGAGGCGGAACAGGCGATTGGTGCTGTCGCCGGTGCCGACGTAGCGGAGGTGCGAATCGGTGTAGATGTCCAGGTTGCTGTTGGTGGTGGGCGCGGCGCCGATGCTGCTCGCCTGCCCGCCATCGGCGAGCTTCACGACCTCGAGCACGCCACCCTGGATAGAAGTCACGCCGGTATAGGTGCTGGTGGTGCTGGTCAGCCGCCAGGTGCCCGCTCCCTCCTTGACGACCTGCGCCACCGAGACGCCGTTGTTGACGATCTGCGCGGCCATGGTGTTGGTGGCCGTGTTGGAGCCGCCGAGGCGGAAGTTCCGGATGCCGGCGCCGCTATAGGTGATGGCAGCCGTATTGGTGAACTGGAGCGCGCCGGTCCCGTTGCTGAGAATGTAGGAGTTGGACCCCGCCGCCCCGGACAGCGTGAAGCGGCGATCGGTGCTGTCACCGTCGCCGATGTAGTTGAACACGCCGCCATTGCCGATGACCAGGTTGCTGGCGGCCGAGCTCGAGGAGCCGATCGAGCTGTTCACCCCGCCGTTCGCGACGCAGCTGACGCTGAGCCAGCCGCTGTTGATCGTCGTGCTGCCGCGGTAATTGTTGTCGCAGCCAGTGAGAGTCTGGATGCTGCCGCCATTCTTTACGAGGCTGCCGGTGGTGCCGGTGATCTTGCCGGCAAAGATCATATCGCTGCCGGTGCCACTGATGGTCAGCGTCTTGTCCCCAATGAGGATGTCGCCGCCAGCGGTGCCGTTATCGCTGAGCCCACGAACCGTGTTGTTGAAGCCGGTGGTATCGAGAGTGGAGCCGGCTTGAACGTACATATACCCGGGACCGAAGGCGCTGCTCGACCCCGCGATCAGAGTGCCGGCCTCGACGACAGTATTGCCTGTGTAGGTGTTGGTGCCGGAAAGGATCAGCGTGCCAAAACCCCGCTTGCGCAGAGCGCCGCTCCCGATCGCATTGCCCTTGAACTCCAGTTCGGTGGAGGCCTGCGTTACGTCTATATAGCCGTTGCCGCCCAACAGCGTGAAGCCGCGGTCGGTCGCCACGTCGGCGCCCGTATATTGCAGGATGCCGTTATTGGCGAGGACAAGGTTGGCTGAGGCGCTGGCGGAGGCGCCGATACTGCTGTTAATCCCGCCATTGCGGATGCAGTCCACGCTCAACGTGCCGCCATCAATGGTAGTCGCGCCCGTATAGTTGTGGTTGCAGCCGTTGAGCGTCTGCGCATTTTCTACGGTAAGTCCGCCCGCGCCAGTGAGCGTGCCGGTGAATGCGGCGGTCCCGCTGCTGAGGGTGAGCGTGGTTCCCGCCGAGCCGAGATCCACGGTGCCCGCGCCGGTTAATCTACCCACCGTGTTGCTGAAAGTGCCGAGCTCCAGCCGCGCCCCGGCATCGACTTGCATCAGGCCGCTGGTGCTCCCGAAAGCAGACGTCGAGCCCGCGCGCAACGTGCCGGCCGCGACCACGTTGCCGCTGTAGGTGTTGGTCCCCGCCAGCACCAACGTGCCCGCGCCACGCTTGATCAGCGTGTTCGTGCCGACCGCGTTTCCGCTGATCGTCAATACGGTGGCGGCGGACGAGACGTCGAACGCGGCGCCGCTGACGCCGGTGGCCAATGTGAAACCGCGATCGCTGGCGGCCGTCGCGCCGTCGTACTGGAACTCGGCGGCGTTGCCGATCACCAGGTTGGCCGAGGCGCTGCTGGCGGCGCCGATGGTGCTGTTGGCGCCCCCATTGCCAAGGCTGGTCACGGCCAGCGTGCCGGCGCTGACGGTGGTTATGCCGGCATAGCTGCTGTTGGCGTTGGTCAGCGTCAGCGTGCCGGCGCCTTCCTTGATGAGGTTCGCCGCGTCCGGGCTGACGATCTCGCCGCCGACCGTCAGGTTTGTTGCGGCGCCGCTGACGTCGATCATGTTGTCGGCAAGCGCGCCGGAGCGCGTCAGCGTGAGGCCGCGGTCCGTGCTTGCCGTGACGCCGGTGTAGCGGAGCCTGCCGGCTTCCAGCACCAGATTGGCGGAGTCGGCCGCCGACATGCCGATGCTGCTCGCAACGTTGCCGTTGGCGAGGGTGACGACCTCCAGCGTGCCGGTCGTCACCCAGGTGACGCCGGTATAGGTATTGGCGGCGTTGCCGAGCACGACCTTGCCGGTGCCAACGCCCGTTCCCGCGCCCATGACGGTGAGGCCGGTCGGCCCTCCGTTGTTGACGACCACCGAGTTGATGGTGAAGGTGCCGCCGCTGTTCTGCTGGATGCCGAGGACGCCGCCGAGGCTGCCCCTGACGGTGCCGCCCTGGATGGTCTGCGTGGTCGTGCCCACAGAGGCGCCGATGATGATCGTTCCGTCGACGCCGAGTGTCTGGCCGGCGCCGACAGTCACCACCGAGCCTGCGGCGGCCGCCGCCGCGTAGCGAAGGCCGCCGAGCTGGACGATATTGTCGCCGCCGGCGTCGCTGACCGTGCCGAAGAAGGGCGAGTTGGCGGCGCCGGCCGTGTCGGCGACGATGTCGCCGTCGACCCAGGTGGCGGCGTTGTCCTTGAGGTTGTAGGCGGTGAAGGCGACGATCTGGTTGCTGGCATTGACGGTGGCGTAATCGGTGGCGGTGCCGGTGGTCACCGTGGCCCAGCCGCCGAGGGTGGTGCCTGGGGCTACCGTGTAGACGGCGGCCGTCCCGATGTTGAAATCGACGAGGCCCCCGGTCCGGTTGACGGCGCCGAAATTGACGGTGGCGTTCGTCGCCGAGATCTTGTTGCTGCCGCCGTTGATGTTCAGGCCGTTGAAGGTTTGGGTGTTGCCCTCTCCCGCAACGCCGGTCACCACCAGCTTTCCGTCCGACATGTTGAGCGTCGATGCGGCGGAGATGATGTTCGAGGTGGGCCCGCCGGCGCCGACGAAGCTCAGCTGCAGCGTGCCGAGGTTGATGTTCGTCGAGCCGGTGTAGGTGTTGGCGCCTTTCAGCACCTGCGTTCCGGCGCCGTTCTTGTAGAGGCCGCCCGACCCCGAGATGACGCCCGAATAGGACGCGGTGACGCCGTTGGCGACGGTGAGTGTGAGGTTGGCCGCGCCCAACGCCACTTCGCCGCCGGTTCCGTCCAGCCGGGCGAAGGTCTTGCTGAAGCCGTTGAGGTCGAGGATGCCGCCATTGACGGTGGCGGTTATGGAAGCACCCAAAGCCGACGCGCTGCCTGCGCGAAGAATGCCGCTCTGCACGGTGATCGGGCCGGTGAAGTTGTTGGTGCCGGTCACCACCCACGTGCCCGCCCCATTCGACGTTATGCCGCCGTCGCCCGTGATGTTGCCGGAAAGAGTATTGACGCCCGCGTAGGTCCCGCCGAGAGCCAGGATGTCCACCGTACCGCTGGCGTCGAATTGCATGGCGCCGGTGAGAGTCAGCCCACCCGAGCCGTCGTTCCTCAAGGTGGCGGTGTTCGCGAACTCCCACGTGCGGTTGGTGCTGACGGCCCCGCCGGTATAGCTGAGCGTCGCGAGGTTAACGCGAATCTCGCTGTCCGACGTTCCGGTGCCGAACGAGCTGTTGGTCCCTATGTCGGCCAGGGTCGGGGCGACGACCGTGACCTGCTGGACGATATTGCCGCCAACATAGGTGTTGGCGCCGCCGAGGGTGATCGTGCGCGCCGCGCTGGTCCCCAGATAGGTTACCTGCGAGGTGCTGGCGCCGCTGATGACGCCCGAAAGATCAAGATCGGCCGTGTTGGCGGAGAAGGCGATGCCGCGTGACGAACCATCGAGGCTGATGCTGCCAGTTAGGGCGAGGGTGCCGCTACCCGCGTTGATCAGCGCGACTGGCCCATTGGCGGAAGGCGTCAGGTGGAATGTGCGGTTACTGCTGTCTCCGTCGCCGTCATAGATAGCCTGGTCCTGAAAGTCGTCCACGCCCTGGATGGTGATGTCACCACTCGCTCCGAGCGAACTGGCGACGCCGGTATCCCTGACGGACGTGAAGTGGATTCTCCCCTGCCCGGCGCCTTGCAGTACGGTCGCGCCCGTATAGGTGCTGGCGTCGTTGCTCATCGTGACGCCGGAAGTGACCGTGAGGGTTCCGCTGCCCGTGAACAGGGCGGACCCCACGCCGACGCCGGAGATCGAGGCGGAACCGTTGATCGCCACCTGTCGGTTGGCGTTCAGCGCGCCGGTGGATGCCAGGCTGCCGCCATTGAGCGTGACGATGTTGCCGGCCGCGCCGAGCGCCGCATCGCTCGCGACACTAAGACTGCCGGAAACATTGACGTTGCCGGTGAAGGTGTTGGCGGCCGAAAGCGTGAGCGTGGTGCCAGTCGTGACGCCGACGTTGCCGGTGAAGGTATTCGACCCCGAAAGGGTCAGCGTGCCGGCATTGACGTTGAGAGCACCGCTACCGAAATTGTTTGCCCCCGACATGGTCAGCGCGCCAGAGCCTGCCTTGGTGAATCCGCTCGAACTGATGACCGCGGCGCTGATCGTGGCGCTGGCGTTTGCCGTGATCGTCGGCGTTGCACCGCCCACCGTCAGCGTGTTGGGCCCCGCGCCGGCAATGGTATAGCCTGCGGTGTTGAAGATGATCGAGTTGACGGTGATTGGCGAGCCCAGGCTGACGATACCTGCCGTGCCCCCGAAAATGGCGTTGTCAAGCGTGCCGGGGACGATGCCGGTGTTGTTCCAGGCCTGGTTGTACGGGCCGCTTACGCCGTCGCCGTTCGGGCTCCAGTTGAAATTTGACGTGTTCCACGTGCCCGCACCGCCAGAGCCCGCCGTGGTCTGGTTGGAGTCCCAATATCTATCGGCGGCGGCAGCGGCGCTCGCGGCAAGCCCGATCAAAACCGCTGCAGGTATAGCCCGAGCGGCGGCCGCGCGAGCCAGGGACAGAACAAGCTCGGCCGCGTTCGGCGCAAAGCTCGCTGCCTCGCCCTTCCACTTGGTCATCCGGCCGCCGCGCAGGATGCGCCAATCGAAGGCTGCGCTTCCGGGGGTTCCGAGCACGCCAGGACAGGATGAACCAGCCCCTTTGCCAGATCGAGAGAGCTGCTTGACCGCCTCGCAACCGAGCAATTCTAACATGCCGCATCCCCGCCCGTGCATTATGGATGGCTAAACTGCGCATCCATTCTCCCTCGACTCACGTACATACTTGAGAAGAAACCTAGAGTTGAGCATTACCTCCCATTATTGTTGAGAGCATCTTAATTTTCTTGCCCAGTGTCGCATCCATGCCACGATCGCGCCACATATCGAACACGTATGGCTCCGTGTCCGGGGATGCTCGAACGATGCCGAAAAGGTTGTGATCGTTGTTGTCAGCCGAGCGCGGACCGCGGTCGGCAAGCAACGATTCGTGGTGGTGCCCCGAAACTAATTCATGTCCTCACGTCAGAACTTGCCGACGACGTTAAGGAACATGCCTTCGTCATTGAGGGTGAGGTCGCGCAGATCGTCGGAGAAGGAGCCGAAATTGTAGCCGACACCGACCTTGAAGTTGTCGCCCACGTGCCGGTAGACGGCGGCCAACGCGCCATAGTCGGTCGTCTCGGCTTCCGGCATGTGCAGCACCCTGCCCTCCAGCAGCAAGTCCCAGCTCTTGACGATGTGAACGTCGGTGCGGACGATGCCGAGATGGGCCGTGGATCGCTGCCAGACATCCTCGAACTCGGTGCCTTCGCCTCCGTCGGCGCGGTTCTTGACCTCGCCGAAGCGGAAGCCGTATTTGCCGCCGATCGACAGCCATGGCATCAGGTCGTAGATCACGTCGGCCGAGACAATGTGGCTGAGCTGGGCCGGAGCGAACAGATCCTCGGTGGCGCCGCTGACCAGCTGATTGTTGCCCGGCATGTCGTAGAGCCAGGTGTATTTGAACAGCCCGTTGAGGCGATCGTTGTCGACCGGCCGGTAAGCATAACCGAACGAGGCCTCGACGTAGTCGGTGTCCTGGAATGAGGTTTCGGTGGACGTCGAGTCGGAGAGCACCGCATCGACGCTTGCAAGCAGGCGCCAGTCCTCGTTGGTCTTCCAGCTCAGTCCGGCCGCGAACAGGTAGCTGTTCTGGTCGCGTGTGCCGGCTTGCGAATCCTCCACGCGCACCTCGCCACGCACATGGCTGCCGATGCCCGCTTCCTCGTCCTTGTATCCGATGGATAGAGACGGCGCGTAGCGATCGAAATCCTCCCGCATCAGGCTGGTGTCGGCGTCGACGGTGTCGTCGCGGACGCGGCCGACTTCGAGGCCGCCATCGAAGGTCCACACCGAATCCGGCGTATAGACCACGCCATAGGTCTGGGTGAGCGAGCGCCGGTCGCCGAACATGTCGTAATTGGCCTCCGAATAGGCGGAAGCGATATCGCTCATGCGGCGTTTCAGGCCGACCACGATTGCGCCCTTGTCGGAGCCGATGAGATCGTAGCTGTTGTCGAGATCGAAGGAGCGGTCCGGATCAAGCTTGTAGCCGAGATAGTAGTGGTCGTCGGCCGTCGGGTCGTAAGTGACCGCCGCCAGTGCGCCGACGCCATGGGTGCCGTAGGAGACCTCTCCCTCCAGGCCGATCTTGTCGGTCAGCTTGATCTCAGCACCGACTCCGATGCGATCGTTGCGGTCGATGTCGCCCGAGCGATCGAGTGTCCCCTGGCCGAACACATAGATCAGATGCTCGTCGTCCCATTTGTAATCGACACGCACGCCGCCATCGAGCCGCGAGCCGTCATAGCCTGATTTGCCCGAACTGATCGCCAGCGGCGACATCAGGTCGGTGTAGCGCAGGCCGAAGGTGACCTTCCAATATTCGTCGAGCTCCCAGCTGACGCTGCTGGTCCCGTCGCGTTTGGTCTGGCCCTCGTCGTCCCTGAAGTCGTCATAGGTCAAGGCAACGCCGACATGGTCGGTCAACGCCAGGTCGGCGTGCGCGCCCCAGATCCGTTGATCAATGTAGATGTTGTCAGCGAGCGTGGAGAAGCCTGCCTCTTTCTGGTCGTAATAACCGCCGACCCTGCCCTTCATGCCGCCGAGATGGAGCTCCTCGAGCGCTGCCTGACCCTCGACCCGCCAGGCGGTGGCGGCGCGATTGGGATCGCCGGCGGTGACCTCGTCGCCCCAGGTCAGGCCGCCATCGGTGGAACGCGACAGGCCGAAGCCCGGTCCCTTGGAATGGGCGATCTCGGCGTTGAGGAAGGTCTTTTCCGAATGGCGCAGCTGGATGTCGGCGCCAACGGCTCGCTGATCGGCCGGACCGGTCGTCTCGTTCATGCCGGTAACGCCGACCCTCAGCCGCTCGTTGAGCCACTGCTGTGCCCGCCCACCGTAGACGTAGCCGTCGACGTCGCCGACAGCCGGGGTGAACTCGTACTGGGCGATCAGAACGACCCGGTTGCCGCCGAGCGCTCCCTGGCGCACCGGTCCGTTCGTGGCCGTGGTCGAGGACAGCGGCCGCCGCAGGATCAAGACGCCTTGCGTATAGTCGAAGCTGTAGTCTTGCCCATACTGCAGGATGCGGCGCTCGATGACGCGCCCGGTCACCTCGTCACGGAATTCGATGGTGATCGTTTCCGAGCCGATGGTGATATCCTGGCGCTTGAGGAAATAGGCCGAGCCGCCAGTCCCCAGGAATTCCTCGCGCTGCGGCAGGGTGTCGGGCTCGGCGGCATAAAGCGTTACCTCCGTCTTACGTTCGCCGAAGGACGTGGTCTCCGGCGAGCGGTAGACGGCACTGGCGCCGTAGAGCTCGCGCTCGGAATGCAGGAACTCGGTGCCGTCGATGATGGTCTTGTAGCTGCCCCACATCACATGGCTGTCGCCGCGCTCGAGCCGTACATAGAACTTGCCCTTGGTCGGCGCGTCCTCGACGAAGGTCGAATCGTCGCCGTAGACCGGATAGTAGTCGTCCGGATCGAGGCGACGCAGGAGCTGGCGCGGATCCTTCTTGTCGAGATTGCGAAACAGGTCCTCGATGTTCTCCTCATTGCTATCGGCCGAGGCTGTGAGGAGGTATTTTCCCTTGATCTTGCCCTTCAGATAAAAGGCGATCCGGCCTTTGCTATAGACGTTGTCGTATTCGCCTGGACGGACGGTTTCGATGTTGTCGTCGCCCATGCGCTTGCCGACGGTCAGATCCGCGAGTGCGACATAGAACCAGTCATTGTCGGGAATGTTGATGCTGCGGTTGAAGCGAAGCCCGCCGCGCCTGGATGGACCCTTGACCGCGACACCCACCTTATGATCGCCTGCCGGCAGGATGCGCTGGACGACGAAAGCCTGGTCGGGGTCGATCGGGATCACCTCGCCCAGGGCTTCGACCGAATAACCGGGCGGGACGTTGCGCCCATAGACAGTCACCGCGCCGCCGCTGATGGGAATGTTGCGCAGTGCCGTACGGTCCTCGCCCATGCCGGGCGCGACGGCCTTTTCCTTCGCCTCAGGTGGTAGGTCCTGTTCCGTGCGGGCAATGGTCAGCGGCAGTGTCTCGTCATAGCGTTCTTCGGCGTCATAGACGCGCAGCACATAACTGAATTCCTTCTCTTCCTCCGCCGGCATGGTCCATCCGGAAACGCCGTTGATCGACACCGGCAACGTCGCGATCGGGGCGTCCGTCTTTTCCCTGCCCTGTTCATAGATGCGGATTTCGGAGCGCTCTATGAAGGCCGGATAATTGGCCGTTGCAAGAAACTCCACCGGCTCGCCGGCCTGGTAGGTGCGGCGGACCGGCATGGTGGAGACGTTGAGCAGCGCGCCTTTCTCCAGGCCGTCATATTTGACCTGAATGTCGACCGCACTGAGATCGACGTCGGTGCGGCGCTGCGCGTCGACAGGGCGCTTGGCCGGTGATGCCGGCGCGGAAGTTGCCCCGGCTGCCGAAGTCGACGGCTCGGCGCTCTTGTCGACGGTTTCGCCGTCGACGCTGATCTGAAACGGAACCGCCGGTTCGTCCACCTCGGTTTCGCGCCTGCCAGACGAACTGTTGTCGAGCGCCTTGCCGCGCAGCGATGTCATGCAATCCTTCTGCCTGCATGTCCCGGTCTCGGACGCGGTCTGAGCAAAAGCCGGTGCACTGGCCAGCATGATGGTTGCAAGCGCGCTGCTGACCAGAAGGAGGCGAGGACGGGAGGTCTTTATGGCTGTCGATCCGTTGTTGGCGATGGTGCCGATGGTCGCGCTCATTCGGCCGCCTCCACTCGCGTCTCGATCTCCAACCGGTACCGTCCGTCTTCATCGCGCCATCGCGCCTCGATGAGCTCGCTCATGCGCTTCAGCCGCTCTTCGGCGAGCTCCGTTTCGGTAGTGGCATCGACATAGGCGAGCCGCAGCACCGACTGCTCCCTGCCCAGTACCTCGATCAGCTGATCGATGCCTTCGGCCCAGCGTTTTGTGAGCTCGACGCTGCCTGCTTCGAAGGCCTCGTCCTTGAGGTCGAGCCGCACAACGCGCCCGATCGATGCGCCGAAATTGAGCTTCGTCATCTTGCCCGCCGTCAACCGCACCACGCGTGGGTTCTCCGTCGCCAGGCGGTAGCCTGTGGGCAGCGTGCGGGTATCGAGCTTCATGATAAAGTTCGAGCCGATGCGCTGGTCCGGCAGTGCCGCGCAAGGTACGTGGAAGCGACCGTATTTGTCTGTCGTCACCAGCCAGCCCTTGGCGGTCGCGATGCGCACGCCGGGCAGGCCTGGCTCGCCTTCGTCCTGGTAGCCGTTGCGGTCGATGTCGTCGAAGACCTTGCCGATGATGTCGCCGCAGTCGAACACCGGCTCGATCAGGATTTCGACCGTCGCAGTCGCCTCCGGCGCCAGCGGACGGCCGGATGGATCGGTCACGTTGGCCCGGTTGGTGTGTTCGCCAGGACCAGCCGAGCTCAGCGCGAGCATGCGCAAGGTGATGTTGACGTCGCTGTGGGCCTCAACCACGATATCCTCGAAGCGGATCGAGCGCCCTTCGACTACCGGCATGGCCGCGACGCCCGCGATCGCCGCCGAGCCATCGACGTAGCGGAAGCCGGACGGCATCGTGTCGACCACCGTCAGTCCGCTGACCCGGGAGCCGGAATTGTTGGTGACGCGGATGGTGAAGGGCGCCTGCTCGCCACGGCGGATGGAACGCAGACCGGCGATCTTTGCGATCGAGATGTCGCGTGCCGCCGCCGGCAACGCCAGGATGGATACGCTCTCGTCGGATTCAACCTCAATGCTGGTGACCGCATCGCCAAAGGCATGGCCCGTTGCGGTAGCCCTGTTCTCCACTCCCTTCACGATGCCGGCGCCGTTGTCGATATCGACCTGGGTAAGCACGTAGGTGGCGGTGAAGACCTGTGCCCCCTTAGGCGCCAGCGTCACCGGGTTGGTTGCCGGATTCGGATCGAAGGCGGAAAGCTCGCCTGTCCCCTTCTGGTTGCTGAAGGTCGGGCCCGCATCCTCCGGCACGACTTCGGTAAGCGGCACATTGCCGTCATTGGTCACTGTGAAACTGTAGACGATCGTATCGCCTGGATCGGCTGCGCCGTTGCCGTCCACGTCCTTGAACTTGCCCGTCTTCTCAAGCAGGATCTTGGGCTCTGGTGCAGGCGTCACCACACACTGGTCGGACGGGCATTCAGGCTGCGGATCGCTCGGCACCTTGACGATGTTTTGCAACGGGGCGGCGTTGTCTGGTAACGGATCGGCAACCGTAACCGAGACCCTCAGCACCAGCGCGCCAGGGTCACTGCTGGTACCAGCCGGCACGCTAAGCCCGCTCCAGTTGACTGTTCCGCCGCCCGGATTACCGCCCGTATGCAGGCCGCCATTGTTGGCAGAGGCAAAGTTCATCCTGCTATCGAGCACATCCTGCAGGGCGTAGCTGGTCGTCGCGCCACCCTGGTTGGTGAGCGTGATCTCATAGCTCAGGATTTCGCCGGGCTCGGCGACCGCATCCGTCGACCCACTCTCATCGATCAGCTTTTTGACGAGGGTTATGGCCGGCGCAATGACGGGATGCGACGTCGTGCAGGCTGCGCATTCCGGATCGGGATCGCCGCCGCCGGCCGTCGTTACCTGGTTGCCGACGGTCCCGGTGGCGTCCGGATTCACCGTCGCTGTATAGCTCACAGCATAGCTGCCCACCGGCGTGCCTGCCGGCAGCGAACAGCTCAGCGCCTGCCCCGAGGGCGTACAGCTGCTGCCGAACTGCGGATCACTTGTCACAGCGCCAAGCGTCAGCCCTGCGCCGGCCGTGTCGGTCAGCTGGAAGTCAGCCGTAGTGGACGAGGCCACCACTGTCGTGGTTACTGTATAGGTGATCGACTGCCCGGACTGGACCTCCGTACCGCTCGCAGGATCGGAGCTCTTGACCGTGCTGATGACGGGGGCGATCAGATGTTTGGTCGTGCAGGCCGTGCAGACCGGATCTGAACCGCCGCCTGGGGGAGTGCTCGCTGTGACCGCGTTGGCGACCTCGCCGGTGGCGCCCGTGTCAACCGTCGCGGTATAGGTCAGCGCATAGCTGCCAGGCAGAGTACCAGCGGGAAGCTCACAGCTCAGGCTGCCTGAGCAAATGAACGGACCAGCGTCAGTGACTGCACCGAACGTCAGCCCGGAAGACAGCACGTCGGTCAAGGTCACCGGTTCGGTAGTCGCTGAGTCCGCTACCGTCACCGTCACAGTGTAGGCGATCGTGTTGCCCGAGTTGACAGCGGTGCCGCTTGCCGGATTGGACGACTTTGCAACGGCGATTGCCGCGTCAACGATCGGATGCGACGTCGTGCAGGCTGCGCATTCCGGATCGGGATCGCCACCGCCGGCCGTCGTCACCTGGTTGCCGACGGTCCCGGTGGCATCCGGGTTCACCGTCGCTGTATAGCTCACAGCATAGCTGCCCACCGGCGTGCCCGCCGGCAGCAAACAGGTGAGTGTCTGCCCCGAGGGCGTGCAGCTGCTGCCGAACTGAGGGGCCTGACTGGTCACCGACCCAAGCGTGAGCCCAGTGCCGATCGCATCGGTTAGCTGAAACACGGCGGTGGTCGATGCGGTCGCCACCGTCGTGGTGACAGTGTAAGTGATCGTCTGCCCGGGCGCGACGCTGGTGCCGCTGACAGGGTCGGCTATCTTGGCCGTGCTGATCACCGGCAGTTCCACTGGATGCGACGTCGTGCAGGCTGCGCACTCCGGATCGGGATCGCCGCCGCCGGCCGTCGTCACCTGGTTGCCGACGGTCCCGGTGGCGTCCGGATTCACCGTCGCTGTATAGCTCACAGCATAGCTGCCCACCGGCGTGCCTGCCGGCAGCGAACAGCTTAGCGCCTGCCCCGAGGCCGTACAGCTGCTGCCGAACTGCGGATCACTTGTCACAGTGCCAAGCGTCAGCCCTGCGCCGGCCGTGTCGGTCAGCTGGAACACGGCCGTAGTCGATGCGGTCGCCACCGTCGTCGTCACCGTATAGGTCAGCGTCTCGCCCGGCGCGACGGTCGAACCGGTGGCCGGATCGGAAGTCTTGACCGTGCTGATCACCGGGGCGGCCGTTATCGGATGCGAGGTGGTGCATGTTGTGCAGACCGGATCAGGATCGCCGCCTGGCGGGTTAGTTGCCGTGACCGCGTTGGCGACGTTACCGGTCGCACCGGCATCGACCATCGCGGTGTAGGTCACCGAATAGCTGCCGACGGGCGCACCTGTCGGCAGCGCGCAGGTGAGCACCTGGCCCGAAACCGCGCAGCTGCCCCCAAACTGGGGATCCTGGCTGGTGATGGTCCCCGGCGTCAGCCCCGTGCCCAGCGCATCAGTTAGACTCAGCGGCTCGGAGGTCGCCGAGCCGGCCACCGCTGCAGTTAACGTATATGTTATCGTGTCGCCCGGGCTGACCGTCGTCCCGCTCGCCGGATTGGACGATTTGGCAACGCTCACCGACATTCCGACGGGGGTGGATTCGACACAATCGTTGCCGGGGGCAACGCAGTCGACGTCGGCGACGGTGACTGCATTATCGATGGTGGATACACTGCTCGCCAGGGGATCGTTGACTCGCACCACAAAGTTCAGCGTCGCGGTCCCGCCGTTTGCCGGAAGATTGTATGTAGTCGGGCCGGGATTCGTGCACGTACTGCCGGTGCAGGTGAAGTTGCTACCTGCAGATACGAACGCAGTATTTGCCGGCACTATCTCATCGACATCGCCCGGAAACAGCGTTCCGACCGCGCCGCCGGTATTCGTGACGGTGATCCGATAGGTGAGAACATCGCCTGCATTAATAGGCGATCCGGCGACATAGGCAGCGCCGTCGACCAGCGCCAACGTCTTGGCGACCGAAAGCTTGGGCTGAGCGAGAACAGGGAAGGCGCAGGAGGCGAGATCGCGTGCGCCGCCGGCGGCGGTCCCTGCAAGCGTCAAATTTCCAGTCCCCGGGTCATAGGCATAATAGGTATTGGAAGCGTTGTTTTGTGCGACGTAGAGGCGACCGTCCGCCCCGAAGGCGATGCCTGCCCAATTAATCGCGCTGGGCGATCCATTCAGCAACGGGCGCGTTTGCCTGACAGCCGTCAGGCTCCCACCCGCCAGGTCTACGGTATAAAGATCCTGCCCGACCGAGAGCCACGCTATGCCATTGCCGTCAAAGGCAATATCGCCGGAGCCCGTATCGGTCGGCGCGATGTCGTAGGTGAGATTGCCGGGAATCCTTTGAACGGTATAGTTGAAGCTGCCGGACGCTGTGACCCTCCAAACCTCGGGGCTGGCGCCGCCGCCGATGAGATATCCTATGCCGCTCGGACTCATGGCCGCTCGCGGGAAATCCGGCGACGCAAAGGAGGCGCCCACGACGTCGTACCAGTCATTGATCGTGGGATTTGCGGGATCGTAAGCCCAGAGCTGGGTGGTGGAGGCGGTGGGGCGTGAGACGAACAGCAGGCGATTGCGTATAGGATCGACCATCAACCCGTTGAGGTTGGTCGGAATTGATTGGTCCAGTGCGGTAACGCGGGTGGCCGTGCCACCTGGCGGATCCAAGCGCCATATCTGCACACCGTTGACGACGTTGAAGATCGCGCCGGCACCTGCGGGGCAGAAGTCGTACGCAGCCTGCGCGTCGGCACGGGAGCTCAATCCCGCCAGCACGGCAATGGCGGCCACGAACACTGCCGCCGCCAGCCGAAAAAACCTGACAAAGCGCGCTGCGCTAGGCTGTAAAACTGAATCGCGCATGAACGGCCCCCGGATGTGAAACCACCGATGACCGGGAGGGGGTTGGATTTCGCCGATTGATTTTGTCTCGCCGAAACGTCCCGTCGGGCAGTTCTAACCCGACGCCACATCAATCCTTAACGAAAGCCCCGCCCGGACCGGATGATTCCAATTCGTGCAGGAGATGCACAATTCTCGCCAAAATACTCCGGTCTTTTGTCAAAATTGGCGAATCGGTGCCATTTGCTCAAAGCATAGTTGCGTTTTTGTTACAGCAAGATCCGACCAACCTCTCCCCAACTCGAAAAATCACGTTACGCTAATTTAGCCGCATGACACGTACATACTTGAGAAGAAACCTAGAGTTGAGCGTTACCTCGCATTATTGTTGAGAGCATCTTAATTTCTTGCCCAGTTTCGCTTCCATGTCACGACTGCGCCACATATCGACCGCGGTCGGCAATTCCGCAGAGCTGAGCTTTCTCTGACCACTCCGTGCGGTTTTAATAGACAGCACATTCTTGACGACAATATCGTGCGCTAAACTGTGGCAGGCCCGGAACCTTCCTGCGGACGAGCGCCCGCGCCGTGGCGACCCAGTCGTCGAGCTTACGGACACTCCGTCAGGTCCAGGCGTTCCCGGTCTTGTCTTTCTCAATATCGGCGGTTGGCGGTACACTCCTCTCCTCCTGCGATGGTCGTTTCGTTGGGGCCTCGTGTCACCAAGGCGCCGCCGCACCAGCTATTCACGGCGATTCCCGAAGTGGTGGATCGCATACTACGTGCAGCAAAGTTTCACCGAGTGGGCTTGATCAACAATCAACGTGACGCTGAGGCTTTAATGGACTTTCTCATTCCCTTGAACGGGAACTCGTCGGCTTACCCGGGGGCATGAATTCGCAGGGCCGGATCTGGGCAGACAACGTTCCAACTGACGCGAAATCGCGTGTGCCCTGGGCACCGGCAACGGCCGCTCTTAGACAAAGATCCAGACCATTGGATGACATGAGGTGCAAAGCGGGCGTTGGAGGGGGTATCAACGGCCGCCTCGGATAAAACAGGAGCCTCTGGTGACCGAAGAGACGCCAACCCCGTCCGCTGCAGACAGTGTACCTCCCTCGCCGTGCCGATATAGCAACGGCACGCTTCGAAGTTCTGGAGCCACGGTTTTCTAGCGTGCGACAGGAACCAGGGTGTTGAGGCAGGCGAAGGATTGGACGCACTTTAAGGCCACGCGGCGTCGACTGCCACAGCGCGATATCGTCCGTAGCCGACCTTCACAAGCAGACCTTCCTCGCACATCCGGGAAAGGTAACACCGGGGTATTCCTGCGGTCGTCAGATCACAGGTCCGCACTTCGCCGTCCTTTCGGGCGAGAGCGACAGCTCGCTCGCGAAGTGACGGCTGCGGACCCTCAGCAAGGCGAAGTGCTTCAGTTCGGTCTCGGTCGCGTTTTCGCATCTTGGGTGCTTCCCGCGCATCCTGGCGAGCTATGGAGAATTCGTAGTTCGCGGCTTCGCCGATCCCGGGGAGCCACTGCCTTTTTCACGCCGGGGTGCGATTCACTGCGCCTGCTTACGATTTTTCCCGCGCTTCGATCCACTTCGCGACAGCAAGAATGATTGGCAAACGGCGAAGGAAGCCGATCGGGGGCGAATAGCGTAACGCCCTGCCCCGTCTGGCCAGAAAGGCCCGCATAGTTCGGCCGACAAACAGGGCGAAAGACTTCCGCACGGCTGGATTTGGCCGGAAGTTGACGGTCGGCTTTCGGGATGACTAGGCTAGAAAGCCGACCCTCGCGTTCAGCATGGCGCGACTGCATTGTGCCAGAAGCGGTCATCGGCTGCCCGATCATTTGAACTAAGGCACTACCGCTCAGGGTTCTGAGGATTCAGACCGGCTAGTCGAGCCGATCAAGAAATGCTTGGAAGCGCGGGTGACTGCGCAAAGAGTCGAAATCGGTGTCCCTACGCACCCAGCTTTTCGTCTTGGCGTTCGCGCGAGAACGCCAGCGCTCGAGCACCTCGAGGGTAAGGTCCAACTCGCCCATCAGCGCATAGCTGCAAGCGACATTGTAAAGCGTGAGCGGATCATTAGGAGCGATCGCCAGGGCGTGCGCACACCATTCGAGAGCACGTGTACGTTCGCCGAGGAGGACCAGCGCGCAGGCGCCAATGGCGATGGGAAGCGAGAGATCGGGATGCCGAGCGCTTATACGTTCTGCCGCCTCGATGCCGCTTCTTGACATTTCCCTCGATTCCTCGATGCGGCCAAGCTGCTGGTAGTCTTGCGAGAGGTTGAAACGGACGCCAAAATCGTCGGGATCTATCTCGCTGGCGCGCTTATCCATCTTCACCGATGTCTCAAGGTCGCCCCTATTACGCGCGGCATTGGCATAGTGAAAGTGGCTCCAAAAGGAATTGGGATCGATCGCCAGGGCGCGCTCGAATTCGGCCACTGCTTCGGGATACCTATCGAGAAAGTGGAGGGCTATGCCATGCGAAGCGTGCGCTTCCGCGAGCTCGGGATCGAGCTCGATGGCTTTGGTGCTCGCGTCGAAAATGTCTGAGACAGTCACGCCCTCGTGGTCGTTGAGATAGAGAAACCAAGCGGCGTCGGCGAGGCCGGCATAGGCGCGGGCATAAGCTGGATCGAGTTCCACTGCCTTCCTGAACATGCGCTGCGCGAGCAGCACATGAGGTGTGGTGCGTAAATAAAAGAGGTGGCGGCCCCTGAGGTAATAGTTATAGGCATCGACAATCGAAGTGGGGACCGCCTCGATTGCCTTTTTTTCCTGCGGCAGAAGCGTCACTTTCAACTGCTCAACGATCGTCTTGGTGATCTCGTCTTGAAGCGCGAAGATGTCGGTGAGATCGCGGTCATAGCGGTCGGCCCACAGATGAGTGCCGTCACGGGCATTGATCAGCTGCGCATTGATGCGAACGCGATTGCCCGTCCTGCGCACACTGCCCTCGACAACGGTCGTCACATTGAAACGCCGTCCCACCTCCTGCACATCGGCGTGCTTGCCCTTGTAAGTGAACACGGAATTGCGGGCGATAACCGAAAGCCCGGAAACCTTCGACAAGTCGGTGATGATGTCTTCTGTGATACCATCGGCGAAATACTCCTGCTCCGGATCGCCACTCATATTGGTGAAAGGTAGGACGGCGATCGATGGCTTGTTTCGCTCGGACCGCGGCGCGACGTTTGTGCCGGCTGGCGGGACGGCATCGAGCTCTACGCGAAAAACCCTCACCGGCCGGTCAATGTTCTTCAAAACCTGCTCGCCAATGTCTTCGAAGGCAAGATCGAGCCGGTTTCCAAGGTGGTCGCGTACCGTGCCGGAGAGCGCAATGCCGCCGGGCTTGGCGATCCCTTCCAGCCGCGCCGCAACGTTGACGCCGTCGCCAAAAATATCGTCGCCCTCAACGATCACGTCGCCGATATTGACACCGATCCGAAACTCGATGCGGAGACCTTCCGGCACTCCCGCGTTGCGCTCGCGCATCTTTCCCTGGATTTCCGCAGCGCACGTTACCGCATTTACCACGCTCGGAAACTCCACCAGCAGGCCGTCGCCCGTCACTTTAACGATGCGTCCGCGATGCTCGGCGATTTTCGCGTCGACGAGTTCCTTCCGGTGGGCGCTGAGCGCCGTGAGCGTGGCGGCCTCACTAACGCCCATGAGGCGGCTGTAGCCGACCACATCGGCGGCCAGGATTGCAGCCAGACGGCGTTCCAAGGGGTGCACTCTCCAATCGATCAGTGACGCATAGATTACCATAGGCAGCGGCCCGAGGAGCCCCTGATCTATCGGTAGAAGCCTTGCCCAGCTTGGTGCTGCGAATGTCGGCTTCGGGGTCAAACCCGGACATCCTGCCGCCCAAGCCGAACGTCTGCTTTCAAGAAGCCGCAAAACTGACTTCTATGGCTGACATTGGGCGCAAAGCTGTCGTTCAAAGGTAGCACGCTTGGAAGTTCGTGCCGACGCGCTATCTGGCGCATGTGCCAGAAGTCGCTGCCTTCAAAGCTATCCAAAAACCGAATCTAGTGTCCCACTTGTCCATAAGCAACCGCAATTCAGGCTGACGCGCGACGCAGAAAGTTCGAAAAGCTTCCAGGAATCCCAGTCAAACTGGATGCCCTTTAGACAAGACGGTTCCCGAGGCAATGCTCCGAAGATAGAGCCCCAGTGGTTTCCACAAGCAAATCAAATGGTTGCCGAAATACAGCGCGAATCTCGCCGTGTTCCCACGTGCAGTGCGACAGCAGCAGATTCAGAAGCCGTTTCTTCTCACCGGGGGCCTGCCGGACAAACAGTTGGCGGGCGTTGCGTGCCAACTCCAGCAAGCGCACGCCATCCTCCATGTATGATCCATCCCTGCATTGGTTGGAGCTAACCAGCCTTCAGGCTTGTTGCCTTCCTTAGGTGCAGCCGAAAAAAACCCCTGAAGTCTCGAAAATCGGCGAAACCGAGGCCCGTAGCGGCGCGCACCACCGTAGAGGGCGAGACGGAGCATTCGGCGGCGATCGAGCTGACGGTGCCAAAAGCTATCACGTCTGGCTTCGCCAGTGCCATCCGAGCAACTTGTTCCTGCTGCTCCGGAAGTGTGATCGTCCGTGAGGCAATCATGCCTTTGAGGTCGCTCACGTCGCTTGGCCGTTTGATGGCCTCGTGCATGACCACACTCCTCTGTAGCTCCAGAAGCTTCTATCGCAGCGGAATGGCTTGCTTCTTCGAGACGGACTCGATGCAGGCAAGCGCAATTTTTAGAGCGTTGCGCGCGTCCTCGCCCGTCGGTCCTTCAACTTTACAGGTACGAGAGGCTCGAACGAACGAGGCGAGCTGCGCCGTGTAGCCTTGGACGAAATGGTCGGTGTCGCGGCGCCAGGTATCGTTCGACAGGCCGTTCTTGTCGAAGAGCGTCATGCTGGAGCGACGAACGTCGCCCATGGTCACCATGCCGCCGGAGCCGAAGACCTCGCCGCGGATGTCATAGCCGTAGAGTGCCGAGAAGCTTGCTTCGGCGACGGCAACGGAGCCGTTGTCGAACCGGACTGTGACTACCGCTGTGTCAAGGAAGCCGTTTTCCCTGAAATCCGGCCGCACTAAAGCGTCGGCTACAGCAGACACCTCTACCGGCTGCGCGCCCGGATTGAGCCACAACAGCGTGTCGAAGTCGTGGATGAGCGTCTCGTAGAAGATGGTCCAGAGCGGGATCCGCGCCGGATCGGCGCCGAACGGGCCTGGATCGCGCGTGAGAGAGCGAAGGAGCTGCGGCGTCCCGACTTTCCCGGCATCAATCGCTGCTCGCCCCTCAGCAAATGCCTGATCCCAGCGCCGGTTGAAGCCGACCTGGAGCGGAACGCCCGCCGAGCGCGCCGCGGCGATTGCCCGGTCGGCATCTTCCAGGGTCAATGCCATCGGCTTCTCGCAGAAAATCGCCTTGCCTGCCTCGGCTGCCTGCACGAGGACATTCGTGTGAAACCGCGCTGGAGTGGCGATGATCACGGCCTCCAGTCCCGGATGGGCAAGGAGGTCAGCAACATCCGTGTACGCACTTTCGACGTCAAGTTTGTCGGCGAGGTTGGCTGCGGCGTTTGGCGCCGGATCCGCGATGGCAACGAGATCGGCGTCGACCAGGCGGCGTGCGACAGTCTCACCGTGGAAAGATCCGATGCGGCCGGCACCAATGAGACCGACATTGACGGGTTTGCTCTTGGGCATTCGAGAGGTCCTATGAATGGGTTGGTGGTAAATCAGATGGTGAAGGCGTCGCGGAAGGCTCCCAGCGCGGCTTCGGGATCGCCGGCGGCCCACGCTTCCATGCCGACGGGGCCGGAATAGCCAATGGCCTTCAGGGCCGTGGCAATCCCGCGCCAGTTGATCTCGCCAGTACCCGGTTCGCAGCGACCCGGAACGTCCGCTACCTGGATCTCGCCGATCCACGGCAGGCACTTGCGGCAAAGCTCAATCAGGTTCCCCTCGCCGATCTGGGCGTGGTAGAGATCGAGGTTCAGGCGCAGCCGCGGGTGGTTGACGTTCGAAACCAGGGCCAGCGTGTCCTCAGCGCGGCCGAAGGGCACACCTGGATGATCGACCGGCAGGTTGAGGTTCTCGAGCGTGAAGGTGACCCCTTCCTTCTCGGCCAGTTCGACGACGCGGCAGAGTGTGTCGCGCGCCTTCAGCCACATGGCACCGGTCACCACTTCGATGGGCTGGACGGGGAGGCCCCTGTCCCCCAGACCGGTACCGTGAAGGTTGAGGCGCTGCACACCGAGCCGCTTGCCGACCTGCGCAGTCTCGCGGGCCGTTCTGATCAGTTCGGCCGCGCCTTCGTCGTCGGTCAGACGACCGGCAAGGTAGCCGTTCATGATCGTGAAGGTCGCGCCAGTTGCTTCCAGCTTATTGAGGTCGTGCTCCGGCCAATTCCAGAGACCGACACCAAAGCCCATCTCCTTCAGGCGCGAGGCGCGCCAATCGATCGGCTTGTCGCACCACAGCATCTCGGCGCAGGCTGCGAGGGGGAAAGGAGAGGTTGTAGGTCCACTCATTGGCGGTTCTCGTATTCTGGGTATGACGACGGGTGGTGGGGGGCGCTTGCGCCGCACCGACATGTGAAAAGCTCTCGATCAGATCGTTCCGCCGAGTTCCTCTGAGAGCGACTGCAGCTCCTTGCCGCCTGCCATCAGGTTCTGGAGCTCGTCGATGCCGATCTGATCTTTCCTATAAGTGCCGAGCGTCTTGCCGCGATTGAGCACCGTGAAGCGGTCGCCGACGGCATAGGCGTGACGGACATTGTGGGTGATGAAGATCACACCGAGACCCTTGTTGCGGACCTGGCCGATGTACTTCAGCACCATGGAGGTCTGGGCAACGCCAAGAGCGGACGTCGGCTCGTCCAGGATGAGGACCTTGGCGCCGAAATAAACCGCGCGGGCGATCGCAACACACTGACGCTCGCCGCCTGAAAGCGTTCCAACGGCCTGCTGAGGGTCACGCACGTCGATGCCGATCCTGTGCATCTCGTCTCGTGTGATGTTGTCGGCGTGCTCCATATCCATGCGTTTGAAAGGTCCGAAACCGACCACGGGCTCGCGTCCCATGAAGAAGTTGCGGGTCACCGACATCAGCGGGATCATGGCAAGATCCTGATACACGGTGGCGATGCCGGCATCGAGGGCATCGCGCGGTCCCGAGAACAGGCGCGGCTGGCCTTCGACCAGGAATTGTCCGGACGTCGGCTTGTGCACGCCGGCGAGCGTGTTGATCAGCGTCGACTTGCCAGCGCCGTTGTCCCCCAATAGGCAAAGCACTTCGTTCGCATTGACGCTCATCGACACACCGTTGAGCGCAATGACCGAACCGAAATGCTTGACGATGTCTTTGACCTCGATGAGGGGCGTTTGGGACGTGGCCATCAGCGTTCTCCCGTTACGCGCTTGCGAATGACGTTGTTGAAGATGACCGCGATCAGCAGCATGCCGCCGAGGAAGACGAGGTACCAATCCTGGTCGATCGAGGTGTAGGTAAGGCCGATCAGAACCATGCCGAACACGATCGACCCGAAGAAGGCGCCGATTGCCGAGCCATAGCCTCCCGTCAGCAGGCACCCGCCGATGACAGCTGCGATGATCGCCTCGAACTCCTTCTGGAAGCCGCGGCGGGCGTCGGTCGAACCGGCATCCAGAACAGTGAGAATGGCAACCAGAGTGGCGCAGAGCGCTGTGATTACGAAGAGCGTTGTCTTTACCCTTGCGACCGGCACGGCCGATTTGCGAGCAGCGCGGGGGTCACCGCCGGCGGCGAAAATCCAGTTGCCAAAGCGCGTCCGCAGCAGAACCCATGTTGCAAGAAGGGCGATCGCGATGAACCACAGGATCTCGACGGGAATGCCCGGAACCTTTGGAGCGCCGCTGGGGAATACCTCGATGATGCCCTTCGAGGCCAGCCATGAAAACAGACCAGAAAAAGCGTCTCCCGAGAAGAACGGCGCAAGCGGGCTGCCGGCGACTGCCTCCTTCATGCCGCGAAGCTGGGTGGAACCGCCGCTTGCCCATTTCAAGCCGACCAGCGTCAGCCCGCGTAAAATGAAGAGAAAGGCAAGCGTAACGATAAAGGAGGGCAGGCCGGTGCGCATGGTGATCTGCGCGTTGGTGACACCGATGAAGACCGCGAAGGCGACGGCAACGATGATCGCGACGCTGAGCGGCGCATGCCAGACGACGAGCGCGGTGCCGAAGACCAAACCGGCAAAGGCCACCATCGATCCGATCGAAAGATCGAACTCGCCACCGATCATGAGCAGCGCAGCGCCGATGGCCAAAATGCCAAGCTGGGCGGCTGGCGCCATGAAGTTCATTATTCCGGCGAGCGTGAACATCGCCGGATTCGCGGTGAAAAAGAAGAAGATTGATACGAGCACCAGGCCCGCAACGGCGCCGAGTTCGGGTCGCCGCAGAAGCGCGGTCATCGAGGAGACCTTCTTCAGCCGCTCATCGGAATGAGATGTGGTCGCAGTCATTATTCTTTCCTCCCGATTTTGGTCCAGATGCTGGCGGACGTGGTCCGCCTTCCGACACTTGCAAAGGCGGCCCCCGCCGAAGCGAGGGCCGGCAGCTTCGCATTAGCGGATGCCTTGGGAGGATTTCTCGATGACGGAAGCGGCCGTGTCCTTCTCGACGAAGCTCGGACCGGAGGGCACATTGCCAGCGGGGATCGTACCGTAGCGGGCATAGAGCGCGAGGAACGTCACCGGCAGATAGCCTTGCAGATAGGGCTGCTGATCGACCGCGAACAAAGCCTTGCCGTCGGCAACCGCCTTCAGGAAGCCCGCCGACAGGTCATAGGAGGCAACCTTCACCTTGTCGCCGACGCCCATCTTCTCGACGACTGCGACCGCACGCTCGCCGACGAGCGGGGCCGAGAGACCGAGCACCACGTCGATCGACGGATCGGATGTGAGCGCGGCCTGGATCTTCGCTTCGATTTCGGCCGGATCGGCCGTTGTCGGCAGCACGGTCACCTTGCCGCCCTCAAAACCCTTTTCGGTGCCGGCACAACGCTGGTCGAGAGCGGCATTGCCCACTTCCTGGTTGACGCAGAGAACGTGCTTCAGGCCGAGGGATTTCAATTTCTCGCCGACCTTGATGCCCGCTGGGCCTTCGTCCTGGCCAACATGCAGCTTGATGCCGAGCTTCTCTGCCGCCGAGATGCCTGAATTCATCGAAATCACCGGAATGCCGGCCGCGACAGCCTTCTCGATTGCCGGACCGAGCGCATCCGGGTCAGGGTCCGAGATGACGATGCCGGCAGGCTTCTGATTAGCGGCAGCCTCGATCAGTTGGCCCATTGCCACCATGTCGAAGGTTTCCGGAGCGCGATAGTCGACTTTGACATTGCTGTCCTTCCCGGCCTGCATCATCCCGTTCTTCACGATGGACCAGAATGGATCTGACGCCTGTCCGTGGGTGACCGCGATAATGGAAATATCCTCAGCTCTGGCGCTGATGGCCACTGAAGCTGCTGCACCGAGGATGACGGCACCGACTGCGAGTCTCTTTAGAATGGATTTCATCTGCTCCTCCTAACGTTGCCGTCTCCTCCTGAGGCGGCAAAAAAGCGAATGCTACCGGGTGCAAATGCGTTTGCTACCGGGTGCAAACGCGTGCATCATAGCTTTTGATACGCTAAAAGCAAGCGTTCATTTCACGGAATCAGAAAATGGAATGGACGTTTCATTTTGTGGAGGCTTCATGAGAAGGCGGGCAACGGCGAAGAACGTGGCAGATGCGGCCGGCGTCTCAAAATGGACAGTTATCCGTGCGTTCACGCCGGGCGCATCGATTACCGAGGAGAGCAAACGTAGGGTTCTGCAGGCTGCAGCGGCGCTTAACTACTCGCCGAACCTCCTCGCCCGCAGCTTAGCCACCAATCTTACGCATCAGGTGGCGATCTTCGTCGACGACTTTGCCAACCCTCAGAAGTTGCCCTTCCTGGAGACTTTGACCGATCGGCTGCAGGCTGAAGGGCTGGTCGCCATGCTGATCAACATCAACAATCACTTCGATCATGTGCGTGCCCTGCTCAACGCGGATCAGCGCCAGGTCGATGCCATCATCATGTTCGGCACTGCTTTTCGCAGCGAAACGTTGAATGACAGGCGGCTGGGCCGGAGCATGCCGCCGATGTTCGTGCTGGCAAGGGACAGCCAGATTGATGGCGTGCCTGCCGTTGTCTGTGACGCCGAGCTGGCGTTGAAGGAGATCGTCGATCATCTTTATGAAAAGGGATACCGGCGTCCGGGCTTCATGGCTGGGGCGCCGGCCCTCTCCACGGCGCTCAGGCGCCGGCATCATTTCATCGATTTCTGGAAACAGAAGGGTGTAGACGAGACCGCGGTGATATCGGCGGAAAGGTATAGCGCGCAGGCCGGAGCAGAATCCGTTCGCCACTATCTTCAGAATACGGACGCCAAGGATAGGGTCGACGTCCTCATGTGCGAGAACGACATCCTGGCCATCGGCGCGCTTGACGAAATCCGCGGGCAGTTTGGCTTGCGTGTGCCGCAGGACATGGCCGTCATCGGCTTCGACAATTACGAGCTGGGCGGAGCATCGGTCTATGGCCTTTCCACATACGAGCAGCCGAAGGACGAAATGGTTGAGGTTGTCATCGAGATGATTACCGGGCGGCGGCCCCCTGAGACTGTCACACTGCCGGGAAAGCTCATCGTCAGGAATTCTGCCTGAGATACTTCTCAGAGCCAATCGGGGAAACGGCGAACGTTGTCCTGCCTAGGCCTCTCAGTTCCAATCGAACATTGTGCAGGGAATGCAATGATCCAGATTGATATCTTGCTGCCGCCCGACGTGCGACTAGCCGTCAGTCCGCTGTCCTGGGCGAACGACGTTCTTGAAGACCTTGGCGCGGATATACCGCTGGAAACCTGCCTGCGTGACGCCGCCGATGCTGGATATCATGGCGTGGAGCTCGGGCGAAAGTTTCCGCGAGATGCAAACACCCTGAGCCCGCTGCTTGCTAGCCATGGTCTCGCCCTGGCGTCCGGCTGGCATTCGGGAAAACTAGCTGAACATGGCGTTGGCGAAGAAATGGAAGCGGTCGCCAGCCATGCCGGCCTCCTGCACGCGATGGATTGCAAAGTGATGGTTTACGGCGAGGTCGCGATGATGACGCCGGGATCGCCGCTCGATGTTCCGATGTCAAAGCGAGTAATCATGCCAAAGGCGGACATGGCTGCGTATGCTGCGCGGTTGACCGAGTTCGCGAAGCGTCTTGCCGAGGAGTACGATCTTAAACTTGCGTACCATCATCATCTGATGATGGTTGCCGAGACATTCGACGAGATCTCGGGAATCTTCGACAAAGTGGGACCACAGACAGGCTTGCTGCTCGACACCGATCACGCCGTGGCAGCCGGCTTTGACTACGTCCGACTGATCGAGCGCTTTGGAGACCGTATCAACCATATCCACCTCAAGGATATCCGCAGGCCGGTTCTGGAAGAAGTCCGTACCGGCGATCTGAGCTTCAATGCCGGTGTGCGCAGGGGAGTATTCACAGTGCCGGGAGATGGGATCGTAGACTTCGTCCCAATTGCCCGCTTTGTCAGGGATCAAGGTTATGGCGGGTGGCTCGTGGTCGAAGCCGAGCAGGACCCAGCGGTCGCCCCACCCCGTCTCGCCGTCGCACGAGCCTTTGAGCATATGTGCGATGTTTTCGCCAACCGACCAGATGCGTAGTGGAGGTTCAGTGCTGGCGTTATCAGGACCTCTAGTGTAGCCGCAGGACAATGTCTGCTTTCAGGAAGCGGCCAAGCTGGTCCTAGGGTCGACATGAGGCGCAAAGCAGCCGTTCCGGCGGCCGACCATGGGAATTCGAATTTGTTGCGCGCCGCTAGGCCAGACTATTGGAGAGAGTAGAATTCGCCTTATTCAGGTGTTCAAAGAACAGGGTTAGTTCGTCCGGAGCCATGTGCACGATATGCCTGTCTTCCGGGTAGCCGCCGCTGTTGACGTCCGCGACATATTCGGAAAACGCCGCGATGCGCTCTTGTTGCAGCCGGTCATATTCGGCGGCGAAGTTGCGGTAGACTTTCGAATGGCGCGGCATGTGACCGCGATTGGTGCCGAGAATATCCTCGGCGAACAGATATTGCGCGTCGCAGCCCGTGCCCGCGCCCATCGACAGCATGATGAGCGGGGTGCGCTCGGAGATCGCTTTCGCCACTTCCACCGGAACCACCTCGATCTCAGCGCCGATAGCGCCGGCGGCTTCCAGCTGCTTGACCGCCTCGAACACATGCATGGCGGTGTCGGCGGTCTTGCCGACCGCCTTGAAGCCGCCGGTCCAGGTGGCGCGCGAGGGGATCAGGCCGACATGGCCGATGACGGGAATGGCATCGTCGGCCATGCGCTTGATCGTGGCATAGCCGGCGCTGCAATAGACGG
This sequence comes from Mesorhizobium caraganae, assembly GCF_016836705.1. Classification (GTDB taxonomy): domain Bacteria; phylum Pseudomonadota; class Alphaproteobacteria; order Rhizobiales; family Rhizobiaceae; genus Mesorhizobium; species Mesorhizobium caraganae. The sequence continues at coordinate 317,223 of NZ_JAFCGY010000001.1, read as the reverse complement.
CGTCGGCGCCCGCCTTGTAGAGGCGGAACGACCAGCGAACGAAATCGTCGGCCGTGCCGATCTCGAAAAAGTTGTCGCCCGGCATGGTGAAGAGGCTGGGCGCGGCATCGCGATATTGCGGATTGAGAACCAGTTCCGGCGGCACCGAGACAATGTCGATGCCGGCCCGCTCGGCGGCCTCCGCTTCTTCCAGCGTCAGCACGCGCAGCATGGTCAGTTGTCGCTTGCCCTTCATGGCGCGCAGATCGGCAACGGTCGGTCTCTTTCGGCTCATCGCAATGTCCCTGTTGATTTCGCCCACCGCCTTAGCCGATCTCGATCATCACCTTGCCGGCCTCGATCTTGACCGGATAGGTCTTGAGGTTGACGCAGACCGGCGCGCCCTTGGCCTGGCCAGTCTTGTAGTTGAAGCGGCCATTGTGCTTGGGGCATTCGATGATGTCGTCCATCACCAGCCCCTCGGCGAGATGCGCCTTTTCATGCGTGCAGAACCCGTCGGTCGCGAAGAACTCGTCGTCCGGCGAACGATAGATCGCGAAAGTGCGGCCGCCATGGTCGAAGCGGATCACATCCTCCTCGTCCACGTCGTCGACCGCGCACGCTTCAACCCACTCCGCCATCATCTTTCTCCGGCCATCATCTTTTTTCTGGATTACCACGCGACACCTATTCGGCGGCCGCGGCCGTTATGTCGAGATCGTGGAACTCGCCGCGATAGGGCTTGGCCGTCGGCGGCAACTCGCGCTTGAGATAATAGTCCTCGTATTTGAGCTGCCTGAGCAGCACCGGCCACACCTCGCGATAGGCGTGCCACATCGATGGGTTCGGCACCGGAAGGTCGTGCTTGATCAGCTCATGCAGCTTCGGCAGCGCGTGATAGGGTACCATCGGGAACATGTGATGCTCCACATGGTAGTTCATGTTCCAGTAGATGAACCGGCTGATCGAGTTCATGTAGACCGTGCGCGTGTTCAGCCGGTGATCGGTGACGTTGTCGGCCAGCCCGATATGCTGCAGGAGGCCGGTAAGCACCATGTGCCAGGTGCCGTAGAGGCGCGGCAGGCCGATCAGCACCAGCGGTATCCATGATTTAAGCGCGATCGCGAGAGCGATCGTCGCGGAGTAGACGACCATATGCCACCGAGCCGCGATCACCGCCTTATGCTGCTCCATTTCCGGGATGTAGCTCTTCTCGTCCTCCGATAATTTGCCGAACGCCTGGCGCACCAGTGTCGGCAGCGAATAGCGGAAGTCGAGGATGCCGGTGAAGGCGAGCGCCGCCTTCAAGAGATCCGGCGGCCGCATCACCGCGATCTCGGCGTCGCGGCCGACGATGATGGTGTCGGTGTGGTGGCGCGCATGGCTCCAGCGCCATTGCACCGGATTGCGCATCAGCATGAACGAGGCGATGTGGTAGACGACATCGTTCATCCAGCGCGTGCGGAAGGCCGTGCCGTGGCTGCATTCATGCCAGCGCGAGTCGCTCGACGAACCGTAGAGCACGCCATAAACGAGTAGAAACGGCACGACCCACCATGTGCCCCAGAACCAGATTATGCCGGCGGCCGAGCCCAGGATCAGCACGATCCAGATGAGGGTGTCGCGGATCGCCGGCCCGTCGGAGCGCTGCATCAATTCCTTCATGGTCTTGCGCGACACGTCGGTGTGGTACCACTCGGCCGAGGCAAGTCCGGTCTCGATCGCCCGTCGCGTGCCTTCGCCGACAAGGCTGTAGTCGCGCTTCTTCGCCATCGTCACATTGGCCTCCAATATTCACGCACCGCTGGTAATCCGGTCCGCCGGCCGAAGGGCTTGCCAAGGATAATTGTCACGCTCATGTCATGCCCGCCAGTCTTGGAAACATGCCGGACGGCTGAGGGTAATCCTGCTCGGGCTGGCGGGCGATCGCCGCGATCCTGCCTTCGGCGCCGGCGATCGCCTCCTTGCCGTCGAGGACGCGGAAGACCGCGTCATAGGCGCGGGTCTCGCCGTGCTCCAGCCAGATCATCTCGCCACGCTCGCGCGCGGCAAGATTGCCGAGCACATGGTGTGTTGACGGTTCGATGCCAAGCGCATACTGCCCGGCCTGGAAATTCTGCCACTCGTAACAACAAGGCAGTTGGTCCTTGCGGGTGACGACCTCGAAGCCGAGGCCGAGGCGGTCGTTGACTACGGCCACAGGCACCTCGCCCCTGGCGTCGGCGCCGAGCTCATGCTGCCACACCTGTTCGCTGAAACCGAACTGAGGCGCCGGCACGGTCCGGTAGCCGATCTTCTGCGCTTGGTAGCGCTCGCCGGCATGCGCGGCCCAGACCACGTCGCGGATCGGCGCCAGGTAGCGCGAACCTTCGTCGAGCAGCGGATGCCCGACATTGACATGGTAGAAATACATGTGCGGCGTGCGGTGGAAGCCGTGATTGACGACGCGGTCCGAAACCCGGATTTCACTGCCGCCGAGATCGGCCTCGATGCGGCGGATGAGGTGCAGATCCTCGCCGAACACGCTTGCCTGCTGGACGATGCCTTCCGCCCACAAAACACAGCGGTCGCCGTCCCAGCTTTCGCCATAGCCGGTCAGCCGCGCGGGGATGGTTCCAACGCGGCCGTGCAGTGAATGCGTGACCGTCTTGCGTCCAGGATAATTATAGTTTTCGGCCGGAACCTCGTTGCGGCCGAGAATGTGGTCGAGGCCGCAGGTGACGAGCAGGCCGGAGAAGGATCGCCCCCAAGCAAACCCATCCTCGCCTTCATAGTCGTGCAGGCCCGGGTTGCGGAACCCGCTCGGCGAATGCCAGCCGATGGCCTGGCCCTTATATTCGCAATCGGCGATGTCGAGCGCCCGGTCGACGAGCGCGGTGAAGCGCATGCCCGAGCCGGTGCGGAACTCGAGCATGCGGATGCCGCGCTCGACACCGTCGCCAAGCGTCATCAGCCGCACGCCGGCGAATTGCGACAGCATGCCGGAACGTTCGGCGACCTGCCGGCGCGAAAGCATCTGGCCGTAGAGCTTCACCATGCCGTCACAGCGCCCTTTTCATCAGGGACGACAGGTCGGCGCCGGTTATCAGGCTTTCCACCGTCAGAAGGTCGGTGTCGGCGACGGTCTGCTCGGCGACGATCTCGCCGCGCCGCATGACGACGATGCGGTCGGCGACTTCGAACACATGGTGGATGTTGTGGGTGATCAGGAGCACCGAATGCCCTGCCTCGCGCATCTCTTTCACGAAGCGTAGCACGCCATGCGTTTCCTCGACGCCGAGATTGTTGGTCGGCTCGTCGAGGATAATCACCCTGGCGGCGAACTGCATGGCGCGCGAGATCGCGATCGACTGCCGCTCGCCGCCGGACAGCGTTGAGATCAACGCGTCAGCGTCGAGCTTCTTCGAGATGCCGACACGCTTCAGCAGCGCCGAGGCAGCATCGCGCAGCTTGGCGAGATCGAGCGGCGCGAAGACGCCGAGCCATTTGAGATTGACCGGCTCGCGGCCAAGGAACAGGTTGCGCGCGATGCTGAGGTCGGGCGCCAGCGAGGTGTCCTGGTGGATGGTCTCGATGCCGAGATCCATCGCCTCGCGCGTCGAGCGGATCGAGACCTTCTCGCCGCGCACATAGATATCGCCGCGATCGATTGGGAAAAAGCCGGAGATCGCCTTGATCAGCGTCGACTTGCCGGCGCCATTGTCGCCAAGCAGCGCCACCACCTCGCCCTCCTTGAGCGTCAGCGAGGCATTCTTCAGAGCGCACACGCTACCGAAGGATTTTTGCAAATTCTGCAGCCGGAGCACTTCCTGCATCATCATCAGCTCCTCGCAGCGTTTTTCTGCAGCAGCGCGTGCAGGATGAGCATGGCGAGTATAATGACGCCGACGAAGATGTTGTAGGCGAGCCCGGGCACGCCGACGAGCACGATGCCGTTGCGGATCGCGCGCAGCATCAGCGCGCCCACGATGGTGCCGAGGATCGTGCCGCGGCCGCCGGTGAGCGCCGTGCCGCCGACCACCACCATGGCTATCACTTCGAGCTCATAGCCGGTTCCCGCCACGGGCGAGGCCGCCGAGATGCGAAAAGCGCTGATCATGCCGGCGAGCCCGGCAAGCACCGAGGTCAGGATGAACAGCCATATCTTGACGGCATCAGCCGGCACGCCGCGCGCCACCGCCGCGCTGCGGTTGGAGCCGATGGCGCTGATCCAATTGCCGAGCTTGGCGTAGCGCAGCACATAGACCGCAAGCAGCGACAGCCCTATGAACCACCAGAGCGAGGTATAGAAGCGAAACGCGCCGATGTTGAAGCTGCCAGCAAGCAGCGTGACGAAGAAGCCCGGCTGGTCCCAGGACTTCAGCGGAAAGCCCTGCGTGATGTAGAGCGCCGCCCCGCGCACGACGAGCAGAATCGACAGCGTCACCAGGAAAGACGAAATGCCGATCTTGGTGACGATCAGCCCGTTGATCGCACCGATCGCGATGCACAGGACAAGCCCGGCCAGCAAAGCGATGCCGATAGCCCAGCCGCCGTTCTGCACCAGAAGCATCACCACCACCGGCGCCAGTCCGAACACGGCGCCGACGGACAGGTCGAATTCGCCCGCCGTCAAAAGCAGCGTCATGCCGAGCGCGATGATGCCGAGCTCTGGCAGGAACGCCATCATGTTGGAGATGTTGAGCGGCGACAGGAAATTGCGGTCGGCGATGGCGAATACCGCAAGCAGGACAATGAGGATGACGAGCGAGGAGAATTGCGGCGAGCGTATCAGGCTCGATCTGCGTTTCCCGACAGGCATCTCGTCTTCTGCGGCGATCGTCATGACTGTTTGAACCATGCTTGAAGGACGCCCGCCGCTTTCGCAGCGGGCGCTGCTTTTCTCACTTCTTGTCGTAAAGCTTCAGGATCGGGTCGACGCTGGAGGCGTCGTAGAGACCGAAAGTGTGGATGTCGTAGCCGATCGGTTCGCCCGACGCGGCGAGCCCGAGCAGTGCCACCGGCATGAAGCCCTGCGCGGACGGGTACTGCCAGGCGGCGGCGTTGACGAAGCCATCCTTGACGGCCTGCGCCGTCTCCTTGGAATTGCCCCAGCCAACAACCGGGATCTTGCCCGCCGGCACGCCCGCGCCGTCGAACACACGCTTGACGCTGGCCGCGACGGAATCGCCGAGCGCGATGATGGCCGGCGGATTGTTGGCAACCATATAGTCGGTCATCTTGGCGATGATGCCGGCCGGATCGGTGCCGCAATCGACCACGTCGTATTTGATGCCGAGCGGGTCGAAAACGCTGGCGATCCCCTCGGTTTCCAGCTGCTGATAGCTGGCGCCGGGAACCTCCACCGGCAGGAACACCTTGTCGCCCTGCTTCACCATCTTGTGGTCGACGAGATACTTCGCCCAGATCGCGCCGGCCTCCTTGAGATCTGCGCCGACATAGGCCTGGCGCCCGGTCGCCGGATCGTCGGTGTTGAAGAACACGATCGGGATGCCGGCCGCCTTGGCCGCCTTCACTTCTTCCGTCCACAGGCCGGGCTGCGCCGACGTGGTGGCGATGCCGTCGGGCTTGGCGGCAAGGGCCGAGTTGAAGGCCTCCTTCTGCGCCGCCATGTCGCCGCCGCTGAAGGAGATCTTGCAGGTCACTTTGAGCTGGTCGCAGGCCTTGGTCGCGCCGGCGTTCCAGTCGATCCAGAAGGCATCGGAAGGTCCACCATGCGACAGCAGATAGAAGGTCTTCTGGCCATCCTGTGCCCGCGCCGTCGTACCGAGGGCGACGCCGGCGAGCACTGTCGCGGCGGCCGCCAATTTACAAGCGAATTTCAACATTCTTTCTTCCCTCTGTTTGGAGCCATCACAGGCCGTTGGCGCGGAACTTCCCGTCGAGGAATGTCTTGGCGCGGGGCACGTCGTCCTCCGACAGATGCTCGATGATAACGGGGATGTTCGGATGCTTTTCCGACAGCCGCTTGAGGTAGAGATCGTAGTTCAGCGAGCCGAGGCCGGGCGCCGGCAGTTCGATTTCGCCGACGCCACGGAAGGTGTGGCTCTCCAGTGCATCCTCGTCACCGATATCGACGTGCTTCTCGGACTTGTCGCCACCCGAACGCTTGACGTCCTTGGCGTGCGCAATCCTGATCTTGTCGGTCAGCGTGTCGAACACCTGGTTGAGGATCTGGTCCATCTTGTCGATGTTGTGCGTCTCGAAATAATTGGTCGGATCCATCAACAGCCCAAGGCCGGGGTGGTCGACCTGCGCGAACATCTTCACCGTTTCCTCGACCGAGCCGACGACGTTGTTCACATAGGTTTCGAGCAGGAACACAGCGCCGTGGTCGTAGGCTGTCTGGGCAAGGTCGGCGATCACCTTGCGGCATTCCTCAAAACCTTCCTCAGTCTTGTTCTTGGGGTGATGCACCCAGTCAGATTCGGTGTTGTAGGTCCCGGTTTCCGAGATCACGTAAGGCGAGCCGAAATGGCGAGCGTTGCGGATGATCTCCTTGAGATAGCCGACGCGCTTGTCGCGCTCGGCCTTGTCGGGATGGATGATGTTGGTATAGCCCGACACGCAGCAGGCCGGCAGATTGTGGTCGCGGAAGACATCGCGCACCTTCTTCGCCTTGTCCTTGGTGATCTGCCCGGCCGACAGGTCGACATCCTTGAAGTGCAGGTCGAGCTGCACCGTGTTGAAACCGAGGCCGCGGATTTTCTTCGCCGTCTCTTCGAGGCCGTACGGGAAATAGCCCGTGAAAATACCTGCCTGCATCATGGTGTGAATTCCTCCCTGTAAGCGATTCAGTTGTCTGGCGTTTCAGTTGCGGTGATCACATAGCGATTTCGGAAAGCCTGATCGTGCGGCCCTCCGCCATCGAGCGGTAGCCGGCCTCGACCAGCGCCATCGTCTTGACGTTGTCGGCGACCGACAGCGCCGGCGGCGAGCCTGTCTTCACCGCATGCTGCAATTGTTCCATCACGCCGATGAAGGCATGCGGGAACCACATCGTGTCCCAGCTTGGGCTCACCCACTCGCCGCCGGTCGTCTCGGCCGAGGCATAGGTCAGCGTCGAAGCCGCCCCTGTCGGCCAGCCGATCGTGCCCTTGGCGACGCCCTTGGTACCGTCGACACGCCAGTTGATGTGCTGGTCGTCCTTGTAGCCGTCCTGGCGCGGGCCGGACCAGACGTCCTCCAGCGACACGGCAAGCACGCCCGACGGGAAGCGCAGCGTCGAGACGGTGATGCCGTCCAGATGGTCGAATGTCGTGCGCGGATCCTTGCGCGTCAGCGTCGTGATCTCGTCCGGGTCGCCAAACAGGAAGCGCAGCACGTCGAGATGGTGCACGCTCATATTGGCGAGCGTCAGCCTGTCGTAGTCCTCGAGGAAGGTCTGCCAATGCGGGATGGCATGCATGTCGATCTGCGCGAAGACGATGTCGCCGAGCGCGCCGCTGTCGATGATCTGGTCCAGCACGCGCATCGACTGGTCATAGCGCATGTTCTGGTTGACCGAGAGGATCTTGCCGGCCTTCGCCGCCTCGTCGCGCAGCTTGACGGCTTCCTCGACCGACAGCGCCAAGGGCTTCTGCGCCAGGATGGCCTTGATGTGCTTCTGCTTCAGCGCATGGCGGATCAGCGCCGGCTGCAGGTCGGGCGGAAAGGCCAGATCGATGATCTCGACGTTGGTGTCCTCGATAAGCTGTTCCGGCGTGTCATGCACGGTCGGGATGCCCCAGCGTGTCGCGACCTTTTGCGCGTTCGCGGGCGTGCGTGAGGCGATCGCCACCACCGGAAAGCCTGCCTCCTTGTAGGCTGCCAGATGGCACTCGGCCATGATCATGCCGGCACCGACGCAGCCGATCTTGTATTCCTTGGTGCGGACCTTCACGTCCGGCTCGAAGCCTTTGGCTGTCATGCTTTCCTCCCGAAACTCTGTCCTCGCGGCCGCAATCATCTCGCCAACGCGCCTCCGCTCTGCCCGAAATAATGCACGCGGGCCGGCTCGCAGGATATCGCCACCATCGCGTCAGGCCTGATGTCAGGCTGGCCGCGCAACAGCGCCTTCAGTCGCGCCTGCCCGGCGGCGAGTGTCACGACGGTGTAGCCGCCGAGCGGCTCGACCTCGAACACCCGTGCCGGGCGGCCCGAGCCCCCGCCCGCCCAGGGGTTGACCTTGATGTCTTCCGGCCTCAGCCCGATCTCGACAGCATCAACGGGAGCAGCCTTGTCGGCAATCTGGATCGTGCCTTCGGCCGCTTCGACGCCGCCCTCGCCCCGAGCCGATTTGAGGATGTTCATGACAGGCGAGCCGAGCAGCCGCGCCACATAGGTGTTGGCCGGCCGGTCATAGATCTCGGCCGGGGCGCCGATCTGCCGGATCCTGCCATTCTCCAGTATGGCGATACGATCGGCGATCGACATCGCCTCTTCCTGGTCGTGGGTAACATAGATCAGCGTCTTGCCGAGCTCGCGCTGGATACGCTTCAGCTCGACCCGCGTCTCTTCGCGCAGCCTGGCGTCGAGTGCTGAGATCGGATCGTCCATCAGATAGGCATTGGGATCGCGCACCAACGCACGCGCGATCGCCACACGCTGGCGCTCGCCGCCCGAAAGCTGCGCCGACTGCTTGTGCAGGATGTGGCCGATATGCAGCTTGGCCGCGACGTCGGCGACCCGCTTTTTGATCTGGAGCTCGGCGACGCCGCGTTCGACCAGCGGAAAGCGCACATTGTCGAGCGCGCTCATATGCGGGAACAGCGCCAGATTCTGGAACACCATCGCCACATTGCGCTCCGCCGGCGAGGCAGCGTTGACCGATCTGCCGCCGATCAGGATTTCTCCGGTATCAGGCGTCTCCAGCCCGAGCACCAGGCGCAGGATCGTCGACTTGCCCGACAGCGGCGGCCCGAAGAAACAGAAGAACTCGTTGTCGTTGACGGTGAACGAGGCGTCGTCGACGGCGAGTGTGTTGCCGTAGCGCTTAGTCACATTGCGAAAGACGATGTCAGCCATCTCAACCTGCTTTCATCGCAACACCAGAGGAGGCATCGAAGACACGTACCGACGACGCGTCGGGGGCGACAACTGCGGTTTGCCCGATCGCCAGCCCGACATCATTGTCGAAGACCGCCTTCACGGCGCCCTCGCCTTGGCCGAGATGGACGATGGTGCGCGCGCCGATGCGCTCGACGAAGGTGACAGGCATGGCAAGCCCGCGCCCGTCTTGCGCCAAAGCCACCTGCTCCGGTCGGAAGCCATAGAGCACATCGCCGCGTGCACCGCGCAAAGTGGCCGCCAGTTCATCCGGCAGCGGCGGTGTGATGCCCAGCGGCCTGAGATCGACGACCAGGCCGCGATCACTCTCCGCCGGCCTGCCCTTGAGCAGGTTCATGCCCGGCGCGCCGATGAAGCGGGCGACGAAGACATTGACCGGATTGTTGTAGACTTCGAGCGGCGTGCCGACCTGCTGCAGCACGCCGTGGTCCATGACGGCGATGCGGTCGGCCATGGTCATGGCTTCGAGCTGGTCGTGGGTGACGTAGACCATGGTCTGCCTGAACTGGCGCTGCAGCTGTTTCAGCTCGATGCGCATGACAGCCCGGAACGCCGCATCGACATTGGACAGGGGCTCGTCGAGCAGGAAGATCGCCGGCTCCATGATCGCCGAGCGGCCGATCGCCACGCGCTGCAAGATGTTGACCGAGAGCCGGTCGGCCTTGCGGTCGAGCAGCGGCGTTAGTTGCAGCAGCTCGGCGATGGCGCCGACGCGGCGGTCGATCTCGGCTTTGGCGGCGCGGCGCATCCTCGGCCCGTAGGCGAGGTTCTGGCGCACCGTCATATGCGTGAAAATGGCATAGTTCTGGAAGACGAAGCCGACGCCGCGCCGGCCCATCGGCACGCCGGCCATGTCGCGCTCGCCAAACAGGATCCTGCCGCTGGTCGGCTCTTCCATGCCGGCGATCATGTTCATCGTCGTCGACTTGCCGCAACCAGACGGCCCAAGCAGCGCCATGAACTCGCCATCCGCTATATCGAGATCCATGGTCTTCAGCGCGGTGAAGTCACCGAATGTTTTGGTGAGGTTGCGCAGTTGGATCGCGCTCATGCCGGCACCTGCCTTGCCCGCGCCATTCGCTTCATGGCGAACACGGCAACGATGGAGAGCACGATCAGGATGGCGAGCGCGATTGCCGCGACATAGCCCCAGATCAAATCCTGAGTGGTGACCTTGTAAATGTAGACCGAGATCGTTTCGGTGGCGACGCCGGGACCGCCGCCGGTCATGATGTAGAGCGTGTCGAAGATCTTGAAGTTCTCGATCACCCGGATCGCCAGCGCAATGATGATGATGGTCTTCATCTTCGGCAGCACGATGGTGGTAAAGCGCTGCCACGGATTGGCGCCGAGCAGCGTGGCGGCCTTCATCTGGTCCTCCGGAACGCCGACGAGGCCGGCCAGCAGGATGAGGAACATCAGCGGCGTCCACTGCCAGATGTCGGCGATCATCACCGCGATCAGCGCCAGGGTCGGGTCCGACAGCCAGGCGATGGTGACCTGCGTGCCCGATATGGCGGACAGGATGTCGTTCACTGGCCCGCCCGACTGGAACAGCATGAAGAACATGTAGCCGGCCACCGCCGGCACCACCATCATCGGCATCAGCAGGATCGAATAGAAGATGCGCTTGCCCGGGAAATCGTCGGCGAACAGCGTCGCCAGCGAGAGGCCCAGCAGGAATTCCGCCGGCACGCAGACGATCATGACGATGGCCGTGCGCTTCAGCGCGCTCCAGAAGCGCGCATCGGCTGCAAGGTCGGTGTAGTTCGCGAAACTGTTCCACATCTCCCAGGCATTCCACCAGCCGAGGCCCGAAAGCGGCGACCAGTCGGTGACGCTGATGTAGAGCTGCATCAGCAGCGGGAAGACCGAGATGAACAGCACCAGGATCTGCGCCGGCAGCGTCAGCCGGAAGCCGAGCCGCGCGCCTTCGTCACGCAGGGCCGGCTTCAAACGCGCGGCACCCATGTCGTCCTCCGAAACAGTCACAGTCACCGCGCTCATTGCTTGAGCGCCCCGAAGGTGAGACCACGCACCAGATGGCGCTGGATGGCGATGCCCATGATGACGGGCGGCACGGCGGCGATGAGCCCCAGAGCCGCCTTGGCGCCATAGAGCTGGCCGGTCATCGAGGACGACAGCGAGGCCATGTAGACCGGGATCGTCACCCATTCGCGCGTCGTCAAAAGCAGCGCGATCAGATAGTCCGACCAGTTGAGGATGAAGACGAAGAGGGCGGCACTTGCGAGCGGCGCGCGCATCATCGGCAGCGTGATGCGGGTGAAGACGCGCAGCCGCGAACAGCCTTCGACCAAAGCGGCTTCCTCGATCTCGCGCGGCATGTCGTCGAAGAAGGTCTTCATCAGCCAGAAGGCGAAGGGCAGAGTGACGATGCCGTAGATCAGCGCCAGGCCCCACCAGCTGTCGGTGAAATTCAGGAACGACCACATGATCATGACAGGGATCATCACCGCCATCGGCGGAAACAGCCGCAGCTGGATCAGCGCCAGCGGCAGGTTCTGGCCCGAGCCGAAGCGCGACAGGCCGTAAGCCGCGGCCGTGCCCGCCGACATGGCGATGGCGGTGCCGAATACCGCCGACAGAAGCGACGACAGGATCGGCTTCAGTGGGGTGCGGTCGAGCGCGACGATCAGGCTGTTGGTGGATTCGCCGAACACGAAGCGGAAATTGCTGAGCGTCGGGTTCTTCGGCCACCATGTCAGGTCGGCACCGGTCGCCGACCATTCGGCGATCGGCTTGAAGGCCATCGACACCATCCACAGGATCGGCACCAGCGTCCCCGCCATCGCCGCGAGGATCGCGGCGTAGCGGAATATCTCGAAAGGAACGGAACGCTTCATCTGGCTGCTTTTCCTGGTGGCGTTGAGTGCGGAGGGGAAGAGCCTTCGCCCCTCCCCTCCGGCTCTGATCCAGGGAGACGGATCAGCTGATCGGATCGAGAACGGTCGGCCAGGCCTCCTTGTTGGTTCGGATGGCTTCGAGCAATTTGTCCTCGCCAATGCGCCGGGCGATCTTCTTCCACTCGGTCTCGGTGTCGGCCATCGCCTGCTCCGATGTCTTGGCCTTGGTCAGCGAGGCCATGAGGTTTTCGTCGAGCGCGTTGTGGAAGGCGGTTGCGCCGGGATAGTTGATGGTCGGCACCGTGCGGGCGACCGTCTCGCGCACCACGTCCATGTGGTAGGCGTGATAGGTCTGGCGTACCAGCGGATCGGAGAAATCCGAAAGCCGGAACGGATCGAGATAGCCGCCCGGGTTGGCGCTCATCCAGGCATAGATGCGGGCCGAGCCCAGCCATTGCAGCAGGAGATAGGCGACCTCCTGGTTTTTCGACTGCGACGAGACCATGCCGGTCAGCGAGAACCACAGCACCGAGCGGCTGATCAGCTTGCCGTTGATCTCGCGGCCGGCCGGCAGCATCGAGCCGATCTTGCCCGTGACGGCCGAATCCTTGTTGCCGGCATTGTCGAGGAATTTCGGCAGGTTGGAGAAGGCGCAGGTCATCGCCGCACCGCCCTTGGCGAAATTGCCGTACTGTTCCGGCCAGCCCCAGGAGATCGCATCCGGGGAGTGGTGGACGAGCGATTCGACATATTCGTCGGTGGCGGCGATGCCGTGTTCGGAATTGATCAGCGGCTTGCCGTCGTCGCCGAACAGGAACTGGTTGGGCGAAGACATGGAGACATAGCGCTGGTACCAGTTGGTGTAGCCCCAGCCCTGGTTGCGCAGGTCGGTCGAGCCGAACAGGCCCTTGTCCGGGCGCTGGAAGAAGGCGGCGATGTCGCCGTGCTGCTTCCAGGTCTTCGGCGGCGCCAGATCGTAGCCGTACTTGTCCTTGAAAGCCTTCTGCTCGGCTGCGTCACCGAACAGGTCGGTGCGGTAGACCCAGGTCTGGAAGTCGCCATCCAGCGACACGCCATAGTTCGAGCCGCGATATTTGTTGAGCAGCGACACGCCCTTGGCACCATCGACATAGCCGGTCTTGGGATCGTCCCACTCAGGCTTGTACTGGGCAACGAAGTCGTCGAGCTTGGCGATGCCGCCGGTCTCGGCGAGGTCCCCGAGGCGGTTCCATTCGGTCGAATAGATGTCATAGGCCCCACCCTTGGTGGAGATGTCCTGCATCGTCTTGGTGAATTCCTGGCCGTTCGGCAGGCCGACGATTTCAATCGGAATGCCGGTCTCTTTTTCCCAGAGATCCTTGATCGACGGCGCGCCGGCCGGGAACGGCTGCGTCAGCTGGCCGATCGAGCCGTCCGAAAGACCGAGCACGATCTTGGCCGGCGCCTTGCCGGCGCCCTTCAGCGCCTTGGCCGCGTCGATGGCGCGGCCCTCCGGCGTATCGGCGCCATACTGGTAGCGCTCGGCGCCCTCGAAGCCGGTCGGGCCGCCGATCATGCCGGGTGCCAGTGCGTCGGCGGCATAAGCGCGGCCGGGACGAATGAATTGCGGTGCGATACCCGTGGCGGCTACGAACACCGCCGCCTTTCCTCCGGACGCCAGCAACCGGCGTCGCGATATGCGGATCAGATCAGACATTGGAATTCCTCCCTCAGGGCTCACGTTTCCTCCACGAGCCCATGAGGGATATTGACGGCAGTATCGAAAGACTGTCAACATCATAAATAATCAAAATACCTCACAACATGGCAATGAAGCGAGGAAATGCGTCACACCGGGGTCCATATGCCGCTCCAGATGCCTCGATTTGATGGGAAATGTGTCTTCTCATCCCGGAATAGCCGTGCGGGGCAAGCTGATCTAGTCCGACGGCTTGCGCTTCGGCCAAGGCCGGATACATCATTTCCCATCAGAATCGCCGATGGCGAGAAGTCGTGGCCATCGGGCCGGCTGCCGGCATTGCGTGATCCTGATGCGTTGAGGAGATGAAAGACGGTGCGTTCCACCCTAACTGACGTAGCCCGGGAAGCCGGCGTTTCCGCCGCCACCGTCGACCGCGTGCTGAACAACCGGCCCGGCGTGCGGGCGCGCACCCGCGAGATCGTGCTCGAAATGGCGCAGCGCCTTGGCTACATCGCCGAAAGCCCGAACGGGGTGCCGCCGCGCGTTTTGCACGGCGAGGTCATCCGGCTCGACTTCGCGCTGCCGGCCGGCACCAACTCCTTCATCAAGCTGCTGCACCGGCACATCGAGGCGCAGGCATCGGCGCGGCCCGATCTCGACGTCCGCGTGACGACGATCGAAGGCTTCAACCCCGACCGGCTCGCCCGCCTGCTGCAGGACCTGCACGGCCAGACGCAAGGCGTCGGCGTCATCGCGCTTGACCACCCGACGGTGCGCGAAGCGATCCGCTCGCTGTCGGCGAGCGGCATCAAGGTCGTCACCATCGCCTCCGACATCCTGCATGTGCCGAGGGTCGCCTATATCGGCATCGACAACCGCGCCGCCGGTCGTCTGGCCGGCTATCTGCTGAACCGCTTCATGGGTGTGGGCCGTCCGGGCAAGGTCGCGCTGTTCGCCGGCTCGCTCGCCTATCGCGGCCATGAGGAGCGCGAGATGGGTTTTCGCCACATCCTCGCTGAGGAATCGCCCAATCTGGAGATTGTCGAGATGCGTGAAATGCTCGACGACCGCGAGAAGGCCTATTCAGAGGCGTCAGCCCTGCTCGAGCGGCATCCGGACCTCGCCGCGATCTACAATGTCGGCGCCGGCAACACCGGCATCGCCCGTGCGCTCAAGGAGCGCGGGCGCGCGAAGGAGATCATCTTCCTCGGCCACGAGGTGACGGACGGTACCAAGGAGTTGCTGCTCGACGGCACACTGGATGCGGTGATCGACCAGAACCCGCGCGTCGAGGCGCGCGAGGCGCTCAACATCCTCTCCCATTCCGTCAGGAGCCTGTCCTACGAGCTGCACCAGCCACGGCTGCAGGTAATTTTTCGCGAGAGCATCCCGGAGATTTGAAGGGGCTATCCCCCCACCAGTAACGTGAATCATGAACGTTGTTGCTTTAGCTCTCGCGGATGGCGATTTGGGCCAATATCCGACGGGGCCGCGAGCAGACAGTCCGCTTACGGATGCTTCAGACCGAAGCCCTCTCTCCCTTGCGAACTGTGCGCAAACCTGGGTAGGGCGTCAGCGAATGCGGCTTCCTTCTCCATCGAACACCCGCGCCCGGGTCGGCTGAAAGCGCAGCGTGATCATCTCGCCGAAACCCGGCTGGTCCTCGCGCCGTTCGGCAACCACGCTCTCGCCGCTCGCCAGGGCGCCGTGCACGTAGGAGGTCGATCCCAGACGTTCGGTAACGTCGACTGAGAGCGACAGGGTTACACCCTCTTTCTCGTCGAGATGCTCGGGCCTGATGCCGAGCGTGACGGCCCGGCCGTTCTCCAGCCTCGTTGCCAGAAATCGGCGGTTAGCGGCCTGCCTTTGCAGACCGATCATGTCGGCGGCCATTGCTTGATATCGCCTGCAGTCCGCCTGGACGACGGTTCGATCAGGCCGTTCAAGCGGCAGGCTTCCGGCGATTTCCTTCAAGTCGTTGAGGACGGACGCGATATGCGGCCAAGGGAAGTCTGTCGGGTCGTCGATGTCTCGATCTGCGCCGGCGATGATTTCGAGTTTGGCGACGACACCAAGAAGCGACCGCGCCTGTACTTGGGGGATTTTGTCCTGAAGCTTCAAGGCAGCAGTCGTGGCCTCGACTTCCGCTTGGCAGGCGATTGAATAGCCGACCTTCTCATCAATCGCTCCCGAGCCCGGAGCGTCGAGGAGGCGCCTCTCTAGACGTTGCTGAAGGCGGCAAAGGACATGCGAGACATGCTGTGCTCGCAACCAGCCTTGGAGCAGCACAAGAGCCGGGTCCGCATCTTGGTAACGATCTTCCCCGTGTGCCTTCTGCCGTAGCTCTCGCCCGTGCGTGACGAAAGGCAAAGACGTGCTATTGTCGGAATCAGCCATGATCCGAGCTCCTCAACAGCTTTGGCGTGGCCAGGCCGGATTGGTGTTGCATCACCCATCCGGCCGCCAAGTGAAATCGAGACTACACAAAGTGCAGCAGTCCAGCAACAAAAATCACTATAATATGGTGATTTTATGAATCCGGTGCAGTGCCGCATGGCTCGGGCTGCATTAGGATGGGGTGTTTTAGACCTCTCAAAAGAAGCCAGAATATCGACTCAGACGATTGTTCGCTTCGAGAGAGGCGAGGCGTTGAAGCAATCGACTGTGGATCTGATACGAAGCACGTTCGAAAGCGCCGGCATTGAATTCATTCCAGAGAATGGCGGTGGCCCTGGCGTTCGTCTGTCTCGCAATCAGAACTGACGCCCAGTTCGCCATGCAACTGGATCGTCAACCCATCGATTAACATCGGATTCCCGCCAGCCAGCCCCGTTGATGCTTATCTTGATCTGAGAGGGGAACGTGCCTTCGGCGATCTTGCGATAGAGGGTAGAGCGGGACAGGCCCGTCCGGGCAAGGACGGTTTTGAGGCGTATGATACGATCCGGCTCGGACATAACTGCCTGCACCTCGCTGGTTGTTGCTGATTTCTGCTGGGACAGACAGGACCAACCGATGCCTGAGGCAATCAGGATTGTCGTCTCAGCCGCCTGCGGCGTGGAAACGGCGGCAAATCGGCAAGTTTTAGATCCCAATGCCGCGCCCCTTACCGATGCCATGGCTGAAGGCGAGTTCCGCGCCCAGGCGACGACCCGAATCCACGTTGATGCCAAGCTCGCGTTTGCGGTTTGCCAGTAGGGATTCAAGTTGAGGATCGCGTTCGAGGCTCTTGGCCATATCGGACATGGCCGAGCGCGTTGACTTGTAGCCGGACATGTCGCCGGCTTGGTATTGGTGCTGGCTTGTCCGATCGAGCTTTTGCCAACGTTCCACGAACCGGTCGGCGCGGCCGGGATCGATGTCCATCCCGGTCCGGATTTCCGTTTCAAGCTGGAGGGCAAGCAAGATTCGATTGACGCGGCCCGCACCCGCTTCACGAACCAGTTCGGGATTTTTCACATAGGCCGCTTCGGCATCGCGCCAGCCATGCGGCCGCACCTTCTCGAAAGCGCTACGGGCATCCCTCAATTCGCGTATCTGGTCGGGACTGCCCTGCCCGTCCGGATTTCCAGTACTGAGGACCGCGTCGAGTGCACGCGCGTGACGCACAAGCGCCTGGGTGCGGGCTCGGCGCATTTCTGCTTCTGGGTTCGCCGACACATTCGTATCGCGCTGCGTGCCGCCAGCAAAAGCTTCTCTTCCAGACGTGGTGCCAGCATCTCCGATCCGCGCCTCAACACCCTCCCTTCCCGGCCCTGGTCCAAGTTCCTGCATGGGCTCGCCGTCTGCGGGCGAGCGCAACCCGTCCAGCAATCCGCCGATCCTGTCGCGCAGCTTCTCCGGAACGATCCGGCGCACGATCTCGACGAGGCGCTCGCGGAACGTGATGCCGCGGCGCTCGGCATAGTGTTGCGCCGGGTCGAGCTGCTCATAGTCCGACGCCATGTCCTTCGCGCGGTCCCGTGACAGCGTGCTGACCAGCCGATCCCGTGTGCTGAAGTCATCATCGCCATAATGCAGGTCCATCCCGTCTCGATGCCGCGACAAGGCAACGTAGCTGCCATGCGCATCCATGCCCGGCGTCGCCAGGACATGCGTCCGGTTGACGGTCATGCCCTGCGCCTTGTGAATGGTCGCGGCATAGCCGTGGTCTATGTGGGCGTAGACTATCAGGTCAAAGCGCACCGACCTGTGATCGTCAGTGCGCACAGTCATGCTCTGCGCGTTGACCTGTTCGATCACACCGAGCGTGCCGTTCTTGACGCCAAGCCCGCGCTCGTTGCGCAGGAACATGACCCGGTCGCCGCTGGCGAAGGCCCTTGCACCGCGATCGACATCCACGTGAACCTCGGCGCCCAGATATCCAGCAGCGCGCATGCGCTCGCGCGCTGCCTGGTTCAGGGCGCGCACCGCGTCGTTTGTGTGGGTGAGGATGATCCGGCTTGCCTCTGGATACGCCTGCCTTTCTCGATCCCAGCGCTCGACGAGTTCACCTCGCGCCTCGTCGCGCGTTGCAGCCTGATGCACCATGCCTTGCGCGTCGTAGGCGCTTATCGCTGCGCCGATCCTGCCGGTTGCCAGATCGCGCGTGGCATCGCGCTGCCAGTCCTCGCGCTGCCGACGCACCTGGCCGATCTCGACACCGCCGTTTCGCTCGTGGATCGAGCGGAATGCCGCGCCCGCTTCGATTGCCTGCAACTGCTGCGGGTCGCCGACGAGGACGATCTTTGCGCCAACGTCCGCCGCATGGGAGAGCACGCGCTCCAACTGGCGCGTGCCGACCATGCCGGCCTCATCGATCACCAGGACATCGCGCGTGGTGAGCAGATCCCTGCCCTGTCCCCAGCTATGCTCCATGCTGGCGATGGTACGTGACGAGATGCCTGATCCGCCTTCCAGATTCTCGGCGGCAATGCCGGAGAGGGCCGCGCCTCGAACCTCATAGCCCGCCGCTGCCCATGCCTGGCGCGCAACGCCCAGCAGGGCGCTCTTTCCGGTTCCGGCAAAGCCGACAACGACACCTAGACCGCGGCCGTCCGTGATATGCGCAAGCGCATCGGACTGCTCGCCGGAAAGGACAAGCCCGCGTTGCGCTGCGCGTGCCAGTGCTGCCTCGCGATGTGCGCTACTCACCGCGTGTCGCTCCTCCCCGGCCATCCGTTCCGCAGCGCGGTGAAGGCGCTGTTCGGTCTCGATCATCTGCTTGGTGGTGAAACGGTCTTTGCCGCGTCCGTCTTTGCCGAGCTCGACCAGATCGGGTGCGTTGCTGATGGCTGCCACCACCTCGTTGAACTGCTCCATTCCATCGCTGTGGCGATGCGAGAACTTCGCAATGTCTTTTCGGGTGAAGGTCGATTGCTGATGCGTAATGGCATCGAGCGCCACGGATGGATCGGCAATGATGCGCGCACCATTGTTGCGCGCGATCTCGCGATGCAGTTCGGCGCGATCTGCTTCAATGCCGGCAACAGCAAAGCTGCTGCCTTCGATGCGTTGGGCTGGCGCACCAATCTGGGTCTGCGGCTCCAATGAAATGCCCTGCGCTTCCAGACTGCGATGATCGATGCGCGCGTCGATGTCGAGTTCGGCCAGACGCTCATTGGCGAGCTCCGCCCATCGCTCGCGCCAGCGCTCGACCAGATGGGTAGCATTCCAGTCTCGAACCTTCGCGCCAAAACCATTCTCGTCCACGCACCGCATGGTGAGCATGACATGGGCATGCGGCTTGGGACTGCCATCCTCCGCCCTGTCCCAATGCACATTGAGATCGGCGACCATGCCCTTGCTGACAAACTCGGCCTGAACAAAGTCGCGCGCCAGTTCGATGCCTTGCGCCTGGCTGAGTTCGCGCGGGAGCGCAAACTCGACCTCGCGGGCAAGCTGGGCATCCTTCCTCACCTCGAACGCCTCGACATCGTTCCACAGCCGTTCGCGGTCACGCCAGGCCTCCGGTGCATCCTCCGGCAGCATCACCTCGGAATGAACGACACCGCGTTTGGCGGAGAAGTCGTGGCTGCGTTCGATCCGCTCGTCACGCAGCCGCGAAGCCGAGCGGTACGCCGCAGACGCCACAGCACTGCTCCCTGCCTTGCGGCCAATGACCTTGACGTGAAGATGATAGATCGCCATCGCGACCAGATCATTTGCACGTCAAAGCCTACGTCGGCACGACGTATAAGCGCGCCCTCCCTCGAAAAAATCTCGGGATGGACCAGCCCGTCCCGGGCTGTCTCGGCAACCCTGAAGCCTTCCGGCAAGCTCTCGCCTATCATCGCCATATCGACAATCAACGGAGACAGCCATGCGCAAACCACGAGACTTCGACGCCGAACTGAAGGCGCTGGAGGACAAAGCGCGCGAACTCAAAACCAGAAAGGTGCAGCAGCTCGGTGAACTGGTGATCGCTACCGGCGCCGATCAACTCAGCACCGACGAACTAGCCGGCGCGCTGGTCGCCATCGCTGAAACGAAAGAGGCCGCAAAGCGTGAGGCATGGGCCAAGCGTGGAGCAATGTTTTTCGAGAGCAGGTCCCGGCGAACTCCTCCGGCATCTCAGCGCAACCCTCGCAGCACTCCAGCGCAACCGGGCAGCCCACAATCGCCGGCAGGCGGCACAGGCTCGGCATGATATGCGCACCTGGCAGGTCGAACGTCGCAAGCGCACCCGACATTTGATCGAACTCGGCGGGCTCGTCGTCAAGACAGGCATTGTCGAGCTCACCAATGACGATCGCGCTACCATCTATGGCGCGATGCTTTGGATCGCCGCCAAGCTGCAAAGCCATCAAGGCGAGCATGCGCGCAACCTGTGGAATGCGAAGGGGAAGCTGGCGTTTGCATCGGAATGGCATGAAGACAAACAGAGCCAGCGAACATAGCGGTGGTCGCCGAGCGGCGAGCGATCCAAGCCGCCCACTAAGTCACACTCGGCCAACAACCGCTCCTACACGACGGAGCGGATGGAATTGAAGGCCTTGTTGCTGCAGTCGGCCGCTTTGCGAGCCTGCGGCCCTGCTCTGCACAGGCGGCATTGGCGGGGAAGCGAGGGAAGTTCCTCGCTTCCCACTGGGTCGACAAGGGTAGCAGTCGATCGGAACGATCAAAGCGAAGCTTACTCTTCCAGTGTTGTGCACGAGATTTGGATTTTACAGAGAAACGTACTATTTGCCTCGGCGGCGGGACGGGGAAATCAAACGTCGCTCAATTCGTCCGACACAATAAGA
Organism: Mesorhizobium caraganae; assembly: GCF_016836705.1. Classification (GTDB taxonomy): domain Bacteria; phylum Pseudomonadota; class Alphaproteobacteria; order Rhizobiales; family Rhizobiaceae; genus Mesorhizobium; species Mesorhizobium caraganae. The sequence goes on along the minus strand of NZ_JAFCGY010000001.1, from coordinate 296,428 downwards.
GGAAGTTATATGACCACTGCTCTCCAACAAGACGGCCAACTGGATGCCGTGTCGATAGCGGCCGACATCGTCGCCGCCTATGTGTCGAACAATCCATTGCCGGTCGGCGAGTTGCCCAAATTGATCGGCGATATCCATGCCGCTTTGAAAGGTATTGGCACTCTGGCGACGGAACCTGTGGTCAAGCAGGAACCGGCAGTATCGATCAGGAAGTCGGTGACGCCGGACTTCATCATCTGTCTGGAAGACGGAAAGAAATTCAAATCGCTCAAGCGGCATCTTCAGCATTTTAACCTCACCCCTGACCAATACCGGCAAAAGTGGAACCTGCCTGCCGATTACCCGCTGGTGGCACCGAATTACGCGGCCACCCGCTCGGCTCTGGCGAAGGCATCAGGGCTCGGGCGCAAGGTGGCTGCGCCCCCTGCCGCGGCGGAAAAACCAAAGCGGGCTGCTCGCGCGGCAGCAGCGAGAACAGCTGCGTCAGCCATCAAGTCACCAGTGAAGAAGGCGCGCAAGGCACCAGCCAAAGCCTAGCGCGCTGCACCTGGCGGACGAGCCAGGCAGTGCAGGACCTGAACATGGCGAAGCCCCGCCTCGCGGTGGGGCTTCGTGTTAAGTCGGATCACTCTGCGGTGCGGCGGGACCAAATGAGAGAGAATTCGCCCTCGGTATCGGTCTCGACCAGGCTCGCATAGATCGGAGCGGGGAAGCTGGGATCGTCGAGCTTGACGGAGTGGTAGTCGCGTCCCTCGCGCGAGGTCTTCTTCCATGCCGCCCCGAACTCGGTGGCGCCGGCGAAGATGCGGTAGTCAGGACCCTTTCCATTTTCGCCGTCGGCCGGAGCGAAGGTCACCGTCTTGACGTTGAGGTTGAGGGTCTTGACCGAGCCGGAGAAGCCGTTCGCGGTGCGGGAGAAAGTGCCGATCGTAGCCATTGTGGTGGTTCCTTCTGTTTTTCTCGGGCCGCGCCCATCGCGGCCTCGATGGTGGTCGTGAGACCGGAGGCGATCGGTCCGCACCCCAAAGGGGCTGAAACGAAGTGGAAGACGGCGACGCGAGGCTTTCTTGGATCGCGAGGAATGGACGCGCAGTGGACAGGGGAAGAAAACGCAGCGGCGCCGTTGCGGGAAGACGATCGAGACTGAGTACAGCGAAGGCGGTCTTCGGTCAGACCCAATCCATTCGAGGACGCCGTGGGCGTGGCTTAGAACGAACCGGCGAGAGGAAACGCCAGTATGGCTACAATCGGTTATGGCCATTATTGTCCGCGCCGAAACGCCTTCGGCCAAAAGACGTTAGCTGAAGCGCCAGGACAGTGTCAGTCACTACTCCAACAGGTGACTAAGGGACGCCCGATTTCCCTGATCTTTGGGCTGCACCATCGCGATGGGGGCGGTTCGAAAGCGTCCAAGAGATTGCTGAGGCAGCGGCTTCCAAGCCGCCCAATGCCGTGACGATTTCCGATCTCACGTCGCTTCGATGCAAGTCTGATTTGAGATTGAAGGCGAGGATAACCGCGTCACACCTGATCCTCCACCGCATGGGCGAATGTTCTCGCTGCGGTCACGCCTCACGCACGGTGAGGCATTGCTGGGAAACGGTCCCCTCCACGCCGGTTTTCTGATGCCGAGGGTGATGCGCTGCGTGACTTTCCCGATAAGAGTGGTGGAAATTCTCGGTTCGAGCATTGGTCTGTACCGGATTCCGTTCCTTGACGCGATGACAGTGTGGAATTGCCTGTGCCATAAGGCCAATCGTTGAACCAACTCAAAAGGGATAGAAACGATGGCTATAAACACGATCGATATTGCCGAACGCCTTGCAGACGCGCACGGCCTGTCGAAAACCCAAGCGAAATCCGTGGTCGAGGATGTGTTGAAGGGCATTGCGGAAGCCGCTGCCAAGGGCGAGGAAATCAGCCTCAATGGCTTCGGCAAGTTCAAGGTACAGAACAAACCAGCACGTGATGGCCGCAATCCGTCGACTGGCGCCACGATCAAGATCGCCGCATCGAAGAAGATCGTTTTCCAGCCGGCAAAGGCTCTCAAGGACTCGGTGAACGGCTGATCATCGGTATTGAACAACTATGCGTCTCGTCTGATGGTAACGCGCTGTCGTGTTGGGCGATGGTGTCTCATGCCAAGATCATCGGCTTCTCATTGCTGCCGTTCTTAGGTCGAGGTCCCCGGCCGCGCCAATGGCGCGGCCGGAAAATTCTTCAACAGAAAGCTGGCCGGAACCGCGCGGCCGCTCCGGCCTGCCCGTCGGTCGGCAGCGGAAGGCATCCATTCCGGACCGCCGCAGATTAGCAATCTTGTGTCCCTAATTCCCAGCCTTATGCTTTTCTCTGCCGGCGGCGCCACTGTCTATTGTCGGTGGCGAGGCCGATATCACCTTCTGAGCGGGCTAGCGATGGAGTGCCTTCGACGGTGAAGATGATTCCGGCGTCCTCAAACGCTTTGCGCATGGCCGCGATGTTGTGGGGACGCGGTTTCCTAAAGCCGTTCTCAAGATCGCTGATCGCCATTTCGCTAAGATTGGCCCTTGCGGCGAGTCGCACTCGCGACCAGTTCAGCAAGGCTCGTGCTGCTCTAGATTGATCTGCTGAGAGTAGGTTTCGGCTGTCCATAAGCAGTCTAACATTCAATGTCGCTAAAATGTTCCTCTTGACCTTCGGCGACGATCTGAGATACCTCCCCTAGCCTTCCTTATAAGCAGCGACATATGCAATATCGCCACGTTCACTGGCGTCGGGCGGTGTGCCGAAAATCTCGCGACGAGCAGCCGCACCCTTGGAACGAATTGGATAATTGACGATTTTCTAATGGAAGGGATTGCGGAATAGGATTTGCCGCCATGGCAATGCTGTTCGGACCACTGAACTCCGACGGTCGCAAGCGCAGCCTGCTTTACCATGCCGCGCGGTTGTCGATGCTCCACGATCGAATGTTGATGCGCTTCGATAAGGTCGACGACGCGGCCGACAAAGTACAGCAGCGGCGGAGTTGTTCGCTGAAGCCGCTCGACCTGTCGGAAGCACTCAAACGCTCGGCATGTGAGCGCCAAACTTCCGGTCACGCCGGCCGATTATCACATTGGAACTGCAGACTGAGGGCTGGCTCCGGCGACATCGCCCCTTCGTAAATTTTCGTCCAGTGCGAACGGAGCCCCGTGGCGATTTCACGGCGATCGGCGGTAGGAATTCAGACCCACTACGGGTCGACCGACCTCGCGCGCGGCCGAACCAGAGGGCGCAACGCGCGTTGCCTTCCATGGACGATTGCCTCAAATCGGTACTAGGAACTGTGTCCTGGCTCACGACGAGGAAGTCGGTCGAGGGCACGTACGCCCCGTTGAGTAGAAGTCACCCACACGCCTGATAGGCGCGGCGCCGCCTGTTCGATATCGCGGGCCGGTGCGTTCCGAACCTCCGACCACAGACTTCACGAGTCGCAACTGTAGCCCGCTCATTTTCATGCCACTCGTCCCGCGCGCTTTTCGCAGCGCATCCAATACAGCGTCGACGTTCGCCTTGCCGAAGATCGCTTTCCGGTCTTCGCTGATGTCATGAAAGTTCACCTGCGATATGGCGACGTCGGTGCAGCAGTTTGAGGACATCATGGCGAAAAATCCGAACCTAGACGCATTCATCCCAACAGGTGGCTTCCCGCAGTTCCTTCCTGATGCCAACCGCGCCGCAGTCGCACCGTACAAGGACAAGATTGCCTCGAAAGCGCTGGCCCTTGTCGTCGCCGACACGCTTCCCGTGCAGATCGACCAGATGAAGGAAGGGCTCTCGCTTGGCCAGGTCGGCCAACGGCCGTTCGAAATGGGCTACAAGACGATGATAGCGCTGAAGGACATGAAGGACGGCAAGGCGCCCCCGGCTGATCCGACCTACACTGGCCTTGACGTCTGCACGCCGCAGACCGCCGATACCTGCGTCGCCAAATAGTGCTTTAGGGCGGGAGGAAACTCCCGCCCTTTCATTGGAGCGAGGTGCGGTTAGACTGTTGCATTATCATCTTATCTCGCTCCGTGGGTTTCAATGTCGGAAATGTTCTCGCTCAAGGGCCGGGTCGCATTGGTGACGGGTGCTTCGCGTGGCCTCGGCTTTGCCATGGCCAACGCGCTTGCGGAAAACGGCGCAACGGTAGTTGTCAATGCGCGCGACACGGGCACCCTCTCCGCGGCGGCGGAAAAAATCGGGGCCGAAGCCCTGCCGTTCGATGTTGCGGACGCGGCGACCTCAAGGGCGGCCCTTGAGGGGATCGTCGAACGCCACGGCCGCCTCGATATCCTGATCAACAACGCCGGCATCCAGCATCGCAGCCCGTTCGTCGAATGGGAGGATGAGGACTTCGACCGCGTGATTGCGATCAATCTTTCGGCCTGCTTCCGAATGATGCGCGAGGCGGTGCGCCTGATGCTGCCGAACAAATTCGGGCGCATTATAAACATTGGATCGGTTGCAGCGATCCTTGGCCGCCCCACCATTCACGCCTAGGTGGCCGCAAAGGCGGGGTTGCATGGACTGACACGCTCGACTGCCGCCGAGATGGGTCGTCACGGCATCACCATCAACGCGATCGCCCCCGGTTACTTCGCAACCGAGCTCAACACAGCGCTCATTAACGACGAGGCCTTTACCAAATGGGTCGAGGCACGAACCCCTGCTGGCCGCTGGGCTCAACCTGAGGAACTTAGCGGAGCCGTGGTGTTTCTCGCGTCCGACGCTGCCGCCTACGTCAACGGACATGTTTTGGCGGTCGACGGGGGTCTATCGGTCTCCCTCTGACCGGAGAACTGGCTTTAACTGAATGGCAGGCAGGGAACAAACGGTGATAACATTGTGAAAGCACTGGGAGCCGGACGCGCCCGAACCCAGCTTCACTTCGCGACGGACCGCAGCGGAGGCAGCTTTCAAGCACGGCCCACCGCAATCTGAATGCCGCGAACACGGCGCATTGATCTCGTGGGTTCCTCGGCAGCTCAACGCTGCAGCAGATCGAGGCGGGTGGCTAGGAATGCAGCTCGACAAAAGGGCTCCCAGACCCGTACGCTGCTGTATGGTTGACTTGGACCTTAGCGAGCGGAAGCTTGCGGCGATCCTTGCGGCGGATGTCTCCGGCTACAGCCGGATGATGGAGGTCGACGAGGCCGGCACGCTTGCGCGCCTGAAGGTACATATTGGTGAGGTCGTCAGGCCCAGGATCGCGGCGCATCGGGGCAATATCGTCAAGACCACAGGCGACGGCCTGCTCGCAGAATTCGCGAGCGTGGTTGAGGCGGTTGAGAGCGCTGTCGAAATCCAGCGGTCGATGGCAGAGCGAAACAATGGTGAACCTGAGAACAGCCGAATCCTTTACCGTGTTGGGATCAATCTCGGTGACGTCATTTTCGAGGACGGGGACGTCTTTGGCGACGGTGTAAACGTGGCTTCCCGGCTTGAGGGGCTCGCCAAGCCGGGCGGCGTGTGCGTGTCGGACATTGTGCATCAGGCAGTCGCGGATCGGATCCAGGTGCCCTTCCGTGACATGGGCAACCAGCGTGTAAAGAACATCTCCCGACCCATCCGTGTCTGGCAGTGGACGCCTGACGGGGCGCGGCAGACGACGAGACCTGTCGAAGCGGCGCTGCATCAGCGGGTGCAGTTCGCCACGGCGTCGGACGGTGTGCAGATCGCCTGGGCCAGCATTGGCCAGGGAGCGCCGGTGTTGAAGGGTCCGAACTGGCTGAACCATCTTGAATATGAATGGCACAGCCCCATTTGGCGTCCGATGCTGGCGAACTTCGCGAAGCTTTGCCATCTCGTGCGGTTCGACCAACGCGGAAATGGCCTCTCGGACTGGGAGGTGGAGACGGTATCGGAAGATGCAATGGCCAGCGACATGTCCGCGGTCGCAGCCGCCGCACGGCTGGATCGGTTCGCGCTCCTCGGCATTTCGCAAGGTTGCGCGTTCTCCGTGCGGTATGCTGTGGAGCATCCGGAGCAGGTGACATGCCTGATCCTGCTGGGCGGATTTCTCCGAGGCCGGCTAATGCGACCGGACCTCGATCAAAGGAAGCTATATAAAGCCGGGGCGATGATGATCCGCGACGGCTGGGGCTCGCCGAATCCCGTTTTCAGGCACTTCTTTACTTCCACATTCATCCCCGACGCCCCACAGGAGATTGTGGCGAGCTTCGATGAACTGCAGCGCATTGCCACGAGCCCCGAAGCCGCGATGCGACTCTGGGAAATGAACAGCAAAGTTGACGCGACCGAGTTGGCAAAGAGAGTCCAAGTCCCAACGCTCGTGCTGCATTGCGTGGGCGATCGCGTCGCGCCAATCGAGGAGGGCCGCCTGATGGCCAAGCTCATTCCGGGGGCGATGTTTGTCGAAATGCAGGGAAATAACCACGTGCTCATTGAAGGCACTCCCGCCTTCGACCAGTTCTTCGAGGAAATGGGCGCCTTCTTGGCTCTGCACAACCCGGTCGCGTAGCGTTGCGACCTATTTCAAGAAATGGCGCGACTGCGCCCATTAACCAGCCCGCAGCTTTGATCGACCGAGAGCCCGGGAACCTTTTCGGCTGAAATCCTGGGCGGCCCACTCAGCCCATTGTTACATTCGCTTGCTCGTGTTGAGCGCTGCGGCTGCGGAGGGTGGCATGTGAGAAGAACCATGCCTAACAGGAACAGAGGCCAGATCGTCAAGAAGCCTCCTCTTCTGAGCTAAAGCGCGTCGCGTGAAAACGGATCACACAACGCGCCTTTAGACGCAAATGGCCGTAGCTAAGAAGGATCAGGAGCGCATCACGTATGCGTGGATGTACGGCGCCCAGACTCGAAAAGACGGCAAAGAGCGTTCCGTCCCAGAGTATTGGACGGAGTTCTCCGAAGCCTGGCTGCAGGGCTTTGACGGCGTGCGGGCGGGCGAACCGCTGCCGACAGTCAGCGACAACATCGAGGCGGAGCTGAACGACTCCGCGGTGAACAAGCCGGAGAACGCACCATGACCCTTTACCGAGTATCCACCTCCGTCGAGCTGGAAGCTGATGACGCACGGCAGGCAGCCATGCGAGCCCACAGCCTGATGCACGACATCGCCCCGACCGAGTTTCTGGTCGAGGACGAAAAGTCGGTCTCCGAGCAGATTAGCCTGACGGAGGAAGACGCCGCTGAGGCCCGCGCCATGGCGCTGGAAGCCAAGCTGTTCCCCACCATAGAGTCCTGATCGGAACTTATGCCGTCGGCAGTGCTTAAGGCGATATGAGCACTCGCGGCATCGACTTTCTCGACAAATGGATGGCTGAACACCTTCCCAACGCGATGACAGATGACCCTGTTGCTATTAGCGATCTGGCCGACCAGGCGATGAAGGCAGCGGACAAAGAAGGAATTCCCTTGAGCGAAATAGCTGAAGAGGTGCCCAGCGTGTTCGAAGTCATCGCGGAAGCTATGGACCATCGCGAAGGCGGTACGCCCTAGCGCGTCGTCAGCTCTTCGAAATTATTGCAGCGGCAGTACCCCCAAGTCGATGTGAAATCCGCAGCCCGCCGCACAGCTGGCGGCGGGCCACAACCATTCGATCAGTCGTAGACCTTGATGATTTTGCGGGTCCCTGGATCGACCAGGACGGTGCGGTTGTCGACCACGACGTACCGATATTTGACGTTCGGGACCTCGTGAAGTTCCACCGTGTCAGGCAAGGCCGTCCCGACATTGAGTTCGACGCCGGGGATCTTCACCGAGGCGAGCGGCTGCTTTTTCACGTATTCACGGACGACCGTGTCCTGCTCAGGGGTGATGATGACGTCCTGCGCTGCGACCGCGCCAACGCCTGCCAACAGCAATGCCGCCGCGGCGACGCTTGTGAGGTGCATTCTCATGATTTTCTCCTCGTTGAACCTGGCGGCAGCACCACGCCTGCTCGCCAGAAAATCGAACTTGAATAGCGGCAGATTGTTCCTGTCAGGGGGCTTCAGTCCGAAGCGTATCGGACTAAAGGCCTATCTCGCGTAGACCCTGGACCCTGGGATGGAACGCTATGTAGTGGCGACCGTTGTGCAAATCTAGGCAACTAAAATAGGAGACGTAGCCATGGCTGACGGCCCAACTGTTGTTAATTCTGGTGGAGGCGGCGGCACCGCGATTGCTGTTGTTCTTGGGCTTATTGCAATCGTCGTCTTGCTGATATTTACCGGCGTCATCAATATCCACGGCGACGGTGGCAAGGATATCAACGTCAAGGTCGAAGCTCCAAAGGCGGAAACTCCGGCTGTCCCGGCGAAGCCTGCGGAACCTGCCCCAGTTCCGGCTGCACCTGCTCCAGCTCCGGCTGCACCTGCCCCAGCCCCTGCTAATGGCGGCTGATCCCACATATGCGAATGCCCGCCGCTCCAAGCAGGGGCGGCGGGTTTTTGTCCGGGCGAATAAGAGGAGAATGTATAATGCTTGGTGACAAGGAGACCTGGTTCCTGGAGGCGAGCTGGCTAGCGTGCCTATTTCCGTCGCCATCACGGCACTGGTCGTCTACTTGACGTCAGGCTGGATATGAATCGCTTCCTCTTTATGGTGGGGGACTTTCTATCCCGCCCTCCGGGCTTTCATGTCCTGATCATAGCCATGCTGCTCTGCACTGCGCTAGTCCCATCTGGGCTGACAAATGTAGTCACCTGCGCAATTGTCGGTTGCCGCTATCGTCATCACCGGTGTGGTTCTGATTCAAGGCTACCGCGACACGGCCGCGATCCATGCCAAACTCGACGAGATCATCGTGTCATTAGAAGAAACCAGAAACGACGTCGTGGGATTAGAGCATGCCGAGCCCGAGGAGATTCGGGAAAAGCTTCGGACGTTGGAAGAAGAAGCAACGAAGACGGTCGCCCATCCCAATTAGCTGCCTAGAATGTGCTCCGCCCGGCGCCTGCCTAAACGTCCGAGCCACACCATCGCTAAATTGCTGAGTCGTGAGCGAGCTTTAGGTGGGATCGCGAGGGCGGCCTCTTGAGCCGTTGCCACTCAACTATCGCTAAGCTCCAGCGCCCTAGTACAGAGGAGATTCGTAAAACTGTCCTGTTTCAATCAAGGTTCCGGTAACGGACACGGCACAACGCTGGACTTAAGTCCGAAGTTGGTTTGGACCAAAGATTGATCGTAATAAACGCGATGGTCTTACACTCGGGAATACATGGAACGGCTTAAGGCTAGGGCAGTTGTTTCTCCGGAGAAATTAGATGGATAAAAGTGTTGGCCAAGCGCGATGGTTGCTCGCGCCAATTTTCGCGACAGCCGTCACCTTTCTGGTGATGGGCATGGTGCTTGGCTGACATGCCGTGGATCGGTGCAGCTAACGTCCCTTCCTGCGCTGATAGGACTCGCCATGCGCTACGGCGGCTGGCGAGTCCTAAACTTCACCGCGCGCCGGACTCGCTCGTATCGCAGGGCGGTGCGCTTTGTTTAGAGTTGGCAACTTTGGGAGGCCTAAAATGGATCGGCGATCTTTCTTGACGGCAATGTTTGGCGTTGCAGGGGCGGCGGCCTTTGCAAGCGCGGTTCGGCCTATCAACGCAGTGGCCGGTATTCCAGGGGCTAAAAGCGGCATTCTCGATGAACTCGGCACTCAGGCGGAAGTGGAGCCGGTCAACCATAGGCGCTACTACGACCAAGATTACGACCCAGATTACGACCCAGATTACTACTACCGCCGCCACCGCCGCCACCGCCGCCGGCGGGGCTGGAGACGGGTCTGCCGTAGTTATTGGCGACATGGTCGCCGTCGCGTCCGTTGCTACCGCAGACGTGGTCCCTCCGTCGTATTGCGATTTTAGTTAGGGGTATAGCCCCACGGCCCGTTCCGGCGCCATGGAGCCCGGCTTTCAGGCAATCATCGATTGCATGTCGGAGATAGGCTGGATCCGGGGTGAGACATTGCGGGCGCTGAAGCGACTCATCGCGACCGACAAGAATGCAAAGACTGAAGCCGAACTCGCTATTGCGCGTGCCGTGGTATGCGCCTGAAAGCCGCTGTAGGCTGTCAACTCCGAAGCGATTGCTCGGTACCTGGTGACACCGACGGAGACGGTTGCTCAGGACGGCGCCGGCGACTGCCGGCGGTCACGGACAAACGGCGTATGAGCCGTAGTCCTGCGCGCGTCCGCAACAGCGGACATTGTCGCGCGTGGGACGGAGGAAATTCGCCCCCGTTGCGGGCGGTGAACAGGACAGCCGTAGGAGCGTCAGCATAGCGCCGGCCGCAGGACGGGACGGGGACCGACTGTCCCCGTCCGCGGCGGTCCGAATGCTATGCAAGATAGCCAACTGCTCGACTATCGCTCAGCGATATTGCGCATTTATATCCCAAAACGAGGATCAGGGGCAGCCCGCCTGAGCGAAGCCTCATTCGCGAGCGGTGGGCAATGCGTTCTGACGTCAACCGATCCGATTTGCACGCCACTGGCGCCGTTTTCCGAACCTGTCTGTGGGACCCCCTTCCTCGCACCGGTACGCGTTGGTTAGAAAAGTCGCATGGCAAATTTGGCGCCGCGCGGATGTCTGGCTACAACGAACGGTGTTTGGGCCCCAACGTGAGTGACTCGCCAGAGCTTCATCCTGTAGCCGACAGCGCCTTTTCGGGTCGATAGCTATGAAGGCTGACGCGATTTCCTATCCTCCCCGTGGTCTCTCCCGCGAGGAAGCGGCGCGCTACGTCGGTGTTGGACCGACCCTATTTGACGAGATGGTCGGCGACGGCCGCATGCCGAAGCCTAAGCTCGTCAACACTCGTACGATCTGGGATCGTATCACCCTCGATATCTCCTTTTCGTCTTTGCCTGACAAGGAGAGCGGTCTCCGGACGCTTTTGGAACGAAGCGAAAAAAGTGCTTGGCGCAAATGACTACGCAAATTGCGTATACGCTGTCGGCGTAGTATGGTTGCCCATTTGAGCAAACCGGTTGACGTCAACGATAAAGACGAGCTCTCGCGAGATGTGAAAGCTTGGCGAGCAAGAGAAGGATTCACGGCAGAAGGCGCAGCGAAATTGTTGGGGATCCCGAAGCGCACATACGAGGGCATAGAGCAAGGTCGCGGTTTTCCCTACCCGTTGCTACTTCGCGTCGCCATGGACAGCAAGGCTCTGTCACCTGATCGGGAGCATGAGGGAGGCCGAGTGCCGAGCAAGTCTCGCAGAAGCCTCGAAGGAGAGTTTGATGGCTAAACACCCTGACTACCCCGGAGCCTCGTCGCGCGTCGTCAATGGCAAGGAGTACTGGCGCTTTCGAGCCAATCGCCATGCTCAACAAATTACCCTCCCCGGCCGGCCGGGTGACGAAATGTTCGAGACGGCGTACCACCGGGCAGTCGAAGGTTGCGCAGGCAAAGCCGTGATTGTTGACCTACCGGGCCGCGCCCTGCCGCGCACGTTCGGACAAGCAGCACGGCGGCTCGAAACCACAATGGAATGGGCTGAGTTCGATCCGGCCACGCAAGCCAAGAACCGCAGCTTGATCGAGCGGTTCCTCAATATGCCCGTCGACCCTAAATATGCGCTGAGATGGCGCGACGTGCCGGTCGAATACCTGGATGCTGACAAGCTTCGAGCTATCATTGAAGGCATCTTCAAAACAAACCGCACCGTTGCCAAACACCTATTGGTCGCGGTCAAGAAGCTTTTGTGGGTGGCAACCGAAGTCGAGAAGTGGATCAAGCCGCAGGATGATCCGTCACTTTCTATCCGCGTGCGCGTGCCAAAATCGACCAGGAACCCAGCGTGGCCCATTGCCATCCGAGAGAAGTACGAGGAGCGACATCCGATTGGTTCGCCCGCTCGTACCTGCTTTGCCCTCGGCTTCTGGCTTGGCAACCGGCGCGGCGACATCGCCGACCTCGAATGGGACGATCTAGTGGCCGAGGAGATCGAACTGTTCGACGGTTCGCTCGAATTGATTGAAGCCTTCGATTTTCGTCAAAAGAAAAATCGCAACCGCCACGGCGGGAGGGAGATGTTTATTCCGGTCGTGGACAAGCTGGCGATCAGCTTGGAACCGCTCGATCGCTCGAAGGGTGGCACCGTTTTGAAGAACGCGTATGGAAAGTCATTCTCGGAAAAGAGCCTGACAGGTATGATGCAGCACTGGACGCGGCAAGCGGGCATCCCTGATGGCTATACGCTTCATGGACTACGCCGCACCTTCGGGACCTATCTGGCAGAATGCAATATCCAAGCGCGCGCCATTATGGACGCTATGGGCCATTCCTCAATGACGGTCACCGACGAGTACGTGCGTGACGCGAACAAGAAGCGAATAGCGGTCGACATCGCAAGAGCGATCAATCAGCGTGAGGAAAAACGCGATCTGATGAGGCGGCGGGCAGCCTTGCGGATCGTTCGGTGAGAAGGAATTGCGAAGCATCCGGCTTTGGTCGCTTTTTTGCGGTTGGCATCAACCGTGGGCAAAGCGTGGGCAAGCCGTGGGCAAAGCCCAAATTTCAATAATAAAATCAATGGTTATGGTGGGCCCGGAGGGACTCGAACCCCCAACCAAGCGGTTATGAGCCGCCGGCTCTAACCATTGAGCTACAGGCCCCACGCGCGCTGGATTAGTGTTTTTCCTTACGCGGCACAAGGCTTTCCGGACAGGCTGGCCGAGATCGCCCAAATCAGCCCATATTCGCATCCTAGAGCCGGATGATTTCAGGTCTGTTCGACCTGAAATCTGAATCCGTCTCTAAATCAAAGAAGTAGAGCATGATGTCGTCCGAAAACCGCTTCACACTTTTCGGCATCATGCTCTAGTCGACAGGCGCGACTGGATCGCAGACCGAGGAGATTTTAATGACCAGACATCTTTTGCCGCTCGCACTTGCCGCGGCGATCGCTTTTCCGGCTATTGCCGCCGCTGCCGATTCGCTGCCCCCGCCCCGCATCATCGTGTCGGGTGAAGGCCAGTCGACTGTAGCGCCCGACCTGGCACTGCTGACGCTCAGCGTCATGCGCGAGGCCAAGACGGCACGCGCGGCACTCGACGCCAACAATGACGCGATGGCCGCCGTGATCGCGGCAATGAAATCGGCAGGGATCAAGGACCGCGACCTGCAGACCGCCGGCATCCAGATCAACCCGCGTTACAACTACACCAACAAGCCCGACGGCAGCCAGGAAGCCGAGCTTGTCGCCTACCAAGTGACCAACACGCTCTCCGTGCGCATCCGCGACATCGACAAGACCGGCGAGATTCTCGACAAGGCGGTGTCGCTCGGCGTCAACCAGGGCGGCGGCATCTCGTTCTCCAACGAGGATCCGAAGGCCGCCGTCACCGAGGCCCGCAAGAAAGCGGTCGCCGACGCCATGGCCAAGGCCAAGACGCTGGCCGGGGCTGCCGGCGTCAGCATCGGCCAGGTGCTGGAAATCACCGAGCAGAACATCGCCCCGGCGCCGATGCCGATCAACGCTAAGGCCTTCGATGCGGCGGGCGCGGCGGTTCCGGTACAAGCCGGCGAAAATGCCTACGCGGTGCAGGTCACAGTGACCTTCGAGCTCAAATAGGCTTATCCAAACCTGCAAGGCCCGCAGCATGCTGCGGGCCGAACTGGCCGGTGTCTTAGCATCAAATATGAAAACCCCGGAGGACATGGTCCTTCGGGGTTTTCTTCGAGCCGCACCCTTCCGCGCTATGGGAAAGGGGCTGCTGGCCGACCCTCGCAGAGGATCATGCCTCCAGACTGATCTTCATCAGCAGATCAGTCTCCTGCCTTAGCGATAGATTACCGGGCAACCGCGCTCATTGGCGAACACGACCACCACGCGATCACCATACTGGCGGCCGGCGACCTTCACGACGCGGCGATTGACGTCGACGAGGCGGACGCGGTGCAGGCCCATGCGCTCGGCCTTGTCGAGGGCGCGCTCCGGCGAGCAACGACGCCAGCTGCGCTCGCGGCGGTAGCCGTCATCGTCGTCGCCGATATAGACGCCGGTGCGGCGGTCATGATTGTTGCCGAAGCCGAGATAGATCGAGTCCGCATGGGCGGGCACGGCGGCAAGCGTGCCGAGGGCTACGAGACCCGAAAGGGCTGCCGTTTTGATCGTGTTGAACATTGTCTTCTCTCCTTGTTGAGGGCTGGCGCCCGTCTTCGTCGAACCGATGGGGGGAGAATGCTCCTTGCAGTCTGAACTCTTTGCGAACCGGCCGTTCATTTTCGGTTAATCTGCCGGACAGGTCGAAAGCAACCGCCCCTTCCACCGCTGCAAACGACTTGGAGTCTCAAAAAAGTCCGGTCATCCCAGAACGGGCGGCGGCTGCATCCGTTCCAGACGCTTGAGCATGATGCCGAAAAGTGTGAAGCGGTTTTCTGGGACAAACAGTGTTTGTCCAGACATCATGCTCTATCACTTTCAACTAGGGCTCGTCGTCGAGCATATAGTCGAAATAGTCGTCCGGCTCGGCAAGATCGGTCTCGCTGGCGCGGACGCGGCCGCGCATGGAAATGCCGGCTTCATGCACGGTCTCGGCACTTCCCGACACCAGCCTGTGCCACCAGTAGAGATCGTGCCCCTCGGCAACCAGCCGGTAGGCGCAGGTTTTTGGCAGCCAGCTGATGGTGCGCACATTCTGCGGCGTCAGCCCGACGCAGTCCGGCACGCGCGCCAGCCGGTTGGCATAGTCCGAACAGCGGCAGGTTTGCCCGTCGAACAGACGGCAGCCGACTGATGTCCAGTAGATCTCGCCGGTATCTTCGTCCTCGAGTTTCGACAGGCAGCATTTGCCGCAGCCGTCGCAGAGCGATTCCCACTCGGCCGGCGTCATTGCTTCCAGCGTCTTGGTTTTCCAGAACGGGGTTTCCACCATGGGCTGAGATGTGGCCCTCGCTGGCGGTGAGGTCAAGCTGTACCGCCGCCGCAAATGCCGCCCGCACCATACGAAGAACATGAAGTTGCCTTCAAAAGGCCGGTCAATCGTCCTTCGTTGTCGGTAATGTCCACGAACCGGAACCAATCCGGCTGATGAAAGTTTGGGCAGGGATGGGACCCCACAAGGAGAATTCGTGATGAAACGCCAACCACGGGTACTGGCAGGTACGGCACTTGGCCTGCTGATGGCATCCGCGCCGTTGGGCGCCTCCCCGCTGCAGGGCAACGCCGTTTTCGGCCCCTTGCAGCACACGGCCGCGCCGCTGATATTGGCTCAGGCCCCTTGCGCCGAGGGTGAATCGGCCGAGGCTTGTGCACAGAAACAGCAGGGGGAGCCGGAACAGCCCAAGAGAAAGAAGCGCGACCAGCAGCAGCAAACAGAATCCGCGCCGGCGGAGCAGGCCGCGCCAGCGCAGGGCGAGCAGCAACAGCAGCCGCGCAGGAAGAAGCGCGACCAGCAACAGCAGACCGAACAGGCTCCGGCCGAAAAGGCCGCGCCTGCCATCGAAGAGCAGCTACCGCGCAGGAAGAAACGCGATCAGCAGCAGCAGATCGAGGCCGCACCTGCCGAACAGCCTGCCGAGCAGGCGGCTCCGGCAAACGAAGAGCAGCCGATCAAGCCGCGCAGGAAGAAGCGCGACCAGCAGCAGCAGATCGAGGCCGCACCTGCCGAACAGCCCGCCGAACAGGCAGCGCCAGCAAACGAAGAGCAGCCGATCAAGCCGCGCAGGAAGAAGCGCGATCAGCAGCAGCAGATCGAGGCCGCACCTGCCGAACAGCCCGCCGAGCAGGCGGCTCCGGCAAACGACAACAACTCGCAGTCCCTGCGCAAGAAGCGTAAGCAGGATCAGCAGATCGAAGCCGCACCCGCCGAACAGGCGCCAGCCAAGAAGCAAGCGCCCGCCGGCGAGCCGGTTCCGCAGGCGGAACCGCTTCAGCCTGAGCAGCAGGCAGCACCCGCCCAGGGCGAACAGCCTCAGGGCAAGAAGAAGCGCGGCAACAAGCCTGTCGGCGAACAGCCGGTGACGGGAGAGCAGCCGGCCACCGAAGAACAACCGTCGAAGGCCGAACAACCCTCCAATGGCCAGCAGCCGGTGACCGGCGAACAGCCAGCCCAGGGCGAACAGCCAGCTCAGGGCGAAAATGCGGCCCAAGGTGAAGCCCCGGCCGACAAGAACGCAGCCCCCATCCTCGACAGCCAGAAGGACGTCCTGCGCAAGCGCAAGGGCAAGAACGGCCAGCAGGGAGGCGAGAATGCCAATGGCGAGTTGGCCAACCAGCCCGCCCAGCAGAATGGCGAGCAGGCGCAGGCTCCTAAGCCTGCCCCGGTCGACCAGGGACCGCCGCCCACCGACGACAAGTCGGCCCAACAGGCAATCCAGCTTGAAAAGATCGCGCCGGTGACGGAGGAAAAGGGCAAGCGCGTAGAGCGTGCACCCGATGAGAACGTTCGCGACCGCCGGCGTCCGAAAGGCGTCGACGTCGTCAGGGAACTCGGCGACCGCGTCATCCTGCAGTTCAACAACCAGACATTCGTCCAGAGCAATGACGCCCCGCGCATGACCCGCGGCGCCAGGAACGTCTACTATGAGGATCTGTCGGGCGATCGCACCCGGGAAATCGTCGAGCGTGACAACGGTGTCCGGATCGTCACCATCCGCAACCGCTATGGCGACGTCATCCAGCGTTCGCGCATTGCGCCGGATGGACGCGAATATGTGCTGAGCTATGTCGACGAGCGGCACTATGAGGATGACAGCGACTGGCGCGATCCCGGCGACGACCTGCCGCCGATGCGGCTCGACATCTCGCGTCGGGACTACATTCTGGATTCGGAGGATGTGGAGGATCCGGACGACTACTACACCTTCCTCGAACAGCCGCCGGTGGAGAGGGTCCAGCGCCTCTATTCGATCGACGAGGTGAAGCGCTCGGCGCGTGTGCGTGACATCGCGCGGCGCGTCGACCTCGACACGCTGAACTTCGAATTTGGCTCGGCCTCGATCTCCGACACCGAAGTGCAGAAACTGGAAGGCGTCGCCAGCGCCATGGAGAAGCTGTTGAAGAAGAACCCGGCCGAAACCTTCCTCATCGAAGGCCACACCGACGCGGTCGGAACGCCGGAGGCGAACCTTGCTCTGTCCGACCGCCGCGCCGAGTCGGTCGCCGAAGCGTTGACCAATGCCTTCGGCATCCCGCCGGAGAACCTGACCACGCAGGGTTATGGCGAGGAGTATTTGAAGGTGAACACGACGGCGCCCAACCGCGAGAACCGCCGCGTCGCCATCCGCCGCATCACCTCGTTGGTGGCGCCCGTGGCGAGCAACAATTGATCTGCTTTTCCAATAGCTTGAGTGGCTTTCTGGAATAGATCAACAAAAAGGACCCATCCCGGTAGACCGGGATGGGGGTGGATGTACGAACCGCCAGCCAGTCAACAAGAATTGTGCAAGCATTAGAGCCGGCTCATTGAATCGCAAGGCCGCTCACCCCAGATTCACGACTGGGCGTTCCCTGCCCCGTCCCGACTCCAGCGGGATGCACTGAGCCCCGCCGGCCCTCCCGGCGGGGTTTTTTGCACTACAATTAGCCTTGCAAACCGGGGCGGGCTGGCCGAAATACCCATTCGACCGCAGAAAGCTGACCGGAACCGCTGCATGAAACGTCTCGAACTTGCCATCGAATCGATCATTCTCGCCTCGCGCTGGCTGCTGGTCGTTTTCTACATCGGGCTGGCCCTGGCATTGGCCGTCTACGCACTATCCTTCGGCAAGAAGCTCTATGAGTTTATCACCCTCGCCTTTACGCTCGGCGACACCGACACCATCCTGAAAATGCTCGGCCTCATCGATGCGGCACTTGTCGCCTCGCTGGTGGTCATGGTCATTATCTCCGGCTACGAGAACTTCGTCAGCCGCTTCGACGAGAATGACGGCGAGGTCCATTGGCTCGGCACGATCGATGTCGGCTCGCTCAAGGTCAAGGTTGCCTCGACCATCGTCGCCATTTCCTCGATCCACCTGTTGCAGGTGTTCCTCAACTCTGCCTCGTACACGACCGACCAGCTGATGTGGCTGACCATCATCCACCTCGCCTTCGTCGTTTCGGCGTTCATGCTCGCCTATATCGACCGGCTGATGGGCCTGGCCAAAGGCAAGAAGACTGAGGCCGTTTCCCCGTGAACGGAGAAGGTGCGGCAGACAGACGGGAGCCAGCGCAGACGCGCGTGAAACCGGCTAGTAAATGCTTTTGACGTTCGTTAGCGCGTTCGCAAACACCTCGTCGGGCACGAAAAAGTCGCCGGCCAGCGATCCTGTCGCACTGGGCGAATAGATCGAAAAGTCCGTCACGCCCTCGGCGCGCAGCACCTCTTCGTCGATGTAGAAATTGCCAGTCGTCTCGCGCGATGGCCGCAGGAAGATGGCATGTGCGGCATCGGCCATGATATCGGGCAAACGGCTCATCGCCGCCACCGTCGCGCCGCCGAGCAGATTGCGCACCGCCGCCGTGTCGATGGTCGAGATCGGCCACAGCGAATTGACCGCGATGCCGTTCTTGGCAAACTCGGCGCTCATGCCCAGCGTGCACATCGACATGCCGAACTTGGCCATCGTGTAGGCGACGTGGTTCTTGAACCACTTGGCATTCATGTCGAGCGGCGGCGCCAGATTCAGAATGTGAGGATTGGTTGCCAACTTCAGGTGAGGAATGCACATTTTCGAGACCAGGAAAGTGCCGCGCGTGTTGATCTGGTGCATCAGATCGTAACGCTTCATGTCGGTTTCCAGCGTCCCGGTGAGCTGGATGGCGCTGGCATTGTTGACGCAGATGTCGATGCCGCCGAATTTTTCCACGGTTCTAGCGACTGCCTCGGCAACCTGCGCCTCCTCGCGGATGTCGCACAAAACCGGTAGCGCCTTGCCGCCGGCCTGCTCGATTTCTTCGGCAGCCGTGTAGATCGTGCCTGGCAGCTTCGGATGCGGCTCGGCGGTCTTGGCCGCGATCGTCACATTGGCGCCATCGCGCGCCGCCCTGAGCGCAATCGCCAGCCCAATGCCGCGCGACCCGCCGGAGATGAACAGCGTCTTTCCGTTCAGCGACATTTTTCCTCCAGTGGCTTTGGTTCTTTACGCGATCCTTGCCCGCGCAGGTGCGGGATACAAGGCCTGCGGCGGGAAGCGATGGGTGACGCTGCGGAGGCTGACATCGATCTGCGCCCGAAACCTGTAGGATTTGTCAGGCGCTTGGTATATATTCTATGCAAAAAGGTGGAATATAGATGGCGCTGTCCATCAAGAACATGGAAGTCGAGCAACTGGCGCGCGAACTCGCCCGCCGCCGGCGCGTGACCGTGACAGAGGCTATCCGTCAGAGCCTCGAGCGCGAGGTCGCGCGCGAGCGGCTGGTGCCACGCGACGAAGCCAGCGACCTGTTTCAGCGGTTGATGGCGATTGCGGACAGTGGTGGAAACGTCCCGGAACGTGAAAACGCACTGACCGACGACGAAATCCTTGGTTACGATGAGCTCGGAATCCCGACAAAATGATCATCGATTCCTCGGTTCTGGTCGCCATTCTGCGCCTTGAGCCGGGCTACGACCGTTTCGTGCTGGCGATCACTCAGGCCAAGAGACGGCTGCTGGCAGCGCCAACTTTGCTTGAAACGACGATGGTGCTCGCTGGCCGCCGGGAAGATGAAATCTTGGATCGCCTCGACCAGTTCCTGCGTACCGCCTCGATCGAAACCGTCCCATTCACCGCCGACCACGCTGCCGTCGCCCGCCAGACCTTCCTGCGCTATGGCAAGGGCCGGCATCCGGCGGCGCTGAATTTCGGCGACTGCATCGCCTACGCCACGGCACGGCTCGAAGCCATGCCGTTGTTGTTCAAGGGCGATGATTTCCGGCTGACCGATATCGAAGCGGCGGTTTGAGCAACATCAGACCAGCACCAGGCCCTGCCGCATGGCAATCGCGATCGCATCGGTGCGGTTCGCCGCGCCGAGCTTGATCAGGATCGCGGCGACGTGGAACTTTGCCGTGTGCACGGAGATGTTCAGCCGTCGCGCGATCACTTTGTTGGGCGCGCCCTCGGCAAGCAGCGCCAGCACTTCGGCCTCGCGCGGTGACAGTGCCGGTCGGGGGGCATGTTCATCGGAGAGGTCTTCCTCGAAAGGCTCGCCATCGCCAGCATGAAAATCCCCATGGCGCCCGCCACCGCCGTCGCCCGAGACGCGATAGCCAGCCGCCGCCAGCCGCACCGCCGCGGCGATCAGCAGATCGTCCGCGCCGGCAGGCATGACCGCCATCACCTCGCCGGCAGGCCGTTCGCCGCCGGCACGCCCCGACAGCAGCACCCGCAGCGTGGCGGCCGGAACGGCATCAGCGCCGCTGCCGTCGACGATGGCGACGTCGGCCGCACCGCTGCCGGCCGCGACCGGCAACAGATCGTCGCTCGCGGCAAGCGCAGCAGCCAAGCGCTCAGCGCGAACAACGTCGCCAAGCGCGATCAGCACCACCAGCCGCCGCGAGGCGGGGCCGTCGGACATGATCCGATCGTTGGCGAGCGTGTCCATCACCCCTCTCAGCTCAGCGGCTTCTCGCCGATGGTTACAGCCACATCGCGCTGTTCGCCGCCGCGCACCACGCCAAGCCTCACTGCGGCACCTGCGCTATCGGGCCCAAGCTTGCGGATCAGCTCGCGCGGCCCATGTACGGCCTCGCCGTTCCACGCCACGATGATGTCACCGAGAGCAAGACCGGCGGCCTTGGCCGGGCCATTGTCGTCGAGGCTCATCACCATGGCACCGCGCGCCGCGCCGTCACGGATCGGGTGAAGGCCGGCGCCGAGATAGCCGCGCGCGACATGGCCCTTTTCACGCAGCGTCTCCACCGCCCGCTCGATCGTCTCATAGGGTATGACCAGGGCCCGGCCGCGCGGGCCGAACAGCAGCATGCCAATCAGCGCGCCCTTGGCGTCGAGCACCGGCCCGCCCTCGAAACGGCTGCCGGCATTGACGGCAAGATTGATGCGCCGGTCGATGGTGCCGCCGCGCATCGAGCGCCAGGCCGGACCGACCTCACCGACCGAGCCCGACACGGCCAGAGCCGAGCCCTGGCTGCTGCCAATGGCAATCGCCAGATTGCCGGGCCGCACCGCATCCGCTTTGGCAAGCGGCGCGGCGCTAACAGCACCTGCCGGTTTCAAAAGTGCAACGCCGGTCGAGGGATCGCGGCCGACCAGTTCGGCCTTGACCGTCTCGCCCGAAGCCAATGTCAGTTCGATCTCTTCGCCGGCCTCGACGGCTTCCTCGGCGGTGACGAAATAGCCGTCACGCCAATGGAAGGCGCTGGCGGTGCGATGGTGATGGGTGGTGAAACTTGCCGTCACGGGTGCCGCCGCAGCCGCGACGTCGGCGATGGCCGCGGAAAAGGCGCTGAGATTGAAAGCGCTCATTTTGGTCTCCTGGGTTTCTTGCATGCCCCAGATATCGCTCGGCAGCCGGCTCGCAGATACTCGCCTGACGGCTAGTTCATGGTTTCACTGGCCATCTGGTCAGGTCGCGGCGCTTCCCGCCGCTTCGCACATATAGTGCGTGTCGCCCAAAAGTGCTCAGCGGTTTTGGGATAACGACGCGCACAGGAAAAAATCACGAACAAGCCTGAAAACACGGAGCCCGCCAATGGCCGTCGCCGCCGCCAAATTCCAACCGGACGACACAATGCTCGACGCCTATTCGACGACGGTGGCAGACGCGGTCGATCGCATCGGCCCCGCCGTCTGCCGCATCGAGCGCATCGGCGGCCAAGGCGGCCACGGCTCCGGCTTCGTCATCGCGCAGGACGGCTTGGTCGTCACCAACTTCCATGTCGTCGGCGACGCCAGGACGGTGCGCGTCTCCATGCCCGACGGCGCCTCCAGCGAAGGCCGCGTGCTTGGCCGCGACCCCGACACCGACATCGCGCTGGTGCGCGCTGACGGCAGCTTTGCCGATGTCGTGCCGCTGGGCGATTCCAAGCGGCTGCGGCGCGGCCAGATCGCTATCGCCATCGGCAATCCGCTCGGCTTCGAATGGACCGTCACCTCCGGCGTCGTCTCCGCGCTTGGCCGGTCGATGCGCGCCTCGACCGGGCGGCTGATCGATGATGTCATCCAGACCGATGCGGCGCTCAATCCTGGCAATTCCGGCGGGCCGCTGGTCTCGTCGGCCGGCGAGGTCATCGGCGTCAACACCGCCATGATCCATGGCGCGCAAGGCATCGCCTTCGCGGTTGCCTCCAACACCGCGAACTTCGTCATTTCGGAGATCATCCGCTTCGGCCGGGTGCGGCGCGCCTTCATCGGCATCTCCGCCGACACCACCAATTTGCCGCGCCGCGCAGCGCTTCTGTCACAGGTGTCGACCAACACCGCGGTACGGCTGCGCAGCGTCGAGAAGAACGGCCCGGCGGCAAAGGCCGGCCTGAAGGAGGGCGACATCATCGCCGCAATAGACGGCCGCCCCGTCACCGGCGTCGACGACCTCGTGCGCATGCTCGATGCCGAGCGCATCGGCCGCGAGACGCTGTGCACTGTGGTGCGCCGCACCGGCGTCAGCCAGGTCACGGTGACGCCGGTGGCAAGGGCGAGTTGAACCCTATCGCTGCTTGAGCACACGCCCGAGCAGCGACACCAGCAACGCTGCGAGGTCGCCGTCCGGGTCGAGGTCGGGATCGTAGATGGTCATGTCCATGCCGATGCAGCGCTGGTCCCCTGCCAGCGCCGACAGGATCGCAACCAGATCGTTGGGATCGATGCCGGGACTGCCTGGCGAATCCACCGCCGCCATGATTGTCTGGTCGAGCACGTCGACATCGAGATGCAACCAGTAGGGACAATCGGCGCGCGTCAGCGTGGCTCGGGTCTTTTCCAACACTCCAGCCGCGCCGAGTTCCTGCGCGGCAAAGACATCGATACGCGTGATGGCGGTCGCATTGATGTCGGGCCAGGCGAAATCGGCATCGCGGCCCTCGCGTTCACCGATCTGCACCACCGTCTCGTCGGCAACAAGCGGACCGGCAATGCCGGGCCACTCCGTCAACAAAGGCTCGCCACGTCCGGTGGCAAGCGCCAGGTCCATGCCGGCGGCCGAGCCGAGCGCGGCATCGACGTCGTAATTGCCGGGATGGCGGAAATCGCTGTGGCCATCGATATGGACCAGCGCGACCGCGCCGGACCGTCGCGCGGCCGCCAGCGCGCCAAGCAGGATCGAACAATCGCCGCCGATGACCAGCGGGAATTCGCTTTTCCCGAGCGCACTTACGACGATCTCGGCAAGGTCGAGATTGAAGCGGCGGATCGCCGGACCATTGCGTAGGCGGGTGCCCGGTTGCGGCTCGGTGCTGTAAGCGGGCCTTTCGAGATCGACCACCCGCGCCGGGACCAGCACCTCGATCAGACCGGCCTCGCTCAGCGCCTGCGGCGCGCGCCAGGTGCCGGGCACATGGCCGGCGTGCAGCGGCCGAAGGCCGAGATTGGATGGCGCACGAACAAGGCAGATGTCACGCATGCAACAGGACCAGCTTCAGCATCATCCAGCATAGACTGCATCGCGTGACCCCGGCCACAGAGGCCGGAGCCGCTGCCGACACTTGCTGCCATCGCTTAGGTGCCCGCCGCGCCCTCCGCGAACTGCGCCAGAAACTCCTCGCTGGGTGGAATCGGCTTGATGACGTCGATCAGCACGCCATTGGGGTCTCGGGTGATGAAATGGCGCTGGCCGAAGGGTTCGTCGCGCAGCGAGCGCAGGATCGGCAGGCCGGCCGCAACGATCCGCTCATAAACCGCGTCCGGATCCCTGACCTCGAAATTGATCAGCAGCCCCGACGTGCGGCCGCGCCCCTCTTCCGGGATCGTTTCGTGGTCGCCGTGGACGATGCCGAGATTGACCCGGCGATCCTCGGCCGACTGCAGATGTACATACCAGTCGCTCGCAAACAGCGGTTTGAAGCGGAAGTGGTTGATATAGAAGGCTTTCGTGCCGGCTACGTCGCCCGTCATCAACACCGGATAATAGCTCGTCGTCTTCATCTTTCTTTCTCCCTTCAGCTAACATACAGTCTGCATGTAAGTTGAAATAACATACAGGCTGCATGTATGCAACGAGAAACCGCGCGCCGCTCCAATCGCGATCGCACCGAGGCAACGCGTGCCGACCTGATCGCCGCCGCGCGCAAACTGTTCATTGAAAAATCCTATGCCGAGACCGGCACGCCGGAGATCGTAGCGGCCGCCGGCGTCACCCGCGGCGCGCTCTACCACCATTTCGCCGACAAGCAGGCGCTGTTTGCCGCCGTGGTCGAGCAGGAGGCAGAAGCTGTCGCCGCTGAGATCGATCGCGCCTCGCCGCCATCGCTGTTTGCCCGCGACGCGCTGATCGCCGGATCGGACGCCTATCTCGCCGCCATGCGCGCGCCCGGCCGCACCCGACTGCTGTTGCTCGACGGACCTGCCGTGCTCGGCCGCGCCGCCATGGACGCGATCGACAACCGCCACGGCAACCGTTCGCTGCGCGAAGGCCTGGTTGCAGCGATGCGCGAGCAGTCGTTGATCAGGCTGCCGGTCGACGCGCTGACCGCTTTGCTCGCCGCCGCTTTCGATCGCGCGGCACTTGCCGTCGAGGCCGGCGCCTCAGCCGAAGACTATCGTGCCGTGCTCATGGCGCTGATCGATGGGCTGTCCCCGGCTCTTCCTCAGGCAGGTGGTCCGGCTCGAACTCGTTGAAACAGCCGAGCTGGCGTTTGAACTGGTCGATCAACCAGGCCGCCGCCGGCTTCGGGCTGCGGTCGACGCGATGCATGGCATAGAGCGATGAGCGCACCTCGCTGTAGGGTTCGAGGTCGAGTTCCACCAGCCTGCCGCTGGCCAAATCGTCGGCGATCAGCCAGCGCGGCAACCCGCCCCAGCCCAGCCCCTCGCGCATCAACGTGTGTTTCGTACGCACGTCCGTCAGCCGCCAGGTTCGGTAGGCGAAGACACCGAAGTCGCGTCCCTTGGTGCGTTCGGACTGGTCGGTGACAACGAGTTGGGTGTGTTCGCGCGCATCTTCGAGCGCCACCGGCTTCGGCAGCCGGGCCAGCGGATGGCTGGGCGCGGCAGCCAGCACGATCGACATGAAGCCGATGCGCACGAGATGCACGTCGACCTCGCCCAGCAGGCCACCAATGCCAAGATCGGACTGTCCGCTGACGACATGATCGGGGATCAGGCCGAGCGAACCGATATGCAGGCGCAGCATCACGGTTGGAAACTGCGCCTCGAATGCCTTCAGCACCCGCACCAGCACCGGCGAAGGCAGCGTCGCGTCGACCGACAGGGCGACTTCCGCCTCCAATCCCTGATGGTGGCCGTCGACGCGCGAGCGGATGCTCTGCAGCACGCCGACCATGCGCCGCGCATCCTCCAGCATTGCCCGGCCGATCTCGGTCAGTTGCGGCTCGCGCGTGCCCTCGCGCTCGAACAGTTTCAGCCCAAGCTGCGCCTCGAGATTGGCGATACCATAGCTGATGACAGACTGCGCCCGGTTCAGCTTGCGCCCGGCGGCGGAGAAACTGCCGGTGTCGGCCACCGCCACCAGGATTTGCAATTGGTCGAGCGTCGGATTGGGTTGGATGGCATATCTACTTTATGGATGGATCATATAGAAAATATACCAGTTTTTTGAATGGATCGATAGGCCCATATCAAGCGGGACAATTCAATTCCCACTGGAGAGAACCGCCATGTCCATCCTTCTTGTCACTTCGAGCCCGCGTGGCTCGGCCTCGCACTCGACCCGCATCGCCACCGAATTCGCTGAAAAGCTCCTCGCCGCCGATCCGTCGAACACGCTTGTCGTGCGCGACCTCGTCGCCAACCCGCTGCCGCACATCGACCCCGATTATGCGACCGGCATCTACACCCCGGCTGAAGCCCGCACTGCGCACCAGGCCGAAGTCGTGGGCGTTTCCGATGTCGTCCTCGACGAGCTATTCGCCGCCGACACCGTGATTCTTGCTACCGGCTTCATCAACTTCAACATCTCCTCGACGCTGAAGTCGTGGGTGGACCACATCACCCGTTCCGGCAGGAGCTTCTCTTACGGCGAGGGCGGCCCCAAGGGCCTCGTCACCGGCAAGGAGGTCTACATCGTGCTCGCTTCCGGCGGTATCTATTCCGAAGGCGCGGCCGTCCAGATGGACCACGCTGTCCCCTATCTGCGCTCGGTGCTCGGCTTCCTCGGCATGACCGATGTCGAAGTCATCCGTATCGAAGGCGTCGGCATGGGCGCCGATGCCGTTACCGCAGCGCTCGCCAAGGCGACAGCCAAGGTCGACGCCGTGGTGGCCGCGGGTGCTGCCGAGCGTGTTGTGGCGGCGGCGTAAAACGCAAGCCCGTCACTCACTCGAATTGAAAAGGCAGGCGCCCATCGCCTGCCTTTTCTGTTGTCAACGCACCAGGCGCTAACAAGGGTGTGTTGAGATTCAGGTCAGGCCGAGCTGAGAGTGGCTGTACCGAGAACCGGAGTGGAGCGTACTTTTCGTACGTGTGCATCGGAAGCGCAGGAAGCCGGCATTCGCAGGCCGGCATCACCTGAATATCGACATACCTAGCCGAAAATCTTCTCGCCCTGCTCGTCGACGAGCTGGATGCCCTTCTTGATCGAGATGTCGACAGCGTCGTCGAGACCGGCGAAACGGTCGGCGCGGATGAAGCGGTGTTCCTTCATGACGCCGCCGACTTCCTTCGAAACCACGCCGCAGGTCTGGTACTGGCCATCAGCCTTATAAGGCGTGGCGCTGATCAGGAATCCCTTGTGCTCGATCTGTTTTGCCGGAGCGGCGCTCTTTGGCTCGCCTGCCTCACCGCCGCCTCCGCCGCCGAAAAGACGTTTCAGAAAAGACATGGGGGACCCTCCAACGGCAATCATCCCGCATCACATGGTGTGATGCGAGATGATTTTCACTAGCGGTCCTTGGCTCGGTGGGCAAGGGCCGCGGCCCTGCCGCTAATGCATGTCGCCCAAAAGTGCCCAGCGGTTTTGGGATGACGACATGCACAGAAAACCAGATCAGCCGCGCGATAGCGCCTCAAGAGCTTCGGCGGCCCCTTCCAGTATGGCGATCGCTTCGGCCTGCTTTTCGGCCGGTGCGTCGACGATCTCGCCAAGGGCAGCACGCAGCCGGTGGCGCACGGCGCGGAACTCGTCGCGGGCTTCCGAACGGCCGCCGCGGCCGCGTCGTCCGCCATCCTCGCTCTCGTCGTTCCAGCCGAACCACTCGCGCGCCTTGGCCATCTTGCGGCCGAAGCGCTCGAGATGCTCGAGCACGCCGTCGATCATTTCGCGGTTTTCGTTGAGGTGCGCCTGGCCGGCCTCGGTGATCGAAAACACCTTCTTGTTGCCGTCGGCCGCAGAGGCGGCATAGCCTGCCTCTTCGAGGAAGGTCAGCGTCGGATAAACGACGCCCGGGCTTGGGCTGTAGATGCCGCTGGTGCGCTCCTCCAGCGCCTTGATGATGTCGTAGCCGTGGCGCGGCGCCTCGGCCAGCAGCGACAGCGTGATCAGCTTGAGATCGCCGTCGGCCAGCATGCGTCCGGCGCGAAACATGTCGCCCGGGCCGCCGCGTCCGCCGCCACGTCCGCCGTGACCGAATGGGCCGAAGCCGCCGCCGCGCCCGCCGAACTTGCCGGCCATATGCAGGAAGGCGCGCTCGGCGCGCTCGCCAAAGGGATGATGTCTGTGCATTGATTGCTCCTTGAGTTCTATCTTACGATATATCTTAACTAGGCGCACACACTCGACGAGTCAAGATATATCTTACGATGTATCTAAGAGCGACGCCAGAGCGGTTGATTTCGCCGACGCTGACAGCTAGAAGGCGCGTGAGGGCTTTGCGCCTCTCCGTAGCGTCTGACGTCAAGCAACGCATCCAACCCCGGTCCTTCCGGGCAATTCCGCCGGAATCCCGGCAGGAGTGGATGCCATGCGACGGACCGGATACTTCAGGGAAAATCCCAATGACCACGACCCGTAAGCGCGGCAAGCTGCCGGCGCGCTATGCTGCCATCGTCAGCCCGCTGGTGCTGTCGCTGCTGATGACCTTCATCGTCTCGTTCATCTCGACGCTGAAAAGCCTTGGGCCTCAGCCCAACCTGCCCTCTGTCTGGCTCACCGCCTGGGGCTTGTCCCGGCTGGTGGCGTTTCCGACGCTGCTGCTTGTGTTGCCGGCCGTGCGACGCATCGTCGGCTGGCTATGCGAGCTGCCGGCCCGATAAGGCTCACGACGGCAGGCCCGAAGACACTTTCGGGCTTGCCCCCTTACCAACGTCCGTTGCGTCGATTCCAGGCATAGAGAAGGTCAGCAAAGCGATCATAGGCGAACCGGGTCAGCGGCAGCGCGACCGGATTGCCGAAGAGCGTCGCCAGCCACCCCTCGCCAGGCGTCGCCCTCCAGACTGCGACAGCGACATCGGCGCCGACCAGCAGCTTGCCCTGATCATCCGTGGCATGCAGCCGGCGGCGGATGTCCTCTAGCGAGGCGCCGTGGCCGGCGAGCGCCGCCGGTTCGAGATTGATGTCCCGAAACGCGATCCGGCCAGCCTTGATCGCTTCGATCAGCCGCCGTTTCTGCCTGGTGATGCCGCCATCGCAGACGGGGCAGCGTGTGTTGTACCAGACGGTAAGCGCAGGCTTGGGCATGGCTTTCAGACCGCGACCTGAGGGACGGAACCGACTATCCCTGCAATGCTATCGGCCTGCAACATGGCGAAGCGCCGCGCTTGATCAGAACTCGTAGCCGAAGCGCTCGAAGTCTCTGACATAGAGCCGCCGCACGATCGCTTTCGCCTCCTCATCGTAGAGGGCGCGATAGTCGACCGGCGCCCCGACATTCGATCGCGGAAGCTCGCCGGGAAGGCCGAGCCGCTCGGCCAGGACATTGAACTGCTCGGCCAGCGTTTCGAAGCGCAGCACCTCGTCGATAATCAGCTTTCCATCCCTGTCCGAAATCCAGCTCGTCTGATCCACCCGCGCCAGCCGGTTCTTGCGTTCGAGGTAGCGCAGGAACGCCTTGAAGTCCCAGCGCTGCGCCTGGCGATGCCGGCGCCGCGAGGTTTTCCGGCGCAAATGCTGGTAATTGGAAACGACCAGCGCGAAAGGGTTGCGCACCACGGCGAATTTGTAGGCGCCGTCATAGAGCCGGGGCGGCAGTTTGCGCCGCAGCCAGGCGGCTCTGTCATGCCGCTTGAAATTGACCTTCTCCGGCGCCTCTG
Organism: Mesorhizobium caraganae; assembly: GCF_016836705.1. GTDB lineage: Bacteria > Pseudomonadota > Alphaproteobacteria > Rhizobiales > Rhizobiaceae > Mesorhizobium > Mesorhizobium caraganae. The sequence continues at coordinate 267,241 of NZ_JAFCGY010000001.1, read as the reverse complement.
GCACCGGCAGCCTCGACAACAGACGCTGCCAGCGCGTCGGCTTCGGCTTCAAACACCATGGCCGCAGCGAACGGGTGATCGAGGTCCCGGCCGTCTTCGGGATATGGATGAAAATGAAGTTCTTCTCGAGCGAGAGGAGCATTTCTCCTCAATATCGGCGGCTCGGGCGCCGTCAAGCGGCACCCGCACCGACCGCCAGGAAATGCATCCGGCCGCGTTGTCTCAAGCAGCCGCGCCTATCCAAGCGAGGTGATGATCTCGCGATAGGCAAATTCGGGGAAAGCCTTGAGCGTTCGCGTCTTGACGCTACCACCCGCCCCGAGCATCAGTGCAAAACGCGCCAGCACCGCATCGTCGGGCGCCTCGACCACGGCCACCATGTCGCATTCGCCCATGGTGAGATAAAACGCCTTGAACGATCCGCCCATGTCGGCCAGCTGCTTCTTGGCGGCATCGAGCCGTTTCGGCGACTCGCGCACATTCCTGGAGCCCTGTTCGGTCCAGTTCATCAGCAGGATGTAGGTCGTCATCGCACACCTCCCTCCGGCGCCACGGAGCACGGCTCAGGTCGTGGACCTGCGCCGGGGCGAACATCCGGTTTGTCACCCAGAACACGCATCCGACGGGGAAGTATCCGCCCGCAGCGAGCTTCGTGCAAGGACTGCCGCGCCAGCCCCATTGATGCGTGAAGGCGATTCTCCAAGCGCCAGGGCGGCGGCATGGCGACGACCGCAAAACTGTCGGCGCCGACCAGGGAAAGCCGGTTTAATAATCCGCCTGACTACGGCAATCTCACGTTCGTGGCCATCGACCTGGCGGAAATCCCCGCCGATCCAGCCATTGGAGAGTTTCATGCGCGAGAGCATCGACCTGCCGCCCGGACAGATCGAGATTCCTGCCGCATGGACTGGCGAGGAAATGGCGAAGCATGCTGAAAATTGGCTGGTCGAATTGGACAAGCAGGATGTCGCGGAACTGGAATTGGCGGCAACCGGCTTTCTCGCCCGTTCGCAAGATATCGGCAACCTGAGCAAGGCCGACTTCCCCTTGCCCCGGCTTGCCGGCCATCTCACCGCCCTCCGCGAAAAACTGATCGCAGGCATTGGGTTCGAGGTGCTTCGCGGCCTTCCGGTCGAGACATATTCCGCGCAAATGTCGGCAACGATCTTCTGCGGGATTGGCGCGCATCTTGGAGGCGCACGGTCGCAGAATGCTCAGGGCCACATTCTCGGCCATGTCCGCGACACAGGCGCTGACGCCAGGGACGCTACGACGCGCATCTACCAGACGGCGGAGCGCCAGACATTTCACACCGACTCCGCCGACGTCGTCGGTCTGCTCTGCCTGAAAGATGCCATGCAAGGTGGCGAGTCCCTGCTGGTAAGCACGGTGACGATCTACAACGAGATGCGCAAACGACGGCCCGATCTGGTCCGCCTGCTGTTTGATCCGATTGCCACCGACCGGCGCGGCGAGGTACCGGAAGGCGAAAAGCCCTACTTCGAAATCCCGGTCCTCAACTGGCATGCGGGATTGTTGACCGGCATTTATCAACGCCAGTATATCGACAGCGCCCAGCGCTTCCCCGCTGCCATGCGGCTAAGCCCCGCGCATGTCGAAGCGCTGGACCTCTTCGACAGCCTTGCCAATGACCCTAAACTGAACCTGTCGATGCGGCTGCGGCCCGGCGACATGCAGTTTGTCTACAACCATTCACTGCTTCACGACCGCATGGGTTTTAGGGATTGGCCAGACTCCGACAAGCGGCGCCATATGCTGCGCCTGTGGCTGTCGATTCCCGGCGACCGCCCGCTGCCCGAGTGCTTCAGGCAGCGTTATGGCTCAATAGAAGTTGGCGACCGAGGCGGCATCATCGTCAAGGGGACACGGCTGAACGTGCCGTTGTGAGCAATTCGATGAACCACTTGAAACGAAAAGGGCGCCTCGATGGGCGCCCTTAATTTCTTTGCAATCGGCGAGTGTCAGCTGTCGAGGAAGCTCCTGAGCTTGCGCGACCTGCTCGGGTGCTTGAGCTTGCGCAGCGCCTTGGCTTCGATCTGGCGGATACGCTCGCGGGTGACCGAGAACTGCTGGCCGACTTCTTCCAGCGTGTGGTCGGTGTTCATGCCGATGCCGAAGCGCATGCGCAGCACGCGCTCTTCGCGCGGCGTCAGCGAGGCGAGCACGCGCGTGGTGGTCTCGCGCAGATTGGCCTGGATCGCCGCATCGATCGGCAGGATCGCCATCTTGTCCTCGATGAAATCGCCGAGATGCGAATCCTCCTCGTCGCCCACAGGGGTTTCAAGCGAGATCGGCTCCTTGGCGATCTTCAGCACCTTGCGGACTTTTTCGAGCGGCATTGCGAGCTTTTCGGCCAGTTCCTCAGGCGTCGGCTCGCGGCCGATCTCGTGCAGCATCTGGCGCGAGGTCCGCACGATCTTGTTGATCGTTTCGATCATGTGCACCGGAATGCGGATGGTGCGCGCCTGGTCGGCGATCGAACGCGTGATCGCCTGCCGGATCCACCATGTCGCGTAGGTCGAGAACTTGTAACCGCGGCGGTATTCGAATTTGTCGACCGCCTTCATCAGGCCGATATTGCCTTCCTGGATCAGGTCGAGGAACTGCAGGCCGCGATTGGTGTACTTCTTGGCGATCGAGATGACGAGACGCAGATTGGCCTCGACCATTTCCTTCTTGGCGATCGCGGCTTCGCGCTCGCCCTTCTGCACCTGATTGACGATCTTGCGGAATTCCAGGATCGAGATCGCCGTTTCGGTGGCGAGGTTCTGGATCTCCGAACGCAGCTCCTTGATCGCGTCCTTCTCGTTCTTGGTGAATTCCTTCCAGCCGCGCGAGGTCAGATTGCCGATCGAGCGGGTCCAGTTCGGATCGAGCTCGGAACCCTGATATTCCTTGAGGAACTCCTCGCGGCGCACACCATAGCTTTCGGCCAAGCGCAGCAGCTTGCCTTCGTTCTGCACCAGCCGCTTGTTGATGTCGTAGAGCTGCTCGACCAGCGCCTCGATGCGCGCGGTGTTGAGCGACAGCGACTTCACCGCCTTGATCAGCTGGTCCTTCAGTTCCTTCAGGCGGCGGTCCTGGCTGGGCGACAGCGTGCCGGCCGCGGCCAGCCGGTTCTCGACCTGCTGGTCCTGCAGCTTGCGCAGCTTCTTGTAGGTGTCGGCGATGACGTCGAGCGTCTCCATTACCTGCGGGCGCAGTTCCGCTTCCATCGCCGCCAGCGACAGGCTGGCCTCGTCCTCGTCTTCCTCGTCGTCATCCGTTAGCCCGCGCGTGTCAGCGCCGACATTGGTGATGTCGTCTTCCTCGTCGCGTCCACGCCGCGGCTTTTCCTCGGGCTTCGGGGTTTCCTCGATGCGCTCGACCACCGGCGCCTGCTTGGCTTCGGGGCCGGCATAGGTGGCTTCGAGGTCGATGATCTCGCGCAGCAGGATCTTGGATTCGTTGAGCTCGTCGCGCCAGATGATGATGGCCTGGAAGGTCAGCGGGCTTTCGCACAGGCCCGCAATCATCGTCTCGCGGCCGGCCTCGATGCGCTTGGCGATCGCGATTTCGCCCTCGCGCGACAGGAGCTCGACCGAGCCCATTTCGCGCAGATACATGCGCACCGGATCATCGGTGCGGTCGGTCGGCTCTTTCTTGGTGGTCGTGGCGGCGACGGCGGTGCCGGTCTGCTCGGCCAGTTCGTTGGCGTCTTCCTCGGCGTCGGCATTGCTGTCGGCGGCCTCGGGCTCCTCGCCCTGGTCGTCGTCCTCGACCACGTTGATGCCCATGTCGGACAGCATCGCATTGATGTCTTCGATGCGATCCGGATCGGTCTCTTCCGAAGGCAACACCGCATTCAGCTCGTCAAGGGTCACATAGCCGCGCTTCTTGGCGGCCTTGATCATCTTCTTGACAGCATCATCGGAAAGGTCGAGCAGCGGGCCATCGGTGGCGCCTTCACGTTCGGTCTCGACCTCTTCCTTTTCCTTTGTCGCCATAGTCTTTATCTTCTCCTAGCGGCCGAACATCGAAGCCGCGTAAGCTGCCGCACCGGTCAAATTATGCGCTCGTGACGAAACGCGCTTCACCGGGCCGGTAACCGCATCAACTCTTTTGTTTGGTTCATATCGTGCCCCAAAACCGGTTTTCACTTTTGGGCGACATGCATTAAGTCCAGATTAACCCTGATATCTGTGGCAGGCTAACAGCCTGTCCAGTGATCAGCACCTCACATCGCTGCATTTCCCATCGACGCCGGCACAGGTTAAGGTTTCGAATCGTCCTGATTCCGTCATTCTGCCAGAAGGTCAAGCGCCTCTCGCATGATTCGCATCAAAAAAGCGAATCAATTACCCGACTTAGAGGCGTCGATTCGATGCGCAGCACGTTTCAACTTCACTCTTGCGCAGGTTTCAACCTACACGCGTCCAGCCTTGCCCGAGGACACGCCGAACCCTTCGATCAGCGCTTCCGTTGCCTGCACATCACGAAATTGCGCCTGAATCTCGACGAGATGCCGGTAGTTTTCGTCTGTGGGATCGCTGGCGAGCGCTGCTTCCGCCTGCTTGAGCTCCTTATGTAAGGTGCGCGCGCTGCGCTGCAAGTGCAGCGCCTGGTTGAAGGCGTCACGGGCATCGTCAAGGGCGGCGGTTTCCAGCGCCGGCCATTGCCGGGCGCGTTTGATCAGCATCACCGCCCGCTCCCAGATATCGCTGCAGCCGGCGCGCTGGATCGTGGCGATCACCGCGTCGCGGTCATTGGCCATGTCATGCGCCATGGCGTCGAGGATGGCGGCGTGCAGCCGCTGCAGATCGGTGTTGGCGAGATCGAGGAACTCGACATGGGCGAAATTCTCGTCGATCAACGCGGGATGGTTGACCAGCGCCACGATGATCGTCGCCTCCCGCACCGACATCATCTCGCCGCCGCGCTTGACCATGGCGGAGCGGCCGAGGCTTTCGGTGATCGCGGCGCGCGCGCCAACGCCGCTGCCTTTCGCGAACTGCCCGCCGGGTGCGGCCGTTTTGCCCTGCCCCGGTTTCCAATCCTGACGACCCTGGCGGGCACTGCGCTGCGAGCCGAAGAAGTTCAGCACGCGCTCGCGCATCTCCTGCTGGTAGTGGTAGCGCAGGCTCTCGTCGCGGATGCGGCTGGTCAGTTCGCGCAGCGTCTTTTCCAGCTCCGCCCGCCGCTCCGGCGTGTCGAAGACGCCGCCTGCCGTCTCGCGCATCCAGAGCAGGTCGGCCAGCGGCCGCGCTTCGGCAAGCACGGCGCGAAAGGCGTCCGGCCCTTCGGCCTTGACCAGATCGTCGGGGTCCTTGCCCTCGGGCAGCAGGGCAAAGCGCGCCGAGCGTCCCGGCTGGATCGACGGCAGCGCCATGTCGGCCGCCCGCCATGCCGCCTTCAGCCCGGCCTGGTCGCCGTCGAAGCAAAGCATCGGCTCGGGCGCCATGCGCCACAGAAGTTCGAGCTGGTTTTCGGTGAGCGCGGTGCCGAGCGGCGCCACGGCATTTTCGAAGCCGGCCTGCGCCAGCGCGATGACGTCCATATAGCCTTCGACGGCAATCACTGTACCGCCCTTTGCGAGCGCTTTGCGGGCGCGGGCGAAATTGTAGAGCACATTGCCCTTGTGGAAGAGCTCGGTGTCGGGCGAGTTCATGTATTTGGCCAGCGCATCGGCGGCCAGCGCGCGGCCGCCGAAGGCGATGATCTTTCCACGCGAATCGGGGATCGGGAACATGATCCTGTCGCGGAACCAGTCATAGGAGACCGGGATGTCGTCGCCATGGCGCACCAGCCCGCAGGCCTCAATATCGGCCTTGGGCACGCCCTTGGCGGCAAGATGCTCCTTCAGCGCGTTGCGGCTGTCCGGTGCAAAGCCCAGCCGGAACGATTGCTGTGTCGCCGGCGTCAGCCCGCGGTCGCGCAAATAGGCGCGGGCTTTCGCCCCTTCCGGACCCTGCAGCCGCTCCTGGAAGAACGCGGTCGCCATCTCCATGACGTCGGTCAGGCTGGCGCGTTCCTTCTCGCGCTGTTCCTCCCGTTCGTCGCGCACCGGCATCGGCAAGCCGGCCATCTCGGCGATCTTCTCGACCGCTTCGGGAAAACTCATGCCGTCGAGTTCGGTCAGGAACTTGAAATGATCGCCCGACACCGAACAGCCGAAACAGTGGTAGCGGCCTTTCTTGTCCTCGCAGTGAAAGGACGGGCTCTTCTCGCCATGGAAGGGGCAGCATGCCCAGTAATCGCCGCGCGACGCGTTGGTCTTCTTCCTGTCCCACGCGACGCGCTGGCCGATAACCGATGAAATCGGCACACGGTCGCGTATCTCGTCGAGAAAGGCGGGCGGAAAGCGCATCGGGGAACTCGTTTCCCCAACATATAATCATGCCGGCGAAATCCGACGACCCCGAATACCGGCCATACCCAGTTTCCACAGGCAAAAAGAAAGGCGGCCGTTGCCGGCCGCCTCCTTTCAAGCTCCAGCAGTGCGCTGGTCAGGCTTACTGCGCGGCAATGGCGCCGAAGATGATGCCGGACAGGATGCTCACCAGCACGTAGTCGTTGCCGACGCGGATCCATTCCTGGCCGCGGCCGGGACGATGCAGGCCATATCGGCCATAGTCGCGGATCGGCTGGTGCTGCCTCCAGCTGGAATATTTCTGGCCATTGCGCCAATGGTTCCGCTTCACGACTACCTTCTTTTCGAAACGCTTATGGATCACGCGCTTCTGGATGACACGCTTCTTGACATCCCTGTTGGTGGGCTTCTGCCAGTCGACGTTGGTGTAGTTCGACTGCGGTGCAGCCGGCGTGTTCATCGGTGCGGCCTGGCCGGCAAGCGAAGTCGCGGCCAGCATCGAGAAAGCGAGGGCGGAAAGAACAATGCGGTTCATAACGGGGCTCCTTGGATGTTGATGCCCAGGGAATAGCGCCCGAAGGATGAACTGAAACTGAACGTCAGAATTACAATTATGTAATGAAATCATTCGCTTATATCAGATATGTGAAGATCATCATAAAGGTTGTCGCCAAAAGCGCGTCAAACTTCGCCAATCCACTGCCGTGCCATGAACCCGCCGTGCTGTGATCTGCGCGTCCGTCTATTTTCCGACACGGCCTGTCGCGTCGCGACGGCCCCTTGGAATCGACAAATTTTATTATCCGGCTAAAATATTCCAGCTAATATAAGCGACTGTCATGACCATGATTCGCACCCTCGTTGTCCCCTCCAGGCGTCGCGCTATCAGCATCGCGCGTCCTGTCCGCATGCAGGCGCCGACATGAGCGGTTCGGTCGTTCTCCTGCATCTGGCCGGCGCCGTGGCGCTGATGCTGTTCGCCACCCGGATGGTCAAGACCGGCGTCGAGCGCGCCTATGGCGACGTGCTGCGCCACCGGCTGCGCGCCACCATGCGCAATCCGATCATGGCGGTGCTGGCCGGCTGCGGCCTGTCGGTCGCGCTTCAGAGTTCGACCGCGGTCACGCTTCTGGTCGGCTCCTTCGCCGGCGCCGGCATCGTGTCGGGCATGTCGGGCCAGTTGGCGGTGCGCGGCGCCGAAATCGGCTCGGCTCTGGTGGTCAAGCTCTTGACCTTCGATCTGACGCTGCTGGTGCCGATCTGCCTTGTCGCCGGCACCGTCATGTTCATGGCGACCGAGCGGCGCGACTGGCGCCAGTCCGGCCGCATTCTGGTCGGCATCGGCCTTTTGCTTCTGTCGCTGGAGATGATCGGCCAGGCGTCCGAGCCGCTGCGCCAGAGCACGCTGATGCCGCTCATCGTCAACTACTTCTCCGGCGATTTCGTCACCGCCTATCTGCTTGCAGCCCTCATCACCTGGCTGTTCCACTCCTCGATCGCCGCGGTGCTGCTTTTGGTGACGCTGGCCGGCCGCGGTTTCATCCCGCCGGAACTCGGCATCGTGCTGGTGCTCGGCGTCAATCTCGGCTCGTCGATCATCGCGCCGCTGCTCACCCGCAACGCCGAGCCTGGCGTGCGCGTCGTGCCGATCGGCAATCTCTTGATGCGCGGCATGGGCTCGCTGGTGATGCTGATCCTGTTCATGACGCTGAAGCCGCCGGTGGCCTTCCTCGGCGCCACCGTGCCCGACCAGATCGTCAACGCCCACATTCTGTTCAATGTGCTGATCCTGCTCGCCGGCCTGCCGCTGGCCAGTCTGGTCTATCGCGTTTCGGAGAAGATCGTGGCGATGGGCACCAAGTCCGAACCGGCCGCAGCTCTCGACGTCATCGAGCTTTCCGCGCTCAACGACAGCGCGCTGGACGTGCCTAGCCAGGCGCTGGCCAATGCCACCCGCGAGGTGGTGCGGGTCTGCGAAACGGTCGAGATCATGCTGAAGCGCATCATCGAACTCTACGAGAGCGCCGACGCCGACAAGATCAAGGCGCTGGCCGCACTTGACGACCGTGTCGACAGGAAGCACGCGGCGATCAAGCTCTATCTGGCCAAACTGACCAGGAACTCGCTCACAGAGGACGAGGCCCTCCGCTGCCAGGAATTGATCGGTGCATGCGTCAAGCTCGAGCAGGTCGGCGACATCATCGTGCGCAACATGCTGGTGCATGTGAAGAAGAAGCTTGAGCGCGGGCTGGAGTTCACGCCCGAAGGCTGGCGCGAACTCAGCGCCTTCCATGCCTCGGTGCTGGCCAATGCCAGGCTCGCCTTCAATGTGCTGGTGTCCCGCGACCCCGAGGCCGCGCGCCAGCTGGTGCTGGAAAAGGACCGACTGCGCGACCGCGAGAAGGAAACCAGCGCCAGCCATTTCGTGCGCCTGCGCGACGGCACCGCCAAGAGCGTCGAGACCAGCTCCATCCACCTCGACACCATCCGCGACCTGAAACAGATCAACTCGCTGCTGGCGTCGATGGCCTACCCGGTGCTGGAAGAGCGCGGCCTGCTCGGTGGGTCGCGGCTGAAGGCCAGCTGAGTCCGAACAAGCGCCTGCTGCGGCGAAATTAGTCTTTGCGCGCCCAGCCCTCCCTCGGCTAAGCATCGGGTCAGTCCACCGGGAGGATAGTCTTTGGATACCCATTCGCGCAGCTTCGCCAAGGCGCTATCGTGGCGCGCCACCGGCACCATCGACACGATGATCATCTCGCTCGTCGTCACCGGCAGCATCAAGCTTGCCGCGGCCATCGGCGCCACCGAGGTCGTCACCAAATCCTTGCTGTATTACCTTCATGAGCGGGCGTGGCTGAAAATCCCCTACGGCAGGAAGAACGCCGCTTAGACTTGGCGGGTGCCGCCAGCTGGAATGGGCGGGATCAAGAAAACCTAAAGCGGCGTCGACAATTTCTGCGTTGCCGGCAAGCGCCATCCATGATTTGAGGCGACCTCGTCTCAGGATCGCTTCCGCGCCATGCTTCCGCTCATTGCCCTGTTCATCGCCGCCTTCGCTTTCGGCACCACCGAATTCGTCATCGCCGGTGTATTGCCGCAAGTGGCCGATGGTCTGGGCGTTTCGATCCCGACCTCCGGTTATCTCGTCTCCGGCTATGCCGGCGGCATCGCGGTTGGCGGGCCGCTGCTGGCGCTCGCCACCAAAGGCTTTTCCCGCAAAACCCTGCTGCTTTGCCTGACCGTCGCCTTCACCATCGGCCAGGCCGCTTGCGCGCTGGCGCCCGACTTTGCCTCGATGCTGCTCCTGCGCATTGCGGTCGCCGTCGCGCACGGAGCCTATTTCGGCGTCGCCATGGTGGTGGCCGTCGGCCTTGTGCCCGAGGACAAGCGCGGCATGGCTGTCGCCGTCATCCTCTCCGGCCTCACCGTTTCCAACGTCATCGGGGTGCCGGCCGGCACCGCGATCGGCAATCTCTGGGGCTGGCGCGCCACCTTCTGGGTGATGTGCGCGCTTGGCGTAGTAGCGTTTGCTGCGATGGCCGCCCTCTTGCCGCACAAAACGGGCGCGTCGAGCCCGCCAGCCAACCTTGGCCACGAGGTGCGCGTCCTAGCACGCCAACAAGTCTGGACCTCGCTGATCCTGATGCTGATGCTGATGATCGGCCAGTTTGGCCTGTTCACCTACATCACCCCGACCTTGCTTGAAGTGACCCATCTCGACGAAAACCTGATCCCCTGGGTGCTGCTGCTCAACGGCGTCGGCGCCACCATCGGCGTCTTCCTCGGCGGCAAGCTTTCCGACTGGAAGCTGATGCCGTCGCTGATCACCATGCTTGCCCTTCAGGCGGTGATGCTTGGCGTGATCTATGCCGTCAGCCCCTACCCGCTGCCGATGGTCATCGCCATCGTCATTTGGGGTGGCCTCAACTTCGCCATTGGCACGCCGATCCAGACCCGCATTCTGGCCTGGACGGCGGACGCCTCCAATCTCGCCTCCTCGCTCATACCGTCGGGCTTCAATGTCGGCATCGCGCTCGCCGCATCGCTGGGTGCCGCCATGCTCAACGCCGGCTATGGCTATCGCAGCCTGCCGGTTGTGGGTGCCGCGGCCATGTTGGTCGGGGTGGCGGTTGCGCTGGCCTCCTACATCTGGGAAGGGCGCAGCCGCTCAGCGCCGCCGCTGCCGGCCGCGGCGGAGTAGCAGGCGCTACAGATCGATCCGGAACAGCAGGCTCTCGGCGCCGCCATAAGCGACGTCCTTGATGAACGGGCCAACCAACCGGCCGCCATTGGCCAGCACCACCTTCTGCGAGGCTGGATTGTCGAGATCGGTGGTGAGCTCGACATAGTCGAGGCCGACCGCTCTCGCCTCGGGAAGCATCAGCCGCAGCGCTTCGGTGGCATAGCCGCGGCCGCGCTTCCACGGCACCACGGCATAGCCGATATGGCCGAGCACATGCGACGGCAGCGCCGACGTTCCGGGCTGCCAGCGAAAGCCGATCGAGCCGGCGGCCTCGCCGTCCCAGATCCAGCGGCGGAAGCTCGGCAGCCGCGGCACGGTCGTGCCATCGGGCAAGGCGATCGGCGGCCCCTTCGCCTCGGGATCGTCGAGGCTGGCAAGGAACGCCACCGGATCCGCCTCGATGGCGGCAAGCTGCTCGCGCGTCGCTTCCTCAAGCCGCACATTATCCGGCGACCAGCCACGCTCGAGCGCCGCCTTGTAGGACAGCAGATGTTCGAGCGCGGGTTTGACGATTTCGATCATGATTCTCAATGCATGGAACCGGGAAGCAGGGCGACGGCGAGACTAGGCAAAGCCTCCGGCCTGGAAACGAACTTCGCCCTTGTTGAGAAAACATGCCTTGTCGAACAGCGACAGATCCAGCGGGTTCGGCAAGCGGACGTCGCTGATATCTGGACAGGACTTGATCCGCGGATCGTATGATCGATCGATCTGGGAGATGAAGACCATGATCAGCCCTCGTTCCCGGGCAAATGACTTCAGCGTGCGAACCTGGGCCATCAGGTCGGGGTTTTCACGTTTCTGATCGAGCAGTTGCAGATAGTCTATGACCACCAGCGTGCCACGCGGCGCCGATCCCAGTTTGCCTATGATGTAGTCGGCGCTGACGGCGTCGGAATTGTCGAATTCGAACAGGCCGCCGAACTGCGCCGGGTCCGCCCCGATGGCGCGAAATCGGTCCAAAACGTCTCGCTCGCTGTACTCCAAGGTAAAGAATACGCCGCGATTGCCCGACCTCATGGCCTCCAACGCGAGCTTGAGGCTCATCAGGGTCTTGCCCTGGCCCGGCCGCGCCCCCACCAGAACCAGGTCACCGGGCGCCATTTGCGCAAACAATTTGCCGGCAGGCGTCGCTGCGGAGGCTTTGCTCGCAAGCAAGCTCCAGTTGTCGAAACCTTCCCTGGCTGCAATGCGGTCAAGCGCTTGGTGAAGGGGAATATTGTCTTTGCGCGCCAAGAGTTTGGCTTCACGCTTCAGATGGTAGACCGGCGCTGACAACCTCATCGAAAAACCTCCTATTGCGAGCAATCTTCGCAACCCCTCCTTATGCTTGGTGCTCGAACAGTCGGTTTTGATGATCGCATGGCCCCGCATGATCAATGCTTCCCGCTGGAGGGAGGAGGCGTGGGCGCGCCGGAATCAGATCATAGCTGAATCTTTGCCGATCGAAAATGCGTCGCCATACGGCAAGACGCTGCAAGACGCCTTGAAGGCCGGCTGCTACTGCAGCAGGCCTTTGACGATGCCGCTTGCCTTGCCGAAGTCCATCTGGCCGGCATATTTCTGCTTCAGCGCGGCGATCACCTTGCCCATGTCCTTCTGGCTGGCGGCACCCGTGGCTGCAATCGCCTCGCGGGCCGCCGCAGCCACGGCCGCATCGTCCAGCTGCGTCGGCAGGAAGCCGCGGATGATCTCCATCTCGCCGCGCTCCTGGGCCGCCAGTTCCGGCCGCTTGCCGTCTTCGAACGCCTTGGCCGATTCCTCGCGCTGCTTCACCATCTTGGCCAGTATCTGCAGGATCTCCTCGTCGCTGGCGGGCTCCTTGCCCGAGCCGCGATTGGCGATGTCGCGGTCGTGGATGGCGGCCTGGATCAGCCGCAATGTCGGCAGCCGGTGCTTGTCCTGCGCCTTCATCGCGCTCTTCAGGGATTCGGCGATTTTTGCGCGCATGATGCTTTCTCCTTCGAACGGCGCGGACAATAACCGTGGCGAACTCGTAAAGCAAACGCGCCAAGCCACTGATATCGTTCGACGAAACAAATGCCCGCCGATTTGGCCCGGCATCATTGACCGCTCTGGCGCCTTCCCCTATGTACTCGGCCTTGCATAAGACAATGAATTGATGCGCGCAGGCTCGAGAAATCGGCCGCGCCGTTTGCTGCGCAGAACCATCGAAGCGCGCAACCTGACAGGAGCGCCGCCATGGCCGAGATGACGCCCGCGTTGACCCCCGCCTGGGCAACCGAAAAGCCGACTGCCCTGCTGGTGCTGGCCGACGGCACCGTCATCGAGGGTCGCGGTCTTGGCGCCGCCGGCTCCGCCGTCGCCGAAGTCTGCTTCAACACCGCGCTCACCGGCTACCAGGAAATCCTCACCGACCCGTCCTATGCCGGCCAGATCGTTACCTTCACCTTCCCGCATATCGGCAATATCGGCACCAATGACGAAGACATCGAGGACTTGAACCCGGTCGCCCGCGCCGGCGCCGTCGGCGCCGTGTTCAAGGCCGATGTCACCAACCCGTCCAACTACCGTGCCGCCGGCCACCTCGACCAGTGGCTGAAGAAGCGCGGCATCGTCGCGCTCTCCGGCATCGACACCCGCGCGCTGACCGCGCTGATCCGCGAGAAGGGCATGCCCAACGCCGTCATCGCGCATGCGCCCGACGGCGTCTTCGACCTCGACGACCTCAAGCGCCGCGCCGCCGCCTGGTCGGGCCTCATCGGGCTCGACCTCGCCAAGGAGGTCACCTCCGGCCAGTCGTCGGTCTGGCGCGAAACGCCCTGGGTGTGGAACGAAGGTTTTGGCGAACAGGCCGAACCGTCCATGCACGTCGTCGCCATCGACTACGGCGTCAAGCGCAACATCCTGCGCCTGCTTTCCGGCCTCGGTGCCAAGGTCACCGTGGTGCCTGCCAGCACCGGTTCGGAAGAGATCCTGGCCATGCAGCCCGACGGCATCTTCCTCTCCAACGGTCCCGGCGATCCGGAAGCCACCGGCGATTACGCCGTGCCGGTGATCCAGGACCTGCTCAAGACCGACATTCCGGTGTTCGGCATCTGCCTCGGCCACCAGATACTGGCGCTGGCGCTGGGCGGCAAGACCGCCAAGATGCACCAGGGCCACCACGGCGCCAACCATCCGGTCAAGGATCATACCACCGGCAAGGTCGAGATCGTCTCGATGAACCACGGCTTTGCCGTCGATGCCGACTCGCTGCCGGAAGGCGTCGAGGAAACCCATGTCTCGCTGTTCGACGGCTCGAATTGCGGCATCGCGTTGACGGGACGCCCGGTGTTCTCGGTCCAGCATCATCCCGAGGCTTCGCCAGGCCCACAGGACTCCCACTACCTGTTCCGCCGCTTCGTCAATTTGATCCGCGAAAAGCGTGGCGAGGAATTGCTAGCCGAGCGGACCTGAGCCTCTACGCCACCGGCCGGCCTTCGCTTGCCTCCAGAATGGCGAACCATTGCTGGCGGTCGAGGCTGATTTCCAGCGCCTTGACCATCGCCAGATGCCGCTCGGTTTCATCGTTCCGGAGGCGCGCAGCTGCCGTCGAGCAGGCGCCAGGCGCCGAAGACCAGGCGCGCCACAGCGATACTCCCGTCCCTGGTCAGCGCAATGCGGCTGACGTGCCTCATACCTGTGCTCCATCTTCCGCAACACCGGTGGTGACATTTGCCCGGGCCGTCGGCCGCGCCACTTTCGTCACAAAGACGATGACTGCAAGCGTCAGGAAGCACGCGCCGAGCAGATAAGGCGCGCCGCCAAAGGTCACCGGCGCATTCGGCCCGGTGAACCAGGAAAAGATCGCGGTGTAGAGCAGCGGCGTGATGATCGAGGTGATCGAGAAGATCGAGGTCATCGCGCCCTGCAGCTCGCCCTGCGCCGAAGGCGGCACCTTGGCGGCGGCGAGGCTCCTCAGCGGCGGATCGGCCAGCGCTTCCAGGCAGCCGACAACGATCACCGCATAGATCATCCAGCCTTGTGAGGCGAAGGCATATCCAAAGGCGCTGGCCGCGGTGAATGTCAGGCCGATCACCGCCGTCCTCCATTCGCCAAGTTTTGGGATCACGCGCGGCAGCACCGTCGCCATGACGATCGCCCCGCACAGGCCGAAGGCGCCGAGCGAGAAGCCGATCTGCTGCTCACTCCAGCCATAGCGGTAATTGGAGACGAACGACCACACCGCCGGATACATCATGTGGCCGAGCGTCATCAGGAAGAAGGCGAGTCCGATCCACCCGATGCCCTGGTATTGGCGCATCTGCATGAGCGTGCCGACCGGATTGGCGCGCTTCCATTCGAAGCGGCGGCGGTGCTTCTGCTCCAGCGTTTCCGGCAGGAAGAACAGCGCGATCAAAAAATTCACGAAGGCAAGCCCGGCGGCGAAATAGAACGGGACGCGCGGCCCGAACGTGCCGAGCAGCCCGCCCAGCACCGGCCCGATGACGAAGCCAACGCCGAAGGCGATGCCGAGCAGACCAAAGTTCTTCGCCCGGTTCTCATCGTTCGAAATGTCGGCAATGAAGGCCGATGTCGTGGAATAGCTGGCGCCCGAAATACCAGCCAGCACGCGGCCGATGAACAGCATCGGATAGGACCAGGCGATGGCGCAGATCAGATTGTCGATGGAGAAGGTCAGCACCGAGGCGAGCAGGATCGGCCGCCGCCCGAAGCGGTCGCTCAATCCGCCCATGATCGGCGCGAAGAAGAACTGCATCGCCGCATAGACGAAGAACAGCCAGCCGCCTTCGATCGCCGCTTCGCTGATGCCGACGCCACTCAACTCCCTCAAGAAAGCCGGCAGCACCGGCATGATCATGCCGAAGCCGATAATATCGAGCAGCAGCGTGGTGAAGACGAGCGCAAGGCCCCGCCTGGCGGTTTTGGGGTCGATCATGATGGTGCCTGCTCCCTGGGCCGCCTTTGGGCGAAGGCGGGCGCCCCTTATAGGCGAGGCGTCATTCCGGAACAATAAGGGAACGCGCAGGAATCGCTGATCCTGACATTCCCTGACGGCAAGTTGGCGGTTGGTTTACGCTGGGAAGTGCGGGCCTGAGACAGTCTCGTCAGATTGGACCCGTCAGCGTGTTGCAATCCGACAGCTTGCCGCTCTTGTAGCCACGCGCCAACCAGGTCTGCCGCTGCTGCGAGGTGCCATGGTTGAAGCTTTCCGGAACGACATAGCCCTGCATCTTCTTCTGCAGCGTGTCGTCGCCGATCTGCTTGGCGGCGTTCAGCGCCTCTTCGATGTCGCCCTGTTCCAGAATGCCTTTCTGCCCGGTGAAGTGTGCCCACACGCCGGCGAAGCAGTCGGCCTGCAACTCGATGCGCACCGACATCTGGTTGGCTTCCGCCTCGCCCATGGACTGACGCATCTGGTTGAACTTGGGCAGGATGCCGGTGAGGTTCTGCACATGGTGACCGACCTCATGGGCGATCACATAGGCCTGAGCGAAATCGCCCGAGGCGCCGAACTGCTGGTCGAGCTGCTGGAAGAAGGTGGTGTCGAGGTAGACCTTGTGGTCGCCGGGACAATAGAAGGGGCCGGCTGCCGTCGAGGCGGAGCCGCAGGCCGAGCGGATCTGGCCACTGAACAGCACCAGCTTCGGGTCCTCGTACTTCAAGCCCTGTGACTGGAAGATGCCGGTCCAGGTCTCTTCGGTCTCGGCCAGCACCGTCGCCACGAACTGCTTCATCTCGTCGGAAGCAGGCGTGCCGGCACCCTCGTCCTGGCCGCTGCTGTTGTCGGTGATCTGGCCGCCGCCCCCCGGCAGCACACCGCCGCTGTCGCCGCTGCCCAGGATCTGCGACGGATCGAAGCCGAAATACCATCCGGCCAGCACCACAAGGATGACGAGCAGGATGCTGCCGCCGCCACCGGTGCGGCCGCCGATCGGGACGCGGAACTGGCCAGGGCTGCCGCCGCCGAAACCACCGCCGCCGCTGTCGCTGCGCTCGTCCTCGACATTGTCACTCTGACGGCGGCCCTTCCAGAGCATGGCAACTCCCCGTGATGCAAAATTCCCGGCAGACCCAGCCGATGGTATGGCCCGGTCCGACCCAACAAACGAATATCCCAATGGTTGCACCAAGTCACAGTATTTTTCGCGCCGCCGGCATCGCGGCTTCGCGCTCTGGTCGAGGCGGCCTGCGCGCTGTAGCATCCGGTTCGAACGGGGGGTATCAGGGGCTTGCGGACGATCGGTCGATTTCTGTTGCTGGCGGCGCTGCTGTGCCTCGGCCCGTGGCCGGCGTGCGCCGTGACGCTCGATTCCAGCGTCGCCGTCACCGACCCCGACACATTGCAGGCGCTCGAGCGTGGTGGTCTTTCCATCAGCCGCCTGCTCGGCCCGGCGCTGGGTCTCACGCGTGAGGTCGACAATCGCGGCCTGTTTTCGGTGCGTGCGCTGACCCCGGTGCGCAACGCCGTCAAGCAGGAGATCGCCGACGAGCCCGCCGGCAGTCCCGACCCCTATGTCGCCGCTATGGCGAAGACGAAGGACCCCAGCCAGAAATTCAACCCCAACTACATCGATGACGATGGCTCGACGCTGGACCTGACTGGCGTCGTCAACCGCATGGACCGCGGCTATCTCGGCCACACTGAATGCGGCGAGATCAGGCTGATCTACCGTTTCCATTATTCGGTGGCGGAGAAGCCGGCGAAAGGGAAGACGGCACAACGCATTTCGTCGCGCCTGCCGCTGACCATGAGCCTGGTCTTCAACGCCAAGCCCGGCGAGGCTCGCGCCCGCGCTTCGAGAGACCGTCCAAGCGCCCCCGCCGTGTCCTGTGCCGATGTGGCCAGGCGCTGGCTTGCCACCGGGCAAAAAGACCTTCCACCCGATCAGCTGGCAGCCTGGCTGCGCTCCGATGAAGGGCCGCTGTCCAACGCCATGCTGAATTCATCGCAGATCATGCGGCTCGAACTCAACATGCAGGTTCTCCGGCTATCGGCCTCGAGCCGGCGCGATTTCGGCGGCCACGCCGAATATCTCCTCAAGATTTTCAAATGGGACCCGGCGACTTCCACCTTCCAGGAATCGAAGATGGAGAACCAGATCGACAGGAAGGTCGTGCTGGCCAACCGGCCGGCCTTTGCCAAATGGTTGCTCACTGACCGCAACATCTACGACCTCGATCGCGGCCGGCTGGTCATCGACGACAAATTCCTGGCGACCAGCGCCGTCTCGGTCGCGCCCGGCGGCATGGCCAGATCGCAAAACAACATCGCCTATGGGCTGCTTGAGGATGCCGATATCGAAAAGGCGCTGAAGGACTATGTCGCCAGGGGCAACGAACTGCGAAGCGTGAAATCGGTGGCCGGCTTCAATTTGCGCCTCAATGATATGACCTGCACCGGCTGCCACCAGACGCATGGCATTGCCGGCTTCCACTATACCGGCGCCGATCCGGCGAGCGAGCCGCGCCGCAACGCTGTCTTCGTACCGGGCTCGGCGGTGTTCTTCGCCGACCTGCCGCGCCGGCGCGCCATCGTCGAGGACTTCGCCGCCGGCAGCCATCCGGATTTCTCCCGCGGCTTCGCCGCCCGTCCCGATGCCAAATACGCCGAGGCGCTGAAAGGCACCGACCTCTACAATGGTTGGGGCGCGATCTGCTACAGCGGCGAGGATGCAAGTTTCAAGGACTGGAGCTGTGGTGAAGGCCTGCGCTGCGCTGGCGTCCATGAAAGCGCCATCCATCCTGGCTTCGGCACCTGCGTCAGCGAGAAGGGCACCGCCGTCGGCGATCCCGTCGAGTTCGGCGAGATCAAGATGTCAAAATGGGGCAGCGACCAGTATTGCCGCCTGTCACCGGCCACCGCAAAGGCTTGCGCCATCGATCCTGCGCGCGACAAGAAACCGGTAATCAGGCTCGCCGGCTATGGCGCGGCGCGCCAGCGCTACGACAATCCCGAGCAGAAGACCGGCGGCTTTCCCGGCGGCATGCTGCGCAAGGCGAGCTGCGACAAGCTTCCGGACGAGGCAAGCTGTGGGCGGCTGGCCAAGACCGGCTTCAACGACTGCATCGCTTCGGGCAAGGACCACAAATTCTGTACCAAGGAATTCACCAAGACCGCCGGCCTGCGCGCCTGCGACAAGGCGCATCCCTGCCGCGAGGACTATATCTGCACCGCCGGCTACGACGATCTGGCCGAGGCCAAGCACGGCAAGGGCACCTGCATTCCGCCCTATTTCATCTTCCAGTTCCGCGTCGACGGCCATCCGCGCAGCTGGGTACAGGATGTGAGCGAAGAATAAGCAGCGCGTTGGCGCTTGCGAGCGAGAACTCAAATCTTCTGCTTGGCGCCCGCGCTTTTGCCATCCGAGCTTTTGGAGCGTTCCTCGAAACGCGCGGCGCCCTTCTTCAGCGGCCGGCCGGTTTCGGCCTCGGTCTTGCTCGTCCTTTGCAGCTGCCTGCTTCAATCCCCTGGCGGCCTGCTTGCCCTTCGCGGTCGGTGCCTGTTCGACGCCCATGGTTTTCCTCCTTGGCGCGCAACAATCGCGCGCGACGCCGGGAGCAACGAGCCTGAGGTGCAGAAGGTTCCCGTGGACTTTGGTTCGAGGCTGGCAAGGCTCAGCGCGGCGCGATCATCGCTTTGCGGAAGGCTTCCAGCGTCTCGGCGCTGACATGATGCTCGATGCCCTCGGCATCGATGCGCGCCGTCTCGGCGCTGACGCCGAGCGAACGCAGGAAGGCTTCAACCGTTTGGTGACGGATGCGGCTTTCCTCCGCCACCTTGCGGCCGGCATCGGTCAGGAACACGCCGCGATACGGTTTTCTGGAGACCAGCCCGTCGGCACACAGCCTGGTCAGCATCTTGGCCACCGTCGGCTGGGCGACACCAAGCCTTGCCGCGATATCGACCTGACGCGCCTCATTGCCGTCCTCGATCAGGTCGGCGATCAGCTCGACATAATCCTCAACCAGCGCGCTGCGGCGCGCTTCGCGCGTCTGCCGGAAGCCTTCGGAATGGACATCGGCATCCGGAAGCGGCTCTTCGCGTCGAACCGGTTTGTGCTTCAGCGCCAATACGCGCTCCTTCCTGGCTTTCGACAAATCAATCCGCCTTTGCCATTCATAGCACAGGCTTAACTGTTCCAGCCGTTTATTTGCATTCCATGGCAGGCGCAACCGGCGTTTGTGATCACCCCTGCGTGTCCATTGGCTGCCCTCACAAGAAGCACATACAATGAAATATAGCCTATTGCATAATGTTGAGCCCTGGCATAGATAGGATGGCAGATACCAATCCATTCAGTGGAAAACCATACATGTCCGAAGCCGACGCAACCGTGGGATCAACCTGGCGATTTGACAGGCCGGAGGACAATCCGCCCAGCCTGCGCGAGGTGAATTCGACGATCACGGTGCCGCAATCCGGCGTCTGGTTCCGCCGTCTGTTCGCCTTCATGGGGCCGGGCTACATGGTTTCGGTCGGCTATATGGACCCGGGCAACTGGGCGACCGATCTCGCCGGCGGCGCGCAGTTCGGCTACACGCTTTTGTTCATCATCATGCTGTCCAACCTGATGGCGATCCTGCTGCAGGCGCTCGCCGCCCGGCTTGGCATCGCCACCGGCCGCGACCTCGCCCAGGCCTGCCGCGCCTACTATCCCCGTCCCGTCAGTTTCGTGCTGTGGATCGCCTGCGAACTCGCCATCATCGCCTGCGACCTCGCCGAAGTCATCGGCACGGCGATTGCGCTGCAGCTTCTGTTCGGCATTCCGCTTATCGGCGGCGCCATGCTGACGGCGCTCGACGCCTTCATCGTGCTTTTGTTGATGAACAAGGGTTTCCGCTATCTCGAAGCCTTCGTCATCGCGCTTTTGATCATCATCTTCGGCTGCTTCGCCATCCAGATCTTCGCCGCCGCCCCGCCGGTCGGCTCGATCCTGCATTCGATGTTCGTGCCGTCGACGGAGATCGTCACCAACCCGGCGATGCTCTACATCGCCATCGGCATCATTGGCGCTACGGTCATGCCGCACAATCTCTATCTGCACTCCTCGATCGTGCAGACACGCGCTTATGAGCGGACCGAAAAGGGCAAGCGCGACGCCATCAAATGGGCGACGACCGACTCGACCATCGCGCTCATCCTGGCGCTGTTCGTCAACGCTTCGATCCTGATCGTCTCGGCTGTCGCCTTCCACGGCACCGGCCATCAGGACGTCGCCGAAATCGGCCAAGCCTTCGAACTCCTGTCGCCGCTGCTTGGCCTCGGCATCGCCTCGATCCTGTTTGCGGTGGCACTGCTGGCCTCGGGCCTCAACTCGACGGTTACGGCAACGCTTGCCGGTCAGATCGTCATGGAAGGCTTCCTGCGCCTGCGCATCCCGCAATGGGCGCGCAGGCTGCTGACGCGCGGCATCGCCATCGTTCCAGTGGTGGTCGTCACCGCGTTCTATGGCGAAAAGGGCACCGGCCAGTTGCTTGTCTTCAGCCAGGTGATCCTGTCGATGCAGCTTCCCTTCGCGGTCATCCCGCTGGTGCAGTTTGTCTCCGACAAGAAGAAGATGGGCAACCTTGCCATTCCGCGCGGCTTGGCGGCCCTCGCGTGGGTGGTCGCCGCGATCATCCTGGTGCTCAATTTCAAGCTGCTCTACGACACCGTCTTCGGCGTCGGCTGAGTTTCTTCTCGAGTAGTTCGCCGTTTCGCGGAAACGGCGACCTGCTCTATCTCTTTGTTTTAACGCAATTCCCAAGGGAAAGCGCTACGCGCTTTTCCCGGGAAAACCGTTTCACACCATTCCTGGAATTGCTCCGGACCGCGACAAACTGGCGGCTTGCGCTATCTTGTTCGCCATCATGACAAATGTCGAAGACGCCAGGAAATTCTATGCGCAGTTGATGGCGGCCAGTGCCGGCTCGGCCGATCCGCGTCTCGAACAGGCTTTCGCCACGGTGCCGCGCGAGGCCTTTCTCGGCCCCGGACCGTGGACGGTGGTTGCTGGCAGGGCGCTGATCACCGGCAACGGCAAGATCATGACGCCGAGCGCCGATCCGGTTCACATCTATCAGGACGTGCTGGTGGCGCTCGATGCCGACAAGGGCATCAACAATGGCGAGCCCTCCCTGCACGCCATGTGGATCGGCCGGATCGCCCCCAGACCGGGTGAGGCCGTCACCCATGTCGGCGCCGGCACCGGCTACTACACCGCTTTGCTGGCACGGCTGGTTTCGCCTGGCGCGGTCACCGCCTTCGAACTGGAGGCCGACCTTGCCGCCAAAGCGACAAAGAACCTCGAAACCTATGACAATGTCAGCGTCATTCACGGTGATGCCGTCACGAGCGATCTGCCGCCTTCCGACATCATCTATGTCAACGCTGGCGTCATCGCCTCGCCGGTTGCCTGGCTGCGAGCGCTAAAGCCCGGCGGCCGCATGATCTTTCCCTGGCGCCCGTCCCAGAGCGTCGGCCTTGCCGTGACGGTGACCCGCACCGACAAGGGCTTTGCCTGCGACCCGTTCATGCGCTCATGGTTCATCCCTTGCGTCGGCGCCTCGGTCGCCAACTCGGCGGCGAAAATCCCCGACCTCCAGCAAGCGGCGCGAAGCCGCTCCATCTGGCTGACATCAGACAGGGCGCCGGACCGGACCGCCACCGCTGTCATCGGCGACGTCTGGTTTTCGTCGCAGGCGCTTGGCGGCAGGCGACAGCGGCAATAGGTATTTTGCGTCGGCGAGCGGCGATTTTTTACCCGGGCCTGTCGGACTGCCGCCTGCCCGTCCGTCCTTGGATCGAAGTCCGGCCCGACGGCCCGGCCCAAAGAGAAGGAAAAATCCAATGAGGAAGATCATCGCCGCCACCTTCGTCAGCCTCGACGGCGTCATGCAAGCGCCAGGCGGTCCGGAAGAGGATCCGGTTGGCGGCTTCGAGTTCGGCGGCTGGACCTTCCATTATTTTGACGAGGTGGCGGGCGTGGCGATGGAAGAACTGTTCTCCAAACCCTTCGCGCTGCTGCTCGGCCGCAGAACCTACGACATCTTTGCGGCGTACTGGCCTTACCAGAAAGATCCGATCGGAGATGCCTTCAACCCTGCGACGAAATATGTGGCGACGCATCGACCGGACAGCCTGACCTGGGAGAACACGCAATGGCTTGGGGAAGATATCGTCGCGGCGTTGCGCCGCCTCAGCCAAGAAGACGGGCCTGATCTGCTCATCCAGGGTTCCGGCGAGCTGATCCAGACTTTGCTGGCCAACGGGCTGATCGATGAAATCCGGCTGATGATCTTCCCGCTGCTGCTGGGCAAGGGAAAGCGGCTGTTTGGCGACGATGCGATGCCGGCCGCCTTCAAGCTTGTCAAGTCGCAGGCGACAACCACCGGCGTCATCATGGCAACCTACGAACGATCAGGCGAGATCAAGGTCGGGTCGTTTGCCACGCAGGAGCCGTCCGACGCCGAGCTCGAGCGGCGCAAAACCTGGAAGTGAGTGGTTATTTCTCCCCGTCACTATACGGGGAGAAATGCCCGGCAGGGCAATGAGGGGCAGCGCTGACCTCGCCAATTGGACGAAAAGTCTGTTTATCTGAAAACGGATCGGTTCGCGCCGCCACTCATCCGCCTGCCGGCACCTTCTCCCCGTATGGTGACGGGGAGAAGGGGCGCACCCTCAAGCCGCCACAGCCCGCCGTGCCAGCCCATCCCTGATATACCGCGCAAACTCCTGCGCGGCCGGCGCTGCGCCGTACTTGGGCAGGTGCAGGTTGATCGAGAAATTCGGCAGCGGCGGCAGCCCTGAATCGGAAGGCAGAATGTCGAGATCGGCCGGCACGGTGGAGGCGAGCCATGTGGTGACTGCGAGGTCGGAGCGCACCGTCGCGGTTGTGGCGTCAATGTTACCGTTTTCGAACACGGTGCGCCATTCCAGCCCGTGTTCGTTCAGCGCCGACAGCACCACCGGGCGGAAGGCGCAGGTGTCGGCGACGATCGACACCGGCAGTGGTCGCTTGGCGCGGGCGACGCCGCCCTTGGCCCCGACCCAGACCAGCCTGTCGATGACCAGGCACTCGCCCGCCGACGGACCCACCCGTTCCTCGATGACGGCAAGATCGATGGTGCCGGCCGCAAGGGCAGCGGTAAGGTCCGGCGAGGCAGCACAGAGCAGCGATATCTCGACCCGCGGATAGGCCTCGGCATAGGCCTTCAGCACCGGCGCCAGCAAGGTGCCGACGAGATCGTAGGGCACGCCGAGCCGCACCTGGCCGGCCACGTCCGTGCCCGCCATCTCGGTCCAGATTTCGTCATTGAGGCCAAGCAGCCGCTTTGCCTTGCCGAACAGCCGCTCGCCGGGCCGTGTCAGCCGCAAGCCGCGCCGGTCGCGCTCGAACAGGCTGCAGCCGAGCGCCTCCTCCAGCCGCTTGACCTGCTGGCTGACGGCGCCTTGCGTCAGGTGCAGCGCATTCGCCGCCGCCGTCATGCTGGCCTTGTCGGCGACAGTGACAAAGGTGCGGATCAGCGCCGTGTCGAGGTTTCGGATCATGATTAGCATTATATATCCTAATGCCATGCATCGCAAACATTGCATTTACTGAAGCAGGCGGCGGTCTACCATGGGCCTTCGATGAAGGACGTCCCATGCTCCAGCCCATCCTGCCGCTTATCCTGTTTGCCTTCGTGGCCACCGCCACGCCTGGTATTGCCACGACCTTGTCCACCGCTTCGGGCGCGCAGTTCGGCTTTCGCCGCTCCCTGCCGCTGATGGCCGGCAGCGCCGCCGGCCTCGCCACGGTGACCGGTGCCGCCGCCGCCGGGCTCGCCGGCCTGCTGCTCGCCATGCCGTCGCTGCAGCTGGCGATGAAGATGATCGGCTCGCTCTATCTCATCTGGCTGGCCATCAAGATCGGCCGCGCCGGGCCGCCCAATCTCGATGTGACGATGGCCAAGCCCAACAGCTTCTTCGGCGGCGCAGGCATTCAGTGGATGAACCCGAAGGGCTGGGCGATGGGACTGGGCGCCGCCGCCTCGTTCGCAGCACTTGCTGACGGACCGGGACAACTGGCTTTGCTGCTCGGCTCGACCTTCGGCCTGACGGCTGCGATCTCGCTGTCCGTCTGGTGCGTGGCGGGCATGGTGCTGGCACGGCTGCTCAAGACCGAATGGCAATGGCGCGCGCTCAACATCGTGCTGGCGCTGGTGCTGGCGGCGTCAATCATTCCGATGTGGCGGGCTGCTTAATCTGTAAAGCTTACGCCAGCACCCCCACCCGGACCTGCGGTCCGACCTCCCCACAAGGGGGAGGTAGGGAGCGCGCCTTCTACCCTCCCCCTGTGGGGGTCCGAAGGACGGGCGAGACCCGTGACTCGCCCCGGCAAGTCGCGAACGAAGTGAGCGGGGTGGGGGTTCGCGAAAGCGAACCAGCCTCCTCAAGCCGCGTAGCGGGCCGCCGGCTTGTCGGCGTGCAGGCTGCCGTAGAAGGCTTGCCGGGCGCCGAGGAAGGCGTCGAGCTTGGCCGCATCGGCAAGCGCCGGCACGGTCACGGCTTCACCCCTGGCGAGACCTACAAGTGCCGCATCGACCATATCGTCGGCGCTCATGATAATTTCCTTCGGCAGGTTGTCGATATCGCTGCCGGCAAGCTCCCAGAAATCGGTGCGGGTCGCGCCCGGCAGCACCGCCTGGACCTTCACATTGGTGCCCGCGACCTCGCGGTGCAGCCCTTCGGTGAAGTTGACGACATAGGCCTTGGTGCCGCTGTAGATGCCGCCGAACGAGGTCTCATAGGCGAGCACCGAAGCGATGTTGACGATGGCGCCGCGGTTGCGCGCCAAAAGCCCCGGCAGCACGGCGCGGGTCAGGCGGGTCAAGGCAATGACATTGACCTTGATCATGCGCTCGGCCTCGTCGGCGTCGGCGGTCGCCACGATCTGCTGGCCGCCAATGCCGGCATTGTTGACCAGCAGCGTCACGCTGTCGTCGGCGGCGATCGCCTGCTCGACGTGGCGCACATCATTGTCGTCGGCGAGATCTGCGGCAATCACGCTGACCTTGCGCTTGTAGGCATAACGCAGCTTTTCAGCCAGTTCCTCGAGCCGGTCGGCGCGCCGCGCCACCAGCACCAGATCGTAGCCCTGCCCGGCCAGCCTGTCGGCGTAGACCGCTCCGATGCCGGCCGACGCGCCGGTGATGACTGCGGTGCCCTTATTGTCCTGTCCACTCATTGTCCTGTTCCTTTTTAGCTGCCCGGCGAGATGGGATGTCCCCGCTCGCCGCCTGATTTCCAATTAGTGGCATATACCACTATCTGTGAAATAGGTATATGCCACCATCTTGTCAACGGAGGCGGCAGAAACTATTTCTGCGGCAGGCTGGCGGCGCTTTTTGCCGGTGAGGAGTCGTGATGACCAAGACTGCGATGCCGGGATTTAGCCCTTGCAACAATGCCACGCTGCGGCGCGCCGCGCGCAAGCTCAGCCGCTTCTATGACGATGTGATCGCGCCTTCTGGCCTGAAGGGCACGCAATACGGCCTGCTCTACCAGATCTATGTCGGCAGCGAGCCGGCGATGGGCACCATAGCCGAAGAGATGGTCATGGATCTGTCGGCGCTCGGCCACACGCTGAAGCCGCTGATCCGCGACGGCTATATCGAGGCCTTCGCCGACAAGGACGATCGCCGCATCAAGCGGGTGCGGCTGACAACCCAAGGCCTCGCCAAGCTCGAAGAGGCGACGAAACTGTGGAGCACTGCCCAGCAGCGCTTCGAGGACATGGTCGGCAGGCAACGGGCGGCCGATTTGCGCGCCATGCTGGATGAAGTCGCGGAGCTGGATTACGAAGTACCACCGGCCGCCCCTTCAAGCTGAAGAAGCGGCCGGCGATCATGTCTGGAAACGGCATTACTCCGCCGGCATGGCGACTGGTCGTGCCGCCCAGCGGCCGGCCAGCACGACGCCGAGCCCGATAACCGGGAACACCGCCGCCACCACGCCGAGATCGGCCGGCACGCCGTAGCGCAACACCGCACCGCCGACCACCGCGCCCAGCGCCACGCCGAGATAGAGCGCCGAGGCATTGAGCGACAGCACGATCGGAGCGGCGTCTGGCGCCAGCTTGATGATGCGGCTGGCCTGCGCCGGCGGGAACGCCCAGCCGACGATGCCCCACGGCACCATCATGGCCATCAGCACCGGCCCGGCGATGTGCTGCGGCAGGAAGGTCGGGACGACCGAGAGCATCACCAGCATGGCCGCGCTCAGCGCCAGCGACCAGCCGACGGTGCGCGTCGCGCCGAAACGGTCGGCGGCCTGGCCACCGGCAATGTTGCCGATGACGGCGCCGACACCGAAGGCGAGCAGCATGCCGGGCAACGCAATCGGGCTGAGGCCCCCGCCTTCGATGGCCAGCGGTGCGACATAGGCAAAGACGGCGAAGGCACCGATCAGCGCCAGAGTCGTCGTCAACAGGATTGGCATGACGCCGGGGCGCACTGCTGCCGAAAGCCGTGCCCGTAGCGGCAGTCTGGTGCCGATGATGCCACGCGGCAGCCGATACCACAGGATGGCGCCGACCAGCGCGCCGAGCCCGGCAATGGCAAAGAAGGTGCCGCGCCAGCCGGCAAAGGCGGCGACCAGCGCGCCGAGCGGTGCGCCGAGCGCAACCGCCACGGTGGTGCCGCCGACGACCACGGCAATGGCGCGCGCCCGGTGATGGTCATCGACCAGCGCCACCGCCGTGCCTTGCGCGGTTGCGGCAAACAGGCCCGAGGACAGCGCCATGATGATGCGGGCAATGAGCAGCAGTTCGAAGGACGAGCTCAGCGCCGCAACCAGATTGCCGATGACGAAGAACGTCAGCGTCCAGAGGATGACGCGACGCCGGTCCCATTCACCGGTTAGCGTCGCCAGGATCGGCGTGCCGATCGCATAGGCGAGCGCAAAAGCGGTGATCAGCGTGCCGGCGAGCGGAATGGAAATGCCGGCGTCGGTGGCGATGTCGGGCAAGAGGCTGGAAATGACGAAGCCTTCGGTCGAGATCGTGAACGATCCGAGCGCAAGCCAGAAGAGGCGCTTGTCCATTGGGGGTGTCCTTAGTTCAAAACTTATTGAACAATTGGACATAACAGGGCATGATGTCAATGAAGATGGCCAAAAATAGCTGAACCCTGCTGACAGCCCTGTGTCAGGACAGCCATTGAGCCAATCGCGAAACGGAGAAACGCTGTGCATGCGCAGGACGAGATGGACGCGTTGAAATCGCCACCGACTGTGCTTAGTTTCGGGCCATGACCTTGCCGCACCCCAACACAGACCAGATCAGCCTGCCGATCGTGCTCGGCGTGCTTGGCGACCCGACCCGGCTCGCCATTGTGCGCTATCTCGCCAGCAAGGAAGGCGTGGCGCTGAACTGCAGCCAGTTCCTCGACCTCGGCTCGAAGACCAATCTCAGCTATCACCTGGCCAAACTGCGCGAAGCCGGCGTCACCCGCGCCGAAGTGGTCGGCACCAACCGCATGATCACGCTGCGCCGCGCCGATCTCGACGCCCGCTTCCCCGGCTTGCTCGACAGCGTCATCGCCGCGGCCGGCGACGACCCTGCCCTTCCGGCGGTCGGAGGCCACGACATCGAACTGCCGGCCTAGCCGGGTCCGAAGTCAAGTTCTGACGCTCCTAGCGCTGCCAAAAACCGATATGCGGGGCGAGAAGTTCCTCTTCCATCTCGGGGAATGGGCCGTGGATCTCGACCGGCTTCTGCCCGGAGGCGAGGACTGTGCGCGACGAGAGGTTCATCGTCGGATTCTTGGCGTGGTCGCCAGTCAGCGCGAGAAGCTTGGTCTCCTCGTAGCCATAGACCAGCCGGCCGATATTGGCCCAGTAGAGCGTTCCGGTGCACATCGCACAGGGCTCGCCGGTTGTGACCAGCGTGCAGGACCACAGGAATTCCGGCGGATAGGCGTCCGCGGCACGCCGGGAGAGTTCGGTTTCGGCGTGGCGCACGGTGTTGATGTTGCCTTGCCGCATCAGGATGCGATCGTCGGGGCCGACGAGCACACAGCCGAAAGGATGATGCCCATGCGCGGCAGTCTCGCGCGCGACGTCATTGGCGGCGCGGAGGTGGGCAACCATCTGGTCGCGGGTCATCGCCTGGTCCCTCCAAGGCTGTCTTGGGCAGATCTCCCCCCAGATGAACTCTGGAATGGCGTGGACGGTAGCAGATAGAGTGCTTCCGCAAAAGCCACAGGTGGGGCTGCCGGCTGTCCCGAACGATCTCAAGGGCTTGATACCGAAGGCACGGGCTTGATAACGAAAACGGGCCGCAAAGCCTCCAACGCGGCTGCACCAGGGAGCCCGCCGCATGCGCATCGCCGTCCTCGCCGACATCCACGGCAACGTCCTGGCGCTGGATGCCGTGCTCGCCGATCTGGAGCGGCGCGGCGGCGCCGATCTTACCATCAATCTCGGCGATTGCGTCTCCGGTCCGCTGTGGCCGCGCGAAACGTTCGAGCGGCTCGAAGCGCTCGACCTGCCGACCGTGC
Source organism: Mesorhizobium caraganae (assembly GCF_016836705.1). GTDB lineage: Bacteria > Pseudomonadota > Alphaproteobacteria > Rhizobiales > Rhizobiaceae > Mesorhizobium > Mesorhizobium caraganae. The sequence continues at coordinate 238,139 of NZ_JAFCGY010000001.1, read as the reverse complement.
GCGGCAACCATGACCGCCGCGTCGCCGTCGATCCGGCAGACGATACGATGTGGGCTTCCGACCGCTACGCGCAGGAGCGGCTGACGGAGGCGCAGCGCGAAGCCCTGTTCGCCCTGCCCTTCACGCTGGAGATCATTCCGGGCGTGGTCGCCTTTCATGCCCGGCCCGATCATGATGAGAAATATCTGCTCGACGCGATCGTCGATGGCCAACTGGTGCGCGCGCCGCTCGCGGCTATTCAGCGGCGGCTGAAGGGGCTCGCCTGCCGCATCGTGTTGTGCGGACACAGCCACCGCCCAGAGCTGATCCGCATCCCCGACGGCCCCGTGATCTTCAACCCCGGCAGCGTCGGCGCTCCCGCCTATGACGACGACACCCCGCCGGCGCATGTTTCGGAGCAAGGCAGCCCGCATGCGCGCTACGGCATCGTCACCTTGGATGGTGAAGGACCCGACCGTTTCGAGACCATCGCCGTCGACTACGACCACGAAGCGGCAGCCGGGCAGGCTGAACAGGCGGGGCGGCCTGAATGGGCGCATGCGCTCAGAACCGGCTTCATGCCCAAATCCGCTGGGCAAGGCTCCGTTTGACGCCACAGCCGTGCCCTGCGCCGCCCTCCCGGCACCAAACATCGGACGCATTTTCGGACTTACATGGCGCCGTATCGTCCCTTATAAAATCGCCTCGGCATGCGGCAGGACCTGCCGCGGCAAAGGTACAGAGTATCAGTGTACGGCCAATGATGAGGCGCATCGTTACGCTCCGAACAAGTTTGCATGCGCTGATTGCCGCTCCGCTGCTGACGGCGGCGTGGCTCGCCGTTGTCCCGGCTCACGCCGAAGAGGCGCCCTTCATCTCCATCGTCACAGGGCTTGCCCCCGACGATCTGCTCAACATCCGCGCCAAGCCATCGCCGATGGGCAAGACCGAGGCGCGGGTGGCCGCCGGCGCGAGCGTGCGCAACCTCGGCTGCAACGACATTGACGGACATCCCTGGTGCAAGGTTGTTTCAGACAATCCCAAAGTCACCGGCTGGGCGCCGGCGCGCTATCTCGTTCCGGTCAATCCTGCGACCGTAGCCGAATCCGACCAGCCGGCGGATGCGTCCACTGTCGCCACTGCCACCGATGCCGGCCAGACGCCGGACGCCACGACGCCTCCCCCTGCGCCGCCGCCTGACCTGACGCAGCGTCTCGGCGGCACGGATCCAGGCGCGCCAAAGTCCGCCGCCGAGATCGGCAGGACCGCGATGGACGATGCCTATGGCATGGCGTTCGCGGCGATCGAGCCCTCCCCTGCTCCGCTCGCGCCCAGCGTCCCCTGCGCGCGCCATGTCGGCGAGCCGATGACCCAGTGCCAAATAAGCGTCGCCCATACCGGCGGCGACAGCGCCGTGACCGTGACCTGGCCGGACGGCGGCGCGCGCATCATCAGCTTCCATGGCGGCTTGCCAGTTGGCTCCGACTCTGCCGACGAATTCCGCTTCACCCGCGAAGGCAGCTTGAACATGATCCGCATCGGCACCTCCGAGCGCTTCGAGATCACCGACGCCGTGGCGACCGGGGATTAGGGTTCGGCGCCATCGCAAGATGGATTCTGCCACGACTGACCATTTGTCGACGCCGGCGCCCGGCAAGATGCGATTTCAAACTTGAAGCGATTGCCCCGGTTGTGAAGCCGCGCGCAATCCCTCATTTTCGGGGTTACATCCGCCAAAACTCTTCCCTATAAGGCCCTCCTAGCCTGATACCAGAATCGCAAGCACAACCGGCCGGGTCTTCCCGTCCCGGTTTTTCGTGCAAGCCGCTCGCCGAACGGAACTCATAACGATGCCAAGACGCACCGACATCAAGTCGATCCTGATCATCGGGGCCGGCCCCATCGTCATCGGCCAGGCCTGCGAGTTCGACTATTCCGGCACACAGGCCTGCAAGGCGCTGAAGGAAGAAGGCTTCCGCGTCATCCTGGTCAATTCCAACCCGGCCACCATCATGACCGACCCGGAGCTGGCCGACGCCACCTATATCGAGCCGATTACGCCGGAGGTCGTCGCCAAGATCATCGCCAAGGAGCGCCCCGACGCGCTGCTGCCGACCATGGGCGGCCAGACCGCGCTCAACACCGCTCTGTCGCTGCGCCGCATGGGCGTGCTCGACCGTTACAATGTCGAGATGATCGGCGCCGATGCCACGGCAATCGACAAGGCCGAGGACCGCGCGCTATTTCGCGAGGCGATGAAGAAGATCGGCCTGGAAACGCCGAAGTCGATGCTGGCCAACGCCACCGACGTCAAGAACACCGACCGCAAGACGCATGAGGCCGAGCGCGCCGCGCTGAAGGCCGAGGCGCCTGCCGATCTCGACGCAGCGCTCGACGCGCTGGAAACCCGCTGGAACCTCGGCGAAGGCGACCGCAAGCAGCGCTATATCAGCCACGGCATGGCGATCGCCGCCCAGGCGCTCGATCATGTCGGCCTGCCCGCCATCATCCGCCCCTCCTTCACCATGGGCGGCACCGGCGGCGGCATCGCCTACAACCGCGCCGAATTCTACGACATCGTCCAGTCCGGCCTCGACGCATCGCCGACCACCGAAGTGCTGATCGAGGAAAGCGTGCTCGGCTGGAAGGAGTACGAGATGGAGGTCGTCCGCGACAAGGCGGACAATTGCATCATCGTCTGCTCCATCGAGAACATCGACCCGATGGGCGTGCATACGGGGGACTCGATCACAGTCGCCCCGGCGCTAACCCTCACGGACAAAGAATACCAGATGATGCGCAACGCCTCGATCGCGGTGCTGCGCGAGATCGGCGTCGAGACCGGCGGCTCCAACGTGCAGTTCGCCGTCAACCCGGCCGATGGTCGCCTCGTCGTTATCGAGATGAACCCGCGCGTCTCGCGCTCGTCCGCCCTCGCCTCCAAGGCGACCGGCTTCCCCATCGCCAAGATCGCGGCAAAACTCGCCGTCGGCTACACGCTGGACGAGCTGGAGAACGACATCACCGGCGGCGCGACGCCCGCTTCGTTCGAGCCCAGCATCGACTACGTCGTCACCAAAATCCCGCGCTTTGCCTTCGAGAAATTCCCCGGCGCCGAGCCGGTGCTGACCACCGCCATGAAGTCGGTCGGCGAAGTCATGGCCATCGGCCGCACGTTCCAGGAGTCCTTGCAGAAGGCGCTGCGTGGGCTGGAGACCGGCCTGACCGGCCTCGACGAAATCGAAATCCCCGGCCTCGGTCATGGCACTGCGCCCGCCAGCCACGTCGACGACCGCAACGCCATCCGCGCTGCACTCGGCACCCCCACCCCCGACCGGCTGCGCATGGTGGCGCAGGCGATCCGCATGGGCACCTCGCTGGAAGACGTGCACGCTATGTGCAAGATCGACCCGTGGTTCCTCGAGCAGATCGCCGGCATCCTGGCCATGGAAGCCCGCATCCGCGAGCACGGCATTCCGCAAGACGCCGTCAATCTGCGCATGCTGAAGGCCATGGGCTTCTCCGACGCCCGCCTCGCGTCGCTGACGAACACCGACGCCGAAGTGATTCAAAGGATTCGCGAAAAGCTCGACGTTCATCCGGTTTATAAGCGCATCGACACCTGTGCTGCCGAGTTCGCCTCACCCACCGCCTACATGTATTCCACCTACGAGGTTCCGTTCGCCGGTGTGCTGGCTAATGAAGCGCAGGTGTCATCGCGGAAAAAAGTCGTCATCCTCGGCGGCGGTCCCAACCGCATCGGCCAGGGCATCGAGTTCGACTATTGCTGCTGCCACGCCGCCTTCGCGCTTCGCGACGCCGGCTATGAAGCGATCATGATCAACTGCAACCCCGAGACCGTGTCGACCGACTACGACACCTCCGACCGGCTCTATTTCGAGCCGCTGACGGCGGAGGACGTGCTTGAGATCCTGCGCGCCGAACAGGCCTCTGGCGAACTGGTCGGCGTCATCGTCCAGTTCGGCGGCCAGACGCCGCTGAAGCTCGCCGATGCGCTGGAGAAGGCCGGCATCCCGATCCTGGGCACATCACCCGACATGATCGATCTCGCCGAAGACCGCGACCGCTTCCAGAAGCTGTTGCACAAGCTCAACCTGACCCAGCCGAAAAACGGCATCGCCTATTCGGTCGAGCAGGCCCGCCTTGTCGCCGGCGAGCTCGGCTTCCCGCTGGTGGTGCGCCCCTCCTACGTGCTCGGCGGCCGCGCCATGCAGATCATCCATGACGAGGGCATGCTGCAGAGCTACCTGCTTGACACCGTGCCCGGCCTGGTGCCGGAGGACATCAAGCAGAAATACCCCAACGACAAGACCGGTCAGATCAACACGCTGCTCGGCAAGAACCCGCTTTTGTTCGACACCTATCTCTCCGGCGCCATCGAGGTCGATGTCGACTGCCTCTGCGACGGCAAGGAGACCTTCGTCTCCGGCATCCTGGAGCATATCGAGGAGGCCGGCATCCATTCGGGCGACTCGGCCTGCTCGCTGCCGGTGCATTCGCTGCATCCGGACCTCGTCGACGAGCTGGAGCGGCAGACGGCAAGCCTCGCCCGCGCGCTCAATGTCGGCGGCCTGATGAACGTGCAATACGCGATCAAGGACGGCACGGTCTATGTGCTGGAGGTCAACCCGCGGGCATCGCGCACCGTGCCCTTCGTCGCCAAGACCATCGGCCGGCCCATCGCCAAGATCGCCGCCCGGATCATGGCCGGCGAGAAGCTGGAAGACGCCTTCGCCCATTACGGCGCCATGCCCGACCCGAGAAACCCCGGCCACATCGCGGTCAAGGAAGCCGTCTTCCCCTTCGCCCGCTTCCCCGGCGTCGACATATTGCTCGGCCCGGAAATGCGCTCGACCGGCGAGGTCATGGGCCTCGACCGCGACTTTGCGCTCGCCTTCGCCAAGAGCCAGCTGGGCGCCGGCGTCGACCTGCCGCGCTCCGGCACGCTGTTCGTCTCGGTGCGCGACGAGGACAAGAAGGGCATATTGCCGGCGGTCAAGCGCCTCGCCGGCCAGGGTTTTAAGGTTCTTGCCACCTCGGGCACCCAGCGGTTCCTCGCCGAAAACGGCGTGGTCGCCGAGAAGATCAACAAGGTGCTCGAGGGACGCCCCCACATCGAAGACGCCATCCGCAACCGCCAGGTCCAGATCGTCTTCAACACCACGGACGGCCAGAAGGCGGTGTCGGACTCCAAGTCGCTGCGCCGCGCGACGCTGATGCAGAAGGTGCCGTATTACACGACGCTCTCAGGGGCGGCTGCCGTGGCCGAGGCGATTGCGGCGTTGAAGGCAGGGAGCCTGGAGGTCAGGCCGCTGCAGGAGTATTTTGCTTAGACGATTAGCTAATCTCCCTCCTTGTGGGGAGATGGCCGGCAGGCCAGAGGCGGGCGCTGTCCGGCCAACGTTGCTCATGGCCTGCAATCAATCGACAGTCTGGCCGATCAGCTCGCAATTTCAACCTGTTTGGAAAACTCTAAGAACGTCGGTTGATGGATCTGTTTAAGCGATTCAATAACGCCTACAAAATTCGGAACTGATTTTTGACCGTCTCATTCGAGATACGGTTTCTAGAAAATGCCGGGTCAAGTTGATTCGACAGCGACAGCATCAAGTCAACGATAGGAGTCCATAATCTCGATGCCTTTTCTGGAGAAAAATTGGCTTTAAACTGCAGGTTAAACTTATTTGAAATCGGCTTGCCGAGTATTGTCTCCATGCACGTGGCTATGACATATACTAGAAGGTAAGCTGCACCTTTCTTACTCAGGAATTTCAAGTAGGCTCTCTCGCTTTGGGTTAGACTCGCGTCGTCCTTTCTCTGCTTCTGAGTCAGGGACAGTCTCCGCATGTTGATCTCTTCCAGAAGAGAAAAACAGAAGACGACGTGCCGAGCGGTTGTCCTGTCCGTGAAAAATCTCCTGTATATATTTTCGCTAGTCCAAATTTCGGATTTTTTGTCGTACGCAGTCACCGGATCACCATGAAAAGCGGCAAGTGACTGACCCACGGTGTAGGATGGGAGAGTAAATTTACTCCTCTTTATCGCGTCGCTGACGCCTCCTCTGCGCCCACCTTCATATTCGGCATCGGGTATCTTCCCAAATTCATTTCGAAGTCGCTCTTGAATCTGATCCGTGCTTCGAAAGTCTGCAGCCTGCAACTTGTTCTGCGAATTATTATACCTGACAACCTTTGTAACAATACTATCCTTGTTTGATTTAACAAATCGAATAGGAACAAGAACCGATTCAGGGGGCGGGAATCCTAAACTACTGATCGACCCTGTTGTTTGGGCACCATTGACAATCGATATCCCCTTTATCTTTAATTTCCTTCCACTTCTCGATCTTGAACCAAGATTGTAGTCAACGACAAGGGCGGTAAGACCGTTATTGAAGACCCAGAAATTTTCAGGTTCTTCTGTCGCAGTGGTTTTTATACCATTGTTGATATTTGAGTCACTGGCGCGCGACCCAAGATAGCCACGAAGATTTGCTGAAAAGAGGTCAGTCCCATACTCACCATACAACTCGCTGAGCCATCTCGCACTGACGGTCGTAACGACGGAACTCCAGTCTTTAGATTTTATTTCAATCGCATCCGGAACCCTTGTCTCCAACGCATCCGTGACAATTACTGTGCGTTCGGCCTGAGCATAAAGGCGGCTAATTTGCTCCGTGCCAATCTCTTCAGCAAAAATATTGATCTCGCCACCGTTTGCATATGACTTGAGAGCCAATGTAGCGGTGCGCTCAACGGTTTTTAATTCGTCCGACACATTCTTCGAAGACGGAAGATTGTGGACATACCAAATATATATTTGTTTTATCTCATTCGAAATTATCGCGCTTCGGAATTCGTCGGCGCGACCCTTGAGACTATCGGGGAGGTGGTCGAGATCTCTTGTTAGCAACCAACCAATAGCGGTATTTAGATCTGAAGCCTTGTTTGACGGTGCTGCCGGCTTCTTAGTTCTTGAAAAATAACATTGCGCAATAACCCCAATTTGGAGTTCTTTGTCCACGTAGAGGATATCACATTTCTTATCATCGCCACCACCGGTTATAGACTCAGCAGCGACTGACTGCATATCCTCCAGACGAAACTTAAGTTTTAATGCTAGAAGCCCAATAGCATCGTCAGGAAGGTTCAAGTCAGCTTTTAGAGTCGCAAGAACCTCTTCCCAGTCTGTAGAACTGTTAGCCATTTTATCCCCCTGTGCCCAACGCGAACATAGTATTATTGTTTGGGAAAACAAGTCCGCCATGTGGTAATCACAATAATCTAGCTGGCCCAAGAAGCCGCCCTCATCCCACCGCCACACACTCGATCTCGATATCGAACTCCATCGGCCATGACGCCACCGGCACGAAGGTGCGCGAGGGCGGGTTTTCCGGGAAATGCCTGGCGTAGACGCGGTTGATGGCGTTGTAGAAGCCGGCATTGGCAGCGTAGATACGCACCATCAGCACGTTGTCGAGCGAGCTTCCCGCCGCTTCCAAACAATGGCGCAACGCCTGCAGCGACGCCTCGGTCTGCACCTCGATGTCGCCCTTGACCAGTCTGCCGCTTGAGAGATCGAGCGGCGGCGTGCCGGAGACGAAGACCAGCCCCGCCCCCTTGGTCACCAGCGACAACGGCACGCCCAGCGCCCGCACCGCCGCCGACAGCACCGGAACTTCGATGATTTGCTTTTTCATGGTGGTGCTCCCTTTTGCTGGACAGGCTGGCGCCAAGCCCCCTCACCCAGCCTCCGCTTCGCTCGGCTGACCTCTCCCCGAGGGGAGAGGAGACTTTTGGCGCCGGCGCCACCCTCTTCTCCCCAGCGGGGAGAAGGTGGCCGCGAAGCGGCCGGATGAGGGGGCCTGCGCCGATTCTGCGATTGCTTGGAGACTACACTGTCACATCGCAAACGCTAACGGACGCAAGTCGCTCACCCCTGCCCCGGGTACGGCGTGCCGTCCTTGTGCAGGAACCTGCCGTCCGAACTCGGGCTCATCATGTCGATGTCGGCGCAAGTGATGACATCGTCGGGATTGCGCGAGCCGACTTCGAGATAGCGCGCTGTCATCGTCGAGCGATTGATCATGTGATGGCCGTCGCCGCTGTTCTTGGCGAAGGTCGCGCAGTCGCCCGCCTTCAGCAGCGGCTCGCCGCCATCCTCGACCAGCACCAGCTCGCCTTCCAGTACATAGACGAGTTCGTCCTCATGGCTGTGCCAATGGCGCTGGCTCGACCAGCCACCGGGCGGCAGGGTCATCAGGTTGACGCCGAAATCGGTGAGGCCGCCGGCGTCGCCAAGGCGCCGGCGCGTGCGGCTGGCGCAAGGGGCGTCGAAAGGTGCGGGGTAGCCGGAGCCTGTGCGGACAGGCACGGTGGACAGGTCGATCCTGGGCATGGGATGTTCCTCCATTCCACGTCGAAGTCTACGTCACAATTGCCCGGTACACAGGCCAGGCCAATCACGGATCTTGGCGCCGCCCCTCATTGCCCTGCCGGGCATTTCTCCCCGTATAGTGACGGGGAGAAAGAGGCTTACGCCGATGGTTTCGCCAACTGCTAGCGTTGCAGGAAGGGTGCCGGCCTTGCGGCCAGCCCCCTTCTCCCCGTCACTATACGGGGAGAAGATGCCGGCAGGCAGATGAGGGGCAGCCCCAGCGCCTGGCGAGCTGAAACGATGCCGGGGCACGAGCGCCTCACCCTGCCCTCAATGACAGCACCCCTCGCCATACTGCAGCTGCTCATGCCAATCCGGCCGCCCCTCCGGAGTAAAATCCATCAAATTCCACAGGATCTCGCAGGTCCCGATGGCGCGCGGGTCCTGGCCGGGATCTGTCGGCGCGAAGCCGAGCTCCGACGACCAGAAATGCCTGATCCCGTCCGCGTCGCGGTGAAACACCGACATCAGCGGCAGTTGCGCGCCGTCATCGGCCTCGGCGTGGTAATCGCGCTTGAAGGTGTTGCCGGCTGAGGAAACGAGCCGGATGTTCCTCCAGCCGCGATCGCGGCCGAGCGCGATCATGTTATCCAGTGCGGTCTTGCCGACCACGGCGAAATTGAAGCCGGCGCCTTCGAGATGCTCGACGGCGCCGTCGAGCTGATCGAGCAGCGCCGTGCAGGACGGGCATGGCTGATCCTTCCTTGCCAGCTTCGCGGTCTCGCCGCTCGCCGCCACATCGCGCTTTTCCTGCGGATGGCGTGGAAACATCATGTTGTAGAGGATCAGCGAATCCTTGCCCGGCGCAAACAGCTCCGACAGTTTTATCCGCGCCGGCTTGCCGTCCGGCCCAAGCCCGTCGAAGACATAGTCCTGCGGCACCAACCCGCCTGGCGGCAAAGCGCGCCGCGCGACTGCCACGGCCTCCATGGCGCGGCGCAACTCGATTTCCTTCTGCAGGAGTTTTTCACGCGCGGTGCGATATCTGGCGGATTCGTTGGGGAAGGTGATCATGATCGTCTCCTTGGCCGTCGCGCCAAACCACGGCGCGGATTGCTTTACGGCCTAAGGACGTTTCACCGCGATCGGTTCCGACATTTTCGGGCCGGCTCGCACAGGGCGACCAAGCCCTCGAAGCCGGAAGCTATTGCGCCGCCGGCACCGGACAGTCCAGCACGCCTTCCTCGCAATGGAGATAGGCCTGCAAATCCTTCAGCCTGAGGTTGGTAAGTCCCGCCCGGCAATTGGCAACCACCATCGGACGAACGCTGCCCGCGGTCTCAGGAGGGCCGCCCTGGAAGGCGCATTCAGCATCGCGGAAAGCGATCCAGTCGCGCTGCGCATCGACCAGCAGTTTCTTCGACGCCGCATCGCCCTTCAGCCGGTCCATGATTTGCCTGTAGGCATCGTTGAGCTTCTTGTCGGCGGCGTCGAAATCCTTGCCGGCGCATTCGTCCATGGTGGCCTGGTCCTGCGCATTGGCGCAGTCGTCCGCCCGCGCCGCGCCGGCAAGCGGCGCCACGGTAAGGATCAAGGTGGCGAGACTGGAAAGCAGAAGCCGCATCATGTTTCCTCCGGTTTCAACAGAGCCCCTGGCGGAGAAGCTTACTAACCGGGCGGCCATCGGCAAGATGCCGCCTGTCTTGTTGGTGGACGGTTTCTTTCCGGACTACGCCGACAGACAGTGCAGCAAATGTGGAACCGCTTTCGCTTCGCTGCATTGCGTCCGCTGGTTAAGCTTCCGAGGCTTGGGGGAGAAACATGCACGACACCGAAGAGATCGACCTGGGCGGCGACGAGGGCCGCGCCTGGGCGCTCGATCTCAAAAAGAAGATCGGCAATGCGCCTGATATCTAAGGGGCGGCTGATATTTGAAGGCTGGCTGTAGACGACTGGCGGGCCCCAAACCCCCGCCTGGGACCCGCCAAGGAGTGGCTGAACACATGCCGGTGCAGCCGCCTCCACATCTGCCAGTCGTCGATCCGCAATCGGACGAAAGGCATGGATGGTAGGTAGCATCCGGTTGCAGCGGCCTATGTGAAGCACTTCACAAATCGGAGGTTTTCAACAGCCGCTTTAGCCTTCCCAGGGGACTTGAATCATTCCCAGCCGCTTTAGCCTTCCCAGGGGACTTGAATCATTCCCAGCCGCTCGTAGAGCCTGAGCGCGGCGGCGTTCTCGACCGTGTTGGTCTTCAGGTCGACATGACCAGCGCCTCGATCGCGAAAGGCGTTGAAAGCCTGCCACATCAGCGCTTCGCCAATGCCTTTGCCGCGCGCCTCGGGGTGAACGGCGAGGTCCTTGACGAAGGCCCTTGTCCAGCACAGCGCTGCCGCCGCCAGCCGTCCCTTGGCGTCGATGACCAGGAAACACAGCGCCGGGTCGAATTCGGCATCGCTTGATATGCGCGGCCACCATTCGTCGAAGGGTCCGTCGGTGCCGTCATCGAACACCTCGCTCAGCAGCGCATGCAGGGGCTGCGCGTCACCATGTTCGAAGCAGCGCATGGCAAAGCCGTCCGGCCAGTGCGGTGCAACGAGCGTCTCGTCGAGGATCTTGCGCAGCCGGATGTCGTTTGGAGCCGGCGGCCGCGGTTCAGGCATGGCGCTCAGGCGTCGGGCTGCAGCCGGCGGCGCTTGCGGTCGACACCGAGGCCGGTGGCCTCGAGCAGGCCTTTGCGCTTGGCGTCGAAATAATAGCCGGTCTGGTAGAGCCAGTCGGCCTTCTTGGCGTTGCCGTCGGCACACAGCCATGCGCCGCGCAGATATTTGACCGCGTATTTCAGATTGGTCTCGGCATCGAACAGGCCCTTGGCCGGGCCGTCATAGCCCATGCCGCGCGCGGTCGCGTGCTTGATCTGCATCAGCCCCCAATGGCCGTTATTGTAGGCCTTGGGATTGTAGGTGCTTTCGCGGCTGACGACATGGCGCACCAGATCCACCGGCACCTCGTAGAGTGCAGCATATTTCTGGATCAGCTGGTCGATGTCGCCGCGCATGCCGGTGGCATGCTCTTCTGCCGGCGCGGGGCTGAGCGGCGCGGCGGGGAACTGCACCAGGGCAGCCGGATTCTGCGGCCCAACATAGGCGACCTGCTGCACGCCGGGCAAGGTTTTCTGGCCACCTGCGGCAGTCGCCGGCATGACAAGCCCGGCGGTCGTATACGTCTCAGCCGAGACTGGCTGCCCGGCCTTGGCCGGCGCAGGCGCCTGCCAGGCATTGGCGGTCATTGCGGCGGACATGGCTGCCACCGTCGGCGTCGCGCCGGCAAAAGCCGCTGTCGCGGCAGCCGGCTGCGCGGCGGCATCGAGTGCCGGCGTGGCGGGTGTCGCTTCGGCCGCCTGGACGGGTGTAACCCCTGAGGATTGCGGCAGCACCGAAACCGTGTCGGGCAGCGGCACGGTGAAGCCGGCATCGCTGCCAGCGGCGGTTGCGGTTTCGGTCAGCGCAGGCGTAGCCTTCATCTGCGAGGTCGATTGGCAGCCGCTGAGTGCTGCGGCGCCGACGATCACGCAGATCGCAATAAGGTTGAATTTTGCTGGCAAGCCGCGCGGGTCCGGTTTGTCGGGTTGTTAAGAAGTCCTTACACCAGCGATTCCTGGTGAGCAATCGGGGCTATCCGCTGGTTTTCGGGTGGCAAGAGCTAGGCCTAGATGCCATATTGTTCTGCATATGTACCGGTCGTTATGCCGGTTTTCGCCACTTTGCGAAAAGGAGCGCATCATGGAAACGACATCTTCGATCACAGCCGGCCACGCAGTGTTAGAAACAGTGATCGGCTTGATGGGCATCGCCTGGAGCGAAAAGGGCCTGATCCGGCTCTGCCTGCCCGAAAAGAGCCGCGAAGCGGTGGAGCGCCGGCTGATGCGCCATGCCGGTGTTGCCGCTACTACCGAGCAGCCGCAATGGGTCGTCGAACTGATCGCCTCGATCAAGGCTTATGCCTCAGGCGAGGACGTCGATTTCTCCGGCGTACCGGTCGATCTCGAAGGCGTCGACGACTTCCGCCTCGCCATCTACGACGCGGCGCGAAAACTCGGTTATGGCGAAACAACCACTTATGGCGAACTGGCCAAGCGCGCCGGCCAGCCCGGCCTGCCGCGCGAAACCGGCGCCGCGCTCGGCGCCAACCCGGTACCACTGGTCATCCCCTGCCACCGCATCCTGGCCGCGGGCGGCAAGATCGGCGGCTTCTCCGCGCCCGGCGGCTCGGCCACCAAGGAAAAGATGCTGGCCATGGAAGGCGTGCGCGTCGGCCCGCCGCCGCCGGCGCAGGTCTCGTTCGGGTTCTGATAATTCAGATCCCGAACGGACTAATGCCGGCGCAGGAACCGCCGATGAAAATGGTCGTTCTCGATCCGCTTGCAGAGATAGACCGGGCAGGATTCGGTATCAGCGCTCGGCACATAGGCGCGTTTCCTGACCTCGCCGATGTTGCAGAATTGCTGGCTCTGCACATAGCGGTCGAAGAGCGGCAGCCCCGGCACGCGCCTGGACTGATAGCGCAGGATCACCGCGCCCTGGCGGGCGATCGTGCCCTGCACCCTGTCGCAGCTCATACGAGTGGGGTCGTAGCGCGAAATCGCCTGCGCTTCGGCGGCCGCCAGCGTCAGGCAGACAGCCAGCAGAATGGTTTTCACGACGGTTTTCATGGTTGTCTCCCAAAACCGGACTAACGCCGTGGGGCGTGCCGATCTTCCCGATTGCTCAACGCTTTCATGCGATTGGGGCGGGCTTTGGGCGGCGCCGCGGCGGCGCCATTTTTCGACCCATCTTGTTTTTGGTGCAAAACCCGCCTATATCAGGTCCATTGATATTTCGGCCGATCGATCCGGGCCTCGCGATCTTCGCGTTTGCTGACGTCTATCTCCAAAATCTCGATACACACCGGCTGAACCTCGGTTCGGTCAAACCAAAGCAAATGCGAGGACTATTCATATGGCAACTGGTACGGTCAAGTGGTTCAATGCCACCAAGGGCTTCGGCTTCATTCAGCCTGATTCGGGCGGCGCGGACGTTTTCGTCCACATCTCCGCTGTCGAGCGCGCTGGACTGTCGACCCTGGTCGAAGGCCAGAAAATCAACTTCGAGATCGAGCAGGACCGCCGCACTGGCAAGTCGTCCGCTGGTTCTCTGAGCAAGGCAGCCTGATTTTGCAAACAGCGCGCGCCGGACGAGAGTTCGGGGCGCGCGGCAAGTCACGGATGTACTGACAGTCGCGCGAGAAGCGCGCTGGAGTGGAAAGACCCGACCAGCTGGATCAGCAGATAGCTGCCAGCCCGGACTTAAAGCTCCCGATCAGGCTACCGAAAATGGGAAGGCGGGATTTATCCCGCCTTTTTGTTTGTCTGGGGTTCAGACAATACAGCGTCCTCTCCCCGTTCACGGGGAGAAGGACGCTCCTCATTAACGCCGCAGATGCAACGGCACCACTTTGTTGTCCGTGCCCAGCAGCGCCTCGATCGACAGCGGCTCCTGGTTGAAGATCGTGCCGGCCAGCGCCGGGCGGCCAAGGTGATACCCCTGCAGCAGGTCGACACCGCCATCCAGTGCGACGCGCAGATGCACGGATTGCTCGATGCCTTCGACCAGCACCCTGGCGCCGCGATCGTGCAGCGACGAGACAAGCGGCCGGAAGAAGCGCTCGGCGGCAGCGTGGCGGCAGAATTCGGCGAACCAGCCGCCGTCGATCTTGACGATGTCAGGTTGAAGCAGGCTCATCCGCTCGGCGGTCGAATGGCCGGTACCGAAATCGTCGATGGCGACGCGAACGCCGTGCCGCCGTATCTCGCGCACAAGCGAGGCGAGCACATGATCGTCGGCGGCCTGCTCGGTGATTTCGCAGACAAGCATGCCGGTGTGCAGGTCGAGATCGCCAAGATGCCGGGTCATCAGCCGGATCTCGGCCAGCGCCCGCCCGAGATGATCGTTGATCATCGGGTTGTAGTTGAAGAACAGGTCGAGTCCATCGACGCCGATGTTGCGGAAGTTTCTCAGATGCAGCATCCGGCACATCGTCTCGACAAACAGGCGGTCGCCTGCCGCGATGGTGTCGAAGAACACGGCCGGCGCAACCGGCATGGCAGCGCGGTGCGGTTCGATCAGCGCCTCGACGGCGACCGCGGCCAGCGCGCCGCCGCGTGGCGCAAAGATCGGCTGGTAGGCGCTCTTCAACCGGAACGCGCCATAGATGCCGTATTCGATGCCGACCTCGTCGGCGAAGATCGCTTCGCCGACATCGCGCCGCCGCTCGCGCTGCCCGGTCATGGCCCGGTCCTGCGCCCGAACACCCGGCCCGGTCGTGCTGAAGCGGTTCGGCCGGCAGGCGCCTTGACTGGCTCGGTCGCCGCGACGGGTGGCTGCGCATCCTTGCCGAAAACGCGAAAACTGGTCGGCGCCAGTTCCGGCTTCGCCAGCGCGAAACCCTGCACCATCGAGGCGCCCGATTTCTCGGCGAGTTCAAGTTGCCAGCCCTCCTCGATGCCCTCGAACACGGTCCGGATGCCTTGCTGTTCGAAGTTCGTCACCATGGTGGTCAACAGGGCGAAGCCGGCGCCTGACTCCATCAGCTGCGTAATCCAGTGCGCATCGAATTTGACGATGTCTGGCTTGAGTTCCTTGATGCGATTGATGTCGGAATCATCGGCGCCATAGTCGTCAACGGCGATGCGGAAGCCATTGGCCCGCAGCGCCTCGACGAAGCTGTAAAGCGTTTCCTGCGACGCCGACTTCTGCTCGGTCACCTCGCACACGATGCGGCGCGGATCGATCCCGGCCTCGTGCAGCACCAGCCGCATGTCGCGCAGCGCACTGTCGGCGATGGAACGCTCGGTGAACACCGACGGGTCGAAATTGATGAAGATCGAGGCCTCTTGCGGCAGGCAGGCGCCGGCGTTGAGCAAATGCAGCGTGCGCGTCAGCGCCTCGATATGCAGGCGGTCGCCGGCCGGACAGGTCGAGAAGAAATTCATCGGCGATTGCGGCTCGCCGTCGCGGAACGGCCGGATCAACCCTTCGAACGCCACCACCGACAATTTGCCCTCCTTGAAGGCGAAGATCGGCTGGAAGGCACTCTGCAGGGCATAGAGGCCCCAGACACCTGACGAGGTGCCGTCATCGTTACGGATGGTGTGGGCAAGCCCGATGCTGCGCGACAAGGGTCCCTCGCTCCGCGAGACAGGCGAAATGGCTGGCGATCCTGCCGTCAAAGGTTTTAGCGGCCGTTGATGAATTTATTCTTGCCGCGGATGCGCTCTGTGGATTGCTTCACACGAACGAGGTGTAATCCCGGCGCAGGCGGTGTTCCAAAGCCGATCTTCACAGGTCCTTGACCCCTGGCTCATCCGACAATGCTTGCACTTGGCGGGTTGATGCGACATGAGAAGCGCCGCAGCTGTTCCCGCTGCGCCGACCCCTCTGGAGATATCTGGTCATGGCCTTTCTTGCCGACGCCCTTTCCCGCGTGAAGCCTTCCGCCACCATCGCGGTGACGCAGAAAGCCCGCGAGCTGAAAAATGCCGGCCGTGACATTATCGGCCTCGGCGCCGGCGAACCGGATTTCGACACGCCCGACAACATCAAGAATGCGGCGATCGAGGCGATCCGCCGTGGCGAGACCAAATACCCGCCGGTATCGGGCATCGTGCCGCTGCGCGAGGCGATCGCCAAAAAGTTCAAGCGCGAGAACAATCTCGACTACAAGCCCGAGCAGACCATTGTCGGCACCGGCGGCAAGCAAATCCTGTTCAACGCTTTCATGGCGACGCTGAACCCCGGCGATGAGGTCATCATCCCCCGCCCCTACTGGGTCAGCTATCCCGAAATGGTGGCGATCTGCGGCGGCACCTCGGTGTTTGCCGACACCTCGATCGACAATGGTTTCAAGCTGACGCCGGCCGTGCTGGAAAAGGCGATCACGCCGAAGACCAAATGGCTGTTGATGAACTCACCGTCGAACCCGTCCGGCGCCGCCTATACGGAGGCCGAGCTGCGCGCGCTGGCCGATGTGCTTTTGAAGCACCCGCACGTCTGGACGCTGACCGACGACATGTACGAGCACCTGACCTATGGCGATTTCGTCTTCAAGACTATAGCCGAGGTCGAGCCGAAGCTCTATGAGCGCACGCTGACCATGAACGGCGTCTCGAAAGCCTATGCCATGACCGGCTGGCGCATCGGCTATGCCGCGGGTCCGGTGCAGCTGATCAAGGCAATGGACATGATCCAGGGCCAGCAGACCTCCGGCGCCTGCACCATCGCACAGTGGGCCTCGGTCGAGGCACTCAACGGTCCGCAGGGTTTCGTCGCCAAGAACAAGGCGATTTTTCAAGGGAGGCGCGACCTCGTCGTGTCGATGCTCAACCAGGCGCGCGGCATAAGCTGCCCGTCGCCCGAAGGCGCCTTCTACGTCTATCCGTCCTGCGCCCTGCTGATCGGCAAGAAGACCAAGGCCGGCAAGGTGATCGACACCGACGAGGCCTTCTGCTCCGAACTGCTCGAAGCCGAGGGTGTCGCGGTGGTGTTCGGCTCGGCCTTCGGCCTCGGCCCCAACTTCCGCATCTCCTACGCCACCTCGGAGACGTTACTGGAGGAAGCCTGCACGCGCATCCAGCGCTTCACGGCATCGCTGACCTGATCAGGCCAGTCTGAAACAGAAAACCCGGCGTCACGCCGGGCTTTTGTTGGCGCCTCATGCCTCTTGCTCCGGCATAGGCGGTGGCGAAGCGTTCGTGCATGCCGTTTCGCCCACCATGCGCTCAGCCGCCATATTGTTCAGGGGCTACCGCTTCCATCCAATCGGCATGGACGCCGTCCAGCGCCTCCTGCATGGCGACATGGGTCATCGTCGTCTTCGGACCCGCACCGTGCCAGTGCTTCTCACCGGGCTCGAATGAGATGACGTCGCCGGCCCTGATCTCCTGGATCGGCCCGCCCCATGTCTGCGCAAGGCCGGCGCCCGCAGTGACATAGAGCGTCTGGCCGAGCGGATGCGTGTGCCAGTGGGTGCGCGCGCCGGGCTCGAAGCTGACCAGCGTGGCGCGCAGCCGCGCCGGCGCTTGCCTCTCGATGATCGGTGTCTGCAGCACGCGGCCGGTGAAATACTTCTCCGGCGCGATGATGGTCGGCACGCTGCCACAGGCAATGATCTTCATCTGGCGATCCTCAATCCGGCAAACCCTACCCCCCTGCCTATCACCCCAGCCGCGGCCAGAACAGGCCGGCTCGGCCGCGATAGGCCTGATAGTCGCCGGCAAGCGGTGTACGCGAAAATTTCTTCTCTTCGTCGAGCGCGGCAAACACATAAAGGATGGCGATCCCGGCGACCGGCACCACCGCCCAGATCGACCACGTCGCGATCCCCCATCCGATCCAGAAGATGATGTAGGACGTATAGAACGGGTGGCGGACATAGCCGTAAGGGCCGTCGGTCAGCAGGCTATGCGGATCGTCGGGCGCGAAGATGAAGCGTAGCCGCGCCTTGCGCGACGTGGCAATCGCCCACCAGAACAGGGCAGAGCTCGCCAGTTCGACGGCAAGTCCGGTGAGCTTTGCCGAAACCGGCTGCGATTGGATCCACAGTATGGCGAGAAAGAACAGCGCAGTGGCGATGACCGCCGCCGATATCGCCATGGCACCTGGAGACATGGCCTGCGGTTGGAAATGCGCCCGCATCGACCAAACATACTGGCCAATCGTCGCGATGCTGCAGATCGAGACAAGAAGATCGAGAACTGGTTCCATTGTCGGGATTCCGCGGTGGTTGCCATGGAGCCGGTGGGCACGCCGATGGTCGATTTCTAGAAATCCTTTCTTAACCACATGTTTAAAGAACATATAGAGCCCGCGATGCGATGTTGGCCTTCAGGCAAATCTGAAGGTCTAATCCAGCATGAGCATCACTGACCGCACCATCCGCACGCCGCAGGCCGATTTGCGCCTCAGCCAGTCGTCGGGATCCGGCATGCCCATCGTCATGATCCATGGCTCAGGCTCCTCGCGCGCCGTGTTTGCCCGTCAGTTCGACAGTCCGCTCGCCGATGCCCATCGGCTGATCGCCTTCGATCTTCCCGGCCATGGCGAGTCATCGGATGCCCGCGACCCGGCAACCGCCTACACGATTACCGGTCTCGCCCAGACCACAGCCCGCCTTCTCGATTCGCTGGGCATCGACCGCGCCATCATCTTCGGCTGGTCGCTCGGCGGCCATGTGGCGATCGAACTCGCCAGCTTTCACCACGCGGCGAACGGCCTGGTTCTGACCGGGGCGCCGCCGGTGTCGAGGGGACCGCTCGGCATGCTGCGCGGCTTTCACGCCAATTGGGAGATGCTGCTCACCTCCAAGAAGGTCTACTCCGAACGCGACATCGAGCGCTTTGAGGCGCTTTGCTTCGGCGACACCGCCAGTCCGTCGTTCCGTGAAGCCATAAGGCGCACCGACGGCAGGCTGCGCGCCGGCGTGGCGCGCAGCATGTTTGCCGGCAAGGGCGCCGACCAGAAACAGGTGGTCGAACACGCCCCGTTCCCGGTCGCGGTGATCAATGGAGAGCATGATCCGCTGGTGCGGCTGAGCTACTTCGAGACGGTGGCCTACGCCTCGCTGTGGGAACAGTGCCATGTCATCCCGGACGCCGGCCATGCACCTTTCTGGGAACGCCCAAACCTGTTCAACCCGCTGTTGTCGCGCTACGCCGAAACGGTGGTGAAGCAGAGTGCAGCCACGCCGGCGCGACGAAGCCAGGGCCGCTGAAAACTTCCCGACCAGTTTTCTAATCCCGCTTCCCGCCCTCTCCGCCTGACGGCGGAGCACGCAGATTTCTATTTTCCTTGCCCTGCCGCCTAACCCGTGGGACGATGGGTTTGGGCAGGTGGCTAAATGAAAACAACCCCGCCCGCGACGGTCGAACAGGCCGGCCGCCGCTCAAAACAGGGTGCGATCGGCGCAAAACCGTTTCCACTTTTGCTGATCGTACTCCAAGGCCAACGCCTGAGTGGAGGTCAGCCATGGGTACTCGCGCCGGAGGACGACGCACGGGACCGAAATGCATTGCCATAGTCGGTCCCTTTGCAAGCGGTAAGACGACACTTCTCGAAGCCATCCTCGCCCGTACGGGCGCCATCCCTCGCCAAAATCCCGTTTCATCGGGAAGCACCGTTTCCGATCATTCGCCAGAGGCGCGTGCTCATGCCATGAGCGTCGAGGCGACCTTTGCCACAACCGAATTCATGGGCGAGCAGCTCACCTTCGTCGACTGTCCCGGCTCGATCGAATTCTCCTTCGAGGCCGAGCCGGTGCTGGCCGCCTGCGACCTCGCCGTGGTTGTCGCCGAGGCCGACGAGAAGAAGATCCCGGCCTTGCAGCTCATCATGCGCAAGCTCGATGATCTCGGCGTGCCGCGCATCCTGTTCCTCAACAAAGTCGACAAGGCGATCGCCGGCGTGCGCGACACGCTGAAGATGCTGCAGCCGACGAGCGCGGCGCCACTGCTGCTGCGCCAGATTCCGCTGCGCAAGGACAATGTGGTGATCGGTTCGATCGACCTGGCGCTGGAGCGCGCCTACATCTACCGCGAATATGCCGAAAGCCAGGTCGCCGAGATTCCGGGCGACGAAAAGGCGCGCGAGCTGGAAGCCCGCTTCTCCATGCTGGAGACGCTCGCCGATCACGACGACCAGCTGATGGAACAGTTGCTGGAGGAGATCGAGCCTCCCAAGGACGCGGTGTTCGACGATCTGTCCGCCGACCTGCGCGCCGGCGCCATAACGCCGGTGCTGATCGGCACCGCCGAAAAGGGCAATGGCGTACTGCGTCTGCTGAAGGCGATCCGCCATGACGCGCCGGATGTCGAGGCGACCCGCAAGCGCCTCGGGGTGCCGGACGGCAATCAGACGGTGGTCCAGGTGATGAAGACCATCCACACCGCGCATGGCGGCAAGCTGTCTGTGTCACGCATCCTGTCGGGCCAGCTCGCCGACGCCACAGAGCTTTTCCTGTCGAACGGCGAGACGGCGAAAGTCTCCGGCATCTACAAGATGCTCGGCAAGGACCAGTCCAAGCTCACCGCCGCCAAGGCTGGCGACACGGTGGCG
Organism: Mesorhizobium caraganae; assembly: GCF_016836705.1. Lineage (GTDB taxonomy): Bacteria > Pseudomonadota > Alphaproteobacteria > Rhizobiales > Rhizobiaceae > Mesorhizobium > Mesorhizobium caraganae. Next base: position 217,617 of record NZ_JAFCGY010000001.1, on the reverse strand, counting down.
CTGGGCAAGCTGGACGAGGTCAAGACCGGCCAGACGTTGAGCTCCACGAAGGGCGGCATCAAGCCGCTGCTTACGCTGACGCCGCCGCAGCCGGTCTTTGCTTTTGCGCTACGGCCCAAGGAGCGCAAGGACGAGGTCAAGATGTCGGCGGCCATCCAGCGCCTGGCCGAGGAAGATCCCTCGCTCACCCTGCGCCACAACCAGGACTCGGCCGAAACGGTGCTGTCGGGCCATGGCGAGATGCATCTGCGGGTCGTGCGCGAGCGGCTGGAAGGCAAGAACCAGATCCCGGTCGAAGGCCACGCGCCTGCCGTCCCCTATCGCGAGACGATCCGCAAGACGGTGCAGCAGCGCGGCCGCCACAAGAAGCAGTCCGGCGGCCATGGCCAGTTCGGCGATGTGGTGATCGAGATCAAGCCGCTGCCGCGCGGTTCCGGCTTCCAGTTCTCGGACACCATCACCGGCGGCGTCGTGCCCAAGACCTACATCCAGTCGGTCGAAACCGGCGTGCGCGATTATCTGAAATCCGGCCCGCTCGGCTTCCCTGTGGTCGATGTCGCCGTCAACCTCTCCGACGGCTCCTACCATGCCGTCGATTCATCCGACATGGCCTTCCAGATGGCAGCCAAACTCGCGATGAAGGAAGGCATGGCGGCGTGCTCGCCGGTGCTGCTCGAGCCGGTAATGAAGGTCGAGATCGTCACCCCGTCCGAAGCCACTTCGAAGATCATCGCGCTGATCCCGCAGCGGCGCGGCCAGATCCTCGGCTACGACGCGCGGCCCGACTGGCCGGGATGGGATGTCGTCGAGGCGACCATGCCGCAGGCCGAGATCGGCGATCTGATCATCGAACTGCGCTCGGCGACCGCCGGCGTCGCCAGCTATCGCTGTGCCTTCGATCATATGGCTGAGCTTACGGGGCGGTTGGCCGACGAGGCGATGAACGCCAACGGCAAGGCTGCCTGACAGGCGGTGGCTGATCCGCACAAAAAACGGCGCCCGGATGATCCGGACGCCGCTCCTATTGCGGACCGTCTTCTTGGGAGGAAAACGGCAGGTCCGCCGCATGTATCCGCCGCGCCATACGGCACAGGCAGACGAATAGGTTCGGACGCGGTAGCCGCCTGAGCCCGGATCTTCCGAGTGATGCCCCCATCTCCCGGACGAACCACACCGCGTCCTATGATCTGCTTAAACGATGAATCGCGCCTGCGACATGTTACCTGAGGTTACATGTCACTGTTACGCGGCAATTCCGGTCGGTTTTTCGCCGGTTGCGGCAGGCCTGAAAACAAAAAAGCCGGATCAACGAAGATCCGGCTGAGTTTGATTGGAAGTGCCTGTTAAGGCTAACCTCCAGAGGGGAACACTCGAGGGCGCTAATGGGAGGAGAACGCGCCCAGGAGATGATCTATATATGTGCTCATCATGCCCAAGAAACAAGCATCTATTTTGCAACACACGCATGCAAAAAGGCGCAGGCTGTGGTCTAACCCATTTTTGGGCACGGTAGGACCAGAAAAAGACTTCAAATGGCCTGCGCGACCGGCCCATAGCTGTCACAGAACCGTAACCTGACCCGATTTTTGCGCCAAAGCGCAAAAACGCCAAATGACATAGAATCAGGCAGAGCGCGTTTATTTTTGCGGCAGCGGCCAGAATCGGAAGGCCAGGCGCCGGCAAGGAAGACCTGAAATGCGGACACCCCAGGCGATCGCCGGCAGCGCGGTCTTCTTCATCGCAGCGCCTTGCGTCGTCGCCGGTGTGGTGCCCTGGCTGCTGACGGACCACTACCATCTGCCGCTATCGACTGTGCCCGGTTTCGTTCCCCTCGGCTGGCTTCTGATCGTCGCGGCCATCGCCCTGCTCGTTCATTCTTTTGCCCGCTTTGCGCTCGAAGGCCTCGGCACACCGGCGCCGGTGGCGCCCACCGAGAGGCTGGTGATTGGCGGCATCTACCGCTATGTCCGCAACCCGATGTATGTCGCCGTGCTGTCGATCATCCTCGGCCAGGCGCTGCTGTTTTCGAGCTGGACCGTCGTCGCCTATGTCGTCATCGGCGCGATCGTCATGGGCTCCTTCGTGAAGCTCCACGAAGAGCCGACGCTGGCCCGCCGCTATGGCGCCGAATACGAGACCTACCGCCGCAACGTCCCCGGCTGGTTGCCGCGGCTGACGCCGTGGCGGGAATAGCTACAGAGCATCGTGAGGATCAAAACGACCAGCTACGCGCTTTCGCGATGATGAAATCGCGAAACACGTGCAGCTTGGCCTGGTTCTTCATCGCGTCGGGATAGGCGAAATAGGTGTCGAAGGACGGCACCTCGGTCTCTGGCAAAAGCTGCACCAGATCCGACTCCTTGGAGATCACATAGTCTGGCAGCATGGCGATGCCGGCGCCGCCCTGCACGGCGCGCTTGATCGACAATATGTCATTGATCTGCAGCGTCGGCACCCTCTGCCCGCCTTCGAAATCGCCGATCGTTTCCAGCCAGTTCAGTTCCGACAGATGCGACGGCACCGGCACGCCGAAGGTGACGATGCGGTGGTTCTTCAGATCGGCGACCGAAGTCGGCTTGCCGTGTTTGCCAACATAGGCCGGCGAGGCATAGAGGTGGAAATGCACGGTGAACAGGCGGCGCTGGATCAGATCGGGCTGCTGCGGCTGGCGCAGCCGGATCGCGCAATCGGCCTGGCGCATGGTGAGGTCGAGCTCTTCATTGGCCAGGATCAGTTGCAGGCTGATTTCGGGATAGAGTTCGATGAATTCCTGCACCCGCTCGGTCAGCCAGCCGGCGCCAAGCCCGACAGTGGTCGTCACCCTGAGCACGCCGGACGGCCGGTCCTTGGCTTCGGTCAGCCGCGACTTGATGGTCTCCAGCTTCATCAGCACGTCATGCGCCGTGCGAAACAGCATCTCGCCCTGCTCGGTCAACACCAGGCCGCGCGCATGGCGGTTGAACAGCGGCACCCCGACATCATGTTCGAGCGCGCTGACCTGACGCGAAATCGCCGATTGCGACAGATGCAATGTCTCGGCGGCATGGGTGAACGACCCAGCCTCCGCCGCAGCGTGAAACACGCGAAGCTTGTCCCAGTCCAACGCCATTGAGTTCCCCTCGTTCTGTTTTTGGCGTCTGAATGAAAAATCAGGCTTTTGAATGGCTTGCTCTGCCGTCTTGATAGATTTTATTCCGCCGCTTCGCGGAGCACCTCGATGCCGGCCAGGTACTTTTCCGCCTCGAGCGCGGCCATGCAGCCGAGCCCGGCGGCGGTCACCGCCTGACGGTAGATGTCGTCGGTCACGTCGCCGGCGGCAAACACGCCGGGCACGTCGGTGCGGGTCGAATTGGGCGCCGTCCACAGATAGCCGTTCGGCTTCTGCTTCAGCTTGCCGACAAACAGCTCCACCGCCGGCGCATGGCCGATCGCCACGAACACACCGTCGACCTTGAGATGGCTGATCTCGCCCGTCACCGCATTCCTAAGCTTCAGCCCTTCGACCGAAGGTGGCAGCGGCGTCTTGCCGGGCCGGCCGGTGATCTCGTCGACGATCGTGTCCCAGATGACGCGGACATTGTCCTTCTTCAACAGCCGCTCACGCAGGATGCGCTCGGCGCGGAAATCATTGCGCCGATGAATGACCGTCACGCTCTTCGCCAGATTGGAGAGGTAGAGCGCCTCCTCCACCGCCGAATTGCCGCCGCCGATCACCGCGACATCCTTGCCGCGGTAGAAAAAGCCGTCGCAGGTGGCGCAGGCCGACACGCCGAAGCCCATGAAGGTCTGCTCGGTCGGAATGCCCAGCCACTTCGCCTGCGCGCCGGTGGCGATGATCAGCGCGTCCGCCGTGTAGGTGGTGCCGGAATCGCCCTTGGCGCGGAACGGCCGCACGTTGAGATCGACCTCGGTGATGATGTCGTTGATGATGTCGGTGCCGACATGCTCGGCCTGCTTCAGCATCTGCTCCATCAGCCACGGACCCTGGATCGGATCGGCGAAGCCCGGATAGTTTTCGACATCGGTGGTGATCATCAACTGGCCGCCCTGCTGCAGGCCGGCGACGAGCATCGGCTTCAGCATGGCGCGCGCGGCATAGACCGCGGCGGTATAGCCGGCCGGGCCGGAACCGATGATAAGGACAGGCGCATGTTTGGTGGTCATCTAAAGCCTCTGCGGGGCAGACAATCGAGTGTGCCTTGGAAAAAGACGTGAAATGTCGCTGGTAATGTAAGGGTTGCCAACCACGCCAGCAAGACGAACGGGCCGTCGTCCCCGGAAAGCTTCGGCCCATAGGCATATTCGCGCAATCGCCGCTTTCGTTACCCCCCTAAAATCGCCTGACCAAGGGCTGGCATCGACACAAAAGTCGTTTAATGACGAGATCGCGAAAGATTCTTGCGCTTAAGCTGAGACAGCCATGCCCCTGAAAGCCGACCTCGACGCCATCGACTGGAAGATTTTGCGTGAGCTTCAGGCCGATGGGCGCATGACCAATGTCGAACTGTCGAGCCGCGTCGGCATTTCCGCGCCGCCTTGCCTGCGCCGTGTCCGGCGGCTGGAGGAAACCGGTATCATCAGAGGCTACCGCGCCTTGCTCAACGCGCCGGCGCTCGGCATGGACGTCGTCGCCTTCTGCCTGATCGGCCTGCATCACCAGGCCGATGCGGAGCTCAAAACCTTCGCCGAGCGTACGCGCGGCTGGCCGATCGTGCGCGACGCCTGGATGGTATCGGGCGAATCCGATTTTCTGCTGCATTGCGTGGCGAGCGACCTCGGCACCTTCCAGACCTTCGTCATCGAACAGCTGGCCTCGGCGCCGAATGTCGACACGGTGCGCACCGCACTCACCATCCGCCGCGTCAAGGATGAAGGGCTGGTGGCGTTCGGCGCTTGATCGGAAAATCCCACAGCCAGCCAGGACAGCATTTGCTATTTGCGTTCCACGGTGAGAACGACAGGCATTCCCCACGGCACGTCCAGCGGCGCCTGGAGAAGTGACACCTTGCCATCCAAGACCTGGGCTTCCCAGTTCGCATAATGCTTGAGGTGATAGTTTCCGGAGCGGACGCTCAAACCGGCAATCGGCCCGCCATCGAGATTCAAGGCGGTCTTGAGCTCGAGTTCCGACTCGAGCAGGAAATTTGCCAGCCTGTCCAATGAGAAGAAGGCATCTTTGGTCGAACCGACGATTATCCGGCCCTTACGGTCTTCCGCGATAAATGTCCGGTTCGCCAGCCAGTTGCTCCTGGCTCGGACATTGTTCCTTCCGTCCTCGCCAACAATCAGCGGATAGGACACCATGGCGTTTTCCGCGTTCTCCACGACAGCGCGCCAGCCGCGCCCAGTCAGGTCGACCACATGCGTGCCAGAGGCATTCGCGACCCATACCCCAGCCTTGGCGTCGTACTCACCAGGACCAAGCCTGGCACCCATGCTGACAAAGGGCGTATCGGCTTCGCCCTTCAGCCCGAAATAGCTACCGTTGACGATCAGAACCGTATCGCCCGCGCCCTTGAGTGCCGCTTCCCACTGGTCGATGTCCTTGGCACCACTGGGCTCGTTACGGGCAACGAAACGGAATTCGGCCGGATCAAAACGGTTGAGGTAGAGCCGGTCAACTTCACGATCGCCCGCCATAATAGGAATTTCTCTGACCTGGAATCCGGGCTCAGTTTCATTCCATGAGCTGGCGCCAGCGGTCACATCGGGAGTTCCCGGCTTCAAGGCAAGCTGCATGGCAGGCGAGAGACGCGCATCGTCGGGTTCAACGGCGACCCAGTAGCTTCCGCCGCGGCGAAGAAGAGCATTGAGCCCATACACGCCGTGTTTTTGCCAGACATATCCTACGGCTGAAAGCACAGCCAACGTCGACAAGACAGCGGCAAAAGAAAGCGCTTTCTTCAATGAATTCCCCCTCATTCTTCGATAGGATGACATCGGCAAATTCTTCGCCTGAATGATGTCTGATCTCTGCAGTTTTTCCGCAAAAAGCGCGTGGCGCTTTCCCTGGGGAATTGCGTCAGAAGCAAAGCAGTGGCGGAGCAGATCCGGAAGGGGTCGGCTAACTCAGTCTCGACCCGAGCGCCTCGATAGCCCCCACCAGCCCATCGAGCTCATCGAGGTTGCGCAGCGGCAGAACCCCAAATCCCGGTTGCTTGCTTCCCACGCCGTCAACCAGCCAGCCGCGCGGCAGGCCGGCACGTTGTCCGGCTTGCATATCCGCAGGCTTGTCGCCGACGATCAGCGAGCGCTTAAGGTCGAGGCCGAGGCGCTGCTGCGCCTCGAGCAGCATGCCAGGATTGGGCTTGCGCATCGGGTGGTCGGCGATTGCCAGCGGCCCGCTGCCCGCCTCGTGATAGGCGCAGGCCAGAACCATGTCGACGAAGGCATTGTCGTCGGCAAGCAGTTCGAGAACCCGGCCGTTGACGGCGGCAAATTCCTTCCAGCCGAAATAGCCGCGTGCGATGCCGGACTGGTTGCTGACGATCACGACCGGGATGTTGCCCCGGTTGGCTGCCGCAATAACCGGCACGATGCCGTCGCGGAGCACCATCTTGGTTGGATCATCGGGATAACCGGTATCGACATTGATGGTGCCGTCGCGGTCGAGGAACAGCGCCGGCGTGTTGGCCGGGAACGCCCGCGAACCGACGCGCTCGACCCACAGACCGGGCTCAGCCAGCGGGTATGGACCGGAGGCGCCGGTGTCAGCCATCGCTGAGACGCGCTTCGACCACTTCGCAGAGATAGTGATAGAGGCACAGATGCCCCTGCTGGATGATCGGCGTCGAGGTCGAGGGCACGTTGAGCAGGATGTCGGTGAGCGGCCTAAGCTTGCCGCCGGTGTCGCCGGTCAGGCTGATTACCGTCATGTCCATCATCCGCGCCTGCTCGGCAGCGGCAAGAATGCTCGGCGAATTGCCGCTGGTCGAGATCGCCAAAAGCACGCCACCTGCCGCGCCATGCGCCTCGACCTGGCGCGAAAACACCGTGTCGAAGCCGTAGTCATTGCCCCAGGCGGTCAGCACGGCGGCATTGGCTGGCAGCGCGATGACATTGTAGGCCTTGCGCTCCCTAAGGAAGCGGCCGACCAGTTCGCCGGCAATGTGGATGGCGTCGCTGGCCGAACCGCCATTGCCAGCGATCAGCAACGCCTTACCGGACGAAAGCGCCGTGACGATAGCCACTGCCGCCCGCTCCATCTCGCCGGTCAGGTCGCGCTCGACCATCGCGTTGATCGCAGCCGCCGAGCGGACAAGGTAATCGTTCAGTCCGGACATGAAATCCCTCAGTTGGTGGCGCCACCGGCGCGCAATTTGCCGATCGTGCCGGTGGTGCTCTTGCCGGCGACGAGATCGACCAGCACGACACGGCCGCCCGCCTTCTGCACCACATCGGCGCCGACCACGGTTTCGACGGTGTAGTCGGCGCCCTTGACCAGAATGTCGGGCAGCAGCGCCTCGATCAGCGCCAGCGGCGTGTCCTCCTCGAACACGACGACGGCGTCGACGGAAGCCAAAGCGGCGAGCACACAGGCGCGGTCATGCTGGTCGTTGACCGGGCGCCCCGGCCCTTTCAGCCGGCGCACCGAGGCATCGCTGTTGAGACCAAGCACCAGCCGGTCACACTGGCTGCGCGCAGCGTGCAGCAGGCTGACATGGCCAGCGTGCAATATGTCGAAGCAGCCATTGGTGAAGCCGACGGTCAAACCCTCATCCTTCCACGTCGCCACCATGCGCGCCGCCGATGCGGCATCGAGGATGGCGTCCTTGTGGGCGGTCGGGCCGTGTGAGCGAAACAGCGCGCCGGTCAGCTCCTCGACCGTCAACCGCGCCGTGCCGCGCTTGCCCACCACCACGCCACCGGCAGCATTGGCGATGGAGGCGGCCATGACGCGATCGGCGCCCGCGGCCAGAGCCAGCGCGAAGCTGGCGATCACCGTGTCGCCGGCGCCCGACACGTCGAACACTTCGCGCGCCTGGGTGGCGATGTGGCGCGCCTCATCTGCGCCGACGACGCTCATGCCCTTTTCGCTGCGCGTGGCGACGACAAAGTCGAAGCCGTGCGCCGCAATCAATTCGCGTGCGGCCGCGACGATCTCGTCATCGGCGAAAACCGGATGACCGACCGCTTCACCAAGCTCCTTGCGGTTGGGGGTGATGGCGGTCGCGCCGGCATAGCGTGCATAGTCGCGCCCCTTGGGGTCGACCAGCACCGGCTTCCCGGCCTCGCGGCAGATGGCGATCAGTTCGGCGGCCACGCCGTCGAGCAGGATGCCCTTGCCGTAATCGGACAGGATGACGATGTCGGCGCGAGAGAGCGCTTCCCGGAAATGCCGGATCAGGCCTGCCCGCTCGGCCACGTCGAGCGGCTTGATCTCTTCCTCGTCGAAGCGCAACACCTGCTGGTTGAGCGCGCTGAAGCGGCTCTTCGATGACGTCATGCGGCCGCGCTCCTGCGCGAGGCCCGCCGTATCGGCGCCGAGTTCGCGCAGCATGCGCATGAGATTGTCGCCGGCCACATCGGTGCCGATCACCGAGACCGGTATAGCGGCTGCACCCAGCGAAACGATGTTGGCGACGACATTGCCGGCGCCACCCATCGTCGAGGTCTCGCCGCGCCCGTGCAGCACCGGAATCGGCGCTTCCGGCGATATCCGCTCGATGACGCCATTGACGAAACGGTCGAGGATGAAGTCACCGACCACCAGCACGGCGACGTCGCCAAAGCGGGCAATGGCGCGGTGCAAAGGTTCGGGCGAAGGCGGATTGTGCTTGATCATGTCACTGGCAATGCGAGGGAAGGCCGATCTCAATCACGCTGAAAATTGTCAATTTACGGGCCGGATCGTTCATGGCGAAGCCGATATACCGCAAATCCACGCAGCGCAACGTCAGGCAGCCGTCAGCTCTTCTGCAGCGCAACGTGGACGCCCAGTCCAACCAGCACCGCCCCGCCCGCCCGCCGCATCATCCGCTGCGCCCGGCTGGAGCGCTTGAGCCGGCCGATGACCGCACCGGCCAAAAACACGCAGACGATATCGGCGGAAGAAAACATCAGATTGACGATGGTGCCCAAAACGACGAACTGCAGCCAGACTGGCAAAGCCGCCGATGCATCGATGAACTGCGGCAGGAACGCCATGAAGAAGATCGCCGTCTTCGGATTGAGCACCTCGACGGTGATGCTCTCGAAAAAGGCCCGTCGCGCCGATTTCCGTTCGATGGCCGGCAATGCCGCATCGCCCTCCCCGCGCTTGCGAAACAGCGAGACACCAAGCCAGATCAGGTAGAGCGCGCCGATCAGCTTGACCGCCATGTAGAGCGGCGGCACGGCGTGGAACAGCACCGACAGGCCGGCGGCCGCGGCAAAGACATGGACATAACCGCCAAGATGGATGCCGAGTGCCGCCGTCAGCCCCGACCAGCGCCCGCGCGCCATGGTCTGCGCGGCCGCGTAAAGCATGGCTGGACCCGGGATGTAGGCGAAGATCGCCGTGGTGACGAAAAACGCAATGAGCAGTTCGGTCGACGGCATTTTTTGTTCCTCAAGGATTGGGGTCTCTGACGGGCTGCGCCTCACTGCCCTCATTTCCATATTGGCGATACCACAGATATGGATATCTTCGAACTCGTCCAACTGTCTTGCCAGGCGTTTGCGCTGCCCCTCACCTGCCTGCCGGCATCCTCTCCCCGTATAGTGACGGGGAGAGGGGCGCTCCCATCGATGGTTCCGCCGACCACCGGCGTTGCAAGAAAGGCGGCATGTTGCGACAAGCCCCTTCTCCCCGTCACTATACGGGGAGAAGGTCCCGGCAGGCGGATGAGGGGCGGCGCTGCCTTAGCGCGATTATCGGCAACCAAACCACATCGACTGCGCTGTCGGCAGCAATCGGCCTAATCGCGATCTACGCCGGCCGCGTACTCCTCAAGCATCTCGACATGTTCGGGTGGAGCGTCCTTGGCCGCGTAAGCGCTGCGGCTGTCGTTGACGAAGCGAGCCTCGTAAGCCTCGATGCTCATCAGAACGTATCTCGGCTTGTTGTGACGGGTGATGGAGACGGGTTGCTGGCTGGCAGCTGCAAGCACGTCGCCGAGATTCTGTTTCAGATCGGTCGATGGATAGTGTTTCATCGCAAACTCCGTTTTGCACATAATAGACAAAACAGACAAAATGGACAAGCTTGACACAACAAGAGTAGGCAACCGCCTGCTTCATCGACAGCCCGGCTGGGCTCCCTTATAAGGACCGGAATCGCAAGCAACCAGAGGCCTTCATGATCATCGTCACGGGCGGCGCCGGCATGATCGGCTCCAACATAGTCGCCGCGCTCAATGCCGAAGGCCATGACGACATAATCGTCGTCGATGACCTCACCAATGGCCACAAGATCGCCAATCTGGCCGATCTCAAGATCGCCGACTATCTCGACAAGGACGAGTTCCTGCCGCGCATCGAGGCCGGCGATCTCGGCCGCATCGAGGCTGTGTTCCATCAGGGCGCCTGCTCGACCACCACCGAGTGGAACGGCAAGTACATGATGGATGTGAACTACGCCTATTCGAAGCGGCTGCTGCATGCCTGCCTGTCGCTGCGGGTCCCCTTCCTCTACGCCTCCTCGGCCTCCGTCTATGGCGGCGGTTCGGAGTTTCGCGAGGACCCGGCGCTCGAGCGGCCGCTCAACGTCTATGCCTATTCGAAGAAACTGTTCGACGACTATGTCAGGCGAACCGTTTTCGACACCGATCATTCGCCGGTGGCGGGCCTGCGCTACTTCAATGTTTATGGCCCGCGCGAGGCGCACAAGGGCGCTATGGCCTCGGTCGCCTTCCATCTGTTCAACCAGGTCGGGCGTGGCGAGAACCCGAAGCTGTTCGGCGCCTATGACGGTTTTGGCCCTGGCGAACAGAGCCGCGACTTCATTCATGTCGGCGATGTCGCTGACGTCAATCTGTGGCTGTGGAAGCGGGGCTCAAGCGGCATCTTCAATTGCGGCACCGGCCGCGCCCAGCCGTTCCGCGCCATTGCCGAGACGGTCATCGACACGCTGGGCAAGGGCGAGATCGAGTTCATAGAATTCCCCGACCACCTCAAGGGCAGCTACCAGAGTTTTACTCAGGCTGATATGTCCCGCTTGCGCGCAGCCGGCTATAACGGGCAATTCCGCAGCGTGGAAACCGGCGTCAGAGACTATGTCGAATGGCTGAAAGCCCAACGATCCTCGTGATCGGCCCACGCTGGGTGGGCGACATGGTCATGGCGCAGTGCCTGTTTTCGGCGCTGAAGGAACTCCATCCCAACGCCGGCATCGACGTGCTGGCTCCGGTCTGGGCAGCCCCCTTGGTCAAGCGCATGCCCGAACTGCGCCAGCAGATTGATTTCCCGCTGAAACCCGGCGCGCTCGAATTCACCATTCGCCGCCGCTTCGGCCGCCTGCTGCGCGGCCGCTACGACATGGCGTATGTCCTGCCGGGGAGTTGGAAATCGGCACTGATCCCGTTTTTTGCCCGCATCCCGCGCCGCTTCGGTCATCTCAGGGAAATGCGCTATGGCCTGCTGACCGACATCGTGCCACTGCCCGATGCCGTAAAGCGGCGCACCGCCCAGGCCTATTTCGGCCTCGCCCAAGGCGGGCATTTCCAACCGCCACACCTCGCCATCGATGCCGACAATCAGAAAGATCTTCTTATCCGCTTCGATCTGCAGCCGGGAAAATTCGTGGCCATGATGCCCGGCGCCGAATTCGGTCCGGCCAAACGCTGGCCGAGCGAAAGCTATGCCGGCCTCGCCCGCGAGATGATGGCGAAGGGGTTCAAAGTGGCGCTGATTGGCTCCAAGAACGATCGCGACGTCACCGCCGACATTTCGGCGCTCGCACCCGGTGTCGTCGATCTCGCTGGCAAAACGCGGCTGGAAGACGCCATCGACCTGATCGCAGCGGCCAGGCTGGCGGTGTCCAACGACAGCGGGCTGATGCATGTCGCGGCTGCCGTCGGAACGCCGATCGTCGCCGTCTACGGTTCGACCTCGCCTGAAAACACGCCGCCGCTCGCCGAGCAGCGCGAACTGATCTGGCTGCATTTGTCCTGCTCGCCCTGTCACCAAAAAGTCTGCCCGCTCGGCCATCTCAACTGCCTGAAGACGCTCGATGTCGCCAAGGTTGCGGCGGCGGCGGACCGTTTGCTGGAACTCCCGGCCGTCGCATGAAGGTACTGATCGTCAAGACGTCCTCAATGGGCGACGTCATCCACACCTTCCCCGCTGTCGAGGATGCGCGCCGCAACCGCCCTGACATTTCCTTCGACTGGTGTGTCGAGGAGGCCTTTGCAGGCATCGTCGCCCTGCATCCGGCGATCGCAACCATCCACAAGGTGGCGATCCGGCGCTGGCGCAAGCAGCTTTTCGACAGCGGTGCATGGCGCGAGATGGCCGGCCTGCGCCGGGAACTGCACGCGGCCCAGTACGATCTGGTCATCGATGCGCAAGGGTTGTTGAAGTCGGCCTTTGTCGCCATCCTGGCCGGCGCGCCGGTTGCCGGTTTCGACCAAGCAAGCGCGCGCGAACCCTCGGCAACATTGTTTTACAAGCGCAAATACGCCGTGCCGCGCGACCTGCACGCCATTGAACGCACGCGGCGGCTGTTCGGGCTGGCGCTTGGTTACGAGCCGGATTTATCGGCGCTGGTATCAGGGATTGTACCGCCGCCTGGCGGCCCGGCCGGCATCGATGGCAAAACGGCTTTCCTGCTCCACGGCACCAGCCGCGAGGACAAGAAATGGCCGGCCGAAGACTGGATCGGAACCGCTCGCCTGCTGGTTGGGCGGGGGATGACGCTGGTCACCACCTGGTCGAACGAGCGCGAGAAGGCCGTGGCCGAGGCGATCGCGCAAGCGGTGCCAGCAACAATCGTGGTGCCGAAATCGCCGCTATCCGACATCGCCGCGATCCTCGGCCGTTCGACGCTCGTCATCGGCGCCGACACCGGCCTGACCCACCTCGCCAGCGCCTTCGGCTTGCCGACTGTCGCGGTATTCCTGGCGACGGAGCCGGGGTTAACCGGCCCGCGCGGGCAATATGCCTCAACGCTGCTGGCCTCAGTTGGAGAGCGTGTGACGCCGGCGCAGGCGGTTGCGGAAGCTGAAAAGCTATTAGCCCTTAAGCTCCAAGCTCCAGCATAGGACGTTTTCAGAATTCGCTCTGGTCAGAGTCCTAGATGAACTGCACCTGGACAATCTCGTAGCCCCGTGCGCCGCCAGGCGCATTGACCTCGATGGCGTCGCCGACTTCCTTGCCGATGAGCGCACGCGCGATCGGCGACGAGATCGAGATGCGGCCCGATTTCACGTCCGCTTCCTGGTCGCCGACGATCTGGTAGGTCTTCTTTTCCTCGGTGTCCTCGTCGACCAGCACCACCGTGGCGCCGAACTTGACCTTGTCGCCGCTGAGCTTGGTGATGTCGATCACTTCGGCGCGCGCGATATAATCTTCGAGCTCGTTGACGCGGCCCTCATTGAGGCTCTGCGACTCCTTGGCAGCATGATATTCGGCATTTTCGGACAGGTCGCCATGCGAGCGCGCTTCGGAGATCGCCTCGATGATGCGCGGCCGCTCTTCCTGCTGGCGCCAACGCAGTTCTTCCTTCAATGACGCGAACCCCTCGCCTGTCATCGGGACCTTGTTCATGATGCCTAACCTTTCCTGCCGCCACCCCCGCGTTTCGGGGAAAGCCTTGTCGATGGGTACAAAAAGAAAACGGGTCCGGCAGCCTCGGGCTAACGGAACCGTTTCACCGCAATTTCCCCTAATATAGCGATCTTCGCGCGCTTTTCACGCTGAAAAAGCGGGCTTTTGAAAAATCATGAGCCGATTGTGGAGTTGCCGTCGACGAATGGGCGTTGTGTTGCGGCTAAGACAACAAAAAGCCGGCTGCGATTGCTCGCAACCGGCTTGAGAAGCCATTGGGGTGGGGTCAGCTTCTCATGAAATGGTAAATCTGTTCGGCCAGCATGCCGTATTCGCGCGAGCCTTTGCCGGTGCGCTTCTCGATCTCGGCCAGCTGCTCCTGGGCGCCGGCCAGGTCGCCGATCTGCAGATGCGCCTCGCCGAGATATTCGCGCACCAGCGTGTAATCGGGATTGATGCGCAGCGCTTCCTCGTAATAGCCGAGCCCGACCGTGACGCGGCCGGAATGGCGGTGCGAATAGCCGAGATAGTTGAGGATGCGCGGATCCTGCTTGTTGGCGGCCAGGCTGAGCACGGCGATCGCCTCGTCATAGCGCCCGGCCATCGCGAGATCATGGCCTGCCTCATAGATGTTGTCGTCGTCGAGCATGCCGTATTTCGGTGCGACGCACTTCTTGAGCTTCTTGTCCCAGACCTCGCCCTTCTTGCATTTCGTGCTCCCGCCGTCGCTGCCGCCTCCGCCACCACCCCCGCCTTCACCGGCGGTGAATGCGGGCGCCGCAAACAGCGGCAGGGCGACAACAGCTAGAACTTGAATCAGCAAACGTCTGCGCATCGAAGCCTCCTTGAGGGATAATGATGAAATGCTAACGCCAGGCGGACGCCATTTCATCCCGGAAAAGCCGCGCCGCCAACACTATTTGCCAAAACCACTTCAAAAGACAGGCGCGCGAGTCGGAATCCCGCCGGCGGTGAGCCGAGCAGGCCGAACGGACGTGACGCGCGCTGCAAATCCGCTATCATCCGGGAAATGACCAGCGGAGTGCGAGAGAGTGCAACAGCGCCGTGAACGGGAATGGGAGCTATCGATCGGCCCGGACACCGTGCGGCTGTTCATTCTCAAGGCAAAGGGTCTGAGCGCTGCCGTCAACGAAGACTATACCGACGGCGCCGAGCATGAGGTCGAGTTCGACGGCGACACGCACGACAATCACCACCATGACGGGCTTGCGGAGGAGAGCTCTGAAAACCTCACCGAGGAAGAGCTGCGCGAACTGATCAACGACCTCAATGTCGACGAGGCGGCCGAATTGATTGCGCTGGCCTGGGTCGGCCGCGGCGACTATGACGCGGCGGAATGGTCCGATGCGGTTGCCGCCGCGCGCGAGCGCGCCAACAAGCGCACGGCAAAATATCTGCTCGGCATGCCGCTGCTGGCCGACTGGCTGGAAGAAGGGCTGGAGGCGATCGGCGCGTAACGCCGGGGTAACCGATCGTGATCGGCCGCAGGCAACCTCCCGGCGCTTGCGCCGTTGAGGGCGATGGGGTCGTTTGTCTTTTCCAGAACATTCCGGATTGCACTGGTCATGGCCGTCACGGCCCTGCTGGTGACGTCCCTGCTGCTGACGCAAGCCGACGCCAAACAGCGTCGCAAGCATCACACGCCACTGTCACAACGGTTGGAACAGCTGTTTTCACCGCGGGCCGACCAGCCGGTGAAGCCACGCAGCAAGCACCGCCAGAAGCCCAGGGCCAAGCGGCATAGCACGCTAAACCAGGTGCAACAGACGAAGCCGGATCCAAAACCCTCACCCGCCGATATTCCGGTACAACCCTCGCGCGTTGTTCCGGTGCCCAAGGCGCGTCCCGCGGAGGCGCAGAAGACCGGCGCCGCAAAAACCGAAGAGCAAAAGACCAGCGGTGCGCCCAACCGGTCCGATGACGATCGGTTCAATGAAGAAAAATCCCGATACAAAAAACAGGCGCGGCCCGAACCGTCAGCCCCAGAGCCGTCAGGCTCGGAGCCGTCAACCAATACCGAGAGTAGGTCTGAGCCGCCGGCAGTGGTGCCCGTTCCGACACAAAGGCCCGACGTCACAAAGCCGGAGGTCGAGCCGCCGGTCGTCGCCCCGCAACCGTCTGAAAAACCCGCGGATGCCGGCGACAAGAAGATGCTCCCCGACCCTCGCTCGGGCGATTTGCCCGATGCAAAAATGCCGGCGGAGGAAGTTGCCTGTCGCGAGCGGCTGACGGTGCTTGGCGTCGAATTCGAGGAGCACAAGGCGGAAAGCAATCCCGATATCGGCTGCTCGATCCCCTATCCCATCGTGCTGAAGACGCTCGGAAAATCCATCGCCATCGGCCCCGCCACCGAGCTCAACTGCCCGATGGCCGAAGTGGCCGCCCGCTTTGCCGCCAATGTCATTCAGCCGACGGCAAAGGCTGAATTCGGCGCCGACCTGAAATCGATCAACCCGGCATCGGCCTTCGTCTGCCGGCCACGCCATGGTACGCGCAAACTGTCGGAACACGCCTTCGGCAACGCCCTCGATATCGCCAGCTTCACCTTGGCTGACGGCCGGAAGATCGAAGTCGGTCCAACGCCGCCCGAAAAGGACGGCAAATTCCTCAACGCGGTGCGCAAGGCTGCCTGCGGACCGTTCAAGACCGTGCTCGGACCGGGCGCGGACTCTGATCACGCCCTGCATTTCCATCTCGATCTCGAACCGCGTCGGCACGGCGGCACCTTCTGCCAATGATCGTCCGCCTGCCGCATTTCAGCCGCAGGCGTGAATGCGGCCGCTGAGTTTTCCTTTACCCTTGATCGTTAAACTGCCGGACATCTAGGGACAGGGATTCCGCCCATGGCCGGAATATTTCGCGCCGCCGCGATGGTCGCGCGCCAATCGAAACGCGCAGCGATGGTGACCGCCGGCCTTGCGCTGGCCGCCGTTTCTGCCTGCAACACCGGCAGCGTGCTGTCGCTGCAGCCGGCCGTCGATGTCGGCGCCCAGACTGCTGCCGTGCCGCAGTATGAAGGCATGCAGAAGCTCGTCCCGTCCAATCCCTACATGACCGCCGCCTATCCGCGCATGGACGAGCCGATGTCGGAGGCCGAGCAGATGCCGGCCAGCGAAACCGACTGCCGTGGAGAATTGCGGCGCCTCGGCGTCGTCTACACCGATGTCCAGCCGATCCATGAGGGACAGTGCGGCATCGACTATCCGGTCAAGGTTTCGGCCATTGGCGGCATCCAGATGAAACCGGCGGCGACATTGACCTGTGACATGGCCGCCAGCTTCGCCGCCTGGACCCGGAACGAACTGGTTCCCTCGGCCCGCTGGCGCTATTTCTCCGGCGTCAAGACCATTCACCAGGGCTCGAGCTATTCCTGCCGCAACATCGCTGGCGAGGGCGTCCTGTCCGAGCACGGCAAGGGCAACGCACTCGACGTCATGAGCATCGAGCTCAACAATGGCGACGACATCGACGTGCGCAAGCCCGGCCTGTTCGCCTTCCGCACCCGTGGCTTCCTCAACAATGTGCGCGCCGACGGCTGCCAGTATTTCACCACCGTGCTCGGCCCCGGCTACAATTACGACCACCGCAACCATTTCCATTTCGACATCAAGAACCGCAAGAGCGGCTACCGCGCCTGCCGCTAGCCGGGTCTTTGCCAAAGCCCCGTCACGCCGCATAAGGTGACGCCTCGCAGGCAGGCGGCGACAGGTGGGACAAAAAAGCCTCAGACGACGTGCAACGATCTGGCTTGCGGCTTTCGTGGCCGCCTGGCTGGCGCTCGCCTATGTCGCCGCACCTGAATTCTGGACATTCAGGGATCGCGGCTTTCGCAAGCAGACCTTCGAGATGGTGACGCACACGCCGCAAGGCATTCCTGGCGACCCGATCAATGTCGGCCTTGTCGGCAGCGAAAAGGAGCTTGTGCATGCCTTCGCCGTGGCCGGCTGGGACACGGCAGACGGCGTGACGCTGAAGACCGCGATCGAAATCGGGGAAAGCGTGCTGTTCGACCATCCCTATCCCGACGCACCGGTCAGCCGGCTGCTGTTCGAAGGCCGCGCCCAGGACCTCGCCTTTGAAAAACCGGTCGGCGACAGCGCCGACCGACGTCATCATGTCCGCTTCTGGCACACCGACGCGACCGGCGACGATGGCCGCCCGCTCTGGCTGGGCTCGGCCAGCTTCGATCGTGGCGTTGGGCTGAGCCACGACACCGGCGCCATTACCCACCATATCGGCCCCGACATCGACGCCGAGCGCGATCTCGTGATCCACGACCTGTCGGCTGCCGGCATGTTGATCTCGGTAAGCGATATCCCTGGCATCGGCGCCATCAAAGCCGGACGCAATGGCGGCGGCGATCCCTATTTCACCGACGGCAAGGCCATCGTCGGCGTCTTGAAGCGGTTGCCATAGCAAAAAGATTGCAAAGGGTCAGGTCATGGTGATCACGATCTTGCCGAACGGCCCTTTCTCCAGATGCTTCAATGCCTGCGGCACCTGATCGAAGCCAAAAACCTTGTCGATCACCGGCTTGAGCGCCAGCGCTTCGATTGCCTGGTTCATCCGCTCGAAAGCACGGCGGTGGCCGACCGACAGGCCTTGCACGGTGATGCGGTTGCGCATGAACGGCAGGATCGGAAAGCTGAGTTCAGTGTCGCCGAGGATGCCGATGATCGACAGGCGGCCATCCGCGGCCAGCGCATGGAGCGAACGCCGCGCATTGTCGCCGCCGACCATTTCCAGCACATGGTTGACGCCAATGCCCTCTGTCAGGTCGCGCGCGGCTTTGTCCCATGCAGGCTGGGTCCGGTAGTTGATCACCTGCCAGGCACCGAGTTGCCTCGCCCGCTCGAGCTTCTCGTCGCTGCTCGACGTAACGATGGGGCGCAGACCGAAGGCGTTGGCAAACTGCAACGCAAACAGCGACACACCCCCGGTGCCCTGGATGAGAAGGGTCTGGCCCGGCACCGGCTTGGTCGCCTCGACCAACGCGAACCACGCTGTCAGCGCCGCGATCGGCAGCGTCGCGGCCTCGACATCGCTGAGCGATGGTGGCGCCAACACTGCGGCATCCTCGCCAAGGACGACGTGATCGGAAAGCATGCCCGAGAGCGACGACCCCAGCGTGTGCTTGTGCAGCACCGGTGGAGCGTCGCCATCCGGCCAGTCGGCGATCACCTGGCCGAGCACGCGTTGCCCGACGCGAAAACGGCTGACCTCCTTGCCGACGGCCACCACCTCGCCCAGTGCGTCGGATGTCGGCACAAAGGGAAAGACAAGGTCCGGGATCAGCGTGCCGTCGATGATCATCTTGTCCTTGTAGTTCAGGGATACGGCTTTGGTTCGCACCAGAAGCTCGCGCGGGCCTGGCTCGGGAACCTTGTCTTCAACCCTTTCCAGCCTGGACAGGCCAAAGCCGGTCATCTGCCAGGATCTGTTGACTTGGGTGCTCATCTTGTTTCGCGCTCCGTGATTGACGTCACGGGAGAGACATCTATGCGATTTCACTATGGAAAATAGGGCTTCGATGCGGCATATTCGGCAACAGATTGAATATCTGAACTCTACAATAGGAAATGACCAATGGAATCGGCTAACCTGCAAGGCATCGTCGCCTTCGTCCAGGTGGTGGAGGCCGGCAGCTTCACCGGTGCCGGCGAACGTATGCATGTGACGAAATCGGCGGTCGGCAAGACGATTGCGCAGTTGGAGCAGCGCCTCGGCGTTCGCCTGCTCAACCGCACCACTCGCAGCCTCAGCCCAACCAGCGAAGGCGTCAGCTACTATGAAGCCTGTGTCAGGGCGCTGGCTGAGATCGAGGCCGCCCACTCGTTGATTGCCTTGCGTCGCCAGGTGCCTTCCGGCCGGCTTCGTGTCGACGTGCCTCTGGCCTTCGGCCGCCGCTGTGTCGCCCCTGTTCTGTTCGATCTTTCCAGGCAGTTCCCGGATCTGACCGTAGAAATCTCCTTCAATGACCGGCGCGTCGACTTGATAGAGGAAGGCATCGATCTCGCCATCCGCATGGGCGATCTCGACGATAGCATGTCGCTCGCCGCGCGTCGCATCTATGCTCAGCGCTCGGCAATCTGCGCCGCCCCTGCCTATCTCGAAAACCACGGCAGGCCGCGATCGATCGAGGATCTTGCCGCCCATAGCGTCATCGGTTACGGCCGCGACGGCGTCGTCCGGCCCTGGACCGTAAGGCATAGCGACGGACATCTCGGAAAATTCGTGCCCAAAGCGCGGCTCGTCCTCGGTCATGGCGAACCGATGCTGGATGCAGCGCTTGCGGGCTGCGGTATTGCCTTTCTGCCAACCTGGCTGGCGGCCGACTGCCTCAAAAGCGGCGAACTCGAGATGGTTCTGTCGGATTGTCTGCTCGAAAACGTCGCCGTGCATGCCATCTGGCCGGTGACACGCAACCTGGCGCCGAAAATTCGCGTCGTCGTCGATGCCCTGGTCGAGCGTTTTTCGTCGCCGCCTTGGGATGCCGCTTGAAAGACCCGCGCCCATCGTCTTGAAAAATCGCGGCCATCTATTTTCGAAAACCGCGCGGCAATGCTATTGACCCCTGATGCTATACGTCGAAATCGCTACCGTGGCCGTCCTCATCTGCGTGAACGGCCTTCTGGCAATGTCCGAGCTTGCCATCGTCTCGTCGCGCCCAGCCCGCCTCAAGACGATGATAGACCGCAACGTCAGAGGCGCCGGCCGCGCGCTGGCGCTCGGCTCCAACCCCGGCAAATTCCTGTCCTCAGTGCAGATCGGCATCACTTTGGTCGGCGTCTTGTCAGGCGCCTTCTCCGGCGCCACGCTGGGCGACAGGCTGTCGGTGTACCTGGCCTCCACCGGCATCCGCGAAAACATCGCCGACCCGCTCGGCGTCGGCATCGTCGTTGCCCTCATCACCTATTTCTCGCTGATCGTCGGCGAACTGGTGCCCAAGCAGATCGCGCTGAGAGACCCCGAGCGGGTCGCCGTCAGGGCAGCCCCGGCAATGACCATCCTTGCCACCGTCTCGGCGCCGGTCGTCTTCCTGCTCGACATTTCCGGCCGCGCCGTCCTTTGGCTGCTTGGCCAGCGCGGCGAAAGCGAGGAGAAGGTCACCGACGAGGAGATCAAGATGCTGGTCGCCGAGGCCGAGCATCACGGCACCATCGAATCCGACGAGCGGCGCATGATTGCCGGCGTCATGCGGCTCGGCGACCGCGCCGTGCGCGCGGTGATGACGCCGCGCACCGAGGTCGACTGGATCAATCTGCAGGCCGATGAGAGCGCCATCCGCAAGCTGTTGATGGACACCCAGCATTCGCGCCTGCCGGCGGGCGATGGCGGCGTCGATGTCATGGTCGGCGTCGTCCAGACCCGCGACGTGCTGGCGGCGATCCTTGCCGGCCGCCCGCTCGACCCACGCAAGCATGTGCGCGCCGCCCCCATCGTCTATGACCAGGCCGACGCGTTGGACGTGCTGCAGAAGCTGAAGGATTCCGACGTGCCGATGGCCCTGGTGCATGACGAATACGGCCATTTCGAAGGCATCGTCACCCCCGCCGACATTCTGGAAGCCATCACCGGCGTCTTCCGCGCCGACCTCGACGCCGGCGAGGAGGAAAACGCCGTCAAGCGCGAGGACGGCTCATGGCTGCTCGCCGGCTACATGCAGGCCGACGAGATGGCGGAAGTTCTCGGCATCGACCTGCCGGAAAACCGGGACTACGAGACCGTCGCCGGCTATGTGCTGTCGCACATGCACCATCTGCCGGCGACCGGCGAATGCGTCGACGCGCAAGGCTGGCGCTTCGAGGTCGTCGACCTCGACGGCCGCCGCATCGACAAGCTGATCGCCACCCGCCTGCCGAGCGGCCATCGCGAAGTGGTGCGCTGACAACAGCGCCGCTTCAGACCGCAGCTTCGATCGGTTCGGCAAGTCTTGGATTGGAACGCGAGGCGATCAGGCAACTGGCAACGATCAGGGCGGCGCCAGCCAGCGTGGTCCAGGTCGCCGCCTCGTCGAAGAACAGCCAGCCAAACACGATCGCCCAGATGAAGGCCGAGTACTCCGTCGGGATCAGATATTGCGCTTCGGCGCGCGCATAGGACCAACTCATCAGGTATTGGCCGGAGAGCGACAGTGCCGTCACGCCGGCCAAGGGAAGCCAGAGATTGCCCGGCAGGCAAACCGCCAGCCAGGGCGCGGCGGGGAGAAGGACAGCGGCAACGCACAGGTTCTGGAACAGCATGATCTCGACTGGTTTGGCCACCAGCGCCTGCCGCCGCGAGAGGATCAGATTGTAGGCGTAGAACACCGTCGATGCGAGCACAGCCACCGTGCCAAGCAGAGCATCCCCGGTATAGTTCCCTTGCCCGAACTGTCCGGCCATGATGATGACGACACCGGCAATGCCCGCCAGCGACGCCCAGATCGCCTGCCGCTGTATGCGTTCGCCCAAGAGCAGCGCGGCCAGCAGAAGAGCAAACAGCGGCGCGACGAAACTAAGCCCGATCCCATCCGCCAGCGGCAGCCTAGCAAGCCCCCAGAAGAACGACAGAAGGACGATACCGACGACGATGGCACGCAGCGCATGCAGCTTGAGCACGGAAGGCTTGGGAAGCGTGCGCGGCCCCGCCGCCCAGGCCGTGCCCGCGACCACGGTCGCAAGCATGCTTCGCCACAGCACCGTGTTGTAGACGCCGACGGCGATGACCAGCACCTTCATCGCCGCATCCATGGCCGACAGAAGGAAGATCGCAAGCGCGCAGACCAGCACCGGGATCATGGGGGAAACGACGCCTGTCAGGCTGGATGATTTCACGGGGACCGCTCATGTGATGGATCGCGGCCGATATATCAGGGCAAAACGGCAGGGCCAGATGGCAGCCCTGTCCCATATGCCGGTCCAAGGCAAGTTTGCCTCAGTGCGCGTCCGGCGGCGGCGCCTTCGGCGTGACGTTGCGCAGGAAGGGAACCAGCGCGGTGGCGATGACGAAGGCAACCATGATGACCAGGAACGCATCGGCATAAGCCATGGTGGAGGCCTCGCGATAGGCAAGTTGCCAGAGCTGCTTCAGCGCCGCGGCATGACCATCGTCGACAGCACCCGGCAACTGCCCATAGCGCTGCCCGACATTGTCGAGGAGCCGCATCGCCGCCTCGTTTTGCGGCGTCAGATGCGAGGCGATGGTCAGAAAATGGAAGTTGGTGCGGTCGTTCAGGATCGCGCCACAAATGGCGATGCCCACCGCGCCGCCCAGATTGCGCATCGTATTGAACAGGCCACTGGCATATTTCAGCCGCTCCGGCGGCAGGCTGCCGAGGCCGAGATTGACGCTTGGCGCCACGGCGAAGACCTGCGGAAAACCACGAAAGATCTGCGGCAGAAGCAGTTGCGCGGCGCCCCACTGGCTGGTGATGGCGCTGAAGCTCCACATCGAGGCGCCGAAGGATGCCAGCCCGAACATCATCAGCCAGCGCGTGTCGAAGCGCTTGGCGAGGAAGATGTAGACGGGCACGCCGACCATCGAGGCGACGCCGGTGGAAAACACCGCCACCCCGGTCTGGAAGGCGTCGTAGCCGCGGACATAGCCGAGGAACAGCGGCGTCAGATAGATCGTGGCAAAGATGCCGATGCCGGTGACGAAGGAGAGGAAGCAGCCGATGGCAAAGTTGCGGTTGCCGAAGGCGCGAAAGTCGACCACCGGCTGCGAATAGGTCAGGCTGCGGATGACGAACAGAACCAGGGTAACGCTGGCAATGATGGCGCCGTTGCGGATCGTTGCGTCGTCGAACCAGTTCCAGCGCGTGCCCTCCTCCAGCACATATTCGGCCGTGCCGAGGCTGACCGCCATCAGCACCATGCCTATATAGTCAGCGCCCTTCAGCAGCGACGGATCGGCCTTGTCGATCTTGACCAGCAGCGCGACGAGGATGGTGATGATGGTGCCGGGAATGACGTTGACATAAAACAGCCAATGCCAGCTCAGCGTGTCGGTGATCCAGCCGCCGATCACCGGGCCGAGCGTTGGCGCGACCGACGCGATGCTGCCGACCACCGCCGCCGCATAGACCCGCCTCGGCCCCTGGAAATAGTGGAACGACGAGGTGAACACCGTCGGGATCATCGACGCGCCGAGCAGCCCCTGCAGCGCGCGGAACACGATCATGCTTTCGATGCTCCAGGCGAAGCCGCACAGCATGCTGGCCAGCGTGAAGCCGGCTGCCGAGAAGGTGAAAAGCCAGCGTGTCGAGAACACGCGGGTCAGCCAGCCCGACAGCGGGATGACGATGATTTCCGCCACGAGGTAAGAGGTCTGCACCCAGCCGATCTGGTCCTGTGCCGCCGACAGACCACCACCGATGTCCTGCAGCGAAGACGCCACGATCTGGATGTCGAGCAGCGCGATGAACATCCCCACGCACATCACCATGAACGGCAGGATGCTGGTGATGAAGGATTCCTGGCGCTCCGGCATGGCGTCCTCAGCGTGACGCGGTATCGACGGTGACCGTTGTCGACAGACCCGGCCGCAGCGCGACTTTCTGCGCCTGGTCCGGATCGATCGTGATCCGGACCGGAACGCGCTGGACGATCTTGGTGAAATTGCCGGTCGCGTTCTGCGGCGGGATCACGCTGAAGATCGCCCCGGTCGCGGGCCCCAGGCTGGTGACGTGACCTTTGAGCGGCGCATCGGGCGCAATGTCGGTGTAGACCGTCGCAGCCTGGCCGTCGGTCATGTCGCGCAGCTGGTCTTCCTTGAAATTGGCGTCGACCCACAGGCCGGAGGCCGGAACGATGGTCAGGAGATAGCTGCCCGGCGAGACATAGCTGCCGACTTGCGCCAGCCTATTGCCGACGACGCCGTCGATGGGTGAGCGTATCTCAGTGAAGCCGAGATCGAGCTCGGCCGTATCGACGTCGGCCTTGGCCGCCGCGACAGCTGCGGTCGCTTCCGCGATCTGGGTGTTGAGCACGTCGAGCTGCTGTCTGGCGGCGGCAAGCCCGGCGCGCGAGGCGGCAACGGTAGCCTTGGCCTGACCGTCGGCGGCGAGGCTTCTCTGCGCATCCTGCTGCGTTCCGGCCCGGGTGCTGGCCAGCACTTCATAGCGCTTGGCATCCTGGGCGGTGAAAGTCGCGGCAGCGCTCTTGGCTTCGAGATCGGCCTCGGCCTGCTCGATCACCGAATTCTGCAACGATATCTGGGCGCGCAGATTGTCGAGGGCAGACTGCTGCTGCTGGACGGACGCCTGAGCATGCTCCAGCGCCGCCTTGAACGGCCGGTCGTCGATGCGGATGATGAGCTGTCCGGCGGCGACGTGCCGGTTGTCCTCGACAAGGATCTGATCAATGTGGCCGGCAACCCGCGGCGCCAGCGGCGTGACGTTGCCGCCGACATAGGCATCGTCGGTAGAGACGAGGAAGCGGCCGGCCTGCCACCAGTCGAAGCCATACCATCCGGCGGCACCGACGACGATCACGGCTGCCAGCGTTAGCCACGGCTTGCGGCGCTTTTTGGCGGGTGCGGGAATTTGCACGACCGGGGGCTGCGCCGGCTGCAGCTCGGCGGCGGAAAGAACCTTGTTCATTGGCGGCGCGCCTCATCCGACCTGTGCTCAATCACCGTATTCTCTATAAGCGGAAGGCCTGAGCCCGCGCTGCTGAAGCGATATCGCTGCCGCATACGGTTGGTGGCAGTCGGCCCAGTCGCCAGGGTGAAGCCCTCGCTGTCGAGTTCGCTGCCGGTTTGGCGGTCGACCAGAACCGGATCGGCCCAGCGTCCATCCGCCCTGTCCACCACCACCAGGCTCGGGCCTTCGGGGGCCAGATGCTTGTTGCCCCAGGCGAGCAGCGAGAGGAGAACCGGGCGAAAATCGCGCGCCTTGGCGGTCAGCACATATTCATGGCGAAGCGGCCGTTCGTAGTAGACGCGCTTTTCGAACAGGCCGCGCTCGACAAGGCTGTTCAGCCGCCGCGTCAGAATATTGGGCGCAATGTCCAGGCTCTTTTGAAACTGGTCGAAGCGCGCCAGACCCTGGAATGCGTCCCTGAGCAACAGGATGCTCCACCACTCACCGACAGCATCGAGGCTGCGCGCAATCGGACATGGGCGATTTTCGAAGCTTGTCTTTGCAACCATGACAACGGTCTCTTTCATAATGAAAGCTACAGATAGCGGTGTGAGTTGCATTATGCAATTCACTCGGACGTGATCGAGCAAGGGACACGAGCGTGGCGGCTCAAGATCGGCAAGCAATGCCCGCGACGTGGCGTCAGAAGGGCTTTGTCAGATGCTCGCTTGCATGGCGAAAGTACGGACTCCGAAAGCAGCCTGCCTCACCCATGATTGATCCACTGAGAGATTGGGAAACGCAGCCAAAGCCTCTATATCGATAGCCATGGATGCATCGAACGAACACGCGCTAAACGACGAGCTTCTCCAAGATATCCAGCGTCTGTCCTTCGAGTATTTTCTCAACGAGGCCAACCCTGCCAACGGCCTGGTCGCCGACCGCAACACGCCAACGTCACCCGCTAGCATAGCCGCCGTCGGGCTCGCTCTGTCGTCCTATCCCGTCGGTGTCGAACGCGGTTTCATGACGCGCGCGGCCGCAATCGAGCGGACGCTCGCCACGCTCCGTTTCTTCTGGAACGCTCCGCATGGGCCAGAGCCCGATGCCACCGGTTACAAGGGTTTCTACTATCATTTCCTCGACATGCAGACCGGCCGCCGCGTCTGGAAGTGCGAGCTGTCCACGGTCGATACCGCGCTCCTGCTTGCGGGCGTTCTGTCCGCCGGCGCCTATTTTGACCAGGACGATGGATCCGAACTGGAAATCCGCCAGCTCGCCGATGCGCTCTACCGCCGCGCCGACTGGCGCTGGGCGCAGAATGGCGGCGCCACCTTTACCCATGGCTGGCGGCCTGAAAAAGGCTTCCTGCGCTATCGCTGGGAAGGATTTGACGAAGCGCTGATCCTGTACGTGCTGGGTTTGGGCTCGCCGACCCATCCGCTGCCGCCCGAGAGCTACGCGGCCTGGCTGTCCAGCTACAAGTGGAAGACAATCTACGGCCGCGAACTGGTCTATGCCGGCCCGCTCTTCATCCACCAGTTCTCGCATATCTGGATCGATTTTCGCGGCATCCGCGATGCCTTCATGCGCGATCACGACAGCGACTATTTCCAGAACAGCCGCCAGGCGACCTATCTGCATCGCGACTACGCCATCCGCAATCCGAAGGGGCTAAGCGGCTACGGCGAGAATTGCTGGGGCGTCACCGCCAGCGATGGCCCAGGTCCAATCAAAGGGGAAATGACGATCGATGGCCGCCGCTTCTTCGGCTATCTCGCGCGCGGCGCGCCTTTCGGCCCCGATGACGGCACGCTGTCGCCATGGGCGGCGATTACCTCCCTGCCCTTTGCGCCGGAAATCGTGCTGCCGGCGTTGCGCCATTTTCACGAGATGGACCTGCACGTGGGCAATCCTTACGGCTTCGTCGCAAGCTTCAATCCGACGATCGCCGCAGCCGACGGCCGCGCCTGTGGCTGGGTATCATCGGACCACGTCGGCATCAATCAGGGGCCGATCGCCCTGATGATCGAGAATTACCGGTCGGACTTCCTGTGGCAGCTGATGCGCGGCGTGCCGGCCGTCGCCACCGGACTGCGCCGAGCCGGATTTTCCGGCGGTTGGCTGTGACGGGCGGCCGGCGCGATTAATCGAGCAAGATACTCAAGGCACCAACGAATTCGCGGAACTGAAAAAGGGCGGCGCAAGCGCCGCCCCCTTGGGAAGATGATTTGATCCTTGGGAGGATAAGGCTCAGGCCGCCTGGGCTTCACCGGCAATCGCGTCGGCCTGACGCGCAGCCTTGAGCACCCGGGCCCACCAGGCGACATCGTTGACCAGCGCGGCAGCAGCCTGGTTCAGATGCTCGATCTCCTCAAGCTTCTTTTCGCCCTGGCGTACCGCCAGGAAATCGCCCCAGGCGATGTGGACGGCGGACTTGACCGGCGCCATCTGCAGCTCAACGGCGGCAAGGCGCAGGTGCTCGACAGCACGCGAGCCGCCGACGCTGCCATAGCCGACGAAGCCGGCCGGCTTCTTGTTCCATTCATTGGCGGCATAGTCGATAGCGTTCTTCAGCACAGCGGTCGGGCCGTGATTGTATTCGGCGGCAGTGAAGATGAAGCCGTCGAACTCGGCGACCTTCTTCTGCCAACGCTGCGCAACTTCGTTCTGCGACGGTGCCCAGGCGGACGAAGCAACTTCGTCGAAGAAGGGCAGCGGCCAGTCGCGCAGGTCGACGATCTCGACGTCGATGTCGGCATGCGATTTTGCGATCTTGGCGATCCACTGGGCGGGCACATCGGCGAAACGCGCGGCGCGTGTCGAACCGACGACAATGGCGATTTTGGGCTTGGACATGGGGCTCTCCATATATGTAAAAGCTGGTATCGTTTGGATACCGGCGCTATATGAGATACTGTCAAACCACTGCGCAAGGAGGCACCGTTTTGTTACTGAGGCACCCGCACAACACCGAAGACTGCCGCGCGGTCTCGGAAATCCTGCAGCGCGTCGGCGACAAATGGACGGTGCTGGTCGTCGGCAAGCTCGGCGGCGGACCGCTGCGTTTCAATGAATTGCGCGCCGCCGTCGGCGGCATTTCGCAAAAGATGCTGACCACCACTTTGCGTGGCCTGGAGCGCGACGGTTTCGTCACCCGAACCGTGTTCCCGACCATCCCGCCACGCGTCGATTATGAGCTGACCGAGCTAGGCCATGAGCTGCTGGTCCCCGTCGGTGCGCTGGGCGAATGGGCGCGTAAAAACACCGTACGCGTCCAGGCAGCGCGTGAAAAATTCGACGGCGTGCACGCCTGAACCCCTTGCAGCGCAAGGACTTCGTCCTCGAAGACACGCAGTTCAGATTTGGCTGGGTCCGCCTGGCATCCTCGGCCACGCCGTCGCGATCCAGCTGCCGCATCTCGTTCGCCGGCGCACCATCATTTTGAGGCGAATAAGCGTCTTCGCCGAGAGGCCTTCAGGCCTTTGACGCAGGGTTGCTGCAGCACATCGTGCTGCACGTATCGGCCCTTGTAGTTCGCTGGTTGTCGACTGTCCGGTCGTGCTTGCAGGCGACGCTTGGAAGCTCTTTCCTGATCTCGGTATAGGCAGTGGTGCCAAGCAGACAGATCACCGCGACAAGGGCCGCCACGAGCCAGCCGTTCAGCATGTGTTGACGCATTGTCTTCCCTCCGCCATCCGTAGAATCGGATGGAAAGGCAACCATTGGATGTCGCGCAGCGCATCGCCCGCGCGGGAGATGTTACATAAGCGCAAGCCTGGCAGAATCGACTGCTTCAGCTTTCCGCTGGAATCGGCTTCGGCTTGCCGTCGCTATCCAGCGCTACCATGACGAAATCGGCGTGAGTGACCTTCTCCATCAGATCGGAGAGGTAGCGCTGCGCCCAAGCCTCGACCTTGAGCGTCATCGACGTGCGGCCGACGCGCTCGACATGGGTGTAGATGCACAGCGTGTCGCCGATCTTCATCGCCTTGGCGAAGGACATCTCCTTGACCGCCGCCGTCACCACGCGGCCCTTGGCGCGTTCGGCGGCGCGGATGCCGCAGGCAAGGTCCATTTGCGCCATCACCCAGCCGCCAAAGATATCGCCGGCCGCATTGGCATCGGCCGGCATGGCCAGCGTGCGCAAGGTCAGATCGCCGATCGGCTGTCCGTCCGCGTAATGCACCATGCGCCAAATCCCCCGAAACGATTGCCCTCGATCCCGTAGCGTCACGGCGCCGGGAGGTCAACGCGATGTGAGAGCGCGCCGATCGAGACGAGCAGCTTGCAATGCCGCCAACAAGGCGAATGCTGCCGATATCAGCATCATGACGAAAAGCGCAGGGATCGAACTGGCCAGGAACAGACCGGCGATAGAGGCGATGACTGCCCCACCCCCGATCCTCATCGCGGCAGCCAGTCCTGCCGCGGTGCCAGCCATATCCGGCCGTATCGACAATGCACCGCTGTTGGCGGCGGGCATGGTCAATCCGTTGCCCACGCCGATGAACACGCAAGGACCGAAGAAAGCCAGAATGTGAGTGACGCCGAAGCTCGACAGGATCAGCCCGACCAACAGACCGCCGCACGTCAGCAGGCGTGCAAAGACAAGGACGGCGCCCAGCGAACTCTTCGAGGCGTAACGCCCGGCCAGATAGCTGCCGAGAATGAAGCCGGTCGGAACCAACCCCATGTAAAGGCCGAGTTTCGTGCTTGATCCGCCGAGCGCGTCACCGACGACCAATGGTGCTCCTCCCAGGAACACGTAAAGCACTCCCATCGAGCAGGCCATACACAGCGTGTAGGCCCAAAACCGCGCTGAGCTGAGGAACAGCCTGTAGGAGGCAATGTAGCTGGTCGATCTTGGCCGTAGCCCGGCTGCCCTTTTGATCTCACGCATGGATAGAGCGAGCGCGGCTGCCCCGAGGATAGCGAAGACCACGAAGCTTGACCGCCATCCGAACAGCTCGTCCAGTGACCCGCCAAGCAAAGGACCGACCATGGGTGCCAGCGCCCACCCCATGGCGAGATAACCAAATTTGCTGGCCGCCTCGCGCTCTTCGGATGTCTCCTTGATGATGACCAGAGCGACGGAATAGCAGGGGCCTATGCATGCCTGCAGCGCGCGGAACACAAGGAAAGTGCCGATATTGGGGGCCAGGATACAACCAACAGACGCGACAATGAAGATCGAGAGGGACATCAAGACGACCGGCCTGCGTCCAAATCGATCCGATAGTGCGCCGCCGATGGCCTCAATTACGGCTGTGATAATGGCGAAGCCGGCAACGGAGAGATTGACCAATGCGAAATCGGCTTGGAATGTTGCAGCGATGTTCGGCAGCGACGGCAAAATCATATTCACCGGCAACACGGCGAGAGCCGAAAGCAAGATGAGGGTCATCAGCCGGGGTGGGGCTGCGGGTTCGGTGATGACCGTTTGCCCGAATGTGCCGGGATGCCGGGTGGAGTTATCGCTCGTCATGATCGCGTTCGCCTGTCCAGGAGACAAGTTGAATCTGACGAGGCGGCCCATTCCAGGCACAAAAAAAGGCCCCGTCAGGAGCCTGCTTACCGCGCATGGGTGCTTTCGCCGGACGGTTACACCGTCCCGCCCATGCGCTCCCCTACCACGACGAAAACCATTGTGATGTTCATGGCGATAGAGCTAGGCGGATAGTCGCCTGCCGTCAAGGCAGCTTCCTTGGCGTCGACAGCGTGGAGACTTCGCGGCCGATTTCTGTGGGGCTGCAGGACGGATCTTTCGTTGCGCTCGGACAGATGTCCAGGATGGGCCGGCAACTGGATTGCTGGTCGCTTTCTTCACAAACGGTCGGTGAGAACCAGTCGCTTTTTTCACAACGCATGCCGGAAGGCGCGGCGACGCGGCGAGCCTGCCGCGTCTAGGCTGCGGCCAGTTTTCCGGAGCCGTCCAAATTCACATGCAGACCTATGATTTCATCATCGTCGGCTCCGGCTCGGCCGGCTCGGTTCTCGCCGACAAACTGTCGGCTTCCGGCCGCTACTCCGTGCTGGTGCTGGAAGCTGGCGGCACCGACCGCCGTTTTTACGTCCAGATGCCGCTCGGCTACGGCAAGACCTTCTTCGACCCGGCGGTCAACTGGAACTACAAGCCCGAACCGGACCCCGGTCTCGGCGGCAATGTCGACCATTGGCCGCGCGGCAAGCTGCTCGGCGGCTCGAGCTCGATCAATGCCATGGTCTGGATCAGGGGTGCGCGCGAGGACTTTGACGACTGGCGCGATGCCGGCAATCCCGGCTGGGGCTATGACGATTTGCTGCCGGGCTTCAAGGCGCTCGAGGACAATGAGGCCGGCGCCGATGCATGGCGCGGCACCGGCGGCCCGCTGCACATCACCGACACGACGAACGCCGTGCATCCGCTGACCAAACGCTACCTTGCTGCCGGCCAGCAGGCGGGCCTGCCGCTCAATCCCGACTTCAACGGCGCCGCCCAGGAAGGCGTCGGCGTCTACCAGATCTCGACCAAAAATGGCGGCCGCATGTCGGCCGCGCGCGCCTTCCTGCGCCCGGCGATGAAACGCGCGAATGTGCGCGTCGAAACCAATGCACTGGCGAGCAAAATTCTGTTCGAAGGCAAGCGCGCCGTCGGTATCGAGTACCAGCAGAACGGCGAGACCAAGATCGCCCGCGCCGGTCGCGAGGTCATCCTCTCCGCCGGCTCGATCAACTCGCCACAGCTGCTGCAGTTGTCCGGCGTCGGCCCCGCCGCTTTGCTCGGCGGCCTCGGCATTCCGGTCATCCACGCCAACGAGAATGTCGGGGCGCATCTGCAGGATCATGTCGGCATCAACTACACCTTCAAGGGCAAGGTGCCGACGCTGAACCAGATCCTGCGCCCCTGGTGGGGCAAACTGCTGGTCGGCATGCAATACATCCTGACGCGCTCGGGTCCGCTGTCGCTGTCGATGAACCATGGCGGCGGCTTCTTCCGCACCGACCCGGCGTTCTCGCGCCCCAACATGCAACTTTATTTCCAGGCCTTCTCGACCGTCATTCCGAAGAGCGGCGAGCGGCCTATCCTGACGCCGGACCCATGGCCGGGGTTCTCCATCGGCCTGTCCAACTGCCGCCCGTCGAGCCGCGGCGAGATCATGATCCGCTCCAGCAATCCGCTGGACTATCCCAAGATCGTGGCCAACGCCTACTCCACCAATGCCGATGTCGACGAGATGCTGGCGGCGGTGAAGTTCGTGCGCAAGATCGCCTCGATGCCGGCCATGGCCGAGATCATCGCCGAAGAGGTTTTGCCGGGGCCATCGATCCAGTCGGATGCCGACCTGATCACGGATTTCAGGAAACGCTCGGGCACCGTCTATCACCCGGTCTCGACCTGCCGGATGGGTCCTGATGCCGGGCAGGCGGTCGTCGATCCGCGCCTGAAGGTGCACGGGCTCGAAGGCTTGCGCGTCATCGACGCCTCGATCTTTCCCGCCAACATCACCGGCAACACCAACGCCGCCACCATCATGACCGGATGGAAGGGCGCCGAACTGGTTCTGGAGGACCAAAAATGAAGATCACCGACGTCAAGACCTGGGTTGTCGGCAATCCGCCGCCAGGCATCGGCGGCAAGTATTTCATCTTCGTCAAGCTGACCACCGATGGCGGTGTCGTCGGCTATGGCGAGGCCTACAACGCTACCTTCTCGGCCCACACGACCGCGAAAATGGTCGAGGACATGGCCGAGCGCTATCTCGTCGGGCGCGACCCGCACGACATCGAGAACTTTTTCCGCCGCGCCTATTCCTCCGGCTTCACCCAGCGCCCGGATGTTTCCGGCATGGGCTGTTTTTCCGCACTCGAAATGGCCTGTTGGGACATCATCGGCAAGGAAGCCAACAAGCCGGTCTACAAATTGCTCGGCGGCCAGGTGCACGAGACGCTGCGCTCCTACACCTATCTCTATCCGCACACCGGCAGTGTCCATTCCGAGGACGCGCCGGACGGCAGGAATGTCTACAACGATCCCGAATTGGCGGCAGCCTGCGCGCTCGAATATGTCGAGCAGGGTTTCAATGCCGTGAAGCTCGACCCGGCGGGGCCTTACACCGCTTTCGACGGCCACCAGCCGCGCCTCATCGACATCGATGTCTCCACCCGCATGATCAAGGCGATCCGCGAGGCGGTCGGCACCCGCGCCGATATTCTGTTCGGCACGCATGGCCAGTTCACGGCATCGGGCGCGCTGCGCATGGCGCGCGCCATCGAACCTTACGATCCGCTGTGGTTCGAAGAGCCGGTGCCGCCCGATATGCCCGAAGTGATGGCGCAGGTTGCCCGCGGCACGTCGATCCCGATCGCCACCGGCGAAAGGCTGACGACGAAATTCGAATTCGCCCGCGTCATCGAGAACCGCGCCGCGACCATCCTGCAGCCGGACCTCGGCCGTTCAGGCGGTATTCTCGAAACCAAGAAGATCGCCGCCATGGCCGAGGCCTACCACATCCAGGTCGCGCCGCACTGCTATTGCGGGCCGATCGTCGGCGCCGCCAACATCCAGCTGGCGGTGACGCTGCCCAACTTCCTCATCCTGGAATCGCTCAAGCAGTGGGACGGTTTCCACGCCACGCTGTTGAAAAAGAAGATCGAGTGGCAGGACGGAAATGTCATCCCGTCGAAAGAGCCGGGCCTTGGCGTCGAGCTCAACGAAGCGGACTGCGATGCGCACCCTTACACCGGCAAGGATTTGCATTTGCAGATGATGCAGACACCGCTGATGCCGTGAGCGAGCGCTACGCATTCATCGGCCTTGGCCATCTCGGCGGCAACCTTGCCGCCAGCCTTCTGCGCAACGGTTTTGCCGTCATCGTCTTCGATCGTGACCCCACGGCCGTCGAGCGGTTGGTTGCGCTCGGCGCGACAGCAGCAGCTAGTCCTGCCGAAGCGGCGGCGCACGCGGGCAACGCCATCACTTGCCTGCCTTCGCCAAAGGTCAGCGAGATGGTGCTCGCAGGCTCAGACGGATTGCTCGAAGGCCTGCCCAAGGCTGGCACCTGGATCGAGATGTCGACCAACGGCCGCGATGAGGTGCTGCGCCTCGCAGCCCTCGCCTCGTCCAAGGGCGTCGAGACGCTGGAGTGTCCGGTCACCGGCGGCGTGCACCTCGCAGCGGTCGGCAAGATCACAGCGCTGGTCGGCGGCGATGCAGCCCTCTACGAACGGCATCGGCCGGCCTTCGAAGCGATGTGCGCAAAATCGTTCCTGATGGGACCGGTCGGCTCGGCGGCGGTGATCAAGGTCATCACCAACATGCTGGCCTTCATCCATCTCGTCGCCGCCGGCGAAGCGCTGATGCTGGCCAAGCAGGGTGGGCTCGACCTCGCCCAATCCTACCACGCCATCGTGGCCTCCTCGGGCAACAGCTTCGTCCACGAGACCGAAAGTCAGCTTATCCTCAACGGCTCCTACGACATCGGCTTCACCATGGACCTGGCGTTGAAGGACCTCGGCTTCGCGCTCGCCATGGCCGAACAATCGGGCGTACCGCTCGACCTTGCCACGCGCGTCAACGCGATTTTCGAGCAGGGCAAAGCGGCCTATGGCGGCAGCGCCTGGTCGACCCAGATCGTCAAACTGCTAGAGGATGCGGTCGGAGCCGACCTGCGCGCGCCCGGCTTCCCGGCCAAACTTGAGACCTAGCCGGCAAAGCATTTAGCCAATGTCTTCAGTGGCTTGGTCGGGCCTTCAGAATCAGCACCTAAGGCACTTGATTCAATATCTCAGCGTCAGCGCTCCGGGCAAAATCTCGAACGTCGCGGGAATACGCCCCGGCGACTCGCCGTCTATGTCGACCAGGGCGCCATTTTTCTCGACATCGCCGAGCGGTTCGACCACCACTTTCCGGCCGCGCAATATGGTGATGGCCGGATGATTGCGATGCCGTCCGCCATAGAGCAGCCGGATGTCCCAGATCAGCTTCAGCTTGCCCGCCGCCCGCAGGATGACGATGTCGAACTGACCATCGGCCAGCTCAGCGTCGGGCGCAATCATCATGCCGCCGCCGAAGAATTTGCCGTTGGCCACCGCCACCAGCGCCATGCGCGCTTCGACCGGCATGCCGTCGTCGACGGTGATCCGGACGTCCTGGAAACGGTAGCGGATGAACTCGACCACGGTGCGCCACAGGAACAGCGCCCTGGCCGACATCTTGCCCTTGCGCTTGTCGGCATTGACGGCGCGGTCGGTGGCGCCCGACAGACCGAGGCTCGCGATGTTGATGAAGTGCCGGCTGGCCAGCGCGCCGTGATCATCGATGTAGCAGATGCGCCCAGCATCGACCTTGCGGGCCTTGGCCTCGGCGATCCGCTTCAGCACCGCGTCCACCTCTTTCGGCATGCCAAGCCCGCGAGCGAAGTCGATCCCTGTGCCGCAAGGCAGCAACCCAAGTTCGGTTGTCCGGCCGTTCTCATCGAATGCCTGCAGCAACCCATCCGCCACTTCGCTGGCGGTACCGTCGCCGCCGGCTGCGATCACCAGATCGAAACCGCTGGCCGCGAGGTCAAGCGCCAACCTTTCGGCGTCGCCCTCGGCTTGCGTCTCGCGCAGCTCGAAGTCGCCGAAATGGGTTTTCAGAGACGCGGCGACCTCCGGCCAATGCCGTTTCAGCCGGCCGCCACCGGCAATCGGATTGAGCACCACCCCGACTTTCAAAGCGCACCCTCCCCGCACCGAGCCGATGGGCGCGATGCTTTGCCGGCATTGAAACCCGCGCCTGCGTGCGGAGCAAGGGGGACAACCGGCTGGGCGTCAAAAAGCGGGCAGGCTGTCTAAGGCAGACGACGCCGAGATTCCGAGGTTTGTGGCAAACCGTCCCCGATAATCCCGTTATCCACAGGCTCGCCCCCATTCCCCGAAACCCTTACCCGGCGTAAGTTCAACCCATCTCAGGCGGCTACCGATCGCCACGTCGAAAGGCAAAGCGAAAAGGCGGATTTCCTGAGGCCCGTACGGCCCGAAGCGAGAGCAGGCTTGCCTGTTCGAGGGACGGTAGCCGAGACCTACGGGGCCGCGGAAAGCGTGCGAACGCCAACGGCGGACCGATGCTGCCATGAAGGACGGCAAAAACCTTCGATGGCACGCTGAGCAAAGCTCGCAAGAGTGGAGAACGGCGTGGCCTGGAACGGGCATCGCCCTCGGGTGGTGACTGGCAGGGCCGTCAAAATCAAGGCCGGCATGGCGCGACATCTCTAGGGAAGTTGCTGCCCGACCGTGTCCTGATCTGACAGGGAGGCGCTGGGAGAAATCCCGGCGCCGACTGTCTTTCGGGCCTCCCACATATTTTTCCAGCTGGGGCTGCAACCCTCGGCAAAATCGGCCAACATCCTGTCGGCGGCCGAGCTTGCGCCGCCCGAAGGCGCCCGCGCGCTGTTCAGCCAGTCGATACCGGTCGATCCGGCCACCCACCGCACCGGGCTGATCGTCGCCGTGCGCAAGCTGCACCTTGTGCTGCCGGCGCTGCACTACTGAAGCGGCGACTGCCCTACCGCGACGAGGCCGGCCTCCACGCGGCCTACTTCTTTGGCCCGATGCCCGGGATCAAATTGAGACCAGCGTTTATATATTCCGGCCGGATGGCGCCGCTGATGATCGTGAAGGTGGCCAGCATGATGCTGGCCAGCGCCCCGTCATGCCATGGCCTGAAGGCCAGCGCGTCGACGGCATAAGCCCAGAACGGGAAAGCGAGCATCGACATGACGATGTTGGCGCCGGGAGCCTCCGCATTGTCGGCGGCATCGCTCACCGATTTCAGGTACACTGGCGTCATTGCCAGCGCGACGAACAACACGGCCCATGAAATGGTCCAGATGCTGATGCCGGCCATTTTTTCGAGATCTATTGCCTCCCGCACCTTACCGGAAATGGCTTCATCATTCGATGCCGCCGCCATTGCCTTGGCGACGGGCTTCTCGACCGCATTGGCGAGGATGGAGTTGACGAAGATGAAGAAGGCCACGATTTCGGCCGGTACATATTTCGCTACCCGGTCAAGATAACCATCGCCGTCTTTCGAGTCCGTTTCGCCCTGACCGTTCTGCCCGCCTTCGTCGTCTGCAACGCCCTCAAGATTGCCTTTCGACACCACGGCCGACCGGACAATTCTTCCCATGGCAAACCCCTCCGATGTTGTTGTATCACCCCGCCAGTATTGTAATAGAAAACCGCACCAAGAAACAGTTTTTGCTGTCATAGAAGGCAATATTTATTTTGCCCTTCTTTCGCAAACGCACCATGGTCGCCGCCCTATCTGCTCCCGAGCATCTCGAAATCCACCTATAGTGAGTCTTTCCCGAAACCGCATCGCCTGGCTCATTGCGCGATCGTGGCCAAAATACCGCCTTGTTCGCGCGCGATGGAAAGGCGGGCTGCCGGGGGGCAATCCGAGGACAAGACCGTGATCAAGACCGCCCTTGTCGCCATGACCATCGTCGGTTGCGACTGCGACGCCAAGCTTTGCGAATATATCGGCGAGACGCCGGCGAAGTGGGCAACCATCGCCGACTGCGAAGCGGCGATGAAAAGCCAGATGCTGCACCAGAAGAATTTCAACTATCCGCTGGTCTCCGGCATCTGCCGCACCAAGGGGTCGGCATCCTCTTCGCAACTGGCGGCGACCGCATCCGGCCCGGAACTGAAGCCGGCCAGCCGGAGTGTTCAATCCGAAAGCCCATTGCCGCCGGAACTGAGCCATCGGCCGAGCGTGCCCGTCGGCTCGCCGACGACGGCCATGGAAGCAGCAGCGGCCCGGCCCGTCGCCTACGAGCAAATGGTCGATGGCGGAACCGGCGTGCTCTACCGCACCAGGAACGGCTATGCCGTGGTCAAGACCGATCTCGGCCGTGCCGCATCGGCAACGGTCGGCATAGCCAAGCGATCCGCGAACTGGCTGGCAGGGCTGGTGCCGGGCGGGTTGTGAGCGGCGCGCCGTTCGGGCCAATACCTCAGCGTCGCACTGCCGTTGAAAACTCCAGATAGATGCATGATGGCGTCAGGGATCAGAACGAAGGAGTGCCCTTTCATGAAGCGCGCTGTTCGGACCATGCTGTCCCTGATGCTGGCGTTGGCTCCGATCCCTGCCGGGGCGCAAAGTCAGGGCGACGACAAGGTCGTCAACGTCGCCAGGGACGATCCGGACATGGCGGCGGCCATTGCGCAGGCGCGCGCCAGCCTCGATCAATTCCTGGCCTTGTCGGACGCACCGCCGGCCGGAACCGCCGACTACAAGCTGAAGGTCGCGGTCAAGGACGGCGACACTTCGGAACACTTCTGGATCATCCCCTTCCACAAGACCGCGACCGGCTTTGCCGGAACATTGGCGAATGAGCCGCAGGCCGTGCACAATGTGACTGCCGGCCAGGAACTCGAATTCACCCGGGACGATATTTCCGACTGGGGATACACCAGGAACGGCCGTCAGGTCGGCAGCTTCACCGTCTGTGTGCTGTTCAAGACGATATCGAAGGAAGAAGCCGACTATTATCGCGAGAATTACGGCTTCAACTGCTAACGCGAGTCAGCTGGGCTGAACCTCCCCATCCGTCGCGCCGATCTTGCGCACCAGCGCCGCCGTCGCCAGGATCGACCCCATATCGGCGATCATCGGCGCTATATGGCTGGTGTAGTTGAGCGGCACGGAAATGGCGGGCAGCTCGAAAAAGTTCTTCGGCTGCGGCAAAAGCAGGAAACCGTCGCTGCCGCTGAGTGCCACCCGCGCCGGATCGTCGCGCCGTGTCTCATGCAGCCATTTCAGCGCCTGCGCCAGCCTGCCGGTGACCAGCGGCTGGGCGGCGGCGACATTGTCGGTGCGGAATTCATAGTCACCATCGAGCAGCGGATCACCGCTCGACAGCTCCTGCATCTTGCCGGCGAAGATGCCACGGAAGAAGCCGACGACCGCATTGCTGCGCCGCGTCGCCACCAATGTGCCGGGGAATGGCGCGATCGTCTCGAAGGCGACGATGACGCCCTTGAAGACCGTCGACGAGCCTTTGCCCGAGCCTTGGCGCAACTCCGCCTCGTAAAGCTCGAACGGAAACTCCTCGTAGCGGCCTGACACGATGTCGTCGAAGCTCTGCCGGTTGAAGGCGCCGACCACGGCCCGCGGCAGCCGGTCGAAGGAATTCGGCGTCACGCTGTGCTGATAGCGCACATCCCTGATGAAGCCGAAAATGATCGGCAGCAGCGTGTCGCGGAACGATTGCTGCAGCCGCGTCGCCGGTCTCATCGCCAGGAAATAGAGCAGCAGCGCCGCGAAGAAACCAACGACATAGAGGAACACATGCGGTGTCGAGAACCACTGCTCGTTCAAGTCGGCGACCTTGTTGAACAGCCAGGCCACCAGCGCGACGAAGACCAGCAGCAGCCCGAGAAACACCGGCACCCGCCAGCGCGCCTGGCGATAGGCCGAGGCGCGTCCGGCCTCATAGGCTTCGATGTTCTTCCTGATGCCGGCGATGACCGTTTCATCAGGCATGAAATCCGCTGTTTCCATCGCACCCTCGCAAGCCGCATTTCACCTATCATACCGTCTTTTGCGGAGAGTCGTCAGTCGCCGAAAATCGCCTTCAGCCGCGCCTCGACCTTGCCCTTTATCAGGTCGGTGAGCGCCTCGACCGGGACCAACCGCTCATGCCCGCCGGCGCGGAGCCGCATGAAGGGATACATCCTGTAGCCGGCGATGGCGCCGCGCTTGCCAAGATCGGCGCTGACATCGACGACGAAAATGCCGCCGATGCGGCCGGGCCATGGCTGGCGCGCCAAGGCGGTACCGAGGAAGTCGCCGAGCCCATAGGCGACAAGCGTCTTGCCGACCCACTGCACCGGCTGCACGACATGGGCGTGGTGCCCGGCAATCAGCCCAACACCATGTCCGGCAAGCAGCCGGGCCAGGGCCTGCGTTTGCGGATGCGGAAAATGCCGGAACTCCCAGTCCCAGTGCGGCACGGCGCAGCGCAGATCGATCCTCTTGTCCGTCGCGTCTTTTGCCCATGCCGCCGGGTCGCTCTGCATCGACACCCGCTCGGTGAACGGCGCGGCCTCGGCATTGCGCCACAGCGTGAATGCCGCAAAGCCGATCGTCAGCGGCCCGGCCTTGACCTGCTCTACAGGTCCTTTTTTCGCGGTGCCGATGGTGCGGATGCCGAGCCGTTCCAGCGCCGCAACGGTCTCGTCGAAACCGGCGATACCCTGGTCGAGCACATGGTTGTTGGCCAGGGACAGCACCAGTCTTTCGCGCGCGATGCCGAGGGCGGTAAGTGCGTCGGCGAGAAACCGTTCGCTCATCGCATGGTGCGTGCCGAGTCGCGTGCCGAGTGCCACGCTCGGCCGCTCAACGACCGGACTCTCGCAATTGCCGATCACCAGATCGGCCGATGCCAGCAGCTTTGCGATACCGGGATCGCACTCCGGCGCACTGCGGTTGGCCACCGCCGAAATGTCGCCAACGAAAGCCAGCCGCACCTTCCGCGCCGGCGGCGGATCGATGATGGTTGTCGCCGCAATCGGCGCAAAGTCCCTGACATCGCCGCCGAGCGACGGCTTCAGGAATCGCGGCAGCCATGACAGTTTGTAGGAAAGCGGATAGTTCGACACGCGACGCCCAATCGTTTGCCCAATCGGTTGGCTTGTGTAGACGGTCTGCCCGGGAAGTGTCGACCGTCAGCCTCGAAACACTGCCGCTCGTGATGGGCAGACGCGGCGCACTGAATACGTGTATGGTCCGCGCAATGGCATAGTGGAGGAATGAGATGACACGTGTAGCAAGGTTGTTGGCGTCCGCCTTCCTTCTTATGCTGCCCTTGTCTTCGGCATCCGCCGCGTCGCCCGAAGCGGCCTCCGCCCTGTTCGAGGCCAAAGCCGTGGCCGACCGCAACGCCGCGCTTGCCACGCTCGAGGCTGCGGCACCAGGCGATCCGGCGTCGGCCTACGCCGCCGGCGCCGGCGAATTCTTCACCGCGCTGGAAATCCTCGCCGGCGGCCTGCACCGCCACGGCTTCGACAGCCCGCAATCCTTCATGCTGCCGCTGATGCGGCTGCCGGTTCCCGACAATCCCAATCCCGAACCGCTGACCTATGACCAATTCCGCGCCATCCTGGTCGCCTTCCGCGACCGGCTGGAGAAATCCGCCGCCACGCTGGGCTCGGTGCCGACCGACGCCGATATCGGCATGGTCATCGACCTCACCCATGTCGGCATCGATCTCAACGAGGACGGCACCATTGCGCCCGACGAAAGCATGGCCGCCATCATGGCCTCGCTGGCGCGCGGTGGCATCGCCCCGGACGATACCGCGCCATCGCTCGCCTTTCGCTTCGACCGCGCCGACGGTTACTGGCTGCAGGGCTATGCCGAATTCCTCATGGCTCAAGCCGATTTCTGGCTGGCGCATGATTTCAGGAACATGTTCGACGGCTCGTTCCACATGCTGTTCCCGCACGCCAAACTACCACTGCAGGACATTCTCGTGCCGCTGGACGGCGGCACCAGCGGCGGCATGCTGGCCTCCGAATGGCGCATTGCCGACTTCATATCGCTGGTGCATCTCGTCAACTGGCCGGTGGTCGAGCCGGAACGCCGGCAGGCGGCGCGCCGCCACCTTCTGGAAATGATCCGGCTGTC
Organism: Mesorhizobium caraganae; assembly: GCF_016836705.1. Lineage (GTDB taxonomy): Bacteria > Pseudomonadota > Alphaproteobacteria > Rhizobiales > Rhizobiaceae > Mesorhizobium > Mesorhizobium caraganae. Next base: position 175,681 of record NZ_JAFCGY010000001.1, on the reverse strand, counting down.
GCGCGAGGACTGGAAGGCGATCCGCACTGAGACCGACAATGACCGCGAATGGCTGCCTGGCCCGCAGCAGAAGGGCGCCAACCTGCTGACCGGGCTCGAGGTCGGCGAGGAGCAGGTGCAGGCCTGGCTCGCCACCTTGACCATGGCCGAGGACCTTTTGGAAGGCCGCAAGCTGCTGCCGCATTTCCGCATCGCCGACAAGGGCATCAACATGAAGCGCTTCTTCGAAGAACCCAAACCGTTCGACCTGGTACTGTCGATCACCGGCCCGGCCATCGCGCCTTATCTCGAGAGCGGCAAGATTCTGACCAGCGACGAATTCGACCAGATCCAGCGCCAGTTCGGCGGCGCCGGGTTTTTGACCTTCGCGCTGTGGTTCAACTGAGGGCAATCGCCAGGCACTCGCGCCACAGCTCCTGACACCCTTGTGTCAGCAGCTTCGGTTCGCCCAATGCCCCGCGCCACTGCACCCTTTCCATTTTGGCGGACTCTGCCCATATTCGGGGCATGGCCAAACTCCCCGACAAAAAGACGCTCACGACGGCGGGTGACAACAGCGCTTCGCCGCCCAAGCGGCGCAGCCCGCTGACCGATTTCCTCGATGCCTCGGAGCCACTGCACAAGGGCGGCTTCGCCGAGGCGCCGCAAGCCGACTTCACCGGCACGCCGCTGAGCGGCTCGATTGCCGACTGGGCCGAGCAGATCGAGCAGGAGGCAGAGAAGGAAGGCCGCCTCGCCGGCAAGGACAGTAAATCGCCAAAGGCCGCGAAGAAAATTCCGGAGCGTTCCGCCGCGCCCGGCCGCAGTTCGCGCGGCACCTCGATGGGCGGCGCGGCCACGGCCCGCGAACGCACGGCAGCCGGCCTCAACCCGGTCGCCGGTCTCGACATCTCCCTGGAAGATGCCGAGACGATGGCCTCCGGCAGTGTCACCGCAACGGTTGCGGCGCTGTCGGCGCTGATCGAATCCGGCAATCCGCTGCACAAGGACGGCGTGCTGTGGACGCCGCACCGCCCTGCCCGCCCGGAAAAATCCGAAGGCGGTATCGCCATCAAGATGGTGTCGGATTTCGAGCCGGCCGGCGACCAGCCGACCGCCATCAAGGATCTGGTCGAAGGCGTCGAAAACAATGACCGCACCCAGGTGCTGCTCGGCGTCACCGGTTCGGGAAAAACCTTCACCATGGCCAAGGTGATCGAGGAGACGCAGCGCCCTGCCTTGATCCTGGCGCCCAACAAGACGCTGGCCGCGCAGCTCTATTCCGAATTCAAGAAATTCTTCCCGGACAATGCGGTCGAGTATTTCGTCTCCTACTACGACTATTACCAGCCGGAGGCCTACGTTCCGCGCACCGACACCTTCATCGAGAAGGAATCCTCGATCAACGAGCAGATCGACCGCATGCGCCATTCGGCGACGCGCTCCCTGCTTGAGCGCGACGACGTCATCATCGTCGCCTCGGTGTCCTGCATCTACGGTATCGGCTCGGTCGAGACCTATACGGCAATGACCTTCCAGATGCAGATCGGCGATCGGCTCGACCAGCGCGCTCTGCTCGCCGACCTGGTCGCCCAGCAATACAAGCGCCAGGACATCAACTTCGTCCGCGGCTCGTTTCGCGTCCGCGGCGACACGATCGAGATCTTCCCGGCCCACCTTGAGGATCGCGCCTGGCGCATCTCGATGTTCGGCGACGAGATCGAGGCGATCACCGAATTCGATCCGCTGACCGGCCAGAAGACCGGCGAACTGAAGAGCGTCAAGATCTACGCCAATTCGCACTATGTGACGCCGCGCCCGACCTTGAATCAAGCTATCAAGTCGATCAAGGAAGAACTCAAGCAGCGCCTGCAAGAGCTTGAAAAGGCTGGACGCCTGCTGGAGGCGCAGCGACTGGAGCAGCGCACCCGCTTCGACCTGGAAATGCTGGAAGCGACCGGTTCCTGCGCCGGCATCGAGAACTACTCGCGCTATCTCACCGGGCGCCAGCCGGGCGATCCGCCACCGACCTTGTTCGAATATATCCCTGATAACGCGCTGGTCTTCGTCGACGAAAGCCATGTCACCGTGCCGCAGATCGGCGGCATGTATCGCGGCGACTTTCGCCGCAAGGCGACGCTGGCGGAGTATGGATTCCGCCTGCCGTCCTGCATGGACAACCGGCCGCTGCGCTTCGAGGAATGGGACGCGATGCGCCCGCTCTCGGTCGCGGTTTCGGCGACACCCGGCAGCTGGGAGATGGAACAGGCCGGCGGCGTCTTTGCCGAGCAGGTCATTCGTCCGACCGGCCTGATCGATCCGCCAGTCGAGGTACGCCCAGCCAAGAGCCAGGTCGATGACGTCGTCGGCGAGATCCGCGACACCACGGCCGCCGGCTACCGCACGCTGGTGACGGTGCTGACCAAGCGAATGGCCGAAGACCTGACCGAATATTTGCATGAGCAAGGCATCCGCGTGCGCTACATGCATTCCGACATCGACACGCTGGAGCGCATCGAGATCCTGCGCGACCTGCGGCTCGGCGCCTTCGACGTGCTGGTCGGCATCAACCTGTTGCGCGAAGGTCTCGACATTCCCGAATGCGGCTTCGTCGCCATCCTCGATGCCGACAAGGAAGGCTTCCTGCGTTCCGAAACGTCGCTGATCCAGACCATCGGCCGCGCCGCTCGCAACGTCGACGGCAAAGTCATCCTCTATGCCGACCAGATCACCGGCTCGATGGAGCGGGCGATGGCCGAGACCAACCGCCGCCGCGAAAAGCAGATGGAGTGGAACGCGGCCAACGGCATCACCCCGGAATCGGTCAAGTCGCGCATCTCCGACATTCTGGATTCGGTCTACGAGAAGGACCATGTCCGCGCCGACATCTCGCAGTTCACCGACGGCGCCGGCGCGATGATGGGCAACAATCTCAAGGCTCATCTCGACGCCATGGAAAAGCAGATGCGCGACGCCGCAGCCAATCTCGACTTCGAAAAGGCCGCCCGCATCCGCGACGAGATCAAGCGGCTGCGCGAGATGGAACTGTCGATCTCGGAAGACCCGCTGGCCAAATATGCCGACATGGAAAGCCCGGTCTCCGGCCGCGAGAAGGGCAAGCACAACAAGGGCGTGGCCAAACACCGTACGGCTGAGGAGCAGGAGCGTTTCCGCAAGTTCGACGAGGCACGTGCCGCCGAAGAGGCGGCCAGGGCTGCCCGGTCCAACCTCTTCCGCAAGCCGGCGCTCGACGAAATGGGCGCCGACGGCGCCGTTCCGGTGAAGAAGCCGCTGTTTGCCAAGCCGTCGCTGGACGATATGGGGCCTGGCACCGACATGCCGACGCCGTCAGGCGCGGTATCTCGTTCGCTGTTCAAGAAACAGTCGGCGCAGGAAGCACACGGTTCTGACTTCGGCATTCCGGGCGACGCCACCAAGCCGCTGTTCAAGAAAAACTCGCTGGACGAGATGACTGTGCGCCGCACGGAGAAGCCGGTCGAGGGAAGAGTGCCGGCCAAGCCACAGCCAATCTCCCCGCTTGTGGGGGAGATGTCCGGCAGGACAGAGGGGGACGCGAAGGATCGCAGCGATTCAGCCAAGCCCATCGTCCGCCAGCGCCCCGGTATTGGTTCCTACGAAGACCCAGGCGACGCCCGTCGCGAAAAGCGCCGGCCCGGCAAGACCGGCAGGCCGGGGAAGTAGCGTCTCTCTTCCTTCTCCCCCGGTGGGAGAAGGTGGATCGGCGCGATAGCGCCGAGACGGTTGAGGGGTGTTCCAGCGGAGTGAGACGTCGGCGTTCCCTGGAACACCACTCATCCGACCGAGCTTCGCTCGGCCACCTTCTCCCACAAGGGGAGAAGGTAAGCGCTTCACCGCCCCGGCACTCCCCCACCCACTTGCCTCCACCCCCGCCTTTGGTGTAATCGCTCCCGCACACTCAACGTCTGTCTTGAAAGGAGGGCTGCGTGTTTATCGATCACCATCGTCAGCGTGGCCCGATTTCTGCCCTGCGAGTTCGCTTGCAGGGCTGACCAGGGACATCACGGGTTTTTTTCCCGCTTCGATTTTTTGGTCTGCCCTTCGTGGTGCGCAACACTGAGCCTGATGGCCGGCATGCGCACCGTCAAAGTGCACCCGGAGTTGTCTCCGGCTAGACCAGAGAAATCAAATGGCCCTGATCAGCCTCAAATCCCTCGGCGTCACCATGAGTGCGCCGCTGTTTTCCAATCTCGACCTCACCATCGGCACCGGCGACCGGCTTGGCATTGTTGCCGCCAACGGCCGCGGCAAGTCGACCTTGCTCAAATGCCTGACCGGCGAGATGGAGCCGAGTTCCGGCGACATCAGCCGCACGCGCGGCCTGCGCGTCGGCCATGTCGAACAGTCGGTTCCCCCTGCCCTTCTCACCCGCACTTTCCATCATGTGGTGGCTGATGCGTTGCCGGCCGAGCAGGCCGACAGCGAGCTGTGGCGGGTCGACGTGGTGCTGGATTCGCTCGACGTGCCGGAGCCGATGCGCGAGCGGCCAATGCAGGCGTTGAGCGGCGGCTGGCAGAGGCTGGCGCTGATCGCCCGTGTCTGGGTCACCGATCCCGACGTTCTGCTGCTCGACGAGCCGACCAATCATCTCGACCTCGCCAAGATCAGCCAGCTGGAGAGCTGGCTGAACGCGCTGCCGCGCGAGGTGCCGGTGGTGATCGCCAGCCATGACCGCGCCTTCCTCGACGCCGTCACCAACCGCACGCTGTTCCTGCGTCCTGAGGAAACGCCGGTGTTTGCACTGCCCTATTCGCGCGCGCGGCAGGCCCTCGACGAGCTCGACGCCTCGATGGCGCGCCGGTTCGAGCGCGACATGAAGGTGGCGCAGCAGCTGCGCAAACAGGCGGCCAAGCTCAACAACATCGGCATCAATTCCGGCAGTGACCTTTTGACGGTGAAGACCAAGCAGTTGAGAGAACGGGCGGAGAAGCTGGAAGACGCGGCCGTGCAGGCGCATCGCGAGAAATCGGCCGGCGCGATCCGGCTGGCGAACCGCGGCACGCATGCCAAGGTGCTGATCACGATCGAGGACTCGGCGGTGGAAACACCCGACGGTACGCTGCTGTTCAAGACCGGTAAGCGCCACATCTGCCAGGGCGACCGCATCGTGCTGCTCGGCCGCAACGGCGTCGGCAAATCGCGTTTCGTCAATCTGATCCGCAACGCCATCGCCGAGCCGGACAACGTGCCCCACGTGAAGGTGACGCCGTCGACGGTGCTCGGCTACAGCGACCAGGCGCTGGCCGGCATCAGCGGCGACGACACGCCGCTGGCCATGGTCTCGCGCCGCTACGATGTCGGCGAGCAGCGCGCCCGCTCGCTGCTTGCCGGCGCCGGCGTGGTCATCGAGATGCAGGAGAAAAAGATCGGCATGCTGTCAGGAGGCCAGAAGGCGCGGCTGATGATGCTGGCGCTCAGGCTCGCCGACCCCAACTTCTACCTGCTGGACGAGCCGACCAACCATCTCGATATCGATGGCCAGGAGGCGCTGGAGGATGAGTTGTTGAAGCACCAGGCAAGCTGCATGCTCGCCTCGCACGACCGCTCCTTCATCCGCGCCATCGGCAACCGCTTCTGGCTGATCGACAAACGGCGACTGACCGAAGTTGAAGATCCCGAGGACTTCTTCCGTTCGGTCGCCGAGACACACAATTGAGTGGCGACTACATAGGCCGGGCCGGCATCTGGAAGTACTGCCGGCCCGTCAAAAGTATTGGCGACATAACCATACTTCCCCATCGGCCGGAAAAGGCGCATTCTGAAGCTTCCGCAAACCGAGGGAGGAAACGGTCATGGGTGGGGTGGACGTCGTCAAGAGCCTTTATGATGCCTATGCAAAACGCGACATTAAAGGTGCGCTGGATCACTGCGCCGACGATGTCGTCTTCCGCTGGGTCGCCGAACCGGGGGCCCCGTATGTCAGGGCAGGCACCGGCAAGGAGGAGTTCCTTGCCCGCCTGATGTCACTGGACAATGACTTCGAATACCGGAGCTTTCGTCCTGTCTACTTCATCCATAGCGGCGACAGAATTGCTGCGCAGGTCGAAATCCATCTGACGCGCAGAACCAACGGCCAGGAGCTTGTCATGCGTACCGCTGATTTCTGGACGGTACGCGACGGCAAGGTGGTCGAGATGGTGGAATATTACGACACTGCCCTCGCCGCGTCGGTTCTCTAAAATAATTTCGGCGCTCTGTCGGATCGCCTGAACCTGCTGCGTCCTTGGGATGCCGACACGATGATGCCGGCTTCATCTGAGGAGAAAGCATCATGTCCATTCTGTCATCCATAGGCCGCGTCGCCACCCGTTACGCACAGAACCGCGCCCGCCATCGCAGCGAGCGCGAGCTGCTCGCCCTGCCGATCGAACTGCGCAAGGATATCGGCTGGCCTGAAATCGTCATCGACGCGCAAAACGGCCCGCGGATCTGCAGGGCGCCCTGACCATGCGGTTGGGAAGTATCGATGCAGGCCGCCGCGGGGCGACCATTGCTCAGTCATGTGTGTCGCCTGACAGCGGCGTCGCCTGCATCGATGCGCGCTTTTCGAACGCCTCGAACCAGCGCGTCAGCCCCACCCGCGCGCGAAACGACGGCAGCTGGCGGAACGCCATCCAGGACAACGTGGTGGCAAGCGCTATGTGGCCAACATGGAGCGGCGCCTCATCATCCAGCGTGCTGTCGATCCAGTCGTAGCTCGCCTCGATCTTGTCCCGGTATCCCTGGGCGAGCGTGGCATAGCGCAATTGTTCGGGCCTCCTTTCCGTCTCCCAGCGCAAGCCTATCCCCGTCTGCGCCAAGCCTTGGGCGACCGCCTGCAGCCGCAACGCCTGCCAACGCGCCTCGCCATCCTGCGGCAGCAATTTGCGGCCGTCATGCAGCGTGTCGAGATAGGCGCAGATGATATCGGAATCGAAGAGCGGCGACGCATCCGGCCGCAGCAGCACCGGCACCTTGCCGAGCGGATTTTCGGCGTAGACACGGGCGTTGCGCAAGGTCGGGCTGGTCTCGTGGTGAATGATCTCGAGCCGATCGGCAAGGCCGACCTCATGGGCGAAGACGAGCGCCTTGCGCGCGAAGGGCGAATGGGTCTGGTAGTAGAGGATCATTGTCGTCTCAACGGGTTGAAGAAGCGGTCCCTTTTCTAGCCCGCAGGCCGCGAGGATTGCGCTCTGATTGGGCGCCGCCGGCGCAAGTTCCTTTCACGCCAAAAAATCGCAGCGGCCATGTAGGATTGCCGCCGCCTCGTTCGTCCTAGGATTCGCAAGACCAGATCAAGCGCCCAGACCAAACGCAAAGAGGAGCAAGATATGACCGACCAGACCCCCGTTCAGCCGGCCGCGAAAGTTCTCGGTGGATTGACCCCCTATCTGCAACTGGACGGCGCCTTCAAGGCAGCCGAATTCTACAAGAAGGCCTTCGCCGCCGAGCAGGTGTTCTTCTATCCGCCCGACGACCAGGGCCGCACCATGCACATCCATCTCCACATCAACGGCTCGACGCTGATGATCTCCGATTTCTACCCCGAAAACGGCATGCCCGCCGTCAAGCCGCAGGGCTACACTATGCAGCTCCATCTCGGCGCCGACGACATCGACGCCTGGTGGAAGCGCGCTGTCGATGCCGGCTGCGAAGTCGCTGTGCCGCTCCAGCTGATGTTCTGGGGCGACCAGTGGGGCAACATGCGCGACCCCTTCGGTGTCGAGTGGGCGATGAACGCACCGGCGAAGAAAGGCTGACGCTTCTTACCTCTCCCCCTGTGGGAGAGGTCGGATTGCCCCGAATTGCTCTTCGCAATTCGGCTGGCAATCCGGGTGAGGGTAACTTGGCGCCAAGCTGGAACACCCCTCAACCGTCTCGGCGCTGCGCGCCGATCCACCTTCTCCCACAAGGGGAGAAGGAAGAACGCCACCAACCAGGGAGAACCCCATGTCCTACGTCGATGGTTTCGTGCTCGCCGTGCCCAAGGCAAATCTCGATGACTACAAGAGACTGGCCAACCTCGCGGGCCCGATATGGATGGAGCACGGCGCGCTCGCCTATGTCGAATGTATCGGCGACGACGTGCCCAATGGCGAGGTCACTTCGTTTCCGCGTGCAGTTCAGGCCAAGGACGATGAGATCGTCGTCTTCGCCTGGGTGGTTTATGAATCCAGGGAAAGCCGCGACACGGTGATGCCCAAGGTGATGGCCGATCCGCGTTTCACGCCCGATTGGGGACCTATGCCCTTCGATATGAAGCGCATGATCTACGGCGGCTTCCAACCGTTCGTGGAGCTGTAGCCGCTGCCTCAGGCCAGCTTGTCGAGGAGAGGCTTCAGCCTGTCTCCATAGCGCTTCCACAGATCGACCGAGCCCTGATACATCGGCTGGCGCACCTGCGCGGCCGAGGCCGTGCGCACCGGACGATCGGTCTCGTGGAACGACAGCACCTTGTCGTCCCAGGGCAGGCCGAGATGCGAGATCAGCGCCCGCGTCTGCCCCTCCTGGTCGGCGACGAAATCCTCGTAACGCACGTCATGGACAACGCCGGGCAGCACGCTGCGCCAATGCGCCATGATGTCGGTGTAGAGATTGTGGAAGTCGGCGAGTTCGCCGAGATCATAGCCGTAGCGGTGACTGTCGCCGCGGAAGTGCACCTTGAAGATTGAAAGGCACGTCGCCGCCGCATCGCGCGCGCAATGGATGATTTTCGCCTTCGGCAGTATCATATGGATGAAGCCGATGAGCAGGAAGTTGCCGGGCATCTTGTCGGTGACATGCCTGAAGTCGGGATAGCGGGCATGCAGCATGTCGAGATAGGCTTGGCCCGCCTCGGCAAACTCCGTGTCGGATACATCAACCAGTCCCCAGGGGAAGCCGCCGGGCATATTTGTCGGGAACTGCTTGCCGACCGCGGTCTTCAAAATGCTGAGCTCGCCCGCACCGTAGACCTCAGGATGGCTGGCGATGATCTGCTCGACCAGCGTGGTGCCCGAACGCGGCATGCCGACGACGAAGATCGGCGTGTCGTCCGATATCACGGCTGGCTTGTGCTTTTCGAAAAAGCCGGTGTCGAACACCGTCTTCATCGCCTCGAATTCGTCGCGTGTCCTGGCGGAATCGTAGTCGATGCCCTTGCGGCGAATAGCATTGCCTTCGGCGAAATAGTCGAAGGCCCTGCTGTAATCCTTCAAATCGTCATTGGCCTTGCCGAGGCCGAAGGAGAGCTGCATGCGCGCCAGGCTGTCGGCCGGCGCCTTGGCGTGCTGTGCCTCCATCCCCGCGAGTTCGGCGTCGCGCTCCTTCTGGCGCTTGACCTGCGTCAGCATAAGCCAGGCTTTGGCCATGCCGGGCGTGATCGCCAGCGCCTGTCGGAACAGGTCGGCAGCTTCATCGAGCTTGCCTTTTTCCATCAGCCCGACGCCGAGCCCGTGCAACAGGTCGGCATCCTTCGGCCGGATCGTCAACGCCTCGCGGAAGGTCGCCAGCGCCTCGTCCAGACGCCCGGCCTCCTGCAGCGTTTCGGCAAGCCCGATGCGGGCACGGACATGGAAGGGATTGCGCCCGACCGTGCCACGATAAATGTCCTCCGCAGCCTCGAACTGGCCGAGCTGTTTCAACGCGGACCCCAGATTATCGCGTGCCGCGAGCTGGTCGGGCTTGAGATCGACCGCACCGCGAAAGAAATCGGCCGCCGCTGCAACGCGACCGAGATCGCGCATCACCGTGCCGAGATTGTTGAGGAAATCGGGATTCTTCGGCTGCAGACGCACCGACTGCTCGATCAGCTCCAGCCCTTCGGCGCTGCGCCCGGTCTGGTGCAGCAGCAGGCCCAGGAAATGCGCCGCCGCCGCGTGATTGGCCTTTCGCGCCAGAACCTGCCGGTAGAGCGTCTCGGCCTCCTGCCGGCGCCCGGCCTGGTGCAGCTGCAGCGCCTGCTGCACATATTGGTCGAGGCCCAGCGGTGGCTGTCCGCCCGAACCTGCGCCTGCCGCTCTTCTCTGATCTCTGTTGATGGGAAACCTGCCGTGTTTGTCCGCTAGCCGGACCTAAGGCATGGAAGAGACAGATTCAAGGGCAGATCGAAGCCGGGTATCGTCTTCGATCAGGGCAACAACCGTGCGTAAATCAAAGTGCGGCGGGGGTGTCCAGCGAGCGCGCAGCGCTGCAGGTCATGACCAAGCTCGCCCGGTCAAATTAGCCGGTTGCTTTCGGCAAGCTGGCGCTTCCGCCGCAGCGTTCCGTCGGTGTCGGCGACCTTGCGCCGTGCCGCTTCGTCGCTCCTTATCGTCAGGCGCACAGAGAGGGCTTTCGGGAACGCGACGATTGGCGCGATGGCAATCGCTGGGCCGTCTGGTGTTTTCATGATTCTCATAGATTTCGCCTTTTCAGCAAAAATAAAATCAGGCGACAGGACAATTATTCCGGCGCGCCGTCGATAATCGATTTGTTGATATAAATACGTCATAGCAGTTTTATCCAAGATTATAGGAATTAAATTTTTAGGATGGTGAATCGAGATGAAATTATCTTGAACATACCGCTGTTTAGGGCTATGAGTTGTAAGGTCGTTTTTGGGCCAAGCTTGGCATATCGCGGCGTCAGAAGTTCTCGACCCGCCAAACTCATTCCAAATCGCCGATATCTGAATTGCCGGCACAGTGGCGTGCAGCGCGTCCAGGCGGAACCAGAGCCAAGCCAATGTCGGAGCGCACCACCCATTCCATCGCCCATTTCGCGGCACCCTTCGTGCTCGGCGGACTGGAAGGGCAACTGCCGGCCGGCGACTATGACATCGATCACGATGAAGAGCTGATCGAGGGCATGTCGCGGCTTGCCTGGCGTCGCATCGCCACCTTCATCCATTTGCCGGCAAGGGCGGTGAAGAACCCGACCACCAGCCAGCTTGTCGCCATAGACTACCTCGAACTCGAAACAGCGCTGAGGCGCGACCAGGAGAACGCAGCATGATCCGCTTCCAGCAGAATGCGCGTCCGCGCACCGACACGCCCTCGCACCGCTTCGCCGTCGGCCAGACGGTGCGCATGAAGAGCCGCATCGGGATGCTCCAGAAGCCCGTGGAATTGTTTGAGATCAAGAGCAGGTTGCCGGTCAAGGACGGCTCGCCGCAATACCGCATCCGCAGCGAGCAGGAGACCTATGAGCGGGTCACCACGGAAGACAATCTCGAAGTGGCCGACGATCCGGTTGCTGCCAACAACCCGGTTGTTTCCAACAACCCGGCCGCCTGAAACGCCGGCAAAGCCAGGCCAACACGCACCAGGAGCAGTCCATGTCCAAGGGTCAACAGCGAAGCAACCGCGAAACGCGCAAGCCGAAGAAGGATAAAGTCGTGGCCAAGCCGGCTGCCCCCTTCGGCTCGTCGGTCAAGCAGGCCGAGAGCGGCCTGAAGCCGAAGTCCAAAAACTGACCGGCAAGGGGCGCTTCGTGCGCCCCTCCGTCGCCTTAGAGCAATTCCAGGAAAAGTGTGAGCGGTTTTCCCGGGAAAAGCGCGTAGCGCTTTCCCTAGGGAATTGCGAAAAAACAGAGATAGAGCGGTTCGCTGTTTCCGGGAAACGGTGAAACGCTCTAGGTGCAAGGTGACGGCAACAAGCTCGCGCAACGCTCTGCCACGGAGACTTGCTTGAACTTCTTTATCGAGTTCTACCGTTCGCGCGCCGCCGACGAAGCCACGCTCGACAGAGTGTCGCTGGAAGCGCCCAACCTGCGCGCCGCCCTGCAGGGCGCAACCGCGCTGTTCCATACGCTGGCCATGCCGCAGATCCCCGATCGCTTGCGTATCTGCGACGAGAACGGCGCAGAGCTCTACGCCGGCCCCGCCGACGGGGCGTATCCGGTGTAGGCAGCCATTCCGATTTGATCCGCGACCTTGCCTTCCCCCTCTGGGAGAAGGTGGCCGAGCGAAGCTCGGTCGGATGAGGGGTGTTCCAGAAGACACCAACGCCTCATTCCGTCCAACACCCCTCAACCGTCTCGGCGCTAACGCGCCGATCCACCTTCTCCCACAACAAGGGGAGAAGGTAAAGGCGCCTTCTCAGCACGGCCCGTTGTCGACGACGCGATAGTCGGCGGCACGGGCCTCGCAGGCATTGGGGAAGGTGCGCAGTTCGCCATGACGGCGGGCGCAGACGGGCGCATATTCGCGCGTGCAGAATGTCGGTTCCTCACCGCCGCCGCCGCCACCGCCTTCACGGCAAGGGCCGTCTCGCACGATGCGGTAGCCCGAGCGCTCTGCGAGGCAGGCATTGGCAAAGGTCTGGCGGTCACCGCCGCGCCGCGCGCAGACCGGCTCATATTCCCTGGTGCAGAATTCCGGTTCCGGCCGTGGCGGCCGCGGACGGGGTCCCGGCCCGTCGTCGACGACGACGGTGCAGGCCGCAAGAAGACCCGACAGGAAGAGAATGGTAAGACCCTGGCGCGAGAAGATCGTCGCAAGAAATCTCATGAATATGCCTCCCTCGAGAACCCCCGTCCCGGCGCAAAACGCGCCTGTCGATCCTCGCCAATCCCTTGCCAAATGCAACCCCTGTTTGCGGCGCGGCGCAGCCATGCGATACCCCTTCCCGCATTGTTTTAACCTTGGACTATCGCAACTGGACCATGCGTGGCCGGGCTCTGGCTGATGACCGCCAACGGGGCCGGGTTTATCGAAGCGCCTGCGTTGGGATGCGTCGATGGTCGCGGCCCGCGGCGCTATCTTGCAACTATCACGTTTCCGTGCGATAAATTTTGTGTTCGGGCATTTGCGACCCGGAGAGCGGAACGTTTTGGACGACCTTTCCCCGATACTGTGAATCTCTGACGGCCCCGTTTTCGGCGGGGGGTTTTACCATGCGCAAATGCAGGACTGCCGAAGCAACCACCGGGACTTGCCCACGATGCCAGGCGGCGGGCAAACCACAAGACTGACACGGGTGAAGGAGTTTCCCCAATGGCCCAGACCGGCACCGTTAAATTCTTCAACGCGACCAAAGGCTTCGGCTTCATCACGCCCGACGGCGGCGCCAAGGATGTGTTCGTCCACATTTCCGCGATCGAGGCTTCGGGCCTGCGTACGCTCGTCGACGGCCAGAAGGTCACCTTCGACGTTGAACCCGACCGCATGGGCAAGGGCCCGAAGGCGGTCAATCTCCGCGCGGCCTGAACCGGCGGTGCCCGCGCGCCCGTCAGGGCGCGCGAAGGAAGCACTGAAAGCGTGCTTGAACCGGCATTGTCAGCCGTCCCAGAGTTTCGAAGGCGCGACGTTTCCCGTCGCGCCTTTTTCATGTCCGCCGGTGATGGGCAAAGGACGCTCGGCCCGTTCATCGAATGGCTAATCGCCGGCGCGATCGTCTGGCGCGAATTGCCTTGCCTGCAACGATCTATTTCACCCCCTCGACCGTTGCCGGCCTCGCCAAAACTTTCTCTTGCCGATAGCGCTAAAATAAAGGACAAATTTCCCTTCGGGCATTTGCCGGCCCGAAACTGACTTTATGGGATCAAAGGGAGCTTCCCATGCCGCAGACCGGCACCGTCAAATTCTTCAATCATGCCAAAGGCTTCGGCTTCATCACGCCGGACGACGGCCAGAAGGATGTCTTCGTCCACATTTCCGCCGTGCAGGCGTCGGGTCTTCCCGGTCTGGAAGATGGGCAGAAAGTGACATTCGACACCGAGCCGGACAAGCGCGGCAAGGGTCCGAAGGCCGTCAATCTGTCGGTCGGCTGAGCCGGCTCAAGACAGTCTGGACGGAGATTGATGAGGCGGAGCGCCTTCCGCACGCGCTTGGTTTTTGCCGCATGGCCTGAATTCAGAGGTGTAAATTCCGTTCAGCCCCCGTTCAGCCACGGTCTCCTATTAATCGTCCCCAAGGCCGGACCGCATCCCCCTAGAACTACCCGGGCCGGCACGAAGGAGACCAAAATGAATCGCATTTTCAAGACCGCCATCCTGGGCGCCGCACTCGCCGCGACCACGCTCGCCGCTCTGCCCGCCGCCAACGCCGACGAATGGCGCCATCGCCATCATGGTCACCACAATGGTGACGCGCTTGCAGCCGGTGTGGTCGGCCTTGCGGCCGGCGCCCTGATCGCCGGAGCGCTGAGCAATCCGCAGCCGCGCTACAGCAGCTATGACGACGACTACGACTATCGCGAAGTGCGGCCGGTGCGCCGTTACTATGCCGAGCCGAGGGTTGTCTATGCCGACCGCTATGCCGAGCCGTGGACCCGCGACTGGTACGAATACTGCTCGGACCGCTACCGGACCTTCAACGCCCGCAGCGGCACGTTCACCGGCAATGACGGTGAGCAGCATTTCTGCACCGCTAATTGAGGCTTCCCTGCCCCAAACAAAAAGCGCTGACTGCAAGGTCGGCGCTTTTTTGTTGGCAGAAAGACATCGCTAAGTAAGGAACGGATTGGTCCGCCTCTCCTCGCCAAAACGGCCGCCCGGGCCATGGCCGCAGATGAAGCCGATGTCGTCGCCGAGCGGCAAGAGCTTGTCCTTGATCGAGGCGATCAACGTCGCATGATCGCCGCCCGGCAGATCGGTGCGCCCCACCGACCCGCGAAACAGCACATCGCCGACATGGGCGAACTTCGCCGCGCGGTTATAGTAAACGACATGGCCGGGCGCATGGCCTGGGCAATGCAGCACCTCGAACACATGCGAACCGAACGACACGGTTTCGCCTTCGCTGAGGAACCGGTCGGGAACGCAGTTGCGCACCCCTGCAATGCCGTAGAGCCGGCCCTGCTTTTCCAGGTTGTCGAGCAGCGGCTTGTCGGCTTCATGCGGGCCGATGATCTCGACGCCGAGCGCCTCTTTCAGTTCCATGGCGCCACCGGCATGGTCGATATGGCCATGGGTGATCCAGATCGCGCCGGCCGAGATCGCATTGTCCTTCAGCACCGCCAGCACCTTGTCGATGTCGCCGCCCGGATCGACGACGACGCCATGCTTGTCATCCATGTCGAACAGGATGGTGCAGTTCTGCTGGAAGGGCGTTACCGGCACGATGCCGGCATTGAGCTGACCCATGATTGTCCTTTCGCTGTGTCTCGCGTGATGTAGAGGCACAGGCCGGCAACGTCCACAGGTGCGCGACAATCTTGACAGACCCGAAAACAGAAATGGGCGGCCCAACGGCCGCCCATATGACGAAGCCCGAGATGTCGAGGCTTATTTCTTCATCGCGCCCATGACCGCACCGATGATGCCGGTCAGGATCGCGCCGCCGCCCGCGCCGCCGACGAGGTTTTCGATGTTCAACGCGCTGCCCAAGCCGCCGGTTGCCGCCGCAGCCGCTGCCGGATCGACCGTGCCGCCGCCGAGCAGGCTGCCGAGGATCGCCGCGCCGCCGACGCCGCCAATGGCGCCGCCCAGGATTTTGGTCAACTGGCCCATCGCCGCATTCTTCAGCGCAACGCCGATTGCCTGACCACCGACAACACCCGCTATTACCTGCACAACGATCGCAATGAGCGTGTTCGTATCCATGTACCTAGTCCCTCCATAGCTGCCAGCCTCCCGGGCCGACACCATCATGAGACGCCGAATTAGACGAAAGTCAAATGCGTAAATGCTGAAATAAAAGGGGCGGCCCTAAAACCGCCCCTGCTTGCGAAAAAAGCTGTGATTTCCGTTATTCTGCAGCTATCGCATGCTTAGGCTGCACTGCGGCAGAATAGTCGTTCATCAAAGTCTTGGCGATCTCGCCGACCTCGAATCGGTAGGGACCGATCTCGGAAACCGGCGTCACTTCCGCGGCCGTTCCGGTGAGGAAGCACTGTTCGAAGCCTTCGAGTTCCTCAGGCATGATGGCGCGCTCGATCACCTCAAGGCCGCGGTCCTTGGCCAGGCCAATGACGGTGCGGCGGGTGATGCCGTCGAGGAAGCAATCGGGCTTGGGCGTGTGGATCTTGCCGTCCTTGACGAAGAAGATGTTGGCGCCCGTGGCTTCCGCGACTTGGCCGCGCCAGTCGAGCATCATGGCATCCGCATAGCCCTTGGCCTCGGCGGCATGCTTGGACATGGTGCAGATCATGTAGAGGCCGGCGGCCTTCGACTTCGACGGCGCCGTGCGCGGGTCGGGCCGGCGCCATTCCGCCAGATCGAGACGGATGCCCTTGAGCTTCTGCGCCGGGTCGAAATAGCTCGGCCACTGCCAGATGGCGATGGCGCAGTTGATGCGGCTGTTCTGCGCCGACACGCCCATCTGTTCGCTGCCGCGCCAGGCGATCGGCCTGACATAGGCATCCTGGAAACCCTGCTTCTTCAGAAGCGTGGTCGAGGCGTCGTTGAGCTCGGCCACAGAATAGGGAATCTTGAAGCCGAGTAGGCGCGCCGATTCATGCAGGCGCTCGGTATGCTCGTTCAGCTTGAAAATCGCGCCGCCATAGGCGCGCTCGCCCTCGAAGACGGCGCTGGCATAGTGCAGGCCGTGGGTCAGCACGTGGATCTTGGCGTCGGCCCATTTGACGAACTCGCCGTTCATCCAGATGAAGCCTTCAAGCTGGTCGAAGGGAACGGATGCCATGGAAACCTCCCGCGGGCGGCGGCCCGCACATCATTGGTGTTGTTGTTTGTTTCGCGACAGCCGCATCGGGCGGCCGTATATCTTGAAGCGTAAGCGGATAATCGAACTCTGGCAAACTCAGGAAGTTCCGGAAAAACCGCGCTCCCTTGCCTTTTCGTTCGCAATCCGCCCAAAAGCTTGTCAAAAATTACCATTGCAGGGAAACTACGTCAATAGTACTGACATAATTTTCCTCTATGGATGGAGAAATGATGACGGATCGAAGCGCAGCAAAACCGATCAAGACGGCGATCACCGACGAGGACGGCATCGACTTCGCCATCATCGAACTGTTCTTCTTTGCCTATCGTGATTTCACCTCCGACCCCGACCAGATCCTGGCCGATTACGGCTTCGGCCGCGCCCATCACCGTGTGCTGCATTTCGTCAACCGCCGGCCTGGGCTGACGGTCGCCGAACTGCTCGACGTGCTCAAGATCACCAAGCAGAGCCTGGCGCGGGTGCTGAAGCAGCTGATCGACACCGACCATATCGTGCAGTTGCAGGGCCCGCGCGACCGCCGCCAGCGCGAACTCTACCCGACGGCCAAGGGCCGCGCCCTGGCGCTGGCCCTGGCGCGGCCACAGTCACGCCGCATCCGTGCTGCATTGGAAGATTCCGGAGCCGGCGAGCGCCCCTTGATCGAAAGATTCCTGGAAGCCATGGTCAATCCGGAACTAAGGGCGCAGATCGACATTGTGCCTGCAAACATGTCAGGGAAAAGCCATGGAGACCATTGAGAGGGTGGACCAGCCGGCGGCGCCGGACGATGACGCGCCGCATCTGCTTGTGGTCGACGACGACACCCGCATCCGCAATTTGCTCAAGCAGTATCTGACCGAGAACGGCTTTCGCGTCACAGTCGCCGGAAATGCCGGCGAGGCCAGGCGCAAGCTCGCCGGGCTCGACTTCGACCTCCTTGTCCTCGACGTCATGATGCCCGGTGAAACCGGCGTCGACCTCACCAAGGCGCTGCGGGAGGAGAAGAACGTACCGATCCTGATGCTCACCGCGCTATCGGAGACCGACAGCCGCATCACCGGGCTCGAGGCCGGCGCCGATGACTATCTGCCCAAGCCCTTCGATCCGCGCGAGCTGATCCTGCGCATCAACAACATCCTGCGCCGCGGCGGCCCGACGACCACGCCCAAGGTCGAGCAGCTGGTCTTCGGCCCCTACACCTTCCAGATCGCCAGGCGCGAGCTGAAGCGTGGCGGCGAGGCGCTGAAGCTGACAGACCGCGAGCAGGAGATCCTGGCGATCTTCGCCGCACGCGCCGGCGAAACCATACCGCGCCATGAGCTGGTCGGCGACGATTCGGAAGTCGGCGAGCGCACCATCGACGTCCAGATCAATCGGCTGCGCCGCAAGATCGAGCGCGATCCGTCCAATCCGGTCTGGCTGCAGACGGTGCGCGGCATTGGCTATCGGCTCAGCGTGGAATAGCCGTTCCTCGGCCGGGCGGTCCAGGCGGTTGCGCGGATCGCGACGTCCGAACAGATTGCTGAGGTTCAGTGCAGCTGGTCCAGGATTCCAGAGCTGTTCGCCACCACCCAGCTCCCGTAAATCTGGAAGGCGATAGCGCCAATCGCAGCTGCCGAAATCGGCACGCCAAAGGGCACGACGCCCTTCCGGTCCATATGCTGGACATAGACGCGAAACGCACCCGCTGGCAGCAGAAACGGATTTACCGCCACCACGGCCATTGCCACGGCGAACACCATTAGCAGGAGAGAAAACACAACAAGGCCGGTGCCACCAACCAGAAACGGCACCACCGCTATGAGCTTGACGTCTCCGGCGCCAACCTTGCGCAAAACCCAGAAGGGTAAGAGCACGACAAACAGGACAAAGCCGACAATGACGCTCAGACCCATGTCCCACCATGACCCGGCCTGAATCGACATAAACTGCATCGATCCGATCCCCAGGCACAACAGCAGCAGCACATCACGATTGGATATTTTCTGTGTCACGAAGTCCAGCCAGGCAATTCTCGCGAAAAGGGGGATGGCGAGGATCTTCAGCAGCAGTGACGCGGCAAGCAACATGCTGGGCTCTACCGCTCGATGTTCTGCACGCTGGACGACAGGAGCTTCAGATTGTTGACCACGGTCGGATCGTTGGGCGCCAGTTCATAGGCCTTGAGGAAATTCGCGCGTGCGTCCTGCAGCTTGCCGCGCAGCAGATAGGAATAGCCGACATTGTTGTAATATTCCGGCGACGCCCCCATCAGCTTGAAAGCCCGGGCGTAAGCCTTGTCGGCAAGGTCGAAGCGATGGATACGATCACATGAGGCGGCCAGTCCCATCCAGGCGCCACCATCATTGGGGGCCAGTTGCGTCGCCTTGAAGAACAAGGCGCCGGCATTTCCGTAATTTTCGGCACGGAACTGGTTCTTGGCCTCCGCGACGGCCTGGTCCGAGGCGTAGTATTCAACATCGCCGACCGTCTTCAACCCGTCGAACGCATCGCCAAAGGACGTTACGTCGCCTTTCGACGGCTCGTTGGTGCGGACGACCCCGTTGGTGTCGGCACTATTTGTCTGGCAGCCGGCAAGCACGACAGCCAGCGCGCTGGCTGCGAGTGCGAGGCGCATTGGCCTTGTCATTTTCTTGTCCCCAGAATCCCTCGACGCATCATTAGGACCAAACCATATACACAACTAGAAGAACATCCCCTTCATACGAATGATGACCGGCAACATGATGACCATCATAACCACAGGGAATATGCATAGCCCTAATGGAATCATCATCTTCACCGGCAGAGAGTTGGCGCGTTCCTCTGCACTCAGAATCCTTTGCCCACGCATCTCGGCGCTATAAACACGCAAGGCATCGGTGAGGCTAGTGCCGAGTTCTTCTGATTGACGGAACAGGACAGCCAGTGCCCGCGCCTCGTCAAGTCCGATGCGATCTGAAAGTTCACGTAGCGCTTCCCGCAACGGCTTGCCAGCACGCAATTGCAAATTCATGATCGACAGCTGTATTCCCAGCCACTTGTGGGTGGCGGCCATTTCATGGCTGACGCGTTCGACTGCGCCCTCCAGGCTCATGCCAGCATCGGCGCAGGTGATCATCATGTCCATGAAGTCGGGGAAGGCTCGACGATAGATCTGTTTCTGGCTGTTCTCGAAACGGTCGAGCAGAATGGCGGGAATCACCATGCAGGCGAGGCCGAACAGGGCAGAACCAGCAAGGGTGATGAAACCTGGCAGGTGCGGCGGCAGAACCCGCGACAGGAGTGCGTACATTGCCAGAAAACCGACGCAGACCGCGACAAGGCGGGATAGCGTATAAATCAGCGGTGCGCTTGATTGATAAAAGCCGGCGCGAAACAGCTTCGCTTCCAAGGCGTTTGGCTCTTCTCGCTCCCTCTCGATCGACTTGAAGTAGGCATCGACCGGCCGTTGCGCGGCAATCTTGGCAAGCTGGTCTTGTCCGAGCATCGATCGGCGGTCCGTAATTCCTTCGCCCATCAGGCTCTGCACGACCAGCTTTCGTGTCTGCAGAGCGGGCAAGAAGACAAGCGCACCGAACAGAAAGAGGGACACCGCCGCCACAAAGACGGCGATAGACACCAAGAAGCCCAGGTCCTGAATGTTCGAAAACAATTTTGTTCGTCGCTCCCAGTCAAAAATCGAAAGTAACCATCCGGTACATGATGTAGTCGCCAAGCAGCGCCCACAACCCAAAAAGCAGAAATATCGGGAAGATAAGCGGGTTGCCCCAAACGGCGCCGTAGTAGGCTGGGGAAAGGACTTGAAGTGTGAAGAACATCACAATAGGAAACAAGGAAATGATCCACGCGGAGACGCGACCTTCAGCCGAAAGCGCCCTGATTTTCATTCGCAATTTCTGCCGTTCACGCAGAACCGAGGAAAGATTGGCCAGAATTTCGGTCAAATTGCCGCCCGTTTTGCCCTGGATCGACAGTGATACCGACAGCAGTTGAAGGCCCTCGAAGCCGACACGCTGCGACAGTTTCCGCACCGCTTGCTCGATGCTGAGGCCAAAGGTGATTTCATCGGAGACGATGCCGAACTCGGTGCCGAGCGGATCGGGCATTTCGCGCGCGACCAGACCGATCGCGACCGAAGCAGGGTGTCCGGCCCGCAGCGAACGAACGATCATGTCGAGCGCATCCGGCAGCTGTTTGGCAAATTTCCGGATTCGTTTGTTGCGGGCGCGCCGGAGGACGAGAAGCGGCAGGACAAGCCCTACGATCAGAAAGATAAGAAGCGACGCCGAAGCGGAAAAATTGAAGAGTACCAGCAGCACCGCCATCGCCAGCCCTGCAAGCAGAAATGTTGCGGCGAAGGTCAACGGATTTCCGGTGATGCCGGACTGGGTATAGAGCCTGTTCATCCAGACCAGTCCAAAAAGAAAGTCGCCGGAGTCCGTGAGGCCGCGTTCTCGCAGCAACCCTTGCAACGTTTGTTCGGCCGGAACCTCGCCGGCGAGCCGCTTCAATCGGCGATTAACTGCTAGAGACCGGGAGCGGCGGCCAGCAAATGAAAGATAAAGAGCTTCGCCGGCGAGAATGACCGACGCTGCCGCCAGCATATAGATGAAATACAGCAGAGCTTGACCCGTCGGCATCAGAGGGCAACCTGCGGATTGAAGGCGTCCTTGCCAAAATGATGTCCGAGCGTCGCCGCCTCCGCTGAGAAGCGCGGACGGACACCAGTTGCTCGAAAATCGCCGATGATCGCGCCTTCCGCGGTGACGTCGCGTCGGACGAACTGATAGATTTCCTGAAGCTGGACGACATTGCCTTCCATGCCGGTCAGTTCCGATATCGAAATGACCCGCCTGCCCCCATCCGAAAGACGCTGCGTCTGCACAATGATGTCGATGGCCGAGGCAATCTGAGCTCTGATGGATTCGTGCGTCATCGGCATGCCGGCCATGCCCACCATCTGCTCCAGGCGCGAGATGGCGTCTCGCGGCGTGTTGGCATGGATGGTGGTCATCGAGCCTTCATGGCCCGTGTTCATGGCCTGCAGCATGTCGAAGGCTTCCTCGCCGCGAACCTCGCCGACGATGATGCGGTCGGGCCGCATGCGCAGCGCGTTCTTGACCAACTCACGCTGACGGACCTCGCCCTTGCCCTCGACATTGGGCGGGCGTGTCTCCAGCCGACCGACATGCGGCTGCTGCAATTGCAGCTCCGCCGCGTCCTCGATGGTGATCAGGCGTTCCCTGGACGGGATGTAGCTCGACAGCGCGTTGAGCAAGGTCGTCTTGCCGCTGCCGGTGCCACCCGAAACCAGGATCGACTTGCGCGCCTGAACGGCAATTCGCAGCAGATCGATCATCGGCTGCTTGATTGAATTGAGCGCCATCAGTCGTTCGAGCGAATAGGGATTCTTCGAGAATTTGCGGATCGAGACCAGCGGGCCGTCAACCGATATCGGCCGAACCGCGATGTTGACGCGGGAGCCGTCCTCCAGCCGCGCATCGACCATCGGCGACGATTCGTCGACGCGCCTGCCAATCGCCGAAACGATCTTGTTGATGACGCGCAGCAGGTGCGCCTCGTCACGAAACCGGATGGCCGTCTCCTCAACCAGGCCACGCCGTTCAATGAAGACACGCTTGTGGGTGTTGATCAGGATATCGGTAATGGAGTCGTCCTTGAGCAGCGGCTCGATCGGCCCGAGCCCGAGCATTTCGTCAGCCGTATCACTGGTCAGTTGATCGAGCTCGCGGGCGTTCAGCGGCACACTTCGATTTCGAACGAACTCGCGAACGATCGGACGGATCTCATTCAGAATCTCGTCCTTGGTGGCATTTTCAAGAGCGGTCAGATTGAACCGATCGATGAGGTGCCGATGAAGTTCGACCTTGAGTGTCAGAAAATCGTCGCCGCGCGATTCAATATCAGCGGCCGGCGAAAGGGCCGGAGCGGCAGGCAGCACAGTCGGCTGCTCGACCCTTGTCGCGGCCTGCTGCTCGCTTGGTCCCTTGATAAACCGCCCCAGCATAATCCCCTATACCCCAATTAGCCCTTATTAGCGGAAACTAAACGTTAACCAAGCGAGACACAAGCGCCGGAGGGCCTCACGTGAGGCCAATGCTTTCAACATAGTTAAGAAGGACGCCAGAAAAATATCGTTTTTATTTCGACGCCGCGCCTTGCTCTCTTCCCAACTCCCCGCCTCACGGGACCTTTCATACCGAAACAAATGAGATGCGGATGAAAAATCTCCGTAAACCCTTAGATATAAAGGAATATGCCGTTTTGCTAATGTGGCTATCCTTTTGCCTTAGCTGTGGCCAAATTGTGAATGAATGGTTAAGGACGGTTGAAAATTGAGCCGAATCAAGCTCTTGTCAGAATTCAAATCGCTTTTTAGCTCGCAAGTTCAGGTATTGGAAGGTTAAGGAACTGTTAATCCGTTTGACTCTGCTTTTTCGTGAGACCTAGGATTGAGGTGACGGGGGATGCTTGGGTATGGGGTTCATCCTTGGCTCTGTCTCGTCGGGTTCAAACCTCCAGAGGGAGAAATTGACATGAAAAAGCTCATGACGATGACCCGGCAGTTCCGCGACGATGAGAACGGCGCTGCTATGGTCGAATATTCCATCCTTATCGGTATCATCGCGGTCGCCGCGATCATGACGGTCATCGCCATCGGTGCATGGGTGAACGCCAGGTTCACTGGCCTCTGCGCTGCTATGGAGGCCAGCTCTGTCGGCACGTGCAATGCCGCCGCCGGTACCGGCAGCTGATCGCCTGACTATTACACTCAGGCCCGGATCGTTCGAGCCGGGCCTGAGTCCGATCGCAGCGGGCGAATCCCGCATTGGGGCTGGGGGCTTGGGGCATGCGCGCCAATACGCTTATCATGATCGTTCTCGCCGGCGTATTCGGCGTTCTGGCAGTTGTGCTGGTCAATATCTGGCTGGCCAACCAGCGTAGCGCCATGGCGCAAACCGGCCTCGTTCAACGCAGCACAGTCGTCGTAGCGGCAATGCCGCTGAAGTTCGGCGACACGCTGAGCGCCGACAAGCTACAGGAAATCGCATGGCCTGCGGGCGCAATCCCGGCGGGCGCTTTCAAGACAACCAAAGATCTTCTCGCGGGCGAAGGCACGAAGCAGGCGCTGCAGTCAATCGGCACCAATGAGCCTGTCCTCGCTACCAAGATCACCGGCCCCGGCCAGCGCGCCACACTTTCGGCAGTGCTTGGCGAAGGGATGAAGGCAGTCTCCATTCGCGTCAACGACGTGCTTGGCGTCGCCGGCTTCGTCTTCCCGGGTGACCGGGTCGATGTCTTGCTGACGCGCACGGTGCGTGGCGATGATGGCACGGACAAGAGCTTTGTTGACGTGCTGCTGCAAAGCATAAAGGTGCTCGCCGTAGACCAGGTCGCCGACGAGAGCAAGGATAGCCCGACCGTAGTGAAAGCGGTGACGGTCGAAGTCAGCACCAAGGATGCGCAGAAGCTTACGCTGGCTGCCGGTGCCGGCCAATTGTCGCTGGCGCTTCGCCAGGCTGCCGCCAGCAAAGGCGAAACAACCGAGCGCATCACAACTTCGGACCTTAACGGCGAAACGCCAGCCGACGTTGCCGCCAGGCAGGCCGAACTGGATAAGCAGGCAGCCGCCGAAGCGGAGGCCGCAGCTGAGCGCAAGCGCGCCGAGGACAAGATTGCCGGATTGACCCAGGCGGTGGAGAGAGTGGGAAGCCGCCTCGACGAGTTGGGCAAAGTGAAGCCGGCCGTGGCGTCGGCTCCGGAAATTAAGGAAGTGGTCAAATACGTGCAGCCGGAACCGGCGAAGAATGTTACAGTGGGTGTGTTTCGTGGCGTGAAGCTCGAATCCTATGACGTGCCGCGACAACCATAAAGAGGCGCGGCGAAGCAGGGGGCTGCCGGCGGCAGCAGTTTGGGAGATGGGGATGCAGGGGTCTTGGATGAGGGTAGCGGCGGCCGCGCTGTCTTGTTTGGCTGCACTTCTGTCGTCGATTGCCGTGGCTGAAGCGGCCGACCGCTTCATCGACGTATCGAACCCGAGCGTCCATCGCATCTTCCTGCCGATGTCACAGTCGGTGACGCTCCAGGTGAGCGCCAATCTCGGCGATATCGTCGTTGGCGACGAGAAGATCGCCGATGCCCAGCCTATGACCGATCGTACGCTCTATGTCATCGGCAAGAGCGCCGGCACCACGACGGTCAATCTCTTCTCCCCGGAAAAGCGCTCGCTCGGCGTCATCCAGATCGAAGTTGGTGTCGATGTCAGCGACATGGCGCAGGCGATCCGCCAGGTTGCGCCCAGGGCGCGCATCGAGATCGGTTCGATCAACGGCAAGGTCAGGCTTGGCGGTCACGTCAAGGATGGCGCGACGCTGGCATCGATCCTGGAAGTGGCGCAGCAATATGGCCCCGATGCCATCATAAATTCCGTCATCGTCGACGACAGCCAGCAGGTGAATCTCGAAGTCCGCGTGCTGGAGGCCAAGCGCAATACCGGGCGCGACCTCGGTGTGTCGATCAGGAGCACAAATGGCAGCGGCACTACCCGTACAGGCACGGGCGTTGCGGCCGTCGACGAAGACGATGTGGTGCTTGGACCGGGCGGTCTGCTTAGCGGCCTCTTGTCGGGCAGCAATCCATTTGCGGCTTTGATCACCCGGGTTATCGACAGCAACATCAAGGTCGACCTGATCATCGAAGCGCTTGAGGCCAAGGGGGCTGTGCGCACGCTGGCTGAGCCCAATCTCACCACCTTGTCCGGTGAGCCGGCCAGCTTCAACGCCGGCGGCGAAGTGCCTATCCGTGTCGTCGGCGCCGATGGCGAGGTAACCATCACGTACAAGCAATTCGGCGTTAATCTGCTGTTCACGCCGGTCGTACTCGACGACGGCAAGATCCATATGAAGCTGGCGCCGGAGGTGAGCGACCTGACCGGCTTTACCACCGCCGGCGATCCGATCTTCACCAACCGCAAGCTGGCAACCGTTGTCGAATTGCGCGACGGCCAGAGCTTCGCGGTCGGCGGGCTGCTGTCGAGCAAGACCACCAAGCTGCAGAACCAGGTGCCGTGGCTCGGCCAGGTGCCGGTCATCGGGACGCTGTTTCGCAATTCGAGCAACCAGAAGGAAGAGACCGAGCTGGTCGTCATCGTTACGCCGCACGTCGTGCGGCCGGTGAAGCCCGGCGAACAACTGGCGACGCCGTTCGACAAGACACGGCCGGCCAACGATCCGGAATTCTTCGTGCTCGGTCAGCTCGAGGTGAACAAGGACATGATCCGAAAATATGAAACGGGCGACGGCGTCACCGGCCCCTATGGCCACATGCTGGACTTCAAATCGAAGGACAAGATGCTCTATGTCAAGAAATAGCGCCTTGATCCTTATTCTGTGCGCCGGTGCCCTTTCGGGCTGCGCCGCCGACTATCTGAACCACTACGATTCGGTGACGCTGGCCGCCGGCGACACCCAGAAATTCAATTCGCTGGCGCAGACGGTCGATCCGTTCAATCCGAACGCGAAGAACACGCATATCGAAGGCGTCGGCACGCGGGCTGCCGCTGTTGCCCAGGGCTACAAATTTCCACCGCCACCACCGCCACCGCCTGCGATAACGGTCAATGTCGGCGGGTCGGGTGTGACCAACGGAGCGAATTGAACAGAAGGATGCGGTCGCATTGCGCCGGGTGAGCGAGGGGCCCGGTGCAAGGAAGCAGAGAGTAAGGTCATGTTGGGGACCATTAGGGCGTTCTGGAACGATCAACGCGGCGTAGCGATGATCCTTGTCGCAATCATGCTGCCTGTGCTGGTTGGCTTCGCATTGCTGGCGATCGACATGAGCCGGGCAAACAGCCTTCACAACGACCTTCAGAAGGGTGTAGACGCCCTTGCGCTTGCGACAGCCGCGGAACTGGATGGCAGATCGGATTCGATCATCCGAGCCAACCTGGCGAAGACGACCCTTGTCACCAACAAAACCAAGTTTTCGACGTCAGGAGATCACACACTCGCCCTGTCTGATGTAACGGTAACCTACCTGACCGGCATTCCCGCCAGCGACACCATCAGGTTGAGCGCTGCCGGCGTCGACTCGAACGGCGTCAACTGGGCCAGCACTGATCCTAAAGCGGTGTCATTCTCATTGGTGACGGTCAATGCTTCCGGCCTGACCGATGGCGCCGGCGCCTTCGCAACGATCTTTCCGGCAAGCTTTATCGGCGGCAACGACACTATGGACATCCAGCCCCAGGCCGTGGCCGGGTTCAAGCAATCGATCTGCGAAACCGTGCCTATCTTCATGTGCAACCCGTTCGAGACGACTGATCCGTCGACCAGTAAGACGATCCAGCAGGCGTTTGCCGCCGGCCTCACCTACAGCCGCGAATACCGCATCCTCAAGGTTGACTCGAATCCTGGTCCCGGCAACTTCGGACTGATCGACAACAATCTGGCCTCGCTGCGAGATGCCATGGCGATGGGCACCGCAGGCACATGCTATAGCCGCGATGCTCTCACCACGAAAACGGGCGTCACCTTGGGCCAGGTCAACGCGGGGCTCAATGTCCGCTTCGATATCTACAGTTCCTCGCTCAAGTCGCATGATAATGACTGGTCATATCGGCCGGCAAGCAATGTGCGCAAGGGAGTGGACAAGACCTCCAACTGCAACAAATACACGCCCAACACAGACGGGACAGCCATGGCGCTACCACCCGGCGATAGCTTCGATTCCACGACCGGGATGACGAACTCGACATGGGATCGGACAAACTATTGGCTGATCAACCACGGCGCGGCCTACCCCAGCGTGCCTAGCACCACCAACCCGACCGGCACTGCTGTGCCGGCTTCCAGATATGACGTCTATAAATACGAGATTGCGAACGGGCTTGTCGGTGACAAGTCCAAGGCGCCGACAAAGGAAACCGGCGTTCCAGCCTGCTTCAAAGGTACGACCCCGACTGCGGATCCCGACCGGCGACTGCTCAACATGGCGATCGTCGACTGCATCGCCAACCAGGCCAAGATCAATGGCCATACCCAGCTCAAGCCTGATGGCTATGCCAGCGTCTTCATAAACAGCCCCATCCAGAAGCAGGATAACAGTAAGAACGATGAGGACACCACGGCCGGTGAGAAGCCTATCAGCCTGGAGATCGTCGACGTCGATGGAGGGTTTGCCAACAATACTCTTTTAGACAAAGCATTCCGCAACGAAGCCCAGTTGTACCGGTAGAGCCGACATGACCAAGCTTAGGCAAATCATCCGGCGGTTCCAGGGCGACGAAAGTGGCGCCGCGTTGGTGGAAGCCGCGCTCACTATACCACTGGTGTTGCTGTTATCGGCTGGTGTGTTTGAGTTCTCCAACATCCTGAACACGCGCCTGCTTCTCGAAGCCGGCGTTGAGGATGCGGGGCGCTACATGGCACGGTGCAGCAGTGACTGGGAGACCTGCAAGGGGCGGGCTCAAAACCTTGCTGCCAATGGGGCGGTCGCCAACGGCAGCGCCAGGGTGACCGGATGGCTGCCGACGGCAGTTGCGATCACCAAGGCGGTCTCGCTGGACGCGGTTGATGTGGCCACGGGCACGCAGCTTTATCTTAGCAGCAAGAGCACTGTCGATGTCGTGGACGTCAGTACATCCTATTCTTACCCGGACCTCGGATTCTTGTCGTATCTCGGCTTTGGTGCTCTTACCCTTAGTGTCTCCCATCAAGAACGAGTTATCGGATGGTGATGGGAAACCGAAAGTTTTGCGCCGAGCAGTCGGGCACTGCGATGGTCGAAATGGCCATCGTTCTGCCATTACTATTGACGGTTCTGCTTGGCTTCGTCGATTTCGGCTATGCCTTTTACCAATGGAACGCTGGAAATAAAGCGGTGCAAGCCGGCGCAAGACTGGCGCAGATTTCTACCCCTGTAGCACTCGGCCTTCCATCTGAGACGCTAACGCAGAGCGATGTAACCAAAGTCGGAACCGCAGTGCCGGCCGGCACCTATGATTATGTCTGCACTGCAAGCGCAGCAGGCGTCGCTTGCTGCAGTATCGGAGGAGGCGCGTGCCTACCCGCGAATGCCAGCCAAACCTCGTTCGACGCGATCTATGACGGCACCGCCAACCGTGCCGGAATGCATGACTTCCTGCCGATGCTGAAAAAGTCAGAGGTGCGGATCGAATACGCCGCCTCCGGTCTCGGTTACTGGACGCGGCCCAGTGGGCCGGTGCCGACCATCACCGTCAGCATCACCAACCATCCCTTTCAGTTTTTCTTCCTGGCCGGACTGCTCGGGTTCGGAAACATCACCATGCCCTCCATGCTGAGCACGGTTACGGGCGAAGACATGAAGAGCACGTGGACACCATGAACGCCATCAACACCAAGGTTACTCCGACCAAGCGAAAGCAGGTGGCGCTGTTCTCGTCGGATGCGAATTTCAAGCGCGATGTGGCGACGCGGCTCGACGCGCTGGCGATCTACGACGTCAGGGTTTCCGAGACCGGCGACTTCCTTAGGGGTCCGCCCGCCGACACGCGCCCCGGCATCGTCATCCTCGACCTTGGCAATGGCGAGTTGCTCGGCAGGCCGGACATCGTCGAAGCGCGCGCCCTTTGGGCGGCCGTGCCGCTGATCGCAGTCTCCGACGAACTGTCGTCGGAACAGACGCGCGTGCTGGTGCGCATGAACGCTTCGGACTGGCTGCACAAGCCGCTCGACGGCAAGGAATTGCTGAACGCAGTGACCTTCCACGACACCGGCAACCAGGGCACCAAGAGCCGCATAATCACCTTCATCAGCGCCAGCGGCGGCGCCGGCGCCACGACGCTCGCCCTGTCGGCCGCCGAACACCTGGCGTCGAAATCGCCAGAACGCGGGGCTTCGACCTGCCTGGTCGACCTCGATTTCCAGAGCGCCAATTGCGGCGCCTATCTCAACCAGTTCAACCAGTTCGACCTCGGCGGCATCATCGGCCAACCGGAGAGGCTCGACGTCGAGCTGATGGATGTCATCAAGCTCTCGCGTCCGTCCGGGCTGACACTCTATTCCTTCGAGAGGCCGCAATTGCCTTTCGAGCCGAAGGGTGCCGATTTCGTGTTTCGTCTGCTGGACCTCGTCGCCTACCGGTTCGACGACATCGTCATCGACCTGCCGAACATCGAGACGCGCTGGCACAGTTCCGTGCTGTCGACGAGCGATGAGATCTTCATCGTCTTCGAACTCAACGTCGCCTCGCTGCGGCAAGGCAAGCGGCTCTACAAGAAGATCCGTGAGTTGCGTGGCAATGCGGTAAGCATCACGCTGGTAGCCAACAAGCACAAGCGCAAATGGTTCGGGAACCACTTTTCGCGCAGCGAACTCGAAAAGATTTTCAAGGCGCCGCACATCAAATCGGTCGCGCTGGACAATGCGCTTCTGGCCGATGCCTTGAACCGTGCTATCCTGCCTGCCGAGGTGGATGGGCGTGCGCGCTTCAACAAGGACCTGAAGCGGATGTTCAAAGAGCGGCTCGATGACGCTGCAAAGTAGGTACCGGATCCCGGGATTGGCCTGCGTCATGGGCATGGCGCTGGCGATCTCCGTCCAGGACTTCGCCAGCGCGCGATCGGCACTTTCGGATCGGCCGCCGCTGCCGGCAATGGGCCCCAGCCTGCGCAAGACTGTCGCCTTCGAGACCACGGAACAACCCGGAACGATCGTTATCCGCAAGGGCGAGAAAGCGCTTTATCTGGTGACCCGACAAGGCCAGGCGCTTCGCTATCAGATCAGCGTCGGCCGCGACGGATTTGGCTGGACCGGGGTCGTCAAGGTGGGGGCCAAGACCGAGTGGCCGGAATGGCGCCCACCCCGCGAAATGCGCGCCCGCCAGCCGGAGCTGCCGCAAATGGTACCTGCCGGTCCCTACAATCCACTCGGCGCCAGGGCGCTCTATCTGCTTCGGGACGGGCGTGACACGCTCTATCGAATACACGGAACCAACGATCCGTCAGGGGTTGGCTTCGACGGAACATCGGGGTGTTTTCGCCTTACCAACACCGATGTGATCGATCTCTTCAAACGCGTCGCGATCGGCGCAAAGGTGGTGGTTCAATGACGATGATCAGCGAACCGGACATGCCGGCTATCGAGATTGGGACAGCAACCCCCATTGGAGAGCAGGCTGCCGTTGGGAAACCGAGCGACAAAAGCATTATCGGCGCGGTCATCATCGGCACATCCCTGATCACCCTGGTGAATATAATAGCTGCGGTTTATCTCTACCGCGGCATCAGCGATATGCGCTTTTTGGAAGGGCGCCTGGAACAGCTCGGGACGTTCGAACAACGAATCGGGGGCCGGCTGGACACGGTCAACAACGGTTTTCAGAGCCGATTTGAAAAACTCGACAGTCAACTGCAGAGCAGCTTCGGTGAGATCAACAGGAGCATAGCCCGGCTGGAACAGAACCAGCCCCTTGCCCATGACGACGTCATGTCGAGCGCAGCGGAACCTTCGATGGTCGCGGCCAACGCCGTGGCGGAGGCACCTGTCACTGTCGATGGTGAAGATGCGACCGAGCCCAGCCTGGTCGATGCGCCGCGTGCTCCGAAAAAGAGGATCGTCGCTACAGCGCCTGCCCCAAGCCCAAACTACCAGCGCATAGAACAGGCCGACGGCAAGGTTTACTACAGAAAGATCAACTAGGGCTGGAAGACGTGGGCTGCCCTACAGATCCCGCTGCAGAGCAACAAGCCTCATGGCCAGCGCTTCTGACCGCTGTCGGGTTTCGCTGAGGAAGGCAACATGACAATAGGCGCATGCTGTCACACCCAGAAACAGCACTAGGCTGTTCTTCGGGGTGAAATCGACCATTAGCGAGAATGGAAGACCCCCGGGTACCGTGAACGAGGCGATCGCGCTCGCTGTTTCGGAATGGCTGGTGACGGCGATCATCAACCCGGCAAAAAGCAGGGCGACGTGATTTGCAAGGAAGTAGAAGGCAGCCGACTTTCTTGTGCGGCACGCCATCCAGCAAACGATCGACGCGGCGGCCAGGATAGAGGCATCAACGACCATCGACGCTCCCAGATAGAGATCGATCTGTTGCCAGAACATCGTCGACAGCGGCCTTAGTTCAAGCCAGATCCACCACATTGTGGGACTGGCCGGATAGGCTCCCAGCAAGAAGGCCGCCATGCGCTCCCCTGCCAGGATCAGCAGGATCAGAGCTGGGAAGGCAAAGAGCATTACCGACTTGCGCTTCATGTCACCCTCGACAATCTGGCATTCAAGATAGATTGCAGAGATTGACCGAGGCTTAACGGAGCGTTGGTGGTCCTGCGGCAGCGCGGCCAGTTGCGCATGGCACCTGCATGTCAGAAAGAGCCATTCGCCATCAGTTGTTTTGGCTGAGCACGAGCGTCACCACCTTCGGCTCGACTCGTTGCAGGCAACGTTGCGGAATATTGGGCCACATCGCCTTGGCGCATCCCTCGTTTTCGCCTGGCGCCGGCACCAGCGAGAGTTCTGAGCTACGGGCTTCCTCGGCGGTCGACAGGAATACCTGTGTAGCCAGCGCAGTCGCCATGGATACCTGGACGAAGATAAGGGCGTAGGCAAATCGTCTGATCATCCGCTCGTAACGCTCGATCCGCGAAGTGGTTCCAACGCAACGCACCGGTGAACCCTTGATCACGATACTTGCGATTCCGTACCTGCTGGTCGTCGGCCGCCACGCCACGGCTGTTCCAGAACGGCCCGGCGTGGAATAGAATGCCGCCAACGGTCGCCGTTTGGCCATAGACGGGTGCCATCGACGAGCGACCGGCGGAAGGATACATGGCGACCACACAACTGGAACGGCCCGAACATGGCGGCTTTGGCGCGCGCATAGCACGCGCGCTGAAAGCCATGCCGCGCGCCTGGAACCGGTTCTGGCGGCTGGTCGCGCTCTATATGCCGAAGCGGCTTTATGCCCGCTCGCTGATCATCGTCATCGCGCCGATGATCCTTCTGCAATCGGTTGTCGCCTTCGACTTTATGGAACGCCACTGGGCAACGGTGACGCGGCGCTTGTCGCAGGCCACCGTGAGCGACATCGCCGCGATCATCGACATGATCGAGACCTATCCGCACGACGGCGACTACGCCAACATCATCCGCATCGCGCAGGACCGCATGCAGTTGAAAGTCGACCTCCTGCCGCCCGACCCGCTGCCCGCGCCCGGACCCAAGCCCTTCTTCTCGATCCTGGACGACGTCCTTTCCACCGAGATCACCCGCCAGATCAACCGCCCGTTCTGGATCGACACCGTCGGCAACTCCAACATCGTCGAGGTGCGCATCCAGCTCGAGGGCAAGGTGCTGCGCGTCTTCGTGCGCCGCAGCCAGGCCTATGCCTCCAACACCCACATCTTCCTGATCTGGATGGTCGGCACCTCGCTGGTGCTTTTGACGATCGCCATCCCCTTCCTGCGCAATCAGATCCGGCCGATCCTGATGCTGGCCGAGGCCGCCGAAAGCTTCGGCAAGGGCCGGCCGATGCCGCGCGATTTCCGCCCCCGCGGCGCCGAGGAGGTTCGCCGCGCCGGCTTTGCCTTCATCCAGATGCGCGAGCGCATCGAACGGCAGCTCGAACAGCGCACCGCCATGCTGACCGGCGTCAGCCACGATCTCAGGACCATCCTCACTCGCTTCAAGCTGCAGCTGGCGCTGGCTGGCGGCAAGCCCGAGACCAAGGCGGCGCTCAACCAGGACATCGACGACATGCAGTCGATGCTGGAAGGCTATATCGCCTTTGCCCGCGGCGAAGCGTCGGAAGATGCCGGCCATTTCGATCTCGAGGCCTATTTCCAAAAGCTCGGCGAGGAGGCGTCGCTGCACAAGCGCAAGCTGTCGACCGTGCTCGCCGGCGATCCGGACGTGCATGTGCGCCCGCACGCTTTTGCCCGGCTGTTGTCCAATGTCGCCGGCAATGCCTTGCGCTATGCCAAAACGGTGGAGATCAGCGCCAATCACGGCCGCGGCTCGCTGGTCGTCACCATCGATGATGACGGTCCGGGCATTCCGCCGGAAAAGCGCGAGGACGTGTTCAAACCGTTTGTGCGGCTCGACGAGGCGCGCAACCTCGACGCCAGCGGCACCGGCCTTGGCCTTTCCATCGCCCGCGACATTGCCCGCAGCCATGGCGGCGACATCATGCTGGACGACAGCCCGCTTGGCGGCCTGCGGGCGGTGATCAAGGTGCCTGCCTGATCAGAGCAGGATCCCGGAAGGCGCCTCGGCCATAAGCCACCTTCATCCGCCCGTCATGAAATCATGGTCAAGAGCGCGCATGAAGCGCGCGACCTCAGTTGATTCGGCTCAGCCGCCTTACTTCGACCTCGTGCCTGCCCGGGTACGCTGGAGCGAAGCGAGGGCAGTCGCGTGGATGCCGTTCCGCCATCGCATCAAGGCAACCGACGATCCGAGCAAAGGACCGCCATGCGCATCCTGATGGTCACCGACGCCTGGCGCCCACAAGTCAACGGCGTCGTCCACACGCTGGAGCGGCTCACCGAAACGCTGAAATCCTTCGACGTTGCGGTCGACTTCCTGACCCCGAACATCTTTCGCACCTTGCCCTTGCCGACCTACCCCGACATAAGGCTGGCGCTGACCACGCCCGGCCATGTCGCGCGGCTGATCGAGGCACGCAAGGCCGACCACATCCACATCGTCACCGAGGGACCGCTCGGCATCATGGCGCGGCGCTATTGCCGCAACGCCGGCCGTCCCTTCACCACCAGCTATCACACCCGCTTTCCCGAATATCTCAGCGCCCGCCTGCCGGTGCCGGAGAGCTGGGCCTACCGCTGGCTGCGCGATTTCCACAATTCCGGACAAGGCACGCTGGTTGCCACACAGTCGCTGGCCGACGATCTCGCCGCGCGCGGCTTCAACAAGCTCAGGCCGTGGACGCGCGGCGTCGACACCGACCATTTCCGCCCGGACAAGAAGAAGGACCTCGGCTTTCCCGGCCCGGTGTTCCTGTGCGTCGGCCGTGTCGCCATTGAAAAGAACCTGAGCGCCTTCCTCGATCTCGATCTCCCCGGCAGCAAGGTCATCGTCGGCGAAGGGCCGGAGCTGGCCAGGC
This sequence comes from Mesorhizobium caraganae, assembly GCF_016836705.1. Taxonomy (GTDB): domain Bacteria; phylum Pseudomonadota; class Alphaproteobacteria; order Rhizobiales; family Rhizobiaceae; genus Mesorhizobium; species Mesorhizobium caraganae. Next base: position 141,006 of record NZ_JAFCGY010000001.1, on the reverse strand, counting down.
TCAAGGCAAAATACCCGCAGGCGCATTTCCTCGGCCACCGTCCGAACGATGAACTGGCCGAAATCTACGCCTCGGCCGATGTCTTCGTTTTCCCGAGCCGCACCGACACGTTCGGCAACGTCATCATCGAGGCGCTGGCCAGCGGCACGCCGGTCGCCGCCTATCCGGTCACCGGGCCGATCGACATTGTCGGCGACGGCATCGGCGGGGCGGTGTCGACCGATCTGCGCGAGGCCGCGCTCGCCGCGCTGAACGTCGACCGCGCCGAGGCGCGCGAACGCGCCATGCGTTACAGCTGGAAAGCCTGCGCCGAAATGTTCATGGACACGGTCGAAGAGGCGCTTGGCACCAAGCGGAAGCTTGCCGCCTAGCGGCAGTTAGAACAAGCGCCCGCCGTCCGGCACCTTGCGCTCGATGGCGCCCAGCACCACGGCGCCCTCTTCGTCGGGAAATCCCAACGTCAGTACTTCAGACATGAACGGACCGATCTGGCGCGGCGGAAAATTCACGACCGCAAACACCTGCCGTCCCACAAGCGTTCCCGGCGCATAATATTTGGTGATCTGCGCCGAGGATTTCTTCACGCCAATATCGGGGCCGAAATCGATCTTCAGCTTGAACGCGGGCTTGCGCGCTTCAGGGAAAGGCTCAGCCTCGACAATGGTGCCGGCACGGATGTCGACACGATCGAAATCGGCAAAGCTGATCTCGGGCTTGCGTGCGCTGCTCGAACTCATCTTCTTTTCTTAGCGACGATCAGGCGTTACCGTAGGTCTCGAACAGGACGCCGGCCAGCGCATCCTTGGCCGAGGTTCCCGACCAGACGACGAACTGGAAGGCCTGAAAATAACATTCGCAGGCTTCCAGCGCCGACGACAAAAGCACCTCGACCTGCTGGCTCGACGGCTCGACCCCGCCGGCGAGCAGCAGCGACTGGCGAAACATGATCGCGCCCTCCTGCTCCCACAGGTCGAAATGGCCAAACAGCATCTGCTCGTTGATCAGCGACAACAGCCGCATCACTTCCAACGCACGGGCTTCCGGCACCTTGATGTCGAACGCGCAGGCCAGATGCAGCGCCTCGAAATCCTCCATCCACGAGAAAGAGACGTGATAGTCGGTCCAGCTGCCGGCGACCGAGATCGAGATTTCGTCATCGCCGGCCCGCTCAAAGGACCAGTCATTGTTATGGGCCACCTGCTCGATGACATCCACCGGATGGATTTCGCGGGAGAATTCGAGTTCGAGAAGTTCCATGGAATGCTTCCTGTGTTCAGGGGAGCGCCACACGCTCCGTGGGGCACACACGACGAACAATCTTGTCTAGAACTCGGACGGCCAGGACTTCACGACACAAAGACCCCGGACCGGACCCCACCGCCCGGCCGCATGACCCTGCTCCGAATCATGCAACAAATTCAGTCTATTGATCGGGAGTCGCGTGAACAGCCTAATTTTTCGCACTGCGTCATCCGCATGTGGAAAGGCGCTGTCACAAAGATTCATGCATCGCCGGTAAACGATTCACGGCAAAGCACTTTTTCGGATTGGGCTTTGTGGAAAAGTTTAAAGATTATTTTTTTGCTTTGGGCTTTGCCGCCGCCGCTGGTGCGGCCTGTCCGGTCAATTCGGCAAGCCTGGCCTCGAGCACATCGATGCGCGCGGCTAGCTTTGTGTTTTCTTCCCGGGCCTTGGCGGCCATGTCGCGGGCAGCCTCGAACTCTTCGCGCTGCACCACATCCATGGTGTTGAGGATGCGCTCGGCTTGGCCCTTGAAGGCAGTTTCCACCTCACGGCGCACGCCTTGCGCAGCACCCGCAGCATCGGTCATCAGCTTGGCGAATTCATCGAGAATGCGGTTCGGTCCGGTCGACATGGCAAATCCTCGCTTGGTCGAATTGAGGTAATGGCGCCGTGCGCGGAATGCAAGAACGTTGCGATGGCTGCGGCATCGCACCTCGGCTGCCCAGCCCTGTACGTGATGGCGCGACGTCGCCTATTGTAGTGCTTTCAAGTCGACCTGCGTCAAGTCGCTCTGATCAAGGATCAACCAATGGCAACGCCTCCGCGCCGACCGACAAATCCGATGGAAGCCGCTGAAGCTGCCTTCAAGCCAATCAAAAAGCCGGCGCCACCAATTCGCGAGCCCGCGGGTGCACCGAATGTCAGGGAGCTTGTTTCGATCAGGATCGATCGAGCCGTGCTCGACCATTTCCAGGAAGATGGTCCCGGCTGGCAGGACAGGATCAACGACGCGCTCAGGCATTTGGTCGCCGGCAAGCCGCAGGGTTGAGCCCTCCATCTGCGACGTCAAGGCAACCACCACCTTGCCTTGACCCCGCCAAAACCCTGCCGCATGGTCCGCGCCCAAACGCGAGCCCTTCCGGGAGACCCTGTTGAACGACTATTTCCTGCTGCCGATGGCGTCGCTGCCTTTCCCCAACATTGACCCGATCCTGGTCCAGATCGGCCCGCTGGCGGTGCACTGGTACGGCATTGGCTACATCGTCGGCATCCTCTTCGCCTGGTGGTATGCCAAGCGGCTCGTCACCAACACCAGGCTGTGGCCGGACGGCGTCTTGCCGATGAAACCCATCGATCTCGATGATTTCATCGTCTGGGCCGCCGTCGGCGTCGTGCTTGGCGGGCGCACCGGCTACGTGCTGTTCTACGATCTCAGGCGCTATATCGACCATCCGCTCGACATCTTCGCCATCTGGCAGGGCGGCATGTCGTTCCATGGCGGTTTGCTCGGCGTCATCCTCGCCATGACGCTGTTTTCCATCAAGCGCGGCATTCGCACCTGGTCGCTGTTCGATGTCGTGGCGGCCGGCGTGCCGGTCGGTCTCGGTCTCGTCCGCATTGCCAACTTCGTCAATGCGGAACTGTGGGGTCGCGTGACCGATGTGTCGTGGGGCGTCGTCTTTTGCAACGAGCGCCTCCAGCAGACGGTGGCGGGCTGCGTCGCTGGCCTCGAACCGCGCCATCCGAGCCAGCTCTACGAGGCCTTGCTTGAGGGCCTGGTGCTGTTCCTGGTCCTGCGCTTCCTCACCCATTCGCGGCTGAAGCTGAAGACACCGCGCTTCGTCGGCGGCGCCTTCATCTGCGGCTACGGGCTGTCGCGCATCTTCGTCGAGTTCTTCCGCGAGCCCGACCAGCAACTCGGCTATCTCTTCGGCGGCTGGCTCACCATGGGCATGGTGCTGTCGCTGCCGATGGTGCTCGCCGGCATCTGGGCGATGGCCACGGCCAAGCCGGTGCCGCAGCCACAGCCGGCATGACACGGCTGAAAACCCGCATCGTCGACCTGATCGGTGCGCTCGGCCCCCTCCCCGTCAACGAATACATGGCGCTCTGCCTGTTCGACCCCAGCGACGGCTACTACACGACGCGCGAACCGTTCGGCGCCGAGGGCGACTTCGTCACCGCGCCGGAGATCAGCCAGATGTTCGGCGAACTCGTCGCCGTCTGGCTGTATCAGGCATGGTCGGCGATCGGCCGGCCGCTGCCGGTCACCATCGCCGAAATCGGCCCCGGCCGCGGCACGCTGATGAAGGACATACTGCGTACCCTGGCGCGGCTGGATCCCACACTCGCAGCCGGTGCGTCCTTCGCCCTGATCGAGACCAGCCCGCGCCTGACCGAAATCCAGAAACGGACGCTTGCCGGGAGTTCAGCTGAGGTGAGCTGGCACGAAACCATCGCCACGCTGCCGCAGGCGCCGCTGCTGATCGTCGGCAACGAATTGTTCGACGCGGTGCCGATCCGCCAATTCATTCGCGCCCGCACCGGATGGCGCGAACGGATGATCGGCCTCGATGTGTCAGATGAACTGAGCTTCTTCGCCGGCGCCGGCTCGGTCGACGCGACGCTGCTGCCGGACAATGCCGCCGAGGCGCCGCAAGGTTCTATTTTCGAAGCAGCACCGGCCCGCGCGGCGCTGATGGCGGCCATTGCCGAACGCATAGCCGGCCACGGCGGCGCCGGGCTATTCCCTGACTACGGCCATCTCCAGCCCGGTTTCGGCGACACATTGCAGGCCGTGCGCAGGCACGCCCCCGAAGATGTGCTGGCCAATCCCGGTGGAGCCGATCTCACCGCGCATGTCGACTTCGCAGCACTGGCCGCTGTCGTGCGGGCGCATGGCCTCGATGTGGAATTGACGACGCAGGGCGACTTCCTGCTTTCCATGGGTTTGCTCGAACGGGCGGGCCTGCTGGGTAGCCAGGCAAGCGACGAGGCAAAACAAACCATTACCGACGCCGTCGAGCGCCTGGCCGGCCCCGACGCCATGGGCACGCTGTTCAAGGTTCTTAAAATCCTGCCGCACCAGCCGGGCTGACAAGAGCATTCCAGGAAAAGTGTGAGCGGTTTTTCGTCCGGAATTGCGTCAACACAAAGAGATAGAGCGGTTCGCCGTTTCCGTGAAACGGTGAAACGCTCTAGAGGTCGTTTACAAGCCGCTCCGCCACACCGCCAAGGTAGGTCTCCCAGACATGGTCGCACATCAGCCGGCGATAGTGCCGCGTGCTGATCAGGCCGCGATACGAAGCGCCGCCGACATGAAAGAAGCTCTTGTCCAGCATGCGATGGTCGGCCTCGATGCCGCCGAGCTTCAGGCTGATCGTGGTCTTCTCGGCATTGACGATATTGCTGTCGTCCAGCCTGTCGCGCAGCATCGGCCAGTTGCCGCCGCCAGTATCGAGCCCGGTGTCGAAGCGCGGCGTGAAATCGAGCTCAAGGTCCTCGACGACGGAAAAGCGAAAGCAGCAAAGCCCCGCCCAGAAATACCAACCGTCATGGCCTCTTTTGGCGGGGTATTTGGGGCCGTAGGCGTCCGTGCCCGCCATGCGCGTGGGCAACCACCGGAAAGCAGTCATGGTCGAGAAAACCGAACAGGTCGGGCCGCAGCGGGCGCACGATGTTATGAAAAACCCAGTTCATCGAAATGCCATGCGACCGGTTCGGATTCCATTCGGGATTTCGCGGCAAGCCGAAATAAGCAATGCCGCGCCGCCGGCAGATGGCCTCGATCGCCTGCCGCGCCGCGGGCTTGGACGAATTGTCGATGACCACCAGCGTCATCCCGCTCGAATAGGTCAGCCATGCCTTGGTCAGCGCATCGATGACCCAGGGCGTGTTGTAGGCGATGGAGAAGCAAAAATGCCGGGCGCCGGTTCGCCGCAACTCTTCGGCAAATTCCGCCCCCGACGCTGGATTGCGTGAGCGGAAATAGCCTTTCACCAGCGCGTTGCGAAAATCCTTCGCCTTGCGCACCTGCCGGTTCTGATGGATCTTTCGGATCAGGCTTTTGACTGGATTCCAGCCCATGCACTTTCGCCCGCCCCGGAAATTGTCTGGCCATTGCCTATAGTCGAATGCCCGCTTTTCGCCAACTCGGAGCCAATGCGGCATGGCTGCCGCAAATGCTTGGCCGAACTTCGCCTTGACGAAAGCGCTGGCGCGGACAACAAACCCATCCATGCTGAATCAGACCAAACCGGATCCTGTTCGCTCGCCGCTTCTGGAAGCGGCGAAGCCGCGAGGCATCCGCCATGGCTACTTCACCCGTATCGGCGGTGTCTCCAGCGGCATCTACCAAGGGCTCAACATCGGCACCGGCTCGGATGACGACCAGACGCTGGTCGCCGAGAACCGCCGCCGCGTCGCTGCCTGGATGGGCGTGCCGGCCAGCCATCTCTTGACTGCGCATCAGGTTCACTCGCCCGACGTCGTCATCGTGAACGAACCCTTCCCCGGTCCACGGCCCAAGGCCGACGCCGTCGTCACCGGCCGGCCGGGCATCGCCATCGGCGCCTCGACGGCCGATTGCGGCCCGGTACTGTTTGCCGATGCAGAGGCGCGCGTCATCGGCGCGGCGCATGCCGGCTGGAAGGGCGCTTTCACCGGCGTGCTTGAAAACACCATTGCCGCGATGGAAAGCCTCGGCGCCCGCCGCGAGCGCATCGTTGCGGTTCTCGGCCCTTCCATCGGTCCTGAAAACTACGAAGTCGGGCCGGAATTCGTCGCCCGTTTTGTCGAAGCCGATGCCGAAAACATCAGCTATTTCATCCCTTCGGCCAATCCGGGGCATTCGATGTTCGACCTCAACCTCTATACGGTCGACCGGCTGAAAAAGGCTGGCGTGATCGCCGAGGGGCTCGGCCGCTGTACTTATGCCGAGGAGGATCTCTTCTATTCCTACCGGCGCACCACGCATCGCAAGGAACCGGACTACGGTCGGCAGGTTTCGGCAATTGTTTTGGAGAATGAATAATGGCGCTGCATTTCGAACGTTCGGAGTTTGACGCCCGGCGTGACCGGCTGATGATCGAGATGACCGAGAAGAAGCTCGACGCAGTGCTGCTCTTCGCCCAGGAGAGCATGTACTGGCTGACCGGCTACGACACGTTCGGCTTCTGCTTCTTCCAGTGCCTGGTGGTAAAGGCCGATGGCTCGATGGTGCTTTTGACCCGGTCGGCCGATCTGCGCCAGGCGCGCCACACCTCGATCATCGACAAGATCGTCCTGTGGACCGACCGCGACGGCGCCAACCCGGCGATCGACCTGCGCAACCTGCTCAACGACCTCAATCTGCTCGGCGCCCGCATCGGCGTCGAATACGACACCCATGGCCTGACCGCCTTCAATGGCCGCCGCGTCGACGAGCAGTTGCAGACCTTTGGCCAGATCGCCGACGCCTCCGGCATTGTCGGCCGTCTGCGCCTGTTCAAGAGCCCTGCCGAAATCGCCAAGGCCGAAAAGGCCGCCAATCTATCCGATGACGCGCTCGACGCGGCCCTGCCGCTGATCAAGCAGGGCAGCGATGAGGCGCTGATCCTTGCCGCCATGCAGGGCGCAGTCTTTGCCGGCGGCGGCGACTACCCGGCCAATGAATTCATCATCGGCTCGGGCATCGACGCACTGCTCTGCCGTTACAAGGCCGGGCGCCGCAAACTCACCAAGAACGACCAGCTGACGCTCGAATGGGCCGGCGTCTTCCACCACTATCACGCACCTATGATGCGCACCGTGCTGACCGGCAAGGTGTCGAAGCGCCATCAGGAGCTGTTCGACGCCGCCCGCGCCGCCCTGCTGGCGGTCGAGAAGGCGATGACGCCGGGCAACACCTTCGGCGACGTCTTCGACGCCCATGCCCGCACGCTGGAAGCGCATAATTTGACCAAGCACCGGCTCAACGCCTGCGGCTACTCGGTCGGCGCCCGCTTCACCCCGTCCTGGATGGACATGCCGATGTTCTACCAGGGCAATCCAGAGCCGATCGCGCCCAACATGACGCTGTTCGCGCACATGATCATCATGGACTCCGAAACCGAGACGGCAATGACGCTTGGCCGCACCTACCTGACCACCGAATCCCAGCCGAAGCCGCTTTCGCGCCATGATCTCGACTTGATCGTACAGTGAATCCATAATGGTTGGTCCACGCGGCGGCGTTCACGGCTAAGGAGTTTCGGGCAGATGAGACGATCGCGTGTGACGACCGTGTCATTGCTCGCGGCGCTTGTGCTGGCCGGTTGCACCAACGCCAAGGACGTCCTCGAACCGTCCGCCATCACGCCGCCGGCAGCCTCTGCCCAACCGGCCCAGCCTCCGTCGGCAACCCCAGGCACCGCCACTGCCACGCCGGCGCCATCGTCGCCGGCTGCACCCACGACACCCGCCAACCCTGCGCAGGCCGCCGCCGCCCTGTCGAAGACGCGGCTGCAGATCGCGCCGATCGTCGGCGCCTCGGTGGAAGCGGCAACGCCGCTGACAGCCGAACTCCAGACCCGCGCCAGGCAGCGCGGCATCACCCTTGCCGGCAGCACCGATCAGACAGCCACCCATGTGCTGAAGGGCTACTTCTCGACCATGACGGAAGGCAAGGACACCACCGTCATCTATGTCTGGGACGTCTATGACCCCGCCGGCAACCGGCTGCACCGCATCAACGGCCAGCAGAAGGCGGCCTCAGTCAGTGGCGCCGAAGGCTGGCCCGCCGTCGCCCCCGCCACCATGCAGGCAATCGCCGACCAGACGATCGACCAGTTCTCGGCCTGGCTCGGCAGCAGCGCCGGTTGATCCGCCTGTTGCCGGCATCCGTCATGCGTTGACGTTTTTGAGATTAGCCGGCGGATTCCGGTTGACGAGGCTTGCAATACCGGCACGGCTCGCTAAAAGCCCGGTTAAGAGGCTTTCGAGAGTCTGTCGGGCCTCTCTATCCTTCGCCAGGAACGGTGCATGAAGCTTTTCGCGGGCAATTCCAACCGGGTGCTGGCCGAAGCGGTCGCCCGCTATCTCAACGTCCCGCTGGGCAAGGCCAGCGTCAGACGTTTCGCCGATCAGGAAATCTTCGTCGAAATCCAGGAAAACGTGCGCGGCGAGGATGTCTTCATCCTGCAGTCGACCTCATTTCCGACCAACGATCATCTGATGGAACTGCTCATCATGATCGACGCCTTCATGCGCTCCTCGGCCAAGCGCATCACCGCGGTCATCCCCTATTTCGGCTACGCCAGGCAGGATCGCCGCGCCTCGGGCCGCACGCCCATTTCGGCCAAGTTGGTCGCCAACATGATCACCCGCGCCGGTGTCGACCGCGTTTTGACGCTCGATCTCCATGCCGGCCAGATCCAGGGCTTTTTCGACATTCCGACCGACAATCTGTTCTCGGTGCCGGTGATGGCACGCGACGTGAAGGCGAAATACAAGCAGCTTGCCAATGTCGTCGTCGTCTCGCCCGATATCGGTGGCGTGGTCCGCGCCCGTGCGCTGGCCAAGCGTTTCGACGCCCAACTGGCCATCGTCGACAAGCGCCGCGAACGCCCCGGCGAATCCGAAGTGATGAACATCATCGGCGCGGTCGCCGGCAAGGATTGCCTCTTGATCGACGACATCGTCGATTCCGGCGGCACGCTGTGCAACGCCGCCGATGCTCTGCTCGCCAACGGCGCCACCAGCGTCACTGCCTACATCACCCATGGCGTGCTGTCGGGCGGCGCGGTGGCCCGTATCGCCGGCTCGAAGCTGCAGGAATTGGTGATCACCGATTCCATCCAGCCGACGCAGGGCGTGCTCGACGCGCCGAACATCCGCGTCATCTCCATCGCCGACCTGATGGGCGAGGCGATCTCGCGCACGGCGACCGAAGAGTCCGTGTCGAGCCTGTTCGACTAAGCGGACGCACACATTAGCGGCCCGTAATCTGCACTGTTGCGGGAAGCAGACGTTTCTCCTGACGCGCTTAGCATGGCATACTGCCCCTCCAAACAATGGAGGAGTAGCAGATGCGGCGTAGGACTTTGCTCGGACTTGCGGTTTCCATCGCGGCCGCCTTTTCGGCACCGGCGGCCTGGGCCGCCGATTTTCCGGATCGGACCATCACAATGGTCGTCCCCTTTTCCGCCGGCGGCTCCACGGATCTGGTCGCGCGCCTCGTCGCCAACAAGATGTCCGAAAAACTCGGCCAGCAGATTGTCGTCGAAAATGTCGGCGGAGCCGGCGGCAGCATTGGTGCTGCCCAGGTCGCTCGGGCCGAACCCGACGGCTACACAATCCTCATGGGCACAGTTGCCACACACGCGCTCAACCCTCTGATCCTGAAGACAAAGCCCTATGACGCGGAGAAGGATTTCGCGCCGATATCGCTGCTTGTCCTGGTGCCGAACGTCCTCGTCGTGAACCCCGAGTTCCCCGCCAAGGACGTCAAGGAACTGATCGAGATGCTGAAGAAGGACCCGGACAAATACGCCTACGCCTCATCAGGCAATGGCACCCCGCTCCATCTCTCCGGCGAGCTTTTCAAGACGATGGCCGGCGTCAGCATGCAGCACATTCCCTACAAGGGCGCCGGACCGGCCTTGAACGACGTCATCGGGAATCAGGTGCCGATGATGTTCGACAACCTTCCGTCCTCGTCAGGGCATATCAAGAGCGGAACGCTGAGAGCGCTCGGCGTTACCACCAAGGAGCGCGTTCCCTCCTTCCCTGACATACCGGCCATTGCCGAGACCATCCCCGGCTATGAAACCTACAGCTGGAACGCTCTGTTCGCACCTGCGGGCACGCCAACGGAAGTGATCGCCGTGCTTCAGAAAGCGGCAATTGAATCCCTGAAAGATCCGGACGTGGTTGCCCGCATGGCCCAGTTCAGCGCCTCGATCGTGGCCTCCACCCCGGAAGAGCTTGGCGCGCATGTGAAAGCCGAGCTCGCCAAATGGGAGCCGATCGTCAAGGCCAGCGGCGTCCAGATGGACTAAAAGCAATTCCAGGAAAAGTGTGAAGCGGTTTTCCCTCCGGAATTGCGTAAAACCAAAGAGATAGAGCGGGTCATCGTTTCCGTGAAACGGTGACCCGCTCTATGGTGCCGGAGCCTCAAGCCGAGGCGGGGCTCGCCGCAAAGCTTCGCCACTGTCGCGCGCGCCGCGCATATAGCCGCGCGGCGAGGCGCCGAGCATGCGCTTGAACATGGTGATGAAGGCCGGCACGCTGTCATAGCCGAGGTCGAGCGCCACCCTGGTGATCGGCTCGCCGTCAGCGAGCCTGGGCAGCGCCGCGAACAGACAGGCCTGTTGGCGCCATGTCGACAGTGACAGCCCGGTCTGGCGATGGAAGGCCCGGGTGAAAGAGCGCCGGCTCATCCCGGCGGCATCGGCCCACTCGTCGATCGTGGCATGCGGAGACGGTGCGGCGACAAAGCGCCGGCAGAGCGCTGCCAGCCTTGGATCGGACGGGAACGGCAGCCCGAGCGGCCGCTCCGGCAAGATCGGGATTTCATGCAACAGCAGGTTCATGATCAGCCCGCCGCGTCCTTCCAGTTCGCCGCCTTGAGGCAGCTTTTCTGATTCGACGATCAGGCTGTGCATCAGTTCGGTGACGCCGACGACGCGCAAACCTTCCGGCAGCCCGGGGATCGCGCCCGGCATGACATAGACGGAGCGCATCGAAACATCACCCAGCATTTCGACGGAATGCTCGGTGCCGGCCGGTATCCACATTGCGTGGTCGGGCGGCACCATCCAGCGCCCGTACCGGGTCGTCACCAGCACGACACCGACCAGCGCATGCAGCAACTGGCTGCGGCTGTGGCGGTGTTGCGGCACATGATAACCGTCGGGATATTCGGTCGGCAAAGCCACCGCCGGCCCGGAAACTTCCTCGAGCCATTGCCAGCGGCTTTCGTGCAATCGGCCGAGATCGGCATTACCGGCGCGGAAGACGTCCCTGCCATGTGGCATTGGCTATGGCCCACTTGCGAAACTATTGGACCAAACCACGAAAGAAGTCGCCTCGCAAGCGGCTTATAAGGCAGTCGTCCCCCAAGGCGCTTCAGACGAGCGTCCTTAAGACGGTCCGCAAGATGCGGCCGCCAAGCCTGCCTGCGGGCAAACGCCCGCCAAAAAGACCTCGGAGCCTGCCTTGACCGATACGACAGCCGCCAGCATTGCGCCGCAGCCGAGCGCCAGCCTCCCTTCAGTCCAGGCAACCGCCTTCACCGTCATCCTTGCGGTGAGCTTTTGCCACGGCATCAACGACATCATGCAGTCGCTGCTGCCGGCGATCTATCCGCTGCTGAAAGAGAATTACGGTCTCGATTTCTGGCAAATCGGTCTTTTGACCTTCACCTTCCAGGTCACGGCGTCGCTGCTGCAGCCGATCATCGGCATGATCACCGACAAGCGGCCAATGCCCTATTCCCTGCCCTATGGCATGGCGTCCTCGCTGATCGGCCTGATCGTGCTCGCCTATGCCGGCCACTATGCGCTGCTTCTGGTCGGCGCCTCGCTAATCGGCATCGGCTCGGCGATCTTCCATCCGGAATCCTCGCGCATTGCCCGTTTCGCCTCGGGCGGCCGCTTTGGCCTGGCGCAATCGCTGTTCCAGGTCGGCGGCAATTTCGGCCAGTCGATGGGGCCGCTGCTCGCTGCCTTCATCGTCGTGCCCTTCGGCCAGACCAGCATCTCCTGGTTCGCCGTTGGCTCGCTGATCGGCATCATCGTTCTGTCGCGGGTCGGCGGCTGGTACAGCCGGATGCGCGCCGCGCAGGGTAGCCGCAAGGCGGCAAGCTTCGTCTCGCCCTTCCCGCGTAAAAAGGTCATGGGAGCGCTGGCGGTGCTGACGCTGCTGGTGCTGACCAAGAACGCCTACATCGCATCGCTCTCCAGCTACTACACCTTCTATTCCATCCATAAGTTCGGCCTTTCGGTGCAGATGAGCCAGGTCATGTTGTTCCTGTTCCTCGGCGCCTCGGCGCTGGGCATCCTGCTCGGCGGCCCGTTCGGCGACCGCTATGGCCAGAAGGCGATGATCTGGTTCTCGATCGTCGGCGTGCTGCCGTTCACGCTGGCGCTGCCTTACGCCAATTTCGAATGGACGATGGTACTGACGGTGCTGATCGGCCTGATCCTGTCCTCGGCCTTCTCCAACATCGTTGTGTTTGCACAGGAACTGGTGCCGGGGCGCGTCGGCACGATCGCCGGCATCTTCTTCGGCTTCGCCTTCGGTATGGGCGGCATCGCGGCCGCCGTGCTCGGCGTCGTTGCCGACATGAAGGGCATCGATTTCGTCTTCCAGGTCTGCTCGTATCTCCCGCTGCTCGGCCTGCTGACGGTGTTCCTGCCCAACATGAAGGAAGCCAGGAAGGCGCAGGCGATAGCCAGCTAAGACACCGATCTCCAGGACTCGACATAAGGGCGTGGCAGCTGCCACGCCCTTATTGATTCTTTCCCATGCGCCAGGTGAAAAGCCTGTTAGTGTTCGAAACGTGTGCGCGGGGCGACGCTGCCACAGATCCTCAACGTCTCTGGAGAATGATATGCGCAAGATCGTGTTGGCCGTGTTGGGCGTGCTTCTTGTTACCGTGCAGGCTACGGCACGCATCGTTCCTTTTCCGCCAGGTTTCAAGACGCAGTCCGTCGAAACCAACGGCACCAAACTCTATGTGCGCGTCGGCGGAAAGGGTCCCGCTGTCGTGCTGCTGCACGGCTTCGCCGATACCGGAGACATGTGGGGCGCTGCGGCGGTGGCGCTTGCGAAGGACCACACCGTCATCGTGCCGGACCTGCGCGGCATGGGTCTGTCTGCCCACCCGGAAGCCGGCTACACCAAGAAGAACCAGGCCGTCGACATCGCCGGGGTGATGGACGCGCTTAAGATCGACAAGGCAGACCTGGTCACCCACGACATCGGCAACATGGTCGGCTATGCGCTTGCCGCGCAATATCCCAAGCGCATCACCAAATGGGTCATCATCGATGCGCCGCTGCCCGGCATCGGCGACTGGGAAAAGATCAAGCAAAGCCCGCTGCTTTGGCACTTCAACTTCCGCGGCCCGGATATGGAGCGGCTGGTCGCAGGGCGCGAGCGCATCTATCTCGATCGCTTCTACAACGAGCTGTCGGCCGACCCCAAGAAGATCGACGAGGCAACGCGCAAGCACTACGCCAAACTCTATGCCCGCCCGCATGCGATGCATGACGCGTTCGAGCAGTTCAAGGCCTTTGACCAGGACGCGATCGACAACCAGGCGATGCTCGCCGCTGGTGGCAAACTGACCATGCCGGTGCTGGCTGTTGGCGGGGAAAAATCCGCCGGCACCACGCAGGCCGATATCCTGCGGCTTGTTGCGACCGATGTCGCGGGTGGCATCGTGCCCGACTCCGGTCACTGGATCATGGAGGAAAACCCCGACGCCACCGTCAAGTTGATCACGGGTTTTCTCGCCAAATAAGGCCTCGCGGACATTTCGATGAAAGCACAAGGCACCCGCCTGATGGCGGGTGCCTTGCCTATTCCGAGTCGAAAGTATTAGGCCTTGATGAAGGCCAGGAGGTCGGCGTTGATGACGTCGGCGTGGGTGGTGGCCATGCCATGCGGGAAGCCCTTGTAGACCTTGAGCTCACCCTTCTTGAGCAGCTTGACCGACAGCAGCGCCGAGTCCGCGATCGGAACGATCTGGTCGTCGTCGCCATGCATGACCAGCACCGGCACGTCGATGGCCTTCAGATCGTCGGTGAAGTCGGTTTCCGAGAACGCCTTGATGCAATCATAATGCGCCTTGGTGCCGCCCATCATGCCCTGGCGCCACCAATTTTCGACCACAGCCTGCGAGACTTGGGCGCCGGGACGGTTGAAGCCGTAGAACGGGCCAGCCGCAACATCGTGGAAGAACTGGGCGCGGTTGGCGGCCTGTGCGGAGCGGAAACCGTCGAAGACCTCGATCGGCAGGCCGCCGGGATTGGCCGGCGTCTTCAGCATGATCGGCGGCACAGCGCCAATCAGGACAGCCTTGGCCACACGGCCGCCTGAGCCGTACTTCGCGACATAGCGCGCCACTTCGCCGCCACCGGTGGAATGGCCGACATGGATGGCGCCCTTGAGGTCGAGATGCGCCGCAAGTTCGGCGACATCGGCGGCATAAGTGTCCATCTCGTTGCCCGTATCGGTCTGCGTCGAGCGGCCATGGCCGCGCCGGTCATGGGCAATGACGCGGTAACCCTTCGACAGGAAGAACAGCATCTGGGCGTCCCAGTCGTCGCTGCTCAGCGGCCAGCCGTGATGGAAAACGATGGGCTGGCCGGTCCCCCAATCCTTGTAGAAAATCTCGGTACCGTCCTTCGTGGTGATCGTGCTGCTGCCGGGTTTGGTCATCTCAATCTCCGTTTATTACGTTTCGCGATAATCAATATCGCGATAAAGATATGAGTATCGCAGACTGAAACCCTTGTCTACAGAAAATATGTATCGCGATATTATTTTTCGTGGTACATATCGAAACGCTCAGTCGGCAAAGGAATGTGTCGTGCCTCTCCCATTGGACAACCAGCTCTGTTTCACCCTCTACGCCACCAGCATGGCGATCAACCGCACCTACAAACCGATGCTGGACGAGATGGGCATCACCTATCCGCAATACCTCGTGCTCAACGCGCTTGCCGAGGCCGACGGCATGTCGGTCGGCTCTATTGCGCACAGGCTTGCGTTGGAATCGAGCACGATCACGCCGCTGGTCAAGCGCATGGAGCAGGCAGGTCTCGTCACCCGCCAGCGCAGGCACACCGATGAGCGCCAGGTGCAGGTCGACCTGACCCCAGCCGGCCGCACCCTGCTCGTCCAGTGCAATTGCCTCAACGAGACCCTGATTGAGCGCTCGGGCATGACGCTGGCAGAGCTGGATGCCCTGAACCGGCAAATTCAGGCCCTGCGCGACACGTTGAGCGGCGACCGCTAGGCCGGCCTGAAAATCGCTACAGCCCCAGAGCTGCCTTGAAAGTGGACAGCTCCGTATCGGTGATAGGGACCACGTGCTGCTGTTCGGGATAGGCGCCCGTCTGCACGTCGGAGATGAACTCGCGATAGGCGGCGACACGCTCGCGCTGCAGCCGTTCATACTCGGCGGCGAAGTTGCGGTAGGTCTTGGCGTGGCGCGGTCTGTGGCCGGTGGTGTGGCCGAGCACGTCCTCGCTGAAAAGATACTGCGCGTCGGCATGTGGCCCGGCGCCCATGCCAAGCATGATCATCGGCGTATTCCTGGTGATCAGCTCGCCAATCCGGTCGGGCACCACCTCCAGCTCCGCGCCAAAGCAGCCAATGACCTCCAGGCGCTTGACATGATCCCACACCGCACGCGCGCTCTCGGCGGTCCTGCCGACGGCCTTGAAGCCGCCAGTCCAGGTGCATTGCGACGGGATCAGACCGACATGGGCGACAACCGGTACAGCGTTGTCGCAGAGCGCCTTCTGGATATCGAGCGAGGCGGCACAGTAGAAGCAGTCGCCACCGATGCGCATGAAGTGGTAGGCGGTTTTGAGATAATCCTCTGCGGTGACCAGATCGCCGGCGGGGCCGTAGGGCAGCCCGACCTGCACGAAACAGCGGCCGGCCGCCTCGCGCATCGCTGGTGAGAAGAAGCGGCCCTCGATCGACAGTATGTCGACGCCGGCCGCATCCGCTGCCGCCGCCTCTTCGAGCGTCGTGACGTAAAGCATGGTGATTTTTTGTCCGCGGCTCTTCATGGCGCGGATGTCGGCGACGGTGGGGCGACTACTCTTGGTGACCATGCTCGTTCCTCAGATGGTGAAAGCTTCGCGGAAGGCCTGCAGGGCTGCCTCGGGATCACCGGAGGCAAACGCCTCCATGCCCACGGGTCCGCGATAGCCCATGTCCTTCAGCGCACGGGCGATGCCGCGGTAGTTGATCTCGCCGGTGCCGGGCTCCATGCGTCCCGGGACATCGGCGACCTGGACCTCGCCGATCCATGGCAGGCAGGCGCGGCAGAGCTCGATCAAATTCCCTTCGCCGATCTGCGCATGGTAGAGGTCGAGATTGAGGCGCAGTCCCGGCCGGTTCACGCTCGACACCAGCGCCAGCGTGTCTTCCGCGCGCCCAAACGGCACGCCGGGATGGTCGACCGGAAGGTTCAAATTCTCCAGCGTGAAGGTCACGCCCTCGGCCTCGGCGAGGTCCGCCACGCGGTTCAGCGTGTCGCGCGCCTTGAGCCACATCGCGCCGGTGACGGCCTCGCAAGGTGTGACCGGCAGGCCGCCCTCGCCCAGTCCGGTGCCGTGCAGATTGAGCCGTGCGACGCCGAGGCGCTTGCCGACCGCCGCCGTCTCCTTTGCCGTCTTCAACAGTTCGGCGGCGCCCTCGTCATCGGCCAGCCGGCCGCGCAGATAGCCGTTCATGATCGAGAAGGTGGCGCCGGATTTCTCCAGCATTGCGAGGTCATGCTCGGGCCAGTTCCACAGGCCGACCTGGAAGCCCATTTCGGTGAGGCGCTTGACGCGGAATTCCATCGGCCGGTCGCGCCAAAGCATTTCGGCGCAAGCCGCAAGCGTAAAACTGTCGGACATGTCAGACCTCGATGTACACGCGGCCGTCCTCGACCTTCGTGTTGTAGGTTTTAAGGTTCACGCAGACCGGCGCGCGCACCGCTTCGCCGGTCCGGTAATCGAACACGCCGTTGTGCTTCGGGCACTCGATCCTGTATTCCATAACCAGCCCGTCGCAGAGATGCACCTTCTCATGCGTGCACAGCCCGTCGGTGCAGAAGAATGCATCGTCCGGACTACGGAAGATGGCGAAGGTCCGGCCTTCGTGATCGAAGCGGATGACATCCTCTTCCTCGATATCGTCCGTCGCACACGCATCAATCCACTTTGCCATTGCCGGTTCCTGCAAGCTTGTCTCTGGTTGGTTGAAAAGGCGGCCGGCGGAATTCCGCCGGCCGCACGGGAAGATGCCCGGGAGGAGGAGATGGGCGTCTTCACTGTGTTGCGCTGAAGCTCTCGATCTCGGCTTCAAGCTCTGCCATCTGCTCGCCGCCGGCCATCAGATCGGTGATCGCTTCGCGGCTTTTCTCGCCCTTGCGGAAATCGGCGGCCTTGGAGCCCCTGATCAGCACGGCGAAGTGGTCGCCGACAGTCAACGCATGGACGACATTGTGGGTGATGAAGATGACCGCGATGCCCTTGCGGCGTGCCTGCAGCACGATGCGCAGCACGTGCGCCGCCTCCTTGACGCCAAGGGCCGCGGTCGGCTCGTCGAGGATCAGCACGCTGGCGCCGAAATGCACGGCGCGCGCGATGGCCAGCGCCTGGCGTTCACCCCCGGACAGCCCACCGACCAGGCGGTCACCGTCGTCGATGCGGGTAATGCCAAGCTGCCGCATCTCGGTGACGGCGATCTCGTTGGCCCGCTTGCGGTCATAGATGGTGAGCGGCCCCCAGCGCCGTGTCGGCTCGGCGCCGACGAAGAAGGAGCGGCCGATGCTCATCAGTGCGAACGTCCCGCCAAACTGGTGGACGGTGGCGATGCCATGGTCGCTGGCATCGCGCGGGCTGGCGAATTCGACCGCCTTGCCGTCCATTTCCATTGTCCCCGATGTCGGCTTGTGGACGCCGGAGAGGATCTTGATCAGCGTGGATTTGCCGGCGCCATTGTCGCCGAGCAGGCACAGCACCTCGCCTGCGTTGACCTCCAGCGAAATGTCGTGGAGGACGTCGATCGGACCGAACGACTTGTTGATTGCGGTCAACTTGAGCAAGGGCGTTGTCATCAGCGGACCCTCTGTCTGGTGCGCGGCGCGTAGGTCAACGCCATGGTGCGGAAGGTGTTGTTCATCAGCACGGCGGCGAGCAGCAGGACACCGATGATCAGGCTTGCCCAGTTGGCGTCGAAACCGGTGTAGAAAATGCCCTGGTTGACGATTGAGAAGGTCAGCGTGCCGAGGACGATGCCGACCACCGAACCGTAGCCGCCGGTCAGCAGCACGCCGCCGATGACCACCGCGATGATCGAGTTGAAGATGAAAGACTGCCCCGCCGCCACCTGAGCGCTGTTGTAGAGGATCGCCTGCGACATGCCGACGAAGGCTGCGCACAGGCCGCTGCTCATGAACAGCGCGATGGTCACCCGGTCCGTCGGGATGCCGGCATTGCGGGCGCTGACGGCGTCGCCGCCCATGGCCAGAATCCAGTTGCCGAAGCGCGAGAAATTCAGGATGAACCCGACGATCAGGATGATGGCGATCCACCAGAACAAGGTGACCTGGAACTTGCCGCCGAGATAGTCGCCGAACAAAAGCTTGGCGGTCGGCCCGCTCTTCAGCGCCACACTCGTGCTGCCGGACAGGATGACCGAGAGGCCGAGCGTCAGGCCGGCCAGCGCGAACAGCGTTGCCAGCGTAACGACGAAGGACGGCACCTTGGTGCGGATCACCAGGACGCCGTTGATGAAGCCGACAGCCAGCCCGAGGCCGAGCGCCGCGAGGATGCCGACGATGATCGGCAACCCGTAATGGCCCGAGAGGATGGCAATGGTCATTGAGCTGGCCGGGATCATCGACCCGATGGAGAGATCGAGGTGTCCGGCAATCATCAGCAGCCCCACCGGGAGGGCGATGATGCCGAGTTCCGAAGCGACGTTGAGCCAGCTGGCGGACCCGCCGGCCGACAGGAAATTGGAGCCGCCGAAGATCGAGAAGAAGACCAGCACTGCGATCATGCCGATCAGCGAGCCGACTTCGGGCCGGCGCACGAGGCTGCCGATCGAGGGCATCGAAGAGTGCGGGGGCGCTGTCGCTGCCATTGCGGGTTGGTGATGGGCTTGGGATGTCATCGACGCGGTCCCTGGCGTTGTGGCTTGAAATATGGCTCCCCCTTCTCCCCTTGTGGGAGAAGGTGTCGCCGCAGGCGACGGATGAGGGGTGTTCCAGCTTGGCAAGGACGGCGATCCGTCACGCACCCCTCAACCGTCTCGGCGCTGCGCGCCGATCCACCTTCTCCCACAAGGGGAGAAGGCAAGGCGGAGCGTTACCGGGCGCCGGCCGCCGCGCCACCCATCGTCGCGGCGACATTGGCTGCGTCGACGATCCCCGGCCCTGTCAGCACCGGTTTCGTCGGCAGGTCCAGCCCATAATTGACGAAGCCGTTCAGCAGCGACACAGCGAGATAGCCTTGCAAATAGGGCTGCTGGTCGACAGCGAACAATTGTGTGCCATCCTTGATGCGCTGCAGACCGGTTTCATCCAAGTCGAACGACGCAAGCTTGACCTTGTCGCCGACACTGGCCTGGCTGATGGCGTTGGCCGCGCTGTTGGCGTCGCCGGCGCTGATTGTGATGACACCGTCGAGCGTATTGTCTTTCAACACGGCGGCCTTGATCGCTTCGGCGACCGCGGTCGGGTTGCCGAAGCTGGATGAAGGCAGCGGCAGCTGGCTCGATTTGCCGCCGCTCTTGCCGATGGCGTCGGCGATGCCCTTGCAGCGGTCTTCGGTGTTGGTGGAGCCCGGCAAGGTGTTGACGCACAGCACGTTCTTGGCGCCGTGGTTGCCGAAATAGGCGCCACCGCCCAGACCGGCCGTGTATTCTTCATTGCCGACATAGTTCATGGCGCCGAGCCGCTTGGCTGCATCCATGCCACCGGAATTGTAGATGATGAGCGGCACGCCCGCGGCGACGACTTCCTTGAAGGCGTCATCCATGGCCTCGGGCACCCAGTCGGGACCGACGATCGCACTCGGCTTCTGGCTGAGCGCGGTGCGGATCAGCTTGGCCGCGTCAGGGCCGAGATTGTCGTAGTTCTGCGGACCGAGCCAGGTCACCGAGCCGCCGGTCAGTTCGGCGACCTTGCCGGCGTCGTCGGCGCCCTTCTTGACCTTCGACCAGAACGGGTCGTCCGCCTTGCCGCCGATGACGAAGATCTTCGCCCCGTCGGCCATCGCGGCCGTGGCGCCTGTCGCCAGCACGGCGGCTGTCATCATCGCCGTCAAGAGTTTCGTTGTACGCTTCATGTCGTCTCCTCCCAGTTGCCGTCGTTCGACGGATTTAGAAAAACAGTGAATTCATCTGCTGGCGCGCACCCTCTCCCGTTGCGCGTGCGTCAGGCGATCAATGGTTCGCCGCGGCCTTGGCGTTCATGCGTTCCTTCTTTCTCTGGAAGCGGGCGTCCATCATGGCGTCGCCCTCTCTGGTGCCGTCGTGCCAGGTGCCGAACCAGCGATCGAGCGGGATCAGCCCGTCGCCGCCGTAGTTCACCTCGAAATATTTGTGGTGCAGGTAATGCGCGTAGGCATGGCTATCGACAGCCGTGTCGTCGCCCACTTCCAGCTTGTCGAAACCAAGATGACCGTTGACGGCGCCGAAGCCCGCAACATGCAGTTGGAACAGCGCAACGATCGGATTTGACGGGATGACAAGGTGCCAGAAGGCCACCGCGTGATAGAGGAACCCTTCCACCGGATGCATCGACAGCGACGACCAGGGCGAGGGATTGATCGAATTGTGATGGACCGAATGGATCCAGCGATATAGCGGCCCCCAGTGGATCAGGCGGTGGATGAAGAAGAAGTGCACCTCGTGGATGGCCGGCGCGATCAGCACCAGTGCGGCGAGGTAGACTGGATGATCCGACCAGCTGACCCATGGTGCGTAACCATTGGCAAAGCACCACAGGAAAATGACTTCGACCACGGTCCACAACGGGATGGTGATGAAGAACGAGCGCAGGAAGTTGTCGAGGTTCTGGCTCTGGAACCAGAACACATCCGATGGCGCATCGCCTGGAAATTTGTGGTTGTATTTGAACCGCGTCGCCTGGGCGCGCTTGATGTAATAGCGCAACTCGAAGATGCCGTAGAAGACCAGGATCGCCACGGCGTTGACGGCATAGAGCCACAGGGCCCAGCCCCAACTGATCGTCTTCATCGTCTCGACGCCCGGAACGACATAGAACCAGTAGATCAGCGCCGTGGCCATATGGAACGCATTCCACGGCCAGATATAGCCGGGCAGCCATGCCAGGATTTTCGGCAGCCTAGGTGGCCAGTTCCACAACGGCGCGCCCTCGATGCGCCCGTTCGGCTTCCAGTCGCCGCGCTTGTCGCGCGCGCCGTATTTGAGATCGTCCATGCCAATCCTCCACCCGCAATGCCGCACCCGCAACGCCTGACATGGCCCGCACGCGCACGCTGCCTGACACCGCCGGGGGCGGTGGGCGAAAACCCGTCTCCGCTGCTGCTGCTATCCCTGGGCCGGCGGTGCGTCCGCCTTGCTTGCTTTTGCTGAGATAAACATCTTGATCCAAAATGAATCAAGAATAGAATGTTTATTCCAAATTGATTGTGTCATTCATATCAATCGTGCGCGAAAAATGATATCTTCGTATCAATTGCTACAGACGGATGAGACGAAATGGATCAGAACAAGCGGCCGACGATCAGGGATGTCGCCGCCGAGGCCAATGTCTCGGTGGCGACCGTCAACCGGGTGCTGAGCGGCGCCGGCGCTGTCCGCCAGGGCACGCGCGAGCGCGTCAGGCTGGCGGCCGAGCAGATCGGCTTCTATGGCATGGGCGCGCTGCGCAGCCGCATAGCGGCCGCCAGGCCGCGCTACCGCTTCGGCTTCCTGCTGCACCAGCCCGGCCGCGCCTTCTATCGCAACATCGCCGAGGCGCTGCGCGCGGTGGCGCCGACCATGCCTGACTGCGAGATAGAGCTGCGCACCGAGTTTCTCGACGATCTGTCACCGCAGAACGTCGCCGCCCGCCTGCTGGCGCTCGGCGCCGAGTGCGACGCCGTCGGCGTCGTCGCCGCGGTGCATCCTCTCGTCACCCAGGCGGTCGATGCGTTGCAGGCCCGCAACGTGCCGGTCTTCGCGCTGATCTCACAGATCTCGGCGACAGGCCATGCCAACTATATCGGCCTCGACAACTGGAAGGTCGGGCGCACCGCCGCCTGGGTGTTCGAGCATGTCTGCAAGGCGCCCGGCAAGCTCGGCATCCTCGTCGGCAATCATCGCTATCGCTGCCAGGAGATGAACGAAAGCGGTTTCCGCTCCCATTTCCGCGAGCACGCGCCTGATTTCACGCTGCTGGAGCCGCTGCTGACCTTCGAATCGAGCGCGATCGCGCAGGAAATGACCGAAAAGCTGCTCAACGAAAATCCGGATCTGTCCGGCCTTTATGTCGCCGGCGGCGGCATCACCGGCGCCATTGCTGCGCTCCGCTCCACCGGCCGCGCCGGCAGTATCGTCGTCGTCGGCTACGAACTGATGGACTCGACCCGCCCGGCACTGCTCGACGGCACGCTGACCTTCGTCATCTCGCACCCGCTCGCCCGCATCGCGCAGGAAGCACTGGCCGGCATGGTCAGCGCCGTCTCGGCGCCCGACGAAAGCGGCAACGTCACCACCATCCTGCCCTTCGAGATCTACACACGCGAGAATATCTAGGCGGTGGATATCTCCGACGGGGTTCACAACGCGACCGGAATGGCCTAGCTCTGGCGCCAACGGCAGCTTTGGACTTGGAAATGTCCGATCAAGGTGCAAAGCAGACGATTGCCAGCGACTTGCACCCTTTCCCGCCTTCCGCTATAGAGCCGCCACCCGCGTAGACACCCTTGGAGGCAACGCGGCGGAAGGCTGCCTTCCCCCGGTGATCCCGAACAAAGCTCCGTGTCAAAGCGGCTGCGTTCTCTGGGATATCCAGGCATGGCGGCTTTCGACGTTTACGGTCCAGGCAATTTGCCCGCCGCAAACGCTCCATAACACGCGAAAGGAAATGCCATGAGCCACGATACTTACGAGCTCAAGGCCGAAGCGCGCGAACAGGTCGGTAAGGGGTCCGCCCGTGCAGTTCGCCGCAACGGTAAAGTGCCTGCAGTTATTTATGGCGACAAGCAGCCTCCCCTGGCGATTGCGCTGAACTACAAGGACGTCTTCTACAAAATCCATGGCGGCGGGTTTTTGACCACGATCGCCACGATCGATGTCGACGGCAAGAAAATCCAGGTTCTGCCCAAGGATTTCCAGCTCGATCCGGTCAAGGATTTCCCGGTCCATGTCGACTTCCTGCGCATCGGCAAGGACACCGAGGTCAATGTCGACGTGCCTGTCCACTTCATCAATGAAGACAAGTCGCCCGGCATCAAGCGCGGCGGCGTGCTCAACATCGTGCGTCACGAGGTCGAGTTCCACTGCCCGGCCAATGCGATCCCGGAATTCATCACCATCGATCTCACCGGCGCCGACATTGGCGATTCGATCCACATCTCGGCGGTGACCCTGCCGGCCGGCGTCAAGCCGGTGATCTCCGACCGCGACTTCACCATCGCGACCATTGCCGGTTCCTCGGCGATGAAGCCGGAGGCGGAAGAGACGGCGGAAGCGGCAGCCCCCGAAGCGGCGGCTCCTGCTGCCGAAGAGAAGTAATTTTCGGGCCCGGAGCGCACGATGCTTGTCTTTGCAGGCCTCGGCAATCCGGGTGCGAAATACGCTGATAACCGGCACAATGTCGGCTTCATGGCGGCGGACGCTATCGCCCGCCGCCATTCCTTTTCGCCCTGGTCGAAGAAATTCCAGGGCCTGATCGCCGAAGGCACGATTGCCGGCGAAAAGATTCTCCTGATCAAGCCGCAGACCTTCATGAACCTGTCGGGACAGGCGGTTGGCGAAGCTTTGCGCTTCTACAAGCTCGGCCCCGAGGCGCTGACGGTCTTTTACGACGAGATCGACCTGCCGGCCGGCAAATTGCGGGTCAAGGTCGGCGGCGGCGCCGGCGGCCATAACGGCATCCGCTCGCTCGACCAGCACATCGGCAAGAATTATCGCCGCGTGCGCATCGGTGTCGGCCATCCCGGCGTGAGGGAAATGGTGCATGGCCATGTACTCGGCGATTTCGCCAAGGCCGACCGCGAATGGCTGAACGTGCTGCTCGATACCATTGCCGACGATGCCGGGCTGCTGGCCAAGGGCGACGACAATTCCTTCATGAACCGCATCACGCTGGCTCTGCGCGACAAGCTCGTGCCGACCGGCGATGACGACCGCCCGCCGGCCAAGGCGCCGAAGGCGCAAGGCCCGAAAGCCCAGAGCCACATCCGCCAGGCAAGGCCGCAGCAGGCGCCGGCCAAGCTGCCCGAAAGCGGCCCGATGGCCGCCATGCTGAAGAAACTGTTCGGCAAGAAAGACTGAGCCTCGATAGGATCGGGACCGCAGGGCTTGACGTTCCTCACCCCTATCGCCCATAGCCCTCATCAAATTTCTATTTTCCCGATAGGACCGGACACATGGGTTTCAAATGCGGCATCGTTGGCTTGCCCAACGTCGGCAAGTCGACGCTTTTCAATGCGTTGACCAGGACGGCGGCGGCGCAGGCCGCCAACTATCCGTTCTGCACCATCGAACCGAACACCGGCGAGGTCGCGGTGCCAGATCCGCGCCTGCAGAAGATCGCCGCGATCGCCAAGTCGAAGGAGATCATCCCGACCCGCATCTCGTTCGTCGATATTGCCGGCCTGGTGCGAGGCGCCTCCAAGGGCGAAGGGCTGGGCAACCAGTTCCTCGCCAACATCCGCGAGGTCGACGCCATCGTGCACGTGCTGCGCTGCTTCGAGGATGACGACATCACCCATGTCGAGGGCCGCATCGACCCTGTCGCCGACGCCGAGACCGTCGAGACCGAACTGATGCTTGCCGACCTCGACAGCCTCCTGCGCCGCATCGTGCAGATCCGCAAGCGCGCCGGCAGCAAGGACAAGGAAGCCACCACCGTTTTGCCGATGATGGAGGCTGCACTCGAATTGCTGCAGGCCGGCAAGCCGACCCGCATCCTGCTCAAGGGCATTTCAGCCGAGGATCTGCGCATTCTGCAGGGGCTGAACCTCTTGACCTCGCATCCCGTGCTCTATGTTTGCAACGTCGCCGAAGCCGACGCCGCCACCGGCAACGAGCACAGCCAGGCCGTGGAAAAGATGGCGACCGCGCAGGGCGCTGGCACCGTGGTAATCTCGGCCGCGATCGAGGCCGAAGTCGCCCAGCTCTCGGACGAGGAAGAGATGGAATTCCTGTCCTCGCTCGGACTCGACGAACCGGGCCTCAACAAGGTCATCCGCGCCGGCTACGATCTGTTGCACCTGATCACCTATTTCACCGCCGGGCCGAAGGAGACGCGCGCCTGGACCATCCACAAGGGCGACAAGGCCCCGCAAGCAGCCGGCGTCATCCACACCGATTTCGAGCGCGGCTTCATCCGCGCCCAGACCATCGCCTATAACGACTACATCACGCTGGGCGGCGAAGTGGCGGCCAAGGAAGCCGGCAAGGCGCGCGACGAAGGCAAGGAATATGTCGTCCAGGACGGCGACGTGCTGCTGTTCAAGTTCAATACTTGAGGCGCCAAGGTATCTCGCGGCCGGCGGGCTGACCGCGGCCGATCACAGCTGCGTCAAGTGGAAGAGCCCGCATGCTGCTTCGCTTGACTGCCCTTGGCACCGGGTCTAAGGCCGTCTGCATGCGACCTGCCCGTCTCCGTGGGAAATGGCTGCGTGCGCAAGACCCATCGCTATCGAACGAAACCTCTTGGGCTTAACCAACGGAGACCGGCGATGATCAAGGCCTTCGTCGTCGACAACGACCGCCTGCGCCTCGCCGACGATCTCGGGGCCAATGGCGATCAGGTCGTCTGGGCCGACCTTCTCAACCCGACCAAGGAAGAGGAAGCCACGATCGAGACCTGGCTCGGCGTTGCCATTCCGACGCGCGAAGAGATGGAGGAGATCGAGATTTCGAGCCGCCTCTATATCGAGGACGGCGCCTATTTCATGACCGCCACTTTGCCAGCGCAGACCGAGATCGATGATCCGCTGATGTCGCCGGTCACCTTCGTGCTTGCCGGACCGAGACTGGTCACCATCCGCTATCATGAGCCGAAGGCGTTCAAGACCTTTCCGCTGCGCGCCGAGAAGGTGGCGACAGGCTGCACCACCGGCAACACCATCCTGATCGGTCTGCTGGAGGCGATCGTCGATCGGCTCGCCGATATTCTCGAACGCGCCGGCCGCGACATCGAGACGATTTCGCGCGACATCTTCGAGGCGCGCTCGACCAAGGTGAACAAGCGCAACCGCGATTTCCAGGAGCTGCTCAAGGCCATCGGCCGCAAGGAAGACATCGCCTCATCGATCCGCGACAGCCTGATCTCGCTGCAGCGCCTCTCCGGCTTCCTCGCCCATGTCGCCACCCAGATCAAGATGAGCAAGGACGTCCGCGCCCGCATCAAGACCGTATCGCGCGACGTGCTGTCGCTCGCCGACCACGCCACCTTCCTGTCGCAGAAGATCTCGTTCCTGCTCGACGCGACGCTGGGCATGATCTCGATCGAGCAGAACGCCATCATCAAGATCTTCTCCGTCGCCGCCGTCATCTTCCTGCCGCCGACGCTGGTGGCTTCGATCTACGGCATGAATTTCGACGTCATCCCGGAGCTGAAATGGCAGCTCGGCTACCCCTTCGCCATCGGCCTGATGATCCTGTCGGCGATCCTCCCCTTCTGGTATTTCCGCCGTCGCGGCTGGCTCTGACCGGGTCTGGATCACCAGAATTCACTTGACCCAACGCCCTCCGGACGGCATCCGGATGCCCGGTGATCGTACAATCTTGAACTGGATTAGGATCATGACTGGAAAGACCTGGGCCTATGAGGATTTCACCGAGGGCGCATCGATCGACCTCGGCGCCAAGCAGGTGAGTGCGGCCGAAATCGTCGAATTCGCCACCGAGTTCGACCCGCAGCCGATGCATCTCGACGAGGAGGCCGGCAAAGCCAGCATCCTTGGCGGGCTCGCCGCCTCCGGCTGGCACACCTGCGCGATCTTCATGCGCATGCTGTGCGACGCCTTCCTGCTCGACTCGACCGCGCAAGGTGCGCCGGGCATCGACCAAGTCAAATGGAAGAAGCCGGTGCTGGCCGGCGACACGCTCAGCGGCAGGACTGGTGTGGTCGCCAGGCGCCTTTCGAAGTCACGACCCCAACTCGGTCTGGTCACCTTTCGCAGCGAAATGGTCAACCAGCGTGGCGAGCGCGTCTTCGAACTCGAAAACACCGTCATGTTCCTGACCCGCGAGGCCGGCGCATGAGCCTCGACGCGTTCTTCCGCATTGGCGAAACCATCGATCTCGGCTCGCACACATTCGACGCCGAGGCGATCAAGGCGTTTGCCCGCAAATACGATCCACAACCGTTTCATGTCGACGAGGAGGCGGCGAAGAAAAGCGTTTTCGGCGGCCTCTGCGCCTCAGGCTGGCACACCGCCGCCACCTGGATGAAACTCAATCTCGAAAGCAGGCTGGACGCCACGCGATGG
This sequence comes from Mesorhizobium caraganae, assembly GCF_016836705.1. Classification (GTDB taxonomy): domain Bacteria; phylum Pseudomonadota; class Alphaproteobacteria; order Rhizobiales; family Rhizobiaceae; genus Mesorhizobium; species Mesorhizobium caraganae. The sequence goes on along the minus strand of NZ_JAFCGY010000001.1, from coordinate 113,362 downwards.
AGCGGTCCCGGCTCGGTGCCCGAATTCGGCCCCTCGCCCGGCTTCAAGAACCTGAAATGGCCAAAGCCGGTCTATGCAGGTGAAACCGTCACCTTCATGCGCACGGCCGTCTCCCACCGCCCCCTCGCCACCCGCCCCGGCTGGCGGCTGCTCGCGCTGCGCTCGGAGGGGTTCGACTCGACGGACGACAAGGTGCTGGAATTCGACAGCGCCGTGCTGGTGAAGGCAGGGTAGCCTCTTCCTTGTCCCACAGGGGGAGAAGGGAAAAAGTGCCCTGCCTAATGTCCTTCAAACCCGATCAACGTCCGCACCGGCACACCCAGCGCCTCAAGCTTCGCCCGCCCGCCAAGGTCCGGAAGGTCGATGACAAAGCATGCAGCAAGAATGTCGGCGCCGATCTGTCTGAGCAGCCTGATCGCTGCTTCCGCCGTGCCGCCGGTGGCGATCAGGTCGTCGACCAGGATCACCTTCTCGCCCGGCGCAACGCCGTCCTTGTGCATCTCCATCTCGTCCAGCCCGTATTCCAGGCTATAGGCGACGCGCACCGTCTCGTAGGGCAGCTTGCCCTTCTTGCGGATCGGCACGAAGCCGGCGGAAAGCTGGTGCGCGACGGCGCCGCCGAGGATGAAGCCGCGCGCCTCGATGCCGGCGATCTTGTCGACCTTCTGGCCGGCATAGGGATGCACCAGCTCGTCGATGGCGCGGCGGAAAGCGCGCGCATTGCCGAGCAAAGTGGTGATGTCGCGAAACAGGATGCCGGGTTTGGGATAGTCCGGAATGGTGCGGATCGCGGCGAGCAGCGTGTCTTCGAGCGAGGATTTCATGAGCCGAGATTACCTGAAACGGAGATTCGTGCGCGACAATTGTTCGATCGAACTGCAGCCCATCAGCTTCATGCCGCGCTCGATCTCAACCCGCATCTGCTCCAGCGCCCGCTCGACGCCCGGCTGGCCGGCGGCCGCCAACGGGAACAGATAGTAGCGCCCAACGCCGACAGCCTTGGCGCCGAGCGACAGCGCCTTCAGCACATGCGTGCCGCGCTGCACGCCGCCATCCATGATGACGTCTATTCTGTCGCCGACGGCGTCGACGATCTCGGCCAGCTGGTCGAAGGCCGCCCGCGAGCCGTCCAGCTGCCGGCCGCCATGGTTTGAAAGCACAATGCCGCTGCAGCCGATCTCGACAGCGCGTTTGGCATCCTCCACCGACATGACGCCCTTGAGGCAGAACGGACCACCCCACAGCCTGACCATCTCGGCGACATCGTCCCAGGTCATCGACGGATCGAGCATCTCGGTAAAATAGCGGCTGATCGACATCGTGCCGCCGCCCATGTCGACATGCTCGTCGAGCTGCGGCAGCTTGAAACCCTCATGGGTGAAATAGTTGATCGCCCAGCCCGGTTTGAGCGCAAACTGCAGCATGCCGGCAAGGTTGAGCTTGAAGGGAATGGCAAAGCCGGTGCGCTTGTCGCGCTCGCGGTTACCGCCAGTGATGCTGTCGACGGTCAGCATCATCACCTCGACGCCGACCGCTTTGGCCCGCTGCATCATCGCCCGGTTGAGGCCGCGATCCCGGTGGAAATAGAACTGGTAGACCTGCGGGCTGCTGCTGATCTTGCGCGCTTCCTCGAGGCTCACCGTGCCGAGCGAGGACACGCCGAACATCGTGCCGAACTTGGCCGAAGCCTTGGCCACCGCGCGCTCGCCCTGATGATGGAACAGCCGCTGCAAGGCGGTCGGCGAGCAGTAGACGGGCATGGCCAGTTTCTGGCCCATCACTGTCACCGACATGTCGATCTCGCTGACACCGCGCAGCACATTGGGAACGAGGTCGCAGCGCTCGAAACTCTCGGTGTTGCGGCGATAGGTGACCTCGTCGTCCGCCGCGCCGTCAATGTAGTTGAAGATCGGCCCCGGCAGCCGCTGCTGCGCCATGCGCCGGAAATCGGAAAAGTTTTGACAGTCGCGTAGCCGCATCATCGATTTCCAAATGCCATGGCGCAAGAAGCTCGCTGCGTCGAATATCAATCCGATGCCGCCATGCCAACGGGTGAATTGCCAAACTGCCTCTTGGCCACAGCCATGAACGAAAAAGGGACGCCGCTGGCGCCCCTTGCCGTCGAAAACCGACTGTTGGGAATAGCTTACATACCGAGGTCGGAACGCAGCTCGGCCTTGGCCACGTCGTACTCGGCCTTGAAGTCGTCGCGGTTGAGCAGGACGGCGGCGATAACGCTACCGGAAATCTTGCCCATCTCGACATCGGACGGATAGTGGATGCCGCCGACCACACGGTTGTGGGCGTATTCGGCTGCACGCGCCATGATCTCGGCGCGCCTTTCCGGAACCATGTCGGCAAGGATGATGCCCATCATGGTGCCGACCGTGGCATGACCCGAGGGCCAGGAACCGGAGCTCGACAGCTTGACCGCCGGCTTGACGAGGTCGCTGAGTTGATGCGGACGCGGCCGCTTCCAGACATCCTTGGCCGGATCGACGACGGCGCCTTCGGTGGCCACGACGCGATCGAAGAAGGCTGAGAATTTCGGCAGCTTTTCTTTGTTGAAGTTCGGCCCCATGACATTGGTGAAGCGCCAGACGTCTTCCTCGGCGTCGGCAATGGCGCTGGCCTCCATTTCGGGCGTGCGTGTCACCTGCAGCGTCAGCACCGCGCCGAGCTCGGCTTTGGTCTCAGCCGAATCGTTGGCCGGCGGCGGCGGCAGGATCATCGTCAGGTCGACATCCTTGTTGGTGATGAAGGGCTTTGCGTCTTCGGCCTGGGCGGCCGAGCCGACGATGAGCAGCAGCAGTCCTGCCGCGAGCGATGCGTATCTTTTCATTGTGCGATCCTTTGATGAGGGCGGCACAGGATCGCCAGATGTGGTGACGGTCATGTGACATGCCCGCCTCCGGAAAAGCAAAAAGGCGCCTCTCGGCGCCCTTTCTTGATCGCAGGCTGCTTGGCCTTAGTGCGCCACGCCTTCCCACACTTTGCGCTTGGTCAGATAAACCAGGGCGCCGAAGAGCAACAGGAACACCAATACGCGAAAGCCCGTCTTCTTGCGGTCTTCCAAGTGCGGCTCGGCCGCCCACATCAGGAAAGCCGACACGTCGCGGGAATACTGATCGACCGTCTGCGGCGAGCCGTCATCATAGGTGACCTGGCCGTCGGAGAGCGGCTTCGGCATCTTCAGCGACACGCCGGACATGAAGTAGGGATTATAGTGCGTGCCTTCCGGGATCACCATGCCTGCCGGCGGCGTCTGGTCGTAGCCGGTCAGCAGCGAATGAATGTAATCCGGACCGCCCTGGGCGTACTGGGTGAAGATATCGAAGACGAAGCGCGGGAAGCCGCGCTCGACGCCGCGCGCCTTGGCCAGCAGTGACATGTCGGGCGGGGCTGCGCCACCGTTGGAGGCGGCAGCCGCCTCCTCATTGGCGAACGGCGCCGGGAAATGGTCCGACGGCTTACCGGGCCGGTCGAACATGTCGCCGGCATCGTTGGGACCGTCATGGATGGTGTATTCGGCGGCAAAGGATTTCACCTGTGCTTCCGAATAGCCGAGGCCTTCCAGCGTACGGAACGCCACCAGGTTCATCGAATGGCAGGCCGAGCAGACTTCCTTGTAGACCTTCAGGCCGCGCTGCAGCTGCGCCTTGTCATAGGTGCCGAACGGACCGGCGAAGCTCCAGTCCATTTCCTTGGGCTCGTCGATCGGGAAATGCGTCGGTGCTGCCGCGTTATGCGCCTCTTCAGCAGCCATCGCCGCGCTGCCGACCGCTCCGATGCCGCCAGCCAATAGGCCAAGCAGGGCGAGCGAGGTGAGAATCTTTTTCATGCCAAATCCCCTTAGATTCTCGCTCAGCCCTTGGTTTCCGGCGCGGCGTTCGCACCTGCCGGATGTCCCCCACCGGCACCCTTGTTCTTCTCCAGCACCGCTTCGGTGATCGAATTCGGCAGCCTGCGCGGCGTCTCGATCAGGCCGAGCACCGGCAGGACGACGAGGAAGAAGGCAAAGTAGAACAGCGTCGCCATCTGCGCCATGAACACGAAGCTGCCTTCGGCCGGCTGCGAGCCCAGCCAACCGAGCAGGACGGCGTCGGCTGCGAAGAGCCAGAAGAACAGCTTGTACCAGGGCCGGTAGACCGCCGAGCGCACCTTGGAGGTGTCGAGCCACGGCACCAGGAACAGCATGACGATGGCGCCGAACATGCACAGCACGCCGCCGAGCTTGGAGTTGATCGGCCCGATGTTGAAGGTGATGGCGCGCAGGATCGCGTAGAACGGCAGGAAGTACCACTCCGGCACGATGTGGGCCGGCGTCTTCAGCGGGTTGGCGACCGTGTAATTGTCCGGATGGCCGAGGAAATTCGGCAGGTAGAAGACAAAATAGGCGAAGAAGAACAGGAACACGATCATGCCGAACGCGTCCTTGATGGTCGCATAGGGCGTGAAGGCGACGGTGTCGGTCTTCGACTTGACCTCGATGCCGGTCGGGTTCGACTGGCCGACCACATGCAGCGCCCAGACGTGCAGCACGACGACGCCGGCAATCATGAACGGCAGCAAATAGTGCAGCGCAAAGAAGCGGTTGAGCGTCGGGTTGTCGACGGCGAAACCGCCGAGCAGCAGCTGCTGGATCCAGTCGCCGACCAACGGAATGGCGCTGAAGAAACCGGTAATGACGGTGGCGCCCCAGAAGCTCATCTGCCCCCAGGGCAGCACATAGCCCATGAAGCCGGTTGCCATCATCAAGAGGTAGATGATGCAGCCGAGGATCCACAGCAGCTCGCGCGGCGCCTTGTAGGAGCCGTAATAAAGCCCGCGGAAGATGTGGATGTAGACGGCGACGAAGAAGAACGAGGCACCGTTGGAATGCAGATAGCGCAACAGCCAGCCCGAATTCACGTCGCGCATGATCTTCTCGACCGAATTGAAGGCGAGATTGGTATCGGCGGTATAGTGCATGGCCAGAACGATGCCGGTCAGGATCTGCGCCACCAGCATGATTGCCAGGATGCCGCCGAAGGTCCAGGCATAGTTGAGGTTGCGCGGCACCGGATAGGCGATGAAGCTGTCATAGACCATGCGCGGCAGCGGCATGCGGGCGTCGAACCAGCGTTCGATACCGGTCTTGGGCGTATAGGTCGAGTGTCCCTCGCTCATCGAAATATCCCCTGCCTCAACCGATAAGGATTTTGGTATCGGAAATGAACTTGAATACCGGCACAGCCATGTTTTCCGGCGCCGGGCCTTTGCGGATGCGGCCGGCCGTATCGTACACCGAACCGTGGCACGGGCAGAACCAGCCGCCGAAATCGCCTTCCTGGCCGAGCGGAATGCAGCCCAGATGCGTGCAGACCTGCACCATCACCATCCAGGCTTCCTTGCCGGGCGTGGTGCGGTTGGCGTCGGTCGCCGGCGCATCGGCCGGCAGATTGGCGTTGCGGGCGATCGGATCCTTGAGATCGGCAAGGTTGACGGCCTCGCCGTCCTTCATCTCCTGCTCGGTGCGGTTGCGCACCACGACCGGCTTGCCGCGCCATTTCACGATCAGCGACATGCCAGGCGTCAGCGAGGAAACGTCGACCTCGACCGAGGCCAGCGCCAGCGTCGAAGCATCGGGGCGCATCTGGTCGATGAACGGCCAGGCGACAGCGCCTGCGCCGACCACTGCGGCCATGCCGGTGGCGACGTAGAGAAAATCACGACGGTTGGGATCCTGGGTGTCGGTTGCGCTCACGGGTGCCTGATCCTTTCGCCTCTTCCGAGCCGGCGGCCGAGCTTTGTTCCCCGCTCCATCGCGCCGGCCCGACAGCGCATGGCGAACAAGCTAGCGAATTCCTCCGGCAATTTGGATTTCGGTTTATGCGTGAAGCCCGTTTTTGTCCAGCGGGGTGAGGCCACAAGGGCAGATTGTCGCGGGGACAGAAGAGCGCGTCGGTCGGCCAGATGTCCAAAGGCCGGCAAAGGCGGCTAAACAACAGGGAAATATCAGCAAATCCGAGGCTCCCCGCCTGTCTCGACAGGACAGGTTGCCGTGATCTAGTCTCGCTGGCATGGCACACATCATCGACCGCGAGACCTGGACCAGGACGCCCGGCCTTTGGCAAGGCGAACTGCAATTGGGCGCCTACGGCTCCAACTCCTGCCTGATCTTCAATTACCAGGCAGAGATCGGCGGCGGCCCGCGGCTGCACACGCATCCTTATTGCGAGATCTTCATCATCCGCCAGGGCACCGGCCTGTTCACGATCGGCGGCCAGCAGATCAAGGCCACGGCCGGCCAGATCCTCATCGTGCCACCGAACACACCGCACAAATTCACCAATCTCGGCCCAGGCCCGCTCGAATCGACCGACATCCACGAAAGCGGCAGCTTCATCACCGAATGGCTGGAATGATGTTGCCGGCAGCCTTTAGCTGGCGCCGAGCCTGACCAGCACTGCCCTTGGGATGTCGTATTCGCGGATCACCGCGTCGTGCCGGCGTAAGCCGCAAAGTTCGCGCTGGATGAAATAGGCGTGCACTGCCGCGGCGGCTTCCTTCAGCTGCCGGGCGCGATGCTCGTCATCACTGTTCTCGCGCAGCTTCTTCAGCGTTTCCTCGACACGTTGGCCAGCGCGGCCGAGTGCGGCCGCCTTTTCGGCCAGGATCTCGTGGCCGAGCAGGTCCAGCGCGCTCTCCTGCGCGCTGCTTTGTCCAAAATTTGAGGGCATTCTGACCGACATTTCAGCGTTTTACTCCGCCGGCCGCGTCTCTTCCAGCACGCTTTCCTCGTGATAGAGGAAGCCGCCGGACTGCCGTTTCCATAGCCGCGCATAGAGCCCATCCAGCGCCACCAGCTCGTCATGCGTGCCTTGTTCGACGATGCGGCCGCCGTCCAGCACCACGAGACGATCGAGTGCGGCAATGGTCGACAGCCTATGCGCGATGGCAATGACCGTCTTGTTCTCCATCAGCCGGGCCAGATTCTCCTGGATCGCCGCCTCGATGTCGGAATCGAGCGCCGATGTCGCCTCGTCGAGGATCAGGATCGGCGCATCCTTGAGGAAGACGCGGGCGATCGCCACGCGCTGGCGCTGGCCACCGGACAGTTTGACACCGCGTTCGCCGACAAAGGCCTCGTAGCCGGCACGGTCCCGGTTGTCGCGAAGGCCCAATATGAACTCGTGCGCCTCGGCCTTCTTTGCCGCCGCGATCACCTCGGCGTCGGTTGCATCAGGCATGCCGAGCTTGATGTTGTCGCGCAGCGAGCGATGGAAGAGCGCGGTGTCCTGGCTGACGACACCGATATTGGCGCGCAGCGAATTCTGTGTCACCTCTGAAACATCCTGCCCGTCGATGGTGATCTGTCCGCTCTCGAGGTCGTAGAGGCGCAGGACGAGGTTGGCGAGTGTCGTCTTGCCGGCACCGGACGGTCCGACCAGCCCGACCTTTTCGCCCGGCCGCACGACAAGGTCGATGCCGTTGAGCACACCGAACCCTTTGCCGTAATGAAACTCGACATTTTTCACGTCGATGCGGCCGCCGGCCACGACAAGCTCCTTGGCGTCGGGCGCATCGATGAGGCCGAGCGGCTGCGAGATCAGCGCCTTGGAGTTCTCCAGCACGCCGAGGTTTCGCAAAATGCCGTTGAGCTGCATCATCACCCGCCCGAGCAGCATGTTGAGCCGCAAGACCAGGGACAGCGTGAAAGCGACGGCGCCGACGGTGATCGACCCTTCGACCCAGAGATAGACCGCAAAGCAGCCAATCGCTGAGATCATGATGCCCGACAGCGTCGTCAGCGCCATGCGCACGCCGGTCAGCCGGCGGGTGAAAGGCCGTAGCGCGTCAAGATAGATGTCGAAGCCGTTCTTGATGTAGCGGTCGTCGCCATCAGCCGAGAACAGCTTCAGCGTCTGCACGTTGGAATAGGAATCGATGATGCGCCCATTGATCATCGAGCCAGCTTCGGCCGTGGCCTCGGCATGCCTGCGGATCGAGGGCAGATAGAGCTTGGCCAGCCAGGCGAAAGCGAGAATCCAGACCACCACCAGCACGGCCAGACGCAGATCCAGCCCGGCGACCAGCGCCAGCGTCGTCACCGTATAGATGAGCATGAACCAGATGACCTCGATGAAGCTCTCCATCAGGTCGCCGGTCGCCTGCCCCGCCTGCCAGACTTTTGTCGCGATGCGGCCGGCAAAATCGTTCTGGAAGAAAGTGTAGGACTGGCGCGATACATGCCGGTGCGCCTGCCAGCGCACCAGATTGTAGAAGCCCGGCGTAATCGTCTGCTCGTCGACCAGCGCCGACAAGCCGACCACGACGGTGCGGATAACCAGCACCACCGCGACCATGAAGACAAGCTCGGGCCCGGCAGCGGTCCACAGCGCATGCCAGCTGCGTTCACCGGGAAGCTGGTCGAGAATATCGACCAGCCGCCCGACGAAGTAGAACAGCCCGGCCTCGATCAGCGGCGCTATGCCGCCGATGACCAGCATGGCGAAGAAGGCGAACTTCGCCTGGCCGACATAGTACCAGAGGAAGCCGCCGACGCTTGATGGTGGCCGAAGATTCGCAGGCTCCCTGAACGGATAGACCCAGTTCTCGAACCAGCGATAGACGGCTGTCATCATGCTGATGTCATCACTCTGCGGCTTCTCCCTTGGCCACAGCGTCATTGGCGGCGTCGACCGGGCCGTCGTCGAGCAGGAACCCGCCCGACTGACGCTGCCAGAGCTGCGCGTAGAGCCCGCCGCTGGCGACGAGTTCCTCGTGCGACCCCTCCTCGATGACACGGCCCTTGTCGAGGACGACGAGCCTGTCCATCGCCGCAATGGTCGACAGCCGGTGCGCAATGGCGATGACGGTCTTGCCTTGCATGAGCTTGTAGAGGTTCTCCTGGATGGCGGCCTCGGCTTCGGAATCCAGCGCCGAGGTCGCTTCGTCAAGGATAAGTATCGGTGCGTCCTTCAACATAACGCGAGCTATGGCGATGCGTTGCCGCTGGCCGCCGGACAATTTGACGCCGCGGTCGCCGACATGAGCGTCGAGCCCTTTGCGTCCACTGTGGTCCGAAAGCCCGGCGATGAACTCCAGTGCCTCGGCCCGCCCGGCTGCCTCGACAAGCATCTCTTCCGTGGCGTCGGGCCGGCCGTAGAGGATGTTGTCGCGCACCGAACGGTGCAGCAGCGAAGTGTCCTGCGTTACCATGCCGATCTGTGCGCGCAGCGAATCCTGCGTCACCGACGCGATCTCCTGGCCGTCGATCAGGATCCGGCCGCTCTCCAAATCGTAGAAGCGCAGCAGGAGATTGACCAGCGTCGACTTGCCCGCACCCGAGCGGCCGACAATGCCGACCTTCTCGCCGGGCTTCACCGTCAGCGACAGGCTCTCGATGACGCCCTTCTGCTTGCCGTAGTGGAAGCGGATATCGTCGAACTGAATCTCACCCTTGGTGACGGCAATGTCCTTCGCCCCCGGCCGGTCCTCGACCAGGCGCGGCAGCGAGATCGAGGCGATGCCGTCCTGCACCGTGCCGATGTTCTCGAACAGGCCGGACATTTCCCACATGATCCACTGCGACATGCCCCACATCCTGAGCACAAGGCCGATGACCACGGCGACAGCGCCGATCGTCACCGCCTGGCCAAGCCACAGCCACAGCGCCAGCGCCGTAACCGAAAACAAGAGCAGTGCATTCAGGATGTAGAGCAGCCCGTACAGCACCGTCACCAGCCGCATCGACCGGTAGACCGTGTCGAGGAAGCCGGCCATCCCCTCTTTGGCGAACGTAGCTTCGCGGCGCGCATGGGAAAACAGCTTGACCGTCTGGATGTTGGTGTAGCTGTCGACGACGCGGCCGGTCATGGTCGAGCGCGCATTGGCCTGCGCCTCGCCGACCTTGCCAAGCTTCGGAATGAAGTAGCGCAACAGCCCGATATAGCCGAGCAGCCAGACGCCAAGCGGTGCTGCCAGCCGCAAGTCAGCCGAACCGACGATGAAGAGCATGCCGAGGAAATAGACGATGACGTAGTTGAGGACGTCGATCACCTTGATGACGCATTCGCGCACGGCGAGCGCCGTCTGCATCAGCTTGGTGGCAATGCGGCCTGCGAACTCGTCCTGGTAGAAGCTCATCGACTGCTTCAAGAGATAGCGATGCACCTGCCAGCGGATGCGCATGGGGTAGTTGCCCATCAGCGTCTGCTGGTTGAGCAGCGAATGCAGCCACACCGTGCCCGGCAGCGCGAACAGCACGACGAAGGCCATGCCGGCGAGCTTCCAGCTCTCGGTCTGCAGGAAGGTTTCGCGATTCTGCCCGGACAGCCAGTCGACGATGCGGCCCATGAAGCCGAACATCCACACTTCGGCCACCGCGATCGCCGTCACCAGCACCGCATCGACGATGATGTAGGGCCAGGCGCCGCGCGTATAATGCACGCAGAAGGCAACCAGCGTCTTCGGCGGCTCGACCGGTTCCGCTGCGGGGAACGGATCGAGCCTTTTTTCAAACCAGCTAAACATGGTGATGCTCACAAAACTGTTGTCCGCTCACGCGGCACGGGAAAAGTCCCCGGAGCGTACGGCGTCAGGGACCGACGGCCCGGAATCACCCGGGCCATCGGTCCTGCTTCGCGCAATATAGGGACTTGCGGGCTTTTCGCCGACAGGCACGTTCGACTGACCTGACGGCACGCCGCCGCCAGCCCGGTTTTTCGCGCCCGGCCGGATCAGCCGGATGATCCGGCGCACCAGCGACGGCCGGCTGTGGTCAGGAACCGCGCGCGAGAAATCGACGTCCGGCAGCATGCCGCGATGCGGGCGCCGGCGCGTCTCGGCGTGAACCGCCGACGAGTAGGTCTCGCCGATCAGCAACGCCCAGGTTGCCGTCTTGCGCTCGTGCAGGCTTCTTGAACCAGGTATTTTATAGGGATCGAACATCGGTCCGTCCTCCGTGTGCAAATAGAGATAAAAAGGCGAAGCAATGTCGTGCGCCGGCATTCGGCCGGAGGCACGGATTGCATCGGTCGGGACACGAGGGGACACCTCGGTCAGGACACACTCAACTGGGGCGCTTGGCCCCTTCAACAGGTTGAAAAACATCGCAGGATTCCTTCGAAAGCCGAAAACTGGGTTCGGCGGGAATCGGTGCGATCAGATCTAGGAAGTCAGGTAAATCGTCGTACCGAAACCGCCGGCAGGCAGGTAAGCCCACGGGAGGGGCGCTGGATGTGCATGGCCATCATGAAATACCCCTCCATCGGTTCGGGTTGACAATGCTTGCGGTATAATCGACTTCGCAGAAAATGGCCACCCGCAGGTCCAGCAATTTCCAAAACCAGGAGTCCGCTGTGGCCGATCTGCCACTTATTAGAAAGACGCGGAAATGAACCACCGTCTCCGCATCGCCCTCTACCAGCCTGACATTGCCGGCAACACCGGGACAATCCTGCGCTTCGCCGCCTGCCTCGGTCTTGGCGTTGACATTATCGAGCCGGCAGGCTTCCCGCTCTCCGACAAAGCGCTCAAGCGAGCCGGCATGGACTATCTCGAAATGGCCGCTCTGACCCGGCATGTCGACTGGAACGCCTTCGAGGACTGGCGCCAAGAGAGCGAGCGCCGGCTGGTGCTGCTCACCACCAAAGCCGCGACCGCCTACACGGGCTTCAACTTCGCCGCCGGCGACATCCTGCTGTTCGGCCGAGAATCGGCTGGGGTACCAGATCCTGTCCATCAGGCGGCGGATGCGCGGCTGACGATCCCGATGCAGCCGGGAACGCGCAGCATCAACGTCGCGCTGTCGGTCGCCATGGTTGCCGGCGAAGCCATCCGGCAGCTCGGCTAATTCCTCGTCTCCGTCGCGAACGGCCTTTATTTCTTGCGTCATTCTCACCCAGGCGCACATCGCCTTCTCCTCAATTGCCCTATAGACATTTCTTGGCTACAAGCTCAACTTAAGTTGAGGTCAAGCGGAAAAGTCGAAATGGCTCCGGCAAAGGAATTGACGGTTGGCCAGGTGGCCATGCGCAGCGGCGTCGCGGTGTCGGCGCTGCATTTCTACGAGGCGCGCGGGCTGATCCGCAGCCACCGCACGTCAGGCAACCAGCGGCGCTATGGCCGCGACGTGCTGCGGCGGGTGGCGATCATCCGGGTCGCGCAGGAGGTCGGCATCTCGCTGGCCGAGATCGCGGCGGCGCTTCAATCCCTGCCCGAAGGCCGCACGCCGACGCGTGAGGACTGGAACCTCTTGTCGACCGGCTGGCGCGACGAGCTCGACCGCAAGATCAGCCAGTTGAAGAAGCTGCGCGATGGCCTGACCGACTGCATCGGCTGCGGCTGCATGTCGATCGACAAATGCCCGCTAAGGAACAGGGAAGACCGGTTGAGTGCGCAAGGACCGGGCGCAAGGCGACTGCTGGTGGCCGAACCCTAATCCGCCGCTGGCAGCCGCCGTATCGTGAATTCGATCACATCTCCCGGCCGCTCGAACCAGCTTTCGATCTCGGTCCAGTAGGCCTGCTTGGGAAAGCGTTCGAACCATTCCTTGGCTTTGAGCCGCGCATCCGAACGCGGCAGGACGAAGGTTTCACGCAGAAAACCGTCGCGCGGCATGCGCTCGCGCTCGGCGCGCGAACGGTCGAGCCGCTTCTTCAAGCCATCCAGCGGCGGTCTTGCCGGGGTGCGCATGAAAGAACTCCTGGGGCCTTGATCAGATGACACTTGACCCTTGCCCTTAAGAGATTAGGGATCGCGCCCTAAAAAGACGAGTCATTTGTCGGCTGCGACCGGAGACCTGATTTTGGAACGACCTGAAATACCGGCAGGCCTGCCGGCCGACATCGAACAGAAGAAGATGAAGGCCAGGCTCTGGTTCGAGACGCTGCGCGAGCGCATCTGCACCACCTTCGAGCAGATCGAGCAGGAACTGCAGGGGCCGCTGGCCGCCTGGTCTCCCGGCCGCTTCGAAAAGACGCCGTGGGAGCGCGACCAGGGCAAGGGCGGCGGCGGCACCATGTCGATGATGCATGGCCGCGTCTTCGAAAAGGTCGGCGTCCATACCTCCACCGTCTATGGCGAGTTCTCACCCGAATTCAGGAAACAGATGCCCGGCGCGGAGGAAGACCCGAGCTTCTGGGCATCTGGCATTTCGCTGATCGCGCATCCCTGGAGCCCCAACGTGCCGGCCGTGCACATGAACACCCGCATGGTCGTGACGTCGCGCCACTGGTTCGGCGGCGGCGCCGACCTGACCCCGGTGCTCGACCGCAACCGCACCGAGGATCACCCCGACACGATCGCCTTCCACCGCGCCATGCAGTTCGCCTGCGAGAAGAATGCCGCCGTCGCCGACCACCCCAAATTCAAGGCCTGGTGCGACGAGTATTTCTATCTGCCGCACCGCAACGAACCGCGCGGCGTCGGCGGCATCTTTTTCGACTGGCTGCATTCGGGCGAGGACAAAGGCGGCTGGAATGCCGATTTGAATTTCGTCCAGGATGTCGGGCGTTCTTTTCTCGTCGTCTACGGCCACCTGGTTCGAGCCCATTTCAACGAAAACTGGACCGATGACGACCGCGACGAACAGCTCATCCGCCGCGGCCGTTACGTCGAATTCAACCTTCTTCACGATCGCGGCACCATCTTCGGCCTGAAGACCGGCGGCAATGTCGCCTCGATCCTGTCCAGCCTGCCGCCGGAGGTCAGGTGGCCGTAACAAATCGGTGAGCGAAGCGTGAGCCGCAAAAGCGTCCCATTCGCCGAATTTTGGCATTCAATGTGGCGCACGAATTATCTTTTTCGTCTAATAGGCAATTGAAATAAAACGACTATTTGTCGTTTCCGGGCCGGGAAGCGCCGGCGGTTCAGTCCCGAACCGCGACACGACGCTACCGGACGGCCCTGAACAAGGCGGAGCATTCTCAAGAAACGGATGTCCGCATTTTCCAGGAGTACTTACCATGCGAAAGCTCATTGTAACGGCAGCCGCCGCTGCCCTTCTCGCTTCAGGCTCGGTTGCCTTTGCCGCGGTCAAGCACACCACGGGCACGGTCAAAACCTATGATGGAACGGCCATGAGCCTTGTTCTGGACGATGGATCGACCTTTACGCTGCCCAAGACCTTCAAGGATCCTGGCCTGAAGGCCGGCGAAAAGGTCCGCGTTTCCTGGGACATGAGCGGCAAGAACAAAGTCGCCGAGTCCGTCAAGATCGTGAAGTGACGGCCCTGTCGGGACAAGACCAAGCTGGTCTTGCTCTGGGGTAGCGTAGAGAGGCGGAGCAGCGCTGCTCCGCCTTTTCGCCTATGCATGTCAGCCAAAAGTGACCTCGGTTCTGGGAAAATGACATGCATAAAATCAAAGGCCTAAAGCGCGTCGCGTGAATCCGCTTCGACGCGACGCGCTTTAGCGGCAACCAAAACCGCCGAACCGTGTTATGCTTGTTCCCCCATACGTGCCCTCAAAACCGACTGCTACGACAGGGCGCGGAACAAAGGTGGCGGAGCTTCGTGCCCGTGAGAGGCGCAGGCTCCCAGGAGGAAAGGAGAAAACCCAATGAAGGAATTCCATTGCGGCTCGCTGGTTCCCGGCTGTGAGTGGCACACCCGTGCCGACGAGGAAGCCGAGGTGATGCGCCGTGCCGTCGACCACCTGCGCGAGACGCATGGCGAAACGGTCATCCGCGAGACGATGATCGAGGCGATCCGCTCGCGCATCGAAAAGGTTCGCGACGCAGCGTAGGCGGCGTAGCAGAAAAGCGTTGGACCGGTAGCGCCCGTCATTGGCGTTCTTGACACCTTGGCGGGCGATTTTTGACAAATGCGGCCACACCGACGCCGAATGGCTTTGGAACATTGCGGCCCGTGAATTTCAGCGCGACCGTTCTCGGTCAAAAAAACATATTCGCTTCAGCTGAAATAAACCCTGCGGTAACCCAACCCGTGCGACTGTCGTGCGGATAATCCGGCTACAGTGGGCGGATCGAGAAGCCCGTCGCCACCAGGCACTGGTCCGGAATCGGTGGGGCGAGGTGTTTCGCGCATGCGCGAAAAGTCCGGCATTCGAGGCAGTTTCCGCACGACGGCGCTCCTAGTGTCCGCGCTCCTTGGGGCATCTCCGGCGATTGCCCAGGAAATTACGACGTCGCTGGTCGACATACATCAGGGCTCGCCGCTTAGCGACCGCGCGAGAGGTCTGGGCGACGGCGGATACGAGCTACAGAATGGGAGCTGGGTATCGTTCAACCGATGGTACCGCCCGAACTGGGTCGACATGCATGTGGACCTGATCACCCAGATCACGGACGATACCGGCATCCTTTGGGGGTTCGGGACCGGGGAACAGGCAGAGAAGTATCGGATCGAGCCCAGCTTCAAGCTTGGCTTCCTAACTCAATTCCATCCTACTCCGAACAGCATTCTTTCGTTCTCGCTCACCACGACCATCGGCGGAAGCCTCACCGAAAAGTCCTGCCAGGCCGACTATGGCGATCTGGGTACCTACAGCGTCAATTGCCGCCTCGCGGCCAGCGAGATGGCGCCTGAGGAAACCTTGAAATATCTGGTTAACGCTAAACCGGAGAGCCAGCACCTCTGGCTGAATTACCGTGTTACTTTCTGATCGCCAGGAGGCTCATGAGATGTCGAGCCGCCGGCAGAAATTCGCGATCGTCCGTCCTAGCTTTTGTTTGATCCGGGGTAAGAACATGTCAGGTAATCGTTGGAAGTTCGCTCTCGCCACAGCTCTCGCCCTCCTGCCGGCATCGATGGCAGCGGCGCAGGATCTTGGTCCGGATCCGCTGGGGGCGCTCTGCGTCGGCGGTCAATCGAACGCTTCCATATGTTTGAGCGCAACGCTGCCGACCGCCACAACGCAGGCCGTGCAAGGCTGGATGAGTTCCGATGTCGGCGCCGCGTGGGCTGCAGGCTACAAGGGAAAGGGTGCCACGATTACCATCGTCGACGACTTCTCCAGCACATCGCGGTTCAGTGGCAATTTTGGCGTCGGGGTGCAGAACCAGCGGCACGGCGAATGGACGCGCCAGGAAGCCGGCATGATTGCTCCCCTGGCGACCATCAGATCGAAGGACTTCTCCACCAGTTCGGCGGTCACGCTGGTGCCTGGCCTGAACGTGCTCAATTTGAGCTATGGCATGTACGCCAAGGCGGGCTACAGCCCGAACCAGATCGGATGGAGCGCCGAGGAAGCCTCCATCATCTCCTACGCCACCAAGGGAACAGCCGTCGTTTCGAAGGCAGCGGGCAACGACGCGGTTGCGGTCGGCGGTGTCGTCGGCGGCCAGCAGGACTATCTCGACCTCGCTCTGGTCGGAAAGGCGTCAGCGATCTTCGTCGGCGCGCTCGACGGGAATGGCACGACGTCCAACAAGACCAAAATGGCCTGGTATTCCAACACTGCCGGCTCCAACCCGGTTGTGCAGAGCCATTTCCTCGTCGTGGGTGTCGCCGGGAACAAGACGGGCCTTTACGGCACCTCTTTCGCTGCGCCGATCATTTCCGGCTACGCCGCGATCGTGGGCAGCAAGTTCACCAGCGCAACGCCGACCCAGATCACCAACCAACTGCTCAACACGGCCCGTACCGACACGCTGGTCAACTATAGCGCCTCCGTCTATGGCAAGGGCGAGGCAAGCCTTTCACGCGCGCTGGCTCCCTTGGCGATCAGGTGAGCAGCGCGGCGCTGCAGCGACGCTAAGCGCTAGGTTTCAAGGCCTCTGCGGCGCGCTCGAGCAGCGCGCTGCGATCGGGCGCGAAACCGGCCTCGATCCATTCTCTTTCAAGGTTTTTCAGGATTGCGCCGAGTTTCGGGCCCGGCGACGCGCCAAGCGCGGTCAGATCGGCACCCTTGACCGGAAATACCGGCTTTTCCCATTTCAGCGCAAAGGCCAGCAGGCGCGAAAAACCGCCGGCCTGGACAAGCGCGTCATTGTCCTCGACGGCGCGCGCCCGCGCCGAGGCGAGCGACAGCCGAAAGCGATCGACAAAGCCCTGGCGATGGCTTGCATAAAGCAGCTTTGCCAGCTCCGCTTCACTCGTCTTCGGTTCGATGGCACCCGTCAGCGCCCAGTGTCGCAGGCGCTCCGCCTCATTGGTAGACAGTTTCAGCCGCTCGGCCAATACCGTCATCCGCGCCGCATCGGGCGGCACAATGGCCTCCAGCCTGAGCAGCGGATCCGGCGCCCAACCCAGATCTTTCTCGGTCTTTGTCAGCCCGTGAATGGCATCGATGCCCCATTTCTCACTCTCCGGCAGGGCGCCGGTCAGCACGCCGGCCTGGCGCATCCATAACAGCGCGCGCGACGGATCCGGGGCCGACAGAAGCTTCTTCAGCTCGGACCAGATGCGCTCCGCCGAGAGTTTTTCGAGCCCGTCCTTGAGCCGGGCGCAGGCTTTCAGTCCCTCGGCATCGGGCCGGCCATCGCCATACCAGGCGAAGAAGCGGAAGAAGCGCAAGATGCGCAGATAATCTTCGCGGATGCGCTGCTCGGCATCGCCAATGAAGCGCAGCCTGCGCGCCTCGATATCGCCGACACCGCCGACCAGGTCGATGACCGTGCCGTCGGCCTCGGCATACAGTGCGTTGATGGTGAAATCGCGCCGTTCGGCGTCGGCCTTCCAGTCGCGGCCGAACGTCACTTTGGCGCGGCGGCCGTCGGTCTCGATGTCTGCGCGCAGCGTGGTGATTTCATAGGGCGTGCCACCGGCGATCACCGTGATCGTGCCGTGTTCGATGCCGGTCGGCACCGCCTTGAAGCCCGCCGCTTCGGCGCGGCGGATGGTTTCCTCAGGTAGGCAGGTCGTGGCGATATCGATGTCTGCCACCAGCTGACCGATCAGCGCATTACGCACCGCGCCGCCGGCGATACGGGCTTCTTCACCGCCTTGCGCCAGCACGGCAAGCAGCCGCTGCAGATGTTTTTCACCGAGCCAGTCAGCCTTGCCCGCCAACGATATCGGATCACTCAAGCATAGAGCCTTTCATAGAGCGTGCGGATGATGCCAGCGGTGACGCCCCAGATGCGCTGGCCGCCATAGGGCATTTCGTAGAAGAACCATTCGAGCTCGTTCCACATGCGGCTGTCCCTGGTGTGGTTGGCCGGATCCATCAGGAAGGAGAGCGGCACTTCAAAGGCGGCATCGACCTCGTCGGCGTTGAGCGACAGAGTAAAACCGGGCTTCACGATCGCCAGCACAGGGGCGATGCGATAGCCGCTGCCGGCGACATAATCGGGCATGCGGCCGATGATCTCGATGCGGTCCTGGCCAAGCCCGATCTCCTCGAAGGTTTCGCGCAAGGCCGCCGCTTCCGGGGTCGGATCGGTCGGATCGATGGTGCCGCCGGGAAAAGCCACCTGCCCGGAATGGCTGCGCAGCTTTTCCGCCCGCTTGGTCAAGAGCACGGTCGCATCGCGTCCGTGGTCGACGACCGGGATCAGCACAGCGGCATCGCGCGGCGCCTTCAGCTGCTTCAACCGGGGGTGGCCGGGGTTGAAGCGATGGTCGCCATAGTCGTCGCCGGCATGGGCCCCAGCTTGCGCCGCGACACGCGCCCGAAAATCCGCTGTGGAAAACGCTACCGGCGTCACCTGGTCCATCACATGCTCAGCCGTTTCAGTTTTTCCGTCGGCATGATCGGATAGATCTCGCCCTTCGAGCGCACGGCAAACATTGTCTTGCCGCCGATGTCGATCTCCTCGCCATGCTCGACCAGTTCGTACATTACCGGCCGCGTCACCAGCGCTTCCAGCCGCCCACGCACCAGCACATAGGGTTTCAGACCGCCGGTCTCGTCCTCGTCGACGAAGCGCAGCGGATGGCCGGGTCCGGCCTCGACGACATCGCCGACATTGGTGCGAAAGGTGACGATCTGCCCGGCGCCGGCGCCGGAAACGTTCATTTCGACGGCAATGAACGGCGCATCGACGACGCGGATGCCGACCCGTTCCACCGGCGTCACCAGATAGGTCTTGCCGTCCTCGTCCTTGCGCAGCACGGTGGAAAACAGCTGCACCAGCGGCATGCGGCCGATCGGCGTGCCGAGATAAAACCAGGTGCCGTCCT
This sequence comes from Mesorhizobium caraganae, assembly GCF_016836705.1. GTDB lineage: Bacteria > Pseudomonadota > Alphaproteobacteria > Rhizobiales > Rhizobiaceae > Mesorhizobium > Mesorhizobium caraganae. Next base: position 94,290 of record NZ_JAFCGY010000001.1, on the reverse strand, counting down.
GTTTGATCTCCATGTCGAGATCGCCGCAAAAGGCGGGATTCCAGCGCTCTACCGGCGCCGCGCCCTTGCCGGCGCGGGTGGCGCGCGAGATCAGCGCCTCGAGGCCGCGCGCCTCTGTGGCACCGGTAAGGCTTCGTTCGCGATGTTCGGAGCGTTCCGTCATGGTCACGAAATAGTCACTGTTGTTCCGCTTGTCAGCCTAAGTCTGTGATTTAAATTCATTCGTAGGCGCCAGGCGAGGCCGAATCGCGGCATTCTACGGCACTGCTACAAGTGCAAGCCGGTACTTCCAGCACAAGGATCGATGCGGCATGAGCGTGATGGTCAAGGAAAACCCTATTAGCGAAAAGGACATGGTCGCCCAGGCCGAGACGGCGCTGGCCGATATTTCCAGGGTTCGCGACGGTGTCGGCCGCGTCATCTTCGGCCAGGAAGCGGTGGTCGAACGCACGCTGGTGGCGCTGCTCGCCGGTGGCCATGCGCTGCTGGTCGGCGTTCCAGGCCTTGCCAAGACCAAGCTGGTCGAGACGCTCGGCGTCGTGCTCGGCCTCGATTCGCGCCGCATCCAGTTTACTCCCGACCTGATGCCGTCCGACATTCTCGGCTCCGAAGTGATGGAGCAGGACGAGGCTGGCAAGCGCTCCTTCCGCTTCATCTCCGGCCCGATCTTCGCGCAATTGCTGATGGCCGACGAAATCAACCGCGCCTCACCGCGCACCCAGTCGGCGCTGCTGCAGGCCATGCAGGAATATCACGTCACCATCGCCGGCGTTCGCCACGACCTGCCCGCACCCTTCCATGTGCTGGCGACGCAGAACCCGCTGGAGCAGGAAGGCACCTATCCGCTGCCCGAAGCGCAGCTCGATCGCTTCCTGATGCAGGTCGACATCCTCTATCCCGAGATCGAGGCGGAGCGTCGCATCCTCTTGGAAACCACCGGCATCGAGGATGCAAAGGCGCAGAACGTCCTGCAGCCGGTGCGGCTGAAGGAGATCCAGACGCTGATCCGCCGCATGCCGGTGCCGGAAAGCGTCGTCGACGCCATCCTCAAGCTGGTGCGCTCGGCGCGCCCCGGCCAGGGCAATACCGAGACCGACAAGCACGTCGCCTGGGGTCCGGGCCCGCGCGCCAGTCAGGCGCTGACGCTCTGCGCCCGCGCCCGAGCGCTTTATGACGGACGGCTGGCGCCTTCGGTCGACGACATCCGCGCGCTGGCCGAGCCGGTGCTGCAGCATCGCATGGCGCTGACCTTTGCCGCCCGCGCCGAGGGCACGACCGTGCGTGACGTGGTGGCGAAACTGGCCAAAGGCATCTGATGGCTCGTATCGGCGAAGTCCAGACATCGGCAGCGACGCGCGACGCGCTCGCCAGGGGCCGGTTGCGGGCTTCGCTGGTGCCGGACCTGCTGGTAGAAGCGCGCCGGATCGTCAACACTGTGATTGCCGGCTGGCATGGCCGCCGCAAGCGCGGCATCGGCGAGAATTTCTGGCAGTTCCGCCCCTATGTCGAAGGCGATTCCTCGCGCATCGACTGGCGCCGTTCGGCCCGCGACGATCATACCTATGTGCGCGACCGCGAATGGGAGGCCGCCCATACAGTATGGCTGTGGGCCGACCCTTCGCCTTCCATGCTCTACAAATCGACCGGCGCCAGCGTGTCGAAGGAATCGCGCGCGCTGGTGCTGGCGCTGGCCATGGCCGAACTGTTGTCGCGCAGCGGCGAGCGCATCGCCTGGCCCGGTCTGACCGATCCGTTCACCGCCCGCAACGGCGCCGAGCGCATCGCAGCGCAGTTGATGCACGCCGCCGATCCGCCGGCAAAGCCTGACCTGTCCAGCATCCGCCGCTTCTGCGACATCGTCATCGTCAGCGATTTCCTCGATCCGGTCGAGGAGACCATGGCCTGGCTCGACGTGCTGGCCCGCCATGGCGTGCGTGCGCATCTGATCGAGGTCGCCGATCCGGCCGAGGAGACCTTTCCCTATGCCGGCCGCACTGAATTCACCGATCCCGAGACCGGCGACAAGCTGACCGCTGGTCGCGCGGAAATGCTCGGCGATGAATATCGCCTGCTCTACACCGCCCGCCGCCAGGAGCTGGCCGGCTGGTGCAAGCGCCTCGGCTGGAGCTATACGGTCAACCACACCGATCGCCTCGCCTCCGAGGCACTGGTGCGCATCCATATGGCGATGACCGCCGATGGCGCGTTCGCCGGAAGGGCCAGCGCATGAGCTGGCTGCCGCTCTCCTTTGGTGCTCCCATGGTCTTGTGGGGCTTGCTGGCGCTGCCGGTGATCTGGTGGCTGCTCAGGCTGACGCCGCCCAAGCCGCAGACCGAGGTGTTCCCGCCGCTGAAGATCCTCGCCCGCGTGCTGAAGCGCGAGGAGACGCCGCAGCAGAGCCCGTGGTGGCTGACGCTGCTTCGGCTGCTGATGGCGGCCCTGATCGTTGCGGCATTGGCCGAACCCGTCTTCAACCCGCGCGAAAAACTGCCGGCAGAGGGGGCAGCCCTGGCGCTGGTCATCGACAATGACTGGGCAAGTGCCGCCGACTGGGGCAAACGCGTCGCCACCGCGCAGCGGCTGATCGCCGATGCCGGCTCGAATGGCGTGCCGGTCGTCATCGCCTTCACCGCCGAAAAGCCGAATGCCGAGATCGGCCCCTTCGACGCCGCAACCGCTCTCGACCGGCTGCGCGCGGCAAAACCGCGGCCGATCCCGACTGACCGTCCTGCCGTCTATGCCCGTGTTGCCGGCGTGCTGGAGACCTTGCCCGGCGCCAGCGTTGCCGTTCTCGCCGACGGCCTTGCCGCAAAAGGCGACGAGGCCGCCTTCAACACGCTGCTGTCGAAAAATGCCGCCCGTGTTGTCTGGGCCAGTTCCGACCGGCTGGCGCTGACCGGCCTCACCGGCGCCGAGAACCAGGTCGACGGCTTTGCACTGACCGCCATTCGCGCACCCGGCGATCCAGCGCCGGCGCAGGTCACCGCCGGCGCCTTCGATGACAAGGGCCGCCGCATCGCCGATGCGGCGCTGACTTTCGCGCCCGGCGAAACTACCGCCACCGGCACGATGGCGGTGCCGTTCGAACTGCGCAACGACTTCGCCTCGATCGCCCTTGATGGCGAGCGCCAGGCAGGTGCGGTGCGCGTGCTCGACGAAAGTTCGAAGCGCCGCCGCGTCGGATTGTTGTCGCAGGCCGAGGCCGACCAGGCGCAGCCACTTCTGTCGCCGCTCTACTACATCAGGCGCGCGCTGCAGCCCTTCGCCGACCTGGTCGAACCGTCGAGCGCCGACCTTGCCGATGCCATCCCGCAACTCCTCGACCAGAAGCCGGCGATGATCGTCATGGCCGATATCGGCACCATTCCGCCACAAGTCCGTCAGCGGCTGGTCGACTGGGTCGACAATGGCGGCACGTTGGTGCGCTTCGCCGGGTCGCGGCTGGCCGCCGCAGGCAATGACGACGATCTTCTGCCGGTCAGGCTGCGCACCGGCGAACGCTCGCTCGGCGGCTCCCTGTCATGGACGACGCCGCAGCCGGTGACCGAATTCCCGAAGAACGGCCCCTTTGCCGACCTCGCGCCGCCGGCCGAAGTCACGGTGAGCCGGCAGGTCCTGGCCGAGCCGACGCCCGATATCGTCGAGCGCACCTGGGCAACGCTTGCCGACGGCACGCCGCTGGTGACCGGGCTGAAAAAGGGCAAGGGCACGCTCGTCCTGTTCCATGTCACCCCGGAAGCGACATGGTCGACGCTGCCGATCTCCGGCAGCTTCGTCGAAATGCTGCGGCGTATCGTTCAGCTGTCGCGCAACCAGGGCGCCGCAGTCGCGAACGCCGAAGCCGCCGCCACCTCGCTGGCTCCTTATCGCATGATCGCGGCCGACGGCGCGCTGGTGCCGCCGACGCCGGACGCGCGGCCGCTGGTGCCCGTCGCCGGCCCGCTGCCTGTGACGTTCGAGAACCCGCCCGGTCTCTACGGCTCCGAAACCGGCGTCTTCGCCCATAATCTGCTCGATCCGGCCACCGTCTTCGCGCCGCTGGTCCGTCCGCAATTCACGGTGCCGGTGACCAATATCCAGTATGCTTTCGATGAATCGCGCGACCTCAAGGGTCCGCTGGTGACCGCAGCACTTGTGCTGATGCTGCTCGACACGCTGGCGGTGTTCTGGATGGGCGGGCTGTTGCCACGCCGGCCGCGCCGCGCCCGCACGGCTGCGGCAACGACGGCTGCGCTGCTGCTCGGCCTCGGCATGTTGTTTGGCCATGCCGACCTCGCCCGTGCCGACGATGCCAAACCGGGCGACGCCGCGGCCATCGAGGACATTGCCAAGACCCGCATCGCCTATGTGCTGACTGGCGTGCCAGGCGACGATTCGATCAGCCGCGCCGGGCTCGAAGGCCTGACCCGCTTCCTGATCGAGAAGACCGCGCTTGAGCCGGGCGCGCCGGCGGGCGTCGACATTTCGAAAGACGAGCTATCCTTCTATCCGCTGATCTATTGGCCGATCGACCCTTCCGCGCCGATGCCGAGCGAGGCCGCGATCGCCCGCATCGACGCATATATGCAGCAGGGTGGCACGGTGCTGTTCGACACCCGCGATCAGTTTGCCAACGGCATAGGTGCGGATTCGGCGAGCCCGGCGACGGAACGATTGCGCGACATCCTCGGCAATCTCAACGTGCCGCCGCTGGAGCCGGTGCCTGCCGACCATGTGCTCACCAAATCCTTCTTCATCCTGCCCGAATTTCCCGGCCGCTTCGCCGGCAGCCCGCTCTGGGTGGAAGCCTCGCTCGACGCCAGCAATGCCGAGAACCGGCCGGTGCGCGTCGGCGACGGCGTCTCGCCGATCCTGATCACCGCCAATGATTTTGCCGGCGCCTGGGCCGTCGACGAGAATGGCGACCCGCTTTTGCCGACCGTGCCGTCTGATCCGATGCAGCGCATCTATGCGCTGCGCGCCGGCGTCAACATCATGATGTACATGCTGACCGGCAATTACAAATCCGATCAGGTGCACGTGCCCATCCTGCTCGAACGGCTGGGGCAGTAAGATCATGAACTGGTCGATCTCCTTCGAACCGCTGCTGACCTGGCCGCTGCTGGCCATGGTGCTGGTGCCTTTGCTGCTGCTCGCGGCTGTCGGCCTGTGGTTTCGCCAGCGCGGCGCGATCTTCCGCTTCGCCGCGCTGATTGCGCTGGGCGCCGCCTTGCTCAACCCGGTCTTCCTCGACGAGGAGCGCGAGGCGTTGAAAAGCGTCGTTGCCGTCATCGTCGACCGCAGCCAGAGCCAGGACATCGGCGACCGGACCAAGCAGACCGACGAAGCGCTGGCAGGGTTGCAGCAGCGCCTTGCCCGCTTCAAGCAGTTCGACGTGCGCGTCGTCGAGGCCGGCAAGTCCGAAGCCGCCGAAGAGCGCACCGAGACCAAGCTTTTCGCAGCCCTCGAAGGCGCTTTCCGCGACGTGCCGCCATCGCGCATAGGCGGTGCCATCATGATCACCGATGGCGAGGTGCATGACGCGCCGCCCGCCGCCCCCGACTTCAACGCGCCGCTGCACGCGCTGATCACCGGCAATGAGCACGAAAAGGACCGCCGCATCCGCTTCGAGAACGCGCCGCGCTTCGGTCTCGTCGGCAAGCCGCTCGACATGACCTACCGGGTCATCGCCAGCGATGGCGAAACCGGCCCGGTCGATGTCCGCGTCTCGGTCAATGGCGAGCAGGTCGCGGTCGAAGAGGCCACCATTGGCCAGGCCATGCCGCTGCAGGTGACCATCCCCAGCGCCGGCCGCAACATTGTCGAACTCTCCATCGACCGCGAGCCGGGCGAACTGACCGACGCCAACAACCGCGCCATCGCGCTGATCGACGGCATTCGCGAAAACCTGCGCGTGCTTTTGGTTTCCGGCGAGCCGCATGCCGGCGAGCGCACCTGGCGCAACCTGTTGAAATCCGACGCTTCGGTCGATCTCGTTCACTTCACCATTTTGCGGCCGCCGGAAAAGCAGGACGGCACGCCGATCAACGAATTGTCGCTGATCGCCTTCCCAACGCGCGAATTGTTCGTCGAGAAGATCAAGGATTTCGATCTCATCATCTTCGACCGCTACCAGCACCGCGATGTGCTGCCTATCCTCTATTACGACTACATCTCCGAATATGTCGAAAAGGGCGGTGCGCTTTTGATTGCCGCCGGGCCGGAATATGCCGGCGACGCCTCGATTGCCCGCACCCCGCTGATGTCGTCATTGCCGGCGATGCCGACAGGCGAAGTCATCGACAAGGCCTTCTATCCGCGCCTCACCGATCTCGGCCAGCGCCATCCGGTGACGCGCGGCCTCGACGGTTCGGCGAGCGAGCCGCCGCACTGGAGCCGCTGGTTCCGCACCATCGGCGTGCAGAATCCCGAAGGCGAAGTGGTGATGAAGGGCGCCGACAACCGTCCCCTGCTTTTGCTCGACCACAAGGGCGAAGGCCGCGTCGGCATGCTTCTGTCCGATCAGGGCTGGCTATGGGCGCGCGGCTTCGAGGGCGGCGGCCCGCATGTCCAGCTCTACCGCCGCATCGCCCACTGGCTGATGAAGGAGCCTGAGCTCGAGGAAGAGCGGCTGACCGCCGACGGCCGCGGCATGGTGCTGGAAATCCGCCGCCAGACGATGAGCGACGACCCCGGCCCGGCCCAGGTGATAACCCCCTCAGGCAAGGCGCTGATCGTCAAGCTGGAAAAATCCGAGCCCGGCGTGTTCCTCGGCAGCATCGAGACCAAGGAGATCGGCCTCTACCAGATCGGCAATGGCGACCTGACCGCACTTGCCCATGTCGGCCCGGTCAACGCGCCGGAATTCTCCGACGTCATCTCCACCGAAGACCGGCTGAAGGCGCCGGCCGAAGCCACAGGCGGCAGCGTTCGCCGGCTGGCGGCGTCCTCGACCCTTGGCCAACTCTCCGGTAGTGTCGCCCTGCCCTCCATCGTCCCGGTCCGCGCCTCGGGCGCGGCCTCGGGTGCCGACTGGATCGGCCTGCGCACCACCGACGACAGCGTGCTCAAAGCCGTCTCGCGCGTGCCCCTGTTCGGCGGCTTCCTCGGCCTCGGCCTGCTGCTGCTGGCGATGGGCGCGATGTGGTACAGAGAGGGACGGTAGCTTCCTTCTCCCCGTCCCTATACGGGGAGAAAGAGGCTGTCACGGATGGCTTCGTCAACCGCCCATGAGCCCTATTCTTCGGGCTCCGTCGTAAATAGCAGCGGATAGCCCTTGGCCTTGCCGGCATCGGTGGCTCGGGTCGCCTTGGTCTCGGCCACGTCCCTGGTGAACACGGCGACGACGCAGACGCCTCGCTGGTGGGCGGTGATCATCACCCGGCGCGCCTGGTCTTCGCTGAGCTTAAACTCGCCCTTCAACACCGTCACCACGAATTCGCGCGGCGTGAAATCGTCATTGATGAGGATGACCTTGTAGAGCTTAGGCCGCTCGGTCTGCGGCTTGGTCTTGGTGCGGGGTTTGGAGACAATCTCAGGCATCGGAAACCGGCATTGCGCGAGGGTCGCTCTCACTTTGTCATGGGGGAAAGCAGTCGTCCATTTTGATCGGCGCGCGAAACCGGCTTCCCGGGAGTGCTGCCATTCACAAATTTAGGAACTGTCCGGTACGGTTCAACGGCCCTGGCGGTCGACGGTGCGACGAGCGTGGAATGGCCCTGCTGAGGCGGACCTGGCCGCATCTACCTTGCGCTTCATCCAGGCGACAGCAAGCCAGCCGGCAAAGCAGGCCAGCGCGCCGCCGGTGAGCAGCGTAAGCAGCAGGCTCTGCCATGGCGTTATGTATTGCCAGTTGCTGGAGATGGCCGGCGCGAACAGCGACGGCTCGGTGCGCCCGCTCACCGGATCGGGCACCGGGCTGGCGGTAAACTGGATCAGCACCCTGACCACAGCCGAGGCGACAAGGCCGCCAATGGCCGTCGAGCGCAGAATGGATGAAAGCCGCTTCTTCATGCTGGCTGTCCTATCGGACCGGCATTGCAAACGGGTTAAAGTCCTGGGTGGCCGGCACCCATCAACGGGATAATCATGCTTGTCAGATACGACAAGGCCGCTCCAGCCGGGGGGTGCTGGAGCGGCCTTGTTACAGACAACCCTATTGGGTTGGTCTGGATCAGGCCTTCGGAGCGTCCTTCTTGACGACCTTCTTGGCCTTCTTGTGCTTCTTGACGGGCTTCTTGGCGACGACCTTCTTCACCGGGGGCTTGGCGGTCGTGGTCGCCGGAGCGGTCGTCGAGGCAGCCGGAGCAGCGGTCGTGGTGGCAGCGGCATTGCCCAGAGCCGGCATCGCGAAAGCGAGAGCGACGGCGAGACCGGTGGCGGAGAGGATGGACTTTTTCATGGCTTCATTTCCTTCTTTGTGCGGGTCGGTTTGAGTGTCACTGAACCGGGTCGATCGGTGTCACTCCAAGCAGCTTCAAAGCGTTCGCGAGCATCCGGATACCCTGTGCCTGTTTCTTGTTGGCGCAGAACCGGTTTCCCTTTCTTTGCAGTGCTTTCGCCGCGGTGACCTGCGTTGCCGCGGCATGGGTTTCGAGGGCTTCGTCTACCTGGCGATTGAGATCGATGCAGCGCTCGCTCCTTGTGATCGGCGTCACCTTTGCGCTGGAGGCTGCGACCGCGGCCGTGACGAGCGAAATGCTGAACAGCGCACCCATCAAGCTGATCGTGAACCTGTGCATTGGTAATGTCCGTTACTCCGGAGACTAGCGTCGCAGCCGATGACCTGACCGCCACGGCACCCTTTATGCCTTTGATTTTTTTCGGAAGTTTTTCCGGACTATAGAATTTTGTTTCTGGATTGTTTCTGGCAAATCGGCTCTGCAGGCGATCATCGCCGCTGGCCAACATGTGGCCAGAATTCTATCGTGTGGGTGACGTCGCCAAAGCAGACTCAAGGGCGGCCACCGACTGGCCCGCCAACAATGACAGGATCGCCGTGAAATCCGATGCGCACATACTGATCGTCGACGACGACAAGGGCATTCGCGACCTGCTTCAGGAATTCTTCCAGAAGCGCGGCCTGCGCACCACGGTTGCCGCCGACGGCATCGAGATGGAGGACATACTGCGCCGCACGCAGGTCGACCTGATCGTTCTCGATGTGATGCTGCCGGGAAAGAGCGGGCTGGAGCTCTGCCGCGACCTGCGCGCCAGCTATTCGACACCGATCATCATGCTGACTGCGGTCACCGAGACCACCGACCGCGTCGTCGGCCTCGAAATGGGCGCAGACGATTATGTGCCCAAACCCTTCGATCCGCGCGAGCTTCTGGCCCGTATCCGCGCTGTGCTCAGGCGCAATGGCGCTGCCGAACCGAAGCGCGCCAGCACCAAGCAGATCTACCATTTCGCCGGCTGGACGATGGACTGTTCGCGCCGAAGGCTGATGGCGCCGGGCGACGTCAGGGTCGAGCTGACCATGGCGGAGTTCAACCTGCTGCAGACCTTCGTCAAGAGCGCACAGCGCGTGCTCACCCGAGACCAGCTCATCGAGCTTTCCGGCGGCGACAGCGACTATTCCTTCGACCGCAGCATCGACATTCTGGTCAGCCGTCTCAGGCGCAAGATGGAAGACGATCCCAAGACGCCGAAACTGATTCTGACGGTGCGCAGCGGCGGCTACCAGTTCCTGCCCGAGACCACCTCCGAATGAGACGCCTGTTGCCGCAAACCCTGCCGGTCTGGGTTTTGCTCATCGTCATTGCCGGCCTGCTGATCAGCCAGGTTGCCACCCTCTATATCGTCTCGCGCGACCGCGCCGTCGCCAATGACGAGGTCGATCTCTACCGGCTCAACGACCGCGCGTATTCGCTGGTACAGTTGATGCATGACGACACGCCCGATCAGCGCAAGCTGACGGCGTCCGGCCTGTTCAACGCCACTTATGCATTGACCGTTTCGGACACGCCCGCGGTCACCTCGTCGATCGCCGGCGACGACGAACTGGCCGAGCTCGAGGACATACTGGTCGGACGGCTGTCGAAATTCGGCATCACCGACGCACGCGTCCGGCGCGATCCTGCATCGCAGGCGGCCAACACGCCTGGCGGCGTGGTGCTCACCAAGGATGTCGGTGCGGTGGAGCGCGACCTCCTGGGACTGGCGGCGAGCTTCGCCCAGAGTGACAAGCTGACGGCATCGGTCCGCTTCGCCGACGGCCAATGGCTGAATTTCACCGAGCCCAACACGCCGGTCGGGCCGATATTGAGCTTCGACAGCCTGCCGCTCTATTCGCTGATCGCAGCCCTGGTGGTGATCATGTCGATCTGGTCACTGCGCCGGCTGACGGCGCCCTATCGGATGATGGAAACGGCAGTAAATCGGATCGGTACGGATCTGAAAAGCCCGCCGATCGCCGAGACCGGCAGCCGCGAGATCCGCGCCGCGGCGAAAGCCGTCAACGCCATGCAGGTCCGGCTGCGCGACTATGTCGAGGACCGCGAACACCTTGCCGCTGCGCTCGCACACGACCTGCGCACGCCGCTGACCCGCATGCGGCTGCGCCTCGAACTCCTGCGCAAATCGACGGCGCGCGAGGCGCTGGCCCACGACCTCGCCGACATCGAGAGCATTGCCAGCTCCGTCATCGACTTCGCTACCTTCGAAGTCACCGAGGAGAAGAGCGAGCGGATCGATTTCTGGTCGCTGGTGGAATCGATCGCCGACGGTTTCGAAGACGTCTCGTTCGACCATGACGGCGCCAGGCCGCGTGGCATGGTCTGCATGGCGCGGCCGGTGGCGCTCAAACGCTGCGTCAACAACCTCGTCCAGAATGCCGTGACCTACGGCAAGAAGGCTCATCTCAGCCTGCGCCAGTCGGACGGCACGATCACGCTGGTCATCCGCGACGAGGGACCGGGCATCCCGCAGGCGCAGCTCGACCAGGTGTTTGGTTCCTTCGTGCGGCTGGAGCAGTCGCGCAATCGCCAGACCGGCGGCCTTGGCCTCGGCCTGACCATTGCCCGCAACATTGCGCGTGCCGCCGGCGGCGAGGTCCATCTGTCCAACCATCCCGGCGGCGGCCTGCTGACGGAACTCAGCCTGCCACTGGCGGCATAAGGCAGCAGACTACCGTCTCGATGGGCACCGGGGCTGGATCGGCCAACCCAACCTTGCAATAGTGCGGCCGCTCGAACAGGAGGAGATCGCCGCATGTTTTACGCCATCCTGGCCTATCACGTCGAACAGACCATCCAGTCCCTGACGCCGCAGCAGGATGCGGCGCTGATGCACGACCTGCTCGAGGTCAATGCCAGGCTGACCCGTGAGGGCAAGCTTGGGCCGGCGGCAAGGCTGGGCGCGACCGCCGACGCCGTCACGCTGCGCGGTCCCGGAGAAGGCACCGTCATCGACGGTCCATTCGCCGAGACCAAGGAGCAATTGCTGGGTCTGTATGTGCTCGACTGCGCCACCCAGGATGAAGCCATCGCGGCGGCGCGTGACCTGAGGCGCGTGAACCCTTCGGCAGTCTACGAAATCCGCCCGATCCTGCTCTATCTGCCTGGCGCCCGGCTTGCCGCCGGCGAGGGATGAGAAGAGCCTGCAAGGCAACTGCGCCCGGCGATGCGGCCGCGAGCTGCGACATCGGCGGGAGCTTCATCGGCTGGATAGCCGAAGTCCTTCAGTTCCGATATCGACAGGCCGGCCAAAGCCCTGCGTTGCATGGCGTCCTGATACCGGCGCCGAAGCCCGGCGATGACGGTCGTGACATGGGCGGCGAGCGAGTCGGCAAAACGTGAAGTCGGCTGGAAGGTCCTGAGGCCGATGTAGGTCACTGTCATTCTCCCTGTTTCGAACTCACGAGGGCAATGTCCCATCGGCTCGCTTTGCCAATGTTCATCCAGGCGTGAAACGGCAGAAAAAACTGCGGATGGAAGCGCTAAATCGTCGTTAAGTCGACAGCGGGACGTGATATTCTGCCGGGGGCTGTTTCACGGGGGTCGGGGTGCATATCCGATTGCTTGGGGACATCGAGGTTGTCTCTGGAGGCGGGGAACCTCTGCATTTCGCGACGCGCAAGACGTCGCTGCTCTTTGCTGCGCTCGTTTTGGCTGGGCCCAAGGGCCTTCGCCGCGAGAGGGTGGCGGCGATGCTGTGGGCAGGCAGCGGCGAGCAGCAGGCGCGAAATAGCCTGCGCCAGGCCTTGGTCGACATCAGGCGGCTGTTTCCGTCCGCCGGCGACGAGACCATTCGCATCGAAGGCAATGCCGACACCATCTGGCTGGCGGCGAACGCCGATGAAGCTGACATCTGGATTTTCGACCGGAAGATTCAGGCCGATGACGGTGCGAGCCTCGCCGCAGCGGCCGACCTCTACCGGGGCGACCTGCTCGACGGGCTGTCATTCTCACACGAGATCGACGAGTGGCTTGCGCCGCTTCGGGCGAACTATACCCGCAAGGCGCTGGACCTGGTCGAGCGGCTAAGCCTTTTGCCGGAACTCGGTCCGCGCGAGGAACAGGCCTGTGAAAGACTGGCCGAACGGCTGGTGACTCTCGACCCATGCGCCGAGCAGGCCCACCGCGCCCTGATCCGCATCCTCCACCGCCACGGCAAGACCAACGATGCCTTCCGCCAGTTTCTGGCCTGCAAGGAAGCACTGAAGCGTGAGCTCGGAGTCGAGCCGGAAGAGGCGACGCGGGCGCTGGTCGAACGCATCGAAGCGCCCAGCATGGGGCGTTTGAAGGAACCCATGGCCGATGGCGGCCCGCCTAAGATCGGACTTTCCCGCCTGGAAGCGAAGGTGGAGCCGCTGCGCCCTACCGTTTCGGTGCCGGAAAAGCCGTCGATCGCGGTGCTGCCATTCCAGAACATGAGCGGCGACGCCGAGCAAGACTATTTCACCGACGGCGTGGTCGAGGAGATCACGACGGCGCTATCGCATGTGAGCTGGCTGTTCGTGATCGCGCGGAACTCCGCCTTCGCCTACAAGGGCCAGGCGGTCGACGTCACGCGCGTGGCGAGGGAACTCGGTGTGCGCTACGTGCTGGAGGGCAGCGTCCGCAAGGCCGGCAGCCGGCTGCGCGTGGCGGGCCAACTCATCGAGGCGGCGGCGGGTGTGAGTCTCTGGGCCGACCGCTTCGAAGGCGGCGTCTCGGAGGTGTTCGAACTGCAAGACCTCGTCGCTTCCAGCGTCATCGGCGCGATTTCGCCCAAGCTCGAACAGGCAGAGATGGCGCGCGCCAAGCGCAAACCCACCGAAAGTCTCGACGCCTATGACCACTATTTGCGCGGCATGGCGAGCCTTTACTGCTGGACGAGGGAGGGGCAGGAGGTCGCGCTCCCGCAGTTCTACAAGGCCATCGAGCTCGATCCCGATTTTGCCGCCGCGAAGGGCGCTGCGGCCTGGTGCTATTTCTGGCGAATGGCGAATGGCTGGATGACTGACCCGCAGAAGGAGAGCGCTGAGGTCTCCCGACTGGCCGGCAACGTAGCCATTGCCGACCAAGACGACGCTGTGGCGCTGGCCTTCAGCGGCCTCGCGCTGGGCTATGTCATCGGCGACTACGAGGCCGGCTCGGCACTGGTCGACCGCGCGCTCGTGCTGAACCCTAACTGCGCGGCCGCCTGGAGCGCCAGTGGCTGCCTCAAGGCCTGCTACGACGATCCGGACATCGCCATCGAGCACCTGTCGCGGGCAAGGAGGCTGAGCCCGCTCGATCCGCTGACCTTCTTCATGCAGTGTTTCACCGCCTTCGCCCATTTCGCGGCTGGTCGCTACGCCGCCGCCTGGCCGCTCGCCGAGGCTGCTTCCCGCGCGCAGCCATACTATCTCACCGGACTACGCGTCGCGGCCGCTAGCAATGCCATGGCCGGCAGGTTGGATGCCGCGAGCAAGCATATCGCGCGCTCGCTGCGGCTCGACCCCGAACTGACGCTTTCCAACCTCAAGCACCGCGTGGGGCAAATCAGGCCGGACTATTTCGCCAGATATGTTGAAGCGCTGCGGCTGGCCGGCCTGCCCGAATGACACGGCTTGGCCGCGGTCTCTTCAATCCGGTGCTGCAGCAGCATCGATGTCTTTTCCAATGCGGACCGTTTCGGCAACCAGAAGGTCGAGATCCTCGCGTCGGGTCCGGTGGTTGTTGATCGCCACCCTGAGGCAATGTCGGCCCTGCACCGTCGTATCGGAAATGGCGGCGATGCCTTCTTCCTGCAACCTCAGCATGATCTCGGTGTTGAGCGCCTTCGCGCGCTCGCCATCGAGCCCTTCCGCGCGATAGCGGAAGCAGACGATGTTGATGCTGGTCGGCGCTGTCAGCTCAAGCACCGGTTCGGCCTCGATCAGGTTCGCGAGATAATGCCCTTGCGCAATATTCTGGTCGATCAGGCGGCCGAACTTCTCGACGCCATGTTCCCGCAGCGCCATCCACACTTTGAGCGCCTTGAAGCCGCGTGACGTCTGCAGTCCGTAATCGTGCAGCCATTGCCCGGAAGCGAGGCCGCGCGGCGTCGATTCCAGATATTCCGGCGTCACCGCGAAAGTCTTGCGATGCGCCGAGGCATCCCTGACCAGCGCACAGCCCGCCTCGAACGGTGCATGCAGCCATTTGTGCGGATCAAGCGCGATGGAATCGGCCCATTCGATGCCGGCGACGCGATGTGCATTCTCAGGCGCAATCGCAATCAGCGCGCCGATGCAGCCGTCGACGTGGAACCACATGTCTTCCTCGTGCGCCAGCTTGGCCAGCGCCTGCAGATCGTCGATGGCGCCGGTGTTCACCGTGCCGGCATTGCCGACGATGCAGGCCGGCTTGAACCCGGCCGCGCGATCCTCAGCAATCGCCGCCCGCAAAGCCGCGATATCGATGCGCAGGCTGGCGTCGCTGGCAATCCGGCGCAACGCCCTGTTGCCGAGGCCGAGCGCCTCCATGCCTTTGCGGTGGCAGGAGTGGATCTGGTCCGAACCATAGAAGCGCAACGGCTTCTCGATTGCAGAAACGCCATGCTCGCGCACGTCGATGCCGGCCTTGGTGTTGCGCGCCACGGTGAGCCCGATGATGTTGGCCATCGAGCCGCCGCTGACCAGCGTGCCGCTGGCCGAAGCCGGCATGCCCATCATCTGCTTGCACCAGTCGACCACCTGGCCGTCCATCAGGGCGGCGGCATGGTTGCCGCCGCCGAGATTGGAGCCCTGGATGGCCGCCAGGAAATCGCCGAGGGCGCCCGTAAAATTGCTCGACCCCATATACCAGGACCAGAAGCGCGGATGGATGTTGCCCATCGGATAGGGCATCACCTTGTCCACGACATCGCCATAGATGTCGGCAAGCGGCGTTGGCGATTGCGGCAGGGACGCAGTGAAGAAGTCTCTCACATCTCCAGGCATCTCCTGCCACACCGGCCGTTGCCTGACATCGCGCAAATAGGCGACGGCATCATCAACGATCCGATGCGACAGGACCTGCACATCGGCCCAGTCCGAGGGGTCAAGCGTTTCCTCGGTGCTGGTAGCCGAGTGTCCAGACATCGCGTCCATGCAGATTGCTCCCGCGTCATCATGCCGGGAACTGGCAACCAGGCGTCGAGCGCGAGAGAGCAAGCTCTTCCGCATTCATCTCGGCCTCGATGCCATCGAACAGCGGCGTCGTCATGTAGCGTTCGCCGGTATCGGGAAGCATGCACAGGATCACAGAGCCGGCAGGTGCCGTGCCGGCGATCTGGCGCGCCACGGCGAAAGCCGAGCCGCCGGAAATGCCAGTGAAGATGCCCTCCTGCTGCGCCAGCGCCTTGGCCCATTTCATGCCCTCCGGCCCCGCGATCGGCATCACCTCGTCATAGAAGTTGCCATCGATCGCTTCCTGCAGGACGTTCGGGATGAAGTCCGGCGTCCAGCCCTGGATCGGGTGCGGCTCGAAGGCCGGATGGCTGACGGCCGGCGCGCCGCCTGCGCCGCGCTCCTGCGGCTTGCCGCTGCCGACAAGCTGCGCGTTGGCGGGCTCGGTGAGCACGATCTTGGTCTCGGGCCGCTCACGGCGCAGCACACGCGCCACGCCGGCAACGGTGCCGCCGGTGCCGTAGCCGGTGACGAAATAGTCGAGCCGCGAGCCGGCGAAATCGTTGACGATCTCGCGTCCCGTGGTCGCCTCGTGGATGGCGGCGTTTGCCTTGGTTTCGAACTGGCGGGCCAGGAACCAGCCATTGGCTTCGGCCAGTTCCACCGCCTTCTTGTACATGCCGAAGCCTTTCTCGGCGCGCGGCGTCAGCACCACCTTGGCGCCCAGCATGCGCATCAGCTTGCGGCGCTCGACCGAAAAACTGTCGGCCATCGTCACCACCAGCGGATAGCCCTTCTGCGCGCAGACCATGGCAAGACCGATGCCGGTGTTGCCGCTGGTCGCCTCGATGACGGTCTGCCCCGGCTTGAGCGCGCCGGTGCGCTCGCCTTCCTCGATGATGTTGAGCGCCAGCCGGTCCTTCACCGATGACGCCGGATTGAAGAACTCTGCCTTGACGTAGATGGTGGCGTGCGCCGGGCCGAGATTGTTGACGCGGATGACCGGCGTGTCACCGACCGTGTCGAGAATGCTGTCGAACAGGCGGCCGCGGCCGGCCGTGGTTCTGATTTTCTGCTGATGCAACATGGATGAACTCCTGGTTTGCTCACGGGCCGGTTACACACCGGCGGTTTGGGCGGCGAGGTTTCGACACCTTGCCGCACTACAGGTCTTTGACGTGCCGCAATGTGGTAAATCCCACATTCGGCGCGCAGATTTTGCGAGCCGGGTGCACTTTGTCGTGTTCGGTGATAAAGCAAGGGCTGGAGGCCCAGCGTGGGAGCAGGCGTGGAAACTGGCGTGGAATCGAGCCAGGCGAAAAGCCATCAAGGTCTTAGCGTGCGCCTGTTCGGGTCGCTGGCGCTTGTGCGCGACGGCGTCCCGGTGGCTTTGCCGGCATCGCGCAAACTGCGCGCGCTGCTCGCCTATCTGGCGCTGGCGCCGCATCCAGTCGGACGTGGCAAACTCTGCGAATTGCTGTGGGATGTTCCAAATGATCCCAGGGGCGAGCTTCGCTGGTGCCTCAGCAAATTGCGGGCCGCTCTCGACGAACCGGACCGCCGCAGGATCCAAACCGCTGATGATACGATCGCGCTTGATCTCGACGGCATTTGCGTCGACGCGTTGGATGTCGCGTCAGCGGCTGCTGCGGGAATCGAAAAGCTTGGTACCGAGCGTCTGCAGGCCCTGTCGAAGCTCTTCGTCGGCGATTTCCTCGAGGGGCTGGAGATCGACCGCAGCCCACTCTTCAACAATTGGTTGACCGCGCAGCGTCGCCGATTCGGCTCCTGCCACGCGGCCATCCTGGAACATCTGGTCAAGACGCTCCCGGCCGATTCCGAAGACGTCTCCTCCCATCTCGAAAAATGGTTGGAATTGACCCCGTTCGACAGCTGCGCCCACATCGCGCTCCTGGCAAGGCTGGCGCGGCGCGGCCAGTTCGGCGCCTGCGAGGACCATCTTGCCGCCGCAGCTGCGCTCTTCCAGTCGGAAGAGCTGGATTTCGGTCCTATCCGCCAGGCGTGGCTGGCCATTCGCGCGGAACGGCCCTGCGCGACTATGCCGGCACAGCCGGCGGCCCCACCCACGCCGAACCAGAGCCCGATCATGCTTGGCGGTTCCGAAGCCACGATACCGCACAAGGCTTCGCTTGCCGTGATGCCGTTCGCCGAAGACGGCTGCGGCGTTCGTGGTGGGCTGGCCGACGGCTTGACCCACGACATCATCACCCGCCTCGCCAAGCTCAGGGATTTCTTCGTCATTGCCCGTGGCTCGGTCTTCGCGCTGGCCGAGAAAAACATCGCGCCGGAGGATGCCGGCCGCAGGCTGAATGTCGATTATGTCGCCACCGGCACGGTGCGTAGCGTGACGGGGCGCCTGATCGTCACCATCGAGCTTGTCGAGGTGCGCACCGCCAGGATCGTCTGGGCCGAGACGTTCGAGCGCAAGCCCGATGACATCTTCTCCGTGCTCGACGATATCGGCAACAGCATCGTGGCGTCGATCTCATCCGAGATCGAGACGGTCGAGCGCAACCGCGCCATGCTGAAGGCGCCCAATTCGCTCAATGCCTGGGAGGCCTACCATCGCGGTCTCTGGCATATGTATCGCTTCACCCGCGGCGAAAACGAGCAGGCCAGGCATTTCTTCGACATCGCCCTGAGCCAGGACCCAACCTTCACCCGCGCCTATGCCGGCCTGTCCTTCACCCATTGGCAAAGTGCTTTCCAGCGCTGGGGCGACCGCGACCGGGACAGCGCGCTCGCCTTCGAAGCGGCCGGCCAAAGCCTTTTGATCGACGATCACAATCCGGCCGCGCATTGGGCGATGGGCCGGGCGCTGTGGCTGCGCGGCGAAGGCAACGCATCCCTGCTCGAACTGCAAAGAGCTGTCGACCTCAGCCCCAATTTCGCGCTTGGCCACTATGCGCTTTCCTTCGTCCAGTCGCAGTCGGGCGACCCGCAAGCGGCCATCGGGTCGTCGGATCATTCGCGCCATCTGTCGCCGTTCGATCCGTTGCTGTTCGGCATGATGGGGGCACGCGCCATGGCCCATGTCCGGCTGGGCCAGTTCGATGATGCGGCGCATTGGGCGCTCAAGGCCGCGGCCCGCCCCAATGCCCATGTCATTATCCTGTCGATCGCCGCCCATTGCCTGGCGCTGGCCGGACGGCTCGACGAGGCCAAAACCTTCGCCGCCGCCATCCGCAAGACGCTTCCTGGCTACCGCGCCGACGACTTCATCGACACCTTCCGCTTCGACCCGGATGCCACAGCCCTGTTCAAGCTCGGCGCTAAGCGCATCGGGCTGAACTAACGCCGCAGCACCGCGCTCAGCACATCGCGTATGCCGATGGCGCCGACAAAGCGTGACTGGTCGTCGAACAGAGCCACGGGCGCTGTCTGCGAGCGGTGCATGGCCAGCATCACCGTCTTCAGCGAGGTGCCCGGAGTGGCCCAGAATACCTGCGCCGTCTCCTCCGGCTGGGCCTCGACATCGACGCACGACACCCACACTGCCGGCTTGCCGTCGCGTTCAGCCGCCGCCACCAGCCCGTGATCGTCGATCTTGAAGCGCGTCGTCTTGCGCCGGTCGAGCCACACCCAGCCGTTATCGCCGTGCTCCAGGTCGCGGCGGTCGCGCATGACGTTCCAGGCGGTCAGCACCGAGAGTGGGTTCACGTTGGCGATGAAGTCGCGGACATAGTCGTTGGCGGGCCGCAGCACGATGTCTTCCGGCGCGCCGGTCTGCACGATGCGGCCCCCTTCCATGATGGTGATGTGGCTGCCGATCTTCAGCGCCTCTTCCAGATCGTGGCTGACGAAAATGATGGTCTTCTTCAGCTCCGCCTGCAGCTGCAGCAATTCGTCCTGCAGCTTGGTGCGGATCAGCGGATCGAGCGCCGAGAACGGCTCGTCCATCAACAGGATCGGCGCCTCGGTGGCGAAGGCGCGCGCGAGGCCGACGCGCTGCTGCATGCCGCCGGACAGTTCATGCGCGTATTTCTTCGACCACTGGTCGAGATTGACCAGCTTGAGCTGCTTGTGCACGCGCTCCTTGCGTTCTGCGTCCGGCACGCCGGCAAGTTCGAGGCCGAGGCCGACATTTTCCTCGACCGTGCGCCATGGCAGCAGGCCGAACTGCTGGAACACCATCGCCACCTGCTTCTGGCGCAGCCGCCGCAGCGTCGCCTGGTCGCAGGTCACGACGTCGACGATGTTGTCGCCGTCCTTGACCAGCACCTGGCCACGCGACACCACGTTGAGTCGGTTGACGGCCCGGAGCAGCGTCGACTTGCCTGAACCGGACAGGCCCATCAGCACCGAGATCTCGCCCTCGTGCACGGTCAGGCTGGCACCTGCGCAACCCAGCACATTGCCGGTCTTTTCGAGGATCTCGGCGCGCGTGGCACCGCCGTCGATCAGCGCAAGTGAACCGGCCTGATCGGACCCGAAGACGATATCGACATTCTTGAAGTCAACGGCGACGGTCATTTCTTGCCTCCAACGCCGATGCGCGTCATTCGGTCGAGCACGATGGCGAGCACGACAATCGCCAAACCGGCTTCAAGGCCGAGGTCGATGCGGCGCGAGCCGAGCGCGCGGTTGATTTCCGTACCGAGGCCGCCCGCGCCGATCAGCGCTGCGAACACCACCATCGACAGCGACAGCATGATCGACTGCGTCAGGCCGGCCATGATGGTCGGCAGCGCCGACGGCAGTTCGACCTTCCACAGCAGCTGCTGCTTGGTGGCGCCAAACGCCTCACCCGCCTCGATGATCGACTTCGGCACCGAGACGACGCCGAGATGGGTGAGCCGCACCGCGGTCGGGATGACGAAGATGATGGTGACGATGAGGCCAGGCGCATTGCCAAGGCCGAACAGGGTCAAGACCGGGATCAGGTAAACGAAGGTCGGCAGCGTCTGCATCAGGTCGAGCACCGGCAGCATGACGCGGTAGACCTTCGGCTTGTGCGCAGCCCAGATGCCGAGCGGCACGCCGATGGCCATCGCCATGGCGGCGGCGGCCACGACCAGCACCAGCGTCTGCACCGTCTGCTTCCAGAGGTTCTGGTTGATGATGAAGATCAGGCCGAGGAACACGCCGATGGCCAGCGGCCGCGAGCGCTGCAGCAGCCAGGCAATGATGGCAATGACCAGCGCCAGCAGCACCGGCGGCACCATCAAAAGGATATCGACCAGCCCGTCGAGCAGGAAATTGAGGCCGTTCGAAAAAGCCCTGAACACAGTGTCGAAATTGTCGGTGAGGAAACCGAAGAAGGCCTTTCCCCAGGCGCCGATCGGTATCTTGTGATCGACCATGAATTTCGAAATCGGATCCATATCGCCCCTCTCATGCGCGAGACCGCCTGCCCCCCGGCCTCTGCTGTCGTCACGTCATCTTCTCACAGGATATGAAAAAGGGCAGCCTTTTCTAGATTGGCTGCCCTTCCTGGTTCGGCTTTGCCGAATTCAGTCGGCTCAGCTTCCGAGCGCGGTCTTGACCGCTGCGGCCGCATCGCCGCCATCGAAGGTGGTGACGCCGGCAATCCACGGCGCAACCGCGTCAGGGTGCTTCTTCAGCCAGTCGGCTGCGACCGTGTTGGCGTCGCCGCCTTTCAGGATCGCGTCCATCATCTCGCCTTCCATGTCGAGATTGAACTTCAGGTTGGCGATGAACTTACCGGCATTCGGGCATTCGGTAGTGTAGCCCTTGCGCACATTGGTGTAGACGGTGGCGGCGCCGAAGCCGCTGTCGCCCATGCCGTCGAGATAGGTGATCTTCATGGCGCCCATCACCGGATGCGGCGTCCAGCCGAGGAAGGCGATCCACTCATTGTTCTTCATCGACTGTTCGGCCTGCGTCAGCATGCCGGCTTCCGAGGATTCGACCAGTTCGAAGCCTTCGAGATTGTCCTTCGGGTTCTTGATCATGTCGAGGATGATGCGGTTGCCGTCATTGCCGGCCTCGATGCCATAGATCTTGCCGTTGAACTTGTCCTTGAACTTGCCGAGGTCGGTCAGCGACTTGACGCCGGCATCGGCGACATAGGTCGGCACGACGATGCCGTAGCCGGCGCCGGTCAGGTTGGTGCTGATCGTCTCGACCGAACCGTCGGCGGTATAGTCCTTGATGTCGTTGGTCATCGACGGCATCCAGTTGCCGAGGAAGACGTCGACATCCTTGTTCTTCAGCGACGCCATGGTCACCGGCACCGAAAGCTGGATCGTCTGCGGCTCATAGCCGAGCGCGGTGAGCAGCACCGAGGCGACGCCGGTCGTCGCCTGGATGTCGGTCCAGCCGACATCGGAAAGGCGCACCACCTTGCAGCTCTCCGGATCGCCGGCAAGGGCTGCGCTCGTGGACAGGAAAGTCGCCAGACCGAGGCCGGCGACGAAGGTGTTCATACGCGACATTGATAGTCTCCCATTGTGATTCTTTGGCGAAGCGTAGTTACGGTTTCTTTGCCCGCCTTGTTTCGTCAGCCAAACACCATTCTGGTGTGGTTTCAAGCGCTAAGGCAATCACGATCAACGGCGCGGGCTGGCCAAACAGCGACACGCCTGCCGCTTTTTCGATGGCAGACGGCTTTTCCAGTGAAATGCTGTAGTGCCCCCTCCCCGCGGCAGGACAACTCGGCTTAAAAGGACGGCATGGCCAAGCTTTACTTCCACTATGCGACGATGAATGCCGGCAAGACGACGATGCTGCTGCAGGCGTCCTATAATTATCGCGAACGCGGCATGACGACGATGCTGTTCGTCGCCGGCCACTATCGCAAGGGCGATACCGGGCTGATCTCGTCGCGCATCGGCCTGGAGACCGAGGCCGAGATGTTCCGCGATGGCGACGATCTCTACGCTCGCGTCGCCGAGCACCATGAGCACACGACCGTGCATTGCATCTTCGTCGACGAGGCGCAGTTCCTCGAGGAAGAGCAGGTCTGGCAGCTTGCCCGTATCGCCGACCGGCTGAACATCCCGGTGATGTGCTACGGCCTGCGCACCGATTTCCAGGGCAATCTGTTTTCCGGCTCGCGTGCCCTTCTCGCCATTGCCGACGACCTGCGCGAAGTGCGCACCATCTGTCGCTGCGGCCGCAAGGCGACGATGGTCGTGCGTCTCGGCCCTGACGGCAAGGTAGCAAGACAGGGCGAACAGGTGGCGATCGGCAAGGACGTCTACGTCTCGCTCTGCCGGCGCCATTGGGAAGAGGAGATGGGCCGCGCAGCACCCGACGACTTCATCGGCTTCACCAGAGGCTGAACGGCCGGGGCAACATGAGAATTCTCCAGTTCACAGTCGATTGCCCGTTTCCGCCGGTATCCGGCGCCGAGATCAGAAACGCCGCGAATGCGCGCGCCTTGGCAACGATGGGCGAGGTTCTGACGGTAAGCCTAACTGGCGCCCCGGCGCCTTCTCCACCGCCGAATATCCGTCACCGGATCATCGAGGCGGCGCGCGGCAGAGGTCTCTGGGGCAGGCGCAGCCCTCACCCGACCGTGCATATGATGCCGGACGACGAACTGGCTGAAGCCGACGCGATCTGGAGAGAATTCTCGCCCGATCTCGTGGTGGTCGAGGAGATCCCGCTGTCGCAGCTGCTGACGCTGGCGCCGAAGCATCGCGCACGCACCGTCCTTGACCAGCACAACATCGAATCCCGGACGGTCGCCGACCGGATCGCCGGCCTGACGCTGTGGCAGCAAATTCGAGGCTGGCGCCAAAATAGGCACAGGAGGGCGCAGGCGCACGACGCCGACAGGCGTGCGGCTGCCATGGCCGATCAGGTCTGGGTCTGCTCGCCGACCGACGGCGCGCTGCTGTCCGCTCTCGGCCCCGTCGGCGACGTCAGGTTCATCGCCAACCCCATTCCGGACGAGAGTGTGCTTTCCCTGCCGATTGGTGCCGAGCGGTACCGTGAACTCAGCCTGTGCTTCATCGGCCATCTCGGCTATTTCCCCAACATCGACGCCGTCAAGCAGATCGGACGCGGGATGGTGCCGCGCCTCACCGCCTCCGGCCGGCCCTGGTCGATCACCGTCGCCGGCAGGAACCCACGCGATGTCGTGCGTGGTTTATGCACCAAGCATGGTCTGCAGCTGATCGAGAACCCACCGCATCTGCCGGACCTGCTTGGCCGTGCCGGTTATGCGCCGATCCCGCTGCGCTTCGGCGGCGGAACCCGCATCAAGGTGCTCGAGGCGATGGCGGCGGGCCTGGTCGTCTGCGCCACCGAAAAAGCCGTCGAAGGGCTCGGCCTGCAGGCGGACAGGCATTTCCTGTCAGGCAGCGATGCCGGCGAACTTGCGTCGAAAATCGTCGATCTCGCGAAACGCCCGCAAGCGGCGGCCGAGATGGCGGAGAGCGGCCGCACCTTCGTGCGTGACAACCATTCATCGGCAGCAATTGAAAAAGCGATCCGGCAGGCAATCGCGGAAATGCCGCTCCACCGAACGGGATAAGACCCGCCTTGCAATCCAGCCACCATGCTGCGTTTGTTAAGGCCCTGCAGCCTATTTTGCCCGCAGCCAGAGCCAGCCGGGGACCGCCATGCGAGCCATTTCGTCAGCACTTGTCTTTTACTTAGCCGGTATCGCGGCCGCGCAAGCCGACGGCGATGCTGCGCTGGGCAAGAAGGTTTTCTTCAGATGCATGGCTTGTCACGAGGCGGCAACCGACCGCGACAAGATCGGCCCGCATCTCCTTGGTATCGTCGGCCGTACAGCCGGCACAGCCGAGAATTTCAGCTATTCGCAGGCCATGAAGGATGCCGGCGCCGCCGGCCTCGTCTGGGACGAAGCCAACCTCAAGGCCTATCTCAGCGCCCCCAAGCTGAAAGTACCCGGCAACAAGATGGCCTTCTCCGGCCTGACCAGCGACGAGGACATTGCCAACGTCATCGCCTATCTGAAGGCCGATCCGAAGCCCTGACGGCTGGACGCGTAGCGTGATAGCGATGGCTTTGGCCAGCTGTCTCGCGCCTGCAACCGATTGAGTTCTCTGTCGAATTTCAGGACGTCCGCACCGGCCGAGATCGGCTGCTTGCCAACATCAAAGTTCAATGACAGTTGAACAATGCCTGGCCGGCTGGTTATTCACGCCATGACCCCGCCTTCATTGACTTTCAAGACGATGATGGATTTTTTTGTTTTCGGGGCGGGTCTTGTCTTGCGTCTTTCAATCCCCGGATGCCCCACATATATTCGCCGCTGTTCGCAGCCAGCGACCGGAAGCCGAAGCGGGAGGCCCCTATGGCGACATTGCAGAATTTCGATGCCGAAATTGCCAAGACCAGGCAGGTCGTGCAGGACATGCGCACCAAGATCGAGCAGTCCGGCACCGTGCTTGATACTTTGGCCACCGCTGACAAGAAGATCGGCGACGCCAATTTCGACATCGAGAACGCCCGCGTCGAGGATGTGCTGAAGCAGCAGAAGGTGATGGAAGGCAACATTGCCGACCTGATCATCGGTCTGGAAGACGCCACCAACGTCTTCGGAACCGAATTCGAGAGCATGAAGAACTACACCGGCTGGGAAAGCTTCGTCGGCGTCTTCTCCGCGCAACGCAAGCAGCGCATGCGCACCGACCGCGTCCGCAACATGTCGCTGGCCGGCAATCTGCAGGAGCTTCTGGTCAAATCCGACACAATCGTCGGCATTCTGAAGGCGCAGAAAGAGGTCCTCGACCAGCGCTACAAGACCTCCGAAGCCAGCTTATCGCAGGTAATTGAGCGCCGCAAGGCCACCATGGCCAACCTCGAAGCGGTGCAAAAACGCATCGAGGAGGTCAACCCGCTGCTGCTCGACATCGAGAACAAGATCGCGGCCTCGACCAGCCAGAAGGAACGCACGCAGCTTGAGGGCGAGCGCTCGAAACTGGCCACCGAATACAATGAAAAGCAAGCCAAGGAGCAGGAATTGCTGGCCGAGAGCCAGACGCTGGAGCGCTACACCTCGATGTTCCAGACCTTCGTCGATTCGCTCAACAACCAGATCGCCGCGCAGTCGACGCTGATCAACAAGCTGACCATCGATACCGAACAGCGCATCGTGCTTTACAAGGCGCTGGAAGATTCGTTGAAGACCGCCGCCCAGCAGGATGTCGCCCACAAGATCAACACGCTGGGCAGCCAGGTCGACAACACCGCCGAAGAGACCATGGCCGGCATTGGTGCCGCCTCGCAAAAGCACATTGGCGATCTCCTAGAAATGCACGAGAAGAACATGGTCGCCAGCGCCGACATCCAGCGCCGCAAGAAGCTTGCCGACGATGCCTTCGCCCGCCGGTTCGACGACGTGATGAAGAAGCACAATTCGGCCAACTACGTGCAGTCGTAAGGAGCGGCTGCACGCGAGCACACCCGGCATGACTCCCGAAAACGAAGCGGCGGCGCGCTATTTTTCCGCCATCACCGCCGCACTCAGCGGCCTTGAAGTGTTCATGCGCGACGACCGCTCGCCGCTTTACCGGCACGGTATCGTCGCCAAGATCGTCGCCGAATACATTGCCCGGCTGGACAAATCGTTCTCCTGCTGGCGCAACCGTCTCGGCTTCATGGACACGTTCCGCATTTCACGCGCCGACAGCGGCTATCCCGTCTTCCAGAACCTGCTCGAATTGGAAAACGATCGCCGCCAGGCCGACGCGCGTTTGGCCAACATCCCGCTCGCCGGCGAATTGCGCGAGGAAATGGCCGACTTCATTCTGCGCCACAAGGAGTTCCCCGAGGCGCTGCAAAAGTCGATGGCCGAGCGGCTCTATCTCGAAGACGTCAAGAGCGAGCAGACCTTCGGCCCGTTCTCGCTGGCGCAGACGGCCAAGGTCTCGGTCAATCCAAAAACCTTCCGGCCCTATTACCTCGTCCACTGGGCGACATTCGACGGCAGCGCCAACCTGCCGCTGGTCTACATGGTGACGGTGGAGGATTCCTCCGAAGCCATGATCCGCCAGCTTGTCGACAGTAATGGCAAGCTCAACGAACAGGTCGACATCCCGCTGCCCGTCGATGGCCTGCTCAACCCCGAGCTTGCCCACCGTTTCGACGACTTCACCGAAAAGAATTCCGCCTATACGCTGTCGCCGGCGACGATTGCGGTCAATCTCGACAAGGATTTCGAGCCGCTGCACCCCAAGCAATTGCGCCGCGTCGTGCTTGGCCCCTTCTATTCCGCAGGGATTACCGACAACAATTCGACGGTGACCGAGGTGCTGGCCAAGGTGCGCAAGCCCGAAAATGCCTGGCTGCTCACCTGGACCATCCAGGAGGTCTACTCCAAAGGAGAGAAACCCGGCCGCAAGGGCCTGTTTTCCAGCGAGAAGACGACCCAAGAATTCTTCATCAACACCGACGATCTCGAAGCCGCGCGCCAGGGCGTGTCGAGCTACCAGAACCACGCGCTGATCCCGCATGAAGCCTACCAGGCGCTCTACGCCGCCGGCGAGGCGCAGAAGATCTTTTCCGGCTACAAGGTTCACATCCTGTCCAACGGGCAGGTCATCTCAGACGTCTGACCGTCACACCACGGAGCATCCTTCATGGACACCGGCCTGACCACCATCCCGGAAGCCGCGATCGAAAAGCACCGCGCCACGGCGCAGAGCTTCATCACCCGCGTCGTCGTGCTGGAAGACCCTTCGCGAGAATCCGGCACCGCGCTTGCGGGCACCAATCGCCGCTTCGTCTCGACCGTCTCCGTCGGCTCGGTGCGGCGCACGCGGGAGGTCGAACTGACCAAAACCGTCGCTGCCATCCACCCCGACGACCAGCTGATGAGCATCCCACAGCACACGCTGTTGTTTCGCGCCCGCCGCGGCCTGGCGATTTCGCTCGCCATTTCCGATGTCTTCGCCGAGGGCTCCGATCTTGAAAGCCTGCAAGCCAAGAACACACGCGCGCCGCTGGAAGGCGACGAAGCCGCCACCTTCAAGAAGCTTCTGTCAGCCTCGGCTTACGTTTCAGCCTTCAGTCTTGCCTCCTATCTGTTCCAGCTGATCGACAGCGACGGCGACGCGCCCAACGATATCCCCGAGCCGGACTTCCTGTTCGACACGCCGCAGGATGCGGTGAAGTCGATTGTCGCCGGTCTCGACAAAGCGATTGCCGGCTCCAAGGACGATGGCGATTTGACCACCCGGGCGCGCGCCTTCGCCCGCGTCGCCATTGACGGGCTCTTGGCCCGCAAAGGCCGCTTCGATGGTATCGGCCCGTTCGAGGACGCTCATATCCGCATCGACGCTGACGATTTCACCTTGGATGGCTTCGACGTCGCGCCGGGCAAGCGCTCCAAGCCGCTGGTGATGACCTTCAAGAAGCCGGAAGAGGTCGTCGGCAACCACATCGCCAAATACCAGTCGGTCAAGCTCGCCAAGATGCTGATGGCCTATGATTTCGAGCGCGAGCTGAATCCGTTCGTCGAACTCGGCGGCTTCCTCTTCACCTTCATCGGCGACGGTGCGCCGGGCACCGGCAAGACGACGCTGATCCAGATGATCGCGGGCCTGGTCAACGGCTACTGCCAGGTCGCCGGCTATCCCTTCGCCTATGAGAATTTCGGCGTCGACCAGATCTCGTCCTACCAGGGCAAGTCCGGCCAGAACTGCCGCCAGTTCATCAACAATGTCTTGAACCCGCGCGTCATCGGTTTCGGCACCGTCGACGATATCGACCAGGTGGCGGCACGCCGCTCCGACGACCGCGCCTCGGCCGGCCAGCAGGAAATCACCGGCGTCTTGATGGATGCCTTTGCCGGTGCCGGCACGGTGGTGCGTGGCAACTGCTCGTTCGGCATGTTTTCCAACTATCCCGAAAATGTCGACGACGCCCTGCGCCAGCGCGCCGGCGCCCGCTGGCTGGTCGACGGCCCGCAGAGCCGCGACGACTATATCGACATCTTCGTTTTGCTTGCCGGCAAGAACCACAAGATCCCGCTCGGCGACCACAAGCTCTATGCCGCGCAGGAAATCCAGCGTGCTGTGACCGAGGCCTATGAGGAGCATGAGAAGCCGCAGGAAGATGGGCTGATGAAGGTCTATGAGCGCTACATGAAGGAGAATGGCGCGCCGAAATCGATGGCCGACATCGGCACCTATCTACACCTGATC
The DNA here is from genome assembly GCF_016836705.1 of Mesorhizobium caraganae. GTDB lineage: Bacteria > Pseudomonadota > Alphaproteobacteria > Rhizobiales > Rhizobiaceae > Mesorhizobium > Mesorhizobium caraganae. The sequence goes on along the minus strand of NZ_JAFCGY010000001.1, from coordinate 65,643 downwards.
AAGGACGCCGAACCGCGCTTCACCGGCCGCGCCATCAAGAACGTCACCGACGCCATCAAGATGCGCGCCATGGATATCGAGTTGCCCGACGACTGGTTCGAGAAGCCGGAAGCCTTCATGCACAAGGGCTATGACGAGAAGAAAGCCATGATCGAGGAACTGCGCGGACCGTTCTCGATGGACATGGTCATGCAGGAGATCAACCGCTACGCCGATTCCGAGTTCCGCTATTCCGACAAGTCGGACGATGCCGCCGTGGAGAAGCTGCTGCGCGATGCGCGGCTGCGCGAACGTGCAGCGCGCGAGATGGAGGAGATGAAGCAGAAGGGGCTGTGGAATGCGTGAGGCTGGCACCTCTTCCTTCTCCCCGTTCACGGGGAGAAGGTGCCCGAAGGGCGGATGAGGGGCAGCGCTGTGCGCGGTGGAAACGAGCCGAAAGTGGCGAGAGCCCGGCAGCTTCGAAAGGTTGAGAACGAAGCCGAGGAAAAACTATGGCACGAACTGCGCGGGCGACGACTAAACGGTTACAAATTTATTCGCCAGCTACCGGTCGGTCCATATTTCGCCGATTTCGCCTGCCGCGAAGCTAACCTGATTGTGGAAGTCGATGGAAGCCAGCACGCAAATCGATCTAGGGATCGATACAGGGATGCAACTATGAATAGGAACGGCTGGTCGGTTTTGAGGGTTTGGCATGCCGATGTCCTGACGGGCCGCAGGAGCGTACTGGATACGATTGTTGCGGCATTGGACGGTCGCCTCAATCAGAAGATGGTTGCTGTCGACGTAAAGTTTTTGCCCGCTTCAACCTTGGGGGACAAATGATGAGCGTCAGCGCCGCCCCCCATCCGCCCTTCGGGCACCTTCTCCCCGTGAACGGGGAGAAGGAAGAATGACCCACCCCGCCAAAAAACCCGACCTGCTGCGCGACAACGAGCTCATCTACGGCCGCCTACTCGCCGTCGATGAGTCGCACCTCATCCAGCGCTACAACAAGGCGCTTGTTGCCTTCGGGTTGAAGCCGACCAAACTAAAGAGTTTCCAGATCGACCGCACCGGCTTCTCGCCCGAAGTGGCCGAGGAATGCGGCGACTACGATTATCTCGATCCCAATGAGGTCAACCGCCGCTTCATCATCCTGACGCCGTCGCAGATCGACCTGCCGGTGGTGCACACCGCCTTCTCCAACACCTCGCAGCTGATGTTCGAGTTCATGTCCAAGAACCAGCGCGCCATCGATGCGCTGACCATCAAGGACGTCATCTACGGCGAGATCGAAGATTCCGTCCCCGTGGTCAACGACATCGAGGATCTGCTGTCGATCAGCCAGGTCGAGTTCAAGGTGCTGTCGGCCGAGGACGTGCTGGGCAAGGCCGCCGAGCTCGGCAAGCTTGTCGACCGGTTGAAGCAGGAGCCGGACGCCTGGCGCGATAGCGCCATGCTCAACCGCATGGTGGAGCTGGCCAAGGTCTGCGGCGATATCCGCGAAAATGCGCTGGTGCCCGACCAGGTGATCTTCCGCCACAACGCCTACTGGACCAGCCATTTCGGCGGCGTCTACGTCTTCGTCGACCCCGATATGACGACGGTCATCGGCGACCCGGCCGCACCCGGGTTCCGCCGGTCGCGACCCTGGCAGGTCAGCTATCTCTCGATCAACGATGCCGACAAGGTGTTCAAGTTCCTGGCCTCGACCGGCCGCATCGAACTGCCGCGGGCGTCATGGGTCGAAAGCTCGGGCTATCTCGAGCATCGCGCCGAGATGGTTGTGCGCTCGCTGATCCGTGACACCGAACCGAACCGCAATTTGACCGATGTCGACAAGGTCTGGCTGCAGACCTGGATCCACGGCCATGCTGATCTCATCACCAGCGACGGCAATTTTCCCTTCCTCAACGCCGCCAAGCGCGAAATCGCCCAGCTCGGCCATCTCAAGATCGAGGACGTCGCGCCGCGCCAGCGCTTCCTGGTCGTGCGCGGCAAGCCCGATCATCCCGATGCCTGGCTGACCAACCAGCTGATCTCGGATTTCGTACCGCAGGACTTCGTCTCGCGCTATGTCTTCAACAAGCCCGGCTTCTACAAGGACTATGACGGCTACAGCGACGCTTGGCGATCGCATGTTGTGGACGTTCTGAAAACCACATATTTGAAAGACAAGGTGGCGTTTCGCACGCGCCTTTACGGCTTGACTGATTAGAACGAAATGAGCCGTCATTTCGTTCTAATTTATTGTTTTGGCGCATGATGTTATCCAAAAAGCCTGCAACTTTTGGCATCATGCTGAGGGGGTGAACGAGAGCCATGCTTGATCCGATCGTGAATTTCTTCACCCGCATCTTCCAATGGATCGGCCGCGGTATCGGCCTTGTCATCGGCGCGATCCTGTGGCCTTTCCTATGGGCCGGGCGCTGGTATACGCAGCGCGGCTGGATCCTGAAGGCGGTGGTCGGCCTGGCTTTGCTGGTGTTGATCGGCCTCTACGCCAACTTCTTCTACGCCACCCAATGGTGGAACAAGTTCGACCCCAACTACGTCGACAAATACACCTTCGAGAACCGCAACATTTCCGCCGGCGAACAGGTCGCGGCCGGTGCCGGCACCGAGACCGCCAAGACCTGTGGCAATTCGGGCATCGCCCAGGTCGCGGCCGACCTCACCGATTTCAACGTCAACCAGAATGCCTGGGTCTCGTCGATGATCCTCTACAAGCTCGGCCTGTTCGGCGTCGACTGGGATCACACGCCGTTTATGGACAACAAGGCCTCGTTCCAGCGCGGCATCAACCAGGCGGTGCGGCGCACCGCCACCGAGCTTGCCGATAATCTCGGCCGCGTGCGTACGACATCGCAGATCGATGCCGATCTGCAGGATGCGCGCGGCAATCTGCAGTTCGACGAATACACTTGGTATTTCGGCCTGAACCCGTTCGGACCGAAGACGCCGACCCCGAGCTATTATCGCGATGCCGTCAACAAGCTGCGCTCCTTCAACGCCCGCCTGGCCACCTGCCAGGCGACGTTCGACGCCCGTGCCGACAATCTGAAGCAGTATATAGACCGCATCTCCTCCGACATCGGTTCGACCTCGGCAATCCTCAAGGAGCGTGCCGAAAACCACAACAATGGCTGGTTCGACTTCCGCGCCGACGACCGCTTCTGGTTCGCCTATGGCCAGCTCTATGCCTATTACGGCCTTATGAAGGGGGCCCAGGCCGACTTCGAGGATGTGATCAAGGAAAAGCATCTCGGCAATCTGTGGGACACGATGGATTCGCAATTCGTCTCGGCGCTGCGCATACAGCCCTTCATCATCGCCAATGGCCGCGAGGATGGCTGGATCATGCCGACGCACCTGACGACGATGGGTTTCTACGTGCTGCGGGTGCGCTCCAACATGGTCGAGATCAGCAACGTTCTGACGCAGTAACGTCTGTTGCTGCCTCAACAGGCGATGGCGAATTTGCGCCGTCGCCTCTGTCGCATTCCGTGCATTGAGCGGCTGTTTTGAGACGGCGGAACGACGCGTCCTCTGGCTTCTATACGGCGCGGCAACGGAGCCAGGAAGAACCGACGGCAGGTCGGCCCGGCCGCGGAGACACTTTCTTCACAGGAAACATAGTTGCATGCAAGTTGACGCCACGGCAGCGACAGGGTTAGAACATGCCCGCGCCCGGGTCCAACATGCCTGCGAGTGAGATCAAACCCGTCCCCTCCACCGTTCAATCCGAAGGAAAGCCGTCATGGCCGAAGTGAAGTCCGACATCGAGATCGCGCGCGGCGCCAACAAAAAGCAGATTCAGGAGATCGGCAAGAAGATCGGCATCCCGACCGAGCACCTTTTGCCCTACGGCCACGACAAGGCGAAAATCTCGGCAGAGTTCATAAAGTCGGTAAAGGGCAACAAGGATGGCAGGCTGATCCTGGTCACCGCCATCAACCCGACGCCGGCCGGCGAAGGCAAGACGACGACCACCGTCGGCCTCGGCGATGGATTGAACCGCATCGGCAAGAAGGCGATCGTCTGCATTCGCGAGGCTTCGCTCGGTCCGAATTTCGGCGTCAAGGGCGGTGCAGCCGGCGGCGGCTATGCGCAGGTCGTGCCGATGGAGGACATGAACCTCCACTTCACCGGCGACTTCCACGCCATCACCACGGCGCACAATCTTTTGTCGGCGCTGATCGACAACCACATCTACTGGGGTAATGAGCTCGGCATCGACACCCGCCGCGTCGTCTGGCGCCGCGTCATGGACATGAACGACCGCGCTCTGCGCGAAATCATCGCCTCGCTTGGCGGCGTCGCCAACGGTTTTCCGCGCGAGGCCGGCTTCGACATCACCGTCGCTTCGGAAGTCATGGCGATCCTGTGCCTCTCCAACGACCTGAAGGATCTTGAAAAGCGCCTCGGCGACATCATCGTCGCCTACCGCCGCGACAAAACGCCGGTCTATGCCCGCGACCTCAAGGCCGATGGCGCCATGGCGGTGCTGCTCAAGGACGCCATGCAGCCCAACCTGGTGCAGACGCTGGAAAACAACCCGGCTTTCGTCCATGGCGGCCCGTTCGCCAACATCGCGCATGGCTGCAACTCGGTCGTCGCCACCACGACGGCGCTGAAGCTCGCCGACTATGTCGTCACTGAAGCCGGCTTCGGCGCGGATCTCGGTGCCGAAAAATTCTTCGACATCAAGTGCCGCAAGGCAGGGCTGAAGCCAGCCGCGGCTGTCATCGTCGCCACCGTGCGCGCCATGAAGATGAATGGCGGCGTCAAGAAGGAAGACCTCGGCAAGGAGAACATCGAGGCGGTGAAGAAGGGCTGCGCCAACCTCGGACGCCACATCGAGAACATCAGGCAGTTCGGCGTGCCGGCGGTGGTTGCCATCAACCACTTCTATTCCGACACCGACGCCGAGATCCAGGCGATGAAGGACTATGTCGCCTCGATGGGCGAAGAGGCGATCCTGTGCAAGCACTGGGCCCATGGCTCCGCCGGCATCGAGGATCTCGCCAACAAGGTGGTGGCGCTGGCCGAATCCGGCGCCTCGCAGTTCGCGCCGCTCTACCCCGATGCCATGCCGCTGTTCGAGAAGATCAACACCATCGTCCAGCGCATCTATCGCGGCTCCGAGGCGATCGCCGACAAGTCGGTGCGCGACCAATTACACGCCTGGGAACAGGCCGGCTACGGCCACCTGCCGGTGTGCATGGCCAAGACGCAGTATTCCTTCTCAACCGACCCGAACCTGCGCGGCGCACCGACCGGCCACACCGTGCCGGTGCGCGAGGTCAGGCTGTCGGCCGGCGCCGGCTTCGTCGTCATCATCTGCGGTGAGGTCATGACCATGCCCGGCCTGCCCAAGGCGCCGTCCTCGGAAAAGATCTTCCTCAACGAAGCCGGCCAGATCGAAGGCCTGTTCTGAGATTTTCTCGACTATCAAAGGCGCCGCAGCGATGCGGCGCCTTTTTTGTTTCCAGGGCGTTACGCCGCGTTGCGCGCCAGTGCCCGCTGGTTGGAGGCATAGATCGTATCGCGCTTGGGCAGTGCGCCCGTCTTGAGGCAATCGATCCATTCGGCTGTATCGAGCACGGCCGCGAAGCGCGACTGCAGAATGACCGTCACCACGCGATGGATCTCCTCCGCCGAGGCATAGCCCGCGCTGTTGGCATAGGGCACCGAGCCGGTGGCGTCGGACAGGAACTCGACCGCAAAGTCGACATGCGCGGCGTGGATGACGGTCGACAGATCGCAATTATGCGTCATGTAGCCGACCACCGTGATCGTATCGATGGCGTTGGCGCGCAGCCACTCCTCAAGGTCGGTGCCGGCAAAGGCCGAGGGCAGCGACTTTTCGACATAGTGGTCACGCTCCCGCCTGGCGATCTCGGGATGCAGTTCTCCGCCATGGCTGCCCTTGGCGAAGATCGGCGACGTCTCGGGCGCCATCTGCTTGACGACCACCACCTTAACTCCGGCGGCAGTGGCGGCATCCATGGCGCGCGCCACGTTGACGACGCTGTCGCGAAAGGGCGGATACTGGATGGCGAGGTTGCCGCCGTCATAGTCGTTCTGGACATCGATGACGATGAGCGCGCGGCGCGGCGTGGTGTTGGTGGACATGGTGTTTTCCTTTCGGGCTTGAATGGGACGGGCCGAAAATAGGCGGATCGCCCGGCTGCCAAAAGTGGCCCAATTGACATCATTCGAAAGAATTGGGACAATCCAAACTCACCTGCTGGAAACGCCCATGACCGCTCCCATCGTCGCCGTCCTTGCTTTCGACGGCATCAGCCCGTTCCATCTCTCCGTGCCGTGCCTGGTGTTCGGCGCCGACCGCACCAAGCTCGGCCTGCCGCGCTTCGACTTCCGTGTCTGCGGGGTCGAGGAAGGCATGATCCAGACCGATGCGGGGCTGAGCATCCTCGTGCCGCATGGGCTGTCCGCGCTCGATGACGCCGATATCGTCATCGTCCCGAGTTGGAAGGATCTCGAAGCTCCTCTCGCCAAGCCATTGAAGGAAGCGCTCGGCCGTGCGCACCGGCGCGGCGCGCTGATCGTGGGGCTCTGTCTCGGCACTTTTGCCCTTGCCGCCGCCGGCCTGCTTTCGGGCCGGAAAGCGACCACGCACTGGGCCTATACGGACCAGTTGCAGGCGCTTCATCCCGATATCGCCGTCGACGCCGATGTGCTCTATCTCGACGAGGGCGACATTGTCACCTCCGCTGGCGTCGCCGCCGGGCTGGACTGCTGCCTGCATATCGTGCGTGCCCGCTATGGTGCCGAGGCCGCACTGCGGCTCGCCCGGCACGTCGTGCTCTCCCCCCATCGGCAAGGCGGACAGGCCCAGTTCATCGAGCGCCCGCTGGCGAAAACCCCGGCTGCCGACCGGTTCACCCAGGCGCTCGACACCGTGCGGGCAACGCTGGGGCAAACGCACAGCCTCGACCGCGTCGCCGAGGCCGCCGGCTTGACCCGGCGCACGTTCACCCGCCGTTTCCAGAAATCGATGGGCACCAGCTTTGGCGAGTGGCTGGCCGGCCAGCGCATCGAACTGGCGCAACGGCTGCTGGAGGCGACCGAGAAATCGATGGACATGGTGGCTTTCGAGGCCGGCTTCGGCAGCGCCACCTCGTTGCGCCAGCATTTTGCCGCACGACTGCGGACCTCGCCGGCGCAGTACCGGCGCGAATTCTCCAGGCGGACCGGCGAGCAGGCGATGTCCGCCCTGTCTCATTGATCTTCGGCGGACGCGTATTCAGCCGCGTTTGACCGCCCGCGCCGGGTTGCCGACCACGGTGGTGTTGTCAGGCACGTCGCGCGTCACCACCGCGCCGGCGCCGACAATGGCGCCATCGCCGATGCTGATGCCGCCGAGGATGATGGCGCTGCCGCCGATCCAGGCACTGTCGCCGATGGTGACCGGCCTGGCGATCTCCAGCCCCGCCTGACGGCCTGCTGCCTCCTTGTGGTGCTCGGCGCAGTAGATCTGCACATTGGGGCCAAGCAGTGTCCGGTTGCCGATACGCACCGGCGCGGTATCGAGGATGGTGCAGCCGGCATTGAGAAACGCGCCTGCGCCGAGATGGATATTGAAACCGTAGGCGCAATGGAACGGCGCCTCGATGCGGGCGCCCTCGCCAGCATTGCCAAGAAGCGCCAACAAGGCTGGACTGATATTGCCGCGCTGCCGAGGCGGCAGTGAATTGTGCTCGAACACCGCATCGCGCGCGATCACCCGCAGCGCTTCCAACTCGTCGTCGATGCAGGTGTACCACTCGCCCGCAATCATCTTCGTGCGTTCGCTTGCGGACATGGCCACGCCTCCAATCTGATCTCCTGCCAAAGCACAATCCTCCGCCGGGGAAAACCCCGCTGTCCAAATGCCCGGCCTATGCTAGCTTGCCCGCGCGGACCGTCCGAGGTTCTGAGGGGATCCATCATGCTCTATCTGCTCGCACTTTTGATCGGTATCATTGCCGGTCTTCGCGCCATGACCGCGCCGGCCGCCGTCGCCTGGGGCGCTTATCTCGGCTGGCTGCCGGTTGCCGGCACCTGGGCGAGCTTCATGGGCCATTGGGCCGCTGTCGGCATCTTCACCATTTTGGCCATTGTCGAACTGGTCACCGACCAGTTGCCGTCGACGCCGAGCCGCAAAGTGCCGCAGCAGTTCGGCGCCCGCATCCTCATGGGCGCCTTTGCAGGTGCTGTGATCGGCGCCACCGCCGGTTCCACCATAGGCGGCCTGATCGCCGGTGCCATCGGCGCCGTTATCGGCACCTATGGTGGCGCCGAAGCGCGTGGCCGGCTGGCCACCACCTTCGGCAAGGACTTGCCTGCCGCTCTCATCGAGGACGCGGTGGCCATCATCGGCGGCCTGCTGATCGTGGCGGCGGTGGCATGACGGCGAAAACCTTCGACGCCATCATCATTGGCGCCGGCCAGGCCGGCACACCGCTCGCCGGCAGGCTGAACGCAGCCGGCATGAACGTGGCGCTGATCGAGCGCAAGCTGGTCGGCGGCACTTGCGTCAACACCGGTTGCATCCCGACCAAGACGATGGTCGCCAGCGCCTATGCCGCCCATCTGGCGCGGCGCGCCGCCGATTATGGCGTGACGCTCAGTGGCCCTGTCGGCGTCGACTATAAGGCGATCAAGGCGCGCAAGGACAAGGTTTCGGGCGCCTCCCGCACCGGGCTGGAAACCTGGATCGCCGGCATGGACAAATGCACGCTCTATCGCGGCCATGCGCGCTTCGAATCCGCCAACACGGTGCGCGTCGGCAACGACCTTTTGACCGCCGAAAAGATCTTCCTCAACACCGGCGGCCGCGCCTCGGTGCCGGACCTGCCCGGCATCCACGACATCGACTACCTCACCAATTCCTCGATGATGGATCTCGAAATTTTGCCGCGTCACCTCGTCGTCGTCGGTGGCAGCTACATCTCGCTGGAATTCGCACAGATGTTCCGCCGCTTCGGTAGCGAAGTCACCGTCATCGAGAAGAGCCCACGCCTGGCCGGCCGCGAGGACGAGGACGTATCGGCGGCGATCCTGTCGATCCTCGAAAACGAGGGCATAGCGGTCCATGTCGGCGCCGACGACATCGGCTTCGCCAAACAGGGCAACGACATCGCCGTGACCTTCTCATCCGGCAAACCGCCGGCAGTCGGCTCGCACGTGCTTCTGGCGCTCGGCCGCACTCCCAACACCGACGACCTCGGTCTCGACAAGGCCGGCGTCGCGGTCGATCTGCGCGGCTTCGTCACCGTCGACGACCAGCTGCGCACCAGCGTGCCCGGCATCTGGGCGATGGGCGATTGCAACGGCAAGGGCGCCTTCACCCACACCTCCTACAACGACTATGAGATCGTTGCCGCCAATCTGCTCGATAACGATCCGCGCAAGGTCAGCGACCGCGTCGAGGCCTATGCGCTCTACATCGATCCGCCGCTCGGCCGCTGCGGCATGACCGAGGCCGCCGTGAAAAAATCCGGCCGCAAGGCGCTGGTCGGCCAGCGGCCGATGACCCGCGTCGGCCGCGCCGTCGAAAAGGGCGAGACGCAAGGTTTTATGAAGATCTTGGTCGATGCCGACACCAGGGAGATCCTCGGCTTTTCCGTGCTTGGCCCTGGCGGCGACGAGGCGGTGCACTGCGTGCTCGACCTGATGTACGCCAAGGCGCCGGCCGACACGCTGGCCCGTGCCATGCACATCCACCCGACGGTTTCGGAACTGCTGCCGACCATCGCCCAGGAACTGAAGCCGCTGGTGTGACGTAACTTTGCGTCAAGCTCCCGGCTTTCTGCATTGGTGCATTGCAGCAATGTGCATTGCGCATGGCACGGCTTCTCGGTCAGTCTGAAATTGAACCGATTCATACTGGACTTTCCATGCCTTTGCCGATCCTTGCGCTTGCCATAGCATCCTTCTGCATCGGCACCACCGAGTTTGTGATTATGGGCCTGTTGCCCGAGGTTGCCGCCGATCTCGGCGTGTCGATCCCCTCGGCCGGCCTGCTGGTCACCGGCTATGCGCTGGGCGTCGTCTTCGGCGCCCCGATCGTCGCCATGGCCACCGCGCATTTGCCGCGCAAACCGGTCCTGGTTGGCCTCGCCGCTCTGTTCGTCGTCGGCAATCTGTTTTGCGCCATTGCGCCCAATTACTGGCTCTTGATGGCAGCTCGCGTCTTCACCGCCTTCGGCCATGGCGCCTTCTTCGGCATCGGCTCGGTCGTGGCCGCAAGCCTGGTGCCGCGCAACAAGCGCGCCAGCGCCATCGCGCTGATGTTCGCCGGCCTGACGCTGTCCAACATTCTGGGCGTTCCCGCCGGCACTGCGCTCGGCGAAGCCTTCGGCTGGCGCTCCACCTTCCTCGCCGTCGTCGGCATCGGCTTGCTCTCTGTTGCGGCCATTGCCTGGCTGGTGCCGTCCGACGTCGCCCAACCGAGCGGCGGCGGCTTGCGCGGCGAGTTGCGCGTGCTGGGCAAATTGCAGGTCTGGCTGGCGATGCTGATCGCCTCGCTGGCCTCGGCCAGCCTGTTTGCCGTCTTCACCTACATCAAGCCCTACCTCACCGAGGTCTCCGGCCTGTCGACCTCCGCGGTCACCTGGGTGCTGCTGCTGTTCGGCGCCGGCATGACCGTCGGCAATGTCATCGGCGGCAAGCTGGCCGACTGGAAGCTGATGCCGACGGTGATCGGCACGCTGCTTTTGATGGCGGTGCTGTTTGTCGGCTTCATGCAGTTCGGCGCCATCGCCAGCGTCGCCATCGGCGTCGTCTTCCTGTGGGGCCTGCTCATCTTCGTCGTCGTGCCGCCGCTGCAGATCCGCGTCGTCGAAGCGGCGTCCGAAGGGCCGAACCTTGCCGCCACGCTCAACCAGGGCGCCTTCAATGTCGGCAATGCAGGTGGCGCCTGGATCGGCGGATTGGCCCTTTCGGCGGGCGTCTCCTACGCTCACCTGCCGCTGGTCGGCGCGGTTCTGGCGCTGCTGGCCGTCACCGTAGCCGTTGTCTCACAGGCGCTTGAACGCTCAGCTCCTGTGGCCGTTCCGGCTGCCGCGGAATGATATTGCGCCCATAGCGCCGCGAACTGGACCAATCGACAGCCCTCCGGCAAAGGTGCATGTGTTCTGCCTCTTTCCTGGAGGCATCCCATGCAGAAATCGATCGAACGCATTTCCGGCGACAGCGAAGGCGTTTCCTACGAATTCCCGGCATTCCGCTTCACCGGCGCCGACAAGGCAGCGCCCTCTGCCTATCTGCAGTCGGCACTCCATGCCGGCGAATTGCCGGGCGTCGTCGCCATCGACGCGCTGATGCCTGCGCTGAACAAGGCCGAGGCCGAAGGCCGCATCAAGGGCAACATCACGGTCGTGCCCTGGGCCAACCCGATCGGCCGCGCGCAATATCATTTCGGCGAACATCAGGGCCGCTTTCATCTCGGCACCCGCACCAACTTCAACCGTGCCTTTCCGCTGCTTGCCGCGCCTGACACCGCACTGTTGCCGGACACCACATTCGGAACTGCCGATCAGCAGTTGAAGACGCGGCTGCTGCAACTTTCCATAGGCCACGACATCGTGCTTGATCTGCATTGTGACGATGAAGGGCTGGCCTATCTCTACGTCCACTCCAGCCTGTGGCCGGCAATGGCCGATTGCGCCGCCGCCATGGGCATCGACGCGGTGGTGCTGTGGAGCGAAGACAGCGACGGGACCTTCGAGGGCGCCACGATCATGCCCTACCAGAACGTCCCCGCCGGCGTGGCAAAGTTCGAGCGGCGCGTCGTCACCACGGTCGAATATCGCGGCATGCTCGATGTCGACGGCAGGTTGGCCGCATCCGATGCCGAAGGTCTCTACTGGCTGCTGGTGGCGCGCGGCGTGATCGCCGACCCGGCCCTACCCGCACCAGGTCCTTTCACTGGTTTCGTCGCGCCGTTGGAAAACATCGACATGATGCCAGCACCCCGGGCGGGTGCCGTGCTCTACGACGTGAAGCCCGGCGACCGCGTCGCCAAGGGCGCACGCCTCGCCACCATTGTCCATACACCCGGGGAGGTCGGCGGCCGCACCGAAGTATTTGCCCCGCAGGACGGCGTCATCCTGACCCGCCGCGCACGCCGCATCATCCGCGCCGGCGAGGATCTCTTGAAACTGGTCGGCGACAAGAAGAGCGCCGACGCAAGGTCAGGGACGCTGGAGGACTGACCTAGCCCGAGATCGCCAGCCGCGCTTTCGCCTCCAGCCATTCGGCCATCTGCCGGTAGGGCACCGGGCCGTGGCTGACACGGGAGACGCCGAGCTCGGCCAGCCGCTGGCGTGGCGGCACATGCGCCAGCGCGATAATGTTGACCGGCAACGCCGTGGCTTTGCAGAGCGCCTCGATCAACCCTTCGTCGCCGAGCCCCGGCGCAAAGAAGCCGCTCGCGCCGGCCTTTTCATAGGCCTTCGCCCGCTCGATCGCCTGGTCGAGAAGACCCTTGTCATGCGCATCCGGCTTCGCCTTGAGGAAGATGTCGGTGCGGGCATTGATATAGGCCGGAATGCCAGACGCTTTGACCGCTGCCGCCGCCGCCTCGATCCGCTTCACCTGTACGGCGATGTCGTGCAGGCCGGTGCCGCCGACGATTTGGTCTTCGAAATTGAAGCCGATGGCGCCCGCCTGCAGGGCACGTGTCACGGTCTGGGCGACGGCCTCCGGCTCGACGCCGTATCCGCCCTCGAGGTCCATGGTCACCGGCAGGTCGACCGCAGCCACGATGCGCTTGATGTTGTCCAGCGCCAGCTCCAGCGGGATTTTCTCGCCATCGGCATAGCCGAAGGCGGCCGCCACCGGCCAGCTGCCCGTGGCGATCGCCTTGGCTCCGGCTTTCTCGACGATCTTTGCCGAGCCCGGATCCCAGGCATTGTAGAGAACGATCGGGTTTCCCTTGACGTGGAGGGAATGGAACGTGCGTGCGCGCTCGATCTGGTCGGTCATTGCTGTCTTTCCCGCCTATCTCGATATTGGACGGGTAGTCTAGGCAGGACCGCCAGCGTTGGCGATGTGCCATGAGCCCCGGAAGCGGCGGCCACAAACAGGCCTTTCAAACCTGTTGCGCATCCGGCTTTTCGCCGCTATGGATTTCGCCCATGAACATGCGTTCGATCAAGACCATTTGGTGGTGGGCTCGCTGACTGCGGCCTGTTCGAACGCGTGCGCGTGAAAATAGAAGGTGGCCGCAACGGAATGTCCGGGCGGCCATTTGTTTTTTCAAAGCCAGTCCCGGGTCCGTTGCCCAACAAGCCAGATGGAGACGGCAATGACGACGATGAAGGTTCTGGAAAACGGCGCGGAACGCTTCGTGACCGCGGGTGGCGTCACCATTACCCGCGAGCGCCACGACAAGCCCTATGCCGGCGCGATCGACTCCTATGTCGACGGGCTGAATTCGCGTCGCGGGGCCGTGTTTTCCTCGAACTACGAATATCCCGGCCGCTATACGCGCTGGGATACGGCCATCATCGATCCGCCGCTGGTGATTTCCGCGCGTGGCCGCGCCATGCGCATCGAGGCACTGAACGGTCGTGGCGAGGTGCTGTTGCCGGTAATCGGCAAGGCGCTTGCCGGCTTGAGCGAAGTCACAATCGCCGAAACCTCGAAAAAGCTGATCCGCCTCGATGTCGCCAAGCCTGGCCGGGTCTTCACTGAGGAAGAGCGCAGCCGCGTCCCTTCCGTCTTTACCGTGCTGCGCGCCATCACCGCGCTGTTCAAGACCGACGAAGACGCCAATCTCGGCCTCTACGGCGCCTTCGGCTACGACCTCGCCTTCCAGTTCGATCCGGTCGACTACAAGCTCGAGCGCAAGCAGAGCCAGCGCGACCTGGTCCTGTTCCTGCCCGACGAAATCCTGGTCGTCGACCATTACTCGACCAAGGCCTGGACCGACCGCTACGACTATTCCGGCGACGGTTTTTCGACTGAAGGCCTGCCGCGCGACGAAATCGCCGAGCCGTTCAAAACCGCTGACCGCATCCCGCCGCGCGGCGATCATGAACCCGGCGAATATGCCAATCTGGTGCGCAAGGCGATGGATAGCTTCAAGCGCGGCGATTTGTTCGAGGTCGTGCCCGGGCAGATGTTCTACGAGCGTTGCGAGACGCAGCCTTCCGAAATCTCGCGCAAGCTGAAGTCGATCAACCCCTCGCCCTATTCCTTCTTCATCAATCTCGGCGAAAACGAGTATCTGATCGGCGCTTCGCCGGAGATGTTCGTGCGCGTCAACGGCCGCCGCGTCGAGACCTGCCCGATCTCCGGCACCATCAAGCGCGGCGACGACGCCATTTCCGACTCTGAGCAGATCCTGAAGCTGCTCAACTCCAAGAAGGATGAATCCGAGCTGACCATGTGCTCGGACGTCGACCGCAACGACAAGTCCAGGGTCTGCGATCCGGGCTCCGTGCGCGTCATCGGCCGCCGCCAGATCGAGATGTATTCGCGCCTGATCCACACAGTGGATCACATTGAAGGGCGCTTGCGCGAAGGCATGGATGCCTTCGACGCCTTCCTGTCGCACGCCTGGGCGGTCACCGTCACCGGCGCGCCGAAACTCTGGGCCATGCGCTTCATCGAACAGAACGAGAAGAGCCCGCGCGCCTGGTATGGCGGCGCCGTCGGCATGGTCAATTTCAACGGCGACATGAACACTGGCCTGACCTTGCGCACCATCCGCATCAAGGACGGCATCGCCGAGGTGCGCGCCGGCGCCACGCTGCTCTTCGACAGCATCCCCGAGGAAGAAGAAGCCGAAACCGAACTGAAGGCATCCGCCATGCTCTCCGCCATCCGCGACGCCAAATTAGGCAATGCCGCCGGCGCCGAACGCACCACCGCGCGCGTCGGCGACGGCGTCAACATCCTGCTCGTCGACCACGAGGACTCCTTCGTCCACACGCTGGCCAACTATTTCCGCCAGACCGGCGCCAATGTCTCGACCGTGCGCACGCCAGTGCCGGAGGAGGTGTTCGAGCGGCTGAAGCCCGACCTCGTCGTGCTGTCGCCGGGACCCGGCACGCCGAAGGATTTCGACTGCGCCGCGACCATCAAGAAGGCCAGGGCTCGCGACCTGCCGATCTTCGGCGTCTGCCTTGGCCTGCAGGCGCTGGCCGAGGCCTATGGCGGCGAGCTCAGGCAGTTGCATGTGCCGATGCACGGCAAGCCGTCGCGCATCCGTGTCTCCAAGCCCGGCATCATCTTCTCCGGCTTGCCCAAGGAAGTCACCGTCGGTCGCTACCACTCGATCTTTGCCGATCCGGTACGGCTGCCCGACGGCTTCGTTGTCACCGCCGAGACAGAGGACGGTGTCATCATGGCCTTCGAGCATCGCAAGGAGCCCATCGCCGCCGTACAGTTCCATCCGGAATCGATCATGACGCTCGGCCACAATGCCGGCATGCGCATCATCGAGAACATCGTTGCGCATCTGCCGCGCAAGGCCAAGGAAAAGGCGGCCTGACCGGTATGGCCGCAGCGGACAGCGTGACGGCGATCGCGGCAAAGGAGGCGGCCAAGCAAAGGGTTGCCGCCCTCGCCTTCTGGTCGATCGTCGTCGCCTGCGTCGTGCTCGCGCTCAAGCTTGCCGCCTGGTACATCACCGGCTCCGTCGCGCTCTATTCGGATGCGCTGGAATCGATCGTCAACGTCATCGCCTCGGCCGCTGCCTACTGGGCGATCCGGGTCAGCTACAAGCCGGCCGACCAGGACCATCCGTTCGGCCACCACAAGGCCGAGTATTTCTCGGCCGTGCTGGAAGGCGTGCTGATCGTGCTGGCAGCACTTTTGATCCTCAGCGAGGTCTGGCGCTCCTGGCAGGCGCCGACGCCGCTTGAACAGCCTTGGGAAGGTCTCGCGATCAATGGCGTCGCCACCGTCATCAACGCTTTGTGGGCCTGGACGCTGATCCGCGCCGGCCGCAGCGCAAAATCACCGGCGCTGGTTGCCGACGGCCGCCACATCATGACCGATGTGGTGACTTCCGTCGGTGTCTTCGGCGGTCTCGTCGGCGCAATCCTGACCGGCTGGCAAATCCTCGATCCAGCGCTTGCCGTCATCGTGGCGCTCAACATCCTCTGGCAGGGCTGGCATGTCATCGGCTCGTCGATGAACGGGCTGATGGACCGCGCCGTCGACACGCAGGAACACATGCACATCCGCGATATCATCTCGGCCAATTGCAAGGGCGCGCTGGAGGTTCACGACCTCAAGACGCGCATAGCCGGCCGCGCCACCTTCATCGAGTTCCACCTGGTCGTCGACGCCGACATGACCGTCGGCGCCAGCCACGTTATCTGCGACCGCATCGAGGATGCGCTGAAAGCCGAAATCCCCTCGGTGCGCGTCACCATCCATGTCGAACCGGATGATGAAGCGAAGCTGCCGAAAGGCACGACCGCGGTGCCTTTCGCCTGATGGCGTTGGAGATTGGCTGAGCCATCTCAACTTCGTCATCCTAGGGCGAAGCAAGGAGCGAAGCGACGCGGCGCAGACCCTAGGATCCATGCCGTGACGTCAGAGCGCCGCCACGGTCCAGACCTTTGAGTTACGCCAGAGCCGGTCGTCGGCGTAACAACGCAACTGTTCTGCGTCGCCGCATTCTTCGGCCAGTTTCACGGAATGAATCCTAGGGTCTGCGCTCCGCTTCGCGTCGCTCCGCCCTAGGATGACGAAGCGCGGGGTCTCAAGGTGCGCAGGCCGACTGCGGCATAGACTCCAGCCGATAGACCTTGTCATCGGACGCGGTCTTGCCATCCGCCGCCTTCGAGCAGAGGTCGACGATCGCCAAGCTGCTGTTGGGGTTGGCCAGCATCATGGTGCCGTTGGCGCCGCGCTTGAGGTAGATTTCCTTTTGGCTGATGTCGCACGAAGAATTGCTCATCTTCGAACTGGCCGCGCAGCGCCATTGGTCGGCCTCGCCCTGACAGGAATAAGTCTGCGTGACCTTGGCCCCGTTCTTCCTGGTGGTCACCGAAACGGCAATGTCGGCGCCGTCGGGCCAGTTGGCGACATCGCCGCCTGAGGCGAAGGAGGCAAGCTCGACCGGTCCGCGGAAGACCCGGATCGACTGCGTCATCTGGTCGGGATGAGAGTTCAGATGCGCGGCGTCGTAATCGCGTCCGAAGCAGAAAGGCTGGTCCGGCTTCAACCGCTCGCGCAACGGTGCGCCCAGCGCCGGATCGATCGGATCGATCTTGGCGAATTCGGCCTTGCAGGTCGCCGCCGGCATCGGGTCGAGGCGGAAATTATCGTCCTCTGAGCCCAGCGCCTGCCGGTCATATTCAGCCTCGCCCAGTTCGTCTTCCGATCCGGCGTCGAGATAGAGATCGGACGAGACATCGGTGAGCATCAGGCGGCCTTTGTCATCGAGCT
Organism: Mesorhizobium caraganae; assembly: GCF_016836705.1. Classification (GTDB taxonomy): domain Bacteria; phylum Pseudomonadota; class Alphaproteobacteria; order Rhizobiales; family Rhizobiaceae; genus Mesorhizobium; species Mesorhizobium caraganae. The sequence continues at coordinate 48,237 of NZ_JAFCGY010000001.1, read as the reverse complement.
TCAGCGAAGCCATGGTGCGGTCGCAGTCCATGCCGCAGCGGATCGGGCCCGACTTGCCGTCCTCGGACTCGTGATTGCACCAGCCGCCGGCCCATTGCGGCGTCTTGGCGCCACGCACCGTGGTGGTGAGAAAGCCATTGTAGGAGGTGTCAGCATTCGCCGTCGGCTCCTCGTTCGGATGGCTCACCGGATCATGGCCATAGAGGAAGAAAATCCGCGCCACCTTCTGCTTCGGATGCGCCTTGAGATGGGCTGCGTCATAGACACGGCCGAAACAGGCATCGGCGCCACTCGCACTGAGTTCGGGCAATTTAAGCGCATCGTCGGCCACGGCCGAACCCGCAAGTGCGCCGAGCAGCATGGCGCCAAATCCGGCGACGGCGAAATTCTTCCACTTCCTGAATGCCACTGGACCCCCTCCTCGCATCGACAGGACGTAACGTCAATTTATGCTAGTATCATGGCCGCATCCACGCAATTTGCTATGAGCACCAGCCGAGGAGGATGCCATGCGCCGACGCGACATGTTCCGTGCCAGCCTTGCCGGCGCCGCCGGCCTGTTCGGCCTGAGCCGGGCGGCCGCCGCCGAGGACAGACCGAAGGTGGCCTATCATCTCAGCGACCTCGACAAGGTCAATTTTGTGCTCGGCAACATCAAGAACCACTATGAAGGCACCGGCGGCAATGTCGACATCGTGCTGGTCGTGCATGGTCCCGCCCTTGCCGGTTTCAAGTCGAAAGGCATATCGGCGGCGATTTCGGGACGCTTTGCCGGCCTCGTCCAGCAGGGTCTTGAGTCGCACGCGTGCGGCAACACCATGAAAGGCATGGAGATCACCCTTGCCGATTTGCTCGAGGGCTTCCACGCCGCCGACAAGGGCGGCGTCGTCAAGCTCGCCGAACTGCAGCGCCAGGGTTACGCTTATCTCAGACCCTAGCCGGGGCTTGAACAGGAGGGCTGCGAGCGCCTACGAAGGACGGGAGGAAATTCCCGGAGAACCGACGTGCCAGCAACCCCCACCCTCGTCATCCCCGATCTTGCCGGCAAGGCGGTGCTGGTCACCGGCGCCTCGACCGGCATAGGCGCTGCCCTTGCGCTGGCCTATGCCGCGCAAAAAAGCCGCGTCGCGCTGCACTACAATTCGAGCCGCGAGGCCGCCGAAACATTGGCCAAGACCATCCGCGATGGCGGCGGCGAGGTGTTTCTCACCCAAGGCGACTTTTCGATTGCCGCCGATGTCGAGCGTGTGGTCGAGGAGAGCGCTGAGCATTTCGGCCGGCTCGACGGGCTGGTCAACAATGCCGGCGGCATGCTTGGCCGTGTGCCTTATGCCGAGCAGACCGAGGCGCATTACGACGCGGTGATGGACCTCAACGCCCGGTCGGTGGTGACCGCCTCGCGCAAGGCGATGCCATGGCTGAAGAAGCAGGGCGGCTTCATCGTCAACACCTCGTCGATCGCCGCGCGCAATGGCGCTGGCGGCGGCGCCGGGCTCTACGGCTCGGCCAAGGCCTTCGTCTCCAACGTCACCCGCGGCATGGCCAAGGAACTGATCGGCTTCGGCATCCGCGTCAATGCGGTGGCGCCGGGCACGATCCTGACGCCATTTCACGAGCGCTATTCCACCGACGAACAGATCAAGGGCATGATCGCCACCATTCCACAGGGGCGCGCCGGCACGGCCGAAGACTGCGTCGGCGCCTATCTGTTCCTGTCCTCCGATCTCCTGAGCGGCTACATCACCGGCCAGGTGATCGAGGTGAACGGTGGCCAGTTGATGCCTTGAGCCGGCAATTGCATACTGCGTCTCGCAACCCAAGCATGTTGTGCGAAAGTTTCAGCGGTTTGAAAGCCAGGGGAGACGTAGGGCGATGTACGGACTGATCGGCAAGATGCGGGCGGCGCGCGGCCAGCGCGACGCGATCATGGGCGTTTTGCGCGAGAGCACCGGCGCCCTCCCCGGCTGCCTGAGCTATATCATCGCCACCGACCCGGCCGATGCCGACGCGATCTGGGTCACCGAAGTGTGGACCGATCAGGCCAGCCACAAGGCATCGCTGCAACTGCCCGAAGTCCAGGCGGCGATCGCCAAGGCGCGGCCTTTCATCTCCGGCTTCGAGTTCCAGATCGAGACCCATCCGGTCGGGGGTTTCGGCCTGCCCGCCGTCAAGAACGAGTGATGTTCGAAAGCAAACGCAGTTTTCGAGTTTTCCTCGGCGGGGTTCGCATCATTCTTCTCCAAGTCTAAGACCTGATATGGATTCCTCGCCAGAACAGCCGGCCATCGAACGCATGACGCGCATGCGTCCGCTTCGGCAGTGGCTGGTGTTGCTGATCTTCTCGCTGCTGTTCGCCGGCACGCTGGAATACGCCGCACTGCCGGCAGCGCTGCTGATCGGCCCGATGCTGGCCGCGATCCTTGCCGGCACCAATGGCGCCACCGTGCGCGTGCCGCGCCCCGTCTTTGCCTCCGCCCAGGCCCTGGTCGGCTGCCTTGTCGCGGCGTCGATCTCGGCCGACATCTTTTCGGTCTTCTACAAGGAGTGGCCTCTGTTCGTCGTCGTGGTGCTGGCGACCCTTGCTGCGTCCAGCCTGCTCGGCTGGCTGATCAGCCGCTGGCGCATTCTGCCCGGCACCACCGCCGTCTGGGGCTCATCGCCGGGTGCGGCCACCGCCATGGTTCTGATGGCCGGCGCCTTTGGCGCCGACCAGCGCCTCGTCGCCTTCATGCAGTATCTGCGCGTGATCTTCGTCTCGATGACGGCGGCACTCGTGGCCAAGATGTGGATCGACACCTCCGGCGTTGAAATCCCAGCCATTGTCTGGTTCCCGCCAGTCGACGCAATGGCCTTTGCCGCCACGCTCGGCGTGGCGCTGGTCGGCGGCCTGCTCGGCCGGCTTTGCCGGCTGCCCTCGCCCTTCTTCCTCGGCACCTTCATCTTCGGCACCATCGTCCATCTCGGCTTAGGCGTGGCGATGCAATTGCCGCCATGGCTGCTGGCGCTCTCCTATGCAATGGTCGGCTGGTCGATCGGTCTGAACTTCACCCGGGCGATCCTGCGCCATGCGACGCGGGCACTGCCGCAGATCGTCGGTTCGATCGTCGTGCTGATCGCCTTTTGCGGCGGTCTCGCCTGGCTGATCAGCCATGTCCTCGGCATCGATCCGCTGACTGCCTATCTCGCAACCAGCCCCGGCGGCATGGACAGCGTCGCCATCATCGCCGCCGCCGCGCAGAACGTCGACATCTCCTTCGTCATGGCGTTGCAATCGGCCCGCTTCCTGGTCGTGCTCATCGCCGGGCCAAGCATCGCGCGGCTGGTGGCGAGAGCCGTCAGGGACTGAGTACGAATTCAAGGATCCGGGAAGAGGAAATTGCCCATGAACCGTCGCGTGAATGCCGTCGATCTCTCAGGCCGTGTCGCCGTCGTGACCGGCGGCGCGCAAGGCATCGGCCTTGCCGTGGCCCGACGCCTGCTGTCGTCGGGCGCCAGCGTTGCCATCTGGGATGTCGACCAGGCTGCGATGAAGAACGCCGTCGCCGAACTCGCCCCGCTCGGTCGGATCGAGGCTTTGCTGTGCGATCAATCGCTGATCGAGGCCGTGGACAGCGCCGCGACGCAAACCGAGCGCTCGCTCGGCCCGGTCGATCTGCTCGTCAACAATGCCGGCATTGCCGGACCGGCGGCTACCGTGGTGGACTATGATCCTGCCGCGTGGCGCCAGATCATCGACATCGACCTCAACGGTGTCTTCTATTGCTGCAAACGCCTGGTGCCCGGCATGATCGCGCGCAGCTACGGCCGCATCGTCAACATTGCCTCTGTCGCCGGCAAGGAAGGCAATCCGAATGCCGCCGCCTATTCGGCCGCCAAGGCGGGTGTGCTCGCGCTGACCAAATCGCTCGGCAAGGAGCTTGCCGGCCACGACATCGCCGTCAACGCGCTGACGCCGTCGCCCGCCCGCACCCGCATCCTCGAACAGCTCACCGAGGCCCAGGTGGCCTACATGCTGGGCAAGGTGCCACGCGGGCGGTTTGTCGAAGTCGAAGAGGCGGCCGCGATGATCGCCTTCATGCTCTCGGACGAAAATTCCTTCACCACTGGCGCAACGTTCGACCTGTCGGGCGGACGGGCCACCTACTGAGAAGTAGCGCTAGTCCCTCGCCGTCATCGGCATCGGCGCCGCGAAGGACTACGAGCCGCTCAGCGTCGCGGCAAGCCGGTCGGGGAGGAAATCGACGAACGCGCGAACCTTCGGCGACAAATGGCGATTTGACGGCCACAGCATCCGGAACTGGCCGCGGCCGTCGACGTGGTCGTCCAGCACAGTGCGCAATTGCCCATCGCGCAGCGCCTCACGGACCAGGAAATCGGGCATCGAGCTGATGCCGAGACCGGCCATAGTCGCGCCCTTCAGCGCCTCGGTGTTGTTGCAGGTCAGCATCGAGCGGACCTGCGGCTCGACACTGCCGCCGATGAACGGCCAACCCTGCAGCTTTCCGCTGTTTGGAAACCGGAAGCGTATGCCGTAATGGTTCACGAGATCGTCCGGTCCGCTCGGGTTGCCGTGCTGCTCGAGGTAGGAAGGTGCCGCGCACAACAGCAGCCGGAAGGGCGCAAGCGGCCGCGCCACCAGGCGCGAATCCGGCAGCTCACCGCTGCGGATTGCGATGTCGACGCCTTCGTCGATAAGGTCGACGATGCGATCGTTGAAATCGATGTCGAGTTCGATTTCGGGATAGCACGCCATGAACTCCGACAGCACCGGCAACAGCAGGTGATAGGTCACGATCGGCGTCGAAATGCGCAACCGCCCATGCGGCGTTTCCCGCGTCCGCGACAGCATCGCCTCGGCATCGTCGATGTCGTCGAGGATGCGCCGCACCCGCTCGTTGAACAGCTTGCCCTCTTCGGTCAGTCCGACACGGCGCGTGCTGCGCTGCAGCAGCCGCACGCCCAGATCCTGCTCGAGCCTGGCGACGCTCTTGCCGACGGCCGACGCCGAGATGCCAAGCGTTCGGCCGGCGGCGATGAAACTGCCGAACTCGGCGGTGCGGGCAAAGGCCAGAAGGCCGTTGAGGCGTTCCTCACATCTCTCCATTCGAGCGTTTCAGTCCGATATATCTGGAGATTTAATACTATTTTTCTGGAAATGTCGCTGACCTATCTTTCCGTCACGACCAGCGCCGCGCTCCCAGCGGCAGGCCCGCGGATCCTGCTTCAGATAGGAAAAACCATGACTTCGAAGACCACAAACGGCGCCGCCGCGCCATGGCTCGTCCTGCTGTCGGTATGTCTTGCCGCCATGACCATGCCCTTGACCTTCACCGGTCCGGCCGTCGCGCTCTCGCGCATCGCAGCCGATCTCGGCGGAAGCCCGATCGCGCTCAACTGGGTGACGAACGCCTTCATGCTGACCTTTGGCGCCACCCTGATGGGGCTGGGCGCGCTCGCCGACAATCATGGCCGCAAGCGGATGTTCATTGTTGGCCTCGGCCTCTATGTCCTGGCCACGCTGGGCGCGATGCTGGCGCCTAACATCGTCTGGTTCGACACACTTCGGGCTGCGCAAGGGCTCGGCAGTGCCGCCGCCTTCGCCGGCGGCGCCTCCGCGCTTGCCCAGGAATTCGAGGGGCAATTGCGGTTGCGCGCCTTTTCCTTCCTCGGCACCAGTTTCGGCATTGGCCTCGCCTTCGGTCCGATCGCCTCCGGCCTCATCATCGAAGCATTCGGCTGGCGGTCGATCTTCGTTCTGGTGGCAGTGCTTGCGATTGCCGCTGCGCTACTGGGTCTGGGCACAATCAAGGAATCGCGCGACCCCGATGCGACTGGTCTCGACTGGGCGGGGGCCGGCACTTTCACGATTGCGCTGGCCGCGCTGACCTACGGCGTGCTTCAGGCCCCGCAGAGCGGCTGGACCGATCCGCTCGTGATCGGGCTGCTTGCCATCGCTGCGCTCTTCTTCGCCGCCTTCGTCATCGTCGAGCGGCGCGTGGGGCGGCCGATGCTCGATCTCTCGCTGTTCCGCTTTCCCCGCTTCGTCGGCGTCCAGTTTCTGGCAGCTGCCCCCGCCTATGGCTTCGTCGTCCTGCTCGTGCTGTTGCCGATCCGCTTCATCGGCATTGAGGGGATGAGCGAGATCGAGGCCGGGCAATTGATGATCTGCCTGTCGGGACCGCTGTTGATCCTGCCTCTGCTTGCCGGCCAGGTGGCGCGCTGGATCGCTCCGGCGACGATCTGCGGCGTCGGCCTGTTGATTGCCGCCGCCGGCCTTGTCTGGCTGAGCCTGACCCCGCCGGTCGCCATTGCCTTGGTGGCGCCGCTGGTGCTGATTGGCATCGGCATCGCTTTGCCCTGGGGGCTGATGGACGGACTTGCCGTCAGCGTCGTGCCGAAGGAGCGCGCAGGCATGGCTGTCGGCATCTTCAACACCACCCGCGTCGCCTGCGAAGGCGTGGCGCTCGCGATCGTCATGGCCGTTCTGTCGGGTTTCACGGCGACGAGACTCACCGCCGAGGGAACGGCGTCTTCCGTTGATGCGGCGGCGGCAGCGCAGCTGCTGGTAACCGGCAATGTCGGCGAAGCGGCAGCCCGCTTGCCGGGAGCCGGAGCCACGGTCCTGGTCCAGGCCTACGAGACGGCGTTCGACAGGCTGCTGATCGTGCTGGCGGCAATCACCATCGTCACCGCGCTTGTCGTCTTGCTCGGCCTGCGCCGCGGATCGACCGTGGAGCACGAAACCGTTCCTCTGCCGGTATGCCAGGAAGGCTAGCCTTGCCCGGCGTCAGCTGATGACCAGGCTCGCTATGCGGTCGCCGTCCAGCGTGAAGACCATATCCCTTCGCCGTTGAAGCCATCGCCTGTGACGGCGATGCGGACGTGGTAGCTGCCATCGGCCTCGGCGATGCGGACAATGCGCAGATTGGACTTCACGCCGATATTGTCCGACTGGTTCCAACGCGCAATCTGCTCGCGGCCATGGAAGGATCGTCCCCAGTCGGTCAGGGATGCGTTGGCGGTAAAGGTGCCAAGAAACGCTTCGGTGTCACCTTCATTGGTGGCCTTGACGAAACGGCGGATGGGCTCGGGTGTGGCCATCAGTCCAATCTATGCATCAAATCGTCATCCAGCCAGCGGCCGAAGAAATAGACCAGCTGCTTGTGCCACCACGGCCAGTCATGGCTGACGTCACCACCCCAATAGTCGACCCAGGCGGGAATGGATTTGTCGCGCAGGATCTGTTCCAGCTTGCGCGTCTCGACCAGCATGCGCTCTTCCCAGGCGCCCTGCCCGCAACAGAAGATCATCCTCAGCGCCTTCAGCCGCGCTAGCAGCTTGGGATCGACGATGCCGGGCAGATAGTCGAGCGGCGAGTTGTAGAAAATGTCGCCGTCGAGCACCTTGCCGAAGAAGTCGCGCGCCGAATAGACGCCCGACAGCGCGATGACGCCGCTGGCGAGTTCTGGAAAGCGGAAGACGAAGTTCGAGGAATGGTAGCCGCCCATAGAGCAGCCGGTGAACAGCGGCTTCAACTTCCGTCCGCCATTGGCTTGCTCGGCGGTCGCCAGAAACTCCGGCAACGCCTCCTCACGGACATAGCGGAAATAAGCCTCGTGGCGGCCGATGCGGTGGGCGGCGTCGGCGTGCTTGTTGAAGAAAGATTCCGAATCGATGCCGTCGACCGCAAACAGCTGGATGCGGCCGGTGTCGATGAATTCGGCCAGCGCCCCCACCCCGCCGGAATCCTCGAACTGATAGAACCGCCCTTGCGAGGTCGGGAACACGACCACCGGCCGGCCGGCATGGCCGTAGCGCTTGTATTCGATGTCGCGGCCGAGATTGCGGGCAAAGCCCTTGTGATAGGAAATGTCCATCGCGTTTAAGCCTTTTCCGCGTGAATATAGGCGACGGCCTCGCGCAGCGCTGCTTCGTCCTTCGAGCGCATCTGGTAGGCGTAATTTCCCATGGCGCGGCTGAAAACCTTTTCTATCGGCTGATGGTGGACGATCTTGTCGCGATGCGCGGCCAGCACGTCCTCATGGCTGTGCAAATAGTGGAGGTGGTGCTTGCGGCTGGCATAGGCGGTGAAATACTTGCCCTCATAGGGTCCATTGGCCGCATCCTTGACCACCATGTCGGCCCACGCCGCATAGACGTCGATGTCGAACGTGTAGTTGATCGCATCGGTCATCCAGGCGCCGGGCGGCCGCATATTGACCTCGAGCGCGATGACACGGTCGTCCTTGGTTTCGAACAGCTCGATGTGGAAGAAGCGCTCGCGCACGTCGAACGCCTTCAGGATTTTCCTGCCTGCCTCCTCGACCGCGGGGCTGATTTTGGGAAAACAGGTATAGCTCATGTGGCGGTCCTTGTTGACCACTTCCATGACGCTCTGGTCGTAGCGGTGGCTGGCGGCAAGCACCACCTCACCGTCGCGGTTGACCAGCCCGTCGAAGGTGACCACCAGGCCCTCGATGAACTGTTCCATGACGAAGGTCACGTCCTCGGGCTTGTCCCGGAAAAACTGGTCGAGTTCTTTGGCGTTGGAAATCTTGAAGGTGTTCGAGGCGCCGGAACCGGAATCGGGCTTCACCACCACGGGATAGCCGACGCGACGGATGAAGGTCATGGCGCCTGCCCGGTCGGAGCATTTGCGCTGCGCAATGGTGTCGACGCCGCTCTTGCGGAAGAAGGCGCGCATGCGGCTCTTGCGCTTCAGATTCTTCACGAAATCGAGCTTGGTGCCGTAGATGTTGAAGTCGGTGCGGATGTTGGCTTCCAGTTCCAGCCAATGCTCGTTGAGCGATTCGAAACGGTCGATGCGGCCCCATTTGTGGATGAAATGACCCATCGCCCGGAACACCGGATCGTAGTCCTCCATGTCGGCGACGCGGTAATATTCCGACAGAGCAGCCTTCAGCTTGCCGTCCAGCGCCTCATAGGGCGCGTCGCCGATGCCGAGCACGGTAGCGCCAGCCTTCTTCAGCCGGTCGCAGAAATCGGCGCCGTTGGTGGGAAAATGCGGCGAGAAGAATACAAAATTCATGGGCGACCTCCCCCGGCATCGCGACCTCGTCCAAGCATGTCGCCGGGACCGCGAAGGACGGCGACACGCACAGAAACAACACCAAGTCTGGCGTATTTGCCGCGCGTGGGGAAGAGGTCTGAAACAGGCAGAAAAGCGCCTACTTGCCTCTCCATGGCCGCTCCTGTATGAAAACCGCCATGAACACGCGCGCCTCCTCCGTCGCTTCCCGTCCGACCGGCTTTGCCGGCGAGACCGTTCGCGCGCTGGCATCGACCCTGCTTCTTCTCGGCCTTATCGGCGATCGCCGGGTTCGCTGAAGGAGCGCCCGGCGGTCGAACCGCCGCTTACGCGCACGCTCCTTGGCCAGTTTCAAAATTGGCAATTCACATCAAGCGAACGAAAATCTGGTAAGGCGCGGCTCGCTCTCAATCCGTCCGAAGACCGATCCGTGAGCCGCCGGGAGAACAAGACGATGAACGCACGAGAAGAGATACGATCCGGCGAAGCAGAAAGCGTAAAAAGCGCCGCCGGCCACATGCCGGGCGCCGCCCGCAAATACCAGCCCTATCCGACAGTCGGCCTCACCGACCGCACCTGGCCCAACAAGGTCATCGACAAGGCGCCGGTCTGGTGCTCGGTTGATTTGCGCGACGGCAACCAGGCGCTGATCGACCCGATGGGCCATGAGCGCAAGGCGCGCATGTTCGGCCTGCTGCTCGACATGGGCTTCAAGGAGATCGAGATCGGTTTCCCCTCGGCCTCGCAGACCGACTTCGATTTCGCCCGCTGGTGCATTGAGCAAGGCAATGTGCCGGCCGATGTCTCGCTGCAGGTGCTGGTACAGTGCCGGCCCGAACTCATCACCCGCACCTTCGAGGCGCTGAAGGGCGCCACCAACCCGATCGTGCATTTCTACAATTCGACCAGCGAGTTGCAGCGCCGCGTCGTCTTCGAGAAAGACGTCGGCGGTATCAAGCGCATCGCCACCGATGCAGCCAAGATGATCACCGACATGGCGGCCAAGGCCGGCGGCGGTTACCGCTTCGAATATTCGCCGGAGAGCTTTACCGGCACCGAACTCGAAGTCGCGCTGGAGATCTGCAACGCCGTCACCGAGATCGTGAGGCCGACGCCCGACAACAAGCTGATCATCAACCTGCCGTCGACGGTCGAAATGTCGACGCCCAACATCTATGCCGATCGCATCGAATGGATGTGCCGCAACCTCGACAACCGCGAAAACCTGTTGATTTCGCTGCACCCGCACAATGATCGCGGCACCGGCATCGCCACCACTGAGCTCGGCCTGATGGCGGGTGCGGACCGCGTCGAAGGCACACTGTTCGGCAATGGCGAACGCACCGGCAATGTCGACATCGTCACCCTGGCGCTCAACATGTACACACAAGGCGTCGATCCTCATCTGGATTGCTCCGACATCAACCGGATGAAGGACGTCTACGAATATTCCAACCAGCTGAAGATCCCCGAGCGCCACCCTTACGTCGGCGAACTCGTCTACACCGCCTTTTCCGGCTCGCACCAGGACGCCATCAACAAGGGCATGAAGGCGCTTAAGAAGGCCAATACGCCGGTATGGGAAGTGCCCTATCTGCCGATCGATCCGGCCGATGTCGGGCGCAGCTACGAGGCTATCATCCGCATCAACTCGCAGTCCGGCAAAGGCGGCATCGCCTATGTGCTGCAGGCCGATTACGGCCTCAACCTGCCGCGCAATCTGCAGATCGAGTTCAGCCAGGAGATCCAGGCGATCACCGACGCGGAAGGCAAGGAAGTGCCGGCAAAGCGCATCCACGACCGCTTCCTCGAGACCTATGTCGACCAGCCCGTCGCGCGGCTCAAATTCCTCGACCATCACACCTACCCTGACACCGAGAAAAAAGGCCGGCGCGTGGTCGAGGCGGTGATCCTCGATAACGGCAAGGAGACGACCATTACCGGATCCGGCACCGGCCCGATCGACGGCTTCGTCGATGCGCTGTCGCGCCATGTCGGCGTCGACATGTCGGTCCTCGACTATTCCGAGCATTCGCTCCAGCGCGGATCAAACGCCTCGGCGATCTCCTATGTCGAGATGGAATATCCCGGCGGCAAGCTGTTCGGCGCCGGCATCAACACCAACATTGTCGCCGCCTCTCTGGAAGCCGTTGTTTCGGCTGCCAACCGTATCATCGGGCGCAAGGCCGGCTGATTTCTCGCCGGGCGCCGTATCCGCGGCGCCCGGAAATCCCCCATTTGCCGGGGGGAAATTCCGGTTTTCTCGTGTTAACCATTGGCAATTATCCGGTGCGGTACGCGATCGCATAACATAAGCATGCTTGTATGGACGTGCAGGCTCTATATGATTGCGCCTCAACCTGTGCCGACTTCGAGAGGATCGACACTTGCAGCATGCCACGCCTGCCGCCCCCGCAGTGCGCGAGACACTGGAACGACTACTCGCCAGCGAAACGTTCGGACGTTCCGAGCGCGCACGCAAGTTGCTGCGCTACCTCGTAGAGCGCGAGCAAGCCGGCGAAGCCGACAGGCTCAAGGGTTTCTCCATCGCCATGGACGTCTTCGGCAAGGACGGCGATTTCGATTCGTCGACCGATGCGGTGGTCCGGGTGCAGGCAGGCAGGCTGCGCGAACTTCTCCAGCATTATTTCGCCAATGAGGGCGTAGCCGAACCGGTCCGCATCGCCATTCCGCGCGGCGGCTATGTGCCGTCCTATGAACTCAACGCCATCCGCCTGCCGGTTGGGCAGGAGCCGGTGGCGCTGGCGCAGGTGGTAGCCGACTTGCCCGGATCGCCCGAGGACCCCGCTCTTGCCGCGCCCCCGGTTGCCTCGATGGCGTCGGCGGTTGCGGGACCTGGACCTTCCCTGGCGCGCCATCTGCACTTCTTCTGGGGCGCAATGGCGCTGGTCATCCTTATGCTGGGCGTGCTCATCCTGCGCCAGGGCAGCGGCGCACTGCTTGCCAGCAGCGATCCGGCGGCGGTGGTCGAGACGGAGGGCGCAACGAGCAGCATCGCATCGCCGACGGCGGAGGCCCTGCCCCTCGTCTACATCGCCGTGAAGGCCACCGGCCCCGAGGCAGGCCGCGTCGCCGCCTCGCTGCGCGCCGGTCTTGCCGGTTTCGACACAATCGACTTCATCGGCCGTGACGCCGACAGCAAGCGCGACCCGAGCACCGACCCGACCAGCTTCGTTTTCGATGTCCTGCCGGGACCAATGGCAGGTGACGTGACGCTCGAGCTGCAGAGTGTGGCGACCGGCCGCGTGCTTTTGTCCCGCAATCTGACGGTCGCCGACAGTGCGCCTGGTACCGTCGAGGATCGTATCGCCGCCATCCTCAGCTCGACCATTCCCGCCGCCGGCCCGCTCTACAGCTACATCGAACAGAACGGCATTCAGACCGGGCTGACGAGGTGCCTGATCCTCAACGACAGATATTATCTCGACCAGAGCACCAAGACTCATGAGGCCGCCTATCGTTGTCTGGAAAACCTTGCCAGCCAAGGCGCAAAATCGTCGCTCGTTTATTCGGAACTGGCATCGCTCCATCTCGAGGCCGCGACCGATCACTACGCCTATCCGCCCGACGCGACGGTCGAACAGGCGATGTCTTTTGCCCATCGCGCCATCCAGATGGGGCCGACCAGCCCCTATGCGCACCGCGCATACGGTTACCTTTACTCGCGCCTCGGCAACCCCGAGGAGGCGGTCCGCTGGATGCGCAAGGCTTATCAGCTCAACCCCTACGACCTCAGCATGGCTGCCGCCTACGGCTATGGCCTGATCTTCGCCGGAAAATATGCCGAGGGAACACCGATCCTGACCCGTGCCGTCGAGACGTTCAGCGGCCACCCGACTTGGTGGGATTATGGGCTTTTCGCCGGGCAGTTCATGCTGGGCGATATGGACAAGGCCGCGATCGCCAGCGAGTCGCTGCGCACGACGGCGATGAAATCGCATTATCTGGCGGCGCGGCTGATCGGCGCCAAGGCTGCCGGCCGCGAGCAGCTGGCGGCCAAGCTTCTGGATGAGCTGACCACCAAATTCCCGAAATTCGCCGCTGACCCGCGTGCGGCCTTCGCCGAGCGGAAATATCCCGCCGATCTGACCGAGCGGCTGGTCGAGGCGTTGCGCGCCGCGGGCCTCGGTAACGCTAGCTAGTATCTTTCCGGATCGCGAAAATTTTACTGGCCATCGGTCTGGACTGGGAGCAATCCAGCCCAATTCGAAATTTCCTGTCCTATCTTGCAATAATCATACATTTTTCATGGTCTCATCCCTCTATGTTGCCGAGCGGGGCGCCGGGCCGAAGACGGTCGTCCTGCTGCATGGCTTCGGCGGTTGCCATGACATCTGGCGCGAGGTGACCGCGACGCTGGCGCCCGGGATCAGAACACTGGCCTACGATCTTCCGGGACACGGACTGTCGCTCGATTTCCCCGGCAGCGGTCCGGCCAGGACAGCGGCGCGAGCAGTTCTCGCGGATCTCGCCGCACGCGGCATAGCACGGGTGCATGTCGCCGGTCATTCGATGGGCGGTGCGGTAGCCACCCTGATGGCATTGGCCGAACCCGAAACAATAGCCTCGCTGACGCTTCTGGCGCCGGGCGGTTTTGGCCCGGAGATCAATGGGCCGCTGTTGCGTCGCTACGCCGCGGCGGCCGACAGACGCGAAATCCGCACCTGCCTTGCCGCCATGTCCGGACCGCAAAGCCCACCGCCGGAGCGCATCGTTGGTGTCCTGGCAGAAGTACGCCGTCGCCCCGGCCAGTTGCGCAAGCTGATCGAGATCGCAACCGTCATGACCAGGGATGAGCGGCAGGGCGTCATCCCCCGCGAACAGCTGGACACGCTCGACATGCCGGTGATGGTGGTTTGGGGAACGGACGATCCGGTCCTGCCCTATACCCAGGCTGATGGCCTGCCGGCGCATTTTCATATCCATCACGTCCTCGATGCCGGCCATATGCTGGTCGAGGAGGCGCCAGGCGTGGTCGCCCAGGCTGTGCGCCGGAACATGGGCCGGCGCGGCAGGCGTGTGCGTCCGACACTCGACGCCGCAGCGAGCTGAACCTCACCGTCTTCCGGCATCTCGCCAGTGCATTTTGCAAATGGCTGTGTTAACTCGCTATTAACCATATATTAGCGAGGGATGATGAAGGACTCAGACGAGCAATTCACCTCTTTAACCCCGTCGCGCAAACTGTCCGATGCCGTTCGCGACGTGAAGAACGCCTTCGCCGATCGCGACGACGTCGTGGTCGACATGCGCGAGGCACACCGGATGCGGCTTGAGCTGCTTGCCGCCGAACTCGCCCCGGTCTTTGCCGACGTGCCCGCCGACATGGACAATTTCGACTTCGTCGTCTCGCTGGGCCTGCAGCCGCGGCTGTGGATCGACGCCGTCAGCCATGTCGCCATGGGACGCGACCGCCGCACCTACCGTTTCCTCAGGGATACCCGCATCGGCCGCGTGGTGCTTGCCGAATCGACCGACATGAAACCGGTTGCCGATCAGGTCACGCGCTATGTGGCGGAGCGCATCGTCGAGCGCCAGCGCATGATGGAGGGTGGCGTCGAGCCCGCCGTCGCCGGCCTGAACCGCGCTACCGTGCGGGAAGCCGAACCACCCTTGCAAGCAACCGCGCCCGGCAAGCGCTGGTCGACCTTCCTGTCCGGCCTCGGCCTGATCGCCGCCGGCGCGCTGGTGGGGCTGGCAGTGGCGGCCGCGCTGTTCTGGGATCGCTTGATGACGATGAAAATCAGCTTCTGACCAGCGGTTTGGATGCCTCGGCATCCACGCCGAGTTCCACCACCTGGAGGTCGGATGGCGGTATGGCCGGTCCGGTCAGGCCGCGACGCGTCAGCCGGATCCGCCAGTTGCCCTTTTCGCCGTCGATGTCGAGCAGATTGTACTGTGCCGCCGGGTTCTTGCCGCCGGGCGACTGCCCGGCAGCGGCGACGCCGACAACCGGAATCCTGGTGCCGCGTCCGCCGATGAAGAACAGCGACGGCAGGTGCGAATGGCCGTGCAGCACAAGCTCGGCGCCGTGCCGGTGAACGGTCTTGTGGAAACGAGATATGCCAAACAGGCGCTTTTGCTGGGTGACGGCGCCGCGCACCGGCGGATGATGGATCATGATCACCCGCAACAGGCCGCGTTTGGCAGTGGCGTCGAGCATCGAGGCCAACCTTTGCGCCTGACCTTCGAGGAAGAAGCCGTTGGCCATGAACGGCGCCGTGGCGCGCGCCGTCGAGACGCCGATCAGCGCGACGTTGCCGCGCACGCGCAGATAGGGAAAAGTGTTGCGGTCGATTGGTGTGGTGACGCCGTCGCCGCTCATCCACGCCGCCCAGGAACGGCAGACCTTGTCGAAGGCGCCCGGCACATAGGCGTCGTGATTGCCCGGCACCACCGAGACATCCTCCGGCGGGCCCAGCGTCTCCAGCCAGTGCTTTGCCATTTCGATCTCGCCATCCAGCGCCAGATTGACCAGATCGCCGGTGACGGCGAGGTGGTCGGGACTGCTCGCCTTCATGTCAGCGACGATGGTGTCGATGACGGCATCGTGCATATGGCGGCGGCGGTTGCGCTGCCAGTTGACATAGCCGACCACGCGCTTGGACGCGAGTTCGCGATAGGTTACACCGGGAAGCGGCCCCAGATGGACATCGGAAATATGCGCGAGCCTGAACATCCTTCCTTCATAGGCGACGCGCCCCCCGCTTTCCACTCACTGTTTCCTGTCTGCTTACGGTTTCGCTAGCGATGGTGATATCGGATCCGGAGCAGGCGTTTCGCCAGACCAGTTGGGCCGGCCTCAGGGCAAGGTTGTTCCATCTCTATTTCCTGCTGCGGCGGCCAATGACGCTTGGTGTGCGCGGCCTGATCCACGATCGCGCGTCGAACTCCGTCTTCCTCATCCGCCACACTTACGTTCCCGGCTGGCAATTGCCGGGCGGTGGCGTCGAGCTGGGCGAAACGCTTGGCGAAGCGCTGACGCGGGAATTGGCCGAGGAAGGCAACATCGCGCTCACCGCCCCGCCGGTGCTGAAATCAATGCATTTCAACCGCCGCTCCAGCCGCCGCGACCATGTCGCCTTCTACCTGATCGAGAGCTTCAGCCAGACGGCGCCGAAACTGCCGGACCACGAGATCGCCGAAGCCAGCTTCTTCCCGCTTGATCGTCTGCCCGAAGGCACGACGCCGGCGACGTTGCGGCGGATCGCTGAGGTTTTTGGTGGGGACCCGGCATCGCCGCACTGGTAGGCCAGAGTTCTCCGACAGCATTAGCTGCTGCGATAACTCTCGCTGCTGAAATCGCAACGTAGTGCGCCATGCGCTCGATTGGATTTGGCGTCACGCCGCCTTCCTGAACCGCGCCCGGTCATGCGGGGCGGCGTAGTCGAGCTCCGGGCCGACCGGCACGATGCGCGTCGGGTTGATGCTCTCGTGGCTGCCGTAATAATGCGTCTTGATGTGGTGCAGGTTCACCGTGCCGGCGACGCCGGGCACCTGGTAGAGATCGCGCAGATAGTTCGACAGGTTCGGATAGTCGGCGATGCGGCGCAGATTGCATTTGAAATGGCCGACATAGACCGGGTCGAAACGCACCAGTGTCGTGAACAGCCGCCAATCCGCCTCGGTGATGCGCTCGCCGGTGAGATAGCGCTGTTTTGACAGCCTCTCCTCCAGCGTGTCGAGTGCCGAGAACAACTCTGCAAAGGCTTCTTCATAGGCTGCTTGCGTGGTGGCAAAGCCGGCCCGGTAGACGCCGTTGTTGATGGCCGGATAGACCAGCGCATTGACCTTGTCGATTTCGCCGCGCAGCGCCGGTGGATAGAAATCGACGCCGGCATCGCCCCATTCGTCGAAGGCGAAATTGAGCATGCGGATGATCTCGGCGGATTCGTTGGAGACGATGGTCTGTTCCTTTTTGTCCCACAGCACCGGCACCGACACCCGGCCCGAATAGGCGGGATCGGCTTTGGTGTAGATCTGATGTAGGAAATCGAGGCCGTAAACCGTGTCGCCGGTGGCCCCGTCCTCGGCCAGAAAAGTCCAGCCGTCGGCGCCGAGGAAATGATGCACGACCGAAACCGAGATGATCCCTTCGAGCTTCTTCAGCGCGCGAAAAATCAGCGTGCGGTGCGCCCACGGACAGGCGAGCGAGACATAAAGATGGTAACGGCCCGGTTCGGCCTTGAAGCCGCGCGTACGGCCTTTAGCCGGCGAGCCATCACGCGTGATCCAGTCACGCCACTGCGTCTCGGCGCGGATGAACCTGCCGCCGCTATCAACCTTGACCGGGCGGTCCTGCCATTTGCCTTCGACCAGCAAACCCATGCGAAATCTCCTTACCTGCCTTGGCCAATGTAGGCGCAAAGCGGCAATGTCGAAGTCGTCATCTGCTGACAGAGCGTCACTCGTCCGAAATGCCTGATAAAAGCGACCGATTGCAGCGGCCGAAAAATGATGCTAGCGGACACTCCGCATGTTCGACTTTGCCTCGATACGGTTTGACCGACGACGAAAGGGCGCCCGCGCTTAGAAAGCGCTGACTGGCGAACGCTGCCGCTTGCAGCAACCTTCCTCGTATATCGGACCGCGAAGACCATGAGCCTTGCCGACGTGAAATACCTGCCGGAAACTCCGGCGCATGACCCCGAAATCGAAGCGATCAACGACGAAGCCTTCGGCCCCGGCCGCTTCGTGCTGGCCGCCTACAAGATCCGCGAGGCCGGCGGCCACGAGCGTTCGCTGTCCTTCGTCGCCGTGGACGGTGACATCGTCGTCGCTTCGGTGCGCATGACCCGCATTGCCGCCGGCGCCGGCCGCGCGCTGATGCTCGGGCCGCTTGCCGTGCGCCCTGCGTTCAAGAATCTCGGCATCGGCCGCCGGCTGGTGGCGATCGCGCTGGAAGCGGCTGCCAAGGCTGGCGCGCCGGCGGTGATCCTTGTCGGCGACGAGCCCTATTACGGCCCGCTCGGCTTCAGGAAGATCCCGCGGGGCCAGATCTCCATGCCACGCCCGGTCGACCTCGACCGGCTGCTGTCGCACGAGATCCTGCCTGGCGCCGTGGCGCGTCTTTCCGGCGAAGTCTGCCATGCCAGCGTCGCCAGGATTGCCGAGCCCGCGCCGGCGATGGCCTGATTGCCCGGCCGATCGAGACGTCTCGATGGACCGGTCAGGTTGCACCATGCCAGCGACCTCCGTAGCATGATCCGCAAAAGCAGGGAGGACGCGGCATGAACCCGAACGGCCAGATTGCGATCGTAACCGGTGGCGGCTCCGGACTCGGCGAGGCAACCGCCCGCGCGCTGGCCGACAAGGGCGCCCGCGTCGCGATTTTCGATATCGGCATCGACCGGGCGGCGAAAGTGGCGGGCGACATTGGCGGCACCGCCATCCAGTGTGACGTCAGCAGCGCCGACAGCGGTGCGGCCGCGGTCGCCGAAGTGGAAAAAAGGCTTGGGCCGGCGCGCATCCTGGTGAACTGCGCCGGCATTGCCATCGGCGTGAAGACCATCGGCAAGGATGGTCCGCACCCGCTCGACCAATATCGCAAGGTGATCGAGATCAACTTGATCGGCACCTTCAACATGATCCGCCTCGTCGCGGATCGCGCCGCCAAGCTCGAGCCGTTGCGGGGCGGCGAGCGCGGCGTCATCGTCAACACGGCGTCGGTCGCCGCCTATGACGGCCAGATCGGCCAGGCCGCCTACGCCGCCTCCAAGGGCGGCGTCGTCGGCATGACGCTGCCGGTCGCCCGCGATCTCGCCCGCTCCGGCATTCGCGTCTGCACCATCGCGCCCGGCATCTTCAAGACGCCGATGATGGCCGGCATGCCGCAGGAGGTGCAGGATTCGCTTGGTGCGGCCGTGCCGTTCCCGTCTCGCCTCGGCGAACCGTCCGAATATGCGGCGCTCGCCCTGCATATCGTCGAAAACCAGATGCTCAACGGCGAGACCATCCGCCTCGACGGGGCGATCCGCATGGCGCCGAAATAGACGGCCATGGCGGCCGGCGCAGCCGCAGTGAAGACCGGCCCCCTGGCCGGCCTGAAAGTCATCGAGATGGCCGGGCTCGGCCCGGTGCCGCTGGCCGGGCTGATGCTGTCGGAGATGGGCGCCGAGGTGCTGCGCATCGAGCGCAGCGGTTCGGACCAACCCCTGCTGCCGCTCTCCGATGAGTACAATCTCGATCGTCACGGCCGTTCCATCCTACGTGTCGATCTCAAGCAATCACAAGGCATCGAGCTGGTGCTGGATCTCGTCGAACGGGCCGATCTGCTGGTCGAGGGCTTTCGTCCCGGCGTCATGGAGCGGCTCGGTCTCGGCCCAGCTGCTGCATTGGCGCGCAACAAGGCGCTGATCTACGGCCGCATGACCGGCTTCGGCCAGGACGGGCCGCTCGCAGGCCGCGCTGGCCACGATATCACCTACCTCGCCTATTCCGGTGTGCTGCATGCCATCGGCCGGGAGGAAAGCCGACCGGTGCCGCCGCTGAATCTGATCGCCGACAATGGCGGCGGCGCCATGATGCTGATCGCCGGCGTGCTTGCAGCGCTGTTTGAGCGTTCGCGCTCCGGCAAGGGCCAGGTGGTCGACGCGACAATGGTCGAGGGCGCCTCGATGCTGACGGCGCCCATACACGCCTTCATGGCGGCAGGCCTATGGAGCGACAGGCGCGGCGCCAACCTGCTCGATTCCGGCGCCCCCTTTTACGACACCTATGAAACGGCGGACGGACGCCACGTCGCGGTCGGCTGCCTTGAGCCGCGCTTCTTCGCCGAATTCGCCAGGTTGCTGCCGCTGGGCGAGCATTTTGTCCGCGGCCAGTACGACAAGGCGTTGTGGCCGGACATGCGCGCCACCTTCGCCGACCGGTTCCGGCTGAAGACGCGCGACGACTGGGCCGGTCTGTTTGAGGGCACCGACGCTTGCGTCGCGCCGGTTTTGTCGCTTGCAGAGGCCAGGAACCATCCGCACAATCGTGCTCGTCACGCATTTGTGAAGACGGGCACGTTCGAACGCCCGGCACCTGCGCCGCGCTTTTCCGCGTCGCAGCCGGCGCTTGCCGCCATGCCGGATGATGACGACCAGCGGCCGCAAAACGTGCTGGCGCGCTTCGGCTTTTCGGCAGATGAGATCACAGCGCTTGTCAAATCCGGTCTGATTGGCCAATAACTGGATGAAGAAAATCAACTTACCCCGGTGAGCATTTTGAACGAGCCGAAGAAGGACGTCATTCGCGCGACGGACGCCGAGGCGGTCAGGCTGGCAACAACCTTGATCCGCAGCGCCCGCTTCGGCGCCCTGGCGGTCATCGAGGCCTCGACCGGTTCGCCGCTGGCCTCCAGGGTCGGTGTCGCCACCGACACCGATGGCACGCCGCTGATCCTTGTCTCGGCGCTCTCCGCCCACACCGGGGCGATGCTTGCCGAGCCGCGTTGCTCGCTGCTTGTCGGTGAGCCCGGCAAGGGCGATCCGCTGGCGCACCCCAGGATAACACTGGTTTGCCAGGCCCAGCCGCTTGAGCGCGGATCGAGCGCGCATGCCCGCGCCGAGCGGCGCTATCTCAATCACAATCCCAGGGCTAAGCTCTATTCCGGGCTCGGCGATTTCTCGATCTTCCGGCTCGAGCCGGAGCGCGCCAGCCTGAATGGCGGTTTCGGCAAGGCCTATCTGCTGGGCCGTGCCGATCTCATCACCGATGGGCCGATCGTCGAGGAGCTGGCCGCCAGCGAACAGTCCGCCCTCGATCACATGAATGCCGACCATCTCGACGCAATCGCTGTCTATGCGCATCATTTTGCCAAGGCCGAAGGTGATGGCTGGACCATGACCGGCTTCGATGCCGAGGGCATGGACCTGGCATCGGGCGACGCCGTTTGCAGGGTCTATTTTCCGCAACCATTGAAGACCGCGCGCGACCTGCGAGCAGTTCTTGTCGACATGGCCAAGACCGGACGTATGCCGGCTACGCAAGGATAATCGTCATGAATCAAAAGCATGTCTTGAGATTTGGGCGAAATGATCTACGATTCATACGACGCTGAATCAGCAGCGCGATCCACAGCTGAATTATAGCACCCAACGCTATTTGCCCCCATAGCGTTCGGATGAGCAGGGAAACATGGGGCATGGTCTCTACCAAATTAATCGCCAATGCCGAATCGGCGGCGACATTTCTGACCCTTATGGGCAACGAAAAGCGGCTTTTGATCATGAGCTATCTGGCCGACGGTGAGATGTCGGTCGGCGCCATCGCCGAGAAGGTGATGCTCAGTCAGTCCGCTTTGTCGCAACATCTGGCCAAGCTCAGGGCGCTCGATCTTGTCGAAACCCGCCGCGACCGGCAGATGATCTACTATTCCTGCAAGTCGGACGCCGTGCGCGAGCTGTTGCGCATGCTGGACGGCATTTTCGGGATCGGCGACTTGTCCCAGATGGCAACGCGTCTGCGCCGCGCCGGGACTTGACCTGCGGCTCCGATCGCTCCTTACCTCGCTGACGATTTTTCGCCGGCCGAGGTATTGATGGGTCCGATCCAGATCGACGACGCGCGCGATCCGCGGGTCGCCGCCTATCTCGACATCCGCGAACGCGATCTCACCGGCCGCCATGGCCGGTTCGTCGCCGAAGGCAAGGTGGTGCTGGACGTCCTGCTGTCAGCCGGACGCTTCGCCGCCGAGTCGGTCCTGGTTCTGGAAAACCGGCTGGCCGGGCTCGAGGACATCCTGCGCAAGGCCCCTGCCGAGCTGCCGGTTTACGTGGCGACAAGCGACATCATGGACAGGATCGCCGGCTTCCACATGCATCGCGGCATATTGGCGATCGGCAGCAAGGGCGCGCCGCAGCCCGCAGAGGCCTTGCTCGACACCTTGCCAGCCGACGCGCTGATCGTCGTGCTCATCGGCATCGCCAACCATGACAATATGGGATCGATCTTCCGCAACGCTGCCGCCTTCGGCGCCGATGCCGTGTTTATCGACGCCACCTGTTGCGATCCGCTGTATCGCAAGGCGATCCGCGTCTCCGTCGGCGCAGCGCTGAAAGTTCCCTTCGCCTCCTTCAGCCACACTGAAACTTTCATCGCGAAGCTCGACGAGTTGAGCTTCGGCCAGGTCGCTCTATCGCCGCGCGGCGAGGCTGACATTCGCAATGCCGCGAGACCGAAACGACTGGCGCTCTATCTCGGCACCGAAGGCGAAGGCCTGCCCGAGAGGCTGCTTGACCGGCTGCGGACGGTGAGGATTGCGATGTCTGAAGGGTTCGACAGCCTGAATGTCGCTGCAGCCTCAGCCATCGCGTTGCATCATTTTTCGACTGGCAAGTCGGTAGCCGCCCAGGATTTTTGAAAGCCAGCGGCCTGAAGCTCAGCCCGCCGAATCTGCCTTTTGCAGCGCCCGCACGCGATCGGCGAGGCTGATGGTTCCCGATCGCGCTTCCTGCGGCGCAGCCAACGCCTTGGTGATCGGCGAATCGGGTCCTTCAAGCTTGGCGGTCAGGCTGACGACCTCTGCCGCGAGCGTGTTCATCTGTTCGCGCAACGCATCACCGGCGCTGCGCCCGTCGTCGTCATTTCTCGTGGTCTCGGAACCACCAAGCTCCGTCTTCAGCCGCTTGTTCTCACGGGCCAGCGTCGTCAGCCTGGCTTCCAGCCGCTCGCGATCGCCTTCGAGCTTGGCTAGCACCTTGTCGACGTCGTTGTTACCAGCGGGGGCGTTGTCCTGCGCGCCAACAAGGCCAGCAGCCACGGCGCCTCCCGCAGCCTCGCCCTTCAACCGTTCGCGAAGCCGGACCAGTTCCTTTTCGCGGCGATCGAGCTTGTCCTCGCGATCGGCAAGCGTGGCGAGCAGGCGCTCGAACTTCTTCTCGAGATCGGCGGTTCTCTTCTTCTCGGCTTTCAGAGAATCGCGCGTGGCCTTGCTCTCGGCGACGACTTCCTGATGGCGCTTCTCGGCTTCCTTGCGCTGGCCGCGCAGCACCGAAATGTCGTTGGCAAACTTTTCCAGCTCCGATTCCCGCGCCACCAGTTCGATCTGACGATTGCTGGAGGAGAAGGAGGCGTCGTCATACATGTGCTCGAGCTTTTCGAGCTCAAGCGCGCGCTTTTCCATCATGCGCTCGGCCTGCACCAGCTTGTCCGTCAGCTGCTGTATCTGCTGCTCGCGATGCAGGAGCAATTCGTTTTTTTCTCCGAGCTCGGTAAGCGCCTGCTTCTTGTCCTTGCGCTCGACCGCCAGGCCTTTCAGCGCCTCGCGCCCGCGACTGATTTCGACGAGTTGCTCATTGGCCTGCTCACGCAGCGTCTTGACGCTGATTTCGAGCCGGCGCGTCGTCATGGCGAACTCGGCCCGCAAGCTGTCCTTGTCGGCCTGGATCTCGGCCAGCGTTCGTGGCACCGACGCCTCGACACGCCTGCGCGTCAGCGCGACCGCCCGCCGCCAGATGGCCGGCGCAACCAGCAGCGCCAGAAAGCCGGCGCACAGAAAGCCGAGGGCGAAGAACAGGATCGATTGAACCAAGGTGACTACCCGTTACAGGCGGGCCGCTAGCCGACAACCGCCAAGTCTGGACTTTGCCATGTTCGCATGACGCAAATCCAGCGCTGCGGCAAGAATATGCCGCAGCTTGATCGGGTCAGAACCTGTTGATCGGGCCGACCTATGGTCGGAATCGCTCAGAAGGGATTCCAGGTCGGCCTCTGCGTCAGCTTCAGATAGCCGAGATTGACGCCAAGCCGGGCGCCGACGCCGGTGCGGATCGGCACCAGCAACACCCTGTTGTTCTGCAGCACGTTGAAGCCGACGCCGGCCACGACATAGGCAGAGCCAGCAACGCCACCGAACCGGTTGTAGAGATTGCTGACGTCGTCGAGATTGTAGACGAGCATCATCACCCGCGATCCCTCGCCGCCGAAATCCCAGCCGAGCGACGGACCTTGCCAGAACACCTTATGGTCGCCGGCATTCTTGGTGTAAAGCGTGCCTTCGCCGTAGGTCAGGCCGCCGATCACCGCGCCAGAACCCTCTTCGCCAAGCAGATAGCCGTTGGGCAGGCCGTAGGAGGCAAAAATCTTCTCGACGACGGTGGCGAGACCGCCCGACGTCGCGCCGAAGAACTTGTGGCCGGAATCCACGATCTCCTGAGCGGTGTATTCCTGCGCCCGCGACGCAGAGGTTGAGAAGGCGAGCGCGCCCATGAGGGCAATCGCCATGAAGAAGACACGGACAAAGGTCCGGTCGTAGAATCGGGAAACCATGCTTCCAATCTCCGTCAGGGAGCACTTTCGCCGACGCCTCGCACCCCGTCCGGCTCTTTAGGCGGCCGTTAAGGATGACTGTTACGGGCAAACTATGCCGTAATCCTTTTTCAACCATTAACCTTCCACATGAACATGGCGGTTCGAAGGCTGTCTGACCGTCTGTGCGGGCTCCCATCCTGTGCAAACACGCCATTTTTGCTGACGAGAATTGTGGATTTGTTGCTGCACGCTCGGGCGCTGTGTATTCAGAAGCGCTGGGGAAAGAGCGTGATTCGGGTGGGTGAGGCGCAGGGGTCGCTCGCGTGGCCACCAGGATGTGAATTTTTTGCAGGGATTTTCGCCGATGGCCGAGCTTTTCTCTCTCTCCGCACCCGATCTCGCAGCCTTGTTGTGCAGCCGCGTCTGCCACGACATCATTTCGCCTGTTGGGGCCATCAACAATGGCCTTGAACTCCTCGACGAGGGCGGCGCCGACGAAGACGCCATGAAGCTGATTCGCCAGAGCGCAAAAAACGCTTCGGCCCGGCTGCAGTTCGCCCGCATCGCCTTCGGCGCCGCAGGTTCGGCCGGCATGATGATCGACACCGGCGATGCCGAGTCCGTCGCCATCGCGTTCCTGAGGAACGAGAAGCCGGAACTGGTCTGGAACGGCGTTCGCGCCCTGCTGCCCAAGAACAAGGTCAAGCTGCTGCTCAATTTGCTGCTCGTCGCCAACGCCGCCATCCCGCGCGGCGGCAAGCTGGTGGTTACACTGGAAAACCTCGACACCGAGCCGCGCTTTGCGCTTGCGGCAAGCGGCCCGATGCTGCGCGTGCCGCCAAAATTCCTCGAACTCCATTCCGGCAACAAGCCCGAGGAGCCGATCGACGCCCATTCGGTCCAGCCTTATTACACGCTGCTTCTTGCGCGTGAGGCCAACATGACGATCTCGATCCACGCGACCGCCGAAGAGATCGTGCTGTCGGCGGTCTGACGAGCCGAAGTCGTTACCGGCTCGGCCGATAGTCAAGAACAAGTCAAGTATCTTTTCCCGCTGATATTTGCGGGCTTGGCCGAAATTCAGAACAACCAAGTTTCTTCGTCGGCGACGCGTCCGCTGACCCGACGCGCAAACGACATTTTTGCAAAAACTTTACCTAACGGCTTTTCGGCTTCTTTACCAGATCGGCCTAAGGTGCATACCGATACCCCGGATGCCGCCGGTTCGCCCCAAGGCAAAGAGGACCCGGAAATGAAGCGCTGCATGTTTGTTGACGATTCGAGTGTGATCAGGAAGGTCGCAAAACGGATTCTTGGCGGCTCCGACATGGTGGTTATCGAAGCGGCCACCGGACACGACGCGGTCGAGATGTGCGCTGCCGAGATGCCCGATGTGATTGTCGTCGACGGCGCGCTGCCGGACATGCAGGCGGTCGATGTCATCCGCCGGGTTCGCGCCATGGAAAGCGCGATCAAGCCGCAGATCCTGATTTCGTTGGTCGAAGTCGATGTCGCTTCGATCATGAAGGCAAAGCGCGCCGGCGCCCAGGGCTATCTCTTGAAGCCGTTCAACCGACCGCAACTGCTCGAACGCTTTCGTACCCTGAAGATCGCCGCCTGATTCGGCTCGTGCTCGAACGGACGGGACAGCAAAAAACCCGGCCTGAGCCGGGTTTTTTGCATTGAATTCAATCAGATGATTCGGTCAGGCGCTGACGCGGATGTCTTCCGGCTCGCGCAGCACATAGCCGCGGCCCCAGACCGTTTCGATGTAGTTCTGACCACCGGACGCAGCGTCGAGCTTCTTGCGCAGCTTGCAGATGAAGACGTCGATGATCTTCAGTTCCGGTTCGTCCATACCGCCATAGAGGTGGTTGAGGAACATTTCCTTGGTCAGCGTGGTGCCCTTGCGCAGCGAGAGCAGCTCCAGCATCTGGTATTCCTTGCCGGTCAGATGCACGCGCTGGCCACCGACTTCGACGGTCTTGGCATCGAGATTGACCACCAGGTCGCCGGTGGTGATGACCGACTGGGCATGGCCCTTGGAGCGGCGCACGATGGCGTGAATGCGGGCGACCAGTTCGTCCTTGTGGAACGGCTTGGTCATATAGTCGTCGGCGCCGAAGCCGAGGCCGCGCACCTTGTCCTCGATGCCGGCCATGCCGGACAGGATCAGGATTGGCGTCTTCACCTTGGAGAGGCGAAGTGTCCGCAAGACTTCGTAGCCTGACATGTCGGGAAGGTTGAGATCGAGAAGAATGATATCGTAATCATAAAGTTTTCCGAGATCGACGCCTTCTTCGCCGAGGTCGGTCGTATAAACATTAAAACTTTCGGATTTGAGCATCAGCTCGATGCTCTGAGCGGTTGCACTGTCGTCTTCTATCAGCAGAACGCGCATTTCATTCCCCTTTTCTGCCGCCGGACCAGTCACGACCCATCCGGGACCGGAGCAGTGATTGCCTGAACAGAAGGCTGCCATCGAATGGTTAACAAAACCTAATTCCGCACCCAGAACGGTACCAGATTTTTTAACCGCTTTCTACACCCTCTTGAATCTAATGATGAATCACAGAACCAAATCGCTAATGCAACACATTAATAAGTTGGACTAAGTGACTCAAGGGACTCGCTGGCCGGCTTCCGTATCGGGAGCCGGAATTTTTACCCGGCCTTAAGTCCTCGCCCGTATGATTAACAATGCCCGTAAACGAATGGTTACCGCCGGCAAAAAACTTTAGGAATTTGTTTCCCATAGTTCGGGGAATGCCGGTGGATACGGGTGTCGCCAGGCCCTGGCGAGCGGATTGGACGATATGTGCAGGTGTGCGTTTGCGGGAGTACCGAATCATGAAGTCACGTGAAAACCTCGTTCGGCTGAAGCAGTTTCAGGTGAATGAGAAGCGGCGGCAGCTGCTGCAGCTCGACACGATGATCGCCGAGTTCGAGCGCATGGCTGTTGAACTGGAGCTTCAAATCACCGCCGAAGAAAAGAAGGCGGGCATCACCGACATCAGCCATTTTGCCTATCCAACCTTCGCCAAAGCGGCGCGTCTGCGCCGCGACAACCTCAGAAACTCGCAAAGTGACCTCGCCCAGCAGCGAAGCGCTGCCGAATCATTACTCGGCGAAGCTGAAGCGGAGCTTTCCAAGGCCGAGATGCTGGAATCGCGCGATACCAAGATCCGCGATGCTGAACTCGGCGGCCGCAGCGCCATGATCGGCTGAAGACGGTGGCTGATCCAGCCAGCGGCGCCTGACGCCGCACTTTGCTTAACTGTGGCCGGACCAAAGTTCCAGCGCTGCTGATCTGGCCGCAAGGTGGCCGCAGCTTCAGGCCTGTGCCTGCAACTCCGCTTTCTGGTTCGCCTCTGCCCTAGCCCGCGCTTGCTTGATGTCGGGCACATGCTCTTCCGACCAGGACCGTATCTGGGTGAGCAGCCCCGCCAGGTTCTGGCCAAGTTCCGTCAATTCATATTCGACCCGCGGCGGAATGACCGGAAAGATTTCGCGCCGCACCAGCCCGTCGCGCTCGAGAATGCGCAGCGTCTGCGTCAGCATTTTGGGCGTGATGCCTTCCAGCCTGCGGGCCAGTTCGCCATTGCGCATCCGGCCGCGGCGCAATGCGCAAACCACCAGATAGACCCATTTGCTGGCCAGCATTTCGAGCACGGCGTGCGAAGGGCACGTCCGCTGGAAGGCATCATAGCCGGTCCCGCAATCATTATCACTATCCATGGGGTACCTATATATAGAAAAGGTACATACTAGACAAGAGAATATTACTATCCAAATGATAGCGGCATATGAACCCAAGCAGGAAAGATATCCCATGCGTGCCGTTGTCCAGAATTCCGTCGGCGGACCCGACGTCCTCGTCATCGCCGATCGTCCCTCCCCCTCGCCCAAATCAGGCGAAGTGTTGGTCCGCGTGCACGCAGCCGGCATCAATCCGGTCGATGGCTCGGTGCGCGCAGGCTATTATCCATTGCTGGGCGAACCGCCCTTCACCCTCGGCTGGGATATTTCAGGCACCGTCGAGGCGCTAGGCCCAGGCGTCAACGGTGGCCTCAAGGTCGGTGACGCTGTGTTCGGCATGCCGCGTTTCCCCAAACAGGCCGCGGCCTATGCGGAACTCGCTGTCACCCCGGCCGATGAAATAGCGCCAAAGCCGCGAACCATCGATCACAATCACGCCGGCGCGCTGCCGCTGGCCGGCCTGACCGCCTGGCAGGGCATTGTCCGCCATGGTGGCCTGAAGCCCGGCCAGCGCGTGTTGATCCATGCCGCGGCCGGTGGCGTCGGACATCTGGCAGTGCAGATTGCCAAGGCGCGCGGCGCCTATGTCATCGCCACCGCCAGCCTGAAGAAACTCGATTTCGTCCGCTCGCTCGGCGCCGACGAGGTCGTCGACTACACCAAGGGCGATTTCACCACTGAGGTCCGTGACATCGATTTGGTTCTGGACCCGATGGGCAGCGACCATGCCGACCAATCGCTGACAGTCCTGAAGGACGGCGGCATCCTGGTGTCGCTGCTCGACGTCCACGACACCACCCGGGCCAAGGCTGCGGCGCGAAACATCCGCGTCGAGCGCATGTCTGTGATGCCTGACCGCGACGGCCTCGTTGAGCTTGGCAAACTGGTCGATGCGGGAAAGCTTGCCGTTCATGTGGCAAAGAGCTTTCCGCTCGAACAGGCGGGCGCGGCGCACGCCTTTCTCGCCACCAGGCCCCCATCGGCAAGGTGGTGCTGACGGTCTGAAGCAGGCCTTACGACAGGCAAAAGGGCGCGGTTACCGCGCCCTTTTCTTGTTGAGATCCTGGCTCTAGTGCCGGTATTGCTGGATGCGCGTCGTGCGCAACCCGGCAAGCCCGTATTCGTCGATCGACGCTTGCCAGGACAGGAATTCCTCGGTGGTCAGCTTGTAGCGCTGGCATGCCTCGTCAAGGCTCAAAAGCCCGCCGCGCACCGCCGCAACCACTTCCGCCTTGCGCCGGATAACCCAGCGACGTGTATTCGTCGGCGGCAGATCGGCAATCGTAAGAGGGCTGCCGTCAGGCCCGATAACATATTTGACTCGCGGTCTAACAAGATCGGTCATCGTACTCTCTACAAAAAACTCAAAGACCCAATCCCCACCACATTACCGCCACAGCTTTAAAAATTGCCTAAGCGAACCCTAATGACTAGGTAAGGATCATGAACGCCGCGTTAGTCTTTTCGTCGGCATTTGAGTGAACGGCCGGCGGGCGCGCAATTTTCCCGCAAAATCGGCGCTGCCGCAAAGCTGGCGCCGCTGATGTGGTTGACCTATATTCGCGCCACTGCCATTGAAGCGCCGCGCAGAACGAAAGAACCATGAACAGCCTCGACCTTCCCGCCAGCCCGCAAAACACCCGCGTCGTCGTCGCCATGTCGGGCGGTGTCGATTCGTCCGTCGTCGCAGGCCTTTTGAAGCGCGAAGGCTATGATGTCGTCGGCGTCACGCTGCAGCTCTACGACCATGGCGCGGCAACGCACCGGGCCGGCTCGTGCTGCGCCGGCCAGGACATTGACGACGCCCGCCGCGTTTCGGAGACGCTGGGCATCCCGCATTACGTGCTCGACTATGAAGAGCGCTTCCGCAAGGCGGTCATCGACCCGTTCGCCGAGAGCTATGTCGCCGGCGAGACGCCGATCCCGTGCGTGTCCTGCAATCAGACGGTGAAGTTCGCCGATCTGCTGGCGACCGCCAAGGACCTCGGCGCCGACGCGCTCGCCACTGGCCACTATATCCGCTCCGGCGCCAATGGCGCCCACCGCGCGCTGTTCCGGCCGGTCGATGCAGACCGCGACCAGAGCTACTTCCTGTTTGCCACCACGCAGGCGCAGATCGACTATCTGCGCTTTCCGCTCGGCGGCCTGTCGAAGCCCGCGGTGCGCGCTATTGCCGAAGAGATGGGGCTGACCGTCGCCGCCAAGCAGGACAGCCAGGACATCTGCTTCGTGCCGCAGGGCAAGTATTCCGATATCATCGCCAGGCTGAAGCCGGCTGCCGCCAACCCGGGCGACATCGTCCATATCGACGGCCGCGTGCTTGGCCGCCATGATGGCATATTGCGCTACACGATCGGCCAGCGCCGCGGCATCGGCATTGCGTCGGGCGAACCGCTCTACGTCGTCCATCTCGACGCCGACCGGGCCCGCGTCATTGTCGGCCCGCGCGAGGCGCTGGAGACTCACAAGATCTACCTGCGCAACATGAACTGGCTGGGCGATCGCGCGCTGTCAGACATTCCGGCCGCCGGCATGGAGCTGTTTGCCAAGGTCCGCTCGACGCGGCCGCCGCGCCCGGCTGTACTGCATCACCGCGCCGGCAGCACCTTTGTGGAACTGGTCGACGGCGAGTCCGGTATCGCGCCCGGACAGGCCTGCGTGCTTTATTCCGATGACGGCAACGAGGCCCGCATCTTCGGTGGCGGCTTCATCGAGCGTTCCGAGCGTGGCGCCGAGGCCGAGGCGATGCTGACGCGGCTTGCCGCCAGGCCGGCGCAGATCCCCGCAGAGTAACGCCGTCCTTTCAGAGACTGTTTCTCTGGCCTTCAGCGCAGCTTCCAACGGTCTCAGGACTTTGTGTGGGTAACCGTGCCCGCGGTCAGGATGCGCAGCACCCTGATGGCTTCCTCGCCGCTGGTGCGGGGCTCGGCCCGCGTCTCGATGCACTGGATGAAATGCTCCAGCTCGCGCGTCAGCGGCATGCCCTGCCCGACCGCGACATAGGACGGCTCGTTGGTGGTGAAGGCCCACTGGCCGCTGTCCTGCCACACTGCGTGGCGGTAGACGGCAAGCTTGCGTTCCCACGGCTCGACATCGTCGAACACCGCCATCGCCTTGGTGCCAACCACGGTCAGCCGCCGCTCGCGATAGGGATTGAGCCGCGAGGCGAAGAGGTGGCTGCGCAGGCCGTTGGGAAAGCGCATATGCAGGTGCGCGAAGTCGCTGAGACTATCGAGCAAGGCGGCACCCTCGCCCCTGACTTCGATGGGCTCCGTGCCGGTAATGGCCAGGATCATCGACAGATCATGCGGCGCAAGATCCCACAGCGCGTCGTTCTCGGTATGAAATTTGCCAAGGCCGAGCCGGTGCGAATGGATGTAGCGGACTTCGCCGAGCTCGCCATTGTCGATCAGCGCTTTGAGCGTCTCGAAGGCGGGATGGAAGCGCAAGACATGGCCGACCATGAAGACGCGGCCATTGTCCTTGGCCGCCTGCACTGCGCGTTCGGCATCGGGCACGGTTAGCGCGATTGGCTTTTCCACCAGCACGTCCTTGCCGGCCTTGACGGCGCGCACGGCAAGGTCGGCATGGAATTGCGGTGGCAGCGCCATGACGATGGCGTCGATATCGTCGCGCACGAACAGCTGATCCGGCTCGATCGCCAGGCAGTCCTGCTCGCTGGCAAAACCTTCGGCCCGCGCCCGATTGGCATCGGAAACCGCATGCAGCGCGCCAAGCGCCTTGAGGGTGCGGATGTGGTTGCTGCCCCAGTATCCGCAACCGAGGACTGCAATGCGCGGCTTCATCAGCTTCAAACTCTAGATTTCTTGGCCGAGACATAGCGACGTGCCCCGCCGAACTCAACCCCGGCGACAAGAGCGTGGTCCCGAAAAGTGGGAACCGGTTTTCGGAAAAAGACCATGCCCAAACAAAGACTAGAGCCCATCCCGACTGCATCGGGATGTCTGCCCGGCAAAGCTTTTCTCGGGCGACAATATGCCGGCGCGCCTGACGCATCGATGCTTGACAGGCTCGCCCTCCCAACCTTATATCCGCGCGACCTTGGCGAACGCCTCGAAATGCCTTTCGATTTAAGGTGGATTCGGGCCTTTCGCCGCCCTGGCGGGGTAGCTCAGTTGGTTAGAGCACGGGAATCATAATCCTGGGGTCGGGGGTTCAAGTCCCTCTCCCGCTACCAAAATTCTCCAAACAAAATCAGCGACTTAGATGCAAGCATAGGCATCCGGTGGTTGATTCATGTCGCGTCATGTTGCAACCGTTGCCGTTGATTTCCAAGGGTTTCCTGCGGCTATCGGCATGTCCGTGCGACATGAGTCGCGACTGGGAGGGTTCAAATGTCGGTAGTCGATGGGAGTTTTTCGGATGGTTTCGAACTCGGTTATCGGCTGATCAAAGGGATTCATGTCGGCATGCCAGGGACGCCGGGCTATCCCGGGACGCCGGGCAACACCACTCCCTTCCTTCAAGGTATCGAGGCCGGGATCAAGGCTGCCGGCAGCATGCTGACAAAGCAGGGATGATCTAGGCATCGAAAAGGCGGAGGATGAGATGGCCGACGACAAGCTTCGAACAATGCTGGAGGAAGCTCAGCAGAAAAAGGCCTCCGCCGACGCCGCCGAGAAGGCTGCCCGTGCCAAGCGGGTCGAAGAAACGAAGCAATCCGGAGAGGCTCTCCGTGAAAGGGTGTTGCCGCGCCTGCAGGCTGCCAAGGACGAATGGCAGGGGCAGCTTGAACTGACTGCCGAAACGGCTGAGGAACACCGAAAGGGATTCCACTGCCTGTCCACCTGGGATGGATCGGGACCAAAATCTGTCTCCGTTTCGTCGTTGAACATGGGTTGTGCAGCCTCAGACGGGTGCTTCGAGCCATCGCTGTTCGGTTGCATCGCCAAGACGGGTCCCTTCAATGTGGGCTCCTTTCCCGCATGAGCATTGCAACCATCGTTCCCGACAGAAACGTCAATGCGGCGATCGATGTGATCGCCGATGAGAGCCCGAAGCGATCGGCGATGAGACCTGCTGAGAGCGCGCCGATCGCGTAGCCGAGATCGCGCCAGAACCGGTAGACGCTGAGCGAGCGGGCGCGCCAGCTGGGGTGCGAAGCGTCGGAAACGGCGGCGATCAGACTTGGATAGACCATTGCCGTTCCAAGGCCGAGAAGAAGACTGCCGACGAGCCACCATTCGAACCGGCTCGTGGCCGCGGTGAGAAACAAGCCACCGGCCTGGATCCACATTCCGGCGACGATCAGACCCTTGCGACCCCACCGATCGCTCAAGGGGCCGGTGACGATCTGCAGGATCCCCCAGGTCGCCGGATAGATCGCCTTCAGAATGCCGATGCGCTCGACGCCGAGGCCGAAGGACGCGAAGAACAGTGGGAAAATACCCCAGCTCATGCCGTCGTTGAGGTTGTTGACGAGGCCGGCTTGCGATGCCGCGAACAGATTGCGATCCCGGAACGAGGTCAGCGCAAAAACTTCCCGGAAGCTGATCGGCGCGGATTGCTGTGCGTGAGCGGATGTTTCCAACCGGAGGTGGCCGCGCGTGTCGCGGATGAGCAGCACCGACAACACAGTGCCGGCGACGGCATAGCCGATCCCGAGATAGATGGGCACCGATCGCAGACCGTATCGCGAAGCAAGATAGCCGGTGAGGAACGCCGTCACGCCGACGGCGAGATAGCCGGCAAATTCATTGAGTCCGACGGCGAGGCCGCGTGACTTCGGGCCAACGAGGTCCACCTTCATGACCACCGTCATTGACCAGGCGAGTCCCTGGTTGACGCCGAGCAGAGCATTGGCCGCAATCACCCATCCCCAGCTTGGGGCCCAGATGATCATGAACGGAACCGGCAAGCCGACAAGCCAGCCGAGGACGAGAACGCGCTTGCGCCCCCAGGTATCGGAGAGCTGGCCCGAGACGAGATTGGCAAGCGCCTTGACCACGCCGAAGCTGACGATGAAGGAGACGACGAGTGTCGTTGACTGGATGCCGAACTCTTCCGACCCGATGAGCGGCACCACCGTTCGCTCGATCCCAACCATGCCGCCGACAAAGGCATTCACCAGCATCAGAAGAGCAAACTGCCGCCAGTTTTCCTTGAGCCCAAGCCTGACGGCCGAGCCTGCTGACTGCGAAACCGATGCGTCGCTCATCGGTCAGGCCGCGGCGGCGGCCAAGCCGGCATTGGCGGCGCGATTGCGCGCCGCATCCGGCGGCGGAGGCGGTATGTCTGCGATCATCGTTGCGACGAAGGCCTCCTCGTCGTCGATGCGGAACGCCTTGTTAAAGCGCTTCTCGAAGCCAATCGTCGATGTCGGCTTGCCGCTGAGCGAGCGCCCGCAGACCGAGCCGGAAAAGGCGCCGGGCAGCACCTCGACATGATCTGGCAGTTGCTTGAGACGCCGCACGCTGGAAAACAGCGTCCGCGCGCCGGCCTCGGCGCTGGTTGCAAGTTCGGTTCGTCCGAGATCGCCAACCATGAGAGTGTGGCCCGTCAGCACGAACCATGGCTCGGCCGCGCGTGTCCTGTCGGTGACCAGGAGCGAAATGTGTTCCAGCGTATGCCCGGGCGTGTGCATGACGGTCATGGTCACGTTGCCGAGTTCGAGCACGTCACCGTCCTTGGCGGGCAGAAACGGGAACCCCGCTTCCACGCCTTCGAAGAGCACATATTGGGCGCCGGAGGCAGCCGCAAGCGCCCGCCCGGCGGAAATGTGGTCGGCATGGATGTGCGTGTCGACCACATAGAGGATGCGCATGCCGGTTGCCTCGGCAACCCTAAGATACGGCGCGATGTCGCCGACCGGGTCGACGACGGCGGCGGCCGACTTGCCACCACAGCCGAACAGATAGGATGCAGCGACCGGATCGGAATGGAGGAATTGACGGAGGATCATGACTTGCGCTCTCTACCTCGCCTGAGGTA
This sequence comes from Mesorhizobium caraganae, assembly GCF_016836705.1. Classification (GTDB taxonomy): domain Bacteria; phylum Pseudomonadota; class Alphaproteobacteria; order Rhizobiales; family Rhizobiaceae; genus Mesorhizobium; species Mesorhizobium caraganae. Next base: position 13,223 of record NZ_JAFCGY010000001.1, on the reverse strand, counting down.
ACAGTCAATTATTCTGCTGAATGTTTCATCGAGAAGATCGCATGTCAAGCATCGGGCCAAAACAGGCAATTTTCGCCAGCCTTGCCGAAGTGGCTCAAGCTCTCGGGCATGCGCACCGGCTGGAATTGCTGGAGCACCTCGCCCAGGGCGAACGCAGCGTCGAGGGACTTGCGGCACGGGCTGGCCTCAACTTTGCCAACGCCTCGCGCCACCTCCAAATTCTTCGACGCGCGCGACTTGTCGAGGCGCAGCGGCATGGCAAGCATGTGCTTTATCGTCTTGCCGGAGATGCCCAGGTGGTTGAATTGATGAAGGCGCTGGGGCGCGTGGGCGAGCGGAACGTCGCCGAGGTCAATCGCGTCATGACCGACTACTTCCACGCTCGCGACGCGCTGGAGGCAGTGTCGCGCGAAGACCTTGTCTCAAGGCTGCATGATGGCCTCGTCACGGTTCTCGACGTCCGGCCGGAGGACGAATTCGCGCTCGGACATCTTCCGGGGGCGCTCAACATCCCGCTCGCTGAGCTTGATCGCCGGCTGGCGGAGCTGCCCGCGAACCGAGAGGTCGTCGCCTATTGCCGTGGTCCCTATTGCGTTCTGTCCTTTGAAGCTGTCGCGGCGTTGCGGATGCGAGGATATGTCGTTCACCGGCTCGAGGACGGCTATCCCGAATGGAAGGCTGCAGGCCTTCCGGTTGAGGCAGCGGCCTGAAGTGGTTCAGCATCCAAAGATTCTTGGACGAACAATATGACGCCGCTAATTCCGCAGTCGCCGCTGCTTGAGCTGAAGGACTATTCGGCCGAGTCCGTGTTTCAGGTTGAAAACATGCTGCGTGAGGCGCGGCGGCAGAAAGGCCTGCCGCTGGAGCCCGTGCCTTCCGTGTGCGTGCTTGATCCGGACGGCGACATCGTGCGCCGATTGCGGAAAGAAGGCCGCGCCCGTCCCTCGGCTGAGGGGCTGGGCTTCGGCTAGGTTATTTCGACAAACTGGCTCTGTTCGACAGGCACGAGCATTTGGTCCACTCGCGCTGGCGATCAGCGGAATCGATTGAATAGTTGAATCGTCGGATACCGCGATCCGGACCTGAGGCGATGTCTGACACGCCCGGCTGGCCGGAATGGATAGCGATCGGACAGCAAGACCAACCCGTCGATTTATTCATCCGGGGCAGGATGGTGTGTCGGCAAGTCCGCCCACTCGCGTAGCGAGAAATGCGATGTCGGATCAACCGGGGCGGCGTCGCGGGCGCATACCCGGTCGAACCAGTTGACCACCCGGCTCCACACCTGGGAGAAAAGACTGCAGCGTCCAGCTTCGATTGATGCGATCTTCGTATCGTTCGCTCTCATGGTCAGTTCCTCGTGTTGTTCGGCGGATGTCGCCGGCACGCGCAAAACTGTGACCAGACCCCGCTTTGTGTCCCAAGGCCGGGGCCAAAATGATCCAAATTGTGTGAGGCCTATTCCGGCAGCCCAGCCTTGCGCAGGCCTTCGATAAGAACATCGTGCCGTTGGCCGCGGAACGGTTCCGGGAATCGGTTGCCGTTGCGGATCATGCTCGACACCCGCAGATGCGGCGCGCGTTTGAGGATCGCAGCGACTGCGGCTTGCGCCTCCTCTATACGGTCCAGATGGGCGTAGGCCGCGGCGAGTGTCCAGTAGGCAGCAAGCCAGTCCCCGTTGGCTGCGATACTGCGGAGCGACCAGTTTGCGGCCTCTTGATACTCATGCTTGAACAGGTCGGCGAGGCCGACTCCGACCAGCAACTCGTAATTGTCGAGGGCGCCGGGCGATGCCTCGAACGCCCTGAGATAGAGGTCGCGTCCGAAATCCAGATCGCCGAACATCATGTTGCAGAATGCTGTTAGCGACAGCACGGTGGCGTTGTTCGGATTGGCCGTCATCGCTTCGCTCATCATGACGAGGCAACGCTGCCACTGCCCACCAAACGCCATCAGCACCAGTCCGGCAATCGCCCCCACCAATGGATCGCCGGAGCCGACGACCAGTGCCGACTCGGCAAGTTCCAATGCCCGTGCCCGTTCGGCCGGCGTCGCGCCTGGCCCGAATGTTTCCTGCCTTTCATAGGCCCATGCCGCATAAGCGAGTCCGGTTGCAAAGCCGGGGTCGAGCCGCACTGATTCTTCGAGCAGGCGGATCGCCTCGGCCCGCCCCGCTGCAGAGGTGCCCCGGAACAACGGCAAGGCTCTGAGATAATAGTCGTAGGCGTCGAGATTCCCGGGGTGTTTACGGCGTGCTCGCTCGATTTCAGCCTTCCGGATTTCTGGTTCGACAAATCCGACCACGGCCTCGACAATGCCGTCGAGGAACGCAAACAGCTCCGCACCGCCACCGTTGAACTGCTGCGCCCAGAGATGGGTCGCCGTCTCCGCTTCGACCAGCCGCACGCTGACCCGCAACTGCGGCCCGTGCCGCCGGATCGTGCCCTCGAGGAGATACCTCACCCCGGGTTCGAGCCGGCGCTCACGATCGCTGAATGCGGAGCTGCGGGACACCACCGCGAAGGTCTTTGAACCGCGACAGCGCCGTATTCAGGTCCTCGACCACGCCATCGGCGAAATAGGTCTGCTCCGCATCATCGGGTGAAGTGGCAAACGGCAGCACCGCCACGACCGGGCGTTGAACCGCAGGCCTCCGCGGAGGTTCGATGCCCGACAGCCGTAGCAGCCGATAGCCAACCCGGGGCACCGTTGCGATCCACTCTTGTCCGTCCGGCCCTTTACCCATTGCCTTGCGTAGCGCCGCGATCTGCACTGACAGGTTCGCTTCCTCGACGAACAGGTCAGGCCAGGCTCGGTTCATGAGCGTGTTCTTGTCGACTGCCGCTCCATTCGCCTCGACCAACGCCGCCAATAGGTCAAACGCTCTTTGTCCCAACTGCAAAGGCTGCCCGTCGCGGCGCAGCAAGCGGTCCGTGCCGTCGAGCACGAACGGGCCAAAGGAGTTGTGTGCATCTTCCATAGACACAATCATAGCCTGTCTTCCCAGGCTGGTCATCGCACGCTCGCTGGCAGTATCTTGCTCGCCCAACCCGCATCGCGCCAAAAGCCAGAGTGCATCGCGTCCGCTTTCCGGACGCCTAGTCGAACCGCGGTACCTGCTATCCAGGTTCAAGCGCGCCACCTTGGGCTTTGGATGGGGTAGCATCCAAAACGCAATTCACGAGAAGCAAGCAAGCCCTCAGACCATTCTCCATGGCCGCTTCTGCCGTGCGGTCCCACGGGGAAACCGACAACGCATTCCCGCACACGTCTCGCAGTAAATTTGGTATGCATATGCGAGGGAGAGGGGGAAACGGTGAAACACGATCCTGGCTTGCCGTCCGGCGCGACGCCGAATCTCCTGTTTCCGGACCTGATGCAAAAGCAAAGTAAGATCTCATGTCTTCTTCAGATGTGACCGGCTCATCCAGCCCCGCGGGCTGGGGATTGGCTGCAAAGCTGTTTACAACCCTCGTCCTTCTTGGCACGATCGCAGTCATGGTCACCGGGGCGCTGGGTTACTTCCGCGCCCGCGACGCTCTCGAAAAAGCAGTCTTCGACCAACTCACGGCCGCCCGTCAGACCAAGACGCGCCAGGTCGAAACCTACTTCCGCACAATCCAGGCGGAACTGCGCCTGCTTGCCACTTCCAAGATGGTGGTCGATGCGACACGCGAGTTCCGGACCGCGGTCGACCAACTCGACCGGGCAGGCGCTCCGCCTGAACTGCGGCAGAAGGTCGGCGATTGGTACGCTGAGAACTTCATGCCCGGAATGACGCGCACCCTCGGTAGGGAGCCAGCCCTGTCGGACTACCTGCCGGTCGGTGCTGCCCCCTACTATCTGCAGTATCACTACATTGTGGACAATCCCAACCCGGCGGAGCGGCGCAAGCTTCTCGACGACGCCGGCGACGGGAGCGAATACTCCAGGCTGCATGCCATATATCATCCATTGATGCGCGCTGCGGCTACCACGGTCGGCTTTTTCGATTTCATGATTGCCGATCCCAAATCAGGTCGCCTGATCTATACGGTCGAGAAGGAGGTGGATTTCACCACGTCTCTTCAATTGGGTCCGTACCGCCGCACCAACGTCGCGGCCGTCGTCGCCCGCTGCTCGCAGATCGCAGACCCGTCAGCCATCTGCCTCGTAGATTTCGCCTCCTATGCGCCATCAGGCGGCGCGCCGATCGCCTTCATTGCAGCACCGGTGATTGCCCAGGGCGTCGTCATCGGCGCGCTGGTCGCGAAATTGTCGAATGATGAGATCGACAACGTCGTCACCGGTAACCGCCGCTGGCGGCAGGAAGGGTTCGGCAACACGGGTGAGGCCTATCTCGTCGGGCCCGATTATCTGGTGCGCTCTGGCCCGCGGGCGTTCTACGAGAACCGGGATAACTTCTTCGCCGACCTCAAATCCGTGGGCACTTCGGACGAGGAAATCGCCGTCATTCAGCGTTACGGGACACCAGTGCTGCATCAGCGCGTCGACACCGAGGCCTCCCGTGCCGCGCTCGCCGGTGTCGAGGGCACGGGCGAGATCATCGGATACCGTGGCGTCCCGACGCTCGCCTCATGGGGACCGCTCGCGATTTCCGATGTCAAGTGGGCTCTCGTCGCCAAGATCGACAGCGCCGAGGCCTTCGCACCGATCGCCGAACTCCGCCGGGATCTGTTGCTCGTCGGAGGACTGGCGATGCTCGTGGTCGCCGCCACCGCCTCCTGGCTTTCGCGCGCGCTGCTCGGACCGCTCCGCGATCTCACTGCCGGGGTGAAACGCTTCTCCGCTGGCGACTACGCGACCAGCGTGCCGGTCCGCACGCGCGACGAGATTGGCGAACTCTGCTCGGCCTTCAATGGCATGGTTAAGGATCTGCATCAAAAGAATGTCGTGATCGAGAACAAGAACCGCGAGAACGAGCAGCTGCTGCTCAACGTCCTGCCGGCACCGATCGCCAATCGGCTGCGCGCTGGCGAGGAGAGGATCGCCGACGGCTTCGCCGAGGTCACGGTCGCCTTCGCAGACCTGGTCGGGTTCACGGCACTGACATCGGAAATGCCGCCGCACGATGTCGTGACGTTTCTCAACGGACTCTTCACGCGCTTCGACATTGCCGCGAATGATCTCGGCATCGAGAAGATCAAGACGGTGGGCGACGCCTATATGGCGGTGTGCGGCCTACCCGTGCCGGTGGCCAACCACGCCGAGCGTATGGTCCGCATGGCCATCCGCATGGTCCACATTACCCGCGAGCACGCGATGGAACACAACGTCTCGATGAAGCTCAGGGTTGGCGTCAACAGCGGGCCAGTGGTCGCCGGCGTCATTGGGAAGAGTAAGTACATCTATGATTTATGGGGTGACACAGTGAACCTGGCGAGCCGCATGGAGTCTGGCGGAGTTCCCGACTCTGTTCAGGTGACGCGCCCCGTCTACGAACAGCTCAAGGACCAATTCGTCTTCGAGCCGCGCGGCGCTATCGAAGTCAAAGGCAAGGGAAAAGTGGAAGCCTGGGTATTGAGATTCTAGTCGCGGGGACAGCTCCGATGCCGGCTTGCCATCCACCTGTTCGCCGTCAATGGCTTTCGCCGTAGGCGCGACCGGGCGCCCTGAGGGGACCCGCTTCGCGCCTCAGCCCGCAATAACTTCGAGAACCACAATGAACTGCCGGGGCCGCAAGAAGCTGTCGTATTCCGCGCTGGTGCGATCCGATACTTTACATACTATATGACCTTCAATTGGGGGCCATAGCAAATGAAAGAAGAGACCGGCGTTCAGAAGTTGGTGCGCACACTGCGTGCCCGAGCACCCGATGACGCAGCTGAATTGCTCGCCAGAGAGTCTCCCGAGTTCATCCGCGACACACTAAAGCTGTTGCCGGACGGGCACGCCCGAAAGGTGGCCGAGCATTTGCCACTGCACATGCGGCCCATCGGGTCTCATGGCAGTGGCGAGGGTGTCGCGATACCCGAGTCGCTCATCGAACTGATGGACCCGATTTCCGCCAGCGTTCCAGTCGGAACGACCGTTGCTGCCGCGGTTGAAGCTGTCAGACGCGCCCAGGTGCCGACTGAGCTCACTTATCTCTACGTCACGGACGAGGGCGATAAACTGGTTGGCCTGGTGGTCCTGCGCGATCTGATGCTGAGCGAACCGGACGCCATTGTCGATCAGATCATGCTGCCCAGGCCGTTTGCTCTGAATGTCGATCTCTCTTTGAGCAACGCATGCGAGGCAGCGGTACGGCGTCACTACCCTGTCTACCCGGTGGTGGACGCCGAGAACCGGCTGCTCGGGCAGGTTCGCGGTTGGCGCTTGTTCGAGCAGCAAATCATCGAGATTTCTGCCCAGTCTGGCCAGATGGTAGGTGTCCAGAAGGAGGAGCGCTCTTTTACGCCGCTGTTTTCAGCCTTCTTGAAGCGTCATCCGTGGCTGCAGTTGAACCTCCTGACGGCCTTCATGGCCGCATTCGTGGTCAGTTCGTTCACAGGCACGATCGAGAAGATCGTCGCCCTGGCGGCGTTCCTCCCGGTCTTGGCCGGGCAGAGCGGAAACACCGGCTGCCAGGCACTGGCTATGACGCTGCGTGGCCTTGCCCTGGGGGATGTGGACAAACGACCGAAGCTGCACCTGGTGATGAGAGAGGGCGCGCTCGGGATCGCTAACGGCCTGCTCGTCGGCCTTGTTGCGGCTGCGGCGATGTGGTTCTACGCCTCGAGGCAACCGGAGTCGGCGGCCCAAGCGCCCATGCTGGCACTCGTGATCCTGCTTGCCATGTCCGGAGCGTGCCTCATGTCCGGAATCTCCGGCGTGCTGATCCCGTTGGGCCTGCGTCGGGTGGGCGCCGATCCGGCGGTCGCTTCGGCAATCTTTCTCACCACCGTGACCGATATTATTGGCATGGGCCTGATGCTGGGGCTGGCCACCATGCTCGTGCTGTAGCAAGGCGCGGCCAGGGACGCGTCCCTGGGAATTGGGGTAAGCTGACCTCGTCGCGTTCAGCGAAATGCGAGAGCCGGGCCGCATCGCGGACACATCGTGAGAAGCACCTCAGCTCTCCGACCCTTTGCGCAACGCGACGGAAGACCTTGGATAAGCCTTGGGTGACCTTGAAGCCTCGTTCGGTGACCAGATACGCGCAGAATCGTGCAAACAATATAAATCTTGTCCCACTTAGGGATTTGAATTATTTGCCACTAGTGCGGAATACTCCAATTACGTCCAGCAACGCTGAGAAGATGTTTTGGCAACCAGTGCAGCCGAAATAGGAATAAACCCGACGGTTTGTTGCGCAGCTGCAACAGCTGCTGAAGCTCGCATGGTCTGGTGACGGTTTCGTCGCCTTTTTTCTTGTAGTCGTGCTAAATCCTACGCACTAGTCGGGTCGGGTGGGGTTCTCGGCATGCAATCTTCGGCTCGAACGATCTTCGGCTGTGCCGCAGCGCTGCTTTTCAGCGGCGTATTGCCGGCCGGCGCACAAGGTCTTTTTGCGGGCTATGACGATGCGTTTTCGGCCCGAATCGCCAGTCCGGCCGACAATGGAACGCTCGCCCAATTCGTCACGGTTGCGGTCAACGCGGGACAATACGATCAGGCGATCTCCTCAATCGAGCAGTATCTGATCAAATACCCCCGCGATGCGCGCGCCCGGCTTGCGGCCAGCCGGTTGTATTATCATGTCGGGTCCTATGAATTGGCCCGGCGGCAGGTGCAGTACGGCATCGAAGTCGGCGGTCTGACCGAAAGTGAGCAGCAGGAAGCTGTTCGCTTGCTGGCCCGCATCGAGCGCGCGTTGCGTGGCGTTACCTGGGAACTCGCCCTGACTGGAGGCGTATTCAGCGCATTCACCGATTTTGAGCCAGGCGGGGCGCAGGGCGACGACAGCTTCGTCTCGCCCTACGGGCGGGCCGACGGCTTTGTTCGGTGGGACCTCGGCACGCCAAGTGCTGACGCCCTCGTTCTTTCGGGCTCGTTGACGGCGACAGAGCGTTTTTTCACGGAAGACCTGTCGGTTCCGGGTAGCGAGAAGACTTTTGTCCACGGCAACGCAGCGATTACCTGGGACAAGGGGCTGCCCAACAGTGGGATTGATTCGCTTCGCCTGCTGCTTTCCGCGTTTGCCGTTACAGATCGTTTCGACAGCGATATCCACGAAACCGGGGTCGGCCTCAGCGGACGTTTCCTCGTTCGCCCGACGGTCGAGACGACCCTCTTCGCCGGTGGCGGCTACATCGATCTAAGCGCCTCGCAAGGCATTTTCGCCGATAGCAGGGTCTTCTATGAGGCAGGCGGCAGCTACCGCTTCCGTAATGGCCAGGCGCTCGGACTGCGCTTTGTCGGCTCGAATGACTTCGCTTCAGGATCTGGCGAAATCGGCCGCAGCTACACGGGCGAGGTCCGCTATGGCGGCCTGTTGATGACCGTACCGGATTTTTTCGCATGGTCGCACCAGATCGCCTTCTCGGCCGGCCACAGCGACACTCCCGATCTGTCTGTCGGCATCGGCACAAGTATCAAAAGCGACTTCTGGCGCATTGCCTCGGAAAGCGATTTTCAGATGACGGAAGCCCAGAAGATCAGCGTTGATCTCGCCTACAGAGAAACCAACTTCGCCGTCGCTAACAGCGACCGAAGATCGTTCGAAATGCTCATGAGCTATACGTTGACGCTCAATTGAAAGGGCCGCGATGAGGTACCGTCTGATCGCCACTCTTATCGCCTGCCTTGCCTTCGCTGCACCCTCCGCCGCTGAGACGGTCGGATCGATGACAGCCTATCAGACCAACATCGTTCGCAATAACGGTGGGACAATGAACGTTGGTGCCGGCGTCGAACTCGGCGACCAGCTGCGCAGCGATCCCACCGGTCTTGGAATGCTGGTGTTCCGGGATGAATCGAGCGCCAAGATAGGTCCGAACACCAGCCTGACGATCGATGAATTCGTCTATAATCCGGGCTCCGGATCAGGAAAGATCGACATCGGCATGAACAGCGGCCTGGCCCGTTTTTATGGCGGCCAGGTTTCAAAAGGGGGCGTCATGCAGGTTGCGACGCCGCACATGGTGCTCGGGGCGAGGGGCGGCATCATCGAAGTGCTGGTGGCAGCCGGCCAGACTGTCGGCATACTGCGCGCCGGCCGTATGACCTGCACGATCAATGGCAAACGGCTAGTCATCACAAACCCCGGCTACGCCTGCACATCGGAAGATGGCAAGCTGCTGACCGGCTACGGCGGAATCGACACCTTCCCGATATTGGACAGTATCGACCGGATAGCCGGCACCGGCCTGCCAGGCGCACTGGGCCCTGGATTGGACGTAAGCGCAATTTGTGCGTCGGCACTCGGCGGCTCGCTCAAAGTCTGCGACTCCACGGACGGCGCATTGCCAGGAGTGGTCATGGAATTCCCTGACAGCCCAACGCCACCTGTGGGCAGCGGGGGGCGGAGGGGCGATGGCGAGGGCGATGGCTGCTCCCGCTTCTGCAATTAAGCCCGGGCGCCCGGTATGAGCCCCTTTGCTGATTGGCGCTGGGCTGATCGACGTTGGGCTGATTGGCGCTGGACCGCGAGGCGCAAGATATCCGGTCTTGTGCTCATTCTTTTGCTGCTCGCTTGCCATTTGGCTTTTGACGGGCCTCTGTCGCGCCTGCGCGAACGCACGTACGACTTCTACCAGTTTCTCACCCCACGCCAGGCGACGAGCAATCCTGTCGTGATCGTCTCGATAGACGACGCCAGCCTCAACGCACATGGGCGATGGCCCTGGAACCGTGGTCTCTTGGCCGATCTGGTCGATGGCATCACCCAATCCGGCGCGTCGGTGGTCGGGCTTGCGCTGGTACTCCCCGAAGCCGACACCTCGCCTGAGGGCATCGCCGGAGACAAGCGCCTGGCCGCGGCGCTGGCCAAAAATCGGACGGCGCTTGCCGTCAGCCTGGGCAATGAGGCGACGGTTTCAGAAGCAGAACCCAAAGCCGGCTGGTCGATCGTCGGGCAAGTCCCGGATACACTTCCCGGCTTCACCGGCTTGACCGGCTCGCTTGCCGAGTTCTCGAACGCCGCCGTGGGCCTCGGCGTGATCCGCACCTTGCCCGATCCCGACGGCGTACTGCGCCATGTGCCGCTGCTTTGGCTTCGCAACACCGCTCAAGGCGTGCAGCTGTGGCCGTCCTTCTCGCTCGAGCTCCTGCGCCTTTACGCCGGACAGGACGGTTACATAACCCGGATGAATGCAGCCGGGTTCGACGCACTCAGGATGGCCGGGGCCATTGTGCCGCTCGAGCCGGAGGGGGGCATCCGCCTCTGGGAAACCGCCACCGATACGCCCCGCCTGTCTGCCAGCACCATCCTTTCGGGCCATGGCGATCCGCGGCTGCGGGACGCTATCGCCATTGTCGACCTGTCGGCTGTGGGACTGACGCAGTACCTGCCCACGCCGACACATCCAGGGCGACCAGGCGCGGACATCCACGCCGATGCGATCGCCCAGATGATTGCCGGGCGCTACCTGGCAGAGCCAACGCACGCGAGAATGCTCGAGCGGCTCTGGTTTCTCCTGAGCGCCGTCGTTTTCATCGGGCTTTCAGGAGTGCTCGCCGGGCGTGTCGTGGTTGGCGCCCTCGCCCTTGCGCTGCTGGCCGTCACCCCGTTCATGTTCGGCGCTCTCGAGTACAGCCTGCAAGGCGCACTCTATGACCCGCTGCAGCCGGCGCTTGCAACGATCATGGTTGCGGGCTTCGAAGGCTATGTTCTGTACAGGCGCAGCGAGCAGCGCCGGTCCACCCTGACGCGACAGTTCTCCCAATATCTTTCGCCCTCCGTGGTGCAGCGCCTCGCAAGCTCGGACACCGAGGCAATCCTGTCCGGCGAGAAGCGCGAAATCACAATCCTGCTCAGCGACATACGCGGCTTCACGACGATGAGCGAACAGCTCGACACCCAAGAAATCGCCAAGGTGGTCAACCATTTCCTCGGCATTGCGACCGATGAGATCCTCAAGCGCGACGGCACCATCGACAAGTTCATGGGCGATGCGGTGCTGGCCTTCTGGAACGCACCGCTTGATCAACCCGATCATCGCGAGCGTGCGCTCAAGGCGGGCCTTGCCCTGATCGAGCGGGTGAAGCTCGAAGACGCCGCCTTCACGGCCGATGGCCATCGCTCCATCGAAATTGGCGTCGCCATCGAGACCGGCATCTGCTCGGTAGGCAATTTCGGCTCCGAACGGCGCTTCGATTACACCGCGATCGGCTCCCCGGTGAATCGCGCGGCACGGCTCGAATCGACGACCAAGAAGCTGGGCATCCCCCTGGTACTTGGACCGGGCTTTGCGGCAGGAGCATCGATGCCGGTCGTCCAGGCGGGCGCCTTTGAGCTCCAGGGTTTCAAGGGCGAGGTACCGGTTTTCACCGTTCCGGAGATGCAAGCTGCTGAGCCGCGAAGGAGAGAGCCAACGTGGTGACCAATCTGGCGCCCCTGCTGAGCGGTTGGTTCGCCGCCATCTGCCCGGCCCTATGCCGTGTCTCAATTTTGGAGAAGTCGACCCGCTCATAGCAGGACGCTGGTGGGATTTGAGAGAGGCACCCCGCAAATCTGGAGTCATGAGCGTCGCTGTGGAACGTCGGTTTGCCACCCCAGCAGTCGGTCGGAGCAGCCCATGCAATGACCGGAAGGGGTCAGGCCAAGGCTTCAGTCCTTCTGACAGTTGCGTCCGCTATCGTTCTTCCGACGCCAAAAACCGCCATTCCGCTTCCGGCCCCAGAGCGGCCAGTCTGAAATGCGCCTCGAAGTCCGCCATTGAGGGCTACTTCCTCGTGCCCCAAAAGCTGACTCGCCTGAGGCGGCAGGGTGTCCGGGCTTGACCATGGCTGCAGCTCAGGGCTGTTCAGCACCGTTGTTGTCGAGTCGTCGTCGACGCGCAGGTCAGGCGAGACAGGTCTCAAGGATGCTATATGGTGAACGGGTGGGGATGATCTGCGGTTCCCTCAGCCCGCTTTCGCGGAATAGGCGGCTGAACTCTGCAAGAGTCCTCTCCTTGGCACCCGGAAACAACACCATCATATTCATGTCGGAGAGGAAGTTCATCGGCAGGCTGCGTCCTGACAAGGTTTCGAGAACGCGTTCTATCACAAGCAATCGTCCTCCCGGGTTCATCGCTGCACGGCAATTGGCTAGGATCTTGAGGCAGCTCTCGTCGTTCCAATCGTGCAGTATCTGGGCCATGGAGTAGATGTCCCCGCCCTTTGGTACGCGGGCGAAGAAATCGATGGCCATGACTTCGCAGCGGTCGGCCTGCGGCCCAAGTGTCTGAGCTGCTCCAGCCACTATCCCCGCCTGATCGGCGAGAATGCCGCGCACGTCAGTGTGGGCATCCAAGATAGCGCGCAACAAGCCACCACTCCCGCCTCCAATGTCCACTACGATCCCGGCACCAGAGAAGTCGTAGGCTGCTGCCACCGCCGCGTGACGATCATCGGGACTGTGCCGCATGAACTCATCGAAAACGGCGCCCTGCTCGGGATTGGCCTTGAGATACTCGAAGTTCGGCATACCGAAGGTCGCCTCGAATGCAGGCTCCCCCGTCACGATCGTGTGGTGCAGGTTGCTCCAGGCGGCCCAGGTACTCGGCAGGCTCCAGTACAGCGCTGCGTAGTGGAGGGTCGGTGATGCGTCGCTTCTCAGGCATGCCGATTGGTGTGTCTGGGTTACTCTGCCCGCATCATCAACGGCAAAGATGCCGAAGGCAGCGAGAGCCCGGCACAAACGCAGCAACATCTCAGGATGGGCACTGCTGTCCGCCGCAAGCTCGGCGATGGTTCGACCATCCCCAACCCTATCGGCGAGACGTAGCTTTGCCGCGACAAACACCAGCTGAGAAACCTGAAACCCCCGCATGTGCAGCGCAACTTCCGCAAATGGTTCAACGGCCATTGTCACCCCCGAAATCCAACCCGGACGATAGCCCGATTGACGCTCCGCGTCATTATAGGCAGCAAAGGCACGGGTAGGCAGCTATTGGCGAGAAACGATCTGAGGACCGTACCCAAGAACGTCCGCAACTGGCGCCAGCGGCCTTTGCACGTTGACCGCTTCGCGCCTCATGCACGAACCCGCTTCGCGGGAGGGGCGCCTCGTTCTGAGATGGCGCGACAGGTATTGGTCTTGAGCGGGTAGAAGCTGCGATCCGACCATGGAGTTCCTTCAACGAGAGGAACTTGCC
>NZ_JAFCGY010000019.1 GCF_016836705.1 Mesorhizobium caraganae | reverse complement strand
CCACGAGGCGTACCGGCACTTGGTCGGGCGTGGCTTTCGAACCGAAATCCAAGGGGTCACGATGCACAGGCCCAATGAGCCGGGTTACAGTCGCGCCGGCGTCTTCGTGCTCGACGACTGGCGCTAGTGAAGCGCTTCTGCCAGCGCCAGACGCAGGTCTCAGAGGTGCCGGTCCGGCGCATGATCTCGGTCGTGCAGACGCCATCGGCGCTCAGCAGCATGATAACTGCCCGCCAGACGTGTTTCTGAGCCCTGTTCCGATTGCTGGCGACAGCCTCAAGGCGCTGCCGACCGCGCAAGCGCCATCGACTGCTCCGCCACCAGCTACAGATCAGCGCGGAACGCGGCTTCCACAGCAGCCCGATGTTGAGCGTCCATCCAATCAGCGATGGCATCGCGATTCCCCTTTGTCAGGCGCACTTCCGTCTGCCTACGTAGGCGCTCAAGCTCCAGTAGCCGCTGGTGATATCGGAGCATCGCTATTCCTTCCGTGCCATTGAAGCTTCAAGCGCTTCCAGGCGCTCCAGCAAATCGCCTGTTTCAATCGCCTTCCGCTGGGCCTCAATGAGGGCAGAAATGCTTTGCGCTTCCGAGGGGAGCAATCCTGCCCTGCGCTGTGGCGGTGACAAGACATGCCAGCGCCCATCCACCGTGCTCGTGTCGGGTAATTCAATCTCGATGGGTCGTGCGATCGGTGCTGGCCTGGGATGGGATGTATGGGGCTGCTTTCTCTGCGGCCCAAGCAAGACTCTTCTCTTCTTCTTCATCGTTTCGCATGATGGACAGCATGTATTCGACGGGGGTAACGCCTTCGGACACGGCGCCGGCCAATAGCTCGACGTGACGCTGGCTTAAGCTCCCTTTAGGACGCCCTGCGCCCGGTCTGACACCCCCTGCCTTAGCCATTCGGTCAGTTTATTCGGAAAAGCGCCTAGCGCTTTCCTCTCGGGAATTGCGTCAAAGCCCGAGCCTGGGAGCGAGATAGGGCGCGAGCGCAAGCGAATAGGTGGCCGTCAAATGACCATTGTCGCGCCAAACGATCATATTGCCGACAACCGCCGGGCATAGTTCCGGCCCGCACATGGCGTCGGTCATATCGACGACGCGCACATTTTTCTGACCCTCTGCAGCAAGCGCCAACACGTCGTTGAGCTCGGCGTCGCTTCTTTTGGTGAAGCATTTTACAGGCGTGGCGCTCAGGCAATCGCCGGGCTCAAATGCCATCAAGGGCGTGTTGCGGATGACGATGATCCGGGAGCCCGCCTCCGTCAGTCTGCTCCAGACGTCGCGCAGCCCTTCGATCATCGCGTCATCGGGAACCGATCCTGCGTTGGACTGGCTGGTGATAACAGCGAACGGTCTGAGCTTGAGGATTTCGGCCAGCACTTTCTCTCGCCACTCGTAGCAAGATGGATACGGTTTGCCGTCCGACATGGTGGGCGCGCGCGCCAATGCGCAGGCGGATTTCGAGAAAGAAACCAGCTTGAATTTGCGGTCCTTGGCGATCTTGTTCAGGGCTGGACCCCACTGGGCAGCGTGAGAATCTCCCACGAGGACGATGGTTTTCGCGCTGGCCGGATCGCCCAGCACACATCCCACCGGTTTGGCGCCTTTCAGGTTCTGCTGACATCCCGCTGCGAACAAACTCGACACGTCCCGCCTTAGCCGGGCCAGCGGCGGCAGCAGGTCCACACCGTCCGGAACCGCGACGCCGGCCAGCAGCGAAGCGGGCCCAGGATAGGCAGGCGTGCCAATCAGCGTAATGTCGGTGCGTTGCGTCGTCACAAAATGCAGCAGCCCCTCGGATGCCGCCACGCATGCCAGGACCGCGATGGTGCCGTATCCCAGCGGCTTCCACCACGCGCCGCCCCGGGGTTGTCGATAAGGTTGTTCGACATAGCGATAAGACAGGTCCGACAGGACCAGGGTCACCGCAATCAGGCCGACCCCACTGGCAAATGTCAGCGAATGGCCCTGTCCCAGGAAGAATGTGATCAATGGCCAATGCCAGAGATAGATCGAGTATGACCGATCGCCGATGAAACGAAGCGGCCACAAATCGAGCCCACGAAACCGGCCGGCTTGGACTCCGCCAGCCAGGATGACGAGCACGGTGGCCAAGGTTGGCAGCAACGCACTGACGCCGGGGAACGGTGTCGCCGCGGAAAACAGAAAAGCGGACGCGAGGATGCCGGCGATGCCGGCAAGCGCCATCAGCCGCCTTGTACCCGCGCCCAATCGAAACCGGTGCTCGCCAAGCACCAGAAGACCGCCCAGCGCCAATTCCCACAGGCGTGTATGGCTGACGAAATAGGCCTGGGCGGGGTCTGTTTTCGTCAGAACAATCGAGGCGACCAGCGATGCCACGAAAACAAGCGACAATGTCGTCGCCAGGCATCGTCTCAAGGAGATGGCCCACCGCCGCGCCAGCCAAATCACGCCGATCATGAGCACCGGCCAGACGATGTAGAACTGCTCTTCGATGGAAAGCGACCAGTAATGCTGCACCGGTGTCGGCAGATTGTCGGCGTCGAGATAGCTGACAGCCTCGTGGGCCAGGCGCCAGTTTTCGACATAGAGCGCGCTGGCCAGGATCTGCTTGGCGGTTTCCTCCCAGCGGGCCTTGGAAATGAACAGCAGCGTGCCGAGCATCGTCACCAGAAGCACCAGGATCGCTGCCGGTAGAAGCCTGTGAATCCGTCGCGAATAGAATTCTATCACCGAGACGCGACCGTCGCGCAGCGCCATCTGCGCCAGCAAGCCGGTGATCAGATAGCCCGAAATGACGAAAAAGACGTCGACGCCGATATATCCACCGGGAAGAACATAGGGCCACAGGTGAAAGATGACGACCAGAGTGACGGCCAGTCCGCGCAACCCTTGTATTTCGGGCCGAAACCGACGCTCCTGATTAATTGTCACCTGATGTCCCCAACAGTTTCAGCTGGCCTTAATCAACAGGCCAGTCCGCACCACGGTCTTCATAAGGGCAGAAAGCGGTGAGGCAAGAGCCGATCGCGGCAGCTCATTCTCTTTCCGTCTCCAGCCCGCTCACCAGCGTGTCGACGAAACCGAGCAGTTCGCTTTCGAGGTCGGTGGGCGCGAGGCCAATGAAGCGGTCTTCGAGCGAGATGGAGACGATGCCGTGGACGGCGGAGAACAGGGTGCGGGCGCGGGCCAGCAGGTCCGGCGTGTCCAACGCGGGGAGCAGCTTGGCAAGCGGCTCGACCAGATGCTGGATCAGCACCGCATGTTCGGCCAGGTGCCATTCGGGCACCGCCACGCCTGGCGCCATGCGGTGTTCGAACAGCGCCTTCCATGCCATGCGATTGTCGCTGGCGAAGCCGAGATAGGCCTTGGCCAGCGCCTTCAGCCTCGCCCTTGGCTCTGCGGCGCCCGTCGCCTCCTGCTGCAAGGCCTCTCCCAGCCGCGCCAGCGTAATCGAATTGACGTGCAGGATGAGCTCGTCGAGGTCGGCAAAGGCGGTGTAGAGCGCACCCAGCGCGCAGCCGGCATCGGCCGTGATGTCGCGTGCGCGCAGCCCGGCGAGACCCGAGGCTTGAATGCGCGCCTGCGCGGCCTCGATCAGCCTGCCTTTGAGATCTTCGCGTTTGGCGTCCCGTTTTGCCGTCATTAACCTTCCTTATCAGAAATTTATGAACACCGTTCATTTTCCTCTTGAACGCCGTTCACGATGTGTTACGTTGCATTCGTGAACAACGTTCATAGAGGAGAAACGGGAATGTTGAAACAGTTTTTTGCTCTCGTTCGCGGCCGCAGCTACGAAGCCGCCGAGGCGGTCGTCGACAGCAACGCGCTGGTGATCTTGCGCCAGCAGATCCGCGACTGCGCCGACGCCATCGCCGCTGCCCGCCGGGCGGTCGCCATTGCCATCGCCCAGAACGAACAGGAAGTCGCGCAGTTCAAGAAGCTGGTCGTCCGCCTCGACGACCTGGAGAAGCGCACCATCGCCGCGATCGAGCAGGGACAGAATGAACTGGCCCGTGAGGCCGCCGAAACCATCGCCATGCTGGAAGCCGAACGCGATGCCTCCAGCGAGGCGCAGAAAAGCTTCGGCACCGAAATCGAACGGCTGAAGCGGATTATTCGCGTCTCTGAAATGCGCCTGCGTGAATTGCAGCGCGGCCAGCGCATCGTTGCCGCGGTCGACTCGACCCAGCGCCTGCGCGAAAGCGCTCCGGGCTCCAGCCTCTCGGCCCTCAAGGACGCCGAGGAGACGCTGCTGCGCCTGCGCACACGGCAAAAGCAGATCGACGCCACCGCGGCCGCCATGGCCGAGATGGAGCAGTCGGGCGATCCGGCCGCGGTCAGCGAAAAGCTCGCGGCCGCCGGCTGTGGCGCCCCGTTGAGAAGCAGCGCCGACGCCGTGCTCGAACGGCTGACGAAGACGATGACCAAGCCGGCCTGATTGTATCCGGCCTGAAACAGACCCACGACCAACCAACCTAACCCTGAAACGAAAGGATTATACCGATGACCCCGAACACCTACTCCCCCAAGGACTCGAGCGCCTGGAAGACCTTCACCATGGCCAGTTTCGTCGTTGCCGCCACGATGATGGCCGGCGGCATCTACTTCATGGAGGCGAGCTTCGCCGCCAAGGGCTTTTACGCCATGGCCGCCATCATGCTCGTGCACACCTCGATCACCATCACCAAGACGTTGCGTGACTCGGAAGAAGCAAGCCGCTTCATCAACCGGCTGGAAGACGCCAAGACCGAGAAGCTGCTGATGGAAGTCAGCCGCAGTAACGAAGTGTAACCGGGTTCCCGCTAAAACAAGGCTCAAACCGCGCAAGACCGCTGATCAATCCCAACAGGATTTCACCGGTCTTGCCCAATGGAAGTCGCCGCTATGGAAATCGCCCCTATCAACCGTCCCACAGCTCATCTGATGACATCCCGGCGCTTTGCGCCTTTGTTCTGGACGCAGTTCCTGTCCGCCTTCAACGACAATTTCCTGAAGAACACGCTGGTGTTCCTTATTCTGTTTACGCTGGCGGCGGATCAGGCGGCGTCTCTGGTCACTCTGGCGGGCGCCGTCTTCATGGCCCCCTTCCTGTTCCTGTCCGCGCTTGGCGGCGAGATCGCCGATCGCTTCGACAAGGCCCTCATCGCCAAACGTCTGAAATTCGCCGAGATCGCCGCGGCGGGTGTCTCTGTCGCCGGCATCGCGCTGTCGTCCATTCCCGTGCTGATGGTGGCGCTCTTGATGTTCGGCATCATCTCGGCGCTATTCGGGCCGATCAAATACGGCATCCTGCCCGATCACCTCGAGCGCAAGGAACTGCCAAAGGCCAACGCCTGGATCGAGTCCGCCACCTTTGCCGCCATCCTCGGCGGCACCATTGCCGGTGGCGTCGTTTCCGCCGATGGCATCGGCGTCACAGTGTTCGGACCGATCATGATGGCGCTCGCCGTCGGCTGCTGGCTCGTCAGCCGCTATATTCCGTCCACCGGCTCGGCGGCGCCCGACCTCGTCATCGACAAGAACATCTTCCGCTCGACCTGGCGTCAGGTTGCCGAGTTGCGCACCGACATGCGCATCTGGCGCGCCGGCCTGATGACCTCGTGGTTCTGGTTGATCGGCGCCATCGTGCTGTCGATCCTGCCGACCCTGGTCAAGGATTCGCTCGGCGGCAACGAGATGGCGGTCACCGTCTATCTCGCGGTCTTCGCCGTCTCGATCGCCATCGGCTCGGCCATCGCCGCCTGGATGTCGCAGGGCCGCATCGTGCTTCTGCCGGCACCGGTCGGCACGGCGCTGCTGGCGCTGTTCGGCCTGCATCTGGCCTGGACGATCTGGAGCATGCCGCCTTCGCCCCACGCAGAAACCCTTGGTGCATTCTTCGCCGGCCCGAACACGATCCGGGTCGCGATCGACCTCGCCGGCATGGCCATCGCAGCCGCCTTCCTGGTGGTGCCGACCTTCGCCGCCGTGCAGGCCTGGTCGCCCGAGGCGCGCCGTGCCCGTGTCGTTGCTGCCGTCAGTATCGTCAATGCCGGCTTCATGACGGTCGGCGGTATCATTGTCGCCGTGATCCAGACCAAAGTCTCCACCGGTGGCATTCTGTTCGGCCTCGCCGCGGCCAATGCGATTGCTGCCTGGCTGATGTTGAAATTCCTGCCGACCAACCCCTTCCGCGATTTCGTCTCCATCCTGTTCCGGGCCTTCCTCCGCCTGGAGGTCGAGGGTATGGACAACCTCAAGGCGGCCGGCAAGGCGCCGATCCTGGCGCTCAACCATGTCAGCTTCCTCGACGGTCCGCTGGCGCTGACGTTGACCGACGAGGAGCCGGTCTTCGCTATCGACTACTTCATCGCCCAGGCCTGGTGGATGAAGCCGTTCATGAAACTTGCACGCGCTTTGCCGCTCAATCCGGCCAAGCCGATGTCCACCCGCACGCTGATCAAGGTCGTGCAGGGCGGCGATCCGCTGGTCATCTTCCCGGAGGGCCGCATTACTGTCACCGGTGGCCTGATGAAGGTCTATGACGGCGCTGCCATGGTCGCCGACAAGACCGGCTCGATGGTTGTGCCGGTGCGTATCGACGGGTTGGAGAAGACCTACTTCTCGCGGCTGAGCTCGCAGCATGTGCGCCGCCGGCTGTTCCCAAAGGTCAAGGTGACCATTCTGGAGCCTGTCAAGCTCGAAGTGCCGCCGGAGCTGAAGGGCCGCAAGCGCCGCGCCGCGGCCGGGTCTGCCCTCTATCAGGTGATGTCGGACCTCGTCTTCCGCACCCAGGACATCGACAAGACAGTGCTGGAAAAGATCATCCAGACCGCCACCGAACGCGGCATGAGAGAGCTCGCCGTGCAGGACCCGGTCACCGGTTCGCTGAGCTACGGCAAGCTCCTGACGGCTGCTGCCGTGCTTGGCGAGAAATTCAAGAACCTCTACGCCGGCCAGCAGACGCTCGGCATCATGCTGCCCAACGCCAACGGCTCCTGCGCGACGCTGCTCGGCGTCATGTCTTCCGGCAAGGTTCCGGCGATGATGAACTTCACCGCCGGCGCCGCCAACATCCTCTCCGCCTGCAAGGCCGCCGAGGTGAAGACCGTGCTCACCTCGCGCGCCTTTATCGAACAGGCAAAACTCGGCGCCGTGGTCGAGGAGCTCGGCCGCTCGGTGAACATCGTCTGGCTCGATGATTTGCGCGCCACCATTGGCCTCAAGGACAAGCTCCTGGGCCTGCTGCGCAAAAGCACGCCGCGCGTTGCCCGCAAGCCCGACGATCCTGCGGTGATCCTGTTCACCTCGGGTTCGGAAGGCACGCCCAAGGGCGTGGTGCTGACCCACCGCAACATCCTGGCCAATGCCGCCCAGGCGGCGTCGCGCATCGACTTCCACTCGGGCGACAAGGTCTTCAACGTGCTGCCGATCTTCCATTCCTTCGGCATGACGGCGGGCGCGGTACTGCCGCTGATCTCGGGCGTGCCGGTCTATTTCTACCCCTCGCCGCTGCACTACCGCCTCGTGCCCGAACTGATCTACGGCTCGAACGCGACGATCATCTTCGGCACCGACACGTTCCTCTCAGGCTATGCGCGCACCGCGCATCCCTATGACTTCCGCTCGATCCGCTATTGTTTTGCCGGCGCAGAACCGGTCAAGGCCGCGACGCGCATGACCTATATGGAGAAGTTCGGCGTGCGCATCCTCGAGGGCTACGGCGTCACCGAAACAGCGCCGGTGATCTCCATAAACACGCCGATGTACAACCGCTCTGGAACCGTCGGCAAGATCATGCCCGGCATGGAATATCGCCTCGACCCGGTGCCCGGCGTCGACGATGGCGGCCGGCTGTTCGTGCGCGGTCCCAATGTCATGGCCGGCTATCTCCGGGCCGAGAAGCCCGGCGTGCTCGAACCGCTTGAAGACGGCTGGCATGATACGGGCGACGTCGTCGCCATCGACGAGGGTGGCTTCATCACCATTCGCGGCCGTGCCAAGCGCTTTGCCAAGATCGGCGGCGAGATGATCTCGCTGGCGGCCGTCGAAGCGCTGGCCGGCGAATTGTGGAAGGGCTCGCTGTCGGCGGTCGCCACCGTGCCGGATGCACGCAAGGGTGAAAAGCTGATCCTCATTACCGAGGCACCCGGCGCGGCCCGTGCGGACTTCCTGGCTTTCGCCAAGGCCAACGGCGCCATGGACCTGATGGTGCCGGCCGAAGTGCGCGTCGTCCCAAAAGTGCCGGTGCTCGGCTCCGGCAAGCTCGACTTCGCCGCCGTGACCAAGATGGTGCGCGACGAAGAGGCCTTGAAGACCAAGGCCGCCTGATCCACTCACAAGACGGGTCGGCACAAAACGCCGGCCCTTCTTGTCGTCACGTCATGGCCTCCCGCTGCGCGATCAGCATCGCCATGCGCTGCACGGCGCGCAATTCCATTTCCACGCCGGGCGACGATGCCATCGCCGGCATGTTGAGCGCGACCACGGCCAACGGGTCGAGTGTCGCCAGCAGCACATGCGTCGCCTCGTATTTCTCGAACAGCCATGCCAGCTGCTCGCGTATGTCCTCGTCCACGGGGGCATCCGGCTGCACGTCGGCGAGCGAGCGCACCGGCGCCTGTTCCAGCGCCCGCGCCAGCACCTTCAGGTCGAAATCGCCGAGGTCGGCGGCCGGCAGGATCAAGGCGCCGTCGACGAGAATGTGGTGCTGCAGGCCGCGCAGGAAGCTCGCGGAATCCGTCAGGTCGCCCTCGGCCATGTGCTTCAGCAGCGAGTCGCGGCGCTTTTCGGCGGTGAGGCTGACGCTGTCATTGTAGATGACGGCCAGTAGCGTCGCCGACAGCACGATCACCACGCCCTGCACGCTGCCGCGCCAGCCGAGATCATCGATGCCACCCAGCGCCAGCCCGGCAAACACCGAGCTCAGCGCGATGACAGCAAAGGCGCCGATCGTGTCGCGGTGGCCGAGGCTCGCCCGCCCAAGCCCGATTGTCAACCAGCACAGGAACAGGATGGCGATCCCGCCGAGCCGCACCGGCACCTCGAACAGGCCGGGCCGGTAATCGGTGACCATGAACGGAAGGATCAGCAGCAGCGACAGCGCCATGCGCTCCACGGTGCGGTTCTCGGCCGCCGACAGGCTGTCGCGATCGCGCGTCATCACCAGCCAGCCGATGGCGACAAAACCACCGAACTGGAAGGCCAGAAGCATCGCCATCCGCCATGGCTCTGCAAGGCTTTCCGGGATCAGAGCCAGCAGGAGGAACAGCAGGGCGCCACTTGCGGCGAAGAATTTAAGCGCAAACGGCGCATGCCGGCGCAGCAAGCCCTCAGTCAGCAAAAGAGCGGCCAGCGGCAGCAGGCCCGCTGCCGCGATGGTGACGAAGCGGAAGAGGGCGAGGCCGGTCGTCCAGTCCAGAATGCGGCAGGCGAGCAGCACCGCCAGCACACGCAACCCAAACAGGAAGCGGCGCGACAACCCATCGTCGCGCCCGCCGACGACCGATATCACGATCAGCAGGCCGAACAGCGCCGCCAGCGAGGTGATGGTGTCGGCGACGAGTGTGTCGTCGAAACTCATGGCTCCGCTGCCATCAGCTTGAGCGTGAAACGGCGTACCGCATCTGAGGCCGCTAGCGTGTCCATGGTCTCAGCACATTCCATTGCCGGCTCGAATCCGCCCAGTGAACCACCGGCAGCACCAGTCGCTGCAGCGTGGCGGCGCCACCCGCCACGGCAAGGGCGGCAAGCGAGCCGCGCGGCACCGCGTCGGCTAGATAGGTGCGCGCCGCCTGGAAACTCATCTGGCCGATCTGCAGCACGTCATCGCCGCGCCCGTAGTCGAGCTCTTTGCGGCAGAACTCGTTATAGGTCTCGACGCGGTGCTTGGCCGCCTCGTCGAAGGTTTTTTTCAGATCGTCCGAGCCGCCTGTATAGGCATTGGTGATGACGGAGCGCTCTTCGTCGAAACCCGCTTCCGGGCCAACGCCGAAGACATGGCGGTGGCGCGCCATGATCTGCCGCGCCAAAAGCACATGGGTCAGCGAGCGCCGCGCGCCGGCATGCGGTCCGGGAAACACATTGGTGAAGGCTTCGGCGACCATACCGACGACGGCAGGCACCTGGGTGACGTTGGAGATCCAGATCGGCCGCAGCTGGTTGCGCAGGAACATCAGGAAGCAGGTCAGGCCGTAGAGGATCCAGCTCAGCCCCCGGCTGCGCTCGTCCGGATCGACCATGACGAGGCCGAGGTGCAGGACCTCATACGGCTTGCCGGCCAGTGAAATCTCCATCAGCGCCAGCGCGTTGAAGGCGATCGGCCGCCCGTCGCTGCGCCGGTAGACGATGGTGATGATGGAATGTTCCAGCCGGCTGCGATCGCCGGAAAACACGCCATAGGTCAGGCTGCCGGCCTTCAGCGTCTTCGACGCCACCAGCCGCAGATCGCTGGTCAGCTGCTCCAGATCTGCCGCCGTCATCCAGCGTCCGGGCCGCTCCACGACGCGCGTCTCGTAGCCGTCGGACGCGCGCATGCGAACATCCATGAACCGACCCGGCAGCAGCTGCAGAACTGCCTTCAGCACTGTTTCCCCCTGAGGCAAGAACGCCGACCGTATAGTGGTCGTCATCCATCTAAGGCGAGGTAAACCCGAGATGACAAGTCTTGGTTGTGCTCAACAAGGTAAAAGAACAGCTGCAATCGCCGACCAGCGCGGGCTCAGCTTTCCGCAGCGACGAGATGGCCGTTGCCGACATCGTTCAGCGCCAGCTTCAGCGGCGCTTCGCCGATCTTGCGGGTCGCGCTCGGTATCTCCTGGTCGAGGCGGGCGAATCGGGTTCTGCGCTGCGCTGGGTCTGGCACCGGCACGGCTTCGATCAGCCGCCTGGTGTAGGGATGGCGCGGGTTGGAAAACACCTGGTCGCGTGTGCCCATTTCGACGATCTGGCCGAGATACATGACGGCGACGCGATCGGAGATGTTCTCCACCACCGCCATGTCATGCGAGATGAAGAGATATGCGACGCCGAATTCGCGCTGCAATTCCTTCAACAGATCGAGCACGCGCGCTTGTACCGAGACGTCGAGCGCCGAAACGCTTTCATCGGCGATGATCAACTTCGGCCGCAAGGCAAGAGCGCGCGCGATGCAGACGCGCTGGCGCTGGCCGCCGGAGAATTCATGCGGATAGAGTTCCATCTGGTCGGCCGACAGGCCGACGCGCTCGAATAGCGCTGCCACGCGATCGCGGCGCTCGTCCTTCGAGGCGATGCCGTGGATCACCAACGGCTCGGCGACGAGATCGCCGACACGCATGCGCGGATCGAGCGAGGCGAACGGGTCCTGGAAAATCATCTGCACGTCGCGGCGCACCGCTTTGCGCTCGACGCGGCCGAGACCGGAAAGATTGCGCCCGCCAATAACGATGTCACCGCTATACGGCACCAGCCCTGCCAGCGCTTTGGCGGTGGTCGACTTGCCGCAACCCGATTCGCCGACCAGCGCCAGCGTCTCGTTGGGCGCGATCGAGAAGCTGACGCCTTCGACGGCGTGGACGCGGCGGGTGACCTGGCCAAAGATGCCGCCGCGCAGATCGAAACGGACATGCAAGCCGTTGACCTCGGCGACATTGGCCGGTTTTGAGGCTTCAAGCACATCCCTGGATTTCTGCCGCCCGACGCCGCTGCCGATGCGCGGCACGGCGGCCAGCAGTTCGCACGTGTAATCGGCCTGCGGTCGGGCAAAGATATCAGCGGTCTTGCCTTCCTCGACCATGCGGCCATGCCGCATGATGATGACGCGGTCGGCCATTTCGGCGACCACGCCCATATCGTGGGTGATCAAGATGACACTGGTGCCGTGCTGACGCTGCAGGTCGCGCAACAGTTCCAGCACCTCGCCCTGCACGGTGACGTCGAGCGCCGTCGTCGGTTCGTCGGCGATCAGCACATCGGGCTCGAGCGCCAGCGCCATGGCGATCATCACCCGCTGGCGCATGCCGCCGGACAGCTCATGCGGAAACTGTTTTAGCCGGCTTTCGGCTTCAGAGATGCGCACCGCCTTGAGCGCTTCGATGGCGTGCTGGCGGGCCTCGGCCTGCGACAGGCTGGTATGCGCCTCGATGGATTCGGTCAGCTGCCGACCGATCGACAGCACCGGGTTGAGCGAGGTCATCGGCTCTTGGAAGATCATGGCGATGCGGTCACCGCGGATGCGCCGCATCTGGCGCTCGTCGAGGGTTGCCAGATCGGTGTCGCCGAGATGGATCTTGCCGGACGAAATACGCGCGGCCGGCTGCGGCAGGAGTTGCATGATCGCCAGTGCGGTCATCGACTTCCCGGAGCCAGACTCGCCGGCAATGCAGAGTGTCTCGCCACGCGCCAGCGTCAGCGACAGGTTGGAGACAACCTCCCGCTCACCGTCCTCGCCACGCACGCTGACGGAGAGGCTGGCGATGTCAAGAACGGGGTTTGTTTCGCCGGTCATCGCAGGCGCAGCCGGGCGAAGGACGCGTTCATTCAAACACGCAGCGCGGAAAATAGAACGATACCACCCAGTTCGGCACGTCGACGATCTCGCTGATGCGAAGGTCGCCGCACACCGAAGCCAGCATATAAGCCTCGACCGGATCGATTTGGTACCGCCCAGCCAGCAGGTCGACCATCTGCGCGACCGCCTCCTTCGCACCCATCATCAGGTCCGGGCCGATGCCGGTCGTTACCTCATAACCCTTGGCGTCGAGATGGCGCGTCACCGGGCCCGACGTGGTGAAGCGCGGCGTCTTCAGCCTGGCGTCCTTGACCAGATCGAGCTTGAGCACGACGTCCATCGGGCTTTCGATCGCCGTGCCGCAGACCTCGCCGTCGCCTTGCGCGGCATGCGTATCACCAACCGAGAACAGCGCACCCGCCACTTCCACCGGCAGATAGAGTGTGGTGCCAGCGGCGAGGTCGCGGATGTCGAGATTGCCGCCGACGCGCCGCGGCGGCACCACCGAGTGAAGCCCCACCTCAGCCGGGGCGTTGCCGATGGTGCCGGCGAAAGGCTTCAGCGGCACGCGCGCATTTTTGCCGAACAGCGCCGGCTCGAGCGAGGCGGCGTCGTATTTCCAGATGTTCAGCGCCGGCTCTGTAAAATCGTCGGCAAGCAGGCCGAAACCCGGAATGTTCGCCGTCCAGCCGAAGCCGGACGGTTTGAACATTTCGATCGTCACCTTCAGCGCATCGCCCGGCTCCGCACCCTCGACGAAGATCGGTCCGGTCACCGGGTTGACCCTTTCGAAGTCGAGCTTGGCGACGTCGGCGACCGTGCTGTCGGCCTGAAGCTGGCCGCCCCCTGCATCGAGGCACTGGAACTCGATGGTCGCGCCGGGCGCCACCCGCTCGGCCGGGACAAACGAATTATCCCAGCCGAAATGGTGATGGCGCCCGTGGATGGTGTAGTCGCAGCTATTGCACATCTTTTACGTACACATTGTCATAGTTGATCGGGATATGGACCGGGTCGACATAGAGGTTGTCGGCGCCGCCCATGCGGGCCGATTTGAGCGTGAAACGCTGCTCGTTGAAGATCGGCGCCCAAGGCGCGTCCTCCATCACCTTGTCGTAGATGGCGCTCCACATCTTGTAGCGTTCGCCGGCCTTTGCCGGGTCGACCACCGAGTCGGCCTCGGCCGCCTTGGCGTCGAGATCCTTGTTGCAATACCACGACCAGTTCCAGCCGCCGGGCACCGCACCGGCGCAGCCGAGGATCGGGCCGTAGAAGTTCGACGGATCCGGGAAGTCGGCGATCCAGGCCATACCGCCGGACCAGATCATCGGCGCGCCGGCCTTGTCGCCGCCGGCCGCAATGACATTGGCCTGTGCCAGCGACTGGATGCTGGCCTTGATGCCGATCGCCGCCAGGTCCTGCTGGATCGCCTGGGCGATGCGCGGGTTGGGGTCGGTGTTCATGGCGAACAATTGCGTTTCGAAGCCATCGGGATGGCCGGCCTCGGCCAGCAGCGCCTTGGCCTTGGCGACGTCATAGGGATAGCCCTTGTAGTCCTTGTTGTAGCCGGGCATCGACGGCGGCAGCGGCTGGTTGGCGGGCACGGCGCGGTTGTTGATGATCTGGACGACGCGCGCCTTGTTGATCGCCATGTTGACGGCCTGGCGCACCTTCACATTGTCGAACGGCGCCATGGTGGTGTTCATGGTGACATAGCCGGTTTGCAGCTGGCCGCCTTCGACGACGCGCGCCTTCTGTTCGGGATCGGCCATCACCTCCTGGAACTTGGCCGGCGGAATGACGTCGCCGAGCACGTCGACCTCGCCTTTCTGCAGGCGCAGCAGCGCCACGATCGGCTCCTGGCCGATCTCGAAGGTGATCTTGTCGAGATGCGGCAGGCCCTTGTGCCAATAATCCGGGTTGCGCTCGAAGACGAGGCGCTGTCCAAGTGTCCACTCGGTGAGCTTGAAGGCGCCGGTACCGACCGGATGCCTGCCGAAATCGGCGCCGTATTTCTCGACCTCTTCCTTCGGCACGACATGGGCGAAGTTGATAGCCATGACATGCAGGAAGGTGGCGTCGGGGCGGGTCAGCTCGAACTTGACCGTATAGGGATCGACGACGGTGACGCCGGACAGGCCCTCGGCCTTGCCGGCGGCGACATCGTCATAGCCTTTGATCGAGCCGAAGAAGCCGGCGCCGGGGCTCTGCGTCTTCGGATTGGTGACGCGGTCGAGCGAATATTTCACGTCGTCGGCGGTCATCTCGCGGCCATTGTGGAATTTCACGCCGTGGCGCAGCTTGAACGTGAAGGTCTTGCCGTCCGGCGCAATCTCGTAGCTTTCAGCGAGGTCGGGCTTCAGATTGGTGGTGCCCGGCTCGTAATCCATCAGCCCGTCGAACAGGCTCTTGATCATCGACCAGTTCTGCCAGTCATAGCCGATCGCCGGATCGAGCGTGGCGACATCGTCCTTGTAGGTGACGATGATGGCGCCGCCCTGCTTGGCGTTCGGGTCGACGGCGTCTTCGGCGCGGACGCTTGCCATGCCGAGCATCAGCGCCAGCACCGATGCCGCGACGGTGGATGCAAGAAACTTTTTCATTGTTGTGTTCCCTTTCTCTGTTTGTTTTTCATTTTCATCTGAGTTTGATACGGGGATCGATGAAGGGCGCGATGACGTCGGCCAAGAGATTGCCGAGCACGATGGCGAAGGCCGACACCAGCGTGACGCCCATGATGATCGGAATGTCGACGCGCTGGATCGCCTGCCACGCCAGCTGGCCGATACCGGGCCAGCCGAACACGCTTTCGACGACGACGATGCCGCCCATGAAGATGCCGATGTCGATGCCGATCATGGCGATGACAGGCAGGATGGCGTTGGGCAGCGCGTGGCGGAAAATGATGGCGCTGCGCGCCAAACCCTTGGCGCGGGCGGTGCGGACATAGTCCTGGCGCAGCACGTCGATCATCGACGAGCGCATCATGCGCGCATACCAGCCGGCGCCGAGTATGCCCATGGTCAGCGACGGCAGCACGAGATGCCGCCAGGTGCCGTAGCCGCCGATCGGAAACCAGCTCAGCCGCACCGCAAAGACGTAGAGCAGCAACAGCCCGACGACGAATTGTGGCGCCGAGACGCCGACGAAGGAAGCGACCATCAAGGTCTGGTCGGTGGCGGTGCCGCGCTTGACGGCGGCGATCAGGCCCATGCTCAGGCCGATCAGCAATTCGCACAGGATGGCGCCGACCATCAAAAGCAGGCTTGCCGGTAGCCGAGAGACAATCAGTTCGGTGACTTCTGAGCGCTGGATGTAGGAGCGGCCGAGATCGCCGCTGACGAGCTTTGTCAGATAGTGCCAGTACTGGACGACGAAGGGTTGGTCGAGGCCGAGTTGCTGGCGGATGTTTTCCACCGTCTGTGGCGTGGCGCTGCGGCCGGCGATCTGGCGCACAGGGTCGGCCGGCAAGAGGTAGAGCAGCGCAAAGGTGATCAGCGAGACGCCGAGCAGGATCAGCAGCGACTGGATCAGGCGGCGGCCGAGATAGTCGATCATGCCCGGCCTCTTTGCGTCGGATCGAGGATGTCGCGCAGCGCATCGCCGATCAGGTTGAAGGCCAGCGCCAGCGCCAGGATCGCCGCACCGGGGATGAACACCAGCCAGGGTGCGGCCTGGAAATAGGTCTGGTTTTCGAAAATGATGTTGCCCCACGACGCCGTTGGTGGCTGTACGCCAATGCCGAGGAAGGAGAGAGTCGCTTCCAGCAGCACAGTGGTCGAGATGCCGAGCGTGCCCCAGACGATGATGGTCGGCAGGAGATGCGGCAGGATGTGGCGAAACAGGATGCGCGGCGCACCGGCGCCGATGGTGCGTTCAGCGTCGATGAATTCACGCTCAGCGAGTGAGGATGTTTCGGTGTAGATGACGCGCGCGGTCTGCACCCAGTTGACCAGCGCGATGACCATGGCGACGATCCACAGGCTCGGCTGGAACACCGCCGCCAGGCAGATGGCGAGCAGCAGGGCTGGGAACGCCATCATCAGATCGGTGAAGCGCATCAGCGCGCTGCCGACCCAGCCGCGGAAATAGCCGGCGGTGACGCCGACCAGCGTGCCGATCAGAAGCGCCACGCCATTGGCGACAATGCCGATGATCAGCGAGGTGCGGGCGCCGTAGAGGATGCGGGTCAGCAGGTCGCGGCCGAGCAGGTCGGTGCCGAGCCAGTACTGGGCGCTCGGCGGTAAGGGCGACCCCTCGATGGTCAGGCCGTCGAACATTTGCTCGTTGGGATCGTAGCCGGTCAGCCACGGCGCCAGGATGGCGCCGGCGACGACGATGGCAACGATGACCAGGCCGAGCAGTGCCAGGCGCCGCTTGACCAGCCGGCGCCAGACGCCAGCGCGTGGTTTGGCCGGCATACGCACCGGTAGGTCAGGCGCGATTGGACTGGTCATCGCCGCCTTCTTCACCCGTTGCTTCCTCGCCCGTTCCTTCCCCACTTGTCATCGCCACGATCCGGCGCGCGGCATCCTCGACACTGATCTGCCAGCTCATCGCCAGCGAGCGCAGCTGCGCATAGGCGCGCTCGTCGTCGCTGCCCTTCGACAGCGCCGCCACCGCCCGCACGATGGTCTGGCGCTCGGCGACGCGCTGGCGCAGCGACGCAATTTCGCCGGCTAAATGTTTTCGCGCCTCGAAACTCTGCCTCGCGATCAGAAGCGCGCTGTACACACCGGCATTGCCGACCGGCTTCAAGAGTTGCGCATCGGCCTTGTGCGACAGCGCCCATTCGATGCGGCCGGGCGCCTCGGAACCAATCAGCGCCACCAGCGGCATCGGCGCCTCCCCCGCTTTCCACGGAAATTGCTCGTCAAAGCCAAGATCGGCGTCGAAGAAGACGAAATCGGCCGCCAACGCCCCAGGCGGCAATTCCGGCCAGCAGTCGACAGTGATCAGGCCGATGGCCGACAATTGCCGGGTGATTGCCTGCACCGTCGGGTGCGGCCGATGCAGGATGAAGGCCCTGGCGCCGCCAAGATTGGGGATGCGCGCCCTGGTCACGACACCACCCTCAGGCGCGGACGGCCGAATGTCTTGGCGGGGTCGTAGCGCGACAGATACGGATCCGGCGCCACCTCATCCTCGCGGCTGACGACCTCGAAGAAGCCGTCGGCGATCCGGCCGATGATCACCGGCAGTGTCGCGTGCTGGGAATGGGCGTCAATGGCGATCGGCCCGAGCCGCGTCGGGAAGCGCCGCTCGGCGAAGGCTTTGGAGAACTCCGCCGGACCGGCGTCGGCGTCGCGCGACAGCACCTCTGCCATCACTTGCACCGAGGCATAGGCGGAAGCCTCGAAGGACGAGGCGAAGGCAGCCGGCCGCGGCGCGAAATACGGCCCGACCGACAAATGTCCCTTGCCGGTTTCGCCGATCGCCGGCAGTTCGCCCTCGGTGAGGTTGCAGGAAACGACCGGGCAGTTTTCCGGCCTGAACGCCGCATCCTCGTCGCCCAGATCGCGATAGGCGGCGAGGAAGGCATAGGACGAGGTGCCGATCAGATTGTTGAGGATGAAATTCGGCCGCGTTGCCCGTATTTCTGCGATCAGCCGCGACACATCGGTCTCGCCGATGCGCAGATAGCGTTCGCCCAGCACCTTGCCGCCGGCATCCGCGATCAGGTCGCGCGCCACGCGGTTCATCTCCCAGCCCCAGATGTAGTTCGAGCCGAGCAGGAAGCCGTTGGCGCCGAAGCGGGGCACGACATGCGCCATCAGCGGCACCAGGTGCTGGTTGGGGCAAGCGTGCATGTAAACGACGTGCTCGTTGGCCTCGAAGCCCTCATAGGGACAGGCATACCAGAGCATGCCGCCGGCCTTCTCCAGCACGGGGATGGTCTCCTTGCGGCTCCACGAGGTGACGCAGCCCACGACATGGCGGGCGCTGCTGGTCCTGAAAATGTCTTCGCACAGCGTCGCGTAGCGATCGGCATTGCTTTGCGGATCGCGCTCGACCGGCACCAGTTCGATGCCCGAGCTGCGGTCGGCATTGATGTCGGCAATGGCGCGCATGGCGCCCATCCGGCACGCATCGGAGACCAGCTGATAGCTGCCCGAGCGCGAATAGAGGATGCCGATCTCGATACGCTGTTTCAAACTGGACCCCAGAAATGACAATGCCCCGCAGCCAGCACCGCAGGGGCGAGGCATACGAGGCATATTTGCCGCCCGGCGATCAGGGCCGGTATTTCGCCTTAGCGTATTCGCTCCGGCGGGTCAGTCAAGCCCTTACCGACGTCGACATGCAACGCCACGGCTCGCCAATCAGCCGTGACCAGCTATCTGGCTGTCGCTCTTTGACTGTGTTGGCGGGCATAGGCCACACAGGCGTCCACCGTACTGACACAAAGCGCGTCCCGTCTGTTCGGCAAATTGTTGTCGCCCGCGTAGGCGACTTCGGCGACGCGGCCGTTGGCCATGCGAATTTGCGTGTCGCAATAACCGCCGGGAGCGACATTGACGGAGCCGCCGACCGCCGGGATCGCGCCTACCGCCATGGTTGGGACGACAATGCTGAGATTGCCGCGCTGAACGACGCGCTGGTAGGTCCAGATCTGGCCAGACTCGCCAACGTCCGCGGTGGCGGTCGGAAAGCCCGCGCACATTCGAACGTCGGCTTCGCTGAGGCCGACCATCTCCTTGCGGGCCGCCGCCGCCGTGGGCTCAACCTTGGCGATGCGTGATGTATCGTCGGGAATGACGCAGGAAGACTGGACGCCGACGACAAGAACAGGAAGGGCAAGCTTTCTAATACAGGAGAATGTCATACCGATTGTCGGATTTGCAATGCGCCCGGCCACACTCTTTACCTAGGCAAACAGGCGAGCGGTTCAACCGTTCAGCTTCACGAAAAGGTGGCCGAGCAAGGCGAGGTATCGGAGGCGCCATCCTTCCGCTTGCCATGGTGCTGATCGTGCGCGGCAAGAATGCCGAGAACGGGCTTGGCTTCTCGCCGCATGGCGCCGGGCGCAATTTTTTCGTGCACCAAGCACAGGCGCATGCAGGCGCGGCGCAGCGACGCCGATATCTTTGCGCAGGAGACGAAGGACATCGACCCCGCTTCTTCTCTGGCGTGACGGATATTTCGGAGCTGCCGACCGCCTACAAAAACGCGGCCTCGATGCGCCGCCAGATCGAGCATTTCGGCCTGGCGGAGATCGTCGACGAGGTGCTGCCCTACGGCTGCATCATGGCCGGTGACTGGGAGGCCAACGCGCCGTGGCGCAAGAAGCGGGAAGCGCGCTTGCACCAGGGGCGTTGATCGAAAAGGGGATGCAGGGCGCAAAGCCCGCATCCCGCATCGGCTCCACCGCTACGTCATAACCGGCTTTTCAGGCCCACGCGGATGGTTGTTGAAAGCCGTTGGCAGGTCGTCGGCACATGCAGGCGTCAGGCAACAAGGTCGGGTACCGTTCGCTGCACTCCACTTTACCGCAGCGTGAACATCAAAGGCGCCACGACAGCCGTACCGACCTTCTCTGGCGGTGGCGCGGGCACCGTCGCACCCTGCAGAATGCTCAGCGCGGCTCGATCGAGGTCCGCGTCACCCGATGATCGTGTCAGCCGGACGGAGGTCACCTTGCCCGAAGCGCTGACGACGAAGGTCACATTTGCGGTACCCACGGCGCGCCGCGACCTTGCCGCGCTCGGATAACGCTTGTTTCGATTGATCCATCCGATCAGCTGTGAGTTCCATTTGCTTGCACTGACCGATGATCCTCTCGATTGCGAAGCCTTCGGCGCCGACGCTTGTGCGCCCACCTTCGCATCGACGCTGGCGGTCACGACCGCTTTCGCCGGCGCGGCCTTTTCCTTTTTCTCTTTCTTCGGGCGCGGCTTGGGCTTTTCGACCGTCTTCTTTGCCTTCTCGACCGGCTTGTCCTCCACAAGCTTGGCTTGCGGCAGCGGAATGACCACGTCCGGCGCCACGGTCGGGACGATGTCAGGTACGACCTCGTCCAGCGGCGGCGCCTGATCGGGCTGTTCGGCCGCTGCTGTCTCGACCGGTGCGGTCTCGTCGGGTTGAATGGCTTCCGCCTCATCGGCAACCGGCTCCGGCTTGTCGACGTCCGGTTCCACGACGGGTCTTGCGTCGGCGACGGTCTCCTCCACCTGGTTCGTCGGCTCCGGCGTCACCACATCGGCCATCGTGTCCTCAGGCACCGCCGGTGCGACCATCATCGGCGACAGTTCGATCGCCACCGCCGGCGGCGAGCCCCCATCCATCTCGTTGGCCAGGCTAAAATTCTGCACGGCATAGGCGATCGCGACATGCGCGCCGACAGTGAGAATGGCCGCAGCCACCCACAAACGGATCTCGCGCGCGCCTGTGCGCGGCGGATCGGCCATGGGAACGGCGGCGGCCAGATGCGTCATGGGACGGCGCCTGGTTGCGGCGCCGCCGGATCCGCCGGCACCTCCAGCCCGACCAGCGCGATCTTCAGGTAGCCGGCGCCGCGCAGGAGATTCATCACTTCCATCAGATCGCCATAGCCGACCGCCTTGTCGGCGCGCAGGAAGACGCGCGTCTGCTTGTCGCCCTTTGTCTTGCCGTCGAGCACGGCGGCAAAGGCCGCGCGCGGCACACTGTCATTGCCGATCGCCAGCGTCAGATCGTCCTTCAGCGTCAGGAACAGCGGCGTTTCCGGCCGCGATGCCGGCGTCGCGGTCGAGCCTGGCAGATCGACATTGACGTCGACCGTCGCCAAAGGCGCCGCGACCATGAAGATGATCAGCAACACCAGGATGACATCGATGAACGGCGTAACGTTGATCTCGTGGTTTTCCTCAAGATCGCCGTCGATAGTCTCGCGAATTCTAGCCGCCATGGCCCATCACTCCGCCGCCAGCGCAGGCACTTGCGGCACCGTGCGGAAATCCAGATCGCGGCTGACCAGCCGTTCGACGCCGGCCGACGCATCGGCAAGGATCTGCCGGTAGCCGGATATGGAGCGCGCAAAGACGTTGTAGATGACAACAGCGGGAATGGCCGCGACCAGGCCCATCGCGGTGGCCAGCAGCGCCTCGGCGATGCCGGGCGCGACGACGGCGAGGTTGGTGGTCTGCGCCTGCGATATGCCGATGAAGGCATTCATGATGCCCCAGACGGTGCCGAACAGGCCGACAAAGGGCGCCGTCGAGCCGATCGTCGCCAGCACGCCGGTGCCGCGCGACATGCGCCGCGCCGCCGCCGCCTCGATGCGCGACAGGCGTGATGTGACGCGTTCCTTCAACCCGTCGCCGGTGACGTGGTCGAGCGCGCTGGCCGAAAGCGCTGCCTCTTGCTCGGCTGCCTGCACCAGGAGCGCGCCGGGGCCGCCGCTGTTGCCCAGCGCACGACTGGCCTGCAGCAAGGTGGCGGCATTGCCGATGGCGCGCGCGGCGCGCCGGGCGCTGAGCTTGCCGAACAGGATTTCCAGCGACTTGGCCAGCCAGACCGTCCAGGTGACGAGGGAGGCGAAGGCAAGCCCAATCATCACCGCCTTGACGATGACGTCGGCGGCCATGAACATGCCCCAGGGCGACAGGTCGTGCGGCAGGGTCAGCGAAATCGCCGAAGGATCAGGCTGCGCGGTTGCGCCGGGCTGGCTGGCCGGCGCTGGCGCAGCCGGCGCGACTTGTCCGGCGGCTGGTAACGTCTGCGCGGCAAGCGCAGTCGGTGCCGCCTTTTCCACCGCCGCTGGCGGCGAGACTGGCGCAGGCTGGGCGGTTGCTGCTGGTTCCGTCGTAACCCTGGGCTGCGGGGCCGGTTGCGTGCTCGGCTGCTCTTGCGCAGCAGCGCTGCCGGCCGACAGCATGACCGCAGCCAGCGCCGCCAACAAACCATTTCTGGACATGCTTCGTCCTCGCTTCGTCATTGCACGTAACCGATGGGTTGGCCGGTGACGGGATGCGCAAACACCCCCATCTCGACGCCGAAAATACCAGCCACGGATTCTGGCTTTCTCTCAAACGCGGCACAGCCGCTGGAAACCAATTCAGGCGGCCGTGCTCCCGCTTGACTATAAAACATGAGTTTACTAGTCAACAAACAAGATGGCTTTTTGGCCAACGGTCTTTGGCGCGATACCGGCGCATCGTCTTTGTGTCGGTCCACCTTGCCGCGTCGCACTGAGGGATGGACGGCGGCGGCGTTGCTGGGCCACGATGCCGGGCAGCAATTGAGGCAAGCAGCCGATGATCAAGGCGACACCGTTCGATTTCCCCTATGACGGCCAGCTGGTGCCGCAAAATACCGCGCTGCTGGTCATCGACCTGCAGGAGGATTTTCTCTCGCCATCGGGCTATTTCGCCAGGAAAGGGTATGACCCTGCGCCGCTGCGCGCCATCCTGCCGACGGTCAACCGATTGATCGCGGCCGCACGGTCGGCCGGCCTCACCATCATCCACACCAGGCAAGGCTATCGCGGCGACATGGCCGACATGACGCCTTACGAGAAATGGCGCCGCAAGCGGGCGGGCCTCGAAGCCACCGACGTGCTGCTGCGCTCCGGCCCCGGCTTTCAGATCGTCGCCGACATCGAGGTCGCGCCGCACGACATCATCGTCGACAAGACCTGCAACAGCGCCTTCACCTATACTGACCTTGAGCTTGTGCTGCGCGCGCGGGGCATCACGCATCTGATGTTTTCCGGCTGCACAACCGATGTCTGCGTCCACACCACGCTGCGCGAGGCCTGCGACCGTAATTTCCAGTGCCTGACCATAGCCGACGCCTGCGCCAGCGGTGACCAGTACGCGCATGAGGCGGCGCTACATATGGTGACGATGGAGGATGGGGTTTTCGGCGCACTGGCGGAATCGGGCGCTGTGCTGGCGGCGCTGGCGCGGTTGGGTGGGAAGACGAGCTAGATTACCAAGGCTGGAGGGACAGCACCCCCCTCTGGCCTGCCGGCCATCTCCCCCGCAAGGAGAGAGATCAGGCGCTCAGCCGCTTTCGCAAATCTTCGACATTGAAAGGCGCGCGACGCCTCAAAACAGCCAATCTCCGCCCTTGCGGGGGAGATGTCCGGCAGGACAGAGGGGGGTGTGAAGGATCGCTACTTCCGTGCTTTCAACAAGCGCCGGCGGAACTTACCCTGCGGCGCGAACCTCCGCCCCAGCCCGCGCTACAAACGCCCCAGGCTGCGGCGCCTCGGCCTCGCGGCGCGCCAGCGAATTACGCAGGAGCGCTATCGTCTCACGGCCGACGCTGGCGATCTCGCGCGGCCTGTCGACCCCAACGATCATGAATTCACTGATGCCCAGCGCCGCGTAGGGCAGCAGCGACAAAGCGATGTGCGCTGGCGGTCCCGAAAGCTCGACTGCCTTGTGGGCACCGGAGACTCCGCCTTCGGCACGAATGCGGACTGGAAGCGCAAAACGCAGTTTGCCGGCGCGGCCATGTTCGGCGGCGGCGGCGCGTGCCCGCTCCATTAGCTGGCGGATCTCGTCCAGCGAACCAGCCGCCAGCTCAAGGACGTTGGCATGCCGTCCGGCGACCCGGAGCGCGGTGCCCGATTGGCCACCCATGCGGACGGTGATGTCGGCGCCATGCGGCCCTTTGCGCGGCACATAGCCGCCCTTGATGCTGTAGAAGGCGCCTTCATGGTCGAAGGGCTTGTCGTTCGACCACAGCCGCTTCAACAGCACCAGATATTCATCGATGCGCTGCCAGACCACGGTGTGGCCGACCGGGCGCGTTTCGGCATCGTCGTCATCCAGCGGCTCGCTCAGCATCCTCACCGACAGCCTGCCGCCGCTCCTGGCGTCGAGCGCCGCCAGTTGCCTGGCCGCAACCGCGGGCGCGACCACGCCGGCCCAATGCGTCAGCACCACTTCCAGCGACGAGGTGCGGTCGAGCGCCTGGGCTGCAATGTCCATATTGGTCAACAGCCCGGCTTGATCATCGACGACGATCTTCTGGAAGCCAGAATCCTCGATCAGCGACAGCTTTGTCGCCGTCTCGACGAAATCATAGAAGAAAGGCACGGCCGAACCGGCGTCGGCGGCCTGTGTTTTACCGGGAACATGCGTGAACTCGATCGGCATCGCCATCTCCTCCATCACGTTGGATGCATGCCGCTCAAACGTGGCCTCCGGGTTTGGGGCAGCGACATGCAAAATACAAAGCGGTCCGCGCCAAAGCGCATCCGCGTTCGGTTCATCAACTCCGGTTACCTGAAGGCGCTAGAGCGTTTCGCCACGGCGAACCGCTCTATCTCTTTGTTTCTCGCAATTCCGGAGGGAAAACCGCTTCACACTTTTCCTGGAATTGCTTTGGGTCACCACCCTTTCGGCCTGAACGGGTCAGGGAATCAGGCCGAGCACAACTGCCCCGGTGAACGCGAACGCAAGGGCAAAGACGAGATAGGCGAAGGCGCCTGCATAGGCGGGGCGGAAAGCCTGGGCATTGGCCGGCCTCTGACTGCTGCGGTCCGTCTCGGCGTTCTGGATATAGGACATATCGACCTCCGTCTTGGCCATTAATCTATAAAATCAGTAGACTTTGTCGATTGCTATTTTTTGACTACCCGCAGAACAATTTTCTCAAATTTCCATGTGAATTGGTCTGAGATTGCTGGGAGGCCGCGATTCGCGGCAAGCGACCAACCAGCTTGGCCGGCCTTCACTTCGAGGATAGCATCGCCCTTCCCGCGTAAAAGCGGACGATTTCAATCAGGGGATGGGGAACAAAACATGGGTGCAAGACTGGCTGGCAAGGTCGCCATCATCTCGGGAGGCGCAACGGGAATGGGCGGAGCGGCGTCGGAATTGTTCGCGGCCGAAGGCGCCAAAGTGGCGATCATCGACCGCAACGGCGAGGCGGCGGCCGCAACCGCGGCGGCGATCCGGGCGCGGGGGCATGTCGCCGAGCATTTCGTCGCCGATGTCTCTGATGAAGCGCAAGTCGAGGCGGCGGTGAAAGCGGCGACGGTCAAGCTCGGCCCGGCCACCGTGCTGTTCAACCATGCCGGCACCATCGTGATAAAACCGTTCCTGGAAACGACGGTGCAGGAGTGGGACTGGCTGCATGCCGTCAATGTCCGCTCCATGTTCCTGATGACCCGCGCCGTGCTGCCCGGCATGATCGCGGCCGGTGGCGGCTCGATCGTCTGCACCTCGTCGATCTCGGCGGTGGCGGCCACACCGATGGAGGTGCTCTACGACACCACAAAAGGCGCTTGCCACATGTTCGCGCGGGCGATTGCGGTCGAGTTCCGCGACCGCAACATCCGTTGCAACGCCGTCTGTCCCGGCTTCATCCGCACCCCGCACGGCCTGCGCGAGGTTGCCGATCTCGGCAAGCTCGGCGTAGATGTTTCAGACGCAGCGCTTGCCGCGCAGCAGGGTCGCATCGGTGAGCCGGAAGAGGTCGCAAAGGCCGCGCTGTATCTGGCCAGCGACGAATCCAGCTTCGTCAACGGTACGCATCTGTTCGTCGACAACGGCTTTACCGCGATGTGAGGCGTCCCAAGGTCCAGCTTCTTCGTCCCAGGGACAAGCTTGGCGCCCTTCCTCTCCCCCGTCGATCGGGTGGAGAGGAAAGGATGCCAAGCCCGCCTACCGCTCTTCCCGTCGAAACGGCTTCAGCAGCGCTGACGGCGCCACCGCATTGCGCGACATCACGGCCATCGCCACGATGGTGAAGATGAACGGCAGCATCAGGAACGCTTCGTAAGGGATATGCCCGAGCCCGCTCGCCTGCATGCGCAGTTGCAAGGCATCGACGAAGGCGAACAGTAGCGCCGCGCCCGCCGAGCGCCACGGGTCCCAGCGGCCGAACACGACCAGCGCGATCGCCACCCAGCCACGTCCGGAGACGACGCCGAAGGTGAAGGCGTTGAACTGGGCCATGGTGAGGAAGGCACCGGCGAGCCCCATCAGCGCGCCGCCGAGGATGACCGCCTGGAAGCGCGTGGCAATGACGCTGACCCCGGCGGAATCGGCAGCGCGCGGGTTTTCCCCGACCATGCGCACAGACAGGCCCCAGGGCGTGCGGTAGAGTATGAAGGCGGCGAGCGGGATGGCGATGATCGCCATGTAGACCAGCGCAAACTGGTTGAACACCGCCGGGCCCAGAACGGGAATGTCGGAGAGGATCGGGATCGGCAGGGTCTGAAAACCCTTGATGCTCGGCGGCACCGATTGCTGGCCGAAGATCAGCCGGTAGAGGAAATAGGCAAGACCCGACGAGAACAAGGTCACGCCGATGCCGCAGACATGCTGGCTGAGGCCGAGCGCCACTGTGAACAGCGCATGCAGCGCCCCCATCAGCATGCCGGTCAATACAGCCGCCAGCACGCCGAGCCACAGGTTGCCGCTGAGGCTGGCGGCGGTGAAGCCGGTCATCGCCGACAAGAGCATGATGCCTTCGATGCCAAGATTGAGCACGCCGGCGCGCTCGGAAAACATTTCGCCGAGCGTCGCGAAAGCCAGGGGCGTGGCGATACGGATGATGGCAGCGAGGAATCCGACCTGAAAAATCTGTTCGAACACCGCGCTCATGCGGGTGCCCCCACACGGCGGATACGGTAGGCCGTGAAGAGCAGCGCCACCAACATGGCAAGCAGCGCCGTTCCCTGGATGACGTCGCTGAGGAAGGCCGGAACGCCGGTGGCGCGCGACATCGCCTCGGCCCCGGTCATCACGGCGGCGAGGAAGATCGCCGCCGGCACGACGCCGAGCGGATTGAGCCTGGCCAGCATGGCGACGACGATGCCGGAATAGCCGTAGCCCGGTGAGATGTCGCTCATCACCTGGAAATGCACGCCGCCGACCTCGCCGACGCCGGCGAGCCCGGCCAGCGCGCCCGACAGCAGCGCCGTCGAGAGCAACACGCGCTCGACATTGATGCCGCCATAGCGGGCGGCCTCCGGGCTTTCGCCTGTGACCCGGATGCGGAAGCCGAGCGTGGTGCGCACGATCAGGAACCCGATCAGGGGTGCCGTGATCAGCGCAGCAATGACGCCGAGGTGCAGCCTGGTGCCTTCGAGCAGCACCGGGAAATTCGCCGAATCCTCGATCGGCGGCGAGATCGGATAGCCGCTGAAGGAGTCCTTCCACGGTCCCTCGATCAGCGCCATCAGCGCGTAGTAGATGACCGAGTTGAGCAGCAGCGAACTGACGACGTCATCGACCTTGAATTTCACTCGCAGGGTCGCTGGCACCAGCGCGACAGCGGCACCGGCAGCAGCGCCCGCCAGCGCCATCAATAGGATTGCGAGCGCCCCCGGCATCGGGATGGCGCCGACGAAGCAGCTGGCCACGGCGCCGGCCAGCAATTGGCCTTCCGCGCCGATGTTCCAGAATTTGGCCCGGAAGGCCACCGCGACCGCCAGCCCGGTGAAGATCATGGGTGCTGCGCGCACCAGCGTTTCGGTGATGGCGTAGCTGTCGCCGAACGAGGCCGACAGCATCACGCCATAGGCCTCGAGCACACCGGCACCAGCCAGAGCGATCAGGCCGCTGCAGATCACAAGCGTGGCGCCGATGGCGATGATCGGCAGCGCCAGGTTGAACCAGGCAGGGGTCGAGGTGCGGGCCTCCAAGCGGAACATCAGCTACGGCCCTCCACCCTCAGCGCAGCTGTCCCACCGATGTATCCGGTGTTGGCGCCGCCCCTCATCCGCCTGCCGGCACCTTCTCCCCGTATAGGGACGGGGAGAAGGGGGCTGTTTGCGGCCTCGGCACTTTTCCTGCAACGCCGGCGATTGGCGAAAGCCGTGATGAGAGCGCCCCTCTCCCCGTCTCTATACGGGGAGAGGATGCCGGCAGGCAGGTGAGGGGCAGCGCTGACGGCCAAAGCACTATGTTGTGGGCAATATCCGAGGAAGTCAGCCAACAGCATTGTTCAAGCCCTCCCCTCCGCCCCGGTCATCAGCAGTCCGAGCCGTGCGATCGTGGCGTCAGCGCTGTCGAGCGTCCCGGCGATGCGGCCCTCATACATCACCGCGATGCGGTCGCAGAGCACCAGCAACTCTTCCAGATCCTCGCCGATGACGACGATGCCGCAGCCCTTGGCGCGCATGTCGAGGAACTTTTCGTGGATGAAACGCGCAGCACCGATATCGAGGCCGCGCGTCGGCTGCGAGACGATCAGAACCTTGGGGTCGAAGGCCAACTCGCGCGCCAGCAGCGCTTTCTGCAGATTGCCGCCCGACAGCGCGCCGGCGCGGGTCATCGGCCCGGGGCACCTGATATCATAGGCCTTGATCTGTTCTTCCGCGAAGGCGCGGATCGCATCCGGCTTGAGCAGGCCCTTGCTGCTGAACGCCGCTGTGCCGATGCGCGGCAGCACCATGGAATCGGCGAGCGGCAGATTGGTCACCAGCCCGGTCGTCATGCGGTCTTCCGGGATGCGGCCGAGGCCGAGCGCCTGCACCTCGCGCGGCGAAAACCGCGTCACTGCTTTGCCGGCTATCGTCATCTCGCCGGCATCAGGCACCCGTGTGCCGGAAATCACTTCGGCCAGCGCCCGCTGGCCATTGCCGGAGACGCCGGCAATGCCGAGGATTGCGCCGGCTCGCACCGACAGCGATATGTCGCGCAGCGGCGTGCCCGCGTGCCGTGAGGTGGAAATGCCGTCAAGCGTCAGCACTTCCGCGCCCGGCGTCGACGGCCCCCTTGCCGGCGGCACGATTTCGTGGCCGC
This sequence comes from Mesorhizobium caraganae, assembly GCF_016836705.1. Lineage (GTDB taxonomy): Bacteria > Pseudomonadota > Alphaproteobacteria > Rhizobiales > Rhizobiaceae > Mesorhizobium > Mesorhizobium caraganae. The sequence goes on along the minus strand of NZ_JAFCGY010000019.1, from coordinate 83,088 downwards.
ACATCAGCTGTGCCATCTCAGACGACGTCGTGTTTGCGGGATCGTCAACGCGGCCGGCGACGCGGCCATGCCGCAGCACGGTGCAGCGATGGGTGAGCGCCCGCACTTCGTTCAGCTTGTGCGAGATGAAGATGATGCCCAGGCCTTGCGCCGCCATCGAACGCAATGCCGAAAACAACCCGTCGACCTCGCTCGGAGCCAGCACCGCCGTCGGTTCGTCGAGGATCAAGAGCTTAGCACCGCGAAACAGCGCCTTGACGATTTCGAGCCGCTGCTGTTCGCCGACCGACAACGCCGACACCGGCAAATCGGGGTCGAGCGTCAATCCATGCTGGCGGCTGATGTCGGACAACCGGGCAAGCCCACCGGTGCGATCGATGCGGCCGGATTTGCCTGATATGCCGATGAGCAGGTTTTCCAGAACCGTCAGCCGCGGCGCCAGATGAAAATGCTGATGCACCATGCCGATGCCGGCGGCCAGTGCATCGGCCGAACTGGTGATCCGCACCGGCTCGCCCTGGATGAGTATTTCGCCGGCATCCGGCGCATAGGCGCCGAACAGCACGTTCATCAACGTCGTCTTGCCGGCGCCGTTTTCGCCCAGCAGCCCGAGGATTTCGCCGGGTGCAACGCTGAGATCGACCGCCTCGTTCGCCTTGACGGCGCCGAAGCTCTTGGTGATGCCGCGCATTTCGATAAGAGGGGCGGACAAGGATGCTCCTGCGCTGATACCCCTCCCCCTCGAGGGGGTGAGGAGCGGTGGCTGAAGGCCACGAAAAGCCAATTGCTTGGCTTTTCGAGCTTCGAACGCCCTGAGCCGGCGAAGGGCCGGGCTGATAATCAGCGAGCCTTGCCGGGTCCCCGCTGCTTTGCAGCGTCCCGGCGTTCGCTGGCCTTTCATCGTGCCACCGGCACGATGAATTCGCCTGCGGCGAACCGGCTGCTCACCCCCTCAAGGGGGAGGGTACGCCGGCTCTAATCCGAGACCGGCGTATTCTCATCCACATCCACCCGGAAATTGCCTTCCAGGATCTCGGCCTTCTTCTTCTCGACCAAATCCTTCACATCCGCCGGCAGCGTCTTGTCGAATTTGTGATAGGGCGCCAGGAACGACCCGCCCTTGGCCATGCGCGAGAAGTCGCCATAGTCCTGCGCGGTGAAGACACCGGCCTTGACCAGTTTGATCGCCTGCTCGACCGTCGGATACATGTCCCAGACGGGGCCGGTGATGACCGTGTCGGGGCCGAGGCTCGACTGGTCGGACATGTTGGAGATGGCGAGGATCTTCTTCTCCACCGCCGCCTCGATGACGCCGAAGCGCTCGGCATAGATGACATCGACGCCGGCGTCGATCTGGGCGACCGCCGCTTCCTTGGCCTTGGGCGGGTCGAAGAAGGAACCGATGAAGGCGACCTTCTTCTTGATGTTCGGGTTGACCTCTTTGGCGCCGGCAAAGAAGGCGTTGACCAGCCGGTTCACCTCCGGAATGCCCATCGCCGCGACGGCGCCGATCGTGCCCGACTTGGACATCTTGCCGGCGATGATGCCGGAGAGATAGGCCGGCTCATGGATCCAGTTGTCGAAGACGCCGAAATTGGGTTCGGCCGGGCCGGCGCCGGAGCCGAACAGCCAGGCGGTCTTCGGGAACTGTTTTGCCGTGCGGCGCGATTCGCGCTCGGCGGCAAAGGCATCGCCCAGCACCAGCTGGTAGCCGCCTTGCGCATATTCGCGCATGACGCGGCTGAAATCGGCGGTCTGCACCTTCTCCGACCATTTGTATTCGATGCCGAGTTCCTTCTCGGCCTTCTGCAAGGCGACGTGGATCTGGTTGTCCCACGGCTCCTCGATCGGCGTGGCGAAGATCGCCGCCACCTTCAGCTTCTTGTCCTTGGCGAATGCCACACTGGGCAGCATGGCCGCAGCCAGCCCGAGTGCGCCGAGTTCCAACACGTCGCGCCGCGACAGGCCGGTCGATTGCGATTTGTTTTTCCGGTTTTCCATCTAGTGCCCCTCTGTTTGACAGCCGTGTCGAGCCGGCTGTTCTGAAATCAGACGCGGAACTATGGAACGGGTGCGGACTTTTGTCCACATGGTCAAATTTGGCGCGATTTATCGCGAGGCCTTCTCGCCACCGGCCACAGTGATGACACCGACGATGATCAGCCCGGTCAGCAACAGACGAACGCCGGCGCTGACGCCGAATGTGTTGAGCATGGTCAACAGCAGCACCAGGAACAGCGCCGCGCCCCAGACGCCTGGGACATTGGCCTTGCCACCGGCGACAGAAGTGCCGCCGATGACGACGACGGCAATCGAGGCCAGCAGGTACTCATTGCCGATATCGACATTGGCGCCGCGGAAATAACCGGCGAGCAGCGCACCGTCGATGCCGCCGAGCACGCCCGACAGCGTGTAGGTGAGGAAGCGGGTGCGGCCAACATTGACGCCAGCCAGCCACGCGGCGCGAATGTTCTGGCCGATCGCCAGCACCGAGCGGCCATAGATCATGCGCTGCAAGGCGATAGCCGCACCGATGGTGAACAATACGGTAAGGATCGCCAGAACCGGAATGCCCAGGATCTGCCAGTTGGCAAAATCGGCAAAGCCCGGCGGCGGCTTGATCTGCAGGCCGCGCCCATAGCTGATGTCGATCGACTGGATGATGAAGCTCGCCGACAGCGTCGCGATGATCGGCGGAATGCGCAGCGCCCAGATCAGCAGATAATTGACGGCGCCGATCGCTGCACCGCAGGCGAGCGCCGCCAGCAGCCCGACCACGATCATGGAATCGCTGCCATCCATCACCTTCATGGCGACGGCGCTGGCGAGCCCAATATTGGCCGGCAGCGACAGGTCGACATTGCCTGGCCCGAGCGTGATGACAAACATCTGGCCGACGCCGACGATGACGGTGAAGACGGCCAGCGACAGTGCTGCCGTGACCATGCCGCCGCCGCCATAGCCGCCGGTGAAGGAGATGGTCGCCAGCCAGACCAGCAACGCGCCGAGGAAGGACCAGATCCAGGGTTTGGCGGCAAGCGATTTCACAAATGTCATCGCTACCTCTCCCTGCGGCTGATCAGGACCCGAGCCGCCAGCACGATGATCAGGATGGCGCCGTTGGCGGCGACCTGCCAATCCGGCGGAATGTGCATGAAGGTGAGCAGCGGCGATGCGGCCAGCGCCAGCGTCAGCGCGCCGAGCACGGCGCCGATCGGCGACACCCGGCCGCCGACGAATTCGCCGCCGCCGAGAATGACGCCGGCGATTGCCAGCAGCGTGTAGCCATTGCCGATATTGGCGTCGGCCGAAGTGGTGATGCCGATCAGCGCCATGCCGGACAGCACGCCGAACAGGCCGGTCAGCGCAAACAGCACGATCTTGGTGCGCAGCAGCGACCAGCCGGCGCGCCTGAGCGCCGCCGGGTTGCCGCCCGAGCCGCGCAGGATGACGCCATACGAGGTGCGCATCAGGCCGAAATGCACGACCGCCGCGATCACCAGCGCGGCGATGATCGGAAATGGAATGAAGGGCGGCTTGAAGGACATCAGCGCCAGCAGCCAGTCCGGCGCCTTGCCGCCCGGCTTGGGCAGGACCAGAATGGCCAGCCCTTGCCAGACGAAGCTCATGCCCAGCGTCACCACAATCGACGGCAGGTTGCGCAGATGGATCAGCGCACCGAGCAGCGCATAGACGCCTATGGCGCCGATGAGCACAATCACACCCAGCAGCGGCGCATCCTTCAGCCATGTCGCGGTGACGCAGCCGACGAAACCGACAAAGGTGCCGATCGACAGGTCAAGCTCATTGCCTGATATAACGAACATCTGCGCGATCGTCGCCAGCGCGATCGGGATCGCCAGATTGAGCATCAGGCTGAAGCCGAAATAGCTGATGGCGCGCGGGTTGAGCCAGGCAATGGCGATGAGCACCAGCGCCAGCGACAGCGCCGGCAACAAGCTGCGCAGCAGTCGGGCCCGCGCGGCACTGCTGCGCGGCGAGGAAGTTGGGGTCGTACCGGGAGCGATTGCCGTCATCTCAGGCCGCATCGCCGAATGAGGACTGGATGATCTTTTCCTCCGTCAGTTCGTCGCGCGTCAGATTGGCGACGATGCGGCCATTCTTGAAGACATGGACGTGATCGCAATTGTCGAGCTCTTCTGTCTCGGTGGTGTACCAGAGGAAGGTGCGGCCCTTGGCCGCTTCCTCGCGCACGAGATCGTAGACTTCGAGCTTGGTGCCGATGTCGACGCCGCGCATCGGATCGTCCATCAGCACGATCTCAGCATCCGAGCCCAGTGCGCGGGCAAACAGCGCCTTCTGCTGGTTGCCGCCCGACAGCGAAAAGATGTTGTTGGTCATGTCGGGTGTGCGGATGCCGATTTTCTGCTTCCAGAATTCGGCAAGCTCGGCCTCGCGCTGCGGCGAGATCAGCAACCCGTTGCGCAGCCGCGCCAGCGAGCGGATGCCGATATTTTCCGCGATCGACCATTGCGGAAAGATACCGTCCGACTGACGGTCACCGGCCACCAGCGCCACCGGCGCGGCCACCTCGATGCCGGTCTTTCTGCGCGTAGCGGCGGCGAAGATCGCCAGCAGAAGATCGGTCTGGCCATGGCCGGCAAGCCCGGCAAGCCCGATGATTTCGCCGGCGCGAGCGACAAGCTCCCTGCCGTCCTCTTGCCGGGCAGGCCGCGCCCGCACCCTGATGGGGCTGTCCGCCGGCCTGGCGGCGGCGATCTCCGCCGCGATCTTCTCGCGTGCTTCCGCGCCGCCCATGGTCGCCACCAGCCGGTCGCGGTCGAAGGCCTTTGCCGCGTCCGTGGCAACGACCTTGCCATCACGCATCACCACGATGCGATCGGCATTCTGCAGCACCTCGCCCAAGACATGCGAGATCAGGATGCAGCTGCCGCCGGCGGCGACGAAGCGGCGCACGAAGGCCAGCAGTTGGCCGGCCGTGTGTGCGTCGAGCGAAGAGGTCGGCTCGTCGAGGATCACCAGGTCGAGCGGATCGCGCGTCACCGTGAAGGCACGCGCCACCTCGACCATCTGCCGCCGGCCGATCGACAGGTCGCCGGCAATGTCGTCGGCGGAAATGCCGTGATGCGGGAAAATTTCTTCGAGCTTGGCGGCGATAAGATTAGCGGCTTTGCGCCGCCAGCCGAGACCGGTCAGCGCTGGATGATTGATGCGCGTATTCTCTGCGATGCTGAGGTTCGGGCACAGCGACAGTTCCTGGAACACACAGCGTATGCCGAGTTTCAGCGCGCGCGCCACCGAGTAGTCGATTTCCGCATTGCCGCGCACCACGATCTGGCCGCCATCCGGCCGCAGCGTGCCGGCCACCATATGCATCAGCGTCGACTTGCCGGCGCCGTTATGGCCGACCAGCCCGACGCATTCGCCTGATACGACATGAAAGTCGACGCCGTTAAGGGCACGAACGGCGCCGAAATGTTTTTCGGCGCCGTTCAGCCTGATGATGTCGGTATTCGCCTTGAGCATGCTCAACGATATCCGGTTGGCAATGCGGACGGCAACCGGACTTGCATCACTTGATGTTGGCTTTGATCGCCGCGATGGCTTCTTCCTGCGTGTATTCGTGGGTGGCGACGCCACCCTCCTTGATCTTCGGCAGTGCTGCCTCGAAATCGTCCTGGGTGAAGGCCAGATACGGCACCAGGAGATCGTGCGGAATATCCTTGCGGCCGTCGAGCACTTGCTGCGCCACCCAGAAGGCGAGCGTCGACACACCTGGTGCGATCGAAGCCGACCAGGTCTTGTAGCCGTCCTTCTCCTTCTGCTCCTTCCACCATTTCAGCTCGTCCTGCCGATTGCCCATGATGATGGTCGGGCGCGGCTTGCCGGCGGCGGCGAAGGCTTGCGCGGCGCCATAGCCGTCACCGCCCTGGTCGACGATGCCGACGACATCCGGCAGCGACGGCAGGATCGTCGCGACCGCCTTCTGCGCCGTCGTCTGGTCCCAGTCGCCGGTCACCGAGCCGACGATCTTGAATTCGGGATGCGCGGCGACGCCTTCGAGGATGCCGGCATGGATGGCGTCGTCGATCGAAGTGCCGGCAAGGCCGCGGATTTCAAGCAGATTGCCGCCCTTGGGCTGGAACTTGGCCATCTGCTCGACTTCCTGCTTGCCCATATCCTTGAAGTCGACGACGACGCGATAGGCGCAAGGTTCGGTGACGATGCCATCGAAAGAGACGACGACGATGCCGGCGTCACATGCCTGCTTGATGGCGCCGTTGAGCGCATCCGGCGAGGCTGCGTTGATGACGATGGCGTCGTAGCCCTGCAGGATCAGGTTCTGCACCTGCGCTGCCTGGGTCGGCACTTCCTTGTCGGCGGTGGTGAAGATGTCGGCGGCGCCAACGATCTTGTCATCGACCGCCTTCTTGGTGACGATGCCGTAGCTGTCGAGCATCGCCTGGCGCCACGAATTGCCGGCGTAATTGTTGGAGAAGGCGATCTTCTTGCCGCTGGTGTCGGCCAGCGCCGTGCCCGAGGCGAGCATTGCCGCAAGCGCGCTCAGGACGAGCAGTTTCTTCATGTCATTATCCTCCCATGGATTGTCGGCCCCGCCGACTGTTGCTGATGGTTTTGGCGTTGGCTGCCTGTTTTTTATCTATTGTCAGACAAATGCAGATGCGCCCGCTTGTCAACTGCGATCGGCCCCCCTTTGGCGATCAACTTCAGGTGCGATGATTGAAAAGCCTTCATGTGCTGGTCTAGGGAAGGGTCCAGGAGACCATGCATGGCAGCGACGCCGCCGACCCTAGCCCCCAATGCATCCGAAAAAATGGGCGCGCCCGGAATTCCGGCGCGCTGGACGTCGAGCGCCAAGAGCGGCGTCGGCGCAGCGCTGTCGCCGGCGAGCCGCATCTGGTTCACGCTCAGCCACGGCATCGTCAACGAGGTCTATTATCCCGGCCTCGACAGCGCCTGCACGCGCGACATTGGGCTGCTGGTCACCGGCCCCGGCGGCTGGTTCTCCGAGGAGAAGCGCGACGCCACCCACGTCATCGCGCCGTTCGAGGACGGCGTGCCGGCATACCGGCTGGTCAACACCACCCTCCGTTACCGGATCGAGAAGCGCATCCTGGCCGATCCGGCGCGCCCGGCGCTGTTGCAGGAGACCAGCTTCACGCCGCTAGAGGGCAATGCCGCCGACTACCGCGTCTACGCCCTGCTGGCGCCGCATCTGGTCAATGCCGGCATGGGCAACACCGCATGGGTCGGCGAGCACAAGGGCAAGCCGATGCTGTTCGCCTCCGGGCGCGGCACCTGCCTGGCGCTCGCCTCGTCGCTGCCCTGGGGCGACTGCTCGGCCGGTTATGTCGGCTTTTCCGACGGCTGGCAGCAGCTCAGCCGTGAGGGCCGGCTCGGCCTATCCGGCCAAAGAGCCGAGGACGGCAATGTCGCGCTGACCGGCGAGATCGGTTTTTCCTCAGGCAACAACACGGCCCTGCTGGCGCTCGGCTTCGGTTCGACCCCCGACGAAGCCGCCGAAAACGCCACCGCCAGCCTGAAGCGCGGGTTTGAGCCGGCGGCAACGGCCTATGTCGCGAAATGGCGGAAATGGCAGGCCGGCTTGCTGCCGCTCGACCACCATGATGCATCCGGCCTCAACAGCTACCGTGTCAGCACCGCGGTGCTGGCGACGCACCTGTCGCTGGCCAGGCCAGGTGCTGCCGTCGCCAGCCTGTCGATCCCGTGGGGCTTCAGCAAGGGCGACGACGACCTCGGCGGCTATCACCTAGTCTGGCCGCGTGACCTCGTTGAAACCGCGAGCGGCTTCCTCGCCGCCGGCGACCCCGCGCAGGCGTTGCAGATCCTCACCTATCTCCGCTCGATCCAGCAGCCGGACGGCCACTGGCCGCAGAATGTGTGGCTTGACGGCTCGCCCTATTGGCCGGGCATCCAGATGGACGAATGTGCCTTCCCGCTGCTGCTGGCCGATGCGCTGCACCGTGCCGGACATCTGCCGCGCGCCAAACTCGCCGCTTTCATGCCGATGATCGAGAAGGCGGCGTCCTATGTCGTGCGCAACGGCCCCGTTACCGGGCAGGACCGCTGGGAAGAGGATGCCGGCTACAGTCCGTTCACGCTTGCCGTCGAGATATCGGCGCTGCTTGGCGCCGCCGATCTGTTCGAAGCCTCGGGCATGGCGGAGCCGGCTAACTATTTGCGCGAGGTCGCCGACTGCTGGAACGAGCAGATCGAGCGCTGGACCTACGTCAGCGGCACGCCGGAGTGCCAGAAGGCCGGCGTCGACGGCTATTACGTCCGCATCGCGCCAGTCGACGCTTCAGGCGCCGCAACGCCGAAGGACGGCTTCGTGCCGATCAAGAACCGGCCGCCGGGCGATACCGACAAGCCGGCCGAGGCGATCGTCAGCCCGGACGCGCTGGCGCTAGTCCGCTTTGGCCTCAGAGCCGCGGATGATCCGCGCATCGTCGACACAGTCACGATCATCGACGCGCAATTGCGCTGCGACCTGCCGCAAGGACCTCTCTGGTATCGCTACACCAGCGACGGCTATGGCGAACACGCCGACGGCGCGCCCTTCGATGGCACCGGCGAGGGCCGCCCCTGGCCGCTGCTCGCCGGCGAACGCGCCCACTACGAATTGGCCGCCGGAAACAAGGACAAGGCGGCGAGCCTGCTCAAGACATTCGAGGCGTCCGCCGGGCAAGGCGGCCTGCTGCCGGAACAGGTCTGGGACGGCGCCGATTTGCCGGAACGAGAATTGTGGCTGGGCAAGCCATCGGGCAGCGCCATGCCGCTGGTTTGGGCGCATTCGGAGCACATCAAGCTGTTGCGTTCGCTGCGCGACGGCGCCGTCTTCGACATGCCGCCGCAAGGCGTCAAGCGCTACATCGAGGGCAAGACCGGTTCGCCGCTCAGGATATGGCGCTTCAACAACAAGCTGCGCACGATGCAGGCCGGCAAGAGCCTACGCATCGAATTGCTGCAGCCGGCGCTGATCCGCTGGAGCGGCGACCGTTGGCAGACCATCCACGAAATCGACACAGCCGAAAACGCTCTGGGCGTTCATCTGGCTGACTTGCCGGTGGCCGATATTCCGCCGGGTAACACGATCATCTTCACTTTTTTCTGGCCCGACGGCGACCGTTGGGAGAATGTCGACTTCACCGTCGGCATTGAAAAACTAACTCGCCAGTAATTTTCTTTCCTCCAGCGACTAGGACAACGCCATGCAGATCGGAATGATGGGACTGGGCAGGATGGGCGCCAACATGGTGCGCCGCCTGATGCGCGACGGCCATCAATGCGTCGTCTACGACATCAACCCGGCAAGCGTTGCCGGCCTGGTCGCCGACGGCGCCATCGGCGCCGCCTCGATGGAGGAGTTTGTCGGCAAGCTGTCCAAGCCGCGCAGCGCCTGGCTGATGCTGCCTGCGGCAATCACCGGCAAGATCGCCGACCAGGTGGCAGCACTGATGGAGCCCGGCGACATCATCATCGACGGCGGCAACTCCTACTACCACGACGCGGTCGACCAGGCCGCCGAGCTTGCGGCCAAGGGCCTGCACTATGTCGATGTCGGCACCAGCGGCGGCGTCTGGGGCCTGGAGCGCGGCTACTGCCTGATGATCGGCGGCCCCGACGTTGCGGTCAAACATCTCGATCCGATCTTCGCCACGCTGGCGCCCGGCGCCGATGCCGGCGCCACGCCGGACAAGGCTGCAGGGACCGCGCCCTTCGGCTATCTGCATTGCGGACCGAGCGGCGCCGGTCATTTCGTCAAGATGATCCACAACGGCATCGAATACGGCGTCATGGCAGCCTACGCCGAAGGCATGAACATCCTGAAATCGGCCAATGCCGGCAAAAGGCAGCGCACGGCGGATGCCGAGACCAGCCCGCTGGAAAATCCGCAATACTACCAGTTCGACATCGACCTGCCGCAGGTCGCCGAAGTCTGGCGCCATGGCAGCGTCATCGTCTCATGGCTGCTCGACCTCACCGCCGGCGCGCTGAAGAGCGACCCGGGGCTGGCCCAGTTCGGCGGCCGCGTCTCGGACTCCGGCGAGGGACGCTGGACACTGAAGGCGGCGATCGACACCGGCGTGCCGGCGCCGGTGCTGTCCTCGGCGCTGTTCGACCGCTTCTCCTCGCAAGGCGAATCCGAATTCTCCGACAAGCTTTTGTCGGCCATGCGCTATGCCTTCGGCGGCCATGTCGAGAAGCCGAAGGCCGGCAAGTGAAGCCGACAGGGGAGACGAACGCATGAGCCAGGACCGGTCCGACACGCTGGTGCTCTTCGGAGCAACCGGCGACCTCGCCCACAAGAAGATTTTTCCGGCGCTTTACCAGATGGTCGCCAAGGGGACGCTGACCGAGCCGGTGATCGGCGTTGCCTTCGATGCCTGGGACATCAAGCAGTTGCAGGCGCGAGCCCGCGACGGCATCGTCAATGCCGTCAGCAAGATCGACGAAGAAGTCTTCGCCAAATTTGTCAACCTGCTGCGCTATGTCAGCGGCGACTATCGCGACCCGGCAACCTTCGAGAAGCTGAAGACCGCGCTCGGCTCGGCGCAGCGGCCGCTGCACTACATGGCGGTGCCGCCGACCATGTTCGAGACCGTGGTCCAGGGCCTGGAGCAGTCGGGCACCGCGCACGGCGCGCGGCTGATGGTGGAAAAGCCGTTCGGCCACGATCTGCAATCGGCGCGCTGGCTGAACCGGGTGCTGCATCTGGTGTTCGACGAGCAGTCGATCTTCCGCATCGACCATTATCTCGGCAAGGAAGCGATCCAGAACCTGCTCTATTTCCGCTTCGCCAATTCCTTCCTCGAGCCGATCTGGAACCGCAACTTCGTCGAGAGCGTGCAGATCACCATGGCCGAGGATTTCGGCATCGATGGCCGTGGCCGCTTCTATGACGACGTCGGCGCTATCCGCGACGTGATCGAGAACCATCTGCTCAACATCCTTTTGCTGCTGGCCATGGAGCCGCCGGTCGGCCGCTCCGCCGACGACCTGATCGACGAGAAGGTGCAGGTGCTGCGCGCCATCCGCACGCTGACCAAGGACGACGTCGTGCGCGGCCAGTTCACAGGCTACCTCGCGGAGCCAGGCGTGAAGCCGAACTCGCCGGTCGAGACCTTTGCCGCGGTGCGCTTCATGGTCGACACATGGCGCTGGCAGGACGTGCCGTTCTTCATCCGCACCGGCAAGAACATGCCGGTGCACGCCACCGAAGTGATCGTGCGGCTGAAGCGGCCGCCGCTCGACGTCTTCGATCCGATCAAGCCGGGCGATGCCAATTACGTCCGCTTCCGCATCGACCCGCAGGTGGCGATCTCGATCGGGGCGCAGCGCAAGGCGGCCGGCGACGACATGGTCGGCGAGCAGGTCGAGCTCACCGCGCTCGACGACTCGAAGGGCGACATGCCGCCCTATGAGCGGCTGATCGGCGACGCCATGAACGGCAATGGCCAGCTGTTCACCCGCCAGGACGCAAGCGAGCTTGCCTGGCGCATCGTCGGCCCGGTGCTGGGCGACACCACACCGCCGCACATCTATGAGCCGAAGACCTGGGGCCCGGCCGACGCCATGGCCAGCTTCGGCCCGCCCAACGGCTGGATCAATCCGACCAAGTGAGCGGAGGAAACGACATGGCCAAGGCAGCCAAGCCCGCGACGGCCGGGGCCGAACCGATCGTGCTGACGATCGATGTCGGCGGCTCGCATGTAAAAATCCTCACCAGCGCCGGCGGCGAACCGCGCCGCGCCGATTCCGGACCGGACCTGACGCCGCAGCAGATGGTCGCCACGGTGAAGACGCTGGCCGAAGGGCTGGCCTATGATGTGATCTCGATGGGTTATCCCGGCCCTGTCAGGAACAACAAACCGTCGCTCGATCCCGCCAATCTCGGCAAGGGCTGGGATGGCTATGACTTCGCAGCCGCCTTCGGCAAGCCGGTCAAGGTCGTCAACGATGCGCTGCTGCAGGCGATTGGTAGCTACGATCGCGGACGCATGCTGTTTCTCGGCCTCGGCACCGGCCTCGGTGCGGCGATGATCCTCGACAATGTCGGCCAGCCAATGGAACTGGCGCATCTGCCCTACCGCAAGGGCCGCAGTTTCGAGGACTATATCGGCGAGCGCGGCCTGGAGAAATACGGCAAGAAGAAATGGCGCAAATACGTCTTCGACGTCGTCGAGCGGCTGCGTGCGGCCCTGCAGCCGGACTACATCGTCATCGGCGGCGGCAATGTCGACAGACTGGATGAATTGCCCGCCAAATCCAGGCGCGGCGACAATACGCGCGCCTTCGAGGGTGGCTTTCGACTATGGCGCGACCGGGCGCTGATCGTCTGATAGTATTGAGATTCAGTATAGTTGTTCAAAATAACGTGTGACGCGACACGAAGTCATTGCGTTACGCAGGTTTGGCGATTAGAGCGATTGCACCGGATGGAATCATCTGGCGCAACCGTACAAATGCGGCAAGACAAATGACTAGAGCGGATTTCCGGCTCCGCAGGGACAGCTCTGGAAGTTTCCGCCACCCCCTAGCGACGGAGAGATAAATTGGCCGACGACAGCAACGACTCTGACAAGGACATCGACCTGCTCGAACTAACCGCCCATATCGTGTCCGCTTACGTCGAGAAGAATCGCCTGCCCGTTGCCGGCCTGAGCGATCTCATCGCCAGCGTTGCGGCATCGATCGGCGGGCTCAGCCAACCGCCGGCTCCGGTGGCGCCGCCGCAAATCCCCGCCGTCAATCCCAAGCGGTCGGTGACGGCGGACTACATCATCTGCCTCGAAGACGGCAAGAAATTCAAATCGCTGAAGCGCCATCTCGGCGTCCATTTCAACCTGACGCCGGAAGCCTACCGCACCAAATGGGGCCTGCCGGCCGATTATCCGATGGTTGCCCCCAACTACGCGGCGTCGCGCTCCGAGCTGGCCAAGTCGATTGGCCTCGGCCGCAAGGCCGACGCGGCCGCGCCGGCCAAAGCCAAGGGTCGCAAGGCCAAAGTCCCGGCCTGATCATCGGGTCTCGGCGCTGAGCCAACAGTTTGGATGACTGGAACAGAAGCCTGCCGGCAAATGAGCCTTGGCAGGCTTCGTGCTTTTATGGCTTGTACCTCTGAAATGTCAGGACTTTGGGGGAGCGGCCATGAACTACGCCAGAATGGTGATCGAGAAAGAGGCGCCGGAGGAATACGGCTACGACCGCATTCGGTTCAATCTCTCGGAAAGCTCGATCGCCGATCAAAAACTCTCCGACATCGGCCTGTCGCTGCCGGACCTCACTTTGTTCTATGGCGAGCATCGTGGTGACAAGGAGCTGCGGGCGCTGATCGCGGCGCAGGACAAAGGCATCTCCGCCGACGATATACTGGTCACGGCCGGTGCGGCCGGCGCGCTGTTCATCATCTCGACCTCGCTTTTGTCCGAGCGCGACCACCTCGTCGTCGTCCGGCCGAACTACGCCACCAACATCGAGACCCCGAAGGCGATCGGCTGCGCCATCTCCTGTGTCGACCTCGACTTCGACAGAGGTTTTGCCATCGATGTCGGCCGCGTCGCGGCCCAACTGCAACCGAACACCAGGCTGATCAGCGTCACCTGCCCGCACAACCCGACCGGGACGATGATGGGCCGGGCCGATCTCGATGCGCTGATTGCGCTCGCCGAAGCGAGCGGCTGCCATCTGCTGGTCGACGAGACCTATCGCGACCTCACCTACGGACAGCGCCTGCCGGCGGCGGCCTCTCTCAGCCCCAAGGCGATCAGCGTCTCGTCACTGTCGAAAGCCTTCGGCATTCCCGGTATTCGCATCGGCTGGCTGATCACCAGCGATGCCGAGCTGCAGGAGCGCTTCCTCGCCGCCAAGGAGCAGATCGGCATTTGCGGCAGCGTCATCGACGAAGGCATTGCGCGTGGCATGCTGGAGCGCCGCGACGCCTTCCTGGCCGCACTGCTGCCCGAAATGGGCAAGCGCCGCGACATCGTCCAGGCCTGGATCGACCGCGAACCCCTGGTCGACTGGGTGCGGCCGCAAGGGGGCGTCGTCGGCTTTCCCAGGGTGAATGTCGGCTCCGACTTCGACCTCGACCGTTTCTACGTCAATCTGCTGGAAAGCCACGGCACCTATGTCGGCCCGGGCCACTGGTTCGACATGCCGAAGCGGTTTTTCCGCATCGGCTTCGGCTGGCCGAAAGAGGCCGAATTGCAAGGCGGCCTCGACGCCATCTCGGCTGCGCTGAGGCAGTAACTTCGCCGTGCAATCGGGCGGATTGAACGAAAAACTCTTGATCCAGGCCCGATTATAACGCATACGCGCCCCGAACTTTCTCATTGGCCGGAACAGCGCCCATCTCTGGGAAGTGCCCCGCCGGCATCGCATCGGCCCGAAAATCGGTTTCGATTTTCGGAAAAGCACTGATGCGAAATCTAAAGTGCTGGAGCGCGCTTTGTGCGTCCAAGTGGACGCACGTTGCTCCAGTGCCATCGCAACGGGGCCATATCCATGACATCCCATTCCCAGACATCGCCGGACCAGCGCTACGCCGCTTTCCGCCACCGCTCCTTCCTGAGCTATTGGGCGGCGCGTTTCCTCACCACTTTCGCCACCATGATCGTGTCCGTCGCCGTCGGCTGGCAGATCTATGATTTGACGCGCAATCCCTTCGATCTCGGCATTGTCGGCATCGTACAGTTCCTGCCGTCGCTGTTGCTGGTGCTGGTCACCGGTGTCGTCGCCGACCGTTTTGGGCGCCGCCTGATCATGGCGCTGGCGACCGTGACCGAGGCGGGCTGTGCGCTTGTTCTGTTGTATTTCACGCTGCGCGGCCTCGTCAGTCCGCTGCCTATCTTCGTCGTGCTGGCGCTGTTCGGCATGGCGCGCGCCTTTTACGGCCCTGCCTCGTCGTCGCTGTTCGCGAATCTGGTGCCGCCGGAGGATTTCGGCAATGCGATCGCCTGGAACTCGTCGGCCTGGCAGACGGCAACCATTGTCGGCCCGGTCGCCGGCGGCCTGCTCTATGGCGTCTCCGCCGAAGCCGCTTATGCCGTCGCCTCGGTGCTGATGCTGGTGGCTGGCCTGCTGATCTTCACCATTCCCAAGCCGGCCCAGCAAAGCGCCACCGACAAGCCGACGATGGAAACTTTGTTTGCCGGCTTCCGCTACATCTGGAGCGAGAAGATCGTGCTCGGCGCCATCTCGCTCGACCTCTTCGCCGTGCTCCTGTCCGGCGCCTCGGCGCTGCTGCCGGTCTATGCCCGCGATATTCTCGAGCTCGGTCCCTGGGGCCTCGGCCTGCTGCGCTCGGCGCCCGGCATCGGCGCCATCTGCGTTGCGGTCTGGCTGGCCGGGCACCCGCTGCGCGACAATGCCGGCAAGATCATGCTCGGCTTCGTGGCAGGCTTTGGCGCGTTCACCGTGCTGTTCGGCGTTTCCACCATCACCTGGCTGTCGATCCTGGCCCTTGCCGGCCTCGGCGCCACCGACATGTTCAGCGTCTATATCAGAGAAACGCTGATCCAGCTGTGGACCCCGGACGAGGTGCGCGGCCGCGTCAACGCCGTCAACCAGGTCTTCGTCGGCGCCTCCAACGAAGTCGGCGAATTCCGCGCCGGCACCATGGCGGCGCTGATCGGCACCGTGCCGGCAGTGGTGATCGGCGGCGTCGGCGCGATTGCCGTCGCTGGTCTATGGGCGGTGCTGTTTCCGCAGCTGCGCAGGGTGCGGCATCTGAACAGCCGCAACTGATTGAACGCGCCGGCTTCCACGGTCAGTTCGTCGCGCTGCCGACTATTTCGATTTGGTGTTGAATTCACGGTTTGCCGCATAGTCGATGGTGAAGGTACCCGCAGGAGCGCGAACGCCCTTCTTCACGTTGGATATTGTGACTGTCGTGGTAAGGCCTCTTTCGTCAGTGAGGCTCCATCTGCGTAGATCGAGCGACTCCCTGTCAAACACCATAATGATATTCGAATTGCCGAAGACCGACTTGTCGGCCAGCTTGACGATCACTTGGGCGCCATCGTCTCTGATGCTTTTGAGGCGATTGCCGGAAAAGTTGACCTGGTTGTCGAGGAGCAGCTTAAGCGGCGTCTTCGAGAGAGCATAAAGCCGCGATGTCTTGAGCTTCTTGTTATAGACCACCAAGGATTTTCCATCTGCAATTACGCTGATCCCTGATTGGCCTGCATAGGTGAAGCGAATCTTGCCCGGCCGCTGGAGAAAAAATTTCCCTTTGGTCCTTTCCGCTCTTGGGCCCGACTGGACAAAGTCCCCGGACATGGACTTTACCGATGAGAAGTGATCGGCAATCGTCTTCGCTTCTACAGGCGCGGCCGAGATCGCGGTCGTAAGTTCGACGTTTATCGCGACAGCGCTGACAACGGCAAACCAGAAAGCCAGCAGTCTTTTGATTCTATATGCCATTCAGTTATCCTACCCCGGGCAGGCGCGTGATCTAAAGAGATCACGCGCCTTTGAGATCAGTAGCCGTCCGGGCACCGTGCAACGTACACTCGACCGTACTGATCGCGATATCTGCACTGGCCGGCTTCGCTGGCGTGCCCGATGACCGCCCCGGCTAGCGCTCCGACCGCCCCGCCAACAACCGCCCCCTTCACCGGGTCGCCGGCCACTGCTGCGCCTACAGCTGCGCCACCCAAGCCACCGACGGCAGCGCCTTGTTCGGTGCGGGAGCATGCCGCGAGCGGAACGAGTAGACTCAAAATGAGCAGCGTCTTCTTCATTGGTTCTCTCCTGAGGCTTGTTAGCCGAAAGCTTAAATGCGCCACGGAGTTTTTCGATCCATCGACCCAGGCGACGGAACCCTCGCAACGTTTGCACCCGCGGGCTGCGCTCGCCTTTTCACGCCTCGGCGGACGTAAGTCTTCTTGGGTCAAGTTCGGCCGTTCAGAGTAATTGGATTTTACTCTATCCCTCGGTAGGCTTGCCGAAGATCACGCCCAGAAATTCGCTAAGCCAGCGCTTGAGGTGCATGTCCCAGATCAGCCGGCCGCCGAGATGGTCGCGGCCGGGCTGGGCGCCGGGCAGTTCGAAACGATGCGCGCCGCGCACCACCCAGCGCTGCATCATCATCCTGGTCAGCTCGCCATGGAACTGGATGCCCCAGGCATTGTCGCCATAGCGGAAGGCCTGGTTGGGATAGGTTTCGGCGGTCGCCAGCAGCGTCGCATCCCTGGGCAGCGAAAAGCCTTCGCGGTGGAACTGGTAGACCATGTCGGGCCAGTGCATCAGCTTTTTGCCGGCTTCGGTCGGCATCAGCGGATACCAGCCGATCTCGACCAGTCCTTCACCATGACCCTCGACCTTGCCGCCGAGATGGTTGGCCAGCATCTGTGCCCCAAGACAGATGCCGAGGAAGGGCCGGTTCTCGCGCAGCGGCACATTCAGCCAGTTGGTCTCGCGGCGGACGAACTCATCCTCGTCATTGGCGCTCATCGGCCCGCCGAACACCACGGCGCCGGCATGCCCGTCCAGCGTTTCCGGCAGGCCGTCGCCGAGCGGCGGTCGACGGATGTCGAGATCGAAACCTTCCTCGAGCAGCATGTGGCCGACCCGGCCGGGGCTCGAAGTCTCCTGATGCAGCACGATCAGGATTTTCGGTTTCGAGCTCGGTCTTGGCGGCATGGAGAGCTGGGATCCTATTCGTCGCTCGACGTTCCGCTGGCCCCAGGCGCGGCGGCGGCCGCCTTGCGGCGCGCCTCGACGCGGTCGTGGCGCTCGACGCCGATCAGTTCGGCGACGCGCCAGACCGTGTTGTCTTCCAACTCATGCAGTTCGCCGTCGGCATAGACGATCTCCCACATCAGGCCGATGAAGGCCTTGCGCGCATCAGCATCGAGATGGCGTTTCAAGACGCTGGTAAAGGCATAGAGGTCGATCGCCTCATTGTCGGCGCGCTCGCCGGCGGCAGCCAGCGCATCGAGTTCATCGCCGCTGATCGAATAGCTCTCACCCAACACCTGCTTGAACCGCTCCCACTCGACATCCTGGCGCACGCCGTCGGCATTCATCACATGATAGAGCAGCGCAGACGCGGCAACGCGCGGATCGTCCGCATTGGCGCGAGCACCGGCCCCGGAAGGAAGGTCTTTCAGAAAGGACAGGACGCGTTCGAACATGGTGCTCACATCAGGTCAGAGGTCAAAACAGGCGGAACCGGCGCGGTGATTTTTCCGCTTCGTCGTCAGGGTCGACGCCGGGGTCGTCGGGCAGCCGGATAACCTCCTCGGCCGGCTCGACCGCTTCTGCATCCGAAGGCACGGCAGCAAAGGCGGCGGCGGTGACCGGCGTGACATGGTCGTCGCCCATCACAGACTTCGGCTCAATCGGCGCCTCGCTGATCGTCCTGGCGATGGCCGGATGATCGATCACCTCGGCTTCCTTTGCCGGCTTGGCCGGTGCCGCAAGCACCGGCACCTCGGCTGCCGGCACGTCCTCATGGCTGTCGATGAGCTGGCCGAGCCGTTCCATCGGTGCGCGCCAGGTGAAGGCGTCGAGCTTGCCGCTGACCGGCGACACCGGCGCCCAGCGTTCGGAGACGACGCCGTCGGCAACCCAGGCCGGATCGCGCGGCGCCCGGACTGCCTTGGACAGCAATTGCCGGATCTTGCCCTGGTCGCCGGTCTCGGCCTCCTCGATATCGGCCAGGAGCAGGTAAGCGCCTTCCCGACGATCCATGCGCAGGGCGGCCTCGGCCTCGCGGCGGGCGGTGGAAAAGTCCTGCGCGTCGAGCGCGGCGCGCGCCACCGTCATCGACGATTCGGCGTTGTTGCGCTTCAGCTCCTGCAGCTTTTTCGCCCGGTTGAGGCGGTCGACCACCGCATCGCCCGGCCTTGCATGCGTGTAGAGCTCGGCGATCTCCGGATGCGGCTCGGCTTTCCAGGCTGCCTCGAGTATCTTGGAGCCTTTGCGGACGTCATTCTGCTTGAACAGAAGATTGGCCGCCGCAACCGCGGCCGGTGCGAAATCGGGCGCCAGCTTGTTGGCCTCGACCGCCGCTGTCTTGGCCGCGTTGGGATCGCTGTCGGTCAGCGCCTGCGCCTTGGCGGTCAACAGCACGGCGCGGCGGCGATTGGCGGCGTCGCGTTCGATCTGCCGCGTCGACTTCTGCGCCTCGACCAGCTTCAGCGCGCCGTCCCAGTCGCCGCGCCCGGTCAGGTCTTCGAGTGTCGATTCCGCGGCCCAGGCCAGTTGCGGCGCCACGGCAGCGGCGCGGCCGGCATAGTGGCGCGCCGCGTTGCGGTCGCCCAGCCGCTCGGCTTCGAGATAGAGCCCGCGCAGGCCGAGCAGCCGCATTTCGGGATCGTCGAGCATCGCCTCGAATTTCTCGCGCGCGCCCTCATGGTCGCCTTCGAGCAGCGAGGCCTGCGCTTCGAGCAGATGGATCAGCGGTTCCTGGTCGGAGCGGATCAATTTGGCCGCTTCCTTTGTCTTCTTGCGCGCCAGCGCGCCATCGCCGGCGCCGGCAGCGATCATGCCGGTCGACAGCGCCTGGTAGCCGCGGTCGCGGCGGCGCACGCGGAAATAGCGCGAGATCGTATAGGGGCTGTTCCACAGGGCCTTGATCAGCCACCAGACGATCATCACTGCTGCGACGACGGCAACGATCGCAACCGCCGCCACCATCAGACTGACCTGATACTGATAGCCGTTGAAGGTGACGACCATCTCGCCGGGACGGTCGGCCAGCCAGGCAAAGCCCAGGCCGAGCGCGAAGACGGCGGCGAGAAAGGTGAGAATGCGGATCATCGTGTCGTCCTCATGCCTTCATCGCGCCTGCAATCAGCGCGTCGATCTGTGTCTCGACCTCAATGCGCGCCTTCAGTTTGCCGGCAAAGTCGGCGCCCGCCGCCTTGACCGCGTCCGGTAGCGTCGCATACTCGCTTAGCGCCTTGGCGTAGTCGCCCTGGTTGACCGCCACCTCCATGCGCGCCACGGTTTCGGGCGCGCCGGCGCCTTCGACGGCGCCGATCGGACGCACCTTGACCAGCGATTCGGCGCTCGACAAAAGGTTCTGGAAGAAGCCGGCATTTTCGTCGACCGGCGTCGCCGCGGCGATCATCGCATTGGCCGCCGCATCGGCCTCGCCAGCGATCTCGGTGCGGGTCGGGACGCCCTTCTCGGCATAGGGACGCAACGCCGCAATCTGCGGCGCATCGGGCGAGATCGCTGCGAAGGTTTCCAGCTCGGCGGCGAATGGCGCGCCGCGGTCGAGCGCCGCCTTCAGCGCCGAAGCGGCGATGGCCATAGCGATCTTCGGCTGGGAGGCCTGTGACTCGACCTTGCCGGAGAGCTGCGTCACCGACTGTTCCAGTGCGGCGAGCCGGCCCTCCTGCGCCTTGGCCGCCTCGCCGGCCGATTTCACCAGGGCGTCCAGGCTCGAAAGCTTTTCGTTGAGCGGGCCGAGATCGACCGGGCCGCCGGCCTGGCCGAGGGCCGCGACCGCCGTCTCGATCTGCTTGACCTTGTCGCCAAGTGCTGCAAGCCCGGCATTGTCGCCGGCGCCGCCTTGTTCGACCGCCGATTTCAGCGCTGCGACATCGGCCTTCACCTGATCCAGAGCCGATGACAGCCCGTCCACCTTGGCCGTCGCGGCACCACTGCCGCTGGCTTCCCTGAGGTCGGCGATTTCGCTCTTCAGCGAGGCGATCTCGCCATTGACGCCGTCGAGGGAGACCGTGCCACCGCCCGACCCCGGAGCGCCGAGCACGCCGGCAAACTGCAGCCCGCCGGCGGCGGCCAGCGCGATGACACCACCAATGATGCCGGCGGCAATGCCGTTGGAACGCTTCGGCTGCGCGGCCATGGGCTGGTTCCTCACCTCGGCGGCTTTTGGTGTTTCCTGGGGCTCACCCGATTTGGGCGAGGCATCCTCGAAACTGTAGTCGGAGGTCCTGGCGTGCGACGGCGCGTCCGAGGCGGCGGGATAAGGCCTTTCCGGCTCGCCGGACACCTTGGCACCGGTGCTCTCCGGCGCGGCCTGCGCCGCGGCGTCGGAATGTTCCCACGGCTCGAGATCAGCTTGGTCAGCATGAACCGGCTCGTCAGGCGTCTCCGGCTGTGCATCGGTCGTGGCAGCCGCCTCCTCGTGCATGACCGAATCGGCCGAGGTCTCGGTCGCGTCGGGGCTAGGGGATGCCGCCACATCGCCATCCGCCTTGGCGGCATCCGCATCGACGATGCGCGAGACGGCGCCGGGTTCGAGCTCGATGGTCACCGGCTCGCGGCGGCCTTTCGAATGTCGCATCTTCGGCGTCTTGACCATGCCTGGGCTCCGCAAATCCTGCTTCGTCTCAACGCCTGACGGCGCGTGATGGTTTAAAAAATGGTCTAGCACATCACCAAGCGGTGAAAAGGGGCGGCGTGATGACACGGGGGGTCAGGGGCCCGCACGCAACAGCTCAAGCAACGCCTCTTCCTGCGGTTCCCGGGCAATGCGGATTTTTTTGCCGGCGGCATTGCCGAACGCAGCGGCTATGCGCTCGGACAGGGCAAAAATCCGCGCCTTTCCAAGGAGATCGCCCAATTCCGCCCGCTTGGCCAAGGCCTGCAACGCTGCCGCCGCCTTGGCCGAATAGAGCAGCACCGCATCAACCGCCTGACCGGACAGGCGCGCACGGATTTCATCATCGGAATAGTCCAGTGAGACAGTGTCGTAGGTTTCGATGGCGCGGACGTCGACGCCGGCCTGCCGCAGCCGCGTCTCGAAAGCCGGAAACCGCACGCGTCCCGTGAGATAGATGATCGCCTTGCCGGAAAGGCCGGCGGCAATCGTATCGGCCAGTTTCTCGGCATCGCCGGGCCCTTCGCTGACCGACAGAAATCCCGCCGCGCGCGCCGCTTCAGCGGTCCTTGCGCCAACGGCATGGCAAGGCAAGGCGGCGAGCGCGGCGATAAGTTCTCCCGGCGCATGGCGCACGGCATTGGCGCTCGTAACCGCGACGGCATCGCCGGCAACCGCAGCGACGCCAACCGGCAGCGCTACCGTTTCGGTCAATGGCAACAGGATCGGCTCAAATCCCAATTCTTGTAGCCGCCGCATGGTGCGCGATGCCCCGGGTTGCGGCCGCGTCACCAGGACACGCATCTCAGACCCAGCCGTCGAAGAAGTTTTCGCCGGCCTTGGCCCGCACCGTCCTGGCGGCGTCCGTGCCGATACGGGCGGCATCCTGCGCCGGACCCTCGGCCTTAACCTCATGCGACTGCGTGCCGTCGGGCGAAATGATCAGCCCGGCGAAGGTCAGCTTGCCGTCCGCTATCGTGGCATAGCCGGCGATCGGTGTGCGGCAGGAGCCGTCGAGTGCCGCCAGGAAGGCGCGCTCGCAGGCCAGCGCTTGGCCCGTCGGCACATCATGGATGGCGGTCAGCATCTGTTCCACAACGCCGTCGCCGATGCGGGTCTCGATGCCGATTGCGCCTTGTCCCGGCGCCGGCGGAAAAGCGTCGAGCGGCATCAAATCGGTGACGACATGGCCGAGCCCGAGCCGTTTCAGCCCGGCATGCGCGAGGATGGTGCCTTCGGCGACGCCTTCCTCCAGCTTGCGCAGCCTGGTCTGCACATTGCCGCGGAACATCACCACGTCGAGGTCCGGCCGCATGCGCCGGATCAGCGCCTGGCGCCGCAGCGAGGACGAGCCGACCTTGGCGCCTTGCGGCAGGTCGATGATCCGCTTCGCAGCCTTGCCGATAAAGGCATCGCGCGCATCCTCGCGCGGCAGGAAAGCCGAGAGTTCGAGCCCGCCCGGCAGCACCGTCGGCATATCCTTGGAGGAATGCACGGCGATGTCGATCGCGCCGGCCAGCAGCGCCTCTTCGATCTCCTTGGTGAACAGGCCCTTGCCGCCGGCTTCCGACAGCGGCCGGTCCTGGATGCGGTCGCCGCTGGTCGAGATGACGACCACCTCGAACGCTTCCGCCGGCATGCCATGCGCTGCCATCAGCCGCGCCTGCGTCTCATGCGCCTGGGCGAGGGCCAGCGGGCTGCCGCGTGTTCCGATTTTCAAAGTTTGCATGGCGCGCGGTCCGTGATAACCCCCGGCTGGCTTTGCGTTTCCGGCACTCCCTCTAACGAGGAACGGCCGGCGACACAATCTCTGGAGACAGCGACGAATTGATTCGCGTTCTGGGCATTGAGACGAGTTGCGACGAGACCGCCGCCAGCGTGGTGACGCTGGATGGCGCCACCGCGCCGGTGATTGCGTCCAACATCGTGCTCAGCCAGATCGAGGAACATGCCGCCTTTGGCGGCGTCGTGCCGGAGATCGCCGCGCGTGCCCATGTCGAGGCGCTGGACGGCATCGTCGAGGCCGCCCTTGCCGATTCGGGCACAGCACTTGCCGACATAGACGCCATTGCCGCCACTGCCGGCCCTGGCTTGGTCGGCGGGCTGATCGTCGGCCTGATGACGGCCAAGGCAATTGCGGCTGCGGCCGGCAAGCCGCTGATCGCCATTAACCACCTCGAAGGCCATGCATTGACCGCAAGGCTGACCGACGGGCTCGACTTTCCCTATCTGCTGCTGCTGGTCTCCGGCGGCCACACGCAAATCGTCGCCGTGCGCGGCGTCGGCGACTACCAGCGCTGGGCGACGACCATCGACGACGCACTCGGCGAAGCTTTCGACAAGACGGCGAAAATGCTCGGCCTGCCCTATCCCGGCGGCCCGAATGTCGAGAAGGCGGCAGCAACGGGCGATGCGACCCGCTTTGCCTTTCCACGGCCGATGAAAGGCTCGGCGCAGCCCGATTTCTCCTTCTCCGGTTTGAAGACCGCCGTACGCCAGGCGGCAACCGCCATCCAGCCGCTGAGCGAGCAAGATGTCGCCGACATCTGCGCCTCGTTCCAGGCGGCGGTGGCTGAAGCGCTGGGCGACCGCGTTGCCCGTGCGCTGGCCCGCTTCCGGCAGGAATTTCCGGACAAGGCCATGCCCTCGTTGGTCGTTGCCGGCGGCGTCGCCGCCAATCGCACGATCAAGGCGACGTTGCACAAGCTGTGCGCCGAGGCCGGCTTTGCCTTCGTCGCACCGCCACTGAAACTGTGCACCGACAATGCGGCGATGATCGCCTGGGCCGGCATCGAACGGCTGCGGGCTGGGTTGTCGCAAGAGAACGGTTTCGATTTCGTGCCGCGTTCGCGCTGGCCGCTGGATAGCATTTCGGCGCCGATGGTCGGCTCCGGCCGGCGTGGAGCGAAAGCATGACCGGCAGCAAGACAAGCGACAGGGACAAGACCGGCTGGCGCGTCGCCGTGCTCGGAGGCGGCGCCTGGGGCACTGCGCTGGCGCTGGCCATGCTGCGCGCCGGCCATGATGTCCGGCTCTATGCCCGTGATGAAGAAACGGTCGCCGCCATTCACCGCGGTGAGAACCCGCGCTATCTCCCCGGCATCGCCATCGAGCCCGGCATCGCGGCGACGAGCGATATCGGCGCTGCGCTGACTGACGCCGATTGCGTGCTGGCCGTGGCGCCGGCGCAAGCGCTGCGCGCCATGCTGACGACGACAAAGCCCCATATGCCGAAAGGCATTCCGCTGGTTCTTTGCGCCAAGGGCATTGAGCGCGACACCGGCGCCCTGTTGTCGGCAATCGTCGCGGACATTTTGCCGGAAACCCCGGTCGCAGCCTTGTCCGGCCCAAGCTTCGCCGCCGATGTCGCCAGGGGCCTGCCGACCGCCGTCGTGGTCGCCGCTCGTGATGACGCCCTGGCGGCCGCGCTTGCCGCCCGCTTTTCGGCGGAAAACCTGCGCTGCTATTCCAGCGACGATTTGATCGGCGTCGAGATCGGCGGCGCGCTGAAGAATGTCTTTGCCATCGCCGCCGGTGCCGTCACCGGCGCCGGGCTCGGCGCCAGCGCGCAGGCCGCCATGGTGACGCGCGGTTTCGTCGAATTGCGCCGCATCGGCGCGTCCTTCGGTGCAAAACCGGAGACGCTGATGGGGCTTTCCGGCCTCGGCGATTTGCTGCTGACCTGCTCGTCCGCCCAGTCGCGTAATTTTGCCTACGGCTTGGCCCTGGGACAAGGCAGACCCTTGGCCGGCCTGCCGCTCGCCGAAGGCGTGCCGACAGCGGCGATCGCTGCCCGCATCGCCGCCGAGCGCGACATCGACGCGCCGATCATTACTGCGGTGTCGGCGATACTGGATGGCACGATCACCATACGGCAGGCCGTGTCCGCCCTGATGACGCGGCCGCTGAAGACCGAAGCTGATATCTAATTGTATACACCTCGGAACAACTCGGCATTGTCCTCACCGGCGACGATGAGGTTTTCGTAGTCACCTTCCGGAAGCAGCAGTGCCTCGGCCGGACCGCTGCGCAGAACAACGTCGCTGACACCGGCTTCCAACGACAAAGGCAAGGAACGCGGGGTGCCATTAATCTCGACCTTGCCATCTGCTGGCTGCCCGTTCGTCGTATACAGGTTGTACCGTCCAGGGACCGGCACCTTGAAAACGTCCGGACGACCGGAGCGAAGGCGACGACCGGCCATTCTGATGTTGGGAGCGATCTGGACGTAGCTGTCGCGGATAAGAGGGGCGATCACAGGATCGATCATATCCATGCGATATGACCAGATAATCACCTTTGGCGGAGTGTTCGAGAGGATTTTGTACGCTTCCGATTCGCTGCCTTCGTGCAACGTTTTCAAGATATAGTACTGGTCGAGCCAGAGGGTGGAGGGCTCCGGTCGATTGGGCAGCATTCCGATGCCGTCGAAATAGAACTCGGCCGGTTCGACCATCGCCTCGGCGCGGGCGATCAGCGCAAGCTGCGCCGGATTGTCGATACGCAGATAGAGTACGTTGCTGATGTAGCTGATCGCTCCGGCAATCACGAGCAACGCCCGCGCAAAACGCATGGGCAATGCATCAGCCGCATTGCGATCGAGCACTCCAAGCGACCACAGTGCCATGAATGGCAAGGCCATGATGAAGACATAAGGCCAGGGCTGATCATGAACAAAAACCAGGGCCGTGATGACGGCGGTGAACGTCAGCGCAATCCGCTGTCGCTCTTCCAACGCTCCGATGCGTAGCAACCCAAGAACGATTCCGCCGAAGCAGAATGCATAGAGAATTGCGTTGTGAACGAGCGTCTGGAGCACAAAACGTCGCAAGCCGCCATATTCGACACCGCCGCGGCTCGCGACTTCAACTGGGCCGAATATCAGGCCTCGGACGATCGGGAGCGGGTCGGCGCCGCCAAATACGACGCAATACGCGGCGATGGGCACAATCCAGCCCAGCACCAAGGCTGCGCCACGCTTGATCCCGGCTCCGTATTGTCGTGCAATGAAAGCGTTGACGAGCAATCCCATGCCCAGCGCGACATTGAAATAGATGGATTTCTGGGTCGTCAGGAAGGCGAGGCCGCTAAGGATGCCAGCGAAGACAATCCGTCTCGCGCTTGCCGAATTCCCGCTGATGACCACCAACAGCGCCGCGACCGCGAAGAACAGCGCCAGCGGTTCCGAGATCGTGCGGAAAATTCGTTCCATAACGTTGGAAAAGCACAGCAGGATAAGGACAATCGCCAAGGCACGCGGCCTGTCCTGGCCGAGCGCGTGCGCGCATGCATAAATCATAGCGATGGTCGCGCAGGCGAGCAGCGCCATCTGGAAGCGCCCCACGATCATAATGGAGGCCGCATCCCAGCCAATGAGATTGGCCAGCTTACAAAAAATCGTGAAACCTACCGCCTTGGCCGGTTGGACAGTGTCAAACAGGCCGTTCCCGAGATATTTCGCGTAACCGAGCTGGCCGAACTCATCCATGACGAACCGGCTGCGATAGGCCAGCGCGAAGAGAAGGATGATCTTAAGGGCGATCAGAACGCTCAGGCCGATTGTGGCCGGGCGTTCGGCAATACCGAAAAAGTCCTTGTTGCTGATGTCGGTTTTCACGGCGGACCGGTCATTCATCGGCAACGTTCCCTTGCCGGTTCTCTGTCGGTGCCACCGCTTGGCTATTGCACGCCAAGGCGATCACTCTGCGGGCCATCCTTTCCCAATCGTAGTGCGCCAGGGCATGGGCAGCCATCGCATCACGTTCGGCTGCAGTCAGGGCAAGACCATCGATCGCGTCAGCACAGCGACGCGCTGACCCTTGGGGATCTCTAAGGTCGATGTTCACACCACGCAGCCAGACCGCTGCATCGGGGTCGGCAAGGTGGACCGGAGCGCCGCAGATCACCGGGAGGCCGCAGGCCATCGCCTCTTGTATGACAAGCGGATACCCTTCACCGACGCTTGGCAGCAGCAAGAGATCTGCCGTGCGATAGAGGTCCGCCAACTCCATGGGCGTCCGAGTGCCCAGGTCACGAACATTGCCAAGTCCCCAGGCGCTGGGTCTGATCGAGCCGGCGCCCGCCAGCGAAAATTCGAGATCGGGTCGCAAGGTCGCCAGCGCGCGGATCACCGACAGTCCCTTTTTCTCGACGTAACGGCCAACGAAAAGAACGCGACGTCCTCGCGCCGGAGAGCCCCCATCGCCGGTCTTGTCCCGCGACGGATGGAAAAGGCTGTGGTCAACCCCGTTGAAAAGCAGCCTGTAAGAGTGCCGCGCGGGCGTTCCCAGCAACTCATGGCGCACCGTGTCACTGATAAAGACGCGAGCATCCGCCGCCCTTAGCATAGGCCGCGTCACGAGACGGTTTGCGAGCGCCATCGCGAAGCGCAGGATACGCGAAGAGAACGGAACGCTGGCAATGTGTTGAACAAGCACTGTTCGCTTGCGGTAAATTTTGGCCGCCACCATTGCCAGGATCGACGTAGCGTAGAGCGCATCATGCATCACCACCGAATCACTGCCGCGCACTGCGCGCGCCAATTCCGCTATTCCTCGCATACGAGGTATGGGCATCGGCAGGCCGTTGCGTTTTTCCATCGGCTGAAGGCAGGCAATCGGCACCGCATCCACTTTTCCCTCGGGCGGCAGGTCGGCATCGCTTGCAGCCCAGGACGCTTCGATGCCGTTATCCGCGAACCGGCGGCAAAGATGCCCGGCGACGCGCTCTATGCCGCCGCCATGCGTCTCGAAGAAGTGGCTTACCGTCAAAATCCGCAAGGGCTTGCCCGTCAAACCCGCTCCAGACGGAGCGTAATCTCAAGGCGGTTCGGAAACAGCCATCCGTAGAGGCCTTTGCGATATCGCAACGGCGCCCCGCGTGCGGCTATGCGATAGCCGCTCTCGGCGGCGAGCCTCTCCCACTCGGCACGATCAAGGTAACGCGCCCATACCATTCCGCCGAACGGGATGTTTCCAATGGCGTCCATTGCCATGAGGCGTAGACGATCCACCGCATGCAGGCTTTCATGGTCCTTGATATAGAGCGGTCCATCCACCACCCGCCGGATCTCTTTGAGAAGCGCTGCTCGCGCCGCAAGCGGCACGTGATGCATGACGTTGTTGAGCGTTGCCGCGTCGAACGCATCGTCCCTGAAGGGCAACGTCTTGCCGTCATACAGGCGTGTGGACACGCTTAGCGAAGGGCAGAAACGGTCGACAAGATCCACCGTTTGTATTTCTTCCAGCGGAAACAGCTCATACATGGCTTGCGCAATTACGCCTGTACCGCCACCGACATCCAGCAGCCTGCGATGATCGCCAGCCCACACTTGACGCAAGCTGTCGAGCATCGTGGCTTGATAGAACGGCACTTTGCTCCGGTACATGGCGAGATGGCGCGACATGATACCCTGCAGGAGGTGCGGATCGATGGAGGGCATCGTCATCTGGAAATTCATGGGTTTCTGACGGATGTGGATTTTGGCGCGCCGATCGCCCAGCGGCTGAGCGCAAAGTTGATCGCCAGCATGCAGATCGACGCAAGCGGCGCCGCGACAGGCATCGCCAGACCTGTCCAGTCGCGCCAGAACCAGGTGAAGATGAACGCCAGCGGAACGTTGGCCGACATCGCCAGCAGATATCTTGCAAAGCCGGGCAGAGCCAAGGGCTGGCGGAACGTGAAAACGCCATGCAGGGCGTAGCCGGTTGCCGCTACAATCCCGAAGGACAACAGGACCGCCAGCCATAAAGGCGATCCAGCACGGTCCGAAAGAATCATCACCGCGTTGTGAAGCGCGAGACACAGCGCCGCCACAACGACGTAAGTGGAAGGCGCACGCATGTTCATGCGATCGCCTTATGTGCCCGAACGAGGAATACGCACCCATTGTCGTCGCGTATCGACGCTGGCGTGATGGCGTCTTCCAGCAGCGCGCGCAGGTTCATGAGCACGGCCAGCAGCGACGCGAAAGCGCCCCCAAAAACAGGGATGCGGCGCAGGAAGAAGGCAAAGCCTGTCAGACGGATCAGCGTGGTCGTGGCCAGCGGGCCGGCGATAGCCTTGACGTCCTCGACAACCAGGCCGCGATCCCCAAGATCGGCAATCAGGCCTGTTCGTGTCCAGCGGCGATGATCTTCCGGGTGAGGATGATACAGCCAGGTGCCATGCGTGGATAACAACAGAACACCGTCATCGCGCAGCAGCCGGCTGATTTCGGCGCAATAAGCGTCGAGGTCGCGTACATGTTCCAGGACCTGGACTGAGAGGACCGCGCCCGCGGCGCCATCGGCAAGCGGCACCCGGCCACGCTCATCGATCCGCAGCGATCCGCCATCGTCGATATCCGCGCCACGATAGTCGATCCGCATCTCCCGCATCATCCGGGCATAGGGCATGTCTCCGCAACCCAGATCGACCATCAGTGTTTCCGGCCTGACATGGGCGCGTGCCTGCTCCTTGAGCAGCCTGGCGAGCCCGCGCAGTATCAGCCAGTCGGTATCCCAGATACGCGGAGAAGCCCTGCTTGCTTTCATGTTGCGAGCTTACCTACGCACAAGCCGGCGAAACTCGGAAAGAAGCGGATCGCCAAGACTATCAAGCAGCAGCTTCAGCACGAAACCGGACAGTGTCATCAGCACGCCGGCCACGCACGCAGTGCTGCTGGTGAATATGAGGTGCACGGACTGCTGCATCGGTTCATCGACAAGCAACCACTGGAGAGCGAGGAGCAGATTTACCGCGAACCCTCCGGCAAAGATCAAGACACCTCCGCCAACCAGCCATTCCAGCGGGCGCCCTCGTTTGAGCCAGGGGACGACGCGTCCTTTCTGAACCGGGTGATAGATGGCGATGGCCACTTTGGCCAACATGCCCAGCAGTGTCGCGGACAGTCCGATGAGCGTTGACATGGACGCAAGCGCGACAAAATGGATGCCGAAATAATGCCCGTTAAACTGAATCGGGCCGGCCGAAAGCAAAGCCAAGCCTACAGTACCCGTCACCAGCAGGGTAAGGCCAGGTATAAGGTATAGCGTGTCCGGTGCATGAGCGATGATGAGCCGCAAATGGCGCCAGCCG
The DNA here is from genome assembly GCF_016836705.1 of Mesorhizobium caraganae. Taxonomy (GTDB): domain Bacteria; phylum Pseudomonadota; class Alphaproteobacteria; order Rhizobiales; family Rhizobiaceae; genus Mesorhizobium; species Mesorhizobium caraganae. Next base: position 52,679 of record NZ_JAFCGY010000019.1, on the reverse strand, counting down.
TCGCGGAAGGAACGCAGATGCGGCGCGCGGTCGCGCTTGTCGGGATGGAGCTTGATCGGCACTTCTCGAATGTCGAGTCCGGCGCGATGCGCATTGATGATCATTTCCGAGGCGAATTCCATTCCCGTCGAGCGTGCGCCGATTTTCTGAAATGCCTCTCGAGTGAAGCCGCGCATGCCGCAATGGAAGTCGCGGATCGGAGATTTGTGCAGCCAGCGAGCGATGGTGGACAGGACGGGATTGCCCAGGTAGCGATGCAGTAGCGGCATGGCGCCCGGCTCGATACCGCCGGCGAACCGATTGCCCATGACAAAGTCCGCACCCAATTCCAACCCATCGATGAAATCGCCCAATTGGCTCCAGTCGTAGGAATCATCGGCATCGGCCATGATGAGGTATTTGCCTTCGGCCGCTTCAACTGCAGCGCTGATTGCCGCGCCATAGCCCTTTACCGGCTGATGGACGACCCGCGCTCCCAGCTTTTGCGCAATCTCCACCGACTTGTCCGTGGAGCCATTGTCGCCGACGACGACTTCCCCCTTGATACCGCGTCTGGAGAAGGCATCGAGGGCTTTGCGGATGCAGATGCCGATCGTCAATTCTTCGTTCAGGCAAGGAATGATTGCCGAGACGAGGACACGCTCGGTCTCCATGCTGGCCGCGGAAGCAGGCGTGGCGTCGTCGATCCGAATTGTCGTGCTGTGCGCGATGCTCTCCATTGCGTCCTCTATTCAGGCGTTCTGGAAGAACCAGCCCATCCTCACAATTGACCCGCTGGAGTGTTGCGTATCGAAAATTGATTATTTTTGAATTTACGAAATATCAGTCCCCTCTTTCATAAGCGGCACTGGTAAACGCCACACGCTATTTTTTCGCAATGCAGCGCTGTTGCCTGAGTTTACTCTTTCGGGCGAAGCGGTATCGTCTGTGACTTTCATCAAACTCAAGTGTATCAATCATTTCAATGCCTTGGCTTGAGCGGGTGGAGATCCAACGCGACAGATCGTCATTTGGCATTGACCCGAAGGCACCATAAAAGCAAAAAACGCGGTTTCGGCAGTTCAAGGCGAACTGTAGTCACAATCCCAACCCGGAGTTTTGAAAGCATGCTGTTTGCGTTGATTTGCAAGGACAAGCCCGGCAGCCTGCAGGTGCGCGTCGACACGCGGCCCGCCCACGTCGCCTTTCTCGAGGGCCTGAACGCCGACAAGACACTGGCCTTTGCCGGTCCGTTCCTCGATGCCGACGGCAAGCCGAACGGCACCCTCGCCGTGGTCGAGGCGCCGGATCTGGCCGGTGCGCAGGCGCTGTCGGCCGCCGACCCCTATGCCAAGGCCGGGCTGTTTGAAACAGTCGAAATCCGCCAGTGGAACTGGACCTTCAACAAGCCGGCCGCTAGTTAATTCGGGCCACGGTCCACGGAGGAGCAAAGACATGAACTATTGGCTGTTCAAATCCGAACCTTCGGTCTTTTCCTTCGAAGCGCTGAAGGCGAAAGGCAAGGCTGGCACGCAATGGGATGGCGTGCGCAACTATGCGGCGCGCAACAACATGAAGGCGATGCAGATCGGCGATCTCGGCTTCTTCTACCATTCCAATGAGGGGCTGAACGTCGTCGGCATTGCCGAAGTCTGCGCGCTTGCCCATCCCGACTCGACAACCGACGACCCGCGCTGGGAATGTGTCGACATCCGCGCCTTCATGGACGTGCCGAACCCGCCGACGCTGGAACAGGTCAAGGCCAATCCGAAACTCGCCGAGATGGCGCTGGTCAGGCTCGGGCGACTTTCCGTGCAGCCGGTGACTCCGGCCGAATGGAAGGAAGTCTGCCGCATGGGCGGCCTGACGCCCGCTCCGTGACGGTCCTCACGCCGAACAGCGCGAAAAAGTTCATTCTCGACAACACGGCGCTGATGACGCCGCCGCACGTGCCGGAAATTTTTCTGCGCCTTGCCGACGAGGCGCATGACCTCTGGCAGCGAACCGAGGACGAGTTGACCGAAATCGGCTTGCCGCCACCCTTCTGGGCCTTTGCCTGGGCCGGTGGCCAGGGTCTTGCCCGCTATATCCTCGACAACCCGTCTGAAGTGCGCGGCAAACGTGTGCTCGACTTCGCTTCCGGCTCCGGGCTTGTCGCCATCGCCGCCGCCAAGGCCGGTGCTTCACAAGTGATCGCCACCGACATCGACCCGTTCTGCGAAACGGCGATCCGCCTCAATGCCGAGGCCAACGGCGTTGCCATCGAATTTTGCGGCACCGACTGCATCGGCACCGATGCCGGCTGGGATGTGGTGCTGGCCGGCGACGTCTTCTACGACAGATCTTTCGCCGACACGCTGATGCCGTGGTTTTCGACACTGAAGGCGCGCGGCGCCGACATCCTCGTCGGCGATCCCGGCCGCTCCTACATGCCGAAGGCAGGCCTGGAGCCGCTGGCCGTCTACGAAGTGGCGGTGACGCGGGCGCTGGAGGATTCCCTGGTCAAGCGCACCACCGTCTGGCGCTTCGCTTGACGGCGCTGCCGAACAGGCATTCCATCGCGGGATTGATTTGAGAATACGCATGTCGTTATCCCAAGACCGCTCAACACTTTTGGGCGACATGCTTGAGGGAGGACTTTATGGATTTTTCAGCAGTGAACTGGCTGGCGGTCGTTGTCGCGGCCGTGGTGGCGTGGCTGTTCGGCGCCGTCTGGTACATGGCTTTGAGCAAGCCGTGGCTGAAGGCGGCCAAGCTCGATCCGGCGACGATGAGCAAGTCGAAGCTGCCCTTCGTCATCTCCTTCATTGCCGAACTCATCATGGCGCTGGTTGTTGCTCTGGTTGTCGGCGCCATGACCGGCGGCGAGCCGGCCCTTACCGCCGGCCTGGTCTTCGGCTTCGTCCTCTGGCTCGGCTTTGTCGCAACGACGCTGACGGCCAACCACCGCTATGAGAATTTCGGCTGGGACCTGACCCTGATCGACGGCGGCCACTGGCTCGGCGTGCTTTTGATCATCGGCGCGGTGATCGGCTGGTTCGGCGCACCGGTCGTCGCCGGCTGAGACCTTCCAAAGTCGAGGATGACCTATAACTCGTCCCAAGTCCGGCGCGTCGGGTCCGGCTGCGGGTTGTGGACTTCGCCCAGGATCCAGTCCTTGAACGCGATGATCCTGGCATCGTTTGCCGACGCGGCTGGATAAACCAGGAAATAGGCGAACTCGGCCGCGACCTTGAGGCCGAGTTCGAATGGCCGCACCAGCCGTCCCTCCGACAGGTCGTTGGCCACCATGGCGAAATCGGCGAGCGCCACCGCATTGCCGTCGAGCGCCGCCTGCACCGCATCTGACGAAGAGCCGAAAACGATGGTCCGGCTGTCATCAAAATCGTCGATGCCGGCCGCCGCCATCCACATGCGCCAGTTCGGCCAGGTCACGCCCTGGCGCGCCCATACGATATGGGCAAGCGTGTGCCGGAACAGGTCGCGCGGCTCTCGAAGCGGTGGACCGGAGGTCAGCAAAGCCGGGCTGCACACCGGAATGATGATGTTGTCGAACAGACGGTGGCTGACAATGCCCGGATATTTCCCGGTGCCGAAGCGAATGCCGATATCGACGTCGTCGCGATCGAAATCGCGCACTTCATAGGTGATGTCGAAGCGAAGTTCGATCCCGGGTTGATGCTTGCGGAAATCGTCGACACGCCGCATCAGCCATTTGGTCGCAAACTGCGGGTCGAGCGTAATTTTCACGAGCGCCATGCCGCGCGTCATCTTTTGTGCCCGCGACACCGCCCGGTTGAGCAGGTCGAGCGCATCGAGCGAGGCTTCGAACAGCACCGTGCCTGCCTCGGTCAACCGGATGGTCCGGCTGGTGCGGGTAAACAGAACGATGCCGAGCTGATCCTCGATTTCCTTGATCTGGTGGCTGACCGCGGCCGGCGTCAGCCCAAGCTCATCCGCGGCCCGGGTGAAATTGAGGTGTCGGGCCGCCGCTTCCAGCGTCCTCAGTGCGCGGGTTCCGGGCAGCAGGCGGGCCAATTGATCTCCAAATAAAACTTGATGATATGGAGAAAACTACTCGTTTCTCCTTTTTCTTTCAATCCGACATGATGGACGCAATCGAAACACCATCAAACCGGATTTGATATCCGGAGGAATGGATCACACCATGTCCACCGTCGCTTTTCATTCACCGATCGCCCGTCCGTCTTGGTTGCGCGCCGTACTCGACTGGCTTCGTCACGCCAGGGTCGCGATCCACCTCACCCAGCAAAATGTCGTCCACCAGGACGTCGAGGATCTCTCCGACCGCGAGCTGCGCGACATTGGCGGCGAACGCAAGGATGTCGCCCGCGCCATGGACCGGGAGTTGGGCAGGCTGGGACTGCTGGATATCGGCTGGCAGAGGAATAGGCAGTGGTGAATAGGCAGTAGGGAAAAATGAGACGGCACCGACACCCGGCCCTACTGCCTACTGCCTACTGCCTACTGCCTACTGCCTACCTAACCACCCTCACCACCGTCCTGTCCGAAATCAGCGGCAACAGCCGCGCCATCGTCCGCGCGGTTACCGCCACGCAGCCTTGCGTCGGCGTGAAGCCGGGACGCGCCAGGTGGAAGAAGATGGCGCTGCCGCGCCCGCGCCGGCGTGGCGCCATGTTCCAGTCGAGCACCAGGCAGGCGTCATAGAGGCGATCATCGCGCCGCATCCGCTCATGGCTGGCGCCGTAGGGGATTTTCACCGGCCGGTTATAGTTGCGGTCGACCGGCACCTCGCACCAGCCGAGATCTGGGCCGATCGGCGCCATTGCCAGCCGGGTTTTGCGGGCCGCCGGAAAATGATCGCCCCGAAAATATCCCGATAGAATCCGCATCTCGCCAAGCGGCGTCGCGCCATCGCCCTCGCGCTTGTTGGCGGAGATGCCGCCGCGTCCGAGCGCGCACGCGAACACCTTGCTGCCGGCCTGCAAAATCCCCTGGCTTGGGTTGCCGGGCCTCGCCCGTACCACCAGCACCCGCAGCCCTTTAGGCAAAATTGCGCCGGCTGCATTGCGAACGCGTTTTTTCTTGTATGATCGTGTCACGGAACAAATCACTGTGATCGGACTGTTGCGCCGGTCAGCTTCCGCATAAATGGGGGTCGGTCAACTGAAAATTCTTTTCAAAACAACGGATTGATCCATGACATCACGTACCATTCTTATCGTTGACGACGATGACGACCTGCGCGGAACCCTCGTCGAGCAACTCGCCCTTTACGAAGAATTCGACGTCCTGCAGGAAGCGACCGCCGCCAAAGGTGTTGCTGCTGCGCGCGGTGGGCTCATCGACCTGCTCATCATGGATGTCGGCCTGCCCGACATGGATGGCCGCGAGGCAGTGAAGATCCTGCGCAAGGGCGGCTACAAGGCGCCGATCATCATGCTGACCGGCCACGACACCGATTCCGACACGATTCTGGGCCTCGAGGCCGGCGCCAACGACTATGTCACCAAACCGTTCCGCTTCGCCGTGCTGCTTGCCCGTATCCGCGCGCAACTGCGCCAGCACGAGCAGAGCGAGGACGCCACCTTCTCGGTCGGTCCCTATACGTTCAAGCCCAGCCAGAAGCTTCTGATCGACCAACGCGGCGCCAAGGTGCGGCTGACCGAGAAAGAGGCCTCGATCATCAAATATCTCTATCGCGCCGACCAGAAGGTGGTAACGCGCGACGTCTTGCTCGAGGAAGTGTGGGGCTACAATTCCGGCGTCACCACGCACACGCTGGAAACCCACGTCTACCGGCTGCGCCAGAAGATCGAGCGCGATCCTTCCAATGCTGAAATTCTTGTGACAGAAAGCGGCGGCTACAAGCTGGTTCCTTAAACATTTCATTATTCAATAGGCGGTCGGGGCGGGACTGTTTCGGGTACGATCCGGCTGGAGGGGCCTGGATCGACCCGCGCATCGGCCCAAAATCGATTCGGTTTTGGGGAAGAACGCTGCGCAGATTGAAAATGTTGGAGCGTCTTGCGTGACCAGGAGGACGCGTGGCGCTCTAAGGGAGGGATTGGACTGACCGTTCGGGGACGCAGCTAGAGATGGCGCTGGATGACGACATCCGCATCCTGTCTGCCGTGAAGCTCTTTGAGGGTTTCACGCAGGAACAGCTGCGCCTGCTCGCCTTCGGCGCCGAAGCCACGCATCTGCAGGCCGACCACAAGCTTTACCGCGAAGACGACGAGGCCGATTCGGCCTATATCGTGGTCAGCGGCCGCATCGTGCTCTATCGCGAGCAGAATGGCGAACGCGTCCCGATCGGCACCGTCGGCCCCGGCACGATCCTGAGCGAACTGGCATTGATCGCCGACACCAACCGGCTGACCAGCGCATCGGCCGAGACCGATTCGGAAGTGATCCGCCTCAGCCGCAAGATGTTCCGCCGCATCCTCGAGGAGTACCCCGACGTGGCGGTGAAACTGCACCAGCGCATCCTCGACGATTTCCAGGCCATGATCGCCCGCATCGAGAAGCTGGCGCCGCGGTTTGGCGAATAAGTCTAATTACCGTCTCGAACGGGTTTTGGCCTGAACAGGCACCAGAATGGCTTTCCGGGTGCAAGTTCACCTTGGCCGAGGAGTTGAAACCCGCAACGCTCATAGAAAGCCAAATTCTTTCGTTGTGCGGTTTCGAGAAACGTCCCTGCCGAGACAGGATCTCTTTCGGCAAGATCGCAATAGGCCTTGATGAGCGAGCCGCCAGCCCCTTTTCCCTGCATTGAGGGGTGAACGCCCAAGACCCCAAGATAGAAATGCGGTTCCTGCGGCTTGTATTTCTCGCTGATGGCGTCAGCCCTCTCGAAGCGGGAAGCCATCGATGCCTGCCTTTGCTGAAGCAGAGCCCATCTCTCCTGGTGAGCCGGAAGCCATTCATGCCGCTGCGTATCATAGCCCATCACCGCACCCAGGATGCGACCCTCGCTCTTTAGCAACAGCACAGGCATTCCAAGCGCCAAGCGCGCCGCCATCAGGATCGAGAAGAACTCCGTCACCAGGTACTGACGCTGCGGAGGATCGAAGAAAAAACTCATCTGCGGATCATCGGCAAAGGCATCCGCCAGACAGTCGGCCGCCGATGTCACATCCGGCTCTCGCGCTGCCACTATCTCCATTCAACGACCCCTTTGGCTCGCGGACTACTCCAGATCAAACCGCGCAATCACCGGCACATGGTCCGACGGTCGCTCCCAGCCGCGCGCAGCGCGAAGGATCTCGTAGCCGGCAAAATTGGGCACCAGGTTCGGCGACGACCAGATATGGTCGAGCCGCCGGCCACGGTTTGAAGCTTCCCAGTCCTGCGCCCGGTAGCTCCACCAAGTGTAGAGCTTTTCATCAAGCGGCACGTTGAGCCGCATCAGGTCGACCCAGTCGCCGGCCATCCGCATCGCTTCGAAATTTTCCGTCTCGACCGGCGTGTGGCTGACGACGTTGAGCAATTGCTTGTGCGACCAGACATCGTGCTCCAGCGGCGCGATGTTGAGGTCGCCGACCAGGATCGAGGCTGACACCTCATCATGCGCGGCGCGGATGGCGTTCATCTCGGCGACGAAATCCAACTTGTGCCGGAACTTGCGGTTGATCTCGGGATCGGGCTCGTCGCCGCCGGCCGGCACATAGAAATTGTGGATGAGGATCGCCTTGCCGCCGGCCGGCACTTTCACCGACAGATGCCGACTGTCGTCGATCTCGCAGAAGCGCCGCTTTTCGACCACCTCGATCGGCCGCCGCGCCACCGTCGCCACGCCGTGATAGCCCTTCTGGCCATGGAAGGCGATGTGCTCGTAGCCCGCCTTGCGGAAGGCCTTTTCCGGAAACAGCTCGTCGGGAACCTTCGTCTCCTGCAGGCAGAGCACATCAGGCGCCTGCTCCGCCAGCAGCCGCTCGACGATCGGCATGCGCAGGCGCACGGAGTTGATGTTCCAGGTGGCGATGGAAAAGGGCATGCAGGAGTCCGGTCCGAGGCAGCGAAAATCCTGCCGGGACAGCCCGACAGGACATTGTGCCTATGAAATTGGTCCTGGAACTACTGCCAGCCACACGATCTAAAAACAAGCAGGCGTTAACCGCCAACGGCGCAGGAGGAATGCCCGCAGCGGCAGAACACTATCTGGTCTTGGTGTTCAGCTCGCGATTGGCGGTATAGTCGATGGCGAAGGTGTCCGGGGGGAAATTGACGCCTTCCTTGGTGTTGTAGATCATCACCGTGGTGTCCTTGCCCTGCGCGTCGGTGATGGTCCACTGGCGCAGATCATAGGATTTCGGATCGAACATCATGGTGATCTTCGAATTGCCGAACACCGACTTGTCGGCGAGCTGGATGGTGGTGAGGTCGCTCTCTTCCTTGATCGATTTGACGCGCCCGCCGGAGAGGTCGATTTTGGTGTCGAGCAAAAGCTTCAGCGGCGTCTTCGACAGCGGATAGAGATCGGACGTGTTCAGCCGCTTGTTGAGGATGACCACCGACTTGCCGTCGGAAATCACCCGGAAATTCGACTTGCCGTCATAGTTGAAGCGGATCTTGCCCGGCCGCTCGAGGAAGAACTTGCCGCCGGTCTGCTGGTTGTTGGGCCCGAACTGGACGAACTCGCCGCTCATCGATTTGACCGAGGAGAAGTGGTCGGCGATCTTTTGCGCCGTCGGCGGTACCGCCGCCTGCGCAGAGGCCAGAAGCTGGAACCCCGGCATGACATTGACGGCCGCGGCGCCGGCAAGAACCAGGCCAAGGCCGAGCAGCTGGCGGCGGTTTAGAGCGAAATCGCTGAGCGCGGAAGGATCGTTTTTCATGCCGGTCACTCTCGTGTGGTGTGTGTCTCGTTGCAGTCCGTGGACCCCCAGTTAGACTTAAGTTTGGCGGCCGAACGGCACTCTGTCGCTTGAACGCGCCAAAAGGATCAAGGTTGCCGCCGGGCGGTCTTTGCCCCGGCGCTATTGGCCAATCAGAACTTGTCGTCCTCCGTCGGCACCAGGATCTCGCGTTTGCCGGCATGGTTGGCCGGGCCGACAATGCCTTCCTTCTCCATCTTCTCGATGATCGACGCCGCGCGGTTGTAGCCGATGCCGAGCCGGCGCTGGATGTAGCTGGTCGAGGCCTTGCCGTCACGCAGCACCACGGCCACCGCCTGGTCGTAGGGATCGTCGGAATCCTCGAAATTGCCGCCACCACCGCCACCGCCCTTGCCTGACGGCTCGTCGTCATCGTCTTCGCCGTCATCTTCGGTGATGGCGTCGAGATATTCGGGCACGCCCTGCAGCTTCAGATGCGCGACGATCCTCTCGACCTCGTCGTCGGAAACGAACGGGCCGTGCACGCGCTGGATGCGGCCGCCGCCGGCCATGTAGAGCATATCGCCCATGCCGAGCAGCTGCTCGGCGCCCTGCTCGCCCAGAATGGTGCGGCTGTCGATCTTCGACGTCACCTGGAAGGAGATGCGGGTCGGGAAATTGGCCTTGATGGTACCGGTGATGACGTCGACGGACGGGCGCTGGGTGGCCATGATGACATGGATGCCGGCGGCGCGCGCCATCTGCGCCAGGCGCTGCACCGCGCCTTCGATGTCCTTGCCGGCGACCATCATCAAATCGGCCATCTCGTCGATGATAACGACGATATAGGGCATCGGCTCGAGGTCGAGATTCTCGGTTTCGTAGATCGCCTCGCCGGTCTGCCGGTCGAAGCCGGTCTGCACGGTGCGCGAGATCTTTTCGCCCTTCTTCTCGGCCAGTTGCACGCGCGCGTTGAAGCCGTCGATGTTGCGCACGCCGACCTTGGACATCTTGCGGTAGCGGTCTTCCATCTCGCGCACGGTCCACTTCAGCGCCACCACTGCCTTCTTCGGATCGGTGACCACCGGCGTCAGCAGATGCGGGATGCCGTCATAGACCGAGAGTTCGAGCATTTTCGGATCGATCATGATCAGCCGGCAGTCCTGCGGCGTCAGCCGGTAGAGTAGCGACAGGATCATGGTGTTGATGGCGACCGATTTGCCGGAGCCGGTGGTGCCGGCGACCAGCACGTGCGGCATCTTGGCTATGTCGACGATGACCGCCTCGCCATTGATGGTCTTGCCCAGCGCCAGCGCCAGCTTGGCCTTGGTCGTTTCGAAATCGCGGCTGGCCATGATCTCCCTGAGATAGACGGTCTCGCGCTTGGCATTCGGCAGTTCGATGCCGATGGCGTTGCGGCCGGGCACCACGGCGACGCGGCAGGCGATGGCGCTCATCGAACGCGCGATGTCGTCGGACAGGCCGATGACACGCGACGATTTGATGCCGGGGGCCGGTTCCAACTCATAGAGCGTGACCACCGGGCCGGGCCGGACGGCGATGATCTCGCCCTTGACGCCGAAATCCTCCAGCACACCTTCGAGCAGGCGCGCATTCTGCTCCAGCGCGTCCTTGGACAGGCTGGCGTCGCGCACCACATTCTTCGGTTCGGACAGGAAATGCAGCGACGGCATTTCGAACGTTTCCGAGCCAATCAGCGAGGTCTGCGCCTCGCGCTGGACGCGGGCGCCAGGAGCGGGACGCGGCGCAGGTGCTGCAACACGGGTCGCAGCATCGGAGCGGAAGTTCTGCACCTTGGCATTCGGCGCGGCACGGCGTTGGACCGGTTCGTCGTCGAGATCGACCTCTTCGTCACCATTGTCGAACCCGGCATCGAGGACGTCGTCATCGTCCGGATCGACCGAAACGCTGCGGTCATTGACCATGGCGGCGAAGAATTCCGGCTCGACGCGGGCTCGGCCATCCGGGCTCATCCGCGCTTCGGCGAATTCCGCCGATTCGACCCGTTCGGCGGCGCGGCGCCATGCGGTGGAGCGCTGCTCCATCTCCGGTTCGTACTCGTCGCGCTCCTGCTGGCGACGGACGGCGCGGCGGTGCATCCAGGCACGGAACGACAGCCACCAGTGCGTAATTGCGCCGAGCGCCAATATGCCTTCGTCGCCCTCATCCTCGTCTTCGTCGAAGAGCAGGTCGTCCTCTCGGGGATCGGGCTCGGCAGTGCGCTCCATGACGGCAAAGCCGTTCTTGCGCGCAATCAGCGCCGAGCCATAGGCAAACAGCCACAGCGCCGGCGCGATGAGCAGGATCGCAATGATGCTGGCAACGAGGCCGGTCGGGTAGCCGCCAATGAGCAGGCCCGGGACGTTGAGCACCATGTCGCCGAACACGCCGCCGAGGCCGGTCGGCAGCGGCCAGGTCTTGGGCGGCACCACGCAGCCGGCCATCGCCGCTGCAAGCAGCGCGAAGCCGAACCAGGCGAGGCCGCGCTTCGGCAACCTGTCGACGCCACGCGCCGAAAACAAGAGAAAGCCCCAGATCACCGCCGGCACCAGCGCGGCAACGGCGGCGAGGCCGAAGAACTGCATGGCGAGGTCGGAGAACACCGCGCCCGCATAGCCCATGGCGTTGGTGACGATGTTGTCGGTGGCATGCGAGAAGCTTGGATCGGCAACGTTCCAGGTGGCCAGCGCCGCGACCCCAAAGGCGACCAGCACAAACAGGCCGGCGCCCACCAGCCGCCCGACCTGGCGCCGCGCGAATGCCTGGATGCCGTGCCCCGTATCGGTCAGCGCGAGCGGTGCTGAAGCCCCTGAACGCATGCTCTTCCCCGTCTGTTTTTGCCTGGCCGGGCGCATGACGCACTCCGGCAGATTCGAACGCCAGACTATCGGGGGGAAGGTTAAGGCCGCATTAACTATAAGGCCGTGGGCAACGATCTTGCACAGAGCGCGCCACGGCCGTTTCGACTCATGCCTGCTGCGATAAAGGGATGCCAGCGGTGACACGGGACAGTTTTTCACGCTTTGACAGCGTCGGCTTCTCATAGGCTTTTTTCATGGTGAGACGTCCTGTTCGAGTGAGGTCGCGAATCTCGCGATCTTCCACGAGGTGTCACACCGGTCCGGCGCTTGCATCCCCCGCGCGGGGGACGCTGGGGCCATCACTTGCGTCGATCATCAGTTGGCGCCGCCGAGCGCCCGGATGACGGTATTGCAAAAAAAGAGGCCCGGAATGACCCGGGCCTCAAAGCGTGAGCCCTTTTCGGGAGCGTCACGACGGGATGGGAGAATGCGGGGGCGGCCGAGGCCGCCCCCGGAAAGCTTACGAGTGATAGGCCGCTTCGCCATGCGCGGTCAGGTCGAGGCCTTCGCGCTCGGCGTCGGCCGTCGGCCGCAGACCGATGATCAGGTCGACGATCTTGTAGAGGATGGCGCTGCCGATGCCCGACCACAGCAGGGTCACTAGGACGCCCTTGCCTTGCGCCAGAAGCTGTGTGGCCGTGCCGGCATAGCCGGCGGCGAAGTCGGCGGTCGAATAATCGACGATGCCGGCGCCGCCGAGCGCGGGATTGACCAGTATGCCTGTGCCGAGCGCACCGATGATGCCACCGATGCAATGGACACCGAAGACATCGAGGCTGTCGTCGTAGTCGAACGTGTTCTTCACCACCGAGACGAAGAAGTAGCAGACGAAGGTGGCGACGATGCCAAGCACGATGGCACCCATCGGGCCGGCAAAACCGGCCGCCGGCGTGACCGCGACGAGGCCGGTGACCGCGCCCGAAACAGCGCCGAGCATGGAGGCTTTGCCGCGCAGCAGCGATTCAAGCACGATCCAGGTCACTGCCGCCGCCGCCGTGGCGACGAAGGTGTTGATCATGGCCAGCACCGCATAGGCGTTCGCTTCGAGGTTCGAACCGGCGTTGAAGCCGAACCAGCCGACCCACAGCAGCGAGGCGCCGACCATGGTCAGCGTCATCGAGTGCGGCGCCATGATGTCCTTCTTGTAGCCGATGCGCTTGCCGATCATCAGCGCGCCGACGAGGCCGGCAATGCCCGCATTGATGTGAACGACCGTGCCGCCGGCGAAATCGATGGCGCCGAAGCTGAAGATCAGGCCGGACGGGTCGGCATAGGCGCTCGGGCCCCCCCAGAACCAGACCATGTGCGCGATCGGGAAGTAGATGACCGTCACCCAGAGGATAACGAAAAGGATCAAGGCGGAGAATTTGACGCGTTCGGCGAAGGCGCCAACGATCAGGGCCGGCGTGATGCAGGCGAAAGTCATCTGGAAGACGACGAACACCAGTTCAGGAATGGCGACGCCCTTGCTGAAGGTTTCCGACAGCGTCGACACATTGACGCCGGAGAGAAACATCTTGGAGAGGCCGCCGACGAAGGCGTTGCCCGGGGTGAAAGCGAGGCTGTAGCCGTAGAAAACCCAGATGATCATGACCACGCTGGTGATGGTGAAGACCTGCATCAGCACCGACAGCATGTTCTTGGTACGAACCAGGCCGCCGTAGAAAAGCGCAAGGCCGGGAATGGTCATCAACAGCACCAGCACGGTGGAGATCATCATCCACGTGGTGTCGCCCTTGTCGACGGTAAAGGCCGGCGCTGCTGGCGCTGCCGCGGCGACGGCGGGTGCCGCTTCCTGCGCCAAGGCAGCAACCGTGCCCAATGCTCCGAGCGCGAACGAGCCCAGCAGCGCGGAGCGCGCCACTGTCTTCAAGGTGGAAGGAATATTCATTGAACTCTCCATTGGAATACGTGTTCGCCGCTTAGAGCGCGTCGGTGTCTGTTTCGCCGGTACGGATGCGTACCGCCTGATCGATGCCGAAGACGAAGATCTTGCCGTCGCCGATCTGACCGGTCTTGGCCGCCGCAGTGATGGCTTCGACGGCCTTGTCGACCAGGTCGGTGCTGACCGCGACTTCGATCTTGATTTTCGGCAGGAAACTGACCGCGTATTCCGCACCGCGATAGATTTCCGTGTGTCCCTTCTGACGCCCGTAGCCTTTGACTTCGGTGACGGTCAGGCCCTGGATGCCGACGGCGGTGAGCGCTTCGCGCACCTCGTCGAGCTTGAACGGCTTGATGATTGCCATCACGATTTTCATAAGGTTTCACCCTTTGCTGTTGCGGTCCCCCGCGTTTTACACCTTCACCGATCCCAAAGAGCCCGGAGAGTGCCCAACAGGATTCAAGCTCCGTGCCAATTGCCGAAGCAGTGTGTTAACTCATTGTAAACAAACGGATAGCTCGGGCCGCAGCAGAGCGGTGCACATTGTCACCGGATAGTCACTGATTAAAAAATGGGCAATTTTTTGAAAATGCCTATTCGGCAGGCGGACGCTTCAGGCGGATCAGGCCTTCCTGGGCAACCGAGGCGATCAGCGTGCCGTCGCGGGCAAACAGCGAGCCGCGGGTGAAGCCGCGCGACCCTTGCGTCGACGGGCTGTCCTGTGTGTACAAGATCCAGTCGTCGAGCGGATGGCTGCGGTGGAACCACATGGCGTGGTCGAGGCTCGCCGCCTGGATGTCGCGATCGAAAATGGCGCGGCCGTGCGCAAAGGTCGAGGTGTCGAGCAACGTCATGTCGGAGAGGTAGGCAAGCACCGCAGCCTGTATGCCGCGGTCGGCCGGCACCGGGCCGGTGGTGCGGATCCAGATGTTCTGCTGCGGCTCCAGCTTTTCGCGGCTGGTGTAGTGTTTCAGCATCACCGGCTTCATCTCGATCGGCCGGTCGCGCTCCCAGTAGCGCCTGATGCCTTCCGGCACCGCCTCGCCGAATTTCCCTAGCAATTCGCGCTGCGACAACAGGCTGTCGGGCGCCGGCACGTCGCGCGGCATCGGCAGCTGATGCTCCAGTCCCACCTCGTCCTGCTGGAACGAGGCCTCCAGCGAAAAGATCGCCTGGCCATGCTGGATCGCCACCACGCGACGCGTGGTGAAGGAGCCGCCGTCGCGAATGCGGTCGACCTCGTAGACGATCGGCACCTTGGTGTCGCCCGGCCGCATGAAATAGCCGTGCAGCGAATGCACATGGCGCTCGGGCTCGACCGTGCGCTGCGCGGCGACCAGCGCCTGGGCGATGGTCTGGCCGCCGAAGACGCGCTGCCAGTCGAGCTTTGGGCTGCGACCACGGTACAGATTGTGTTCCAGCTGCTCGAGGTCGAGAATGCTGAGAAGCTCGTCCATGGCCGCTGTCATGCTTCGTGACCTCGCCTTAAAGATGCTATGGCGGTTTCGGACAGGAATGGCGGGCAGTCAAGGCCGCAATGTCCCCGTGGGGCAGGACGGTCATGGCTTCGAAAGGAATTGACATGGCAGACCGCAAGACGGACGCAAAAAACTCGCTCGATGTGCTGATCGCCGGCGCCGGCTATGTTGGCCTCGCCGCCGCCGTGTCGCTGAAACAGGCGCGGCCGAACCTGGCCGTTGCCGTCGTCGATGCAGCCCCAGCCGGCGTCTGGCAGAAGGACGGCCGCGCCTCGGCGATCGCCGCCGCCGCTTGCCGCATGCTCGACCAGCTCGGCGTCTGGCAGGAAATCGTCGGCCACTCGCAAGCCATCACCGAAATGATCGTCACCGATTCGCGTACCGCCGATCCGGTGCGCCCGGTGTTCCTCACCTTCGACGGCGAGGTCGCGCCGGGCGAACCGTTCGCCCACATGGTCGCCAACCGGGATCTGAACGGCGCCTTGCGCCGCCGCGCGCAAAAGCTTGGCATCGATATCATCGAAGGTGTCGCGGTCAGCGCCTTCGACACGAACGGCGCCGGCGTCACCGTGCATCTAGCCGACGGCGCGACGCTCAAGGTGCGGCTGCTTGTCGCCGCCGACGGCGTCAATTCGAAATTGCGCGACATGGCTGGCATCAAGACGGTGAAATGGGAATATGGCCAGTCCGGCATCGTCTGCACGGTGGCGCATGAGCGCCCGCACAATGGCCGCGCCGAGGAGCATTTCCTGCCCGCCGGCCCGTTTGCCACTTTGCCGCTGAAGCCGACCGAGGACGGCACCAACCGTTCATCGCTGGTCTGGGTCGAACGCTCCGAGGATGCCGAGAAACTGGTTTCGGGCGACGACCTTGTCTTCGAGCATGAGCTGGAACTGCGCTTCGGCCTCAAGCTCGGCGAGATCCGCGTCACCGACAAGCCGCGCGCCTGGCCGCTCGGCCTGACCATCGCGCGCGCCTTCGTCGCCCCGCGCATCGCGCTTGCCGGCGACGCCGCCCACGGCATCCACCCGATTGCCGGCCAGGGCCTCAATCTCGGCTTCAAGGATGTGGCGGCGCTGGCCGAAGTGATTGTCGAGGCCGATCGCCTTGGGCAGGACATCGGCGCGCTCGACGTGCTCGAGCGCTACCAGCAATGGCGCCGCTTCGACACCGTGCAGATGGGCGTCACCACCGATGTGCTGAACCGGCTGTTTTCCAACGACATCGGCCCGCTGCGCCAGCTCCGCGACATCGGCCTCGGCCTCGTCGAACGCATGCCCCGGCTGAAGGAGTTCTTCATCCGCCAGGCGTCGGGGCTGTCGGGCGACACGCCAAAGCTGCTCAAGGGTGAGGCGATTTAGTCGGCAGCGTTTGAGTGACAAGTTGTCGAAAGTCAGCGCCGCTCCTCATTGCCCTGCCGGGCATTTCTCCCCGTATAGTGACGGGAGAAAGGGCTGTCCGCAGCCTCGGCGCCATTCCTACAACGCTGGTGATTGGCGAAATCATCGATGAGAGCGACCCCTCTCCCCGTCACTATACGGGGAGAGGATGCCGGCAGGCAGGTGAGGGGCAGCGCCAACGATTGCAGGTGGATTGAACCCCCAAGCAACCGACCTGAATATCAGGCACACCCTCAATTGACCTCGAAACCCAGCTTCTGCCGCAGCCGCAGCATGCGCTGGTCGGTGACCTTGAACTTCTGCTCGCCGCCTTGCGCGACGCGGTTCAGCATCTGCAGCAGATCTTCCCGCTCGTGCGGATCGAGGCGCTCGCGCAGGAAAGGCGCCAGCTTGTCGATGACGATGGTCGTGTCGTCGATCTGGGCCGAGGCCCACTTGGCGTAGACGACGGCCTCGTCGGTCTTCTTCTGGTTCTCGGCAATCTGCGAAATCACTTCGCGGATGATGGTTTCGCGCTTCGGCAGGATCGGGCCGTGCTCCGCAGCCATGGCAGTGATCAGCGTTGCCGCCGCCACGACCGGGTCGTCGATCGCCGTCAGCGGCGACAGCGCCGCCTGCTTGCGCAGCTTCTTGCGGCGGATGTTGCCCTGGACGCGCCCGACGACATCGGCGACCTCGCGCGCGGCGTCGTTCATGGCCTTCATGCGGTACCACCAGAACGCCGCCGCTCCCAGCACGCCGAGAAGAGCAATCAGAAAAGGCATGTCGAAATTCCCCCAAAACCCCGGCGACGATAAGAGAACTCCGACGTTGCTTCAACACGCAAGAATTGCGGCTGGTTAAGAAAACAGAGGGTTTCCCCTTGGAGCACCGACACCGGGCCGAACATCTTGTTTTCAGGTCGCCGGCCGCAATCAGACGATGCCCCTTTTGCGATAACGCCATTATCCGGCTCAGCACCCCTCATGCAAGAAATTTCAGCGGATGATTTTTAATGCATGCTTATTGACACGCAAAAAATCCCGGCCTATTCAAGCGTGCCAGAGATTTCACACAATGAAATTTCTTGCAAAGCTGACGCGACGAGGCTTTCATCGTCGGGGAACCCGGAGGAGAGAATGAACAGGATTGGGCTGGCGGGCGTATTGAGCGCCGCCGTGATGACGCTGACCCTGGCGATGCCAGGCGCAGCGTCGGCAGAGAGCAAGTTTCAGTGCAAGCCGGATGAGACCTATGTGATGAACGTCATGGTCTCCGCGCATCCTTATTGGGTGCCGGTCTATCAGGGCTTCAAGCAGGCAGCAGCGGCGATGGGCTGCAAGACCGTGTTTTCGGGCACGCCGGACTATGACATCGCCAAGCAGATCGCTTCCTTCGAACAGGATCTGATCAAGAAGCCGGCCGGCGTGCTACTGCACCCGATGCAGGCCGATCCGTTCATCGAGCCGATCAACCGCGCCATCGAAAACGGCACCACCGTCGTCACCTTCGCCGCCGACTCGCCGAAGTCCAAGCGCGTGTCCTACATCACCTCGGACAATCTGGCGGAAGCCAAGTTTGCCGCCGAGGAGATCGTCAAGCAGGTCGGCGACGATGCCGAATACGGCGTGCTGGAGAACCCCGGCCAGAGCAACCACGATCTGCGCGTCACCGCCTTCATCGACTACCTCGCCAAGAACTATCCGAAGATGAAGCTGGTGGGACGCCAGGCCTCCAACCAGGACGCCAATGTCGCCAACAAGGCGGTTGCCTCGATGCTGCAGGCCAACCCGAACCTGAAGGCGCTGTGGATTCCGGAAGCCGGTTCGGCAGAAGGCGCGGTCGCTGCCGTTCTCGAAGCCAAGGCCAAAGTGCTGATCATGCACGCCGACATCACCCCGGCGACGCTGGAACAGATCAAGGCCGGCAACATCCACATGGCGTTGAGCCCGAACCAGGGCATGCAGGGCTATCTCGGCTTCGTCGCCACCTTCATGGCGGCGCATCCGGAACTGATCGACCCGTTCAACGACTACAAGACGTCGGGCCACAACCCGATGAGCATCCCCTTCGCCGATAACGGCTTTGCCGTCATCACCAAGGAGAATGCCGACTCGTTCGACCTCAACAAATACATGCAAGGCCGCGATCCCAGCTGATCCGTCCTAATTGAGCAGCCGCGCCGCCCGGCGCGGTTGCCTCACCCTTCCCAGGCGAGCGCACAAGTGGAAACTCCGGCCCTTCTGACAATATCCGGCCTCAGCAAATCGTTCGGCCTTGTCCGGGCGTTGCGTGATGTCTCCTTCGAGCTGCGCGCCGGCGAAATCCACGCCATCGCCGGCGAGAACGGCGCCGGCAAGTCGACGCTGATGAAGGTCATCGACGGTATCCTGCCGCCGGACAGCGGCGACATCCAGATCGACGGCCGCTCCGTGTCGATCCCCTCGCCGCTGGCAGCGCAAAAGCTCGGCATCGGCTTCGTGCACCAGGAAATCGCACTGTGCCCCGATGTCTCGGTGGCCGAAAACATCTTCATGTCGATCACCAACGCCAGCGAGGCGCTGCTGATGAACTACCGCGACCTCGAGAAACGCGCAGCGGCAATCCTGGCGCGGCTCGGCAACATCGATCCGACCGCGATGGTGCGCAGCCTGTCGATTTCCCAGCAGCAGCTGGTCGAGATCGCCAAGGCGCTGACGCTCGACTGCCGCATCCTCATCTTCGACGAACCGACCGCAGCGCTGACCGAGCGCGAGGCCCAAAAACTGTTCGAGATCATCCACCAGCTTGCCGGCGAAGGCATCGGCATCATTTACATCTCGCATCGCATGGCCGAGATCTTCGACAATTGCGACCGCGTCACGGTGCTGCGCGACGGCCAGTACATCACCACGCTCGACATCCCAGCGACGACGCCCGAACAGGTGGTGGCGTCCATGGTCGGCCGCGTCATCGACAGCCTCTATCCCGAGAAGCTGCGCGACGACGAAAGGTCCGAAGACATCCTGCTCGAGGTCAGCAACCTCTGCGAGGCTCGCACCTTTCGCGACATCAGCTTCCAGCTGCGCAAGGGCGAAATCCTCGGCATTGGCGGCCTGATCGGCGCTGGCCGCAGCGAGATCGTCAAGGGCATCTGCCGGCTGGAGGGTCAGGTCACCGGCGATGTCAGCCTGCACGGCAAGCCGCTGTCGCTGACCCACTATGGCGACAGCATCGCCGCAGGGATCGTCTACCTCTCGGAGGACCGCAAGGGCGACGGGCTGTTCCTCGACATGTCGATCGCCGCCAACATCTCAGCACTCGCGGTCGACCGCATCGCCACCCGCTTCGGCCTCATCAACGAGCGGCGCGAGAAGCATCGGGCCGAGACGATCGGCAGGCAGCTGTCGCTGAAATGCGGCCATGTCGGCCAGCCGGTTTCGACGCTGTCGGGCGGCAACCAGCAGAAGGTGGCGATCGCCAAGATGCTGTCGGTCGATCCCAAGGTGATCTTCCTCGATGAGCCGACGCGCGGCGTCGATGTCGGCGCCAAGGCCGAAATACACCGCATCCTACGCAAGCTGGCGCGCGACGGCGTCGGCATCGTGGTCATCTCGTCCGAGCTGCCGGAACTGATCGGCGTCTGCGACCGGGTGCTGATCGTGCGCGAGGGCCGTATCACCGGCGAGGTCACCGACGACGCGATGACGGAAGAAAACATCATGGTCCTGGCATCGCTTGCCGATGAAGACCGGGAACGGAGCGCCGCATGAGCATCGTGGGGGAAAGCATGGACAGCTCGACGCGAGCCGCCCGGATGGGGCTCGGCGAAAGGCTTGGCGGCTTGATCCGAATGCGCGAGATCGGCCTGATCCTGATCATCGCCGTGCTGTTTGCCGTCATGTCGTTCGCTTCACCCTATTTCCTGACCTGGGACAATATGCGGGCGATGGCGATGGCCTTCGCGGTCGAAGGCATTGTCGTCGTCGGCATGACCATCCTACTGATTTCCGGCGGCATCGACCTTTCGGTCGGCTCGGTCACCGCACTCGCCATGGTGATCGCCGGCCTGCTGTTCCTCGGCGGTGTCGACCCCTGGCTGGCGTCACTGGCAGCGATTGCAGCCTGCGCCGGCATCGGCACCTTCATGGGGTTCTTCGTCACCAGAGTGGGGCTGCACCACTTCATCGTCTCGCTGGCGGTGATGGTGATTGCGCGCGGGCTCTGCCTGCTCGGCACCGGCGGCCGGCCGCTCGGGCTCTATACGCTGCCGCCCGAGTTCAAATTCATCGGCCAGGGCGCCATTGGCGGCATTCCGGTCGTCATCATCATCTTCATCGTCTTCACCGTCCTGTCCGACTTCATGCTGCGCCGCACGACGATGTTCCGCAAAGTCTTCTACACCGGCAGCAATGAGAAGGCGGCCGCCTATTCCGGCATCCGCACCAAGAAGGTCGTGTTCCTGACGACAACGCTCTGCTCGACGCTGTGCGGCTTTGCCGGGGTCATCTACATGGCCCGCTTCGGCTCGGCCCAGCCGACATTCGGCGCCGGCATGGAGCTGAACGTCATTGCCGCGGCGGTGATCGGCGGCGCCAGCCTGACCGGCGGCTCCGGCACCATTCTCGGCGCCATCCTCGGCACCATCCTGCTCTCCGTCGTTTCAAGCTCGCTAGCCCTGCTCGACGTGTCCGTCTATTGGCAGGACATCATCCGCGGGTCCATTCTGCTGACGGCGGTCACCGCCGATTACTACTTCAACAAGCGGCGGGGCTGAGATGGCGGACGGCAGGGAAGATTTCGAGGCGATCCGGCAGATCCACACGGTGCTGGTGCTGCACTTCGTCGACGGCATGAAGCAGAACGATATTGCGGCGGCGCTCAATCTGTCGGCGTCCAAGGTCAATCGCCTGATTGCCCAGGGGCGCAAGCTCGGCATGCTGAGGATCGCGGTCGAGAGCCCGTTCCAGCGTTTGGTCGATATCGAAAAGCAATTGATCGAAGTCGCCCAATTGGCGGGCGCGATCGTGACGCCAACCGTGGCCGGCAGTCCCGACAGCACGCTGCAGCAGGTGGGACGCGCGGCGGCCAACCAGTTGCTCGAGACCTTGCGCGACGGCGACGTCATTTCGATCACCGGCGGCAAGGCAATCAGCGCCCTGGTCGAGAACCTGCAGCCGGAGCGCGCCTTCGACGTCACCGTCGTGCCGCTGACCGGCGGCGTCCAGGGCAAGCACTATACCGACGTCAACCATCTGGCGACGCGGCTGGCCGAACGACTCGGCGGCACCAGCATGCTCTTACATGCGCCGCTGTTCGCCGAGAGCCGCGAGCAGCGTGACCTTTTGCTGAAGATGGCCTCGGTGCGCGAAATCTTCGACCTGGCGCGCAAGGCCGCGATCGCGCTGGTCGGCGTCGGATCGATCCAGACGCCGGGTTCGAGCTATTACGACCTTCACCCGGGTCTCGACCCCGACCGCGAAAAACTCGCTGCCAGCGGTGCGGTCGGTGAGTTCCTTGCGCATCTCATCCGCGACGACGGTACGCTGGCCGACTACCCACCCAATGACCGCCTTGTGGCGCTGGCGCCTTCGGAGCTCGGCCGCTGCCGGTCGGTGATGGGCGTGGCCAGCGGCGCCGAAAAAGTCTGGCCGATCCGCGCCGCCCTGCGCGGCGCCTATCTGAAATCACTGGTCGTCGACGAAGAGACGGCCAACGCAGTCCTGAGCAATGCGGGGAGCATACGCAATGTCGCCTGAAATGTTGACGCGCACCATTGGCGCGTCGGGAATCTCCGCCTCCGCGATTGGCCTCGGCACCTGGGCCATCGGCGGCTGGATGTGGGGCGGCACCGACGAGGCGCAGTCCATCGACACCATCCGCGCCTCGATCGACGAGGGTGTTTCGCTGATCGATACCGCCCCGGCCTATGGGCAAGGCCTGTCAGAGGAAATCGTCGGCAAGGCGATCAAGGGCCGCCGCGACAAGGTCGTGCTCGCCACCAAACTTGGGCTGGTCTGGCACACGAAGAAGGGCAACCACTTCTTCGACTATGACGGGGCGCCGGTGCATCGCTATCTTGGCACCGACTCTGTCGTCTACGAAGTCGAGCAGAGCCTGCGCCGCCTCGGCACCGACCATATCGACCACTACATCACCCACTGGCAGGATCCGACGACGCCGGTCGCCGAGACGATGGAAGCGCTCGACCGGCTCAAGACCCAGGGCAAGATCCGCTCCATCGGCGCCAGCAATGTCACCGTAGCCGACGTGAGGGCCTATCTCGCGGCTGGCCAGCTCGACGCCGTCCAACAGGAATACAGCATGGTGGTGCGCGACATGGAGCGCGACCTGTTGCCCTTCTGCGCGGCAAATAACGTGTCGGTGCTCAGCTATTCCTCGCTGGCGCTCGGCCTTCTCTCGGGCAAGATCGGTCCGGACCGCGTCTTTACCGGCGACGATCAGCGCAAGGACAATCCGCGCTTCTCGCTGGCCAACCGCCGCAAGGTGGCAGGGCTGATGGAGGCGATCCGGCCGATTGCCGAGGCGCACGGCGCCAGCGAGGCACAGGTGGTCATTGCCTGGACGCTGCAGCAGCCGGGCATCACCTTCTCGCTGTGCGGCGCGCGCAGCCCGCAGCAGGCCAGGGAAAACGCGCAAGCCGGCCGCATTAGATTGTCAGGACAGGAGATCAACCAGATCAGCGAGGCCGCCAGCCGCCATCTGACCAATCTCGCCGCCTGACGCCATCCATAACCGAAACTCAGTTGAGCTGCCGTCCACCGGACGGCAGAACGGCCCAACCTTGCCCGGCAGAGCCATGCCTGATCAGAGAACCGTCATCCTCGACAAGATCCGCCGCAACGGCGCGTTCGATGTGGTCGTCGTTGGCGGCGGCATCAACGGCATCGGCGTTTTCCGCGAACTGGCGCTGCAGGGGCTCAGGGTGCTGCTGGTCGAGCGCAACGATTTCTGCTCCGGCTGCAGCGCGGCTCCCTCGCGCATGATCCATGGCGGCCTGCGCTATCTCGAAAATGGCGAGTTCGGCCTGGTGCAGGAATCATTGCGAGAACGCGACGCGCTGCTGGCCAATGCACCGCATATGGTGCGGCCGCTGCCGACGACAATTCCGATCCGCTCTATCTTCTCCGGCCTGATGAATGGCGCGGCGGGCTTTCTCGGGCTGTCGGAAACGCCCTCCAGCCGCGGCGCGCTGGCGATCAAGGCCGGGCTCGCGCTCTACGACTGGACGACACGCGAGCGCCGGTTACTGCCGCGCCACACTTTTCGCGGCGCCAAGGCGACACTCGCGCAATGGCCGGCGCTCGACCCAAAGCTGCGCTTTTCCGCCACCTATTACGACGCCTGGATCAGCTATCCGGAACGACTCGGCATCGAACTGCTGCGCGACACCGCACGGCTGGCGCCGGACAGCCTCGCGCTCAACCGCGCCGATATCGCGCGGGGCGGGTCGGCTTTCGAACTCACCGACACTGCGGGTGGAGAACGCCTCACCGTGAGTACCAAGGCAATCGTCAACGCGACGGGCGCATGGCTGGATTCGGCGATCGCCCGGCTCGACGCATCGGAAAAGCTGGCGGCACCGCTTGTCGAAGGCACCAAGGGCTCGCATCTGATCCTCGACAACGAGCCGCTCTACCAGGCTCTCGGCGGCCATATGATCTTCTTCGAGAACGCCGATGGCCGGGTCTGCATCATGTTTCCCTATCTCGGCAAGGTGCTGGTCGGCTCAACGGATATCCGCGTCAGCGAGGCCGGGCGCGTGCGCTGCGAACCGGCTGAGACCGACTACATACTGGCGGCGGCGCGGCTGGTGTTTCCGTCCATTCCCGTCCACGCCGACGATGTCGTCTTCACCTATAGCGGCATCCGGCCATTGCCGAAGAGCGACCATGCCTTCACCGGCCGGATCTCGCGTGGCCATTCCGTGCATCGCATCGCCGGCGACATCCCGCAATTCTGCATGATCGGCGGCAAGTGGACGACCTTCCGCGCCTTCGCCGAACAGGCGGCCGACGAGGTGCTGGCCGAGCTTGGCCGCGAACGCCTTTGCGGCACGCTGACCCTGCCGATCGGTGGCGGCCTCGGATTCCCCGCCGACCCGGCGTCGCTGGCTGCCGATCTGGCGGGTGAGTTTGCGATCAGCGGCGAACGCGCCGCCTATCTCGTCGATCGCTATGGCAGCGGCGCGCCCGACATCATCCTGTTCTGTCTCGGACGTCCCGACGATATCAGGCTCGACGACCGGACCGAAACCACGGCGGCCGAGATCGTCTACCTCGTCCGGCATGAATTCGTGACCTGTCTGTCGGACCTTGTCCTGCGCCGCACCTCGCTTGCCATTGCCGGCGACATCTCGATCGTGTCGATCGAGCGCATCGCCGATGCTCTGGCCGCCGAGCGCGGCTGGAACCACCAGCATCGCGACGACGAGATAAAAAACCTGATCGCCGAACTCGACACCTATCACGGCGTCTCGCAAGAGAAGCTCGACCAACGCACGATCTCAGGAGCATAAAATGAAACTCAGCGCCAAAGCCCGGATGAACCGGATGTTCACCAACGGCAATTGCCTCGACGTGGCGCTCGATCACGGCGTCTGCAATGAGCCCGGTTTCCTCGTCGGCCTGGAGGACATGCCCAGGGTCATCGACACGCTGATCGCGGCTGGCCCCGACGCGCTACAGCTCGCTTACGGCCAGGCCGATCTCCTGCAATCACGGCCAGACAAGGACAAGCCAGCGCTGGTCATGCGCATCGACATGGGCAATCCCTACAATGCCCAGCGCCACCGCGTGATGTGGTCGATGCTGCAGAACCATGATGAGCCGATCATCGGCGCGCTGGAGATGGACGCGGCCTGCGTTGTCGTCAACCTGTTCATGCTGCCCGACGAGCCGGAGCTGTTGCGCCAATGCGTCGAAAACATCAGCAAGGTCCGCGCTGCCTGCCACCGCTACGGCATGCCCCTGATGATCGAGCCGCTGGTCATGCTGCCCAACGATATCAGGGGTGGCTACCAGGTCGATGGCGACGCCGAGAAGATCGTGACCCTGGTGCGGCTCGCCGCCGAAATGGGCGCCGACATCATCAAGGCCGACCCGACTGACCGGCCGGAGGATTTCCACCGCGTCGTCGAGGCAGCGCGCGTGCCGGTCCTGGTTCGTGGCGGTGGCAAGGGCGACCTGAAGACGGTGCTGGCAAAATCGTCGGCTCTGCTCAGACAAGGCGCCAAAGGGCTGGTCTATGGCCGCAACATCTATCAGCATGCCAACCCGAAGGCGGTGGTGAATGCGCTGATGGCGATGATCCACAACGACGCCGGCGGCGAAGAGGCCTGGGACATCTACAACAATGGCTGATCAAGCCGCATATCTGCTCGGCCTCGACGCCGGCAACACCATCATCAAGGCGGTGCTGTTCGACCAAACCGGTCGGCAGCTCGCCATGCATGCCGTCGCCGGCCGCTCGCACACGCCGCAACCCGGTTATGTCGAGCGCGACCTCGGCGGCATGTGGGCTGATGCGCGTGACGCCATCCGCGCCTGCATTGCGCAGGCCGGCATCGACGCGCGCGAAATTGCCGCCATCGGCTGCGCCGGCCATGGCAACGGGCTCTACCTCATCGACCGCGCCGGCGCGCCGCTGATCGGCATCCAGTCGCTCGACACACGCGCCGCCGGCACGGCGGCAACGTTGGCTTCGCGCAACGCCGAGGCACTGCACGCCATCTGCCTGCAAAAGCCGTGGCCGGCGCAGACCCCGACCTTGCTGGCCTGGGTCAAACAGCACGCACCGGACCTCTATGCCGCGACCGGCACGGCGATGCTGTGCAAGGATTTCATCACATTTCGCCTGACGGGTGAGCGGGTGAGCGATGTCTCCGACATGTCCGGTTGTGGCCTCGTCCGCATGCCCGAAGGCGTCTACGATGCCGAGCTGCTCGCGCTCTACGGCATCGAGGATGCGCAGGCAAAACTGCCGCGATTGTTGGACAGCGCCGACATTGCCGGTGCGGTGACCGCGAAGGCAGCTGAAGAGACCGGGCTGGCTGAAGGCACGCCGGTCATTGCGGGCTATTTCGACGTTGTCGCCAGCGCCATGGGCGCCGGCGTCGTGCGCCCCGGCGAAGCCTCTGTCATCGCCGGCACCTGGTCGGTCAATCAGGTTTTCTCCACCGAACCGGTGGTCGATCCGAATGTTTTCATGGTGGCACGCTTCGGCCCCGGCCGCTTCGTTAACATCGAATCCAGCGCGACATCGGCCGCCAATCTCGAATGGTATGTGCGCGAATTCATCGAGCGCAGCAATCACCATCACGATCCGTTCGGCCACTGCAACGCCGCGGTCGGCGCGGTAACGCCGGCCTGGGACGATCCGATTTTCCATCCGTTTCTCTACGGCTCGGGGCAAGGCGCGGAATTCCGCGCCGGCTTCTACGGCCTCGCCGGCTGGCACAAAGAAGGCCATTTGCTGCGTGCGCTGTTCGAAGGCGTGATGTTCGAGCACAGGCGCCACATCGACGTGTTGAAGAACGCCGGCGTCGGCTTCGACAAGGCTGTACTGTCGGGCGGCGGCTCGCGCAGCGAACACTGGCCGCAAATCTTCGCCGACGGGCTTGGCGTGCCGATCACCGTACCCGAGGCGCGCGAGACCGGCGCGCTCGGCGCGGCCATCGGCGCCGGCATCGCGGCCGGCCTGTTCGCCGACTATGAGGCCGGCGTCGACGCCATGACCAGGTCAAGCGCCGCCTATCGTCCGGACCCAGCGATGCGGAATCACTACGACAGGCGCTATCGCGCCTATTGCGGCCTCGCCGATACGCTGCGATCGTTCTGGGCCGAACAGGCCGCAGGACCGAGTAGAACACCGCAATGACCCAACGGCTCGATGGCGACTTCAACTACATCATCGTCGGCGCGGGCACCGCCGGCTGCGTGCTGGCCAACCGCCTGAGCGAAAACCCGGCGACACGCGTGCTTTTGCTCGAGGCCGGCGGCAGCGACAACTACCACTGGGTGCATATCCCCGTCGGCTATCTCTATTGCATCGGCAATCCGCGCACCGACTGGATGATGAAGACAGCGCCCGAAGCCGGCCTGAACGGCCGCTCGCTGGTCTATCCCCGAGGCAAGGTGCTGGGCGGCTGCACCTCGGTCAACGGCATGATCTACATGCGCGGCCAGGCGGCCGACTATGATGGCTGGCGGCAGATGGGCAATGTCGGCTGGGGTTGGGACGACGTGCTGCCCTACTTCCTCAAATCCGAGGACCACCATGGCGGCAAGACCAGGCTGCATGGCGCCGGCGGCGAATGGAAAGTGGCGCGGCAACGCCTGTCCTGGCCGATCCTCAACACGGTGCAGGAAGCCGCGAAGGAATTCGGCATCATGCCGCGCGAGGACTTCAACGACGGCGACAATGAGGGCTCCGGCTTCTTCGAAGTGAACCAGAGCAAGGGCGTGCGCTGGAACACGACCAAGGCGTTCCTGCGCCCGGTGCTGCGGCGGCCCAACCTTCGGCTGGTTGTCAACGCCCATGTCGAGAAGGTGCTGTTTGACGGCAAGCGCGCAATCGGCGTCTGCTATCTCGCCGGCGGCGAAGCCATCGAGGCAAAGGCCGGAAGTGAGGTGCTGCTGACGGCAGGCTCGATCAACACGCCGAAACTGCTCGAGCTTTCCGGCGTCGGCCAGCAGGATCGCCTCGCCGCACTCGGCGTCGACGTGGTGCACGCCAGCCCCGATGTAGGCGAAAACCTGCAGGACCACCTGCAGATCCGCACCGTCTACAAAGTGTCGTCGGCGCTGACCCTCAACACCCTTGCCAACAGTCTGACCGGCAAGGCGCGCATCGCGCTGCAATATGCCTTTGCCCGCTCGGGGCCGATGTCGATGGCGCCGAGCCAGTTCGGCATGTTCTCGAAATCCGATCCGTCGATGGCGACGCCGGACCTGGAATACCACGTCCAGCCGCTATCGACGGACCGGTTGGGCGACCCGCTGCACCCGTTCCCGGCGATCACCATGTCGGTCTGCAATCTGCGGCCCGACAGCGTCGGCTCCGTGCACGCCACGACGCGCGAACTGGCCGTGCAGCCGGAAATCCGGTTGAACTATCTGTCCACCGTCCGCGACCGCGAGATCGCGCTGCGCTCGGTACGCCAGGCACGCTCGATCATGACCGCCAAGGCGCTTGAAGCCTTCCATCCGGAAGAAATCCTGCCCGGTCTCGCGCACCAGTCCGACGATGATTTGCTGCACCAGATCGGCTCGATCGCGACGACGATCTTCCATCCGGTCGGGACCTGCCGGATGGGCGTCGACGACCGCGCCGTGGTCAGCCCGGACCTGCGCGTGACCGGCCTCGAAAGCCTGCGCGTCATCGACGCCTCGATCATGCCGCGCATCGTTTCCGGCAACACCGCCTCGCCGGTGGTGATGATCGCCGAAAAGGCCGCCGACATGATCCGCCGACCAGCGTGAGTCTGCCCACGCGCGGCCGACGAAGCGCTCCGTCCTTCTTATGACCCGGGCACGTCGTAGATCGCCCGCACCTCGATGGTACCGATTTCGGCCAGGGGAATCTCGCCGGCGATCTCCAGCGCCGCGTCGAGATTATCGGCCTCGATCATGACGAACCCAAGCA
The DNA here is from genome assembly GCF_016836705.1 of Mesorhizobium caraganae. GTDB lineage: Bacteria > Pseudomonadota > Alphaproteobacteria > Rhizobiales > Rhizobiaceae > Mesorhizobium > Mesorhizobium caraganae. The sequence goes on along the minus strand of NZ_JAFCGY010000019.1, from coordinate 23,630 downwards.
ATTGCTCCTTGGTTTCGGCGAAGGGGCCGTCGGTGATCAGCCGCTTGCCCTGGCGCCGCCGGACCGTCTTCGACGTCTTCACCGACTGCAGTGCCTGCGCGATGATCAGCTTGCCTTGCTGATCCAATGACCGATCATAGGCCATCGAATCGGCGTCGAGCTTGGCCAGACGCTGTGGCGTCATGGCATGGAGGTCTTTTTCCTCGCCGTAGACCAGACAGACATATTTCATTTCGAGCTCCCTTGCTCGGACGGACCATAGGCGATCAGCGTGCCGGTTGCAGCCTTGCCGGCGGAGACGTGATCGAGCACGCAGACCGCAAGACCGACGATGGCGATCGCCAAAAGCAGCCGGCCGAAGCCGGAAGGTCGCGAGCAATCGATGTCTTGCGGCCTTCCTCCGGGGCCATTCCAATGGGCAGAAAACAGATTGTTCATGGGTACCTCCATCCGCCACGAGAATCCGTGGCCGCCCGCAGGACGGTCGGCGCAGATGCAAGTCGACATTTTTGCACGCAGATTTTTTCAAAAAGATTCGGCAGGGCTCGGCGGCGCCGCAGTCACGCCAAAACAGCGCGGTGGTCTTCCCCTGCCGCCGCGCTATAGTTGAAGGGAACGCCGCCAGGCCGGCGCTATCGCTGCAATCAAGGAGGATTTTATGGACCGTACCGCAAACGCCGTCTGGAAAGGCAATCTGAAAGAGGGCAACGGCACGCTCGACACGCAGAGCGGCGCCTTAAAGGGCACGCCCTATTCGTTCAAGGCACGTTTCGAGGACGAGAGCGGCAAATCCGGCACCAATCCCGAAGAGTTGATCGCCGCCGCGCACGCCGGCTGCTACGCCATGCAGCTATCGCATTTCCTGGCCGAGAACGGCACGCCGGCCACCGAACTCGACGCTAAGGCGGTGGTGACCCTGGTGCCTGGCACCGGCATCACCGGCAGCGCCATCACTTTGGTCGGCAAGGTGCCCGGCATCGATGCCGCAAAGTTCAAGGAATTGGCCGAGAAGGCCAAGGCAGAGTGCCCGGTGTCGAAGGCGCTCGGCGCCATCAAGGTGTCACTCGACGCGAAATTGGGGTGAAGGGCCGGCAGGGTCTGCACCGTACTTTCGCCGTCAGCGCCGCCCCTCACCTGGCTGCCGCCATCCTCTCCCCGTAAACGGGGCGAGGGATGCTGTTATCGACGGTTTCGCCAACCGCCAACGTTGCAAGAATCGCGGTTGCGGCCGGCCTCCTTCTCCCCGTCACTATACGGGGAGAAGTGCTCGGCAGGGCGATGAGGGGCAGCGCTAACTTCGGAAATCTTACCCGCCCAGCGCTTCGAGCCGGGCGCGCAGCGCGGCAACATCTTCTTCCAGCACCCTCACGCGCTCTTCCAGGTCGGAAGCAGGCATGGCTTGCGCGCTGCGCTGTACCGACAATGCTGCGACGTCCACCGCTCCAGCGAGCAGATGCACGTAGCGGTCCTCGCGCTGGCCCGGACCGCGTGGGATTTCCTGGATCAGCGGCGGCCGGCGACCGATCAGCATGTCGAGTTCGGCGCGCAGATTCTCGATTGAAGAAAAACGCGCCATGCGCTCAGCTCGCGCCAGGAGCTCATGCGCCGTCTGCGGTCCACGCAACAGCAGCAGCCCGAGCAAGGCGGTCTGCGGTGTGGTCAGCGAGAAGCGCTGCGCCATCTGATGCTCATAGCGCTCGACGCGCGAACCGAACATCTGCCGCACCAGCCCCTTCTGCTCGAGCAGCTTTAGCCCGCGGTGCACCTCCGTCTGCTCCAGCGCCATGACAGGCTCGCGCGCCGTCTTCTGATTGGCTGCGGCAAGTGCCGCATTCAGCGTCAGCGGATAGACGTCAGGCGTCAGCTCCTTCTTTTCGATCAGGCAGCCGAGCACGCGAGCTTCGACGGGATTAAGGATGGGAAGGTCTTCGCTCATTGGGTTGCAATCCTTTCTGAGGCTGGCGGGACAGCCCCTCTGTCCTGCCGGACATCTCCCCTACATGGGGGGAAATCGCCAGCTTCGCCGACAGCGCGCCATCCTTCAACCTTGGAGATTGGCGAACGACGGGATGACAGCCAACCTCCCCACCTGTGGGAGAGATGTCCGGCAGGACAGAGGGGCGCGAAGGATCGCTGCGTTCGAGATCGCCGCGAGCGGCCTCGCCGGGCCTAAACCCTTCTCTCCACCATCATCTTCTTGATTTCGGCAATCGCCTTGGCCGGGTTCAACCCCTTCGGACAGGTCTGCGCGCAGTTCATAATGGTGTGGCAGCGATAGAGCCGGAACGGGTCTTCCAGATTGTCGAGCCGCTCGCCCTTGGCTTCGTCGCGGGAATCGATCAGCCAGCGATAGGCCTGCAGCAACGTTGCCGGGCCGAGATAGCGGTCGCCATTCCACCAGTAGCTCGGGCACGAGGTCGAGCAGCAGGCGCACAGGATACATTCGTAGAGCCCGTCGAGCTTCTCGCGGTCCTCATGGCTCTGCAGCCACTCCTTGGCCGGCATCGGCGAAACCGTCTGCAGCCAAGGTTGGATAGAAGCATGCTGGGCGTAGAAATTGGTGAGGTCGGGCACCAGATCCTTGACCACCTGCATATGCGGCAGCGGATAGACTTTGACGGCGCCGGAAATGTCGTCGCAGCCCTTGGTGCAGGCCAGCGTGTTGGAGCCGTCTATGTTCATGGCGCAGGAGCCGCAAATGCCTTCGCGGCAGGAGCGGCGCAAGGCCAGCGTCGGGTCGATCTTGTTCTTGATGTAGAGCAGCGCGTCGAGCACCATCGGTCCGCAATCGTCCATGTCGACGAAATAGGTGTCGATGCGCGGGTTCTCGTCATCGTCAGGCGACCAGCGGTAGATCCGATATTCCCGCAGGTTGGTGGCGCCCTCCGGCTTCCGCCAGGTCTTGCCCGGCTGCACCTTCGAGTTCTTGGGAAGCGTGAGTTCGACCATTACCGCAGGTCCTTTCGGATGACGAGCTTCAGCCCGGACCAGATTTCGTTGACGGCAGCGACCTTGACGTCGACCAGGTCGCGCTTCAGCGCTTCAGCGCGAACGACGCTTTCGGTGACATCGGTCGGCACTTTCGATGCCTTTTTCGGCCAGGACACCCAGACCATGCCATCGCGCTTGATCGCCGCTTCGACATCGCCGAGACGATCCTCGATCTCGGTGCGCTGCCGGGTGAAGGCGTGGACGGCATCGTATTTCAGGGACGTTCCCGAAATCGCCGACCAGTCGCCCAGCCGGTCGACCAGGGCGAAATCGGCGGCCTCCGTGAGATCGCTGAGATCGTCGGGCAGCGCGATGAACGCCGCGACCATCCCGTCCTTCAGGCCAAGCTTGGCCTGAAGCGGCGTGCTCGAATATCCCGAGGCCGCCAGCGCCATGGTCAGTACACCCTGGCCTTGGGCGCGATCTTGGCGAGACTGATGCCGCCGTCCTTTTCCGCCTGCAGCGGCTCGGTGTGCACGGGGCGGTAGCTTAGGCTTACCTTGCCGTCCTCATTGAGCCGCGCCAGCGTGTGCTTGCGCCAGACCTTGTCGTCGCGGGCCGAGAAATCCTCTCGCGCATGCGCGCCACGGCTCTCCTTGCGGGCTTCGGCGCCGTAGACCGTGGTGATGGCATTGGCCATCAGGTTTTCCAGCTCCAGCGTCTCGACCAGGTCCGAGTTCCAGATCATCGAACGGTCGAAGACCTTGATGTCCTTGAGCTCGGTCCAGATCTCCGAAATGCGCTTGCAGCCGTTCTCCAGCGATTCCTGGGTGCGGAACACGGCGGCATCTTCCTGCATCGCCTTTTGCATCTTTTCGCGCAGCACGGCCGTCGGCGTCGAGCCGTTGGCATGACGCAGCCGGTCGAAGCGGTCCATGATCCTTTCGACCGAGGCTTCGTTGGGCGCGGGGATCGCCGAGTTGCGGTCGATGACCTGGCCGGCGCGGATCGCCGCGGCGCGGCCGAACACCACCAGATCGATCAGCGAGTTCGAACCCAGCCGGTTGGCGCCATGCACGGAGGCGCAGCCGGCCTCGCCCACCGCCATCAGCCCAGGCGACACCTGGTCGGGATTCTCGGCCGTCGGGTTGAGCACCTCGCCCCAGTAATTGGTCGGCACGCCGCCCATATTGTAGTGCACCGTCGGCAGCACCGGGATCGGCTCCTTGGTCAGGTCGACGCCGGCAAAGATCTTGGCCGATTCCGAAATGCCGGGCAGCCGCTCATGCAGCACCGCCGGATCGAGATGGTCGAGATGCAGGAAGATATGATCCTTCTTCTTGCCGACGCCGCGGCCTTCGCGGATCTCCAGCGTCATGCAGCGCGAGACGACGTCGCGCGAGGCAAGGTCCTTGGCCGACGGCGCGTAGCGCTCCATGAAGCGCTCGCCCTCGGAATTGACGAGATAGCCGCCCTCGCCGCGCGCGCCTTCGGTGATCAGGCAGCCGGCGCCGTAGATGCCGGTCGGGTGGAACTGCACGAATTCCATGTCCTGCAGCGGGAAGCCCGCGCGTGCGGCCATACCGCCACCATCGCCAGTGCAGGTGTGCGCCGAGGTCGCGGAAAAATAGGCGCGTCCGTAGCCGCCGGTCGCCAGCACCACCATCTTGGCCGAGAAGCGGTGAATGGTGCCGTCGTCGAGGTTCCAGGCGACGACGCCGGTGCAGGTGCCATCCGGCTCCATGATCAGGTCGAGCGCGAAATACTCGATGAAGAACTGCGCATTGTTCTTCAGCGACTGGCCGTAGAGCGTGTGCAGGATGGCATGCCCGGTACGGTCGGCTGCCGCGCAGGTGCGCTGCACCGGCGGGCCATCGCCATAGTTCATCATGTGGCCGCCGAACGGCCGCTGGTAGATCTTGCCCTCTTCGGTGCGCGAGAACGGCACGCCATAGTGCTCAAGTTCGTAGACTGCGGCCGGTGCTTCGCGCACCATATATTCCATGGCGTCGACATCGCCCAGCCAGTCCGATCCCTTGACGGTGTCATACATGTGCCACTGCCAGGAATCCGGACCCATATTGGACAGCGAGGCGGCAATGCCGCCTTGCGCCGCCACCGTGTGCGAGCGGGTCGGGAACACCTTGGTGATGCAGGCGGTGCGCAGGCCTTGCTCGGCCATGCCGAGCGTGGCGCGCAAGCCGGCGCCGCCGGCGCCGACGATCACGACATCGAATTTGTGGTCGACATAGGTGTAAGCCGGGTTGGCTGATTTTGCGTCCTTGGCCAACTCAGCCTCCGAATGCGAGCTTGAGCAGGGCGAAGATCGAGGCGACGCCGACCGCTATGGTGAAAAATGTGCTGAGCGCGATCGTCAGCAGCTTCAGGCCTTCGCTGATCACATAGTCCTCGATGATCACCTGCATGCCGAGCCGCATATGGTAAAGCCCGGAAATCAGGAAAAGGATCATAACCAGCGCCACGAACGGATTGGCGAGCGCTGCCCGCACCTCGGTATAGCCGGCGCCGTTGAGTGCGATGAGGAAGCCGACGAAGAACAGTGTCAGTGGAATGTTGGCGAGCGCCGTCAGCCGCTGGCGCCAGAAATGCTGTGTCCCCTCGTGGGACGAGCCGAGACCACGGACTTTCGCCAGCGGCGTGCGCATGTCGTTGTTGCTGCCGCTCATCACAGGGATCCCCGCGCCATATAGCCGGCGACCCAGATCAGCAGCGTGAGCGCAACCGAGCCGGCGAGCGTCGCCCAGGCGATCTTCGATGCCGTGTGTTTCTCGAGCCCGGCGCCGGTGTCCCAGACGAGGTGGCGCACGCCGCCCAGCATATGGTGCATCAGCGCCCAGGTGTAGCCGAACAGGATGAGGCGGCCGAGCCAGGTGCCGAAGGCCCAATTGACCCAATCGAAAGTCGCTTGCGAACCCGCCGCCGCCATCAGCCAGGCCGCGACCAGGAGCGTGCCGAAATACAGCGCGCCGCCGGTGATGCGATGGACGATCGACATCGTCATGGTGATCGGCGGGCGATAGATCGTCAGATGCGGCGAGAGCGGCCGTTCACGTCTGGCGGTTCGGGTGGCTGGTGATTTGCTCATGGCTGCCCCAGTTCGAAGTCCGGAGCCGCAATGGAATGCGGCGTTTGCCGCCTTCATGTGTGACTTCAGACAGCCGGTTTCTAATGCTCTTTTTGCACCGCGTCAAAGCCAGAAAATCGTTTTGGAAACGTCATTTAGTCTGACAAAAAGGCTGGCGATTGCTTCAATCGATTAGGGGCCGGCCCGAAGCCGGCGCAACGTTCGCTGCAGTGCGGAATAATCGTTCCGCGACGGCGGTTCTGGATGAACATGCAGGCGAGCTAGGACCTCGCCGTCGAGAGCAAGGCCAGGAAGGCCGAGATCGACAGAGCAGCTCCAAGCGGCCTGACCAGGCCGACACCGGGGAGAAGGCGGCCGCCGGATGGGGACCGCCTTCGGGGGCTCAATCAGCGCACAACATACATGATGCGCCGAGTCTGCGGGTCGACCAGCGCAGGCTGGCCGTTCACATAGACATAGCGGTAGCGGTAATCGGGGATTTCGCGCAGTTCGACGGTGTCAGGCAAGGTCGCGCCTGTCACCACCTCGCCGTCGAGATAGACCGGGTCGAGCCGGTGCGTGCTGACATAGGTGCCGACTTCCGCCGGCGGCCTGTCGATGGCGTCGATGGGGCCGTCGTCGGAAAGGATCGCGCCGGTATAGGTGTCGGGATAATCATCCTGCGGCGGTGCAACGACGGTGATGGCGGCGTCGGCAGGGCGGCGCGTCAGCACGACCCGGCTGCCGCCGAAATCGGCCGTCACGTAGTCGGAATAGACCCAGCCCTGGCCGCCGGCTTCGGCGATGGTGCACCATTTGCTGTTTTCGATGCAGCCATTGAGCGTCGCCGACTGGCCGGCGGCAAGCACGCCGATCACCGGATATTGCGGGCCGGGGCCGGCACGCACGTTAAGATCGGTGACGGCCGAGACGGCAGTATCGGCGAGTGCCGCACCCGACATGGCGACAAGCGCCCCGGCGACGGCCGGAAACAGTATGCGTCTCATGATTTCGCTCCGTTTTCGTTGGTCCCTCGCGAGCCGAAACGAAACCGGGCCTTATGCGTTCCGGCTAAAATGCCTGTGCCGGCTCACGATTTATTCCGGTTTCTTTCGGCAAACCCGTCAGAAGCTCATGTACGAAGGCGAGTTTCTGCGCCGTCACGTCCGAAATGACGAAGGGATAGAGGTCGGGCAGGCCCATGCAGCGGTTGATCGAGTTGGAGGCTTCCGACAGCACCAGCCAGCGGGCGAGGATCTTTTCGAACGGCTCGGGCACGGCGTGAGGCTCGGCTGGGGCGGGCTGCAGGCGGCCACCGGTGTCGCCCTGCGGCAACACATTGGCCTCCATCGTCTCCAGCTGGCCGAGCGGAAAGTTCAACGCGTGCACCATCTCGAGCGTGTCGGTGATGTGCAGATGGTGCGCCCAGGTCTCCGCCCAGTCCTCCCACGGATGCGATGTCGCATAGGCAGAGATGTGGTTCTGCTGCCAGTCGGGCGCCGCACCATTGGCGTAGTAGGTCTGCAGCGCCTGTTCGTAATCGGCGCGCTCGTCGCCGAACAGCGCCCGGAAGGCGTCAAGCCGTTGCGGGTCGTCGCGGATCAGCCGGTCCCAATAATAGTGGCCGAGCTCGTGGCGGAAATGGCCGAGCAGTGTGCGGTAGTTCTCGCCCATCTCAACGCGCCGTCGCTCGCGTTCGGCCGAGTCCGCCTCGGCGACATTGAGCGTGATCAGGCCGTTGTCATGACCGGTCAGGATGCGTTCGCCGCCGGGGCCACCGCCGATCGGGTCGGCCAGGAAGTCGAAGGCAAGGCCGATCTCGTCGCCGGGGTTCTGCTTGGGCGCCACCGGCAGGCCGAAGGCGAGCAGCGAATAGATGGCGCGCTTCTTGGCCGCCTCGACGCGGATCCAGCGGCGGCGGTTGCCGTCGACGGAGAGGTCGGGGATCAGCTGATTCAGCGCGCAGGCGCGGCAGAAGGGGTGGTCCGGCTCGGCCATCCAGTTGCAGGCGCATTCATCGGCGTTGGTGCAGTGGAAGATGCCGTCGATATCAGACAGGGCGAAGCGCGCATGCTCGGGGTCGTAGAGCACGAGGTTCGAGCAGCTCAGGCACTGCGCGTTCTCGAAATAGAGCCGGTGGCCGCAATGCGGACAGTCGAACAGTTTCATCTCGGCCTCAAATCGTCACGGCAGTTATATGGTACGCGCGGCGCGCGGCCCAAAACGCCAGTGACCGGCGGGCGTTCCGCTTTTCCGACGCTATTTCACGGCCAACCGTGCGGCGACCTGCCGCGCCACGTTCTCGCCCGACAGGCGCGCGCCGCCGCAGGTCTGGATCAGCGGTCCGGCCAGATGCTCGCCGGCGAAGAATATCTTGTCCGCCACCGGCTGCATCAGCGTCGCGCGGGCCTCCGAGCGTCCGGGACGGGCCGCGGCATAGGCGCCGCGCACAAAGCGCTCGCCACCCCAGTTGGTCATCATGGCGCGCGCCACATGCTTTCTGGTGTCGCTGCCGAAAATGCCGCACAGCCGGTCGACGACGAAGTCGATGCCGGCCGCCTCGCCCGCCGCCGACATTTCCCAGGCGAAGTCGCCGCCGACGAAACCGACCATCAGGTCGAGGTCGAAGGGGAAGCACAGGAAATAGATGTCGTGCCGGGCCATGCGTTCGATCAACAGATCGTCGAATGGCTCCAGGCCGAGCCTGGTGCCGCGGATCTCCACCGGCAGCTTCGTCAGCATGCCCATAGGCAGGTCGAAGAAGGCGCCAAAATGCGCGTCGGGAAGTGCAGGCGAGAACTCGATCTCCTCAAAGGCGAGCACGGCCGGCGAGGCGGTGACGATCACCGCCTTGGCGCGCACGGTGCCGCGATCGGTGACGCAGGCGACGCCCGGCACATCCCACAGGATCTTGCGCACCGGCGTTGACAGTTCGACCGGCAGGTCGGCGCCGAAGCGGGCGACCAGCGCGCCGAAGCCTTCTTTGCTGAAATAGTTCGGGTCGAGATCGGCGGCGGCCTGGAAGTCGCGGATCGAGATCTCGTCCTCGTCGGCGCCGAAATCCATCGGTCCGGCGAACGTGGCGGCGGCGCGCGGCGCCTGGCCCTTGGCCAGAAGCGTCGACAGCCGGTCGTCGTCGCCCTCTTCGACCTGATGCGTGGCCAGCAGCTCGAACAGCCGCGCATCGGCGGCCTTCATCTCAGCCTCCTCCTGCTCGCTCGCCTTGCGCTGGCGGTAATAGAGATGGTCGACATTCATGTCATGGTGATGCAGCGTCCAGCCGGCAGCCTGCGCTTCGGGAAAATAGGGATTGCGGTCGGCGGCGTGCAGCCAGGCGCAGCCGATGTCGAACGGGATGCCGAAATGCTGGTCGCTGGTCCAGGCGCGGCCGCCGATGCGGCCCATGGCTTCGAGCAGCTTGAAGGAAAGGCCTGCGGCACGAATGGTCCTGGCGGCAGCTAAGCCAGCTGAGCCGGCGCCGATGATGACGACATCAACGTCTTCCATGGTTTCCCCGCCACAATAAGCACTTGATCGTAGGCAAATTCCGCTGCATTGGCCAGCGTGGCGCCGAGGCTACGGTGACAATGGCGCGTTTCACTGGCAAGTTCACAACCGGGACGTGATTCAGGCAATCAGGAGAGAAGCATGGCATTGTTTGCCAAGGGAAAGATTTTTGCGGCCACGGTGGTGGCGGTGCTTGCGCTGGCGACGGGCGCGCAGGCGGCGGCCAGTTGCGGCAAGACCGGCGCCGGTTTCGAGGCGTGGAAGCCTGAGTTCGCTGCAGAGGCCAAGGCCGAAGGTGTTGGCCCCAAGGGCCTGGCCGCTCTGGCCGGCGCCAGCTACGCGACCAAGACGATCTCCGTCGACCGCGCCATCCACAAGGCGTTCAGCGGCTCGGTGGATGCTTTCATGAAGCGCCGTGGCGGGGCTGCGATCATTTCCAAGGGCCGTGCGCTGAAGAAGTCGAACGCGGCAATGTTCGAGAGGATCGAGAGCAATTACGGCGTTTCGCCGGGCGTGCTGCTCGCCATCTGGGGCATGGAGACGGGCTTCGGTGCCTCCCTGGGCAACCAGAACACGGTCTCCGCCATCCTGACGCTGGCCTATGATTGCCGCCGTCCGGGGTTCTTCTACCCGCACGCCATTGCGGCGCTGAAGCTGGTCGATCGCGGCGCGCTGAGCGCCTCGTCGGTCGGCGCCGCGCATGGCGAGATCGGCCATACCCAATTCCTGCCCGGAAACGTCCTGAAGTACGGCGTCGGCAACGGAAATCTGCGCGACAAGGCAACCGCGCTGGCGTCCACCGCCAACTTCCTCAAGGCTCATGGCTGGCGGGCGGGCGCGAGCGCGAGCGCGAATATAGGCGCAATTGCCGGCTGGAATTCCGCCAGCGTCTACCAGCAGGCCATCGCCCAGATCGCCGATGCAATCGACGGCAACTGATAGAAATCTCTATTCGATGGAGAGGCCCGGCCATGCGCCGGGCTTCTATTTTACGTCCAACGTGTAGGAGCAGCCGGCAAGCGTCTTGCGGGATGTAACTCGACGGTCGAGCCAAGCCGGAGAGGAAACCGATTTCGAAACTGGCCCGGCGCTCAGGAATATCTCTCTCAATTATAGCCGCCGCCCAAGGGGCATTTCTCGGAAGCGGGAACCTCGAAGGAGCCGCCGTAGAGATCCGCCTTTGGCCTGCCCTTCATCTCGATTTTGGTCGGTTGGTCGGCCTGCGCGTAGCCGCTCAACGGGCATTTCTGGGAAGCGGGAAGCTGGAAGGTGCCGGTAATACCTTTGCAGCTGCGGAAGTTGGGGTTCGGCGGCGGCGGCGTGGCCATAGCAGCCGCTTTTGACTTACCCTTGATGACCAGCCAGATTTCGGTCGATTGGTCGAGCTGCAGCCGGTTCAAGTCGGAGTAGCTGATTCGCCCGCTGCGTATCCCTTCGCCAAGGCGCTGGCAGAACAGGGCCGGCATGCGCTCTTGTGAAACGCCCATGAAAGAGGCGATTTCGTGCTTGAACGTGATGCTCCATAAATGGACAGCGGAGATGCACCGTCTGGATTCTGCTCGCGTTTCGCGGCTGCCTGCGAGGACTGGCATCCGGTGAAGACGACGGCCGCCGCAAGCAAGAGAAAAATGGCGTTTTTCACGATCAGAACCCCTCCGTCCCGCGAGGGAATTTAGATGAAGCTTTTAGAAGGTCAACAGGAGTCGCCTGGCTGGTTTGACTTTCTTATATTAGAGATGCCAAATAAAAACCCGGCGTCTCCGCCGGTCTGTGCCTGTAATAGTAGTTGGGCTCAACCCTTGCGGTTGCGTGCTGCAAGTGTCCTCAGCCGCAGCGCGTTGAGGCGGATGAAACCGGCGGCGTCCTTCTGGTCGTAGGCGCCGCGGTCGTCCTCGAAGGTGACCAATGCGTCGGAATAGAGCGTCTTCTTCGACTTGCGGCCGGTGACCATGACATTGCCCTTGTAGAGCTTCAGGCGCACCGTGCCTTCCACATCTTCCTGGCTCTTGTCGATCATAGCCTGCAGCATCAGCCGCTCGGGCGAGAACCAGAAGCCGTTGTAAATCAGCTCGGCATAGCGGGGCATGAACTCGTCCTTGAGGTGGCCTGCACCCCTGTCGAGCGTGATCGACTCGATCGCGCGGTGGGCCACGATCAGGATCGTGCCGCCGGGTGTTTCGTAGACGCCGCGCGACTTCATGCCGACGAAGCGGTTCTCGACCAGGTCGAGCCGGCCAATGCCGTTGTCGCGACCGAGATCGTTAAGGGCCGTCAGCATCTCGGCCGGCGACAGCTTCTTGCCGTTGAGCGCAATCGGATCGCCCTTCAAAAATTCGATTTCGATCTCGGTGACCTTGTCGGGCGCATCCATCGGCGAGACGGTGCGCTGGTGGACGAATTCCGGCGGTTCGCTCCACGGGTCTTCCAGCACCTTGCCCTCGGAAGAGGAGTGCAAGAGGTTGGCGTCGACCGAGAAGGGCGCCTCGCCTCTTTTGTCCTTCGCCACCGGGATCTGGTGCTGCTCGGCGAAGTTGATCAGGTCGGTGCGCGACTTGAACGACCAATCGCGCCACGGCGCGATGACCTTGATGTCGGGGTTCAGCGCATAGGCCGAAAGCTCGAAACGGACCTGGTCATTGCCCTTGCCGGTGGCGCCGTGGGCAATCGCATCGGCGCCGGTCTCCCTGGCGATCTCGACCAGGTGTTTCGAGATCAGCGGACGGGCGATCGAGGTGCCGAGCAGGTAGGTGCCTTCATAGACGGCGTTGGCGCGAAACATCGGGAAGACGAAGTCTGAGACGAACTCCTCGCGCACGTCGACGACACGGATATCCTTGATGCCCATCATCTCGGCCTTCTTGCGCGCCGGTTCCAGCTCGCCGCCCTGGCCGAGATCGGCGGTGAAGGTGACGACTTCGGCGCCGAGTTCGGTCTGCAGCCATTTCAGGATGATGGAGGTGTCGAGGCCGCCGGAATAGGCGAGCACGACCTTCTTGACGTCTTTGGTCTTCGACATTGTTGGCGGTTCCGCGACAAGGGTTCTTCGCGGGCGAGGTATCACGGGCTTTCCGGCCAGCGCAAGGGACGAACGCCGATCAAGGCTGGACCAGATGCTGCGGTCGTCAGCGGCTGGAACGGGCCAAGCGCCTGCGCTATAGGCTGCGCTTCCTTTTGTTTAAGCATCGGATTCTCCCAAAACCGGCTTCCACTTTTGGGTCCGACGCTCTGCCAGGGGCCGCCAATGTCTTTCATTCCCGACACCACGACGCTGATCCAGTTCGCCGTCGCCACCATGATCCTGGCGATAACGCCGGGGCCAGACATGACGCTGTTCGTCTCACGCACGCTGAGCCAGGGCCGCGCTACCGGCTTGGCCTCGCTGGCCGGGGCGCTGTGCGGCACGCTGATCCACACCACTTTGGTGGCGGTCGGCATCTCGGCGCTGATCGTCGCCTCGCCAATGGCCTTCCTCGTGCTGAAGATCTTCGGCGCCGCCTATCTCGTCTTCCTGGCCTGGCAGGCGCTCACCAAGGGCTCGGCATTCTCGCCGCAGAAGAAGAGCGGCCCTGAGATTTCGCTGTTCCGCAGTTGGGTCGCCGGACTTGGCGTCAATCTGCTCAACCCGAAGATCATCCTGTTTTTCATGACGTTTCTGCCGCAGTTCGTCTCGGCACATGACCCGAACGCACCGGGAAAACTGTTCTTCCTCGGCGTCATGTTCATCGTGCTGTCGATCCCGGTGACGGCGCCGATGGTGTTTGCCGCGGAAAAGTTCTCGGCGGCGATGAAGGCCAGCCCGCGCGTCACGCGGGTGGTCGACTATCTCTTTGCCGGGGTGTTTTCGGCCTTCGCGCTCAAGATCCTGACCGCTCAGGCGAAGTAGCGGCCTGCCACCAGCTTCCGGCCCAGCGGCCGGCGCTTAGCCAGTAGAAGATGCCGCCGACCATGCCGCAGCCGATCACGGCGGCGATGGCGCGCGGATCGGTGACGTCGAAATTGATGTCGGCATTCTGGTGGACGAAGCCGAGGAACACCGCGGCCACGATGCCGCCCGCAAGGGCATAGAACAGCCAGTCTCTGCGGCTGAGTATCTCCGAGATCAAGATGACGATGGCCGCCGGCATGAAGGCGAAATAAGCGATGAACAGCGCCACGAAGGGGATCGAAAAATACAGCGATGCGGTCGCCGTCGGGTGGGCATGTTCCGGCGCGTAGCCGAGCGAGGCCAGGAACAGGACGTTGAGAAAGGCGCTCGCCGCCAGCGAGGCGACGATATAGCCGAACAGGATGACGGCGAAGCGGACGAGATAGGCGATGACGCGGCTCACGCCTCGCCGTGTCCCGCAATCATCATGGCTTCCAGTGCCAGTCGGTCGGCCTTGCGCATGCGTTCGGAGTCCGACTTGAGCTGGCCGCAGGCGGCGAGGATGTCGCGGCCGCGCGGGGTGCGGATCGGCGAAGCATAGCCGGCATTGTTTATATAGTCGGCAAACTTCTCGATCGTCTCCCAGTCCGAGCACTGGTAGTTGGTGCCCGGCCACGGGTTGAACGGGATCAGGTTGATCTTGGCCGGAATGCCCTTGAGCAGTTTGATCAGCCCCTTGGCGTCCTCGATGGAATCGTTGACATCCTTCAGCATCACATATTCGAAGGTGATGCGCTTGGCGTTGGACAGGCCCGGATAGGCGCGGCACGCCGCGATCAGTTCCTTCAGCGGATACTTCTTGTTGATCGGCACCAGGAGGTCGCGCAGATCGTCATTGGTGGCGTGCAGCGAGATCGCCAGCATGACGCCGATCTCCTCGCCTGTGCGGAAGATCTCGGGCACCACGCCGGACGTCGAGAGCGTGATGCGACGCTTGGACAGGGAAAGCCCGTCGCCGTCGGAGGCGATCAGCAGCGCCTTCTTCACCGCCTCGAAATTGTAGAGCGGCTCGCCCATGCCCATCATGACGATGTTGGAGACTTTGCGGCCCTCGGCCGGCACGATGGCGCCGTCGGGCGTGTCGCGGTCAGGGAAATCGCCGAGCCGGTCGCGGGCGGTGAGCAATTGCGCCAGGATTTCCTCGGCAGTCAGGTTGCGCACCAGCTTCTGCGTGCCGGTGTGGCAGAACGAGCAAGTCAGCGTGCAGCCTACCTGCGAGGAGATGCACAGCGTGCCGCGGCCTTCCTCGGGGATGTAGACGGTCTCGATCTCGACCGGACGGCCGGCGCCGCGCGGCGGAAAGCGAAACAGCCATTTGCGCGTGCCGTCGGAGGAAATCTGTTCCTCGACGATCTCGGGCCGGGCGACGGTGAAATGCTTGTCGAGCTCGGCGCGCAGATCCTTGGAGATGTTGAACATGCCGGCGAAGTCGGACACGCCGCGCACATACATCCAGTGCCACAGCTGCTGGGCGCGCATTTTTGCCTGGCGCTCGGGCACGATGCCGGCGCCGATGAGGGCTTCGCCGAGCTCGGCCCGGGTCAGGCCGATCAGCGACGGCTTCTCGGCCGATGTGGCACGGGCGCGCAACGCATCGCGTGCGCCTTCAGTGGTGAGATCGAAGGAAAGGGTCATATCAGCGCCAATATAAGCGAATTGCGGCCGATTTCATCCATCGTGCCAAAGAAGCGCGGCGCATAGCACAGGTTGGAGTGAGAGTCATGCGGGGCGACTTTTCGGTAGTGTCTCAGTTTGAAATCACAGAAGCGTCGGACCAAGAAATTCTAGTGCAACCGAACCCAAGATGCCGACACCGGCCAACAGCCCCATTCCCCAAGCGGGCCTCGTTGTAACGAATGGTGTGAGTATCGCTATGGCCAAGATGGCCATCCGAGCAATGTCGGATCGCAAGTAGACGGTCTGGCTCCGATAGTTCCAAGCCATACCAACCGGGCCTTCGGACACGCCCCAGACGCTGCACCAAGACGACGCTGGCGTAATATCGCAGCGAACGCTTGCTGCATCGATAAAGTCGAGTAGGAGAAGAAATGCCAAGCCAGCTAAAGCGATTTGGCATGTTGCTTCAAGGAAGGTCGGTCGCCTTATGAGCATCTGTATCCGCTGAAGGAGGTCGCGTTACGTTAGCCTATTTGCACTTGGCGATCGACGACAGCGCGGCCGAGATGCCTTTCAGCGAGAACACATAGGTTGTGGTGTTGCCGCGGCCGGACTTGGCCGACACCTTCATGTCGGTGCCGGTCTTCATGGCGGCGATCAGCACCGGCTCTTCGGCGGCGTTCTCCACCCAGGCCGACTTGCCGCGGGTGAACATCGAGAACGACTTCTTGTCGATGGTGACGGTGGCCTTGGAGCCTTCCTGGAAGGTGTAGCCGGCGATGAATTGCGGCTCGTAGGACACCTGCTGGCCCGGCCGCTGGCTGACGAAGAAGAACATGTCACCATGGTCGAGCGTCGGCGGCTGCTTGTCGGTCGGCACGGTCAGGACGTAGCAGACCTTGCCGCCCTGCGCCTGATAGCTGTAGGTGCCCCAGGCGTTGTGCTGGCCGATCTTGGTCGCCTGCTGCGCCAGCGCCGGCGCTGCAGAGGCCACCAGGACCAGGCTCGAGACTAGTGCAATCAATCCGCGCATCGCTTTTCCCGTATTCCAAATGGTGCGGGGGCAGGCCGGCTTGGCGTCCTGCCCGTCGCTTCATTTTGATTTAATCTGGGTTACCAAACGGTGAATTTCCCTTGGAAAAGGACATTCACGTATGGAAACCACCGCCATTTCCGCGCCGCTTGTTGAAAAAACGGCTTTCGCAATGTCCCTGCGGCGACTTGGAGGCCACGAAAGCGGCAAGAGTTTGACTTTTTCAACGGCCACAGCGGAACCCGAAGCCAAGCCGCTATCGCCCTGTTTGAACGCAGGATTTCTGGAAAACAAGTTCGTTGATGGGACGGCCGCCGGTTCAGCTCTTGTCGGCGATCGCTTCCTTGGCGGCCTTGCGGTGGGCAGGCGTGATATGGGCGCTGACGGCAGTGATCGCTGCGGTCAGCACAGCGATGTCGTCGGTGAAGCCGAGGCCGAGGACGAAATCGGGGATGACGTCGACCGGCAGTACGAAATAGCCGAGCGCGGCGAGCAATATGCCCTTGGCACGCAAAGGCGTCTTCTTGTCGAGCGCGCAGTAATAGGCGGCGACCACCTCTTCCATGAAGGGTATCTGCCGCGCCGCCTTCTTGGCCGTGCGCCAGAATTTGGCGCGCACTTCGCTTTCATCGCCCAGCTTGCTGCCGAAGCCGAAGAAGTCAAAACCCGGTTGCTCCGCCATCAATGTCTCCTCTTCTGGCCGTCGCGCACCGTGTTGCGCGCGGCGGCACGGGAAAATGTGGTGAAAGCCGAACCCCGCTGCAAGAGGATGGTGCCGATTTGCCGTTGCCGGCGCGTCGTGGCGCCGGACGTTCAGCCGCCGAAATAACCGTTCATCTTCTTGGCCAGCGCGATGTCGAGCCCAGTGACGCCGCCGGCATCATGGGTGTTCAGCGTCACGTCCACCGTCTTGTAGACATTCGACCAGTCGGGGTGATGGTCCATCTTCTCCGCAGCCAGAGCGACGCGGGTCATGAAGGCGAAGGCTTCGGAAAAATTCTTGAAGACGAAGCTGCGTTTGATGGAAGCGCCGTCCGCGGCCAGCGACCAGCCGCCCAGTTCGGCCAGTGCAGCTGTAATGGCGTCCTTGCTGAGTTTCTCTCTCGTCATGATGATGTCCTGTGCTATCCCGATCTTGACCCTCACCATAGTGCAAGTCGCCCAAACGTGCCTTGCGTTTTGGCGTCCCAAATGCACAAACGGCGCATATCGAATGAGCATAAAGCCGATAAATTCCATTCTGTTCGTCTGCCTCGGCAACATCTGCCGCTCGCCACTCGCCGAAGGCGTGTTTCGCGCCGTGCTGGCCGAGCGGGGCCGCGACATGATGCTGGACTCAGCCGCGACCGGCGGCTGGAATCTCGGCGAAGCACCCGACCCGCGCTCGGTCGCGGTCGCTGCCCGCCACGGCATCGACATTTCCGGGCAGCGGGCGCGCAAGGTTCGGCCGGAGGATTTTGCCCGCTTCGACCTGATCCTCGGTATGGACCGGCAGAATGTCCGAGACCTGAAGGTGATGGCGCCGGCCGGTGCCGGCGAACGCATCCATCTGCTTGCGGAGTTCGCGCAGGGAAAAGCCCGCGACGTGCCGGATCCCTATTACGACGGGGCGGAAGCCTTCGCTTCAGTCTACCGCATGATCCGCGAAGCGTCGGAGGCGCTGGCAAAGCTGCTCGAGGAGCGCGCATCGGCGCCGGACAGCGGCCAGGCTTCCTCGACGATGTAGGGGCCGCCGCCGACCGAATCGCGCGACGACATCAAGACGAAGCGGCCGACGCGAAACGGTAGTGTCGAGAAATTGCCGCGCGCCGACAGATATTGCGCGACGTCGAGCGGGCTCGAATTGCGCAGCCGCGCCAGCGTCACATGCGGTGTGAATTTGCGCGGGTCTGCCGGCAGACCGAGCCGCTGGCAGATACGGTCGATCTCGCCTTGCAGTGCGGAAAGGTCGGGCGAGGCGAAAACGCCGGCCCAGACGGCGTGCGGCTTTTTCTGGCCGAAGGCGCCGACCCCGGACAGCGTCAGCGAGAAGGATGGGCGGTGAACCCGGTCGAGCGCGTTGGCGATCTCGTCAGCGACATGGCCTTCGACATCGCCGATGAAGCGCAGCGTCATGTGATAGTTTTCGACATCGATCCAGCGGGCCCCGGGCAGGCCACCCCGCAAAAGGGACAGCGAAAGCGCGGCATCACGCGGTATTTCGAGGGCGGTGAAAAGACGCGGCATGGTGAGCCTCCCTTCCTCGAATCGAACTATGCCCCTACCGAATCATCGATATCCAAGCAGGGCAAGTGGTTTGTTGGTCGCAGGCTTTCCCTAATGTTTCCCTTACGGAAGGCCGCGCCAGGAGCGAATGTCCGGCCTCAGGCGCCGCCCTCGACCGCTGCAATTGCCTTTTCCACGGTGGGCAGGATGCGCTCGACCATCGCATCGACGCCTTTCGGGTTGGGGTGCAAGCCGTCCTCCAGCTGCAGGCCGGACTGTCCGGCAACGCCGTCGAGAAAGAACGGATAGAGCGGCACATCGTATTTCGCGGCCAGCTTCGGATAGATCGCATCGAAGGCGGTCTGGTAGTCGGCGCCGAGATTGGGGGCGGCGCGCATGCCGGCCAAAAGCACCGCGATCTTGCGCGCTTTCAACTTCGCCAGCATGTCGTCCAGGTTCTTTTCAGTAATGCTGGGCGAGACGCCGCGCAGCATGTCGTTCGCGCCGAGTTCCAGGATGACAAGCTTGGTGCCGTCCGGCACCGACCAGTCGAGCCGCGACAGGCCGCCGCTCGACGTATCGCCGGAAACACCGGCATTGGCGACGCTCACATCAAGGCCCTTGGCGCGAAGGGCTGCCTGCAATTTGTCGGTGAAGCCTTCGCCGGGCCCGAGGCCAAAGCCCGCCATCAGGCTGTCGCCGAAGCCCACGACGGTGAATGTCTCGGCCCGCGCCGACGAAATGGCGCCGCAAAGGGTGAGGAAAAGGATGAGCCCTGCGGCAATCGAGCGTTTGAAAGACATGCGGCAGGCCCCATATGACCAAGAATTCTTCCGGCGACGGCTTCCGGCAGGCAGAGCCTTCATCTCCATATAGGACGCTTTAATTGTGACAGAAGCCGTCATCGAGCTGAAAGACATATCCCTGACCCTCGGCCAAGGCGCGTCGTCCGTGCATGTCCTGAAAGGCGTCAGCCTCGACGTGACGCGCGGCGAGGCGACCGGCATTGTCGGTCCCTCAGGATCCGGCAAGTCGACCTTGCTGATGGTTCTGGCCGGACTGGAGCGGGTCGATTCGGGCACGGTGCGCATCGCCGGCGAATCGCTTAACGGCAAAAGCGAGGACCAGATCGCATCGTTTCGGGGCCGAAACATCGGCATCGTCTTCCAGTCCTTCCATCTCATTCCCAATATGACGGCGCTGGAAAATGTCGCGGTGCCGCTGGAACTGGCCGGCCATGCCGATCCGTTCGGCGTGGCCGCGCGTGAACTGGCAGCCGTAGGCCTCAGCGACCGCGTCACCCACTATCCCGGCGAACTTTCCGGCGGCGAACAGCAGCGCGTGGCGATTGCTCGGGCGCTGGCACCCGCGCCGCGCATTCTCATCGCCGACGAACCGACCGGCAATCTCGACCAGGCGACGGGGCGGCAGGTCGCTGACCTTTTGTTCGCCAAGGCGGCCGAGCGCGGCATGACGCTGGTGCTGGTCACTCATGATCCGGCCCTTGCGGCGCGCTGCTCGCGCCAGGTGTCGATGCGCTCGGGCCGCATCGAGGATGCGCCTCTGCTCAAAGTGACGGCGTAGCCGTGGTGGAAAAGACCCCCTGGCTCCGCACCCTGAAACTCGCGTTCCGCTTTTCGCTGCGCGAGATGCGCGGTGGGCTGTCCGGCTTCATGATTTTCCTGGCCTGTATCGCACTTGGCGTCGCGGCGATCGGCGGCGTCAATTCGGTGGCGCAGGCGATCACCGCCGGTGTTGCCGACCAGGGCCAGACGCTGCTCGGCGGCGATCTGCGCTTCCAGATCAACCAGCGCGATACGACGCCGGCCGAAAGCGCCTTCCTCGATGGCCTGGGTGCTGTGTCGCACAGCGCCAACATGCGCTCGATGGCGCGGCTCGAGGACGGCTCCGACCAGGCGCTGGTCGAGGCCAAGGCAGTCGACGACGCCTATCCGCTCTATGGCGCGCTGGAGACCGAGCCGCAGCTTGGCAGACAGGATCTGTTCGGTGAGAAATCCGGAATCTTCGGCGCCGCGGCGCCCGACCTGCTGTTCGATCGGCTCAATGTGAAGATCGGCGATCGGTTGAAACTCGGCAGCGCGACATTCGAATTGCGCGCCAGGCTGGTGAGCGAGCCGGACGCGGTGTCGGATGGATTCGGCTTCGCGCCCCGGCTGATGGTCTCGACCGCGGGGCTTGCCGCGTCGGGGCTGATCCAGCCGGGCAGCCTGGTCGAGAATGCCTACAAGGTTCGCCTACCGGCCGGCGCTAGCGAGGCCGATCTCAAAAGCATCCAGAAACGGGCCGCGAGCGATTTCCCCGAAGCCGGCTGGTCGATCCGCACGCGCTCCAACGCCGCACCCGCACTGTCCTCCAACATCGAACGCTTCTCGCAGTTCCTGACGCTGGTCGGGCTGACGGCGCTGGTGGTCGGCGGCGTCGGCGTCGCCAATGCGGTGCGCGCCTATCTCGACGGCAAGCGCGGCGTCATCGCCACCTTCAAGAGCCTCGGCGCTTCGGGCGGTTTCGTCTTCACCGTCTATCTCGTACAGATCCTGATGATTGCCGGCCTCGGCATCGTGCTTGGTCTTATCCTCGGCGCCGCCATGCCGTTCGCGGCGAGTGCGGCCCTGAAATCGGTCATTCCGGTGCCGGCGGAAGGCGGCTTCTATCCCGGTGCACTCGCCATGGCGGCGCTCTTCGGGCTGCTGGTGACGCTGGCTTTCGCGCTGCTGCCGCTCGGCCGCGCCCGCGACGTGCCGGCAACGGCGCTATTTCGCGAAATGGGGTTTGAGGGCCGCGGTTTTCCGCGCCTGCCCTACCTTGCGGCGGCGGTCGGCATCGCGCTCGCTTTGGCCGCCTTGGCGATCCTGTTTTCCGGTGACCAGCGTATCGCCTCGATCTTCGTCGGCGCGACAATCTTTGCGTTTCTGGTACTGCGCCTGGTCGGCGCGCTGGTGCAGTGGGTGGCGCGCAAAAGCCCGCGCGTGTGCTCGGTCGCGCTCAGACTCGCCATCGGCAACATCCACCGGCCCGGCGCGCTGACGCCTTCCGTCGTGCTGTCGCTGGGGCTCGGGCTGACGCTCTTGGTGACGTTGGCGCTGATCGACGGCAATCTCAGGCAGCAGATCTCAGGCAGCCTGCTGGAGCGGGCGCCGAATTTCTTCTTCGTCGACATCCAGAACGGCGATGTCGACGCCTTCTCGGCGCTGGTCGGCAAAGAGGCGCCCAAGGGCACGCTGGTCAAGGTGCCGATGCTGCGCGGCCGGGTGATGGCGCTGAACGGCGTCGATGTAGACAAGGCCAATGTGCCGGCTGAAGGCGCTTGGGTGCTGCGCGGCGATCGCGGCCTGACTTATGACGCCAAGCAGCCCGCCAATGCGACATTGACCGAAGGCAGTTGGTGGCCGGACAGCTATACCGGCGAGCCGTTGGTTTCGTTTTCCAACGATGAAGGCAAGGCGCTCGGGCTGAAACTCGGTGACACCGTCACCGTCAATGTGCTGGGCCGCAACGTGACGGCCAGGATCGCCAATTTCCGCGAGGTGCAATGGGAGACAATGGGCATCAATTTCGTCATGGTGTTCTCACCCAACGCTTTTGCTGGCGCCCCGCATGGCTGGCTGGCGACGCTGACCGAGAAGGACGCGTCGGTAGCGGATGATGCGCGCCTGCTCAACGCCATCACCCGTGCCTTTCCGGCGGTGACGACGGTCCGTGTCAAGGACGCGCTCGATATCGTCAACCGACTGGTCGGTCAGCTCGGCACGGCGATCCGGGCTGCGGCCGGCGTGGCGCTGATCGCTTCGGTGCTGGTGCTGGCCGGCGCGCTCGCCGCCGGCAACCGCGCCCGCATCCACGATGCCGTGGTGCTGAAGACGCTGGGGGCCACGAGGCGGACGCTGATCACGGCGTTTTCGCTCGAATATATGCTGATCGGGTTGGCCACCGCGGTGTTCGCGCTTGCCGCCGGCGGCATCGCGGCCTGGTACATCGTCGCCCGCATCATGACGCTGCCATCGCATTTCATGCCGGAGGTGGCGGTGGCGACTTTGGTGTTTGCGCTGGCGATCACCGTCGGCATCGGCCTTGCCGGCACCTGGCGGGTGCTCGGCCACAAGGCGGCGCCGGTGCTGCGCGACCTCTAGGTCTCAACCGGCAAAGCCGGCCGAATCCGGCCATTTCCGATTAAATCTTGGTAATGCAGCGGCCGCGAAAGCCCGGAACACCGGCTTCCGGCGATTCACCACGCGTTGCAGCCCGTAACGGTCTTGTTCTTGACGTCAAGAACCATCATATTTCGCCACAGGCATGCTGGAGCCCCGCCAGCGGCGCCCAGGTCCGGAAAGGCCTGACACCGTACGGGGCAGAAGCAACAGAGGATTCCAATGGCTGAGCCCATTCGCAATTACCAGACTTCGGCCGTGCCGGGCGCACGCGCCGACATTGACCAGGGCCTGCGCAGCTACATGCTGAAGGTCTACAATCTGATGGGGCTTGGTCTCCTCATCACCGGCATCGCCGCCTGGGGCGCTTTCCAGCTCGCCGTCACCGGCGACGGACAGCTGACCGCTTTCGGCACGCTGATCTACGCCAGCGCCTTCCGCTGGGTGGTCATCCTGGCCCCGCTCGCCGCAGTTTTCTTCCTGTCGTTCAGGATCCAGTCGATGAGCGTGGCCGCGGCGCAGACAACCTTCTGGGTCTATTCGGGCCTGGTCGGCCTGTCGCTGTCGACCATCTTCCTGGTCTACACCGGTGCCTCGATCACCCAGACCTTCTTCGCCACGGCGGCCGCCTTCGGCGGACTGTCGCTCTATGGCTACACGACCAAGCGTGATCTTTCGGCGTTCGGCTCGTTCCTGGTCATGGGCGTCGTCGGCCTGGTGATCGCCATGTTGATCAACATCTTCCTGCAGTCGTCGGCGCTCGGCTTCGCCATCTCGGCGATCGGCGTGCTGATCTTCGCCGGCCTCACCGCCTATGACACGCAGACCATCAAGGAAATGTACTACGAAGGCGACCAGGCCGACGTCGCCGGTCGCAAGGCGATCATGGGCGCGTTGAGGCTCTATCTCGACTTCATCAACCTGTTCATGTTCCTGCTGCAGTTCATGGGCGATCGCCGCTAAGCGGTCTCCATCCAGGCAACTGGACCAGCTGATATCGAAAGGGCGGCCTAACGGCCGCCCTCAGACCGCTGACAAACCCCGTCGATTTTCGGCGGGGTTTTGTTTTGCGATTGATTTGGCTCAGCAAATTGATGTCAGGAGGAAATGTCAGGAGACAGCCGACGGCGATGGGCCTCACGCGAGACTTGGTTTGAGCCT
>NZ_JAFCGY010000018.1 GCF_016836705.1 Mesorhizobium caraganae | reverse complement strand
GCAAGTTCCTCTCGTTGAAGGAACTCCATGGTCGGATCGCAGCTTCTACCCGCTCAAGACCAATACCTGTCGCGCCATCTCAGAACGAGGCGCCCCTCCCGCGAAGCGGGTTCGTGCATGAGGCGCAAAGCTGACGTCGCAGCTGACATGCTCTCGCTGTGGTGCCGTCCCACCCCCGCTCTCGCCACTCCACCCCCTACCCCACCTCCGCAAACAGCCAATCCCTGAAAGCCTTCACCTTCCTCTGCCTAATCGCCTCCGGCGGGTACACCACGTAAAAACTCGAAACCGCCTTCAGCGCGTGATCGAAGGGGCGCACCAGCCGCCCCGTCGCGAGGTCGGCTGAGACGAGCATGGTGCGACCCAGCACCACGCCTTCGCCCTGCACGGCGGACTCGACCGCGAAGGTGGCGGAATCGAACGTCAGCCCGCTGTTGGGGTCGACGCCTTCGACGCCGGCGCTGGCCAGCCACGCCGCCCAGTCGATGCGGTAGCCGTCGCGGATCAGCGTGTGGTGTTTGAGATCCGCAGGCGTGCGCAGCGGATGCGGCCCTTCGAGCAGCCGCGGGCTGCAGACCGGAAACACCTCCTCGCCGGTGAGGAATTCCGACGTCAGCCCGGGATAGTGGCCGCCGCCGTAGCGGATGGCGATGTCGATGCCGTCGCCGAGGAAATTGGTGAGCTTGCCTGATGTCGACACCCTGACATCGATGTCGCCATGCGCGCGGTGAAAACGATAGAGCCGGGGCACCAGCCATTTGCCGGCAAAACCGTCCGAAGTGCTGACGTTCAGGCTCGTGTTGGAATGGCGCGATGTCGCGGCCTGCGTCGCCACCGTCAGCTGGTCGAGCATCTCGCGCACGGCCCGCGCATAGGGTTCGCCGACCGGGGTGAGGCGCACCGAGCGCGTCGCGCGCTCGAACAGCTGCACACCGAGCTGCTCCTCGAGATGTTTTACCGCCCGGCTGATGGCGCCATGGGTGAGGTTGAGCTCGTCCGCCGCCCTGGAGAAATTCAGGTACCGGGCCGCGGCCTCGAAGGCCGGCAATGCGTTGAGCGGAGGCAGTTTGCGGGGCATGTGTGAGCGCCGGGCATTTGTGAGTGTTGGTAACAAATACTTGCCAAATTTTGGTTT
This sequence comes from Mesorhizobium caraganae, assembly GCF_016836705.1. Classification (GTDB taxonomy): domain Bacteria; phylum Pseudomonadota; class Alphaproteobacteria; order Rhizobiales; family Rhizobiaceae; genus Mesorhizobium; species Mesorhizobium caraganae. Next base: position 116,399 of record NZ_JAFCGY010000018.1, on the reverse strand, counting down.
GTCCATCTGGCTTTTCCCAGTCACAAATCCTCACAAGATTTGTGATCAAACCTCACCGCAGGAGGAAGACATGGCATCGCTCAACGGACAAAAAATCGTCATCGTCGGTGGCAGTTCCGGCATAGGTCTCGGTGTGGCGAAGGCCGCGTTGGAAGACGGCGCCGAGGTGGTGATCGTCGGCCGCTCAGCTGGCAGGCTTAAAGCTGCTGAAAAGGCGCTTGGCGGCCGGGCAACGAGCATCGCCGCCGACATGACCAGCGAAGCGGAGATCGCCCGCCTGTTCGACGAAGTCGGCGCGTTCGATCACCTCGTCTCCACCGCCGGCACGCCGCCGCCGAACTATCCCATCGGCGACGCCGACATGGATTTCGTGCGCTCCTTTGTCGACAACAAGCTGATCGGCGCGGTGATGCTGGCCAAGCACGCGGTGCGCGGCTTGAAGAAGGGCGGCTCGATGATTTTCACCTCGGGCATCAACAAGGACCGGCCGCCGGTGCCCGGCGGCTCGGTGGTCTCGGCGATCGCCGGCTCATTCAGCTATTTCGCCCGCGCGCTGGCGCAGGAACTGGCGCCGACCCGCGTCAACATCGTCTCGCCCGGCTGGGTCGACACGCCGATGTGGGATGAACTCGTCGGCGAGGCCAAGGCCGGATACTTCGCCGCCATGGCCGGGCGGGTGCCGGCAGGCAAGGTCGCGGCAGCGGCTGACGTCGCGCCGGCCTATCTCTACCTCATGGGCAACGACTTCATGACCGGCGAGACGATCCACATCGATGGCGGGCAAAGGTTGGTTTGAAGGAGCAAGGACGAGGGCAATCGCAAAGGGCGTTCCCCCACTCCGTCTCGGCTTCGCCGAGCCACCTCTACCCCCACATTCGTGGGGGAGAGGAAATGCCAATCGCCGAGGTCGCGGCCTTGAAAGGCTTGGGTTGCCTCTCCCCCTGTACATGGGGGTAGAGGTGGCTCGGCGAAGCCGAGACGGAGTGGGGGCCGGCGCTGACTTATGCGATTGCTGTCGGGCAGACCAAAAAGTGCCAGCCTCACGGATACTTCCCCGGCTTTGGTGCGTAGATTTGCGGATCGAAATCCAGATCCTTCGGCAGCGGCAGGCTCGAACACTGCAGATGCACCTGGCGGGCAAGCAGCCTTCGCTGCTGCTGCTGGTGTTCCTTGGCTGCCGCGACGAGGCCCATGCTGTAGGGCCCAAGCAGCACGCCGAAGCCCCATCCCGGCTGCCCCTTCTCGCGTGCATCGTAGTTCATGGCATCCGTGCGGGCCTGCTGGCATTCCGGCGTCGCCCATTTCGGATCCTGCGGCGACAGCGAGGCGCCGTACTGGACCGGAGAACTCACGCATCCTGCCACTGTCGCGGTCAACGCGACGACCACTGCAATCCTCATCCGCAAGCCCCTCCTAATTTAGGGCGGCGACTACAGGATGATTCGAGCCGCAAAAAGGCAGCTTCGGCGTGCGGATTTCGCACAGCCGCTCAGCCCAAAAGGTTGCGCGCCGTGCGCATGAAGATTTTCGAGCCGATCGGGATCAGGTCGTCGGGAAAATCATAGTCCGGATTGTGCAGCGAAGGGGTGCGCTCGCCGGCGCCGAGGAAGAACATCGCCGACTTGGCCTTGTGGCCGAAAATGCCGAAATCTTCCGAAGCGCGCATCGGCAGGGCCTCCTCGCTGCGCGCGACACCTTCCTCGTCCAGCGCGCGGTTGAGATGCTCCACCGCATCCGGCGCATTGACGCTGGCGACGAAGATTTCGTGGTAGTCGCAGCGGACGGACAGGCGGTGCTCGACCGCGATCCTGGCGGCAAGCACTTCAGCGGCAGCGACCAGCTCCGCCATGCGCTCGTCGCGCCTTGTGCGCAGCGTCGCCCACACCTCGGCATGACCGGGCGCGATGCCGAACACGGCCTCGCCCATCGTCGCATGGGTGACGGTCACCATGCTGAAATCGTCATCGGCAAAGGTGCCGCGCCCGAGCGCCGGCAGCGCCGGCATCAGTTGGCTGATCGCCAGCATCGGCGACACCCCGGTTTCCGGCATGGACGAATGCGCGGTCTTGCCCTCCAGCACGATGCGGATGCCGCGCGAGGCGCAGTTGACCACGCCGGGTTTCAGCCGCACCTCGCCAAACGGCACGCCCGGCAGATTGTGCAGCGAGAAGGCGAAATCCGGCGCGATCTCGGCAAAGCGCGGATCGGCGACGACGCCGGCAGCACCATTGCCGGTCTCCTCCGCCGGCTGGAACATCAAGACGACACGGCCCCGCGCCGGCCGTTCGCGCCCGAGCTGGCGACCGAGTGCAGCGAGGATCGCGGTGTGGCCGTCATGACCGCACATATGCGACTTTCCCGGCACCTGCGAGGCATGGTCGACGCCCGAAAGCTCCTCGATCGGCAGCGCATCGAGCTCGGAGCGGAACAGCACCGTTGGCCCTGCCTGGCCGCTGTCATAGACCGCCGCGACACCATGGCCGCCGAGGCCGGTCAGCACCTTGTCCGGACCGGTATCGGCGAGGAAGGCGACGACTTCCCTGGCCGTCTTTTCCTCTTCGTTCGAGATTTCCGGCTGCTGGTGCAGCTTACGCCGCCATGCCGTCAGCTCGATGATATCGCGATTGGTCAGGGTCATGATTGGCCTCCGCTTGGCTTGCCGGTCACACAAACACGATAGGGTTTTTCTCGCGCCGTGCCATGCCGATCAATTCCGCTAGTCCATCCGTATGTCATCGTTGCGCTGTGGTCATCAATCTCATCTCCGACATCCTGCGGCCGCTCCTGACGAGTATGACGCGCACGCCTGTGCCAAACCGTAGATATCAGCGACAATAGCCAAATCCAGCCGAGGAGCGGTTCCGGAACAACAATGGCCAGGCGGTTTGCGTTTCTCTTGGTTCGCGACTTCACGCTATCGCCGCTGTCGCTGTTCATCGACACGCTGCGGCTCGCCGGCGATGAGGGCGACCGCAGCCGCAGGATCGAGTTCGACTGGGAGATCGTCGGCGAACGCGGCCTGCCGATCCGGGCGAGTTGCGGCGTCGAACTGCTGCCGACCAAGGCGATGGGCAATCCGGAGGAGTTCGACAATGTCGTCGTGGTCGGCGGCCTGCTCGACACCAACCGCAGCCTGAGCTCCGAAAAAGAGGCCTTCCTGTTGCGTGCCGCCGAAAAGGGCGTGCCGCTGACGGCACTCTGCACCGGCAGCTTCGTGCTCGCGCGCTACGGCCTGCTCGACGGCTACAGCGCCGCTGTGAGTTGGTTCCACATCAAGGATTTCCGCAACCAGTTCCCTGACGTGAACGCCCATGCCGACAGCCTGTTTTCCGTCGACCGCGGCCGTTCGACCTGCGCCGGCGGCACCGGTGCGGCCGACCTTGCCGGCCATTTCGTCTCGCAGTTCATCGGCCGCAAGGCGGCGGAAAAAGCCGCCAAGATCCTGGTGCTCGACCGCATCCGCTCGAGCCGCGACGTGCAGCCCGTCGGCGACCTCTTTCCCGCGGCGTCGAGCCGCGCCGTGAAGCGGGCCCTGCTGCTGATGGAAAGCAATCTCCAGGAGACGCTGTCGGTCACCGAGATCGCGAGCCGGCTGAATTTGTCGCGGCGCCAGCTCGAGCGGCTGTTCGGCGCCGAGCTCGGCATCGGCCCGATGGCGGCCTATCTTGCGCTGCGCGTGCATCAAGCGAAGTCGCTGCTGGAAGGGAGCGACTTGGCAATCGGCGACATCGCCTACCGCTGCGGCTTTCCCAATGCCGGCCATTTCAGCCGCGTCTTCCGCCAGCAGACCGGCATCACGCCGACCCATCTCAGGCATCCGGGCCGAATGCCGGGCGGGGCGCCCTCGCCTACCGCTCCGTGAACGCCCGCGCGAACGAATCCAGCATCGGCCGCGCCAGATATTCGAAGAAGGTCCGGTCGCCGGTGCTGATAAACGCCTCGACCGGCGTTCCCGGGTAAAGCTGCCCGGCCTTCACCCCCTGCGGCAGCGTGTCGGTGATCTTCAGCCTGGCGCGGAAATAGGCCTCGTGCGTGGTTTCATCGATCAGCCGGTCGGCGGAGATTTGGGTCACCGTCGCCGGGACCTCGGGCGTGAGGCGCGCGTTGAGGGCCGACAGTCTGAGTTTCGCCGGCTGGCCGACGCGAACCAGATCCACGTCCTTCGGCCGCAGCTTCGCGTCGACGATGAGGCCTGACGCGGTGGGCAGGATCTCCATGATCTTCTGCCCCGGCGCAATCACGCTGCCCTTGGAATTATAGGTCGACGACACCACGATACCGGCTGCCGGCGCCTTGATCGTCGTGCGCCCCAGCACCGCCTCGGCCGCCGTGATCTGTTCGCTGATGTCGGCCAGCTTGGTGCGGACCTCGTCGAGCTTGGTCAGCGCCTCCTCGACACGTTGCGTGGTCGCGCGCTCGACCTGCGCCTGGGCTTCGACGATCTGTGTCTTGGTCGCCGCAAGGTCCGCCTCCAGCGCACCGGCCTGGCCGACCAGATCGGCCTCGCTGCGCAGAAGCTGCGAATATTCGCTGCGGTTGGTGAGGCCCTTGTCGAGCAGGCTGGCCTTGATGCCGAGCTCCTTCTTCACGATGTCGGCCTGTTGCTGGATGGCCAGTTTCTGCGCGTCCAGGCCCAGTGCCGACTCGTGATGCATGGCTACGCGCTGCGCCAGGATCGACTGCTCGGACCGGAACCGGGCGAGCCTTGCGTCGAACTCCTTTTGTTGTTCGCGCACCAAATTGTCGAAATCGCTCTGGAACGGCGCGGGGGCCGCATCGGTGATTGGCGCCAGCCTGTCCGATCCGTCGCGCTCCGCTTCCAGCCGCGCGGCACTTGCCCTCAGCGCGATCGACTGTCTGGTCAGCCGGTTGAGGTCGGCCTCGGCCGCCGTGCGGTCGAGGAGGACCAGCGGCTCGCTTTGTTGCACGCGGTCGCCCTCATGCACCAGCAACTGCTCGATGATGCCGCCTTCGGGGTGCTGGATGAGGATGTTGCCGCCGGTCGCCGAGATCGTGCCGGACGTGATCACCGCGCCGGAGAGCGGAGCGCTCGCCGCCCAATAGCCGAAGCAGCCGGCGAAAAGCGCTATGGCCGCGTAGCCAACAACGGCCGTGCGCCGGAAGTCGGTGCGCGGTCGGCTTTCGAAGGCAAGGCTCTGCTGCATCATTGTCTATGATCCGAAGCGGACGCTGTGCGGGCGCGCGGTCGGCACGAACGAGCCCGTCACCACCGCGTTCCCGGCGACACCCTTGCCGGTCGCCGATTGCCGCAGCACCTCGCTCGCGGGGCCGAAGGCTTCGATCGCGCCGTTGCGCAGCACCATCACGCGGTCGCAGGCCGCCGCGATCGACGGGCGATGCGTGATCACCAGCACCGTGACGCCGGCGCCGCGCGCGGCCGACAGCATCACCTCGAGCGCCGTTTCGCCAGCGCCGTCGAGATGGGCGTTGGGCTCGTCCAATATCAGCATGCGTGGATTGCCGTAGAAGGCGCGCGCCAGCCCGATCCGCTGGCGCTCGCCGCCCGACAGCACGGTATGCGACGGGCCGATCATGGTCTGATAGCCATCGCGCAGCGTAAGCACCAGTCCATGTGCCTCGGCATGCCTGGCCGCTTCGACGATCGCTGCGTCATCGGCAGCGGAGTCGAAGCGGGCGACGTTTTGCGCGATCGATCCGGGGAAAAGCTCCACCTCCTGCGGGAGATAGCCGATATGCCTTCCAAGCTGGGTTTCGTCCCAGCTCCTCAGGTCGGCGCCGTCGATCCTGACCGCACCGCCGGTCGGCTGCAGTGCCCCGACAAGCAGTTTCGCCAGCGTCGATTTGCCGGCGCCGCTCGGGCCGACGATCGCCACCGCTTCGCCGGCGCCGATGGCAAAATTCAGCCGCTTGAGGATGGGCTCCGTGCCAAAAGCCGCATTCGGCGCGATGAAGAAAAGATCCTGTACCGAAATCGCACCGGACGGATCGGGCAGAGCAAGCTTGCGCGCTTGCGCCGGTCGCGCCGCAAGCGCGGCGTCCAGCCGCTTCCAGCATCGCCTGGCGTCGACGATCTGCCGCCAGGATCCGATCAATTGGTCGAGCGGCTGCAGCGCGCGCGACGACACCAGCGAGGACGCGAAGATCATGCCGGCGGTCATCTGCCCTTGCAGCACCAGCCACGCGCCGGCGCCGAGGATCGCCAGCTGCAGCATCATGCGCAGCGACCGCGATGTCGCGCTGAAGATCGCGTTGGCGCTTCCGGAACGGTCGTGCAGGGTCAGCGCTTCGGCCACGTGCTGTCCCCAGACCGCAGCCGCATTTTGCACCATGCCCATGGCGCGCAATGTGTCCGTGTTGCGGGCAAAGGCCTGCTCCGCCTGGCTGGCCACGGCAGAGCGTTCCGCCGACATGGCATCGTTCCTGCCGATGGCAGACTGGTTGGCCACGACGAGAAGAAACAGAAGCACGGCGCCGGCGAGCGTCAGCCAGAACAGGACGGGATGGATGAAATAGAGCAAGGCGAGGAAGACGGGAGCAAACGGCAGGTCGAACAGCACCGCCACGCCGCGCGACCTGATGAAGGCGCAGGCCGTGGCAAGGTCGTTCAGCGGCGACAGCGCACTGCCGGCATATCTGGCGCCAAGCGAGGCGGCGAATGTCCGCGCGCCCAGTTTCTGGTCGACGGCAGCCGCAATACGCTGCGCGTAAATGGCGCGGACCGCATCCAGCAGGCCGAGGAAGGCGAGTGCGACGACCGCCATGGCCGAGAGATAAATCAGCGTCTCGACGCTGGAGGATGGCAGCACCCGGTCATAGACCTGCAGCAGATAGAGCGGAATTACCAGAAGCAGGATGTTGATCAGCAACGAGAAGACGCCAATATCGGCGATGGCGCGCAGGAAGACCGGGCGCAGGCCGTGCCGGATGGCCGCATCCCTGAGCGGCGCGCGGTCCCGCGACATCTAGACCGCGTGCTCGCCTGTTGCGCTCAGATGGCTCTGCTGCAAATCGTTCAGCGTATAGGCGTGGATATAGTCGATCTTCATCTGCGCGGGCGTGGCCAGATGGTCGGGCGGCGCGCCGGCTTGACCGCCGATCGCAAGGTCGACCAGCATATACATGGGCTTGTTCATATCGGACGGCGTCGCCGCTTCCGCGACCTGGACGCCATCATAGGTCCAGACCAGCTTGTCCGGCGCCCACAAAAGGCCATAGGTGTGGAAGCCGGCGGTGTCCGAGACATTCACCGTCGCCCCGACCGTGGTGTGCTGCCCCGTCTCATTCGTGTGCGCGGTCATCAGAAGCTGGTTCGGGTTCTGGCCGTACATTTCCACGACGTCCAGCTCCGGCGGCCATGAGCCGTCTTCCGGCAACAGCCAGAAAGCCGGCCAGGCCCCGGTGTTTTCGGGCAGGTCGGCCCGCATTTCGAAATAGCCATAGGTCTGCGAGAAGGAGTCGTGTGTGGTCAGGAGCCCGGAGGTGTATTCGTAGTTGTTGATCAGCGGCTTGATGTCCGCCGGCGTCTGCGCCGCGGTGATGGTGAGAACGCCGCTTGCCACACTGAACGGATGAACCGAGCTCGTTGGCGCGTAATTGGCGTCGATATACCACTGCAGCTCGTTGTTCTGGGTCAACGTGCTGCCGTTCGGCGCGCCCCACCAGAAGTTGGTGTCCCACGTGCCGCCTTGGCTATTGTTAAGGCTCAGCGTGTTGAAGTCGTCGGAGAACGACAGCGTCATGCCGGACTTGTCGACCGGCAGCTCGAACTGGCCGGGCTGCAGCTTGTCGATGGTGGTGTTGTTGAACACCAGCACCTCGTCGGATCCGAGGGTCAGCGCAACGTTCGCTCCCGCCTGCGTCATATGCGCCTTGACGGCGTCGAACGACATGAAGTCGTAGCCATTGAGGCGAATGGTGTCGTCCGCGCCGAAATCGGTGATCAGGTCGCTGCCGTGGCCCTTGGTGATGATGAAAGTGTCAGCGCCGCCACCGCCGATCAGCACGTCGTTACCCAGGCCGCCGTCGAACGTCTGGCTGCTGGTGCCGCCCTTGATGATGTTGTCGAGCGAATTTCCGAACGCGTAGTGATTGGCGCCGGTGACGACGAGGTTCTCGAAATTGTCGGGGAGCTTGTAGCTCATCCAGGTGTCGATCGTGTCGATACCCTCGCCGGGCAGCTCGACCGCTTTGTTGATCGTCGAATAGAGGTGGTAATAATCGTCGCCCGCGCCGCCATACATGGTGACCTTGACGCTGGTGTCGCCCCAGAAGGAATCGTTGCCCGAGGTGCCGTAGAGCTGCGGCCCGGCCCCGGTCGCCGAAAACCAGTGGGTGGAAGCCCCGGTGTAGGGAAGCGGAATGCCTTTGGCGTTGAGGACGGTGCTCATTCGGACACTCCTTGCGCGTGCTGCCTTGGTCGCTCGACAACCTTCGAGCGATCACTTCGGATCAAGGTTTAGGTTAATCCCTGGCTCCAGGGAATCATCCTATAGTACACGAAGAAGATCGTCACTCGTTAATTAATATATCAAGTTGAGTATAATAAGCAAATCCTAATACAATTTAAGGGTGAGACTTGGTAAATTTTAATAAATATTGTAAAAATTTGTGCAAAAAGATTAGGCAGATTGTCGATGATGCATGCAATTCGTCGCGCCGCGGCCGCACGCCCGAAGCGGCGGCTCGAAATCGCAGGACGGAAGGAAGCAGGCAAAGGGCCCAAAAAATTTGACAGGCTGTGTCGGACCGGGTGAAGTCCACCCGTCCTTGAGGCATCGATCAACGAAACCACAAAGGATACCGAAGACATGCCAAGCACCGTACGTTTGCACCGCGTTCTGACGACCAGCCCGGAGAAGGTCTACCGTGCCTTTACTGAAGCCGATGCACTGGCGAAATGGCTTCCGCCGAACGGCTTCACCTGCACGGTGCACAGCTTAGAGGCGAAAATCGGCGGCACCTTCAAAATGTCGTTTCGCAACTTCACCACGGGCGGCAGCCACGCCTTCGGCGGCGAGTACCTTGAGCTCGTTCCCGGCGAACGCCTGCGCTACACCGACAGGTTCGACGATCCCAACCTGCCCGGCGAGATCGTGGTGACCGTGACCTTGAAGAAAGTGTCGGTCGGTACGGAACTCGATATCACGCAGGCGGGCATTCCGGACGCCATTCCGGCCGAGGCGTGCTATCTCGGCTGGCAGGAGTCGCTGCGCAACCTGGCAAAGCTCGTCGAACCCGAGATCAATCAGTAGAGCACCCACCCCATCGCAATCGGCGGCGGCGCGGCCCAGCCCGCGTCGCGACAATGCCAAGCCGAGTGCTCACCGCCTCACGGCCCGCTGCAGATCGGCAGCGGCTGCGCCGGCGGTGGTGGGTTGTCCTTGCTGTATTGCGCGATGATCGGCTCGAGGCGCTGGCGCGGCCAGAATTTCGGCTTGCCGATCTCCTTCAGACAGGACGCGTTCCAGTAGGTGCCGGCTTTGCCAACGGCGGCTATGTCGCGCGATTCGGGATAGATGTAGAGCGTCGTCGGATTGCCCTTCACCATCGAAATGATCTGCTCCGCATCGGCCGGCGACCAGCTGGTGCAGCCATTGCTGCGGCCGCCGGCGTAATCCACCAGCTTGCCGTAGGGCACAAAGCCGTCATGGTCGGCGTAAGAGCTGTTCGGCTTCTTGCGCAGGCACATGCCGCGCAACAGCCGCGCCGCGTGGCCGCCGATCACACGCTGCCTGGCATTCGCCGTCTCACCCTCGCCGTCGAACTGGATAAAGGTGCGTTGCAGAATCTGATCCTGCTTCGCGCCGACGCGATAGAAACCCTTGAATGACGTCTTTGCCTCGCTGGTCATATAGGCGCCGCCCATCGTCAAGGACGAGTCCAGGGCATTGCCGAAGTTTTTCGCGCAGCGCTTCCCGTTGGAAAAATCGACGACGCCCTTCAGATTGCGGCCGCCGCCATGCCCCGACGAAATCGCCCGAAACGTCTGCTTGGCTTCGCAGATGACGTAGTAGCGTCGCCCCAGCACGCCGCCGCCGAGATCGCCGGGACGCGTGGCGTCCATGGCGAAATAGCAGCCATTGTGGACCGCGCCCTGCGACACCTTCTTCTGATAAAGCGCCCGCGCCCGTTCCAGCACCACTTGAGAGATTTCGCCGTCGCCATCGCCGACATGGGCCTGCAACCAATCCGGTATACCGGAGGGCGCGGCAAACGTCCGGGCCGACACCGTGATCGCAATGACGGCGACCGCAAGGATGCCGAGGACAAAGACAGCCAGAGATTTCAACCGCACCGGACAACCCTCCCGCCCCAACCGTTCTGCGATTCTCAGAAACCATCATAATTCGCCGCGCACCGATCAGCGAAACACATCTTGTTCAGAACCGCCTACATAAGCGATGAGGCCAGGCTGCCCAAAGCGCCCGCAATCACAGCGCCAAACTGCCCTGCTCCGCCTCCGCGGCATTAGGATCGCCCGGCGCCGTTGCCCAGGCGAGTTCGACCAGCGTCACCGTGCGCCGGCCGGTGCCGTCGAGCTGGCAGACGATGAGACCCTGCTCCTCGATATAGGTGAGCAGGCGCCTGGCGCGGCGCAGCGAATGCGAACCGTAGGCGCGCGCGATCGCCGCGTCGCTCGGGCACGGCCAGCCCTCCTTGGCGGCGCGCGCAATCATCATGAACACGCCTTGCATGTCCTCGGGCAGCAGCGAGGCGCGGACGGAAACATCCTGCCAGGCGTCATCGCCTGCCATATCAGCGCCGAGCCCGGCGCGGGCGCGTGTCAGCATGCGGCGGAATTCGGAGAGGTCCGGCACCACCGAAGCGAGGCCCTCGATGCGGCAGCGGACCACAAATTCTTGGTACAGCACGCCGATGACGCGAAAACCCGCGTCGGGCTGCGCCAGGATGGCGCGCAGGACACGGTCCACCCGCTCTCGCCGCTCGGCCAGATCCTCGGCGCTCACCGCCGGTTCCGCCGGTTCGGGGCGGATTTCCAGCGCTGCAGACTTGGCCGCCATCAGCTGGTCGAGCAGGTCCGGCGATGCCACCCGGCGCGGTGCGCGCATCGTCTCGGGTGGCGGCGCCGCCAGGATGATCGCACGGGCGTCCTCAAGCGCTGCCTCCGGCATCGCCATCAGCCGTGGCGTTCCGTTGCGCGGGCTCGTCTCGGTCTGGCCGATGCGCACGCCGAGCGGACGGCGCGACAGGGCCGGCCCGAGCGCCATGAAGTGTCCCCTCTCCAGGTCACGGAACGCCTCGGCTTGCCGCCGCTCCATGCCCAGAAGATCGGCGGCGCGCGCCATGTCGATGTCGAGAAAGGTGCGGCCCATGAGGAAATTTGAGGCTTCCGCCGCGACATTCTTGGCAAGCTTGGCCAGCCGCTGGGTGGCGATGATGCCGGCAAGGCCGCGCTTGCGGCCCCGGCACATCAGATTGGTCATGGCGCCGAGCGAGAGTTTGCGCGCTTCGTCGGACACCTCGCCGGCCACCGCGGGCGCAAACAATTGCGCCTCATCGACCACCACCAGCATCGGGTACCAGTGCTCGCGCGCAACTTCGAAGAGGCCGCCGAGAAAGGCGGCGGCGCGACGCATCTGGTTCTCGGCGTCGAGCCCTTCGAGATTGAGCACGGTGGAGACGCGGTGGATGCGCGCCCGCTCGCCGGCCGCCTGCAGCCCCCGCTCTGTATGCTCCTCGGCATCGATCACCAGATGGCCGTAATGGTCGCCCAGCGAGACGAAATCGCCTTCGGGATCAATGATGGTCTGCTGTACCCAGGGCGCGCTCTGCTCCAAGAGCCGGCGCAAAAGATGCGATTTGCCGGAGCCAGAATTGCCCTGCACTAGAAGGCGCGTCGCCAGCAGCTCCTCAAGGTCGAGCGCCGCCGGCGCACCCGCCGTCGTCTGTCCCATCTCGATGGCTACGGTCATGTCACGACTCTCCTTGAGGAGAGGGCTTATCAACCTGACCGCAAGCCGTCGAGCGCGCCGAGGCAACAGGCCCTGTGTTCCACACCTATGCTGCCAAAGCGCCACACTTGGCCGGCCTGGTCGGTTGAAAAGCTGGCTAGACCGGCTTCACCGGCGGCAAAAGCGGCGCATCCAGCCCGTCAAAGGGATCGCGCCAGGCGTCGATGGCCTCGAGCCGGCGATACCAACTGAGGACCGATGGATAATCATCCAACGGCAGGCCCGCGACATCGTTGAAAGGCAAGAACGTCGCCATGCGAAAATCGGCGTAGGAAAGTGAGCTGCCGACCAGCCACTGCCGTTGGGACAGCTCGGCCTCGAGAATCCCTGCCGCCCTGCGGAACCCGTCCGTTCCCTCCTCGACCTTGCCCTGGTCGATCGGGCCAATCCCGTAGCGCTGCTTGGTGCCGCGCTCGAAATGCACGGTGTCGCAGGCCCGGACGAAATTCTCCTTGCCCCAGCTCAGCCAGCGGATCATGTCGGGTTGGTCGTCGCCATTGCGCCAGAAATCCGAACCCGCCTCGCGCGACAGCAGGCAGGCTATGGCGTCGGCTTCCCAGAGGCTACCGCCCGGCCATGCCAATGTCGGCAGGGTTAGATTAGGATTGAGCGGTCGGAACCGCTCCGCCTGCCCCGGCGCCATGGGTGCCGCGAACTCAAACTCGACCTTGACTCTGAGATGACGCGCCGTTGCAACCGCGAGGCGCGGATTGGGATTGCGGCTGAAGTACAGTTTCATGTTCGGGCTGGTTCCTAGACGCTGGTGGCTCGACCTTATCAAACACGCAAACGTGCCCGCTCGGCAATCTGGTCGGACCACGATTCCGCTGGCGGAAATCACCGTTCGGCGTATCATTCCTGCGGGAGAGGGTTCTTGGCAGGAGGAAGCCAATGAACGTTGCAGCAAGCGTACCTGTCATCGATCTGACAGCTCAAAATCTTGTTTCCTCTGCGCTTTCCAAATTCCGCGCCGGCGATACCGTCTCGACCAGGGCGGCGCTCGACGCCATCCGCCGCATGAATCCGGCCTGTGTCGACAGCGACGACGATCTGGTCGAACTGATCGTGATGGCGGCAATTGGTAAGACCATGGCGGTCGTGTTCGACCACCGCAAGCAGTGACGCTGGAACGAAACGTGCATTGCGCCGTTTCTGACGTCTTCAAGTTCGAGCAATTCCAGGAAAAGTGTGAGCGGTTTTGCCGGGAAAAGCGCGTAGCGCTTTCCCTTGGGAATTGCGTCAAAACAAAGAGTTGAGTTCCAGGAGTAGCGTCAATGCGCGATGAACAATTCGACGTTCCCGTGACCATCGAAAGCGAAGGCAGCGGCCTGACCGTTACCGGAACGGTCCAGGCAGCCTCCCTGTTGGCCGACGGATGGCCGGACGAAGAGCGTGGGCCAAAATGCCGCTCCGCGTTGAAAGCGATGATGGATGCGATGGAGCAGCGCCGGGCGGTTGGCACGGCGCGCCGCGCCTTCACCGCCGCAGCCCGGGAAGCGAACGTGTTCGTCCGCGAAGGCCGGCATTAGCTCCGGGAATAGTCCGGAAAACCCTGCAATACTGCAGCGCGCCTCAGCTTCCGAGGGGATGCGGCATGTAGCCGACGAAGCCGGCAATCTTCCAGCGCCCCGCCACCTTCCGGCAGAAATACAGCGTCTGCCACTTCAGCCGATCGACGCTGCCGTCGGCCTTGGTCACCGAACCGTTGAACTTCTTGTGCAGCACGGCGCGGTCACCATCGACATCGATGTCGCGCATATTGGTGATGCGAAACAGGGCTTCGCGCAGCGGCTCGGCGAACTTGGTCGCCGCTGTCTCCTTGGCCTGGCGCAACCACTCGTCGCGATAGACGGCAAGGCTCGGGAATTGCAGCCGCCAGGCGTCGGCATCATTGAGGAAATGGGCGTGCATGCCGAAGAAACTGTCGGCGATGAAATCATCCTCGACCATCGACCAGTCCTGGCCGATGAAGGCGTCGATGTCGCGCCGCACCAGCATTTCCCACAGCGCATGACGATCGGCATCGCCTTCCGGAAACGGGTTCTTGTCGAAGGTCATCTAAAATCTCCTGCCGGGAAAATGCGATGCGCAAGATGCTGGCCGTCCCCCGATAAAGCAACACGCATCTGGAAAAATCTTGCTTTCCCAAAAGCCCCCTATGAGGATCGTGGGGAGAGGCGTAGAGCGGTCGGCTGAAACGCAACCGCAGGCGTGATCCGCCAGGTCAGAACAGGAGTTTTCCCTTGTCCAAGCAGTGTTTTGGAACATCGCATGTGCCGCTGTCGCCAGCGGTGCGCGCTGGCGATTTCGTCTATATCTCTGGTCAGGTGCCGGTCGACGCTGACCGCATCGTGGTCAAGGGCGGCATTACCGAGCAGACCGAGCAGGTGCTGCAGAATGTCAAGGCAGCACTTGCCCTGGCCGGCTGCACCATGGACGATGTCGTCAAGACCACGGTCTGGCTCGAGGACGCGCGCGATTTCGGCGCCTTCAACACCGTCTACGCCAAACATTTTCCCAGCAACCCGCCGGCCCGCACCACGGTCGAATCGCGGCTGATGATCGACATCAAGATCGAGGTCGAAGCCGTCGCCTACCGGCCGGTTTGATCAGTAGATAAATACCAGCGGAGGCGCCGATGCAGTTCGATCTCCTGATCAAGGGCGGCCGCCTGATCGATCCGGCCTCCGGCCTGGAGGCCGTGCGCGATGTAGCCATCGCCAATGGCCGCGTCGCGGCCATAGAGGCCGCCATCGATGCCGAGCACGCCACGCAGGTCGTCGACGCCCGGGACTGCATCGTCACGCCCGGCCTCATCGATCTGCACAGCCATGTCTATTGGGGCGGCACCTCGCTTGGCGTCGATGCCGACCGCCTGGCGGCCAAGAGCGGCACCACCACCTTCATCGACGCCGGCAGCGCGGGTGCGGGCAATTTCCTCGGCTTTCGCCGCCATGTCATCGAGCGCTCGAAGGTGCGCATCCTGGCCTATGTCAACATCTCCTTTGCCGGCATATTCGGCTTTTCGCAGACGGTCTCGGTCGGCGAATGCAGCGATCTGAGGCTCTGCGAGCCGCGCGAGACGGTGGCGGCGGTGCGCGAGCACGCCGATGTCGTCGTCGGCGTAAAAGTGCGCTCCGGCAAGCATGCCGGCGGCACCAGCGGCATTGCGCCGGTGGACCTCGCGCTCGAAGCCGCCGACCAGGCCGGCCTGCCGCTGATGGCGCATATAGACGAGCCGCCGCCCGGCCGCTCCGAAGTGCTGCCGCGCCTGCGCAAGGGCGATATCCTCACCCACTGTTTCCGGCCGTTCCCCAACGCGCCGGTCTTCGCCTCCGGCGCCGTGCGGCCGGACATGTATCTGGCACGCGAACGCGGCGTTATCTTCGACATCGGCCACGGCATGGGCTCGTTCGACTTCGAGGTGGCCAAAGCCATGCTGGCCGAAGGCCTGGCGCCCGACGTCATCTCGAGCGACGTGCATCTCTACTGTGTCGACGGTCCAGCTTTCGATATCCTGGTCTGCATGTCGAAGCTGATGGCGCTCGGCATGCCGCTGGTCGAAGTCCTGCGCGCCGCCACGCAGCGCCCTGCCGAGGCGATCGCCAGGCCGGAGCTCGGCACGCTGAAAGTGGGCGGCGTCGGCGATGTCTCGGTGCTCAGGCTGCGCCCCGGCCGCTTCACCTTTGTCGATGCCGTCGGCGCAGCACTGATCGCCGATCAGCGGCTCACCTCCGACGGCATCGTCATTGGTGGTGTCTGGTATCCAAACGAGGCCGGCGATTGCAACGAGACCGAGAGATTCGAGCCGCACGCACCGCATACGCATGTCGAGGTTGCGGCACGGCATTTCGGGCGTGGGTAGTCTCCCCCCTTGAGGGGGAGATGGCCGGCAGGCCAGAGGGGGTCGGTTCGACCGGACGCGACCTGCTTGTGGCGGATGAAGGTCAGCGCTCCACGCGCGGCGACCCCCTCTGTCGCCTTCGGCGACATCTCCCCCTCAAGGGGGGAGATCAGCAGCGCCCGCATTACTCACCGCCCCATAAACTGGCGTTTCAATCCCCTCCATCCGCGCCTTGATCTGCAGCGCCACATATTTCGAATAGAACCGCGACAGCGCCAGGTTGCCGCCGTGGAACCATAGCGCCTCCTGCGCCGTCGGCTTCCACATGTTGCGCAACTCGCCCTGCCACGGGCCGGGATCGCCCTTGACGCCGGAGCCGAGGCCCCAGCATGGCCCGACCTTGTCGGCGACCTCGCGCGAGACGATCGCCGCCACCGTCTCGTTCATCGACTGATAGCCGGTGCACGAGATGATCGCATCGACCGCCAACTCGCTGCCGCCGTCGAAGGCAATGCCGGTCGGCGTCAGCGATTTGATGCCGACGCCGCTTTTCACCTTGATCTCGCCATTGATGATCAACTCGCAAGCGCCGACATCGATGTAGTAGCCGGAGCCGGTGCGGTAGGCCTTCATCAACAGCCCGGTCTCGTCGTCGCCGAAATCGATGGCGAAGCCTGAAGCGCGCAGCCGATCGTAGAACGCCGCGTCGCGTTCCTTGATCACCTCGTAGAGGTCCCGCTGGCCCTTGGGCACCAGCGCGAACGGCGTCGAGGCGACGATCATGTCGGCCTTGTCGGTGGTGATGCCGCGCGCCAGGGCCTTCTCGGAAAAGATTTCGAAACCGACTTCCATCAGCGTGTCGGACTTCACCACAGTCGTCGGAGAACGTTGGATCATGGTGACGTCGGCGCCGCTCTCCCAGAGGTCGACGCTGACGTCATGGCCGGAGCTTGCCGCGCCGATGACCGCAACCTTTTTGCCACGGAATTTCTCGCCGCTGGAATACTGGCTGGAATGCAGCAACTCGCCCTTGAAAGTCTCGGCGCCGGGCAGCGCGATCTGCCGCGGCGGGCCGTAAGCGCCGGTGGCAAAGACGATGTGCTTCGGCTTCAGCGTGATGTGTCGGCCGACACGGTCGACCACCACCGTCCACACCTTCTCGGCCTCGTCGTAACCGGCGCTGACGCATCTGGTGGCGACCCAGTAGTTGAGCTCCATCACCCTGGTATACATTTCCAGCCAGTCGCCCATCTTGTCCTTGGGTGTGAACACCGGCCAGTTCTCGGGGAACGGAATGTAGGGCAGATGGTCGTACCAGACCGGATCGTGCAGCACGAGCGAGCGGTAGCGGTTGCGCCAGGAATCGCCGGGACGCGCATTCTTCTCGATGATGATCGTGGGCACGCCGAGCTGCCTCAGCCGCGCGCCGAGCATGATGCCGCCCTGGCCGCCGCCGATGACCAGGCAATAGGGCTGCTCGGTGGCGCCGAGGTCGCGCGTCTCGCGCGCCCGCGCCTCCGCCCAGGTCTCGCGCTCAGGATCAGCCTTGTGGCGAATGCCGAGCGGCCGCGCCGGACCCTTTTGTTCCTCAAACCCCTTGAGCTCGCGCATCGCCGTGAACAAGGTCCGGCAGCGGCCATCCCTGAGGCGGAGGATGCCTTCGCCACGCGCGACAGTCGTTTCGAAGGTGAACCAGGCCTCGACGGTGCCCTCGTCCGAACTCGCCTCACCAGACAAGGTCCAGTGTGAGGGCTTCGCTGTCGCCAGCGTCGCTTGCAGCATGTCGCGGATGGCGTCGCGGCCTTCCATGGTTGTAATGTTCCAGGTGAAGGTCAGAAGATCGCGCCAGTAGCAGTCGTCGACGAACAGGTTGGCGGCGGCCTCGATGTCGTCCGCTTCCAGCACCCGCGCAAGGGCGGAAAGCCATGTCGCCGCCTGTTTCGATGGGGCCATGTCGAGCATCTTTTCTTCCCTTGTTTTGCGCTCTCATTGTTTCGAAAGACGGCGCCGCCGCAAGGGGGGCCGCGATATCAAGACATCGGTTTTTGAGCGACCCGGAATCGAGCCTGCTGGCGCGAAATCTTTATAGGAATCTTATATCTTTCCTCCGCGGCCCGTCTCGAACCTTTATGGCGATCGGGTCCATATTCCATTCCGAGCAAAACGCTCCGACCGTCGTGACCGATCGAGGTACGGCGGGTCGTTCTCATGGAATTTCTGGCTCGCCAGCAGCCGGCGCCAAATACAAGCAGAAGCAAGGACCAACACAATGGACATTGTCGTCATCGGGATCGACGTTTTGTTTTTCGCTCTTTCCCTCGCCTACATCAAAGCCTGCGACGCTCTTTAAGCGGAAGGATCACACCATACTTGTCGATTACATCCTCGGTGGCGGCGTGACCTTGTTCCTGCTCGTCTACCTGACATACGCCCTCGTCCGTCCAGAACACTTCTGACGCAAGGCACGGAAAGCTATTCTCATGACTGTCAACGGATGGATACAGATCCTCGTCTATTGCGGGATCGTCGTTTTGCTGGTGAAGCCGCTCGGCGGCTACATGTATCGCGTCTTCAACGGCGATCGCACCTTTCTCTCGCCCATACTTGGCCCGGTTGAACGCGGCCTTTATCGCATCTCGGGAACCAGTGAGCGCGAAGAGCAGCACTGGACGACCTATTCGGCAGGCATCATCTTCTTCAGCCTCGCCAGCTTCCTGGTGCTTTACTTCCTGCAGCGCCTGCAAGGCGTGCTGCCTTACAATCCGGCGGGCATGACCGCTGTCGAGCCCAACCTCGCCTTCAACACCGCCGTCAGCTTCGTCACCAACACCAACTGGCAGAATTACGGCGGCGAAAGCACGATGTCCTACCTCGTGCAGATGGCCGGCCTGACCGTGCAGAACTTCATGTCGGCGGCTGTCGGCGTCGCCATTGCGGTGGCGCTGATCCGCGGCTTCGCCCGGCATTCGGTCAAGTCGATCGGCAATTTCTGGGTCGATATGACCCGCTGCACGCTCTACATCCTGCTGCCGCTCTGCATCGTGCTCACCCTCGTCTATGTCTGGCTAGGCATGCCGCAGACGCTCGGGCCATATGTCGACGCCACCACGCTGGAAGGCGCCAAGCAGACGCTGGCGCTCGGCCCCGTTGCCTCGCAGGTCGCCATCAAGATGCTCGGCACCAATGGCGGCGGCTTCTTCAACGCCAATGCCGCGCATCCCTTCGAGAACCCGGACGCTATCTCCAACCTGATCCAGATGGTGACGATCTTCGCGCTGGGTGCGGCGCTGACCAACGTCTTTGGCCGCATGGTCGGCAACCAGCGCCAGGGCTGGGCGATCCTGGCCACGATGGGTGTGCTGTTCATCGCCGGCGTCGCCATCTGCTACTGGGCCGAAGCCGCAGGCAATCCGCTGGTTCACGCACTTGGCATCGACGGCGCCAACATGGAAGGCAAGGAGAGCCGCTTCGGCATTGCCGCTTCAGCACTGTTCGCGGTCATCACCACGGCCGCCTCGTGCGGCGCCGTCAACGCCATGCATGACTCGTTCACGGCCGTGGGCGGCTTGATCCCGATGGTCAACATGCAGCTCGGCGAGGTCATCGTCGGCGGTGTCGGCGCCGGCTTCTACGGCATCATGATGTTCATCATCGTCGCCGTCTTCGTTGCCGGCCTGATGGTCGGCCGCACGCCGGAATATCTCGGCAAGAAGATTGAGGCCAAGGAGGTCAAGATGGCGATGCTGGCCATCCTGTGCCTGCCGCTGGCGATGCTGACCTTCACCGCCATCGCGGTGGTGCTGCCATCCGCCGTCGCCTCCATGGCCAATGGCGGGCCGCACGGCTTCTCCGAGGTTCTCTATGCCTACACTTCGGCGGCCGCGAACAACGGCTCGGCCTTTGGCGGTCTTTCCGGCAACACGCCCTGGTACAACATCACGCTCGGCATCACGATGCTGATGGGCCGCTTCCTGGTCATCATCCCGGCGCTGGCGATTGCCGGCTCGCTGGTGGCGAAGAAGACAGTGCCTGCCTCGGCCGGCACCTTCCCGACCGATGGTCCGCTGTTCGTCGGCCTGCTCGTCGGCGTCATCCTGATCGTCGTCGGCCTGACCTTCTTCCCGGCACTGGCGATCGGACCGATCGTCGAGCACCTGGCTACCATCAACGGGCAGACCTTCTGAGGCTTGTTATGTCCTGGTTCAACCCAAAACGCAGGAAGGGCCGGCCGCGAGCCGGCACTGAGGGGGAGGAAACTCCCCCTCCCTTCCCCAGCGTGTCCACCTTCCTCGGCCTCGCGGCAGTCATGATCGTGATCTGGCTGCTGGCCTACGGGTCGCCGCACCTTTTCTCGGCATCCGACCACTCGGTGCCAGCCAACAGTTCAGATACTGGAGCCACCAAATGAGCCAGTCCAAATCCGCTGTCATCATGGATGCCAACATCCTGTGGCCCGCCATCGGCGGCGCCTTCAGGAAACTCGACCCGCGCACGCTGATCAAGAACCCGGTGATGTTCGTCGTCGCCATCGTCTCACTGCTGACCACGGTCCTCTTCGTCAGGGATCGCTTCACCGGCGGCGGCGATTTCAGCTTCACCCTGCAGATCATCATCTGGCTGTGGTTCACCGTGCTGTTCGCCAACTTCGCCGAAGCCGTTGCCGAAGGCCGCGGCAAGGCGCAGGCCGACTCGCTGCGCAAGGCGCGCACCGAGACCCAGGCCAAGCTGCTTGCCGGCGAGGACCGCTCCAAATTCAAGCTGGTGCCCGGCACCAGCCTGAAGGTCGGCGACATCGTGCTGGTCGAAGCCGGCGACATCATCCCGTCCGACGGCGAGGTGATCGAGGGCGTGGCCTCGGTCAACGAGGCGGCGATCACCGGCGAGTCCGCACCCGTCATCCGCGAATCCGGCGGCGACCGTTCGGCCGTCACCGGCGGCACGCAGGTGCTGTCCGACTGGATCCGCGTGCGCATATCAGCCGCGTCCGGCCACACCTTCCTCGACCGCATGATCTCGCTGGTCGAAGGTGCTGCGCGCCAGAAGACACCCAACGAAATCGCGCTCAACATCCTGCTCGTCGGCATGACGCTGATCTTCGTGCTTGCCACCGCGACGATCCCGAGCTTTGCTTCTTATTCCGGCGGCTATATCTCGGTGACCGTGCTGGTCGCGCTGTTCGTCACCCTGATCCCGACCACCATCGGCGCCCTGCTGTCGGCCATCGGCATTGCCGGCATGGACCGTCTCGTGCGCTTCAACGTGCTGGCCATGTCCGGTCGTGCCGTGGAAGCCGCAGGCGACGTCGATACGCTTTTGCTCGACAAGACCGGCACCATCACGCTCGGCAACCGCCAGGCGACCGAGTTCCGCCCGGTCAAAGGTGTTACCGAGCAGGAACTGGCCGATGCGGCGCAGCTCGCCTCGCTGGCCGACGAGACGCCGGAGGGACGCTCGATCGTCGTGCTGGCCAAGGAGAAATACGCCATCCGCGCCCGCGACATGGCGACCTTGCATGCGACCTTCGTTCCCTTCACCGCCCAGACCCGCATGAGCGGCGTCGACGTCGATGGCTCGTCGGTGCGCAAGGGCGCCGTCGATTCGGTTCTCGCCTATGTCAACCAGTCGACATCAGCCACCCATGGCGCGCGCCCCGGCAGCGACACGGTCAAGGATCTCCAGGCGATCGCCGACGAGATCGCCAAGTCGGGCGGCACGCCGCTGGCGGTCGAGCGTGACGGCCGCCTGCTCGGCGTCGTCCACCTCAAGGACATCGTCAAGGGCGGCATCAGGGAGCGCTTCGCCGAGCTGCGCAAGATGGGTATCCGCACGGTGATGATCACCGGCGACAATCCGATGACGGCGGCGGCGATCGCGGCGGAAGCCGGCGTCGACGACTTCCTTGCCCAGGCAACGCCGGAGGACAAGCTGAAGCTGATCCGCGACGAACAGGCCAAGGGCAAGCTGGTCGCCATGTGCGGCGACGGCACCAACGACGCACCCGCCCTTGCCCAGGCCGATGTCGGCGTCGCCATGAACACCGGCACGGTCGCTGCCCGCGAGGCCGGCAACATGGTCGACCTCGACTCTGATCCGACCAAGCTGATCGAGATCGTCGAGATCGGCAAGGCGCTGCTGATGACGCGCGGCTCACTGACGACCTTCTCGATCGCCAACGACGTCGCCAAATACTTCGCCATCATTCCGGCGATGTTCGCCGTCTTCTACGTCGCGCCGGGGCAGACCACCGGACCGCTGCAGGCGCTCAACATCATGCACCTGGCGACACCGCAAAGCGCCATCCTGTCGGCCATCATCTTCAACGCGCTGATCATCATCGCGCTGATCCCGCTGTCGCTGAAAGGCGTCAAATACCGGGCCATCGGCGCCGGCGCCCTGCTCAGCCGCAACCTGCTGGTTTACGGCCTCGGCGGCATCATCGTTCCCTTCGTCGGCATCAAGGCGATCGACATGATCGTCACCGGCCTCGGCCTCGCTTAAGGAAACACGTCCATGCTCACCCAGATACGACCCGCGATCATCATGATCGTCTTCTTCACTGTCCTGACCGGCCTGGTCTATCCCCTGGGGATGACCGGCATCGCCCAGGCGCTGTTTCCGCACCAGGCCAATGGCAGCCTGATCGAAAAGGACGGCAAGGTCGTCGGCTCCGAACTGATCGGCCAGGGCTTTGCCGGCGACAAATATTTCCATGGCCGCCCTTCGGCTGCCGGCGACGGCTACAACGCCACCGCCTCCGGCGGCTCCAACCTCGGCCCGACCAATCCCAAGCTGATCGATCGCATCAAGGGCGACGCCGACAAGCTGAAGGCGGAGAATCCGAACCAGCATGTGCCGATGGACCTGGTCACCACCTCCGGCAGCGGCCTCGATCCCGACATCAGCCCTGAGGCCGCCTATTTCCAGGTCGCCAGGGTGGCCAAGGCCAGGGGCTTCGACGAAGCCAAGGTCAAGGCGCTTGTCGACAGCCATGTCGAAGGCCGCGAACTTGGCTTCCTCGGCGAGCCGGTCGTCAATGTTCTGGCGCTCAACCTGGCGCTGGACGATACCAAGTGAGAGACAGTCTGTGAAGCCTAGCGCCGGGGATCGACAGCATCCCCGGCGCCGTTCATGATCGAGCCTGATGCCGGACGACAGAAGCAACGACACCAGACCCTCTCCGGACGCGCTGCTTGAGCATGCGGAACGGGAAGAGCGCGGCCGTCTGCGGATATTTCTCGGTGCCGCCCCCGGTGTCGGCAAGACCTACGAGATGCTGATGGCCGGCCGCGCCAGGCTGGCGGACGGCGTCGACGTGGTGATCGGCATCGTCGAAACCCACGGCCGCAAGGAAACCCTGGCGCTGGTCGAAGGCTACGAGGTCATCCCGCGCCAGAAGGTCAGCTACAAGGACCGCGTGCTGGACGAGATGGACATCGACGCCATCCTCGCCCGCCGCCCGGCGCTGGTGCTTGTCGACGAGCTCGCCCACACCAATGCGCCAGGCAGCCGCCACCCCAAGCGCTATCTCGACGTCCAGGAACTTCTGACCCGCGGCATCGACGTCTACACCACGCTCAACATCCAGCATGTCGAGAGCCTGAACGACGTCGTGGCGCAGATCACTCGCGTACGAGTGCGCGAGACGGTTCCCGACTCCATCATCGACCAGGCTGACGACATCGAGATCATCGATCTCACCCCCGACGACCTGATCAAGCGGTTGAAGGAAGGCAAGGTCTATTTCCCCAACACCGCCCAACGCGCGGTCGAAAACTATTTCTCATCAGGCAATCTGACGGCGCTTCGCGAACTGGCGCTGCGCCGCACCGCCCAGCGCGTCGATGAGCAGTTGCTCAACCACATGCAGTCGCATGCGATTCCTGGCCCTTGGGCGGCCGGTGAAAGGGTGCTTGTCTGCGTAGACTCGCGTCCGGGCGGAGCCTCCCGCATCCGCTATGCGCGCCGGCTGGCCGACCGGCTGCGCGCGCCCTGGACGGCACTGCATGTCGACACGCCGCGTTCGGCCACCATGTCCGAGGAGGACAAGGACCGGCTGGCGACGCTGCTGCGTCTGGCCGAGCAACTCGGCGCCGAGGTGACAACCATTCCCGGCCAGAACGTTGCCCAGGACATCGTGCGCCACGCCACGGCCAACAATTTCACCCACATCGTCGTCGGCAGGCCAACCCGGTCGCGCTGGCGCGAGCTGATCGAAGGCTCGCTTACCTACGATCTCATCCGCAATGCCGGCGACATCAGCGTCCATGTCATTTCGGGAACCGAGCGCGGCAACGAGGCGGCCTCGCGGAACGTCAAGGCGGCGGACGAGCAGTGGCAGTTCGATGTCTGGCCCTATCTCAAGGCGACGGCCTTCGTTGCCGGCTCGCTCGGTTTCGCCGCCCTGCTCGACCAGTTTCTCGACGTCCGCAATCTTGCGATCATCTTTCTCATCGGCGTGCTGACATCGGCGGTGGCCGGTGGTCTGTGGCCGGCTCTATATGCCTGTGTGGCCAGCGCCCTTGCCTTCAACTTTTTTTTCCTCGAGCCGCGCTACACGCTCACCATCCGGGATCCGGAGAGCATTGTCGCGCTCGCCGTCTTCCTTGTCGTTGCCGTCATCGCCAGCAATCTGACGGCGCGCGTGCAGCGCCAGGCGGTCGCTGCCCGTTCACGCGCCCGGGCTACGGAGGATATCTACCTATTCTCCAAGAAGCTCGCCGGCGCCGGCACGCTTGACGACGTGCTGTGGGCCACGGCCTTCCAGATCGCCTCGATGCTGAAGCTGCGCGTCGTGCTGCTTTTGCCTGAAGACGGCACGATCACCGTCAAGGCCGGCTATCCACCCGACGACACACTGGCCGAGGCCGACATCGCCGCCGCCCGCTGGGCCTGGGAGCACAACCGTGCCGCCGGCCGTGGCGCCGACACGCTGCCCGGCGCCAAGCGCCTCTATCTGCCCTTGCGGACAGGCCGCACCGCCATCGGCGTCGTCGGCCTCGACAACGACAAGCAAGGGCCGCTGCTGACGCCTGAGCAGCAGCGCCTGCTCGACGCGCTGGCCGACCAGGCGGCGGTCGCCATCGAGCGCATTCAGTTGGTCGCCGATGTCGACCGCGCCAATCTGGCGGCCGAGGCCGACCGGCTGCGCTCGGCGCTGCTGACCTCAATCTCCCATGATCTGAAGACGCCGCTTGCGGCCATCATGGGCGCGGCCGGCACGCTGCGGGAATACGCACCCTCATTGCCCGAGAGCGATCGAGCCGAGCTGCTGACCACCGTGCTCGACGAATCGGAGCGGCTGAACCGCTTCATCGCCAACCTGCTCGACATGACCAAGATCGAGTCCGGCGCCATGGAGCCGAATTTCGCGCTTCACTATGTCGGTGATGTCGTCGGCTCGGCCTTGCAGCGGGCGCGCAAGATCACTGCCGGGCACAAGACCGAGGTCGATATTCCACCCGACCTGCCGATGCTGAAGCTCGACCCCGTCCTGTTCGAACAGGCACTGTTCAACCTTCTCGACAATGCCGCAAAATACGCGCCGCCGGGGTCGACCATCCGCGTGCAGGGCTGGGTCGACAAGGGCTCCGTGGTGCTGCAGGTCATGGATGAAGGACCGGGCATTCCACCCGCTGACCTGGAGCGTATCTTCGACAGCTTCTACCGGGTGCGCAAACGCGACCAGGTCCAGGCCGGCACCGGGCTCGGCCTGTCGATCTGCCGCGGCTTCATCGAGGCGATGGGCGGCACGATCACGGCGGCGAACCGCAGCGACCGCACGGGCGCGGTCTTCACCATCCGCTTGCCGAGGCCGGCACAATCGCCCGGTATCGACGAACAAAGCGTGGACGGGCAAACATCCGGTGATCTGGCATGACAAATTCCAACGTCAGCATATTGGTGGTCGATGACGAGCCGCCGATCCGCAAACTGCTGCGCGTCGGCCTCGGCAGCCAGGGCTATGCGGTCAGCGAGGCGCCCAACGCCAGGGCGGCGATCGAGATCGTCGATACGCAAAAGCCGGATCTGATCCTGCTCGATCTCGGCCTGCCCGGCATGGGCGGCCTCGATCTTTTGCGCAAATGGCGCGACGACGGGCTCGACGTCCCCGTGGTCATCCTGTCCAGCCGCACCGACGAGGCCGGCATCGTCGCCGCACTGGAACTGGGCGCCGACGATTACATCACCAAACCATTCGGCATGAACGAGCTGGTCGCCCGCATTCGCGTGGCGCTGCGCCACAAATTCCAGCAACAGGGCGAAAAGCCGGTCTTCCACACCGGCGATCTCAGCGTCGACCTGGTCAAGCGCATCGTCAAGGTCGAGGGCAAGGAGGTAAAACTCTCGCCGAAGGAATACGACATATTGCGTATTCTGGTGCAGCACGCCGGCAAGGTTCTCACCCACCATTTCCTGCTGAAGCAGGTGTGGGGCGATTCCACCGACGTGCAGTATCTCAGGGTCTATGTCCGCCAGCTCAGGCAGAAGATCGAAAAATCGCCCGACCAGCCGCGCTACATCACCACCGAGACCGGCGTCGGGTATCGGCTGCGCGAGGTTGAGTAGCAGCAGCAGATTGGCATTGTTCCCAACTACAGTTTATCCGCCCACCGCTGCCAAAGGCCTGTCTTGTGGGCCAAAGCCGCGAATAAAACTAAAGTGGCCATCCCAGCATAGTGATTTATGAAAAAGGTTATGATCATGGCAATGGTGATTGCCAGACCAAAGATAAGTCCGCTTATTGGAGACCAAGGCCTGCCCTTGCCCTGCCAACTCATCACCAATGTTGTGCTCAGAAAGACGACGAAAATAAATGTTGGCGGTCCGAGATCGGACCGCCAGAAATCACGAAAATAAATGCCAGCGGCAATGCCGACGCAGCTGAACAGGAACCGCAGAGCCAAGTGCTTCATGCATACCTGATAGCAGGTAACGCTTAACGCTTCGCCGAACGCTCTTGGTTAGAGCGCCTATAGAACCCGAGGTCAGTCCGCCGACAATTCCGCCGTCCGTGCCAGCGCACCGCCGAAGCCGTTGAGCGGGATGGTAAAGCTCACCGCTTGCCCGGTGTCGGCCGCGAAGGTGTCGATCTTCAGCGTCGTCCCTGCCTTGAGCAGTGGTATGACGCTGGCATCGAACGCCACCGGCACCAGGCAACCGACGGCCTGGCAGGTGTTGAACGGCAGGCTGCCATCCAGCTTCTGCTCGTCGATGGTCAGGCTGACGCCTTTGGCCAGCGCCAGGCCGAACGGCAGCGCCAGTGTTCCGGCCGCATCCTCGCCGCTCTTGCTCGACAGCTCTATTGCCAGCAGGCGCTGGTTGGTTTGCTTGTTGAACTGCTGATGCGACAGGCTGCAGGCCTTATTGGTCCCCGTTATCTGGCAATTGACCGTCCAGTCGCCATGGGTTTCGGACAGCGCCGACGCGCCGCCAGGCAGTGTCGGGCCAGCGGCAGCGGCGGCAGGTGCTGCCTTGTCGGTCTTGGTCTGCGCGGCGACCGCCGCCGGGCCGAGAATACAGACGCTGCCCAGTAGCGCTGCGAAATATACTTGCCTGCTTTTCATCAATATCTCCCGATTGTGCCTCGAGCCAGCCGCCATTGAGCTCAAGGACCGCGCCCGATAGAGCGTTCATTCGATCTTTTCTGTCAAGTGCGGGCAGGTCCCATCCGCCACTGGCTCCGCCGATTTCGCAACCATGGCAGATCGGGACGAACGCCCTATATAAAAGGGAGGCTATGTCTGTGCGGGAATGAACCAATGTCGACGCTTCGTCTATCGACAATTCTGATGTCGGCGATGCTGGCGGCGGTGACGCTGCCGGGCAATGTGCAATCTGCCTCGGCGCAGGCCGTCAATCCCGGCACAAACCGGCTGATCCAGCAGAACGAGCTGCAGCAGTTGCGCAACAGCCTGCAGCGGCAGCAGTTCCAGCAACAGCAGCAGCAATATCGCGACCAGGACCGCCGGATCGTGCCGCAGCCGCGCCCTGAAGTGCCGGTCGTCAGGCAAGCTTGCCCGATTCAGATCGTCGGCAACCAGATTGTGCGTGTTTGCCGTTGATATCGGTCGCTTGCAATTTACTTAGTCGACTTATCTAATAAAAATGCTTCATTGCCTCGCGGGCATTTTTGGGGTTTGCAGGCGGGCGTGCGGCGGTGCGCCCGCCGACCGGGTTTTCAGCTTATGGCGACGACGAAGAAAAAGGCGGTGCGCAAGGCAAGGCGAGGTGAACGGATTCGCCAGGTCGCCGCCATACCCTTTCGCCTGGACGTTGACGGTAATTTCGAAGTGATGCTGGTGACGTCGCGCACGACGAAGCGCTTCATCGTGCCAAAGGGCTGGCCGATGAAGGGCAAGAGCGGGCGCAAGGCCGCCACCATCGAGGCACGCGAAGAGGCCGGCGTGCTCGGCAAGACGCTCAAGGAACCGGCCGGCAGCTATTCCTACTGGAAGCGGTTGGAAACCAACTTCGTCCGCGTCGACGTCGTCGTCTACCTGCTCGAAGTGTCCGAGGAACTGGCCAACTGGCAAGAGGCCAAGAGCCGCCAGCGCGCCTGGCTCAAGCCGCAAGACGCGGCGTTGCTCATCGATGAGCCCGATCTTTCGACATTGATGGCAAACCTGGCAACCACGCAGCCAGCGGTGCCAGACCCGACCTGAGCCTCACTTGCCCTCGTCGCCTTCAGCGGGAAACGGCCGCACGGGCGTGCCTGTATAGGCCCACAGCCATTCGCGCGGCAGCGGTCCTTTGTTGCGGTCGCTCTGCTGCGACTGCTCCCAGGCATGCGCCAGGATGCCGACCGAGCGCGACAACACGAACAGGCCGCGCGTCAGCGGCGGCGGAAAGCCGAGTTCGCCATAGATGACGGCGGTGGCGCCGTCGATGTTGAGCGGTATCTTCTTGCGCTTGCGCCGCGCCACCTCCGCCTCGACAGCCTCGGCGATGTCGGCGAAGCGTCCGCTGACGACGCCGCGCGCGGCAAAATCGCGGGTCACCTCGATCAGCCTCGGCGCGCGCGGATCGATCGGATGGAAGCGGTGGCCATACCCCGGCACATAGCCCTTCTCCTCGGCGAAGAAGCGATCGAGCCGCGCCGAGACCGCCTCGTCCAGCGTCGCACCCGCGTCGAGCGCCACGGCAATGTCGCCATAGAAGGACAGCGCCTGTTCCCCGGCGCCGCCATGCACGTCGCCCAGCACGTTGACGGCCGAGGCCATGGCGCTGTTGATGCCGACGCCACAGGTGATGGCCATGCGGGCAATGGCGATCGACGGCGCCTGCGGCCCGTGGTCGACGGCTGCCCCCAGCGCAATGCCAAGCAGCGCCGCCTGGTCCTCGCTTGGCAGTTCGCCGCGCAGCATCAGCCAGATGACAGCCGGAAAGCTGACGCGGCCGATCAAATCCTGGATTTCATAGCCGCGTAGCCGGATGATGCCCGGGCTCATCTCGATGATGCCGGTCTGCCACCATTCCTCACCGCGCTCGCGGCCGGTTTTTTTCTCAAGCTCGCTCACGCGCTTCTCCTGGTGCGCGGCGGCAGGGTGGAAAAAACCTCGTCCATGTGTTCGCCGAGCTCAGGCGGCGGCAGGACCGGCAAGGGTGCCTGGCCATCGACCATGAAGCCGCCGCGCACGACGGTCAGCGGCTGCTCCATGCCGGGCAGGCCCTGGAAGCGGGTGGTCATGTCGCGCTCAGTCACCTGGCGCTCGCCCAGCACCTGCGGGATGGTCAGCACCCGGCCCGCCGGCACGCCGGCGCGGTTGAACTTTTCTTCCCAGGCGGCGGCCGAGCCACTGGCCAGAGCCGTCTCGATCAGCGCCTTCAGCGCCGCACGGTTCTGCTTGCGCGTCTCGCGTTCGGCAAAGCGCGAATCCGATGCCAGCTCCGGTTGACCGATCAACCGGCACAGCGTGACGAACTGTTCCTGCTTGTTGGCGGCGATGTTGAGCAGGCCGTCGCCGGTGCGAAACGCACCGGAGGGCGCCGCCGTCATGTTCTCATTGCCCATCGGCTTTGGCTCGACGCCGGCCGTCAGGTAGTTGGACACCGGCCAGCCGAGCGCCGACAGCGTGCATTCGAGCATCGAGACATCGAGAAACGCGCCCTCGCCTGAGGTCTTCTGCTTCACAAGTGCTGCGGCAATGGCGAACGCCCCGACCAGTCCACCCAGCGTGTCGGCGACGGGATAACCGACCCGCAAGGGTGCGGTCTCCGGCGTGCCGGTGATGCTCATAATGCCGGAAAGCCCCTGGATGATCTGGTCGTAGGCCGGATTGTCGCGCATCGGCCCGGTCTGGCCGAACCCCGATATGGCGCAATAGACGAGACCGGGGCGAACCTCTTTCAGCTTCTCATAGCCGAGCCCAAGGCGCTCCATCACGCCGGGACGAAAATTCTCGACCAGCGCGTCGGCCGAGGCGACCAGGTCGAGGAAGCGTTCGCGATCGGCCTCGCTCTTGAGATCGAGCATCACCGATCGTTTGCCGGCGTTCTGCGCCAGGAACGATGCGCCCATGCCGGCTTTGTTGAGCGCCGGCGAGGCGCCGAGCTGGCGCGCCAGATCGCCGCCTTGCGGCGCCTCGACCTTGATGACGTCGGCGCCGAGCAGCGCCAGCTGGTAGGCGCAGTAAGGCCCGGCCAGCACATTGGTCAGGTCGAGAACACGGATGCCGGCAAGCAGATCGGTCATGACGCTCCAGATCGCTCAGGCATCGCCCGGCACATGCTCCGGTCCGCGCCGGCGCCTATGCTCAATGAAGGCCCAGATATGCGGACCGGCGAGGCCGATGAAGGCAAGGATCAGCAGCACCAGCGACAGCTTGTGGGTGTAGAACACCGACCAGTCTCCATTCGAGATCGTCATCGCCCGGCGGAACTGCGTTTCGGCGAGCGGCCCCAGGATCATGCCGATGATCACCGGCGCGGTCGGGAAATCGAAGCGCCGCATCAGGAAGCCGGCGGCCCCCAGGAGGTAGAGGATGATGAGATCGATCGGCGATTGCGAGATGCCGTAGGTGCCGACGGTGGCGAACACCAGGATGCCGGCGTAGAGCTGCGGCGCCGGAATTTTCAACAACCGCACCCACAGCCCGATCAGCGGCAGGTTGAGGATGACCAGGATGACGTTGGCGATGAACAGGCTGGCGATCAGGCCCCAGACCAGATCGGCCTGCGTCGTCAGCAGCAGCGGTCCCGGATTGATACCGTAGCTCTGGAAGGCCGACAGCATGATCGCGGCCGTCGCCGAGGTCGGCAGGCCGAGCGTCAGCATCGGCACCAGCACGCCGGCGGCTGAGGCATTGTTGGCGGCTTCGGGTCCGGCCACGCCCTCGATGGCGCCGACCGTGCCGAACTCCTCCTTGTGCTTCGACAGCTTCTTTTCGATGGCATAGGACAGGAAGGTCGGGATCTCGGCGCCGCCGGCAGGCATGGCGCCGATCGGGAAGCCGATTAAGGCGCCGCGCAGCCATGGCTTCCACGAGCGCCCCCATTCGGCGGCCGTCATGTAGAGCGAGCCCTTGAGCGGCACGATCTCGTCCTTGCCGGCATAGCGGCGCGAGGCCATGTAGAGCGTCTCGCCGACCGCAAACAGGCCGACCGCGGCAATGATGACATCGACACCGTCGAGCAGTTCGTTCATGCCGAAGGTGAAGCGCGGCTGTCCGGTCTGCAGGTCGACGCCGATCATGCCGATGACGAAGCCGATGAACAGGCTGGTGAGGCCGCGCACGGACGACGAGCCGAGCACCGCTGACACCGTGATGAAGGCGAGCACCATCAGCGAGAAATATTCGGCCGGCCCGAAAGCCAGCGCGAACTTCACCACCACCGGCGCCAGGAAGGCGACGCCCAGCGTGCCGATGGTGCCAGCGACGAAGGAGCCGATCGCCGAGGTCGCCAGTGCCGCGCCGCCACGGCCGGAGCGGGCCATCCTG
Organism: Mesorhizobium caraganae; assembly: GCF_016836705.1. Classification (GTDB taxonomy): domain Bacteria; phylum Pseudomonadota; class Alphaproteobacteria; order Rhizobiales; family Rhizobiaceae; genus Mesorhizobium; species Mesorhizobium caraganae. The sequence goes on along the minus strand of NZ_JAFCGY010000018.1, from coordinate 84,663 downwards.
TTGCCTTCCAGCGCGGTGACGATGGTGGCGCTTTCGCCGGGTGTGTTGAGCAGGATCGACGTCGTCGAGCCGCCATACATGGCGCCGTAATAGATGCCGGCGAACAGGATGAAGGAGGCCTCCGGCGCCACCTGGTAGGTGATCGGCAACAAAAGCGCGATGGTTAGTGCCGGCCCGAGGCCGGGCAGCACGCCGATGGCGGTGCCGAGCGTGGTGCCGACCAGGCACCACAACAGGTTCATCGGTGAGAAGGCGACGGAAAATCCGTGACCGAGATGGCTGAGCGTCTCCATGGCGTCAGCCCCTCAACGTCGTGATGATCGCGTCGATCACCGTGTTCAGCTGGTTTTCGATGAAGCCGGCGCCGATGTTGACGCCGAGCGCCCTGGCAAAGCCGAAATAGGCGGCAAGCGCCAGGATCAGGCCAGTCAGCGCGTCGCGCAGCGTGTGCCTGCTGCCGAAGCCGTAACAGACAAGCACGAACATGATGACGGAGGCGGCGGTGAAACCGAGCGGCTGGATCAGCACCAGATTTGCGACCAGGCCGGCAACGACGATGCCCATCGCCTTCAAGTCGGTCGGCGTTTCCTTTTCCTCCTGCGGCTGCCAGCCGCCGCGCACCGCGGCAAGGATGAGCAGCAGCGAAAGCACGATCATGCCGGTCATAGTGATGTAGGGAAAGACGGTCGGCCCGACCTTGGAATAGAGCGGCGACACCGGGATCGCCAGGGTCTGCCACGCCACGGCCGCGGCACAGGCGAGAAGCCCGATGCCGATCAACAATTCGGGCATGGCAAGGCGCGTTGGCGCCGGCTGCTGGTCGCTGCTGCTCATCAATGTCCTCCCAATATGGCCGCCATCCTCCCGCCGGCCGCATCCGCAGTTTCACTCCCACCGCATGATATGTCCATGCCGCAGGCCAAAGTCGGAAGGGGGCGGTGTTGGCCGCCCCCTTGGAGGTTTAGGCGAGGCCGAGATCCTTGAGGATCGCGGTGATGCGGGCGGTGTCGTCGGCGAGGAATTTGGCATAGTCGTCGCCGGTCAGAAGGATGGGCGTCCAGTTGCGGTTCTTGCACTCGGTTGCCCAGGCGTCGCTCTTGGCCATGGTTTCGATCATCGTGACCATCGCCGCCTTGTCGGCGTCGGAGACGCCGGGCGGTGCGAAGACGCCGCGCCAGTTGAACAATTCGACATCGATGCCGGCTTCCTTCATCGTCGGTGCGTCAATGCCGTCCTGGCGCTTGTCGGCCGAGATCGCCAACAACCGAAGCGCGCCTGCCTTGATCTGCTCGGAGAACTCGCCGAAGCCGGAAATGCCGGCCGCAACCTGGTTGCCGAGCAGCGCCGACAGCGCCTCGCCGCCACCGGCGAACGGCACATAAGAGAGGTTGGTTGCCGGAACGCCGACCGTCTTGGCGATCAGGCCGAACAATATGTGGTCGGAACCGCCGGCCGAGCCGCCGGCAACCGGCACCTTGGTCGGATCGGCTTTAAGCGCGGCAACGAAATCGCCGGCCGTCTTGAACGGCGAATCCGCCGGCACCACGAGCGCCTCGAACTCGCCGGTGAGGCGGGCGATCGGCGTGACTTCGGAGAGGTTGTTGGCCGATTTGTTGGCGATGATGGCGCCCACCATGACCATGCCGGCAACCATCAGCGAATTGCCCTTGCCCTTCCACTGGCTGATGAACTGCGGCAGGCCGACCGTACCGCCGGCGCCGCCGACATTGGTGATCTGCGAGCCGGAGATCAGTTTTTCACTGCGCAGCACCTGGTCGATGGTGCGCCCTGTCTGGTCCCAGCCGCCGCCGGGCGCGGCCGGCACGAAGATCTGGATCTGCGGTGCATCCTGAGCGAAGGCGGGCGTCAAATGCGTTGCGACGAAACCGGCAGCGCCTGCGGCCGCGGTGCTCATCAAAAATCTGCGTCTGTTCAGCATGGGATTCCTCCAAATCACGACACCTCCTCCGGTGCCTGCCAGAAACGTAGCCTGAAAACAGACCCGCTCGGCAAAAATTCATGCCGATTTCGGTACGTTCTGTCAACAGAAACGACGTTCTACTAGACAGAACATGTGATGTGCGACACAATCGCTTCGGTCGGCGTAGAGCAATTCCAGGAAAAATGTGATCGGTTTTCCCACAGGAATTGCGTAAAAACAAAGAGATAGAGCGGTTCGCCGTTTCCCTGGAACGGTGAAACGCTCTAGTCCGAGCGAGTAAACTGGAATGAAACCGTCCGTCAGATGACCGAAGCGCGATCCCAGCCGTTACAGGCCGATGGCGTTGCCGCGCTCGACCGCGCGATCGCCATTCTCGACGCTTTCGCCACCGCCGACCGTTCGCTTAGCCTGGCCGAAATCGCGGCGCGGACCGGGCTCTACAAGAGCACCATATTGCGGCTGGCAAACTCGTTGCTGCGCGGGCAGTTGCTGGAGCGGCTCGACGATGGCCGCTACCGCATCGGGCCGGCCACCTTCCGGCTTGGCGCGCTCTACCAGCGTTCGGTGGTGGCCATCGACATCTTGCTACCGATCATGCGTGACCTGGCCGAACAGAGCTGGGAAAGCGTCGCCTTCTATGTCCGCTCGGGCGACGTCCGTACCTGTCTCTATCGCGTCGAGTCCAAGCACCCGATCCGCTACACGATCCGGGAAGGCGATGTGCTGCCGTTGCTCGCCGGCTCGGGTGGTCGCGTGCTGGCGGCGTTTTCAGGCCAGCCGGGCGAGCCTTACGAGACCATTCGCCAGGCCTGCCACTATCTGTCGATCGGCGACCGCGACCCGGAGACGGCGGGCGTGTCGGCGCCAGTGTTCGGACCCGGGCACATTTTGCTTGGGGCATTGACGCTTGCCGGTCCGAGCATGCGTGTCGACGCGGCGTTCCTGCGGCGCATGACGCCGACCCTTCTGGAGGCGGCGGCCCGTGCCACGCGTGCCTTCGGCGAGGACGCATCAGCCCTTGAACGCGCTGGCGCGAAAGCTGGCAACCTCACCTAGCGCAATCAAACCCCGCAACGCAATCAAGCATGCGGTCACACAGTGTTTCCGCCGCTCTTGCAGGCCTCCGACCGCGAATGTATTCTTGTAGTTTACTCGAATACAATGCAGCTTTTGCGAAAGATTGCACCTGACGCCGCGTAGGCAAGTTTTACAGAAATCGGGCCAATCCGGAAGCAAATAGCCGAAGAATTTATTGGCTGTTATTGCCCGTAGGCTAGTCAAACAAGCGTCGCCGGATATGGGCGACATGGGGAAAGGGCGTCGGCTGGCCGGCATCTGGTCGGCAGGCAATTCGCGAGGAGCCATGGCTATTCCCATGGAAGCTTGATGAGGCTGTCACCAACAGACACCAGCCCCCGTCTTCTCGGGCTGGTCTGGCCATTCATCCTCGTGGTTCTTGTCCAGGCCCTGGTTGCCAGCGGTAGCCTTTACACGCTCTCGGCGGTACGCGCCTATGTCGGCGGCGAGAGCCACTGGTCCAAGGGACAGAAGCAGGCCATCTATTTTCTCAGTCTCTATGCCGAAACCGGCAACGAAGAATTCTTCAACGAGTATCGCGGAGCCATCGCTGTTCCGCTCGCCGATCGTTCGGCTCGACTTGCCCTCGAGCAACCCGAACCCGACATCAGCGCCGCCCGCGCCGGCTTCCTGCAGGGCGGCAACCACCCTGACGATCTGGCGGGATTGATCTGGCTGTTCCAGAACTTCCGCAAGGTGAGCTATCTCGACATTGCCATCCAGCATTGGACGGCCGCCGACAGCATGATTCTTGAAATCGATCGGCTCGGCACCACGATCCACCAAGGATTTCTGGAAGGGGCAGTTTCGGCTGCGCAAATCAGCACCTGGAAAGCGCAAATCCATCAACTCAACCATCTGATCGGTCCCCTTTCCAAGGCCTTCTCCGACAGCCTCGGCGAGGGATCCCGTTTCATCAAGGTGGCGCTGACGCTCGCCAACCTGGCTACCGCCGCCTTGCTCATCCTGCTCGCCGTGTGGCGCACCCGCAAACTGCTGGCGCAGCGCCGGGCTTTCCAATCCGCCCTCAATGCCGAACGCGAGCGCGCCCAGATCACCCTCGCCTCGATTGGCCAGGCTGTCATCAGCACGCAAGCGGACGGACTGGTGGACTACATGAACCCCGTCGCGGAGCGGCTGCTGGCACACTCGCTCCACACGGCCAGGGGCAAGCCGATCACCTCGCTGTTCCGCTTGCTGGACAAGGACACCGGTGTCGAGGAACTCGGGTTGGCGGAACGCCTGCTGGCTGGCGAGCCACGTCGCCCCAACGTCCGCCCGCAACTACTGCAGCGCGACGACGGCTCGGTCATTCCCGTGGCGCTGACCGGGGCACCACTGCTCATTTCCGGCCATGTGGTTGGCGCAGTGCTGGCTTTCCACGACATGACGCGCGAGCAGGACTACATCGAGCGGCTCTCCTGGCAGGCCTCGCATGACGCGCTGACCGGACTTGCCAACCGCCACGACTTCGAAAGCCGGCTGGCGTCGGAAATCGCCGAATTGCGTCACAAGTCCCGCCAGCACGCTCTGATGTACCTGGATCTCGATCAGTTCAAGCTTGTCAACGATACGTGTGGCCATGCGGCCGGCGATCAGTTGCTGCGGCAGATTTCCGTTCTCCTCGGCAATGCGCTGCGACCGGGCGACATGCTGGCGCGGCTGGGTGGCGACGAGTTCGGCGTTCTGCTGTTCGATTGCAGTCCGGATCTCGCTGTCGATATCGCCGAACGCCTGCGTGCAACGGTTCAGGACCTGCATTTCACCTGGGATGCCAGGCCCTTCAACAGCAGCGTCAGTATCGGCATGGTTCAGATCACCAATGCCGAAATCACGCTTGAAGAGACCCTGCGGGCTGCGGATGTCGCCTGCTACATGGCCAAGGAAAAAGGCCGCAACCGGGTTCAGCTGCACAGCGACAGCGATGTCGCCTTGCGCGAACGCTTCGGCGAGATGGCCTGGGTTCAGCGCCTCCATGCCGCGCTGGAAGAAAATCGCTTTGCGCTTCATGCCCAGGAGATCTGGCCGCTGAACGAGGCGGCCGCCGAAGCCGGCGCGCATATCGAGATCCTGCTGCGGTTGACCGACGAGGACGGTCTCGTCGTCTCGCCCGCCAGCTTCATTCCGGCGGCCGAGCGCTATGGGTTGATGCCGTCGATCGACCGTTGGGTCGTGCGCAACACCTTCGGCGTCCTGGCGGCGCGCCTCGCCGATCGAACGGCCTCCCCCATCACCACTTGTGCCATCAATCTTTCCGGCGCCAGCTTCGGCGACGAGACCTTCCTCGGCTTCCTGCGCGAGCAGTTTCTTGCCTATGGCATTCCGCCGAAAATGATTTGTCTGGAGATCACGGAGACCAGCGCCATCGCCGATCTCGCCAATGCCATGCGCTTCATTGCCGATCTGCGCGGCTTGGGTTGCCGCTTCGCCCTCGACGACTTCGGCTCCGGCATGTCGTCCTTCGCCTACCTGAAACACCTGCCCGTCGACTATCTGAAAATCGACGGCAGCTTCGTCAAGGACATGCTGGAGGATCGGATCGACCGTGCCATGGTCGAGATGATCCATCATATCGGCAAGGTGATGGGCAAGCGCACCATTGCCGAATTCGTCGAAAGCGACGGCATCATCGCGGCACTGAAGACCATCGGCGTCGACTATGCGCAAGGCTATGCGATAGCCAGGCCGCAACCTTTCAACGCCTCCATGACGCTGCTGAATCCAGCGGGGCCGGCAAAGGGGACGGACAAATATCGTTGGAACGGCCTTGCGCGAAAATTGCGCAAGGCCGGATGACAAGAAAAGCCGTTGCCGGACTTCGTCAGTTCGCCTTGACCAGCACCACGCGCCGGTTCTTGGCGCGGCCGGTTTCGTCGTCATTGCTGGCGACGGGCGCCATCATGCCGGCGCCGGCGGCAGTCAGCCGCCCGCCGTCAATGCCGTATTTCGAGACAAGCGCCGCCTTCACCGACTGCGCCCGCCGCGACGACAGGTCGATATTGTAGTCGAAAGCGCCCTGATTGTCGGTGTGGCCGACGACGATCACCGCCATGCCGGGTTCGTTGGTCAAAAGCGTCGATATCTCCTTCAGCGTCGGCTCCGATTCCGGCTTGATGTCAGACTTGTCGGTGTCGAAGAAGATGCCGTAGAGCGAGATCGAGCCGGTGGTGGAGAGCGAATCCGCCATCTTGGCGGCCTCGACGACCACCATCTTCTTGTCGCGCGCCTTCGGCTCCAGCACCTGGACGACGGCGATGGTGCGGCCGTTGAGTTCCTTGCAGTAGAGGTCGTTGATCAGGGAATAGGCCTGCACGGTGACGTACGCGTCGCCGCCGTCCTGCGGGACCTTGGCGGCGAAAAAGCGCTGGTCGTTGAGGCCCGAAGTCAACGCACATGCGCCGTTGGAAAACGCCGCGTCCTTGATGTCGCTTTCATGGAAGAAATACATCATCAGGCTCATGTCGCCGCCACCGCCGCTCGACGACCGGCCGGCAGCGCCGCCGCACTCTTCCTTCTTGCATTCGAACAGGACTTCGCCGCCGGCCGCCTCGATCACATCCTGATAGTTGCGCAGCACTTCCAGCGGCGAGCGCTCGGCCGGCAGCACATAGGCGATGCGGGTCAGCGCACCCTCGACCTCGGCCTTCTTGTCCGGTGCATAGATGCGATTGTTCATCGTATCGCGCGCGTCCGCATCGGCGCTCGGCTTCAGCGGCGACAGCGGCACGGTGAAATCGGTATAGGCGAATTTTTCATAGGAGACGATGAACGACCCCTCATAACGCTTAGCCAGATGATTGTCGGCCGCGCCTTCGATGTCGGCGGTCGGCACCGTCGCATCGGCGCCAGCCAGCCGCACGGTCGCAAAGATGAGCAGCCCGGCCCAGAAAAGCTTTGCAAGTATCGCATCGATCGTACGCATGGTCAGCCTCCCCCAAAGAGCAATTCCAGGAAAAGTGCGAGCGGTTTTCCCCACAGGAATTGCGTAGCTAGATCAGGATGGCAATTTTTGCAGAACGAGGCAATTGCATCGATGAAGTGCTTCACACCAGCCGCTCAAGCAGGATGGTCGGCCCATCGTGATAAGTGGTTTCCAGCACTTTGGTGTAGCCGCATTTTGCCGCGACGTTCAGCGAGCCGGTGTTTTCTGGATCGATGATGCAGACGGTTCTGGCGCCGGCAAAGGTTTCGTCGCCCCAGGCCAGCGCCCGCCTGACGACTTCGCTGGCAAAACCCTTGCCATGCGCCTGCGGCGCCAGCGCCCAGCCAGCTTCGGGGATGCCTTCGAGCGAAGGCTCGATATCGCGCTTGAGATCGTGGAACCCGGCCTCGCCGATGAAACGGCCGCTGGCCTTGTCCTCGATCGCCCAGAAGCCGTAGCCGAGCAGCGACCACAAGCCGGCGTGCCTGAGGAATCGCATCCAACTTTCCTCGCGCGTCCGCGGCTTGCCGCTGATGAAGCGGGTGGTGACGGGACTGGCCCACATGACGGCATAGTCGTCGAAGTCATCGATCCGATGCGCCCGCATGATGGTCCGCTCCGTTTCGAGAACCGGAACGCCGGCTGCTTTTGGACTGCCCATGAAACTCTGCCTCCGTTGACGGTCGTCGCTTAACAGACCAACGCTCGCCAACAAGGGCCAAGGCGGATCATCGTACAGCCAGGCAAGCTATCTCGATTAATCAAGCTAGGGTCAGGATGTGGCGTCGATGACACTGATGACTGGACCAGAAGTAGCCCGCCTCTGGGAATTCCGCCGAACGATGCTACCTTCCGCAACCGACCCGGCGAGGGCCGGTCTCGATACCGCCGATGGGAGGAGAGCGCCATGGACACCACCGATCTTGTGCTTGCCATTTTCCATCACCTGCTGGTGTTCTCGCTGGCCGGCATCATCGGCGCCGAATTTGTCCTGATCCGCGGCGACCTCTCCGCCGCCACGCTCAAACGGCTTGCCGGCATCGACCGCCACTATGGCATCATCGCCAGTCTGATCATCATCATCGGCATTGGCCGTGTCATCTATGGCCTGAAGGGCTGGGAGTTCTACGTCTACAACTGGATGTTCTGGGCCAAGATGGCGGCATTCGCTGTCGTCGGTCTGCTATCCATCGTGCCCACCATCCGCTTCATCTCCTGGAACCGGCAGGCCAGCGCCGGTCCCGGCTTCCAGGTGCCGGCGGCCGAACTCGCCTCGGTGAAGACCTATGTGCGCGCCGAAGCCTTCATCTTCCTGCTGATCCCGATCTTCGCGGCGGCCATGGCGCGCGGCTACGGTTATTGAAGCAACGCCAACACGAAACCGCATCGCCGCCGGCATACTCCCCACCGATCGCCATGCTTGCGGACGACTGTATTTTGCAGTTTGCGTCAGGCGACAATCTGTTAGCCTGCCAATGTTGCACATCGCTGGCGGGTTCCGGGCAACGGTTGGAAATTGATATCCTGGGAGGAGAATTACGATGAGGAAATTCGTTACCGCCCTGGCCGCCGCCGCGGCCGTCACGCTTTACTCCTTCACCGCCTCAGCACAGACCTATCCCGAGCGCACCATCACCGTCGTCGTGCCGTTTGCAGCCGGCGGTCCGACCGATACGGTCACGCGCCTTGTCGCCGAAGCCATGTCGAAGGATCTCGGCCAGCAGATCATCGTCGAGAATGTTGGCGGCGCCGGCGGCACGCTGGGCGCCGGCCGCGTCGCCAACGCCGACCCGGACGGCTACACGCTGCTCCTCCATCACATCGGCATGGCGACAAGTGCCACACTCTACAGGAAGCTCGCCTACGACACGCTGAACGCTTTCGAATATGTCGGCCTCGTCACCGAGGTGCCGATGGCCATCGTCGCCCGCAAGGACCTGGAGCCGACCGATCTCAAAGGGCTGGTCGAATACGCCAAGGCCAACAAGGACTCCATCACCGTCGCCAATGCCGGCATCGGGGCGGCCTCGCATCTGTGCGGCATGCTGTTCATGAGCGCCATCGGCACGCCGCTGGTCACCGTGCCTTACAAGGGCACCGGCCCGGCCATGACCGACCTTCTCGGCGGCCAGGTCGATATCATGTGCGACCAGACCACCAACACCACCAAGCAGATCCAGGGCGGCACGATCAAGGCCTATGCCGTCACCACGCCGGAACGCCTCGATGTCATGAAGGACGTCCCGACGACGATCGAAGGCGGCCTGCCCGCAGTGCAGGTCGGCATCTGGCACGGCCTCTATGCGCCGAAAGGTACGCCGGCCGCAATCACCGACCGGCTGTCGAAGTCGCTCCAGGTCGCGCTGAAGGACCCCAACGTCATCGCCCGCTTCGCCGAACTCGGCACCAAGCCGTCATCCGAAGCCGATGCGACGCCGGCGGCGCTGAAGGCCAAGCTGGAAGGCGAGATCATGCGCTGGAAGCCGATCATCGAAGCCGCCGGCCAGTACGCCGACTGAGGGCTTGAACGGGGCGCTTCCGGCGCCCGCTTTCATTCGTTTTCACATTTGCAACGGCAGGCCGCTGCAAGGTCTGGGGAGGACCGTCATGAAACCTTTCGCAATCGACCGGACAAACGGCCTGTGCGCCGCGCTGTTCATCTTTTTCGGCGCCTTTTTTGCCATACAATCGCTCGGCCTCGAAATCGGCACCGCCTTCCGCATGGGACCGGGCTATTTCCCGCTGGTGCTGGCGATCGTGCTGATCGTGCTCGGCGCCATCATCCTTATCCAGGCGGTGCGCGTCGAAGGTGAACCGATCGGCCCCATTGCCTGGCGCGGCATGCTGTTCATCCTGCCGGCGCCGATCTTCTTCGGCCTGACGGTGCGCGGCCTTGGCTTCGTCCCGTCGATCTTCCTGACCGCGCTGATCGCCTCCTTTGCCAGCGGCCGCATGAAGCCGCTGACCGCGCTTGTGCTGTCAGCCGGCCTGACGCTGTTTTCGGTCCTGGTCTTCAGCTACGCGCTCGGGCTGCCGTTCCAGCGCTTCGGCCCCTGGCTGCCCCAATGGCCGGCATTCTGAGGTGATGAGATGGACCTGCTCAAAAACCTCGAACTCGGCTTTTCGACGGCGACAACGCCGGCCAATCTCGGTTTCTGCCTGATCGGCGTTCTGCTCGGCACGCTGATCGGCGTCCTGCCCGGCATCGGCGCCACCGCAACCATCGCCATGCTGTTGCCGATCACCTTCCAGATCGGCGACCCGGTCTCCTCGCTCATCATGCTTGCCGGCATCTACTACGGCGCCCAGTATGGCGGCTCGACCACCGCCATCCTCATCAACATGCCCGGCGAATCCTCCTCGGCCGTCACCGCGATCGACGGCTACCAGATGGCTCGCAACGGCCGCGCCGGGGCGGCGCTCGCGATCGCCGCGATCGGTTCGTTCTTCGCCGGCACGGTGTCGACCTTCCTGGTCGCTGTCTTTGCCCCGCCGCTGACGGCGATAGCGCTGCAATTCGGCGCGGCGGAGTATTTTTCGCTGATGATCGTCGGCCTCGTCTCGTCCGTCGCGCTCGCCCATGGCTCGATCGTCAAGGCGCTGGCGATGGTCGTGCTCGGCCTGCTGCTCGGCATTGTCGGCACCGACATCTACACCGGCACGCCACGCTTCACGCTCGGCATTCGCGAATATGCCGACGGGCTGAACTTCGTCGCGGTGGCGGTGGGCGTGTTCGGCATTGCCGAGATCCTGCGCAACCTCGAAAACGAACACGAGCGCTCGGTGCTGATCAAAAAGGTGTCCGGCCTGATGCCGACGCGCGACGACTTCAAGGCCATGGCGGCACCTATCGTGCGCGGCACCATCATCGGTTCGGCGCTCGGCATCCTGCCCGGCGGCGGCGCGGTGCTTGCCGCCTTTGCCTCCTACACGGTCGAAAAGCGCGTCTCGAAACACCCTGAGGAATTCGGCAAGGGTGCGATCGCCGGCGTCGCCGGGCCGGAATCAGCCAACAATGCCGGCGCCCAGACGTCCTTCATCCCGATGCTGACGCTGGGCATTCCGGCCAACCCGGTCATGGCGCTGATGATCGGCGCCATGATCATCCAGGGCATCGTGCCCGGTCCCAATGTCGCGACAGAGCAGCCGGCACTGTTCTGGGGCATCATCGCCTCGATGTGGATCGGCAATCTGATGCTGATCGTGCTGAACCTGCCGCTGATCGGGCTGTGGGTGAAGCTGTTGACGATCCCCTATTATGTGCTCTTCCCGATCATCATGGCGTTCTGCTCGATCGGCGTTTACAGCGTCAACACCAACGCCTTCGATCTCCATGCCGTCGCCTTCTTCGGCCTGCTCGGCTACGTCCTGACCAAGCTGCGCTGCGAACCCGCACCGCTGCTGCTCGGCTTCGTGCTCGGCCCGTTGCTGGAGGAAAACCTGCGCCGCGCCATGATCCTGTCGCGCGGCGACCCCTCGACCTTCGTGACGCGGCCGATCAGCGCCGGCCTGCTGCTCGTGGCAGTCGCCGTGCTCGTCGTCGTCTTCCTGCCGTCGGTCAAGAAGAAGCGCGAAGAGGTGTTCGTGGAGGAGAACTAGTTATCCGGGACGTCCGAAGGGCCGAGCGCAGCGATTTCCACCAGCGGCGCCGGCACATCGGTGGTCTTCTCCGCCGCCTTGCAGATATCGGCAATGACGCAGGCCGCGCAATCGGGCTTGCGCGCCTTGCAGACATAGCGGCCATGCAGGATCAGCCAGTGATGCGCATGGCGCATATACTCGTCCGGTATGATCCGCAGCAGTCCCTGCTCGACCTGTTCCGGCGTCTTGCCGGGCGCCAGGCCGAGCCGGTTGCCGATGCGAAAAATATGCGTGTCAACCGCCATCGTGTGCTGACCGAACGCCATGTTGAGCACGACATTGGCGGTCTTGCGCCCGACCCCCGGCAGCTTGACCAATTCATCCCTGTCGCCAGGCACCTCGCCGCCATAGTCGCGGATCAGCGCTTCCGCCAGCGCAATCACGTTCTTGGCCTTGTTGCGCCAGAGCCCGATGGTTTTGACGTACTCGCCGACCCTGGCCTCGCCCATCGCCAGCATTTTCTGCGGCGTGTCGGCGACCTTGAACAGCGCCCGCGTCGCCTTGTTGACGCCGGCATCGGTCGCCTGCGCCGACAGCACAACCGCCACCAGCAGCGTGAAGGCGTTGACGTGCTCGAGTTCGCCCTTCGGCTCCGGCCGCTGCACCGAAAACCGCCGGAAAATCTCATGCACTTCGGCGGCGCTGTAGAGCGAACGAACCCTTGCCGGCCGTGGCTTCGCGTTCGAGCCGTCGCGCCGGCCTGGCGGCAGTTCACTTTTGGGCATGGAAGAATCTTTGGACTTGGGGCTAGCCATTTCCCTCCTATAATATCCCGCCATGAGCGACACAAACGCCTCGTTTCAGGCTGACGAGCCCTTCTTTCACGCATTGTTGACCCCACACCGGTCGCTGGGAAGGACGGGCTTCCTGATCCTGATGGGCGCGCTGCTGTTCGGTTGGGTGGTGACCGGGGCGTTTTTCCTGTCGCGCGGCGCCTGGCCGGTGTTCGGCTTCTTCGGGCTCGACGTGATCGCCGTCTACATCGCCTTCCGCGCCAATTACCGCGCCGCCCGCGCCCGCGAGGAGGTCTCGGTGTCACGCACCAGCCTCGACATCCGCAAGACCGCGCCCTCGGGCAAATCGGAGGCGCATCGCTTCAACCCGTTCTGGGCGCGCTTTTCCGTCGCCCGCCACGCCGAGATCGGTATCACCAGGATGACAGTGGAAGCACAGGGGCAGAATGTACCGATCGGCTCATTCCTGGACCCAGATTCCCGTGAGAGTTTTGCCACCGCGTTCTCACGCGCGCTGGCGACCGCTAAAACGCGCTGACCCGGCGCCTCAGAACCGGTAGCGCAAGATTCTGCCGACCTTGCGCAGCGCGGGAATGTGTCTCCACAGCCCGATGAACAGTTTCGCCGACCAGCCCATGTGAGCTGTGCGTTCGGCGCTATAGGCCGAGATATCATCGACGAAGCGCAGCTTCGGAACGGCGCGCTCCAGCTCGTGCGGGTCGTCGATCGCCCAGTGGACTTCGGCGCCTGTCGCCCTGATGGTCGGATTGAGGCGAAGCATCTTCAGGCCGAAGCGGCTGTAGGCGTCGAACATCAGCTCGCCACCGGCAAGATGCGAGACGAGACGCGACAACAGGCGCGGCCCTTCCTCGGCCGGGAGATAGGGCGTCAGCCCCTCCATCACCACGACGGCCGGGCGATTGCGTGGCACTTGCGTCAGCCAGTCCGGTTCGGTCACCGACGACGCGACGAGGTGATAATTGTCTCGGGACGGGTAGAGCTTGCGCCTGAGCGCGATGACGTCAGGAAAATCCACATCGAACCACTCCACGCCATCGGGCGGATCGACGCGCAAGATGCGCGTATCGAGCCCGCAGCCGAGATGCAGCACGATGGCTCCGGGATTCCTGGCGATGAAGTCCTGAACACGAACATCAAACGTCCTGGCGCGGATCGCCAGGCCGATGCCGAGATTGCTGTCGACCTTGAGCCGCGAGAAATCATAGTCGATGGCGCGCACAGCCTCGTCGGCGAAACGGTCCTTGAGCAGCGAATGCGCCAGCCGGCTCTCCAGCGCCTTGCCGTAGAGTGTCATCAGCAAGGTCTCCCTTGCCCCGGTCAGATTTACCTTTTCGCCGGCCATCGGCAGCTCCCGCTTGGCAATGCAGTGTCTATTTGGGAACGGTCGGCGACAAGGCAAGTTTCGGGTGGTTGCAGAGTGCGGAAAGAACGATATTCGCGGTCAAGGAGATATTGCCATGAACGCCCAGATGACCATGAATACGCGGATGAAACCGACAGCGATCCTGCAGAACGACATCACCCCCGAAGGCAGCGACTACGAGGTCGTGCGCCGCGCCATCGAGAAGATCAGCCTCGACTACCGCGACCAGCCCTCGCTTGAGGCTCTGGCAGCCGATGTCGGCGAGACGCCGACCGGGCTGCAAAAGCTGTTCACCCGCTGGGCCGGCCTGTCGCCGAAGGCCTTCCTGCAGGCGGTCACGCTCGACCATGCGCGCAAGCTGCTCGATTCCGGCATGCCGCTGCTCGAAACATCGTTCGAGCTTGGCATGTCCGGCCCCGGCCGGCTGCATGACCTGTTCGTCACCCATGAGGCGATGTCGCCGGGCGACTACAAGACGCGCGGCGCCGGGCTGACCATCCGCTATGGCTACCACATCTCGCCCTTCGGCATCGCTCTGATCATGGTCACCGACCGTGGCCTTGCCGGGCTCGCCTTCAACGATCCGGGCGGCGAGCGGGCAGCCTTCGCCGACATGTCGGGCCGTTGGCCGAACGCGACCTATGTCGAGGACATGAGCGCCACCCAGCCCTATGCCGCGCGCATCTTCGACCCGACGCTGTGGCGCGCCGACCAGCCGCTGCGGGTGGTGATGATCGGCACCGACTTCCAGCTGCGCGTCTGGGACGCGCTGCTCAGGATCCCGATGGGCAGAGCCTGCACCTACTCCTCGATCGCCGCCGGGATCGGCGCGCCGAAGGCGAGCCGGGCGGTGGGCGCGGCAGTCGGCGCCAACCCGTTGTCCTTCGTCGTCCCATGCCACCGGGCGATCGGCAAGTCCGGTGCGCTCACCGGCTATCACTGGGGTCTGACGCGCAAACGCGCCATCCTCGGTTGGGAAGCAGGTCAGACCGCTTCCTGAAGACATCCCGCATCAAACAACGCCGGCGAAAACCCTTCGCCGGCGTTTTTGTTTTGCGAGCCCTCGGAAATCGCGCAAAATGTCCGCACGCTCTGGCAAGCCGCCGGCTTACAGGTTAGCTTCCCGCGCATCCCGCAGGAGGCATTTTCTTGATCATCGTTATCGGCTCGATCAACCTCGACCTCATCGCCAATGTCGACCGCTTGCCTTCGCCGGGTGAAACGGTCCGCGGCTCCGGTTTCACCACCGCGCCCGGCGGCAAGGGCGCCAACCAGGCGCTGGCCGCGGCGCGCGCCGGCGCCAAGGTGCGCATGGTCGGCGCCGTCGGCAAGGACAACTTTGCCACCGAGGCGCAGGCGCTGCTTGTCGCGGGCAAGGTCGATCTTTCCGGCGTTGGCCAGAGCTTCGCCTCCACCGGCACGGCGCTGATCCTGGTCGCCGCCGACGGCGAGAACGTCATCGCTGTGGTACCGGGCGCCAATGATTCGGTGCTGCCGGGCGATCTTGCCAAGGCTTTCCTAGGGAAAGGCGACGTCGTCCTGCTGCAGCACGAAATCCCCCTGCAGACGGTCGATGCCGCGCTTGACGCCGCCCGCGCCGCCGGCGCCATCACCGTGCTCAACACGGCGCCCTTTCGCGCCGAGGCGGCGGCGTTTCTCGGCAAGGCCGATTACGCCGTCGCCAACGAGACCGAATTCGACCTTTACGGCGAGGCGCTGTCGCTGAAAGGCCGCGACCGCCCGGCGCGCATGCGCGACTTCGCCGGCAAGACCGGCCGCACCATCGTCGTCACGCTCGGCGGCGACGGCGTGCTGGCGGCGACGCCGGACGATTTCATGACCGTGCCGGCGCTGAAGATCACCCCTGTCGACACGGTTGGTGCCGGCGATACGTTTTGCGGCTACCTCGCAGCCGGGCTGGCGGCGGGCCTGCCGCTCGAAGAGGCTCTCACCCGCGCCGCGGCAGCGGGCTCCCTGGCCTGCCTGAAGCCCGGCGCCCAGCCGGCGATCCCACTGGCGGCGGACGTCGATGCCGCCCTGCGTAACGCCGCCGGATGACAGTGATGCGCCCCGCCACGAAGCACGCCGTGCCGCCGGCCGGCGATATTTGCCGCCTTTCCGCCATCGGCCTTGCCGAGGCGATCAGGCTTCGCCGCCTGTCCGTGCGCGAGGTGGTCACGGCCTTCCTCGACCGTATCGAGGCGGTGAACCCGCTGGTCAACGCCATCGTGTCGCTGCGCGAGCGCGCCGACATACTGCGCGAGGCCGACGAGGCTGACGCGCATCTGGCAAAGGGCGGCCCGACCGGCACGCTGTTCGGCCTGCCGATGGCGATAAAAGACCTCGCCATGACCAGCGGCTTAAGAACCAGTTCCGGCTCGCCGATCTTCGCCGATTTCGTGCCGCAGGAAGATGATTTCTTCGTCGAGCGCATCCGCAAGGCCGGCGCCATCATCATCGGCAAGACCAACGTTCCCGAATTCGGGCTGGGATCCAACACCTATAACAACGTGTTCGGCCCGACGTTGAACGCGTTCGATCCGGCGCTCACAGCCGGCGGCTCGAGCGGCGGCGCCGCGGTCGCGCTTGCGCTGGACATGGTGCCTGTCGCCGACGGTAGCGATTTCGGCGGCTCGCTGCGCAATCCGGCCGCCTGGAACAATGTCTATGGCTTCCGCCCGTCGCAGGGCCTTGTCCCCGGCGGACCGGACGTCGAGGTCTTTCATGCCCAGATGGGCGTCGACGGGCCGATGGGCCGTAATGTGCGTGACATGGCGCTGCTGCTCGATGTGCAGGCGGGCTATCACCCGCACGCGCCACTGTCATGGGACAAGCCTGGCTCCTTCCTCGAAGGGTTGGCAACGCCGGCAAAGGGCGGCCGCATCGGCTGGCTCGGCGATCTCGGCGGTCATCTGCCGGTCGAAGCCGGCATCCTCGACCTGTGCGAGGCCGGGCTCGGACGCTTCGCCCAGGCATCCTTCGTGAGCGAGCCCTTGCTGCCGGATGTCGATTTCGAAGCGCTGTGGCAGGCTTTCGTAACGCTGCGCCAGGCGAGCAGTGGCTCGGCGCTGAAAGTCCATTATGACGACCCGCACAAGCGCGCCCTGCTGAAACCGGAAGCCGTCTGGGAGGTAGAGAACGCCATGCGGCTGACGGCGCCGCAGGTCCGCGCGGCGTCGGTTGTCCGCACCTCCTGGCACCGCACGCTGCTGTCGCTGTTCGAGCGCTTCGATCTCATCGCGCTGCCGACGGCGCAGGTCTTTCCTTTCGAAGTCGGCATCCACTGGCCGCAGGAGGTCGCCGGACGCGCGATGGACAGCTACCACCGCTGGATGCAGGTTTCGGCCTTCGCCACACTGGGTGGCTGTCCGGCGCTCAACGTGCCGGTCGGCTTCGACGCCGCGGGCAGGCCGATGGGCATGCAGCTGATCGGCCGGCCGCGCGGCGATCTCGCCGTGCTCAGGGCCGGCGCGGCCTATGAGGCGACGCTGCCGTGGCAGGCCGGAGCCTCCTGATGTCAACCCGCGGCTGCCGGCGACCTCTCCTGCCGGCTTGCACCGGCGTCGCCGGCGTGCATTGATCAGGCCCTGCCGCGCCCGCGCGTGGCGCATTCTGCCTGAGGAAATCCCCGAGGAATCCCAATGTCGCTGGAACTCTACGCCGCCTATGTCCTTGCCTGCATCGTCATCATCCTGGTGCCCGGCCCGACCGTGACGCTGATCATCGCTAACGGCATCCGCCACGGCGCGCGCGCCGGGCTCGCCAATGTCGCCGGCACGCAGGCGGGGCTTGCCGTGATGATCGCGATTGTCGGCATCGGCCTCAACACGCTGATATCGGGCATGGGCCACTGGTTCGAATGGGTGCGCCTGATCGGCGCCGCCTACCTGATATGGATGGGCGTGCAGATGTTCCGCGCCAAGGGCACGCTGAACGCCGACGGCACCGCCAGGAAGCCGCGCGGCGGCTTCTTCCTGCAGGGCTTGGCTATGGCGCTGAGCAACCCCAAGACGCTGGTCTTCTTCGGCGCCTTCTTCCCGCAGTTCATCGCCCCTCAGGGCAACTACACGCTGCAGATCGTCGTCATGGGCCTCACCGCCATGATCTTCGCCGCCGTCTCGGATTCGACCTACGCGCTCGCCGCCAGCCGCGCCGGCCGCCTGCTCTCGGCCAGCCGCATCAAGCTGATGTCCAGGATCAGCGGCAGTTTTTTGGTCGGCGGCGGCCTGTGGCTGGCGTTTTCAAAGGCGAAGTAACGGCGCCTTTTCCTTCTCCCCTTGTGGGAGAAGGTGGATCGGCGCGATAGCGCCGAGACGGTTGAGGAGTGTTCCAGCGGAGTGAGACGCTGGCTTTCCCTGGAACCCCCCTCATCCGTCGCCTGCGGCGACACCGCCCGGGGGCGAGCCACTTGTCTCGCCCCGTCCTTCGGACCCCACAAGGGGAGAAGGTAAAAAGCCCCCTAAAGCCGCGCCAACCGCTCCACCAGCAGCGCGAAAAAGGCGTCATGGTCGATGTCGCGCATCACCATGGCGTTCTTCGGCCGCTTGGTCACACCCCACCAGTCGATCACGGTCATGCCCATGGTGAGCTCGGAGGCCGTTTCCACGATGACGTTGCACTTGCGCCCATTGAACAACTCCGGCTTCAACAGATAGGCGATGACGCAGGGGTCGTGCAGCGGCCCGCCATCGGTGCCGTATTTCTCCTCGTCGAAGCGCTCGAAGAATTCCAGCATCTCGGACGTCGCCGTGCCGACCCTGGTGCCGAGCTTGCGGATGGCCTGCGTGCGCTTGGCCGTGGTCAGCGCCTTGTGGGTAACGTCGAGCGGCATCATGACGATCGGAATGCCGGATTTGAACACCAGGTCGGCGGCCTGCGGGTCGACATAGATGTTGAACTCGGCGGTCGGTGTGACATTACCGCCCTCGAAGAAACCGCCGCCCATCAGCACGATTTCCTTGATGCGCGGCGCGATCTTCGGCTCGCGGATCAGCGCCAGCGCGACATTGGTGAGCGGGCCGAGTGCGCACAGCGTGATCGTGCCGGCCTCTTCCTTCATCAACGTCTCGACGATGAAATCGACCGCATACTGGTGCTGCAGCTTCATCTTCGGGTCGGGCAGTTGCGGGCCGTTGAGGCCGGTCTTGCCATGCACTTCCTCGGCGGTGACGAGTTCGCGCGCCAGCGGGCGGATGGCGCCGGCATAGACCTTGATATCGGGGCGACCGGCCAGTTCGCAGATCTTTCTGGCGTTCTTCTCGGTCAATTTCAGCGGCACGTTGCCGGCAACAGCGGTGATGCCGACGATCTCCAGCTCGGCGCTGCCGAGCGCCAGCAATATGGCGACGGCATCGTCCTGGCCGGGATCCGTGTCGATGATGATCTTGCGGGTTTGGGGCATTTCATTTCCTTATGCGGGGGAGTCTTTTTGGCGGGGGTTTTAGACGGCTTGAACTTCGCCGCGGCGCGGACCATATCAAGACCATCGGGAAAAATGCCATCCGGGTTTTTCCAGTTTATGTCGCTCCAAAGAGGACAGTGTAACATGAGCCGAATGACGCCCTTCTCCAGCCCGCTTCTCCTGGGTTTCGATGCCATGGAAAAGACCCTGGAACGATTGGCGAAATCCGGTGACAGCTATCCTCCCTACAACATCGAGCGCCTCAGCGGTGCCGACGGCAAGGCCGAAAGGCTGCGCATTACGCTCGCTGTGGCGGGATTCGCCGAAAGCGATCTCGATGTCACCACGGAGGAAAACCAGCTGGTCGTGCGCGGCCGTCAGACCGACGACACCGAGCGCGAATTCCTCCACCGCGGCATCGCCGCGCGCCAGTTCCAGCGCTGTTTCGTGCTGGCCGACGGCATGCGGGTGATCGCAGCGGAACTGAAGAACGGCCTTTTGTCGATCGATCTCGATCGGCCGGAGTCCGAACGGCTGGTACGGAAAATAAATATATCGGTGAAAGACTGATCTTTACCGATGGCTCTCATGCGGGATGGCCTTGAGCGGCGTCCACGCACCAAGGAGGCTTGAAATGACCAGAACTGACGAAACCATCACCATGACCAGCGGCGAATTCGCCCATCTCGGCGAAGGCTCGGTCGCTTACCTCCGCAAGGTCTCGAGCGACGAACTGCTCGGTCGCTTCCCCAATCTCGGCGAAATCGCGCCCGGCATGGTCTTGTGGGCCCTGTTTGCCGCCAACGGCCAGCCGATCCTGCTTTCCGATGCGAAAGACCGGGCTCTGGCCGGCGCCATGGAAAACGACCTGACCACTGTCGCCATTCACTAAAACCACGATCCCGAAAAGTGGGAACCGGTTTTCGGGCAAGATCATGGTTGACCGATAGAAATCGGCGATTGTCAGGATCGGAAATGCAAAGGGCCGCCTTTGGCGGCCCCTGGAAGACTTAATCCCCAAAAGACTTCAGGCCGCGTGCGAGGCCTGCGTGTCCGACAGCAGCGCGTGGATGGCGACCGCATCGCGCGTGCCCCTGATCTTGGCCACCGTGTCGGCGTCACGCAACACCCTTGCGATGCGCGACAGCGCCTTGAGGTGATCGGCGCCGGCGCCTTCCGGGGCCAGCAGCAAAAACACCAGATCGACCGGCTGGTCGTCCAGCGCCTCGAAATCGACCGGGGTTTCCAGCCGGGCAAAGACGCCGGCGATGCGCTTGACCCCGGCGAGCTTGCCGTGCGGAATGGCGATGCCGTTGCCGACGCCGGTGGAGCCCAGCCGTTCGCGCTGCAGGATGGTGTCGAACACTTCGCGCTCCGGAATGCCGGAAATCGCCGCCGCTCTCTCGGACAGCAATTGCAGAAGCTGCTTTTTGGAGTTCGCCTTCAACGCCGGCATGATCGCCGGAACGTTGATAAGATCGCTCAGATCCATGCTTGAAAATCCCTTATTCGCCTGCCGTCGCCAGTCCTCGCCCCTCGCGCGGCTGGTTCTTATCCCTGTGCGACTATTGTCGTCATCCTTGTGCGACTTTGGTCGTGGACGGGTCGATCCAGCCGATATTTCCGTCCGGCCGCCGATAGACGATGTTGAGGTGGTCGTTTCCGGCGTTGCGGAAGACGAAGACCGGGCTGTCCTTGGTGTCGAGCTCGATGACTGCCGACGCCACCGACATGGTCTGCAGTGTCATGGTTGATTCGGCGACGATGGCCGGCGCGAAATCCTCCGGAATCTCCTCGTCGTCGTCGGCAAGCGGCGCCATCACCGTATAGGCGATGTCGGTGATTTCGCCATTTCCGTTGCCTGAATTGTGCGATTTCAGCCGGCGCTTGTAACGCCGAAGCCGCGTTTCGAGGCGATCCGCAGCCGCCTCGAAGGCAAGCGTTGGATCCTGGGCGTCCCCGGTCGCCTGCAGCGAAGCGCCGGAATCCAGCCTGATCATGCAGTCGGCGGAGTAACGCGAACCCGATTTGATGACCGTGACATGCCCTGAAAAACCGCGGTCGAAATATTTTCCGATCGCCTCTCCGACACGGTCGGTGATGCGCGTACGAAACGCATCGCCGATATCCATGTGCTTTCCCGATATGCGCAGCTTCATCTGAAAACTGACCTTCCTTGCTCAGGCTTCAAACTGGCCAGAGTTTATACTCGTGGTCCGTGCGCACAAGCTTTGCGGCGTCAACTCGCGCCGATTTTAGATCCGAACTTTCCGGTTGATCACAATCCGCCTTCTCGGCCGTCCCGTGGCCTTCATCGTGACGGACCATCCGCATGCGGGCAATTCAGCCCGTCTCATGCGGGCGGGCTTCTAGACACTTCATTGCGGCTTGTCAATGAAGGCCTAGAGTTGTGGAAATCCAGCCACAGCAAAAGCCGTGTCGGGCAAGCAGAACTAGCGCCCGGCGCTGGCCAGAGCGCGCTTCTCGCGCCGCCTCTGCACCGATGAGGGAATGTTCATGCCCTCGCGGTATTTGGCCACGGTGCGCCTGGCAATATCGACGCCGCTTTCTTTCAACATGTCGACGATGGCGTCATCGGACAGCACGTCTGCGGGCTTTTCCTCGTCGATCAGCTGCTTGATGCGGTCGCGCACCGCTTCCGAGGAATGCGCGTCGCCACCGCCCGATGCCGCGATCGAAGCGGTGAAGAAATAGCGCAGCTCGAACACGCCGCGCGGCGTCAGCATGTATTTGTTGGCCGTCACGCGGCTGACGGTCGATTCGTGCATGCCGATGGCATCGGCCACCGTGCGCAGGTTGAGCGGCCTGAGATGACGCACGCCATGGACCAGAAAAGCGTCCTGCTGGCGCACGATTTCCGACGCCACTTTCAGGATCGTCTTTGCCCGCTGGTCGAGGCTGCGCGTCAGCCAATTGGCGTTCTGCAGGCATTCGGCCAAAAAATCCTTCTCCGCCTGGTTCTTGGCCTGCGGCGAGACCTGGGCGAAATAAATGTGGTCGACCAGAACCCGCGGCAGCGTCTCGGCGTTGAGCTCGACCGTCCAGCTGCCGTCATTGGCGGCGCGGACTTCGACATCGGCGACGATGGCGTCGCTGGTGCCGCCCGAGAACGCCATGCCCGGGCGCGGGTCGAGCGCGCGGATTTCGGCCAACATGTCGAGGAGATCCTCCTCGTCGACCCCGCAAAGCCGCTTCAGCGTCTGGAAATCGCGCCGCGCCAGGAGTTCAAGGTTGCCGACCAGCGTCTTCATCGCCGGATCGAGGCGATCGCGCACGGCAAGCTGCAGCGACAGGCACTCGGCAAGGTCGCGCGCAAACAGGCCGACCGGCTCGAATGTCTGGCAAACGGCCAGCATCTTGGCCACCATGGCCTGATCGGCGCCGAGCCGCTTCGCGATCTCGGCGGGATCGGCGCGCAGATAGCCTGCCTCGTCCAGGCCATCGGCCAGTTCGCCGGCAATCAGCCTTGCAGCCGGATCGGCAAAGGCAAGCGCGATCTGCTCGCCGACATGCTGACGCAGCGTGATCGCCGCGGCGGCCATGTCGCCGACGTCGAAGCCTTCGGACGAGCCGGACGAACCATTGCCGGTGGCCGACTTCCACTGCGCCGTCAGGTCGGGACCGAGTCGCTCGCTGGTGCCGGGATCGTCTGGAAACAGGTTCTCCAGCGAGCTGTCGAGCTTGTCCGAGATTGCTTCGGCGCTCCACGCCGTCTCGCTCTCGAACCAGTCGCCATCGGCGGCAGGCTCAGGCGCGGCGTCGCCCTTCTGCACCTGGTCACTTGCGGCGTCATCCTGGGGCTCGGCGCGCTCCAGCAACGGATTGCGCTCGATCTCGTCGTCGATGAAGTGGTCGAGCTCGATATGGGTGAGCTGCAGCAGCCTGATCGACTGCATCAGTTGCGGCGTCATCACCAGCGACTGGGATTGTCGTAGCTGTAGTTTCGCCGCCAGCGCCATGGTTCGGTTTCAAACGCCCTTCTGCACCCGGAAGCCTACACATCAGAAGCTGCCGGAAAATGAATTTTTCCGACCCTCCATAAAAACTGGCCCAGCTTTTGCTTGTCAAGGAAAATGCTGGCAAAAGGCCTCTACCGGGGCGCTATCTCACGCAAAATCGGAGAAAAAGGCCCTACGGGGCGGCAAAAATCGCCTCAGGAAACAAATTTCACGCTCAGAGCGTGAAACCCTCGCCGAGATAAAGCCGCCGCACATCGGGGTTTGCCACCACCTGGTCGGCGCGGCCATGCGTCAGCACCTGGCCGGCATGGATGATGTAGGCGCGGTCGATGAGGCCGAGCGTTTCGCGCACATTGTGGTCGGTGATGAGCACGCCGATGCCGCGCGCCGTCAGAT
This sequence comes from Mesorhizobium caraganae, assembly GCF_016836705.1. Lineage (GTDB taxonomy): Bacteria > Pseudomonadota > Alphaproteobacteria > Rhizobiales > Rhizobiaceae > Mesorhizobium > Mesorhizobium caraganae. The sequence goes on along the minus strand of NZ_JAFCGY010000018.1, from coordinate 61,186 downwards.
GGCGCACCAGCTGCTGGATGTCGGCGACCGCAATCGGGTCGATGCCGGCGAAAGGCTCGTCGAGCAGCATGTAGGCCGGCCGTGTCGCCAGGGCACGGGCGATTTCCAGGCGCCGCCGCTCGCCGCCGGACAGCGACATGGACGGCGACTTGCGCAGATGACTGATGTGGAATTCCTCGAGCAGTTCGTCGAGATTGCGTTCGCGCACCTTGCGGTCCTTCTCGACCACCTCGAGCACGGCGCGAATATTCTGCTCGACATTGAGGCCGCGGAAGATCGACGCCTCCTGCGGCAGATAGCCGATGCCGAGTCGGGCGCGGCGATACATCGGCATCGAGGTGACGTCGAAACCGTCGATCTCGATCGTGCCTTCGTCGACCGGCACCAGGCCGGTGACCATGTAGAAACAGGTGGTCTTGCCGGCGCCGTTGGGGCCGAGCAGCCCGACAGCCTCGCCGGCGCGCACACCGATGGTGACGCCGCTGACCACCTTGCGGCCCTTGTAGCTCTTGGTCAGACCCTTGGCGATCAGGGTGCCCTTGAACTTCGCGGAATCGACGGTGACTGTGGCCGGTGCAGCAAGTTTGCTGGCCGCCCGTCCCGGAAGGCGGGTCAGCAGCGAAGATACGCCAGTCATTACTATTTCGGCGCCTCAGATTTCGGCGGCGGTGTCATCGACATGATGACTCGCCCGCCGCAGCCATCGACCTGAGCCAGGCCGCTTTTCATCTGCACGGTGAGCTTGCAGCCCTTGAGCACATTCGGGCCTTGGGACAGCACGACTTCATTGCCCGACAGGACGAGAACCTGCGTCTTCATGTCGAACGTGGCGTTGTCGCCGGTGGCGATCTGGTCATTCGACTTGATGTAGACTTTGTTCTTGACCACCAGGTGATCGATGTTGGCCGAACCTGTCATCGCAGAAGCGCCGGCGGCCGCACCCTTGGCGGCGTTGGGGTCCTTGACGTAGTAGACTTCCATACTGCCGGCCTTGAGCAGCGTCGGCCCTTGCGTCACGGTGACGTTGCCGCTGAACAGCGCCATGCTGTCGGCCTGGCGGACCTCGAGCTTGTCGCTCTCGATCTGGATCGGCTCGTCGCCCGACAGTTTGAGCCCGGATTGGCTGCTGGCGCTGGACTGAGCCCAGGACGGCGCCACACCCAGCAACAGCAAGGCCGAAGCTGCGGCGACAAGCCGTGCCGAATTACTGGGACGCATTCGATTCTCCGCTCTTTGCCTCTGCCGCCTTCATAGTGGCCGGATCGATGTGAACGCTTACCTTATTTTCGAAAACGACAACGTTGCCATTTTCTTCGACCGACATCGAACCCGCCGTGATCCGCGAGCCGTTGCGGCTGACATCGACCGGATCACCTGTCTTCATAGAGCCTTTGCCCATGTCGAGGAAGACCGATTTGAACGTGGCAGCGACGCCGTCGGTGGTGGTGACGGTGACGTCGCTGGTCATGTCCATCGTGTTGGCGTTGCGGTTATAGATGCCGCGCTTGGCATCGACGATCGCCACATTGTCCGCCGTCAGCGGCAGTTTGGCATGGATGCCTTCGAGTTGGATGATGTCCTGCTTGCCGACGTCCTGGATGGCGCGCAGCGCCGTCAGCGAATAGGGCAGCTTCTGCTTGGTGAAGCCGTTGAGCTTGGGATTGGCCATCACCAGCTTGCCGTCGGCAAAGGCGGTGCCGTCGGCCTGTATCGAGACCGAGACCGGCGCCGCAAGATAGGAATAGACCGGAAACGCAACCGCGATTCCAGCGGCAAGCACCGGCACTGCGAATTTCAGCACGCGCACGCGGCGCGAATGGCGCTGGGCGCGGTCGAAGGCGTCCCCGCGCGTGCCCGCTGGCGCCGTGGGCGCCAAGGCCGCATCGGCGTTGGTCGGTTCGTTCGATCGAGCTAGCATGACTGTCTTCTAATAAACCCTTGCCCGCCAAAACACCTGCTATAGGTGGGTTGCCGGCCCCCGCAAGCAAGCACAAGCGGAGGAAAACCGCAAAAATGTGACGGCCGTTGTTTTTGCAAACGGAAATCAGGCGTCACAATTTCGGCACTTCATAGCAGAAACGAACGCGTCGCGTCATTTTTTCCTGAAATGCCGCCACTGGCGCGGTCGCTTCGTCGCAGGCCCGTGAGGAAGAGGTAGCCGGGCGCGGACGCTTGCTTTAAAAGCATCGCTTCCCACCGACTATGAGGCAGACTATGGCACTGAGAGCCGACGACCTGATCGACCGCCGCCGCTTGCGGCGCAAGCTGACCTTCTGGCGCGGCGCCGCCATTGCCATCGTGGCGCTCGGGGTGATTGCACTTGCAAGCTGGTTCTATGGCGAAGATCTCGGCGGCTCCTCGATCAACCATATCGCCAAGGTCAGGATCGAAGGCACCATCACCGAGGACGAGGAACTGATCAAGCGACTGGAAACCATCCGCACATCCTCGCAGGTCAAGGGCGTCATTCTGGCTATCGATTCGCCCGGCGGCACCACGGTCGGCGGCGAATCGATCTACGAGGAGGTGCGCAAGCTCGCCGCCGACAAGCCGGTGGTTGCCGAGGTCGGCACGCTGGCCGCATCGGCCGGTTACATGATCGCCAGCGCCAGCGACCACATCGTCGCCCGTAAGACCTCGATCGTCGGCTCGATCGGCGTGCTGATCCAATATCCCGATGTCAGCGGCCTGATGGACAAGGTCGGCATCAAGCTCGAAGAGGTGAAATCCTCGCCGCTGAAGGCCGCGCCCTCGCCCTTCAAGCCGACCAATGAAGACGAGCGCGCCATGGTCCGCAAGCTCATCCTCGACAGCTATGACTGGTTCGTCGGCATCGTCGCCGAGCGCCGCAAGATGACCCGCGACCAGGCATTGGCGCTCGCCGACGGGTCGATCTTCACCGGCCGCCAGGGTCTCGCCAACGGTCTGATCGACGCCGTCGGCGGCGAAAGCGTGGCCATCGACTGGCTGGCGACCAAGGGTGTAGACCACAAGCTCAAGGTGGTGGAATGGAAGGACACCGAACGGCGCGGCAGCTTCCTGTTCTCGAAAGCAATAGCGCGCAGCGTCGGCAGCGCGCTCGGTCTGTCGGAGACCGGAAGCGACGTTCTTCACGAAATCGGCGCCGATCGCTTGTTTCTTGACGGTCTCGTTTCCGTCTGGCACCCTTGATCTGCCGTTTGGGGCGAGTAAAAAAACAAATAAAATCATCCTGATAATTTGACCGCAGCGCTTTCACGGGGACCTTTCTGATGATCAAATCCGAGCTTGTGCAGATCATTGCCACGCGCAACCCGCATCTTTTCCTGCGCGACGTCGAAAACATCGTGGGGGCGATATTCGACGAGATCACTGATGCCCTTGCGGAAGGCAACCGGGTCGAGTTGCGCGGCTTTGGCGCTTTTTCGGTGAAAAACCGCCCTGCCCGCACCGGCCGCAACCCGCGCACCGGCGAATCCGTCGAGGTCGAGGAGAAGTGGGTGCCGTTCTTCAAGACCGGCAAGGAATTGCGTGAACGGCTGAACGGCGGCAAATAAGCGCGGACTTGACGCGTCGGCCTCCTCAAGGCCTGCCTTTCCCAAGGAATCTCTATGTTCAACCGCTTCATGCTTATCGTGGTCTTCGTGCCGCTGGCCGTCATCCTGATTGCACTGGCCGTCGCTAACCGCGAGCTCGTCGCCTTCACGCTCGATCCGTTCAACCCAGGCAATCCGAAGCTGACACTGAACTTGCCGCTGTTTATCTTCCTGTTCGTGGCACTGGCCATCGGCATGGTCGTCGGCAGCCTGGCGACCTGGGTCAAGCAGGGCCGCTACCGCAAGCTGGCGCGCCAGCGCGGCATCGAGGCCGAGAATTTGCGCCAGGCGGTCAGCCGCGTGCCGGCCGCGCCGCAAGGTTCTGCCCCGGGGACGGCGCTGCCGAAGCCAACGGCCTGAAGCCGGCGCTTTTACCTTCGCGGAGTTTTGCATGCTGACCATTTCGGCCGACGCTGTCGACCAGGCGCTGAGCTTTCCCGGACTGGTCGAGACATTGCGCGCGGCCTTCCGCGAGGGTGCTGTGCAGCCCGTCCGCCATCACCACGCGGTCGAGCGGCCCGATGGTGCCACGTCGACGCTGCTTTTGATGCCGGCCTGGACCGACTTCCATGCCGCCGGTACCTCGGCGGGCGGTCATATCGGCGTCAAGATCGTAACCGTATCGCCCGACAACAACGCCATCGGCAAGCCGGCTGTCATGGGGCTCTACCTCTTGCTCAACGGCGCCACCGGCGAGCCCGAGGCGCTGATCGACGGCCAGCGGCTGACGCAGTGGCGCACCGCTTGCGCCTCGGCGCTCGCCGCCTCCTATCTCGCCCGCAAGGACGCCTCACGGCTCCTGGTGGTCGGCGCCGGCGCGCTGTCGCCATTCCTGGCCAAGGCGCATTCGGCGGTTCGGCCGATCAAGACCATCCGCATCTGGAACCGCACGCCGGCCAATGCCGAAAAGGTTGCGGCCGATTTGCGCGAGGAAGGTTTCAACGCTGAAGCCGCTAGCGATCTCGACGCCGAGCTTGCTCAGGCCGACATCGTCTCATCGGCGACCATCACGACGACGCCGCTCGTCAAGGGCGCGCTCTTGAAACCGGGCGCGCATGTCGATCTGGTCGGCGGCTTCACGCCGACCATGCGCGAAAGCGATGACGATGCGATCACGCGCGCCCGCATCTATGTCGACACCCGCGCCGGCGCCACCAAGGAAGCCGGTGACATCGTCCAGCCGCTCGCCTCCGGCGTGTTGAAACCGGAAGCCATCGTCGCCGATCTGCATGAACTGGCGCGCGGCGAAAAACAGGGCCGGCAGAGCCCCGGTGAGATCACGCTGTTCAAGTCTGTCGGCGCGGCGCTCGAGGATCTCGCCGCCGGCATTGCCGTCTACAACGCCCTCAAGCCGTAGCGTCGGCCGGCGCTACGGCGCCAGCCTTGCGATCGAATTTCCGGATTGCTTCCGCGCTGACCGGAGTGAAGAAGTTCACCAGATTGCCATCGGGATCGCGCAGCAGCAGCGATCTGTTACCCCATGGCATTGTCGTCGGGGTCTGTACGAAGCCGCCGATGATTTTCGCCAGCCTGCTGTACTCCGCATCGACGTCGCTGACGCGAAACTCGATGATCGCTGATCGATTGGCGGCCGGCTGCGCCACATCCGTTCCGAACAGGGCCAGAGTGCGTGTGCTGCCGATCGCCAGCGTGCAGGAGGGCGTTGCCAGCTCGGCGAAATCGTCGGTGAACCAGGTTACGCTAAGCCCGGTGATCGTCTCGTAGAATGCCACCAGAGGTTTGATCTGGCCGGTGATGATGCGGATCGAGACGAAGTCCATACTATTCTCCTTGGGGAGGCGCGGCGGATCAGGTGACGATGCGCTTGTCGCACAAGACCGCTGACAGCTTGGCGTCAGCAGCCTTGTCACCATGGTCGTGCCAATCCGGGGAGCTGAAGACCTAGGCTGCCTTCGTGGTTTCGGCGCCCATCGCCTCGGCGATCAGCGAGAAATCATGCGCGGTGATTTCGAACAGGCCGAAGCGCAGCTGGTAGCCCCAGTTCGACCTGCCCTTGGTGAAGTCGAGCTGTTCGAGCAGCGGCTTGATCGGCGCTTCGTCCGCCTTGGCCCATTCGACATCCCTACGAAACGGTGTGAAACCGGCGCCCATGTCGCCCTGGTAAGGTTCGCCTTCGCGCACGGTGCCGATCGCCGTGAAGGCCTGCAGGTGGTCCTTCTCGCGCAGAATTGTGGTCGGCGAGTAGTAGACGATGCCGTCACCGGGCTTGATGCGACGCAGCGGTGCCGCCTTGCCGTGATTGACCTGCATGAAGCCGGCCTCGCGGCCGCGCCGCACATGCTCGGCGGAAGCCACCGCAATCCAATGGGCACTCATCCCTGTTCTCCGTCGTTCAGCCAATAGACGCGCAGCCGGTGGTTGTCGGGATCGAGCGCAACGAAGGTGCGGCCGAAATCCATGTCGGTCGGTGTTTGCAGGATGGCCAGGCCGCGCCCTGCCCAGTCCTTATGGGCGACGTCCACCGCATCAGCCCGGTCCGACGCGAAGACGAGTTCCGCACCACCACCCGCTGCGGCGGCCGACGGCTCCACGGTGTGACGCGACCACAGGCCGAGCTTGAAGCCATTGTCGAGCACGAACAGCACAAAGGTTGGCGCTGCCTCCACCGGCTGGCGGCCCAACAGCGCGCTGTAAAAGGCACCGCTCCGCTCCGGGCTGTCGACATAGAGGATGACGAAATTAGGGATAGTCATGCCTGCTCTCCAGGGTTTCGATTGGAGGAGCATAGGCGGCCCCACTGTCAGATTCTGGCAGCAGTGATTCGCCAACTCGTAAAAAGAAGCATCACGCGTCAGTTTGGCGCTTTGGCGCATCCAACGTCACGCGCCATTCCTTCAGCAGCGCCTGCCGGCGGCGCGGATAGCGGGTGTCGGTGGCGTTGAGAGCGGACATGCGATCAGCTCGAAAGTGGCGGAAATCCTGGCGCGTCTCGCACCAGGCGACCATCACCCGCACCTTGTCGAAGAAGCCGATCGCAAACGGCCAGACCATGCGCTGCGAAGCGGCGCCACCGGCGTCGCGATAGATAAAGCCGAGTTTTCGCTCATTGCGGATCGCCTGGCGAACAAGTCCAAGATCGATACCTTCGACGGCATCGCCGCGCGGCCCGACCAGCAGTGTGTTTGCATCGAGGTCCTCGCGCAGATCGTCCGGCAGCACCGCGGCGATCTTGGCCAGCGCGTCGGCGGCCGCGGCCGAGAGACGCTTGTCCGGTTGTCTGGCAACCCAACGCGATCCGAGCACAATGGCCTCGATCTCCTCGTCGGTGAACATCAGCGGCGGCAGCATGAAGCCGGGCTTCAGCACATAGCCCAGCCCAGCCTCGCCCTCGATCGGCGCGCCTTGCCCCTGCAGCGTGGCGATGTCGCGATAGAGCGTGCGGATCGACACATTCATCTCGCCGGCAAGCGTGCGGCCGCTGACCGGCCGGCGATGCCGGCGCAGGATCTGGATCAGGTCAAGCAGGCGTTCGGAACGGGACATCGCCCAGATTTGCCTGTTTCCTCAGGCGAGGTCCACTACCTCGGACATTCGTATGTTGGACCATTTTGTTTGCGCAGCCGGTGACCCTATGTCAAAAGCGGCCTGCCGCCTCCGGAGACGTTCCTGCTTGAAGTCTTTTCGCGACAAACGCCGCGACAACCGTCCGCCCGCAAAGGGCAGGGCCGAACACGTGCGGCCGCAGCCAGCCGCTGCGCCAGTCCGACCGGAAGCCAAGCGCCACGAAACGAAACCGGACGACCGGTTTGATCCGAAGCCGGCGCCGCGCGTGCTTGCGCGTCGCGACGGCGCCCTGCCCGCCGAACGCCTGCCGGTGATCCTCGAAGTAGCGCCCAATCAGGATTATGCGCTGCTCGACAGTGGCGCCGGCGAAAAACTCGAACAATACGGCCCCTACCGCATCGTGCGGCCCGAAGGCCAGGCGATCTGGCAAAAGGCCTTGCCGGCAAGGGACTGGGACCGCGCCGACGCCATCTTCACCGGCGACACCGACGAGGAGGGCATCGGCCGCTGGCGTTTTCCAAAAACGCCGCTTGGCGAGACCTGGCCGATGAAGCATGACGGCATCGATTATCTCGGCCGCTTCACCTCGTTTCGCCACGTCGGCGTCTTCCCCGAGCAGGCCTCGCACTGGGACCATATGGCCAGCCAGATCGTGGCGGCGAAGCGCCCGGTCAAGGTGCTGAACCTGTTCGGCTACACCGGGCTCGCTTCTCTCGTAGCAGCCCGAGCCGGCGCCGAAGTCACCCATGTCGATGCCTCGAAGAAGGCGATCGGCTGGGCCCGCGAAAACCAGGAAATGGCCGGCCTCGGCAGCAAGCCGATCCGCTGGATCGTCGACGACGCGGTGAAATTCGCCGAGCGCGAGGAGCGCCGCGGCAGCCGCTACGACATCATCCTGTTCGACCCGCCCGCCTATGGTCGCGGCCCCAAGGGCGAGGTCTGGCAATTGTTCGAGGACCTGCCTGGCCTGACCGACCTTTGCCGCGCGATCCTGACGCCGAAGCCGCTGGCGGTGGTGCTGACCGCCTATTCGATCCGCGCCTCCTTCTTCGCCATCCACGCCCTGATGCGCGATACATTTGCCGGCATGGGCGGCACGGTGGAATCAGGTGAACTGATCATCCGCGAGCAATCCGCCGGCCGGGCGCTGTCGACATCGCTGTTTTCGCGCTGGGTGGCCTGAATGCCCGGGGGAGCTGAATGCCCGGGAGTCATGGATGAATGAGCGGCACGCCGGCGCGCCGGGGCAGGTGAAGGAAGTCACCAGCCTCGCCAACCCGTTGATCAAGGACATCAAGGCGCTCGCCCAGAAGAAATTCCGCGACCAGCAGAATGCCTTCATGGCCGAAGGGTTGAAGCTGGTCATCGACGCGCTCGACCTCGGCTGGTCGATCAAGACGCTGGTCTTCGCCAAGGCCGGTCGTGGCAATGCGGCGGTCGAAAAGGTAGCGGCGCGCACGGTTGCCGCCGGCGGCACCGTGCTCGAAGTGTCGGAAAAGGTGCTGGTCGCCATCACCCGCCGCGACAATCCGCAAATGGTGGTCGGCGTCTTCCAGCAGAAACTTCTGCCGTTGAAGGACATCCGCGCCCACGACGGCGATGTCTGGGTGGCGCTCGACCGGGTGCGCGACCCCGGCAATCTCGGCACCGTCATCCGCACCGTCGATGCTGTCGGCGCCAAAGGAGTCATCCTGGTCGGCGAGACCACCGATCCTTTCTCCGTCGAAACCGTACGCGCCACCATGGGCTCGATCTTCGCTGTGCCGGTAACCAGGGCCACGTCCGAAGCGTTCCTGGCCTGGCGAAACAGCTTCTCAGGCCTCGTCGTCGGCACCCATCTGAAAGGCGCGGTCGATTACCGCTCGGTCGATTTCTCCAGGGGTCCGGTGCTGCTGATGATGGGCAATGAACAGCAGGGCCTGCCCGACAATCTGGCCGAAAGCTGCGACCGGCTGCTCCGGATTCCGCAGTCCGGCCGCGCCGATTCACTCAACCTCGCGGTCGCCACCGGCGTCATGCTGTTCGAGATCCGGCGCGGCGCCCTGAAGCTTGCTCCCGAGGACGCTAAATCGTGAAATCATGGTCCCCCTACGCGCTGCTGGTGGTAGCGGCAATCGCGCTCGACCAATGGATAAAGCATCTGGTCGAAACCGGCCTCGCTTTCCAGGAAAAGCTCGATCTGGTGCCGTTCCTGGCGCTCTACCGCACCTACAACACCGGCATTGCCTTTTCGATGTTCTCGTCCTTCGGCGACACCGGCCTGGTCGTCATTGCCGTTCTCGTCGTCGCCTTCGTGCTTTATCTGGCGACGCGCACCCCGGCCGGCCATGTGCTGGCCCGCATCGGCTTTGCGCTGATCATCGGTGGGGCGCTCGGCAATCTGATCGACCGCGCCGTCTACGGCCACGTCATCGATTACATACTGTTCCACACGCCGGTATGGTCCTTCGCCGTCTTCAACCTCGCCGACGCCTGCATTTCGGTCGGCGCCGTGCTGATCGTCTTCGACGAGTTCATCGGCTGGCGGCGCGAGGCCAATCCGCAGAGCCCCGACGCTTGAACGCCCGCCTCTTTTGACCAATTGACCTAGCCGGACGGTCGCCGCACACTCCGGCCAGCCTTTGCCTGACCGAGGAGAAAAAATGTCCGAGACCTTCAAAGCCATCCTCGTTTCGCGCGATGCCGACAAGAAGCAGTCGGTCGAAATCGTCGATCTCAGCGAAACCGATCTGATGGAAGGCGATGTCACCGTCGCGCTCGAGGCGACGACGGTCAATTACAAGGATGGGCTGGCGATCACGGGCAAGGCGCCGGTGATCCGCCGCTGGCCGCTGGTGCCGGGCATCGACTTCGCCGGCACCGTGATCTCCTCCTCGCATGCCGACTGGCGCAAGGGCGACAAGGTCATCCTCAACGGCTGGGGTGTCGGCGAAACGCATTTCGGCGCCTATGCCGGGCGCGCCCGTGTCAAGGGCGACTGGCTGGTGCCGTTGCCCGACGGCATCAGCGCCCACGACGCGATGGCGGTCGGCACCGCCGGCTATACGGCGATGCTGTGCGTCATGGCGCTGGAGCGGCACGGCATCCTGCCCGACCGCGGACCGGTGGTGGTGACAGGCGCGGCCGGCGGCGTCGGCTCGGTCGCGGTCTCGATCCTGTCCAGCCTCGGCTACCATGTCATCGCTTCGACGGGCCGCAACGCCGAAAGCCCCTATCTGATCGACCTCGGTGCCGCCGAAGTGATTTCGCGCGACGAACTGTCCCAGCCGGCCAAGCCGCTGGCCAAGGAGCGCTGGGCCGGCGGCATCGATGCCGTCGGCAGCCACACGCTGGCCAATGTGCTGTCGATGACCGCCTATGGCGGCGCGGTCGCCGCTTGCGGCCTGGCCGGCGGCATGGATCTGCCGTCGAGCGTCGCACCCTTCATCCTGCGTGGCGTCTCGTTGCTTGGCATCGATTCGGTGATGGCGCCCAAGGCGGTGCGCCTGGAAGCCTGGCGCCGGATCGGCACCGATCTCGACCTGGAAAAGCTCGCCGGCCTGTCGACGACAATCGGCTTCGACGGCATCATCGCCGCCGCCCACGACATCGTCGACGGCAAGATCAGGGGCCGCGTGGTGGTGGATATGTGAGCTCCCGAAGCATGATCCCGAAAATTGGAATCCGGTTTTCGGAAAAGACCATGAGATGCGGAAAACCGCCAAAAATGCATGACCGCTAAAATTCGAACGATCCGCCGCGCTTTTCCATAATCTCTATCTGGCAAGGATTTCCGCATGATCGCGGAGTCCGCCAGGAAAGAGAAGAACCGTGCCGAAAGCATCGACGGGCCGAGCCCGGCGACGCCGAAGCGGCAGCATGTTGTCCCACCGCCGCTGGCGCCGGATTTTCCGCGCGCCACGCACGAGGGCCTGCTGTTCTTGACCGTGGTCGCCAGTGTCGTGCTTGCGGGCCTGTCCCACCTCACCGGCGCGCCGATCTTCATCACGCTCGGCCTGCTGGCGACCGGCCTTGGCGGCGTCGCCATGCACCTGCGCAACCGCCACACCGTCCACCGCGCGACCGCCCTGCTCGACGAAACCGCAGCCCGCAGCCGCGCCGAGATCGAGACGCTGGCCGACCGCATGTGGGAGATGCAGGAGAGCGAGGAGCGCTTTCGCGGGCTGATCGATGCGCTCGGCGACCTCGTCGTCCACCGCGACCGCGACGGCCACATCGTCTATGCCAACAAGGTTTTCGCCAGCCTCGTCGGAACCGATCAGCGCGATCTTGCAGGCAGGACGCTGGCAGACCTCGGCATCGATGTCGGGGTCGTTCCCGACGCCGCCTTTTCGGATCACGAATGCCTGAGTTCCACCGACGTCTCCATCCGCACGCCGAACGGTCCGCGCTGGTTTTCGTGGATCGAGCTGTCGGTGCGCGACAAGGACAGCGGCGCCGTTTCGCACCGGGCGATTGCGCGCGACATCACCGCCCGCAAACGTGCCGAATCCTCGCTCATCACCGCGCGGGAGCGCGCCGAATATGCCAGCCAAGCCAAGTCGCGCTTCCTCGCCACCGTCAGCCATGAGATCCGCACGCCGATGAACGGCATCATGGGCATGGCCAAGCTACTGGCCGACACCAATCTGTCGCCGGAGCAGCGCACCTATGTCGCCGCCGTCTCGACCTCGGCCAGCGCCCTCTTGGCGCTCATCGAGGACCTGCTCGACTATTCCAAGATCGAAGCCGGTCGCTTCGACCCGGAGCCGCAGCCGACATCTTTGCGCGAGATTGCCGACAACATCATCGAACTGATGGCGGCGAAAGCCTTCGCCAAGAACATCGGCCTCGGCTGTCATGTCGAGCCCGACGTGCCACAGATGATCATGGCCGATCCGGGAAGAGTGAGGCAGGTGCTGCTCAACCTCATCGGCAACGCGATCAAGTTCACCGACACCGGCGGCGTGCTGGTCTCGGTCGCGCGGGCCCGCACCGAGACCAGCGACCGCATCTGCTTCACCGTGGCCGACACCGGCCCTGGCCTGCGCGAAGAGGATATGGAGCGCATCTTCGAGGAATTCGAACAGTCCGACGGCACCTCGACCCGCACCCATGGCGGCGCCGGCCTCGGCCTTGCCATATCGAGACGACTGGTGACGGCCATGGGCGGCGCCATTTCGGTGTCGAGCCGGCTTGGCGAGGGATCTGAATTCGTCTTCGAAATCCCGGCCACAGGGGCCACCGAAGCGCCGCAGAACCGGCAGAATATCCTCGTTGGCCGGCGCGCCGTTATCGTGTCGAAGAACGCTGTAGAGGCCGATGCTATCGCTCGTGCCATCCGCGCCCATGGCGGCGCCGTCGATGTGGCCGCGACCGCTTCCCAGGCGACGCCTTTCGCCGAACATTGCGACGCGCTGTTGATCGACGCCGCCATGGAAGACAGCGACGGCAGGCTGCTCAAACGCCTGCGCCAGAGCGGCTTTGCCGATTGTGAGGCGATCACGCTGATCGCGCCGACCGACCGCGGCATGCTTGGCGAATTTCGCGCCAGCGGCTACGCCACCTTCCTGGCAAGGCCGGTGCGCGGCGAAACGCTGCTGCGCGTGCTGTTGACCAGCCATGCTCCTGCTTTACCCCTGCCCAAGAAGCCGGAAAAAAGCGGCGCGTCGTCGCTTCGCGCCGCTGGCACGCGCCATCAAGGCCTGTCGGTGCTGATCGCCGAAGACAACGACATCAACGCCATGCTGGCCCGCGCCACGCTTTTGAAGGCAGGGCATCGGGTCAAAGTCGTCGGCAACGGCAAGGCCGCGGTCGAGGCAATCACCGAAGCCGGGCTGAAACACCGTTTCGACGTGGTGCTGATGGATCTGCACATGCCGGTTATGGACGGGCTGGACGCAATCGCGGCCATCCGCCGCCACGAGGAAGAAATGGCCGTGCCGCCGGTTCCGATCATGGTGCTTTCGGCCGACAGCCAGGAAAAGACCCGCCACACAGTGCTTGCCCATGGCGCCAGCGGCTTCGTCACCAAGCCGCTGGACCCCGACGCGCTGGTCCATGCCGTCGAAGGCCAGGTGGCCGCCTGAGGCCGCCCCAACGTGCTCTCTGCCGTCACGTAAGGTAGCCGGTTGAGGGTTTTCGCCAGCCGACGAAGTATTGCCCGCTGCGCCGTATCACGGTACTGTCACAATCCTGTTGCACCTACACCGTATCCCCGTGCCAAGAGGGATGGCTCGAAGGAGAATCACTCGTGCATACAGTTATGCCGGAATGTGACACTCGGCCCAACGCAGGCGGTGCTTTGCTCGCCGCGCGTAACGCCGATGCCGTCGCAACAGGCGCACCGCTGGGCCGGATCGGTAATCTCGAAGTGCGGCTTGCCCGCAACGAAGCCGAGATCGCTGCCGCGCAGGAAGTGCGCTACCGGGTATTTTATGACGAGCTTGGCGCCAGGAAGGACCTGTTCCAGGCACAGGATCGGCGCGACGCCGACCGTTTCGACCCGCTCTGCGACCATCTGCTGGTGCTGGACACCTCGATTTCCGGACCCGAGCATCGCCGCATCGTCGGCACTTATCGGCTGCTGCGGCAAGAAATCGCAGCGACCGCCGGCGGCTTCTATTCCGAAGGCGAGTTCGAGCTGACAAAGCTGATTGCCCGTCATCCCGGACAGCGCTTCCTTGAACTCGGCCGCTCCTGCGTTCTTAAGGAATACCGCTCCAAGCGCACCATCGAGGCGCTGTGGCAAGGCATCTGGGCCTATATCAAGCACTATGAGATCGGTGTGATGACCGGCTGTGCCTCGTTCCACGGCACGGTGCCGGCGGCGCATGCCGAGGCGCTTACCTATCTTGCCCATCACTGCCGCACCAACTCAGCCTGGGATGTGCGGGCTGTGTCCGGGCGCTATTGCTCGATGGACCTGATGCCGATCGAGGCGGTAAACGCCAAGGCGGCGATCGCGGCCATGCCGCCGCTGGTCAAGGGCTATCTGCGCGTCGGCGCCCGCATCGGCGACGGCTGCGTCATCGACCGCGAATTCTCCACCGTCGATGTGTTCGTGGTGATGCCGGTCAAGGAAATCGGCGCCCGCTACGTCAACTATTATGGCGGCGAAGCGCAGCGCTTTGCGGCGTGAGGCAGTAGGCAGTAGGCAGTAGGCAGTAGGCAGTAGTGAAGGCTGCCGGGGTTCGTGACTACTGACTATTCCCTACTCACTAATCCCTACTCACTTCCCTCTTACGGAATATCCTCCGGCCGCCGTCCCGGCCGGCTCTTGTAGGACGGAAACGTCCAGCCGAATTTGAGCGCGCCGCCACGCACCAGGAAAGCCGCGACAAAGCCGGCAAGGTCCGAGGCGACCGGCGGCAATTCGATAAGATCGCCAAGCGTGTAGAGGCCGGCGCCCGCCAGCGCCGCGCTGACGTAGATTTCGGGCCTCAGCAGCACCGACGGCTCGCCGGCCAGCAGATCGCGCAGGATGCCGCCGAATGTGGCGGTCAGCACGCCCATAATGACGGAGACGACCGGGGAACCGGTGATCGCCAGCCCCTTGGCCGCGCCCATCACCGAAAAGGCCGCCAATCCGATGGCATCGAGCCAGAGCAGCCATTTCCAGCGGGATTCGACGCGGTGGGCAATGAAGAAGACCAGCACCGCAACCGCCGCGCAGATCAGCACATAGCCCGAGTTGCCGACCCAAAAGACGGGCAGGTTGAGGATGACGTCGCGCAGTGTGCCGCCGCCGATGCCGGTGACGCTGGCCAGGAACAGGAAGCCGATAATGTCGAGCTGCTTGCGCGAAGCCGCCAGCGCCCCGGTCGCCGCAAAGACGGCGACGCCAGCATAGTCGAGGAGGTCGATGGGATTCATGGCAGACCAGGGGAGTAAGGCAGTAGGGCAGTATGTTTAGCACGAAGCCGCACCACTGGTACGGCTCCCTTCCCTACTTCCCTGCTGCCCTACTTCCCTACTGCCCTACTGCCTTACTCCCCTAATGCCTTATTTACGCATCCTTCTCGGCCTGCTCGTTCACCGGGCCTGGTTCGACAGGCGCCTCGGCTGCCGCGATCTTGGGGCCGCCCTTGGCGACACCGACCATGGCGGGCCGCAGCACGCGCTCGCCGATCGAATAGCCCGGCTGCACGACCTGGACCACGGTGTTGGCCGGCACATCGGGATTGGGCACCTCGAACATCGCCTGGTGGAAATTCGGGTCGAACTTCTCGCCTTCCGGCTCAAGCTTCTTCACCCCGTGCCGCTCAAGCGCCGACAGCATGGCGCGCTCGGTGATCTCGACGCCGTCGATCAGCGCCCTGAAGCCGGCATCTCCGGCTGCCTTGGCCTCGGCCGGGATGGCATCGAGTGCGCGGCGCAGATTGTCCGACACCGACAGCATATCGCGGGCAAAATTGGCCACCGCATAGGCGCGCGCGTCATGCACGTCGCGGGCGGTGCGGCGGCGCAGATTCTCCATCTCGGCCGCGACGCGCAGCGCGCGGTCCTTCAGTTCCTCGTTTTCCTTCAGCAGCCGCACCAGCGCTTCATAGTCGCCGTCGATGCCGCCTTGCGTGCGCTCGGCCTCGGCCGTTTCGATATCCTCGGGCGCGCGTTCGTCTTTTGCCTGGTCGCTCATCGCCGTTTCCCGTCATTCGAATGGTTTGGATTTGCGCCCGATATCGAGGTTTGGCGGTCAAAAATCAAGGGGCAAGCGATGCTTGGGGCCGTTCGGAGGACCTTGGCACGGATCGCGAAGGTCTTTCGAAATTAATTCAAATTTTACCGCGATTGCGGGCTTTGCTTGCCAATACCCCGCTATGGGGGAACCATCCGTGGCTGGAGGAGTTTCGAAGCCAACACAGGATTTTGGGACAATGACAGGCAACAAGGGCGACAGGAGCGAAGAGCTCGCCGCCGATATCAAGCGCCAGTTCGGCACCGAGGCAACGAAGCGCTTCCTGCGTAGCTTGCCGGCATTCCGAACCGAGGCCGACATTCCGGAGCATTTTCGGGATCTGCTCAACCGTCTGGACGGCATAGAAGCCAGCGTGGCAGGCGGTCAACGCCGGCAATAGCGACGCAATCGCGCGACAATTACGCGCAGTAATTTTGCGTGAGCTTGCCTTGCGGCAGCGGCAAGCCCCGCCTATGCTTCCTGATGAACATGATTTCCCCCGAGACGGCCGCCAACAGCAAGCGCGCCTGGTTGAAGATTCTGGCGCGCTACAAGAAGCCTGACCGGCGGCGCAGCAGCCTAGAACTGGCCATCACCCTCATCCCTTTCGCCACGCTGTGGGCGCTCTCTTCGGCCGCCTATTCCTACGGCCATTGGTGGGGCCTGATCCTCATCCTTCCCGCCGCCGGCTTTCTGGTGCGGATCTTCATGATCCAGCACGATTGCGGCCACGGCTCCTTCTTCGCCAACCGCACCGCCGACGACTGGATCGGCCGCGCGCTCGGCGTGCTGACGCTGACGCCTTATGATTGCTGGCGGCGCGCCCACGCGGTGCACCATGCCAGCGCCGGCAATCTTGATGAACGCGGCATGGGCGACATCCGCACGCTGACCTTGGCCGAATACCGGCGCCTGTCATGGCGCGGGCGCCTTGCCTATCGTCTTTACCGCCATCCGCTGGTGATGTTCGGCCTCGGGCCGATCTGGCTGTTCATTTTCGAACAAAGGCTGCCGATTGGCATGATGCGCGGCGGGTTGACGCCCTGGGTGTCGTCGATGACGACAAACCTAGCCATTGCGATTGCCGCAGCCCTCCTCATCTGGTGGATCGGCCCCGGCGCTTTCCTGGTCGTCCATCTGCCCATCGTTGTCCTCGCCGGTTCCGCCGGCATCTGGCTATTCTACGTCCAGCACCAGTTCGAGGAGACGGAATGGGCAAAGGACGAAGAGTGGGAGTTCCAGCATGCCGCGTTGCACGGCTCGTCCTATTACGACCTGCCGGCGGTGCTGAACTGGTTCACCGGCAATATCGGCGTCCACCACGTCCACCATCTCTCGGCCAAGGTGCCGGGCTACCGGCTGCAGGAAGTGCTGCGCGATTATCCGGAACTGCGCGGCATCGGCCGCGTCACGCTGCTCGACAGCCTGCGCTGCGTCAAGCTGGCGCTGTGGGACGAACAGCGCCGCAAGCTGATCTCGTTTCGCGAAGCGCGGGCTATGGCCTGAAGTAATCCACCGCGCCAGAGGCGCGGCGGGATTTTATCCAAGAGCAGCTCAGGCGGCCTTGCGCTCGTCGCGCATCAGCGCCTTGCCATCGCGGATCTCGGTGCCAAGCACCTTCAGGCATTCACGCATGAAGGCGGCAAGGCCGGGCCAACCCTTGGCCGACACCAGATTGCCGTCGACATGGGCGCCGGTCGGCGCGACATCGATGTAGATGCCGCCGGCCAGCGTCACCTCCGGCTCGCAATATTGCAGCGCCGCGACTTCCCGGCCGCGCACCACGCCGTGACCGCGATCAGGATCTGCACACCATGGCAGATGGTGAAGATCGGCTTGCCGGTCTCGTGGAAATGCCTGACCAACGCCTGCACCCTTTTGTCGATGCGGATATATTCGGGACCACGCCCGCCGGCGGCATAGACGGCATCATATTGCGCCGGATCGACCTCGGAAAACGTCTTGTTCAAGATGTAATCGTGGCCGAGCTTTTCGGTGTAGGTCTGGTGGCCCTCGAAATCATGCAGCGAGGTTTTCAATATGTCGCCGGCCTTCTTGTCGGGACAGACGACGTGGACGGTGTGGCCAACCGCATGCATGGCCTGTTCAAAGACGAAAATCTCATACTCCTCGCTGAACTCGCCAACGAGCATCAATATCTTCTTGCCTGCCATGCCGGTCTCCTCCCTTGCTGGCCATTATTTCGGATCACGAAATAATGGCCCTATCCTAAGGGCAGGCTCGCGAAAGGAAAAGCCCAAATCGCACAATTGGTCTGACCAGATTGGGTTTGCTAGACGTGAGTTGGTCGGCTCATCAGCGCATCCAGCGAGAAACAGCAAAGTTGGTCCGACCACGAGGCGAGAAATCAGGCAGCGGCCCTGATCATATCAGCCGCCTTTTCGGCGATCATGATGGTCGGCGCATTGGTATTGCCGCCGATCAGTGTCGGCATCACCGAGGCGTCGACGACACGCAGCCCCTGTAGCCCGCGCACCTTAAGCTGCGGATCGACGACGGCCATCGCATCGACACCCATCTTGCAGGTGCCGACGGGGTGATAGATCGTATCGGCGCGAGCGCGGATATGGGCCATCAGCTCGGCATCGCTGGAAACGCCGGCGGTATAGATCTCCTTGTCACGGTACTTTGCCAACGCCGGCGCCTCCAATATGGCGCGCATCATTCTGGCACCCTTGAGCAGCAGGTCACCGTCCCTTTCGTCGGATAGAAAGCGCGGATCGATGCGCGGCGGCGCCAGCGGGTCCGGGCTCGACAGCCCGACCTCGCCGCGCGCATGCGGCCGAAGCACGCAGACATGGCAGGAAAAACCGTAGCCCAGATGCAGCTTGCGGCCATGATCGTCGACGATGGCGATGCAGAAATGCACCTGCAGATCGGGCCTGTCGATCGCCGGATCGGATTTGAGGAAGGCGCCGCCTTCCGCATAGGGCGTGGCAATCATGCCGGTGCCGTTTCTGCGCCAGCGCAGCATGTGCCTAACGAGGCCAGGCAGACCGCGCACGCCGATGCCCATCATGTCGGCATCCTTCGATGTCCACGCCAGGATGAAATCGAGATGGTCCTGCAGGTTCTTGCCAACACCGGGCAGCTCATGGGCAACGACAATGCCGTGCGCGGCCAGCTCGTCGGCCGGACCGATGCCGGACAACAGCAGGAGCTGCGGCGAGCCGAAGGCGCCGCCGCAGACGATGACCTCGCGCCTGGCCTTGGCCACGGCCTCGCTGTTGCCCTTGCGGTACCGAACCCCGGTGGCGCGCCTGCCGTCGAGCACAATGCCGGTGGCATGCGCGCCGGTGATCACGGTGAGGTTCGGCCGGCTCATTGCCGGATGCAGATAGGCGGCGGCTGCCGAGCAGCGTTCGCCATTTCGGTCCCCACCCCAGAATTGCGTGACCTGATAAAGCCCCGCCCCTTCCTGTTCCGGCCCGTTGAAATCGTCATTGCGGCGGATCTGGTTTTCGCCACAAGCCTCGACAAAGGCGCGCGCGATCGGGCGCGGCTCCTGCTGTTCGCCGACCCTGAGCGGCCCGTCGCCGCCATGCAGCGCGTCGACGCCGCGTTGATTGCCTTCGGCGCGCTTGAAATAGGGCAGCACCTCGTTCCACGACCAGCCCTGGCAACCGAGGCCGGCCCATTCGTCATAGTCGCCATGGTGGCCGCGCGTGTAGAGCATGGCATTGATGGCGCTGGAGCCGCCAAGCGCCTTGCCGCGCGGCTGGTAACCCTTGCGACCGCCGAGCCCCTGCTGCGGCACCGTCTGCAATCCCCAATTGTTGATCTTCGGCCGGCCGGGCAGCAGTGCGATGATGCCTGCCGGCGCCCGGATGAGCAGGTTCCTGCCCTCGCCGCCCGCTTCGATCAGGCAGACGGTAACGGATGGATCTTCCGACAACCGTGCGGCAAGCGTGCAGCCGGCGGAGCCACCGCCGGCAATGACATAGTCGAAATCCATGGCTTCCTCCCTGGCGTCCCGCGGATGTTTCCGTCTGGACAGCCAAGAGAAAGCCCTATCAAGACTGATGTAAAGGCACGCGGAAGTACCGCTACGTCAGTTGTCCCGCAGCCGCCGCCAGGAGTATTTTGGCCCCTTCGGCTCAGTCGCTTCGGTCGGCTGATAATACAACCCCAGCCCGCCGATACGGCCTTCTTCAAGCCGTTTCAACAGCACTGGGTTCGATATTTCGAACTCGTCGAAGCCGAGCCGCAGCATATGCGGCAGCTGGTCGACAAGGACCTGCCCGGTGGCGCGGACGGCGCCCTCGAACTGGTAACGGCTGCGCAGCAGCTCACCCTTGGAGAAGGAGCGGCCGTCGTTGAAGGCCGGGAAGGCCAGGGCCACCAGCGACAGCTGGTCGAGCAGATCGGCGATCTTCTCCAGCTGGTCGCCTGGCTGCAGCACCACGCCAAGCCGCTCCTTTGCCGAGCGCCGCACCTCCGCATCAAGGCCGAGAAACGCCTGCAGTGGCAGGATAAAGCGGCCGTTGCCCGCCAGCGCATCGGCGCTTTCGGCATGCGCCCACTCGTCCTCGCGAAAACCCGTCGGGGTCCAGAGCCGGGTCTCCGGTGTCGTCTGTTCAGTCATCAGAAATTCCTAAAGCCCCAAAAATCGAAAGTTCGCTGAATGCCAGTCCAAACGAAACCGGCGGCCTCCGAGTGGAAGCCGCCGTTTGCAGGCCAGCCTCACCTGAATATCTACATAGCCTAAAGGGAAGCGTCGGTCAGCGACTTCTCCAACCCGGAGAGGTGAATGCCGCACTCGGTCTTGGCATGACCGGCCCAGCGGCCGCTACGCGCATCCTCGCCCGGCTGCACCGGCTGCGTGCACGGGAAGCAACCGATCGACAGATAACCATAAGCGACCAGCGGATTTTCGCGCAGCGCATGCGCGCGCATATAGTCGGCCTGGTCGGATGTCGTCCAATGCGCCAGCGGGTTGATGCGCACGCGTGGGCCGACCGCCTCGAACACCGGCAATGCCGCCCGCGTCGAGGCCTGGAAGCGCTTGCGGCCGGTGAACCAGGCACGGAAGGGCGCCACGCCCCGCGCCAGCGGCTCGACCTTGCGCACGTCGCAGCAGGCATCGGTGTTGCTCTGGTGCAGATTGCCGGTCGGATCGATCCGTTCGAGCGCTGCCTCTTCCGGCTTGATCACCCTGATGTTGGTCAGCCCGAAATCGGCGGCGAGTGCGTCGCGATAGCCGAGCGTTTCCTCGAAATGCTTGCCGGTGTCGAGGAAGATGACCGGCAACGTGCGATCGACCTTGGCGATCATGTGCAACAGCACCGCCGAATCCGCGCCGAAGGACGAGACGGCGGCGATTTCGTCATGAAACAGCTCGCGGGTCGCGCGTTCGATGATCTCAAGCGGCTTCAGATGTCCGTACAGCGCATCGAAGCCCGCCGCCTTGGCGGCGATGCTGTCATCGACGTCGACGATACGGTCAAGCGGCCTTGGTTTCGCCAGCATAGAGCGCCTCCTTGAACGGCGCGGGACCGACACGGCGGTAGGCGTCGATGAATCTTTCACTGGGACTGAGCCGAAGACCGAGATAGGTGTCGACGATCTGCTCGATGGCGTCGGTGATCTCTTCCGAGGAAAAGCCGCGGCCGATGATCTCGCCGACCGAGGTGTTCTCGTCGGCCGAGCCGCCAAGTGTTACCTGGTAGAGCTCGGAGCCCTTCTTCTCGACGCCGAGAATGCCGATATGGCCGACATGGTGGTGGCCGCAGGCATTGATGCAGCCGGAGATCTTGAGCTTCAATTCGCCGATCTCGCGCTGCCGCTCGAGCGAGGCGAAGCGAAGCGAAATCTCCTGCGCGATCGGGATCGAGCGCGCCGTCGCCAGCGCGCAATAGTCGAGGCCGGGGCAGGAAATGATGTCGCTGATCAGATTGGAATTGGCTGTCGCCAGACCGATATCGACAAGCGCGTCATAGACCGCCTTCAGATCGGCGCGCGCCACGTGCGGCAGGATGAGGTTCTGCTCATGGCTGACGCGCAGTTCGTCGAAGGCGTATTTCTCGGCGATGTCGGCAACAGCTTCCATCTGGCTGTCGGTGGCGTCACCCGGCACCTCGCCAATGCCCTTCAGCGAAATCGTCACCGCCGCATAGTCGGGATGGCGATGCGTCACGACATTCTGGTCGAGCCAGTCCGAGAAGCTCTTTGAATCCAACCGTGCAAGCTTGACCGCCGCGTCGCCTTCCGGCCGATCCACCAGCTGAGGCGGCGCGAAATAGGCGTCGATGGCGCGGATGTCGGCCTCCGGCAGTTTCAGCTCGGCGTCCTTCAATTCCTGCCATTCGGCCTCGACCTGGCGGCTGATTTCCTCGACGCCGGTCTCGTGCACCAGAATCTTGATGCGCGCCTTGTACTTGTTGTCGCGGCGGCCATAGAGGTTGTAAACGCGCAGGATCGCCGTGCAGTAGGACAGAAGATCGGCTTCTGGCAGGAAGTCGCGGATCTTCTTCGCCACCATCGGCGTGCGGCCCTGGCCACCGCCGACATAGACCGCAAAGCCAAGCTCGCCGGCGGCGTTCTTCTTCAGGTGCAGGCCGATGTCATGCGTCTGGATGGCGGCGCGGTCGCGCTCCGCCCCGGTCACCGCGATCTTGAATTTTCTGGGCAGGAACGAGAATTCCGGATGCACCGACGACCATTGCCGCAGGATCTCGGCATAGGGGCGTGGATCGGCGACTTCGTCGGCGGCGGCGCCGGCAAAATGATCGGCGGTGACATTGCGGATGCAATTGCCGCTGGTCTGGATGGCGTGCATCTCGACGCTAGCGAGATCGGCCAGGATCGCCGGAATGTCCGACAGCGCCGGCCAGTTGAACTGGATGTTCTGGCGCGTGGTGAAGTGGCCGTAACCCTTGTCGTATTTGCGCGCGATGTGACCGAGCATGCGCAACTGCTTGCCGTTCAGCGTGCCATAGGGCACCGCGATGCGTAGCATGTAGGCGTGCAGCTGCAGATAGACGCCGTTCATCAGCCGCAGCGGCCGGAACTGGTCCTCGGTGATCTCGCCGGACAGCCGGCGTTCGACCTGGTCGCTGAACTCGGCGACGCGGGCCCGGACAAAATCGTGGTCGAACTCATCGTAACGGTACATGCTTCGTCTTTCAGGGCGCGTCCGCCCGTTGCCTTCCTTGGATTTAAGCGGCTCGTTCCGCTTGCCGGCTCGCTTGCTTGCCGAGATCGGGGTGGATGGTTGGCCCCGCGGCGCGGATTTTTTCGCGCAGCCGCACCGGCTCGACGACGCCATTGACGACCTCAGCGTCGATCAGGTTGACGTCGACCACTTCATTGTCGGCATAGGCCTTGGCGCCGATCGCCTCAAGCCGATCTTCGGCCGCCTTGTCATGGGCGAGATCGGCGTGATCCACCGTCTCGGCCCAGCCGCCATCGGCGTACCAGACAGCGATGCCGTCGGTGAGGCGGTTTGCGGTCAATATCTTCATGGTTCGACCTCTGCGGCGGCCGCGTTGGCGGCGCTCTCATGATTATGTGCCGCCAGCGGCTCGGAACGTTCAAAATTGGCGCCGGCAACCGCGTCACCAATAATGGTCATCACCGGGCCGGTCAGATCGGCGCGCGCCTCCAGCGACGGCAGGTCGGCCAGCGTGCCGTGGAAACGGCGGCGGTTTTGCAGGCTGGCATTCTCGACCACGGCGACCGCCGTATCCGGCGGCAGGCCGGCCTCGATCAGCCGCCCCGCAACCTCGGCCGCGACCGACCGGCCCATATAGACGGCAACCGTGGCGCCGGAGATGGCGAGCTTGGCCCAATCCGGCAGCGAATTGCCTTTGAGATCGTGCCCGGTGGTGAACACCATCGAGGAAGACACACCGCGCAGCGTCAGCGGCAGTTCGAAATCAGCGGCGGCGGCGAAAGCAGCCGTGACGCCGGGGACCACGTCATAGGCGATCCCGGCATCGCGGAGTGCTGCCATCTCCTCACCGGCGCGGCCGAACACCAGCGGGTCGCCCGACTTCAGCCGCACGACGCGCTTGCCCTGCTTGCCGAGCTCCACCAGCAGCGCGTTGATTTCGGCCTGGCTCTTGGTATGGCATCCCTTGCGTTTTCCTACAGGCAGCCGCTCGGCGTCGCGACGGCCCATGGCGACGATCGCCTCCGGCACCAGCGCGTCATAGACGATGACGTCGGCTTCCATCAGTAAGCGATGCGCACGCAGCGTCAAAAGATC
Source organism: Mesorhizobium caraganae (assembly GCF_016836705.1). Taxonomy (GTDB): domain Bacteria; phylum Pseudomonadota; class Alphaproteobacteria; order Rhizobiales; family Rhizobiaceae; genus Mesorhizobium; species Mesorhizobium caraganae. Next base: position 37,200 of record NZ_JAFCGY010000018.1, on the reverse strand, counting down.
CTCGGCGCCGGGGCCAGCGCCAACCAGCGCGATATGGCCCGCGACCGGAGCCTTCGACAGCAACAGATCGACGGCGGCGTCATGCGCCTGCGAAAGCTCGCCGGCTTCGACGGCACGGGCCGGCGCGCCCTGGAAAAAACTGCCCCAAAACTGACGGCGGGCATTGCCTTTCGGCAGCAGCTTTTCGGCTGCACCGCGGAACGAGGCGGCGAGCGTTGCCAGCGGCCCCAACGACGGCGACAGCATGCGGTCGATGCGGTTGCGCAGCATCTGCGCCAGCACGGGACCTGCCCCTTCGGTGCCGATGGCGATGGCGACCGGTGCACGGTTGACCAGCGCCGGGGTGAAGAAATCGCAGAGCTCCGGCCGGTCGACGGCATTGACCGGAATGCCAAGCCGGCGCGCATCTTCGGCGACGCGGCGATCGAGCGCCTCATCGCCGCTGGCGGCAAACACCATGACCGCGCCTCCGAGATGCGCGGCATCGTAAGGGGCGGCGATGTGGGTGGCGCCGGTTGCGGCGATGAAGCTCAGCAATTCGGTGTCGGCAGTTTCAGCGATGATGCGCAATACAGCGCTCGACTGATCGAGCAGCCGCGCCTTGGCCAGCGCCTCGCCACCGCCGCCGACGATGGCCACGGCTTCGCCCTCGACCCGCATAAACACCGGGAACGCGTTGAGCTTGGGATTGGCCTGCGGCATGACAAACAAGATTCCGGAACAGTTCGGCAGTTTTACGCGCGGACGTGAAAAAGCTGAAGGAACCCACTCGCGCATCCCCTGACGGGAGGCAATCGGTTTTCCGCAAGCATAAAGGCGAAGAGAAAAATATTCCACATCCGCGTATCCAGCGGATTCAGGCTGCTGCCGCAGGCCTTGTTCTGCGGCTCTTTTAACCGCCAGCCAGCCAAGTCGCAAAACTGTTTTTTCTAAATTCTACCAATTCAGTAGATTAAAGCCGTCGACCTCGAAGCCATCTGCCGAGGCCGTTGAATCGTCACCAACAGAGGTTGCCACTGTCCTTGCCCGAACAGTGGAACGTTCACGCTCCGCCACGCGTTCTGACCTTGCCGATGCTGACGATAGTCGGTCGGATTTGAAACCCTCGAGCAGGAGCGCACGATGAACAAGATCAACCTGAAACATGGCATTCTGGTCATGGTGGCCGATGGCGAGAAGGTGCTGTTTCTGAAGAACGAGGGCAACAATCTCCATCCGAACCTGCAGCTCTTCCAGGAGATGAAACAGGACAACCCGGCGACGCGCGAGCAGGGCAGCGACAGCCCCGGCCGCTACAATGACGGCCCCTCCGTTCACCGCAGCGCGGTCGAGGACACCGACTGGCACCGCCAGGGCAAGGAACGTTTCGCCGAAGAGATCGCCGACCGGCTTTACAAGCTCGCCCATCACGGCATCTTCGACGACATCGTTCTGATCGCGCCGCCGCTCATGCTCGGCACGATGCGCAAGAAACTGCACAAGGAAGTCACCGACAAGGTACAGGCCGAAATCCCAAAGACACTGACCAACCGCCCTGTGACCGACATCGAGGCCATGCTGCAGGCAGCGTGACGACCAACTGGGTTGCCCATCCGACATCCGCTATCAGGCGCGCGCAGCGGTTCTGCTGCGCGCGCCTTTGGTTTTTCAGTTCCTCGCGCCACCAATTTCCGCCTTGCAGGTTGCATCGCCAACACCCTGTCCACCATATTGCAAAGGCGGCGGCTTCGGGCGGCGCACCCCGACATCACCGTTCTTGAAAGGCCCTCCATAGACAATGCCGCATGACACGCCCCTTATCGCCACCATCGTCGCCGGTCTGGGGCTGGCATTCATCTTCGGGGCGCTCGCCAACCGTTTTCGCATCCCGCCGCTGGTCGGCTATCTCGTCGCCGGCGTGCTGGTCGGGCCGAACACGCCCGGCTTCGTCGCCGATGCCGGCCTTGCCAATGAGCTGGCCGAAATCGGCGTCATCCTGCTCATGTTCGGCGTCGGCCTGCATTTCTCGCTGAAGGATCTTCTCTCCGTCCGCGCCATCGCGGTGCCCGGCGCCATCGTCCAGATCGGCTTTGCCACAGCGCTCGGAGCCGGCCTTGCCTGGATGCTCGGCTGGTCGATGGGCGCCGGCCTGGTCTTCGGCCTGGCGCTCTCCGTCGCGTCCACCGTGGTGCTGTTGCGCGCGCTTCAGAAGCGGCGGCTGATCGAGACCGAACGTGGCCGCATCGCCGTCGGCTGGCTGATCGTCGAGGATCTCGCCATGGTCCTGGCGCTGGTGCTGTTGCCCGCCCTTGCCGGCGTGCTCGGCGGCCAGCCGCAGGTCGACGACCATGCGAGCCTTTTGTCGCTGCCGGCCAGCTACGGCATCTGGGGCGTCGTCGGCCTTACCCTGGCCAAGGTCGTCGCCTTCGTCGTCGTCATGCTGGTTGTCGGCCGGCGGGTCATTCCGTGGATCCTGCACTATGTCGCCCATACCGGCTCGCGCGAACTGTTCCGGCTGGCGGTGCTGGCGATCGCGCTTGGCGTCGCTTTCGGCGCGGCTAAACTGTTCGGTGTTTCGCTGGCGCTCGGCGCCTTCTTCGCCGGCATGATCATGAGCGAATCCGAGCTCAGCCACCGCGCGGCGGAAGAATCGCTACCGCTGCGCGACGCCTTCTCGGTGCTGTTCTTCGTCTCGGTCGGCATGCTGTTCGACCCGTTCAGCCTGATGAGCAATGGCTTGCCGATCCTGGCGACGCTGGCCATCATCGTCATCGGCAAGTCGCTGGCCGCTTTCGTCATCGTCATCGCCTTCCGCTATCCGCTGGGAACCGCGTTGATGATCTCGGCCAGTCTTGCCCAGATCGGCGAATTCTCCTTCATCCTGGCCGAGCTTGGCGTCGGACTGAAGCTGTTGCCCGAACAGGGACGCGACCTGATCCTGGCCGGCGCCATCCTGTCGATCCTCGTCAATCCGCTGATGTTCCTTGCGCTTGACTGGATGAAGCCGTGGCTGGACGCGCGTAGCGCCAAGGCGGCGCCACCAGAGGAAACCAAGCCGGTCGGTCCGGCGACGCAACCGGGACAGGTGGCGTCGGTGGCCGCCACACCAAAAGAGGATGGCCCGCCGCCGCATACCGCGCTTTCCGGCCACACCATCCTGATCGGCTACGGCCGCGTCGGCAGCCTGGTGGGCGCCGCGCTGAAACAGGCGTCGCTGCCCTTCCTGGTCATCGAGGACGCCGACAAGACGCTGGCCAGGCTGAGAGACGACGGCGTCGAAACCGTCTCCGGCAATGCGGCCAATGCAGGCGTGTTTGCGGCCGCCAATCCGCAGGGTGCCAAAAGATTGATCCTTGCCATCCCCAATGCCTTCGAAGCAGGCCAGGTTGTGCTCAGGGCACGCGCCGCCAATCCCGGCATCAACGTCATCGCACGAGCCCATTCCGACGCCGAGGTCGAGCATCTCAAGGGGCTCGGCGCCGACACCGTCATCATGGGCGAACGCGAAATCGCCCGCGGCATCGTGGAAGAAGTGCTGGGGCAAAAGCCGATGCCGCGCCCCGAAGCCATTGAACCCTCCCCGGCCTGAGGTTTGCCCATAGGCGCGTTGATTACGCCACGAATGCAGAGCCGCCATTTTGCGCGACGCTGCTGAGGTACTTTGCCGGGGGCTTGCCAAGGGCCTTCTTGAACATGGTGATGAAGGCGGTGACGGAGCCATAGCCGAGATCGCCCGCAACCTGCTGCACGCTGGCGCCGGCGGCCAGCTCGCGTATGGCCACGATCAGGTGCAATTGCTGGCGCCAGCGGCCGAAGCTCAGGCCGGTCTCCTTTACCACGAGACGGGCGAGGCTGCTTTCTGAGAGCGCAACGCGGCTGGCCCATTCCGCCAGCGTGCTGCGGTCGGCAGGGTCCTGCGCCAACGCTTCGGCGATCCGCCGCAAACGCGGCTCGGCGGAGATCGGCAGATGCAGCTGCTGAACCGGCATGCGCGGAAGTTCGGAGAGCAGGATCGTGGTCAGGAGCCCGTCCCTCGTCTCATCCTCCTCAACGCGGTCGGCCAGCTCGATGATCAATTCGCGCAGCAGCGGCGAGATCGACAGCGTGCAACAGCGATCCGGCAGATCGGCAGCGCCCGGCTCGATGTAGACGAAGAAAATCCGCGCATTGGCCGTCGCGATATTGCTGTGTTCCATTCTGCCGGGAATCCAGACCCCGCAATGCGGCGGCACCATCCACAGGCCACTGGGGACGCGGCAGGTGACGCCACCGCCGAGTGCGAAGACGAGCTGGCCCTTGCGGTGCCAATGGGCAGCCGCTTCCGCTTTGGTTTCGGTGACGTCGACGCGCACCGCAATTGCCGGCGCGACGGCGTCATCCACATCGAAATTGACCCAGGGGTAGCGTAGAGGCTGTCTCATGATTGACGGCTTTTAGCGACTATTCGCCATGATAGCTAAATTCTTTGGCCGAGGAAATCGATAGGTTCCGATTTGTGGCTGGCGTCCACAAACCAGCAGGAAGGTTCCCATGCGCGCCCTCGTTATGTCTCCCGACGGCACCACCGGGCTCAGGCTCACCGAGGTCGAGAACCCTCGGCCTCACGCCAACGAAGCGCTTGTCTGCGTCCACGCGACCTCGTTGAACCGCGGCGAATTACGCCTGCTCACCATACGCCCGGATGGCTGGATACCTGGTCAGGACGTGGTTGGAATTGTCGAACAGGCAGCTGCCGATGGCTCCGGGCCAGCCGTCGGCGCCCGGGTTGTGGCTTTGGTCGACGAAGCCGGCTGGGCCGAACGTGTCGCCGTTCCGACAGACCGTCTTGCAGTCGTACCGGATGAGGTCAGCGTCGCTTCTGCGGCCACGCTTCCGGTCGCCGGTACGACGGCGCTGAGGGTCTTGCGCCATGGCCGTGACCTCGGCAGCCAGCAGGTATTGATCACCGGCGCCAGTGGTGCGGTCGGGCGTTTCCAGATCCAGATCGCCCGCGAGCAAGGCGCCGTGGTGACCGCCATCGCCGCCGCCCGACATGCCGAGGATCTCCGTGGACTAGGCGCTGAGCAGATCGTGGAGTCGATCGAACTGGCCAGTGGGCCGTTCTCGCTGATCACCGAATCGGTCGGCGGTGAAAGCCTCGCCCACGCCATCGAACGCGTCGCACCCGGCGGCACCATCGTCATGTTCGGTTCGAGCAGCGGCGAACTGACGCCAATTGGCTTCAGGCAGTTCGTTCCCGGCCACGAGGGGGCGAGGCTTCAGACCTTCGCATACTACACATCAGGTCCAGCCATTGGCGCCGATATCGCCTCGCTGCTAGCCCTGGTCGCGGCTGGGCGGCTGGAGACCCGCGTGTCCCTGACCCTGCCGTGGACGGATATCGCCCACGCCCTGGACGCCCTGCGACAGCGCAGTTTCAGCGGCAAGGCTGTGCTCACCATCGCCGAATGAGCAACGCTCAGACGTGCTGACCGCCATTGATGTGGATTTCCGAGCCGGTCACATAGGAGGCCTGCTGCGAGCACAGGAAGTAGATGATGTCGGCGACTTCCGCCGTGGCGCCGAGGCGCCTGAGCGGGATGGTCTCGACGATCTTGTCGGTGCCCGGCGACAGGATCGCGGTGTCGATCTCGCCGGGAGCAATCGCATTGACGCGGATGCCGTGCGGCCCGAAATCATGCGCCATCTCGCGCGTCAGCGAGCCGAGCGCTGCCTTCGACGTCGCATAGGCGGTGCCGGCGAAAGGATGCACGCGGGTGCCGGCGATCGAGGTAACGTTGACGATCGAGCCCTTGGCCGCAGCTAACTCCTTGAAGAGACCACGCGCGAGCATGATCGGCGCAAAGAAATTGACCTGGAACACATCGCGCCAGACATGCATCGGCGTATCGATCGAGTTCATCCGGCTGTTGCCGTCCTTCAGCTTGGGCGAAATACCGGCATTGTTGACCAACGCGTGCAACTGCCCCCCATGCGCTTCCAGCCGGTGACGGATCTCGGAGACGGCGATGCCGACATCCTCCTGATCGGCGAGATCGACCTTGATGTGGTCTTCCGGACCGGCCGGCCACGGGCAGTCCTCGGCAAAGGCCTGACGCGAACAGGTGATGACCCGCCAGCCCTCGCGCGAAAAGCGCTTGACCGTGGCATGGCCGATGCCGCGGCTAGCGCCGGTCAGCACGATGGTTTTTCTGGTGTCGGTCTCGGCCATGTCGCTGTCTCCAGCCGGACATGTAGCGGAACGCGGTTAGCGTGGCGAGTGGCGAGTTGACGCTCAGCCGCCGCCGAGAATGTCGAGGATCGACGTCTTCCGCTTCTTGGTCGGGCCGCCGACGCTGCCGGGTGGCACCGGATGCTTGATCGAGGCGGTGGTGCCGCCGTCGCCGGGCATGTCGAAGCCGTCGGCATCGACGGTCTCGGCCGGACGGCGGACCGGCGCCTGTGCCGGGGCAGCAGCTGGCGCCGGGGCAGGCTCCGAACGGCCAACGGCCACGGCAGGCTGCGGCGCTGCCTGGTTGTTGTCAGCTGAAGGAATGTCGTCGGGGACGATGGTGTCGGGCGGCGTCGATTTCCAGGTGCCGGGCAGCGGCCTGACCGGCACGCCTTCATGCGCGGCAACCATGAACTCGTGCCAGGCCTGCGCCGGCAGCGCCCCGCCAGTGACCTTCTTCATCGGCGTGCCGTCATCATTGCCGAACCACACGCCGGTGGTGAGGTTGGCGGTGTAGCCGACGAACCAAGCGTCGCGCGAATTCTGGCTGGTTCCGGTCTTGCCGGCCGACGGCCAGGCGAAGGCCGCTTTCTTGGCCGTGCCGATCTCGACCGTGCCGGTCATCATCGAGTTCATCATGCCGACAATGTCCTGCTTGACGACGCGCGGCGCACCGCCACCACTGTCGTCATAGAGCACCTTGCCTTCGGTCGTGGTGATGCGGCGGATGAAATGGATATCAGGCTTGTAGCCGCCATTGGCGAACGGAACATAGGCCGATGTCAGCTCGAGCGGCGTCACTTCCGAAGTGCCGAGCGCGATCGAAGTGTTGGCCGTCAGTTCCGACTGGATGCCCATGCGGTGCGCCGCCTCGACCACCGCGTCGGGGCCGACTTCCATGGTCAGCTGTGCCGCGACCGAATTCAGCGACTTCGCCAAAGCGGTCGCCAGCGTCACCTTGCCGAAATACTTGCCGCCGTAATTGTCCGGCGTCCACTTGCCGATCTTGATCGGCGCGTCGTTGCGCACGCTGTCGGGCGTTCGGCCGGCCTCGAGCGCGGCCATATAGACGAACGGCTTGAATGCCGAGCCCGGCTGGCGGCGCGCTTCCGAGGCGCGGTCGAACTGGCTGGTCGAATAGTCGTAGCCGCCGACCATGGCGCGCACCGCGCCGGAATTGTCGATCGACACCAGCGCGCCCTGGCTGACATTGAGTTTCTTGCCGCTGTCGTCGATCAGCCGGCGGATCGACTGTTCGGCGAGCTTCTGCAGGTTGAGGTCGACGGTGGTGTCGACGACGATATCGCTGCGCACGTCACCGATCAGATCGGGCAGTTCTTCCATGATGGTGTCGGCGACATAGTTTTCCGAGCCGGTCCAGTAAGACGGCGCGCGCGTTGCCGGCGCGCTCATCGCCGAGGTCAGTTCCTTGGCGCTGATCTTGCCTTCGTCGCGCATGGCGGCGAGCACCAGCTGCGAGCGCTGTTCCGCCGCCTTGGGATCGCGTGCCGGCGACAGCCGCGACGGCGCCTTCAACAGGCCAGCGAGAAGGGCCGCCTCCGAAAGCGTGACATCGCGCGCACTCTTGCCGAAATAGCGTCGTGAGGCCGCCTCGACGCCATAGGCGCCGGAGCCGAAATAGACCCGGTTGAGGTACATTTCGAGGATCTGGTCCTTGGTATGCTTGTGCTCCAGCCACAGCGAAAGCAGCACCTCTTGCACCTTGCGCTCCAGCGTGCGGTCGGGCTTCAGGAACAGGTTCTTGGCCAGCTGCTGGGTCAGCGTCGAGCCGCCTTGCGAGAAATGGCCGCCGAGCACATTGGTCACCATGGCGCGCGACAGGCCGATCGGATCGATGCCGAAATGCGAATAGAAGCGGCGGTCCTCGATGGCGATGACGGCCTCGGGAATGTAGGGCGACATTTCGTGCAGGCCGACCGCCTCGCCGCCGCTCATACCTCTGTTGGCAAGCAGCTGGCCGTCGACCGAGACGATCTTGATGTTGGGGGCGCGGTCGGGGATCGACCAGGTGGTGGCCGCCGGCATCTTGGCGCCGTAATAGACGACAATGCCGGCCACCGCGATGCCGCCCCAGATGCAGAGCACGAAGCACCAGTAGAGCATCCGGGCCATAACGCCGAACAGGCCGCGCCGGGGTTTGCCGCGCCTGCCGCGCGACGACTTCGCCTTCGACGATTTGCGTTTGGCGGAGGCTTTGCGGTTACTCGGCACGACGCGGTCCTCCTCGCTCACCGAAAGACCCGGCTGGGATCGCGCCTGCGGCGGTCCCTCGAAACTGGGCTCGATGCGGCTGTCTCTGCGGTTCGCCATGCCTGCGCTTGCTGTCCCCGGTGCCTATGGCGCTCCGGTTGCAGAGTAGATGCGGCGATTTAAGGGCGGGTTAAAGCAGGGTTTATGCAGGGTTTTGAATTCCTTAGGATTTTCTGAATCCGCTACCGCCCGCTGCCGCTGTCGTTACCGCTCTGTTCCGGCCCTCTCCCATGGCATCCCAGAGAGCAGAACGGGGCGTGAACAAAATTTGGTTACCCAAGGTTAACTGCGATTGACTCAAACAGCCGTCAGGCCCGACGCTGACCATCAGTGCTGCTTTTGCCGACCGCGTACCCTCTACGCTTCCTGTAAATGAGTGTCGGTCTGGTCACGCATCGCATCGGGACGCCATCCTTCCCGGCTATCAGAGGCGATCCAATTAAGGACTTATCGACGAAAAAGGAGAGGTTATCGTTGGGCTTGCTTGGGCCGGCGGTTAGCTTTATCCACGTACATCGCCTCGTCCGCTTCTGCTATCAAATCGACGATGGATTTCAACGTTTCCTTTGCCGGATCGTGGTGGGCGAAGCCCAAGCTGAGGGCCAGCGCCGGCTCTCCCGCCGATTTCAGATTGTGATCCTCCACGGCGCTCGTGAGTCGGCGACGCAGGACTTCGACAGCTGCTCTGTCGACGCCATCTGTCATCGCGATGAACTCGTCGCCGCCGAATCTGGCGATCACATCGGACGCCCGGAAAACGGAACGCAAAACCCCAGCGGTCCTGATCAACGCCCGGTCACCGACCTCATGGCCAAAATGATCATTAATGTGCTTCATGCCATCGAGATCGACGAAGGTCACGACAAAGCCCGTTCCGCTCCTGGCGGCGCGCTTCACCACCTCTCTGGCGAGCACTGCGAAGCCACGACGGTTGTGAAGACCTGTGAGCTCGTCGACGAGCGATTGATCCCGCATCTCCAACACCATCCTATGGCGCTCCCAGGCATAGCGAATGGCGCGAACAATTTGAGGCCCGTTCATTTCCCCTTTGACGAGGTAGTCTTGTGCACCGTCGCGAACCGCTTGAATCGCCGACCCTTCGTCGTTGAGGCCTGTCAGCACAATGACCGGGACGTCGGAGGCGGTCGCTTGAAACTGGCGAAGGGTATCCAAACCCGTACTGTCGGGGAGAAACAAATCGAGCAACACGAGGTCGAAGCTCTGATCGGCGATTTGCTCGAGGCCATGGGCCAACCGATCCGCTGTCCAGATCATGAAAGCCGTGGTGGTGCCGTCCGTAAGCAGTTCCCGGATCAGCCTGGCATCACTGGGATTGTCTTCGATAAGGAGGATGTTTAGCGGACTTTCGGTCAACTGGCGCTACTCCGGTGGCAGTTTTACAATCGAGAGCCAGAAGTTCTCGATCCCCCGCACTACGCGTACGAATTCATCCAGGTCGACGGGCTTGGTAATGTAACAGTTGGCGTGCAGGTTGTAGCTGGTCAGGATATCTTTCTCCGCCTGCGAGGTGGTCAACACCGCAACCGGGATACGTCGCAAGTTTTCGTCCGCCTTGATTTCGGCGAGAACCTGACGGCCGTCCATTCGGGGCAGATTGAGATCCAGCAGGATCAGGTCAGGACGTGGCGCGTCGGCGTAGCGCCCTTCTCGCCGTAGCAACGACATGGCCTCGACTCCGTCCTGCACGACGTTGAGTTCATTGCGCACCTTTGCGTCTCGCAACGCCTCGATCGTGAGCCGAGCGTCGCCGGGATTGTCTTCGACGAGGAGGATGTTGATGGCGCGTCCAGTCGAGCTGATGTTCATACCGTATCCATTTGAGGTGCCGAAGACGTTGGAGCAAACTTCAGTGCTTGGCTGGTGTCCTCTATATCCTGGCACGGAAGCGTGAAGAAGAAGGTCGAGCCATGGCCGACCTCGGACTCGATCCAAATCCGACCACCGTGGCGTTCGACAACTTTCTTGCAAATGGCAAGACCGATGCCAGTCCCCGGATATTCGGCCCGTGTATGCAAGCGCTTGAAAACGGTGAAAAGCTGCTCAATATATCTGGCATCAATCCCGATGCCATTGTCCGCGATCGAGAACAGCCATTCCCTGCCGTCTCGCTGCGCGGCGATCTCAATCTCCGGGACGCGCTCGCCACGGAACTTGATGGCGTTGCCGATCAGGTTTTGGAACAGTTGAACCAACTGGAATCGATCGCCATCGATTTTCGGTAGCTCGGACTTTCGGATGATTGCGCCGCTTTCAATTAGCGCCGCTTTGAGGTTCGTCAAGGCGCGCTCGACCACAAGGGTGCAATCGATCGCCTCGAACGCGCTGCCCTGCGTGGTGACACGTGAGTAGACCAGCAGGTCATTGATCAATTGCTGCATCCGCGCAGCGCCATCGACCGCGAAATGGATGAACTCGTCAGCGTCGGCACCCAACCGCCCCTTGTAACGTCTGCCAAGCAGTTGAGTATAGCTTGCCACCATTCTCAGCGGCTCCTGCAAGTCATGCGAGGCGACATAGGCAAAGCGCTCCAGCTCGATGTTTGACCGAGCCAACTCGCTTGCCCTCACATCAAGCTCGCGCGTCTTTTCGGCGACACGCTGCTCCAGGGTGGCAGCATACGCGCGTAGCTCGGATTCCCGGCTCTTCAGCGCGGTTGTCATTCGATTGAAGGCACGCGCCAAACGACCGAGCTCGTCGCTCGAGGACTCTGGCAGCACCACATCCCGCTCGCCCGCCTCGACTCGCCTGGTGCCCGCTTCGATGCGCCGAATGGGGTTGGTAATGGTTCGCGACACCAAGCCGGACGCTACCGATGCAACGAGCAAAAGCAGGCCGCCAGCGATCGCAAGGCTCCGGCCGAGCTGATAAACAGGGGCAAAGGCTTCGGACTTGTCGAGCTTTGTGATGAGACACAAGCCAAACTTCGGCATCCACCGATAAACGGTGATCGCCGGAACGCCACGGTAGTCATTCGAGAGATCCAGCCCATCATTGTGTTCAAGACAGAGCCGGGCCGCCACGCTTTGGTCCGAGGTAAGGGTGCCCGCTTCGGCTTCGGTCAACAGCCGCGGCCTGCTGACAAACTGCCTATGCGTGTCGATCAAGTATGCTTCGTCAGTCGCGCGAAGACCCGCTCGTCGATCGACGGTGCTAGCCAAACTCTCTGTTCCGAGACGGGCGACCAGAACAGCAACAAGTGCACCGTTCCGGGCACGAAGCGGTGTGGACAAGATCGGCGACAACAGGGGGAGGTTCCTTGAACGGTCCGGCACCAAGTAGAGGCCAGCGCGGATTTTACCATTGGTGAAATAAGGCTCGCCCGCGCCCTGCCGGCCACCATCGGTGGGATCCGTCGCCGTCAGGACTCGGCCCGATTTCGGGTCCATCACAAAAAGGGCGACAAAGTCCTGGCCCTCCCCGGTGCGCGCCGCAAGATCGTCGCGGAAGTCAACCCAATTGTCAGGTGTCGCATGCGCAGGAAGATCGGCAAGCTTGGTGAAGTCGTCGACGATGTGGGGCGATTCGCTGAGCCCGCGCAGCTCGCTCAGCTGGCCGTCGAGCCAGGACCCGATCGCGGCCTGTTTTTCCAGTGCTCGAGATTGGACCTCGGCAACAACGCTGCTCTCCAGCGCCGACCTGCCCTGGTTGAAGGCCAGCCATCCGGTCGCGCCGAGAAGAATCGCAGCGAAGAGCGCAAAAAGCAGAGTAAGCTTTTGTGAAATCCCAGGCCGCAAGAGCGGCAAGGCCTGTTGCGGATCAACATGCGATCGCCTGGTCATTCCGCACTCGGCCGCGTGCCGCGGCGAAGCCAAAGCAAACCGGTCCCCACCCAAGCGAGACTCAGCACTATTAGGGCAGCGGGCAGCCAGATTTTCGCCGCTGATATGCGCTGGCGGATCGAAGCCGCCACGTCGAACAGCTCAGCTTTAGACTGCGCGGAATACCTAGCTTGCCAGACACTAAAGTCTCCTATCGACTTCCCCGTGGCCGGATCAACGAAAAAGCTGTGGCCATTGTCCGTCATGTCGACGAGGATACCTGAGACGGGCTCCACCCATAGAAAGCCTTCGCCGTCTGTCCCGACCCCGAAGCGCTCGGGCACGTCTGGAAGATAATCATAGGTCTTTGTTTCGTCGAGGTTCGCGATCGTGAAGCGGTAGACTGCGAGGGTCAGACCGTCGACCACCTCATTGCGATCGAAAGCCAGGTGCCGTGGACCACCATAATAGGGGTCCCAGATCTTATCAGTAACGCCCTTCAGCTGCGGCGGGAACATGAATTGCCCGCTGCGGCTAAGGTCGCCGTAACCCGCGACATTCTGGCGGGTCTTGCGATCAACGCCATAAAGGCCGGTGGTTTGATAGTTCACCTGTCCGGTGTCAGTCGTCCAATCGATATGGCTCTGGACGACGGCAACGTCGCCGGTGGCGCTCAGCACTTGGTCGACACGACGGCCCTGCTGGTGGAACGCGGCGAAGGCCGCATCCGGCGTCTGCCGAAAGCGGCTATCCGATTCGAGAATGACGCTGCTGGTATAGTCAGCTGACAGCCTCTCCAAGGCTGGTCCAAGGCTCAATCGAACAATCGCTGCGGTGACGATCAAAAACGCCGGTGGCGCTAGGACCCACAGGACAGGTATCGAGCGCCGCCTCTGCAGAGCATTCACCACTGCCGATGCATGCGGCGCATCAGCTCCCATCGTTGCTCCCTCGCTTCGCCAACGGCAATCGAGTTTCGGCACAAATCGCTCCTATGCCGACCAATATTCCGTGCGTGCGTTAGTCTATCTGCGAGCTGCTCCACGATATCTGCTTCCCACTGAGTGTTCAAGATCAAGGATCTATTGCTCCTTGTGGATTCCCTCATCTTATCGCGACATAGATAACCTTTTGCTTACGATTTCACCCTCCAGCATAAAATGGTCCGATGCAAATGGCTTTTGCAAGCTGGGGACATTGGCACGATCGGCGTCGGCACACGATCGGGATACCTGATGAAAGCTGTATTGCCCCGACCCTCAGGGGCGTGCAGCGTTTGAGCGCGATCACACACCTAGCAATTCGAAATCGGCTTTCTTGAAAATTTGGGCTTCAGCCATGTCTTAGACGGCTAAGCCGTCACGAACATCTACGAATAAAGGCGCGTTTGCATACCTGACTCGGTAGAGGGTGTCGTTGGAGCATTTGGCCAGCGGCTGAGTACCGCACGGGGCGCAATGATTTCGGTGTCGTGATGGATGGCCTCGGCGACGATTGAGCATTGTCCATGGTGGCTCGGCGGTAACGACTTCCAACGAAGACAATCGCCCTCGCGTGGCATTTTGTCCGGGCGGCAAGGCCCGAGCCATTCTCAGCCGTGACCAGGCAGTCGCGGACATGTTCCGCGTTGGGGCGCGATCGCAAATGGTCGCAGCTTCGCGTTCGACCGCGCCCCAAAATCACCCGTCACCAGGTAATCACCTGGTGGACATGCGTCAGCCGATCGCCGCACGAACCGAGAGCGCTGCCCTGGACGATTGCATAACCTCGCCGACATGGCAGTAGCAGACGATCTCGTGCAGTTGGTGGTCGGTCAACTCGAAGAAGCGCTTGGCTTCGCCATAGCTGTCGTCTTTCAGACCTTCGTCGTGCAATATGGGGTCCGTGAAGGCAACCGCTATCGGCGAGCCATCGCCTCGCATGACATCGCGCTCCGGCGGGGCACGGTATTCAGTCCCGGCGAGCGCGGTCAGGAGCCGGCTGGGCTCACGTTCAAGAAGCTCGGCCCAACGTACGAGACGTTGGGTTCGACTCATTACCGGCTGTGTGTTGACCTCGGCCACTGCATGCAGTTGGTCCAGTGTTTGGTGTTTCATGGCAACCTCCTAGTAATAGGTTGGTTGACCCCAAACGCCCTATATCGACATCATAGCGCCGAAGCGTCGATCCGTCATTCGAATTCCATGTCGGGGCAATCGCGGGAGACCTCGCCAATGCCTTTTTACATGCAGCCAGCCGGCGCCCCGCCGCCGTCGACGGCAGGCTCAGTTCTGCTGGATCGAAATGCCCTTGTCGTCGATCTTGAGCTCGACGCCTTTTGGCTTGGTCTGTTCGTGATAAACATACGCACCGAGCGCGATGACCACGACAACGAGCGCGCCGACGAGAAGGTAGAGTGTATTCTGCTTCACGGCGCGCTCCTTTGGAAAAATTCCATGGGAAAGCGCGCAGCGCTTTTCCATGGAATTGCGTTAGATAAAAATCCGAGCCTCATGCTCGCTTCAGGACCTTGACCAGCACCAGCAGGATAACGGCGCCGATCGTGGCGTTGATGATGGCAGCGAGAATGCCGCCGCCGATGGCAAAGCCGAGCCTTGGGAAAAGCCAGCCGGCGATCAAGGCGCCGATAATGCCGACGACGATGTTGCCGATCAGGCCGAAGCCGAAGCCCGAGACGATGAGGCCAGCGAGCCAGCCGGCAATGGCGCCGATGATCAGGAAGATGAGAAGGCTTTCGATGCCCATGGCGAGTCCCTCCAGGATGAGAGGCAGCTGCGGAGCGGACGGCCCCGAATCGGCCTCATTTTCAACGGCTTCACGCTATGCGAAAGCACGTCAACCCGCCAGCGGGCTCACGGGTCGTCGTCATCGTCACTGGAGGCAGGCCGCCAGCTGGTCGGCTCGACCTTTTTCTGGGTGTCGCTGTCGGTGTAGACCCACCAGGCGCCGTCGCGGTACTGCCCGACGGATTCGCTGACGACACCGGCGCCGTCCTTCCACAGGACAGTGACCTTGGACCCGTCCGTCGGGGCGGTTGCTATCGGCTTTCGGTCTGCCATGTCATCCCCTCTCGTCGCACTTCCATCCGGAATGCGCAGAACAACGCCGCCACCCCCATCCGGTTCCAGCGGAACGAAGGGCCCGAACCATCAGCTGTGCGCAAAAATATCCTCTTCGCCCCAGCCCATCAGATCAAGCTTGGCACGCGTCGGCAGGAAGCGGAAGCAGGCGTCGGCTTCCTTGGCGCGCCCGTCCCGCGCCAGCCGTCCGGCCAGCACATCGCGCAGACGGTGCAGATAGAGCACGTCGGACGCGGCATATTCGAGCTGTTCGGGCGACAAGGTCTCAGCCGCCCAATCCGACGATTGCTGCACCTTCGACAGGCCAACGCCGAGCAGTTCGAAGCAGATGTCCTTCAGGCCGTGCCGGTCGGTATAGGTGCGGGTCAGCCGCGAGGCGATCTTGGTGCAGAACACCGGCTCCGGCATGACGCCGAAGGCATTGTAGAGCACGGCGAGGTCGAAACGGCCGTAGTGGAACAGTTTGGTGATGCCGCGGTTCCTGAGCAGGCTGACAAGGTTCGGCGCCTTCTTCTGGCCGGGCGCGATCTGGATCACGTCGGCGGAGCCATCGCCCGGCGAGATCTGCACCACGCAGAGCCGGTCGCGGTGCGGGTTCAGCCCCAGCGTCTCGGTGTCGATGGCCACTGCGTCGACATTGTAGTGGGACAGGTCGGGCAGATCGTTCTTGTGGAAGCGGATGTCGCTCATTGTCTTCTCCGGATCGCGGCTTACGGTCGTCCTCGCCGCGATCCGCTGAAAAATCAACCAGAAACTGGTTTCCCACTGCTTCAGCGCGTCAGCGCATCGAGAATGCGCGCCCAGGAGCGCTGGCCCTTGTGGAAGGAGGTCAGCTCGTATTTCTCGTTGGGCGAGTGGATGCGGTCGTCGTCGAGGCCGAACCCGACAAGCAGCGATTCCATGCCGAGATAGGTCTGGAAATCACCGACCACAGGAATGGAGCCGCCGGCGCCCGTGGTTACCGCCGGCTTCGGCCATTCATCCGACAGCGCGTTCTTGGCCTTGGCCAGGAATGGCGAGTCATAGGAGAGCTGGATCGCCGGCGAACCGCCATGGGGATGGAACTCGACCGAGCAGTCCCCAGGAATCCGCTCCCTGACGAATTTCTGGAACGCCGCGCGGATCTTCTCGGGATTCTGCTTGTGGACGAGGCGGAAGGAGATTTTCGCCGACGCCTCCGCCGCGATCACCGTCTTGAACCCTTTGCCCGTATAGCCGCCGATAATGCCGTTGAATTCGGCGGTCGGCCGCGCCCAGGTCAGCTCCAGCACCGAGCGGCCTTTTTCGCCTGACGGGATCGACAGGCCGATAGGCCCGAGGAAGGTCTCGGCGGTTTCGCCCAGCGTCTCCCACGATTTCAGGATCTGCGACGGCGTCTCCTCGACTCCGTCATAGAAGCCGGGAATGGTGATGTGGCCATTCTCGTCATGGATGTCGGCGAGGATTTTCGCCAGGATGCGGATCGGATTGGCGGCAGAACCGCCATAGGCGCCCGAATGCAGGTCGCGGTTGGCCGCCTTGACGGTGACCTCCTCGCCGACCATGCCGCGCAGCGACACGCAGATCGACGGCGTCTCGCGGTCCCACATGCCGGTATCGCAGACCAGCGCGAAATCCGCCTTCAGCTCGTCGGCGTTCGCCTCCAGGAACGGTTTCAGTGACGGCGAGCCTGACTCCTCCTCGCCTTCGAACAGGATGGTGACGCGGCACGGCAGATTGCCATGCACCTGCTTCCACGCCCGGCATGCCTCGACGAAGGTCATCAACTGCCCCTTGTCGTCTGCCGAACCACGCCCGGTGATCACCTTGTGGCCGGGCTCGATCTCCTTTACCGTCGGCGCGAACGGATCGTTCTCCCAAAGCTCGATCGGGTCGACCGGCTGCACGTCGTAATGGCCGTAAAACAACACATGCGGCGAACCCGCCGGCCCCTCATGATGCGCAACCACCATCGGATGTCCTGGCGTGTCGCGCACCGAAGCGTCGAAGCCGATCAGCTTGAGCTCCGACACCAGCCATTCGGCGGCCTTGCGGCAGTCGGCGGCATAGTCGGAATCGGTGGAGATCGACTTGATGCGGAGCAGGCCGAACAGGCGCTCCAGGCTCTGGTCGAGATTTTTATCGATACGGTCGAGGACGGGGGAAATGGTGGACATTATTGCGGGCCTTTCTTTTCGGTGCCGGGACCGTAAAGGCAGCGCATCAAAACGAAAAGCCCGCGATCATTAGACCACAGGCTGGAATTTGCTTGTTGAAAGGCAAAAAAGAGCCGCCGTGGTGGAGGGGGAACCACGGCGGCCTTTACTCGAAACGTTGCGGCAGCCCGGAGAGGGGGGATAGGCTGCCGCAGTTGTCCGGGATAGGCGGGGGACGGGCCTTGCTCCGGACTCGGCGAAAACTGCCGATGACATGTATTTGTGTCTTCGAACGTGGCGTTTCAAGGGCACGAAAATTACACTTTTGTAACATGGTTGTGAGCGGCCGAGGTCCATAACGAGGCATTCACAGGCAGCCTCTGTCAGGATGGCGCCGCAACGCCTGTTGGAAGCGTGCCTTTGCCATGGACCGCGCCGCCCTGCCGCGCTATCCCTGCCGGCATGAAAAAAGGCGATCATCTCTTCCTTATCGACGGCTCCGGCTACATTTTTCGTGCCTATCACGCACTGCCACCGCTGACCCGCAAATCCGACGGCCTGCCGGTCGGCGCCGTTTCCGGCTTCTGCAACATGTTGTGGAAGCTGATGCAGGACGCCCGCAACACCGATGTAGGCATTGTGCCGACGCATTTCGCGGTCATTTTCGATTATTCGTCGAAAACCTTCCGCAACGAGCTCTACCCGGAGTACAAGGCCAACCGCAACGCGCCGCCTGAAGACCTGATCCCGCAATTCGGCCTGATCCGCCAGGCTACCATCGCCTTCAACCTGCCCTGCATCGAGATGGAAGGGTTCGAGGCCGACGACCTAATCGCCACCTATTGCAAGCTTGCCTGCGAGGCCGGCGGCGACACCACCATCATCTCCTCGGACAAGGATTTGATGCAGCTGGTCGGCCCCACGGTAGGCATGTACGACCCGATGAAGGACCGCCAGATCGGCATCCCCGAAGTCATCGAGAAATGGGGCGTGCCGCCGGAAAAGATGATCGACCTGCAGGCGCTCACCGGCGACTCCGTCGACAACGTGCCAGGCGTGCCCGGTATCGGGCCGAAGACGGCGGCGCACCTTCTGGAGCAGTTCGGCGACCTCGACGGGCTGCTCGCCCGTGCCAGCGAGATCAAGCAGGACAAAAGGCGGGAATCCATCATCGCCAATGCCGACAAGGCGCGCATTTCGCGTCAGCTGGTGACGCTGAAGAACGACGTGCCGGTGACCGACGGGCTCGACGATTTCGTGCTGCATGCGCCGGATGGGCCGAAGCTGATCGGCTTCCTCAAGACTATGGAATTCACCTCGCTGACCCGCCGCGTGGCCGAAGCGACCAGCACCGAAGCCGGCGATGTCCAGGCCGTCGCTGTAACCGTCGAACGCGCCGACACCGCGCATGGCCCCGATGTCGGGTCCGGCGCACCAGCAGTTGCTCGGGGCGGCGGAGCCAACGAAGCAGCACAAGCTGAAGCCAAGGCCGATACCGCCAAGGCTGGCGATACCCCTTCCTTGCTTTCAGCACTTCGTCTCGAAGCGGCATCCGCCGCCAGGATCGACCCGGCCGCCTATGTCGCGATCCGCGACACGGCAATGCTCAAGACATGGCTGGCCCAGGCCAAGGAGACCGGCATCGTCGCTTTCGACACCGAGACCACGTCGTCGGACCCGATGCTGGCCGATCTCATCGGTTTCTCGCTGGCGGTTGGCCCCGGCCGCGCCGCCTATGTGCCGCTCGCCCACAGAACCGGCGCAGGCGACCTGCTCGGCGGCGGCGCGCTGGAGAACCAGATTCCGGTCCACGAGGCGCTGGCGCTGCTGAAGCCGCTGCTTGAGGACAAATCGGTGCTCAAGATAGCCCAGGACGCCAAATACGACATCGTCGTGATGAGCCGTCACGGCATCGACATCGCGCCCTTCGACGACACCATGCTGATCTCCTATGTGCTCGACGCCGGCACCGGCCACCACACTTTGTCGTCGCTTGCCGACAAGTGGCTTGGCCATGCGACGACCCCGCTCAAGGATCTCGCCGGTTCCGGCAGAAGCTCCGTCGGTTTCGAGCAGGTCGATATCGACAGGGCGACCGCCTACGCCGCAGGCCATGCCGACGTGGCGTTGCGGCTGTGGCAGGTGTTGAAGCCGCGGCTGGCCGCCAAGGGCCTGGTCTCGGTCTATGAGCGGCTGGAGCGGCCGCTGGTGCCGGTTCTGGCCCGGATGGAGCAGCGCGGCATCTCGGTCGACCGCCAGATCCTGTCGCGGCTCTCCGGCGAGCTGGCGCAAGGCGCGGCGCGGCTGGAAGAGGAAATCTACGGACTTATCGGCGAACGCATCAACATCGGTTCGCCAAAGCAGCTCGGCGACATCCTGTTCGGCCGCATGGGCCTGCCCGGCGGCTCCAAGACCAAGACCGGACAATGGTCGACCTCCGCGCAGCTTCTGGAAGACCTTGCCGCCGAAGGCCACGAACTGCCGCGCAAGATCGTCGACTGGCGCCAGCTGACCAAGCTGAAATCGACCTACACCGACGCGCTGCCCGGCTTCATCCATCCCGACACCAGACGCGTCCACACCTCCTATGCGCTGGCGGCGACGACGACGGGCCGGCTGTCTTCGTCCGATCCCAATCTGCAGAACATCCCGGTGCGCACCGCCGAAGGACGCAAGATCCGGACCGCCTTCATCGCCGACAAGGGCCAGAAACTGGTCTCGGCCGACTACAGCCAGATTGAATTGCGCGTGCTCGCCCATGTCGCCGAGATCCCGCAGCTGACGCAAGCCTTCGCCGACGGCGTCGACATCCACGCCGTCACCGCCTCGGAAATGTTTTCCGTTCCGGTCGAAGGCATGCCTTCAGAAGTGCGCCGCCGCGCCAAGGCGATCAATTTCGGCATCATCTACGGCATTTCGGCCTTTGGGCTGGCCAACCAGCTGTCGATCCCGCGTGAGGAAGCCGGCGCCTACATCAAGAAGTATTTCGAGCGCTTCCCGGGCATCCGCGACTATATCGAGGCGACCAAGGCCTATGCGCGCGAACATGGTTTCGTCGAAACCATCTTCGGCCGCCGCATCCACTATCCGGAGATCAGATCGTCAAACCCGTCGATCCGCGCCTTCAACGAGCGCGCCTCGATCAACGCCAGGCTGCAAGGCACCGCGGCCGACATCATCCGCCGTGCTATGGTGCATATGGACGAAGCGCTGGAGAAGGCCGGCCTCTCCGCCCGCATGCTCTTACAGGTGCATGACGAACTGATCTTCGAGACGGTGGAAGCGGAAGTCGAAGCGACGATCCCCGTGGTGCGCCGCGTGATGGAAAACGCGCCGATGCCGGCAATCTCGATGTCGGTGCCGCTGCACGTTGATGCTCGGGCGGCGAACAACTGGGACGAGGCGCATTGACGTTCGGCCGCTTCGTCATCCTAGGGCGAAGCAAGGAGCGAAGCGACGCGGCGCAGACCCTAGGATCCATGCCGTGACGCCTGAGCGTCGAGGCTGTGGAGATTTGTTCTGCACCGCTGCAATCGTCGGAAATGTAACGGAATGGATCCTAGGGTCTCCGTTCCGCTTCGCGTTCACTCCGCCCTAGGATTACGAAGCGAAGGTCTTAAGCAGCCTCAGCCCTACACTTCGCACACGTCCCACGAAATTCGATCACCGCCTTCTTGGCGGCGAACCCCGTCGAGCGCACCCACTCATCCAGCTGGTGGTCGACATCATGGTCCGACATCTCCGTCACCTGCCCGCAGGTGTCGCAGATGGCAAAAGCGGTCATCGAGTGGCTGTGGTCATGCGGCTCGGCGCAGGCGACGAAGGAGTTGAGGCTTTCGAGCCTGTGCACGAAGCCTGACTTCACCAGGCTGTCGAGCGCGCGGTAGACCTGCAGCGGCGCGCGGAAACCGCGCTCGCGCAACTGGTCGAGCAGCGTATAGGCGCTGAGCGGTCCGCTGGCGGCCTCGAGCTTCTCGAGCACGCTCAGTTGATTCTTCGTCAGCACATCCCTTGCCGCCATGATCCTGTTTCCGATCTTTCCGCACCGCCTGCACGGCATTTCTGTCATGCGGCGGTCTCAATTCCCTTGAGATAGCGATGAACCGGGCTTTTTGCCACTGTTTCCGTTGTCGCCATCGACACGTGGACCGCCACCGCCGGTTGACGGCACTAACCACATTCAAAATACTGACAAAATTCTCAACGAGGGGTAGCGCACTTGGAAATTCGATCGGGCTTGGGGAAGCGATCATGATCAAATTGACACGACGGACGCTGCTCGTCGGCACGTCGGCGCTTGTGGCCGCCGGTACGGTTTCGTTCCGCACCCTCGCCGCCTCGCGCACCTATCATGCGCTGCTGGTTGCCTGCACCGACTATCCCAACCTGCCGCAGAAGAACTGGCTGATCGGACCCAAGAACGATGCAGGGCTGGTCCGCGACTATCTCCTGAAGAACACGCCCGATCCGGTGAAATTCTCGGCCGCGAACGTCACCTTGCTCGCCAAGGATGTCGAAGGCGCCAACGGTCCGCCGACCCATGCGGCGATCAAGGCCGCCCTTGCCGATCTCGCCGGCAAGGTGCAACGCGACGACTTCGTCTATCTGCACCTTTCCGGCCACGGCGCCCAGCAGCCGCAGGCCAGGGCCGGTGACGAGACCGACGGGCTCGACGAGATTTTCCTGCCCTCCGACATCGACAAATGGATCAACCGCGAGGAAGGCGTGCCGAACGCGCTGGTCGACAATGAGGTCGGCGCGGCACTCGACGCCATCCGCGACAAGGGCGCCTTTGTCTGGGTCGTGTTCGATTGCTGCCATTCCGGCACTGCAACGCGTGCCGCGGAAGTTGATGACGAACTGGAGCGCAAGGTCGAATTCGCTGATCTGGTCGGCGGCGACGATGCGGCGAAAGCGGCGGCAGTAAGGGCCTATGACGACATCTCGGTCAGCGCATCGCGCGGTTTCGACGAGAACGGCGCCCGCAAGCCGGCCTTCAACCTGACGCCGACCGGCGCCGAGCCGATCGCCAGGGGCAAGCTGGTTGCCTTCTATGCCGCGCAGACGGTCGAAACGACGCCGGAAATGCCGCTGCCCAAGGGTACGCCCGACGCGCCGCGCTTTGGCCTGTTCACCTTCACCATCCTGTCGAAGCTGGCCGAGAACCCCAACGTCACCTATCGCCAGCTCGGCCAGGCCGTGCTGCAGCAATATTCGGCCGACGGCCGCACAAGGCCGACGCCCTTGTTCGAGGGCGAACTCGACGCCCGCGTGTTCGGCACCGACAAGACCGACGCCGTCATGCAATGGCCGATTGCCGTCAAGGACGGCGATGTTGCGATCGGCGCAGGGCTGCTGCAGGGTCTCACCCCCGGCAGCAAGCTCGCCATCCTGCCTTCGGCGCTGTCGAAGCTTTCCGACGCGGTCGGCTACCTCGAAGTGCAATCGGCGAGGAACCTGGAAAGCAACCTCAAGCCGGTCGAGTTCGACGGCAAGCCGGCGCTCGCGGCAACAGCGGTACCCGCCGGCGCCTATGCACGCGTTGCCGAACTTGCCGTCGACTACAAGCTGCTGGTGGCAAAGCCGGCGCCGACCGCAGGGCTCGAAAAGGAAACCGAGCTGGTCAATTCGGTTCTCGATGAACTGGCGGCGAAGCCGAATTCCGGCTTCCACATCGCGCTGGTCGAACCCGGCAAGAGTGCCGATCTGCGACTGGCGGTGCTGCGCGAAAAGTCCATCGCCGGCGCCGCCGCAGATGCGACCGACGAGCCGGCGCTATGGTTCCTGCCGGCGTCCGGCGACATCAGCCTGAAGGACGGCAGCAAGCCGCCGCGCATCGTCATCCATCAGGATGGGCGCGACAAACTCGCGGAAAACACCGCCAAGAACCTGACCACGATCTTCCGCGCCACCGGCCTGTCGCGGCTCGCCGCTGCTTCCGACTACCGGCCGGACGAAGTCAGCGTCCAGTTCCTGATCAAGCGCCAGGACAGCGGCGCGATGGAGCCGATCGAATCGTCGACCGTGCCGCGCGTTTCGCCGGGCGACCAGGTGCACATTGCGGCCAGGAACGAGTCCGACGAGTTCGTCGACATCAACGTGCTCTATATCGGCAGCGACTATTCGATCACTCACATCGTCTCCGAGCGGCTGGCGCCGATCAACCAGCAGGCAGACCAGGGCCTCAAGGAAGGGCTGCTCGCCTTCACCGACACCAGCTTCGGCATGGAGCGGATGATTGCCGTGCTGACCGAGGCGCCGCCGCAGAGCGAAAAAGAGGATCTGAGTTTCCTTGCCCAGGAAGGCGTCCGTGCCGTGACGCGGGCTGCCTCGGGGACGCCGGGCTTCTCAGACATGCTCGCAGACATCGGCATGGCGCCGGCGACGCGCTCGGTGATGCGGCTTGCCGACAAGAGCGGACCAAAGGGCGCGGTGATGATCTTCCCGATGGAGACGGTGCCGCGCGCCTGAGCTGCAACGGACCGACATCCTTTGTCGGCTCTTGCGCCAAGGCCGTGATATATGAACATTTCCCGGTTCGAAGCGCCTCGATGTGCCGAAGCGGAACGCAACAGATGAGGACATCAGTGACTATCCCCGTGCTTTCCTGGCGTGCAGCGATCACCGGCCTTGCCGCCGGCTTGTTGCTGGTTGCCAGTGCCTCGGCGGACGAAACCTGCGGCTTGTGCGTCAAGCAGGTCGTCACCAATTCCGAGCTCGCCACCTGCTTTCTCGACCAGTATGACCAGATCGCCAAGACCGGCGGCACGGCCGTCGTCGTCGATCTCTCCAGCTGCGCCTCGCGCGGCGTGGTCGAGCCCTTGCCGTCACCCAACAAGGCGGCTGTCGAACCGGACGTGCAGTTCATGATTTCGCGCACGCAGCTCGATTGCCTGAAAAAGAAACTGGAGGCGCCCGGCATCGTGCTCGATCCCTCCGCCACCATCCAACTGGACAGCTGCGGATGAAAAAGCCGGGGGGCACTGCAACACAAAAACGGCCGGCCCTGCCGGTGCCGGCATCGAACAAGAAGCCGGAGACCTTGCCGGAAACCACCGAAGGTTTTCCGTGGCCGAGCAGCCACGAGATCAAGAAGGAATCCAACCCGTTCACCGACCGCGACTGGCGCATGCTGGCCTATGCCTGGTCGGGCCTCGCCGTGCGGCTGGCTATCATCTTCACCCTCGCCTTCTCGGTCTTCCAGTTTCTGGCAAACCAGGAACAGAAGCGTGTCGAACAGACGATGTCGCTGGTCGAGCTCTGGGAAAGCAAGGATTTTCAGCAGGCACAACGCGCGCTCAAGGAGCGGCTGGCGGCGCTCAACGCCAAATATGACAATCTGATCAGCGCCACGCCGTCGCCGACCGAGGAACAGGTGTTCCGGCAACGCATCGGCATCGAGGCAATGACGGCCGGGGGCGGCACCATGCCGATCGCCGATTTCAACGACAATTTCGACCGCATCGTCTATTTCCTCAACCGTCTCTCCATCTGTGTCGAGGGAAAGCTCTGCTCGCGCGATGTTGCCGACGCCTATTTCCGCGACTATGCGGTGTCGTTCTGGAGCTACTTTGCCGGCTACATAGAAAAGGAACGCAAGACCGGTTCCGCGAACTATGCCCAGGCGATCGAGAACTATGTGCGCCACGGCTCGCCTCCCGCTGACTCCAAATAGCGGCGCAACGAAGGTGCCGGGCAGCTCTTATCGTCGACCGCGCGTGCCGAAGA
Source organism: Mesorhizobium caraganae (assembly GCF_016836705.1). Taxonomy (GTDB): domain Bacteria; phylum Pseudomonadota; class Alphaproteobacteria; order Rhizobiales; family Rhizobiaceae; genus Mesorhizobium; species Mesorhizobium caraganae. The sequence continues at coordinate 12,017 of NZ_JAFCGY010000018.1, read as the reverse complement.
CCTCGATTTCCATCTCGATCTCAACACCGGCGGTCACAGTGCGAGGGTGACCGACCTTGCCTTCACGCCGGACGGCTGGTCTCGTCGTCGGACGACAAGACCATCCGCATCTGGGACTGGCAGAGGCGGGTGACGCTGCGCACCATTCGCGGCTATCTCGGCAACGGCAATGCCCCACCTTGATCGGCCATAGCGGAAAAGCATGTCAGTGCGGCCAGCATGGATGCAGCCGCCATCGCCCTGACCCCGAAGATCATTCCTGCCCGCGCCATCGTTCCCAACCCCTTGGATCGCCTGGCGTAAGCGCCGCCGCAAAACTGTGCAAGGGAGCGATTTCGATACAAAAAACCGGCGACGGAAGGTCCCGTCGCCGGTTTGGTATTGCCGGTTCTCGCCGCTGTTTGCCGGCGAAAGATCGGGCCTTATTTGTACAGGCTGTTGATCCACTGCACGTTGGCGGCGTTCAGGCGCACGGCGGTGTTGGCATTCGGGCTTTCAGCCACGTTTACGCCGGTGACGACGCGCTGCTTGGCGCCATTGTCATAGGCGTAGACCGAGCTGCCGCTCGACCCCGGATAGGTGTCGCAGTCGTACTGGAAATACTCCACGCCGATGTTTTCGGCGTGCACCTCGCAGGTCGCCTTCCACATCGTGCCCATCGGCTTGTCACCGGGATAGCCGATGATGTTGGCGGTGAAATCGCCGAGATCCTCATAGTTGGCATAACCCAGCCAGCCGAGATTGGTGCCGATATCCTGCTTCAGCGTGATGATGCCGAGGTCCCACGGAATGACCGAGCCGTAGTAGCCCTGATAATTGTCGATGAAGCCCTGCAGGATATAGACGCTCTCATAGCTGAAAGCGCCGAACGGCGCATCGTCTGCAGTGTTGCCGTTGAGCGACGGCACGAAGATGACGTCGTCGAGCCAGGCCTTGTCTTCATTGCTGTAGAGGCAATGCGCGGCAGTGAGCACCGTGCGCGGACCGATCAAGGTCCCGGAGCAGCTGCCATAACCGCTCTTGGCTTTGCCTTCGATATAGCCGATCGCGGTGAACGGGTAGGTCTTGGTGTTCTTGATCTGCTCGCGGTCGTCTGCCCCGAACACCTGGCGGCCGGCTTCGTCGCCGCCCGTCAGCCCCGTCTTGTCGGCATTCGGTGCGTTGGCCGGCGCATTCAGTTCCTTGATGACAAGGTCCTTCAGCGCCTCGCCGGCATCGATCTTGATGTCCTTGCCATCCGCGGAACGGCCGACGATGCCATAGGATTTGACCGCCGTTGCCTCGTCGGTCAGCGGCGCTGCCCGGCTGGCTTCGTCTTCGGTCAGCTTCGGCGGCGCGATCGGTTTTGCCCGGCCAGGCTGGTAGTCGCCCGTCCCGACATCGCGCATGCTTTCGCCGTTGCCGGTATTCGCGGAGCCGGGATCGGCGGCGAAGGCGGGCATCGCCCACAGTGCGGTGGATAGCAATGCGGACGCAATGATAGTGCTTGTCAGTTTTGTCATGGTGAGACTCTCCCAAAAGTCAGCAAGGAGTGGATCAAAATACAGAAATATTGTCGAGATCGTGGTGGCATTAAAAAATCAGTTTGGTTACCCGCCCGTGTCGGATCATCATTCCGAACGGCCTCGTTAAAGTCCTCCGCCAAACGCATCCGCGTCGATATACTGCCTAAAATAATCCAACATTGGCAATGACAAATCGCTTCCACGTAGCCCGTGGGGGGCTATAGGGTTTGGGTGGGCTCTGCCCGGCGGGGCACGATTAGCAAAAGTGGTGTTTCGGTTTTATGACCGCTCGCGCGCCGTTCGATATGGCGCAAGGTGGAGCGGCGTACCGGTTCGCCCAGGCTGATTTTGCGCTAGCTTGGCATCGCCCGCCAATTTTCATCTCAGGAGGTTTCAAGGTGAACATTTTCCATCGGTTCAGGCCGCTCGCCGCTGCATCGCTGTTGGGCATCGCGGCTGCTTTTCCCGCCGTCAACGCGCTGCATGCGGCAGACGCCGCCGTCAGGCCGGAAGCGGCGGTCTCGCCGATGCGACGCGTCGCCGAAGCCCGGGACAAAGCCAAGGCCGAGAACCCCGACGGCGCCGACCGCGTCTATGGCGGCAAGGAAGCCGACAAGGGCGCCTATCCATTCCAGGTCGCGCTGCTGACCACCGCCCGGCTGGATCCCAGCCCGGCCTCACAGCCGAATGCGCAATTCTGCGGCGGCAGCCTGATCGCGCCGCAATGGGTGCTGACGGCGGCGCACTGCCTCAACGACAAGGGCCGGCCGATTTCGCCCGAGACGGTGACCGTGCTAACCGGCGCCACCTATCTCACCGAAGGCAAGCGCTACAAGGTGGTCGAGGTCATCGTCAACGAGAACTACAGCGAACAGACACTGGACAATGATCTCGGCCTGCTCCGGCTGGCCGAGCCGGCTGACGCACCGGTCATCAAGATCACCAATGAGCCGACGCCTGACAGCGGCAAGACCACTGTGATCGGCTGGGGCAAGATGCAGGACGGCACCTTCCCGACCGCGCTGATGGTCGCCGATCTCGATCTCGAGCCGAGCGCTGCCTGCAACAGCGGCATCAAGTCGATCTATGCACGCGACCTCAAGGCGGCGCTCAGCGACCTCTCGCACCGCATGCGTTATTCGGAAAAGGGCATCGATGCCGCTGCCAATGCGATTGCCGCCGACATGTCGGATCCGCTGACCAACAACATGATCTGCGCCGGCACCGACAGCGGCGAACGCGACGCCTGCAACGGCGACAGCGGTGGGCCGCTGTTCATGACCGGCGCCGACGGTCCGGTCCAGGTCGGCGTCGTCAGCTGGGGCGAAGGTCCGTCCGACGGAACCGCCGCCTGCGGCCACAAGAACGCCTACGGCATCTACACGCGGCTGGCCAACTACACCGGCTGGATCGAAGCCAAGATGAAGACCCCCGCTCCGGCCGCCGGGGCAGCGCCCAAGGCTGGTCTCGGCACCGCCAAGAAGCCCTGAGGCAAGAACGGTTCATCGTTTCATGAAAACGCAAACGGCGGGATCCTCCCGCCGTTTTCATTCGTATCGTTTGCCGGCTGTGCTTACTTCCTCGGCGGGCCTTTGCGCTCTGCCGAAGCCGCCCACAGATTGATGTCGGACTCGCGCGCGTAAGTGTCGATCTCGGCGAGCTCGCCGTCGCTGAACTCGAGCACCTTGAGCGCACCGACGCAGTCCTCGACCTGTTCCGGCCGGCTGGCGCCGATCAGAGCCGAGGTCACCCGGCCCTTGCGCAGCACCCAGGCCAGCGCCATCTGCGCCAGCGTCTGGCCACGCTTGCCGGCGATCGCGTTCAGCGCCTTGATGTTGGCGATGGTCTTGTCGTTGATGAAGGCGGGACGCAGCGACTTGCCTTGGGCAGCGCGGCTGCCCTCGGGGATGCCGCCGAGATATTTGTCGGTCAGCATGCCTTGCGCCAGCGGCGAGAACACGATCGAGCCGACGCCGAGCCCTTCCAGCGTATCGAGCAGCCCGTCCTCTTCGACCCATCGGTTGAGCATTGAGTAGCTCGGCTGATGGATGATGCAGGGCGTGCCGAGCTGCTTCAAGATGTCGGCCGCCTCGCGCGTGCGCTGCGAATTGTAGGACGAGATGCCGGCATAGAGCGCCTTGCCCGAACGCACCGCATGGTCGAGCGCGCCCATCGTTTCTTCCAGCGGCGTATCCGGATCGAAGCGGTGCGAGTAGAAGATGTCGACATAGTCGAGCCCCATCCGCTTCAGGCTCTGGTCGAGGCTGGCCAGCACATATTTGCGGCTGCCCCATTCACCGTAAGGACCGGCCCACATCTCGTAGCCGGCCTTGGTCGAGATGATCAGCTCGTCGCGATAGCCGGCGAAATCGGTGCGCAATATGTCGCCGAAGGCGATCTCGGCCGAGCCGGGCGGCGGGCCGTAATTGTTGGCGAGATCGAAATGGGTGATGCCGAGATCGAAGGCCTTGCGCGCAATCGCCTGCTTGGTCTTGTGCGGCGTGTCGTTGCCGAAATTGTGCCACAGGCCGAGCGAGATCGCCGGCAGCTTCAGGCCGGATCGCCCGCACCTGTTATAGACCATTTTCTCATAGCGGTTTTCAGCCGGCTGCCAGCGCATGGGTACATATCCTGGATTGAATGGGTGTCGGCGCGAGCGCGCCGACACCCTTCTACCTCATTTCTTCTTCGCCAACAGCCCTTTTGCGTCCTTGACGCCGAGTGCAGCCGGCCGCTCGCAGGTCGTCTGCATGGCGACGAACTTGCCGGTCTCGCCCGACCGCAACAGCCCGGTCATGACGTCGACCGCATGCAGTGCCAGTTCCATCGAGCAGCGGTGCGGCCGGCCCTCGGCGATTGCCAGCGCCATGTCGGCAAGGCCTGCGGTGCGGTAATTGGCCATCATGCCCTGCCCGTGCATTTCGTTCGGCACGCCGAACGGATGCTTCCATTTCGGCAGTTTCTTCATCGGCTTGGCAGCCTCGGTGATGCGCACGTCGCCGCCGAAGAAATTCGGATCCGGCACATACACCGTACCGGCCTCGCCATAGAGTTCCATCGGCGCATGACCGTGGGCCCAAACGTCCCAACTGGTGTTGAGCGTGATCACCGCGCCATTCTCGAACTCGAGCAGACCATGGATGGTCGTCGGCGTGTTGACCGGGATTCTTTCTCCCGCACGCGGCTTTGAGCTGATGGTGCGTTCCTTGGCAGGGGTCGTCGCAACGGCCGCCACCTGCTTCACCGGCCCGATCAACTGGATCAGGTTGGTGATGTAATACGGTCCGATGTCGAGCACCGGACCCGCACCCGGCTGGAAGAAGAAATCCGGATTGGGGTGCCAGTGCTCCATGCCGTGACCCATGACGTGGCAGGTGCCGCTGGTGATCCTGCCCAGCGTGCCATTGTCGATGAGGTTGCGCACCAGCTGGTGCGCGCCGCCGAGGAAAGTGTCCGGGGCCGAGCCGATGCGCAGACCCTTCTTCTCGGCGCGGCTCTTCAGATCGAGCCCTTCCTTGATCGACAGCACGAACGGCTTTTCCGAATAGACATGCTTGCCGGCGTCGAGGATCTGCTTGGACACGTCGTAGTGCACGGCGGGGATGGTCAGGTTGACGATGATGTCGATCTCGTCGTCCTTGAGCAGTTCGTCGACAGTCTCGGCGCGCAGCTTGAACTCTTTCGCCCGTGCCTTCGCCGCGTCCATGTTGATGTCGGCGCAAGCGCGCATCTCGATGCCGCGAAACAGCGGCGCCAGCGAGAAATACGCCTTCGAGATGTTGCCGCAGCCGATGACGCCGATACCCAGTTTCTTTGCCATAATGATTGTTCCTAGTAAGCCTTGACGGAAGCGAGCGAGCGGCTGGCGAAGCGCTCGATATCGTTGGGGTTGTCCTGTTCCATGACGTAATATTTGGCCGCGCTCTTGGCGCGCAGTGTCTTGATCAGGCCGGCCCAGTCAATGGTGCCGTGGCCGACATCGGCCCAACCATCCTCATCAAGCCCTTCGCCTGCTTTGGCCATGTCCTTGACATGAACGGCGCTGATGCGCTTGCCGTGCTTTTCGATCCACGGCAACGGATCGACGCCACCACGGATCACCCAGGCGACGTCCATCTCCCAGCCGATGTCAGGCGCGGCCGACAGGATATGGTCCTGCGGCACCGAGCCGTCGGCGAGCTTCTTGAACTCGAAATCGTGGTTGTGCCAGGCAAAGCCGTAGCCGGCCTTTTTTGCCGTTTCGCCGACCTTGGCCAGACGCTCGCCAAAGCCGCGCCAGCCGGCAGCATCGGCCGGCCGCTGTTCGGCCACGAGATAAGGACAGATGACCAGCGTGATGCCGAGCGCGTCGGCCGTTTTGCGCACGCCGTCGAAGTCGTTCTCCAGCGCATCGATCGAGAAATGCCCGGTCGGCATCGCAAGCCCGTTCTTGTCGAGTTCGGCGCGGAACGCCTTGGGGTCGTCATAGACCCCGCCAAAGCCTTCGACTTCCTTGTAACCGACCTTGCCCAGCATTTTGAGGATGCCGTCCCAGGGCAGGAAATTGCGGGCGCTGTAGAGTTGGAATGACCAGTTCATCGTCTTTATCCGTTTCTTGGGTGGTGGGTCTTGGGGGATCGTTCTTGAGGGGATGTGATTGGAATGATTTTTAGAAATTACAGCCGATTGCCGGTCGCCGCGTCGAACAGCGAGGCGCGCGCCGGATCGAAACCGAATTGGACCGGATCGCCGCTGCGCAGCGTCCGTTCCGCCTCGACGCGGAACGAAAGGTTGCGGCCGCCGAGCTTGGTCCACACCAGAGTGTCGGAACCCATCGGCTCGACGATCTCGACGGAACCGCTGGCGGAAAACGGCATCGACTTCGCCGCGTCACCGAAGGCGATGTGTTCGGGCCGGATGCCGAGCACGCAAGCGCCGGTGGGGCGCTCCGTACCGTCAAAGGCATAGCGCTCAAGCGGCACCGAAACACCGTCCGTCTTGAACGTCGGACCGGCCTCCAGTTCCCCTTCGAGGAAATTCATCGCCGGCGAGCCGAGAAAGCCGGCGACAAAGCGGTTGACCGGCCGGTTGTAGATCGTCTGCGGCGCGTCGAGCTGCTGGATGACGCCGCCTTTCATCACCGCAATGCGGTCGGCCAGCGTCATTGCCTCGATCTGGTCGTGGGTGACGTAGATCATGGTGTTCTGCAGATTGCGGTGCAGAAGCTTGATCTCGACCCGCAGCTCGGCGCGCAGCTTGGCGTCTAGATTGGACAGCGGCTCGTCGAACAGGAAGACGTCGACGTCGCGCACCAGCGCCCGCCCGATCGCCACGCGCTGGCGCTGGCCGCCGGACAATGCCGCCGGCTTGCGCTGCAGCAGCGGCTCGATCTGCAGGATTTCTGCGGCGCGGGCGATGCGCTTGGCGATCTCGTCTTTGGGCACGCCGGCAACGCGCAGGCCGAAGGACAGGTTCTTCTCCACCGTCATTTGCGGGTAGAGCGCGTAGGACTGGAACACCATGCCGATGCCGCGGTCCTTGGGCTCTTCCCAGGTGACGTTTTTGCCCTTGATGAAGATGCGGCCTTCGGAGATGTCGAGCAGGCCGGCGATGCAGTTGAGCAATGTCGACTTGCCGCAGCCCGAGGGACCGAGCAGTACGATGAACTCGCCCTCGGCGACATCGAGGTTGAGCGTCTGCAGCACCGACACAGAGCCGAAATTCAGCGACAGGTCCTGGATCGAAACGCTGGTGCCGTTGGCTGCCGTCATCGCCATCACCCTTTCACCGCGCCGGCGGCGATGCCGCGCACGAAAAGCTTGCCGGAAATGAAGTAGACGATGAGTGGCACAAGGCCGGTCAGGATGGTTGCGGCCATGTTGACGTTGTACTCCTTCACGCCTTGCACCGAATTGACGATGTTGTTGAGCTGCACCGTCATCGGATAGGTGTCGGGGCGGGTGTAGACGACGCCGAACAGGAAGTCGTTCCAGATGCCGGTGACCTGCAGGATGATGGCGACGACGAAGATCGGCAGCGACATCGGCGCCATGATGCGCAGGAAGATGCCCCAGAAGCCGGCGCCGTCGACGCGCGCCGCGCGGAACAGCTCTTCCGGCATCGAGGCGAAATAATTGCGGAACAACAGCGTCAGGATCGGCATGCCGAAGATCGAGTGCACGATCACCAGCCCGCTCAGGCTGCCATAGAGGCCGATCTCGCGCAGGATGATGACGATCGGATAGATCATCACCTGATAGGGGATGAAGGCGCCGACGATCAGGATGACGAAGAACGTGTCGGCGCCCTTGAAGCGCCAGTTGGCGAGCGCGTAGCCGTTGACCGAGGCAATCGCGATCGACAGCAGCACCGACGGGACGGTGATGCGCACCGAATTCCAGAAGCCGCGCGAAAGCCCGTCGCAATTGAGGCCGGTGCAGGCTGTCGCCCACGCCTTGACCCACGGCTCGAAGGTGATTTCGAGCGGCGGCGCAAAGATGTTGCCGAGCCGGATCTCGGGCATGCCCTTGAGCGAAGTGACAACCATCACGTAGAGCGGCAGCAGATAGTAGACCGCCATCACGATCAGCGTGCCATAGAGGAAGATGTTGCGGCGCGAGAAGACATGCCTCGGCTTTGGTCCGCTCGGCCCCAAGGCTTCGCGCCCGACGGCACCCGCGCCGGCGGGCAAGGAGACGGCCTGGTCAGCCACGCTTCCGGCCTCCAAATTCGAGATAGGCCCACGGCACGACGACGATCACCACCGAGAGCAGCATCATGGTCGAGGCGGCAAAGCCCTGACCGAGATTCTGGGCGAAGAACATGTAGTCATAGACATATTTGGCCGGCACTTCGGAGGCGATGCCCGGACCGCCGCTGGTCTGGGCGACAACGAGGTCGTAGACCTTGACGATGCCGGAAGCGATGATGACCAGCGTGGTGATGAAGACCGGCCGCATCATCGGAATGACGATGAACAGATAGGTCTTCCACATCGGGATCCCGTCGACTCGCGCCGCCTTCCAGATGTCCTCGTCAATGCCGCGCAGGCCGGCCAGCATCAGGCACATGATGAGCCCAGTGCCTTGCCACAGCGCGGCGATCGAAATGCCGTAGATGACGATGCTGGAGTTATAGAGCGGGTCGAAGCTGAAGCTCGTCCAGCCGAGATCCCGCACCACATGCTGGATGCCGAAATCCGGATTGAGCAGCCACTGCCAGACCAGGCCGGTGACGATGAAGGAAAGCGCGAACGGATAGAGGAAGATGGTGCGGAACGTGTCCTCGAAGCGGATCTTCTGGTCGAGCAGTGCCGCAAGCAGGAAGCCGATGACCAGCGAGAACACCAGCGAGATCGCGCCGTAGATCAGAAGGTTCTCGATCGAGATCAGCCAGCGCGGCGTCGCCCACAGCCGGTAATACTGATCGAGCCCAACGAAATTCAGCCGCGGCAACAGCTTCGAATTGGTGAAGGAATAGAGCACGGTCCACAACGTGCCGCCAACGAAGACCACCGACGCTGTGAGGATCATCGGGATCGAGGCGACCTTCGCATTGAGGTTGCGGAACAGCGGGTTGGGGCGTTCGCTCTTGCTCATCTCGTCAGCCGGCTGGGTAAGGGCGGTGCGGTCCCGGCCCTGCTTGTGGCAAGGCCGGGAGCGAGGGGGATTGTCTCCAACGTCAGTCTGCCGCCGCGATGAGGTCGGCGAAGCGCTTCTGCGCGTCTTCGACGGTCAGGTCCGGCTTAGCGAAGAATTCGGCGAAGAGGTCCTCCTTCTGCCTCTGGGTGTCCTGCGACATCAACTGGTCCGTCCACGGGATAACGTTGCCCTTGGCGAGGATGGCGAGGCCCTTCTTCATGCAGTCGTTGGCGGCGTTCAAGTCGACATCGCCGCGTACCGGCAGCGAGCCCTTCTTAAGGTTGAAGGCGACCTGCGTCTTGGGGTCGAGCAGTGTTTCGGCCAGCACTTCCTGCGCCTTGGACTTGTCGGCATCCTTGAGCAGCGGGAAGTAGAAAGCGTCGCCGCCGGTGGCGATGACTTCGTTCAGGCCGAGGCCCGGCAGGCAGGTGTAGTCCTTGCCGGCGACCTTGCCGGCAACCTGGAATTCGCCTTGCGCCCAGTCGCCCATGATCTGGCCGCCGGCCTTGCCGGTGATGACCAGATTGGTTGCCTGGTTCCAGTCCTGCACATTGGTGTTCTTGGCCATCTTGCGGGCATCGTCGGCGGCCTTGAAGACCTTGGCGATCTCGGGGCCGGCGGCGAATTTGGCGTCCTTGTCCTTGTAGACCTTGAGGAATGCGTCGGTGCCGCCCACGGCCGCCAGCAGCACGTCGAACGCGCCGGAGGATTGCCAGGACTGTCCGCCGACGGCGAGCGGGATGATGCCGGCTTTTTCCAGCGCCGGTGCGGCGGCGACGAATTCATTCCAGTCCTTCGGCAGCGGCACGCCGGCCTTCTCGAAGGCCTCGTTCGACAGCCATAGCCACTGCCAGGAATGGATGTTGACCGGCACGCAATAGATCTTTCCATCGATGGTACAGCTGTCGAGTAGGCTCTTCGGCCGCACGACTTCCGTCCACTTGCCCTTGGTGGCGATATCGGTGAGGTCGCGCATCAGGCCGGCCTGCACCAGCTCTTCCGCCTGCCGGCCGTGATTGAACTGGGTGGCGCCCATCGGATCGCCGCCGGTGATGCGACTGATCATGATCGGTCGGGCCGTGCCACCGGACCCGGCGATGGCGCCGTCGACCCAGTGATTGCCGGTAGCATCGAAGGCCTTGGCGAATTCCGCAACCGCTGCCGCTTCGCCGCCCGACGTCCACCAATGGGTGACTTCCAGGTCGGTCGCGGCTGCCGGGCCGGCAAACTGCAGAGCGGCCGTCGCGGCAAAAGCAGCGGTCAAAAGTTTATAGCGCATTTCGGTTCCTCCCAGAATCTGAAACGTTACAGATTTTCGATACGGCAATTGTGCGGTGCGCGCAACCCCCTCGGAGAAAAGCGGTTCAATATTTTTCGAGGCGCGAACAAATTCCTTGCGTGCAAGCCGGCAAACTCCGTGCAAAAGCGGTTGTTGCGCCGCGAATTCATGCTGCAGTGCAAGAAATCCACTTCGAGCCTCGTTTCTCGCGCGACTTGGTCCGGGCCTGAAATCCCGGCCAGAACCATGAATTAAGCGGCGTGCGGTGGCAAGATTGGCAATCTGTAACGTTTCAGTATACTGACGCTCAGCGGGTGAACTGCCGTGCCACATCGTCATGGAGGCGATTGTCGGCAGAGCCGGCGGCTGCTATGCGCCTGACGGGGCGGGACGAATGGACAGGGACCAGACGGACAAGGACGACGACGCGTCGGCGCATGAGCGCCCGACGTTGAAGACGCTTGCCTTCATGACCGGGCTCGGCGTCACCACCGTCTCGCGTGCGTTGAAGGATGCGCCCGAGATCGGCGCCGAGACCAGGCGGCGCGTCCAGCTCGTCGCCAGGCAGATCGGCTACCGGCCAAACCGTGCCGGCGTGCGCCTGCGGACCGGCAAGACCAATGTCATCAGCCTCGTGCTCAACACCGAGCGCGAGATCATGAGCTTTGTCTCGGACATCATCTACGGTGTCTCGGAGGTCATTGCCGACACGCCCTATCACCTGATCGTCACGCCCTATTCGCGCTCGCAGGATCCGCTGGATCCGGTGAAGTATCTGGTCGAGACGGGATCGGCCGACGGCGTCATCATTTCGCGCACGCAGCCCAATGACCCACGCGCCCGCTACATGCTGGAGCGCGGCATTCCCTTTGCCACGCATGGCCGCACCGATATGGGGCTCGTCCACCCCTATCATGACTTCGACAACTACGCCTTCGCCGCCGAGGCGGTGCGCCATCTAGCCGGCATCGGCCGGCGCCGGCTGGCGCTGGTGACACCGCCTGTGGGGCTCACCTATTACGGCCACACGGTGAACGGCTTTGTCGATGCGCTGGGCGAGGTCGACGCCAGCGAAGTGCCGTTCAACACCGTTTCAATCGACCAGTCGATCGATCAGATCAGGACGCGGACCGCGCAGCTGATGCGCCGCGAGGTCAGGCCAGATGGGTTCGTCAGCAGCGCCGCCGCGGCAACGCTAGCCATCGTCGCCGGTATCGAGGATGCCGGCCTGAAACTCGGCCGCGACGTCGATGTGGTTTCGAAACAGTCCTCGGAACTGCTGCATTTGTTCCGCCGGGAGTTGCTGATCGTCAACGAAGACTTCCGCCTGGCGGGCACCGAGCTTGCCCGCGCCGTGCTGGGCTGGATAGGCGGCGCGGCACCCGGGTCTTTGCAGACCGTGGTCAAGCCGGGCGACGTGGTCGCTTATCGAGGCTGACTGGCGCTACCTGAGAGGCAGGTCAGGCCGAGTCGAAAATGACTGATACCGAGAACCGGAGCGGAGCGTACTTTTTGTACGTGTTGGGGTGGACGGCCCCCGACGGCATCGTGATGTGCCAGAATGAGGTCGTTGCAGATCTCATCAAGGGAGACCGTCCGTGGATAAACTTATTC
>NZ_JAFCGY010000017.1 GCF_016836705.1 Mesorhizobium caraganae | reverse complement strand
ATGAAGCCCATGCCACTGCCGGCGGCACCAACAGCCTGTTCGAGAACCTCGCCGTCTCGCTCACCGACCAAGACGGCCAGAACGCCACAGGCACCCTGTCCGTCAACATCGTCGATGACGTGCCGACATTGGGAACCGTGCAAAGCCAGCAGGCAAGCACCGATACGTCGCAAACGCCGGCGGTTGGAACACTCCACTTTGTAGCTGGCGCCGACGGAGCCGGGGCCACCATGACGATTACGGCCAACACAACAGGCATTACTTCGGCCGGCCACAATCTTATCACGGAGCAGTCGGGCAATGTGCTAACCGCCTATGCCGACAACAACAACAACAGCACCCACGATGCGGGCGACACGGCGGTCTTCACCATCACCGTGAATCCGAATGCCGGCACGTCTGGCCAGTATACGTTCGATCTTTTGGCGCCATTGGACGGCACTGTCACCAATGTCTCCATTGCCTCGAGCGGCTCCTTCGGCGCAGGCCCCACCGATTCCATCGTCGTGACGGCGGGTGGCCAGAATGTCGTGATGGTGACCGGCTGGGCGCCGACGGATGCAGGCGGCTCCTTCACCGCACCACATGAGACGGCATGGCTGGCCGGCGGCATGCCATCGTTGACACAAACAAGCAACGTCAACGGCTCGACAGCAGGTTGGGGGCTTGGCAACAACAATTTCGACAAAGGGGAGTTCATGCGTTTCGATTTCGGAACGCCGGACGACTATGACGGCCCGGGCGGCTATACGGCCCCGGCCATCACCCTCGCGACTGTCAGCTATGCCAAGTTTTCGTTCGATGCGGTTACCGCCGGCGACAAGATCGAGTTCGTCGCCCACTATACCAACGGAACCACGGCTTCCTTCACTCCAACGGTCGGTTCGACGCTGCTGACGATCACATCGCCTGCCGGAACGCAGATCGCATGGGTCGACGCCTATGAATCGTCGGGGAAGACCAAGCTCAACCTGACGGATGTCGGGGTCACGAGCACCACGGTCGACCATACAATTCCGGTGACGCTGCAACTCACGGATGGCGATGGCGACGCAACAGGGACGGCGAATTTCACTGTCCACGTGGCCGCCGGGCTGACACCCTTTGCCATTGCCGCGCCGGTCGTGCTCGACCTCAACCACGATGGAATCCACACCACCGATCTGACACACTCCACCGTTTCGTTCGACTATAACGGCGATGGCGTCGCTTCGAAGACCGCGTGGGTCGACACGCATGACGGCATCCTGGCGATCGATCTCAATGGCGACAGCAAGGTGAACAATGGTTCCGAGATCGTCTTCACCCAGCATGCCGCCGGCGCCGCGACCGATCTTGTGGCGCTCGAACAGCTCTATGACACGAACCATGATGGCAAGTTGACTGCCGCCGATCACGACTTTGCGCAGTTTGGCGTCTGGCAGGATGCCAACGGCAACGGCGTGTCGGATGCAGGCGAGTTCAAATCTCTTGCCGCCCTGGGCATCGTCGAGATCGGTCTCGAAAGCAACGACCAGCACTCGGTTTCGGCGGACGGCTCGGTCTTGACCTATGGCGAGGCCACCTTCACGACCGCCGACGGTCAGACAGGCGCGGTCGGCGACATCGGCTTCGGCAACTACGATAGCGCTGGCTCCGGAAGCACGACCGCCGTCGCCGGCACTTCGGGAGCCGATACGTTCAAGCTCGACAATCTGAACATCAAGGATCTGATCGCCGACTACCATGGCGGTGAAGGGGACAAGATCGACTTGAGCGCGTTGTTCGACAAGGCGCCGGCCGGCAACATAGCCGACTATGTGCATTACGACACCGCGACCAGCACCGTGAGCGTCGATACCAGCGGCTCGGGCAACGCGGCCAACTTCGTGGATGTCGCCGTTCTGCAGAATGCGCCTGCCGCCGGCACGATCAACATCCTCTACGACGACACAGAACATCACCAGCACACGGCCACGATTTAGTACTTATGCGTGGCCGTGCTCTCATGCTACATATTAGCGAAACATAAAACCGCAGTTTGGAGAGGGACTTAAATGAAGCGTTGTGCAAGATTACTGGCTTCGGCCGCGGCGCTGCTGTTGGCTGGATCGACGGGCTTCGCCGCCGACATCATCGAAGGACCGGTGGCCGACTATTGCCGCACGGTCGGCACGTCAAACCTGGTGCTGAACGACAACATCGTCGATCTCAAGTCCGAGGTGGTGAAGCTGATGGACGAGTCGGTGGCCGTCGCCAACAGCTCGGAATGGATCAACTCTTCGCGCCCCGCCTTCGTCTGGGCATCGGAAGCCAAGGTCGCCTGCGGCATGGCCTATGGCTATCTCAAGACGAACTACAAAGACGAAGACACCCTCAACAAGTGTGAATGCTTCCACGACCGCATGGTCGAGTACATGAACTGACCGGAAGGGATCTGGCTGTGCCGGTTGGCTGACCCGATGGTCGGCGGACGATTGACCAAGGCGATCGCTGCGGCGATCGCATTGATCGGTTTTGGTCAGCTTGCCACGCAAGCCCGCGCCAACTGGCTGGAACGACCTGGCCTGGAGAGATCAGCACCGTCCGGCTTGACGCGGCCGGCCCGCGCCCCGGAATGGACGCGCAAGACATTCAAGGCATTCGCGACATGCCAGGCATCGCTGTACGGCCTGGAGCCGGTGCTGGCCCACGCGGTGATGGAGATCGAAAGCGGTTTCGATCCCGATGTGCACGGCGCCGACGGCGAAGTCGGCTTGATGCAGGTGATGCCGGGAACGGCGCGAATGCTCGGCTTTCGCGGTTCGCTCGACGAGCTCGGCGCGCCGGCGACCAACATCGCGCTCGGCGTCAGATATCTGGCGCAGGCAAACAGCCTTGCCGCAGGCGATCTCTGCACCACCGTCATGAAGTATCGCGCCGGGCACGGTGAAACCCGGTTCTCCGAACTTTCGGTCCGCTACTGCCGGCGTGCGCGTGCGATCCTGGCGAGAGAAGGCGTTTCTGTTGCCGGGCCGCTACCGGTGGCGACGTTCGGCTTTTTCGCATTCCCGACGGCAGGAGATGATGGCGCCCCTGCCCCGGGGAAGCGGATTTGCGTGCGCCGGCTGTTCGTGCCCGGGCCGCGATACATGAGATGCGCGGACTATCGAAGCGCCGCGCAAGCCAGAGTGATCAAGGCGCTCCGGGCAAGACTCTTCAACGGTTAGAGCAGTCCACCGTTTCGTGGGAACGGCGAACTGCTCTAACTCCCTGTTTTGACGCAATTCCCAAGGGAAAGCGCTACGCGCTTTTCCCGGGAAAACCGCTTCACACTTTTCCTGGAATTGCTCTAAACCACGGTCCAGCAATTACAAGGACGGCGACGCAAGTCTGCCGTAAGATGAATGGGATGAGACCGGACAAACAGCCGGCGGGATATGGGGAGGCATCATGGAATCTGGCCGGCAGGGCCACAGTTCGTGGACATGGGCGATCGTCTTTGCGCTCGCGGGCATAATATCGGGCTGCCAGTCGAAAGGCAGCGTCTCGGATGCACTCGATCCGGCGGCGATCGCCGCACCTGGAGCGCCGGCCGCCAGCGCCGCGGCCGGCCCGGCCCAAGCCACGCAGTCGCTCGGCACCGGATCGACGAAGGTCACGATGCTGCTGCCTTTGTCGGCCCCAGGTAACGTCGGCGAAAGCGGCAGAAAGATGCTCGATGCGACCAAGCTGGCGATGGCCGACCTTGGCAATGCACTGCTCACGGTCACGGTCGAGGACACCAAGGGCGACAGCGCGCACGCCAGCGAATTGGCGGTGAAGGCTATCACCACTGGAACAAAGATCGTCATCGGCCCGGTCGAGCTTGGGGCCGCTCAGCACATAGCCAAGCTGTCGGGATCGCAGCGGCCGCCAGTGCTGGCGCTGGCCGACAATTTCGCCGGTGGCCCGGGCGTCTATGCGGTGCGCCTCAGCGAGGCCGACAGCGCGGCCGCGGGCGCGGCCGGCCTGGCGGCCAAAGGCAGCAAGAAGTTCGTGCTGCTCGTCGCGGCCGGCGCGAATGCCAGCGCGGTTGAAAAGCGGGTCGCCAACAGCCTCAGCATCTATGGCGCGACGCTCGCCGTCACCCTTCCGTATTCGGCCGGTGACGGCGGCACAAAAGCGGTCAACGACATGAGCTCACTGGTCGATGCTCCCGATGCCATCGTCATCGCCAGCGGCGACGATAACCCGTCGCAGATCCTTGCGGCGCTCAAATCGAAAGGCATTCCTGGAAAAGCAGTCGCCGTCGTTGGAACCAACCGCTGGCTGGAACATCCGATCGAACCGCTGTTTGAAGGATCCTACATCGCCACACTCGATCCTAGCGAAACCGGGCCAATCGCCGACCGCTTCAAGACGACCTACAATTATCCAGCCGACGCCAATGTCGCCTACGCCTATGATATGGTCGCCCTGACAGCGGGGATTGCAAGTGCGGTCGGCCCCGGCGGCTTCAACAAGCAGGTGCTCGAAAATCGGAGCGGATTTCGCGGATCGACCGGCTTGTTCCGGTTTCGGGCGGATGGCTCCAGTGAGCGATCCATGCCCTTTTATCAGGTTCAAAAAGGTGCGCTCAAACTGGTCGCCAAATCGACGTCGGGGTACTGAGGGGCAAGACTCCCTGGGATCTGCTTGAGTTGATGGGCTGGCTGAGGCGCAATCGTTTGGTGGTATTGCTCGGAAGCCTGCTGCTTCTGACCGGGGTCTTGTTGATCGTCCGAGCCGCCGATCTGCTTTCCATCGATCGACCGGTACCAGCGCCACGTCAATCCATCGACGATGGCCAGCCAACGCGACCGGCTGCGACCGTCGCCAATACGCCATGGCGAGGGCGGGCACGCAAGATTGCTCAGGACCTTATCGCGCCGCCACAGCTTGATCCGGCACAAATCGAACGGGTAGAGCCGCGCCCGCCGCTCAGCGAGCTTGGCCAGGCAGCACCTGCAGGGCTGCGGATGCCAAAGGATTGGCCAGCGGTCCTGCTGTACCAACCGGTTGTCACCTCGTCGGCGACCTTCGAATCCATGGGACGCACGGTAGCCATCAGCGGGGTCCAGGGCATCAACCTGGACAAGGCTTGTTCGTTTCGCGACGTCGCCTGGCCTTGCGGCCAACGTGCTCGGGCGGCTTTCAATTCATGGCTGCGCGGTCGGGCGCTTAAATGCGTCGTGCCGCCGGAGATCGATCGTTTCGCCATTGCCGCACCGTGCAATTTGGGCAAACAGGATGTCGGTGCCTGGCTTGTCTCCAACGGCTGGGCGACGGCCTTGGCAAGTGGCATTTACGGCAAGGCGGAGGCAGTGGCCAAGGGTACCGAGATGGGCATATTCGGCCCGCCACAATAGCCGACAATTCGGTGTCGCTACCGTTGCCAGCGCAGCCTTGCATTGAAGGCCAGGTTTCGGCCGATGGTAGGCGATTGCGCCATTACTCAAATTGTATGATTCCTCGAAACTGAATGTGCAGCACCATGGCCTATGATAGTCGATCAGGCGGGAGATTGACTAATGATGACACCGATGGCGAATAGATCGCCCCAGCAATGGAAAGACGTCGCATGGCTTACCGCCTTGGGATCGGCGGGAATTTTGCTGCTTTCAGTTGGCCTCAACTATCTGCTTCTGTTCTCGGAAGCATTGACGCCGTTCGGCCGCAGCATGGTCACAGCGACCCTGTTGCCGGTCATCATCGGTGGCCCGCTTTTCCTGTTCATTGGCTTGCAGCGGATCGAGCTCAGCCATTATCGAAGAGAACTCAACAAGTCCGCGACCTTTGACAGCCTGACAGGCTGCCTCAACCGGACAGTCTTCACGTCGATGGTCGACAGGAGAACAACCAGGCAGGAATCGGCCGGTCCAAGATCCGGCGCCTTCCTGGTCGTTCATCCCGAACACATCAGGTCCATCAATCTGCGCTTCGGGCTGGACTGGGGTGACGAAGCCTTGCGGCTCATAGCCGCGACCATCCAGTCATCGGTGCGCAAGGAAGATCTGGTGGGCCGCATCGGAACCTCCATGTTCGGGGTCTTTCTGCCCGGTGCGACGGAAGACGATGCCAAGGAAATTGGCGAGCGTATCCGGGCGCGCGTGGCGCAGGCCTATTTCGCTCCGAAAGGAACCGAGGATACCCTGACCATCAGCGTCGGCGGCGTGGTGTTTGAAAACGAACTGGAATTCGAAGAGATGTTCCGGTCGGCGGAATCGCTGTTATCCGGTGTCGAACACAAGCCTGGATTTCAATTGTCGCACCTGCGCCACTAACGCCGAAGCGCCGCCTATATCCGGTCGACAATCGGCAGCGCGGTCCAACCGTCCAGGGCCTTGGCCAGCACGTTTGCCTCATCCGTATTGCCGTTCAATTCGCGATAGAGCCGGTCCGAGAAGAACCCGTTCTCGCCGTCTGCACGGCGATCGGCCGTATGGTTGGAAAGAACCGTCACCAGCTCCAACGATGGAGCGCCGGAAATCCCGTGTAGCAGCCACCTGCTACCACCGAGATGAATTTCAGCGCTACCTATTGTGGATGGCGGATCCAGCGATGGCAGTGTAGGGTTCGCTGCAAATAAGAATGACCCGTATCCTGGGCACTGCCAAGCTAACGAATCTGGGAGGATTCATGGTCGAGATCATCTCCAAGCGGGATGGCCCGCGGCGCGAGGATGTTCAGGTCAAGCGGCTGATCGAGCAGAACCGCTCGACCATCGTTCGCCTTGCCGACCAGATCAGCGGCGGTGGCTACTCCGCCTCCAGGCAGCCGCGCCAGCAACCGAAGGCTGAAGGGCTGATCATCCATGTTGGCGGCAGCGCGGCGACGGCCGCCGAAGCGAGCCCGTCCATCCGCGTCACCATGAACGGCCGTGTGATCTCCAAGGATCAGAACACCGGCCGCCAACTTCATCATATCGGCGATGTCCGCACCCGGAATGGGGAGCAGATCTTCGTCCTGGCAACAAAGCAGAACGGCTTTTTCTCTCCGATCGATGAAACCATCGCCGAGGCGCTTGCCAACCTGGACGGATCGCGGCTGACCGCGACTTATACCGAAGAACAGCTTGCCGCCGACATCGGTGCGAAACTCGACATCGACTGACCGTCGGCATTCGGGCGTCGCTGTGGACGTCCAACCCGCGAAGCATACAGAAATGGCATACCCCAAAAGGTACTGTGATGACTGAATGAAACACGCGAGCGGCACCAATCGGATGAAACGCGATGCGCTTCCGACGCGTGCGTCGATGGCCACCGGACAGCTGGCTCTGGACAACATCGACTATGATGAGCGCGCCACCATGCGCGCCTGGGAGAGTTTTCTTTCCGACGAGCCGACATCCGCTCGCGATCCGGTTCATGTTCGCTCGCTGATTCACGATTCCTGGTATCGCAGCGCTACTGGCGGCATCAATGCGCAGGGCATCGAAGCGCCGCTGAGCAGCGACCGAAACGAGATCGAGTATCTGACCCGTGCCAATGCCGAACTGCTATCGGCGGCGAGGCGGTCATTCGCCTCGCTTGGCCGGTTGCTGGACGGTACGGGAGCGATGCTGGTGCTTGCCGACGGCGACGGCGTGCTGATCGATGCCATCGGCGACAAGAAGACACTGCATGACGGCATGGATATTCATCTGGCCGTTGGCGGCAAATGGAACGAGGACGCCGTCGGAACCAATGGCATCGGCACGGCACTGTGGACCGGTGAGCCGATCTTCGTCCACGCCGCCGAACATTTCTGCGCCGGTATCAAATCCTGGACCTGTGCCGGCGCGCCGATTCGCGATCCGCTGGACGGCAAGATCATCGGCGTCGTCGATCTGTCAGGCTATTCGCCGATCTTCCGGCCGCACAACACGGCCCTCGTCGCCGCCACTGCCAGGCAAATCGAAAAGGCGCTGGCCGAGCAGCAGCAAGAGCAGCGCACCCGTCTGCTCGAAGCCTTCATTTCCTCGGCGCCCAGCTACCGCCGGAAGGACGGGCTGGTGATCGTCGACCATCGTGGCCGCGCGATCTTCTGCAACAACGTGCCCAACGGCGACACGACGGAGATGATGGACGGCCCGATGGAACCGGGCCGTGGTCGCTGGCTCATGAACCTGCCGGTCTCGGGCTCCGACACCGATCTCGCCAACGCGCTGCCGCCGCATCTCCGATCCTGCCATGTCACGCCACTGAAGCTCGACGGCGACCTTCGGGGCGCGGCTCTTGTGTTTCCCTCGACGCCAGCCGTCTCCAGCATCACGGTGACAGGCCGGGAGGGCAACAAACACCTGCGGGCAGCCGCGGCGATGATCGTCGGCGAAAGCGAAAAATTGCTGGCCGCTGTCGATGTCGCCTCCCGGGTGGCCGGCTCGAACGGGGTCACTTCGTTGCTGATAGAGGGCGAAACCGGCGTCGGAAAGGAGCTATTTGCGCGGCTGGTCCATGCCGGCAGCCGGCGCAGCGAAAACGACCCGTTCATCGCCATGAACTGTGGCGCAATCACCAAAGAGCTGTTCGGCAGCGAATTGTTCGGCCATGTGGGCGGCGCCTTTACCGGAGCTTCGCGTGACGGCAAGCCGGGCATCTTCGAACTGGCCAATGGCGGCGTGCTCAGTCTTGACGAGATCGGCGAGTTGCCGCTCGAAATCCAGCCATTCCTGTTGCGTGTCCTGGAGGAGCGCGTGGTCCACCGCATCGGCGACTCCAGGGGTCGGCCGGTAGACGTGCGACTGGTCGCCTCGACCAATCGCGACCTCAAGCAGGAGGTCGCGGCCGGACGCTTCCGCAGCGATCTCTACTACCGCATCGGTGCGGTCTCGATCCATGTCCCGCCCCTGCGAGAACGCGGTGACGACGTGCTGCTGCTGATCGAGCATTTCAACCGGCAGATCGCGAAGCTGGGAGGCAACGATCCGCTGGAGTTCTCGAACGAAGCTTCCGACGCGCTGCTGGCCTATCGCTGGCCGGGAAATGTGCGCGAACTGAAGAACCTCGTCGAGCGGCTGCACATAATGGCGCGCGGCGGCACGATCGAACTGAAAGACCTTCCCGGAGAAATCAGTGCGGGCAATCGCAACAGCATGGCCATGCACAGCGACCATCCCACGGCCATGCTCGAAGCACCGGTGTACTCTTTCGAGGATGCGGAACGCCAGGCGATCAAGAATGCGCTTGTCGCGGAGGCCGGCAATCTAAGCAAGGTTGCGCTGCGGCTCGGCATTTCGCGGCCGACACTCTATCGCAAGCTCGGCCAATACGGCATCCGGCGCGGTTTTATCTGATGCGCAGCACAAAAAGGAACCCCATGGCATTTGCGCCATGGGGTTGGGAAGTTGTGGCCGATAAATCGGACTGGCGACCGGGCTTCGTTCGGAATCCGGCCTGGATGTTTCAGGGCACGATGACGCCGCGTCCCGTGAACCGCCGGTTCTTGAAATCGTCGAGCGCGGTGTTGATGCTGGCGAGGTTGTACTCGGTGTAGTGCATCTTCACCTTACCGTCGGCGTTGAGCTCCATCAGTTCGACAAGCTCGGTGAAATTGCCGACCAGGCTGCCGCCGATGTTGATCTCCTCGATGACGAGATGCGCGGTCGGCACGTTGATGTTGCCGCCATAGCCGACGACGAACAATTGTCCGCCCTTGCGCACCATCTTCCAGCAGATGTTCTCGACACCGAGTTCACCGACGAAGTCGATCACCACATGGGCGCCGCCGCCGGTGATCTGGCTGACTTCCTCGATGACATTCGGCCCGCCGTCAAGAATGAAATCGGCGCCCAGATCCTTGGCCAGCACCCGCGCCGCCGGCTCCCGGTCGACGGCGATGATGCGGCAACCCGAAATCGCGTGCAGCGATTGCAGCGCGATATGGCCGAGCCCGCCTATGCCGAGCAGCACGCAGTAACTGCCTGGCCGCAGGAGCTTTGCGGCGCGCTTGGCGGCGCGGTAGGCGGTGATGCCGGCATCGGCCAGCGGCGCCACCTCGATCGGCGTGATGTTGGCATTGAGCTTGATCAGCGAACGCTCGCTGGTGATGAAATATTCGGCGAAGCCGCCATTCATGCCAAGACCGGGAAACTGGCCGTTATCGCAATACATGTCCTCGCCATGGCGGCAGTTGAGGCAGATGCCACACGAACGGAAGGGATGGCAGATCACCGCGTCACCGCGCTTGACCGACCTGACGCCGCTGCCGACCTCCTCGACCCAGCCGGCATTCTCGTGGCCCATGATGTAGGGCAACAGCGTTCCCTCGGGATCCATGGTCGGCTTCCACACGCCTTCAATAATGTGCAGGTCGGTGCGGCAGAGGCCTGCAGCACCCACTCGCACGATCACTTCGTCGGGCGCGGTGATCGTCGGCGCCTTGACCTCCTCGATCTTGAGCCGGACGTTCATCTTCGGATCGTATTCGTAGAGTCTGGCAGCTTTCATCGTCGTATCCTTTCAACGTCGAGATTGTCTGGATTGCTTCAGGCGCGGCCCAGTTTTTCAGAGCCGCCGCCACGCGCCGGCCCGGCCGTCGGATCCTCATCCTCGGCAAGATCGCCAATCAGCGTTTCGGTGGTCAGGATCAGCGTCGCCACCGAGGCTGCATTGGCAAGCGCGGTGTAGGTAACGCGGACCGGATCGATGATCCCTGCCTCGAACATGTTCTGGTACGCGCCGGTCGACGCGTTGTAGCCGTAGCCGCCATTGATGCGGGTGACCTCGACTACCACCGCTTCCGGATCAGCGCCGGCATTGGCGGCGATGCGCCAGAGCGGCCGCGACAGCACCGAGCGCACCAGGCGCACGCCTTCGGCGACATCGCCGTCGACACCGGCCGCCACCTTTTCAAGCAGCGGTGCGATCTGGGCGAGCGCCGAACCGCCGCCGGCGACGACACCCTCCTCGGATGCGGCACGCACCGCATTCAGCGAATCTTCTATCAGCTGGATGGTGCGTTTCTGCTCCACCGGCGTGACGCCGCCGGCATACAGGATCGCGGTGCCGCCGGAGAGCTTGGCCAGGCGTTCGCGCAGCTTGTCCTGATCGATGTTGGGCTGCGAGGCTTCGTACTGCCGTTGCACCTGCGCGCGACGCGAGGCGATTGCGGCATGGTCGCCGCCACCGCGAATGATCGAGGTGTAGGACGAACTGGTCTTCACCCGGTCGGCCGTACCGAGATCATCCGCCGTGATATCCTCGAGCCGGCCGCCGAGATCGCGCGCGATCACCTTGCCGCCGGTGATGATGGCCAGATCCTCCATCATCGCCTTGCGCCAATGGCCATATTCCGGCGGATGGACGACGAGGTATTTTCCAGGTCCCTGCTTGCCGAGCAGCGTCACCACCACTTCCGGCGACATCTCCTCGGACACGATCAGCAGCGGCCGGCCATCCTCGTCGGCGATGCGGCGAACCGCATCGAGCTGCCCGGGCTCCTTGATCTTGAGATCGGTCATCAGGATGTAAGGCCGTTCGAGCACAGCCTCCATCTTCTCCTGGTCGGTCACCATGTGATGCGAGAGATAGCCGCGTTCGAAGGACATACCTTCGACGACATCGAGCGTCGTCTCGGTGGTGACGCTGAAGTCGGTGGTGATGACACCTTCGGCGCCTACCCGCTGATGTGCCTCAGCCACCAGCGCGCCAAGCTTCGTGTTGGTCGCCGCGATGTTGGCGACCGACGCCAGGATGCCGTTGCCCTTGGCGGGCTTCGCCGAAGCCTTGAGCGCAGCCACCACCGCCGCCACGGCAAGGTCGATGCCCTTGCACAGATCGACGGATTTCACCCCGCGCTCATTCGCCTCGACGCCACCCTGGATCAGAGCGTTGGCGAGCACGATGGCGGTCGTGGTGCCGTCGCCGGCGATCTCGTTAGTCTGCATCGAGACTTCGCGAACGACTTGCGCGCCCATGTTTTCGAAACGGTCGTGCAGCTCGATCTCGGAGGCGATGCTGACACCGTCACGGGTCACCATCGGTGTGCCGATCGGCCGGTCGATCATGGCGTTCATGCCTTTGGGGCCAAGCGTCGGCTCGACGGCGGCGGCGAGCCGGAAGACGCCGCGGGCGAGAGCACGGCGGGCGTCGGAATTGTGAAGCATTATCTTGGGCATGATTCCTCCTTCCGCCTTACGGGCGGGTTGTTGGTTGGGGGCCTCGTGCGAGGGAGGCCGTTGCTGTCAGTTCTGCTTCAGGCGGTCGGCGCGGTTCGCGCCGGCACGCGATCCAGAATGAAATCGACCAGCGTCGGCTCGCCGTCGATCACATCCAGTTCCTTGTATCTGCTCTGCTTGAGCCCCCGGCACAGCGCGCCGTTGAACTCCATGTTGATGCGCACACCGCGCAGTTCGGCGAGGTGGGCACTGAGTGCGCCGTGCGGGATACGCTGCCCTTCCCAGGTCACGAAGACAGGATCATCCACCCGGCGATCGGGAAACCGCTCGAGCAGGGCCGCCCGGTATCGCGGCTTCTGTTTGGCTGCCTCGCCCGGTTCGAACCGCGCGACGTCATAGGCCGGCAGGTCCATCCCGAGGATTTCGCGATCGGTCAGACCGTGCGCCTTGAGGCCGCGCAGAAGCGCTTCCTGGCGCCGCTTGAAAGCCTTCATCGCGAAGGTTTCGCGCAACGCGCCGAGATCCTGATCCTCGGCAAGCACGGCAAAGATCGCGCCGAAGGTCTTGCCTTCCGCCATGCCGCGATTGACCTCGTCCGCGAACATGTGGTCGTGCAGCCTGACGCGATAGACTGGCGCCCAGGAGAGCTGGTCGAGCGCCTTGCGCACGCCGTCCAGCATCAGGAACGCGAAGTTGGGCGAGCACCAGTAGGTCGGCAGGCGGAAGTCTATCTCCACGCTGCCATCGCCCGTTACTTGCGCCCGCTCGACGAAACCCATCTCGGTGATGGGTTCGTCGAGTTCCGGGTCGTTGACCTCACCAAGGCGCCGCCAGAGTTCCTTCTGGCCGTCGCCGGAAACGCTGGCGGTTGCCATGGCTCCTACTCCGCCGCGATGCTGAAGGGCGAACCGGCGAGCGCCTTCTTCTTGGCTTCGACGTCGATGTTGTAGAGACGCGCGGCGTTGAGGCCGAGAATCTTCTCCTTGATCTCGTCGGTCAGCTGCACGCCGCGTTCGGCGGCAATGTCCTCAGGGATCTGGTAGGCCCAGAATTTCTCGACCAGCCAGCGCGGCGTCCAGATCGCATAGTCGGAACCGAACAGGATCTTCTCCGGCCCGAGCCAGAACAAAAGCTCTGCGATGACCTCGCCGAAATAGCGCGGCCGCGCGTGGATGAAGGGCAGCGCCACCGCCAGCCCGCCATAGACATTGGTTTCCTGCGTCGCGATCCAGCAGAAATCGTCGAGACGCGGCAGGCCGCAATGCTCGACAATCCAATTGAGGTTTTGGAAATCCGTCGCAGCGTGGTCGACGTCATGAACGTCGAAGGCATCCTTGCTGAGCGGGATGATCGTCGGACCCTTGTGAACGTGGATGTTCTTGATGCCGAGCTTGTCGCAGAGTTCGAAGCATTTGTAGGCATCGGGATCGGTGAGCTTCCAACCCTTGGAGGCGCCGTTCCATTCGGCCGTGTACATCTTCACGCCCTTGACGTTGTAGGTCTCCTTGAGGAAGTGGATGTATTCCAGCGCCTTCTCGCCGTCGCGCGGGTCGAAGGCACCGTTGACGATGAAACGCTCGGGATAGCGCTTGGCAACCTCGGCGTTGCGCTCGATCGTGTTGAAGCCGTTCTTGTAGAAATCCTTGAGGTAGGTCGACTGGACGATCGCCACGTCGTCGGGCCCGTCGATGAACAGGTCGCGATAGAGATCGTCGGCGCTGTATTTCTCGAACTTGCTTTTCTCCCACAGCTGTTCCTTCGGGCTCAAGCCCGTGTGATAGGCATAGAAGCATTCGATGAACTGCTTGCCGTGGATGTTCTTCTGATTTTCCGGGCTGCCGTCCCAGAAATGGGTGTGGCCGTCGACCACGAAAATGTCCTTGCCTTCCGGTGTTCTGTACATGGTTGCCTCCGCAGCAATCGCATTGATCGGTTCGGCGCGCCGCACCCGCGGCGCGCCAGTTTCCTTGGCGGCTATTCGATGTATTCGAACATCTCATCCATGTTGCCGAACAGGATCACGGTGTTGTCGTCGACGCGGACCATCCGGCCGTAATGCGTGGAGGTGTTGACCTCGAAGGTCTCGGCCGAAATCTCGCGGCCGAGATATTCGCCGATCGCGTCCATCTTGAAGATCAGCTTGCCGTCACCGTCGATGCGGATCAGCGCCGGCTGGTAGGTGACGATGACACCGGGCTTCTGGCCCATGAATTCGGCGATGGCGCGAGCCTCGACCGAGTCGTTCATGGTAACGCCGCACTGATGCGAGATCGTCTGCTCGAAGGTGATGTCCTTCATCGCCTTGAAGATGTTGGAATGCGTTGCGTCGCGTGCTGCTAGTGACATGACGATTTCTCCCTGTTTCAGCGCTTGAGGCCGAGTTCGCCGAGGATCTGGCCAATCCGTTCCTCGGATTTGGCGCGGACATCCACGAACGCGACCGGCTTGGAATGTGGCATCGACCAGATCGGCTGCAGGCCGGTGGCTGCCTTGTCGGCGAGCGCGCCGTGCTTCTTGACCCAGCCCTGGAAGAGCTTCCTGTTCGCCGCGCCGTACTTCTCGTCGTTGGCGAGCATGTGGATGAGGTCGATCGTGTTGGCGAGGTTGCGCTCGTAGTCGGCCTCGGCGGCCGAGATCACCGCCGGCGTGATGAAGTCGTGGTTGGCGGCGGCGATCTGCATCAGGAAGCCTGAGCGGAACACCTCGCCCACCAGCGGCTCGAAGACGATGTTGATGGCGAAATACTGCTCGAGATAATCGGTCGCGCCCATGATGGTTTCGACCGCTTCGCGCGTGCCTTGCCAGTTCTTGTCGTCGAGCCAGGCCTTCTTGCCGAGCTCATCGTCCCAGTCGGGAAGGTCCATGCCGATCTCGGCAAGGTAAAGCGTGATGTCCTGGGCAAGCCTGAGCTTGTAGGAAGAGTTGGTCAGCGTCGCGTTGTTGATCATCTGGGTGTAGCCGTAACGCTGCGCCTGCATCAGCGAGGTGCCGAGCCCGAATTCGGCATGTTTCCAGGCGCCGAGCTGGGCTTGCAGGATCTTGACCCAGGCCTTGTCGAAGGTCTTCGGCGCGCCCGACTTGCGGGCATTGTTGATGACGCTCTGCACCATCGTCTCGATCTTCGACTGACGCTGGTAATGCGTGCGCTCCCATTCCTGGTCGGGGGCGCGGAAGGCATGCCAGTTGGAGCTCTGGGCGGCGGTGTTCTGCTTGACGTAGGCGCCCTTGCCGTCGGCGAAGGAGATGATCCAGTTCTGGATCAGGTAGCGTTCCGGATCGGGCTGCACGTCGACCGTCATGTCCTCATAGTGGGTGGCACGCTGACCTTTCGGCTCGAAATACCTGTATTTCCGGCTGTCGGAGTCGGCGAAGGTCGCAGCACCGGCGGCTCCGGATCCGACTGAACTCGAGGTTGCAGGCATAGTCTCTCTCCCTTGTTGCAGTTGTGGTGGCTTGCGCGTTGCCGCCCTCAATGGGCCGGCGTTGCACCTGCCGATGTGGTGAACTTGTCGAAGAAGATCCGCTCCGTTTCGAAGCCGTTCATGAACAGCACCGGCTGCAGCGCATCGATCATCGGCGGCGGGCCACAGGCATGGACATCGCCCTGCCCGTCGACCGCGAATTGCTTGAGCATGGCGTCGACGCTCTGGTGAACGAAGCCGCGTTCGCCTTGCCATTCGGCGTCGTCATTGGCGTGCGACAGCACGGGAATGAAGGTGACGTCGGAATGATTGCCGACCAGCTCGGCGATCCTGTCGAGGTAGAACAGGTCGTTGCGGGTGCGGGCGCCGTAGAAGAAATACACCGGACGTTTCTCACCGCTCTTCAGGTGGTCGTTGAGGATCGACCAGATCGGCGACATGCCCGATCCAGCGCCGACCAGGATCAGGGGTCCTTGCCGTTCGTCGCGGCGGAAACAGGTTCCGTACGGTCCGACGACTGTGACTTCGGCTCCGGCCCTGATGCCTCCGGAATCGAGTTCTCCCGAGAACTTTCCTTCAGGGTATTTTTTGATGATGAAGGAGAGTTTCTGGGTTTGGTCCGGCGTATTTGCCATGGAGAACGAGCGCGTAATCGTCTCCCCTTTTTGCGTGGTAACCGTGATGTCGACATATTGCCCCGCCCAAAACTTCATCGGCGAGCCGAGTTCGATCTCGATGCCGCGAATGTCGTGGGTCAGGTGCTCGATGCGAGCAATCCGGCCCTTGTAGGTTTTCACGGCGATCGCTTTCGCCAGAATCTCCTCGTCGTAGTTGAGGAGCTCGACTTCCAGGTCGGAGTAGGCGATGCAACGGCACAACAGGACGTGGCCGCTTTCCTTCTCCATGTCGTTCAGTGCGAAGGTCGAGTATTTCAGCATGTCGACTTCGCCTTCGAGCAACACGCTTTTGCAGGCCGAGCATTGCCCCTCTTTGCAGCCGTGCGGCAGGGCGATGCCCTGGCGAAATGCGGCGTTGAGCACCGTTTCGCCGTTCTCGACCTCGAATTCGACGCCGACCGGACTGAGCCTGACCGTGTGGGTTTCCGACATACGGACCTCCAGTGAAAGGAAGGGGCGGGACGAACCCGCCCCCTTGGCCTGATCAGTTGCAGGGATTGATCGTGAAGCCGGCCCGGTACTCCGCCAGGTGCTTCTCACGGTCCGCGGGCGACATGGCACGCAGCGCGTTGAGCGGCGATCCGAGCGTGTTGCCGCGCACATCGTCGAGCGTCCACATCTCCTTGTCGTCGAAGCGCAGATGCGGCTGCGGAACCAGTGTCTTGCCGTCGGAACGGACGAAGTTCAGGTCCTTGATGGCATCGGCCAGATCCCAGCCGTCATAAAGCGTCTCCCACTCGCGCTTGCCGCTGAAGCGGCCCATGGCAGGCGTCGGACGGCCCTCATACTCATCGTTGAAGGCGACCATCGTGGTCCAGCGGTCGAGCTCATGGGCGAAGGTGTAGAGTTCGCCGTTGATCTCGCCGACCACCATGTCCTCGCGGATCAGGCAGGGAACGAGGCACGACCAGCAGCGGTGCGGATAGACGTAGCCGACGTCGCTGTTGAACAGCAGCACCTTCTCGCCCTTGTGGCTGAGCTTGGCGTACCATTTCCAGAACTCGCCGAACTCGGCGTACCAGCCCGGATATTTGTGCTCGAACCACTCGAAGTCCTTGTCGGTCTGGGCTTCGATGCGCCAGAAATTAACCGGCCAGCCAACCGCGAAGAACTGCCCGACCTTGTGGACGTAATTCTTCTTGGTGATGCGTTCCCAGGCTGCCTGGACGTCGTCGTGATGGACCTTGATGCCGTATTTCTCGAGCGGCAGCATGTAGGTGCGGTAGTAGTCCTCATAGATCCAGCGGTGCCACATTTCCGCGTAGGACTCCTTGTTCTTGTCGCGGTTGGTGGTGCCGTATTCGATGAAGGTGCCGATGGCCGCATCGACGATCGCGTGGTTCTGCCAGAAGGCGTAGCGCAGGTCGCGCTCGAGCAAGAGATGGTTCTCCGGCTCCTTGAGCGCCGCCATCAGCAGCGAGTGGCCGTTGCCGATGTGCCGGCTTTCGTCGGATTGCACCGACAGGAAGACGGTCGGCAGCGCGTAGTCGCCGTTACGGGCGGCTTCCGAAGGCATGGCGACGAACAGCGTGTTGGTGAAGGCGGTCTCGGCGACCACGGTCAGGTACATGCAGGCGGCGGTCATCGTATCGCCGGTGATGAAACCTTCCGCAAACTGCCGGCCGATGGTGGTGGCGTAGCATTTTCCGAAGGCTTCCTCGGTGATGTCGAAGCCGGCCGGATCGATGTAGTTTTCCATGTACCATTTCTTCAAATTCATCTGGATCGTCGAGTGACGGAACTCGTCGATCATCTGCATGGTGAAGCCGGTCCGCAGTTCCTCGCCGGGTGCGATGCGAGCGACCATCGCCATCGAGCGGGCAGCCGAGATTTCCGGGAAGGGAATGATGGCCAGGAACAGCTTCATCCACTCGACCCAGCGCGGCTCGACATTGCGGAACATGTCGCCGCGCAATGCCGCATCGAGTGCGCCGTAGACACGGTTGTCCTTCTCTTCCTGCATCGGGAAGTAGGACCGCAAAACCTGCTTCATCGGGTCGCGCGGCGTCTTGTTGATCTTGTAGTCGGTCGGAAATGTCATCGCTTCCTGGACGTAGGAAGGATTCCAGCCGAGATCGGCGATCTTCTTGGTTGCCTCGCCGACGGAGATTCCGCGTTGCGAGGTAATCTTGTTGAGCGTCAGAGACGTCATGGTCATAAGCCTCCACCAGGTTTGAGCCGCAGGTCCCTTGACCCCGGCATGAAGCGGCAAAGCACCGCCAGTGAGAGTGCGAGCGGCATGACAATGCGTTGCGCGTCGAGGCGCGACCCGGGGTCCGGCCGTTCAAGTGGATCGGGGCAAAGGTTTCGAGGGGTCTGGCAGGGATCCGCGGCGCGCCAACCGCATGTGCGATGGGCGTATCGAAGCGGTTCTGCTTCCTCCGTTCCTTCGTTCTTTTGGCACCGCGTCCGGCGCGATGGGCTTCTTATGGAAATGAACAAAGCAAGCGCCGTGCCAGTTTTAAAACAGCGCTCACGTCTGGCATTCAAAACAAGATCGTTGCCTTTTCGGCAGGCGATCCGGCACCCAACTGTAACGTTCTTTTACAGTTGTAACTTACGCCTGTAATATTTAACATATATTCGCAAGTGCAGCATATCTAGTTAGCATCCGCAGCAAATAATGAAATTCATATTATCTGTTTAAGTCTTCGTCTTTCCATACTATTTGAAAAGCGACGACCCATGGGCCGACCTGGCGCTGGAGAAAGACCATGCCGAACGACAAGGACGCAAGCGAGCCGACCGGACCAATGTCCAGCCATGCCGATGGCGTCGCTGGCGATCTCGTCAAGCTGATGCCCCGCGATCTGGTGTTCGTCATGCGCTTCATGGGCGAGAGCCAGCACCGTCTGCAGAGCCATTTCCAGGAGTTCATCCGCGCCGAGCTCGCCGCCGGCGGCGTCACCACGGAGACGCATCCGATGATCCATCTGTTCATCGAAAGCCATGCGATCCTGCTGCGCGACTTCGTGTTTTCCGGCGTTTCGCTGACGCGTCAGTTCCGCGTCGACGAGATCGAGCGGCTGACCGGCGATACGACATCGATGATCCGCGTCGACATCTGGGACCAGCTCAAGAATCACATCGACACGGCCGAAAAGCAGTTCCAGTCGCAGGCCGGCACATTGCCCAAATTGCTGTCGGCTTTTGAAAAATCGCCCGGGCCTTCGGGGAGCGAAAAATGACCAAAGGATCCGAAACGGCCAGGCGTGACGCGCTGCTTGCTCGCCGGCTCGATCTCGTCGCCAGCGTCTCCGCCCTCACGGCGGAAGCACTGCGGCTCAACCAGAAACGCGCCGGTATCGAAATGGACGTACTGCGGCTGGAGCTGGAAATCGGCAGGAGCGGCGCCAATGCGCAACTGGTGCGGGACTTGCATGAGGCTGAGCAGAGCGCGACGGCAATCGTGCAGGCATGCACGGCTTGCGAAGATCGCATCGTCGCGGCCGAAGGTGACATCGAGGAGCTTGACCGCCGGCTTGCCGCACCGGCGAACAAGAACTGACGGGAGAGAGAGCATGAACCAGCAGACGATGCAGAGCCTGACCTTGTTCGACCTCCTGGCCCGCAGCTGGCAGCGACCGTCGGCGATCGCCGATCTGCGCTTCAGCAGCGACGGTTCGGCTGTCGCTTTCACCTCGGTGGACGGAACCGCTGTTGCCGCGGTCGCCGATCACGAGCCGCCGGAATCGCGGCTCAGGGTGAGCCACGATCTCGGCCAGACGACGATCCGCCCCAGGGAGAAGCCACCCGTGCCGCTCATCGCCACCGCGGCATTCGGAGATGGCGATGTTCCGATCGTCGCCCATACGCATTCCGGCTTTCTGGTCGGAGCGGCCAGCGGCGACGTGCTGGGCCTAACCGCCGGCGGTGAAATCGGGGCCCCTCTGGTAAAGATCGATGGACCGATCGTGGCCATCGACTACAGCACAAGGGCGGACAGGACAGCCGTCAGCAATGGGCATGATGTCTTCCTCGCGCGCGGCCACAGCGGCGCGATGCGACTGGGACGCGGTGAACCATCGTCGACAGGGGCCCTCGCCTTCTCGCCGGGCGGGCGGCGCCTGGCCTGCGGCGTTGGTGAAGGGCTGTCGATCTGGGCGGTCGAGGGCGATGCAGCCTTGATGCACGATATCTCCCTTCCAGCGCACCCGGTGTCGATCCGCTGGAGCAGCGACGGCACATGGGTGGCCTGCGGGCTCGAAACAGGCGGCTTTGCCCTGGTCAGTCTGGCCGATGGCCGAGCGGACATCGTTGTGGGATTTCCATCGCCGGTGCGGACAATGTGCTGGAGCCAACCGGCTAATGCGCTGTTTGCCTCGGGCGCCTTCCGGATCGCGGGCTGGTCGATGACCGCCCCGCCGGTTGGCGGCGACACATCCGGCGCGCTGGAGACTGGCCGCGCAGGGCTGGTTCTTGTCGAGGCGGTGGCGGCACACCCGGAAAAGAAGCTGATTGCGGCGGGCTATGCCAACGGCCGCATCATAGTCGCTCAGACCGGCGGCCGGGACGAGCTCCTCGTCAGGCCGCTGGGCAGCGCGGTCACCGCGCTTGCCTGGTCCGGCGACGGACGACACCTGGCGGTGGGCGCCGTCGACGGTACCGCCGCGATCGTCACCTTTCCCGCGCAGATGTTCAAATAACGGACGCAGTCCGATATGAAACAGGAGGATGAAATGCAGACCGAACTCACAGCCGAGGACAAGAGCAAGGACGAATTTTTCGAACGGCTCGCCGAGCTTTCGGAAGAGATGGTGGCCAAGCACGGCAAGGATTTCAGCATGGGCGCGCTGGTACTTGCCGCCCGCTGGATCGCTGAAAATCGCGTTGGCAAGCTGAAGACCAACTAGATCGACGAGACGATCCGTTCCTCAAGCGACCCGGCGATCTTGTGGTGCAGGATCGTATGCCTGGATGGCGGCATCAGCGGTAGGGGCCGGCTCTGCTTTCGACCACATTACGGCAAGCGCCATCGGCTACCCGCCGCGAGTCAGTCACGCGACACGGACAGTCCCGTGAGAAGCGGCGCGTACGCGGCGAGCCTGCGGGATACGAACTCGGTGAAGAGCCGCACGCGCTTCGTCTTGCGCGTCTCACCCTGTGTGAGAAGCCAAACCGTTCCGTACATGTGCAGGTCGGTACCCGGCACCCTCACCAGCAAGGGGTCGGCATCTCCGATGAAGCACGGCAGTGTCGTCATCCCGACCCCTTGCCGTACAGCAGCGATCTGCGCCTCGCCGTCCGTGGTCCTGAACGGAACCCCCGTGGTGCGAACCTCACCCTCGCTGGCCCAATCCGGAATTCCATGAATGCTTATGACGATCCACCGGATGGGATCAGGCGCGCCCGCTCGCCATGCGGCCAGTCGATCCCGGGACATGTAGACGCCGCCGAATAGCTCCGGTCCCTTCAGGCCGTGAAGATTGAGCGGCAGGGTTTTGCGGTCGTAGACGACGCGGATCGCCACGTCGGCCTCTCGGTTGGTCAGATTTGCCAGCTCGCCGGACGACAGGATTTCCATCTCGATGTCGCGATGCAGATGCGCGAAATCGGCGAAGTCCGGCATGAGCAGGTGTGTCGCAAGGGTCGGTGCCAGCGTCACCCGCAGAAGCCCGCGCACGCTCTGGTCGCGCCCGAAGACGCGCGTCTCCAGCTGATGCGACGACGCCTCCATCTGGTTCGCGAGTTCGAGGACCTCCTCGCCCGCAGCGGTCAGGCGGTAGCCCGAAGGCAGCTTTTCGAACATCTGCGCCCCAAGACGTTCCTCGAGCTGGGCGATGCGTCGCAGCACGGTTGAATGATTCACCCCAAGGTGCGCGGCGGCAGCCCGCACCGAGCCTCCGCGCGCGGCGGCAAGAAAGTAGCGAACGTCATCCCAGTCGATCATGGTGCATTCCTGCGCCGCGCAGTGCGGTTTGCAAAGCCCATTCTAACACGCTCAGCCGCAGTTCGCGCGGTCGTCGCGGCGTTCAATCATCTAGCTGGATCGTTTTCGCACCACCGATATGCGCGATTGCGCACTCACCGCCCGACTTCGGCGAACCCATCTCGAGGCTCTCGCGGGACTTTCGCGTACAGCCAAAGACACGAGACGGCGAAACGAAGGATGCATGACATGAACAGACTGAATGGCAAGACCGCCGTCATCACCGGCGGCGCCACCGGCATCGGCCGCGCCGCGGCAAAGCGCTTCATCGAGGAGGGCGCCTTCGTCTTCATCTTTGGCCGCCGGCAGGAAGCGCTTGACGCCGCTGTGGCCGACCTAGGGCCCAATGCCCGCGCGGTGAAGGGCTCGGTCTCCGATCTGGCCGACCTCGACCGACTCTACGCGGCGGTGAAGGCCGAGCGCGGAACCCTCGACATCGTCTTCGCCAATGCCGGGGCCGGAGGCCCGCTGCCGCTCGGCCAGATCACCGCCGAGCACATTGACGAAACCTTCGACACCAATGTGAAGGGTACGATCTTCACGGTCCAGAAGGCGTTGCCGCTGATGGGCCCGGGCGGCTCGATCATTCTGACCGGGTCGAGCGCCGGCACCACGGGTGCTCCGGGGTTCACTGCCTACAGCGCGAGCAAGGCGGCAGTGCGCAACCTCGCGCGGACCTGGGCGGAAGACCTGAAGGGCACCGGCATCCGGGTCAACGTGCTGTCGCCCGGAGCGACGGCGACCGAACTCGCGAAGGAGGCGCTGGGCGAGGAAGGCCAGAAGGCCTACGGCGCGATGACTCCGCTCCAGCGCATGGCCGATCCGGCGGAGATCGGCGCCGTGGCCGCCTTTCTCGCATCGTCGGACAGCAGCTTCATGACCGCCAGCGAAGTCGCCGTCGACGGCGGCCTGGCACAACTCTGACCCGATGCGGGACCACGCTTCTCAAACTTTACGAAAAACCAAAACACACGACCAAAGGTGAAAATTATGAAAAAACTCGAAGGTAAGGTTGCAGTCATCACAGGCGGAAGCAGCGGAATTGGCTTGGCGACGGCCAAGCGCTTTGTAGAAGAAGGTGCACACGTCGTAATCACTGGGCGACGAGAGAAAGAGCTGAAGGAGGCCGCAGCCTTCATCAAGAGTAATATTACGACGGTCGCGGGCGACGTGTCACGCTTGGAAGATCTGGATCGGCTCTATGCCATCGTGAAAGAGAAACATGGTCACATCGACGTTCTCTTCGCGAACGCTGGCGCGGGGACAATCGCACCGCTCGCAGCAGCTACTGAGGCCCACTTCGATCAGACCTTCGACGTGAACGTGAAGGGGCTGTTCTTCACGGTGCAGAAGGCCCTTCCCCTCTTCAAAGACGGCGGTTCGATTATTCTGAATTCTTCGGTTTCGAACGTGTTGGGGTTGCCGGGGTTTAGCACATACGCCGCGAGTAAGGCGGCAGTGCGCAACTTCTCGCGCGCTTGGACTCTAGAGCTGAAAGACCGCAAAATCCGAGTGAATACGATGAGCCCCGGAGCAATCGAGACCCCCGCGTTGGAGACAACAACGGGCCTTACCCCTGAGCAAGCCGAGCAAGCGGTCGCCCAGTTTGCTTCACAGATCCCAATGGGTCGCAGGGGCAAACCAGAGGAAATCGCGGCTGCTGTCACGTTCCTCGCCTCCGATGATAGTTCTTACATCACCGGTGTGGATCTCGCCGTTGATGGCGGCATGGCGCAGGTCTGACCCCGGCGCGGTCCCGTGGCTGGCCCTTCAGCCCCGCCAGTAGTGACCCCGCTTCTCAAACGTTAGTTCCAACACAAAATGGGAGAAACATTATGAGCTTTGCGATTATCGGCTTCGGCAATATCGGCAAGGCCCTGGCAAAGGCGTTTGCACGCAAGGACATCGAAGTGTCCGTGGCAACCACGCGCGACCCGGAAAGCTTTGCATCCGACGCGGCCGCGATCGGACCCACGGTCATCCCCAAAACACTGGCGGAAGCGGTCAAGGCGGACATCATCTTTTTGGCGGTCCGTTTCGAAGCGCACCCAGGGGTCGCAAAGGCGCTCGCCACCTGGCAGGGGAAGACCATCGTCGATGTGACCAATGCCTACGGAGTGCCTCCTGAAAAACTGGGGGAACAGCCTTCTACCAAGTTCGTTGCACAGGCATTCTCTGGTGCAAAACTGGTCAAGGGCTTCAACCATCTGGTCGCTGCCGTCCTTGACCAGGATCCGGCCGTGCATGGTGGCAGGAGGGTTGTGTTCCTGGCGAGCGACGATGACGACGCCGCGGCGGAGATTGGTGTGCTTGCGGAAAAGCTCGGTTTCGCGCCGATCAAACTTGGCGGGCTTTCGGAAGGCGGATTGCTGGTCCAGGCGCGCGGAAATAGCTGGGGTCAACTGATCTTCAAGGACTTGGTCAAGTTCGACTGATGAACACGACGTGCCCACCAGCAGAGCTGCGATGCACGGATCGGATCGAGCGCGATGCGATCCGTGCGAAATGGAGAAATTCCCATGAGTATTGAGAAGAACATCCAGACGGTGAAGGACTTCTTCGCCGCGATCGGCCGCGGCGACAGGGAGGCTATGCTGGCGCTGGTCGCCGAAGACATCGAGTGGATCATCCCCGGCAAAGACTGGCCGTTGGCCGGAACGCGCCACGGCCACGCCGGGCTGGCGGATTTGCTTGAAACGGCATCCAAGTCGATAGAAACATCCACGGAACCCCGGGAGATCGTGGCGCAAGGAGACCGGGTCCTCGTCCTCGGCTTCGCGAGGGGAAAGATCAAAGCCACGAACAAGACGTTCGAGGACGACTGGATCTTCGCCATCACAGTCCGGGACGGTAGACTGACCAACATCCGTGAATACGTCGATACGCAGGCACTGGCCCGGGCCTCGCAGATGGACGCGTCCGGGCCGGCTTAGCGCTGGCCACGTGCGGACATCGAGTCGGGGTAGACGGTGGACCAGCCGTAGATTGCCCCCTCGCACGCCGCAGCCAGTCGAATGCTCAACCTAAAGGAGATTCCGATGTACGACCAATCTAAACTATCCGAGTTGATCCGGTTCGCACGTGTAGATGCGGGCTCCACCGTCATTGACGTCTACCCGGGCGACGGCGACTGGACGCGCCTCTTCTCCGACATCGTCGGACCAGAGGGGCGGGTCTACAGCTTCGTGCCGGCCGAAGTCGCCGACTTCAAGAACGATCCGGTTGGCCGCATGCGGACACTCGCGAAGGAGCCGGGCCGAGAGAACGTCGAAGCCGTCTCGGCGGATCTCGTGGCGATGCCGGAGGTCACGCAGCCAGCAGATGTGCTGTGGCTGCACCTGTTTTACCACGATCTTCACACCGCCCTAATCCAGAAGAAGGGTGCGACGGCGACCGACTTCAATCGAGCCGTCTACGAGCGGCTGAAGCCCAGTGGGTCCTACGTCATCGTCGACCACGCCGCCGCCCCTGGGTCGGGCACGAGCGACACCCAGGCGCTGCATCGGATCGACCCTGCCTCTGTTCGCGAGGAGGTCGAGGCGGCCGGCTTCGTACTGCATGCGAAAAGCATCATACTCGCGAACAGGGACGACCCGCACTCGATCAAGGTGTTCGATCCCTCGATCAAGGGCCAGACCGATCGTTTCGCCTATCGGTTCGTGAAGCCCTGACAGGTTCCCGGCGCCGACTTCATGTCGACCTCCCCAATGGGTGCAAACAAGCCCAGCGAAGACATCGAGGCAACCCTGCTTGCCGCCACGAAGTCGGCTTTGGATGAGCTCGGCTGGTGGCCCCCGCGACAAGTGGCAGCGAAGGCCGCTAAAGCTTTATTTTGGAGTTCTCCTTGAGGAGCTGGAAGGCCTCCCGTCCTCCGCCTTCGTTGCGAAGTCGTTCGCCGGCGCCAAGTTCGGCAAAGGCTTCAAATCACCTGAGTGCGGCCACCCTGGCTGCCGAAACATCGCATGCCGGGGTGCTGCTTGCAGGGATGGAAGTGCGTGGAGCAAGATGGCGGCTGATAACCGGTTGGAGCTCGGTCTCCCAGACAAGGAGAGGCGCCCTGTGAAGGTGAAACGCCCAGTGCTGGGCCGCTCACTCAGTCGACACCAAACAGCGCGCCGAGCCACGCCATCTGTTCGCGCTCCTGGCAGCCTTGCCCGCCTTCATGGTTGTTGAATTCGTATTCTACGATGACCTTTTCCCCCCCGCAGGCATTGAACGCGCCATAGACTGTAGAGGGCGGGCAGACTTCGTCCATCAGGGCCACCGAAAACAGCGCTGTCGCCTTGGACTGCCGGGCGAAGTTGACGCAATCGAAATAGCTGAGCGTTTCAAAAACTTTCGCCTTCTTTTCGCGATGCTGCGCCAGAAAACGAACGATTTCCAAATAGGGATCGCGCACGGCAGTCTGCACAGCGCGCGGAAAGTCGCATAGAAATGGCACGTCAGGCATTACGGCCTTGACGCGAGGGTCGAGGCCGCCAACCGCGAGCGAAATACCACCACCCTGACTGTCGCCGCAAACCGCGATGCGTTCGGGATCGACGAAGTCCAGCCCTATGAGAGCGTCTATCGCTCGCACACCATCGGTGAACAGGCGCCGGTAGTAGTAGTCACTCTTGTCCAGCACGCCGCGCGTCATAAAGCCGGGAATGGACGAGGTCGAGCCGACCGGATCCGCGGTCCCACCGACGCTCCAGTCGCTTCCCTGTCCACGTGTATCCATTCGGAAATAGGCAAAACCTGACGCCGCCCAATGCAGTTGCTCATGCGCCAAGCCGCGGCCGCCGCCATAGCCTATATACTGCACCACGAGGGGCAGCCGCCCTGCACGATACCGACCTCGCCGCCGGCCTGGCGGGCCTCGGCGATGGTCGACATCCAGAACCGGCTAAAGTCCCCCGGCATGGTGACACTGCTGACATACGCGCCCAGTTCGGGCTGGATCAGATCCGGGAACGCCATTGTCCCTCCAAAGTTGAAATAGGAGCAAAGTCGGCGATTAACATGAATGGCTCTGCATTCGGTCCGCGCAGGGTTTAAATCTATCTTACCGGCCCAAGATATTTGGCCTTGTCCGCTCTGCCATTTTTCTGTCGCATGGCTAGCACTCGGCGGCAGACCTTCATCCGAGGCGCCACTCGAAAAAAATGGGACGGTGGCCGCCCCATCCATGTTTCTCTAGCTGCCCGTCTTGATCTGGGTCCAGAGGCGGTTGAGTACGCGCTGCTCCTTGGACCCGTAGGGAGAAATCGTGAAAAGCTTCTTGAGCGTCTCCTCCGTCGGGTAAACCGACGTGTTCTTCAACACCGCTTCGTCGATGAACTTCTGCGAGGCGAGATTGCCGTTGGCTGTTTGGACATAGTTGGTTGCCTTGGCAATGACTTCCGGCCGCATCAAATAGTTGATGAAGGCGTGCGCCTCATCCACATGCTTGGCGTCGGCAGGGATCGCCAGATTATCGAACCACATATAGGTGCCTTCCTTAGGGATTAAGTATTCAACATTAACTCCATTGTTGGCTTCTTTGGCGCGGTTCTTGGCCTGCAGCACGTCACCCGACCAGCCGATGCTGATGCATTTGTCGCCATTGGCCAGATCGTTGATGTAGGAAGAGGAGTTGAAGGTACGGACATAGGGCCGGATTTTCGTGTAGATGTCACCGCCGGCTTCGAGATCCTCTTTCTTCTTGGTGTCGCCGTCCTTGCCGAGATAGTTCATGGCAATGGCTACTGTCTCCTCGGGCGCATCGACAATATTGATGCCGCAGCTCTTTAGTTTGGCCGCATTCTCCGGCTTGAAGAGCACGTCCCAGCTGTCGATCTGCACGTCGCCGAGCGCTGCCTTCACCTTGTCGACATTATAGCCGATGCCGGTGGTGCCCCACATATAGTTGACGGCATATTCGTTGCCCGGGTCATACTTGGCCAGGCGAGCCATCACGTCGGGCCACATGTTGTTGAGGTTCGGCAGCTTGGACTTGTCGAGCTTCTGGAACACGCCGGCCTGAATCTGGCGGGCGAGGAACGGTCCGGTCGTGACAACCACGTCATAGCCGGAGCCGCCGGCAAGCAGCTTGGTTTCAAGAATTTCGTTCGAATCGAAGGTGTCGTAGACGACCTTGATGCCGGTCTCCTTGGTGAAATCGTCAAGGATGGAATTGTCGATATAGTCGGACCAGTTGTAGACGTTGACGACCTTGTCCTCCGCCAACGAGACGCCTGCGGAAAACAGGACGGCCGTCATCGTGACAGCCAGTCCGAGTAGCTCCTTCTTCATTCAGGTTCTCCTGTTGTGGCGCCCCCCATTCTGGTGGCAGGCCGTTGTTCCATTCTCGAAGGCAAGGAGAGTGGCGTTGCCCTCCCCTCCAATTGTCTGGAGGCCAGCCGGTCACCCGTTCTCCAGCAAATGCATTGGCGACCTCATTGGTGCCTTCCCAAGCTGTCATCGAAAGCGCTGACAAAGATGTCGACTTCTTCGCGCGACCAAATCAGCGGGGGGCGTAGCTTGAGCGTGTTGGGCGTGCCTTTCCCG
Source organism: Mesorhizobium caraganae (assembly GCF_016836705.1). Lineage (GTDB taxonomy): Bacteria > Pseudomonadota > Alphaproteobacteria > Rhizobiales > Rhizobiaceae > Mesorhizobium > Mesorhizobium caraganae. The sequence continues at coordinate 90,468 of NZ_JAFCGY010000017.1, read as the reverse complement.
ATGAGAATGTTGCGAGCAAGCATGTCGTCAATGAGTCGCTCGGTCAGTGTGATGGCCGGTTCCTTCGTCAGGCGATCAGTCACCAATTCCACGCCAGTCATCATTCCAAGCCCGCGTACGTCGCCGATTGCCGGGTGCTGTTCGGCTAGACGCCCAAGTTCCTGGCGCAGATATTCCCCGATGACTGCGGCCCGCTTGATCAGGTCTTCCCGCTCCAGCACGTCCAGCACAGCCATACCGGCCGCACATGCGACGGTGTTGCCGCCGAACGTGCTGAACAACAGCGGGTAGGTGCCATTGAGGAACCGCTTCATCAAATCCGAGCTGAGAATGACGACGCCAAGAGGGTGGCCATTTCCAACCGGCTTGCCCATTGTTATGAAATCGATGTTTTCGTCCTTGAGCCCGTTTGCTCGGAAACCCCAAAAAGTTCCCATGCGGCCGCAACCGGCCTGCACCTCATCCGCAATGACGAACCCGCCCGCTGATCGAACCTTTTCCGCGACAAGATTGAAGTAGTTTTCAGGCGCCCGCAGCACCCCGCTCGAACATAGGGCAGTGTCGACCATGAATGCCGCCGGCCTGTGGCCTCTTTCGCGCAAGGCGGCTATCGCCCTGTCGGCGTCGGCGGCATATTTCTCTGCCGCTTGGGGGTGGCGGGAAAATGGCCCCTTATACATATCCGGGGCCGTCAGGGTCTCAATGCGTCTGGGGTGCTCGTCGGCGGGAAGATGACGCCAGCTTTCATTGGAGAGGGCCGTCGTCAGTTCCGTGCATCCATGGTAAGCTTGGTCAATTATCAGACCCCCGTCCTGCCTGCTGAGCGACATGGCTATCTGCATCGCCAGGTCGTTGGCTTCGCTGCCCGAATTGACGAAGATGCAGGTGTCGAGGTGATCAGGCAGGTCGGCGGTCAGGCGCGCCGCGTACTCGGCAGCCACGTCGCACATATACCGGGTATTGGTGTTCAGCGCGCTGGCCTGGCGGTAGATCGCTTTCGCCACGTGCGGATGACAATGACCGATCTGGGGGACGTTGTTGTAGACATCCAGATAGGCGGTGCCATCGGCGGCATACATCCAAGCTCCGCGGGCGCGGGTGATGTGCAATGGCTTGTCGTAGAAATGCCATATCGGTCCCAGGTGAGCTTCGCGCTCACGCCTGAGCGCGTCATAGTCATCTGCGAGACGCTCGCGATCGTTGCTCGTAGCGCCATACACCGGAAACCGGCATGCCTGACGAAGCCGCCGGACCGCCTGTGCGCGACCTTGACGGCTCAGCAACTCCATCATTCGAGGGTAGTGGCTGGCGTCTTCGATATGGCGGATGCCAGATTCATCCGTGGCTTCTCTCGCTTCCACGATGACAGTGGCCATCGCGAGACGCAGGAGCATCGCATCGAAGATGAGATCAATCTCATTTTCTTCGAGTGGGTATGTTGAATCGAAGCCTGATGTCACGTCGCAAAGGTAGGCGATCGGATCATCATCATGTTTTGAGAATGTCTCGGAGGCAGTGACAATGTCTGCGACAATCGAATTATAGCCCATATCGCCGAAGTCGATGATACCCACCGGCAAGGTACTATTCCGGGGATCGACCAGGATGTTGCCGCCATGCGAATCCTGATGCACGACTTGCCGCCGCGTCTTCGACAATTGGGGAAGGGTAAAGCGTTCGGCGCGCTCGAAGATTTCGTTGCACAATTGCCGAAGCCCGGCATCGGAGATCTTTGCTGTTTGTGGGCGCAAAGCCAGGGCACGTGAAATGTCCCAGAGGTGCACATTGCTGTCCGCGTATGGATGAAAAAAATCGCGCAGCGCGTAGGCAAGCCGTCCTACCATTGCACCTATGTTGAACCGGGTGCCGGCGGAAAACGCTTCCTCAACCTGCTCCATGACCTTCCCAGGAAGGAAAGTAAGCACACGCACCATATGCCGGGAGCCGCGCTCGTCCTCGATCCATTCATAGGCGGCGCCCGCGAGGGAGGGAACAACACGAGGTAGCGGAAGGTCCGGATCGCGCTCGAAGATATGGTTCAGGGCTTTGACCTGCATATCCACGACGCCTTCAGGCTCACTTACATTCGATATCTTGACGACGACGTCGCGACCATCGGTGCGCCCGATCCGCCAGGATAGATCGCGCTCGGAAGCCAGTTGCCCGTATGTCCCCTCGAGCCCGTAGCGGGTCGCGACGACGCGCCTTGTCGCTTCCAGCGAAAAACTGGGAAGGTTGCGAAGCAGCAGAGCGTCTGTGCTCATTCCATACCCTGAAGCCAAAGATCAAAACGCTCGACGCGGCGGCCGAATCGCTGCTGCACATTTGGCAGGGAAGTCCGCAGATGGCATTTTTGCCCTGCGCATCGCCAGCCGTGCTAGACGCTAGACCTCTGCTGGCGTGGGAAGAATATCATTCAGAGAACCGATACATTGGTTTTTACAAATGCATCCGGTGTGCCTTGACGATCGTGTCGCGGACATAGGCGACGTTGGCAGCCTGTTCGCCTGCGCGCGTGGCGACCTCGATGTCGGCGAAATAGGCCTCATCGGCAATGGGAAGTCGGCGCAGACGCCCCTGCTGTTCGAACAAGCTCGCAAAGTGTAGCGGCAGGACCCCGAGGTAGGCGCCTGACAGAACCATCAAAAGCTGCGCCTCAATGTCAAAGGTTACGCGGTTTGCGGATGAGTTGTCGAAGCGGTTGCGCCGAATACCATACCAATAACCTCTGTGCACCCAGGGATGGCCGTAGCATTCCGCACTCGTAATCGTCTCGTCTTTTCGGTGAAACAACGGATGCGTCGATCCGCAAAACACCGCATGCTCTTCTCGGTAGATGATTTGGTATTTCACGCTTGCGACTTTGATGTCAGAACCACCAATTCCAATGTCTATGTCGTTTTCGGCCACCGCCTTTGTTATATCGTTGGGTCGCATGATCTTGAGATTTAACTCGATTTCTGGTGCGGTTGCGGAAAGCTCGGCAATTGCGTCAGAAATCCGTAAATTTTGGTCTGTCGCCATGCAGTCGACAATACCGACGCCGACCTTTCCCGCCAAAGCGCTTCTGAGGCACGAAAGCCGGGCCGAGTTGGCGTCCAGCATCCCGGCGATTTCCGTGCTGATTTCGTAAACCCGGCGCCCCTCCTCCGTGAGCGAAAACCCGCGACGCCCTCGTTCACACAATTTCACCCCGAGCCGCTGTTCAAGCGCGGTGAGATGGTTGGAGACCGTAGGTTGGCTAAGCGACAGTTCCATCTGCGCCGCAGACATGCCGCCATTGCGGGCTACGCTTTCAAAAACACGAAAAAGATGGAGATCGGACCCCGATATCTTCATGAAAGCAGATTGCACCAAATGCATCGGATGGCAATTAGAGGAGACGTCCGCGAACGATGCATCATCCGGTCGGCACTGCACGCCAGCAAATCGACCGCATCCCAATACTGCCAACGAGCCCCCCAGGCGCGTCCGGATAGGTGCACTGCCGACCAGACTCCGCTTAAGAGCGTCGTCATTATCGGGTATTGACGCCGCACCAAATCCGGATTTTATGATACGTGGATACAAAAATACTTTCCGGGGTGCCGAGTGCCAGCAGCCTTTTCCGTAGAGCCACCCACGTCCGCCACTGCAGAGGAGGAGGCGTACAGGCATGTTCAGCGGGCCCTTCGCCTCGGTCGCTTCAAACCGGGCGACCGGCTTATTCCCGAGGAGATTGCGGCCGAGATCGGCATGAGCCGCATGCCGGTGCGGGAAGCCTTTCGGCGCCTGGCTTCGGACGGGCTTGTGGTTCTGCGCCCCAATCGGGGATGTGTCGTCGCCGGACTCACGGTTGATGAGCTGTACGAGATCTTCGAGATACGTTCCGTTCTGGAGGGACTCGCCGTCAGGCTGGCGATGCCGCGGATCGATGAGGAGGAAATCGAAGAGTTCGAGCGCCTGCTCGATCGCATGGAACGCGCGGGCCAGAGCGGCAGCAGCGACTGGGTGGTCCGCCATCAGGAATTCCATGGCCGCATCTGTGCGCTAAGCCGGAGGCCCAAGCTTATCCACCAGATATCGGCGCTGCATGTGGTGATAGAGCCCTACATGCGCATCTGGTTCGACGAGTGTGACAAGCCGCATTCTGCGCGCGAGGAGCATGCCGCTGTGATCGCGGCCCTGCGTTCCGGCGACGAACGGCATGCGGAACAGGTGATGCAAGATCATATTCTCGGCACGGCACCGATGCTGGCCGAGTTCGTGAGTCCGAGCCGGTGACGAACGCCGGCCGGACAAGAATGGCCTCGAACCGGCAATGCGGCCGGACGTAGGAACAGATCGATCAGCCTATCAAAAAAGGGGAACCACATGAAAGTTTGTCGTTTGGCCGCAGTTGCGGCCGCACTCAGCATGCTCGGCTTCATGCACACCGCATTGGCAGAGGACGCGCCCAAGGCCATAACCATCGCCACGGAGGGCGCCTACGCTCCGTGGAACTTCACCAACGCAGACGGCAAGCTCGACGGACTGGAGATCGAACTCGCCAATGATCTTTGCGCGCGGATGAAGATCAAATGCACCATCATCGCCCAGGACTGGGACGGTCTTATTCCATCGTTGAAGGTCGGTAAGTTCGATGTGATCATGGCCGGCATGTTCATCACGGCGAAGCGCCTCGAGACCATCGACTTCACGCAACCTTATGCGATCGATCCGGGCGGGTTTGCGGTCGCCAAGGATAGCGAGCTCGGCAAACTCGGTGTTTCGACTGAAAAATTCAAACTGGATGACGAAGCCGCGTCCAAGGCCGCGATCGACAAGTTGAAGCCGCTGCTGAAGGGCAAGGTGGTCGGCGTCCAGGCGGCGACGACCATGCTCGAATTCCTGAAGAAATACTTCGGCGACACGGTGGAAATCCGCGAATACAAGACAACCGAGCAGCATGATCTCGATTTGGCGGCGGGCCGCATCGATGCAATATTCGCTCAGAAGACAGCACTTGCCGCGACGCTGGCAAAACCTGAATTCTCCGGCTTCACGCTTGCAGGTCCGGGATTTGTCGGCGGCCTGTTCGGCGCCGGAACGGGTGCGGGACTGCGCAAGGAAGACACCAAGCTCAAGGAGATGCTGAACGACGCGATCAGCGCCGCGATCGCTGACGGCACCATCAAACGCATCTCGGAAAAATGGGTGAAGACGGATGTGACGCCGGTCAAGTAGGCGCTGGCGGACCCGTCCGGCGGATCGGCATTGATCGACTCGCCGGGCGGCACGCTGAAGCTTCGGTTCACATGATGGATACATTGCATATTCTTTCCCTGGGCAAGGGCGGCTGGGGCGGCGCCTTGTTGCTGGCGGCGGGCGTGACGTTTGCGCTTTCCGTCCTCGGCTTCCTGCTCGGCGCCGTCTTCGGCGCAGTGGCAGCAGGAGGCCGGCTCTCGACGAGAGCTCTCCCGTCATGGCTCGCCAAGGGCTATGGCACGGTGTTTCGGGGTGTACCCGATCTGCTGACGATCTACCTGCTGTATTACGGCGGCAGCATTGCGCTGACGCAACTCGGTAAATTCTTCGGCGGCGCCGGCTTTATCGGACTGCCGGCATTTGCGACGGGCGTCTTGGCGATCGGCATCATTTCGGGCGCTTATCAGGCCGAAGTCTATCGCGGCGCGTATCTCGCCGTCGATCTCGGCCAGTTTGAGGCTTGCAAGGCGCTCGGCCTGTCCCGCTTCCAATCCCTGCGCCTCGTCATCGTGCCGCAACTGATGCGGCACGCCCTGCCGGGACTCGGCAATGTTTGGCAGCTCGTGCTCAAGGATTCGGCCTTGATCTCCGTGATCGGCTTGGTCGAATTGATGCGGCAAGCTCAGATCGGCGCTGGATCGATGCGGGAGCCCTTCGTCTTTTATATAGCTGCCGGTACGCTTTACTTCCTCATCGCTGCCGTGACCGGTTCGGTCTTCCGCTACGGCGAGGCTCGGGCGTGGCGAGGCATAGTCCACGCATGATCGATTTCGCCTTCTTTGTTGAGATCATTCCCACCCTTCTCTCAGGCTTGCCATTGACGTTGCAGCTTGCCGGCTCGTCGATCGCCATCGGCTTCGTCTTGGCCCTGCTGCTCGCACTGGCCCGGCAGGGGAACCACTGGATGCTGGTCCGGCCCATACGCTCCTTCGTGGCGGTCTTTCGCGGCACGCCGCTGCTCGTTCAGATCTTCCTCATCTATTACGGCCTCGGCCAGTTTCGTCCGTCACTCCAGGCGGCCGGGCTCTGGTGGCTGTTCCGCGAGCCGTACTGGTGCGCCATCATCGCGCTCAGCCTCAATACCGCGGCCTATGGCAGCGAGATCCTGCGAGGAGCGATACAGGCTGTGCCGCGCGGCCTGATCGAGGCAGCCTCCGCCCTCGGCATGTCACGCTTCCTGACATTGCGCCTCGTCGTTCTGCCCCTGGCGCTACGCCAAGCCATCCCGAGCTACAGCAACGAGATCATCCTCATGATCAAGGGGACGTCGCTTGCATCGATCATCACGCTGATGGAGGTCACCGGCATCGCGCAGGGCCTCATTTCGCAGACCTATCGGGCCGTCGAGGTCTTCGTGGCCGCTGGCGCGATCTATCTCACCATCAACTTCACGATCATCTCGGCACTGAACGCACTGGAAACGTGGCTCACGCCTTATCGGGTCCGAGCCTGATACGCGTCTGGCGTAACGAGGAGAATTGGCAAAATGCGCAGTGTCGAGAAACCGAAGCGATCCGTTGCCGTGTCGTGTTACGCCATGGCGGCAACGTCGCTTCCATCAGACCAAGGGATACAAAGACAGAATGCGTGATTTCCAATTCCCCGGCCGCTCGCCGGTTCGTGCCACCGAAGCGGTTGCGGCGACGTCGCATCCGCTTGCAACCCTTGCGGCAATCGAGATGCTGCGCTCCGGCGGCAATGCCATGGATGCCGCGGTCTGCGCCGCCGCCGTGCAGGGCGTTGTCGAACCGCAGTCGACCGGCATCGGCGGCGATTGTTTCGTGCTCTACAGCCCGGCGGGGCAAGGCAATGTGCTGGCCTTCAACGGTTCGGGCCGGGCTCCTGCCAAGGCCACGGTCGACTGGTACCTGGACAAGGGCTACAGCGAGCTTCCGAAACAAGGACCGCATGCGGTGACCGTGCCGGGCGCCGTCGACGCCTGGAGCCGGCTGTTGGAGGATCATGGCCGCAAGAGCCTCGCCGAGGTGCTGGCGCCCGCCATCCACTATGCCGAGAATGGCTATGTCGTGCATGACCGCGTCGCCTTCGACTGGGCCGATCCGGAGACCGACCTGTCGGCCGACGAGCATGCCGCGCGCATCTTCCTGCCGGGCGGCACGGCGCCGAAGGCCGGCGATGTCCACCGCCAGCCGGAACTCGCTGCCACCTTGCGGGTGATCGCCAAGCACGGCCGCGCCGGTTTCTACGAAGGTGCGGTCGCCGACGACATGGTGCGCCGACTCAATGAACTGGGTGGGCTGCATAGCCAAGAGGATTTCGCCGCGACCAAGGGCGACTACGTGGCGCCGGTCAGCACCACCTATGGCGGCTACGACATCCACCAGATGCCGCCGAACAATCAGGGGCTGACAGCGCTTTTGATGCTGAACGTGCTGTCCGGCTTCAAGCTTGGCGGCCTCGACCCCAATGGCGCCGAGCGCCTGCATCTGGAGATCGAGGCCGGGCGCCTGGCCTATCAGGACCGCGACCGCTATGTCGGCGACCAGGACCATGTCCCGGTGCCGGTAAAACAGCTTCTGTCCGGCGCCTACGCGGACCGGCTGCGCGCCGGCATCGACCGCGACCGCGCCATGACGCATCTGCCGCGCCTGGAACTGCCCGGCAGCGACACGGTCTACATCTCCATCGTCGACCGTGACCGTAACGCAGTCTCCTTCATCAACTCGACCTACTATTCCTTCGGCAGCGGCGTCGTCGGTCCGAAGAGCGGTGTCGTGCTGCAGAACCGCGGCTCGAGCTTCCGCCTCGACCCGACCCACCCGAACGCGATCGCGCCCGGCAAGCGGCCGATGCACACGATCATGCCGGGCATGGCGACGAGGAACGGCCGCGTGGTGATGCCGTTCGGCGTCATGGGCGGCGGCTACCAGCCGTTCGGTCATGTCCATCTGCTCACCTACATGATCGATTTCGGCATGGATCCGCAGCAGGCGCTGGATGCGCCGCGGGTGTTCTACAATGATGATACTGTGGAGGCCGAACGCGGCATTCCCACCGAGGCGATCGAAGGGCTGCGCAAGCGTGGCCATCGCATAGCCGAGCCGCGTCATCCTCTTGGCGGCGGGCAAGTGGTGCTGATCGACTGGGAAAAGGGAACGCTGACCGGCGCCTCCGATCCGCGCAAGGACGGGATGGCGCTTGGATATTGATAGGGTCGGGTTTTGCCATGACGTCACAATGGCGTGTCGCGGCTGGATTTCGACAGGTTGGAAGGATAGTCGGTGATCATGGCCAGTAGCGAAAATTCCCTTGGGCTCTCCCGCCGTCTGGCCGCCGGCGCTGATGACGCTCCGGCGATCCTGGCACCCGACAGGGCGACGCTCAGCCATGGCGGATTGCGTGGTCTGATCGCCGCCACGGCAAAACAGCTGCATGAGCGCGGCATCGGCCGGGGCGACAGGGTCGCGATCGTGCTGCCGAACGGGCCCGAGATGGCCACCGCTTTTGTCGCCGTGGCGGCCACTGCCTCGACAGCGCCGCTCAATCCAGCCTACCGGGCTGATGAGCTTGATTTCTACCTGACCGACATCGGCGCCAAGGCGATCCTCATTGCGGAGGGCGACACCAGCCCCGCGGTGACGGTGGCCGAACGCCTTGGTATTGGCGTGCTCCGGCTGGTCGCGCAGCCTGACGCACCGGCCGGAAGTTTTATGATCGAGGGCGAGGCGATCGGACCGCAGGCCGTTCCCGATATGGCGCAAGACGGCGACATCGCACTTTTGCTGCACACCTCCGGCACGACATCGCGTCCAAAACTGGTGCCGCTCAGCCATGCCAACATCGCGGCCTCGGCCGCCCATATCGGCGCCACGCTAGGCCTGACAGCCGATGACCGCTGCCTCAACATCATGCCGCTGTTCCACATCCACGGCCTGATCGCGGCCGTGCTGTCGTCGCTGGCAACAGGCGGCAGCATCTATTGCACGCCCGGCTTCAACGCGCTGCGCTTCTTCCAGTGGCTGAGCGAGGCGCAACCAAGCTGGTACACCGCAGTGCCGACCATGCATCAGGCGATCCTGCCTAGGGCGCCGCGCAACACCGAGGCACTGTCGGCAGCGCGTCTGCGCTTCATCCGCTCGTCCTCGGCATCGCTGCCGGCGCAGGTGATGGCCGAACTGGAGGCGACCTTCGGCTGCCCGGTGATCGAATCCTATGGGATGACCGAGGCGGCGCACCAGATGGCCTCGAACCGACTGCCGCCGGGCCAACGCAAACCGGGCAGCGTCGGCGCTGCGGCTGGGCCGGAAGTGGCTGTCATGGCGCCCGACGGGCGGCTGCTCGAACCCGGCGAAACCGGCGAGATCGTCATTCGCGGCCCCAATGTGACGAATGGCTACGAGAAGAACCCGGATGCCAACGCCAGCGCCTTCGCCCATGGCTGGTTCCATACCGGCGACCAGGGCGTGCTCGACGAGGACTTCTATCTGCGCGTCACCGGACGGCTCAAGGAGATCATCAACCGCGGCGGCGAAAAGATCTCGCCGCTCGAGGTCGACGACGTGCTGATGGATCATCCGGCGGTGGCGCAGGTCGTCACTTTCGCCATGCCGCATGACAAGCTTGGCGAGGAGGTGGCGGCGGCAGTAGTGCTGCGCGAAGGTATCAGTGCCACCGAGGGCGACATTCGCAGCTATGCCGCAACGCGGCTTGCCGACTTCAAGGTGCCGCGCAAGATCCTGATCCTGGACGAGATCCCCAAGGGCGCGACGGGCAAATTGCAGCGTATCGGCCTTGCCGCCAAACTCGGACTTTGACGATGAAGGTCACCGTCTTCGGCGCCGGTGCGATCGGCGGCTATCTCGCGGCCAAGCTTGCCATGGCCGGGCGGATCGATCTTTCGATCGTCGCGCGCGGCGCGCATCTGGAAGCGATCAAGGCAAACGGCCTGCGCCTGATCGAGCATGGCCAGGACATTTCGGTCCCCGTCCGGGCCGCCGCCACGGCCGAGGTGCTTGGCGTGCAGGATTATGTCGTGCTGGCGCTGAAGGCCCATTCTCTCACCCTGGCCCTTGACCAGATCGCACCGCTGCTGGGAGACCACACCGCCGTCGTCACCATGCAGAACGGCGTGCCGTGGTGGTATTTCCACGGCGTCGGCGGGCCGCTCGAAGGCACCCGGCTGAACGCGGTCGATCGTGGCGGCGCCATCTGGCAGCGGATCGGGCCGCAGCGCGTCATCGGCTCGGTCGTCTATCCTGCGGTCGAAGTCGATGCGCCAGGCCTCATCCACCATGTCGACGGCAAGCGTTTCTCGCTCGGCGAACCCTCTGGCGAGCGCAGCGAACGGGTCACGCTTCTAGCCGAGGAAATGGTCAAGGCCGGCTTGCAGGTACCGGTCCGTGACGACATCCGCAGCGAGATCTGGGTGAAGCTGTGGGGCAACCTCTCCTTCAACCCGATCTCGGCGCTGACCGGCAGCACGCTGGCCGCGATCGTTGCCGACGAGAGCACCCGCATGCTTGCCCGCACCATGATGCTGGAGGCGCAGGCGATCGGCGAAAGCCTCGGCGTGCGCTTTCCCATAGCGGTTGACCGGCGCATCAAGGGCGCCGGCGATGTCGGCGAGCACAAGACCTCGATGCTGCAGGATCTCGAGCGCGGCCGGTCGATGGAGATCGATGCGCTGGTGACGGCAGTCCAGGAACTTGGCCGGCTGACGGACAAGCCGACCCCGACGATAGATGCCGTGCTGGCGTTGCTGCGGCGGCTGGCGGTGGAGCGCGGGTGTTACGGATGAGGGGGCGCGGATGAGCCCGAAGGATCGGACAAGGCCGTTTATTTTATTGACCCTTTAGTGGACCAGAATCGCCAACGCTCCCGCATTGTTCCGTACAGGCCCGTAGCCGTCACGTGATGCGCAACAGTTCGCGCAGCCGGACCGGCAGTCGCGGCGAGGCTTGCAGTTCCGCACAACTCGCCTCCCATAGCTTCAGATACTCTGCGATCGGTACACCTGTGCGGCCGGGCCAACGGTTGAGTGCGCCCAGCGCCTCGACGCAGTCGGGCGCCGCCTCGTACTCAGTCAGGATGGTCCGGGACATTGCTTGAGCAAACGGATTGAGACCGGGTATTTCGATCTCGCTTCGATGGTCGCCGAACCAGGCGGCGGCGTCGCGGCTCAGCCCCTGGCTGTCGGCGAGCGCGGCGTAGCCCCTGATGATAGTCTCACGATACTCGGCAATGGCATCGCCGAAGGCGTTGTCGCCGGCAAATGGCGGATTCTCCTTCCAGCTTGTCGCCAGGCGCCCCAGGCCACGCAGCGAGAAGGCCTCCACCATCGCTTCCTCGAGCCATTGGCAGGGCGGCGCAGGCTTGGCGTCGGCCTGCCAGCTGTTGGCCGCGACGTGGCCGAGTTCGTGCCCGAACTGGTAGGCAAGCTTCGACCAGTCGCGCTCGCCTATGTCGACAATGATCCACGCCATGCTGGTGCCGTCTGCATGCAACCAGACGGCCGGCGACCCCGAAGGGTGCTCGTCGACGCGCAGCCGTGTCGGTTGGCGGTCAGAGACGAGGCGGACGCCGTCCAGGCAAGCGTGCCGCGTGCGCTCGACGACCTGATCGGCCGCGCGCGGCAGCATGTGGCCCCAATCGCCGGCGAGTTCGATGGGGGCCGAGAGGAGGGACAGGGGCGGAGCAGGTGATGGTGCCATGGCCGCGTCGCTTTGCCCGAGGGCCTCCCGATCCATCAATGCTGCAGGAATCAGGCTTCCGACCGCTGAGCCCGCCAAGAGTGTAACGAAATCTCGTCGTCGCACTGTGATTCCTGATGTCCGACTGCCCAGATTTAAAATAGCATGCTAATTCATCAATGGCGAAGACTCGGGAGGCGATAAGGTATCGGGAGTGGGCGAGGTTATTTTTTCGCAAACCTATAGCGGCGATGGTCTTTCGAGATGGCAGGTGGCGCATGAGATGTCCATTCGCCTTGAGGACGGAGCTCTTGTTGTCTCAGATACCGAACGGCACAGCTGGCATCTCTTGCGATTGCATGATCCAGCTTTTCTTTTTAGAATTGTTAGAGTGAAGTGTCGCGTAAAATTTTGCGTGAATTGCACCACCAATTTCTACATCCACCACTACGGTTCTATTGACGTCGCCGAAATATCTCCTAATGGAAATATTGTAGATAACGGAATAAGTATCAGTCTCTCGGTTGATCATGTCTCTAAGGATGTCTTTGACATCGATGTACATTTTCTAAATCTCCACCCAACACTATCAGTTGGCTGCTCCAACAACTGCAAGCCCGTCTATTCTGGTACCGGACATGAGCAATTTGTCCTCATGAGCGTTCTGGTTGAGACCTTTGACGCAAATGCTGAATTGTCTAGCGTGCCAGCGGAGGAGCGCATCACGATTGTCGATGTCGGCGGCCAAGGGGGCCTGCAGATCCAGTGGATGCTAAGAGCCGATCGGATTACGCCGATGGTTTTCGAACCGATACCGTCGGAGGCAGCCGCCATAAGGGAAACTCTTGGCCGAATACCTGGCGCCCAAGTTATAGAGAAGGCCCTAGCGCATGCCACCGGCACTCAAAAATTACACATAGCTGCCTCATCGGACTGCTCATCACTGAGAGCGCCAAATATAGAGGTGTTGCAGCGGTATTCCATAGGACGACTTTTCACTACGATCGGCACTCAAGAGGTCGAATGTGTTCGATTTGACGAATTTTTCCGAACCCAGAGCGCGCCCTCACCGGACATGGTAAAAATTGATGTTCAGGGCTTCGAGTACGAAGTACTTATCGGATTCGGTCGCCTTCTGGAGTCTTGCCTAGCTATTGAATTGGAAACACACGTCACACCCATATATATAGGTCAAAAATTACTTTGTGATATCGTTTCACTTCTTGATGATTTTGGATTTTCTCTACGAAAGATTAACGAAATAAAGCATTTTGACGGCGATGCGATTGAGTTTGACGCGGTTTTTACCAAGCGGCGTGAAAGGATCATGGCCTCATCGGAGCCGGTAAAGCGAAAATTTGCCGCGATCTCGGACGCATTAGGGCTTGCTCCATATTCTTAATTCTTAATGGTGACGCTCAGAGAAAGTTTTATTGAGAGTCATCAAGTCAATGAGTTCGGTCCGCAGCTTCTCGCTCAGAAAGCTGTTCATCATCGGCAATGACAAGCGGCGGCATGCAGATGAACGCTTGCATCGAGCTATACGCCGCACACATCGCGCAGTCGATACCTGTATCCTCAAGGATTACTCCAGTTCCTGGAAATGGAATAGTTCTTTTTTTCAAAGGCAGGCATTTTTCAAGAAGTTTCTGCGCCCCCCTTGGCGTAAGTGAGTAGGCTTGCAGACCAAAAGAGTGCGCTATCCTAATAAGAGACCGAGAGGATTTGTCAGACTGGAACAAGGGCCCTTGCTTGCTGTATCGACGATCGTAAAATTCAAGCTTAGCTTTCGAGAAACTAAAATCTAACCACAGGAACAACGGATCAAAGAGGAAACCCCACTTTATCATGTCCCAGTCCGCCGGTGCGCTCGAGAGAATGCGGGCGGATTCCGTAAGAAAGTCAAATGACGAACGAACATCATCTTCAAAAATGGTGATTACCTTATTTTCTGAAACCGCCAACTTCCATAGGTTGATGTGAGACAAAGCGCATCCAAGAGAACCTGGAAGGTAAGTACAGTCCTCAGTAATCAATCGTTCCTTTATTAGTTGACCTCTATCAACTGACGCACCGTCAATTGCTGATACCCTCAAAGTATTTCTGACAAGATGCGGGTTATTCTCTTGATATTTAGAAAGTCGAGCAATACTGCGGTCCAGGTTTATCAAGTGAATCAATGGTGATTCAGCTCCGCCACTTGATTGCGAGGCGACAGGCGCAAGGCTAATTGACCCTTGGTCGACATAAGTTCGAGTGGCTAAGCGAGAAGATTTGGCAGCCGATCCTGGTCGTTCGATCAGATCGACCCACTCATCAATCGAGTATTGCCAGTCGAACTTTCGCGCAGCTTCCCTCGTCATATAGCACTTTTCCACAAAGGCAGCGGGATTCTCCTTATAGTAGCGCAGAGTGGCACTGGTGAAGGCCTTGAATTTGCTGGGCTCGATCGGCGCAATGATGCCGCCTCCTTGATAAGCCTTGAGAGGAAAGTGGCCCACAGATGTGCCGATTACAAGCCTTCCCGCAGCCGCCCCTTCCATAACCGATAACGGGCCAGACTCGTTAACCGAACTTGTTACAACTGCATCGACGCTCTGATAGAATATCGGCATATCGTGGAATGAAATCTGGTTTGCAGTTGAGCCGGCCACCTTGAATATCAACCCGGCCTCCTCCGCTGCCGCTTCGGCAAGGTCTCCGCGCTTCCACTCCACACCATACGTCTGTACGGACATTGATGTGGCGTAGCCAACTGTCGTTAGCCGTTCTGGCAAAGGACTAAAGAAGCTCTGATAGTCTATACCGAGCGATGCGACCTCCGGCATTCTCGGTATGCCTAGCATCATCGAGGCTGAATACACCGATTCACTAACTACACCATAATTTGCAAACTTCTCGAATACGTCTTTTCCCTTCTGTTCTACAAGCATACGTATATCGAATTCATGGTGGGAGATAGCAATTATTCGATCGTATGGAACTTGATATCGATCCACCAACGTGGACACTCCATCAAGCGCACTCATCCATACATCGTAGTATTTAGAAAGGTACTCGACATGATCGATGTTATTTATTTGCCAATCAAGTATATCTACAATGAACCCGAGTTCATGTAATTTACGCATTATGTCGTAGTAAACCCTACCGTGCGACCACTTTGTATAGCCATATATCAGTACTCTTGGTCCTTTAGAATTCCTATTCGTTCTCGCCCTTATGACCGGATGAATAATGTAGCCATGGATCCCGCTCCTGTCGAATTCCGGCCCAGCGGCGCGCAATATTTCACCGCCCAAGCCGGCGATCTCAGTGCACCAGTTCTCCGAAGCGACGAATAGCTCCCACGTGCTGCAAACAGGAGCGCTGAGCCTCATCTGACCATCAGGTATGGCCGACAAAAAAACTCCGCCGGACTTCAGCGCCAGCAAACCACGCTCTAGCGGAATCAATTCGAATATCGTGGGATCGACGGCTTGGTTTTCGCGCTGCGACTGTGAGACGGAAAAACAGGTGCCAGAATAGCAGGAGATCGGTTCGGCCGAACCGTTGACGGCATGGATCAGCCGACCCTGCCGGTTTGCACCTCCCGAACGGTTGCCCGACTCAAAAAATGCGTTCGCCGGGCTGCTCTCGACAGGGCCGTGTCGCAACTCACCCGTAAAGGGCTCGACATATATGACGGTGCCGAACGCTGTGAACAGCCGCGCGGGCTTAAAGGACGGACTGTTCATGCGCCTGCCCGCAAGTCGTCTCGGTGTCTAATGAAAAAATCGAGGTTGTCCTTTAGCCGCTGATTGCCCGTATCCAGTTCGAGCGCCCTTTGCCCCCACTCCACCGCCTGGTCCATGACATTGAGGCGCCACGACGCGATCGCACCGAGATCATACAATCGAAAACCCCAGCAGTTCGCTTCGTCCAGATAGCTGCCGGTGCGGTGCGTCTTCTCGATCCCATTGGTGCAGGCCCAGAACAGATTCAGCCAGTCGGCCTTGCTGTGGAACTCCTCGGCCAGGTCGAGCCAGATCTCACGCCGGTGCGGCGCTTCCATCCGGGCCTTGTCCAGCCAGGACAATTTCTGCTCCGGCCGCATGCGCGCGATATAACGCATCGCCTCGGAGCGTTCTTCCGCCCACTTGCTTGTTGGCAATTCAAGGTAGCGCTCGAGCAGCGAAACGGCCCGCTCTTGCTGGTTGGCCCACATCAAGTCCCGTCCGAGCCAGAAGCAGATTTGAGCGTCTTCGGGGTCTTCCTTGTGTGCCACCTCCATCAGCGGCAGGTAGCTGCTCCTTGTTGGCTTGGCGAGGTCCTGCACCTCGAACATGACGATGTCGTTGCTGTTCGCCGTGACTTCCCTTTCTCCGGTGAAGACCAGGGCCTCATGGACAGGCCGCCTGAAGCGATATCCCCAGCGGTGGTGAAAATTCTTCGCCGGCCAGCTTCGCAGCGGCGTCGGGTCATCGACACTTGATCTGTACACCGTCTGACAAAAGAGGGCTGTGGTCTCGGGCTGCCAAGCCGCCTCAAGCTTTGGCCGCCAGCCGGGTTCGAGAAACCGGTCCATGTCCATTGTGCAGCACACATCGACGTCGGGAGGGATCAAGGCCATGGCAGCATTACGCGCGTCGTCGAAACGCCATGGGCGGACCGCTATCCTGTGTACGGTAACGCCGGCAGCGGTCAGCCGTTCCACGGTGTCATCCGTGCTGCCGGTATCGACCACAATGCGATAGTCGGCGTCGACGGCCGAATTAGCCCAGCGCTCCGCGTTTGCGGCCTCGTTCAGCGCGATGGTGTAGACAGCGACCTTCAAACCCAACCTTCCTTTACGCGCGCTGGCTTAAGACCGCGTCCGGCGGACATGCCCGGCGCGACCTTGCGGATAGCGACCAGGCCACCCATCAGCTTGGCCCGGTTCAACTCATAATGGCTGTCGAAGAACAGGATCTCGGCGAACTGATCGGCAAGCGCGCTCACCCCCAGCGGATCGACCGAGCGCGCGCTGCCGTGCTGCTGGATCTCCCGCAGCAGGGTCTTCGTCAGCGTGATCTTGCCAAGGTCCTCACCTGGTGGCTGCCAGTCGAGGTCTTCGAGGAAATACCAACCGCCCTCGGCGAGCAGCGGGAAGAACTCGCGCAGCGTCAACTGCTCGTCGAACGAGGCATGGCTGCCGTCGTCGATGATCACGTCAAGCGACCCAGGTTCGAATTTCGCGGCAACCTCGCGCAGATCGTCGAGCTTGGACTGGTCGCAGACGAACGACTTGAATCTTTCGTTGTTGAGCTGCGAAAAATCAGTCCGGTCGACGCCGATCACCCGGCAGAACGGAAAATAGCTCTGCCACAGGTCGACCGAAGGCGTCTCGGTCCGGATGCCTTGCGCCTGCTTGGTGGACTGGCCGATCTCCAAGAGGAGTTGCGTGGCCAGCCTTCTGCTCGACAACAACCGATCATAAACCCTGGCATAGGCGTGTCGGTTACCGGTGTGCCTGTTCTTGTCAGTGTTAAAGCGGTCGGCGAGGCTTGTGAGGCTTGGAAAGCTGTCGAGCGGATTGATCAGCTGCGAAATTAGCGGCGCGCCCTCGCCGCCCGGACGGGCCTCATTGCGTGCCGTCCACAGGTGGATGCCGAACACCCGCTCGTCGTTCAGATAGTCAGCCAATTCCGCTATCGGCTTCTCGAACCGGTCGATCTCCGTCCAGTCGATCGTGTTGAAGAACATCGGGCTGAACACCCATTCCCGCAGCGCGGCTCCTGGATCGGAGGCAATATAGTCGGACAGCAGCTTGGGGCCGATATCGCCGAACTCCTTGCCGCTGGCATCATGGAAGCGCGAGATCGACATCTCGTACAGCGCCCTGAGGTGGCCGCTGTAGGGTTTGGCGTAGATGACGTTGCCGCAAATGAAGTGGCCCTTGTGCGATCCGCGCCATTGCAAATTGAAGAAATGATCGCCGCGAAAGGGGAAGGGCCGTAGCAGGATGACGTCGGAATCCATCCAAAGCCCGCCATGCTCGTAAAGCACTGCATAACGGAAAATGTCACTGAAATACCTGATCTCTGAGCCCGCTACGATCCGCTCGAAAAAAGCACGCGGCATGACATCGTCGGCATTGCGGACTTCGATCCCGTGCGGAACGAGGAACGTGAGCTTCTCGGGTGCGTAGCTCCACACCCGCACCGGATGGCCTGCTGCCCGCATCGAGGTCGTGGCGGCAATGAGGGTACGATGCTCGGCCTTGTCCGACATCACCTGGTAGAAGCAGTTGATCTGCGGAAGTGCAGTGTCGTCGTTGCCAAGGAAGCGAGAAATCCGGGCGTCGAACTGGCGCGATCGTTCCCGTCGTTCCAGCGGAGAATCGACGTCGCGCAGAAACGGCGCCAGCTCATGAAAGATCTCATCGGTCGACTTCACGCCGCCGGCGCCGAGGTTCTTGCGTTCCGACGGCGCCAGGCTTGCATCACCCACGGCTCCGTCGTCGGTGCGGTAAGGATTGATCCCTGTTTCCATCAGCGGAGAGCCATGCACGGAGGCTAGCGTCAACCCAGACGGCGTATCTGCCTTACCCGATGGCAGGCTCTCCACATCCTCCAGCAGCGACCTCACCTCCGCCTCTTCGACGGTTGCGATCCAGGACTCACTGCCGGCGACGCTGTAGGAAATCAGCAAACGATTTTCGTCCGGGTGCCACGCCAGCCCGGCGGCGAATTCAACGCCCTTTTTGTCGAAGAAGAACGGACGGCTTACCTTTCGCAAGATGTTTGCTTCGTCGAACCAGACGAACCGGTGCAGGTAATAATGTCGCTTCTCCGCGGTCCGCCACTGTACTTCATGGATCAGGGCGAGCCACCCGCCGGCAAATTTGATCAGCTGGGTTCCGCCCCTGAACCGTTGTGCGGCAATCGCGGGAGCGGTCTCGCTGACAGTGGCACCCCGCTCGTCGACGATCCGGGTGGGATCGCATAGGCAGATGAACTGCAGCGTGTCTGCCGCTCCTTCCACCATGCCGAGCTTGACTTGCGGCATCCAGTTCTTTTCGTGCCCTCGCGGTCCGGCCGGACGCAGCACGCGCCAGTCAGCCAGCCGGCAGGCGCCACTCTCGTCGATGCGCGCGACGACCTGCTCGCACCAACCCTCCTGTGTCAGCCCGCGGACGCACGAGACGCCCCACAGCGCATCCCGCCAGGCAAACAGGCGCATGTCCTCAAATCCGAGAACCCGGCCATTAGCGGGCTCCGGCATGTCAACCGGCGGCAAAATCTCGCTTGCGGACTGGATGGCGAGTTCATCGCTCAGTCGAAGCAGAAAGTTGCGCGTGTGAACCGGAGCTCTGGGCGTGTCGTATTGCAGGTTGTCTTCGGCCAAGGTGTAGTTCACCGTCCGCTGCAACAACACGATCTGGCGGCGCCACAGGGTCAGCGACGAGTTTGACGGCCGATAGCCATCGGGCGCCGTGAAGCCGACCGGACGCGCGTTGAAGGACGGCATCACTGTCTTGGCCGGCCGGACATAGAAGAACAGGTTGGACCACGCCAGTTCCCTGGGGCCGTCGCCGATGGTCCGGTTCAGCGCTAGCCAGTTGCAGGCCGCGAAACCGCGGTCCTTGCGCACGGGATCGTGCGCGTAGTTTGCCGCAATGGAAAATTCTTCCAGCAGGCCTGTCGTGTAGATGTGGTCCTCGATGAACAGAATGTCCTGCTCCGGTCGCCTGATCGCCAGCCCCGCTTCGGAAAACAGTACGCTGGCGTCGTTCATCCCCTTCTCGCGGTAGAACCGGGCCAGGTCATAGAGCGGCTCGGCACGATGCGGCCGTTGATTGAAGGCGGCGAGCGCCTGCTGAATGAAGCCAGGCTCGTCGCTGAGTTTGCGCAGACAGCGCGCCTCTTGCAATCGGGCGTTCCACGCCTCCTCGTCCCAGCCGCCCATCGCGGCGCGCTTGGCGTAGGCCACCGCCGCCTCCGCCGTCCGCCCAGCGTCGCGGTAGGACTGCGCCAGGTAGAACCAGTAGCGCTGATTTTCCGGATCCTTCTCGAGGGCCTCCAGCAAAAGCCTGGCATCGCGCTCGAACTTGTCCACTCGGTTCGAGCCGCTGGCGTGGTCCTTGTACCAGGCACCCCTCAGTTCCTGCACGCCACCGGGCACGTCGAGATATTCGTGGGTTACGCCGTGGTAGCGAGCGCCGGCGTCGCGCTTGACCAGCCGCGTGTTCCAATAAGCCAGGCCGGAATCCGACCGCTGCAGCAGCCGGTAGCCCGAACTGTCGAGGTGCTCGCGGAAGCCAGCATCCTCGACCACCAGTTCCATGTCGGCGTCGTCAAACAACAGATAGTCGTAAGCGAGTGGGGAGGCATAGGCATGATCGAGCGCCGCGTTGCGCGCCTGCTCAAAATTATGGAACGGGAATTCGTGCAACTCGCCCGGCAGGTTGCGGGCAGCGAAGAACGATTTGACGAAATCCTGGGTCCCGTCGGTCGAGCCGGTGTCGCCGATGACCCAGCAGTCGATGTGGTCGACAACCGCCCCGAGACAGCGTTGAAGGTTCGCCATCTCGTTCTTGACGATCATGTTGAGGCAGAGGCGCTTGCCGTTTGTCATAGGCTGACTTTCGGCTGCCCGGATGACCGCGTGCTGAGACCGTTGTACGGGCGCCGCGGCGCCGCCTGGGAAAGCGGTCCATTTCGATACGGATTTAGCCGGCCTTCATACCCCATGCACGCTACCCATTGCCTCGGCCATCTGCATGACCTCTGTTGCAAAGATCGGTCGTCCCGTCCCTTTGCAAATGCTAGCTCAGCCCTATCCATTGTTAGCCAGCACTTTCCGCCGCGCAAGGGTCCTGCGGACGCCTTGGACCCAGGCGTTTGCGAACAAACGCTCCGGTCGGCTCAATCGCTTACTTCGCCGTGAGGGGCTCGATGCGAACGAGGAGGTTCCTTTAAGTCTCGGATTTTTCGATGCTTTTGGCCCAAAAGCGCTATTTCGACATCGGCCAAAAATAGTTGGTTTTGGTTGCGCAATTAACAAATCGTAAACAGGTTATTTACAACTTGCTAATTTTATAATTTACTAATGCCTTATGTATGGGAGGGTTTCCGCGGACCGGGCAGTAGGCCTGTCGGTCCGCGCGGTCTGCGAAGCCAGGAGAGTATCTGGAGCAAGTCACTTCGTGCGTGAGGGCGCAGTGAGTGTTTGGTGGCGTGCAAAGAAGACGTCGTACTGCCTTGAACTCAAGGCCAGCGTTTTCCCAACCTGATGTTCCCCAGCAAGTAGTCGATTCCCTCGCAAGTTGACACGCGTGGTGGGAGTTGGCTGTGGTTGGTGTGATACCAAGTGCGAAACGATGCGCCCGCGACGCAGGTTTCCGCTTCGCTCAACCCCTCAACTATCCGCACCTTCTCGCCAGCAAGGATTGCCCCGCGATTGACGGGTATTCCTCGGCGCCCTGTGGACCGCCGCACGCCTGCGAACTCCACACCCTCAGTGAAGACAAGTGGGACGCCGCTCGATCGAGCGGCACCAAGATGCCGTCAAGCCTTGCGCGTGCGGCTCGTCGAAATGCGCGTCGCCGGTTGGTTCACGGAGCTGCAGGCTGCTCAATGCGCGCGGCTCGAGTGCCGATAGAAGCTGCGACCGGCCTCAGCGAGCGCGGGCTCTCGGCAGCGATAGAAACCTAGACACGAAACAAGACACACAGCGGCACGGCCGCCGGCGACCAAGGAGGACATGATGAGCTACATAGCAGGGTTTGCGGTCATGGAAGTTGCCGTTAGAGGCGTCTTGCCCATCGGCGACACGACCGAAAATGTGCCCTATTTTATCCTGGACACGGCCAAGAGCGCCATCGTCGGTCAGGTCATTCTTCCCAAGGCCGCCAAGCGAAGCCTCGCCGTCGCTGTCACTGTCAAGGTTCCGGCCGCAGCCGGCTCATTTGCGATTGGCACGTTTGACGATGGCGGGAATTTCCAGGCCTGCAGCTTCCTGCGCGTAGAGAGCCCCGCTTTCGAACGTCCCGACGGCGCCGTCGGGCCGTCCGGACGATGACTTCTCCCAAGTCCCCTTGTCCCAACCGCTCGCCGGGAAAGCCGGTGGGCGGTTTCCCCTTGAATTGAATTCGAAGCCAACAGGAGCCAGTCATGGCCCGTGCCTCTGAAATTCTCTTTGTCGATCCTTCAGTCTCCGACCTCGAGACCGTTCTCGGTAACCTGAGGTCCGAAGTCCGGGCTGTCGTGCTGGATGGCCGCCGACCGGCAGCGCAGCAGATCGCTGCCGCATTGTCAGGGCACGAAGGGCTCGACGCAGTGCACGTCATCACGCACGGCGCGCCTGGCCGGGTTAGCTTCACTGCAGGGGAATGGTCGGCGGCCACACTGAAGGGAGGCGCTGAGGACTTCGCCGCCATCGGCAGGGCGCTCGCCGCGGACGGCGAACTGCGGCTGTGGAGCTGCGAGACGGCATCGGGGAATGTCGGCGAGGCCTTCATTGTAGCGCTGGAAGAGGCCATCGGCGCGGACGTCCGCGCATCGAGGTCGCTGGTTGGCGCAGCCGCCCTGGGCGGCGCCTGGGAACTGTCCGTTGGCGGGAGCGTGACGACGCCCCGGCCACCGCTGACCTCAGATGGCGTGGCAAGTTACACCGGAGTACTTGTAGCAGGCGATCTGACACTCACTGGCACGATCACCGGCCCTGGCAATAGTAGCAATGTCAACACGTATTATCTGGTGGATACAACACTCAATCCTGATACAGTAGTTGGTAGCTTCCAGCTTCCATCTGCAACCAACGGACTGGTCTTCGCGTTTGCTGCAACTATAACAATACCGGACACTACCCACAATTATACCATTTACAACGCCAACTTCGGCGTAATGGGTACACTTGTGCCTGGAGCCGGTAATACTTATGTTTTCACGGGCGGTGCTGCCAATCCCACCAACAACAACAACTTCAATGGGGGCAGTTTCAACGTCACGAGTCAGGTAGGCCCGACAGGCCCCACGGGTGCGACTGGAGCCACGGGTGCGACCGGCGCCACAGGTGCGACCGGAGCAGGTGCGACCGGCGCGACGGGTGCGACGGGCGCCACCGGTGCTGGTGCGACCGGTGCTACAGGCGCTACGGGTGCTTCAGGTGGGACCGGTGCGACCGGCGCAACGGGTGCTTCAGGCGGGACCGGAGCGACCGGCGCCACAGGTTCGACCGGCGATACCGGAGCCACGGGTGCAACCGGTGCCACTGGTGCAACCGGCGATACCGGAGCCACGGGTGCAACCGGTGCCACTGGTGCAACCGGCGATACCGGAGCAACGGGCGCTACTGGCGATACCGGTGCAACGGGCGCGACCGGCGATACCGGAGCAACGGGCGCTACTGGCGATACCGGTGCGACGGGCGCTACTGGCGATACCGGGGCCACTGGAGCAACTGGTGATACCGGAGCCACAGGTGCGACCGGCGATACCGGCGCCACGGGCGCGACCGGCGATACCGGAGCAACGGGCGCTACTGGCGATACCGGTGCGACGGGCGCTACTGGCGATACCGGTGCGACGGGCGCTACTGGCGATACCGGAGCAACGGGCGCTACTGGTGATACCGGAGCCACAGGTGCGACCGGCGATACCGGCGCGACTGGTGCAACTGGCGACACCGGAGCAACTGGTGATACCGGGGCGACGGGCGCGACTGGTGATACCGGAGCAACGGGCGCTACTGGTGATACCGGAGCCACAGGTGCGACCGGCGATACCGGTGCAACTGGAGCCACGGGTGATACCGGAGCAACCGGAGCCACGGGTGATACCGGGGCAACTGGAGCCACGGGTGATACCGGGGCAACCGGAGCCACGGGTGATACCGGAGCAACCGGAGCCACGGGTGATACCGGAGCGACTGGTGCGACAGGCGATACCGGAGCGACCGGAGCCACGGGCGATACCGGAGCCACCGGAGCCACGGGCGATACCGGAGCGACAGGCTCTACCGGAGCGACAGGTTCGACCGGCGCTACTGGTTCGACAGGTGCCACCGGCGCCACGGGCTCGGCTGGTGCGACAGGTGCGACCGGAGCGACCGGCCCGGGCGGTGAGACTGGTGATCACCACCATGGCAATAACGGCTTTGGCAATGGAGATCAGGATGCACCTGGTAATTCCGGGAACAATAACAATGCCGAAAACGGCCCTGGTCACAACCACGCCAAGGTCACATCCGACTCGCTCGGGCTGAAGGACTCTACGCAATTCCTGCAGTCCGGCTCGACTGACGGCAACGGCGGTTCCGGCGGCAATACCTCGTTCGGCCACCTGATCAGCCTGGCGGCGACTTCGGTGACGACGGACCTGCTGAATGTCCTCAAGACGATCAGCGGATTCGGCAACAACCAGAACAAGCCGTCCGGGGCGAGCACGGATCTCACCTCGGACCAGACCAAGCCTGGCGCCGGCTACGCCAGCAACGACCACACGGTCAAGACGTCCCTGAAGGATCTCTTGAAGCCGCATGAGTGAGTAGGCAATGGAGCTGGACAGGGACTGGTCCAGATTGAGAACAGGCGCGCGGGCTTCGCTGGAAAGCGGGGCCCGCGCGCTGATTATTCTGGATTGTTGGCTCGCAAAGCATCATCCCGCAGCGCCTGGCTTGCGAACCATGGTCAGCCACCATGACCAGAGACCATCGATGAAACGTACGCGCGGACTTCGCGGGAGAGCGGAATTCTCACGTTCACCACCTCCAGACACGGATCGGCATGAGAGTCGCGCGGCGGATCGGTTCGGAGTACAGTGCTGCGTTACCGGAAACCTCGGCGGAAACGCCTCGGCCCGGGCGTTTTCGAATCCTCGCCCTGCGTACCGGATGAGAAGTCCATGGTAAACGTGCCCGTAAACGCCGAAAACCAGCCGGTCTCGATCCGTGCAAGCTCCGAAGTCGACGATGCAGCGCGCCAGGCCGGCGTGCACAACGCTGCCCAGCGGCCTCCCGGCGGTCCCGCCGAGCGCAACCAGATCGCGCCACGCCTCAAGGCAGTACTGCAGGCCGCCCGTTATCATGGCGTCGAACTCGACCCCAACGAATTCAGGACAGCGAGTTCGGTTCTGGCCGCTGCCGATCTCTCCGAATGGGCGCAGAACGCCGGCATGTGGGCGCGTGCCCTGCGCATCCGGTGGTCGCACCTCTTGCGCTTCCAGGACACCGGACCAGTCGTGCTCTTGTTCAGCGATGGCGGCGCGGCCCTCCTGACCGGAGCGAGTGCGGAGCGCAATGTCGTCTTCCTCAAAAGTGCCGACGCGCCAGACGACGGTGAGGCCACCGCCATCGATGAGCTTCGGCTGTCGCGGGTGTGGACGGGCGAGGCGGTGCTGCTGCGCGCGACACGGTCGCACGTGGCGGCGGATGCGCCTTTCACCCTTCACTGGCTCACCCAGCTGGTGCGGCTAGAAAGCCAGCCCCTGCGCGACATAGCCATTGCCTCGTTCACGCTGAGCATCCTGACCATCCTGCCGCCACTCATCGTGATGACGTTGGTCAACAAGGTGCTGCAGTTCAACAGCATCTCGACTTTGCTGCTCTTGTCTGCGGTGATTGCCGTGGTCTTCGCCTATGAGACACTTCTTGGCCATGCGCGGCGACTGATCATCAACGTCGTCGGCGCCCGCCTGGACACCAAGCTGCAGTTGCACGTCTTTAGCCGGCTCTTGCGCCTGCCGCTCGATTATTTCGAGCGTCATCCGGCCGGCGAGACGATGTATCATCTGGCCCAAGTCTATCGTATTCGAGAGTTCCTGACCGGAAAACTCCTCAGCACGTTCCTGGATCTAATCACACTGTGCGTGCTGGTACCGGTCATGTTCTACATCAACTCCACGCTCGCCTGGGTCGTAATGGCTTGTGCGGCCGTGATCATGCTGATCATCCTTGCCTTTCTCAAACCGCTGCGCCGCGGATACCAGCGAGTGGTCGAAGCCGAGACCTGGAAGTCGGCAGCGCTTGGCGAGACTGTCGTCGGCATCAAGACAGTGAAGGCGCTCGGCCTCGAGCCGCAGCGCAAGGCGCTCTGGGACGAGCGGGTGGCGGAAGCCGGAAAGGCTCGCCTCGCCTTCGGCCAGCTTGCAAGCTGGCCGCAGACGCTGGTCACGCCGATCGAACGCGTCATGGTGCTCGGCACCATGCTGGTCGGCGCCTATCTCGCGTTGAACGACCGCTCGGGCTACCTGGTTGGCAGCCTGTTCGCCTTCATGATGATCTCCCAGCGCGTAGCGCAGCCGCTGGTCGGCCTGGCGCGACTGGTTGAAGACTACGAGGAGGTCGGTGCAGCCATCGGCGAGGCGGCCTCGGTTCTCAACCGGCCGCTGGAGAGCAGTTCGAATTCCACCGGCCTGAGACCCAGGCTCGTGGGCGAGGTCACTTTCAGCGACCTGACCTTCAGCTACATCGCTACGAAGACACCGGCGCTTGACAGGGTCAGCTTCCACATTCCCGCCGGCAGCATGTTTGGCATTGTTGGGCGCAGCGGGTCGGGAAAATCAACGATCGCGCGCCTCCTGCAGGGAATCAACCGCGACTACAGCGGTTTCCTCAAGCTCGATGGCGTCGACCTCAAGGAGATCAACCTACGCCATCTTCGCCAAGGACTCGGCGTGGTCCTGCAGGACAACTTTCTCTTTCGCGGGTCGATCCGCGATAACATCATCGCCGGGCGGCCAGGCCTGACGCTTTCCGATGCCATGCGTGCAGCACACCTCGCCGGCGCCCAGGAATTCATCGAGCGCATGCCCAATGGCTATGACACCTATATCGAGGAAGGTTCGCCCAATTTGTCAGGTGGTCAAAAGCAGCGGCTGGCGATCGCACGCGCCCTCATCCACGACCCGACCATACTGATCCTCGACGAAGCGACCAGCGCGCTCGACCCGGAGAGCGAGGCGGTGGTGAGCGCCAATCTCATGCGCATCGCCAGCGGGCGCACGATGATCATCGTTTCGCACCGGCTGTCCTCACTGACAGAATGCGACAACATCCTGGTTATGGATCAGGGTAAGGTCCTTGACGTCGCGCCGCATGCGACACTGCTCGAGCGATGCGCGCTTTATCGCCAGCTGTGGTCGCAGCAAAACCGGCACCTCGACGGCCGTCATGGCCGCCCGGTCGCCATCCCACCGCGGTTGGTTTGACGATGCCACAATTCAGGTCCGGTAACCCATGAGTAGCACCTCTCTCATCACCCTTCCGGCTCGGCGGCATCGGATGGAAACGAGGGATCCGACAACGCCGGCCATACTCGAGTTCCAGTGGCCGTCGACGGCTGTCGCCAATGCTCCTATCCCGCAGGCGGCGCGCGGCATCGTCTGGATCATCGCGAGCCTGGTCATCGCGCTGATCGCTGTGGCCGGACTGATACCGGTCGATCAGGTTGTAACGGCCAGAGGGCTCGTGGTGTCAAAATCGCCTAATATGGTCGTGCAGCCGCTGGAGACGGCGATCGTGCGCTCGATCGACGTGCGTGAAGGACAGCACGTGCAGGCCGGTCAAGTGCTTGCTCGCCTCGATGCGACTTTTGCTTCTGCCGATCTGGCGACGCTCGCCATGCAGGTTTCGACGCTTGAAGCTGAAGTCGCGCGGTTGAAGGCGGAAGCGGATGGCCGGGCTTTCGATTATGACGGTCTCGATCCAAGCTGGACCCTGCAAGCATCGATTTTTGAGCGCCGCAAGGCGGTCTATGACGCCAAGGTTGAGAATTTCGACCGCCAGCGCGACGAACTCAGTTCCGTAATCTCGCGCTCGCTATCGGATGCAGATGGCTACCGCCAGCGGCTCGCGGTCGCCGGCTCGATTGAGCAGATGCGCAAGCAACTCGAGGCAAGGCAGGTAGGCAGCCGCCTCAATACGCTGCTTGCCGAGGACAATCGCGCTGAGATGTCCCGGGCGCTCGGCAATGCCGAGCAGACCGCGCAAGCCGCAAAGCTCCAGCAGGCAGCGGTGGCCGCCGAGCGCGACGGCTATATTCAGGGTTGGCGAGCGGATGTTTCACAGAGCCTGTCCGAGGCCAGTTCGCGCATGTCCGACGCCCGCGAACTTCTCAACAAGGCAAAGTTGCGTAAGCAATTGGTCGAGCTGAAGAGCGAAGCAGACGCCATCGTTCAGTCGGTGGCCAAGGTCTCGGTCGGGTCGGTCCTGCAGTCCGGCGAGCGATTGATCACGCTGGTGCCAGCCAACGCGCCGCTTGAGATCGAGACAAACATCGTCGGCCGCAGCAGCGGCTTTGTGCATGTCGGCGACCCAGTGGTCATTAAGTTCGACACCTTCCCCTATTCGCAATACGGCCTTGCTCATGGCACCGTGCGGGCACTTAGCCCCGATTCCTTCTCTGCGCAGGAGCAAGCACGCGATCCGAACAGCTCCCTGGCTATGCTGCCGCCCGACGCCGAGCCGTTCTATCGCACGCGCATTTCCATCGACCAGGTCGCCCTCCACGGCGTGCCTGCCGGTTTCATCGTGAGCCCCGGCATGCCGGTGACCGCCGACGTAAAGGTCGGCCGTCGCACAGTGCTCAAATACATTCTCGGTGTGATGCTCCCGGTCGGCCAGGAGGCAATGCGGGAGCCGTAGCCCACGGGGGTATCGGAGACTCGGATCGATGACAATCCTGGATCGGCTGACTGTTCTTGCTTCCCCGGCGGCAGCGTTGCGCCGGGCGATCCAGCTCGCTGACAGCGGCAAGCCCGCAGAAGCCTTTCCGCTGATGGCGAGCGCGGCGCGGGCGGGGATCGTCGACGCCGAGTACCGGGTCGCGCGTTGCTATCTCGAAGGCTCGGGTGTGCCGCCGAGCCGTGTGGAAGGCGCGCGATGGCTGATGCGGGCAGCCAATCACGGGAGCGCCGATGCGCAAGCGCTCCTCGCCGCTCTCTATTTGACTGGGCTGGTGGCTAAGGAAGCTGACGGCAACTGCGCCGAATCCAACCAGCTGTTTGAACCAGATACCTCGGGCAAACCAGACTTCACGGCCGCGTTCGACTTTGCCACCAAGGCGGCCGAGGCGGGCTCGGCCGTGGGACAGGCGATCCTCGGCTATATACTTACCAGCGGCCCCAAACCAATGCGCAACGCAGATGCGGCGCACCGGTGGTACGAAAAGTCGGCTTCTGCCGGCTGCGCCGAGGGGTGTCTCGGCTTTGCCCTGTCGCTGGCCCGCAATGGCAAACGGGAAAACAGGGTGAGGGTTGCAAAAGAGGTAAGACGTGCCGCCGACGCCGGTCTGCCGACCGCAATCTACCTTCTCGCGGTTCTTACCGAGCACGGGCTGGGCGTCGCACGCGAAATGGCTGCAGCGGTTCAACTATATCAGGCTGCTGCGGAGAAAGGCCTTCCCTCCGCCCAGTTCCGGTTGGGATTGGCCCTGATTGATGGTGCATTTGTCGACCAGGATATTGCTGCTGGAGAGGCGTGGATGCGGCGTGCTGCGTTGGCAGGCAATATCGAGGCCGCCTATCTCCTCGGCGAGCGCTATGTGAAGACGCAGCGGCCGGATTTTGCAGAATCCGCAAACTGGTACCGGCGGGCGGCCGAAGCGGGCCATCAGGCCGCCGCCCGCGCGTTGGCCTCGCTCTATTTGACGGGGAACGGCGTGGCTCAGGATCTCGAAGAGGGGGCACGCTGGCTGCGCGCCGCTGCAAATGGCGGCAATCAGGAAGCACAGGTCGATCTCGCCAATCTTGTTCTCGAAGGAGCCGGCGAGCCCGATGATCATGCAAGCGTTGCCGGATGGTTCGAAGCGGCCGCATCATCGGGGGACCTGATAGCGGCATTCAATCTTGGGCTCTGCTTCGCCAACGGAGTCGGCGTCCGCCAGGACGAGGGGCAAGCGGCGCAATGGCTAAGGCGTGCAGCTGAAGGTGTCGCCGAGGCGCAATATATGTACGCCCGCCTCCTGCAAGATGGACGCGGCGTGGCGCCCGACCCATCGCAGGCCCGCCTCTGGTTTGCTCGGGCAGCCAATGCCGGCATGCTCGACGCGCAGGTGGCGCTTGCCGAGATGCTGCTCAACGGGCGCGGGGGCACACGTGAGCCAAAGGTTGCCATGCAGCTGTTCGAGCGCGCCGCTCTCGACGGTCACGCCGGAGCGATGTTTGCACTTGGCGCGCTGTATGGTGCTGGCCAGGGGGTGCCAGTCAGCCAAACGGCAGCGCAGAAATGGTACGCAGCCGCTGCTGGACGTGGGCATGGCCAAGCCCAACTTATGCTCGGACGTTATTTCTCAAGGGGTATCGCTGGTGAGCGCGACCCGGTAGCCGGTCGCCTGTGGCTCGAGCGCGCGGCAGCCTACGGTATCAGTGAAGCGGCCGACGAACTTGCCGAACTCGCCTCGGGTTGAGGCCCGCATAGTGCCAGCACGCCAAACGCATGTCTGCCACGAACGAGGATCCCGAAGAATTCTAGGTTTGGTGCGGAAGCCATTGGCCGCCCAACCATAGATCTCTGCCAGCAAGTTTCGATACCCATCGAGTTCCAAGATTTCACGCACCGTCAGGTCGGGTTCTCAGACGATCGGCCATCCAGCATTGTGCAAACATTGTGTGGCCAAGGTTCAGGATGTGTAGCTTCAGCCTCTCAATGGGCTCAAGGTCGTCAACAAGCGCGATAGCAGGATGCCTGCAGGGCAATCTCAGCCCGGCTTGCCTTTTCCTTCACCATCAATCGTTTTCGTTCTCAATTAGCTTCGAAAGGGTGAGGTGCTGCGCATTCGGCCGCCAGCCCAAGTGTGATCCGCCTGCTGCGAAATGTGACCATCGTGTCTGCTGAACTCACGCGGATCCTGCCACATCGATGACGGCCTTGATCAGACCGGACTTCTGCCGCGCCCAGATCGCGATGTCGCGGGGGCTGTTGCGCAGGGTCGTGCGGTGGGTGACGAGTTGGTCAATTGGTATTTTGCCAGCGCGGATCGAGGCAATGACGTGCTGGAAATCACTGTGCGTCGCATTGCGACTGCCGATCAGCATCATTTCCCGCTTGTGGAACTCTGGATCGGAGAAGGTTATGTCGTCCTGCACGACGCTGACCATCACCATGACGCCGCCATGGGCGACATAGGTAAAGGCCGACTGCATCGAACGGCTGTTACCCGTGGCGTCGAAGACGACATCGAAGCCTGCTTTGACGGTTCGCTCCGCTATCGTCTCAATGATCGATCCCTTCGATCCGTCGATCACCAGGAAACCCAATTGCGCGGCAAAGGCCAACCGCCCGGCGTCGACGTCCATGATGGTCACGCTTTGTTGCGCGATGCGGGCAAAAAGCGCCGTGCCGAGGCCGATCGGCCCGGCGCCGATGACCAGGTTGCGATTGCCTGGCCCAGCCATCGATCTGCGCACCGCGTGCGCACCGATGGCCAGAAACTCGACCGTGGCCGCCTCGACCAATGACAGGCCGGTCGCTGGAATCAAGTTCTGTGCCGGCACGAGAAGCTGCTCACTCATGGCACCGTCACGATGCACGCCCAGCACCTCGATTGCCACGCAGCAGTTCGGCTTGCCCTGCCGGCAGGCCGCACACTTGCCGCAGGCAAGATAGGGATTGACGAGAACTTGCTCTCCGACCGCGATGTCCCCTGGCGCGTTGATTGCCGCGATCGTTCCCGAAACCTCATGGCCCATGACGCGCGGATAGGCGAGATACGGATGCTTGCCCTCGAAGATGTGGTAGTCGGTTCCACAGATGCCGACATGGGCGACGTCGACCAGTGCCCAGCCCTCCGGCGGACTGCCCGGCGCAGGCCGCTCCTCGAACACCAGTCTGCCGGGTTCGACGCATCGGACGATCTTGATGGCAGGGTCCATGAGCGTAATTTCATCCCTTCGCTAGCCGCGCTCTTCATCCCAGTGTCGACAACAGGAAGTGGTCCGGCGGAGCAATCCGCCGGACCATTGCTGGATCACTCGAAGTCCTTGACGTTCTGCAGCGTGACCAGGCCGGCGCCGGTATCGACATTGGCCTCGACGGTTTCCCCCCGGATCGCCTTGACGACGGTGTCGATGCCAAGCTCGCCCATTTTTGCCGGAAATTGTGCAACGCTGGCGTCTTCCGCGCCCGACTTGATCGCTTCGATCTCGCCGCAGCAGGCGTCGAAGCCGACCAGGATGATCTTGTCGTTGGCAATGCCCGCATTGCTGATCGATTTGACAGCACCCGGGATTGGCGGGCCGCAGGCGGCGTAGATCGCCTTGAGATCGGGATTGGCGGTCAGGATGTCTTCAGTCACTGACGTGCCAAGTTCGAGCGTGCAATTGGTTGCACCTTTGCCGACGACCTCGACCTTGACGTCGCCGAGACCCTCCATCATGCCAGTGACCCGGTCGTCTAGCGCCGGCACCCCGGGCACCCCTTGCAGGATGCCGATCTTGTCGCCGCTCTTGAGCACGGTCTTCAGGTACTCTCCGGCGATCTTGCCGCCATTGAGATTGTTGGTCGAAACCAGTGCCGTCTGGCCTTTCCAGTCAGGTATGCTGTTGTCGACGAGAACCACCTTGATGCCGGCAGCGACCGCCTTGTCGAGCGCCGGCGCTACGGTCGGATCGACCGGAGTGATCGCCAGACCCTTGACGCCTTGGGTGATCATGGATTCGATCAGCGCGATCTGACCCTCGATGTCGGTGGCCGCCTGGCCCTGACCGGTGACCAGCTCGATCTCTGGATGAGATGCCGCGTATTTCTTGGCGGCGTCCTCCATGGTCGAGTAGAACGGCACCGGGAATTTCGTAATCAGGCCGACCTTGATCTTGTCGGCGGCCGAAGCCGGCATCGCGAACGCAACGGCGATCGCCAGCCCAGCGGACAGTTTTCGGTTCATTGGCATTCCATTCCTCCCTTGGAATTGAGGCGTCTTCCGGCGGAAGTCGCTTCAGGCATTTGCGGACCGGAACGGTCCCCAAATCTCGAACGGGTCAGGCTCCAACGATCATGGAAACCAGCTCCTGTTTGTTGTCCTTGGTCGGCATGAGTTCACCAACCTTGCGACCCTGGCGAAGCACCACGGCGCGATCGGCCAGCTCGACGACATGTTCCATATTGTGAGTTATCAGGATGACGGCGTTGCCCTGATCGCGCAGCGCAGCGACCAGGTTGAGTACCTGGCGTGATTCACGCAGGCCAAGTGCTGCGGTTGGCTCATCCAGGATCACGACCTTGCGGGCAAATACGGTCGACCGGGCCACCGCAATGGCTTGCCTTTGCCCACCCGACATCATGGCAACGACGGCGTCCAGCCGCGGCAGCGTAACCTTGAGGTTTGCCAGCAAAACGCGGGTCTCGGCGTCCATCTTGCGCTGTTGAAGAAATCGCAGGCCGCGTGGAAGCCATTGCGGCCAGGCCAGTTCGCGACCGGCAAAGAAGTTTTGTCCCGGCGTCAGATTGTCGAACAGCGCCAGGTCTTGATAGACGGTCTCGATGCCGGCAAAGCGCGCATCCGCAGGGGAGCGTATCTGCGTTGACGCACCGTCCAGAAGGATTGCGCCGGCATCGAGTTGGTGCACGCCGCTGATGCATTTGGTCAGTGTCGATTTGCCCGCGCCATTGTCGCCGAGAAGCCCGAGGATCTCACCGCGCCGGACCTCGATGCTGACATCGTCCAGCGCCACAACCGAGCCGAAACGCTTGGTAGCACCGCGCACTGCCAGCACGGGATCATCCGTTGTGGCTGCATGATCGATGCTGGTCGCAACGGCGCTCATGACTGCCTCCCGGCCTGCATGACACGCATGCGCCCTTCGAGATAGTTGCGCAGCACGTCGGACTCGACCGCTATGACGATGACCACGCCGATGACGATGAGCTGGAAGAAGACGTTGACGTTGAGCAGGTTGAGCGCGTTGCGGATGACGCCGATCATGATGGCGCCGATCAAGGCATGGCCGAGATGGCCGCGGCCGCCGAGAAAACTGGCGCCGCCGATGATCACCGCCGCGATCGTATCCAGTTCCAGCAGATTGCCGAACAAGGGCGAACCGGCATCGGTGCGGCCGGCAAGGATGACGGCGCCGATGCCGGCACACAGTCCTGAGATCACATAGACCGAAACCAGAACCCAGGAGACGGGGATGCCCATGCGCACGGCAGCATCGGGCCGACCGCCGACGGCATAGATCCAGCGCCCCCAGACCATCGTCTTGGCCATGACGAAAAGAACCGCGGCAACGCCGGCAACGACGAAGACCGATCCCGGCAGACCCCAGACCGCCTCGCGGCCGAGTGCGTCGATCGAACCCGGCATGCCAGGGATGGCGCGCCCGTCGGCCAGTTGCAGCGCCAACCCCTTGGCGATGCTCAATGTCGCCAGCGTGATGATAAAAGGATGCGGCAGCCGGCCGAAGACGTAGAAGAGCCCGTTGATGGCGCCCACCGCCGCACCGCATCCAACCATCACCGCGATCACCACGATGGCAGGAGCGCCGGCATGAAAGCTGAGCGCGCCGACGACGGAAGCCAGTGCAACGTTCGAGCCGACGGAGAGATCGATCCCGCGTGTCAGGATGACCAGATGCTGGCCCATCGCCACCACCGAGATGACGGCGGTCTGGGCGAGGATGTTGCTGAGGTTGCGCCCTGTGAGGAAATAGGGTGACAGAAAGCTGAGAACGACGATCAGCAGCACCAGGATGACGACGGGACCAGCGCTCAGCAGGGCCAGGCCAAGCGCAAGGCCGGGAACAGCTTCCTGCTTCCTGGAAGCTGGCAACGCGGCCTCGCCGGCAGTGGTGCCGGTGTTTCCCGTTTCAGGCAAAATTCCCTCCCCGCCGAAGCTCGTGCGAGCCGCGTCGTCAAAAACTCAAATCGTGCTTACGTCCTCTTCTTATCGATAAAAAACAACTGACTTGATTGGGTCAAGTTGTTTTTTATGGATAAAGTTCATGCTAAAAAGGACAAGGTATTGTTTGGAGGAAGGTGCGATGCGAACCGACACCGTCTACAAGAAGGCCTTCAATCGAACTGCAACTATGCTGCGCGATGGACAACTGGTCGGGGGGCTTCCCTCCGAAAATGAGCTGAGGCGGCTCATCGGCGTCAGCCGCACCACCGTCCGAAAGGTTCTGCAAGAACTTGTTCGCCGCGAGCTTGTCACCGTACGCAACGGCATCAGGACAGTGGGACGAGAGGTCGATGGGAACGACTGCTATCCCGACGCCGAAACAACGCCACGCGCCAAGCATGTCGAACAACAATTCATGGAGTGGATGCTGCGGGGTGACACCAGGCCCGGAACAAGTATCAACGAGCTGGAGCTCGCACGGCAGTTCGGTGTAGCGACCAACGGAATTCGCGAGTTCCTGATACGCTTCAGCCGCTTTGGGCTGATCGAGAAAAGACCTAATACAGGCTGGCTTTTCAAGGGCTTCACGGAGGATTTCGCACTTGAGCTGTTCGAGATTCGGGTGATGTTTGAACTGCGTTCCGCGCAACTGTTTTCGCGGCAGCCAGACAGTTCTCCCCTTTGGTCAAAACTCGCAGCGCTGAAGATGGCGCATGCCGATTTGCTGGAGCAGATTGAAAGCCGCTTTCACGACTTCTCCGGCCTCGACAACCGCTTCCACAGGCTCATAAACGAGGCGTCACCGAACCGCTTCATCGATGATTTCTACGACATCATCACCTTCATTTTTCACTACCACTATCAATGGAACAAGCAGGACGAAAAGCAGCGCAACCAGGCAGCGATCATCGAGCATGTTGCTTATATCGATGCACTCGAAAGTCGCGATCCCGAGCGCATCGAACGGGCGTGCAAGGCGCATCTCGCTTCGGCAAGGGCAACGCTGATGCGGTCGCTGATCTGGGCTTGATGAATGACGCACATAGCCGCGCGTTGGTGAGCCGACACATCCCCTCAGGAATGCGTCGAGCGAAAGGCTCAGGCGTGGCGGATTTCGGTCCCCAGCACCTTCAGGCATTCGCGGATGAACGCCGCAAGCGCCGTCCAACCCTTTGCCGAAACCATCGTCCCATCCACATAGGCGTCGGTGGGAGACAGATCGATGTAGGTGCCGCCAGCAAGCGTCACCTCCGGCTCGCAAGCCGCGAGCGCCGCCACCTTCTTGCCGCGGACGACGCCGTCGACCGCAATCAGAATCTGGACGCCATGGCAGATGGTGAAGATCGGCTTTTTGGCCTCGTGAAAATGGCGCACCATCGCCTGGATGCGCTTGTCGGTGCGAATGTATTCGGGGCCACGACCGCCGGCGCAGTAGACAGCATCGTATTGGCTCAGCTGCTTCTCGGCGTCGGAAAAGGTCTTGTTGATCAGCGCATTGTGGCCGGGTTTTTCGGTGTAGGTCTGGTCGCCTTCGAAGTCGTGCAGCGATGTCTTGATCAGATCGCCGGCATTTTTGTCGGGGCACACGACGTGGACAGTGTGTCCCACCGCTTCCATCGCCTGCTGATAGACAAAGATTTCATATTCTTCGGTGAATTCACCGGTCAGCATCAGTATCTTCTTGCCTGGCATGGCGCTTCCTCTCGGCTTGTTTCAAGGCGAGGCGCACTTCGCGCCCGCCTTCTACGGGATCAAGATCGGGTCAAATCGCGGACTGGGGAACGATATTCCTTGGCGTGGTCGTGGGTGATCGGCGGCTCGTTGACGATGCTTCGGACAAGCGACATCGCGATGGCTACTCGAACGCAGGCAGGAGCCGGTCCCGCGAATTCTCGATGTGCGTACGCATGGCGCTTTCGGCGGCGCCCGGATCGCCGGCGGAGAAGGCGGCGAGAATGGCCTCGTGCTCGTCGAGCGCCTCTTCGGTCACCCGCGAGTGATACATCAGGCGGAAGATATGGAAGTGGGTGTGCTGGTGATTCAGCGTCTCGCGAATGAGCTCGTTCTGGGCGAACTCGACGATCTTGTCGTGGAAGATCGCGTCCTGACGGGCGAAGTTCGAATAACGCAGGCGTTCGTCCTTGCCCACTCGCCGGGCCATGACGCCAGCCGCCTCCCGCAGCACGGTCAGGCGCTCATCGTCCATTGTGGCAGTGGCTTTGGCCGCCGCGGCAGGTTCAAGCAGAAGGCGCAGCTCGTAGAGCTCGTCAAAGCGCCTGCGGGTGATTTGCGGAGCGGCGCGATAGCCGATCAGGTGGGTCTTCAACACCAGGCCCTCACCCTCCAACCGGCCAAGCGCTTCCCGAATGGGAGTATGCGAGACGTTGAACTCCTTGACGAGGTTGTCGACGGTGATGCGCGATCCCGGAGCAATTCTCAAAGACATCAGTTGCGCGAAGATTGCCTCGTAAACGTCGCCGGCAAGGCTGTTGGCGCGCTGGATGCGGCCGCTCGCGCGGGCTTCATCGTCAACCGTCAGGTCGGTGTTCTGCATCGTTTGCCTCTTGACAGAAGCACCCACTAACACGATGCTCCGCCCAATTCAATCCTATATCCTATACGATTTTATAGAGGATACGCATGAGAATCACCCGGAGCGTCGCGGCCGGTCTCCGGAACGAAGCCAATTCTCTTGGCTCCCAATCCGCCTTCGAAGGATCCTGTGCATGACCTTGTTTGCAGCGGTGCGCCTGCCGCGCGAGATTCTGTTCGGCAAAAGTCAGCGCCATGTGCTGCCTGCCGTTGCCGCCAAATATGGGCGGCGCGCGTTCGTCTGTACCGATGAGCGCTTCGCGGCGACATCGCAGTTCGCCGAAATTCTTGCTGGCTTGCACAACGCGGCGATAGACACGCTGGTCTACGACCGAACGCTGCCGGATGTGCCCCGCGACAGCGTCGCAGCCTGCATTGCGGAAGCGAAGGATTTCGAGCCGGACATGGTGATCGGAATCGGCGGCGGAAGTTGCCTCGACATGGCCAAGTGCGCAGCACTTCTGCTCAGCCATGGCGGCAGGCTCGAGGATTACTATGGCGAGTTCAAAGTACCAGGTCCTACCCTTCCCGTGATCGCCGTGCCGACCACGGCCGGGACCGGCTCAGAGGTGACCCCCGTCGCGGTGATCTCCGATCCGGATCGGACGCTGAAAGTAGGTATCTCGAGTCCCCACCTCATCGCCGCTGTGGCGCTTTGCGACCCGGACCTGACGGCGACATGCCCACCCTCACTGACGGCGATCGCCGGCGCCGACGCGCTGACGCACGCAATCGAGGCTTTCACCGCCGTCAAACGCGGCGCTGATCCACATTTGCCGCAGCAGCATGTCTTCGTCGGCAAGAGCGCTCTG
Source organism: Mesorhizobium caraganae (assembly GCF_016836705.1). Classification (GTDB taxonomy): domain Bacteria; phylum Pseudomonadota; class Alphaproteobacteria; order Rhizobiales; family Rhizobiaceae; genus Mesorhizobium; species Mesorhizobium caraganae. Next base: position 52,390 of record NZ_JAFCGY010000017.1, on the reverse strand, counting down.
ACCGATCATTTCGCACTTCTGGCCATCAGGCTGCTTGGCCGCAGTCTCGAAAAGGCATATCGCGACGGATCGGACGAGGATGCGCGCGCCGATGTCATGATGGGAGCGCTGGCCGCCGGTTGCGCCTTCGGCACGGCGGGAACGGCAGCTGCCCATGCGGTGCAATATCCTGTCGGCGCGCTTACCCATACTGCGCATGGTCTGGGTGTCGCCACGATGCTGCCTTATGTGATGAACTACAACCTTGCCGCCGCGGCCGCAGAGATTGCCGAAGTCGGCGCTGCCCTCGGCCTTCCCCCTAAGAGCGGCGACGGTGCCGATGCATGGGCGCACGCCACCATCCGGGAGGTGAGCCGGCTGTTTGGCGCCATCGGCATCCCACCGACCCTGGCCAAACTTGGCCTTGCCGAGGACAAGATCGACTGGACGGCTGAGCAGGCGCTCGGCATCGACCGGTTGATCAAGAACAATCCCCGTCCCTTCGACCTCGCCGCGATGCGACGGCTGGTCAGGGCTGCTTATGACGGCGACATGTCCGCCACCATGATGTGATCGACCAGGAGTTCACCCAATGAATATCGCCGCAGGCATATCCGACGAGGATCAAGATATGTTCGACTACGCCACGGTCTCGCACGGTCTCTACATTGGCGGACGCTGGCAGCCCTCGTCGGAGGGTCGCGTGATCGAGGTGGTCGATCCATCGACGGAAGCCGTGATCGCGGCGGTTCCCGATGCCACCCTCGCCGACGCAGCGTTCGCCGTCGACGCGGCCGCGAAGGCAGCGGCCGGCTGGCGCGAGACCCCGCCGCGCAGACGTTCGGAAATCCTGCGGCGTTGCTTCGAACTGATGACCGAGCGGGCGGAGACGTTGGCTGCGCTGATCTCGCTGGAGAACGGCAAGGCGCTGCGCGATGCGCGCGGTGAAGTCGCTTACGCGGCGGAATTTTTTCGCTGGAACGCCGAGGAGGCGGTCCGCATCAGCGGCGAGTTCGGCATTGCGCCCTCGGGCGCGAACCGGATCATTGTCGACTACCAGCCCATCGGCATTTGCGTGCTCATCACGCCATGGAATTTTCCGGCCGCCATGGCGACACGCAAAATCGCGCCGGCGCTGGCGGCCGGCTGCACGGTTATCCTGAAGCCCGCCAGCGAGACGCCGCTGACCGCCTATGCGCTAGCAGCGCTCTACGCGGAAGCCGGCGTGCCGCCTGGCGTCGTCAACGTCCTGACGACCTCGACCCCAGGGCCGGTGACGGCGGCCATGCTGGCCGATCCACGCGTGCGAAAGCTGTCATTCACCGGCTCGACTGGCGTCGGCCGCCTGCTCCTTGCCGAGGCCGCAAGGCACGTCATCTCCTGTTCCATGGAGCTTGGCGGCAACGCACCGTTCATCGTCTTCGACGATGCCGACCTGGAAGCGGCGCTCGACGGGGCGATGGTTGCCAAGATGCGCAACGCCGGCGAAGCCTGCACGGCCGCCAACCGCTTTTACGTGCAGGCCGGCATCCATGATTCCTTCACCGATGGGTTGAGCAAACGCATGGCCGCGCTCACAATAGGCCCTGGCACACACTCGGAAACCGAGTGTGGTCCGATGATCACCAGGAAGTCCGTGGACAAGATCGACCGGCTCGTCCAGGACGCGGTTGCCCGTGGCGCCAAGGTTCTGTGCGGTGGAGCGATCGCCGAAGGCAAAGGTTACTTTTACCCACCGACGGTGCTTCGCGACGTGTCGGCTGACGCGGCAATGGTACATGAGGAGATATTCGGTCCGGTGGCGCCGATCATGCGCTTCGGCAGCGAGGCGGATGCCATCGCAAAGGCCAATGACACCGAATACGGTCTCGCGGCCTACATCTACACGCGTGACCTGGCCCGAGGGATGCGTGTGGCATCGAAGATCGAGTCGGGCATGATCGCCCTGAACCGCGGCCTGATGTCGGATCCGGCGGCGCCTTTCGGCGGGGTCAAGCAGAGCGGGCTGGGCCGCGAAGGTGGTCAGAAGCACGGCGTTGCCGAGTTCATGGAGGCGAAGTACATCGCCGTGACCCTGTGACCAGACATCACGCCAAGGATCCGTTTCGCATTCGCGATCATGTGGTCGAGTTCGACGACATCGTCGCCGAGATCGTTCGCAGAAGCGAGGACACCAGGGCGAACGTTTCAATGGTCGCCGATGTCGCCTACGGAGCTGACGCAACCGAAACCATGGATCTGTTCTTTCCGGAAGGCAGACGAGACCGGCTGCCGGTGCACATGTTCATCCATGGCGGCTACTGGCGCATGTTCTCCAAACGGGATTATTCCTACGTCGCCGACACGGTGACGCGCGCAGGTGCGACCGCGGTCATTGTCGATTACGCGCTGATGCCTGCGGTGCGGATGGCCGCGATCGTCGATCAGGTGCGCCGTGCCAAGCGATGGGTACTCGAGCACATCGCCGACCATGGGGGCGATCCCGGCCGACTGACTGTCAGCGGCCACTCCGCCGGTGCCCATCTCGCCACCATGCTGTTCAATGATCCGAGCCTATCGTCAGACATCAGAGGCGCGCTGCTCCTTGGTGGGTTGTATGAGTTGAAGCCTCTGCAGACCTCGTTCCTTGCCACCGAGATCGCTATAACGGATGAGGAGGCCACCAATTTGTCGCCTCTGACACATGACTTCGATCCGTCAGTAGAGGTTGCTATCGCGGTCGGCGGCGAGGAAACGCCGCCGTTTCTTGGCCAGGCCGAGGCATTCGCCAGGCATCTGAGAAAACAGGGGCTACATGTCTCTCAAACCATCGTCGCCGGCGCCGATCACATGAGCAGCGTTCGCGACCTCGGTATGGGTGGAACCCGCGCTGCGGATTGTCTGGCCAAGCTTATCCAGCGCGATGGAACTCCTGCACACAATGCAGCGACCAGGTCAGTGCCATAAAAACGGGGAGCGATGAGCAGGCCGAAATCCGCAGGCTGAAGGGCGTATCTGATGCTCGCGGAGTTCACGAAGACGCTGACGACGCATGATGTCGAAAACGAAATCGTTCGTGCGCCCACGCATGACATCATGCCGGGAGCGCTTCTTCAACCCATCGCGATCATCGACTTGATTTGGACCAAAGCAGACATTGACTAGCCATGCAACATAGCGTTCGGCCCCATTGACGTTGCCACGCTTTGCCGAAACGGCTGCAATGCGTTAGCCTGCAAACATGCGCAGTCGCTGATAGATCATTTCGCTGAGGGGGCGAAAAGTCATGGAGATGCAGCAGGTCCGCTATTTTCTGGCCCTGTCCAACACGCTTAATTTCACTAGGGCAGCGGAAGAGTGCAATGTCACGCAGCCGGCCCTGACTCGCGCAATCAAGACCCTCGAAGACGAGTTGGGCGGTGAGTTGCTTCGCCGCGAGCGCCAGCATTCCCATCTGACCGAGCTTGGCCGGCGCATGCTGCCCCTGCTGCAACAATGTTACGATGCTGCGACCTCCGCAAAATCTCTCGCAAAGGCCGTGCAAAGCAGTGACGTCGCCCCACTCAACGTAACCATTTCCAACAGCGTCAACATAGCGCTGCTGGTCTCCCCCTTCACCGAGCTTTTCCGAGCCTACCCTGGGGTGCATCTCAAGATCAGTCGCGGTTCCCCGACCGCTGTCATCGACGCCCTGAAGAACGGCGAGGTCGAACTGGCGGTTGCCGGTCCGCTGGGACAGGCTTGGGATCGGCTCGACACGTGGCCGCTTTTCCAGGAGGGGATCGAGCTCGTCGTGAACTCCGATCACCCTCTTGCCCGCCGAAACGAAGCGGATGTAGCGCTGAGCCAGTTAGCCCTAGAACCCGTGCTCAGTCGGATCGACTGGGAAACGAGCGAAGATCTGTCGCGCGGTCTCTCGGCCAAAGGAATTACGCCTCGCACCACACATGAGGTTGAAACCGACCAGGATCTGCTGGCGCTGCTGGAAGCCAATGCAGGCGTTGGCTTTGTCTCGATGACTGCACCCCGCTCGCCCAACGTCCGCAGACTCAAGCTGCGTGATCTGGATGTTTCTCGGATCGTCGCCGTCTACGCAGTCGCCGGCCGACATCGCTCGCAAGTGGCCATGACGCTCCTCAACCTCCTGCGATCAACCGACTGGTCGACATTTGGCGTCAGCGAGCCCGCCTGAGCGCCGCGATCAGGTCGTCGATGTCCATCCGCCGACGATAGTCGGGATCGACGAACCGATCTGTGATGATGCCATCAGTTCCAACGACGAAAGTAGCAGGGATCGGCAGGAACCAGCTGCTGTTGCCCTGATAGTTCGGCAGATCGAGGCCGAGGCCCATCAACCGCTCCATCTCGGCTCCCACCCAGATCGCCAGGTTGAGGGACAAAGCGTAGCCATTGTCCATGTCCGTCAGGAAAGGAAACTGAGCACCAACCGAGGCCTTCATTGCCTTTGCGAATTTGCGTCGCTCGGGCATGATGACCACGACCTGGCCGCGCAGCGTCGTAATCTCCTGTTGGGCTTCGACGATGCCGATCGCATTCAAGCGGCAATAGGGACACCAATGTCCGCGTTGAAAGGTAATGACGGCCGGCCCGTGGCTAAGGATTTCAGATAGGCTCACGAGCCTGCCTTCGTCATCAGGCAGCAGAAATGCGGGCATGACATCGCCGGGGGCGGGAGCACTTGCGCCAGCTCCCTGCTCCCTGAGGCGCGCTACCAGCCGGTCAACCGCGTCGGCGAAATCCGAGTTCAGTCGGCGCACTGCGCTCGCGATCACCGCCAGCCGCTCGTTGAGAGGTGCATCGAGTTCTATGGCAGCCTGAACAGACTGTTCAAATGTCATTGGCTGTTCGTCGGCGGCCATGTCTGCACCTTCGCAATTTCCAAACAGCCTATCATTGAAGCCCTGTGAACACGGCCATGCTTTTCCTGCATGGAGTCGATGCCTTGCGTGCATCGAAGCAATGCGGATTCATCTTCTGTTCGGTATTGCAGCTCGAATCGTTACATCAGATTTCCTGACTTCCGAAACGGAAGTCTGAAAGCGGCAGCCAGGCATCGCGTGTGGCTACTGTCACAGCCATCCCTGCACCACCGCCACCGAGGATCGCGACATCATATTTTTCCACCGTCCCGGCCTACCGAGATTCAATGCAATTTGACCCGCGGTTTGGTGCGGTGCGACAGGATTCCCACGATTATATCCCGCATGGTCTTGAAGGTCCCGTGCACCGCGTTGAGGTGCATCTTGTAGAGCGAGCGATACATCAACCGGGCAAGCAAACCCTCGACCTTCAGTCCGCCGATCAGGCTGCCGAAGGTGCCGTAGTCTGCCAGTGAAACGAGAGAACCGTAGTCGCGGTAACGGAACGCGGGCGCCGCCTGCCCTTCGAGGCGTGCCGCAATCACCTTGACCATATGGTCGGCCTGCTGATGGGCCGTCTGGGCGCGCGGCGGCAAGGGATCTTCGCTGCCGGGCAACACACAATTCGCGCAGTCGCCGATCGCAAACACGCTTTCATCTCCCTTTGCCCGTAGCGTCGCATCCACGACCAGGCGATTGATGCGATCCGTATCGAGGCCATCGAGTTGCTTCAGAAAATCCGGCGCCTTTATCCCCGCGGACCATACGACGAGTTCAGCTGGCACGAACAGCTTCTCGCCAAGCCTGATACCGTCTTCAGTCACTTCGGTTACCTTTATGCCGCATCGGATCTGGATGCCGAGATCAACAAGCCGGCGCGCGGAAGAGCGCGCAAGGTGTTCCGGCAAAGCCGGCAGGATGCGCGGTCCTGCCTCGACGATGGTGATGCGGATCAGCCTTTCGAAATCGATGTTGTCGAGATTGTGCGAGGCGATTTCTCGCATCGACTTGTGCAACTCGGCGGCCAGTTCAACGCCGGTCGCCCCGGCGCCAACGATGATGCAATGGAGTTGGCCTGGTGAAAGCTTCTCGTATTGCGCGTTCGCACGCAGGCAGGCGTCGATCATGCGCTTGTTGAAACGGGAGGCCTGACCGGTCGTGTCGAGCGCAATGGCGTGACGTGCCGCCCCAGGCGTGCCGAAATCGTTGCTGACGCTGCCACGGCCAGCACCAGCGTGTCGTAGCCCAACACACGTGGGGGGATGATTTGCCGGCCGTCATCGTCGAAGCTCGGCGCAACAAAGATTTGGCGCTTGGCGCGATCGATGCCGACGACTTCGCCGATCCGGTAGCGATAGTGGTGACGGCTGGCATGTGCGATGTATTCCACTGCTTCGTTCGACGGATTCAACGCCCCGGACGCCACTTCGTGCAGAAGTGGCTTCCAGACATGTGTGCGATTGCGGTCGACTAGCGTAACTGAAAGCCGCCGCTTGCCGAACTTGCGCCCGAGGCGCGTTGCTAGTTCCAACCCACCGGCACCTCCGCCGACGATGACTACGCGATGCCGTGAACTGTCGGCATGAGATGGCGTCTCCGGTATCGTGCGGAAAAGCGCGGCGTCGTTGGCGAGCACGGCTTCCGGAACCAGCCGCATCCCAGGAGTGATGATCTGCATCGGTAGTCTCCGTCTTTTGCTCGGGCTCGCCGCCGGAACAACTCACTCTTGCGATTCGTGAATAACGATGCCCTGGAGCATGTCGACTTCGCATTCCCACGGCTTCTCCGAGAGGACGCGTTGCCCGTGCTCGTATCCGGCCTCCCAGCGGGTGCGGATGCCTGCGCGGGTAAAGTCGATGTCCTTGGTGTGGTCCTCTCCGTCGAGGCGCGGTGACAGCAGCCGCACAAGATGCATGACGGACGGACAGCCATAGGACGCAAGCTCCTTGAACATTGGATGCTCGCGCTGCTCTTCAGGGACCAACTTTCCCATTTCGCGCACGACGTGGCGCAAGCGATGCAGTTGCTCCTGACGGGCGACGTGGCTACGTCCGCGGCTGGCGTATTGAAGATCCTTCTGCCGGCCCATGACCTGCCAGATCGATTTCGGTTCAGTGGCGCGCGGTTGCCACATGTTGACGGCAAAGATCAGCGCGTCGCGCCGAGGACGCTCGTCCAGCACGACCTCGATGGGCGTGTTCGAATAGATGCCGCCATCCCAGTAGGGCTCGCCGTCGATGCAGACCGCCGGGAAGGCTGGCGGCAAGGCGCCCGACGCCATGATATGGGCCACCGACAACGGCATCAGGCTGCTATCGAAGTATTTGAGTTCGCTGGTGTTGACGTTGACAGCGCCGACTGTCAGCCGCGTGTAACGGCGGTTGAGGCAATCGAAGTCTATAAGGTTGTTTAGCGTCCGCTTGAGCGGATCGGTGGTGTAGTAGGATGCATTCTCCACACCCACTTCGCGATTGACCCCGAACATGGCGCTTGGGTTGGGCTCGAAGAATCCCGGTATGCCACGTATCACCGTGCCCATATTGGCAAAAATGTTGCTTGGAACCATCATCCGGAAGAACTCGTCGAGCGGACTGCTGCGACCGACGCCATCCCAGAATTCGCGCAGTCTTGGCAGGCGGTCTTGTGGTTCGTTTCCGGCAATGAGCGCGGCGTTAATTGCGCCGATCGAGGTGCCAATCACCCAGTCCGGCTCGATCCCGCCTTCGACCATCGCCTGGTAGACGCCGGCCTGATACGCTCCCAGCGCGCCGCCGCCCTGCAGGACCAGCACGGTCTGTCGCTGGACCGAACCACCGGCCACACTCGCGGCCGCTTGCACAGGTTCCGACGCCGAAGGATTTCTGGTGATCTTGTTCATGGTTGTTCAGCTCCTCGTTGCCGGATTCAATGGGCGGTCCAGCCGCCTTCGATCGGCACGATCGCGCCGGTGATCGAAGCCGCGTCCTCTGAGGCTAGGAACAGGCAGAGCGCCGCAACCTCAGCTACAGTCACGAACTGTTTGGTTGGCTGGGCTGCCAGGAGCACGTCCTTGATCACCTGTTCTTCCGTGATCCCGCGCGCCTTGGCTGTGTCGGGTATCTGCTTTTCGACCAATGGGGTGAGGACGTATCCTGGGCAGACCGCATTGACGGTAATGCCTTGCTCAGCGACTTCAAGCGCGACCGTTTTGGTCAGACCGGCGACCCCGTGCTTGGCAGCGACATAAGCGGATTTATACGGCGAAGCGACGAGCGCGTGGGCAGATGCAACATTGATGATGCGACCCCATTTGCGTTCTTTCATGGCCTGCAGCGCGCGCCGGATCGTGTAAAACGACGACATCAAATCGATCGCCACGACCGCCTCGAATTTTTCGATCGGAAAGTCGTCAATCGGTGCGACATGCTGGATGCCGGCATTGTTGACGAGGATGTCTACCGCGCCGAACTCGGCGATTGCCTTGTCCATCATGGCGGTGATCGCGCTGCCCTTGCTCATGTCCGCGCCGTCGTAGCGAACGGTCACACCATGGTCCGCGGCAAGCTTGGCCCTCAGCAACTCGATCTCACCGAGATCGCCGAAGCCGTTCAGCACAATGTTGCAGCCCTTCGCGGCGAAGGCTTCGGCAATGCCTTGGCCGATGCCACTGGTCGAGCCTGTGATCAGTGCCGTCTTTCCTCTGAACATCATTGTTTCCTTCGGTTGAGGCCGGGGCCGAAATGGCCTGTAAACGGCTGCGAGCGGGGGGCCTTGGCGCCCAGTTTCGACTTCTGGGCCAAGTATGGCGCGCGGCTGGAGGCAGCGGAAATGCCGTTGAGACATGGATTCGATAGCCCACGGTCAGATCGTCAATCGGTCGGCTGGGGATATCAATCGCCGGATCGGGTTGTTTGACGTTGGGGCAACTAGTAAGATCAACCGGCAACGGGCCGTGCCGTATGCACGTCTGTTGAGGGAGCGTGCAGTGGAGATCAGCCAGGTCAGGTATTTCTTGGCCGTCGCCAAGGAACTGAATTTCACTAGGGCGGCCGAGCAGTGCAACGTTACGCAGCCGGCACTGTCGCGCGCGATCAAGCTGCTCGAAGACGAGTTCGGCGGCGCGCTTTTTTACCGTGAACGGCGCTTCACTCACCTGACGGAACTCGGTCGCATGGTCGAGACCTATCTCGAAGGCGTTTTCGAGAACTCCAGGCAGGCAAAGCAGATCGCCGAGCAATATGTGCACCTGAAGAAGACGCCTCTCCGGGTCGGCATAATGAGCACGATTGCTCCGGACGAAATCATCGAACTCATCTCGTCCGTGCGCACACACCATCCGGGCGTGGAGCTTCATCTTTGCGATGCCGATGCAGTGAGCTTGCGCAAACGACTGCTCGGAGGAGATCTCGAGGCAGCAATTTACGCGTTGCCGTCAAATGTGCCCGATGCGGAGGTTCACTCCTTGCCGCTGTTTCAGGAGCAGATGGTGATGGCCGTTCATCTGAACCATCGGCTGGCCAACCAGCGCAGCGTGCGGGTGACGGATATGAGCAATGAGACCTACATCCACCGAAATAATTGCGAGTTTGCCGGTTATGCTGACGCCATTCTTTCCGAGCAGGGCGTCACCGTCAGTCCCGTTTACTGGAGCGATCGCGACGATTGGACACTCGCGATGATCGCCGCCGGGCTTGGTTTCGGATTCATGCCCGAGCATACCGCCAAGCATCCCGGAGTGGTGCCGTTGCCGATCACCGATCCGGAATTCTGGCGCGAGGTCAATCTCGTCACGGTGCGCGGCCGCAGGCATTCGCCGGCGGTTGGCGCACTCGTGCGCGAGGCCACGCAGAAGAAGTGGTTCGGCGAGCGTGCAAAGGCGTTGTCCGCCGCTGAATAGCCTCTGCGCGCAAACACGTTCTTTCCCATGCCAGAGTGATGGATCTCCGGCACATGTCCACGCTCAATTCTTCCTGATTGTCGAGGTCACCGACTGGATGACCTCGGTTGCCATCTTGAACTGCGGGGCGCGGTCGGTGATGCCATGACGCTTGGCGATCCAGTCGAAGTCGCTATAGGCGGCGTAAACCGCGCCATCCGCAGTCTGATAGACCAGCACGCGCACCGGCCAGTCGAGACCGGCTTCGGGATTGGATGTGATGAAGGTTGTCCCGAGGGCCGGGTTGCCGAACATCACCAGTCGCGACGGCCTGACATCGTTTCCGGCATTGTTGCCCAGCTTTGCCTGGTCGATGACGCCGAAGAACTTAATGCCTTTCTTGAGGACATCCTTCTTGATGCGGGCGACGGTTTCAGTGATGGAATAGTCGCTCTTCACTGTGACGACGCCGTCAGAAGCGGCGGCTGGGATGACACCAGCTATCAGCGTGGCGGCTCCGGCAATCATGGTCTTGAGGTAGTTGCTCATGTCAGTCTCCTTTGTTGAATGGTCATTTTTCGGTCTTGGGTGTCACGTCTTTGGAGGTTGCAGCACGCGCGCCACCGCGATGGCGCCGGCAAGGAAGGCGACGAGCACGGCCACGCATGCCGTCCACCCGATCCGGTCGTAAATCTGTCCGATGACGAAGCTGCCAGCGAGCCCACCCCCATAGTAGGAGGCCAAGTAGATGCCGCTCGCAGCGGTGCGATCGCGCGAGGCGGTCCGGCCGACGTGTCCCGTTGCTATCGCTTGCGCCAGGAAGGTTCCCATGGCGACCAGCGCCATCCCTGCAAGGACGATCGGCAGGCTGGTTGTGAGCAACAGCAACAACCCAACGATTGCCATCGCAAGCGTTGCGCCGATGCCGATCCGTGGGCCAAGGCCGGCCGTGACACGTCCGGCGAGTGGCGTGGTCAGCATCGATGGCAGGAAGACGAAATAGATCAGTCCCAGTGCCATCGGTGACAGCGACAGCGGCGGGACGACAAGCTGGAAATTTACATAGGTGAAGGTGCCTATGAAGACGAAAAGGATCAGGAAGCCGATCGCGAAACAAGCACGTAGTTCGGCATTCTCCAGCGGGCCTTTCCAGGATGCGCGGGCAGATTGATCGACCGTATCGACGCGCATCGCTGCCGAAGCCTTTTGTAGCGTGAACCAGACAAGCGCTGCGCCAGACAAATTGAGAGCCGCGAAGGTCAGAAAGTTGGTGGAGATGCCGAATGTGTCGGCGACGGCGGCCGACATCAGTCGCCCGAAGAAATTACTGGCGACATTGCCCGTTACATAGGCGGCGAGCGCACTGGTCGTCTGCCGTGCGGAGAAATGTTCGGCCAGGTAGGCCATCGTCAGCGTGAACGCGGTCGACATGCACAGGCCTTGCGCAACGCGCAGGAGGGCAAAGACGACTATGCTGTCGGTCTGCGAAAGCAGTGTTGTCGGGATCGCCAATATGGCCAAGCTGATCCAGATGCCGTTGCGGCGATCAATGCCGCGCCCGAAGAGGGCAACAGCGATACCTGCAACCGCCATGCCGAACGTGCTGGCGTTGACGGCGAAGCCCATGGTTGCACGGCTGACGCCGAATTTTATCACCAGTGACGGCAGTATTGCCTGGGTGGCGAACAGATCGACAAGCGTAAGAAATGCGATCAGCGCAACAAGGCCAAAGCGCCAACTATCTGCGGCCACGTTGTGCAGCGGCGTCATTTCTGTCTGTTCACTGGTTGTCATGACGAGGCTCCTCGGCCGGACGTCCCCAGGCGATTACCTGAGGACGCGCATTCGGTTGCTGAGTGTGGGAACTGTCCGCCGAAACGTTCAGATTACATCATGTGGTCGTCGGGCATCGCGGGCGGCAAGACGTCGGCGGAATAGAGCACCGCGGGCACCTTGCCGTTGTTCTTCCACCAATGGGCGAGCTGGCCGAACTCGGCGGTCACATCACCAGCCGGGTGCTCGATGCCCACCTTACAGGTGCTGCTGTATTCGGTGATCGAGCCTTCGACGATGAGGATGTTGGCCGGGCGCAGATTGTGCTCATGCCACGGCACGACGCCGCCTGGCTGAACGACGAGCTTGCGAAGACGCAGCATATTGCCTTTCCAGGCCTCGCCCTTGCTGCTCAAATCGATCGCCGAGAGAACCGTGTCGACGACGCCAACCGGTTTGCTGGGATGTTCCTGGATATCGGTCGTTGCGGCCTGGCCGGCAGGGCAGTCGCCGGCGAAGGCTGGAGCAGAGGACAATGCAGCGGTTGCCGAAAGCAGACCTGCCGCAAATGCAAGGGTGAGTTTCTTGATAGCCATCTTGTATTTCTCCTTTGTCGGTGCCCAAACGCGGGAGGCGGGGCATGACGGGGAGAGTGACCGGAGCGATCCGAAAAGAGAAATGCTGACTGGCTCTCAAATCGATACCTGAAAACTATGGTAGAGCACGGCAACTGCATCAGGACCACACGCGGCAACCGCCCCGTGTGATCCCCTAATTCTTCAATTTTGCTTCAGGCAGCGGTCTTCTGGATCGCCTGGACGATTGCGCTCTCAGGCCAGCCATGCGCCTTGACGCTGTTTACGAAAGCCGATGCCGCAGGCGAGAACCTGCGCCCCGCAACGACAACCAGGGATACTTCCCGCCAGACCTCAGGATCAATCACGGGACGGACCTGCAACCCCGGGATCACCGCACTGAATTCCGGGATGAAGCAGATGCCTAGCCCTCCGGAGACCATATTCTGGATCCAGTCCTCGCGTTCGCTGGCGTAGGAGATCCTGAGCTTCACGCCCCGATCCGTGCACAGGCCGGCGAGGTGATCGCGATACTCGCAATTGAGACGTCTGAGATAATTTTCACCATCGAGTTCGGAGATGGCCACGTTGTCATTGCGGGCCAGCCGATGGCCGTTTGGAAAGGCGAGGACAAAGCGCTCGCGATAAAGCGGTGTGACGTCGAAGCGGTCCGGAAAGCTGTCGCTTGACGCCATGATCGCGACGTCGATCTCGCCGGATTCCAGAAGTTGGGAGAGCGATGCCGGAACCCCCTCAACCAGTTGCAGCTGGATCCCCTGCTGACGCCGGTTAAAATCGGTCAGCAGGCCGGTGAAGCGACGGGGCCCGATCGTGCACATGACGCCGACTTTCAGGTTGGCGTTTTCCAGGCACAGGAACCTCGATGCCTCCTGCCGCACTCCAGTCAGTTCGTCGAGGATCTGCTGAAAACGGGGGCGGAGCAGCACACCCAGATCGGTCAGGTGGGTCAAGCTTCGTTCGCGGCGAAACAGCAACCCTCCGACCTCTTCCTCGAGTTGCTGGATGGCGCGAGACAGAGCTGGCTGAGTGACGTTGCACTTTTCGCCTGCGCGCGTGAAGTTTCGTGTCTCGCACACGGCCAGGAAGTAGCGGATGTGGTGAATGTCCATGCCGATTTATCCCCAATTGCACGAGGTTGCTCGCGCTTCGGAGACTGCCGCAAGGCTCGCTTTGGCGCCAATGCACTGCGGCTATAAAGTCGATAGCGGTCCGTCATGATGCCCTTGATGGCTGGCGCTGCGGACAGCTTGTTTTGCGCAGCAGCTGGCCACCAAAAGAGGTGGCGAGCAGACCGCTCGCCATCGTGACGTCATCCCTGTGTTGCCCGGAACGGTCGGTGCAGGCCTGCCGGCGACCGTGGTAGCGCCAGTTCCAAAGCGAGATCGTGGGATTCTCGCCTGGCAAACCATGGCGCCGCGCAAGGGATTGCAGCCAATGCAATCTGCCTATGGAGTTCATGCCACCTTGGCATTTCGCCAATGGCGGATCATGCGGCAGTGTCTCCATCAAACGCCTTGACTGGCGTTGTTCGGGAGGAGACCCAAAAGATGGAAATCCAGGCCGCAACCGACCAGGCCTCTATTGCCGGTGCAAAACTGGTGATTGAAGACCGCCAGCTGATCGACATTACCCTGGCAAGCGACGCTCACGGCGCATTTGTCTGGGGCGTGCTCGATCGCTTGCTGGATGAACCTTGCCTTTCCTTCCGCACAATCACGGCGTCGGGTTTCGGAGGCATGGAGGCAGCGGTTCTTGCCTACGGACTGGCTCTGGGCGGCCGGCGTGGCGCAAGGACGGCGCTCACCAATTTCTGGCGGCGCGTCAGCCACGCATCGATGTCTGCAGTCGCTACGGGCAATCCGCTGAGATCGATCCTGGAACAGTCGATCGACATTGCCGAGTTGCGCAAAAATAGCTGCCGGTTGAAGCTCAACATCCTGGCTTCGAATGCCCGCACCGACAGCGTGACGATCTTCACCGGCGATCAATTGTCGATTGACGCGATCCTGGCCGGGGCGACAGTTCCATTTCTGTTCCCGGCCGTGGAAATCGATGGCGATCCGTATTGGGGCGAAGGCGAATTTTCGGCCTTACCGCCGGTGCAGCCGATCGAGGGTGGGCATTGGCTGATCGTCACGGGCAAACCCTCCGGGTGCATGACGCCTTGTGCGGCTCACCACCTTGCCACAAATGCCATGAACTGGGCATCTGTCCATACCATCTTCGACAGCCATCACAGAACAAGTGCTGCGCTGTTTACAAGGCCTTGGACCGACTGGGGCGAATTGACCGATATGCGTGACCGCGGACGGCAGCGAGCCGAGGATTGGCTTCTCGCCGACCACCCACCCTCAAACGAAAGCTCGGTCGTCGACAGCAAAAATCGATACGTCTAGGCGCCTCCCTCCGCCTGGCCGCGCCTGCTTCGCTCCGCTCACGACGTGTAGGCGCCAAAGCCCTCCGGTTCCCCGCCGGAGGGCTTTTGCTCGTTATCCGCCTCAACATAGTGACGGCGTATCAAATCCATGCCGAGACAGCATTTCAGTTTCACCGCGCGTTCGACGACACTGCTTGCAGACAGGCCGCCAGGTCAGTCTTCCCTCGAAACGCAACCAGGAGAAACGACCGTGATCAACACCAAGACCCTCATCGGATCGGCCCTCGCGGCAGCCACCTCGCTTGCTGCAACTGCAGCCTATAGCGGCCCGGCCGCCAAGCCCAGCTTCTCGTTCGAGAAGTGCTATGGCGTCGTCAAGGCCGGCCAGAACGACTGCCAGACTGCGACGCACTCATGCGCCGGCACCTCGACCGCCGACAACCAGCCGGATTCCTGGCTCTACGTGCCGGCCGGCAGCTGCGCCAAGATCACCGGCGGCAGCGACAAGCCGAAAGCCTGACCGACCCAGACTTCAAGCCAACACCCTTTGGAAGGGAGCAGACCGATGTCCCGTGCATTTCAGCCCCTCACGATCCCGGCATCCGCTGGCATCGGTCTGCGCTCTCCTCACATCAGCGAGATGCTGACCCGCAGACCCTCCGCCGGCTGGCTCGAGGTGCATGCCGAGAACTATATGGGCGACGGCGCCGCCGTCGAGGCGCTTGAACGGCTGCGCCAGATATATCCGCTGTCGGTGCACGGCGTCGGCCTGTCTCTGGGCAGCGCACAAGGCGTGGACCGCAATCATCTGGAAAGGCTGCGCAAGGTCTGCGAGCGGTTCCAGCCTGATCTTGTTTCGGAGCATCTTGCCTGGAGCGTTGCCGACGGCGCCTATCTCAACGACCTGCTGCCGCTTCGCTATGACGAAGCGGCGCTGGCGATCGTGGCGCGCAACGTAGCGACCGTCCAGGATGCGTTGAAGCGACGTGTGCTGATCGAGAACCTGTCCGCCTATGTCGCGTTTGCGGATTCCTCCATGAATGAAGCTGAATTTCTGGCCGAGCTGGTGGCGCAAACTGGCTGCGGCCTGCTTCTGGACGTCAACAACGTTCAGGTTTCGGCGCACAATCTCCAATACGACGCAAAGACCTTTATCGACGCTTTGCCCGCCGATGCCATCGGGGAGATCCACCTTGCCGGTCACGCGACCAACCAGGTCGGGGGCGACACCGTCCTGATCGACGACCACGGGTCTCGTGTGCCGCCAGTTGTCTGGGGGCTCTATCACCATGCCATCAGCCATCTCGGGCCGCGCCCTACGCTGATCGAATGGGATACCGATGTTCCAGTTCTCGACGTGTTGCTCGGCGAGGCTATGTGGGCCGACATGCTCTCCGCTTCGATCATGTTCAGCCGCAAGCAGGCCGCAAGGCAGACCGCCCCGACTATGGTCCTGCCGGTATCCAGCCTGCCGACTTTCGAAAACACCCGAACCAGCATGCCTGTGCTTGCGGCATTTGCCGCTGCCAGAGCCAAACCGGCCATGCACATGGCCTTGCCGACAATCGAGGGAGGATATCATGCTGCCGCTTGAACATCTGCAGACTATCGTGGCGCGCTCGGTGCTGGCCATGGAGCCACTGATCGACGCAAAAATGCTGACCGCCGGCAAGGCCGACCCAATGGCTCGCCTGCGCATCTACCAGAACAATACGCGCAGTTCGTTGACTGCCGTTCTGATGGCTGTCTTCCCCGTTACGGCTCGCTTGGTCGATGAACGTTTCTTCCGCTTTGTGGCGAACGAGTTCATTCGACGGCATCCGCCGGCGGAGTCACGCCTGGCGCGTTATGGCGCGGGCTTCCCTCGCTTCCTGAAGACCATCGACACCCTGTCCGACATGCCGATCGTCGCCGAGACGGCGCGGCTCGAATGGGCCATTGCCGAAGCGCTCGATACAGCTTCGCTGCCGGCCCGCAGTCTCGCAGAATACGACAGCACCGACCTTGGGCTGTCGCCCGATATCCTGCTCCAGCCTTCACTGCGACTGATCATCTCCCACTGGTCGATCCTATCGGTATGGATGGAGCATCAACGGGAGACGGCGGCCGATGAAAAAATCACCTGGACAAGGCGCCCCGAACGGGTGGCGCTGTGGCGATCGGGGAACTATGTGCGGCTTTTTCTGCTCGACCGCGCGAGCTTCGCCTTCTGGCATTCGCTGAAGCACGGCTTCGGCCTTGAGCATGCCACTGGCCGCGCCTTGGCGCTCGACCCGGCGTTCGACCTGGTTTCAGCGCTTGTGCGTCTGTTTCGCGACAGGCTCGTCACCGAGGTGCGCGTCCCGGTGCACCCTCTCTCAAACTGAAGGAGACGATCATGACTGCGATACCAGAATATTCCACGCCTCGCCCTGCCGGCCTTGTTGGTCTTTGCCGACGAGTGATCAAGTTGCCGGAGCGGATCCCGTTTTCGCTGGTCCAACTCGCGGCTCGAGTCGCGATTGCGCATGTCTTCTGGCAGTCTGCACAATCGAAGCTTGCGTCCTGGCCGGTGACGCTGCAGCTGTTCGCCAGCGAATACAATCTGCCGCTTATCGATCCGTCGATCGCGGCGCCGCTGGCGACAGCGGCAGAGATCACCGGGGCGATGCTGCTTTTCCTGGGGCTGTTCTCGCGCCTCGGTGCACTGATGCTGCTCGGCGTTGTTTCAGTGATCCAGATCTTCGTTTTCCCGGAGAACTGGGCCGAGCATTTGCTGTGGGCCTCGTTGTTGCTGCTGGTGCTTACGCGTGGTGCAGGGGTTTTCTCACTCGACTGTGTAGCCGATCGAATCGCTTCGGCCTCCAAAACCTGAACATTTCAGCCGAGGAGGCTGACCCGATGTGCATCTTCACCCGTGCTTTGATTGCCGAATGAAGGAGCGTTGTCCAACCCACTGGACACAGCGTTGCGGGCCGCCGTTCCTGAACTGACACCTCTCGCGTGGGCTAGGTGCAGCTCAAGGGTTGACACAGCGATCTTCGGTCTTGCGTCGCCAAGAATTCCGACAGCGGTCACGTTGCTGTAAGGCGGTAACGGGAACTCGGCGCGGGCGAATACGGATTAATGCAAGTCGTCTCGCCTCTTCGGACGAAGTTGAGCTCTCGCGCACCGGATCCACAAGAAAGTTCGCCAGCATGTCTTCAGTCGACTTCTCTCAAAAACGTCACTCTACCCTTCAAGTTTTTGCCAGCGCATGGGCGCCGTTGCCGATAAGGTTGATCGTGGGCTTTGGCTTCCTTGCCCATGGCTATGCCAAGCTCGGCAGAGGGCCGGGAAGCTTTGGCGTCGTGCTTCAGACACTGGGAGTCCCAGAGCCTCAAGCGCTAGCATGGTTGACAACGCTGGTTGAGCTTGTCGGCGGCGGTGCTGTGCTGGCTGGTGCATTCATTCCGATCGTCAGTGTCCCGATGGCGATCGCCTCGGCGATGAACAGGCGAGATAAACCAAGGCAGTGACATGCTCTCGATGGCTGAGGATAGGTGGCACCCCGCCGGCGCGTGTGCCGGCGGGATGGAAGCGTTGATTGTGCGCGAGGGCTGCTCACATCGCCATTTTTTCGCACTCAGCCTGGGCCTTCTTGGTCGACGTATCGATCATGTAGGTTTTGCCCTTGGCGTCGGTCATCATCATCATGCAATGCTTGATCGGCTTGGCCATTTTCATCATTTCGGCGGTCATTTTGGGATCTGGCATCATGGTGCCCATGTGCCCGTCCGGCATGATTGCTGTGACTTGCCCGCCCTTCATCATGGACATCGTGCCCATCGTATCCTCGGCGAATGCCAGCGAGGCGCAAAGGGCGGCGATGCTGGCGACAACAAAGATCTTGAACGAATGCATTCTGAATACTCCCATTTTTTGGGGGGCACAGTTGCCCCATTCGTGGCTTCGCCGAACATTGCCCTCAGTTACATCGACACGAAGATGTGATCGTATGGTTCCCGTTTGACTGGCGCCGAAGGCGGAACGGCGGACCTAAAGACCAGTTGATTCCGCCGTCATCGATATGTGCCAGTCATACTCCATCACCGCCTTGGCGAAGGCGGAGATGGCGGGCGAGGGTAGACGGTCGGCGACTGAGACCAGCGATACTTCGCGCACGATCTCGGGATCGACAACCAGCCGGTGGCAGACGCCCGGCTGGCTGGCCGAAAATTCGGCGATGAAGCACACCCCCATGCCGGCCGCGACCATGGCCAGGATCCAGTCCTCGCGTTCGCTGCGGTAGGCACTCTTTATCTCGAAGCCGAGGTTTTGGCAGAGCTCGTCGATATGGCTCCCGTATTCGCAGTTGATGCGCTCGAGATAGGGCTCGCTCCGCACGTCAGCGAGCTGCAGCGTGTTGCGCGTCTCGAAACGATGCCCGGTCGAGAAGGCGAGCCCGAAGCGTTCCATGTAGACCGGCTCGGCTTTCAGCCGGTGGTCGAACGGCTCGGGCCGCGCCAGCAGCGCAATGTCGAGTTTGCCTTTGAGCAGCAGGTCGGTGAGGTAGTCGGCGGCACCCTCTATCACGGTGACCTCGATGCCCGGGAAGCGTTCGCGAAAGGCGTTGAGGAAGCCGATAAAGCGCAGCGGGCCGATGGTGCACATCACGCCCAGCGTCACCGGCGCGGTCTCAAGCGACAGGAAGCTTCTGGCAGTGCGTTTGGCATGCTCCGAACGCTGCGCTATCTCATCGAGGTGGCTTCGCATCAGCCGGCCGAAATCGCTTAGCTGGACATGGCTCTTGTCACGATGGAAGAGCAGGCCACCGAGTTCAGCTTCCAGCTTCTGTATGGCGCGGGTGAGCGCAGGCTGAGTGATATGCACGAGGTCCGCCGCCTGACGAAAGTTGAGCGTCTGGCAGGCGGCCAGAAAATAACGAATTTCGTGCATTTCCATGACACATCCCCGCTGATGCCCGGCATGCATCGCCGCAATCAGAACTCGGCATTATCGGCGGGTTCTATCCTTAGGTAAACTTTCTCCCCTGTCCATGGCGAGACCATCTCAGTGGCCGAATCGGGTGTTCCGCCATGCCGAGTGTTTGGGACCGAGCCGGAGGAGAGAGCCGATGTTGGAGCGCAACAAGGAGACACAGCCCGACCAGGAAAAGCTGGAGGCGCTGCTTGGAAAGATGGTCGGCGATCTCGGTGCCATCACCACTGGGGCGGCGGTGTTGCTGGGCGACAGGCTCGGGCTGTTCGCGGCAATGAGCGAGGGCGGCAAGATGACCGCCGGGCAGCTTGCCGCAAGAACCGGCACGCAGGAGCGGCTGGTCCGCGAATGGCTTTCGGCACAGGCGGCCGCCGGCTATGTCGAATATGACGAGGCCGGCGACAGCTTCTACCTCAGCCCCGAGCAGGAACAGGTCTTCGTCGACGAGGACAGCCCCGCCTTCATGGCCGGCGCCTTCGAGGTCGTCTCGACGCTATGGCTTGACGAAGAAAAGGTGCGGCAGGCCTTTCGCTCCGGCAAGGGCCTGGGCTGGCATGATCACAGCGCCTGCCTGTTTCGCGGCACGGAACGGTTCTTCCGGCCCGGCTACAACGCCAATCTGATCGGCTCCTGGCTGCCGGCGCTCGATGGTGTGTCCGAGAAGCTGGAGCGCGGCATGGACGTCGCCGACGTCGGCTGCGGTCACGGCGCATCGACCGTGCTCATGGCCAAGGCATTTCCGAATTCGCGCTTCACCGGCTTCGACTATCATGCCCCGTCGATCGAACGGGCGCGCGCCGCCGCCAAGGAGGCCGGCGTCGCCGGCAACACGCGCTTCGAAGTGGCGGCGGCCAAGGACTTTCCAGGCACCTACGATCTCGTCGCCTTCTTCGACTGCCTGCACGACATGGGCGATCCTGAAGGTGCTGCCAGGCATGTGCACAAGGCGCTGAAGCCGGACGGCACTTGGATGATCGTCGAACCCTTCGCCCATGACAAGCTTTCAGCGAACCTCAATCCGGTCGGCCGCATCTACTACGCCGCCTCGACCTTCATCTGCACGCCTGCCTCGCTGTCGCAGGAGGTTGGGCTCGGCCTCGGCGCTCAGGCGGGCGAGGCAAGGCTGCGCAAGGTGGTGACGGGCGGTGGGTTCAAGCGATTCCGCCGCGCCACCGAGACGCCGTTCAACATGGTGCTCGAAGCGCGCCCATAAGCCCGGCTAAATCGCTATCTTGGAGGAAGACATGGCTGCATACAACGTCGTCCGGTTCCGCACCAAACCCGGCAAGGAACAGGCCTTCATCGAAGCCCACCAGAAGGCGAGCCTCGACGTCAACGGCTTCCGTAAAGCCGCGCTCATCCAGACCGGTGACCGAACCTTCTGCATTGTCGGTGAATGGAACGACATGGACAGTCTCGCCTCGGCGCGGCCGCAGATGATCGGTCTGTTGGACACCATGCGCGACATGCTGGAGGATCTCGGCGGCGACCTCGGCGTGACCGATCCCGTCTCGGGAATGGTCGTCGCCGACATCGGGACCTGAAGGGCCCAGCTGCGGCTTTGTGTGCACACTGCTCGACCGGGGCGGCGAGTCAAAAAAGGTTGGTGGTCAAGTCGGCCGGAATGACCGACATGCAGCGCAAAGAATACTCGCCTTTACGCACGCCGTTCTACGCTATAGGTGCGGTTTCGGTATCTATCGAGGTCGATCGCCTCTCCAGACCCAATCTCGGCGACTTGGATGGTCTCGCTGCGAACCAAGAAAGTACCGTCAAGACCTCCATAGCACAGCACGCTATGCGACGCCTAGAACTGCCTCGGTGTCGCCCTAGCCTCGCTTCAGCCGACTGCCTGGCTGATGGCGCGCTCAATAGCGCGATCGAAGCCCTCGGCAATTAACGTCACTGTGAGATCACCGAACTGGCAGGGCCCCCCCCCCGCGATCATCGCCTGGGTCGGAGATGTCTCTCGTACCGCCCGGTTATCCGGGTTGTCCTGCGGCTTCCAGAATGAGCTGGGCGATCTCGCCCGGATGAGAGATCAGTGAAAGGTGGCTTGCTTTCACTTCGATGGTCTTGGCGCCCATGCGCTTGGCCATGAAGCGTTCGAGATCGGGATTGATCGTCCGATCTTCCGTCGAAACGGCATAGAAACTCGGCTTCGACCGCCAGGCCGCGTGCATGGTCTTTCCCGTCAGCAGGGCCTTTTGGAACGGCTGCTGGACAGCATAGAGGACCTTGGCCTTCGCTTCCGGCAGATCGCCCGCGAAGTCACGCAGGAACGCCGTTTCGCTGAGACGCCCCTCATCACCGTCGAAGACGATTCCGGCGGAGGCCGGGGGCGTCGGAAACGTCTTCGCCAAGGCCGTGTAGTCCTCACCCGCATCCGGCGCCCGCGCCGCCACATAGACAAGAGCCGAGACGTTCGGATGAACGCCGGCTTCCGTGACGATCATTCCGGAGAAGGAATGCCCAACAAGCACGGTCGGGCCGTCCTGCCGATCCAGCACGCGCTGCGCTGACGCGACTGCTTCGGGTAGCGTCGTCAGGGGATTTTGCACGGAAGTGGCGTTAAGCCCTGCCGCTTGCAAGCGCGCGATCACCTCAGACCAGCATGAGCCGTCGGCGAATAGCCCATGCACGAGGACGACGTTGCGTGCGTTCGTCGAGACGGGGATTGCGGCCATGCCGCGGGTGGCAACCAGCGAAGCGGCTGCGCCGGCAGCCAGGGTGGCAGAAAAGGTTCGTCTGTTCATCATCGCCGGTCACTCCTTCACGGCAGGCGCCGGTGGAACCGGCAGGATAACTTCGGAGGCGATCTTCCAGTCTTTCGCGACCATTATCCAGTTCATGATCATCAGAAATGGCTTCGGCGTGCCGTCCTGACCCGCATATGAAACGGTAATGGTTATCGGCGCATATGATTCCGCGACGTCATGCGTGAGGCCAACAACTTTGAGTCTTGAAAAGTCCGGCTGAAGCACGACCGGCCCGGATGCAGCGATGGCGCGGAGTTTTTGATCGATTGCCTCGTTGCCCCAAAAGCCTGCCCAGTTCCCTTCTGATGACGGATTCGCGCTCTTTGCGACAATAAGGGCTGACGGCGATTGCCAGAACATCTCGTGCAGAGCGTTGACATCATGCTGATTAGCCAGCTCCATGACCTTGGTGAACTGCGACCTGATGATCGTCAGGGTCGACGGGTCCAGAGGATCTTTATGGTCGGCCGGTGCGGCGGAGACAGATTCATTGGAGAGGGCTATTAGGCCGATAGCGGCGGCAAAGAGCGTCCTGCGCATTTCAGTAATCCCTTATGTATCTCACGTTCATTTCGCTGATGGGAGCATCCCCACGCCGATCGTCGCCTACTGCAGGCGGCTCTACGCACCTTCGAAAGGAAAGGTTGGCCGCGGCCTCCCAGCTTTGATCGCATCCACGGCCGAGGCGATGCCACCCGTCGCGTCCCGCGAGTCGAAAACCGGCATTGCTATGTCGAGCATGATTTCGTCGGCCGCCGTGACCCCGCCATTCGCCCAGGCGCGCAGCAACACCTTGTGCGCGGCGTAGGCGCGGGTTGGACCCGTCGCGAGTTTTTCCACGAAGGCGCGCGACTCCGCGAGCAGGTCGGCGTCCGGGAAGACCTTGTTGACGACACCGGCGTGCTCCATTGCTGCGGCCGAGACCTGCTCGGACGTCAGTGCCCATTCCGATGCGCGCGCACGACCCGCCCGTTCGGCAACGCGGTAGATACCGCCGAGCAAAGTCACGATGCCCAGCGTCTGCTCAGGATGGCCGAACCGGGCCGAGCTCGACGCGAATATCATGTCGGCGCGCAAGGCGAGCTCAAGCCCGCCTCCGAAGCAGAGTCCCTGCACAGCCGCCACGACGGGCAACGGCAGACGCTCGAAGTGGTTGAACACCTCCATGTAGCGCTCGAAGGTCGCCCGGAGCTCCGAGCGGCTGCGCTCCGTCCAGGGCAAGATGTCGCCGCCAAAGCTGAAGTCGGGCCCGGCGGCGCACAGCAATACAGCCCTGGCCTCGCTGCCTGCAATACGCGCCATGGCGGCAGCGAGCTCTTCGACCATCTGGTCTCCGATGCGGTTCTGCGGAGCGTTGTCGAGTGTGATGATTGCGACACGATGGTCGATTGTGCAGGTCAGATGGGTCATGGCGAGTGCCTCATGCTTGCTGTCGGTGATGCCGATCACTGCGCCGGGACGGGAACGATGGCCGAGATGCGCCAGCCTTCGGGGGTGCGGATCGCGAATTCGTTGACCAGAAAGGTGTAGGTCGCCGCTTCCTGGTCAGCCGGACCTGCGGTGATGCGCGTCGGCGCGTAGATATGCGCCACGTCAGAGCCGAGGGGCATGACCCGGATCGCTTCCTCGTCTGGCTCGAAGCGCCAGGTCCCGGTGAAGACAGTACGGAAGTGATCGATGACCGCCTCGCGCCCCCAGAAGCGATAGGCGCGGGCTACGAAGTTCACGGGATCCGGCTGTCCCGGCAGTGCGCGCGCAAGCACAGCGTCGATCACGTCAATATCATGCGCGGTTTCGCCAGCGGCTTGGCGCAAGAACAGAGCACGAATTTCCTCGACGTCTGCCGCGTTGACCGCGGTGGAATGCTGGACATTGATCATGATCTCACTCGCCTCATTTTGGATTGACGTGAATTGCTACGACCGGTGAACGACGCTGGAGCGTAGAAGCGGGTCACCGAGATGCTCGCAAAACCACTCTGTTGCAGCGCCTTCGGCGAGCGAAAACTGGTCCAGATAAGGGTCGAAATGGCCACCCGCGATCAAGGCGAGGCGTTTGGGTTCCTGCGCGCGCTCATAAGCAGCAAGCGCCAGATCGGTCGCAGTCATGCGGTCGTCGCGCGCGACAATCATCAGCAACGGCGTCGGCGAAACGCGGGCAATCCAATTGCCGGGCTCGTAGATGCGCGCTGCCCGCGTCGAGCGAAGAGTGACTTCGTTTTCCCAAAGGCCTGCGGGAAGAGACTGAAGATAAAAATCAATGGCGTCCTGAGACCGGTAAGCGGCCGGTACCGAAGGTCGGCGCTCACAACGGCCTGCCGGCGAGGCGCCTCTCCTCGCAACTGTACTCTCTCATCCTCGTTGAAGGCACACTCCAATGTTGGCAGAGCGTCGGGCGAGATTCGTCGCAATCCCTGCTCATAGCCGCTGATCGTCGGAACTTGCGCAACGATGCAGCGCAGACGTCGATCTGTGGCACCCAACACAAGAGCGTGTCCGCCAGCGTAGCTCGTGCCCCACAAGCCGATGCGAGTTGGATCAACTTCCTGTCGCGCCTCGAGATAGGAGATTGCGCGACGCCAGTCCGCGACTTGCCGCCACGGATCGATATCCCCTCGAAGATCTCCCCCACTCGTCCCGAAATTGCGATGGTCATGGACCAGAACGACAAACCCTGCCGCGGCAAAGGCTTGGGCGAACCGTTCAATGCCGTGCTCCCTGGTTCCCGGCCAAGCCGTGGGCCATCGTAATGGCCGCCCGAGCGCCAGCGCCTTCTGGCACGAACAGCCAAGCACCGAGGTCGATTCCACCTTCCGCAGGCACCGTCACGTCAATTTTGCGAACCACGTCCGGTCTCCTAACGGCGCTTTCGTCATCGGCGCAATACTCGCTTCTCAACCTCGCCGCATGCCTTGACGGACGGCATGAACGTCCCTGTTGACATGCGTCGTTTGAACGGCGATAAATACCAGATGACCGGTCGTCTTCAATTAGTCAAGAGGGTTTTTCATGAAGTCTCATCCAGCCCGACGAGGCCCGAAGCCGAAGCCTGACACCCGGCACAATCTCGTCGCGGCGGGCATCCGGATGATTCACGCCGAAGGATATGCCGCTACTGGCATACAGAGCATCGTCGAGGGAGCCGGCACGCCCAAAGGGTCGTTCTACACCTACTTTGCCAGTAAGGAGGCGTTTGGGGCCGAGGTGATCGATGGATATTCTGAGCGCGGCCAGATCAAGCTGCGCGAGTTCCTATGTAATCCGAAGATCGCGCCACTCGCCCGGTTGGAGGCCTTTTTTGACGACAGGATCGAGAGTTTCAGGGCGTCGAACTATTCCCGTGGCTGCTTGATGGGTAATTTCAGCGCCGAGGCCGCAGATCACAGCTCGCTGATACGCGAGCGCTTGGCCAAGCATTTCGGGGCCTGGACCGGCGTAATTGAGAATTGCATATCGGAAGCGCAGGACCAAGGGGCGATTGACCGTCGATTTACCGCAGCGTCACTGGCGCACTTTATATTAAATAGTTGGGAGGGAACTCTATTGCGGATGCGCGCCGAAAAGAGCGACGGCCCTCTGTTGGATTTTAAAGAAGTCGTATTCGGGAAGATACTTGTATAAACCTTATGGTCCTAGTCTAATTATCGAGCTTCGAAAGCCGCTACGGTGATCGTCGCGGTCAGCGCAAGTCGAACTGTTTAGAGACGACAAAGCAAGACAAGAACTATCGACCATTGTCGCTAGAATAAGATCGCGTATGACCGTCAGAAAGTTACGCTTTTGATTTTAAAGGGAAAATCGCCGCAAAAAATATTTTGAGGTTTCACCAACTATCAGGACCAATCGGGCAATTTCTTTCACATTGGGACGTTGGGCCACGCGCCCAAGCAGTCTCGAAAAGTACCGTCATCGCTCCAACAAGGGCACTTTTTCATTGCAAAATCATTGGTTTTGGCAGGCCCGGAGGATGTGCCAGGCACGTTGATTTCATTGACTTTTTCGTGGGCCCAAATCAGAAATCTTTCCGTATGGTTCCGTATAGTTCCGCGACGGCCAAACAGTCGAATTCAGCGACCCATATGCCCCTTCGCGGACTGCTTCCGCGTGAAAAGAACGACGTGGATCCGCTGGGATCAAAACATACAAGTATTTGATTTGTCTAGTGAAACTTGCGCCCCAGCGTTGATGAAACTGAGAACTACGCTTTCGCCGGAGTGCTATGATTCCGGCCTGGATGTCACTTTCAGCGGTGGGCATCGTTGGCTCCTTTCGAAACTGTGCGGATGGACGCTGATCAACCCAATTTACAGAACACGCGCGACAGCCCGCAGGTCAATTCCTTTTTCTTCCTTCCCAACATGCCGTTGCCCACCGGCGCGCCGAGCCATTTATGCAAGCTCGTCACGAAGATGTCGCAGTCGAGCTTTCGGAAGCTGAGCGGCATCTGGGCGAAGGTCTGCGCTCCGTCGACCACGGGGATGATGTCATGTTCGCGTGCCAGGGCGCACAGATCCTCGACCGGCAGAAGCCGGCCGTTCCAATGGTACATATTGCCGACATCGCGCCCAATCTTCCACATCGACATCAGCTCGTCCTGCGCGAATGGCCGGAGAACTAGGCGAATAAATGCCACGGTGAATGCGGCCAACCACTCATACCCGCGGATACTGCTGCCCGCGCGCGTGAGGGAACCCTCAACGTGTATGCACCGTTAAGACGATTGCCAGGGAGAATCGCCATGAATAGCGCGGACCCGACCCACCGAATTCAGCCTGAAGTGCGCGCCGCAATTAGCGCCTTCCTCAACGAGGTCCAAAGAGACCCGAAATCATTTGCTCTCTCGGAAGCCCTAGCAGCAATAAGACAGATCTTTCCTGAACTGGAAATCTCCGACGCCGATCTTGCCGACGCCATCGCAAGCGAAGCTCTATCGGCTGGCGTCGGCATTGAGTTCGACGTGCTTAAGACGCGTAAGGCGCTCGAACGGAGGGCGATCGAGCGATGGGAGAATGAAGGCGGTGCTGGCGGAGGAAGGAAGAAGAACACAGATCGGGCTCAAAGCGACGCGGCGCATCGAGCTAAAACCACTGACACCAATGGCACGAGGCGACGGGCAAACGAATCTAAGGAGCGGCATCGGTTGATCTAGCCAAGTCACTTCCTTAAGCCGCCTCTTTCTTCCGCCGGCGTTCGTTGCGCTTGGTAGCCAAGGGCGGGCGCCGATCAAGAACTCCATCAACGCAATAGCGCCCCGTGTCTGACTCGAACTACCTCACTCTTTAAGACGTCATCGCTCACTACCGCGGACAGCTGAGCGAAGAGACGCTTCGCAACTGGCGTTGCATGTGGATCTTCAGCTCAGCGTCGTAACACTGGGCGAGCGCGCCACAGGGCGTCTTCGTACTGGGCTCATAGGCTCAATAAAAAGGCCGGACTGTTAAGCCCGGCCAATTATGCCACTACAGTCTCGATTTCCGCCAGCCAGCTTTGCGGGCGGCCGCTTCAGAGCAAAACCACCGCTCCCCCTTCCAAAGGCTTTTACGTGTCTGCCAGTAGTATTCCTGTCCGGGGAACATGGTAGATGCGCTCGCCTGTGTTGTAGCTGATATTCCACTTGATGTTGCAGCCTACGAGAGGTGGGCCGATTTCAAGGGTCAGCAAGCCGGCCAAGAATGCGCCGCCCGCAAAGATGGACACCCAACCACGACGGGTTGCCAGAACGACGACGGCGTTTGCCGGCGGTACCCTTGCGCCACTGTCCAGAGCGATTGTCGAAGGGGTGCTTGTCCACGCCCCTCTTTCCCCCAGGGCAGAATGCGACCTCTTACCGTTTGGAGTCCAGATCCGGCCCTGTGGAGCGCCAATGCTTGAATGTGGCACCGTGCTTTCATCCCCTACCGCCCTGAATTCCTGTATGCTTGGCGCAAAGGAACGACCAAAAATGGCCTTCACTGTCATCTGGTACGGAAGACAGGGCATCGTCGACAAGGAGACGTTCGACGCCGAGAAGACTGCGAAAGACCATGCAATCTCGATGTTCCAGACCCGAAATGGTGACGATGGAATCGTCGCCGTTGAAGTTCGTAACGACAACGGCGCTGTGGTCTTTAGCCATGCGGAGAGCTAGCGATGGCCATTCGGTCTCGCGCAGTCGCTACCCAACCGTAGGGCGGCTTCACCGGCCCTGTAGAGCCCTACAAGATCCAAGGGGCGGCCTGGGGACTTCCTTCACCGTTTGCAGAAGCACCTGATTCAGAGCCACCAGTGCACGGTGGCGATCTGAACTGACGAAATTCTCGGCTACTCTGTTAGCTTGATTTGCCTGCCGGCTGAATGTCGACTTTGACCCAAGCGGACATCGGCACTCATGCCACGACCACCCTACGCGGTAGCGACGCACCACCTCCACGATGCGGCATTGGGGCGGAGAGCCAGCGGTCGGCCTCAATATGTGCTTACGCTCGCGATCACGACTCACCGATGTCGACGACGGTCGCTAGGTCGCAGATCATCTGAGAGTGGAACATCTAGGGCCAGCCGTCCTGCGGATCAATTCCGAAGGATCCTTGGCTTCGGCCCCTGTCACCACATGTCCGAAGTCATGGCCAATGAAGACCAGAAGCGGCTTTGGCGTGCACTGGCGCAGGGCGCGACATCGGACTGGAGCCAGCTGTTTGCGGGCTACGCGTCCTGCATCGATTGGCCCTCGGCGTACTATTGGCGTGACCTGATTGAATTCTATCCGGACGCGCGGGTCATCCTGACGTACCGATCGCCGGAAAGCTGGTGGAAAAGCTTCGAGAAAACGATCCTGGCAGGCATCAGCCACAGCACGGATCAGGAGGCGTTGTGTCTTGCCTTGATCTCCAGGCAGGTCTTCGGCGGCCGGCCGCACGATCGCGCCAATGCCATAGCTGTCTACGAAGCCAATGTAAGGGCGGTCATTGCGACAGCGCCGCCGGGGTCAGCTGCTGATCCACAATCTGGGCGACGGGTGGGAGCCGCTCTGCCTGCATCTTGGCGTGCCAGTACCGGACCAGTCCTATCCCAATCGCAACAACACCAAAGACTTTCAGTCGGCTCTTGCACAGAACTAGTCTGACCATCTGCAATGGATGGAAGCAGACCTTCGGATCAAAGGACCGGTGACCGTGATGCGCCCACATGGAGACGTTCGCTGCTGTCCGGTTGTGCAAGCATCGTAAATTGCACCGTTACTAGGGCAGCCCGGCGGCGCGGAGAGCCTCGCCGAGCGAGACCGCGAGCGCCGGCGCGCAATTCACGCCTGAAAATTGCCTCGCTCTCGGCCCGCCCGTGTCGATGAATTTGCGACCTCAATCTGAGTGACCTATGCTCAAGCAATGCAACATCTCAGTTCGTTGACCGCCAGGCCCCCGCATGGATATTCCGACAAAGAACTCGATGCCTTTGTCGAGTTGGAGGGCGAAGTTTCCCACTATGGACTGCTTGAACGCATCAAGGGTGCGCGGGGCCTAGTCATGCTCTATGACGGTAAGAAGCTGGTCGGAACTGCGGCGATTAAAAATCCAGAGCCGGACTATCGAACCGCCGTCTTTGCCAAGTCGAAATCAAATGCGGACGCCGCCGCCTACCCAGTCGAACTAGGGTATGTGGTCGTCGCAGAAAGCCATCGCCGTCATAAATTGGGCTGGCGTCTCGTCGACGCGGCGCTGTCATTCGCAAGCGGATCAGCCGTGTTCGCTACAACACACAGCAATAATGCCGCCATGCGGCGAATCTTGCCGGCTCGCGGTTTCACGGCCAACGGGTCTCCCTACCCGTCCACCGAACATCCCGGTCAGGAGATTCATCTGTTCCTTCGTGGGTAAGCGCCCTGAGGACCGAACTTGGCCCTATAGCCCGAGCACGCGGTCTTGTTCGACTTGCGGCAGAAAGCTTAGGATCCCTCGAGGAACGACTGCAGCGCCAACCGGGCCGATCCGCCGGTAACGTGCAGAGCCTACGAGGCGCAGCATGGCTAACCCCTCGCCCCTCATGCAACTGACGCGACCGGCGAGTACCGGACTGGGGCGCCGGCAGAGATGAAGATTCGCGACCCTATCGTGATGGTCAGCGGCGATGGCGAACGCGAAGCAGTGCCGGCTTTCCTCTATGTGTATATAGAAGACACTGACGAAACATACCGGCGTGCAATCGGTGCGGCGGAGAGTCGATTGAGGAACCTAAGGACACGCCTTATGGCGACCGACGAGCGATGATGCAGGATGCGTGGGGGAATAGATGGCAGATCGCGACACATCGGGAAGACTTGTCAGCCAACGAAATTTGAGAATGCATGCGCGGAAGCTGACTTGTTCCGGTTGGGGTGAGTCCTGTCCAACCGCTCCGCCCTAGCGTGTTAACGCTAATCAGAGGCACGGACACATCAATCTTCTTTAGCGGACTTTGTCGAACCGGCCAGCATCATCGCCCAATTTTTCTTGAGTTCGGCCTTGGTCTTTTCATCAACCTTGGCAGCAGGACCCATGTTGATCTGCCCCCCACGTCACCCTTGTCTTCTTCCCGTCCGAGTCGAGCGTAGCGGAAATCGATCTAGCTCGGATCACTCCTGGCCTTGAAGCGTGCAGCCTCTTCCGAACCGCGGGTGGCGTCGCCGGCGCTGTAGGAATGCGCGCCAGCGCCGGCGAGCTTGCCGCCATCGACGATCAGATATTCCTCACGGATCGGCCGGCCTTCGAACCAGCATTCGAGAATTTCGCGGGTGCCCGCGGCATAGCGCGCCTGGGCGGAGAGCGACGATCCTGAAATGTGCGGCGTCATGCCGTGATGCGGCATCGATCGCCACGGATGATCCTTGGGAGCCGGCTGCGGGAACCAGACGTCGCCGGCATAGCCAGCGAGTTGGCCACTCTCCAGCGCGCGGGCGATGGCGTCACGATTGCAGATCTTGCCGCGCGCCGTGTTCACCAGATAGGCGCCGCGTTTCATCCTGGCGATCATCGTCTCGTCAAAGAGGTTTTCCGTCTCCGGATGTAGAGGCGCATTGATCGTCACCACGTCGCAGACGCCGACCATGGATGCGGGGTCCTGGTGGAAGGTGACGCCAAGTTCTTTCTCGACCGCCTCAGGCAGGCGGTGGCGATCGGTATAGTGCAACTTGACGTCGAACGGCTTCAGCCGGCGCAACACCGCGCTGCCGATCCGGCCGGCACCGACGGTTCCGATCTGCATTCCCTCGACATCGTAGGCGCGTGCGACGCAGTCGGCGATATTCCAGCCGCCTTTCACGACCCACTGGTAGGACGGGATGTAGTTGCGCACGAGCCCCAGGATCATCATGACCACATGCTCGGACACGCTGATCGAATTGCAGTAAGTCACCTCGGCGACCGTGATGCCGCGGTCCATGGCGGCCTGAAGATCGACATGGTCGGATCCGATGCCGGCGGTGATCGCAAGCTTCAGTCTGCTTGCCTTGGCTATTCGTTCTTCGGTCAGATATGCCGGCCAGAACGGCTGCGAGATCACGATTTCGGCGTCAACGAGTTCGCGTTCAAAAATGCTGGCGGGGCCGTCTTTGTCTGAGGTCACCACCAGGCTGTGGCCCGCGCTTTCGAGAAATTTCCGGAGACCCAGTTCGCCGGACACGCTGCCGAGCAGGATCCCCGGTTCAAAGTCGATGGCCTTCGGCGTGGGAAGTGTCTGGCCGCCGGGATAGCGATCGAGCTTTGGTAGGCCGTCCCGCGCATATTTTGTCGGATAACCGTCGACCGGATCGTCATAGAGGACGCAAACGACCTTTGCCATTGTGTATCTCCCTTCGTCTGACAACGAAGAGGAAAACGCCCTGTTGTTAAAGCTGCCGGCCAACGATGGTCGGCACGGAGATGCTCTGTTGAATTGCTGGTGGGGAGCAGACTCATCTGCCGGCGCCTCCTCATTCGGAAAGTTGTGCGCTATTGCGTATTACATGGAAGACCCGGGCATGGTTTCAAGTGCTGCGGGCGGCACTGGTGCAGCGTTCGAGTCCTTTATTTCAGACGGCGCGCCACGGTCTGCGGACAACAAATGCTTGATGCGGACACTTCAGAATTGCCGAGGTTGGGCACCGTGCATCATGATCACTGGCAGGCTCCGACTTCGCAGGCCTCAAGGGCTTCTGCATCCCCTCAAAGATTGCAAACAACCTGTTAGTCAGCGCTTATCAAGCAGAGGAATCTCGCATCGCTTGCCGCTCAGACGGTATTGCTAAGCCAGTTTGCAACGCTCACCGATGTCACCTGGAAATGGCGAAAGTGACGAGACAGACAGGCAGCTTATGCAAGTCCTGATCAAGTTCGAGTTGCGGACGCACTAGTGGTCAAAATCTGACGCTTGGTACCGGGGTCGTAAGCCCGCTCAGGGTGGAACTCCGCCGTTCCCTGTCGTCGATAGGAACCGGCAAGTTGCGCCATTTCGCGACATTCATGGTGCTTCTCAAAAGCTGCCCTTCACGCAGCGGCTTGAATGGAACCCGATGCTGTCATTCGCAATCGTCGAGCCAATGGCAAAACACTGGATGTCTTGGACCTTGGTAATACGCCCGCTCCCGGCATCAGTGCGTCGAACTATGTGAATTTCAGGCGAGTGATTCGATCGGCAATCCGGCGGTTTTCCATTCCGGATAGCATGTGAGATATGGGAGTTGTTCACGTCACACGCCGGCGGTGCGGTGCCGCATCGGGATGCCGCATCCGGAATGTCAACCTGCATGACGCGTGGCGGTGCGGGAGACCGGCATGATGTGGGCGAACATGCTGCGGGCGTTCCAGGTCGGGAAGGCTCTTGCGAGCGACAGGTCGCCGTCGAGCTGGATGCGGTCCTCGCGGGTGGCTTGGGACCAACTGAGCTGGCCGGCGTGCCATTTGACGAAAGCTTCGGCTTCCGCCGTGATGTAGAGGTCCTCGTCGAAGCCAGGGTAAGTCTTGCAGATCTCGGTGTCTCCGAGCTCGATGAGTAGCCAATAGCGCTCCCGGTGTGGGCGGCCGGTGAAGTCGAAGCGGATGACAACACGTCGATCCGGGAGCCGGTCCCGGCGAAGCGCGTTGCTCATGGACCACAGGGCCACAAAGGGGTCTAGGTGCTGGGGGGCGATCTCGAGCCAATGCGCACCCCACTCGCCGAGCGACTGGCAGACCGTGAAGAGCTCGTGGCCCGCCGAAGTGAGCTCGTAGTGGCGCCCGCGCCCGTCCGGCTTGGGTGCCGACTCGACGACACCGAGCCGTTCGAGCTGCTTGAGCCGCTCTGAGAGCAGCGTACGGGAGAGTCCGGGCGCGCCCTCGAGGATCTCGCCGAAGTTTCCGCAGCCAAGGTGCAGGTTGCGGATGATCAGCGGTGTCCAGCGCTCGGCGAAGATCTCGGCGCCACGAGCGATGGGGCAATACTGGCCGTATGTCCTCATGACAGACGTCCTCACAACAGCAGTGTTGCGCATCCGCCTCCGATTGTGGAGTCCAGATTGTTGACTATACGGCAGCGGCCCGCCGTGGTCCGATGTGGCCTCTCTCGACGAGAGGAGGACACGATGACGACACCTATGACGACAACAACGTACGCAGAAGCCGACCACGGGAGCATGCAGCCAACCGTCGTGGAAATCGACGGGTTCCGAGGCCGGCTGATCAATGCCAGCCACGCCGACTACGATGTCACCCGTGCAATCTGGAACGGCGCCATTGACCGGCGCCCGCATCTGATCGCCCGATGCATCGGGACCGCCGACGTAGTCGCGGCCGTGCGTTTCGCTCGCGACCACGATCTGGAAATCGCCATACGGGGCGGAGGCCACGGCGTGGCGGGCACCGCCGTTTGCGACGACGGGATCGTCATCGACCTCTCGGCGATGCGGGGCGTGCGGGTCGATCCCGCCGGCCGCAGGGCGTGGGTGCAGGGTGGCGCGCTGTGGGGCGACGTCGACCGCGAAACACAGGCGCACGGCCTGGCCACCACCGGCGGAATCGTGAGCCATACCGGAGTCGCCGGGCTCACCCTCGGCGGTGGCATCGGCTGGCTGATGCGCAAGCATGGCCTCGCGGTCGACAACCTCCTCGCTGCCGACGTCGTGAAGGCCGACGGCGAGCGGCTGCGGGCGTCCGAGGACGAGCACCCCGACCTGTTCTGGGCGTTGCGCGGCGGCGGCGGCAACTTCGGGGTGGTCACCTCGTTCGAGTTCCGCCTCCATCCCGTCGGCCCCACCGTTCTGGCTGGACCCATCCTCTGGGACGCGAGCGACGCCGGGGAGGTCCTCCGTTTCTACCGCGACTTCATCCGCGACGCTCCCGACGAGCTCGGCACGATCGTAAAATTCTGCACCGTGCCGCCTCTATCGGTCATCCCCAAGGAACTGCACTGGCGCCCGGTGGTGATGGTGGGCGCGTGCTACGCCGGGCCGATCGAGGACGGTGAGAAGTCGCTCCGCCCGCTCCGCGCATTTCGGACTCCCCTCCTCGATCTGGCCGGGCCCAAGCCATACGTGGTATTCCAGAGCGCGCTCGACTCGACCGTCCTCCACGGTTGGAACTACTACTGGAAGGCCACCCACCTACCCGCGCTCCGTGACAACCTCATCGACATGATTGCCGGGCACGCGTTCTCCTGCTCGTCGCCGCGGTCGTATGTGGCAATGTTCCATCTGAAGGGGGCGGTGAGCCGAGTGGCCGAGGGCGCGACGGCGTTCGGGAACCGGCAAGCGTCGCACGCGATCATCGTCCACGCTGCGTGGCGGCCCGGCGAGGACTTCGGCGACCGAGAGACAGCTTGGACGAGGGGGTTCCTCGCCGCCCTTGGCCCCTTCCGCGAAGGCGTCTACGTCAATTTCCTCGGCGGCGACGAAGACCCGGGCCGGGTCCGCGAGGCGTACGGCGACTCCGTCTTTGACCGGCTGGCTGACGTGAAGTCCTCGTACGACCCCGACAACGTCTTCCACCATAACCAAAACATTCGCCCGGGGCTGAGTGCCGGTGTGAGCGGTTCCGACGGCGCGGGCGATATTTGATAAATTTGGGATGGTGTTGGATGGGTGCGACGCTGCCGGAGGCGCCTGGGCGAGTGCATAACCGGGCGCTAGGGCTGCGCGGCCGTGAATGACCGGTATCGGCGAAAGCGAACGCCGGCGCGTTCGGACCGACCTTCCGCTTTCCACCCGACCCGGTCCTTTAATGCCGCTCTGGATATGCTGAGCGGCTCTGCAATCCGGCGCGAAAGACCCACCACCCGCTCCCAATCACTTCAGGCAGCACGAAGTCGGGCGCTCGCTTGCCGGGGGAAACCGCCGGGCAATTTCGGTAATGATCATGTGAGCCTCTTTCGCCTTGCTGTTGGCTAACAGAGAAATTGAGGCCGGATGGGCATCGAGCTTGACGCTCCCATCCGCCTCATGAAATCGCCGCCGAGGCGATTCAAATTGAGAGGCAACGCATACATGACGGTAAGTGTTTCCATCAGGTGTGTGGAGGTTGCAAGCGCTGACGAGTGCGCCAGGAGCTACTAGACTAACAGCCGCGAGCCAGCGCACGACTGACCAACTGCGCCCCCGGAGCTCATTCAGTCTGAACTCCAAACTAGAGTGCCCGGTCAGCCGATTGGATCGGCCACCTGCAGCCCCACCAGTTGTGTTGCGTGCGAGGCCCATTTCTGCGTCAGTTCTTTCGCGGGCAACGGTTGGCCCAGCGCGGCCGTCTGTCCGGCCAACAGCGGCGAAAAATCCCCTGAGCCCGATGCCTCGGCCTTGGCCTTGAGGGGCATGACGGCGGGGGTGGCGAGCGGGAAGTCCGGGACGCTGGCGCCCACCGGTCCCATTTCGCGCATGAAGCGGTTGACGATAGCCCGTGCCGGACGCCCGGTGAACACGTTGGTAAGTGTTGTCCCGTCATCGCGCGCATGTGCCAGCGCGCTTCTGTGGACGGCGCTGGCCAGGGATTCCGGACAGCGCAGGTAGGCGGTACCGATCTGCACTGCCGACGCGCCGAGCATGAAGGCGGCGGCGATGCCGCGGCCGTCAGCAATGCCACCTGCCGCGATCACCGGCACTGCGACTGCATCGGCGACCTGCGGCACCAGCGCGAATGTGCCGGGCTGGCTCAAAACATCCGAGCCCAGAAAGACCCCGCGATGACCGCCGGCCTCCGCGCCTTGCGCGATGATTGCGTCGCAGCCACGCGCCTCGAGCCAGCGCGCCTCTTCGACCGTCGTCGCCGAGGCGATCACTTTCGCGCCGGTGGCCTTCACCCGCTCCACAAGGTCTGGCTCCGGCAGGCCGAAGTGGAAACTGACCACCTCCGGTGAAAGCTCCTCGACGATGGCGCATCCCGATTCGTTGAAGGTAATGGGGGTTGGACCGGAGGGAATCGCATCGGCGTCGATGCCGAACTCGCTGTAATAGGGCGCGAGGCGCTGGCGCCAGGCCGCTTCGCGATCCGCATCGGCAACCGGCTGCACGTGGCACATGAAATTGAGGTTCAGCGGCCGGCTGGTGCGTTGCCGGACGCTACCGAAGTCAGCGCGAATCTTGTCGTCGTCCAGCATGGCGCATGGCAGCGAGCCGAGCCCGCCCGCTTCGCAGACCGCGATCGCCAGTTCAGGCCCGGACGAACCCGCCATGGGCGCCTGCAGGATCGGCAGCTCAACGCCGAAAAGATCAAGGATGCGTCGGTCCGGCCACATGGCACTGTCCCTGTCCACCAGCATGACGGTTCGGACTCAAGATCAGGCTACCATACCCGTTGCCCATTTTCCATGCGTTGAGATGGCCAAGTGCCAGCGCCAGGGATTGTAGAGGCGCTCGGTCAGCGCGAACGCCTGCTATCCATCACCGCCCCGGACGTTCATCGTACGGATTTAGAGCGTGCTGGTCGCGGCCAATGTCGGCTTTAGAGGAGAGAATATAGCTTCGGAAGGTCGCATTTGGGTCATGGGCGTGAGTTCGGCCAAGGGCGAGTGAACGTCCGCATCGGGGACGGAAGAGGTATTCCGCATCGGGTACCAAGTGTCAGATTTTGACCACTAGCCAGCGCTACAAGACTAGCCTTTCCACAATGCGGGCCGTTTGTTGCCTTTTTACAGAAGATACGAAAACGCCGCTCGACCGGAAGGGAGCGGCGTTTACCAAGTGTGGTGTCCTACTCTAGACGAAACCCCGATTTGGTCGGGGCCGTCGGACTTGAACCGACGTTTCCAGCTTGTTCGCTATCAGTCTACACATGGTGTTTTCCTGTCGTCCTTGCAAGCGCCATCGGCGCAGCTTTGCAGGGTGTGCAAGGATAGTCGGAGTCCATCCGAATTCCGCAATTGAACGACCGCTGCTTTCCGGCATCCGTGACGCGCACACTCGCTGGTTCTACCGCCAGCAATGTCATCAATTGACCGGTCGCGTTCGACGCGGCTCGGAACGGCGATGCAACGATATCCTGACTCGCCGTAACGGCAGAGGCTGGCCCTGTCGCCTATCTGCTCCGTCACTGTTTTCAGTGGAGCGCAAGCCCGCGCCGAAAAATACTAGAAGCCCCGCCCCTGCGGGGTTTTTCGTTGGGGGAAGCGTTGCGGCGACATCGACGGGTGATCCGCAGGAGAGGGAGCAGCGCCAGAGATCAGCGATGCAGCTTGGTCGGCACAAGACGACGGCAGGCCAACCTCACCAAGCCACTCGTCGTAGTGATGGTTTAGGGCCAACAACAACTCGTCTGGCTGATCCATGCCGCTTTGGAACAACTCGATGATTTGACGGCCAAGACGTTCCCTGGCCGGATCGCCCACTACTATCCCGGCCGCCGGCGGTATCGGCGTCATGAAGTTCGAGCGGGAATACTTCACCATGCCCCCGACCTTGCCCTTGTCGTTCCCCTTGGCGGGAGCGTACTAGCCGAAGAAGCTTTTTAATCAGTGATCCCACAATATCTCCTGGAGCATTTCCTCGACCGAGTACGGCGAAATTCCAAGTTCTCCAAATCCCGGCATCTCCGGCGATGACACGTTGTCGACCTGCATCAGTTCCACCTGATTCCGAGTGACGGGCGGGCTCGGGAGCATTTCGGCGAACCAAGCCAGCGCGTGCCAAGCGGCAAATGGGATTGGAATCAGTTTGGGCTTAAGACCGGCTTCGTGCGCAACGGCTCTGAGAAATTCCTTGTAAGAGTAGACGCGAGGACCGCCGCACTCGTACGTGATCGCATGCGTCTCCGTCCCCTGCAGCGCTCTTGCGGTCGCCTCTGCCACATCGCCCACATAGGCCGGCTGCAATCTCGTCAGGCCGCGACCGAACATCGGATAGATTGGAAGCCGGCGGAGAAGTTTGAGGATAATGGTGAGAAACGCGTCATCCGGTCCGAACATCACCGCCGGGCGGATGATGGTGGCGTCAGCAAACGCCGCACGCACCACCAGTTCGCCTTCGCCACGCTTGCAGATGTAGAGCGACTGCGAGCCAACATCGGAGCCGATTCCTGAAATGTGAGCGAGCCGTTCGACGCCAGCTCGGTGTGCTTGAACTGCAACCCGCCGGGCCGACTCGACATGCACGGAATGAAAGGTCTCCTGTCCTTGTTCGACATAAAGACTGACCGCGTTTACAACACCGTAAGCACCGGCAAGTGCATCGGCGATCGCCCGCTCATCGCGGATATTGGCTTCGACCGATTGAAGTTGCGGATCATCAGAACCAAACAGCTTCTTGGCCCGTTCCGAATGTCTTGATGCAATCCGAACGATAAACTCACCAGCGCGTAGATGCCGAACAACGCGGCGGCCGAGAAACCCGGTTCCACCGAACACGGTGACGACGCGATGGTTCATGGCAGCCATGGCTTAGACTTTGTCAGCTCATGTCGGCCGTCTCGACCCGGCGGTTCAGGTCATGTGGCGGCACGCCTACTGACCACTATCTATCACTTGGGCTACTTCGTACAGATTGGGATCGATCTCGTCCGTCAACTGATCGAAATGACCCCACTCCTTGCGGAATTCCGGCGACTGATGAGCCGATCGCAGCAGATCGCGGTTCTGCCATTGGACGTAGTTGACGATGCGCCGCCCGTCGAGGCTGCGATGCAGGCTGATTGAGATGAAGCCCGGCTAGCGCGCCATAAAGCGCGCTCGCTTGGTCATGACGGACAATGCCTCGGCCTGCTTGTCCGGTTCAGAATCGACGAAGGTGATTTGGGTGACGCGCTGATTGTCGGTTCGGATGTGTGGCATAAACGACCTCACTTGATTGGCGATGGATTTGCCGTGTCACTGCTGGCGGTCGACGGGCCGGCCCGAGCGATCGAGCACCCGATCGATCTTGCTCGCCATGATGAAATCGTTCTCGTGCAGTCCTTTGATCTTCTTGGTGCTCAGGGAAACCGTCACATAACCCCAGCCGAAGCTGATGTCGGGGTGATGGCCCTCGGTTTCGGCAAGCTCACCGATCTCCTGAACAAGGGTGAGCGCGTCCCGGAAATTGCGGCATCGAAAGCTCCGCTGGATGCGGTGGGCATCGTCACCCAGCTCCCAATCCGGAGCCTGTGCCTGAAAGCGTTGGGCTTCATCACGCGTGAGCGGCGGGACGCCGCCGCGACAAGGCGTACATGTTTTCTCGGCAAGAGTATCGGTCATGTTCTTGTCTCCAAGACTATTTTTAGCAGCAAAAACGACAGCGACGAGCGCCTATCGATCGATCTCCCCGAACACGATGTCGAGCGAGGCGATGATCGCCAAGATATCGGCTCGCATGTGCCCGCGTGCTGGCCTTTCGTCCTGGCTATGGTTTCAGGCGCCGCTCAGTAGTCCATTCCGCCCATACCGCCCATACCGCCCATACCTCCTGCGCCACCCCTAGGGGGCGCATCCTTCTGCGGAATGTCCGCGATCATCGCTTCGGCGGTGATCAGCAGGGCCGCGATGGAACCGGCATCCTGCAGGGCCGTGCGAACGACCTTGGCGGGGTCGACGATACCGGCCTTGATCATGTCGACGTAGAGTTCGGTCTGAGCATCGAAACCTTGATTGTGATCCTTGCTGTCGGAGAGCTTGCCGACAACGATCGACCCTTCGACGCCGGAATTCTCGGCGATCTGGCGGATCGGCGCCTCGAGCGCCCTGAGCACGATCGAAATGCCGGCCGTCACATCGGCATTGGCTCCCGTCAGCCCGTTAAGCGCCGACCTGGCCCGCAGCAGCGCCACACCGCCTCCGGGAACGATGCCTTCTTCCACCGCCGCACGCGTGGCGTTCAGCGCGTCGTCGATGCGGTCCTTCTTTTCTTTGACTTCCGTCTCGGTCGCGCCGCCGACGCGAATGACGGCAACGCCGCCGACCAGCTTCGCCAGCCGCTCCTGGAGTTTCTCCTTGTCGTAATCCGAGGTCGTTTCCTCGATCTGCAACTTGATCTGCTGGACACGCGCCTGGATGGTGGCTTTTTCACCAGCGCCGTCGATGATCGTGGTCGTGTCCTTTTCGATCAGCACGCGCTTGGCGCGGCCGAGCATCTCGATGGTGACGTTCTCCAGCTTGATGCCGAGGTCTTCGGAAATCATCTGGCCGGCGGTGAGCACCGCAATGTCTTCCAGCATTGCCTTGCGGCGGTCGCCGAAGCCCGGCGCCTTGACGGCCGCGACCTTCAGGCCGCCGCGCAGCTTGTTGACCACAAGGGTCGCCAGCGCTTCGCCTTCGACGTCCTCGGAGATGATCAGCAGCGGCTTGCCGCTCTGCACCACCGCTTCGAGGATCGGCAGCATCGCCTGCAGATTTCCGAGTTTCTTCTCGTGAATGAGGATGTAGGGATCCTCCAGCTCCGCGCGCATCTTGTCGGCATTGGTGACGAAATAGGGGCTGAGATAGCCGCGGTCGAATTGCATGCCTTCGACGACATCGAGTTCGGTCTCGGCGGTCTTGGCCTCCTCGACGGTGATGACGCCGTCATTGCCGACCTTGTTCATCGCCTTGGCGATCATTGCGCCGACCGACGCGTCGCCATTGGCGGCGATGGTGCCAACCTGGGCGATCTCGGCCGAAGACTTGACCTTCTTGGCTCGGGCTTGAACGTCCTTCACCACGGCAGCCACAGCAAGATCGATGCCGCGCTTCAAGTCCATCGGGTTCATGCCGGCGGCGACCAGCTTGGCGCCTTCGCGCAGGATGGAAGCGGCCAGTACCGTGGCGGTGGTGGTGCCGTCACCGGCGAGGTCGTTGGTCTTCGAAGCCACTTCGCGCACCATCTGCGCGCCCATGTTCTCGAACTTGTCGGCAAGCTCGATTTCCTTGGCGACGGCGACCCCGTCCTTGGTGATGCGTGGCGCGCCATAGGCCTTGTCGATGATGACGTTGCGGCCCTTGGGGCCAAGC
Organism: Mesorhizobium caraganae; assembly: GCF_016836705.1. Classification (GTDB taxonomy): domain Bacteria; phylum Pseudomonadota; class Alphaproteobacteria; order Rhizobiales; family Rhizobiaceae; genus Mesorhizobium; species Mesorhizobium caraganae. The sequence continues at coordinate 10,896 of NZ_JAFCGY010000017.1, read as the reverse complement.
GTGACCTTCACCGCATTGTTGAGGATCTCGACACCGCGCAGCATACGGTCACGGGCATCGGTAGCGAATTTGATTTCCTTGGCAGACATTTTTTTCATCCAGTTCGCATTTGGAGTGGACCGTCACCGCGCAGATGCGCGGCGCTTCAGTCAGGCGGCCTTCTTGGCTTCGACGGCCTTTTCGATAACGCCCATGATGTCGGCTTCCTTCATGATCAGGAGATCCTCGCCGTCGATCTCGACCTCGGTTCCGGACCATTTGCCGAACAGGATGAGATCGCCTGCCTTGACATCGAGCGGGATCAGCTTGCCGCTCTCATCACGCGAGCCCGGGCCGACGGCGATCACTTCGCCTTCCTGAGGCTTTTCCTTGGCGGTGTCGGGAATGATGATGCCGCCCTTGGATTTGGTGTCGCCTTCAGCGCGCCGAATGACAACGCGGTCGTGGAGTGGTCGGAATTTCATTGGGGGTTCTTTCTGCCGCCGCATATAGAGCGACTGCAACACTTAACATAGCCCCTTTGGCACTCGAATGATAGGAGTGCCAAATTTCCAGGCTTGCCTGGCGACACGTCGGCGCGTTCATTCACCTGCCGGCAATCGCCCTGCAGAGTTCGGCGCAACAGATGGTGCAGCTCAGCCCAGCAGACCTTGCCGCCGCTCTCGAGAAGGACCTTGGATAATCATGACCGCACCATCCCTCATGCAACGCAGCCTTCCCGCGCGGGGAGCGCTTGCCTGCGCTGCGGCGGCGGCTTTCCATGCGAGCCGCTCAAAAAATGATGCGGCGAAGCGTCGCCGGCTTTATCCGACGAACGCCTCAAGCATCCGAGCGAACATGCCGGGCTGTCTCCCTGCAATCGCCGCACGGATGTGACGGGCGGCCGTTGCGGCGTTCACCGTCGCGCCGAAATGGCAATAGCAGATGATCTCATGCAATTGCCTGTCGGTCAGTTCGAAGAACCGCTTCGCTTCGCCGTAGTTGTCGTTTTCCAACCCGGCGGCGCGCAGGACAGGATCCTCGAAAGCGATCGAAATCGGCGTGTCGTGGCCGCGCATGATCGCGCGCGCATTAGCCGGCTGGTACTCAGTCTGAGGCAGCGTCGAGAGGCGCCGGTCAGGGTTCCGTTCGAGGAGCTCCGCCCAGCGTTCAAGACGTTCGCTGCGCGACATGGTCTGGCGCGGGTAGGCCTGATCGATCTCGGCGACAATCTGCAGTTGCTCGATCGTTTGGTGCTTCATGTTGGCCTCCTATTCGGACGATAGTTGGTCCACCCATATCCTTCTTATGCCTGCAGCCAGCGTGACTCCAACGGATCGTGAAGTCCAATCACGATGATGCCTGGAGGGCTTCGTTCACGCAGATGTGGAGGCTTCGCAAAGATCCGGCCATGTTTGGCGAACGCGGTCAAATGCGCGGCTGTTCGACGATGTCGGTCTGGAGTCCGTGCCGATCGATGGGCAGAGTCTGTACTGGAGTGCCCCGGCTCCATTGCTGGCCGGGGCAGAAGGATCAAGGGAGTGGCAGTTTAGCTTCGAAACCGCCGAAGGCCGGGCCGATGCGAGTTCTCCGCCCGGTCGTTGGGGTCCTTGTGGCTCCAGACGGCTCCGCGCAGCCGCACCCTTCATTAGACCGTTTCGAGCCGACTGAACCGAACTGGGATGAGTTTCCGAGTCTTGAGTTGCCCTGCCGCATCCTTGTCGATGACAGTCAGCAACTGTACTTTTTCAGATCCCACAGGCAGAACCATGCGCCCCGCTGGCTTGAGCTGCTCAAGCAAAGCCGGCGGCGTCGCCTCAGCCGCCACCGTGACCAGGATCTTGTCGAATGGGGCGTGCTCAGGCCAGCCGCGAGACCCGTCTCCGACATGAATGCCGACATTGGAGAAGCCGAGGCCCTCCAGGAGAGCCTCGGCATGGCTTGCGAATTCCTCGATGATTTCGACGCTCCAAACCTGCGAGGCGAGTTCCGCGAGGATTGCAGTTTGGTAGCCCAGGCCGGTGCCGATCTCCAGCACTGCCTCGTGCGGTTGGGGAGCAAGGAGATCGGCCATGAGAGCGACGATGAAGGGCTGCGAGACAGTTTTATCGAAGCCGATCGGCAGCGGCATGTCCTCGTAGGCATAAAGCGCAAACGGGGCTGGCACGAAGCGATGCCGCGGCACCCGCAGCATCGCTGCCATCACCCGCTCATCAAGCGTCGCCTTGCCGAGTTCTTCGCTTGCAAGGTCGGCATGGATTGCAATCACCTCGACCATGTGCCTGCGTAGAACCGCGAGGTGCTCTTCGTTCATCGGCTTCATGACGGTGAGCGTTCCTCAACCAGTCTGTTGCCAGACAGCTTTATACCCTGTTCGTCTTGTCACAGTAACCATGTCGTCGAGAACGCGGCTTCGGTTGGGGCGGGTTGTACCGCCCTGCTATTTCGTCGCCGTCCTTGGTGCTCTCCCGTTCTTCGCACCGGGGGTGGAACGGCGTGCGCATCAGAAGCTCGCCAACCAGGCGACAGCATCGATATAGTCGCCAGCCAGTTGAGCACCAATAGGCTGAAGGCCAAAACGACGCCGAACCCTGCGCTGTCGCTCACCGGCTCCTTCCCGTGCTGATCGTGCGTGATCTGGTGATTGACGATGACCGAACCTGGGCGAGCCAGCAGCGCTATTCGCGCTGCAGGCGAGGCGAGGGCGAACGCCGACACAGCCGGCGCGGCGCTTCCGTTGCATTTACGCCGCCTCCGGACCGTCACTACGGCGCTGTTTGGATGCGCGTTCCGGCCTCCGCTTCCGCCGAGGCCAGCAGCAGCGGCTCTTTTCTCGAGCTTCCACGGACAAACCGGAATAAAGCTAAAAATCGCGACTCGGTCCGTAGTCGCCGATTGGCGCGACATGCGAGACCAAGCCGGTCTCGGGCGACCAGGCGTGGAGCGCAAAGCCCGGAGGCTCGAGGATAAATCGGATGGGCTGGCCCGGGCGAAGATCAAGCGCCAGCTGATGCGCCACTCCGGGCACAACGAAGCCGACCGTGCCGGCCCAGCGACGGGTGATGGGGCGATGGTGATGGCCGGCGACCACGCATTCAATTTCAGGATGGCTTTCGACAAGCCCCGCGAATGCGCTGTCGGTTCGGCACATCGTCGCGTCCATCCCGCTGACACCGGTAACGAAGGGCGGGTGATGCATGAAGACCAGCGTCGGGCGACCGTCGCCTTCAGCGAGACGATCGGCAAACCAAGCCGCTCGTGCGGCGCAGATAGCACCGCCGACCTTTCCCGGCACCACCGTGTCGAGGCCGATGAGCCGAACTGGAAAATCCTCGACAACGTAATGCAGAAAATCCTCAGCTTGGCGCAGATAGGGATAGGCCGCGGCGAGGCCGTCGCGCATCGTCTCGCGCCGGTCGTGATTGCCCGGAATGACGAATACCGGCATTTCCAGGCGGGACAAGATATCAACCACGAGAGCGTACTCGTCCAAGCCCCCGCCATCGGCAAGATCGCCCGTAACGAGGACGCAATCGGGAACAGGGTCCAGGGCAGCGATCGTGGCAATGGCGCGCCGCGTCATGGCATTGGTGTCGATGCCAGCATATACCATTTGGCCAACGGGATGGACATGGAAGTCGCTAATCTGCGCAACGAGCATCGAAAGAAATCCAAGTGGAGCCCTGCTATCTCATCGGAGCCTGAGTTTCCTGGCAAGGCGTTCGGCCCATCCTCGGGGGGAGACCGGTAATTTTGCCGGGGTAAATTCCGCCCCTTGATCGAGGTAATCCATTCGATCGTCGCGTCCCATGACGAAAAACGACCGTGTTGGATCGGACCTTGCTGCCAATCCCTGTAGACACTACCCCAGCAAAATTACCGGTCTCACGATTTACATGTCCAAGGCAACAGCCCCGAGGCACGGCTTTCACCATTTGGCCACATCTGTAGCAGCCGAGGGCCACAACTAAGGGATACTCTTTGTTGGCCCGCCAGGCGCATAAGCCGCAGTCTCTGGCCATAAGGCTCATCCCCGGGTTCTGCGACCAGGTCGACGGATGCCGATCGAGGCGCGTCATGCGCTGCCTGGTGCTCGGCCAGGAATGCAGCGTCGGGCATCCGCTCGACTGCATCGGCGAGGCAGGCCAGGGCTTGCGCGATCCACATGATGCAGAGCGGTACGCCGGCGTCACGCGGCGGACCTTTCGAGCGGGATTACCTTCGCCTCGCCCCTGCCATCGTTCCTGAATTAGCAAATTTAAATGCGAGCGCGGCGGCGGCTGTGGTAAAAACGAACTGCTGGAGTAGGTCTCTCGGGAGGAATCCTTGGGTATAAAATCGAAGCTAGCCAAGATGTCGGCGGCGCTGCTCACCAGACGTGCTGCCGCCGCTCAATCCACTGCTGCTGTCAAGCCGATCCGAAGGTCGCTCGCCGACGTTCCTCTTAGGTGCCAAACACTTCCGTATAAGCCACAACCGCCGATCCGGCCGTGTAGCAATATGTAGCTTCGCGCTCCGGTCATTCATCGCGACCATCCGGGAACCGGCGCCACCATTCGTGCTCGTAGGCGCTGACCACGATGGGACGTGCCCGGTCAGGAGTTTGCGCTCCGGCATCCGCTCGATTGCTTCGGTGGCGCTGCCGAGCGCTTGGTCGAGCCAACGCCAACTCACCATCAGAACTTTCGCCCCTCGCCTGCCCTGGCACATCTACATGACACGCAACCGCACCCAGGTGTCTTCGATGCTGCAGCAGGTATTCGAATGGGAATTCAATTTGGAGGAGATGGCCGCACTGGGAGCCTTTCTGGCGAGCCTGAACGATGTGAGCGGACCAACGAGGTGCTTTCGTCCCAGAATACGGGAGAATTGTTTTCGTGTTAGCGTCGGGGTGATAGGCAGCAACCGCCGCCGCAGCAAACAACCCGAAGCCCCATTCCGGTTGAATGGCGGTCCCAACGAGCGCCGGCAGTATGACGCCATGAACCCACGGGCTTGCAGACCATTAACAACATCACGCCGGTGAAAGTGCTTGAATAGCTCTATACTGGAACCATAGCCTTGCTCCGGATTTGACGCATGGCAGACTCCTGGCCATGCTGGACCGATGACAAGGGGCGTGCTGCTGGACCTCGCAGGCGTCATCTATGATGGCGAGACCGCCATACCAGGCGGGGTCGACGCCGTTGCGCGTTTACGCCATGCCGGTTTGGCCGTACGCTTTGTGAGCAATACCACGCGCTCGTCGAAACAGAGGGTTCTCGAACGCCTGGAAGCAATGGGACTCACCGTTACCGAGGCAGATGTTTTCACGCCGGCACACGCCGCACGCGAATGGCTTCTTCGGAATGGCCGTGCACCATACCTGTTGGTTCACCCCGGCCTTGAGCCGGATTTTTACGAACTGCCGGATAGCAACAAGCGCGCCGTCATCATCGGCGATGCCGGAGAGGCCTTCACCTATGCGGTGTTGAATGACGCGTTTCGCGAGCTGAGCGCGGGGGCCGAATTGCTGGCCCTTGCCACCAACCGGACGTTTCGGGATGCCGAGGGCGGCCTCAGCCTCGATGCAGGGCCATTCGTCGCGGCATTGGAATTTGCCTCCCTGAAACGCGCAACCGTTCTCGGCAAGCCGTCGTCTGCATTTTTTCTGTCGGCGCTGGCAAGCATGGACTGTCCGCCAGAACAGGCGATCATGGTCGGTGACGACGCCGAGGCCGATATCGCTGGCGCCCTGCGCGCCGGACTTTCGGGCGCATTGCTGGTGCGGACAGGCAAATACCGGCAGGGCGATGAGAAACGGTTTGATCCGCGCCCGACCGCAACCGTCGCCGATCTCGCGGCGGCAACCGACTGGATCATTGCGCGCCGAGACTGATTGCGCAGGCTGAACCAGAAGGAAGATTATCGAACGAATAGGGCCGACTACCTAATTGCGAAAAAGCCGAACCTGATTGGGCCGCCCAGGCCGAGAAGACATTGCGACTTCACGATCAGCGCCCCTACGACATGAAGCGTATGATCAACATCTTCGACGTCAAGCCGCTGATGAAGGCAATCGCGGCCTGATCACGCCCGCCTGCCAGCGGCCTCATCGCTGCCGCGCTCTAAACAGCGGACGTCATACGCATTCAGCAATCGCGTTTTTACACGACCTCGGTCAGAAGCGGACGTTCGCTCACAACCGGTTCTGACCCAAGTCGACATGGAAGCCAGGTCGGGATTGATCTGGTCCGGCTCGGGCCTGACGTCGAAACCGGGCATCGTCAATTGATTGGCCACTCCGTTACTTCTGGCGAAACGCGGAGTGGAACGACACAACCAGCGGACCCAGAATGTAGTCGAGTGCGGTGCGTTCCTCGGTAACGATCATGACTGATGCCGGCATGCCTGGGTAAAGCGCTATGTGTGGGGCTGCGGCCAATTCTACCGGATCGACAGCCACGTCGGCGAGGTAGTAGGGAAACCCGGTCTTGGTGTCGGTGATGCGATCCGCCGAAATGCGGGTGACGCGTCCATGAATTATGGGTATCGAACGCTGCTTGTAGGACGTGAAACGAACCTCGGCGGCCATGTCGGGTCTCAGGTTCGATATGTCCTCGACACGAACCTGCGCCTGGACGATCAGCGAATTCTCGGTCGGCACGATGTCGAGGATTGTCTGGCCTGGCGCTACGATCGCACCGATCGAGAATACGCTGAGATCCATCACCTGGCCGTCATAAGGCGCGCGCACTTCGGCCCGATCCATGGCAGCCTGGGCGGCAAACATCTTGGGCACAAGGTCAGCAAGGTTCGATTGCGTATCGATCAGCATGGCCGATAGCTTGGCTCGGCGCTCGTTGGTCAATTGCGCGATCTGGCTCTCGAGTTCGGCTTTGCTCTGTTGGCTGCCGCCAATTGCGCCGAGGTTCTCGTCGATCAGACCCTGCAGATCCGAGGCGGACCGTTCCAGTTCCAGGATGCGAGGGCGGGTCGTCAATCCGGCCTTGAGCAGCTTCGACAGGCTGGCCTTCTCGTCAATCGTCGATTGCAGCTGGGCCTGGTAGGATTCGACCCGAGACTGCTTGCCCTTTATCTGTTCCTCGAGCTCGGCAATGCGGCGCCCGAGGATCTGCTTGGCGCCGGCCATCGAGGCGCGCTGGCTTTCCAGATCGGCGATCTGGTTTGCCATCGCATCCCTAAGGTAGTCCTCATGCTCCTTGAGGATGTCCTTGGGAAAGGCAACAGCCACGCTGCCATCCAGTTCGGCCCGGATCCTGGCATCGGTTGCGCGCAAGAGCGCATATTGCTGGGCATAGAGATTGAACTCGGACCGGATTCTTGTGTCGTCCAGCTTCAGCATTATGTCGCCCTTCCTGACGACGTCGCCATCCTTGACGCGGATCTCCTTCACCGTACCGCCGTCGAAATGCTGTACGCTCTTTCGATTGCCTTCCACCTTGACGATGGCGTCGGCGAGCACGGCGCCGTTCAGCGGGGCAAAGGCTGCCCAGCCGCCGAAAATGCCGAAAAAGGCCACTATGATCAGCAGGCCGATATAGGCCGGCACCCGGATCGTGTCCGGGGCCAGGATGCCAGCCTCGCCGGGCAGGCTTCGGTAAGTGAGGGCGCCGTCGCTCATCGATCTCTCCGGCCACAGCTCATTGGGTCGCCACCGCCATTGGCGCCGCGCGCTGGTTGAGCAGCGCCACGATCTCGTTTCTCATCCCGAATGCCTCGACCGCGCCATCGCGCAACAGAAGGATCTTGTCGACATTGGCCAACGTCGAGGGCCGATGCGAGACTATGATCACCGTGCTGCCGCGGCGTTTCAGCTCAAGCGCGCAGTCGCTCAGCGCGCGATCGCCATCGGCGTCGAGATTGGAACTCGGCTCGTCGAGAATGATCAAATTCGGTGTGCCGAACACCGCCCGGGCAAGGGCAATCCGTTGCCGATATCCTCCTGACAGCACTGCGCCGCCTTCGCCGATCTGGGTCTCGTAACCCTGCGGCAGGCGGATGATCATCTCGTGCACGCCAGCGAGCCGCGCGGCCTCTATCACCTCCTGGTCGACATTGGTCTTGAAACGGCCGATGTTGGCGGCGACCGTATCGGAGAAGAGTTCGATATCCTGCGGCAGGTAGCCGATGTGGTCGCCAAGCGCATCGTGCCCCCATTGCGACAGGTCAGCGCCATCCAGCCTGACGGTGCCGCGGCTGGGTTGCATGACGCCCGCGAGATGACGCGCCAGCGTCGACTTGCCGGCGCCGGAAGGGCCGACGATTCCCAGCGCCTCGCCTGCGTCCAACCGGAACGATACGTCCCGGAGAAGCACTTTCTGCTGGCTGGCAATTGCAAAGCTGACCTGCTCGACCGAAATCTTACCGGTGGGCTTCGGCAGGTTGAACGATCTTTCGTTCTGCGCTCCCCCGTCGACCAGCTTCTCGACCCTTGCCAACGCCGCCCGCGCCAGGATCAGGCTGCGCCAAAGGCCGACGATCTGTTCGACCGGCTGTAGCCCCCGGCCTAGCAAGAGGCTCGCCGCAAACATGGTGCCGCCGGTGATCTGCCGCTCGATCACCAGATAGGCGCCGAGGCCGAGGATCAGCGACTGCATGGTTAGCCGCAGGAAACGGATTAGACCTGACATAAGGGCGGCGCGATCGCTTGCCTCCGCCTGGCGCCGCAGCGCCAGGTTGCGGTCGCGCCCCCAGCGGCGGATGAGACCGTCGATCATCCCCATGGCGCGAACGACTTCCGAATTTCTGAGGCTCATTTCGGTAAAGTTATAGTTGGTCGTCGCCAGGTCGTTGGCCTGCTTCAGCGGCGAGCGCACGAGATACTCGTTGAGCACCGCCATGGCGACCAGGAGCAATGAGCAGCCCAGTGCGAAGAAGCCGAGCCACGGATGCAGCAGGAAGATGATGCCAATGTAGATGGGTGACCATGGCAGGTCGAACAGGGCATGGATGCCGCTGCCGGTGATCACCTGCCTGAACGTGTCGAAATCGCGGACAGGCTGGCTCGGCGAGGAGCCGGCCGATGGGGTTTCGACCGACGCGGCGAGGATCCTTGCCGAAAGCAGCCGGTCGAGCCGCGCGCTGGCACGCGTCAGCACGGAGGCGCGTACCAGATCGAGGCCGGCCAGCGAAAGGAACGCCGCCAGCAACACCAGGGTCAGCATCACCAGCGTGGTTTCGCTGCCGCTGGTGACCACCCGGTCGTAGATCTGCAGCATGTAAAGTGGGGAGGCCAGGTAGAGCAGATTGATCGCCAGGCTGAACGCCGCCGCGACCAGGAAATAGTAGCGGCACGCCCGAAGCGCGTCCTTCACGATCTTGGATTTGTTGTCGAGACTCAAATACCCAGCGGAAAACCGCCCCCCTGTCCAACGCCCGGAACCGATACTACTCCTGGTCCTTCGATCGGCCATGCGGCCTGTCGATATTCCTGTCGTAAACCTTAACGCGTAAGCTGCATCAGGAAACGCTAAGGGAGGTGAGCCGCAACGCGGCTCACCTCATGGTCTCAAAGCACGAAATCGCTCGCCGTCAGGCCTAGCCCGATGCCAGTCAGCGTGATCTGGAAGTCAGCTGTTGCGTTGCCGGTCACGTCGGCGCGGACGATCGTGTTGCCGCCGACTTCCGACCAGGTGATGCTGTTGGCGACGGTGAGCGCATTCTGCCCGCCGAACAGGAAAGCCTGATCGCCGGCGGCTCCGCTGGCATCGATCGAGGACAGGTCGATCTTGTCGACCCCGTGCACGAAGTCGGTGATGGTGTCGAAACTGCTGGAACCCGGCGCCGAATCCGAAACGGTTGGTCCATAGTAGAACGTGTCGGATCCCGCCCCGCCGGTAAGCGTGTCGGCATCGACGCCGCCGACGAGCCTGTCGTTGCCGTCGCCGCCATTCAGCGTGTCGTTGCCGCTTTGGCCGAACAACGTGTCATTGCCGGCCAGGCCGAAGATCGAGTCCGCCCCGCCATTGCCGTAAAGAACGTCGTCGCCGCCATTGGCTCCACTGCCATCGACCGTGTTGCCGTTGGTGCCGGTGATGACCTGGAACGTCTCGCTGTACTGGTAGGCGGGCCCGACGGGGTCGCCGACCTGCGTCGCCTGCACGGTCACGGAGAATGTCTTGCTCGGCGAGAGATCTCCTGAGCTCAACGTGCTGCCGGCGATCGAAAACAGTCCCACGTCCGATTGCGAGGTGATGCTGTAGACAAAGCTGCCGGGATCCGGATCGGTCGCGCTCAGCGTTCCCGTGAATTGGAACGCGTTGAAGTTTACATCCGCGGTAGTGGTGCTGGGCGTGAGCTGGATATCCGTCGGCGCAAACCGCGGCGGAGCGTCGGCGGTGCCGAGGATGTCGATAGCGACCGAGGTGTGTGTGCCATCGGCACTGACCACATCGAAGTTCTCGGTATAGTGCTGGCCTGCGACGAACTCGTCATGCGCCGAGGATGCCGTGTAGGTCCAGGCGCCGGCCGCATTGATGGCGAAGGTGCCATAGCTGCCCACGGTCCCGGCCTGGGCAACGAAGGTTGCCGGGCTGTCGACGTCGGAGATGGTCAGTGTGCCGGAGCTCGAGATGTCGGTGGCCGAGTTGGTCTCGGTGAGGTTGACCGAGGCAGACGACAGCACCGCGGCGTCGTTGGCGCCATTGATGGTGATGTCGATCACCTTCTGGGTGCCGTCGGCGGTGGTGACCGTCACCAGTTCATGCAGCGTGGTGTTCGCTCCGGTGCTGTTGAGCGCCTGAACGACCGCGTTGGTGTCGTCGAGCGTATAGCTCCAGGTGCCGTTGGCATCGATCGAGAAGGTGCCATAGGTCTTGGCGACGGCGGCCTGCACGTTAAAGGTCGCCGCATTGTCGACATCGGTCGCATTGAGATCGCCGAAGGCTGAGGCGTCGCCTGGCGTGCCGTTGGCGA
>NZ_JAFCGY010000170.1 GCF_016836705.1 Mesorhizobium caraganae | reverse complement strand
GACCGCATCCAGGTCGACAAATCCGAACGGCGCATGCGCCTGTACCGCGACGGCAAGCTGATCCGCACCTATTCGATCCTGCTCGGCGACGCGCCGGCCGGGCACAAGCGCCAGCAGGGCGACGAGCGCACGCCCGAGGGCGATTACCGCATCAGCGGGCGCAATCCCAACAGCCGTTTCCATCTGTCGCTGCGGGTGTCGTATCCGAATGCGGCCGACCGCAAGCAGGCGCAGGCGCGCGGCGTCGATCCGGGCGGCGACATCATGATCCACGGCGGCACGCCGCGCGGTTACACGCGCGACTGGACCGACGGCTGCATCGCCCTGACCGACAGCCAGATCGAAGAAGTCTGGAGCCTGGTCCCGACCGGCACGCCGATCCGCATCGATCCTTGAAACGCGCGCAGCCTGGAC
>NZ_JAFCGY010000016.1 GCF_016836705.1 Mesorhizobium caraganae | reverse complement strand
CCATCCGTGTAGCCCATCTAGGCCCGCGCTCAGATATCCGCGCGCAAAAGGCCGGACATATGAGCGCAAGCGATCCGATCAAACTATCTCACCAAGCCTTGCAAGCAGGGGGCCGTCCACATATGAGTACCGGAAGCGCAGGAGCCCATCGTTCGCAGGCCGGCATCACCTGAATATCAATAGATCCGAAAAAAAAGAGGCTCCCGACCGGCAGGGCGGCGGGAGCCACGAAAGAGCGCGGGAGGAAGCGCTCGGGAGGTTCAAAAAACGTTGGGTGTCGTGGTCAGCGGCGCGGCGTTGGCGATCATGCGGATGGCACGCGCCTTGTGCACGCCGGACTGGGCGGCGATGACACGCAGGCACTCCGCGCTCTCGGCGCCCCAGGCCTGGCCCTTGCAGGCAAAATCGATTTCCGGCACCGGCAGCCGGGCGGTCTTGATGGTGGTCGGCGCGCCATCGACGACATTGGCCGGCGGGTTGAGCGATGCAAAGGCCGGACCGGAAGCCGGCGTCAGGAACAGGACGGCAAGCGCGCAGGCGCCCAGCATCGAGAACATCACCACCGGATGGTCGCTGGCGCGCTGGCGCAGTGCCAGTTTGGCGCGCCGTTCATTGCTGGCGATCTCGGCTTTCGTATACATGTTGCTCCCCTTCGATTTCTTATGAAACGAACTTAAACGCGCCTGGTAACGGGCGAATGATGCGCTTGGCTTGCCCGCGTAACAGGCTTGAAACAAGAAATTCGGGCATGTCCGGGCAAATCCGGTCATGTGCCGACGGCAGGGTTCGTTTGCGGTGCTGTTTCATGCGCGCAATCAAAACGTTGACGACAGGCGGGCCGTGAACGCAGCAAAGCCTACTGCTGGCCAGTCAAACTATGAACAAGCTCACACTGCGGATTGAATTTGCGACGGCAGGCATTTTTTCATTTCTGGACAGGGCCGCTTTTTTTCGATCCGGCGCGTCCAAATCCGTATGCGAGACGGCCATTTCACGACCTGGGCTAACGCCCGGATTTTCCGGGATTTTCTTCGATCGAGCCGGCTCCGAGCTGGCTCGACTACACTATTGAGAAACCTCCTGATTTCCACAAACCATTGCATTTCAACGCAAAATGTGATTTTATTGAATGAGTATTCAACAAAAAAGAGCTTTCTATGAACTCGCACCTCCGTGACGTGGCGATCCCCAATGATTGGGACCGGCGGGGCCTGCCGGGCTGGGCTTATCATTCCGACGCGCTTCTCGAACTCGAGAAGGAATACGTCTTCCGAAATCATTGGCAGATCGCCGGCCATATCTCCGACGTGCCGAATGCCGGCGACTATCTGACCATGGACGTGGTCGGCGAGCGGGCGCTGATCGTGCGCGGCAAGGATGGCGTCGTGCGCGCCTTCAACAATATGTGCCGGCATCGCGGCAGCCGCGTCGTCGCCGACAGCCAGGGCACCTGCAAGAACGCGCTGGTCTGCCCCTTCCATGGCTGGGTCTACAATCTAGACGGCACGCTGCGCGGCGCCGCCCGCCCGCGCTCCTTCCCCGAACTCGACAAGACCGAATTCGGCCTGATGCCGCTCGACCTCGAAGTCTGGATGGGCTTTATCTTCATCCGCTTTCGCAAGGGCGGCCCACAGCCTTCGGTGGCCGAACTGCTGAAGCCGATCGAAGCAGAGATGGCTCACTACAATGTGGCCGAGATGGTGCCGTCCTGGGGAATCTGGACGCAGAAGTCGCCGGTTAACTGGAAGTCGGTGCGCGACGTCGACAACGAAGGCTACCACGTCGCCATGGCGCATCCGGCGCTGCAGGATCTCTACGGTGCGACCTATTTCGACGAGCCGTTCATCAACGGCGTGTCGCGCTCCTTCGCCACCTACAATCCGCATGCGGGACGGCGCTGGAGCGTGCGCGAGTACATCAAGCTTGCGCCCGACGCGTCGCATCTGCCGGAGCATCTGCGCAGGGCCTGGATCTATTACGGCATCTTCCCCAACAACGCGCTGTCGATCATGCCGGAATCGGTGCAGTTCTATCAGGAGTTCCCGCTGTCGACCGGGCAGACGCTGCTGCGCGGCGCCATCTACCGCTACCCCGACGAGACGCGCGAACAGGCCGCGGCCCGCTATCTTGCCTACCGCATCGACCGCGACACCATGAACGAGGATGTGCAGCTTTCGGTATGGTCGAACGAGTCGATGATTTCAGACGCCTTCGAGGGCTTTTATCTCTCCGACCTCGAATATGGCGTGCGCACCCACCACGACCATCTGCGCAAGCAGATTCCGGTTCTGGGCCTGGAGACGGCACCTGAGGAAAAGGACATGTGGTCGCTGAACGACGCGCTGAGGTCGCGGGGGTAGCGCGGCGACGAAATTGCCAATCTCCCCCCTCGTGGGGGAGATGTCCGGCAGGACAGAGGGGGGCGCGAAGGATCGCGAGCCTTTCCTACCTTGCGATCACTCGCGAACTAGCGAACATGCGCTGTGGAGCAGCAGAGAAGGCGGCGGGACAGCGCCCCCCTCTGCCCTGCCGGGCATCTCCCCCACAAGGGGGGAGATTAGCCTATCACCCCTGCCAGACCCCTTCTTTCCTCAGATCATCCATGGTCCGCAAAATGCCTTCGCGCAGGATCGCCACCATGTCGTCGATCTGCGCGCGCGTAATGATCAGCGGCGGCGACATCACGCACATGTTGATCAGCGGCCGCACCAAAAGGCCGAGTTCATGGCAGTGCGCGTCGATGCGTTTGCCGACATCCTTGTCGAGCTGCAGCGGGTCCTTGCTTTCGCGGTCGGCGACGCATTCGACGCAGCCCATCAGCCCCATGCCGCGGACTTCGCCGACCAGCGGCAGTTCCTCGAGCGTCTTCAGCCGCGCCTGGAAATAGGGCGCGACCTCGCGCGTATGGGCAAGCACGCTGTCTTCGAGGATGTCGAGGTTCTTCAGCGCCACCGCGCAGCCGATCGGATGGCTTGTGTAGGTCAGGCCATGGCCGAACAGCGCGTCGGGATGGTTGGAGCGGCGCATTTCCTGAAGCAGCCGCTCCGAGATGATGACGCCGCCGAGCGGGAAATAGCCTGAGGTGACGCCCTTGGCGAAGGTGATCATGTCGGGGTCGATGCCGAACACGTCGCCGGAGGCAAAGACATGGCCGAGCCGGCCGAAGCCGGTCACCACCTCGTCGGAGATATAGAGGATGTCGTTGTCCCTGCAGATCTCGCGGATGCGCTTGAGATAGCCATCCGGCGGCACGACGACGCCACCCGATGCCTGGACCGGCTCGCCGACGAAAGCGCCGATCTTCTCAGGCCCGACGCGGGCGACCGTGTCGCGGAACTGATCGACCAGGAAATCGGTGAAGGCGGCGATATCGATGCCTTTCAGCCGCCGGAACGGGTCGGGCGAGGACAGTTTGACCACCAGATCGTCGGCGCCGTCCATCCAGTCGCGGTCGCGCGGCCGACCATTGAGCGACGCCGACAGATAGGTCGAGCCGTGATAGGCGCCGCCGCGGCTGAGGATCAGCTTCTTTTCCGGCCGTCCGCGCACATTGTTGTGGAACTGCATGAAACGCAGCGCCGTCTCGACAGCCGACGAACCGCCGGTGGTGAAGAAGGTATGGCTGAGATCGCCCGGTGCATGATCGGCAATGCGCTTGGCGAGTTCGGCGGAGGGCGCATTCATCGTGTACCAGGGCGTGTTGTAGGACAGCATCATCGCCTGGTCGTACATCACCCGGGCCAGTTCCTCGCGGCGGTGGCCGATATTGATGCACCACATTCCGGCAGGTCCGTCGATCAGCCGCTTGCCTGTCACATCGGTGATGTAGATGCCGTCGCCTTCGCCGATCAGCGCACGTGCTTCATTGCCGACCGAGCCGGCATAAGGCCAGGGCTGGACAAGATGGCGCTTGGCGAGCTCGACCGCATCGTCGTCACCAGCCATCTCCATCGCTCTTAGGTCTCTTGCAGCCGCCATCATTGCCTCGCAGGTCTGGAACGCAATTTTCGCCGGACACGAAACGAAGCGCCAAGCGTTGAAAAGCGGGCTTTCTTAACTTCATTTTGAATGTCCATTCAATCAATATTACACAAATAGCGCTTGATTTCAATCCACGGATGCGCTCATGATGAAAGAAAGCCGGCAAGCTTGGAGCGCGGCCACCAAAAGCGGTCATAGGCTTTGGTTCGATCGCGCTCCGCAAAAATTGGGAACAGGCAGCCGGCCCGGTCAATGGGAGTCGCATGGCGGAACAGTTCGAGCCAGCAACCGAGATCACGCCCGGAGCGCTGCAATGACAGCGGCTGCCGAACGGTCGCCCGCGTTCGGCATGACGCGGGCTAGGCGAAACGCCCTTCTGCAGTCCGAATCCGTTCAGGGCTTTGCCCTGATCAGCCCGACCTTCGTCTACGCTTTGATCCTGCTTGTGCTGCCGATCCTGGTGGTGCTCGCCCATTCGTTCTGGACGCAGCACTACCTCACCATCGACCACACTTTTACACTGGAAAACTACCGCATCGCGCTGACCGAGCCGATCTACCGCGATCTCCTCTGGCGCTCGCTCTACATCTCGCTGACGGTAAGCTTCTTCACCGTCATCCTCGCCTATCCGATTGCCTATTTCATCTCGTTCCACGGCGGCCGCCACAAGAGCCTGTGGCTGTTCCTGATTACCATCCCGTTCTGGACCAGCTATCTGCTGCGCGTGATGTCGTGGAAGGTGATCCTCGGTTATAATGGCGTGCTCAATTCCGGTCTGATGGGCCTCGGCATCATCGACGAACCGTCGACGGCACTCCTCTACAATTCCAGCGCCGTCATCATCACGCTGACCCATGCCTGGGCGGCCTTCGCCATCCTGCCGATCTTCGTCTCGCTGGAGAAGGTCGACCGCACGCTGGTCGAAGCGGCCACCGATCTCGGCGACGGTCCGCTGCACTCCTTCCTGCGGGTGACGCTGCCGCTGTCGGCGCCTGGCGTCATTTCGGCGGCGCTCATCGTCATGATCCCGACGGTCGGCGATTACGTCACCCCGAAGTTGGTCGGCGGCAAGGACGGCGTGATGATCGCCAATGCCATCCAGGCGCAATTCGGCAAGGCCGCCAACTGGCCGCTCGGCGCGGCACTTTCGGTCACCACCATGCTGGTCGTGTCGCTGATGGCAGGCGCCACGGTGCTCATCATCCGCGCCATTCAGAGGCTGGCGCGATGACGGCGATGCGGCGCTTTTTTGCCGGCGGCTGGCTGACCGCCTACGCCTTCCTCTACATCGTCTTTCTCTATCTGCCCGTGATCTTCCTGCCGATCTTCTCGATCAACACCGCGCCGACGCCGAAGTTTCCCCTCACCGGCTATACGCTGAAATGGTACGAAGACCTGCCCAAGACGCCGGCGCTGCTTGATGCCGCCTGGAACAGCCTGATCGTCGGTGTCTCGGCATCGGTGCTGGCGACGTTGCTCGGCATCCTCGCTGCCCGCTCGATCACCCGCTATCGCTATCCCGGACGCCGCACCATCAACGGCCTGATCATGGCGCCGCTGGTGCTGCCGGAAATCATCCTCGCCATCTCCATGCTGCTGGTCATGCTGCAGCTCGGCCTCAGCCTGTCGCTGTTCACCGTCGTGCTCGGCCATGTCCTGATCTGCATCCCCTATTCGATGACGGTTCTGACCGCGGGTTTCGAAGGTTTCGACCGCAGCCTTGAAGAGGCCTCCGCCGATCTCGGCGAGAGCGCCTTCGGCACCTTCCGGCGGGTGACGCTGCCGATGGTGGCGCCGGCGATCATTTCCAGCCTGCTCGTCTGCTTCACCATCTCGCTCGACGAGTTCGTCATCGCCTTCTTCCTGACCGGAACCGAGACGACGCTGCCGATCTATATCTGGGGCCAGCTGCGCTTCGCCGCCAAGCTGCCGGGCGTGCTGGCGCTGGGCACGCTGCTCTTGGTTGCCTCCTTTGTCTTGATGACCGTTGCCGAGATCCTGCGCCGCCGTGCGGCCAGGCGCACCCAGAACGAGGGAGGCCTCTATGCCTGAGCCAACCCAGGCCGAACGGCCCCAAACCGACCGAGCGATGATCGAGATCCGCAGCGTCACCCGCAGCTACGGCGCCTTCAAGGCGCTCGACGACGCGACTCTGACCATCAGGGAAGGCGAGTTCTTTTCGCTGCTCGGTCCCTCCGGCTGCGGCAAGACCACGCTGCTGCGCATGATCGCCGGTTTCGACAACCCGACCAGCGGTTCGATCTCGGTCGGCGGCCAGTCGATGGAAGGCATCCCGGCCAACCGCCGGCCGACCAACATGGTGTTCCAGAGCTACGCCATCTTCCCGCATCTCAACGTCGAGCAGAATGTCGCCTATGGGCTGAAGCGGCTGAAGCTTGGCGGAACCGAAGAAACGCGCCGCGTCGAGGAGGCGCTGGCGCAAGTGTCGCTGACAGGCCTCGGCAAGCGGCTCGCCACCGAGCTTTCAGGCGGCCAGCGCCAACGCGTGGCGCTCGCTCGCGCTTTGGTGATGCGGCCCAAGGTGCTGTTGCTCGACGAGCCGCTGTCGGCTCTCGACAAGAAATTGCGAGAGCAGATGCAGGTCGAGTTGCGCCGGCTGCAGCAGGCGGTCGGCATCACCTTCGTGCTCGTCACCCACGACCAGTATGAGGCGCTGGCAATGTCCGACCGCATCGCCGTGATGTTCGGCGGCAAGATCGCGCAGGTCGCCTCGCCCAAGGAAATCTACCAGCGGCCGGTCAACCGCCAGGTCGCCGACTTCCTCGGCGGCATGAACTTCGTCAAGGCTGAGATCGTCGAGGAGAATGCCGCCTCGCTGGTCGTCGACACGCTGGGCTTCGGTCGCGTCAGGACCGACAAGCCGAAGGCCTTCGTGCGCAATGGCGGCGGTGCCACGCTCGGCATCAGGCCGGAGCGCCTGCGTGTGCTGTGGGACAATGCGACGGCCAAATTCGAGGTCGCCGGCAAGGTGGTCGAGCGCCATTATTTTGGCGAGATCACCCATCTGATCGTCGAGATACCCGGATTGGAAAAGCCGCTGTCGGTGACCGAGACCAATGATTTCGGCGCCGACGATATCCCGGTCGGCACCTCCATCCGCCTTGCTTACGATCCCGAGGCTTTGGTGGCCATGGCGGACTGAAGCTCGGTTACGATCTCTTTGGCAGCGATCCGCCCCATCACGATCGCACCTTCGACATAGCCCGGAAAAGACGGCGACAGTTCCGACGATGCGAAATGGACAGGAGCCGCGCCGGCGCGGATCGTGTGTTCGGCATCCCGTGCCGTTACATCGACAATGAGGTCGCTGTAGGCGCCGCCGCTCCAGCGGTCCTGGATCCAGTCGCGCTGGCTGAAATCGATAATGTCGGCCGCGTCCGGACCAAGGGCGCTCACCAGCCTTGCCGTTACTTCCGCGCGCAGCGCAGCATCGTCGAGTGGGCGCCAGCGCAGTGCCAGCGGGCCGCCGACGAAGACGACGAGTGCGGCGTGGTCGATATCCTTGCTGGCGTCACAGGCGAACAGGCCCGGCAAATCGCGCCACATCACCATGCCGCACAGATCGCGATCGCGCCAGAACGGCTTGGGATAGCGCACGAGCAGCTTGATCACCGCGCCGCTTTCCCAGACGCCAAGCGCCTTCTCGAGGACCGACGGCAAGGCCGGCGCGAAATCGAGCTTCGCGGCCGTTGCCGGCGGAAGCGCGACCAGCACTTTTCGCGCCTCTATGACGCTACCGGCCGAGACGACACGAACGCCATGCGGTCCGTGCTCGATGCGCGTGACCGGTTCGTTCAACCGCACCCGGCCACCGAGATCGCCAGCCAGATCCTCGGCCAGCGACTGCATGGTCTCGCGCAGCGAATATTGCAGTTCCGGCACCTCGTTGGTGATGCGGCGGTCATTGTCGATCAGGTGCCACAGCGGCACCTTGTCCATCGCCAGGCACCACAGGCCTTCGATCATCGACCGGAAAGCCGTCTTGGCGTCAGTGGGATCAGGCTGATGTTCAAGCCAGGTGGCAACGCTCATGCCGGCGATCGCAGGGTCGTCCGGCTCGATCGCATTCATGCGCTCGCGGATCGCCATCGCGCCGTAATAGGTCCGCTCGGCCTGTTCGACCGACAGCGACGGATGGGTGATGAAATCGCCATCCACATAGGTCTCGACGAAGGCCTTGCCCCGGGCCGCCGCCAGCGCCGTCACCTCCGGCATGTCTTCGCAGAAAAACTGACCGCCGCTGTCGATCCGTTCGCCAAGCCCGTTGCGAACCGCTTCTACCCTGCCGCCGACACGGTCGCGCGCTTCGAGCAGCACGACATCGATGCCGGCTTGCTTCAGCACAAGCGCGGCCGACAGCCCGGTGAAACCGGCGCCGACGATGACGACGTCGGTTCTTTCGGTCTTGTCGCTCAATAGCCGGCCTTGATCTTCTCGAATTCGGTGACCATGCGCTGCTTGAGCTCTGGCGGCACCGGCTGTTGGAACAGCGTCTTGTCGAGGAACTTGTCGAGATTGTCGAAGCCGCGGTCGGTCAGCACCTGATGGTCGATCGCCGCCATGCCGGCGCTGTTGCCGTGACCGTAACCGAAGGTCTTGACCAGATAATCGGACACGGCATGCGCGTTGACCGCACTCAGGAAATCATAGGCCTGGTCAAGCTTGCCCGGCGCGTCCTTCATCAGCACATAGCCGCACACCCAGGTCGAAATGCCTTCCTTGGTGTCGCGGTTCATGGCGATTGGCATGCCTTGGCCCTTGAGCGTCACGAAGGTCTCGTTCCAGCCCCAGACGAGGTCGACCTCATTGCCTGTAAAGGCCTGGTTGAGATCGGTATCGTCGGTCCAGTAGAAGCGGACATTCTTGTGCACGTCGCGCAGGAAGGCGGACGCCTCCAGGAACTGCGCGTCGGTCATCTTGGTCCAGTCCTTGAGGCCGACGACCAGGCTTGCCAGCGCATAGGCATCGTCGACATTGTCGCCGATGGTGACGCGGCCCTTGAATTTAGGATCGGCAAAAATCCTCAGTGATTGCGCCTCCTCAGCCGTCACCTTGTCGGTGCGATAGAGCAGCGAGGTGTTGCCCCAGTCGAACGGCATGAACCAGGCCTTGCCGTCAGCGGTGACGGCGAGATCCTTCATCGCCATGATGCCGGGATTGAGGTCCTTCCAGCCGGCGATCCTGGAGGTATCGAGCGGCTGCAGGATGCCGGCCGCACGCCATTTGGTCACGCTTTGCGAGCAGGGGTGGGCGATGTCGGCCTTGAAGCCGGCCCGCATCTTCTCGAAGGCTTCGTCCTCGTCGCCGAAGAAAGCGAAGGTCGGCTCGGCGCCGTATTTGGCGGTGTAGTCGGGATGCAGCAGCGGATCCTCATAACCCGACCAGTCGAACACGACGAGGTCGCCACCGCCCTCGGCATAAGCCAGCACGGCGCCGGCGCCCAATGCGAAGGCGCCGGCAAGGGCAAGGCGGCGAAGCATGGAATTCATGGTGCGAAACTCCCCCGTCGCAAGGATCTCAGGCGAGGTTAGGAGAATTCCCCGGTTTTGGCGAGCCTGCAAAAGCCGGCGCCGCCCCTCATTGTCCTGCCGGACATTTCTCCCCGTATAGCAACGGGGAGAAAGGGCTGACCGCATCCTCGGCACTATTTCTTGCAACGCTGGAGATTGGCGAAATCATCGATGACAGCACCCCTCTCCCCGTCACTATACGGGGAGAGGATGCCGACAGGCAGGTGAGGGGCAGCACAAACGCTCGGAAAAGAAAACGAGCATTCCATATCTGGCCTAACGCACCTGCATCAAACGCACCAGCCCAGCTCAATACCCCGCTTTGATCTTCTCGAATTCGGCGATCATCTTGAGCTTGAGGTCGGACGGCAGGGGCGACTGGAACAGCGTCTTGTCGACGAATTTCTGGACGTCGTCATAGCCCTTTTCCTTCAGGATCGCCTGGTCGACACCGGCCATGCCTTTGGCGTTCGCCTGGCCATAGCCCCAGTCCTTGACCAGCACCTTGGCCGTCTCCGGATCGTTGACGGCGTTCAGATAGTCATAGGCCTTGTCGATGTTGCCGGGCGCGTCCTTGAACAGCACATAGCCGCAGACCCAGGTCGAAATGCCTTCATCCGTGTCCTTGCTGGACTTGATCGGCACGCCGGCCGCCACGGACTGGACCGTCGCGTCGTTCCACGCCCAGGCCAGGTCAACCTCGCCGCCGGAGAGGAGCTGCACGATATCGGTGGTGTCGGTCCAATAGGAACGGACATTCTTGTGCACCTGCCGCAAGAAGTCGGAAGCCTGCTTGAACTGGTCATCCGTCATCTTGGTCCAGTCCTTCAGCCCGATGGCAAGGCTGGCCAGCGCATAGGCGTCGTCGACATTATCGCCGATCGAAACCCGCCCCTTGAATTTGGGATCGGCGAAGGCCTTTAGCGATTGCACATCCTTCGCGTCGATCTTGTCGGAGTTGTAGGTGAGCTGGGTATTTCCCCAATCCCACGGCATGAACCACGCCTTGCCATCCGATGTGGTGGCCAGATCCTTCATCGCCATGATGCCGGGATTGAGGTCCTTCCAGCCGGTGATCTTCGACGTGTCGAGCGGCTGCAGCAGTCCGGCTTCACGCCATTTGGTCACGCTCTGCGAACAGGGATGGCCAAGATCGGCCTTGAAGCCGGAGCGCACCTTCTCGAAGGCTTCGTCCTCGTCGCCGAAAAAAGCGAAGGTCGGCGAGTCGCCGCTCTTCTCGACATATTTCGGGTGGAAGCTCGGATCCTCATAGCCGGACCAGTCGAACACGATCAGGTCCTTGTCGGCGGCGACCGCTAGCGCTGCGGCCGAAGCCGCAAGCGTTGCCGTCAGCGCCAATGTCAGCGTCAGACGTCTGGTTAGTCTTTTCATTGCTGTTCCATCCTCTCTTGTCGTTGCGTCGCCGGCTCGACTGGCCGGCTTCTGGTTATCCGTAGTGCTTGGGAAAGGCCGCCGCGAGGAACGCATTCGCGGCTTGCAGCGCGGTTTCGCGCGTGGTGTCTTCGGTTCCCATCATCAGCCGCAGCCATAGCCCTTCCAGCATGGCCGACAGCGCCAGCGCCATCACCTGCGGCTCATAGGCATAGCCGCCGCTCTCTTTGAGCGTCGCGCAGAGATCGATGAAGACCTGCTGGTAATACGCGTCGCGGGAACTGCTCAGCGCCTGATAGACCGGCCGCGACTTGGCCTCGCCCCAGAAAGCGAGCCAGGCGGCGAGCTTGCGCTTGTTGCAGATCGAGCGGTCGAAGTCGGCCCAAACCAGCACCTGCAATTGGCGGGCCGGATCATCACCGGCTTTCTGCAGGGCAGCACGCCAATGTGCCGAATACTCGTCATACATATACTGCAGCGTGGCGATCAGCAGCTTCTCCTTGCTCTCGAAATGAAAGTTGACGATGCCGCGCGACAGGCCGGCGCCATCGGCGACATCGGCCATTGTTGTCTCCGCATAGCCGCGCTTGGCCAGCGAATCGATGGTCGCCTCGATTAGTTGCTGCTGCCTGACCTCCTTCGACGCCTTGCGGCCGCGTTTTTCCGGTTCGGTTTTTCCAGACGTGTCGGAGGACCGCTCTTCGCGCGCTGCAGCTTTCATCGGTGCCGTCATGCTCCACATTGCCGGCTATCCCAGCATAGCCGGCTTCCACCCGCGAAGATGAGTGGGACGGTGCTCACCACTGTCAAGCACCTTCTGCATGGCTTCCCAGGTTCGTATGTTCTTGTCGACATAGGCGGCCCCAACCGCGGCCGCCACGGTCCCGTAGAGCGGGCCTTTCAGCCTTTCCAGCTCGCCGCGCGCGACCTCGCGATACCAGGGATTGCGGTCCTTAACGACCACATCGGCAAAGCCGGCGCGCTGCATCGCCTGCGCATAGCGCGCCGGCGACGCCATGGCGAAGGACAGACCCTCAGCCGCGACATAGGCCTTCATGTCAGGTGACGGTTCGCCGTCATGGCCGATCAACCAGTCGGAGGCGGCAAAGACACCGCCCTGTTTCAGGACGCGAAAAATCTCGGCAAACAGCGCGTCCTTGTCGGGCACATGCAAAAGCGCATCCTTGGAGAAGACGACATCGAACGAAGCATCGGCAAAAGGCAGCGGCCCCGGCGGCGCCTGGATGAAGCTTGCGCGGTCTGAAAGCTCGCGCGCGGCGGCGCGCTTCCTGGCCGCCTCGATCACCGGCCGCTCGATGTCGAAGCCGGTGGCATGGGCAGCGCCGTGGCGCTCGACCAGATGCAACGCGATGCCGCCTGAGCCGCAGCCAATATCGAGAATGGTCTTGCCCTTCAGCGAGAGCCCTTCGATCACCCGGTCGACCTCATCAGGTCCGCCCGGCGACAGATAACCCTCGCTCCACAGCGCCTCGAGGAAGCGGATGGCGGTGTCGTCATATTCCGGCTCGGCATCTGCCGCTTCGATCATCGAACCTCGGTCCCGTCAGCCGAATTCAACACGTTCGATTGCCGGCAAAACGTAGCGCATGCCAGAGAAAACGCAAGACCATTTGTTGAACATTCATTCAATATGGCTGGACAAAATGGCGACTGCCATGCCAAATTCCGCACATTCGGGAACAGACCACGCAAAAATGAACAGCGGATCGCCTACGCAATTCCAGGAAAAGTGTGAGCGGTTTTCCGTCCGGAATTGCGAAAAAGAGAGAAGACTGAGGCAGAATGAAAGCTTGGGATGCGATCATCATCGGCGGCGGGCACAATGGCCTGGTCAACGCCTGCTACCTGCAGCGCGCCGGCCTCGACGTGCTGGTGGTCGAGAAGAACGACTGGGTCGGCGGTGCCGCCACCAGCCGTGAATTGACGCCGGGTTTCCTCTACTCCAACTGCTCCTATGTCTGCTCGCTGTTTCGTCCCGAGATCATGCGCGACCTCGAACTACCGCGCTTCGGCCTGCAGGTCATCTCCTACGAAGGCGGCGCGGTGTTTACGCGCGACGGAGACTACCTCGCCAACTACCGCGACCATGATGCGCACCGGCGCGAATTCGCCCGCTTCTCCAAGCGCGACGCCGAAGCCTACGATCGCTA
This sequence comes from Mesorhizobium caraganae, assembly GCF_016836705.1. GTDB lineage: Bacteria > Pseudomonadota > Alphaproteobacteria > Rhizobiales > Rhizobiaceae > Mesorhizobium > Mesorhizobium caraganae. Next base: position 117,167 of record NZ_JAFCGY010000016.1, on the reverse strand, counting down.
TTCGCGCGACGTGACGCGGCAATGCCGCTTCATCCAGCCGCTGCTGATGCGCACCGCTCCTGACCCGACCAGTTTTCGGCCACGCGACCTCGGCGAACTTCTCTATCTCGGCAAGAAATTCGCCGGCCTGTCGGCCGAGCAAATGGCGCTGACGCTGCGCTTCTGGACCATGTCGATCTCGGAATTCCTCGATGAATATTTCGAGACCGACGTCATCAAGGCGAACTTCGCTCTGTCCGGCATCATCGGCACCGCGCTCGGGCCAAGGTCACCCGGCACGGCCTATGTGCTGCTGCACCACTATATGGGCGAGGTCGATGGCTCGGTCGGCGCCTGGGGCTATGCACGCGGCGGTATGGGCGCCGTCACCAAGGCGCTTGCCGCCTCGTTCAAGGCCAGCGGAGGCACCATCCGAACCGGCGCCGAGGTTGACCATGTGCTGGTTGGCAGGGGCAAGGCGAAGGGCGTGGTGCTGGCCGGCGGCGAAGAGATTTACGGCAAGCTCGTCGTCTCCAACGCCGACGTGAAACGCACCTTCCTGAAACTGGTCGAGGAAAAGGAACTGCCCGACATCTTCCTGCGCCGGGTCAGGAATTTCAAGATTCGCGGTTCGTCCGGCAAGGTCAATATCGCGCTGGACTCACTGCCGGAATTTCCGGCGTTGCCGAAGGATTCGCCGGTCTATCGCGGCGACATGCATTTCACCGATTCGATGGAGCGCATGGAGCGCGCCTATGACGACTGGAAGGCCGGGCGCTGGTCGGCCGATCCGTTCCTCGACATGGTCATCCCGACGACGCTCGACCCGACGATGGCGCCGCCCGGCAAGCACTTCATGAGTTGCTTCGTGCAATATGCGCCGCCCAAGGTGGACGGCCGTGACTGGACCGATGCCGACCGCGACGGTTTCGCTGAAAGCGTGATTGCGCAGATCGCCGAATACTCGCCGGGTTTCCGCGACCGCATCGTCCACATGGAGGTGCGCACGCCGCGCGAGATCGAGGCCGAGGTCGGCCTCACCGAAGGCAACATTTTCCAGGGCGAACTGACCTTCGACCAGTTGCTGTTCAACCGTCCGGTGCCGGGCTACGCACAATACCGCTCGCCGGTCGGCGGGCTCTATATGTGCGGCTCCTCGACCCCTCCCGGCGGCGGCGTCATGGGCGCACCCGGCCGCAATGCGGCAGCCGAGATCCTTCGCGACCTCGCCAAATCGACCTCGCATATGAGCCCGGCCCATGACGTCATTTGATGCAATCGTCATTGGCGGCGGCCATAACGGCCTTGTCGCTGCCGCCACGCTGGCGAAGGCCGGCCGCAAGGTATTAGTGCTGGAAGCCGCCGTCGATGTCGGCGGCGCGGCGCGCACCGAAGACTTCGCGCCGGGCTTCCGCGTCTCCTCGATCGCCCATGTGCTCAACCGCCTGCACCCCGATGTGGTGAAGACACTGGAGCTGGAAAAGCACGGGCTGCAAATCGCGCGCGGCGACTTCATGCCGTCCGTTGCCTTGTCGAAGGATGGTCCGCCGCTGGTACTGCATGGCGCCTATGGCGAAGTGCTGACCGGTTCCACTCCGTCCGAGCAATCCGCCTGGAAGGAATTGCGCGCGCAGTTGCTCCGCTATGCCGGCATATTGAAACCATTCCTCTCCCGCCGCCCGCCCGATCTCGCCGGCATGTCGCTCAAGGAGACCGCGGCGCTCGGCCAGACCGCTCTGGCGTTGAAAAAACTCGGCAAGGAAGACATGCGCGACTTCCTGCGTGTTCTCCTGATGAACGTCGCCGACCTGCTCGACGAGCAGCTTGCCGATATCAGGCTGAAAGGCCTGCTTGCCTTCGACGCCACGCTGGGCAGCCATCTCGGCCCGCGATCGCCGACCTCGCTGCTCGGCCTCTACTACCGGCTGGCTGGCGAGACCGGCGGTGCGGCCGGCGCGCAGATGCTGCCGAAAGGCGGCATGGGCGCGGTCGTCACCGCCATGAGGTCTGCGGCGGAAAAAGCCGGCGTCACTATCCGCACGGCCGCACCGGTGGCCAGGATCATCATCGAGAAAGGCCGCGCCGTCGGCGTCGCCCTCGACAGTGGCGAGGTGCTGCGAGCGAGAACGATCGTCTCCGCCATCAACCCGGCGACCACCATGCTCGACCTCGTCGGACCGCGCGAGATTGACACCGGCTTTGTGCGCAAGGTGAAGAACATCCGCATGAAGGGCGATGCGGCGAAGCTGCATCTGGCGCTCGACCGGCCGCCGCAATTCACCGGTGTGGACGCCGCCGACCACAAGGGCCGCATGGTCATCGCGCCCTCGCCCGACCATGTCGAGCGCGCCTTCAACCCGTCGAAATACGGCGAATTCTCTGCCGAACCCGTGATGGAAATCACTCTGCCCTCGCTCTCCGATCCATCGCTCGCACCTGCCGGCGCCTGCGTGCTCTCGGCGGTGGTGCATTACGTGCCTTACGCACTGAAAGAGGGGTGGGACGCCGGTAAGCCGAAATTCCTGAAGGCGATCATGACGCAGCTTGAGACCTACGCGCCAGGCATCGGGAAATCAGTGTTGCATACAGAGCTTTTGACACCGGCTGACATCGAGGCGCGCTACCGCATGCCGGGCGGCCACTGGCACCACGGCGAATTGCAGGCCGATCAGATGCTGATGTCGCGACCGGTCTCCGGCTGGTCGGGCTACGACACGCCGGTCGAAGGGCTGTTCTTGGCCGGTGCCGGCTCGCATCCGGGTGGCGGTGTTTCAGGTGCGCCGGGCTTGAACGCCGCGAAGCGCATCATCGCGATGAAGGGGTGAGCATGATTTTGCAAGTCACAAACGGCGCGCTCTACGGCGAAGGATCGCTGTCATGAACCATCAACCCACCATCAAACCGTCAAAAGCCCGCACCGCAGCACAGGGCCATTTCCGCACCCTGCGTCTCGGCACGCCTTTCCAGCCACGCATCGATGCACTGGCCAGGACACAGGACTGGTACAACTGGGCCGGCTACCGCGCCCCGCATTCGCTGTGGGATGAGGAGCTCGAATATTTCGCCATTCGCAGCCAAGCAGCTTTGTTCGACATTTCGCCGATGACGAAATACCGCGTCGAGGGCCCGGATGCCGAAGCCTTTCTCGATCGCGTCACGCTGCGCGATGTGACGAAGCTGAAGCCCGGCCGCGTCCACTACACCGCCTGGTGCGATGACGAGGGTTTCGTGCTCGACGACGGCACGCTGTTCCGGCTGTCGCCGACCCGCTTCCGCTTATGCTCACAGGAACGGCACCTCCCCTGGCTGCTCGACAGCGCCATTGGCTTCGATGTGGCGGTCGAGGAAGAGACCGAAAGCATCGCCGGTCTCGCCCTGCAAGGACCAACCTCCTTCGCCGTGCTGCGCGATGCCGGTTTCGCCGGCGTCGAGACGTTGAAAATCTTCGACCTCGCCGAGTTCCCGCATGATGGCGGCACGGTAACCATCTCGCGCACCGGCTTTACCGGCGATCTCGGCTACGAACTGTTCGTACCGGCTGAGAATGCGCTGAGTCTGTGGGACCGGCTGATGACCGCAGGCGAACTGCGAGGCATCCGCGCCATCGGCTATACCGCGCTCAACCGCGCCCGCATCGAGGCAGGGCTGATCGTCGCCAATGCCGATTTCACCACCGAGCATGCCATTCGCGCCGACCGTTTGCGCATGCCGGATGAGATCGGCCTCGGCTTCATGGTCGATCTGGAAAAGGGTCATTTCAACGGCCGCCGCGCCATCCTCGAAGCCCGCGCCAGGCGCAAGCTGCGCCATGTGCTGGTCGGGCTCGAGATCGAAGGTAACATCCCGGCCGAACACGCCATCGTCTACCACAAGAAAAGCCAGGAGGTAGGCCTGGTCAGCGCCGCCATGTGGTCGCCGATGGCCAAGCGCAACATCGCCATCGCTTCGCTTACGCGGCCCTACGGTGATACGATGGTCGAAGACCTCTGGGTCGAGATCTACGCCATGCGCGAGTTGCAGTACCAGAAGCTGATGAAGCGGGCCAAGGTGGTGGCGCGTCCCTTCATAAAACTCGACCGCCGCACCGCCAATCCGCCGGCGGATTTCTGACCATGGCCGGCGAACCCGATGATGAGGCGGAAACCGCCGAACAGTGGCAACTGGTCAACACGCCACTCGGCGAAAAATGGTCGGGCCGCACGCGTTATGCCGCCGCCATGTACTTCTACAAGCGCGGCGAAATGAGCGCCGAGACGCTCGAGGTCTACCGCATCTGCGCGCGGCTGGATTCGGAGAACCCGCTGCCCATCATCAGGGATCGCGGCACCGGCCAGGACTGGCTGAAGCGCATGGGCGTTTAGCCGATCGTCCTTTCCAGCACGCTCAACCAATTGCGATAGGCAATCTTCTCGATCAGCGTCCGGCCGAAACCGCGTGCGGCCAGCGCATCGATCAGCTTCGGCAGGCCGGCGACGTCGCCGATGACCGCCGGGATCATGGCGCCATCAAAATCCGAGCCGAGACCGACGCCGTCCTCGCCCAGCGCCTGCAGCAGCGAATCGACATGGCGCACCATGATGTCGAGGCTGGTGTCCGAGTTCATCCGGCCGTCTTCGCGCAGGAAGCCGGTGGCGAAGTTGACCCCGACCATGCCGCCGGTCTCGCGGATGGCGCCGAGCTGCCACTCGGTCAAATTGCGCGAATGGGTGCAGAGCGCATGCACATTCGAATGGGTGGCGACCAGCGGCGCGTCGCTGAGCGCGGCGACATCGCGAAAGCCTTTTTCGTTGAGATGCGACAGGTCGATCATGATCTTCAGCTGATTGCAGGCCTTGACCAGCGCCTTGCCGGCATCGGTCAGTCCCGGTCCGGTGTCGGGCGATGAGGGAAAGCGGAACGGCACGCCATGGCCGAAGGCGTTGGGACGGCTCCAGACGATGCCGAGCGAGCGCAGGCCGGCCTCATAGAGCACATCGAGCAGCGTGAGCTCGGGGTCTATCGCCTCGACGCCTTCGATGTGGAACACCGCCGCGATCGAATCTTTCGCCATCGCCGCGCGAATGTCACCGGCGCTGCGGCAGACCGTCAGCGCTCCCGCCCGCTCCAGCCGAAACAGGATCGAAGCCATGCCAATGGTGGACGTCAGCGCGTCAGCGCGCGGCAATTCCGGCGGCAGCGGCTCGTTGTCGCTCGGCGCCGGCGGCACCGCAGAGCGTTTGCTTTTCTCGACCGGTGGCGGGAAGATCGCGAACATGCCGCCTGCAAAGCCGCCCTTCCTGGCGCGCGGCAAGTCGATGTGACCGCCCTGCGTTCCCTCGACGAACAGCTTTTCGACGTCTGTGTCCTTCGACTGGTAAAGTCTCAGCAGCGTGTCGTTGTGGCCGTCGAAGACGGGGACGAGATCGGATTCGGTCATCAGGAAGCCATTCGGTCAGTTGGCAGGAGCGGACAAACCGCAGCGAACTGTGTACTTAGGCAAGAAGGCCGAACTGCGCAAATGCCAGAGACGTGTTCGCTCTTGTGGCTGAGCGGCTGGGTTACCCCTTCTCCCCCTGTGGGAGAAGGTGGCCGAGCGAAGCTCGGTCGGATGAGGGGTGCTCCAGCTTGGCATTGACGGCGATCCGTCCAACACCCCTCAACCGTCTCGGCGCTGCGCGCCGATCCCCTTCTCCCACAGGGGGAGAAGGGGAAGAGGTCTATTGCTTCAGCACATCGGCCCATTCCGGATGGCGGCGGAACTGGGCATTGGCGAAGGGGCAAAGCGGGATGATTTTCTTGCCCGCTGCGCGCGCATCCTCGACGGCGCGGGTGACGAGCCGAAGCCCGGCACCCTGGCCGCGAAACACGTCCGGCACTTCGGTGTGGTCGATGATGATCTGGTGCTCACCGACCTTGGTGAAGGTCATCTCCGCCTCGGCGCCGCCCGGCCCACGCAGGACATAACGGCCCTTCGAGCCGCGGTCCTCCAGTTCGATTTCAGGCAATTGGTCAGGCATTGCTTGCTCCTTCAACCGGCGCGCCAGCGAAAAGCCGCCTTGCCGCTTCGATCTCGTTCGGCTGCACCTCGTGGCCGCCATCGTGCCATTCCACTGTGACATCGGCGCCATCGGCGCGCAAATAGGCTTCCAGCCGCGACGTCAGATTGGGCGGGCAGATCGGATCGCGCTTGCCGGCGGTGAGCAGGATACGACGGCCGGCAAGGCTGCCTTTCACCTCAGGTTCGAACGGAATCAGCGGATGCATCAGCACCGCCGCATCGAACAGATCCGGCGCAGCGAACATCACGGAAGCCAGTATGTTGGCGCCGTTGGAATAGCCGAGGCCGAGCACGGAAGACGGCTTTGCCGCTTCCACCTGCGCCTTGATGAAGCCGGCCATCTTTGCGGTCGCCCGGCCAAGGTCGTCCATGTCGTAGACACCCTCGCCGGTGCGGCGGAAGAAGCGGGCAGCACCATATTCAGAGACATCGCCGCGCGGCGACACGATGGTCGCCCGGGGCGCGAGGTCGCGCCCCAGCGACAGCAGCTGGTTTTCGTCCGCTCCGGTGCCGTGGAAGACGAAGAGCAGCGGACCGCCGGGCGAACCCGGCAGCGCCTTATGAATGTAAGCGTCCTTGCTCATTGTCTCAGCCTTCCAGCTTCTGCAGATGTTCTTCGAGATAGGGCCTGAGATGCTGGTGCTGCGTCGGCAATTTCAGCGCCTCGCCGAGATGCGCGGTGTCCTCGTCGCGGTCGAAACCCGGCTCATTGGTGGCCACTTCGAACAGCACCCCGCCCGGCGTGCGGAAGTAGATCGCCCAGAAATAATCGCGGTCGATCACCGGCGTCACGCCATAGCCCGTATCGATCAGCGCCTTGCGCACTTCGAGCTGCTTGGCGCGGTTCTCCACAGCGAAGGCGACATGATGGACAGAGCCGGCGCCGAGATTGGCGAAGCCAGCCGTCGGCAGCGATTCGATGTCGACGACATCGGCGCCGTTGCCGTTCTTGATGGCGAGACGGCTGACATTGCCGGATTTGTCGACCTCCTCGTAACCCATGAACTTCAACAGCTCCTCGGTGGCGCCGCCATCCTTGAGACGCAGCGACACTGAATGAAAGCCGCGGATCGCTTCGTCGGCGGGAACACCGCCCTTCAACCATGGCGCGCGGCCGTCGGCCTTGTCTTCAACCAGCGCAAAACCATCGCCGTCGGGGCCGGCGAAGGCGAGGCGCTTCTCGCCGAACGTCTCCTCGCGTGAAACACCCGTAACGCCTTCATCGGCAAAGCGCTTTTCCCAATAGCCAAGCGTGCCCGCCGGCACGGAGTAGGCCGTGGTGCCGACCTCGCCGACGCCGTGGCGGCCCCGGGCAATATCCGGGAACGGAAAATAGGTCATCACCGAGCCCGGCGTGCCGTGCTCGTCGCCATAGTAGAGGTGATAGACATCGGGCGCGTCGAAGTTGACGGTCTTCTTGACCCGGCGCAGACCGAGCTTGTGTGTAAAGAAATCATTGTTCTGGCGCGCATCGCCGGCCATTGACGTGACGTGATGCAAGCCCTTGATCTGGTCGAGCATTGTCTTGCTCCTTCCCTTGGTGTTTGTGCGGCCCTCGCCGCTGTCCACGCCTATATGAGGGGCCGCCCGGCGCAGGCAAAGGCGGCAAACTCAGAATGGACTGTATCCCAATCGTGAACAGTAGAAAAATTTCGTTCACCATTTCCGTAAAGCCGACGGTCTTGCGCCGCCGCCAGAATCCGGTTCATTGAGCGTCTTCCCGACGTGACAGGATACAGCCATTGGCCGCGAAAAGCAGACGTCCGAACATTCTCCTGATCTCCTGCGACCAGTGGCGCGGCGATTGCCTGTCGGCTGCCGGCCATCCCACGGTGAAGACACCGAACGCCGATGCGCTGGCCGCCGAGGGTGTCCTTTTCAAGCGACATTATGGCGGTGCGGCGCCCTGCTCGCCGGCCCGCGCTTGCCTCTACACCGGCCTCTACCAGATGAACAACCGCGTCTGCCGCAACGGCACGCCGCTCGACGCCCGCCACGGCAACATCGCGGTTTCGGCCCGCGCCCTCGGTTACGATCCGACGCTGTTCGGCTACACCGACGTCTCGTCCGATCCGCACACGTTGGCGCCGGGCGATCCCCGGCTGAAAACCTACGAGGGCGTACTGCCCGGCTTCAGCGTGCGCCAGTTCCTGCCCGAGCATCAGAAACCGTGGTTGTCATGGCTGACGGCGCGCGGGCTCGACACCAGCGCCGGTTCTCCCGGCATCCATCGCCCCCTCGGCGAGGAAGCAAGCGACGGTGTGACCAACGCGCCGCCGGTCTATTCCAGGGACGAGACACCGACGGCTTTCCTCGCCGGCGAATTCATCCGCTGGCTGGGCGAACAGGATGTGCCCTGGTTCGCGCATGTGTCCTTTATCAGCCCGCATCCGCCCTTCATCGTGCCCGAACCTTACAACACGCTGTATGATCCCACGGACGGCCCGGCCTTTCCTCGTGGCGAAAGCTGGCAGGCGGAGGCGGAAAGCCATCCCTATCTGGCCTACGATCTCGGCCGGCAAAAGCGTAAGAACTTCCGCCCCGGCACTGACGGCAAGGTGCGCGACTGGGGGGACGACAACATCCGCGCCATCCGCGCGATCTATTACGGCATGATCTCCGAAGTCGACGCGCAGCTTGGCCGCATCTGGCAGGCGATCAAGACGGCAGGAGCCTGGGACGACACGATCGTCATCCTGACATCGGACCACGCAGAGATGATGGGCGACCATTTCATGCTCGGCAAAGGCGGTTTCTTTGACGGCAGCTATCACATCCCGCTGATCGTCCGCGACCCGCGCCGCGGCGAGGCGGCGGGCTCGACCGTCGATCGCTTCACCGAGGCCGTCGACGTCTTCCCGACCTTGCTCGATCTGCTGGATGCCGACGCCCAGCCGCATCTCGACGGCCGCTCGCTGAAACCATTCCTGGAAGGTAAACCGCCCAAGGATTGGCGCGACGCCGCGCATTGGGAGTTAGATTTCCGCTCCATTGCTGAAGGGGAAGCCGAGCGGCACTTCGGCCTCGCCTCGCGTCAGTGCAACCTCGCCGCCATCCGCACGGAAGACTTCAAATACGTGCACTTCGGCGGTGGTTTGCCGCCGCTGCTGTTTGACCTGAAAAAGGATCCGGGCGAATTGGCCAATGTTGCCGCCGACACGACCTACCTCGCCGCGCGGCTCGAATTTGCCGAGCGTCTGCTTGCCTGGCGCGCCGAACATCTCGACCAGTCGCTGGCGCTGGCAGAGCTGACCGAGGATGGCGTGGTTGGGTATGTAGGAGGCAGTAGGGCTTAGGCAGTAGGGAATAGAACGGCCCTACTGCCTACTGCCTACTGCTACTTCACCATCAACCGCTGCTCATTCCGCTTCTCGGCATAACTGCCCTTGTCGTAGGCGGCCTGCGCCTGCAGCTGCTCCTTGGTGAAATTGGTGTAGAGATACTTCTTGCCGTCCTTGTCGGTCATGAATTTGAGCTTGTCCATGCCGACCGCAACTTCCTTGGCACCGATGCCGAGGAACCCGCCAACATCGATGATGACGGCATCCGGCTTGCTGTCGGGCGCCAGCACGACGTCACCGATCTCGCCGACCTTGGCATCGTTGGCGCCATAGACGGTCGTGCCTTTCAGATCTTCGCCCCTGATCTCGCCGACTGGCATTTCCGTCAGCGTCGATTTGTCGATGGCTGCGGTCTGCGTCGGGTCGGTGGCTTTTGTACCGGCGGGAGCCTCGGCGGTCTTGTCCGCTGGCTGAGCATTGTCAGCCGGTGCGACGACCGTCGGGGTAGCGGGAGCGGTCGGCGACGTTGCGTCGGACGTTGTCGTCACCGGCGCCGGATCATAGGGCTTGCGGTCGAAATCAGGCTGTGCCTGCAGTTCCTCCTTCGTGGTGTGCGCCACCAGCCAGCGATCGCCGTTTTTCTCCGCCCACTCGGCCTTGGCGAAATCATAGGTGACATTCTTTTCACCCAGGCCGAGGAAGCCACCGACGCCAATCACCAGTGATTGCGCCTTGCCCTCCTTGGTCAGCACGATGTCGTTGACGTCGCCGATATTCTGGGCGTCGTCGCCAGTGCCATTGTAGACGTTCTCGCCGATGATGTTGGTAGCGAGATTGCCGTCGGCGCGTTTCACCGCCGGTTCCGACGGCGCGGCGTTGAGATCAACCGGCTTTTGCGGGTCGCTCTGCGCCGTGGAAGCAGGCGCCGGGGCCGGATCGTAAGGCTTACGGTCGAAGTCGGGCAGCGCCGTCAGCGCTTCTTTCGTCGTCTCGGCGACGAGCCAGCGGTCACCATTCCTCTCGACCCATTGCAGCTTGCCGTAGTCGAAGGCGACGTTCTTGCTGCCTATTCCGAGGAAGCCGCCGACGCCGATAATGGCGGATTTCGCCTGGCCGTTTTCATCGAAGACGACGTCGCTGACATCGCCGATCTTCTGCGCGTCATCACCGGTGCCGTTATAGACGGATTCGCCGATGATATTGGTCATCAAGGCGCCAGCGGCCTGCTGCGGCGCCGGAGCAATGGTGGCGGGGGCTTCAGCCGGCGCCGGGCTTGTCGCCGGGGCCGTCGTTGACTGCGCAAACGCGCCGGTGGCAATCAGCGTTGCAAGCGCGGTCGTCGCGAAAAGAGTGCGGATCATGATAACTCTCCTCTTGCCTGATCGTGCGCGCCACAACCGGCAAACCGTTGCCGGGAGACCGAAAGCGGCGCCTCCAATGGGATCACAACGTCGTGACAAGGCGCTTGTTCCGAAAAAACGAGGGGCATCGGGTACCTCGGGCAAGTCCGTGGAATCGCCCGACATTTCCGGCCGGCCGATGGAACCTTTGTAAGGCTTCGCCGTTTCAGCCTGCGGCTGGGCATTCCAGCCGCTAAAATGAATACGGAGCGGGCATGCGATTTGCGGCGGTGCTGAACCGGGACGGCGGCACCTTGCGGACGACCGATCTTTCCGTGTTTTCGGACCGGATGCGCCAGACGCTTGAGGCGGCTGGTCACACCGTCGACATCGACATCGTCGATGGCAAGGACATTGTCTCAGCGCTCGACAAGGTCGCCTCGCGGCGCGGCATCGAGGTGGTGCTGGCCGGAGGTGGCGACGGCACCATTTCGGCCGCCGCGGCGCGGCTGATGAACAGCAAGAAAGCCTTGGCTGTCCTGCCGGCCGGGACCATGAACCTGTTCGCCCGCGGCCTGGGCATTCCGCAGACCCTCGACGGGGCCCTGACTTCCTTTGCCGACGGCGAGGTCGTCGCGGTCGACATCGCCAGCGCCAATGGCCGGCCCTTCGTGCATCAGTTCTCCATCGGCCTGCACGCCAGGATGGTGAGACTGCGCGACACAATGGAGTTTACTTCGCGCCTGGGAAAGATCCGTGCTTCGGCAAAGGCCGCCTGGACGACGATCAACAATCCGCCCGCCATGAAGGTGACGTTGACGGTCGGCGACGCCGAGATCGTGACCCGCATCAGCGGCATCGGCATCTCCAACAACCTGTTCGGCGAGGGTCACCTGCCCTATGCCGACAACCCTGCCGGCGGCGTGCTCGGCATCTATGTCACCGTGGCGCGGCGGCGCGGCGAACTGGCCAGAGCCCTCTTCGACATGGCGCGCGGCAGATGGCGCGACAGCGATCATGTCGAGATCCATCAGGCCGACAAGGCAGTTGTGAAAATCCACACGGGAAGCAAGAAGTTCGGCGCCGTCATCGACGGCGAACTGGTCAAGCTGGAGCGCGAAACAGCTGTGCAGATTCACCCCGGCGCGTTGAATGTTCTGGTGCCGGCGCGCGCTGCGCAGGCAAAGGCCGCCTGATGCGAGCGCCGACGACGGCGAGCGCTTTAGCCGCCGGCCGGCTGGCTCTGACTGGCGGGCGCGCTCTGGTTTGCGGGCGCGCTGTTGTCGATCTTTTCGCCATAGATCTCGGCGATGCCCCAGGCGATGAAGGCCAAGAGCAGCGCTGCGATCAGGATGCGCAGCCCATGCCAACCCCAGCGCCCCTGGCGGGCCTTGTTCTCAGGGATGATCTTGGTCATTGGCGCCGTTCCCATCATACGACTGCAGACGTGGCGGATAAAACCACGGCTGGCGAAACATGGACAGGTAACGATTGCTTGCTACAAAAGTTCCGGGTCCCGACGGCAGCGCACAACGCGCGGCACTGCGGATGGGACCTGCAAGCGAGGGGACTTGGTGGATAAGAAGGTGGAGAAGGGTCTGCCGGCCGACGTTCGCCGCGCCGTGGCGGCGCCGGAGCGGCTTACCGTACTGCACGGGCTCGACGCGATCGACACGGCCTCCGATCCCGACTTCGATCACATCACCGGTCTTGCCGCCGCCGTGATGCAGGCGCCAATCGCCTTGGTCACGTTGCTCGATACCGAACGACAATGGTTCAAGTCCTGTGTCGGACTGGACGAGACCGAGACCGCCACCGACATCTCGTTTTGCGCGCACGCCATTGCCGCCGGCGACGAGCCTATGGTGGTGACCAATGCCAGCATCGATCCCCGCTTCGCCGCCAATCCGCTCGTGACCGGTAAGCATCATCTGCGGTTCTATGTCGGCGCGCCCATGGTGGTGGCCGGTGCGCGCATTGGCACCGTATGCGTACTCGACCGGGAACCGCATGACTTTCCGTCCCCTGCCGCACTCGATCAACTGAAGGCGTTGGCCAGTCTCGCCGCCAGCCTGTTTACGCTCAAAAACGCCACCCGCAGCGGCGCCATCGCCGCCGCAGCTTTGGCGCAGGAGGAAAAGCGCCGCGCCATCGCGCTCGATGCCGCCTCGCTTGCCAGCTGGGCCTGGGATATCCGCACCGACATGATCGAATGCGATGTGCGCCTGTCGGAACTGTTCAATCTGCCGCGCTCGAACCGGTTGCGGGCGCGCGACATATTGGGCGCCATCGACCCGCGCGACGTATACCAGACCGAGACGCGCTTTCGCGACGCCCTGACCGGCAGCGACGATTATTTCGGCGAATACCGGGTCAAGGGCTTCGATCCGCCGCGCTGGATAGCCACCCGCGGCCGCGTCATCGAGCGCGACGGCGAAGGCAAACCGACGCTGATCTTCGGCGTCAACTACGACATATCGGAACGCAAGCTCGGTGAGGAGCGGCAAAGGCTGTTGTTGCGCGAGCTCAACCACCGGGTCAAGAACACGTTGGCGACGGTGCAGGCACTGGCGACGCAGACCGTTCGCCACGCCCGCCGCCCAAGCGAATTCCTCGAAGCCTTCGGCGCCAGGCTGCAGGCGCTGGGGGCTGCCCATAACCTCTTGTCCGATCGCGAATGGCGCGGCATCGGCATCCGCGAACTGATGCAGATCGAGGTTAAGCCGTTCGATTCGACCGAACAGCCGCGCATCGCGATTTCCGGCCCGGATCTGCTGCTTTCGCCCGACCAGGCGGTGGGGCTCGGCCTGATCATGCACGAACTGGCCAGCAACGCGCTGCAATACGGATCGCTGTCGGTGGGCTCGGGAAAGGTCGACGTCGACTGGAAGGCGCTGGGCAAGAAAGGCGCACGCCGCCTTGTGCTGACCTGGCGCGAAAGCGGTGGGCCGCAGGTCCAGCCGCCGGAACGCCAGGGATTCGGCTCGATCCTTATCCGCCGCAGCCTGGCCAAGGTTTTGTCCAGCGAGGTTGTGCACGAGTTCCGTCGGGAAGGCGTGTTCGCGGAAATATCGATGCCGCTTGAAGATTTGCCGAGCTGAAGCGTCGGGGGAGTTCGGGCCTACTCGGCATCGCCGTCCGGATCGCCCGGCCGCGGTTTGACGTTTTCCTTGTAGATGGCATAGGCCACCAGCGCGATGATCGGTCCAAGGACAAGTTCCTTGCCGCCTTTCCCCTTGAGCAGCGACGGCAATACGGCGAGGGCCGCCGTGATGCCGAGTGCCTTGAGGTCGGCATTGCGCCTTCGCGCACGTCTACGGGCGCGCGTGCCGGCCGCCAGTTGATGGATGAGCAGGATGAGCCCGGCAAGCACCAGGAAGCCGGCCGCGAAGCCCAGGCAGGCCGCCATCGACCCATAGCGGTCGGCGGCCCAGATATAGCCCGCTCCCAAGAGAAATCCGAGCCCGCACAGAGCCGGAACCGCGGCGAGCCCATAGACGATCGCCGCCGTGCGCGCGCGGCGCATGGCGGCAATGGCTTCACCCGAGGCCAAAGCCGAAATCAACGATGCCAGCGTCCCCATCTCTAGCGGAAACTAGCGCCGGGCGAGAAGCGCGAACAGAAAGCCGACGCCGGCTGCGATGGCCAGCGACGTCACCGGCTTTTCGCGCACATTGGCGGTGATCTGGGCTTCGATGTCCTTGGCGTTGCCGCGCAGGCTGTCGAAGGCAGCCTCACCCTGGGCGCGCAACTGCTCGACGCCTTCGGCGGCAGCGCGCCGCGCCGTTCCGTAGCCATGCTCGCCGGTCTTGGCCAATTGCTTGGTCAGCTTTTCGATGTCGGCCTTCAACTGCCGGATATCGGCTTCGAGGTCGGCGTTCGTCTGGGTTTCGCCAGCGGTTTTTCCTGTGGCAGTTGCCATTCTATAACTCCTTGCGTTTGCTTGGTTTCAAACGCCCCACACACGTCAAGGTTCCGAAATCGGAGACCATATCCATGAAAGGGTGTTTGCCTGTGCGAGTCCAGCCCGGCGGGACTCGTTTCCCTCTCAGATCAGCCTCAGATCAGCGGCCGGCGGCCCTCGCTCAAGCCCTCCCAGCGTGCGAGGTCCTTCAGCGCCTCCCGGTCGACCACTTCGCAACCACCGTCGCGCCAGACGATCAGCTTGCGGTCGATCAGCTTGCGGATCGTCTTGTTGGTGTGGACCAGAGACAGGCCGAGCGTATCGGCGACGTGTTGCTGCGTGATCGGGATTTGCACTGGCGCCTTGCCGTTGAGCCCGACTATCGCCGCGCGGCTGGCGATGAAAGCGATGAGATAGGCGGTGCGCTCCAGCGCCGTGCGCCTACCGATGCTGAGCAAATTCTCGTCCAGCATGCGCTCCTCGCGCGATGCCAGCCAGGTGATGTCGTAGGCAAGGTCCGGATGGTTGCGGTAGAGCTCGTGCAGGTTTTCGCGCTCGAAGACGCACAACAGCATCGGCGACAGCGCCTCGATCGAGTGCTGCATTTCACCCATCACGCTGCCTTGCAGGCCGATGAGATCGCCGGGCATCGAATAGTTGAGAATCTGGCGCCTGCCGTCCGACAGCAATTTGTAACGGAAGGCCCAGCCCGAAAGCACCGTATAGAGATGAGCACTGTGGCTGCCTTCGACCAGCACCGTGGCGCCCTTGTCGACGGCCAGTTCACCCTTCTTGAACTTGCTGACATAGGCAAGCTCCTGCTTCTCGAACTCCCGGAACACCGGCAATGGCCGAAGCGGGCAATTCTCGCAGGGGTACTGACGGCTGGAAAAAGAACGACCATTCTGGCCAGACATTTCGATCCCCCTTTCGAAAGCCTTTGTGGCAGACTGACTGCAACGGCTTGCAGGGGCTGTGGTTCCGGCGTCGGCGATTGGGCATGTCTTTTTTAAATGACAGGGTGTCGAATACCGATCATGACTTGCCCCGCTCCAGTGAGACGAATCCAATTCGTCTGACGTTGGAGCAGCCCCGGCAAGCGAATTCAGGGTGTAAGGCCACTGGTGGATTGTTGAGATCCAGTGTGGTGTTGATATTGAAGTGCTGCCGGAACAAGGAGAATTTGCCAGGTGCCGCCATTGCTCGAGGGATTGCGAATTCTTGTCCTGGAGGATGAATTCCTGATCGCCATGGATGTCGAACAGCTTTGCCGCGACCATGGCGCCGGCGACGTGGTGATTGCCCGCGACCTGGCAGAGATCGACGAGCAGACGGTTGCCGACAAGTTCGACGGCGTTATCGTCGACCTGATGCTGGGAGAGACGTCGACGCTCGACTTCGCCGAGCAACTGCGCCAGGCAGGCATGCCCTTCGTCTTTGCCTCCGGCTATTCGGACGCGGACGAGATCAGGGCGTCTTTCCCCGGCGTGCGACTGGTAACCAAGCCGTATTCGGGGGACGATCTCGTCGGGGCGCTGGCGGTGGCCTGCGGCCGCGCGCCAGCCTGAAATGCCTTCGATCCGGATTTAAGTAGCGGAGCCCGCAAACGGGCTCCGCTGTCAGGCGGCGTTTGAGCCGGTAACCTGCGACGAGATGGCGTCTGGGCCGTATTCGTCTTCGCCGGAGATTTTCAGGATCTCCTGCAGCCGTGTGCGGGCCCGACTGACCCGGCTCTTGATCGTTCCGACCGCGCAACCGCAAATCTCGGCCGCCTCCTCATAGGAAAAGCCGGAAGCGCCGATGAGGATGATGGCTTCGCGCTGGTCCTCGGGCAATTGCTCGAGCGCGCCGCGAAAATCCTTGAGGTCGAGTTGGCCGTGCTGGGCCGGATGAACGGCGAGCCTGGCGGTCATGATGCCATCGCTGTCCTGCACCTCGCGGCCGCGCTTGCGCATCTGCGAATAGAACTCGTTGCGCAGGATGGTGAACAGCCATGCCTTGAGATTGGTACCCGGCTGGAAGCTCTCATGCTTGTCCCAGGCCTTGACCAGCGTCTCCTGCACCAGATCGTCGGCCTTGTCGGCATTCTGCGTCAGCGACACGGCAAAGGCCCGCAGGCTCGGGATCGAGCCGAGCAGATCGGTCTTGAACCCTTGTGAGACAGCTGCCATGCCTCAGTCTTTCTTCTGTGCGGGTTCGGCCTGTTCCAGTTGCCTGAGCAACTGGGCGAAGCGATCCGGCACATTGTCGGAGACCAACTCGTCATAATATTGTTTGAGTTTGCGGCCGATTTCCGAATTCGCCCCGAGCGGGTCACCGGAATTGGCCCGGCGCCTGTTAGCGGCGCCAGCCAGTGTTTCTTTATTCATGTCCTCATTTCGCCCTTAAATTCCAGCGCCTTAGCCGCCCTGTTACACAACGCAAAAGCGGCCCCCTCGTCTGGTTGCCCATCGCACCACAAACGTCGTCCTTGCAGATTCGTTCCACAACCCTCGGAACTTTTTCACAAAACCCGCGTTGTTTGCCGGGGCTTGCAATCAGCTTGACCTGGAATCTATGCAATTACGTCATCTGAGGGAGACGTCTATCATGAGCCTTTCCGCAACCATTGCTCCGCACCTGCCGTTCCTGCGCCGCTTCTCGCGCGCCGTTTCGGGATCCCAGGAGAGTGGCGATGCGCTGGTCGCCGCGATGCTCGAAGCCATCATCGCCGACGTCGACATCTTCCCCGAAGCGTCGAACGACCGCATCGCGATCTACAAGGTTTTCGCAAAATTGTTCACCTCCATTGCCATCCGCGTTCCGCAGGAGCATGCGCAATCGGCATGGGAGCAGCGCGCCGCCGCCAACCTGAACGCCATTGCGCCACGGCCCCGCCAGGCCTTCCTGCTGGTCGCCGTCGAAGGCTTTAGCGAGGACGAGGCGGCTGAAATTCTGGATGTCGACGCCAGGGAATTCTCCGAACTGCTGGCCCAGGCGAGCAACGAGATCTCCCGCCAGGTGGCGACCGACGTGCTGATCATCGAGGACGAACCGCTGATCGCCATGGACATCGAGGAAATGGTCGAGAGCCTCGGCCACCGTGTCGTCGGCACCGCCCGCACCCATGCCGAGGCGGTGGCGATGTTCGGCAAGACAAGGCCGAAGATGGTGCTGGCCGACATCCAGCTTGCCGATGGCAGCTCGGGCATCGATGCGGTCAACGAAATCCTGTCGTCGACCTCGGTGCCGGTGATCTTCATCACCGCCTTCCCCGAGCGTCTGCTGACCGGCGAGCGGCCCGAACCCGCTTTCCTCGTCACCAAGCCGTTCAATCCAGACATGGTCAAGGCGCTGATCAGCCAGGCGCTGTTCTTCGACCGTCAGGCCAAGGCCGCCGCTTAAAGCAATTTCAGGAAAAGTGTGAAGCGGTTTTCCGTCCGGAATTGCGAAAACAAAGAGATAGAGCGGGGCGCCGTTTCCGTGAAACGGTGAACTGCTCTAACAATCTCCAACGTCGCCGCATCCCGGCGTTGCCAAGCACTGGCGATCGTCCACCCGGTGATCGCCAGTTGTCGGTCGCTCCAAGCCGCGCTTTGCGTGGTCGCGCTCGCGTGCCCCGAATCAATTCGCGTCCGGGCCCTTCCAAAGCCTGTCTTTTTCGGCAAATGGTGGAACAAACACCAACCACCCACGTTTTTATTCTCAGCATCGGAAGGAGACGGATCATGCTCTACTGGGCGCTCGTATTTCTTGTCGTGGCGATCATCGCCGGCGCGCTTGGTTTCGGCGGTATCGCCGGCACCTCCGCCGGCATCGCGCAAATTTTGTTCTTCATCTTTCTCGCCTTCCTCGTCATCTCGCTTCTGGCCGGCCTGTTCAGGCGGGCGTCGTAAGACCGGCAGCGAGCCAACACTGGAAGCCGCACCCCTCAAACGGTTTCCAGTCACCGCCGGGCGGTGTCCTTCAACGGGACGCCGCCCGGCGGACCTGTTTTGGGGGTTTATTTCAGGAACTGATTTCAGCGTGAATCGTTCAGAATTGAGGGGTGGACAGGTGACTGATGCGTTCCAGAGGCGGAGAGACAAGCGAAAGCGGGCCGAATGACGAAGTCATCGCCCTGCACCCCGTTGAAAGCGGCATGCAGCTCGGCCGCGCCTTGCTCCATGCTCTGCACAATGCCGGCATTTCCGTTCTGTACCAGGACCGCGAAATGAAGACCGTGTGGGCGCGCAACATGCGTGAGCCATGGGCTTCCGATACTGCGGACAGCAACGGCATCCTGCCGCCGGCGCAGGCCGACCACATCGATACCACCAAACGCCATGTCATCGCTTCCGGCAATCCTGAACGCCTCGAGCTCAGCGTTCCCACTGCTGAAGGCATCCGCTGGTTTCAAGTCTGGATCGATGCCGATCGCGGCGACGGCGGCGATGTCCAAGGCGTTGTCACCACAATGGTAGAGACAACCGAGCAGAAGCGCCGAGAGCAAACGTTGAAGACGCTGCTGCGTGAGGTCAGTCACCGCTCCAAGAACCTGTTGGCCATCATCCAGAGCATTGCCACACAGACCGGCCGTTATTCCGAGACATCGGACGATTTCCTGACGCGCTTTCGCGGTCGGCTGCAGTCACTGGCCTCCTCCCAGGATCTGGTGACGTCGTCGAATTGGCGGGGTGCCGCACTACGCGAACTAGTCCGTGGCCAGGTCGTGCGCTATGGCGCCGATCCCGCGCAGAGCCTGCGGTTCAATGGCGTCAATCCCTACCTCAATCCCAACGCCGCTCTTCATATCGGCCTGGCCATGCACGAGCTCGCAGTCAATTCATTCAGTTACGGCGCCTTGGCGCGGCCGGATGGCTTCGTCGAGGTAACCGCCAACCTGTCGAGCATCACGGAGACCGCTGATAAGCCGGCTTTGTCGCTGACCTGGGTCGAGGCCATTGTCGCCAATGACAACAGGCGCACCGAGAAACGATTCGGCAGCGTTGCTCTCGAACGCGTTGTGCCGATATCGCTGAACGGCACGGCGACGCTGGAAATCACCGGCGACCGCCTCGAATATCGGCTTGTCGTTCCGCACGGCAATTTCGAAACCGAGTGAGCGGCCGGATTTGCCTCAGAGGAATTCCGTCCCGAATCGCGTCAAACAGAGAGCCCGGAGCGCCGAATTCCTTAACCGGCTGTTCACCATAAAGTTCGATGCTGAGGCTCCCAGAGATTGCCGGCTCTTGACCGATTCAACCGACGCTTCGGCCGTGGCCTGCAACCCGACTATGGGAGGAATGATCTTGACGGTTGCCGATATGAACAGGCTGGAGCAGGCCGCCCGCATCTCGATGAGCGGCTTTCAGGATCCTGATGCTTCCGCCTCGCCTGCGCACACCTGGCATCCCTTGCTTCGTTTCGCCGCTGTCGCGCTCGTCGCCGCCATCGTTCTGATCGTGGCGTCGCAGTTGGGCTGAGCCACGTTCGCTTCGGGTTCACGCTGCTCCCAAATCTGGCTGAGCTGAAGGCTGGTCTGGCTCCTGGCCAGCCAATTACCAACGTCCCCACCTTTTCATCACAGGAACTTTGACGGCTGTCGACCGTTCTTAAGGCGAGAGGATCTTTCGCTGTGGAACACATCGCCGCTTTGCTTCTGGTTATCGGCTGTTCAAGCAGCATGACCGAATGCCGCGAACTGCAGGTGCCGGTCAGCGTGTTCGAAACCGCGGAGGCATGCACCGCCGAGCGGCCTTTTGCCATGGGCGACGTGCAGGGTCAGGCCCAGCATGTCGTTGCCAAATGTCTTGAAGTCGATCCCGCCTTGGAGGACGACTATGACCGGATCGTCTGGAACGTGCGTCCGGATGGTTCGCTCGACGCATCCTTGCAGGTTTCAAACGTCGTGGTTGCGTCCAATGTGACACGCCCCTAGAAAGACTATCTTCAGCAACAATAAGATCGAGCGGGCACAAGCCGGCATTTCATGCTAAATGGCGGCTGGAGCTTACTAAAGTGAGGACGAAAGTGAGGAGAGACTCAATGCGGAAATTGATTATTGCCATGGTTGCCGTGGTCGCCGTCAGCGGCTGCAGCACGACCGAGCAGGACGTGGGTGTCGGTACCTTGGTAGGCGCCGGCGTCGGCGGCCTGGTTGGCGGCGGCAAGGGTGCGCTCATCGGCGCAGCCGTTGGTGCCGGTTCCGGTCTGCTGGTGCGCAACCTGCGCAATGGCTATTGCCAGTATCGCGACAATCGCGGCCGGCTTTACACCGCTCGCTGCTGATCCGCTTCAAAAGCGTCAAACGAACAAGACGGAGACCGGTCAGCCGGTCTCCGTTTGTTTGCCTGTACCGGGCGGCGGAATCCTGATTTCCACGGTGAGCCCGTCGGCGCGAAAATCTCTGGCGATCGTACCGCCCAATTCGCGCGTGACATTGAGGTCGATGAGCTTGGTGCCAAAGCCGATCTTGGCCGGCGCTTCGAGTTGCTTCTGCCCGGCCTCGCGCCAGTTCAGAACCAGCATCCTGTCGGATCCGCGTCCCTCAAACGACCAGTCCACTTTAAGCGCGCCGACCGAATTGCCAGCTTCGCCATATTTCAGCGCATTGGTCGCCAGTTCGTGAAAGGTCAGGCCAAGCGCCTGCGTCGTCGTCTCGTCGAGCAGCACCTGAGGGCCTGACAATATTCCTTCCGGAAGTTCCTTGCCGAACACTTGGCCAAGCTCGATGCGCAAGAGGTCGCCAAGGTCGGCCTTCTGCCAGCGCGATCGCGTCAGCATGTCCTGGGAAGCCGCCATTGCCTGCAGGCGAGCCGAGAAGGAAGAGGAGAACTCCTTTACGTCGGTGGCGTGCGCTGCCGTCTGACGCGCGATCGCCAGCACCCGCGTGATCGAATTCTTGATCCGATGCTTCATCTCCTGCAGCATCAGATCCTTTTCGAGCAGGCTCTTTTCCGTCGTCTCATGCAACAGCGACTTGGCGTCATAGGCACGCTCCTGATAGCGCGCCACCAGCGCGATCGCGCCCGCCAGGAGCAACCCGAACAAGCCGAGCATCACCGGAATGGCGCGCGAAGACGGCTGCGAGAAAGCGCTTGTCGGCCGAAACAGCACCGTCCACGGCCGGCCGGCGACGACGATCTTGCGCGTCACCAACAGCCTGTCGCCGAAGCTCGCAACCGGCGGCGTTTCCGACTGGAACAGAAGATTGTCGGCATCGACCTTGCCGTCATAGACTTCGGTGTTGACCGGCAGCAGCGGCGTGCGGCTGAGCGCGGTCTGGAACAGGTCGCGGGCGCGGAAAGCGGCGTAGAGAAAGCCCGATGTCGACGACCTGGAGGCGTTAATTCCATCCGGCGCGGTTTCGACATTGAGCCTGACGAAGACCAGGAAGCCGGTAAAGGTCTGTGCCGCGCCCGCGCCTTGGCCGAGTTGAACCAGGCCGCTTGCATGCTGTGCGTCATCGGCCATCGCCTTTTCGATCGCTTCGCGCCGCGCCGGTTCGGTGAACATGTCGTAGCCGATGGTCGACTCGTTGGCAGGATCGAGCGGCTCGAACAGCACGACGGGCGTGCGCCAGGACTGTGCCGTGTCCGGATAGACAGCGTGCGGCACGCCACGGTCGCGCAACATGTCGCGCTCGACCGCCGCTTCGTCGCCGGTTTTGGCCAGCCTGAGATAACCGATGCCGCGCAGGCCGGCGAAATTGCTGTCGACGTCGAGCGCGCTGAAGAAGGCCTTGAATTCGCTACGCGAAATCTCGCCATTGCGGGCGTCGAACAGCGCCTGCGTCGAGCGCAGCAGCGACAGATGCAGGTCGATGCGGCTTTCGATACGGTTGAGCGCATCGTCGGCCGTCGCCTCGAATTTGATCCGTGCCGCCTCCTGGGTGGCGAAGTAGGCGAAGCCTGCCATCGTCATGCTGATCAGCGCGACGGCAATGAAGGCGACGATCGGGAAAAACTTCTTCAAAGGATGCTGCGGTCCATGTATCTGGGACCTTTATGGCATGTCACCGCGCCAACACAATGGCGAGGCCAAACCATCGTGACAGCTGGCACATTACGTTCCAGATATTAGCCGGCTTATCGATCGCGCATCGGAGAAGATGACCGTCAGCCGATGATGGCGCTCGTCTCAGGCGGCGATCTTCAGCGCGCCCGGTCCGGGAATGGCGCCGGGTGGGCATTTGCCGAGGATGATCATGCCAAGCACCTCGTCCTGGGTGACATCGGTGGTGCGCGCGGTGCCGACGACCTGGCCGTTCTTCATCACGCAGACGCGGTCGGCGAGTTCGAACACATCGTGGATGTCGTGGCTGATCAGGAAGATGCCGATGCCGTCGGCCTTGAGCTGCTTGACCAGTTCACCGACCTGCGCCGTTTCCTGCGGACCAAGGGCGGCCGTCGGTTCGTCCATGATCAGGATGCGGGCGTTGAACAGGATGGCGCGCGCGATCGCCACCGACTGGCGCTGGCCGCCCGACAGCTTGATCACCGGCTCCTTGAAGCGCTGGAAACGCGGATTGAGCCGGCCCATGACCTTGCGCGCCTCGGCTTCCATGGCGACATCGTCAAGCGTGCCCCAGCCGGTCATCAGCTCACGGCCGAGGAAGAGGTTGGCGGCGGCGTCGACATTGTCGGCCAGCGCCAGCGTCTGGTAGATCGTCTCGATGCCGTATTTCTTGGCGTCGCGCGGGTTGGAGATCGCCGCCTCCTGGCCGTTGACGAAGATCTGGCCCGCATCGCGCTTGTAGGCGCCCGACAGGATCTTGATCAGGGTCGACTTGCCGGCGCCGTTATGGCCGAGCAGCGCCACGACCTCGCCCGGGAAAAGATCGATGGACGCATCGTCGACGGCGCGGATGCCGCCGAAGGCGATCGAGATGTTGCGCATGTCGATCAGCGCTGTGCCCGTGGGAGCAGTTTTTTCCATGATCGTTCCTCCCCTAGACCCGCTTGCGGTAGACGGTGTCGAGCCACACTGCAATGACCAGCACGGCGCCAACGACGATGCTCTGCAGCGGCGAGTCGATGCCGAGCAGCACCATGCCGGATTGCAGCGACTGCATCAGAAGCGCGCCGAGCATGGCGCCCATCACCGTTCCAGCGCCGCCGGCCAGCGACGTGCCACCGATGACGGCAGCGGCGATGACCAGCAGCTCGTCCAGCGTGCCCAGTGCGTTGGTCGACGCGTTGAGGCGGGCCGACGAGATCGCCGCGCTGATCGCCGCCAGCACGCCCATGATCATGAACACCTTCATGGTCACCCAGCGCGTGTTGATGCCGGCAAGTTCTGCTGCTTCCGGATTGCCACCGATGGCGAAGACATAGCGGCCGAAACGCGTGCGCTTGGTGATGAAGGTCATGATGATGCCCGTGGCCACCGCCATCAGCACCGGTATGGCGATGCCATGCGCGATAAACAGCCCACCTTCGGGAAGGGTGATGCCGTTCTGCAGCGCATACTGGCGCACGATGCCGATCGGCCATGGATAGGAATTGGCGATCCAGACGGCGCCGAGGATGGCCGCGCAAGCGACCACGCCAAGCAAGGCCTCAGCCCACACGGGGCGCAGGGGAAAGCTGAACCGCTTGCGCTGCGAGCGGCCGTTGAGCAGCGCGAAGGCAACCGCCGCACAGGCGACGATGCCGACGATCCAGCTGGCGGTAGCGCCGATCGAGCCGCGTGGTCCGCCACCCATCAGCTGGAACGTGGCGTCGAGCGGCGCGACCGTGCGCCCGCTGGTGATCAGCCATGCCATACCGCGCCACACCAGTAGGCCGCCCAGCGTCACGATGAAAGCCGGAACCTCCATATAGGCGATGATGAAGCCCTGGAACGCGCCGATCAGCAGACCAAGCACCACGCCGGCGGCCAGCGCGATGATCCAGAGCCAGGGATTTCCGAGCTGGAAGCCGATGACGCGAATGAGGAATTCAGCCTGCGCCACGCCCATGATCATACCGATCACGCCTTCGACGGAGCCAACCGAAAGGTCGATGTTGCGCATGACGATGACCAGCACCATGCCGGTCGCCATGATCGCGACCGAGGAGGTCTGCACCGACAGGTTCCACAGATTGCGCGGCGTCAGGAAAAGCCCGCCCGACAGGATGTGTATGCCGACCCAGATGACCAGCAGGGCGCCGACCATGCCGAGCATGCGCGTGTCGAGTTCGGTAGCCTTGAGGAACCGCCCGACGGCGCTGAGCTCGGATGCGCGCGCCCGGTCCGCAGCAGTGCTGGCGACCGGCTGATTAGAGGTCGTGTCGGTCATGCTATCCTCCCACCGGTTTGCCGTCTGGCGCGGATGCCGGAACATGGATGCTATTTGCTTTCCGTGGTCATTTGAAGCGGAAAGCCCTTGGAGAAACGCCGCGGCTTTTGGGCCGCGGCGCCGAGATTTCGAACCGATAGCGGTCCGGTTTTAGTTGCAGGCTGCAACGCTGCCGGCAGTGACGCCGGCGCAGACTTCGTCCTTCTTGATCCAGCCGGCGTCGATGACGACGTTGAGGTTGTCCTTGGTGATGGCAACCGGGGTCAGGAACAGCGACTTGACGGTGTTGCCGCCGGGCGTGGTGAAGTCCTTGGCGCCGGCAATGTCGCCCGTCTTCTTGCCGTCGGCCAGCTGCGAAGCGATCTCGGCGGCGTTCTTGCCGAGCTCGCGCGCGTCCTTCCACACCGACACGGTCTGTGTACCGAGCGCGATACGGTTCAGCGCGGCATGGTCGCCGTCCTGGCCCGAGACCGGAACGGTTCCGGCCAGGCCCTGCGCCGTCAGCGCCGCGACGACGCCGCCGGCAGTGCCGTCATTGGCCGCAACGACCGCATCGACCTTGTTGTCGTTGGCGGTCAGGAACTGTTCCATGTTCTTCTGGGCGTTGGCGGGCAGCCAGCCATCCGTGTAAGCCTCGCCGACATTCTTGATCTTGCCCGAGTCGATGGCTTCCTTCAGCACTTCCATCGAACCGGCGAACAGGAAATCGGCATTCGGGTCGGCACCCGAGCCCTTGATGAAGACATAGTTGCCTTCGGGCTTGGCCTTGAACACTTCGCGGGCCTGCATGCGACCGACTTCCTTGTTGTCGAAGGTCAGGTAGAAGACGTCCTTGTTCTCGATCAGGCGGTCATAGCCGACGACCGGAATGCCTTCGTCCAGCGCCTTCTGCACCGCCGGGCCGATGGCCGAGGCGTCCTGCGCCAGGATGATGAGCGAATTGGCGCCCTGCGAGATCAAGCTTTCGACGTCGGTCAGCTGCTTGCCGGGATTGGACTGCGCGTCGGCGGAAATGTACTTGTCGCCGGCCGCCTCGATCGCCGCCTTCATCGCCGCTTCGTCGGTCTTCCAGCGCTCTTCCTGGAAGTTCGACCACGACACGCCGATGACCTTGTCCTTCGCCTGCGCGACCGACACCAGCGTCAGCGACATGGCGACACCCGCCAGCATGGCGGCTGCAAATCTGTTCATGATAATCCTCCCTGCGCCGCGCGCGGCGCGACAAAACTGGCCCGAAGGCCGGCACACAGAGGCTCTATTTTTTCGAGCCTCGAAAAAATACTGGTCCAACGGCGAGGCGCTGTCAACATCGATTCTGATGGAATCTGATGGCCTCTGTGAATTTTTTCGAGACTCGCAATAAACAATGACAGCGCGGCCTGCTTCTGCCAATATTTGGCTGGTACCACCAAATGCCTCCACTATCATGAGGCGCGAGGAGGACCGGGAGGAAAAAATGTCGGTTGGAATCCGCCACGACGATCTGCGCCGTCGCAACCGTGCGATGGTGATTTCGGCCGTGCGCCGGGCAGGCCAACCGTCGCGGACCGAGATTGCGGCGACCACCGGCCTCAGCCATTCGACCATATCGGCGATCTCGTCTGATCTGATTCAAGAAGGCATCCTGGCCGAGAGCAAGCCAGGCGAGACCGGCGCGCTGAAACGCGGCCGGCCCCAGGTCGGCCTTGCGCTCAACCCGGAAGCCGCCGCGGTGATGACTGTGGTGCTGTCGCTGAATTTCCTTTCCGTCACCGTCATCGACTATGCCGGCCAGGTGGTCGCCGAGGAGCAGCGCCGGCTGGATACGCTGACCATGCCGCGCGACGAGCTGATCGGCGAATGCACGGCAATCGTGCGGCGGCGGCTCGAGGATCCCGACCTCGATGTTCAGAGCATCGCCCGCATTGCCATGGGCATCCAGGGCATCACCGATTCGCAGGCGCGCGCCATGCTGTGGTCGCCGATCACGCCGCTGACCGACATTGCCTTCGCCGACATACTGGAAGCGGAGTTCGGCATTCCGGCCACCATGGAAAACGATTGCAACATGATGGCAGTGGCGCTGCAATGGCGCCAGCCTGAGCGCTACCGCGACAATTTCATCGCTATCCTGCTCTCGCACGGCATCGGCATGGGGCTGGTGCTGAAGGGCGAATTGTTCACCGGCACCCATTCCTCGGGCGGCGAGTTCGGCCACATGATCCACCGGCCCGGCGGCGCGCTGTGCCGTTGCGGGCGGCGCGGCTGCGTCGAGGCCTATGCCGGCAACTACGCCATCTGGCGCAGCGCCAAAATGATGAGCGAGGATGCCGAACCGGTCGATGTCGGCGACGCCGACATGCGGGCGCTCGCCGCACGTGCCCGCGAGACCGATGGCCCCGAGCGCGAAGCCTACCGCAAGGCCGGCGAGGCGCTTGGCTTCGGCCTCGGCAGCCTGTTCGCGCTGATCGATCCAGCACCTGTCGCCATGGTCGGAGTCAGCGCCGCCGCGTTCGATCTGATCGAACCGGCATTGCGCGAAGCGATCGCCCAGACTGCCGGCGGCCAGCACTCGAAATCGATCTCCTTCGACACCGAGCCCAACGAACTGCCGCTGATCCGCGAAGGCTGCGCCATGCGCGCGCTCAGCTTCGTCGACCAGGAGATTTTCGCACCGGGGATTCAGGCGAAAGCGGGCAAGCATGTCGCCTGAGAGGCCGGCAACAGCGCGGCGCGCCTAATCTTCCCGGATAGCGTAGCCGGCGCCGCGGATGGTGCGGATGACGTCGGGCATGCGGCCATTGTTGACCGCCTTGCGCAGTCGACCGACATGCACGTCAACCGTGCGCTCGTCGATATAGATCGTCTCGCCCCAGACATTGTCGAGCAGTTGGCTGCGCGAGAACACCCGGCCGGGATGGCGCATCATGAATTCGAGCAGGCGGAACTCGGTCGGCCCGAGCCGGATCTCGCTCTTCTTGCGGTAGACGCGGTGCGATTCACGATCGAGCACGATGTCGCCGACCTTGAGCACGCTGGACAGAACTTCCGGCTTGGCGCGGCGCAGCAGTGCCTTCACGCGCGCCATGAATTCCGGTGTCGAGAACGGCTTGACCAGATAGTCGTCGGCGCCGGTCGACAGGCCACGCACGCGGTCGCTCTCCTCGCCACGCGCGGTCAGCATGATGATTGGCAGCCGTTCGGTCTCGGGCCGCATGCGCAGCCGGCGGCAGAGCTCGATGCCGGACACCGCGGGCACCATCCAGTCGAGCACCAGAAGGTCGGGCACATTTTCCTGCAACCGGATTTCGGCCTCGTCGCCGCGCGTCACCACCTCGACCTGGTAGCCTTCGGATTCGAGGTTGTAGCGGAGAAGAACGCCCAGCGGCTCCTCGTCCTCCACGACCATGATGCGTGGCGCGATCATCAGCAGTTCACCCTTGTCAGGCCGAAGTGGCCATCGCCGTCTCGTCCTGCTTCGGGCGATTGGCGGGCAATTGCTGGCCGGTCAGCACATAATACGCATTTTCAGCGATGTTGGTGACATGATCACCGATGCGCTCCAGATTCTTGGCGCAGAACAGGAGATGCGTGCAGGCGGTGATGTTGCGCGGGTCTTCCATCATGTAGGTCAAGAGTTCACGAAACACCGACGTGTATTTGACGTCGATACGTTCGTCCTCATTCCTGAGCTTTGCCAGGGCTGCGGCATCCGCGGCGGCATATTCCTCGACCACCCCTTGCACCTGGATCAGCACCAGCTGCGCCATCGCATCGATGGAATGCGAGAGGTCGCGCGGCGTGACGCTGAGGCCGACGGTGCCAACGCGCTTGGCGATGTTCTTGGCGAGATCGCCGATGCGCTCGAGGTCGCCGGCCATGCGGATCGAGCCGACCACGGCACGCAGATCGTTGGCCATCGGCTGGCGCTTGGCGATGAGCGTGATGGCGCGATCGTCGAGTTCCCGCTGGCGCGCGTCCATGATGGCGTCGTCGGACACGACACGTTGCGCCAGCGCATTGTCGGAATTGAGCAGCGCTTTTGTCGAGCCGCTGACCATCGACCCGGCCAGATCGCCCATGTCGCGGATCAGCTTGCTGATCTGGCCCAACTCTTCATCGAAGGAGGCGACGGTATGTTCACCCATGATCGTGGTCCTCGTGCCTGAAAATTCAACCGCTGGACGGCTCAGCCGAAGCGGCCGGTAATGTAGTCCTGGGTGCGCTTGTCGTCGGGATTGGTGAACATCTTGTCGGTGGCGCCCTCCTCGACCAGGTAGCCGAGGTGGAACATCGCCGTGCGCTGCGAGACGCGCGCCGCCTGCTGCATCGAGTGGGTGACGATGACGATCGTGTAATTCTGGCGCAGCTCGTCGATCAGCTCCTCGACGCGTGCGGTGGCGATCGGGTCGAGCGCCGAGCATGGTTCGTCCATCAGGATTACTTCCGGCGACACCGCAATGGCGCGCGCGATGCACAGGCGCTGCTGCTGGCCGCCGGACAGGCCGGTGCCGGGCTCCTGCAGGCGATCCTTGACCTCGTTCCAGATCGCGGCCTTCTTCAAGCTCGACTCGACGATCTGGTCCATGTCGGACTTGCGCTTGGCCAGGCCATGGATGCGCGGGCCGTAGGCTACGTTCTCGTAGATCGACTTCGGGAACGGATTGGGCTTCTGGAACACCATGCCGACGCGAGCCCTGAGTTCGACGACGTCGATGTTCTTGTCATAGATGTCGTCCTCGTCGAGCGTGATCTTGCCGGTCACCCGCGCCGAATCGATGGTGTCGTTCATGCGGTTGAGGCAGCGCAGGAAGGTCGACTTGCCGCAGCCGGACGGGCCGATCAGCGCCGTCACCTGGTTCTGGCGAACGTCGAGATTGACGTCGAACAGCGCCTGCTTCTCGCCGTAGAACACGCCGACCTTGTCGCCGCGCATCTTGATGACTTCGTTCGACTTGGCGTTCATTTTGTCGCCCACTGCGTTTTCAAGGGACTGTTCGGTCATGATGTTCATACCAAATTGCCTTTTTTCTACCAGCGCCGCTCGAACCGGCGCCGAAGCACGATCGCGGTGATGTTCATGGCCATGAGGAAGACGAGCAGGATGATGATGGCGCCGGACATGCGCTCGACAAAAGCGCGTTCGGCCTCGTTTGCCCACATGTAGATCTGCACCGGCAGGGCGGTCGCCGGATCGAAAGGCGTCTTCGGATAGTCGGCGACGAAGGCGACCATGCCGATCAGAAGCAGCGGTGCTGTCTCACCCAGCGCACGCGCCAGGCCGATAATCGTGCCGGTCAGGATGCCGGGAGCGGCCAGCGGCAGGATGTGCTGGAACACCATCTGCATCTTCGAGGCGCCAAGCCCAAGCGCTGCCGAGCGGATCGACGGCGGCACCGCGGCAAGGGCCGCGCGCGTCGCAATGATGATGGTCGGCAGCGTCATCAATGTCAGCACCAGGCCGCCGACAAAGGCGGCCGAGCGCGGCATGCCGAGGAAGTTGATGAACACGGCAAGGCCAAGCAGACCGAAGACGATCGACGGCACCGCCGCAAGATTGTTGATGTTGACCTCGATCAGGTCGGTGAAGCGATTCTTCTTGGCGAATTCCTCGAGATAGATCGAGGCCGCGACGCCGATCGGCAGCGCCAAAAGCAGCACGATCACCATCATGTAGAACGAGCCGATGATGGCCACGCCCATGCCTGACGTCTCGGGCCGGCTGGAGGCGCCGTAGGTGAACAGACCGGTGTTGAAATGCTCGGCCATCACGCCGTCGGCCTTGAGTTTGTTCATCCAGTCGATCTGCTGGTTGGACACCTTGCGGCGCGCTTCATCGACGCTGAGGTCGATCTGGCCCTTGAAGGCGGAGTCGAGATTGGCCGCGGCCAGGATATTGACGTCGCGCGTCGTGCCGATCACCGACGGATCGGCGGCGACGATGTCGCGCAGCTGGACGCGGGCGCCTTCCGACAGGAAGCCCTTGAGCTTCATGACCATCGGCTTGTTGCTTGGGTCGATGCCAAGCTTGGCCATCAGCGCGGTGTCGGCGAGCTTGGGATAGTTCGCCTTGATCAGCACGCTCGGATCGGTGGCGCGCTTGCCGGAGGGATCGATGACCTTCTCGTCGAAGCTGATCGGCAGCGTCACCGTCGTCTGCCAGAAGGCGGTGTAGCCTTTCGACACGATGGTGATCAGCATGATGGCCAGGAACGCCAGGCCGACCGAGATCGCAATCACACCGTAGATGCGGAAACGGCGTTCGGCGGCGTAGCGCGCCTTCAGCCCTATGTCGCGGCGCGGACGCGCAACGGCGCCCGCCATCGTGTCCAGGGGAATGTCGGTCATTCGTACTGCTCCCGGTACTTGCGCACGATGTAGAGGGCGACAATGTTCATCACCAGCGTCAGCACGAACAGCGTCAGGCCGAGCGCGAAGGCGACCAGCGTCTGCGGTGAGTTGAACTCGAGGTCGCCGGTCAGCTGGTTGACGATCTTGACGGTGATGGTCGTCATCGCCTCGAACGGATTAGCGGTGAGATTGGCGGCGACGCCGGCTGCCAGCACGACGATCATCGTCTCGCCGATAGCACGCGACGCGGTCAGCAGGATGGCGCCGACGATGCCGGGAAGTGCGGCCGGCAGGATCACCCGCTTGATCGTCTCGGAGCGCGTCGCACCCAGGCCGAGCGAGCCGTCACGCATGGCGCGCGGCACCGCGGTGATGATGTCGTCGGACAGCGAGGACACGACCGGGATCAGCATGACGCCCATCACCAGGCCGGCGGTGAAGATGCTCTGGCCCTGGATGAAGGGCGAACCACCGGTGAGTGCCGCCGACAGGTCGCGCAGGAACGGCCCGAGCGTGACCACGGCGAAGATGCCGTAGACGATGGTCGGGATGCCGGCCAGCAGTTCCAGCGCCGGCTTGACCACCGCGCGAACCTTGGGCGAAGCATATTCGGCCATGTAGACCGCCGACATCAAGCCGACCGGCACCGCCACCAGCAGAGCGACGGCGGCGATATAAAGCGTACCGGCGAGAAGCGGGATCAGGCCGAACTGGCCCTGGCTGCCGCCGGAGCCGGCAGCGGCGAAACGCGGATCCCACACGGTGCCGAAGAAGAAGCTCATCGGCGAAACGCTTTCGAAGAAGGTGATGGTCTGGAACAGCATCGACAGCACGATGCCGACCGTGGTCAGGATGGCGATGGTCGACGCCGCAAGCAGCCCCCACAGCATCAGCCTCTCGACATTGTTGCGCGCCCTGGCGCGCGGCGCGATCTGCCGCAGCGCATAGAAGGCGCCGGCGATCGACAGCGCAAGCGTGAGCACCGCGCCAAACAGGCCGAGCCTGTCCTGGACTGTGTTCGCCTCGACGGCGATCGGGATCATGTAATCCTGTGTGTCGCTGGCCAGCGCCACGCCCTTGGCGATGAGCAGCGGCTGCAATTCAGCGAACGTGGCGGGAAGCGGCGTTCCGGCATCTAGCCGGCGCAGGCCCTTGGCGAGGCTCTTCACCAAGCTGGCGTCGAGCGCTTCGCTGGCGACCTTGGAGTCGACAGTGCGCTCAGGCAGGGCGGCGTGGATGTGCCGGTCAAGATAGACGGACGATCCGATGTCCCAGACGGCGAGCAGCAGGACGGCAGGCAGGACTGCGAGCAGAAAGGCCCACCAACCGTGATAGTGGGCGCGCGAATGCGGCTTTACCTTGCCGGTTTCGTGCGCCGTGGCGCGCTGGCGGCCGATCACGAAGGCGACCACGCCGATGGCAATGACTATGGCGAGCACGAGCAAGGACGACATCACCCACCCCAGGGAAAATTCAGGTCGCCGCCGCCGTTGCGGCATGCAGCGAGATCAGGGCGCGGATTTGGTCCGCGCCCTGATCCAGTCGTTGATTACATGCTCTTCCCGGCAGCGAACGCGTCGCGCTGCGCTTGACGTTCGGCATCCGGAGCCGAAACCAGGCCGTACTGGGCGAGCGGGCTTTCCGGGCCGATCATCTGGTCGTCAAGGAAGAACTCGACATATTCCTTGAGACCGGGAACGACGCCGAGATGCGCCTTCTTGACGTAGAAGAACAGCGGGCGCGAAACCGGATACTTGCCGGTCGCGATCGTCTCGGTCGAAGGCACGATGCCTTCCACGGTGGCGACCTTCAGCTTGTCGGCATTGTTCTCGTAGAAGGCGAGGCCGAACACGCCGACGCCGGTCTTGTTGGAGTCGATGCGGGCGAGCGTCTCGGTGTAGTCGCCGTCGATGTCGACAGCCTTGCCGTCCTTGCGGATGGCGATGCAGGTCTTGCCGATTTCCTTGTCGTCGGCAATGCCGGCGGCCTTCAGGGCGGCCTTGTCGCAGCCGGCGTCGAGAAGCTTGGTCTCGAACACTTCGCGGGTGCCGTGCTTTTCACCGGGGATGTAGGCGGCGATATCCCAGTCGGGCAGCTTCGGGTTGACCTGGTTCCACTTGGTGTTCGGATTGTCGACCAGCTTGCCGTCAACGACCAGCTTGGCGGCGAGCGCCTTGTAGACGTCGGCGGGAACCAGCGCCCAATCCGGGCCTTTGATGTCGGTGGCGAAGACGATGCCGTCATAGCCGATGCGGACTTCCTGGACTTCCTTCACGCCGGCGTCGGCGCAGGACTTCAGTTCATCCTTCTTGATCGGACGCGAGGAGTTGGCGATGTCGATGGTGTCTTCGCCGACGCCCTTGCAGAATTCCTTGATGCCGGCGCCGCTGCCGCCGGACTCGACCACCGGGGTCTTGAAGTTGGTGAAGGTTTCGCCGAACTGCTCGGCAACGATCTTGGCATAGGGTAGCACGGTCGACGAACCGGCGACCTGGATCTGGTCGCGCGCGGCGGCGACACCCGACGATGCGGCGAACGCTACCGCCACGGCCGATGCCGTAACGAGGAATTTCTTCATGTGGCCTGCTCCTGTTCGGAAGATGGTCTCTCGGCGCCCTCTTCAGCCGGCGCCCGCTGAGGCCAATAGCCTTCGATTATTACAGTCGCATGACAGTTTCGTGTCAGCCCGGTAACGTCGGATGGACGCACAGAAAACCGCAACCGTCCGGCCTCTCCGCGAGAGCCGCAGTTTGCCGTTGGAATCATAAGCTTGCGGGATTTTGCGCCGGCATTTGTCCCGGCGGATCGCAGGCCGCGATGCCGAGAAAGAAAAACCGGACGGGAGCGCGTTGCCCGTGGCCAGAGCGTATCTTGGCCGAGCCATCGCCAAAAACAGGTCCGTTGGGGTAGATTTCGACGCTGTTTCTTTGTCGGCGGTCGCTTGCTCCCGCCCGTAACTGAATGAGCGGTTGAGTTGCCGCCATTTTCCCGACTGGGCGCAAGCTTTGATATGGTGCGATCGCACCATATCCCAGGACGTCGCGGCACCGCCGAATCCCGGCGCTGATATCAGCTAGCCGGCGTCTCGCTGGGCTTCGCTCGCGACGCCGGCCCAGCGCTCGACCTTTTCGAGCAGGGCTTTGGGACTGATCGGCTTGGGCAGATAGTCGTCCATGCCGGCTTCCAGGCAGCGCTCGCGATCGCCCTTCAAGGCATGCGCGGTGACGCCGACGATCGGGATATGCGTGCCGCTCTCTTGCTCCAGCCGGCGAATCGCGGCCGTGGCTTCGAGCCCGTTCATCTCCGGCATCGAGACATCCATCAGGATCATGCGCGGATTGAGCCGGCCGAAAGCGTCGAGCGCCTTGCGGCCGTTGCCAACGATCTCGAAACTGTAGCCGGTTTCACCAAGGATCTGCGTGAACACCATCTGGTTCACCTCATTGTCCTCGGCAACGAGGATGTCGAGCCCGCGTTCGTTGCCGCCGGCCCGGGCGCGGGCGCGCACTGGCGGCGGATGCAACTGCGCCCGCTCGGACGCGGCGCGTGCCGGCGGCGCCGACACCCGCTGTACCATCGCTTCGCCGGAACCGCCGCTTGCGGCTTCCGGCGCCTGATCTGTCGTGCCGTGGCGATGGCGCTGGATGGTCGCGACCAGCGTCTCCAGCAACACCGAGGAGCGCGCCGGCTTGATCAGCTGCGCGTCGATGCCGAGGTCGCGGTAGCTGGTGTTGGCGAGCGACTGGTCGACCGAGGTCAGCATGATGATCGGTGTGTCGGCCAGCCCTGCGGTGTTGCGCACGATGCGCGCCATTTCGGCACCGCTCATCCCCGGCATCTGGTAGTCGAGGACGACGCAGTCGACAGGCACGCCATAGGCAGCCGCGGCGACCAGCACCTTCAGCCCTTCGGCACCGCTTTCGGCGGCGCAGGAATCGAACGTCCACGATACCATCTGCTCGGTCAGGATCGAGCGGTTGACGGCGTTATCGTCGACGATCAGCACCCGCGCGCCAGTGACGTCGACGGGCATGATGCGCTGCACCGTCTGCTGGCCGGCCCTGGGCAGCGTGACGGTGAACCAGAAGGTCGAGCCCTTGCCCTCGGCGCTCTCGACGCCGATCTCGCCGTCCATCAACTCGACCAGCCGCGAGGTAATGGCAAGGCCGAGCCCGGTGCCTTCGTGGCGCCTGGTCGACGAGGTATCGACCTGATTGAACTTTTCGAAGACGGCCTTCAGCTTGTCCTCCGGAATGCCGATGCCGGTGTCGGTGACCGAGATGGTGAGCCTGGTTCCGGCCACAACCCTCTCGCCGGTGACATCGACCAGCACATGGCCTTCGTCGGTGAACTTCACCGCATTGCCGAGCAGATTGGTGACGATCTGCCTTATGCGGCCGACATCGCCGATGAACAGGCTTTCCAGGCCCGGCTCGACACGCACGATCAGTTCGAGATCCTTCTCCTTGGCGCGTGTCGACACCAATGTCGCCACATCCTCGATCGCCTCGGGCAGGTTGAACGGCGCCGGGTCGAGCACGAGCTGGCCGGCATCGATCTTGGAGAAATCGAGGATGTCGTTGATGATGGTCAAAAGGGCGTTGCCCGACTTGACGATGATGTCGGTGAACGTCTTCTGCTTGGGGTCGAGGTCGGATTTGGCGAGCAACTCGGCCATGCCGAGCACGCCGTTCATCGGCGTGCGGATCTCGTGGCTCATATTGGCCAAAAATTCCGACTTGGCGCGGTCGGCGAGCACCGCGCGCTGGCGTGCCTCACGCAGCTCGGCCTCGCGCATCTTCAACTCGGTGATGTCGGTGGTCGATCCGATGAGATAGAGCGAACCGTCGGAGGCGATCATCGCGCCCTTGCGCGCGAACTGGTGGCGCACATTGCCGTCGGCAAGCGTCACCGTCTCCTCGATCTCCTGCGTCTCGCCGGTGCGCAGAACGGCCATATCGCCGGCGACGAAGGCTTCGCCGTCCTCACCGAAGATCTCGACATCGGTCTTGCCGATCGCCTCCTCCTTGCTGAGACCGGTCAGGTCGCACCAGCCCTTGTTGACGTAGAATTGGCGCAGGTCCGAGCGCTTGGCGTAGATCGACACCGGCACGTTGTCGATGAGATTGCGGAACACCTCGTTCTCGCGCATGCTTTCTTCCAGCGCCTGCTCACGCGCCTTGACATCGGTAATGTCGGTGCTGGATCCGACCAGATGCACCGAGCCGTCGAGCGCCACCAGGCGGCTCTTGCGCGTCATCAATTGCCGCACCGTGCCGTCGCGATGGGTGACGGGCTCCTCGACCTCGCGCACTGCCCCGGTGGCGACCACTTCGGTGTCGTCATGGCTGTAGCTTTCGGCATCGTCGGCGCCGAACAGCTGGCGGTCGGTGCGGCCGATGACATCTTCCTTGGCGATGCCGGTCATGGCGCACCAGGCCTTGTTGACGAATTCGATGCTGAGGTCCTGCGCCTTGATGAAGGCGGCGACCGGCAATTCGTCCATGACGTGGCGGAACAGGTCGATCTGGCGCATCGAATCCTGCAGCGCCTTTTCGCGGCTTTTGATGTCGGAAATATCGACGCGCACGCCGATGAAGGTGCCGTCCTCGGTCCGCATATCGTAGACCTGGTACCAGCGGCCGTCCGGATTGAGGCGCTCGTAGGAGGTGTTCGGCAAGTGGTAGCGGGCGAGGATGGCACTGAGCCAGACCTCGCGGTCGCCGTCATAGAGTCTGTCGATCTCGGGATCGCCGCTCGATCGGAAATAGCCGACCGAGTGTCCCAGTTCCAGCGCGTCGCGGAAGCTGCTGCCGGGCTGCCATGCCGGCACCAGCGCCGGCAGGGTGTCCTGCAGCTTGCGGTTGGCAAAGACGAACTTGTCGTCGCGGTCGTAGATGATGACGGCCGCGGGGAGCGATTCCAGCACCGTGGCGAGGTTCTTGCGGGCGTCCTCGGCCTCCGTCTCGCGGCGCTTCATGTCGGAGATGTCGAACAGGAAACCGGCGACATAGTTGCGGCCACTTGGCATGCCGACGCGGTTCTTGCGCACGATGCGCGAGCGCCTGGCGCCCTCGACCTCGAAATTCTCCTCGATCTCATAAGGCGTGCCGGTCGCCAGCACGGCGCGTTCGCTGCCTTCGAACAGCGCGGCATCCTTCCCCGGCATGAAGTCACCGCCAGGCCTGCCCAGCATCGCTTGCGGCGTCTGTCCGAACAGGGCCGAGAACGCCTCGTTGACGAAGACGAAGCGCAGATTGTCGTCCTTGACGAAAATCGGGTCCTCGACGGCGTTGATCACCGCCTCGGCCAGCCGTGATTTTTCCAGCGCCTCGGCGAGCTCCGCCTCGCGGTCCTTCATGTCGGTGACGTCGACATAGGAGATCAGCCTTTTGCCGCCGGCGAGCGGCGCCGTCGAGCAGATCAAGGTGCGGCCGTCATTGCGCGGCAGCTGCCGCGATCCGGCAATGCCGGCGCGGATCTCCGCTTCACGCTCGGCGACATGCCGCTGCCAGGCCGCCTCGTCCAATCCAAACGGATCGACGGCGCGGCTGGCCTCCATCAGGTCACGGAAACTGCAGCCGATGCCGGCCTGCCGTGCATCGATCTGCCAGAAATCGTAGAAGGCGCGATTGATCACTTCGGCGCGCAGTTCGGCGTCGATGACAACGACGCCGATCGGCATCTGGTCGACCATCGTGCGCAGATTGGCGAAGGTCTCGGCGGTCCTGGCGTTGGCGCTTTCGATCGCCGCGTCGCGAAGCGTCAGCTCGGTGATGTCGTAATAAGTCAGGAGCCGCTTGCCGCCGGACAGCGCCGTTACCGAGAACATCATGGTGCGGCCATTGGCATGGGTGAACTCGCGCGGCGCAACCGAGCCGGCGCGGATCTCCTCGATACGGGTGGCGAGGTAATGCTGCCACTGCTGTTCGTCGAGATCGCCATAGATGCCGTTGCGGCGGTTGAGCTCCATCAGGAGGCTGAACGGCGCGCCGACAGTGACGGCGCCGTCGGGAATCCTTGAGAGGTCGCGATAGGCCTTGTTGACAATGAGCGTGTCGAGCTTGGCGTCGAGGAGCACGACGCCCATATGCATGGCATCCATCGTCCGCTCGAGATCGGAAAGATGCTGCGTGCTCTCGTCTGCGGCTGGCGGCAGCTGCCGAAGGTCGTCCAGCGCACCCGCCAGCGCCGTGACGTTGCGGCCAATGCCGCGATAGCCGGTAAACTCGCCCTCGCTGTCGAAACGGGGCGAGCCGGTGATCGAAACCCAGCGGCAGCCGGGGCGGCCGCCCTTCAATTCATAAACGAAGTCGCGAAATGGCCGATGCGCCTGCAGATCCTCCAGATGCGCGGCGGCGTGTCGATTGCCGTGCACCATCTGCTTGAGGAAATCGAAGCGGAAGCGACCGAGAATGCTGGCGGGATCGATACCGGTGGCGGCCTGGTAATTTTCTGAAAGCCAGGAAAAGCGCAGTTCCGCGTCGGTCTCCCAGACCCAGTCAGCACCGGCCTCGACCAGTTCGCGCAGCGCGTCGGGTGAAGCCCCGGCGGACGCGTTCTCGCCACACAAAGCAATCTCGACCAGCCGGCGCAGCGCTTCGGGCGAATCCTCGCCAGGAGTGTCCTCGCCACGCAAAGCGGCCTCGAACAGCTCGCGCAGCGCTTCGGGCGAAGCCCCGGCGGAATCGTCCTCGCCATGCAAACCGGCCTCGACCGGCTCATGCGGCGCTTCGGGTGAACCCTCGACGGACGTATCCTCGCCGTTCACAGCCCCCTCTCGGGAACCGCGTCCGCCGCGTGTTCCAACAGTCCCGTCAGCCATTCCGTTCCACCCCGAAAGCCAAGGCCGAACCCCCTCAGCGGTTCGCCGGCGAAATGTGCCCGAGAAGCATTAATGATCCGCTAACCATAACGCATCCAAACTCCAACCAGAGCCCACATTGCCCTGCGGTATTCCGCCGGTTGTCGGCGGAACCCCGACCGGGCTATAAGTCGGCAGGGGTATTGCGGATGACTGGTTGGATCGTGCCTTGTTTCCTGGGCCTGGCGCTGCTTGCGAGCAGCGGCTGCGCGCGCAGCTATGACGGCACGGTTGTGATCCCGAGGCCGCTCGATATCAGGCGGGTCTGGGATCGCGATCCGTCGCAGACCGAGGCCAGCAAGATGCAGGCGGCAGCTGGTGTGTTTCCGACGCCGCCGCCGCAGGAGCCGTACCGGCCGGCGGCGCGCCGACAGACGACATCGGCTCCGCCGAGACGGCACGTCAGATCCAGCCCGCCCACGATGGCTTCCGAACCGGCCAACCCGCTCACCTGCAAGAATGTCAGCCAACCCGGCAAACGCTACAAGATGGTCTGCGAATAGCCTGACGCATGTCGCCCAAAAGCGGCCCGCGGTTTTGGGATCAAGACATGGATAAAACAGGGTATTTCGGCGCCGCGCGGCTCAGTCCGCCGGGAAGAAAGCCGGCCCGACCATCCTGACCGGCCGCGAGTCGGCCAAAGCTTCGACCGACTGCTGCTGGGCAGCGCCCGTGGCGTCTGGGGCATCGGCGCCGGTCTGGGGAATTTGCGCAACGGTCACGAGATCCGGATTTGCCGACGGCAGGGGGATGATGGCGTTGCCCATATTGGCCGGGGTCACCGTGCGCGCTCTCAGCTCGGCGACACGCCTGGAGTAACGCTTGACGTCACAGGCTTTGAAAGTTGCGTCGTCGCGGTATTTGAAGGCCGCCGGCAGGTCCTTGTAGGGTTTGCGCGTATCGAGCGCGACCATCTCTTCGGTTTCAAGGCTTGGGTCGCCGAGCGTGTACAGGTCGACACCGGCATCGTCGCAGATGTAGCGGCACTGATCGACCATCTCCTTGACATCGTCGCCTTGCACGAACTGCGATTTCGGCGCCGGGAAGAAATAACCGTCGGACAGGCGAACGCAAAACAGCATCGAATTGCTGCCGATCATGGCGCCCGCGGGACGCGGTTTCCGTTGCCTGGCGGCGGGCGCGCAGCCGAGCGCGACGAGCCTGGCCTGCAGCCCGGACGAATCCCGGCCCGAAATCGCGGCGCCGGCGATCTGGCGTTGCACCTGCGTGCGGCTTTTGGCGAGGTCGGCGCAAGCGTTGAAGAAGCCGCCCGTCGCACTTTGCGCCGTGCAGCGGCGTTGCCTCTCCAGGCCCTGGATCGCCGCAAGCTGGCGGCGCAGTTGCGCAAGCTCGGGGCTTGACCCCGCCGCCGCGGCCGGACGAGGCCATCTGGCCCCTGAGTGCGGCGCAAACATCGGCAAGGGAGGCCGAGTTTCCGAGGACGGTTGCCGTCATCGACACCAGTGCAAAGATCACGACAAGCCACAAACGCATCATCGGCGACCTTCGTCCTTGTACCCGAGGAGCCGATAGCCGCTCCAGCCGATTGAGCTTCAATATATGAGGGCAAGTCTAATTCAGAATAAATCAGCAACAGCCAGGTATTTACGCCAAGTGTATTATGCCGTCTCCTGTAAATTCACTATTACACTTTTGTTTCAAGATTGAGACGAAGCGAGGCATCGACGCGCCTGGGCCGCCGCCACGATCAATCCCGCGTTATGGCCCTTGCGGTTGAAACCTTTCTCCGCTGTCTCGCGTTGTATCGGCAAAGGAGACCGAAGATGTCTATTCACTTCACTGTCTCTGGCCTGACCAGGAACCTGTTCCATTCGCTGGGGCTGGACCATGAATGGGCGCCGAGACCGCTCGATCCCGAACAGAGCCTGCTGTTGGAATGCTACCTGGCGGGGCAGATTCCCGAATCCGCCTGGGCCGACTACGTCTTCGAGACACCCGACCTGCAACGGCATGTCGACATAAGGCGCCGGCACAACTGATGAGAGCAATTCCAGGAAAAGTGTGAACGGTTTTTCCGGGAAAAGCGCGTAGCGCTTTCCCTTGGGAATTGCGTCAAAACAACGAGAGAGCGGGTCGCCGTTTCTGTGAAACGGTGAAACGCTCTACCGCTCGCTATCGCTTGGGCGAGGCGAACTGCATGGTGAAGACATTGCCAGCTACGCCTTGTGCAAGCTTGGGCGAAAAGCTCAGCGGAAGACATTTCTGCAGAGCCGTGGTCGCGGCGTCGACAAACGCTTTCTTGGCATTGGCGTCACCATCGACCTTGATCGCCGTCGGTCGCGACGGACCGATCAGCGTGCCGTCGCGCTTGAAGCTGAAGCTCAAGGTGACGGTGGCATTTCCAGCATCGGCCGGCGGCGTCCAGCACGCCTGGATCGCATCGCCGACTTCGCTCATGGTGTCGAGCGACGCGGCATTGGACGGGTAGCCTCCGGCCAACACAACACCGGCAATCGCAAACAATCTCGCCACGCCCTTCATCGCAAAGCTCCTCGTACCTCGGGCCGCCAAGGATGATGGTAGGGTCGACGCCAGAAATGGCAATATGCCTGATATCAGACTTTATGGCGGAGCGCGGAGGCGCGCCTGACAGTGCATCGGCGAAAAGCAAAAAGGCCGGCATTGCGCCGACCTTTCCTTCCACTTCGGCGCCAGTACATCCGTGGTCGCGGGGTGGATTGCCCTCAATAGACAGGGCTTTGGTTAACGAATCCTTAGCTTTGCGCGCCGGCCTGCGATTTCACATAGGCGATATAGCCTCTGACATCGCCGGCCGGCTCGGCATAGGCCTTGCCGAGTTTCTTCTCGATTGCCGCGACATACTCCTTCGCCCATTTGGGCAGCGGGTAGTCGATGACGGCCAGGAATTCGAGCGTCGATGCCAGGCGGATGTCGGCGATCGACGGGTGCTTGCCGCCGATGAACGGCTTGCCGTCCCTGAAGAAGGAGTGAAACACTTCCAGCGGCTCGGCAATTGCCGCCATCGCGGCCTTCTGCGCCTCGGACTTCTTGTCCGGATGGGCGTCGCTGTGGCCGACCTCGCCGGCATATTGCGGGAAACCCAGCGCCGGATAGGTCGCGCGCGCGACATAGGGATAGAGCGTGCCGATCAGGTAGAACATGGCGCTGTCGACCATCGCCCGCTTGGCCGGCGCCTTGGGATAGAACTTCTCCAGCCCGTGCTTGTTAGCGAGATACTGCATGATGGCGCAGCTTTCCCAGAGCACGCCTCTGGGAAGGCCTTTGTCCTCGATCATCGGTGTCAGATGCGCCGGATTGCGCGCCATATATTCGGGCGAACGCGTATGGCCCCAGGCGTCTGTCTCGGCGGGGTCGAACCCGGCCGCACGCGCAAACACCCGAACGGTCATGTTGTTGACGCTCGGCTTCAGCATGCTGATCTTCAAGGCCGGCTTCTTCGCAGCCTTGGCCGTCTTCGGTGCGGACTTCTTGGCGGCCGGCTTCGCCGCGGCTTTCGCAGCCGGCTTTGCAGATGCCTTCGCCGCAGGCTTGGCAGCCGCTTTTGCTGCCGGCTTGGCGGCGGATTTCGGCGCGGCCTTGGCCGCAGATTTCCCAGCGCTCTTTGCAGTCTTTGCCATCGTGGTTCTCCCCTTTTTGTTGGCCGTCAGTATGGATTCTTCGGCGTCCGGTCGTCCGACAAGGTCGCGCGTGACCATTCGACCAGCGTCTGGATCGCGTCGGCGAGATGCACTTCGGCGATGTTGTAATCGCCGCGCGCGACGCGCAGCTTGTGTGCCTGCATCAAGACGTCGGCATGGGTGAAGCCCGTCGGCGGCTCGAAGCGGTAGGACGCCAGTTCGATCAACAGGCCGAGCGGATCCTCGAAATAGATCGAATCCATGAAGCCGCGATCCTTGACGCCGCTGTGCTTGATGG
Organism: Mesorhizobium caraganae; assembly: GCF_016836705.1. GTDB lineage: Bacteria > Pseudomonadota > Alphaproteobacteria > Rhizobiales > Rhizobiaceae > Mesorhizobium > Mesorhizobium caraganae. Next base: position 74,271 of record NZ_JAFCGY010000016.1, on the reverse strand, counting down.
CGCGCTCGTCGAGCCGGGCGACCGCCTGCAGGAAGGTGACGCGCGACACTGCAAAGGCGATGTGGTGGACGCAGCCCGGCTCTGTCGGCGTGCGCCGCTGGACCGGCGTGCGGCTCTCGTCGGTGAAGACGGTGATCAGCCTTCCGTCGCCGGGGTCGAAATAGAGATGGCTTTCGCTGGCCTTGTCGAGATTCGGCTGCTCGAAGATGAACGGCATGCCGAGCACGCCCTCCCAGAAATCGATCGACGTCTGGCGGCCAGCGCCGACCAGCGTGATGTGATGGACGCCCTGCGATTGCAGTTTCTGCATCGGTCTCCTCCCCGCCGACCCCTCGCCTTCTTGGGCGAGCTTGGATCTTGCCAAATCATAGCATCGCCGCATGCCATGCGCGCGGCGGATGTGCATGCTGGCGGCTTTTTCCCGATCCGTTCCCCGGCGTTCTGCGCGCCGTAACGGCGTCGTGCAATGATGCTAGTGCAATTGGCAGCGACGCGCCAGAAGCGACGCCGCTGCGTGGCAGTGAAAAAGAGCCAGAGGTTAAGGTTGCAAAACCTCGGCTAAGCGACGGCTCTGAACTCGGCCTCCGCCAGCGTGCCGAGGCTCGCGCATTCGGCGCACGCCATCGTATGTCCCGGGCAACCGGCTCGATGCGTCCCTTGCGGGCAGCAGTGCCCCTTTGACGCGCGCCATCTGGAACAATCGAAAACCTTCCCGCTGCCGAGGCAGTGCGGGCATGTCACTTTCACCGAACTCATACCTGCTTTACCCGACCCAAATCTGCGCTGCCGCAGATGCTACCCCGCACGGCAAGTAACAGAGATTGCTACGCTTTCAAGCGTCGCGGCCTGACTTAAATTGGGTGTATCCGTGTGCACCGACTGGCCGGGTTTCGCTGATGCCGCCGACCCTCGCAGTCAAAACGCGATCCACGTTCGAGCTTGTCTGAAGTAGTGGGGGAAGAAACGGCCCAGCCGTTATTTGGTACGCCCAAGGGGAATCGAACCCCTGTTCCCGCCGTGAGAGGGCGGTGTCCTGACCGCTAGACGATGGGCGCGTTCAAGAACCGGCGATATAGGCTGACGGTTTGGAAAAAGCAACTGGGCTTCGAGCGGCCGGACCGCTTCTGTGGACTGTCGGTTTGCGGACCTAGCGTTTCGGCTCGATCAGGTCCCACAGATTGCCGTAGAGATCGGCGAAAACCGCCACCGTGCCGTAAGGCTCGAAGCGCGGCGCTTCGCGGAAGCCGACGCCCTTTTCCAGCATCGCCTTGTGGTCGCGGGCAAAATCGTCGGTTTCGAGGAACAGGAAGACCCGGCCGCCGGTCTGGTTGCCGATGCTCTTCTCTTGCGCCTCGCCGTCAGCTTCAGCCAGAAGCAGCCTTGCGCCCTGTCCGTTGGCCGGCGCCACCGTCACCCAGCGCTTGCCACCGCCGAGATCGACGTCTTCGGTCAGCAGAAAGCCCAGCCGTTCGACATACCAGGCGATCGCCTCATCGTAACTGCCGACAACGAGCGTGACGGTCGCGACCCGGCGATGGTTGGCAAACCCGGTCATGCCTGCAGGCTCATTTGTTGCGGATGGCAAAGCGGCCAATGATGCGGCGCTCGGCGATGTCGTAGACGAAAATGGTACGGCTGCCGTCGGCAAGCTCGGCGTCGATCGAGATGCGATTGCCCGACAGCGCCTGGCTGATCACCTTGGCTCCCACCGGCAGCACGATATCGGCCGCGAGCGGCTCGCCGGGCGGTACTGGAATATCATTGGCGAGCGGCGGGGCTGTGGGCGGCGCTTTGCGCGATTTGTAGACAATGGCCGCGATCACCACCATAAGGGCCAGCAAAAGCAGGCCGAGATTGATGGCCATGAAGCGGATGAGCCTGCCGCGCACCTTTTCGATCTCGGGATCGAGCGGCTTTTCTTCTTCGTCGGCAACGGGCCGGGCCATGGCAGAACATTCCGGAACTTTTTTCGATGAGCGCTCATAGCGAAGAGACCAGACAATTCATAGAGGCGGCGCCAACCGTGCTCGAAGCCGGCACCGATGCCGCCGGCCAGCGCCTCGACCAGTGGCTGGCGGCGAGCCTCGGCCCCGACATGTCGCGCAGCCGCGTGCAGATGCTGATCAAACAGGGCGCGGTGTCGGTTGACGGCAAGCGTGTTGACGAGACCAAGCGCAAGATGAGTGCTGGCGAGCGCGTATCGGTCGTCATGCCCGAACCCGAACCGGCCGAGCCGCAAGGCGAGGCCATCGCGCTCGACGTGCTTTATGAGGACGACGAGCTGATCGTCATCAACAAGCCGGCCGGCCTCGTCGTCCATCCCGGCGCCGGCAACTGGACCGGCACGCTGGTCAACGCCCTGATCCATCATTGCGGCGACAGTCTCTCAGGCATTGGCGGCGTCAGGCGCCCGGGCATCGTCCATCGCCTCGACAAGGAGACCAGTGGTGTCATGGTCGTGGCCAAGACCGACCGTGCCCACAAGGCGCTGTCGGAGGCCTTTGCCGACCATGGCCGCACCGGCGACCTCGAACGTGCCTATCTGGCGCTGGTGTGGGGCATCCCGCCGCGGTCGACGGGAACGGTCGACGCGCCGCTCGGCCGCGCCGCCGACCGGGTGCGTCGCGCCGTGGTGCCGGAGGGCCGCGACGACGCCCGCCACGCCATCACCCATTTCACCGTGCAGGAGCGTTTCGGCGAAAACCAGCAGGAGTTCGCCACCGCCAGCCTGGTCGAATGCCGGCTGGAGACCGGCCGCACCCACCAGATCCGCGTCCACATGGCTCATATCGGCCATCCCGTCATCGGCGACCCCGATTACGGCCAGGCCTTCCGCACCAAGGCCAACCGGCTGCCCGAGCCGCTGAAAAGCCAGGTCAAAGCATTTTCCCGGCAGGCTTTGCATGCCTGGCTCCTTGCATTTCGTCACCCGACTACCCACCTACCGATGAGGTTCGAGGCGCCGATGCCGGAGGACATGGAGGAACTCGTCGGCGGCTTTCGCAAGCTCTGAACCCGCCATCTAAAACCTGAGCGGCATTGTTCACTTTGGCGTGACACACTGTTTCGTGTTGAACAAATGCCTGTCTTTTCTGGTTTTGTTCCTATATAAATCGGTTGTCGCGGGCGAGCCCTTTTGGTGCTCGCGTCATATGCCCGCCGCGTTTCGGGGGCATCACTCCAATAGAGAGGGGGCGCTATCATGGCCCAGTCACTACCCAGTATCGTTTCCGGCGAAGGCGGCCTCAGCCGCTACCTGGAAGAAATCCGCCGCTTTCCCATGCTTCAGCCGCAGGAAGAGTACATGCTCGCCAAGCGTTACGCCGAGCATGAAGACACTTCCGCTGCGCACAAGCTCGTCACCAGCCACCTTCGGCTCGTCGCCAAGATCGCCATGGGCTATCGCGGCTACGGCCTGCCGATCGGCGAGGTGATCTCGGAAGGCAATGTCGGCCTGATGCAGGCCGTCAAGAAATTCGAACCCGAGCGTGGCTTCCGCCTCGCGACCTACGCCATGTGGTGGATCAAGGCCTCGATCCAGGAGTACATCCTGCGTTCGTGGAGCCTGGTCAAGATGGGCACGACCGCCAATCAGAAACGCCTGTTCTTCAACCTGCGCAAGGTGAAGGGCAAGATCCAGGCGCTGGACGATGGCGACCTTAAGCCCGAACAGATCACCGAGATCGCCACCAGGCTGAACGTCTCCGAAGCCGAAGTCGTGTCGATGAACCGCCGCCTGTCGGGCGACGCCTCGCTCAACGCGCCGATCCGCGCCAGCGAAGGCGAATCCGGCGAATGGCAGGACTGGCTGGTCGATGACCACGAAAGCCAGGAAGACATGCTGATCGAGCAGGACGAGCTGGAAAACCGGCGCGGCATGCTGTCGGGCGCTCTTGCCGTGCTCAACGATCGCGAGCGGCGCATCTTCGAGGCGCGTCGCCTCGCCGAAGAGCCGCTGACCTTGGAAGAGCTGTCGGCCGAGTTCGACATCAGCCGTGAGCGCGTGCGCCAGATCGAGGTGCGCGCCTTCGAGAAGGTACAGGATGCGGTCAAGGCCGCCGCCAAGCGCCAGACGCAGGCCCTGCGCACAATTGAGGCGCAGCCCGCGGCTTAAGGTCGGGTTCGGTTACGAAAAACATCAAGGCGGCGTCGGGAAACCGGCGGCGCCTTTTTTTGTGTCCGCTGGCGATTGGCGAAACCGGCGCGACAGCCCTTTCTCCCCGTCACTATACGGGGAGAAATGTCCGGCAGGACAATGAGGGGCAGCGCCGAGATTTCGGGTTTGCCACCACAGGAGCAGCGGCGCGATCACAACGAACGTCGGCGCTGCCCCTCATCCGGCTGCCGCCACCTTCTCCCCGTATAGTCACGGGGAGAAGAGACTTGAGCGCGACGGCGCGCGACATTTCTCAAAGCCCATCCAGCGGAAACTTCAGATATCGCTTTCCATTGGCTTCCGGTTCCGGCAGCCGTCCGCCATTCATGTTGACCTGCAGCGCATGCAGGATCAGCCGCGGCATCGGCAGTGTCTTGTCGCGTCCCTCACGCAAGGCGACGAATTCGGCCTCGGTGTGCGCGGCAACGAGGTGGATATTCTTCGCCCTTTGCTCAGCGACGGTGCTCTCCCAACGCGCCTCACGGCCGCCCTCCTGGTAGTCGTGGCCAACGAACACGCGCGTTTCGTCCGGCAGTGCGAGGATATCCTGGATCGATCGCCACAGCCGCGCCGCACTGCCACCGGGAAAATCGGCCCGCGCCGTGCCGCTGTCGGGTATGAACAGCGTATCGTGGATGAAGGCGGCGTCACCTATGACATAGGTGATTGAGGCGAGCGTATGCCCCGGCGAGAACAGCACCTTGACCGGAAGGCTGCCGATCAGGAACGTTTCGCCTTCCCCAAACAGCCGGTCCCACTGCGACCCGTCGGCGGGAAAATCCGGCCAGTTGTAGATCGCCTTCCACAGTTTCTGGACCTCGACGATCCTGTCGCCGATCGCCGTCGGCGCTCCGGTCTTCTCATGAAGATAACGAGCCGCCGAGAAATGATCGGCATGCGGATGGGTATCCAGGATCCATTCGAGTTCCAGTCCGTTTGCCCGGATGAAATCCAGCAAGGCATCGGCGCTTTTCGTCGCCGTCGCGCCGGACCTTTCGTCGAAATCGAGGATCGGATCGATAATGGCGCAGCGCTTCGTCGCCGGATCGGTGACGACGTACTGTATGGCTCCGGTCGGCTTGTCGTAGAAGCCGCTGACCAGCGGCTTAGCCAAAGCTGCGTCCAATTTCCGGCCCCCTGCCCCTCGCTCCGGCAGGAATGATTTTCTCTGCCGGAATGAACCAGGAGCATGGTCATCCAGCAAGGCGCACCCGTCAAGCACACCCTGCCAGAACAGGACAAAAATCGATACCGCCCGGGTCGAGAAAACCTAGGCGGACGGCTGCTTGGTCTTCCTGAGATAGGGCAGGACCGTGTCAAAAGCGCCGAAGCGCTTGATCGCATCCTCGTTGGAGACGGCAGCGGTGATGATGACGTCCTCGCCCTGCTTCCAGTTCGCCGGCGTCGCCACCTGATGCTTGGCGGTCAGCTGCATGGAATCGACGGCGCGCAGGATCTCGTCGAAGTTGCGGCCGGTGGTCATCGGATAGGTCAGCACCAGCTTGATCTTCTTGTCCGGTCCGATGACATAGACCGAGCGCACCGTGGCGTTGTCGGCCGGCGTGCGGCCTTCCGACGTCTCGCCGGCCCCCGCCGGCAGCATCTCGTAGAGCTTGGCGACCTTGAGGTCCTTGTCGCCGATCAGCGGGTAGTTCACCGTCTGGCCGGTCGCCGTCTTGATGTCGGCCTGCCACTTGTCGTGGCTCGCAACGGGATCGACGGAAATGCCGATGACCTTGACGTTGCGCTTCTTGAATTCGCCCGCCAGACCCGCCATCGTGCCGAGCTCGGTCGTGCACACCGGGGTGAAGTTCTTCGGGTGGCTGAACAGGATCGCCCAGCCGTCGCCGATCCAGTCATGGAAATTGATCGTCCCTTGCGTGGTTTCGGCGGTGAAGTCGGGCGCGATGTCGTTGATACGAAGGCTCATGGCACATTTCCCCTGCAACAGATTTCGTTAGGAGCGGCACCAAGGCGGCGTCCACGCTCCGGCATTGCCGCATCTTAGCGCATAAATCGCGGCTGTGAGATAATAGGAAACTCTTGTCGGCGGCGGAATGAGCACTTTCGTGCTACGGACCCAACGTTGGGGCCCGACATCTTTCGTTTCTGCGAGAAAAGGGGGCGCTCAGGCCTTGTTGACCGCCAGCGACGTGGCCAGGTCTTCCATGCGCTGGGCGAGCGCGCCAAGCGCGCTGGTCAGCACGGCGTCGTTCTTGTCGGCCTTGGTCAGCGCCTCGTCGCGCGTCTTGCGCAGCGTCTGCACCTCGGTCTCCATGCCCTTGACACGCTTCTGCAGCTCCGACAGCTCGTCCATCACCATGATGCCGGCCATCACCGTCAGCCGCTGGTCGCCGATTTCGCCGAACGAATCCTTGAGATGCGAGACATAACGGTCGAAGCGTTCGGCCAGGTCGATCAGATGCTCTTCCTGGCCCTCGTCGCAAGCCATGCGGTATTGCTTGCCGTCGATGGAAACCGTGACCTGTGCCATGGCCTGCAGCTCCTACCTGTCCAGCACCGCGCGGATGGTTTCCATGGCGGTCACCAGGCGGCGCGACACTTCCTTGTTGGCATCTTCCAGCCTTTCGGCGCGGGCTTCGGAATTGTCGAGTTCCTGCGCCAGCCGGGAACGGTCGGCGTTCATGCGCTGCACTTCAGCCTCGGCTTCGGAATAGTCGCGCTCGTGCTCAAGCTTGGCCGCGACGGCGTTTTCCAGCCCCTCGATGGCCTTGCCCAGCCTGTGGATGACTTCCTTGAGTGTGGTTTCCCCGGTCATGGCCTTCGTCCTGTGCCCTGCCCATCACCGAATCGCTCGCGTTCAGAACGCGTTATCCCGGAAACATTAGGCACCGGGTGAAGGCAACGTCAACAAAGCTCTCGCGACTGTCCCCTGCTAACGCTAAAGTGGGCCTGCCACCGGCATCACAAGACCGGCAAATGTGCAGCCGATTTGTTGACTAAAAGCCCGCGCCTGCTATGTGTCGCGCACTCTTTCCAGGGCTCTGCCAAGCCCGCAAATCCCCACCCCGGAGGTACCATGACGTCGCGTGAACAACATGACCGGATGGCCAATGCGATCCGTTTTCTCGCCATGGACGCTGTCGAAAAGGCCCAGTCCGGCCATCCAGGCTTGCCCATGGGCTGCGCCGACATCGCCACCGTGCTGTTCACGAAGTTCCTGAAATACGATCCGAAGAACCCCCATTGGCCCGACCGCGACCGCTTCATCCTGTCGGCCGGCCACGGTTCGATGCTGCTCTATTCGCTGCTGCACCTGACCGGCTACGAGGACATGACGATCGACCAGATCAAGCATTTCCGCCAACTCGGCTCGAAGACCGCCGGCCATCCCGAATACGGCCACGCCACCGGCATCGAGACGACGACCGGCCCGCTCGGGCAGGGTCTTGCCAATTCGGTCGGCTTCGCGCTCGGCGAGCGCATCATGAACGCCGCCTTCGGCAACGACCTCGTCGACCACTACACCTACGTTCTGGCTGGTGACGGCTGCCTGATGGAAGGCGTCTCGCAGGAAGCCATCGCGCTGGCCGGCCACCTCAAGCTCAACAAGCTGATCGTCTTCTGGGACAACAACAACATCTCGATCGACGGTCCGGTCTCGCTCGCCGACAACACCGACCAGGTTGCCCGCTTCCAGGCTAGCGGCTGGAACGCCAGCCACATTGACGGCACCGACCCGGAAGCGATCGCCTATGCCATCGAAGCCGCCCGCCATTCCGACAAGCCGACGATGATCGCCTGCAAGACGACCATCGGCTTCGGCGCCCCGACCAAGGCCGGCACCAACAAGGCGCACGGCTCGCCGCTCGGCGCCGACGAGATCGCCGGTGCGCGCAAATTCTTCAACTGGGACTCGCCGCCCTTCGAGATTCCGGCCGACATCCTCGACGCCTGGCGCACCGCAGGCAAAGCCGGCGCCAAGCCGCGCACCGACTGGGAAGGCCGCCTTGCCAAGGCCAAGCCCGAGCTGAAGGCCGAGTTCGAGCGCCGCCTCGCCGGCAAGCTGCCGTCGAACTTCGACGCCGTCATCGCCGACTACAAGAAGAAGCTGTCGGCCGACAAGCCGAAGGTCGCCACCCGCAAATCGTCCGAGATGGCGCTGGAAGTCATCAACGGCGCCGTGCCCGAGACCATCGGCGGCTCGGCCGACCTCACCGGCTCCAACAACACCAAGACCAGCCAGACCAAGAACATCACGCCCGACGATTACGGCCAGCGTTATGTCCACTACGGCATCCGCGAACATGGCATGGCCGCCGCGCTAAACGGCCTGACGCTGCATGGCGGCCTCATCGCCTATGGCGGCACCTTCATGTGCTTCTCCGACTATGCCCGCCCGTCGATGCGGCTGGCGTCGCTGATGGGCATCCGCTCGATCTTCGTCATGACCCATGATTCCATCGGTCTGGGCGAAGACGGCCCGACCCACCAGCCGGTCGAGCATCTGGCGGCGCTGCGTGCAATCCCCAACCACAATGTATTCCGTCCGGCCGACGCGGTGGAAACCGCCGAATGCTGGCAGATCGCCATTGAGACGGAAAAGACGCCGTCAACCCTGGCGCTGACGCGCCAGAACCTGCCGACGGTACGCACCGAATACTCGGCCACGAACCTGAGCCGCCAGGGCGCCTATGAACTGGCCTCGGCCAGTGGTGACGCCGCAGTGACGATCTTCGCCACCGGCTCCGAGGTCGAGGTCGCTCTCGGCGCCCGCGACCTGCTTGAAAAGCACGGCCATCCGACCCGCGTCGTCTCGGTGCCTTGCTTCGAACTGTTCGATCAGCAGAGCGACGCCTACCGCAAGAAGACCATCGGCGACGCGCCGATCAAGATGGCGATCGAGGCCGGCATCCGCCAGGGCTGGGATCACCTGATCGGCTCCGACGGCATCTTCGTCGGCATGCACGGCTTCGGCGCCTCCGGCACCATCGAGCAGCTCTACCCGCATTTCGGCATCACCGCCGAAGCGGCAGCCAAGGCAGCGGAAGCCCGCCTGCACAGCAAGTGATATCCAGGGTCACTTGCACAGCAAGTGATCCCGGTCAGTCCCGCGAACCGCAAAGGCGGTTTCGCGGGACTGGACCAACCTAATCGATTTAAATTCGGCCTTCTGCGGCTGGATTCTTGTCCCATCCGCAGCTATGAAGCTGCGGACCCATCTGCCGCCTTTCGAGCTCCCAGGGAGAGTAAAATGACCGTCAGAGTTGCCATCAACGGATTTGGCCGCATCGGCCGCAACATCCTGCGCGCCATCCACGAATCCGGCCGCAAGGACATCGACGTCGTCGCCGTCAACGATCTCGGCCCGGTCGAGACCAACGCCCATCTGCTGCGCTATGACAGCGTCCATGGTCGCTTCCCGCACGAAGTGAGCGTCGATGGCGACCAGATCACCGTCGGCAAGGAAAAATTCAAGGTCACCGCAATCAAGGACCCGGCGCAGTTGCCGTGGAAGGATCTCGGCGTCGACATCGCGCTCGAATGCACCGGCATCTTCACCGCCCGCGACAAAGCCGCCGCGCATTTGACCGCCGGCGCCAAGCGCGTCGTCGTCTCGGCGCCGGCCGAAGGTGCTGACCTCACCGTGGTCTACGGCATCAATCACGACAAGCTGACCAAGGACCATATCGTCATCTCGAACGCGTCCTGCACCACCAATTGCCTGGCGCCGCTGGCCGCCGTGCTGCACGAGGCCGTCGGCATCGAAAAGGGCATGATGACGACGATCCACTCCTACACCGGCGACCAGCCGACGCTGGACACCATGCACAAGGACCTCTACCGCGCCCGCGCCGCCGCGCTGTCGCAGATCCCGACCTCGACCGGTGCAGCCAAGGCGATCGGTCTCGTGCTGCCCGACCTCAAGGGCAAGCTCGACGGCATCTCGATCCGCGTGCCGACGCCGAACGTCTCGGTCGTCGACTTCAAGTTCATCGCCAAGCGCGCCACCACCGTGCAGGAGATCAACGAAGCGGTGATCGCTGCTTCCAACGGCAAGCTCAAGGGCATTCTCGGCGTCACCCATCACCCGAATGTGTCGATCGACTTCAACCACGATCCGCGCTCCTCGATCATGGCGCTCGACCAGACCAAGGTCATGGACGGCAACTTCGTTTCGGTGCTGTCCTGGTACGACAATGAGTGGGGCTTCTCCAACCGCATGGCCGACACCTCTGTCGCCTTCGGCAAGACCATCGCCTGAACACAAACATCGTCTCACAGCTTTGAAACGCCCGGCTTTGTCCGGGCGTTTTTCGTCGGAGCGCGTGCCTAGTCGGCCCGACCGGCCAAAATGCACGAAAATCAGCGGCATAGGGCAAAAAACCGCCCTCCCGCCTTGCACTGGCCATGCCTTCGCCCCACTCTCCCGTAAATCGGGAGAAAGAGGAATTCGAGGGGCAAGTCACGGATGGAGCATGCGATCTATCTCGTCACGCTGGTCGGCACAGCGCTCGTCGTCGCCGCCGCGTTTTCGAGCCTGATCGCCTTCCGCTTCGGCGCTCCGCTGCTGCTCTTGTTCCTCTGCATCGGTCTCGCCACCGGCACCGACGGTCTTGGCATCGAATTCGACAATGCGCGTGTGGCTTATTTTGCCGGCTCACTTGCGCTGGCCGTCATCCTGTTCGATTCCGGTTTCGGCACGCCGCTCAATGCGCTGCGCCAGGCGGCCGGGCCGGCGCTGTCGCTGGCGACCTTCGGCGTGCTTTTGACCACCGGCCTGTTCGGCGCCGCCGCCTATTACCTGCTCGACCTCAGCTGGCTGGAATCCTTCCTGCTCGGGGCCGCCGTCGCCTCGACCGACGCGGCTGCGGTGTTCTTCCTGCTGCGTGCCGGCGAGATCAATCTGCGCGAGCGCGTGCGCGCCACGCTGGAAGTTGAATCCGGCACGAACGACCCGATCGCCATCTTCCTGACCATCACGCTGGTCGAGATCATCGCCGCCCACGCCAATCCCGAGACCCATGTGCTGGTCACCAATCTGGTCCTTGGCTTCGTGCTCAATATGGGCCTCGGCGCCATTGTCGGCGTGCTTGGCGGCCTTGCCATCGTGCGCCTCGTCGACCGGCTCAATCTCGACCACGGCCTGCTGCCGATCTTCGTGCTGACCTTGTCGCTGATGGTGTTCGCCGCCGCCGGCGCCATCGGCGGCTCCGGCTTCCTGGCGGTCTATCTCGCCGGGCTGATTGCCGGCAATTCCGACATCCGCGCCGTCACCATCCTGAAGCGCTTCCAGGACGGCATGTCGTGGCTGGCGCAGATCATCATGTTCCTGATCCTCGGCCTGTTCGCGACGCCGTCGCAATTTCCGGCGATCCTGGTGCCGGCGGTGCTGCTTGGCCTGTTCCTGATGTTTGTCGCGCGCCCGGTCGCCGTCTGGCTCTGCCTGATCCCGTTCCGCCTGCCGCGTCCCGAGGTCGCCTTCGTATCCTGGGTCGGCCTGCGCGGCGCAGTCTCCATCCTGCTTGCCATCACCCCGCTGCTCGGCGGGCTTGAGAACGGCCGCGTTATCTTCAACACCGCCTTCATCATCGTGCTGGTCTCGCTGGTGGTGCAGGGCTGGACGGTCGGGCCACTGGCGCGCCGCCTCGGCCTGATCGTGCCGGCGAGGCTCGGTCCGCTGGACAAGGTCGAGCTCGAACTGCCGGGCTCGGCCCATCACGAGCTTCTCGCCTACCGCGTCGCGCCCGGCAGCCCGGTGGCGCGCGGCGAGCGCATCCCGCGCTGGGCCAGGCCCTCCCTGGTGCTGCGCGACGGCCGCTCGATGCGCTTCCAGGACATGGGCCGGCTCGCTGCCGGCGACCAGGTCTATATCTTCGTGCCTGACCGCTATCCGCGCCTGCTCGACAAGCTGTTCGCCAGCCGCGCCGTGGTCGACCCCGAGGATGCCGATTTCTTCGGTGCCTTCGCCGTCGATCCGGCGCGCTCCGCCGCCGAGTTGGAAGCCGCCTACACGCCGGGCCTGACCGAAGCCGAGCAGAAGCTCACCGTCGGCGCGCTGGTGACGGCAAGGCTCGGCGGCCACGCCGAATATGCCGACCGGGTGCTGATCGGGCCGATCGAGCTGATCGTCCGCGACGTCGACGACAAGGGTAAGATCACAGGCCTCGGACTGTCCTTCGAGCCGACCGCGCCGGTGGCGCGGGTGCCGGTGTTCCTCAGCGCCGGCGAGATCGGCGACCGCGTCTCCGCCTTCATCCGCAACTGGCGCAAGCCGACGGAAACGCAGGCGGCCGAGGTACGAGCCGATGAGAAGCCCGCCGCCGCGGAGCCGACGGTGGAAAAGGCAACGACCGAGAGCTGACAAGGCGATCGTCTACGCTGCCTTCGATCCAGCCCTCATATTTTCGCTTCCATCCCGGCTCAAGCCTTGCATCGTCATTGATGCGAGGTATGGTCCCGGCGATTTTCACGGAAAGGAACCAGCATGGCCGCCTTCAAGACACTCGACGATATCGGCAATATCAGCGGCAAGCGCGTGCTGGTGCGGGTCGACCTCAATGTGCCCGTCGCCGACGGCAAGGTCACCGACGCCACCCGCATCGAACGCATTGCGCCGACCATCGCCGAGCTGTCCGGCAAGGGCGCCAAGGTCATCCTGCTCGCCCATTTCGGCCGGCCGAAGGACGGTCCCTCGCCCGAATTCTCGCTGGAGCCGATCGCCAAGGCCACAGCCGAGGTGCTCGGCCGTCCCGTTGGCTTTGCCTCGGATTGCGTTGGCGACACGGCGGGAAGTGCAGTCGCCGCCATGAACAAGGGCGACGTGCTGCTGCTCGAAAACACTCGCTTCTACAAGACCGAGGAAAAGAACGACCCGACTTTCACCGAAAGGCTTGCCGCCAATGGCGACATTTTCGTCAACGACGCCTTTTCAGCCGCGCACCGGGCGCACTCCTCGACCGAAGGCCTGGCGCGGCTGTTGCCTGCCTATGCCGGCCGCACCATGCAGGCCGAACTCGAGGCACTGGAGAAAGGTCTGGGCAATCCGGTCCGCCCTGTCGTTGCCATTGTCGGCGGCGCCAAGGTGTCGACCAAGATCGACCTGTTGATGAACCTGGTGAAGAAGGTCGACGCGCTGGTGATCGGCGGCGGCATGGCCAACACCTTCCTCGCCGCGCGCGGCACCGCTGTCGGCAAGTCGCTGTGCGAGCACGACCTTGCCCCGACCGCCAAGCAGATCATGATCGAGGCTGCCGAAGCCGGCTGCGCCATCATCCTGCCGGTCGACGGCGTCGTCGCCAAGGAATTCAAGGCGGGCGCGGCCTGCGAGACCGTCGCCATCTCGGACGTGCCGGCCGACGGCATGATCCTCGATGTCGGCGAAAAGACCGTGAAGGCGATCGGCGAATGGATCGACCGCGCCGCGACGCTGGTCTGGAACGGCCCGCTCGGCGCCTTTGAGATCGAACCCTTCGACCATGCGACGGTGGCAGCGGCAAAGCATGCGGCGGCCCGCACCGCGGCCGGCAAGCTGGTCTCGGTCGCCGGTGGCGGCGATACGGTGGCCGCACTCAACCATGCCGGCGTCGCCGACGACTTCACCTATGTCTCGACCGCCGGCGGCGCCTTCCTGGAATGGATGGAAGGCAAGCCGCTGCCAGGCGTCGACGTGCTGAGGAAACAGGCCTGACCGGATCGGTGGCGCAAAAACGGACGCCAGGAACTTTCAATCGATTCGAGCTTTCCGATGCCATTCCTTTGGCGGTAGACTTCCGTTAAGCGCGGAACAGACCCCTTCAGGAGAAGCAAAATGAGCGAACGTCTCGAAGACATTGCCGCCGCGATCGTGGGCGGTGGCAAGGGCCTGCTGGCCGCCGATGAAAGCTCCGGTACCATCAAGAAGCGCTTCGACGTCATCGGCGTCGAATCGACCGCCGACACCCGCCGCGACTACCGCGAGATGATGTTTCGCGCCAAGGACGCGATGACCAAATACATTTCCGGCGTCATCCTCTATGACGAAACCATCCGCCAGACGGCCGCCGACGGCACGCCGCTGGTCGATGTCATCAAGGCATCGGGCGCGATTCCCGGCATCAAGGTCGACACCGGCGCCAAGCCGCTGGCCGGCTTCCCGGGCGATACCATCACCGAAGGCCTTGACGGCCTGCGCGAACGCCTTGCCGATTATTACAAGCTCGGCGCTCGCTTCGCCAAATGGCGCGCGGTGATCGACATCGACACCGGCAAGGGCGTGCCTTCGGCCAATTCGATCGCCTCCAATGCCCATGCGCTGGCCCGTTATGCCGCTCTTTGCCAGGAAGCCGGCATCGTGCCGATCGTCGAACCGGAAGTGCTGATGGACGGCGCCCACGACATCGACACCTGCTACGCGGTCTCGAAGGCGACGCTGATCAAGCTCTATGACGAGCTTCATGCGGCGCGCGTCGTGCTCGAAGGCACTATCGTGAAGCCGAACATGGTCATTGCCGGCAAGAAATCCGGCAAGACGAACAGCCCCGAGGAGATCGCAGAGAAGACGATCAAGCTTTTCCGCGAAACCGTGCCGGTTGCGGTGCCCGGCATCGCCTTTCTGTCGGGCGGACAGTCGGACGAGGAAGCGACCGCCAACCTAAACGCCATCAACGCCATCGGCCCGCATCCGTGGAAGCTGACCTTCTCCTACGGCCGTGCCCTGCAGGCGGCCCCGCAAAAGGCCTGGAGCGGCAAGGCATCGAACGTCGCAGCCGGCCAGGCCGCCTTCACCCATCGCGCCCATATGAACCATCTGGCTGCGCTGGGGAAATGGAAGGCGAGCCTCGAACAGGCTGCCTGAGCGCAGTCCTCCCGTTGTCATACAAACCCGGGCCGATGCGCCCGGGTTTTTGTTTATGGCGAACGGGCTTGGGATGAAGCTTGTCCATCCTTATCTCCCCTTCGGCAAAAGTTGACGGCGATGTCGGTTCCTGCCCATTCCGAACGTCCTTGGGATGACAGACAGGGAGAAGTTCATGCCTAGCAACAAGGTGGTTTCGCGCGAAGACTGGTTCCAGGCGCACAAGGCGCATCTGGCGCGCGAGAAGGAACTGACGCGGTTTCGCGAGCGCATCGCCGCCGAGCGGCGTGAATTGCCTTGGCTGAAGATCCGGAAAGATTACGTCTTCGAGACAGAGCAAGGCCCGAAGAACCTGGCGGAGCTGTTCGCCAACCGCAGCCAGCTCATCGTCTATCACTTCATGATGACGCCAGGGTCGGATCATCGCTGCGAAGGCTGTTCGTTCCTTGCCGACCATATAGACGGCGCCAACCAGCATCTGAGGCATCACGACGTGTCTCTGGTCGTGGTTGCGCGCGCGCCACTGGCGGAGCTGTTGCCTTACAAGCAGCGCATGGGCTGGAAATTCGACTGGGTGTCGTCCTACGCCTCGGATTTCAATTTCGACATGCAGGTCTCGTTCACCGACAAGCAGATCGCGGCCGGCGACACCACCTACAATTTCGAGACACGTCCACGGACATCGAAGGATCTTCCCGGCACCAGCGTTTTCTGCAAGGACGAGAACGGCGACATCTTCCTCACCTTCACGTCGCGCGCCCGCGGCGGCGAGGCTCAGATCGGCACTTACGATTATCTCGACATGACGCCGAAAGGCCGCGACGAAAATGGCCCCTATCAAAACCTGATGGACTGGGTGCGGCTGCATGACGAATATCAGGACAGGCACGCGGACAAGCCGAACTGCTGCGACGATTGAAGGCGTTCACCTCAGCCCGAACATGCGCTAAGCCTGCCGCCAATCTATAACGGTATCGCCATGCGCTTCCCGGCCCTCCTCACCTGGCTCGCCTACCCCGTCTATGTCTGGCAGGGGCTCGGCGTGCGCCGCCGCACCACCCGCATGTTGCCGGCGCAAGGACCGGTGATGCACGAGATATCGGGCAGGGCGCCGGCAATCTCGCTGCTGGTGCTGGGCGATTCCTCGGCCGCCTCGGTCGGCATCGGCAATTCCGAGCACGGGCTGGCCGCGCAGCTTGCCGTCATGATCGCGCAACGCACCGGCAACGCCGTGCGCTGGCGCGCCGCCGGTTTCAACTCGGCAACGTCGGGGCAGATCCGCGACCATGTGCTGCCCAATCTGTCGGCCGATCCATGGACGCATATTGTGCTCGCCATTGGCACCAACGACACCAAGAATTTCCACTCGGTGCCGCGCTTCAAGAAAGAGTTCGGCGGCCTGCTCTACGCACTTCGGGCCAAATGGCCGGAGGCGCGTGTCGTCTGGTCGCCGGTGCTGGAGTTCACCCGTGCGCCGGCCATGCCGCCGCTGCTCGGCAAAATCCTCGAGATCCGCGCCACCGCAATGAACCGCATGGGCAAGCGTCTTTGTTTCGAGCGCGGCGCCGTACCCGCGCCGCGCCTGCCGATCATCAATCCCGAAGAGGGTTTTGCTTCCGACGGTTTTCATGCCTCGGAAGCCGGGTATCGGGCCTGGGCCGAACACCTGGTTGGGCAGGTCCTCGCCGATTGACCAGATCGGGTACGGGTTCGGGCTAGCCGGTTTCGGAGAATTGGATCGATTATTTTCGAAATACTGTTGATTTCCGCACCCCTCCAGTGGATTGGAGGAAGAGTACTCCAAGTCAAAACAACATGAATGCGCCAGCCCGACGTTACTTCTGCAATGCCATCTTGCGGATTCAGGACTGCTGGGTCATTCTGCCATTGGGCCAGGGGTGCGGGGTGGCATGTCGAACATTGCCGGCAAAGCATATGCAATGAATGTGCTGACGCCAATGCGGCCTTGGCGGACATGGATCCAGCACCTGATTTTCATGGTGGCGCGCGCCGGGCCTGCGCAGCTGTCGGGCTTGCTTGGGCTGAAGCTCATTCACTTCGCGCGTTGGGTGATCATCCGGCGCGACCAATGGCCTGATCTCGGCCAGGGCAAGCAGGCCATCCAGAACGACTACATGCTGTTCCTGTCCAATTTCAACGGCACCTGGGATCAGTATATCGACGCCTTCGCCGACGGCATCCCGAGCGGCCTGGACATGTTCTGGTATGCCAGCACCAAATATCCGCACTCGATCCCGATCTCGAGTTTCAAGGACTATATCGGCGCCAACCAGATCCATACCAACTACTATTACAACGCCACGCCCGGGGCAGCACAGCGCGACATCAAGGCAGCGCTGCGTGTCCGAAACGAGGTGCTGATGCTCGCCAGGATCCACGCCAGCAGCGACCCGAAGGCCTTTGCGCTGGCCTACAGGGAAGCGCTTGTGAAGGTGGCCAATTCGCTGGCGTCGCCGGGCTTTGCCCCGATCGCCTCGGTGGCGACACGCAAGGCCGACAAGGCGCGGAACGAATTCATCGACATGCTCGAAAAGAAGCGTGGGGCGGCCAATGCCAAACCTTGACGGTGGCCACTATTTCCTGACGGTCCTCGCCCCGATCCGGGTCGACATCATGATCGACCCCGACGAGATCGGCCGTTCGCGCTCGCACCGTCAACTGCTGGCGCAGAAGCTGGCGTTGCTGGCCACCGGCAAGCAAACGGCGGAATCGCCGGCCAATGCGCGGCCCTCGCCCTTCTCACTCAACACTTTGAACCACCTCGCCAGGTTCGTCATCATCCATGGACCAGCCTTCAACGGGCGCATTTCGAGCGATGCGCTGGTCAGCGCCGTGCGCGCCGTCAATCCGCTGGCGCCGCAGCCCGTAGATCGGCTGGGTACGCCTTTTCTGCTGTTCGCGGCCGATATCGACGCACAGGCCGAAGGCGATGCTCTACGCGCCTACACCGATCAATTGTGGGCGACGATGAAACGCGATCTGGTGATCATCTTCGGCCATTGCGTCGGCTTCGACGGCATCGATTCCGCGGACGGGTTTCACGCCTATATCAAACGCTGCCAGATCGAGACGACGATGCCGTTCAACGACTACTGGCCGGACGGCCTCGACGTCAAAGACAAGACACTGGAAATCGGCGCGCTCAAGCCGGTTGGCATCGCTGCCGCTGGGGCGATACTAATCTGGCTTGCGGTCCTGCTCCTGCACGGCGTCTTCGCTGTCTTTGGCGTGCACAACGCTTTTGCGCAATGGATCGCGACGGCAGCCACATGGGGCGTCGCCGTGGTTTTGCTGCTGGCCGTCCTGACGTTGCTCATGGCCTGGGAGCTGTATCGCAAGGTCTTCCGCCTGGGCATGACGCCCTTTCCAACCGCACCTGGCGCCGACCTGCCTTCGGTCCTGAAGTCGCTGTTCATCCAGCAGCATTTCACCCGTTTCGCCATCGAGGCGCAGGGCCTTGACGACACAGCACTTCACGCCCGCTTCGGTGCCTTTCTCGGCGCCGTAAAGCCGGACGATCCGGCGGAACCAACACAGCAGGCCGGTGAAATCCGGGCGCCGGCGGCGGAGTGGGCGCGATGATCGAACTCGACCTTCCCGACATCCAGGGCAACATCCATCGCCCCTATGGCCGTTTTGGCTTTCCGCACAGCCGGCACCTGTTTTTCACCATCGCCGATGCTGCCGCCGGCCGGCTGTTTGTGCAAGGCATCCGGCCGCGCATCACCACGGCCGAGCCATGGGGAAAGTCCGAGGCTGGCGGCGCCGGACCCACACTGCTGCGCAAGCCGCCGATCACGCTCAACATCGGCTTCACCTTTCTCGGCCTGCGCGCACTCGATCTGCCGACCCGCACGCTGCGACTGTTGCCCGACGAGTTCATCGACGGCATGGGCTGCCGCTCCGACATCCTCGGCGATGTCGAAGGCAGCGCGCCAAGGCATTGGGACCCCGTGTGGCACGCGCATCTCGACGGCAGCGTTCGCCCGGTTCATGTCTGGGTGTCGCTCAATGTCGGCGCCAATCCCGACGGCACGCCGCTGCCTGAACTCGGGCTATGGACCGCATGGCTGCAGGAGCTTGCGGCAAAATCCAATGGTGGCGTTGCCCTTCTCGCAGGGCACGGAGCTGACGGACAAGGCCTTTGGCAGGATTCCGCCGCGCTGATGGAACCCGGTCCTGACGGCACGATGATCCCGCAGCCGAAAGAGCCCTTCGGCTTCACCGACGGCATCAGCGATCCGGTCTTTCGCGGCCAGTTCCAGGCCGACGCAGAGGCGCGCGCCGTCATCGGCGCTGGCAAGATCGCTGAAGGCCCCTACGATCCCAAGACCAGTTGGAAAGCACTCGAGACCGGCGAGTTCATCCTCGGCCAGGTCGACGAGGGCCAGGAATTTCCGGTCGCCACGCAGCCGCCCGGCTTTGCCCGCAACGGCACCTTCATGGTCTGGCGCAAGCTGCGCCAGGACGTGCCTGGGTTCAAGGCCGAGATGCGGCGGCAGGCGGCCCTGTGGAAGCAGGTTACCGGCATCGCCGACGACGTGGAGGCCTATGAGACCGTCTCGGCCAAGCTGGTCGGCCGCTGGCGGTCCGGCATTCCGCTGCTGGCCGCGCCGAGCTGGGCCGATCACCAGCGCTTGATGACCGAATGGGCCGATTGCATCGACCCCGCGCTGCGCAAGCCGCGCGACGACGCCAGGCACCAGGAGCGGCTGGCGGCGTTTGCCCAGCTGCTCACCGGCTTCCGTTACGGCGATGACCCAGACGGCGCCAAATGCCCGTTCGGCGCCCATATACGCCGCGCCAATCCGCGCGACATGCTCGATCCGCTGCTGAGCGAGACGCATGGGGCAAGCACGCTCACCAACCGCCGCCGCATCCTGCGCCGCGGGCTGCCCTATGCCGATCCCGACGGCGAACAGGGCGTCATCATGATGGCGATCTGTTCAAGCATTTTCCGGCAGTTCGAATTCATCCAGCAGCAATGGATGAGCTACGGCCTGGATTTCGAAGCCGGCAATGACACCTGCCCGCTGACCGGCAACCGGGCCGAATCCAGCAAGCACGTCATTCCGGCTGGACCGGCCAACGCCACGCCCTTCATCGCGGCGAACCTGCCTGAATTCGTGACGACGCGCGGTGGCGATTACTTCTTCGTCCCCAGCCTCACCGCAATTCGCATGATCGCCATGGGAACGGTCGATCCGACCTGACACAGCAGCCTGCCTGCTGCGGCAAGGGGGCGCGACAGACGCTGTGCTATGTCCAGTGCCCCAGCGCGCCGGCCAGCGCGATGGCCGCCATGGCGAGCAGAGCCAGCTTCCAGAAATCGCCGCGCCGCCTCAAGCCAGGCCAGCCGAGCGGCTTGATCAGCTGGATGGCCATCATGCCGATGATGACAAGGGCGAGCAGTTTCGACATGCTGCCTTTGACCAGCATCACGGACGGCTGTCAAAGCGCTTCTTGCATGGTCTCCGCCAATCCGGCCATTCCTGACAAAAGGCTCTTTTCCGAGCCGCCCGCAACGCACCTCGCAGCTTTCTTCAGCGACCTGACAGGCTCCTGACAGACTGCTGTCAGGAGGGGTGTGCGATAGTGTCTCCATCAGAGAAGAGGAGACGGTCATGAACAGCTTTGGTATTTTGAACAGCGTACAGCACTACGTCGGCAAGATCCGCACGATGCGCAATGAAGTCCGTACCCAGCGCTTCTTGAACTCCCTGCCGGCGGACATCCGCAAGGACATTGGCTGGCCCGATATGTATGAGGGTCGCAGCCGCATTCGCAAGGTCTGAGGCTTTTTTTCATGACAATGCTTGGATGCGGCCCCTGCAACGCCCAGATCATTGACATGAAACTCGGCCAGCGATGCCCCGGGCTGGCGCAAACCTTTTTTGTGTGCTCGCTACCGACGATGCTGAAGGCTCCTGACAGAATGCTGTCAGGAGCACCATGCCATAAACGTGTCAGGAGACATGGATGGTGAAAAGCTGGAATGAAAGGCTGAACACGCCGGGCATCAATGGCGTGAAACCGACGCCGCGCACGATAGGTGACGTCGTCGAGGGTCAGCCGATGCTGGTGCCGACGGCCCGCCAGGTCGATGATTTCATCCGCTCCCTACCCAACGGCGTCGAGATGGACGTCCGCGCCTTGCGCACCGCTCTCGCCATCGAGCACGGGGTGCAAGTGACATGTCCGGTCACCATCGGCTATCATCTGCGCACTGTTGCAGAAGCCGCCAATGAGGATCTCGAGCGCGGCCTGGAATTGTCAGCGATTGCGCCGTTCTGGCGCGTGCTCGACACCAACGCGCCGACGACGAAGAAACTGTCCTTCGGCGCGGAATTCGTCGCCGCGCAGCGCAAGCGCGAAGGATTGAAACCATAATGGATGTCGCCCGGAACCGGTTTGGGGACCACGACATTCATAGAAACGCAGCCGAGGGACCATACGATGCGCCGTGCCGACAGGCTCTTCCAGATCGTGCAGCATCTGCGCGGTGGCCGGCTGGTCACCGCCCAGAAGCTCGGCACCTGGCTCGAGGTTTCCGAGCGAACCATCTACCGCGACATTGCCGACCTGCAGTCGACCGGGGTGCCGATCGACGGCGAGGCGGGCGTTGGCTACATGATGAGGGAGGGTTTCGACCTTCCGCCGCTGATGTTCACGCGTGACGAGATCGTCGCGCTGGTCGCAGGTGCCCGCATGGTGCGCGCCTTTGGTGGTGCGGCCATGGCGCGTGCCGCCGACGAGGCGCTGGTCAAGATCGGCGCCGTGCTGCCCGACGCCGAGAAAGACCGCATCGCCCGCACCGAGATCCACACGCCGATGTGGGTGGTGAGCGACGCCGCCCGCGAGGCGATCGACCTGATCGAGCGCGCCGTCGAGAAGCGCCAGGTGCTGACCATCGACTATCGCGACGAGGCCGGTCGCGGCACCGCGCGCGATATCCGTCCGCTCGGCCTGTGGTTCTGGGGCAAGGTATGGACACTGGTCGCCTGGTGCGAGATGCGCGACGATTTCCGCGCCTTCCGCATCGACCGCATCGGCTCCGTGGTCATCGCCGGCCGTATCTTCAAGCCGGAGCGCGGCAAGCAGCTTGCCGATTTCTACCGCGCGGTCGAACGCTCCGAGGATTACGGCATGACGCCGGATCGGGCGGCGCGCAGCTGAGCTAACGGCAGCCACCAGCAAAAAGCCCGCGCGAAGCGGGCTTTTTTATTGGCATGGGAACCTTACTCGTCGCGAACCCTACTCGTCGTCGTTGGTGTCGCCGTTCTTGGACTTCAGCGCCGAGAGCTTGGCGAACACGGCATTGGCGTCGAGCTCGGCATCCTCATCCTTCGGCTTCTCCGGCGCCGGCACCAGCCGCTCGGTCAGGGCCGCCGGCAGCAGCGTGTCACCGACCGGCTGCGCCTGTTCGCGGCCGCGCGAGGCGCGGTTGACTTCCATGTCGAGGTCGATCTGCGAGGCGAGACCCAGCGTCACCGGATCCATCGGCTGCAGATTGGCCGAGTTCCAGTGCTTGCGCTCGCGGATCTGTTCGATCGTCGACTTGGTCGTACCGACCAGGCGGGAAATCTGCGCGTCCTTCAATTCCGGGTGGTTGCGCACCAGCCACAGGATGGCATTGGGCCGGTCCTGGCGCTTCGACAGCGGGGTGTAGCGCGGACCTTTGCGCTTGGATTCCGGCACCCGCACCTTGGGGTCGGACAGTTTCAGGCGCTGGTTCGGATCCTTCTCGGCGCGCGCGATCTCGTCGCGGGTCAGCTGTCCCGTCATGATCGGGTCCATGCCCTTGATGCCTTGCGCCGATTCGCCGTCGGCGATCGCCTTGACCTCGAGCGGATGCAGTCCGCAGAACTGCGCGATCTGTTCGAAGGAGAGCGCGGTGTTGTCGACCAGCCAGACGGCGGTCGCCTTGGGCATCAGCAGCGTATTGGCCATTTTCAAAATCCTTCTCGTTCGCCCGCGTTCCCGCGCGGGCGGTGGTTTAGAGCCACCAAAATGGGAAATTCGCGGCCTGTATAACCGCTCCGCCGCCGTTTCGCAATGTTTTTGGCGCAAGGTGCCCGCCGGACCCAGACTGCGTGGAGACCGGAAAAGCCTCGGCCTCGGCGCTCGTTGATGCCGAGTCATAAAAAGAGGGTCCAAAACGACAAAACCCGCCGGACAGGGTCCAGCGGGCTCGGAACCGGCGACGGTAAACGTCTGCTGCGGCTCTTGCTTCCAGCACATGGCCAGGCCTTACGGCCGGCCATGCTCCGAATTAGATGGCCTTGCGGGCAATCCGCTCGATGTCGCCGCGGCTGATGCCGAGGTCGCTGAGCTGACGGGCGTTGAGCTTGTTCAGCTCGCGCACGGTTTCGTTGTACATACGCCAGTTACGGAAAGCGCGGATCGGGTTCACGGTATTCCTCCAGTTGTTGGATCAAATCGTTTCGATGACGCTTAGATAGGCAGTGCTGCCCACAAATTGAACAGACGTCTTTGCATAGCCGCAATGCAAATGCTGCATTGCACCATTAAGCCTCTGTTCATATTGCTGGTAGCGATTGCACGCCCCAGGAAGGCCGGAAGCGCAGGCAGCCGCCGTTTGCAGGCCGGCCTCACCTGAATACCGGTACGTCCGTCCTAGCCGACGTCGAGAACGATCTTGCCTATATGCTCTCCCTCTTCCATGCGCTCATGCGCACGCCAGGCATCGGCCAGCGGGAAGATCATGTCCATGACCGGCGACACTTTGCGTGTGCTGAGCAGCGGCCACACCTGCGCTTCCAGCGCCGCAGCGATCGCTGCCTTGAACTCGACCGTGCGGGGCCGCAGCGTCGAGCCGGTATGGGTCAGCCGCTTGACCATGATTTTTGAAAAATCGGCGCTCGCCACCGCGCCGGCCTGGACGGCGATCTGGACAATCCTGCCCTCGACTGCCGCCGCCTCATAGTTGCGCTGGACGTAATCGCCGCCGACCATGTCGAGAATGACGTCGGCGCCCTTGCCGCCGGTGGCGTCCTTGACCGCGGCGACAAAATCCTCCTCGCGGTAGTTGATCGCCCGGTCGGCGCCGAGCTTCAGACAGGCGTCGCACTTCTCCTTGCTGCCGGCGGTGGTGACGACATAGGCGCCGAAGGCCGATGCCAGCTGGATCGCCGTGGTGCCGATGCCGGACGAGCCGCCATGGACGAGCAGCGTCTCGCCTTTCTTCAGGCCGCCGCGCTCGAACACATTGTGCCAGACGGTGAAATAGTTCTCCGGCACCGCGGCCGCTTCCGTATGGGTGAAGCCGGCGGGCAACGGCAGCACGCTGCCGGAATGAACCTTGACGTATTCGGCATAGCCGCCGCCCGGCGTCAGCGCGCAGACCCGGTCGCCGAGGCGCCAGCGCGATATCTCGTCGCCAAGTGCTGCCACTTCGCCCGATGCCTCGAGGCCGGGCAGGTCCGAAGCGCCGGGCG
This sequence comes from Mesorhizobium caraganae, assembly GCF_016836705.1. GTDB lineage: Bacteria > Pseudomonadota > Alphaproteobacteria > Rhizobiales > Rhizobiaceae > Mesorhizobium > Mesorhizobium caraganae. The sequence continues at coordinate 49,838 of NZ_JAFCGY010000016.1, read as the reverse complement.
GTGGCGGATAGGCGCCCTTGCGCTGCTGCACGTCGGGTCGGTTGACGCCGGCCGCACGCACCCGGATCAGGATTTCGCCGGGATCGGGCACCGGCACGTCGCGCGTTTCCGGTTTCAGCACCCGCGGTCCGCCCGGTTGCGAAATTGCAATGGCCGTCATCCTGGTCGGAATTTTATGTCCGCTCGCCATGAAGTTTTCCGTCCCGATCCTGCCGGTCTGTCGCCGGCTGTTTGCATCAGCACCCCTGCCCTATGTATGCTGATTGCCGGATCAGGCAAATGCTGAATCAGGGAGGAGCGACGATGGCGATCTTCGACGACGAACCCAAAAAGAAATCCAGGCCGCATGAAATCGGACAGGATCTGTCGCTGCTGTCGGTCGGTGACCTGACCGAGCGGATCGGCATCCTGCGCGACGAGATCGCCCGGCTGGAAGCCGAATTGCAGACCAAGGGCAGCACCAAATCGGCGGCCGAAGCCCTGTTTCGCCGCGGCTAATTTTCGCGTTGGTTTCGGCGTCGGAGCATCCGCCGCCGAAAAGCCCGAATGCGCCTGTCTTCAGAGCTGCTCCCGTCTTCAGAACTGACATGCCCCTCCAGCCGGATCAAACAATGTTTGCAAGTTACAGACCGATCCTCTCGCTGCTTCGCGGCACTGCTTTCCTGCTCGCGGCTTCGGGATTGCACGGCCTGCTGTTGCCGCTGCGTGGCCAGATCGAAGGGTTTTCGACGGCATCGCTCGGCCTGATGGGCACCGCCTGGGCCGGCGGCTTCGTCACCGGCTGCTTCTTCGCACCGCGCCTGGTGCGCCGCGCCGGCCATGTCAGGGCCTTCGGCGCCTTTGCCGCGTCGGGCGCGATCGTCGCCCTGCTCACCGGCCTGATCATCGACGAATATGTCTGGATCCTGCTGCGCGCCTTCACCGGCTTTACCATGGCCGGCGCCTTCATGGTCATCGAAAGCTGGCTCAACGAAAAGGCCACCAACGAGAACCGCGGCACCGTCTTCGGCCTCTACATGATGGTTACCTATGCCTCGATCATGGGCGGCCAGATGATCGTTGCCGGCGGCGACGTCAGATCGGCATCGCTGTTCATGATCACCGGCATCTTGTTCTGCCTGTCGCTGATCCCGACCGCGGTGTCGTCGGCCTCGTCTCCCAAGCCGTTGCAGGACGTCAAGCTCGACGTCAAAGGGCTTTATGCCAACTCGCCGGTGTCGGCGATCGCCTGCCTTCTGGTCGGCATTGCCAACGGCGCCTGGGGCACGCTGGGCGCCGTCTATGGCGCCCGCATCGGCATTTCCACCGCCGAGATCGCGCTGATGATGAGCCTTGTCGTTGTTGCCGGTGCCGCCATGCAGCTTCCGGCCGGGCGCCTCTCCGACAAGACCGACCGTCGTTTCGTGCTGGCGGGCGCCGCCTTCGGCGCCGCACTGTTCGCCATCCTGATCTTCCTGTTGGAACCGCGCTCCTCCCTGTTCGTCATCGTCTTCACCGCCGCCTATGGCGCCTTTGCCTACACGCTCTATTCGATCGCCGTGGCGCATGCCAACGACCACGCGCGCGCCGAGGATTTCGTCAAGGTCTCCGGCGGCCTGCTGCTTCTGTACGGGTTCGGCACCATGATCGGGCCCTTGCTGGCCGCCGCCCTGATGGGCTGGTTCCGCCCCGAAGGCCTTTTCCTGGCCACCGCGTTGGCGCATCTCAGCCTCGCCGCCTACACGCTGCTGCGCATCAGCCGCCGCGCGCCGGTGCCGATCGAAGACCGCGACGCATTCAAGACCCAGCCGGCCGATCGCTCGGTCACCCCTGAAGCATTGCGGCTCAGAAAAGCGGAAGCTGACGGTTGAGATTTGAAAAGCTTTGCCCCACAAGTATAGGCATGATCTTTTCTGACGCCTTCATGGCGATTGCCGATCCCAACCGGCGCTATCTCCTGGAAGAGCTCCGGCGCGGCCCGAAAACCGTCAACGAACTGGCTTCGGGCCTGCCAGTCTCTCGCCCGGCCGTGTCCCAGCATTTGAAAGTGTTGCTGGACGCCGGTCTGGTTCAGGCCAAGGCCGAAGGCACGAGGCGGGTCTATACGGTCAGCAGTGCCGGCTTCCTCAAGCTCAATATTTGGCTAGACCAGTTCTGGGAAGCATAGGCTGGGCGCGACGCGGAAAATACAGCCGGTCCTTGCCCCCTTGCCTTACGACAGGAGGACCACCGATGCGACGCGAAACGCTTCTTGGCGCCGTGACTGCGGTTAATCTGGTTTTGGTCGCCGCCACCGGTTTGATGCAGATTCTCCCGGCCAAAGCGCGAGACGGCACCGGCATCTTGCGCGGCAGCGGTCTTGAAATCGTCGACAGCGAAGGCCGGCTGCGCTCCAGCATTTCGATCCTGCCGGCGACGGCAGGCGAGGCCGAGACCGTGCTGTTCCGGCTGATCCCCGAAAACGGCCAGCCCTCGGTCAAGATCGCCGCCTCGACCGCCAGCGCCGGGCTGAGCTTCGTTGGCGGCGATCCTCGAAGCCGACGGACCCGAAACCCGGCTCAAGATGGTGGAGCCGGAAGGGCGCGAGAAGTTGATCGCACCCTAGGCGAGATCGTGCAGATCAGCCGTTATTGTAGGGGAAGAATTTGAAGTAGGGCTGCGCCTCCTCGACCACCCTGGCGAAAGAGGGCCGCTTGAGCAGGCGATCATGATAGCGTTTCACGGCGGGATAGCTGTCGCCGAACGGCTCGACCTTGTTGGCGTAGAAGAGTGCCGGCGAGGCCGCACAGTCGGCCATGGTGAAGCTATGGCCGGCCGCCCAGATTTTCGAGCGCATCTCCTCCTCGACGATCGCGTAGGCGTTGCGCAGTTGCGCGCGCGCGTCCTCGACCCCGAACGGATCGGTCTTGTCCTGCGGCCGCAGCCTGTCGCCGACGATCTTTTGCATCGGCGCCTGGACGTAGAAATCATAGAAACGGTCGGCTTGGCGGACGGCCAGCGCCAGATCGATGTCTGTGGGGATGAGCTCGACCGGACCTGGATAGTGCGCGGCGAGATATTCGATGACGATGGTCGATTCCAGCACGGTGCGCTTGCGCGCTTCGTCACGCAGCGCCGGCATCTTGCCGGTCGGCGACACCTTCCGGAACGCCGCGCGCGACTGCTCGTTGCCGAGATCGACGATGACCGGGGTGAAGGGCGTGTCGTTCTCGTAAAACGCAATCAGCGGTTTCCAGCAGAACGATGCCAGCGGATGGAAATGGAACGTCAGGGACATGCTTTGCTCGCTTGTTTTCGAATTCGTTGACACTGCCTGACAACACCGAAATGTCACCTGGCTATTTCCGCAGGGGAGCCTGTCAAGCCTCTGTCAGGGCTTGGTATGGGCAATGATAGCTGCGGCAATCGTGCCCCAATCCTGGGGATGCAGTTCGTGGCCACCGCCTTCGATGCGGACAAGCCGTGCGCCGGCGATGGCATCGGCAAGGGCCGCGCCATGCTCAACTGGAAAGATCGGATCCGATGTCCCGTGGATGACGAGCAGCGGGGCCTTGATCTCGTGCAGGCGCCTTTTCATATCCTCGCCGCCTTTCAGCATGAAATGGTTGGTCGCGCTCAAAAAGCCGCCGGATCGGTCATAGTCCCGTTCAATGAACGCCCGCATCGCCTTCTCGTCGAACGGATGCGCGGTGCTTGCGATGGCCTGGGCGTCCTTGACGACGAAGTCGATCACCTGGTCGCGGTCCGACCAGTCGACCTTGGCGCCGTCGGCCGAGTGCTCCATATAGGCCTCGGTCGTCCCCGGCAGATGCGATGTGTCGATGCCCACCGGCGAACTGCTGATCACCGTCAGCGAGATGACACGCGAGGGATGTTTCAACACCAGTCGTTGCGCGATCATGCCGCCCATCGACATCCCGACCACGTGCGCCTTCCCGATACCATGGCTGTCGAGGACGCCGACGGCATCGTCCGCCATGTCGTCGAACGTGTAGGGCGGTTCACCCGGCGCATATTTGGTCGACAGGCCGGTGTCGCGGTTGTCGTAGCGGATCACGAAACGACCTTCGCCGGCAAGTTTTTTGCAAAGCGCCTCCGGCCACCACAGCATCGAGGCCATGGCGCCCATGATCAGCAGCATGGCTGGATCCCGGGGATCGCCAAACGTCTGGGAGACGATTTCGGGTGCTGCGGCCTTTGTTATGGGAGTCTCGTCGCTTAAGCTTCAAACTGATTGCATTTTGCAATCGGTTGCACGATAATAAAACTGATACGATAATGCAACCAGTTTTTTGGGGAGAGTCGGATGAAAACCGAACACCGTTCGGGATGCCCTATCAATTTGTCGCTGGAGGTATTCGGCGACCGCTGGAGCCTGATCATCCTGCGCGACATGATTTTTGGCGGCAAACGCCACTTTCGCGAGCTGCTCAACGGCTCGATCGAGGGCATCGCTTCCAACATCCTGGCCGACCGGCTGAAGCGGCTGATGGAACTCGGCATGCTGACCAAGGCCGACGACCCCTCGCACAAGCAGAAGGCGATCTACAGCCTGACCGAAATGGCCATCACGCTGGTGCCGATCATGGCCCATCTCGGCGCCTGGGGGCGCGTCTGGCTGCCGGTCAGCGAAGAACTTTCGATCCGCGCCGAGCTCCTGGAAAAAGGCGGGCCGGCGATGTGGGATCAGTTCATGGACGAGCTGCGCCACGAGCATCTGGGTACGCCAGTTGCAGCGCCGGGGCGGCCTTCCGTCCGCGCCACATTGCAGGCCGGATATGAGGCGGTGGTTGCTCGCAAGGCGTCGAGCGCCGCCTAGAGCATGATGCCGAAAAGTGTGAAGCGGTTTTCGGACGACATCATGCTCTACTTCTTTAATTTAGAGGCGGATGACTTCAGGTCGATTCGACCTGAAGTCATCCGGCTCTAGGCCGCCGCCTCCTGACCAACTTATTTTCCCATTTATAGGGCGGCTCTGCTATCAAGGGGCTGAAAAACATAATTTATGGGATTGGATAACGCTCTTGGTTGAGAACTCTAAGGATACTGCCCGCGCCCGGGCAGATATGCGTTTCAAGAAGCAGGAAGAGGCAGCCACGGTGCGGCAAAAGGCGATGGCGGAGTATGTCGCCGAGGCCGACGCCCGCCAGGCCAAGACCAACAAGCTGCGGGCATTGCGCCTCGCCAAGGAAGCCGAAGACCTCGCCAACGCACCCGCCGCCCCGGTCAAGAAGCCCGCGCGGGCCAAGAAAAAAATCGCCTGACGATTCCCATGGTCGATGGCAGACTAGCGGCCGAGCATATCGGCCGGATGCCGGTCAACGGCACGCCGCTATGACCGCCTGCCATTCCGCTTTCCCACGCGAAGCAATTTCAACCGCAACCGGGATTTCGCATCTCGCGTGTCAGGCCGATGATTGACGCGTTTTGAACAGGAGACAGCCATGACCGCACTGACCCTCGAAAAGGCCAAGCACATCATCGACACCGCTTTCGCCAAGGGCGCTGAACTGAAGCTGAAGCCGCTCGGCGTCTCCGTGCTCGATGCCGGCGCTCATCTCGTCGCCTTCCAGCGTCAGGACGGCGCCTCGTTCCTGCGCCCGCAAATGTCGGCCGGCAAGGCCTATGGCGCGCTCGCCATCGGCATGGGCTCGCGCCGCGTCGAGGCCTTCGCCAAGGAGCGGCCGCATCTCGTTGCCGGCATTTCCGACGTCTCGGGTGGGCGCGTCCTGCCGGTCGTCGGCGGCGTGCTGATCCGCGACAAGTCAGGCGCCGTCATCGGCGCCGTCGGCATATCGGGCGATACGTCGGACAATGACGAAGCCGCCGCCATCGCCGGCATCGAAGCCGCCGGCTTCACCGCCGATCCGGGCTAAGGCTTCGGCTAGTTCAGGTTGATATCCCGGCTCGCCGACCGCATCGAGACCGAGAAACCGGCCAGCACGTCGAACAGGGCGATCACCATCAGCGTGAAGAAGACGGAGTGCGCCGCGCCCTTCACCAGCAGGAATTCGACCAGGAACGCCACGAAGACCAGCGTCGACAACAGATGGTCCATGATCGAGGCGTTCGTGGTGCGCACCGATTTCACCATTTCGAGGAACAGGAACATCAGCCCGATCACCACCATCAGGTCGCCGAGCGTCATCGAAAACACCCCGCCAGACATCATGCGGAATGAGAAGATTTCGGTGGCCCACGGATCGTCGCCGCTGCCGAATATTCCGAGGAGTCCGAGATTGTAGGCCACGAAGGGCACGATCAGCAGCGGGATGGCACCGAACATCAGGCGTCTCCTCTAGCAATTCCAGGAAAGTGTGAGCGGTCCGGAATTGCGTAAACAATGGGGGCACCTTCTGTAGAATGCCCCGCAAGCACGCCGTCAAGATTTTTCGCTAACAGCCATGAACACGGTCGAAGACCGGGTGCAACAACCGTGTCACCCGGCTCAGCGCCTGAACTGGCCGGTGCGTACGGCAGCGCCGATGGCATTGAGGATGATGATGCCGGCGGTCAATGATGTGATCTCGTTGACGTCGCGCGCCGGTGCGATCTCGACAATGTCCATGCCGACCACGCGCCCCTTGGCGAACAGCCCCTTGATCAGCTCGATCGTCTGCCGGTAGCTGATGCCGCCAGGTGCCGGCCCTTCGACTGCCGGCATCACCGCGGGATCGAGGCCGTCGGCGTCGATGGTCAGGTAGTAGCGGCCGCCATCCGGGATGCGCTTGAGCAGCGCCGCCGTGCCGATGTCCTGCCATTCATTGGCAGTGATTATGTTGGAGCCATAGGCGCGGGCCGCCTCCACCTCCTCGACGCGGGCGCTGCCCTGGCCACGGATGCCGAGCTGGAAAATCTCGGCGATATGCGCCATCTCCGAGGCGCGGCGGATCGGGCTGGAATAGCCTGACGCCGTTGACGTTGTCGCGCCAGTCGAGATGGGCGTCGATCTGCACCAGGGTGATCGGCCCTTCGCCGTCAAACGCGCGGAAGATCGGGATCGGAATGCCGTGATCGCCGCCAATGGTGATCGGCAAGGCGCCGGCGGCGCGGATCTTGCGGATCGCTACTTCGGCCAGCCCGTAGTGGCCGCCGGCGGCATCGCCGGGGACATCGCCGACATCGACCACCTTGACGTCCTGTCCGTCGAACAGGGTCCCGCCAATGTCGAAATCATAACGGTCGAGCCCGAGACTGATGCGCTGCGAGGCGCGCCGCACCGCGGTCGGCGCGTTGGTCTAGTCGTTGATCAGCTCGTCGATCGTGTAGGGACTGCCGTAAGGCATGCCGATGATGGCGACATCGGCCTTCAGCGCATCGATATCCTCGACCAGCGGGAAATTCACGAAGGTCTGAAACACATCGCGCGGCGCTGTGGTGAGCTTGGTCATGCGGTTTCCTCTGTCGCCCCACCAACGGTGCAGGCACGTGCTTCAGCCGCAATCGCGGCGACGCAACGCAATACAGCACCGCGACGGCTGCGTGTATCGCCAGCGACGGTTCGGCCTTTGGCATAGAGAACGGCGCAAAGCAGCCAGGCGGCCATCAAACGCAAAAAGACCGGCCAATGGCCGGTCTTTTGGGTATTCGACCTTCGAAAAGCTGGTCTCAGCTTTCCTTGGGCGTCAAAACCTGGCGGCCGCGATACATGCCGGTCTTCAGGTCGATGTGGTGCGGGCGGCGCATTTCGCCGGAATTCTTGTCCTCGACATAGGTCGGGGCCTTGAGAGCGTCGGCCGAGCGGCGCATGCCGCGCTTGGACGGAGAGGTTTTTCGTTTCGGAACGGCCATGGATATGCTCCACTACATGGTCAAAATGCCCCGATAGCCCTCGTGAAAGGGCCGCGTCAGGGCCATAATCTGAGAAAGTCGGGTGCCTATACACGCCCTGCGCCGTTTTGGCCAGCACTGCGGCGAATTTTTTTGAGCCGGCAGCGGTTCATCCTAATCAAGACAACCGACATAGGCGCCGGAACGGCCGGCGCGGCGTTCGATGAGCGACGCCAGCCGCCGCAGACCCGGACCGGGCTTGGCCGGATTGCGGGCGATCGGATTGGGCAGCGAGACGGCGAGCAATGCCGCCTGCCGCCGCGACAGCCGTTTTGCCGAAACGCCGAAATGATGCTGGGCGGCGGCCTCGATGCCGTAAATGCCCGGTCCCCACTCGGCGATGTTGAGGTAGATCTCCATGATCCGCCGTTTCGACATCACCGCGTCGAAATAAACGGCCAGCGGCAGTTCGACCACCTTGCGCACCGAGCCCAGCGGCCGCGACCACAGGAAAAGGTTCTTCACCGTCTGCATGGTGATGGTCGAGGCGCCGCGCGTTGCCTCGCCGGCCAGCGCATCGTCGACGACGCCGCGCAACTCGCCAAGGTCGACGCCGCGATGGAAGCAGAACTGCCCGTCCTCCGACATGATCACGGAATTGGCCAGCACCGGCGACACATCGTCGATCGACACCCAGCGCCGGTCGTAGCCGGAAAACGTCGCCAGGTCCTTCACCATCAAGGTCGATATCGGATGCACGAAGGACGGCAAATAAAGGAAGGTCAGCACAATGGGGATCGCCACCAGCACGGCGGCGACGACCAGGCAGCGCCGAGCCAGGCGCTTCAGACCGGCGCGGTTCACGCGCCTCGGTCGCGCCATGTCCAGCCCTTCGGTTTCATGATCGACGATCGGTTCCGTCAAGCCGCCCACCCGCGCCACTCTCCCGCCTCCGGCATAATGGCGCGAGGCTTCTTGCGCAACGTCTGAGTGTCGGCTACCGCTCCCGGCCATGACGAAAGACGAGCAAATGGCCTTTGAAGCCGCACTTTTGGTGCGGGCGGCGGCGATCGAGACCGAGCTCAGGCTGTTGCTCGACGGCCGCACGCTTGCCGGCGAGATCGCCCGGCCGGAGCGCCTGATGGCCGCCATGCGGCATGGCGTGCTGAACGGCGGCAAGCGGCTGCGCCCCTTCCTGGTCATGGAAAGTGCCGCTCTTTTTGGCGCCGATGGCGAGGCCGCATCGCGCGTGGCAGCCGCGCTCGAATGCGTGCATTGCTATTCGCTGATCCATGACGATCTGCCTGCTATGGACGATGACGATCTGCGTCGCGGCCAGCCCACCGTGCACAGGGCCTTCGACGAGGCCACCGCCATCCTGGCCGGCGACGCGCTGTTGACGCTTGCCTTCGATATCCTCGCCGATGAGGCGACGGCCTTGCCGGCGGAGCGGCGCGCAGCCCTGGTGCTGGCGCTGGCGCGCGCGGCCGGCGCCGGCGGCATGGTCGGCGGCCAGACGCTCGACCTCGAGGCCGAGCGCGACAGGCCTGATGAGGCCGGCATCATCCGGCTGCAGGCGATGAAGACCGGCGCGCTGATCCGCTTCGCCTGCGAAGCCGGCGCCATCATTGCCGGCGCCGCCCCGCAGGACCGCGACCGGCTGGCCGAATTCGGCTCGGCGGTCGGGCTTGCCTTCCAGCTTGCCGACGATCTGCTCGACCTGACCGCGGATGCCAGCCAGATGGGCAAGGCGACCGGCAAGGACGCTGCCGCCGGCAAGGCGACGCTGGTCGCGCTGCACGGCACGAACTGGGCGCGCAGCCAGCTCCATGGGCTGGTCAAGCAGGCGCATGAATTGCTCGAGCCTTACGGTGAACAGGCAGCCTTGCTGAAGGCAGCAGCAAGCTTCGTGGCAATCCGCAACAGCTAACCTTTTGGCCAATCGGACAGCTGACACCGTTCTCGAAATTTGTCCGCTTTGCGCTGCTTTGCCCAGGGTCACTTGATCGCCGCGAAGCAAGTGGGTGCGCTACCTGACCTTGACGACGACCTTGCCCTTGGCACGTCCTGTTTCGACGTAAGCCAGCGCCTCATTGGTCGCTTCAAAGGGAAAGACCCTGTCGACAACCGGGCGGATCGCCCCATCTTCGATGAGGGACGTGATTTTGCTCAGCTGCTCACCTTGCGCCCACATGAACAGGAACGAAAATCCCACGCCTCGGCGCTTGGCTTTGGTCCGAATACCGCGGCTCAGCAGGCGCAGCAGGAGCCTTAGCACCACGTTCAGCCCCTGCGTCCTGGCAAATTCGGGATCCGGCGGACCGGAAATGGAGATGAGCTTGCCGCCCGGCTTCAGCACATTCAGGGATTTTTCAAGCGTCTTGGCGTCCTGGCTGTTCAGGACGACGTCGTAGCCCGACAAGACGTTCTCGAAGTCGTCTTTCTTGTAGTCGACGACGACATCGGCGCCGAGACCCTTGACCAGGTCGGCACTCGCCGCGCTCGCCGTTGTCGCAACGGTCGCGCCGAGGTGCTTTGCCAGTTGGATGGCGAATGTCCCCACGCCGCCGGAGCCAGCCTGGATGAAGATCTTCTGGCCTTTCTTCAGGCCTGCCCTCTCGACGAGAGCCTGCCAGGCGGTCAGACCCACCAGAGGGATTGAAGCCGCTTCTTCCATGCTGAGGTTCGCGGGCTTCAGGGCCACATCGGCTTCATCGATTGCGATGAATTCGGCAAATGTCCCGATCCGACCGTCGCGCGGCCGCGCATAGACAGCGTCGCCGGGTTTGAATTTGCGGACTTTCGAGCCCACCCTGACAACCCTCCCAGCCACGTCGTGGCCAAGGATGAAGGGCCGGCGATAGGGCAGGATGAGCTTGAATTCGCCGGTCCTAACCTTGGAATCCAGCAGGTTCACCGCTGCGGCATGGACCTCAACCAGGACATCATTGTCCTGCAACTCCGGCTCCGGCATCTCGGCCAGCCGCAGAATGCCTTTCTTGTTATATTTATCGACAACGAATGCCTTCATGGCAGTGACTTTCTGAAAGTGATTGATGTGCCGCATGGGCGGAACCCCTCGACCCCTCTTGTTCAGGCTGGTAGACGGAACCCCTTTGCGCAAGCTCATCCTGGGTCAGACCGGCAATTCGTTGATCTTCCGGAGGCTCTTGTCGACCACGGATTCAGGAAGGAAACGGCGCAGGAAGCGGACCTGACCCGCCTGTTTTCCAGCAGTGTAGCGCCTGCGCGGTGTTGCATCCGTCGCGGCTTTCACCACCGCACTTGCCACAATGTCGGGGGCGTCGCCGCTCTCTACCCATTTCCGCATCAACGCCTCCATGCGAGGGCGCACCAAATCGTAGACGGGAAGCAGCCGATCAGGTTTGGTGACATTCTCTTCGAAGGATGTACGGGTAACGCCGGGCTCGACCAGCACCACCCGGATTCCAAAGGTGCGCAGTTCGTGGTCGAGCGATTCGGAATAGCCTTCGATGGCATGCTTCGTCGACGCATACAGTGCGTTGAAGGGAGACGGGATCAGGCCCAGAATTGAACTCATGTTGATGATCCTGCCCTTTCCTTGACGCCGCATGATCGGCAACACCGCGTTCGTCATCCGGAGGACGCCGAAGACGTTCACATCGAAGAGCGCCTGAGCTTGGGCGATTGAGGATTCCTCCGCACCTCCGAGTAAGCCGATGCCGGCATTGTTGACGAGCAGGTCAATGCGCCCGACCTTGGCTAACACCTCATCGACAAGTTTTGCCACCGAGGCCTCATCGGTCACGTCGCACGTCAGCATGGACACTTGTGCTGTGCCGTTGCCGACCTTGCGGCGACTTGTCCCGAAGACGGTAAATCCCGCGCGCGCCAGAGCCTCGGCGGTGGCACGGCCGATGCCCGAAGAGGCTCCGGTCACGATTGCGGTTCTTCCCGAAAAGGCACTCATTTGATACTCCAGATGCATGGGGCTAGCTTTTTGCCGGCGATTGAATTACGATCATAATACCACATTACGAGCATAATGCAATAGCAGAAAGGAATAGCAGCCATGCGCTACGAAAAGGGCCGGAAGGACGCGTCCCGCGATCGGATCGTCGAGGTCGCCGCGCAGCGTTTTCGCGGTGACGGCATCGCCGCGTCGGGACTGGCAACCATCATGGGCGATGCCGGGCTGACGAACGGAGCCTTCTATCCGCACTTTCGATCCAAGGCGGAGCTCGTGCGTGAAAGCCTGGTGGCGGCCCTGGAGACCCAGTCGCAGCAACTGCACGAGGTATTGGCCGCCGGTGGTCCGGAGATGGGCATAGCGGCGTATCTGTCGGCTGAGCATCGGGATAATCCGGGAACGGGCTGCGCCAATGCCGCGCTGCTGCCGGAACTCGCGCGTCAGCCGCTCGAAACGCGCGAAATCTACACCGAACGCTTGCTGGTTTTGGTGCGCCAGTTGTCTGCAGCGCTTCCGCAGACCAGGGATCCGGAAGGCGCCGCCATGGGTGTCTTTGCGACCCTCATCGGCGCGCTTCAACTGGCCCGCGCGGTGGCAGGGACGGAATTGTCGGATCGCATCCTTGCGGCAGGAACAGATGCGGCGCGCAGGCTGATCCAGCCAGGTGAGGATGAGAAGGCATCCTAGAGATCGGAGCGGCAACAAGGATGACAACATCATGACGGCCGCAGCACAATAGGGCTTCGCTTCGCGTCAGGCGACGCTGGTGGCGCTGCACGGCGCGGCCCGTGCCCGCAAGCAGTTGCACGGCCTCGTCGACCAGGCGCATGAATTGCTTGAGCCTTACGGCGAACAGGCAGCCTTGCTGAAGGCTGCGGCAAGTTTCGTGACAATCCGCAACAACCGACGTCTTCTGCGATTCGAACCGCCATTCGATTTAGCGGCGAGCTAGGCGGTGAACCCATAAACGCGAACAAACTGAGATTAGTGGGAGCAGTCGGTCAGCTGGGAGCGAACCGGCCAGATGCGGCCATACTGAAACCGAATTCGCGGACTAGACTGCGAGATCCTCAAGCAGACGAGAGATCGTGCTCCGCCCCAGAGCACTCATGGTCGGATTGGTCACCCGATAGTACCAAACGAGACCCATCGCCTGCTGGAAAGCCCATGCGGCGCCGCGCCTCCATTCCAACTCACCGGCTTGAGTGGCTTCGCGAAAGACTGCCCGACGGGCACGGTCGAGTAGGTGCCATGCAACGACGAGATCGAGCGCCGGATCGGCTGGGCCGAAGCTGCCACCGTCAAGAACTCCGACCAGACTTTGCCCTTGTACCAAGAGGTTTGCCGGGATGAGGTCCTTATGGCTCATTACCTCGGAACCTGCAGGAGGCAGTTCGCGTAGGACAGCCCATAGGTGCCGAAGACGCGCGACGTCGAGAAGGTCTTCACTATTGGAGAAGCAGACCTCCATCCAATCGTCATGATCTGAGAGGTTCCCGCCTCGCCCTCGCCCATCGAAACGTCGCCCCTTCACATCTCCCCTGCGAAGCGAGGTTACGAGACGGGCAAGATCGAGTGAGAAGGCTGTTGAGCCGCTCAGCCCGTTGGGCGTCGCCGTTTCGCCCTCTATCCAACTCTGTACCAGCCAAGGCATGGGGTAGGCTGGGCTCGGTCTGCCTAGCCCAATCGGTTGAGGAGTTGGAAACGGGCAATATTCCTTCAGTTCGTTCATCGCAGCCGCTTCCGCCCTCAGCAGGATGGTGCATTGGGTTTGGTCCATCAATCGCAAGGGGAAGCGTGCGGCGTATTTCGAGCCGATGCGGAAAATTGCGTTGACGGTACCTGCTGTTACGAGCGGCACGATCTTCTGATCTTCGTACTGAGGGAACTGATCGCGGATCAGGTCTCGTGCGAGGTCGATTTCGATGCGCATCTGGTCGCTATGCATGAGCTGCCGCTCCCAAGTGGTTTGACCACATGTGCAGTGACTGTATGTCCTCTGTTTGCCCTGTTGGCAGGTGATCAATAGCCGGAATGAGGGCGTTTGCCACTGCCCGTGGCTGCGCGCTACTACCTAATGCAGATGCCGGAGCTTGTCTGGATTGCGCATGACATAGATGGCCGCGATCTTTCCACCCTCGATGTCGAGCGCGGTCGTCTGCAATTCACCATCGGCTTCCAGCGTGATGAACCCTGGCAATCCGTTGATGAAGCCGACGCGCACCAGCGTCGAGCCGTTCTCGCGTAACCAGACCGCCACCTGCTCGTACTGCTTCATGACGGCATCGAAGCCGAGCAATGGCTGCATGGCTGCTGGACGCTTGCCGCCGCCATCGGCATGGGCGCTGACATCTTCCGTCAACAGCACGCCGAGCGCCTGCATGTCGCCGCTGCGCGAGGCCGCGAAGAAGGCTTCGGCGATCTCGAGGCCGCGTTGCTTCTCCACCTTGAAGCGTGGCCGCGCCTCACGGACATGGCCGCGTGCGCGGGCGGCAAGCTGGCGGCAGGCGGCTGCGTCGCGCTCGAGGGCGGTCGCGACCTCCTCGAATTCCAGCCCGAACACATCGTGCAGCAGAAAGGCCGCCCGCTCCAGCGGCGAAAGCCGCTCCAGCACCAGCATCAGCGGCAAGGTGACGTCTTCCAGGTCGTCCTCTTCCACGATCGGCTCGGGCAGCCAAGGACCGATATAGGTTTCGCGCTGGCGCCGCGCGGATTTGAGCTGGTCGAGGCAAAGCCGCGTCACCGTACGGCGCAGGAACGCTTCGGGCTCGCGCACCTGCGACCGGTCGGTTCCCATCCAGCGGATGAAGGCCTCCTGCACGACATCCTCTGCGTCGGTCACCGAACCGAGCATGCGGTATGCGACCCGCATCAGCTTCGGCCGCAGCGGGCCGAAGCCCGCTGCCGTATCTTCAGAAGCCGCCTCCGTCATCAGGCCGCGGCCGCCTTGGCGCTGGAGCGGATCGCCGCAGCATCGGTGTAGAGCCCAAAGCCGACGGCGATGCGGTTCCAGCCATTGATGATATTGATCAACACGGTGAGCTTCACCTGCTCCTCGTCAGTGAAATGCGCCTTCAGATCATCATAGGCGCGTTCGCGGTCCTGTCCTTCCGAGAGGCGCGTGAGCGCATCGGTCCAGCCGAGCGCGGCACGTTCGCGGTCGCTGTAGCAGGGCGCCTCGCGCCAGGCCGGCAGCAGGTAGATGCGCTGCTCGGTCTCGCCATTCTCGCGTGCTTCGGTCGCATGCAGATTGATGCAGTTGGCGCAGCCATTGATCTGCGACGCCCGAAGCTTGACCAGCTCGTTGAGGCTGTGCTCGAGCCCCGCGGCGACAGAGAGCTCGGTCGATGCGCGCTGCCACTGCTTGATCAGCGCAGGGGCAGCGGCGAAGAGGTCCAGTTTGGCGGTCATGATTGCAGTCCTTGTTGTTGGGTACACTCTCATGACGAGACAGGATCGGCTGGTGTGACATCAGGCCAGATTTTTTTGCGCAACAGCTGAGATTGGCGCAGGGGATGACGCCGATCCGGCCTTCACAGTGTCGCCTCGGCGAAGATGCGGGACGCCCATTCCAGGAAAGCGCGTAGCCGGGGAGCAAGCTGCCGGTTCTGCGGATAGAGCGCCGATAATGGCGTCGGCGTCGGCGGAAAATCCTGCAGCACCTCGACCAGTGTCCCGTCCGCCAGATCTTTTTCGAGCCGATAGCGTGGTGCTTGCAGAAGCCCGAAGCCCAGGCGCGCCAGCGCGGCCGCGGTGTCCGAATTGTTGACCTTCACCCGGCCCGGCAGCGTGACCCGATGCACCCTTGTGCCGATCGTGAACTCCAGCGGCAGGACTTCGCCTGTGCGCGAGGAGACGAAACCGATGGCTTGGTGGCCTTCCAGGGCGTCAGGCGATGCGGGCATCCCCTGGCGCTTCAGATAGATCGGGCTGGCGCAAGTGATTTCGCCGATCATCGCCAGCCGTCGCATGATCATGCCGCTGTCTTGTGGTTCGCCCGCACGGATGACGCAATCGACCCCTTCGCGTACCAGATCGACCAGCCGGTCGCCCTGGCCGATATGAAGATCGATCTGGGGATAGCGTTCGAGGAACGCAGGCAACTCCGGCAACAGGAACCTCTGCGTGAGCAGCGGATGCGCGTCGATGCGCAACAGGCCGCGCGGTTCGGCGCTGCGGAATCCCGCCTCGGCATCCTCCACTTCACCCAGGATCGAGAGGCAGCGCTCGTAATAGGCCTGTCCATCAAGCGTCGTGGCCACGTGGCGCGTGGTCCTGTCCAACAGCCTCGTCCCGAGATGATCCTCCAGGTGTTTGATTGCTTCGGTCGCGGTTGAACGCGGCAAGCCGAGATCGGCCGCCGCCGCCGTGAAATTGCGCCGTTCCACCACGCGAACGAACAGCCGCATCCTGTCGAGTCGATCCATAGCCTATTGTTCGCTCTGTCCGAATACTGCTGTCAAGAGTTCCCCGATTATTCGGATAACGTGGCAGGCTATATCCATTCCTGCAGCATTCAACCTGAAGGAAACTGAAAAATGCCGTTTGCCAGCTTCAAGACACCGCAGGCCGCTCTGACGAAGACACAGAAGGAAGAACTCGTTCACAGGACGACGCAAATGTTCGTCGAGTATTTCGGCGAAGGCGTTCGCCCCTACACTATGGTGCTGATCGAGGAAGTCGCCGACGGAGGCTACGGTCGCGCTGACGAAGTCTTCGTCATTCCGGATGCCTACCGGGCCAAGGACGCCTGAGTTCGGGATATCGCATCCAGTCCGTGCTTGGCACATATGAATGCAACGGATCCGGCGCGAACGAAATTTTAATGTAAATCAAGCGTAATCCCGACCATTAAAATGATGCGTATGTGTTGGGGTTGCGCATGCCGGAATACTCTTCCTTCATCCGTTCGATCCGGATCCGCTATATCTCGGGATTGCTGATCTTCGCGCTGGCCTCCGCCGCCGTGATGTTTGCGCTCAATCGCGTCAATTCCTTTCGTCACGACGTGGACGCGCTGAGCAGCAATCTCGTCGTCTTCACCCGCGATCTGCGCAATGCTTCCAGTTTTGCCGAAACCGCCAGCACCGCATGGCGCACGGAAACCCGTGACGGCCTTGCCGCCGCCGCGCGCGGCCATTCGCAACGCCTGACCGGAGAGATCGAAACGCTCTCGGCCCAGCTTGCCGCGATCAGGCCGAGCCTGTCGGCCAGGACCCTCAACGAACTCTCCTCCGCTTCCGTCAACGGCGACCTGTTCTGGTCGTCGCGCGATATGGTGCGCAATTTCAACCTGATGTCGGCGGCGCAAAAGACCGACGAATGGAGTTCGCGCGAAATCCTCAACCAGAACGATCTGTTCGTCCAGCCGATGCTGGTGCGGGTGCGCACCGCCATGGACAGTGAACGCCATCTGGCCGACGCCTCCAGCGACCGGCTGCTTTTGTGGGCAAGCGGCCTTTTGTTTGCGGTTCTTGCCATTGCCGCCTTGTGGATCTTCCGGCCGATGGAAAAGGCGATTCGCCGCGCTTTCACCGAATCCGCCGCATCCTTGTTCAAGGCCGAAGCGGCCGACCGCGCCAAATCGGAATTCCTGGCCAATATGAGCCACGAGATCCGCACGCCGATGAACGGCGTGCTGGGCATGGCCGAGCTGCTCGCCAAAACCGACCTGACGGCGCGCCAGAAAACCTTCACCGACGTCATCGTCAAATCCGGCAATGCGCTGCTCACCATCATCAACGACATCCTCGATTTCTCCAAGATCAATGCCGGCCAGCTGACGCTCGATCCGGCGCCCTTCCGGCTTGCCGAAGCGGTCGAGGACGTGGCGACGCTGGTGTCGGCACGCGTCGCTGAAAAGAATCTCGAGCTGATCGTTCGTGTCGACCCGCGCCTGCCGGCCCATGTCGTGGGCGATGCCGGACGCTTCCGCCAGATCGTCACCAATCTGCTCGGCAATGCGGTGAAGTTCACCGAAAAGGGCCATGTGCTGATCGATGTCGGCGGCGAGGTGGTCGACGGTCTTGTCCAGCTCAAGGTTCGCGTCGAGGACACCGGCATCGGCATTCCGGCCGAGAAGCTGGAGAACGTGTTCGAAAAATTCGCCCAGGTCGACGGCTCGTCGACGCGCCGCCATGAAGGCACGGGCCTCGGCCTTGCCATTGCCGCCCGCCTCGTCGACCTGATGGGCGGCAAGATCGGCGTCGAAAGCGAGATCGGCCGCGGCTCGGTGTTCTGGTTCGCCGTGCCGCTGCCGGCGCATCAGCAGGACACCCGCGACGAGATCGTGCCCGTCGACGTCACCGGCGCCCGCGTGCTGGTCATCGACGACAACCCGGTCAACCGCGAGATCCTGCTGGAACAGCTCAGAAGCTGGAGCTTCGACTGTGCCGCCGCCGAAAGCGGCGCGGTCGGCCTCGCCTTCCTCGACCGGGCCAGCCAACTCGGTGCGGCGGTCGACTGCATTATCCTCGACTACCAGATGCCCGGCATGAACGGCGCCGACGTCGCCAAGGCGATTGCCGCCGATAGCCGTCTCTCCGCCATACCGATGGTCCTGCTGACTTCGGTCGACCAGGTCGATTTCGGTAAGATGGTCATCGATTTCGGCATTGCCGCGCATCTGACCAAGCCGGCGCGCTCGGCCATCCTGCTCGGCACCGTCATCTCGGTCATCCAGAAGGCGCGAGCCCAGATCGGCAAGGCCCACTTCGTTCGCGAACCCGTGGTTGCGCAGGCGGCGCCCGTGGCGCCGCCGGCCTTCACCGTCATTCGCGGCCCGGTGATGCCTGCCGCCACAGTGCCCGAATCGATGACCACGCCGAACGGCCCGATCGATATCCTCATTGCCGAGGACAATGACGTGAACCAGCTTGTGTTCGGCCAGATCCTCAACGGGCTTGGCCTCAGCTACCGCATCGCCGGCAATGGCCGCACCGCCGTCGAGATGTACCGCGCGCTGCGGCCGAAGCTGATCCTGATGGATGTCTCCATGCCGGAGATGAACGGCTATGAGGCGACCCGCGCCATCCGGGCGGCGGAGGCGGCGACAGGCAACCATACGCCGATCATCGGCGTGACCGCGCATGCGCTGAAGGGCGACCGCGACAAATGCATCGAGGCCGGCATGGACGACTATCTGCCCAAGCCCGTTTCGCCCGACCGCCTCGGCAGCAAGATCGGCACCTGGCTCAGCGAGACGGTGGCGGCGAAGACGGCTTGATCCGTCAGCGTAACCGGCCGATGGGGATGATTTCCGACGAGGCGTCGACATAGGGTTCGCCCTGCCAGCCGCCGAGCCATTGCTCCACCAGCAGGCCGGCTTCGTCCAGCATCCCGGCGAGATCTTCCTTCTTCGGAAATGCGATTCTCGATGCGGCACTCAGAACGGGTCTGCCGCCTGGAATTTCATAGAAGGTCGAATAGGCCACGACGCCGGTGGCGGCATCGTATGCGGCATCATACCAGGCCTTGACGGTACCGAGAGCGGGATGCGCTACCATCCGCTCGGAACGCTGCGGAGTCCATTCAAGCCACGCCTTCGCGGCGGCGTTGCGGGTGTCGAAAACGAAGCGCCCGCCCGGAGCGAGATGTTCGGCGATGGTGCGCAGCACCGCCCGCTGGTCGTCTTCTGTCAGAAAAACCTGGAACACGTGACCGGTCAGCAGCACCAGGTCGAAGCGTCTCCCGAGCCGCACCGTTCGCCCGTCTACCTCGATCCAGTCGACCTTGTCGCCGCCGATCCTGCGGCGCGCAACGTCGAGCATGGCCGACGCCGGATCGACGCCAGTAACGCTGCGTCCCCTGGCCATTTCGGCGGCCAGTTGACCGGTGCCGCAACCGAGATCGAGCACCGTGGCAGCATCCCTGGCAAGACGGATACAGTACTCAAAATCGGCGCGGTCCTGGTTTTCTATATCGTAGAACTGAACGAAATTCGGATCGGTGTAGATGAGATCGGTCATCTGCCCTTCTATCATTGGTTCAAAC
The DNA here is from genome assembly GCF_016836705.1 of Mesorhizobium caraganae. Taxonomy (GTDB): domain Bacteria; phylum Pseudomonadota; class Alphaproteobacteria; order Rhizobiales; family Rhizobiaceae; genus Mesorhizobium; species Mesorhizobium caraganae. The sequence goes on along the minus strand of NZ_JAFCGY010000016.1, from coordinate 30,145 downwards.
AGCCGCGTCCCGGCGAAAGCGGCGCATCCAGTCGAGGCTGGTCTCGTCCGAGAGCTTGGCGACGCCTGGCTTTATATCGCCGCTGTTGGGCGGCGGAACGCCCAAGGCCTCGCATATCGACGCCAGCGTCGCAGCCGGATTGGCTGACAGGCTTTCATAACCGATGCGCAGCGGGACGATCCCTTGCTTAGCGAACCAGATGTTCCAGGCCGCATGATAGGTCTCGACCTCAGCGAGCTCATGCTGGATCCGCTCGAAATCGTATCGGGGTTCCTGCGGCGGTGCGACCCTTTCGATCTCGGTTCCGTCGGGCGCGATATGCCAAAGCCCGGTCTGCTCCGCCCTGATCAGCGAGACCGCCTGCGCCAGCTTGTTTTCGCGCGAAAGATGGATGTAGAGGACACGGCCGAAGGCCTTTTCGAAACGCGCTTTGTCCGACGGCAGGTCCGGGAAAATCCCGTCGAGGATCGCCGACAGCTCATCCAGATTTTCCCGCATCAGGCGCAGGCCGAAGACATTTGTCCCGCCCTTCCCGGCCCGGATTGCCGCATCGAGATAGGCGACATCGAACTCATGCGCGGTCATCGTTTCGGGATGCGGCAAAGCCCACTCTTCGGCCCATTCCGCAACATCCTGGTAGAATGAGTGCGGATCGCCGGCCGTCCTAGTCGACGCCAGAAGACCGCACAGCAGAGTGCTTCCGGTGCGCGGCGTGCCGCACATAATGTAGGCGTCGAACATCCGCACACATCCAGGTCAGAGCCAGCTGAAACACGGTTGCCCAATAGCGCAAATCGCATCTGGACGCGACCGCCACATTCACATGCGGGCGCTTCGTAGAACCGCTTTAGCCGCGCCGGAATGGATAGAGGAACTGGCGCCAATATCCGTTCGGCACCGGGTGACCATGAATGCCATAGCCCTTCGGCCACCGTCCTTCAGGCATATGATAGGTGCCGAACAGCCGGTCGAGCAGCGGGAAATGAATGGCGAAGTTGACGTCGATCGCTTCTTTCTCGAGGCCGTGATGCCAGTGATGGTAGCGCGGCGACACCAGCAGCTTTTCGACCGGGCCGAAACTGGTTCCGATGTTGGAATGGATGAAGGAGGAATAGACGTAGACGATCAATATATAGGTCTGGATCGCCGATTCATCGAAACCCAGCACGAACATCGGCGTGGCGGTCAGGCTGCGCAGCACGATGATTTCCAGGAAATGCATGCGCGCGCCGGCAATCCAGTCCATGGACTTGGCTGAATGGTGGACCGCGTGAAAGTTCCACAGCCAGGGGATGCGATGGAAAGCCCGATGCACCCAATACTGGGCAAGGTCGGTCAGGAACATCACCGCCAGCAACTGCACCAGCCAAGGCAGGTCGTGGACCCAGGCACGCACGGAACCGAGACCGCCCTGGGCATTGACGAGATTGGATGGGGCCAAGGTCAGATAGGTCAATATCTGCACCAGCAGCGACGAGACCAGATAGTAGAACAGGTCCTCGCGCCATTCGTCGCGAAACACCGTCTGATCCTTGTTGCGGGCGAACAGGCGCTCAAGCGGGACAAACAGCACGCCCATGAACAGGGCGTTCAAGATGAAGAAATCGAGGCCGAAGAACACCCCGTCGATATTCAGCTGATGATGCACCGGAAGCATGCCGATCAGCGACGCCAGAAGCACGGTGAACATGGCCGCCGCGCCAAGCGTCTTTTGCCTGCGCAGCATCATGCTCAGTATGGCCAGGATATAGCCGGAGATCAGGACGAAGTAGAGCACCGGCTTGAAGAACAGCATCTGATGAATGGGCGCCAGATCCGGCATCGACGTCAGCGACGGATAGCGCAGCACGACAACCATCAACAGGGCGGTGACCCCGGCAAGCAAGGCAATCGAGCCGGACAGCCAGCCGGAACCGAACGGGCGCTTGGCGCGCGGCGTTTCCAGCTCACCGACGACTCTTCTCAGGAAATTTGCCACCGGCATGATGCCCCCTTTTTACGATCCCAAAGCTCTCGCCCGAGATATCGACCCATCTTACTACAGTGTAGCGCATTAATATTCGGTCGACGCGACCTTGAACATTAGAGATGACTATCGGGTCTTGGTAGCTCGGCGGAAGCTACGATCGTGGCAAAGACGCCAGGCGCTATAGTCCGAACTTTTCCTGGATGCGACGGGCGCATTCGAGTGGCGTCAGTCGGCTGGTGTCGACTTCGAGGTCGTAGCCTATGCCCGTGTGGACGCGAGGATACTGCCAGCGCGCCAGGCCGGGCAGCCTGTCGGCACGCGCGGCCTCGCGCGCTTCCAGCACCTCCAGTGGCGCCATGACGCCGACGACATGCAAATCGAAAGCCGACAGCAACCCGCGATACTCCGCTATCTCGTCATTGAAGATCACGTCGTCGACGATGAGATCGTTGCCTTGCCCGGCCATGGCGGCGATGGCGTGGCGCATGCCACGCATGGCGCGCGCGCCGACCGGCCCGCTCCTGATCACCACCGACGGCTTGCCGTCTTCCAGCACGGTCTCAAAGGAAAACCCGTCGGCATGATCCTGAAGCGCCTCCGGCAGCATGTCGATGAAGGCATCCATCTGGATATGCAGGAAGGGCGTGGCGGTGATCGTCTGCAGGGCTCTGGCAATCGAACTCTTGCCGGCGCTGCCGACACCATTGAGCAGGACGATTTTGGCAGTCATATCGTCACCCTCGTGCCTACCGGTTGCGCACGACGATACAGGCGCCGCCGACGCTCTGCAGCTTTTGGCAGATGACATTGGCCGCAGCACGGTCGTCGACACCGATCCTGACGGCATAAATGCCGCGCCGGCCGATTGGCGTGCGCACCCGGCTGACCACCGGATGATGCCCGGAAAGCAGCGCCGGAAACCGGCTCCGTACTCGCAGCCATTGATTGATCGCAGCACCGCGGCGGAAATTGCCTGCCACCTGCACGCCCCATGGCTTCACATTGATCGAAGCCATCGCCACGGTTCTGGACATGATCACCGGCAGCTTGCGGCGGGCGACGGCAAAGCTCGTTTTCGTATCGAGCGGCTCGACCGTTCCGGCGTAGGCGCTGTCGGAAAACTTGTCGACCTGCTCGCCCATGACGTCGAAGACGTAAGCTTCGGTTTCCATCGGCAGGAAGCCGCCGGAGCCGAGCCAACGCGACACCCGGTTCTCGCCGGCATTGTAGGCGGCCGCCGCGAGGCCGAGATTGCCGTAGCTGACCTTCATCTCGGCGAGATACTTCGCCGAGGCCGGGATCGCCTGGTCGATGTCGAAGGGATCGGCAAGGCCACGCATCTTGGCCGTACCCGGCATGAACTGGGCGATGCCTTCAGCGCCGACCGGGCTCACCGCATTGGGATCAAACCGGCTTTCCTTCCAGATCAGCCGGGCGAAGAAATCCTTGGGCAGGCCGTTCTGCTCGGCATGCGCCTCGATCAGGTCGCAGACGCGGCCGATCAATCGTTTCGCCGCAGAGCGCGATTGTGGTGGATCGGCGAGCGCCGCGTTGCCGCATAAAAGCCAAACCAGGGAAACGAGGAGCGCTAGGAAGCGCGCCGAACGCTGAGCCCGTGTTGAAAATCGCTCCGGTGAGCCAGATGATGGTGGCTTCGAGAACCGGAGCGGAGCGGACATTAGGTCCGTGAGCACCGGAAGCGCAGAAGACGCCTTCAGGTGGCCACCGGAGTAGATTTTCGGCATGGGCTCATTCGGCCGCGGCTTTGCCGTGCTGCCCAAACCGTTGCTCGATATAGTCGGCGACCATTTTCTCGAAATCGGCGGCGATGGACGGGCCGCGCAACGTCGCCGACTTCTTGCCGTCGACGAAGACGGGCGCCGTCGGCGTCTCGCCGGTGCCGGGCAGCGATATGCCGATATCGGCATGTTTGGATTCGCCGGGGCCGTTGACGATGCAACCCATCACCGCAACCTTGAGGTTTTCCACGCCGGGATATTTTTCGCGCCACACCGGCATGTTCTTGCGCAGGTCTGCCTGGATGTTCTGCGCCAACTCCTGGAACACGGTGGATGTGGTGCGGCCGCAGCCGGGGCAAGCGGCGACGATCGGCACGAATTGGCGAAAGCCCATGGTCTGCAAGAGCTCCTGCGACACCTGCACCTCGCGCGTGCGGTCGCCATTCGGCTCCGGCGTCAGCGAAATGCGGATGGTGTCGCCAATGCCTTGCTGCAAAAGGATGCCCATGGCAGCCGACGAGGCGACAATGCCCTTGGAGCCCATGCCGGCTTCGGTGAGGCCGAGATGCAGCGCATGGTTGGAGCGCGTCGCAAGCTCGGTATAGACGGCAATCAAATCCTGCACGCCGCTGACCTTGGCCGACAGGATGATCTTTTCGCGGGCCAAGCCGATTTCTTCGGCCATTTCGGCCGACAGGATCGCCGACTGCACGATCGCCTCGCGGGTGACCTCCTGCGCCGTCAGCGGAAAGCCTTGGCGCTGGTTTTCGTCCATCAGCCGGGTGAGCAACTCCTGATCGAGCGAGCCCCAATTGACGCCGATGCGCACCGGCTTGTCGTGCTTGATCGCCATTTCGACGATCGCCGCGAACTGGCGGTCCTTCTTGTCCTTGAAGCCGACATTGCCGGGATTGATGCGGTATTTGGCCAGCGCCTCGGCGCAGGCCGGATGATCGGCAAGCAGCTTGTGGCCGATATAGTGGAAATCGCCGACCAGCGGCACATTGATGCCAAGCCGTTCGAGCCGCTCGCGAATGCGCGGCACGGCGGCGGCGCTCTCGTCGCGGTCGACGGTGATACGCACGATCTCGGAGCCGGCGCGGTGCAGCGCCGCAACCTGGGCGACCGTCTGATCGATATCGGCCGTGTCGGTGTTGGTCATCGACTGCACGACGACCGGCGCGCCGCCGCCGACGGTCACACCGCCGACATCGACGCCGACCGAGGTGCGGCGCGGAAAGGGCGAGGAAAAATATCCGGTCATGCCGGCAGCCTCTTGAGCTCCTGAGCGACCTGCGTTCGCGTTGACGCGCAAACCTACGCTCAAACAGTTATCAGCGCATTGCGCTGAGGTTCGGGCATGAGGTGGAGGAGCAAAGATGGCTTGTCAATGGCGACAGGCAGGCAGAGCCGCCAAATCGCAGCGGCGCGGCGACCCGTCACAGACGGCGTCGACCGGCCAACAGTGTCGGAAATAGTAACAAGTAACCGCCTCCGGCGGCGTGTCGCCACCGGAGCGATGGATGCGCGCCGGAGCGGCGCGTCTAGTCCAGGAAGGGCGTCAGTGCGTCGTCGGTTTCGCCTTCAGTTTCTCAATCTCGTCCTTGAGTGCCAGCTTGCGTCGCTTGAGATTCACGATTTCGAGGTCGTCGACCGATGGATGATTCATGGCATCATCGATCTCGCGCTCGATATCACCGTGTTTCCGCTGCAACTCATCAAGATGGGATGCAAGAGACATGATTGGTTCTCCCTTTCATGGTTTCCTCGATTGCAGCCGTCAAAGGCACGTCCACCGCAGGTCGTTCTGTGACGGCACCATTACACTCTGCCACCATCCAACTGAGATGTCGAATGCTGCGTGGTAGCATTCCACGACAATGTGAAATGTGGTATGGGCTGCGCGCCGGCTACAAAACCCCGCCGGTCCCGCCCAATCAGGCCCATCATTGGGCGCCGCAGACGTGCAGACGGTAGATAATGTCCGAACAGGAACAGGCTGATATCCGCCTCGAATTTTCTCGGCTGAAACAAGAGCATGCCGATTTCGACGCGGCCATCAATGCGATGATCGCCATGGGTTGTGATCCCTTGCAGATCCAACGCATGAAGAAGAAGAAACTGTTCCTCAAGGACCGGCTGATGGCGCTGGAAGACAAGATCATCCCGGACATCATCGCCTGAGCGATAGCCTCGGAGCCTGACCCCTTACCCCGGGATCGAAAGCCTTGCGGCGCGTTCACGCAACAGCGCAATAAGCTCGTCGGTCTTTTCCTTCGCGGTGTCGATCGGAACCACCAGGCACATCGTTGCCTCAACCTTGCCTGTGACGGAAAAGACCGGAGCGGCCAGGCATTTGGTATAGGCGTCGACCAGCCCCGAGGTGATGCAATAGCCGGTCGTCCTGGCCGTCGCGATATCGGCGATGAAATCGTCGAGCTGCAGCCTGCGGCCATCCGGCAGCAAAAGGTCGTCGTCCGATACCATGTCCTGGATAGTAGCCTTCTCAAACCCGGCCAGAAGCAGCCGCCCTGATGCCGTCCATGGCAGCGGGATCTGCAGGCCGGTGGCCGAGCTGATGCGGAACGGCCTGGTGCCGGGGCTGGAATGGACGATGGTGTAGCGGCCGCTTTGCAGCATGCACAATTCGGAGGTCTCGCCGGTCTCGCGCGACAGATTGTCGACCTCCTGCCGGCCCCTGCGGAGCAGGTCGTTGCCCCGGACATAGTCCATTCCGTAGAGATAGAGCTTCTTGCCGAAATAGACCCTGTTGCCGTCGCCCTCCATCTCCAGGAGACCCGCATCGACCAGCGAGCGCACCAGCGTGTAGGTGGTGGAGCGCGGCGCATTCACCCCTTTGGCGAGGTCGCCAATGCCGATGGCGCGCTGCGTGACATGCAGGAACTCCAGGATCTCCAGCACCCGGTTGAGACCCTTTTCGCGCGAGCCTGATGTCCGTTCAGCGGCTGGGCCAAGAACTGGCTGATCGGTGACGTCATTGGCGTCTTGCATTGTCGATTCCTAATGTTAGTATCTGTCTTGTATAGGATACATGTGTCTTTTGTAAGAGACAAATCGCATGCGACACATGTGCCTGTAAGGGGAACTCAAACGAACAGGAGGTCGCAGTGAACGACACATCCAAGCGAGATTTTCTGAAACTGGGCATGGCCGGGCTGGCAACGGCCGGCGTTATGACCGCGGTCAGCGCCGAGAAGGCGGCAGCACAAGCCGCATCCGACAGCGTGCTGCGCACCGCGCTCGACCGCGGCAAGCTGATCGTCGGCACCGGCAGCACCAATGCGCCGTGGCATTTCGAGAACGATGCCGGCGAGCTGGTGGGCATGGACATCACCATGGGCCGCATCCTGGCCAAGGGTCTTTTCGACGACCCGAGCAAGGTCGAGTTCGTCATGCAGGACCCGGCGCAGCGCATTCCGAATGTCACCACCAACAAGGTCGACATCACCATCCAGTTCATGACCATGACTGCCCAGCGCTCGCAGTTGATCAACTTCTCCAGGCCGTACTACGTCGAGGGTGTCGCGCTGCTGACGCTTCCGACAGCCGAGAACAAGACATTCGACAAGCTGCTCGCCGGCGGTTCGGCGACACGCATCTCGATCCTGCAGAATGTCGACGCCGAGCAGAACGTCCATCTCGTCCTGCCGCAGTCGCAGGTGATGCAGATCGACACCCAGGCCAACGTGCTCCAGGCGCTGGAATCGAAGCGCGTCGACGCGGCCGCCGTCGATCTCTCGACGGTCCGCTGGCTCGCCTCGCGCAATCCCGACAAATATTTCGACGCCGGCAAGAGCTGGTTCTCGATGCTTTACGGTGCCGCGCTCCGGCAAGGCGATCTCGACTGGCTGACCTTCGTCAACACGACCTTCGCGACCGCAATGTTCGGTCATGAAACGGCGCTCTACGACGCGGCATTCAAGGACTATTTCGGGTTGGAGCCGCCGGCGCGGCATCCTGGTTTCCCGGTCATCTAACGCAGCCTGTGGAAGGGTGCTCGGCGCCCTTCCACCCCTTGTCTTGTTTGCGGCCCCTTTGGCCATTGCGGGAGACGCATGGGCTATACGCTCAATTTCAACCTGATCTGGCGGCATTTCGACAAGCTCTGGGGTGGGCTGCTGCTCAGCCTCGAGCTTGCCGTGATTTCGATTGCCATAGGCATCGTCATCGGCCTGGTGCTGGCGGTCTGGTACGTCTCGGCCGGTCGCGTGGTGCGCGCCATCATCGCGGCTTACGTCGAATTCATCCGCAACGTGCCGCTGATCCTTCTGGTCTATCTCGTCTTTTACGGCGTGCCGACGGTGGTCGATCTCGCCTACAGCGCGCCGACCTCCTTCGTGCTGACGCTGTCGGTCTATAGCGGCGCCTATCTGGTCGAGGTTTTCCGCTCCGGCCTGGAAGCTGTGCCGCGCGGTCAGCTCGATGCCGGCAAGGCGATCGGCCTCACCCCATGGCAGCGGCTGGTTCACGTGCGCCTGCCGACTATGTTGCGCATCACCTTGCCGGCACTGTCCAACACCTTCATCTCGCTGTTCAAGGACACGTCCATCGCCTCGGTCATCTCGGTGCCGGAGCTGACCTATGGCGCCCAGTGGATCAACTTCAACACCTTCCGCATCGTCGAGGTCTATCTGGTGACGACGGCAATGTATCTGGTGACCGGCTACGCCCTGCTGTTCGGGCTGCGGCTGGTCGAGCGGCGGTTCAGGGCGGCGCGCTGACATGCTGAGCCAGATCCTCTACGCCTTGCCGTTCCTCGCCCAGGGTTTCGCGGTGACCTTGTGGGTGTCGCTGCTGGTCGTTGTGCTGTCGCTGATTGCCGGCGTCGCACTCGGCGTCGGCCTGGTCTATGGCCCGGCGCCGCTGCGTTGGGCGGTGCGCATTTTCTCGGACACCATCCGCGGCATCCCGATCCTGGTGCTGATGTTCTTCGTCTATTACGGCCTGCCCGCCGCCGCGCTTCACCTGCAATCCTTCTGGGCAGCCGTGCTGGCGCTGACCTTGTTCAAGACGGCGCAGGTCGTCGAATATGTGCGCGGCGCCGTCGGCTCCATTCCCAAAGGCCAGTCCGAGGCGGCGATGGCGATCGGCCTGACCTTTCGCCAGCGGCTCACCTCCGTCATCTTTCCGCAGGCCTTTAGGCGCTTCCTGCCGCCCTGGATCAACGGCGTGACCGATGCGGTGAAGGGCAGCGCGCTGGTCTCGCTGCTCGGCATCACCGACCTGATGCAGGCCATCAACCAGGTGATCGGCCGCACCTATGAGGCAATGCCGCTCTATATCCTCGGCGCCTTGATCTATTTCGCCGTCAACTATGCGCTTTCCTACGCCAGCCGGCGGCTGGAACAGCGCTTCGCGTTCATCCGGGACTAGCACGATGGCCACAAGCTTGAACGACACTACAGCCCTTCTCGACATTGCCGGGGTCTCGAAAGCCTTCGGCTCGGTCGAGGTGCTGCGCTCGGTCAGCCTCAAGGTTGAGAAGGGCGAGGTGGTCACCGTCATCGGGCCTTCGGGCAGCGGCAAGACGACCCTTTTGCGCTGCGTCAACTTCCTCGAAAGCTATGACTCAGGCTCGATCCGTATCGACGGCAAGGAGGTCGGTTTTCGCGAAGCCGGCGCGCGCCAGCGGCGCAGCGAGCGCGACCTGGCCGCCATGCGCGCCGAGACCGGCATGGTGTTCCAGAGCTTCAACCTGTTCCCGCACCTGACCGCCGCCGGCAACATCATGCTCGGCCTCATCAAGGTGCGCGGCAAGAGCAAGGCCGAGGCGCGCCAGATCGCCGAGCATTGGCTGGGCCGCGTCGGCCTGGCCCACAAAGCCGACAGCCTGCCGGCGGAACTCTCCGGAGGCCAGCAGCAGCGCGTCGGCATTGCCCGTGCGGTGGCGATGGAACCAAAAATCCTGCTGCTTGACGAGATCACCTCGGCACTCGACCCCGAACTGGTCGGCGAGGTGCTGGCCGTTGTGCGCAGCCTCGCCGAAGACGGCATGACCATGGTGATGGTCACCCACGAAATGGCCTTTGCCCGCGACGCTTCGAGCCGCATCGTCTTCATGGCCGATGGCGGTGTCAGCGCTGTCGGCCCGCCGAAGGAAATTCTCGCCCAAGAGACCACCAATGAGCGCCTGCGCTCTTTCCTGGCGCGGTTCCGCGCCTCGCATTTCTGACATGGGCGGCCCAAAGCAATTCCAGGAAAAGTGTAAGCGGTTTTCCGTCCGGAATTGCGTAAAACAACAGGCCGCCCCAAGGAGAATTCTTCCATGACGCCTTACATTCGGCTCGCCGAACTCGGCCTGACGCTGCCCGAGCCGCCGACGCCGATCGCCAATTTCGTCACCCATGCCGAAAGCGGGCGGCTGATCTTTCTCTCAGGTCAGGGGCCGCTGCGCGCCGACGGCACGCTGTGCACCGGCAAGGTCGGCGACGACGTCACCGTCGAGCAGGCCTATGAGCATGCCCGCCTCACCGGCCTCAATCTGCTTGCCGTCATGCATGCCGCTGCCGGCGATCTCGGCCGCATCGTGCGCGTCGTCAAGCTGCTCGGCTTCGTCAATGCGACGCCGACCTTCAGCGACCACCCGAAAGTCGTCAACGGCTGCTCGGATCTGTTCGCCAACGTCTTCGACAAGATCGGCGGCCATGCCCGCTCGGCGATCGGCGTCGGCTCGCTGCCTGGAAACATCACCGTCGAAATCGAAGCGGTCGTCGAGATCGCCGCCTGACAGTCAAGGGATTTGCTGAACATGAAAACCTATTCCGACACCGGCTCCAACACCACGATCCGCGAACGGCTGGGGCTGCGGCCGATCATCAACGTCTCCGGCACGATGACGACGCTGGGCGCCTCGATCATCGTTCCCGAGGCGATCAGCGCCATGGCCGAGATCGCCTCGCAATGGGTGGAAATGGACGATCTGCAGCGCGCCGCGAGCGTGATCACCGCCCGGCTGACCGGCGGCGAGGCCGGCTTCATCACCGCCTGCTGCGCCTCGGGCATCACCATGGCGATCGCCGGGGCGATGACCGGCACCAATTTGCTGGCGATCGAACGGCTGCCCGACGACACCGAAGGGCTGAAGTCGGAAGTCGTCATCCAGCTTGGCCATATCGTCAATTACGGCGCGCCGATCGACCAGTCGATCCGCGTGGCCGGCGCCAAGGTCATTCCGGCCGGCACCGTCAGCGTCACCCAGGATTATCACGTGCGCGAGGCAATCAACGAGCGCACCGCGGCAGCGCTCTACGTCGTGGCGCACCACACCGTGCAATACGGCATGCTGTCCCTCGAGGAGTTCTGCGAGATCTGCCACGCCAGGGGCGTGCCGGTGATCGTCGACGCGGCTTCCGAATATGATCTGCGCAGCTTCCTGGCGCGCGGCGCCGACATCGTCGTCTACAGCGGCCACAAATTCCTCTCGGGGCCGACCAGCGGCATCGTCACCGGCCGCAAGGATCTTGTCCGCGCCGCCTATCTGCAGAACCGCGGCGTCGCCCGCGCAATGAAGGTCGGCAAGGAAAGCATCGCCGGCACAATGGCGGCACTGGAAGCCTGGGAAAAGCGCGACCATGCCGGCATCCGCCGGCGCGAGGAAGCGGCGCTCAATCTCTGGAAGGGTGCGCTGCAAGGGATACCGGGCATAGCCGCCCACATCATTCCCGACCCGACCGCCAATCCACTTGACCGGCTGCAGATCTTCGTCTCGCCCGAAAGCCGCTTCACCGCCGCCGGCCTTGCCTCGGCACTTGCCGCAGGCTCGCCGCCGATCATCGGGCGCAACCACGAGGTCGAGCGCGGCCATTTCTTCCTCGACCCGTGCAATCTGCACCCCGGCGAGGCCGAGATCGTCGCCGAGCGCCTGCGCGCCGTGCTGACCGCGGCCGAGCGTCCGGCGGATGCGATGAAACAGCCGCGAAAGGATTCGTCCGGCGCTCTGCGCTGGCCGGATTGATCGCCACGAGGCCAAATAAAGCTCATACACTCCGGCCGATCACGCGACTGTGAACAGCCGGATTTGCACACTGCGGGAATAAACCGCCGTCAAAGCAGGTCTTCTCGGCATACGCCATCGCTGGCGTTGAGGAGACGGATATGCCGCATCATTACTGGAATCGCGATCATGGCCACGGCACCAGCCGTCGTCATGCGCTGGACCGCATGAGCGTCACCAGTCCCCTTTCCATGGCGCTTGACACCGGTGACGCAGATGAATTCACTTTCGCTACTGCAGGCGGCTTTGCTTGTTTCTGCGGGGTTCGCCCGCACAAGCAGGGCGAGACCGGCGCTGGCTGAGAGTGCACGGCCTGTTCGTCCTGGAGTGTCCGATCATGGTGCTGCCTTGAGCGAGAGGGCCTTGGCCGAACGCTTCAACGAAGTGGTGCTGCCGCATCTCGGCGACGCGCTTGCGCTGGCGCGTTGGCTGACCGGCAATGCCGCCGACGCCGAAGATGTCGTGCAGGACGCCTGCATCAAGGCGCATGCCGGCATGTCAGGCTACGCAGGCGGCAACTCGCGCGCCTGGCTGCTGACCATCGTGCGCAACACCGCCTACACCTGGATGTCACGCAACCGGTCGCGCGGCATGATGGCCGTCGGCGACCTCGGCGATCTCGACGAGATGGCGGCTGCACACGGCACGAGTGTGCCGGACGAGGAAAGTCCAGAGGCGAGCCTGATCGCCAAGGCCGATACGGCGGCGCTGGAAGCCGCGATCGCCGCGCTGCCGCAGCCGTTCCGCGAGACGCTGGTGCTGCGCGACATTAACGGCCTCAGCTACCGCGATATAGGGACGATGCTCAGCGTGCCGATCGGCACGGTGATGTCACGGCTGGCGCGGGCTCGCGGCCTGCTTGCGTCCGAACTGGGGAGAGCGCCATGACCGCCCATGATGACGGACTGCCCAACGATCCCGAAGGCATCAGGCTGATGATCCACGCTCTCGTTGATGGTGAACTCGATGCGGCTGCCGCACTCGCCGTGGAACGCCGCATCGCCGCCGATCCGGCGCTTGCCGCGGAACATGCCCGCATCCTTGCCTTGCAAGGCGCGGTCGGCCGCTTGCCGCGCCCCGATGTCAGCGATGCCTTTCGGGCCCGCATCGCGGCGATCGGTACGGCATCGGCACAACGGCCGCAGGACGAGGCACCGTCGGCGCTGCCGGGATTGATCGCAGGTGCAGCCCAGCAACGGCGAGCGACCGATACGCGGCCGTCCCAGGCGAGGCCATCGCCAAGGGTGCGCCGCTTCGGCTCCTTCGACTGGCGCGCCATGGCGGCGTCGATCGTCATGACCGCAGTGCTGGCCAGCGGCGCCACGCAATGGGTGATGTTCAATGCCGCATCGGACGGCGTCGCAGCTGAGATCGCCGGCGACCATCGCCGCAGCCTGCTTGCCGCCAGCCCGATCGACATCGTCTCGTCCGACCGCCACACGGTGAAACCATGGCTCGATGCCCGCATCGGCGTGTCGCCGCCGGCGCCCGATCTTGCCACGGATGGCTTCGCGCTGATCGGCGGCCGGGTCGAGGTGGTCTCGGGCCGTCCCGTGCCGGCGCTGGTCTACCGCCACCGCGAGCACCTGATCACGCTGGTGGCCGAGCCGCAGCAAGGCGGTCGCGTCACCGAACCGAAGGACGTTTCCTCGGGCGGCTTCTCCATGGTGCACTGGAGCGACGGCGCCTTCTCCTACTGGGCGATCTCCGACACGGAGCGCCCCGAGCTCGACGATTTCGTCGCCCGCTTTCGCAAGGCAGCGGTATAGAGTGACTTGTGGCTACCGAGCTCGGCGGCGACCGCCTATCCTTGCGGCTTTGCGCGAATTCCGCTAAGGCGCGCCTTTGCCGCCGGGAGCATGCGCTTGACCGACCACCGCGCCGACGTCGCCATCATCATGGGCAGCCAGTCCGACTGGGCGACGATGCGCCACGCCGCCGAAACACTGGAAGCGCTGGGCATCCCTCACAAGCGGCTGATCGTCTCCGCCCACCGTACCCCCGACCGGCTCTATGATTTCGCCAAGGGCGCCAAGGCGGCAGGCTACAAGGTGATCATTGCCGGCGCCGGCGGTGCCGCGCACCTGCCCGGCATGACGGCGGCGATGACGCCGCTGCCGGTGTTCGGCGTGCCGGTCGAATCCAAGGCGCTGTCCGGCCAGGATTCGCTGCTCTCCATCGTCCAGATGCCGGCCGGCATTCCGGTCGGCACACTGGCCATCGGCAAGGCCGGTGCGGCCAACGCCGCCCTTCTGGCAGCCGCCGTGCTGGCGCTCAACGACGACAAGCTTGCCGCCCGTCTCGACGCCTGGCGCGCCGCCCAGACCGCCAAGGTCCCCGCCGAACCGACGGACACGCCGTGAGCCTGCCCGCGGGATCGACCATCGGGATCATCGGCGGCGGCCAGCTCGGCCGTATGCTGGCTGTTGCCGCGGCGCGCCTCGGCTACCGCACAATTATCCTCGAACCGCAGGCCGATTGCCCGGCGGCTCAGGTCGCTAACCGCCAGATCACCGCCGCCTATGACGATGCGGACGCCCTTGCCGAACTTGCAGCAGCCAGCGCCGTCGTCACATATGAATTCGAGAACGTACCGGTGGCGGCTGCCAGCGCGCTCGCCGCCAAGGTGCCGGTCTATCCGCCGCCGCGTGCGCTGGAAGTGGCGCAGGACCGGGTGGCGGAGAAGCAGTTCCTCAACGGCATCGGCATAAAAGCCGCGGATTTCCGCGCCGTCGACAATGACGACGAGCTGACGGCGGCGCTGAGAGAGTTCTCGGGCAGCGGCATCTTGAAGACCCGCCGCATGGGCTATGACGGCAAGGGCCAGCGCGTCTTCCGCAACATGGAGACGGGCGGCTTTGCCGGCACCTGCGAGGCCATGGGCAATGTGCCGCTGATCCTGGAATCCTTCATCGCTTTCGAGCGAGAGATTTCAGTGATCGCCGCGCGCGGGCTGGACGGCGCGGTCGCCGCCTACGATCCGGCCGAAAACGTCCACCGCGACGGCATCTTGCATACCTCGACCCTGCCGGCCCAAATCAGGCTGGAAACGGCGGCGGCGGCGCAAGCGGCGGCGGCAAAGATCCTGTCGGCCCTCGACTATGTCGGCGTCATCGGCGTCGAGTTCTTCGTTCTTGCTGATGGCTCCCTGCTGGCCAACGAAATGGCGCCGCGGGTGCACAATTCCGGCCACTGGACGGAAGCCGCGTGCATCGTTTCACAGTTTGAGCAGCATATCCGCGCCATTGCCGGCCCGCCGCTGGGCAACCCCGGCCGGCATTCCAACTGCGTCATGGAGAATTTGATCGGCGACGACGTCCTGCGCGTACCCGCTCTGCTCGCCGAGCCCGATCTGATGCTGCATCTCTACGGCAAGGTGGAAGCCCGCCCAGGCCGCAAGATGGGCCATTTCACGCGCATCAGCCGGCGTAGCTGAGCAATTCCAGGAAAGCGCGCGCGCTTTGCCTGAGGGGCGTGCACCCTATTGCAGCTCGTTGTTCAGATCCCCGTCTTCGTCAGGGCTGGCGCAACTCACGTCGCCTTCCTGGCAATTGGCGCCGGACGTCAGCTGCTTGGTGCGCTGGTCCGTCAGTTCGGTCAGACATTGCGAAACCTCCATCGGATGGATGGAGCCGCCTTCGCTGTCTGTCGTCGTATAGGCGCATTCGGCGTCGCGGAAGGCGATCCAGGCTGCGCGACCTGCAGCAGCTTCCTGCTCTTGTCGTCGTTGCGGCCGATCAGATCCTTGTAGGCCTGGTTGAGCTTGGCGTCAGCCGCCTGATAGTCCTCGCCGGCACAGATGTTCATCATCTGCTGGCTGTCGTCGTTGCGGTCGCATTCCTGCGCCTGTGCGGTGGTGGCCGCTGCCAGAACGGCAAGACAGGCGAACACAAACAACAGGCGCATGGACCTCTCCAAATCAGCTTGCGGGCGCCGCACCATTCCAGCCCGCCTTCGGCGGCGCAATGGCGTCGAGCCGAGATGGCGGATATTTGATGGCCAAAGCCGTTCTCAGCCTCTAGGGCATGATGCCGAAAAGTGTGAAGCGGTTTTCGGACGACATCATGCTCTATCTCTTTGATTTAGAGACGGATTCAGATTTCAGGTCGAATAGACCTGAAATCATCCGGCTCTATGCGGCACGCTTGCGGTTGACACGGGCAAGGCTCCTCGTTTATGAGCCACGCAAGTTCAAAGGCGCGTCTTCTGGCGCGCCTTAATAATTCGGCCCGGACAGGGCCCAGACCGACGGGCAAGACCATGAAGATCAAGAATTCGCTCAAGGCGTTGAAGGCGCGTCACCGCGACAACCAGCTGGTTCGCCGCAAGGGCCGCATCTACATCATCAACAAGACCGCTCCGCGCTACAAGGCGCGCCAGGGCTGAGTTTTCGGCCGGAGGCTGTTGCCTCCGTCCCTGTGATGTTATTTGCCGGAGATCCGGCACTTTCACGCTAATTTCAGTTTGACGATCCGCCGTCCGGGGTTAGATTCGGACGATGCGGATTCTTTTTGCATTTTTCTCGGCCCTCTTCCTGTTCAGCGCCACAGCGGCGCGAGCGGATGATCCACCGGCCGCCACGACGCCGCCGGTTGCCGTGACCAAGGAAGCCCGGCTCGACCAGCTGTTTGCCGACCTGAAGCGCGAGCGCAACGAAAAGGCTGCCGAGCGCATCGCCGGGCGCATCTGGGGCGAATGGTTCCAGTCCGGAAGCGCTTCGATCGATCTGATGATGCAATGGTCGCAAAAGGCGATGGATGACCAGAAGTTCGACGTCGCCCTCGACTTCCTCGACCAGGTCGTCACCCTGCAGCCCAAATATGCCGAGGGCTGGAACCGGCGCGCCACCGTGCACTACATGATGAGGAATTTCGGGAAATCGATGTCCGACATCGACCAGACGCTGCAGCTGGAACCACGCCATTTCGGCGCGCTTTCTGGCCTGGCGCAGATCATGGCCGCCACCGGCCACAAGCAATCGGCGCTCGAAGCCTGGCAGAAGGTGCTGGCCATCTACCCGATGATGCGCAGCGCCCAGGATCAGGTCGCAACCCTTTCGGAAGAGCTTGCCGGCGAAGGAATTTAATCTAGGCAGTAGGGAATAGGGCGTAGGCAGTAGGGTAAGCGGTTGAACCCACACTACTGCCTACTGCCTACTGCCTACTGCCCAAAACTTATCCCCCTCCACCCCCGTACCTCTCCTCATGAACCTCATCTACGCCGCCTGTGCCTTTCTCCTCGCGCTCGTCTTTGCCCTTGCCGGTGTCACCCGCGCCGGCGCATGGCTGATCGAGTGGCGCAATCCGCCTGCCGGCGAATTTGCCGACATTGACGACGCCCGCATCCACTATGTCCACGTGCCGGCGCCACGAAATGCCGAGCTGCCGGCGATCGTCTTCATCCATGGCGCCAGCGCCAACCTTAGGGATCAAATGCTGCCGATCAGGCCTTTGCTCGAGGGCCGCGCCGAAATGGTGTTCCTCGACCGGCCGGGCTTCGGCTGGTCGGGGCGAGGTCCCGGCAACAATGAGAGCCCGTCGGCGCAAGCCGACACCATCGCCGAGCTGATGGACCGTCTCGGCATCCACAAGGCGATCGTCGTCGGCCATTCCTTCGGCGGCGTGGTCACCGCCGCCTTTGGTCGCGAGCACCCCGACAAGACGCTCGGCCTCGTCTTCCTGTCGCCGGTCAGCCACCCCTGGCCGGGCGGCGCGACCGCCTGGTACTACAAGCTGACCGCCACCCCCATCATTGGCTGGCTGTTCTCGGAGACATTGGCCTATCCGGCCGGCACGCTGCAGATGAATAGCGCCACGGCTTGCGTGTTTTCCCCCAACAAGGTGCCGGGCTTCTATGTCGACAATGCCTCGATCCCGCTGGTGCTGCGTCCCGGCGCTTTCCGCGCCAATGCCATCGATGTCGCCGGCCTCTACGACTATGCGGTCAAGGCCGCGCCGCATTACCGCGACATCAAGGCGCCGACGATCGTCATCTCGGGCGATCGTGACAAGGTGGTCTATGCCTCGATCCATTCGGTCGGCCTTGTCAGGGACATTCCGGGCGCCGAGCTGATCTGGGTCCACAATCTCGGCCACAAGCCGGACTGGATCGCACCAGACCTCGTCGTCGGCGCCATCGAGAAAGTCGCCGGCAAGGACGTCGACCTCAAGGCGCTGGCAAAAACCGTGGAGGCGCGGATCGCCGGCGACGCCTACAATGAGGGACAATGCCCCGACATCACAGTGCCCGACGCGGAACTCGCACCGACCTGATCGCCTCATGTATGTCCTGAAGCACGGCATCAAGAAGAACCCGGAGAAGCGATGGGCATTGCCGGACCGCATCTTCTTCGGCCACGGCGCCTGCGCCATTCTCGCCGGCGCCTTTCTCGAGCATCCCCCTCTGGAAGGATTTTACGGCGAACGTATCCTTCCAGGCGAGGGCTTTTCCGGAAACCACATCTACGTGACCAACGGCGTGATCGCGTTCGACTACCATGGCTATTCAGCTCGTGAGCGGCTGCTGGGACACCATGAAAGAGGCTGGGCATCGCACAGCCCCGGATGGCACTGCGCAATTACCAGGGTCGATTTCGATCTTCTCGACACGGTCGAACTCAACCGGCGAAAGATACTGGGTCCGGACCAGTACCTGCACGACCCCGTTCCCCGGGCTCGCCGGTTCCTGCGGCGCGTCGATCACGCCGAAGCCGCGGCAAGAGCGCTGCGAACTGTGACGCGTTGAAGCCTCTCTCAGCCTATGTTGCGGCTGACCTGCGCGTCCGATCCGACATAGGCGATGCGCAACATGTTGGTCGAACCCGGCGTCCTCAGCGGCACGCCGGCCGTGATGATGACGCGGTCGCCCGGCTGGCCGAACCCCTCTTCGAAAGCGATGCGGCAGGCGCGGTCGACCATGTCGTCGAGATCAATGGCGTCGGGCGAGACGACGCAATGCGTGCCCCACAGCAGCGACAGCCGCCGCGCCGTGTTGAGGATCGGCGACAGCGCGATGATCGGCACTTGCGGCCGCTCGCGCGCGGCGCGAAGGCCGGTGGTGCCCGACGCCGTATAGGTGATGATCGCCGATAGTTTCAGCGTCTCGGCGATCTCGCGCGCGGCGAGCGAAATGGCGTCGGCGCCGGTCGCTTCCGGCTCCGAGCGCTGCGCGTTGATGATGCCGGCATAGGTCGGATCGGTTTCGACCTTGGTCGCGATGCGGTTCATCATCGCCACCGCCTCGACCGGATAGGCGCCGGCCGCCGACTCGGCCGAAAGCATGATGGCGTCGGCGCCCTCGAACACGGCAATCGATACGTCGGACACTTCGGCACGGGTCGGCACCGGGGCGGTGATCATCGATTCCAGCATCTGCGTGGCGACCACAACCGGTTTGCCGGCGCGGCGCGCCGCGCGCGTGATCTGCTTCTGGATGCCGGGCACGGCTTCCAGCGGCATTTCCACGCCGAGATCGCCGCGCGCGACCATCAGCGCGTCGGACAATTCGATGATTTCGGCCAGCCGGGCGACAGCCTGCGGCTTTTCGATCTTGGCCATGATCAGCGCCCGGCCGCGCGCGATCTTGCGGGCTTCGGCAAGATCTTCCGGCCGCTGCACGAAGGACAGCGCCACCCAGTCGACGCTTGCCGCCAGCACAGCATCGAGGTCCTTGCGGTCCTTCTCGGTCAGCGCACCGACCGGCAGGTCGGTGTCGGGCAGGCTGACGCCCTTCTTGTCGGAAATCGTCGTGCCGGCGACCACCGTGCAGGTGATCGACTTGCCGTCGCTCTTCAGAGCCTTCAGCTCCAGCTTGCCGTCGTCGATCAACAGACGGTGGCCGGCCTCGACCGAGCTCAGGATTTCGGGATGCGGCAGGTAGACCCTGGTCGAATTGCCGGGCTCGGGATTGTTGTCGAGCGTGAAGGTCTGGCCAGCCGTCAGCACCTCCTTGCCGTTGGCGAACTTGCCGACGCGCAGCTTCGGCCCCTGCAGATCGGCCAGGATGCCGATCGGACGGCCGACCTTTTCCTCGACGGCGCGTATGCGGCCTACCAGCGTGCGCATCAGCTCATGGTCGGTGTGGCTCATATTGATGCGGAAGACATCGGCGCCGGCTTCGAACAGCTTCTGCAGCATCTCCTCGGACGAGGAAGCCGGACCGATGGTGGCGAGGATCTTGACCTTGCGGCTACGTCTCATTGACTGTTTGTTCCCGGGGCGGCTGGTGCGCCTCCCGTTGTGGACTCATCGGTCAGCTGGACCATCCAGCTTGCCTGCTCGCCCGTGTCATATTCCTGGAATCCGGCGCGCTGGAAGCCCCGGGCGACGCAATCGGTAACGCCGGCGATCTTGAACTCTTTTTCGGCCACGCACATGTTGATCGGGCCATCCCAACGCCCGCCACGCTCGGCGTCTTCTGCATAAAGATAGTAAAACCTTGATGACAGCGGCCCTTCGATCAGCGTCTTGCAGCTCGATCCTTCGATGTGCCACCACCCCTCGGTGATCCAGCCGGCCTTGGCGCGGTAGCCGATGCCGACGCCGACCAGGTTCTGCGTGGCGTTGCAGACGCGGAAATCGGCCCGGGCGGGCGAGGCCGCGACCAGCGCGGTAAGCCCCACGGTCAAGGCCAGGAGCGGCACGGCAAAGGCGCTGCGCGCACGCGGCCTGCCGGCGGAACCCATCCCGAAACCCCTCAACAACGTCATCTGCATCTCTCAACGCCCCTTTTCGGAAAAGTCCGGGCGCATGTCAACGCGCCGTTCTGTCCAATTCCAATCGATTTAGAAAGGCCCCCGACACGCAATTTGCCGCGCGTGACCGGATTTTCGCAGAAACCGTGGCCAAACAACGGCATTGCGCCAGCGCCCTCTTCGTGGAATGACGATACCACCCTCCCCGGAAGCCAGCGAACAGACCTTTTCAGCCAATGATCCGATCCACAGTTTTCGCGCCTTTCGATCTTGTCGAAGGCGACCGCAAGCGAGGCATCGTGCTTGTCGCCGACCATGCCCGCCGCGACCTGCCGGAAGAGTATGGCAGCCTCGGCCTGCCGGCGGCACAACTCGAGCGTCATATCGCTTACGACATCGGCGTCGAGACGGTGACGCGCGAACTGGCGGCATTGCTCGACGCGCCGGCAGTGATTGCCAATTTTTCTCGCCTGCTGATCGATCCCAATCGCGGCGAGGATGACCCGACGCTGATCCGTCAGCTCTATGACGGCACCGTGGTGCCGGGAAACTACCCGATGGCACCGGAAGAACGCGAAAGGCGGCTCGACGGCTTCTACCGGCCCTATCACGACGCGGTCGGCGCCATGATCGCCTCGGTGGCGCAGGCTTCAGGCAAAGCGCCTTTCATCTTCTCCGTGCACTCCTTCACCCCGGCCATGCAAGGTATTGCAAGGCCCTGGCATATCGGCATCCTGTGGGACCTCGACGACCGCGTGGCGCGGCCGCTGATCGACATGTTGGCGCAGGACAGAAACCTCGTCGTCGGCGACAACGAACCCTATGATGGCGCGCTGCGCGGCGACACCATGTTCAAGCACGCCATCGTCAACGGCTTTGCCCATGCGCTGATCGAGATCCGTCAGGACCTGATCGCTGATCCGAAGGGTGCGATCGCGTGGGCTGAACGGCTGGCGCCGATCGTTGACGCCATCGATCGTCGTCCCGATATACATCAGGTGAAAATGTTCGGCTCGCGCACCGGGCCGCTGCGAGGACCCAGGAAATGACGGAACTCAGCGACGAACAGAAACGCGATTTCGAAGCCGCCGCCTTCCGCCGGCTGGTCGACCATCTGCGCGAGCGCAGCGATGTGCAGAACATCGACCTGATGAACCTCGCCGGCTTCTGCCGCAACTGCCTGTCGAACTGGTACCGCGAGGCCGCCGAGGCTGAAGGCCTTGCATTGTCCAAGGATCAGTCGCGCGAAATCGTCTACGGCATGCCCTATGCCGACTGGCAGGCGCTCAACCAGACCGAGGCTTCGGACGCCAAGAAGGCGGAGTTCGAGGCGAGGCGACCCAGGGATCATTAGCGCCCGGCGCAACGCTTATAGGCGTCCACGCGCCCGCAATTGGCGGAGCCCTACGCGACTTCGTCATCCTAGGGTGGAGCAGTCGCGCAGCGACGTCGCGGAAACCCTAGGATCCATGCCGCGACGGCCGGCACGGACACAGCGGCTCAGAATGATGGTTGCACTCACCAGGCCTGATTCTGCGCCGTAGCATCGCACAGACGGCACGGAATGGATCCTCGGGTCTGCGCCGCGTCGCTACGCTCCTTGCTCCGCCCGTGGATGACGAAGGGATGGGGCGTTTTCGCCAATCTCCAACGTCTGATGGTCCACCGAACGGTACCGACTCCATTGGCCCTTTGGTCCAAGCATTTCCTCAACCACAGCGCTTGACTGCAAATTGAATCGATCTAATTTGCCGCGCAAAGCCATTTTTGACCGGATTCGAACCCATAGACGCGCAAAACACCATGCAGGGCGCCATTCGCGGGCGATGGGCCGTAGCAACCATCTTCCTCGCCAACGGCTTCCTGACTGGCAGCTGGGCGCCGCAGATTCCGGTGTTCCTGACCCGGCTCGACATCACAAAATTCACGCTCGGCCTGCTGATCCTGTTGTTCGGCGTCGGCGCGGTCGCGGCCATGAGCTGGTGCGGCCATCTGATCTCGAAACATGGCTCGCGCACGGTGCTGCGCTGGTTCGGCCTGTGCGGCAGTCTCGGCCTGCTGGTCGTGGCGCTGGCGCCCAACGTGCCGCTGGCGGCGATCGCCATGGTCATCTTCGGCGGCTCGATCGGCGGCATGGATGTCGCCATGAACGCCAATGCGGTGGTGGTGGAAAGAAGGCTGTCCCGCGCCATCATGTCGTCGTCGCATGGCTTCTGGAGCCTTGGCGGTTTCGCCGGTGGCGGCCTGGGCGGCTACGCCATCCAGACCTATGGCCATCTTGCCCATGCGGCTGTAGTGACGGTGCTAGCCTTTGCCGTCATAGCCGTGGCGGTCGGCTACCTCATCGCCGAAGACAAGCCGCAGGCCGCCGAACATCACAAATTCGCGCTGCCGGCCAACCCGTTGGTCTATCTGGTCGGGCTGATGGCGCTGCTGACGATGATTTCCGAGGGTGCGGTGCTCGACTGGGCGGCGCTTTATCTGCGGCAGGAACTCGGCGCCGATCTCGCCATTGCCGGTCTTGCCTACGCCGCCTTCTCAGGCGTCATGGCGATCATGCGCTTTTTCGGCGACGGCGTGCGCAACCGCTTCGGCGCGGTGGCGACACTGCGCGGCTCGGCGGTTGTGGCCGCCGCCGGCATGCTGATCGCCGGCCTGTCGCCTTCGCCCTGGGTCGCCATCGCGGCCTTTGCCCTCTGCGGCTTCGGCATCGCCAACATGGTGCCGATCATCTTTTCGGCCGGCGGCAACCAGGAAGGCATGTCGTCGGGCACCGGCATGAGCGTGGTCACCACAATGGGCTATTCCGGCATATTGGTGGCGCCGTCGGCGATCGGCTTCGTCGCCGAGCATTTGAGCTTTGGGCCGATCTTTGTCGCCATGTCGGGGCTATTGATCGTCGTGCTCTTGATGGCCGGGCTCGCTCACCGCGCCGAATTCGCGGCCGCTCCCGCCGAATAGCGCTTCAGCTCCTCGTAGAGGAAATCGGCGACGCGACGGATGCGCACGCTGGTGCGCACGTCGCGATGCATGGCCAGCCACACCGGCAGGCTGGGCAACGGCATGCCCGGCAGCAGTTTTTCCAGCAATGGGTCGCTGTCGGCCAGCGGCTCCTGGCCGAGGCCAATGCCGTTTCCCGCCCGCAGTGCCTCCCACAGGACGATCTGATTGTCGGTCCTGAAACGAAAATTGCCACGGGTGACCGGGATGCCGAACTGGGTAAAGCCGCGGATCATTTCGTCGCTGCGGTCGAAGCCGATCAGCGGATGGTCGACAAGGTCGGCGGGCACAAGCGGGCGGCCATGCCGGTCGAGATAGGATTTGGCCGCGCAGCAGCACAGCGGAATGTCGCAGACCTTGCGCGCCGTCAGCTCGTTCTGTGCCGGCTTGACCATGCGGATGGCGATGTCGGCATCGCGGCGCAGCAGGTTCTCGACCTGGTTCGAGGCAACGATCTCGACCTCGATGCCGGGCTCCTCGATGCCGAGCCGCGCCGTCATCTTCGGCAGCACATAGGCAGCCACCACCTCGCTGGCGGCGATGCGCACCGTGCCTTCGATCGCCTCGACCGAGCCCAGCGCCAATAGCGAAAAAGCGCTCGCCTGCTCGCTCACCAGTTTGCCGCGCTCGAACAGCGTGGCGCCGGCTTCCGTCAGCGCATAGCCGCGCCGCCCGCGCCGGAACAGGGTGACGCCGAGCGCCTGTTCGAGCTCACCGATGTGGCGCCCAAGCGTCGGCTGGCTGGCCGACAGCTTTCGCGCGGCGGCCGACAGGCTGCCGGTTTCCGCCACGGTGACGAAGCTCTTGATCAGGTTCCAGTCGATTTCAGTCATTCATTTATGAATATCAGAATGCCAATCTCAGTCAATTTTCATTCGAATGTGGAGGCATCATATTCGGCGTGCATACACAAACACGGAGACGAAAAATGACCAAGATCGCAATTCTGGGCGCCAATGGCCGGCTCGGCCGCGTGGTTGGCAAGGCCTTCATCGACGCCGGCTTCGACGTCCGCGCCGTCACCCGCACCGGCAAGGTGCCGGCCGAACTCAACGGTGCCACCGCCACTGCCGGCGATGCGCTCGACCGCGAGGCGCTGATCCGCGCCACCGAGGGTGTCGACATCATCTTCAATGGCCTCAACCCGATCTACACCGACTGGGGCAAATGCCTGCCGATGGCGGAGAACGTCATGGCCGCCTGCCATACCAATGGCGCGCTGCATCTCTTCCCCGGCACCGTCTACAACTACGGCTCACCAATGCCGCAGGTGGTCACCGAGGACACCCCCTTCCGCCCGACGACCGAGAAGGGCCGCATCCGCTGCGCCTTGGAAGCGCTGTTTCGCCGCGAGGCCGATGCCGGCCGGGTGCGCACCATTATCCTGCGGGCCGGCGATTTCTTCGGCGGCACCGGCAGCGGATCGTGGTTCGACCTCGTCGTCGCCGCCAAGATGAACAAGGGCATCTATACCGCGCCTGGCCCGGCCAACCTCGTGCATGAATGGGCCTATCTGCCGGACTTCGCGGTGGCCTTCGTCGGGCTGGCGCGCAACCTCGACAAGCTCGGCTTCTACGAGGCGCTCAACTTCCCCGGCCATGCCGTCACCGACATGGACATCAAGGAAGCTGCCGAGAAGGCGCTGGGACGTCCGCTGAAACTGACCTTCATGCCCTGGTGGGTGCTGCGCGCCGGCAGCCCGTTCGTGGCGATGTGGCGCGAGATCGTCTCGATGTCCTATCTGCGCTTCGAACCGCACCGGCTCGTGTCCGACCGGCTGGAAGGCATCATCGGCGAGATTCCGCACACCCCGCAGGATCAGGCTGTGGCAGAGGCGCTCGATGACATCGGCATCACCGCCCCTCGTGCAAAAGATGCAGCGTAGGCATACAATGTAGGGCGTCAGCCATGCTTGGCATGGAACCCAACTCGCACCTGGCCCAATCGCGGAAATGAGCAACCGGATGGTCATTATGAGGAGACTGTTTATAACGGTCGGCGAGATCACGATGACCAAGGGGAGACGATGCGTTACATACGTCCGCTTTCAATCGAAGATGCCGTTGGCCTGCTGGCCGGCGCTTCCGGCACATCAGCCATTCTTGCCGGAGGCAGCGACCTCCTGGTGAGGATGAAGGGCGGCTTCGTCGAGCCCGACCTGATCGTCGACATCAAGGCGATCGCTGGCCTGAGCGAGATCCGGGAGACGGCCGACGGCTTCAGCATCGGCGCGGCTGTTCCCTGCGCGGTGCTGGGAGAAAACTCAGCGCTGAAGAAGGCTTGGCCCGGCGTCGTCGAAGCGGCAAAGCTGATCGGCTCGAAGCAGGTCCAGGGCCGTTGTACGATAACCGGTAATCTCTGCAACGCCTCCCCGGCCGCCGACAGCGTCCCGGCTTTGGTGGCCGCCGGCGCCAAGGCTGTGGTTGCCGGTCCTTCGGGCAAGCGCACCATTGCCGTGGAGGCCGTGCCGATCGGGCCCGGCAAGACGTCGCTGTCCAAGGGCGAGATCATCGAGGCGATCCTGCTCGACAGCCAAGCGCCGCGTTCGGGCGACGCCTATCTCCGGTTCATTCCACGCACCGAGATGGACATCGCCGTGGTCAGCGCCGGCGTGAACCTGACGATCGACGAGCATGGCGTCATAACAGCCGCCCGCGTGGCGCTGGGCGCCGCGGCCCCGACCGTGCTTCTGGTCGCAGAGGCAGCCGAGGCCCTTATCGGCCGGAAGCTCGACGAAGCAGCGCTCGAGCGGCTTGCCAAGGTCTGCGCGGGGGCCTGCCGGCCCATCGACGACAAGCGCGGCACCATCGAGTTCAGACGAAAAGTTGCGGGCGTGCTGGCGAGACGTGCCGCGACGACCGCCTATGCACGTGCAGGAGGCAAATGATGGCCGGTGTAGCAGTTTCAACGACAATCAACGGCGATCACGTCGAGTACCTTTGCCAACCCGACGAGACGTTGCTCGACGTCCTGCGCGACCGGCTCGGGCTGACCGGCGCCAAGGAAGGCTGCGGCACCGGCGACTGCGGCGCCTGCTCGATCATCCTCGACAACCGGCTGGTCTGCTCGTGCCTGGTGCTCGGCGCCGAGGCCGAGGGCCGAATTGTCGAGACCGTCGAGGGCATGGCGCATGGCGAGAAGCTGCACACGCTGCAGCAGAAATTCCTCGAACATGCCGCCCTGCAATGCGGCATCTGCACGCCGGGTTTTTTGATCGCGGCCAAGGACCTGCTGGCGAAAAACCCCGATCCGTCCGAGGAAGAAATCCGCTTCGGCCTCGCCGGCAATCTCTGCCGCTGCACCGGCTACGACAAGATCGTGCGCGCCGTCCAGGACGCGGCTAATGTGATGAAGGGAGCGTAAGCCATGAATTTCGATCCGCGCTTTTCAGGCCGCAAATTCGCATCCGTCGGCACCCGCCCTATCCGGCCCGACGGCATCGACAAGGTGACGGGACGCGCGCGCTACGGCGCCGACTTCAACATGGCGGGGCAGTTGGTCGGGCGTATTCTCAGAAGCCCGCATGCCCACGCAAAGATCCTGAAGATCGACACCTCGAAGGCGGAAAAGCTGGCCGGCGTGAAAGCGGTGATCACCGCCGCCGACCTGCCGGACCTCACCGATGGCGATGCCGCCATGTACGACGTCCTCGACAATTGCATGGCGCGCAGCAAGGCGCTCTATGACGGCCATGCCGTGGCCGCGGTCGCCGCTGTCGATGCCAGCACGGCGCGCCAGGCTCTGAAGCTCATCCAGGTCGCCTACGAGCTTTTGCCGCATGTCACCGATGTCGACGAGGCGATGAAACACACAGCCCCGCTGATCAACGACACGATCTTTACCGAAGGCCTCGAGGAAAAGCCGGTAAAGCCCTCCAACGTCACCAAGCGCAGCCAGTTCGGCCATGGCGATGTCCATCAGGGTTTCGGCCATGCCGATTTCATCGTCGAGCGCTCCTTCAAGACCGAGCAGACGCACCAGGGCTATATCGAGCCGCATGCCTGCGTGGCGAACGTCTCGTCCGACGGCACCGCCGACCTCTGGGTCTGCACGCAAGGCCATTTCGTCTACCGCCAGCACTGCGCGCAACTGCTCGGGCTGGAAGCCTCGAAACTGCGCGTCACCTCGTCGGAGATCGGCGGCGGCTTTGGTGGCAAGACCCATGTCTGGGCAGAACCGGTAGCACTCGCGCTGTCGCGCAAGGCAGGCCGGCCGGTCAAGCTCGTCATGACCCGCGATGAAGTGTTCCGCGCTTCTGGACCGACCAGCGCGACCTCGATCGACGTGAAGATCGGCGCCCGCAAGGACGGCACCATCACCGCCGCCGAGGCGACGCTGCGCTATTCCAGCGGCCCCTATGCCGGCACCTGGGCCGAGATCGGCGCCATGACGGCGTTCGCCTGCTACAAGCTCGATAACGTCAAGACCGTCGGCTACGAAGTGCTGGTCAACCGGCCGAAGACCGCGGCCTATCGCGCCCCCTCCGCACCCATGGCGGCGTTCGCCGTGGAAAGTGCCGTCGACGAGCTCGCCAAGGAGCTCGGCATGGATCCGGTCGAGTTCCGCATCAAAAACGCCGCTCAGGAAGGCACAAGGTCGTCCTATGGACCGGTCTATGGGCCGATCGGCATCGGGCCAACGCTGGAGGCGGCGAAGACCCATCCGCACATGAAAGCGCCGTTGGGCAAAAACCAGGGCCGCGGCATGGCCTGCGGCTTCTGGTTCAACTTCGGCGGCCAGACCTGCACCGACCTCAACATCGGCATGGACGGCTCGGTCTCGCTGGCCGTCGGCACGGTGGATGTGGGTGGATCCCGCGCGTCGCTGTCGCTGGTGGCGGCGGAAGAGCTCGGCATCGCCTATGAGCAGGTCAAGGCTGTTGTCGCCGACACGTCTTCTCTCGGCTACAACGACATGACCGACGGCAGCCGCGGCACCTTCTCGTCCTCGATGGCGACCATCTCGGCCGCCCGCAACGCGATCAAAATCCTGCGCGACCGCGCCGCGCAGATGTGGGACATCCCCGTCGACGACGTGGTCTGGGAAAACGGCCACGCCATCGCCAAAGGCGAGAAATACGGCAACCTCGCAGCACTGTCGCTGAAGGAGATCGCCGCCGCTTCCGGCAAAACCGGCGGGCCGATCGCCGGCCACAGCGAGCTCGTCGCCGACGGCGCCGGCGTCTCCTTCGCCACCCACATATGTGACATCGAGGTCGACCCCGAGACGGGTGCCGCGCGCGTGATCCGCTACACGGTGATCCAGGATGCCGGCAAGGCGGTGCACCCGACCTATGTCGAGGGCCAGTACCAGGGCGGCGCCGCACAAGGCATCGGCTGGGCGCTCAACGAAGAGTATATTTACGGCAAGGACGGGCGACTCCAGAACGCCGGCTTCCTCGACTACCGCATCCCGGTCTGCTCGGACCTGCCGATGATCGACACGCAGATCCTCGAGATCCCCAACCCCAACCACCCCTATGGCGTGCGCGGCGTCGGCGAGACCTCGATCGTGCCGCCGCTGGCGGCGATCGCCAACGCGATGTCGAACGCCGCCGGCGTGCGCATGACCCACATCCCGATGTCACCGCCCCGCGTCCTCGCCGCGATCGAGGCGGAACGCGAAGGCAGGGCATGATGCCGAAAAGAGCGCAGCGGTTTTCGGATAACATCATGCTCGGTCAAGAATAGGGGTCCGGCAAATGGTCGAAGTCACCCTCTGGGGTGCGCTGGGCCAACTCGCCGGCGGCAAGAGCAAGGTCGAGGTCGAGGCCAAGGACATAAGGGAGCTGTTTAGGAAGCTGGCTGAACAGTATCCCGGGATAGAGCCCTGGATCGAGAAGGGCATCGCGGTGGCCATCGACGGCACGATCTATCGCGATACGTGGTCGAAAGAATTGCCAAAGGGGGCGGAGATTTTTCTGCTGCCGCGGCTGGCTGGGGGGTGACGGGACCGCCCCGCCATCGGCTAGCATCAAGGCCTCGAACGTCGTGGTTGGGCCGACATCGGACTGGCAGGTTCAGGCTATGGATCTTCAAAAAGCGGACGCTCGGTTGAACGGGGAAATAGTCGTGACCTGATCCAAAAGTAGCCCTTCGGCAGCACCCGCGATCGGACCATAAACCACGCCATGTGAGGGATGGCCAAAGGGACGTGGTGAGTTGATCGCTGCTGGCGCCGGCACTGCACGCTCGCATTCGAGGTAGGACTGGAATACGCTCACCGCCCGGAGCTTCGACCTATGGAAGAGGCAGGACACAAGCATGGAGCGACGCCTCACCGCAATCCTTGCTGCCGACGTCGTCGGCTACAGCCGCCTCATGGGAGCCGACGAGGTTGGCACGCTTGCACAGCTGAAGAGGCTTCGCGCCGAAGTGATTGACCCCAAGATCACGGAGTCGCACGGACGCATCGTCGGTTCCGCTGGCGACAGCCTTCTTGTCGAATTCGCCAGCGCAGTCCACGCGGTGCAGTGTGCGGTCGAAGCCCAGGAGGTATTGGCTGCTCAGAATGCAAGTTTGCCCGAAGACAGGCGCATGACTTTCCGCATGGGCGTGAATTTGGGCGACGTGATTGCAGAGGATGATACGATCTACGGTGATGGCGTGAACATCGCCGCGCGGCTCGAGAAGCTTGCAGAACCTGGCGGCGTCTGCGTCGCGAGCAACGTTTACGAGCAGGTCAAAGGCAAACTGGATTATGCCTACACCGACCTCGGTAGCCAGCAGGTC
>NZ_JAFCGY010000169.1 GCF_016836705.1 Mesorhizobium caraganae | reverse complement strand
GGGCAGAGCAGATTACCGGCGTTTCTCGCAGCCAGATTATTCGCATCGCCCGTGAATTTGCCGATAACGCTGATAAAACGCACGGTCGTTCGATGATTATCGTCGGCGCTGGGCTGAACCACTGGTATCACCTGGACATGAACTATCGTGGTCTGATCAACATGCTGATTTTCTGCGGTTGTGTCGGTCAGAGCGGGGGCGGCTGGGCGCACTATGTAGGTCAGGAAAAACTGCGTCCGCAAACCGGCTGGCAGCCGCTGGCGTTTGCCCTCGACTGGCAGCGTCCGGCGCGTCACATGAACAGTACCTCTTATTTCTATAACCACTCCAGCCAGTGGCGTTATGAAACCGTGACTGCGGAAGAACTGCTGTCGCCGATGGCGGATAAATCTCGCTATACCGGACACTTGATCGAC
>NZ_JAFCGY010000168.1 GCF_016836705.1 Mesorhizobium caraganae | reverse complement strand
CATCTAGATAGAGAAGACACCATGTCGATCGACACCCAGAAAGTCATTGAAGACAACAAGCGCGGCGCCAACGACACCGGTTCGCCGGAAGTCCAGGTCGCCCTGCTGACCGCCCGCATCGAGCAGCTGACCGGCCACTTCAAGCAGCACAAGCAGGATCACCACAGCCGCCGCGGCCTGCTGATGATGGTCAACCGCCGTCGCAGCCTGCTGGACTACCTCAAGCGCAAAGACAACGAGCGCTACAAGGCCCTGATCGAGAAGCTCGGTCTGCGCCGTTAATCGGACACCCAACCGCGGCGCAGCGATGCGCCGCGGTTTGTTTTGGCGGAGACGAAAACTCCGTCTGGCGATGCAGGACGCAGCGCCGCCAGCGACGAAACGCGAGCGCGATCGTCGAACTGGGCCGGCCCTCGGGC
>NZ_JAFCGY010000167.1 GCF_016836705.1 Mesorhizobium caraganae | reverse complement strand
ACCTCTGAGGTAATTAAAAACCACATAAGACACGAAATCAATAGAGTTTAGAATATTTTGTTACCCATCAGGTAATTATCAAGGCGTAAAAAAATGCGCTATCGCGCTGGTATTACTTGATAAATCCTGCCGCCTTTCCCCGCCTGTATTCCTCCATCAGCCACTGCGCCGGTGTTATTCCCCCAAGGGTGGCGGCGTTAGGCATGCACCCGAAACTTCGCCCTGGTGGATGGTAAACGTCTCTCCCTGTGTCCGGAGGTGTACTCATGGGCTCTGGCTTTGCCTGTATGCTGATCACCGGATCGGGTATCTGCTGTCCGGAAGCCACCTTTTTCGCCCAATCATCGAGCAGCCTGCGCGCGTGTTTCTCAACCTCAATCTCGCTAAGCTGGCGCTGATACATTACACGGCGGGTATCACAT
>NZ_JAFCGY010000166.1 GCF_016836705.1 Mesorhizobium caraganae | reverse complement strand
AAATATAGAATTTAAGACATTAAAGAGCAGGCAGGAATTTTTGAGTGCAGTAATTAATCTTAATGAAAGCAGATTGCGTTCATCTGATCCGGCGGCTCCAGCAATACAAGCTATTAATGCCTTCATGGATAAAGGAAATCATCTACAAGATTTATACTCTAATAAATCTCTTTCAAAAGCGGATTTAGAGCGTAGGAATGAGATCCTGCGTGCTCAAGTTATTAGTGGTCTTCAGGCGTCAGAGGAACTGGCAAAACTTCTTATTGCCAGCGGAGTTATGTTATAGGAGGTCATTATGAACGATGTGCAAAATCGACGAATACTGGCATTGCTCAATATGCTGTACTATGCCTTAGGAAACCGAACAACTTGCGATATATGTCACAAATATTTTATTCTGGTTTTGTCGGTAATGAATAATCT
>NZ_JAFCGY010000165.1 GCF_016836705.1 Mesorhizobium caraganae | reverse complement strand
ATATTATAGAAACCTTGAGGAATCTTCAGATCGATCATTTTCTGGTAAAGGTCTAGAGCTTTCTGAGTGTCCTTCTCCACACCTCCCGGCCAACCGGTACGATAGAGGTTCGCCAAGTTATGCATGGCCTTCCAGTGGCCACGCTCCACTGCCTTGCTGTAAAGCTCGACGATACGGCCCCAGGGCCGCAGAGTATCGGGCTTGGCCAAGGCGGCTGCTTCGCGGTACCAGACATCGGCTTGCGAATCCAACGGCGGCAGATGGTCTTTTTCATTAACGCAGACAAACGATTTGCTGTTGGCCATCACGGGAACGGCTGCAAGACAGAGCACGGCCCAAAGTCCAATAGCCATCAGCCGCATCACTGCTCCGGTTTCCAGTCGGGCCGATCTGCGTCGTAGCCCTGAGTGGGATGGGGTGGTAA
>NZ_JAFCGY010000164.1 GCF_016836705.1 Mesorhizobium caraganae | reverse complement strand
GAGCACCCGGTGACCGAGTTGGTCACCGGTCTGGACCTGGTCGAATGGCAGCTGCGCGTGGCCGCAGGCGAGCCGCTGCCGCTGGCGCAGGACGCCATCGTCCAGCGCGGCCACGCCATCGAGGTGCGCCTGTACGCCGAAGACCCGGAAGCCGGCTTCCTGCCCGGCTCGGGCAAGCTCGAACGCCTGCGCCTGCCGGCCGCCGACGCGCACGTGCGCCTGGATTCGGGCGTGATCGAAGGCGACACGGTGACGATCTTCTACGACCCGATGATCGCCAAGCTGATCGTGTTCGACAGCGACCGCCCACGCGCGCTGGCGCGGCTGCGCGCGGCGCTGGCCGACAGCGAGATCGCCGGGCCGAAGTCGAACATCGAATTCCTCGAGCGGCTGGCGCGGCATCCGGCGGTGGTCGAAGGCAGCATC
>NZ_JAFCGY010000163.1 GCF_016836705.1 Mesorhizobium caraganae | reverse complement strand
CATTTCCGCGCCGCTGGAAGCGTTCTGCGAGGCCACGCCGAGCTTGCGCCCGGCCGGATTGCACCACTCGCCGTTGGAGCCGTTGCCGTTGCGGCTGGTGTCGACCACGAACGGCTTGGCGTAGCCGAACTGGCTCTTCAAGGACGCGGCCACCGCCGCGCCGTAGCGGTTGGAATCGGCGCTGGTGTGATAGTTCGACACATTCAAGGCGAAGCCGCGGATCTCGGCGACGCCGGCCGATTGCAGGCGCCGCGCCATGTCGTCGGCGCCGATCCAGCTCGCATTGCCGCCGTCGTGATAGACCAGCGCATTCGGCGCGCGCTGCTTGAACTCGCGCGCGGCGTACTGCAGCAGACTCACGCGCACCGAGCGCTGCTCGGCGGACAGGCAGTCCAGCTGCGCCAGCGCGTCGGGCTCGATCACCACC
>NZ_JAFCGY010000162.1 GCF_016836705.1 Mesorhizobium caraganae | reverse complement strand
ATACAGCGAAGCGGCCGCCGCTTTCGGCGCGAGCGCTCGCGAAGAAAATGCTACGAACTAGCCGGCGGCGGCGATAGGCCCAGGACATATGATTTTTATATGCAGCTGGATATGCCGTGCGCGTGTATTAATCCGCGGAAGGACGCCAACAGGCGTTTATCCGGCACGCAATGGCGCTTCGATGGGGCGCGGCCGAAGCGCGCGCCGTCGCCGCGGATTTCCCGCGTCGATGAACGATGAACGAAAGCAACGCAAAACGGCGTCGCCGCCAGCATCGAAATTGCGGCGCGTCAGGCGCGCCGCCGCGCATCACTCGCGCGAGGTTTTCTTCGAGCGCTTGACGTCGTACATGGCCTGGTCGGCCTTCTCCAGCAGCTCGCCCAGCTCCTCGCCGTCGTCGGGATAGATCGCGCAGCCGATGCTGGCGT
>NZ_JAFCGY010000161.1 GCF_016836705.1 Mesorhizobium caraganae | reverse complement strand
CCAGATAGGCGAACGACGCGGCGTCGGTCTGCTCCTGGGTCGCATCGACCCGGCCCGGCGCGAACGGCACCGCGACGCGATAACCGGCCTGCGCCGCCGCCTGTTCGATGCCGGCGTTGCCGCCGAGCACGATCAAGTCGGCCATCGAGACCTGCTTGCCGCCCTGGGCGAACGCGCTCTGCACTGCGGCGAGCTTGCTCAGCACCTGCGCCAGTTCGGCCGGATCGTTGACCGCCCAACCGCGCTGCGGTTGCAGCCGCAGGCGCGCGCCGTTGGCGCCGCCGCGCATGTCGGTGCCGCGGAAGGTCGACGCCGAGGCCCATGCGGTGCGCACCAGCTGCGGCGCGGTCAGTCCCGAGGCCAGCAACTGCGCCTTGAGCTTGCGCTGGTCCGCCTCGCTCAGCGGCGCGGCCGCGGCCTTGGGCAGCG
>NZ_JAFCGY010000160.1 GCF_016836705.1 Mesorhizobium caraganae | reverse complement strand
ATATAACGCGCCAAACTGATACTCCTGCATATCCGCCAGCGTGGCATAGCCGGTGTGGTTCATCACGACATCAAAGAGAATACGAATACCGCGCTGATGCGCGCTATCAACCAGCGTCCGTAGATCGGCTTCACTGCCCATATTGGCATCAAGATTCGTCCAGTCCTGTGTGTAATAACCATGATAGGCATAATGCGGGAAATCACCGTTTGTACCGCCGCCGACCCAGCCGTGAATTTGCTCAAATGGGGCGCTTATCCATAAAGCATTAACGCCCAACTGCTGGAGATAATCCAGTTTGTTGGTCAGGCCGCGTAAATCGCCGCCGTGAAAAGTGCCAATTTCCGCCATACCGTCTTTATGACGTCCGTAACTCTGGTCATTACTGGGATCGCCGTTTTCGAAACGATCTGTCAGCACAAAGTAAACC
>NZ_JAFCGY010000015.1 GCF_016836705.1 Mesorhizobium caraganae | reverse complement strand
ACGTCTGCGACAGACGCTGGCACACCCCGAAACACAAATCCCCATAGCTCACCGCGCACGGACCGCGGGTTCCTGCATGAGAGGCTTTCGTACGCCTGACGGCACCCGAAACCCTTCAGCATGTCGGCCGTAGAGGTCAGCTTCGCAGCTTCCCTGAAAGCAGACCTTGCCGGCCATCAGGCTGGAGGTCGTGGTTGCGCCACTTGCCGACCTTCGCACGGCTACGTGCGAACGTCTTATACAATGCCTGATGCGGACGGTCGCAGCTGCGCTGGTCTTCTATTTCGAACGACAACGAAGCGGGAGCGGATGAGCTCCGTATCGCAACTCGTGGCGGGCGCCCGCGATCGGTTAGGCGGTTGTCAAGCGCACCGTCACCTTCGCCCGCTCGCACGCGTTTGACGAACCGGTCGCCCCAGAGGATGTAGGCCAGCGTGGCCAAGGCCGAGCGGCCAGAAGAGCACGAAGCCAAGCACCATCAGCGCGACCGTCGCCGGCGTCCAGGCCGGGCCCATCAGTGCACTCGTGTCATTTTCTCACCTACCTTCCGTTGGGCAGCAGGGACGGCTGCTCGGGATCGGGATGGCGACCGAGAAATTCGCTACTCAAGACTGGCCAGGTCAAACCAAACCACCGCTTGGAGGTGTTCCGACAAATCGGAATTCGGTGAACGGTTGGAGCCCGGGCGGCCGACCGGATCGGTCCGCCCGTATGAGCTCCGTCAGAGCCGTTCGAGCGTCACCGTGCCTGGATCGCCCTTCCAGGCTTTCGAAAATTCGTCCGCGGCCTTGGTTTCGGCCGCAGTATCGCCTTGGGCCTTCGCCGCCTGCTGCAGCCCGAACAGCGCCCAGGCGCTGCTGCGTGCGCGGTCGAGCGCCGCCACGAACTCCTTCGCCGCGTCCGCCGGCTGACCGTTCTTGAGGAGGGCGGCGCCCAGGGACTGCCTCACGGGATAGTACCAGTACGGTGGCTCCATATAGGGGATCGTGTCCTGCGTTTCGGCCGCCTTCTTCCAGAGGGCTATCGAACCGCCGACATCGTTCTCGGCCTGCGCAGCGCGGGCGCGTACGACATCTTCGGCCACTTGCAGGACAGACAATGCCGGGATTCCCCAGGCATCGTGCACCGACCAGTCGGTCTCCTGGGCGATCTTGTGGATGGCGTCCGCCTCTGCTCGGGCGCCTGACGTGTCCTTCTTCTCGGCCAGGGCGACGCCGCGCGCATAGTGCCACATCGACGTGACGTAAGGCGGCGCGCCGGCCGGCTCGGGCTTGGCCAGGATCGTATCGGGCTCGGCATATTGCGCCCAGGCAAAATAGGGAGCTGCTTTCACCGGCTGTACGATCGGAATGGCCGTGGCTACATCGTTGGTCAGAAACTTGTCCAGCTTGTCGGCCTCTGCAAGCACCGTCTTCGAGTCACCGAGGAGCTGGGCCGAAACCAATACGAAGTGCACGTTGTGGGAATAGTAGCCGAGCGGATAGACACCGACAGCGCCGGTTTCGGCGATATATGTCTCGTCCACTTTCGAGGCAGCTTCGTTGGACTTCAGCGAGTCCGTGTAGCGGCCGACGCGGTAGTAGATATGGCTCGGCATATGGACGATGTGTCCGGCCCCCGGCATAAGCGCTGCCAGCCGATCCGCGTAGGGCTCGGCGCGCTCCGGACGATCCGATGCCTCGACAAGATGAATGTAGAGGTGAATTGCCATCGGATGGTCAGGCTTCTTGGCGAGAACGCCTTCCAGCCGCTTCTGGACGTCGGCGGTGCGGCCCTTGGGTTCCTTGCCGCCCGGCTTCCAATAGTCCCAGGGCTGCGTGTCCATCCCCGCCTCTGCCGCCAGCACAGCGAGCTCGAGATCGTCAGGATATTTGTCGGAAAGCGCCGCAGTTGCATCGGCGAATGCGGCATTCAGGGCGTTTCGATCGGCGTTGGGATCTTCGGAATACCGCGTAGCGACTGCCTCGATCAGTCGCCGCTCCTTCTCGGTGGCACCGGATGAAAGCGCTTGCGCCTTTCGAAGAGCAGCGATCGCCGGTGCATTTGCGGCAGGATCCATCGGCACGTTGATGTTGGGCCCAAGGATCAGCGCCTCGCCGAGGAAGCACATCGCGCAGTCGGGATCGAGGCTTTGTGCCTTGCGGAAGGCGCGTCGCGCCTCCGCGTGATTGAAGTTGGTGGCGAGCCGCAGCCCCTGGTCAAAGTATTTTTGAGCATCTGCGCTCTTTGTGCTGATTGGATAGTTCAAGGAACCCAGGTCGTCCCACAGGGGCGGCTGGGCCTCTTCGTAGGCCTTCATGTCTTCCGGGGACAATGATTGGCCGGCGGCGGCCAGGACGACACAGTGTCCGACGCCGAGTTCTCCCGGCAACGGCACTCTTGTCGCCGCCGCAAGCCGCGACTGCAACGGACTGTCGGCGACGTAAGCAACGGCAGCGCCGGTGCCGAGACCCATCAGGACAAGTGCGGTCCATCCCGCGCTTGGCAGGCAAGCACGCAGTTTCATCTGAACCTCCCTGGCGTTCGATACGATCGCCAACCCCGATCAGCCCTGTCTCTGCCAATTCTCGATCGGGGTGGTGCGGGCGTTGATGATCCGTCTCTTTCCGCCGTTTGGCAACATATTTCCTGTTGCTAATGTATCTGCGAATCAGACGTTATCTGTCTAACCCGCCGCGCTCGAAGGCGTTAGTCTGGCAGGCCAGAGTTGCGCGAGCCACCGATCCGATCCGCCAAAGGCCTTTAGCCGTTGCACAATCCTGCGATTGAGCGGACCGCAAGGTCGGGAGCGTGGCGCAAAGCGACCGTCTGTCGGCGAACAAGCGAGCGTCGTACTTGGGTCAGATCACGTCCACGCCTGCGGCTACCGGGAGTGTCCGCTACTCAAAATCCGAACCTCGAAGCTGCCAGTCCGCATACGGCCCGTATCAAGACGTACAATGTGTCGCCGGTTGGCGTCCGAACTGGCGTCTAGCCAACCTTCCGATTTCACGCGGGCTCCCTCTCGCATTAACCTTTCATTAACCATACCACGGCTAGCGTTTACCTATCAGTAAGGAATCGCCCGCCGTGACCTTTGCCGCTCCCCTCGAGGCCAAATCCATTCGCTTTCGCGCCCGCTCCTTCGTCGCTTTCACGCTGACGCCGGAGGCGCCTTTGGATGTTTGGCTGGAGAGCCTGGATCGCTGGATCGGCAACTCGCCCGGCTATTTCGCCGGCCGCCCGGTGGTGCTCGATCTGAACGTGCTGAAGCCCGATGTCGTCGCCATCGAAGCGCTGATCGACGTGCTCGGCCAGCGCGGCATCCGCGTCTATGCCATGGAACTCGACGGCGGCGGCGAGCTTGGCGCGCATCTGCCGCCGGTGCTGGTCGGCGCCAAGGAGGCGACCACCGACGGGCTGCTGCAACCGAGCCGCAAGGCGGGCAGGGCGGAGGAGACGGCTAGCGATGTGAAGCCGGCAAGTGATGCAAAGGCGGATCTGAAGGCAGGCGATTTGAAGGCTTCGGGTGATTTGAAGCCGCGGGGCGATGCCAAGCCGCTGCCACAGGACGCCAAGGCGCCGGACGCCGGGACATTGATGATCCGCTCGCCGATCCGTTCGGGGCAGCTGATCTTCCATCCGCATGGCGATGTCATTGTGCTGGGCTCGGTCGCGTCCGGCTCCGAAATCGTCGCCACCGGCTCGATCCATGTCTATGGCACGCTGCGCGGCCGCGCTTCGGCCGGCGCGCAGGGCAATACGGCCGCCCGCGTCTTCTGCCGCAGGAACGAGGCCGAGCTTCTGTCGGTGGATGGCTGGTATTGCACGGCCGAGGAGATGGACCCGTCAGTCCGGGGCAAGCCTGTGCAGGCATTCCTCGACAACGGCATGCTGCGCATCGCCCCTTTCAGCTAATGCGGCGGGCGCGGCTCGCGCCCGGTCAGCGACATAACGAACAACAACGGAGGCTTTATTGATGGGCAAGGTAGTGGTGGTCACCTCGGGCAAGGGGGGCGTCGGCAAGACGACCTCGACCGCGGCTCTGGGGGCGGCGGTCGCCAAGACCGGCAAGAAGGTGGCGCTGGTCGATTTCGATGTCGGCCTGCGCAACCTCGATTTGATCATGGGGGCCGAACGGCGCGTGGTGTTCGACCTCGTCAACGTCATCCAGGGCTCGGCAAAGCTGTCGCAGGCGCTGATCCGCGACAAGCGGGTCGAGACGCTGTTCCTGCTGCCGGCCTCGCAGACGCGCGACAAGGATGCGCTGACCGAGGAGGGCGTGGCCGAGGTCATCGGCAAGCTGCGCTCGGTCTTCGACTATGTCTTCTGCGACAGCCCGGCCGGCATTGAGCGTGGCGCGCAGCTCGCCATGCGCTTTGCCGACGAGGCGGTCATCGTCACCAATCCTGAGGTGAGTTCGGTGCGCGATTCCGATCGCATCATCGGCCTGCTCGACGCCCGCACCTTGCGCGCCGAGCAGGGCGAGCAGATCGCCAAGCACGTGCTGGTCACGCGCTACGATGCCGCCCGCGCGGCTCGCGGCGAAATGCTGTCGATCGACGATGTGCTGGAGATTCTCTCGACGCCACTGCTCGGCATCATTCCCGAGAGCCAGGATGTCCTGCGAGCCTCCAACCTCGGCTCGCCGGTGACATTGTCGGAGCCGCTCAATGCCGCCGCCAAGGCTTACATCGATGCCGCAAAGCGGCTCGAGGGCGAACAACTGCCGGTCATTGTGCCCTTCGAACGCAAGGGCTTCCTCGATCGTCTTTTGGGAAGGAGGGCGGCATGAACCTGCTCGACATCTTCAAGCGGCGCACCAGCGCGCCGGTGGCGCGCGAACGGCTGCAAGTGCTGCTCGCCTATGAGCGCCGCAACCGCAGCCAGCCCGACCTCGTCTCCATCCTGCGCGAGGAGATCATGGCGGTCATCGCCAAGCATGTGCAGATCGACCAGGACTATCTGCAGGTCTCGATGGACCGCGGCGAGACCATGTCGACGCTGGAGATCGACATCCAGATCCCGAACAAGAGCCCGGTGCCGCTGGCAATGGCGGGGTGAGGGGCTTTACCCTCCCCCTTGTGGGGGTCCGAAGGACGGGCGAGACCCGTGGCTCGCCCCGGTAAGTCGATCCGCAAAGCGGATCGGGGTGGGGGTCTTTGCAGACCTCGGCCGTCTTGTTCCTGGCATCCGCGTTGCGCGGGCGAGGAACGTCCTCCACGGTCTGCGCCAAGCACCCCCACCCGGACCTGCGGTCCGACCTCCCCACAAGGGGGAGGTAGGGCGGCGGCGCTTATCCAAAAAAACATTCAACCAAACGGTTGACTATCCAAAGGCCTGCGTCTATATTCAACTACATGGTTGAATTAGAGACGCCCCAGATGGATCAGGTTTTTCACGCCCTTAGCGACGCCACGCGCCGCAACATGCTCAACAGCCTCGCCGGCGGCGAGCGTACGGTGAGCCAGCTGGCCGAACCCTTTGCCATGTCGCTGGCCGCCGCCTCCAAGCACATCAAGGCGCTGGAGCATGCCGGGCTGATCCGTCGCGAAGTGCGCGGCCGCACCCATGTCTGCCGCCTCGAGGCCCGGCCGCTGGCCACCGCCTATCAGTGGCTCGCCCAGTACTCGCGTTTCTGGAACAGCCGCCTCGATGTCCTCGAACAGCTTTTGCGCGAGGAGCGCAAAACGCCGGCAGCGCGGACGACGCCGGCACCGGCAAAGCCAGAATCATCCAAGCCTGAATCACCCAAGCCAGAATCATCCAGGCCAACATCATCCAGGCCAACATCATCCGAGGGAGAAGACCAATGAACCAGATGAACAGCTTCGATGGCTACGCCGAGTTGATCCAGCCCGCCACCTTGAGGATCGAACGGCTTTTGCCCGGAACCAGGGAGCGCGTCTGGGAATATCTGACGCAGAGCGACCTGCGCCGCCAGTGGTTGGCGGCCGGCGACATGGATATGGAGGAAGGCTCTTCCTTCGAGTTGGTCTGGCGCAACGACGAATTGACCGACCCGCCCGGCCAGAGGCCGGCCAGCTTCGCTGGCGGCGAGCAGCGGATGCACAACCAGATCGTCGAATGCGATCCGCCGCGCAAGCTCACCATCACCTGGAACGGCAGCGGCAATGTCACGTTCGAATTGGCGCAGCGCGGCGACGACGTCCTGCTCACTTTGGTCCACCGCCGCCTGCCCAGCCGCTCGAGCCTGCTGATGCATGCCGCCGGCTGGCACATGCATCTCGACATCCTGGCCGCCCGCGTGACGGGCGAAAAGCCGGAACCGTTCTGGGACGGCTGGAGCCGCCTCATGACGGAATACGACCAGCGTCTGCCGGCCTGACCTGACGCATCGTCCGGTCCAACCGGGCGGGGCACCATCGATCCCTTGCGCCGGATGCCGGCGCAAGGGCCGGCGAAACACGCGCCTCCGCCAGCCATAGAGGCGCACACGCAAACAGATGAAACCAAGCAACGTGCTTGCATCCCGCAAGCCTGAAGGAGGAAGTCATGCGCAAATTGATCACCGGAATGAAGATCTCCGTCGACGGCAAGATGGAAGGACCCGAAGGCTTCGCCGACTGGGTCGACAACTGGTCGGAGGAATACGGGTTGATGCCTGAGATCGACGCCTGCCTGCTCGGCGGCGTCATGTATGCCGGCTATGAGCGCTACTGGAGCGCGATCCAGCAGAACGAGCCGGATCAGCCGCTGCCGATGACCGGCAAACTGGTCGACCCGGCCGAACTCGAATGGGCGCGCTTTGCCGCGAAAACCCCGCATTATGTGTTGTCCAACACCATGACTTCGGCAGCCTGGCCGTCGACGCGCTTCC
This sequence comes from Mesorhizobium caraganae, assembly GCF_016836705.1. Lineage (GTDB taxonomy): Bacteria > Pseudomonadota > Alphaproteobacteria > Rhizobiales > Rhizobiaceae > Mesorhizobium > Mesorhizobium caraganae. The sequence continues at coordinate 125,286 of NZ_JAFCGY010000015.1, read as the reverse complement.
TGCGCAGCCTCGACGACATCGCCGCGCTGAAGCGCGAGCCCGGCAAGGACATCTACCTCATGGGCGGCGCCCGCATCACCGCCAGCCTCATCGAGGCCGGGCTGGTCGATGAGATGCGGCTGATCGTCTATCCGCTGCTCGCCGGCGACGGCAAGGCGCTGTTTGGCACGGTGCACGCCCGGCACAAGCTGGAGCTGCGCAAGGTCGAGGCGCTTTCGGATGGACGGGTGAGCCTGGTGTATGGGGTGGCGTAACCTCGCCAGCCTTGGGTTCCTCGCCCCCGCAAAGCGGGGGAGAGGTGGCCGCGAAGCGGACGGAGAGGGGGCCGCGACGTTGGTGATTTCTCTCTCGTTGAAGGCCGCGCCATTCCCCCTCTCCGTCGCGGCTGCGCCGCGCCACCTCTCCCCCACTCGCGTGGGGGCGAGGAACATCCTGCAAACGTCTTCGCTAGAACCCCCACCCGGACCTTCGGTCCGACCTCCCCACAAGGGGGAGGTGCGAGCGTCCACCCCTTGCCCCATCAACGACTCACCCGTGCCCCACGACAGCCAGGTCCGTAGCCCCTAATCCCGTGCCTGCGCTGTGGCCCGCTGGTCGCGCCGTTGCGGAGGAGACTGAAATTGACGTCGACGCCAATCGCCGCCGCCGAAGCGAGAGCCTTGCCGATTGGCGCACTGCTCGGAGCCATGGTGTCGATCCAGATCGGCGCCACCTTCGCCAAGAGCCTGTTTCCGCTGATCGGCGCCAATGGCACCACGGCGCTCCGGCTGGTCGTGGGCGCGCTGATGCTGGCGGCGGTGCTGAGACCCTGGCGGGTGTGGCCGTCGCGCGCCGTATTGCCCTGGCTCATCGCCTATGGCGTGAACCTCGCGGCGCTGAACCTTTTGTTTTATGCGGCACTTGCCAGAATCCCGCTCGGCATTGCCGTGGCGCTTGAATTCTCCGGTCCGCTTTTGGTGGCGACGCTGTCGTCGCGGCGTGCCACTGATTTCGTGTGGGTAGCCCTGGCCGTCGCCGGCATCGTCCTGTTGTCGCCCTTCATTCATTCGAGCAGCGCGCTCGACCCGATCGGCGTGATGCTGGCGCTTGCCGCCGGCGGCTGCTGGGCGCTCTACATCGTCTTTGCGCAAAAGGCGGGCGCCGAGCTCGGCAGCCAGACAACCGCTTACGGGCTGGTCATCGCCGCCGCCATCGCCCTGCCGTTCGGCATCGCCGAGGCGGGTTCCGGCCTGCTCGCACCCGCGATCCTGGTCAGCGCGCTGCTGGTCGGGCTTTTCTCCAGCGCCTTGCCGTTCTGGCTGGAGATGGTGGCGCTGACCCGCATGCCGGCCAGGCTCTACGGCACGCTGACCTGCCTGGAGCCGGCGCTCGGCGCGCTGGCCGGCTTCCTGTTCCTGCATGAAATCCTGAGCCCTCTGCAATGCGCGGGCATCGCAGCCGTGGTCGTTGCCGCCTTCGGCGCCGCGCTGACGAACAAGCCACCGGTGCCGTCGCCGGAATAGTTGCCCACGGCGCGGAAGGCGCAAGTGAACAGATGGGACGTCGCGCTGATGCCGGCCGGTATCGTCATCGTCGAGGCCAACACCAGCCCGGGGCTCGACATCCACCAATGCCATGGCAGCCTGAAACAGACCGCCGAGCAGCGCGGTTTCTGGGCCGAAATGGGGATGTGAGGCCGATGCCATGGTCAGTCGGCCCCGTGTCGGTTGCTCAAGGGCCCGCAGCATCGATATATGGCTTGTCACAGGAGATCCAAATGAACACAGCGAGGGCCGACAGCATTGCTTGAGCCGTCCGTGATCAAGGCACTACTCCTGGTCGGGCTCGCCGCTGTCCTTGCAGCTCTCGCCTGCCGGCAGGCGCGGTCGCGTCGCAAGGCCCGGCTGCGTGAAGATCCGGCCAACGACTACGCCGTGCGCCAGGACTGGTCGGGCAACCACGGCAAGCTCAATTATTCGTCCTTTGTCTATTTCGATGCCGATCGCGACGGTCGCTACGGGCTCGGCGACCGGCCGATGGCCGGCATAATGGTCAGACTGCATGATGGCGACGGCCGCTTCGTCGCCGCGGCGCGGAGCAATCGCGGCGGCTTTGCCAATTTCCTGGCGTCGACGAAACGTCGGGCCGCGCCCATCCATGTGCCGGGAAGCTACCGCTTCACCGTTTCGGTGCCGCCCGGCTGGCGCGTAAGCAGCGCCAACGAGGTCCAGTCGCAGCATCTCCGGCTGCTGCCGGGCTCGCCCACCGGACTGGTCTCGGAAGCAATGCTGCAGCCGGTCGGCCTGTTTCCGACACGCCGGCTCAGCGGCCGCGTGGCGGACGGCGTTTCAGCGAGCATCTCGGTGATGGCGAAAGGGCAAGAGGTGGCGGTGCATCCGCTCAATGATGGCGCCGCCTTCCGCCTCGATCTGCCCGATGACGCTGACGCGATCGACATTGCCGGCCGCGGCATCGCGCGCAGGCTCACCTTGTCTGCCTATCCGACCGAACTCGGCCTGCTGTTGCCCGAAAATGCCGCTTCGGAAAACGCTGTCATGGATGGCGCAGCGCCTTTGCAGACCATCGGTTTCGACGATGTCACCACGCGCGGCCTGCGCAAGGTGCCGTCGGGTTATGCCGGGTTGACCTGGTTCAACCTGAACGCACTTGCGCGCGATCATACCGAAGGCAGCGAAGGCTACGTCAACGGCAACATCTCGGGAGACCATGTCTGCTACACGAGCAGCGGACATCCCGCGGAATTCTCAAGCGAAAAACCGTTCGGGTTCCATTCCGTGATGCTGACCGCTGCATGGTTGAAGTCCGAAGGCGAAACCGCACTGGTGGAGAGCTGGCTTGGTGACCGGCTGATCGCCAGCGACACGATCATCCTGTCGGCGCTGGCGCCCGTGCACTACGTGCCGATGCTGGCGGCGGTCACGCGCGTGCGCCTTTCCACGAGCCATTATTGGCAGCTCGTGCTCGACGATCTGGTGGTTGCGCGCTGAATGGTCCCGTCACCTGCGGGAAAAGATCATGCTCTGGAAAGGATCAGCCGCCCGACTCTGTCGGGACGACTTTGATCAATCGGGGTGAAAAGGTTTAGCCCGGGATAGGGGCGGAAGCACCATTCGCGGTGATTTGTGACAGCTTGCCCTTCTTGACCAGCACCGGCTTGGAATAGGTCTTCTTCATGCGGCATCTCCAATGTCAGGCTCTAGGCTCAGGTGATAGAAAGACGGAACGATTTCACTCGACCGGGCCGGAACCGGCGCCATTGGTGACGGCCGTAACCCGCGAGAGCTTTCCTTTTTTGACCAGCACCGGCTTCGAATAGCTTTTCTTCACAGTGAATCCTCCAGGATCACGCGATAATGCCTGACAGATCGACACTGTCAACCTTTGCGGTACCGTCATCCCGTCTCGACTTTTCTTGTCGCCGATGCGCTAACCCGCAAATCCACCTTCGTCTAGAAACCATTGTTCTTGGCTTTGCATGGCGCGGCCGAGGATTGGGTTGCGGTGCGGAAAGCATCAACAGCATCGTGCCGAAAGTCGCGTTGATGGATGCGGGCCTGGCCTGGCCGGTCGGCCTGCTCAAACCGGATGCAGCTAGAGGTTGCAAAATATAGGACTTAAGTCTGACAATTTTACAAAAAAAGTCTGTATTTGCCGAGACAAGGGTCGTAAGCCGCTTTCGCAAGGGCGTCGATTTGTGGATGCTGTTTTGGTAACAACGCCATTCCGGTTGTGGACAGATCGGATTGGTCTTCGCTGACCGTCAGGGGAAGAACAGATTACGCGATTGCGCCAACTCTGCTGGCTTTCCTTGCGGGCGTCCACAACGCTCGCCCTGATCCTTGTGCCCTACCACCTCAGCTTTGACGGCGCCGCCAAGATTGCCGCCAGCAATGCCTTCGCCAAGGATGGCGGCAATGGGGGCGGCGGCGGCAATGGCGGCGGCGGCAATGGCGGCGGCAATGGGGGTGGCGGCGGCAACAGTGGCGGCAACGGCAACAGCGGTGGAAACGGTAACAGCAACAGCGGCGGTAACGGCAAGGGCAATTCCGGCGCCGGCAAGGCCAGCCATGTGAATTCTGCAACCGGCGACCAGGTCGAGGTCGACGCCACCGGCATCACGGTCACCCATCCCAACGGCATGAAGGAACGGATCCAAAATGGTCGGTTCACGATGAAGGATGCGCTCGACCGCACCATTATCGAGCGGGCGGCGACCCCCGCCGACGTGGCACGTTTGAAAAGTTTGTGAGGCTAGAGCAATTCCAGGAAAGTGTGAGCGCTTTCCCTAGGGAATTGCGTAAAAACAAAGAGATAGAGCGGTTCGCCGTTTCCGTGAAACGGTGAAGCGCTCTAGCCGCTTTCGCGCGGATGTGTTTTGCCTCAGTGCCTGGCGCGGATGGGCGTCGTCCGTGCGCCGCGCGTCAACTCGCGCGCTCCCGCGCCTCGCGCATCAGCAGCGCCGCCTCGGTGCGGTTGCGGACATTGAGCTTGGCCAGAACCCGCGTCATGTGATGCTTGACTGTCTTCTCCTGCAGCGAAAGCCGTGCGGCGACTTCCTTGTTGCTCAAGCCTTCCGCCACCAGGCGCAGAATATCGGTCTCGCGGCCGGTGAGCTGCTGGAGGGGTTCGGCCTTGCGATTCGCCGGCTGCAACAGGTCCGACAGAAGCCGGGCCGACAGTGTCGGCGAGACATAACTTTCGCCAGCCGCGACATTGCTGAGGATTTCGGCCAGCGCCTTCGAACCGACGCCTTTCAGCACATAGCCGCGCGCGCCGGCATTGAGCGCCTGGGCAACGTCGGCATTGGCTTCCGACACGGTCAGCATGACGATTTTCTGGCCGGGGTGCCCGGTCATGATGTTTGCCGCGGCGGCGAGCCCGCCGCCCGGCATGCTGATGTCGAGCAGCACGATGTCGGGCCGCATGGCCGCGACCAGCCTTTCGGCATCCTCGGCGCTGGCGCCTTCGCCGACCACTTCGAAACCGCCGATCTCGCCGAGGCTGCGCGCTACGCCCTCGCGAAACAACGGATGGTCGTCGACAATGGCAATGCGGATGGCTTGGGTCACGATTGCTCCTCAATGGACAATGTTATCACCAGTCGTGTGCCTTGTGGGCCAGATACAGTTTCAAACTGGCCGCCGATGCTCTCGATACGCTCCCTGAGACCGGCAAGCCCAAGGCCCTCGCTTCTTACCGGGTCGAATCCGGGACCGCCGTCGAGGACCTCGACGAACAGCTTGCCGCCTTTCATTGCCGCTTTCACCGCCTGATCCCTGCCTTTCCCGTGGCGATAGGCATTGTTCAAGCCTTCCTGGACAAAACGATAGATGCTGATCTTCTCGGAAGGGCCGGGTTCGCGCAAGCGCTTTGGCAGCGTCAGCGAAACCGAGGTTCCGGTCCGCCGCTGGTGTTCGGTGACCGCCAGCCGCAATATGTCGAGCACCGCCGCCGTCTCGATCTGCGGCAGGACGAGACCGTTGCAGATGCCGCGTATCTCGCGGATCGCTTCATCAAGCGTTTTGTGAATGTCGGCGATCTCGGCTTCGCGCAGCGCGGCGGGGGCGCCGGGATCAAGCAAGATCGGGCTGTCCATCCTGAGTGCCGCCAGCGCCACGAGCTGGGCCGGCCCGTCGTGAAGATCGGCGCCGATGCGCCTGAGATAGCGTTCGTTGAGCGCGGTGGCGCGGCGCGAGGCGTGCTGCACGCGCTCGCGCAGAGATGAGTTCTGCGACAGCAGCGCCCGCAATTCGGCGATCTTGGCCTCGAGTGCCTCCCGCTGGGTTTGGATCGTGCGGCTGCCGCGAAAGACGATGCCCGACAGCAGCGCCAATGCCGCCGCGGTGGCGCCGGCCACGACCAGCCAGCTTTGCCACAAAGCGACGGTCAGCGTCGACTCGAAGCCGTCGGCAACCTCGTAGAACTCCGAAACGGCGACGACTTCGCCCGACCAGGGTTCGCGTACCGGATTGTAGATTTCCAGCAGCGGTCCAGCTTCAGTCTTTTTATCGTGTTGGCTCTCGGCATCGTCGTCGAGGTCGTTGTACTCGGCCACGACATTGCCGCTGAAGGCGGCGACCAGGTTGGCGTTGGGCTCGAACACCTTGCCGATCAGCGTCGTATCCTTGGCGTAGAGGATCGTGCCGTCGCGCCGCCACAGCTTGAACGACGCCAGCCGCTTGCCGAGTGCACCCTGGTCGAGCGTCTCGTCGAGCGCCCGCTTGACGGTATCGTCGAGCTCTCGGCTTTTGCGCATGTCGGGCAATAGCGGCGCGATCACGCTGTCGACATAGAGCGCGGTGGTCGCGGCGGAATTGCGCATGACGCCTTGCCGGATTTGCGAGGTCACCCACAGGCCGACCACCAGCATCACCACCAGCAGCCCGATACCGCCCGCGATGAGGAACTGCAGGGCCAGCGACAGTCTGCCCCAACGCTGCAACAACTCTCCCAGGAAAACCCCCCGCAATCGCACGATCCACCCTTCCCGCCCGTGCCCTGTTATAGAGGCCCCGCAGCGTTTGCGACATTGCCTGTGCAACTTTTTGCGCCATTGAAAGTTTTGGCTGCCAAGGATGATGCTCCTGCCGTTCCTGCGTTGGCCAATGCATCGCCGTCACGGCAGGTCGGGCAGGTTGAGATGGCTGGCCATGCTGGCCCCGTTTATCCTGTTGTTCGGCTACATCGTTTCCGGCTTTCCGTCGGCCTGGCCCCTGCGCATATGGGAGAACCAGGCTACTGGCCGACGCACGACGCCGACCATGACGGCATAGCTTGCGAGCCCTGGAATGGGAGAAATGCAAGCGGCGTCAAGGGGCATCGCTATTGGCGCACCGGCCGATAGTTTTCACAGCTCCTTTTCCGCCAGTTCGCGGAAGGCGTCGGGGACCGAGCGCCGGGCTTCCAGCGCCACCGCGCCATAGCCGACCGCCTCTCTGCCAAAGCGCTGGCGGATCTTGTCGATGGCACGGTCGGCGCCAAAGCGCGCCAGGCCCTTTTTGCTGCCGGGCCGCTGCTTCTCGTCATCGAGGCCGAGCGGCAGCTCGAGCTGCAGCTCGGCACTTTCTTCCAACTGCGACACCGAGATCGCCAGCAGCGAGATGGTCTTTTCCCAAGGGTTGGCGGCCAGCACGCCGCGCACCAGTTCCTCGGCGATTTCGGCCAGCATCGCGGTCGCCGAAATCGGCTGATCGAGCGTCACCGAGCGCGTGACCGCGTGCAGATCGGCGAAACGCACCCGCACCGTCACCGTGCGGCCGGGCCGCGATTTTGCCCTGAGCCGGCTGGCGACCCGGTCTGCCAGATGCAGAAGAACAGGTCCGAACACATGGGCCTCGGCCGGCCGCTTGCCGAGCGCCGATTGCGCGCCGGCCGAATGCGCCCGCCGGTGCGTCTCGAGTTTTCGCGGATCTCGGTTCCACGCCAGCGATGCCAGCTTCTCGCCGGCGGCGGGGCCGAGCAGCCGGCGCAACGCGTCGCTGTGGGTCTTGGCCAACTGGCCGATGGTCTCGATGCCGATCTCGGCCAGCCGCGCTTTGGTCGCCGGGCCGACGCCCCACATCAACCCGACCGGCAGGTCGTGCAGGAAGGCGAGCTCCGTTGCCGGATCGACCACCACCAGCCCGTCGGGTTTCGCCACTTGCGAGGCGATCTTGGCCAGGTGCTTGGTGCGCGCCACGCCGATCGAGATCGGCAGGCCGAGTTCGGCCCGTACACGCCGGCGCACCCTGGCGGCGATCTCGGCCGGCGACCCGAACAGATGCGTGCAGCCGGCGACATCGGCAAAGGCCTCGTCGATCGAGATGCGCTCGACCAGCGGCGTGAAATCGTCGAGCACTTTGATCGCGGCGTCGCCCAGCCTCTGGTACTCGCCGAAATTTCCGCCGACAAAGATCAACTGCGGGCAAAGCTCCCGCGCGCGCCGCCCCGGCATCCCGCCGCGGACGCCAAAAACCCTGGCCTCGTAGGATGCGGCCAGCACCACACCACCGCCGACGGCAATCGGCTTGCCCCTGAGCGACGGGTCGAGCAGCTGCTCGACCGAGGCATAGAAGGCATCGAGATCCGCATGCAGGATGGTGGGTTCCATCCCGGCCGTTCCTTTGGGCGTTGCAGCATTAGCCGCGTCTGTTGCTAGGGGTGGTTTTGACGAACAAATAGAGAACAAACAGGGTCCGCTGTCAAGCGAGGCGCTTACCTCCGGTGAATTCGCTGGAGAACCGGCCGTCGATTGAGCCGCCTTCCCGCCGGGCGCAGGGAACATTGTCTCTCGCCACGGCGTTCATGGTCTCGTTGGGACATTGTTTCGTGGAGGCTGGTATGGGCCAGTTCGAGATGATCGACCTCGTCAGCGTCGTTGACGCCTGCACGAGCGATCGCGTTGCCGGGCACTGCGTGTCGATGGCCAAGGCGGTTGAAGAATTGCGAGTGCTGACTGGCGATTTCGTGTCGCCGGACGAGGCGGTGGCCAATGCCCTGTCTGCGGTGGCGCTGAGGCGCGGCTGCACCGTGCTGTTCGATGAACAGCCGGGCGCCGATATCCTGCTGATGCCATAGGGCCCAATGCCGCAAGCGCCTGAAAGGCGATGCCTTCGGGGGCGACAATCGACCATCACCGATGCTCCGAACGCGTGGGTGCCGGCCCTCAATCCATCCGCGTCGAAAGCGGGCTGCAGGTGCTCGCTCATGTCGAATCCGTATTCGACACCTGTTCGGAAAATCACGCGACGACGGTCTTGGTTGCGACCTAAGTATCGCAGCAATTAGGCCTAAGGTCTGATCAGTATAGGGCGTCAGTCGCGCAAAGGGCCGATCTGCTCGGCGATGTTCATATTTATCTTTATATATCAATTATTTACAAGATTTTGTCCAACCTTTTGCCGGTCGATTATCGCGTATCGCAACCACATTTATCTAAAGTTTACTCCGTCGAATTAGCAAATTCTCATATGGCGCTGCTATAGCGAGTCGGCGGAGGTGGGCTATCCCCCGAGGAGGTATTATGACATCCCGAAAAACTCTTTTGGCGGCGCTTGCCGCGTTTGCGCTTCTGGCCTCTCCGGCGCTGGCTGGTGCTGGTGGCAACGGTAACGGTGGTGGCCACGGCCATGGTGGTGGCAACGGCGGCGGTAACGGCAATGGCGGCGGCAACGGCAATAGCGGCAGCGGCAAATCCGGCAACAGCGCTTCGCATGGCAAATCGGCATCGGCTCATGCCGGCAAGAAGGCCTCGACCGACGACCAGGCTGTCGATGACGTCGAAGTCGCCGCGACGCCCAAGGAAAAGAACATCCACGCCAAGCTTGGCCGGCTGAACTCGCTGCAACGCAACATCAACGCCTATATGAACTCCAAGAGCAAGAAGTTCGCCGGCGTTCAGGCTTATGTGACGGCGTCGGCAGTTGCCAAGAACGCCCAAGCCGCGGTTGACGAGGCAAATGCTGCGGTGACGGAAGCCCAGAACGCGGTGGCCGCCCAGCAGGCGCTGTTCGACGAGGCGAATGCCATTACGCCTCCAACGCCCGAGGAGCAGGCGGCCCAGGCCGCAACGATCGCGGACCTGGAGGCCGCGGTCACGGATGCTGAAGCGGCGGCTGCCGCGGCGCAGACGGCTGCCGATACGGCTACCGGCAACATCCCATCGCTCGATGACGCACTCGCCGATATGGCCAACAAGCCGGTCGACCCCGAGGTCACCGACTGGGCCAACGGCGTGCTTGCCGACAAGATCGACCAGATGGCCGCCAAGCTGGCTCCGGCAACGCCGTAAGCGATCGCGAAACGGCCCAATAGAACGACCATGCCGCCGGGGTTCGCCCCGGCGGCTTTTTGACGGGCCGAGGGAACTGCCGGTCCCTGGGGCAAAAGCGTTACTAACCCAAAGTACGGTATGGAAAATCTTCACTCCTAAGTGTAGCCTTCGCAATGCTGGGGTAAACGGCATCGGGGGAGAACGACATGCCTAAGGTTTCAGAGCTCTTTTTCAAAACCGCCATCGTGTTCCTCATATTGGGAATTGCGGCCGGCCTGCAGATGGCCATCTCAGGCGATCACAGCGCCTTCCCGGCGCATGCGCATATCAACCTGCTGGGCTGGGTGACGAGCGCCATCTTCGGCGGTTACTACGCGCTCAATCCGCAAAAGGCGGCGCGCCGCATCGCCATGATTCACTACTGGCTCTATACGGCTGGCGTGGTGATCATGCTGCCGGCGCTCTACGTGATGTTGCAGGGAAACCCGGCGCTTGAACCTGTCGTTGCCGGCGGCTCGCTCATCGTCGCCGCTGCCGTTCTGGTCTTCGCTTTCGTGGTGTTCTCGCCAGAAACGGTGCGCTCGACCGCGGCCGTACCGTCTGCCACTCGCTGACGGGTTCGCATAAGGCGATCGCAATCCGGCCCTCGTCGCCGATAGCGTCGAGGTTGGTTCGGCATGACGGCCGCAGCCGGTGGTTGCGGCGCGTGTCGCCGCCTCGGGCTGCTGGCCCTCCCGTATTATTTCGTGACCATTTTACGCTGGAACCTTCCCCAATACTGCGCGTTGCCGCGACTGTATTCGTGCTGCCTTATAAATAGGCAGCCATGGGTACAGCCAAGCGGGCAAAGGGCAAAACCAGGCATGGGTTGGGGGAGGGAGCACCACACAATGTCGAAAAGAGAAATCGGAACGTCCGCCTCACTGGGCCGACGCGTTGCCGATCTGAAGGCCAGGATGCGAAACGCCAGGATTACCGAATACGAGATGCAGGCCTTCCAGAAGGTCGCTGCCATCATGGGGGGTAGCGAAGGGTCCCTACGCATCGATGCCGACGACCTGATCGCGGCGTCCTTCGTCACCGAGGCGCTGGGCGATTCCGCATCGAACTGAAGGTCCGGTCGGGCAACCGTCGGCACTCAAGCGCCGACGGTTGCCCGGCGCCGGCTCGCAGGTCGCCGTCGGAGCGTGCACGCAGCACACGCTCAGCGTCAGGGTACGCGCTTTGAAGAGGTCGGGAGCGATCTCAATGGCGCTTGAAATACTGGACTTCGCGTTCGTGTTTTTCGGCCGCCTCGCGGCTGTCGAAGGTGCCGAGGTTGCGTCGTCGTCCGGTCTTTTCATCGACCTTGCGCGAATAGAGGCGGTATTTTCCTGATTTGAGTTTTCTGATCATCGGTCTCTCCCTGATCACCAGAGCGCCGCTGAAGCCAAACCGCCAGGGCGCACCTGGCGTGCCGAACGAAGGGCCCGGCGGCAGCCGGACCCTTCGAAAAATATCAGTCGCGATGCTCCGGCATCGCCTTGAGCTGGTCCTTGGTCCAACTGGTGACGGCGTGGACGTCGCCATCCTCGTCGCGCATGAAATCAAGCTGGCTGGTGGTGACCGCCACCGGCTTGGCGCCGATGCCAAGAAAGCCGCCGACGTCGATGACGACCTGACTGCCATGCAGATGATCGACAGAACCGATCTTCTCGTCGTCAGGGCCATAGATGGTCGCGCCTTCGAGTATGTCGGGCGTCAGTTCCGTGCTGGCAAGTCGTGCGTGATTGGTGTGATCCATGACCGGTCTCCTCTGGGTTGGACAATTTCCTAACCAGCGAACAGAGGAAGAGTTCCGGTAAAACGCTACGAAAGTCCGGCGCAGACTGCTTCGAGCCTACACCTCGTCGAAAGGACCACCGCGCCGCGCCGGGTCGCGACCAATGGCGGCTTCCTCGGAATCGTCGGGCAAGGCATCGTCACTGTCCTGATAGGGGTTGTCGTCATCTTCCTCGGGCAGGTCGCCTTCCTTCTCGACACCGGTGGTGTCCGGCAGGCTTTCTTCATCTGCCCCGTCGGGCAGGATCCTTGCGCCACGCAACGCATCCCAGTCCTGCTGGCGCGGCGTCGGGGCTTCCACTTCGTCGCTTGGTTTTCTACGCGGGTCCATAATTTTCTCCCTGGTCAGTGCTTGCATCGAGTAGGTGGAACTCGGCGCCGGCAAGCAGGTTCCCGAAACCGGTCCCAGCTTGTTTGGGAACCGCTTAGGAACCACGTGGGGGAACCACTTGGGGAACCATTGCCGCTGGGCTGCATTTGCCAAAAGAAGACGATTCCAGACGGAGACGGACAATGAAGATCTTTGTTTTCTTGCCGTGCGCGCTGCTGGCACTTGCCGGCCCTGCCGCCGCGCAAGACGACGGCGAGGGGGCTCCTCCCGTGCCTTGCCAGGCGCAGCCCCAGGATGGCGGCCAGCAGCCGCGTCCCGCCGATGCCGGCAATGGCAATTCGACCGCCGATCTTGGTTCTTGCGGCGGCGTGCTGCAGCCGCCGCCCAGCGGTGACCAGGGCATGACGCAGCCGCCGCCGGACGAGGGCAAAACACCGGTGATCAAGCCCGGCGAGGTGCCTGTGCAGCCACCGAAGCAATGATCCCGCTTGAGGTCTCTACAGTGTGGACCGGGGCCGGCCAGTTCCAGCCTTGGCCAGGCGCAGCGCCGTCACCGGATCAATGCCGGTCCAGGCAATGCCGCCGTCTCCGTAAAGGCTGTGAAAGCCCGCAGCGCCTGGTCCTTGGTCACGTGTCCAGCCCTGGCCATTTCGCAGGCCCTCAGCGCCGTTTCGTAAATCTTGCCGCGCCTGGCGTGCGGCCATTCCTGAAGGAAATTCCGCATCTCGGCCAGCATGGTGATGTCGCGTCGGAAGCCGGCGCCGACGGCAATTGCCATCGGATTTTGCAGCGGCATATCGTCCATTTTGAAGGTCTGAGGATCATCCTCCAATGCGAATCATGCCTGTGCGGTTCCAGCAGCAATGGAACCGATCAATTAGTCTCCACTTACGGAACTAGACCGTACCGGAGGCGTTTGTCTCCAGGAGCCCGCCAATTTGATCCGTGTTGTTTTCGCCTCGTGCGGGAGCTCGGCGGAGCTCGCCAACAACGACAGGAGACGAAGATGAAAACCGTCCTTATTCCAGCAGTCGCCGGGCTCGCCATGATCGCAGGTCTCGGTGTTGCCGTGGCCGACGAGGTCATTGTCACCCAGCCGGCGCAGCAGCAGGTGATCATCACTCCCGAACAGCGCACGGTCGTGCACCAATACGTAAAAAAACATCCGCTGGCCTCGGTCAGTCTTCTCGGCGTCGAGTTGAATGTCGGCTCCGCCTTGCCCGACACTGTCGAACTGCAGGAGGTTCCTGACGTTCAGTACAGATACGCTGTTGTCGACAACCATACAGTGTTGGTCGATCCCAGCACGCGCAGGATCGTTGAGGTGGTCGAATAACGCTGACCACAACTGACCGAACCACCAATACGGCCCTGTCGTTCATCCCAATAAGGGGCGGCAGGGCCGAATGATGAAAGGAGCATTGCCCATGTTGCCGCATGTCGAGACTAACGTGGCGGCGTGTTGCGACAAGCTGTTGGCTGAGCGCAGCACCGCGCTGTTGTCGATGAAGGAAGCGATTGCGCTCTTGCGGGAGCGCACCGGCACGGATCGATCGGATGCCGACCTCGCCGGGCTGATCACCAAGAAAGCGGCGCTGCTCGGCGTTGCGGTCGTTTCCGATCCGCATTGAAAGCAGCTCGTCACTCAAGACGCCGGCTCAAATTTCGGCTAATGTTTTCGTGGAATCTGGACCTAACCATCGGACCCAACCACGGAGGCTTAAGTGACGGACGACAGACAGGACCGCATTCGCCAGCGCGCACATGAGATTTGGGAACAGGCCGGCCGCCCAGAAGGCGCGCATCAGGAGCACTGGGAACAGGCCACGGCCGAAATAGATGGTGCGGCCGCCAAACCGAAGAAGACGGCGAAGAAGGCCGCTGCGAAGCCTGTCACGGCCGCCGCCAAGCCCAAGGCTGCAAAGCCGGCCGCCGCAAAGTACGGCAAGGCCAAGTCGAAATAGGCAAGGGCAGAATTCGCCTGGGCGGCCCCGTTCTGGACGTCGCCGTTCGGCCCGCCAGGGTCTCTTAACCCGACGAATTGCGCCTCCACGGGGAGCGCAATTCATTGTGTATGAAGATCGCGTGATGCCTATGCCTCCCAGGCATAACTCGAGAGGGCAAAGCGGATACCGGCAGCTGTCATGACCAGTTCGCATTCGGTGATCTGGCGCAGGTGGCGCAGATAGCGCGCCACCGTCTGGGGCAGCCAGCCGGCGCAGGCTTCGACATAGGCGCGGCTGTGAACGAGCGTGCCGGTCGACAGCCTCTCGTCCTTCTCGGCAATCACTTTCAAATATTGGCGGATGAAACGAATATCGTCGGCGATGTCCTGGCTGGCCATTCGCCATGCTCCGGCAACGCGTTCGCGCTGGTCGAGCGACAAGGGCGGCAGCAGCGGCAGTGACAACAGCGGGCGGAAGAGGTCGGCGAAGGCGCCATGGTTCGCTGTGCTCACGGAATCCCCCTTGCTCAAAGGAAATATCGTACTTTATGTACGATATTTCGTCAAGGATGACGCGTACAATTTGAACGAACTCAACTTTCAAAATGATGCGGATTTCCTGAAGCCAAGAAACCTGGCCCAACACACTTCGCGATGACAGTCGAAAAATACTCTTCCCCAATGCCTCGAACAGTGCTTTAACCCGCCCATCCACAGGGGTGCTCCGTATGGTCGGGGCTGAGATGAGGGCGGCAAGCCTTCGGACCCTAAAGCTGATCTGGATAATACCAGCGGAGCGAGGCGGGCGATGTTTTCCGGTGCACAGATTTCCCTTTATCCCATGACTGACGATTTCGTCGGCGTCATCCTTGGTGCGCTCGGCGCGCTCGATCCTTGGCGCGACCGGCTGAAGATCGAGACCGACGACATCTCGACGCTTCTGGTCGGGCCGCCCGAGGTGTTGTTTCCAGCCATGCGCGACCTGTTCGTAGCGGCGGCCAAAAGCGGCAAGCACTGCGTGCTTTCGGCTGCGGTTTCGCGCGGTTGCCCGGGTGAGCCCGACGATCCAATCTGCCGCTCCGACGAGACCGGCGGACCCGCCATTGCGCTGAACGAGCGCAAGGTCGCCGCGATCCGCGCCGTCCAGGCCACGCCATCGACCGACCAGCCGGTGGCGGCGCAGTTTTCGCTCTATGTGATGGGTACGGGCGACCATATGGACGAGATCTATGGCTGCATCGATTTCCTGAAGCAGTCCGGCGTCTTTGAACGCTCGAAGAACTTCTGCACCAAATTGCGCGGCGATGCCGGCGCGGTGTTTGCAACGCTCACTGAAGCCTTCTGCCGCTTCGGCCCCGGCGCCGGCCACGTCACCCTCGACATCACGATTTCGGCGAACAGCCCGAGCGCCGTCTGAGCCGCGGCTCAGGCGTCGTTCATCGAGGATATTGCCGTGGCTGTTTCGTTCAACCCATCGCGTGGGGGAGATGCCTCTGACCCCTCAGTACAAAGAGGAGAGGAGCCATTGGCAATTGGCGAAGACCGCGATGCAAGTGAATCTCCCCCCTTGAGGGGGAGATGGCCGGCAGGCCAGAGGGGGTTCCAGCGCGTGGAGCGCCGACGCTCTTTTCGCATCGGCAAGGCGTGGGCGCTCTATGGCCGGCGACCCCCTCTGTCGCCTTCGGCGACATCTCCCCCTCGAGGGGGGAGATCAGCCTCCGCCATCGCCAAGGCCATCCCCGCCGCTATCTCCTTCACCCTGCTCCTCGCGGCCTGGGAGCTCAATGCCCGCTATGGTGGCGCAGCGCCCACCATGCTGCCGGCGCCGTCGCGCGTGTTGCTGCAGGCCTGGGAGAACCGCGCTGCCCTTGCCGACAATACGCTTCCCACCATCCGTGCCACGCTTGCCGGCTTTGCCTGCTCGTTGGTGGCTGCGTTCGTGCTTTCGGCGCTGGTCGATTTTCTGGCTCCGCTGCGCCGCGCGCTCTTCCCGCTGCTGATCGTCAGCCAGACCTTGCCGCTGGTCGCCATCGCGCCGCTCATCGTGCTGTGGTTCGGCTTCGGGCTGATGCCGAAAATCCTGCTCGTCGCACTGGTCACTTTCTTCCCGATGATGGTGGCGCTGGTCGAAGGCTACGCTGCAACCAGCAAGGAGATTGCCCAGATGCTCGCCGCCATGGGAGCAGGGCGCTGGCGCATCTTCTGGCTGGCGCGGTTGCCTTCGGCGCTGCCGTACTTCTTCGCCGGGCTGCGCATCTCCATCACCTACGCCGTGGTCGGCGCGATCTTCGCCGAATATGCGGGGGCGGCGGAGGGATTGGGCATCTACATGCTCAACGCCAAGAACAATTTCCGCCCCGATCTGGTGCTCGCCGCGGTCGCCGTCAGCGCGGCGCTCACGCTTGCTTTGTTCGGCCTTGCGGTGCTCATCCAGCGCCTCGCCATGCCCTGGGAAAATGCGGGGAGCGAGAGCCGCGGCGGCAAGTCTTCGGGAGAGAGCTCCCAATGACACGGCTCGAACTCCGCGATATCAGCAAAAGCTTCGGCGCGCTGGAGGTGCTCGCGGGCATTTCGCTTCATGTCGCGGCCGGCGAGTTCGTGTCCATCCTCGGCCCCTCCGGCGCCGGCAAGTCGACCCTGTTCCAGCTGCTGACCGGTGCGCTGAAAGGCGAGGGCGACATGCGCTTCGACGGTGCGCCACTCGATGACCATGGTCGCCATTTCGCCTTCATGCCGCAGCGCGACGCGCTGATGCCGTGGCGGCGCGTCATCGACAATGTGACGCTGGGGCTCGAAGTGCAGGGCATGCCGCGACGGGCGGCGCAGGAGCAAGTCGCGCCGCTGTTCGCCGAGTTCGGCCTTGCCGGCTTCGAGCGCGCCTGGCCGGCGGAACTCTCCGGCGGCATGCGCCAGCGCGCCGCGCTTTTACGCACTGTGGTGCAGCAACGCGACATGCTGTTGCTCGATGAGCCCTTTGGCGCGCTGGATGCGCTGACACGCGCGGCCATGCAGCGCTGGCTGGAAGGCACGTGGCAGCGTCATCGCTGGACGGCGCTGCTGATCACCCATGACGTGCGTGAAGCGGTGTACCTGTCGGACCGCATTTATCTCCTGTCGGCGCGGCCAGCCCGCATCATCAGCGAGATCGCCGTGCCGCTGCCGCGACCGCGCGCCGCCGGCAGCGATGCCGCGCGCCAGGCCGCCGCGCTCGAAGCCGAAATCCTCGACACGCTGCTCAATCCCGGGACTGACCCAGCCTCGCTCCCCCAGACCGCTCAAAGGAGATCATCATGACCGAATTCACCCGCCGGCAAGCGCTGCTTTTGACGCTGGCTGCCGGACTGCCGCTGGCCTCGCGCGCTCATGCGGCTGCGCAAAAAGTCACCGTCGCGCTCGACTGGACGGTCAACACCAACCATATCGGCCTGTTTGTGGCCCGCGACAAAGGCTTTTACGGCGAGGCCGGGCTCACCGTCGACATCCTGCCTTATGGCGATACCGGCGCCGGCACGCTGGTCGCCAACCGCATCGCCGATTTCGGCATTGCCGGCGTCGGCCTGTTCACCCAGCGCGCCGCCGGCGCCGACCTCAAGGCGGTCTACGCCGTGGTGCAGCAGGAGACCGGCCGGCTGGTCTTCAACGCGGATCGCAGCGAGATCAAGAGCCCGAAGAATCTCGACGGCCTGACCTATGGCGGCTTCGGCAGCGCCTGGGAAAACACGCTGATCTCGACCATCATCCGCCACGATGGCGGCAAGGGCAGTTTCGAGACGGTGACGCTCGGCACCTCGGCCTATGAGGCGCTGGCCAATGGCTCGGTCGATTTCACGCTGGAGGTCTCGACCTGGGAAGGCGTCGATGCCGAGCTGAAAGGCATCAGGCAACGCGGCTTCCGCTACGCCGACTACGGCGTGCCTGACGAGCATACCACCGTCATCGCCTCCAGCGATGCCTATCTCCAGGCAAACCCGAAAACGGCTTCCGCCTTCGTCGAGGCAACGCGGCGCGGCTATCAGTTTGCCGTCGATCATCCGCAAGAAGCCGGCGACCTGCTGATCGCGTCCAACAAGGACGCGCTGACCGACCCGGCGCTGATCCACGCCTCGCTGAAGATGCTGGTCGACGGGCACTTCCTCAGAAGCGAGGCCGGCGTCATCGGCACCATCGACAAGGCCAAGGTCGAGGCGATGGGAACCTACCTCTTCAACGCCGGAATATTGCTCGATGGTGATGGCAAGGTGCTGAAGGAAAGGCCGGATTTTGGAGCTTATTTTACGAACGAGTTTTTGGGGGCGTAATCTCCCCCCTCGAGGGGGAGATGGCCGCGAAGCGGCCAGAGGGGGTCGGTCCGACTGGGCTCGACTTACCCTGCAGATGGAGAGTCGGCGCTTCACGCGCGGCGACCCCCTCTGTCGCCTTCGGCGACATCTCCCCCTCGAGGGGGGAGATTAGCCCCTCACATGTCGATCATCGAGCGCTTCACCCGGCCGATGATGGTGATGGCGCCTTCGAGCGCTGGCGGCGGGATGTCCATGTAGGAGGCCGGCTGGAAGGGCGGGTTCTCGTTGGGACGATAGCGTTTGTAGGTGGCCTGGCCGCTTTCGTCGGAAATGACGTAGCAGCCATTGGTCACCAGCCGCTTGTCGCGCAGGTTGACGAAGATGATCGAATCCGGCGGCGAGATCTTGTTCATCGACGGACCGTCGACGCGCAGCGCAATCCACTGGCCCTGCTCGAGATCGGTGGTGGGGATGGTCGGATAATCGCTGAGATTGACCACCATGTCCTGGCTGCCGAGTTCGCCGGCGCTGATCCACGAGACGATGGGCACGTCGACCGTGGCCAGCGACGGCATCGGGATCTGCCGGCCCGCCTCGTCAAAGCCGAAATGGCCGCCCGCAAGGCTGCCGCTCTCACCGTTGAACAAGAGCCAGCCGGGGTCGACGCCGAACAGGCGGCCGTATTTCTCCGCCGCCTTGCGCGACAGCGGCCGGTTGCCGTTCTCGTGGCTGATCAGCGTGTTCTTGTTGATGTCGCGCAATGCCCGCGCGGCGTCGCTCGGCGAGGCATAACCCGCCTCCGCCCGTGCCTGCTGCAATCTGTGCCTCGGTTCCTGCATCGTACAAATTGCCTGAAATTTATCGTCCAATACGTACGATTTCGCTTGCGTACGTTTCGTACATATCGTACGCTTAGCGCATGATCAAACAAACCGCAAGCGTTTCCGCAGGCATCGTCAGCTTTCTCCCATCGTCCGGGCCGTCCTCCTCCCCGGTCCGGACGCCAACCGGGGCTTTTGCCCCGAATCCGGTCGGCCTCCCCCTGTCGATCGGAACGGCCGGAGCCGCTCCTCTCCCAGCTCCGGCCACCTTTTTGCCCGATGGCGCCGCCGGTGCGCCAAGGGCTGCTTCCGGCGGGCAGGGCATCTCCTGTATCCGCACGGAAGACGGCACTGTCATCCTGTTTGACCGGCTGACGGGGAGGGCGGTTTCCGCCCTCACCAAAGCGGCAGCGGAAGCTGCACTGCGGCATCTCGTAGGCTCCCTGCCGGCCGCCAGCACCGCCTGACAATACCAAACTCGACGTTCTGAACCTTTGCCTTGGCCCTCAGGCCGAGCGCCTGCCTTTGCGCGCAAATCAATGGATCCGACATGACTGCCTATACCGAGACCGAATTGCAGGAGATTGCCGTCTGGCTCAGGGATGGCCTGTCGGCGGCCAGGATCGCCATCCGCTTCACGGCGCTGCGCAGCAGCCCGGTCTCGCGCAACGCCATCATCGGCATCGTCCACCGCAACAGCGCGCTGAAGACCATCGGCTTTGCCAATCCCAAGGGCGGCCGGTCCGGCGGCCGACCCAGGAAGAATGCGGCGGGAAAGAGCACAGCAAGACCACCCGCGGCCAATGAAAATGTAGCCCAGGACACGGCCGCGAGGAACCAGCCGAACGAGCCCGTAAGGCAGCCAGACGTTTCGAAGCAGACAGGACCAACCGCGCCGGTCGCCAAACCGGCCCGTCAGCCACCGGCCAAGCCACTGTCGCCGCCTCGGCCGGCACGCTCGATCCCGGGCGAGGGGCGACTGGTGGTCGACGGCGAAATCTACCGCTTCAAGATGCCGGCGCCGCGCCCCGCCGCCATCGGTCGCCAGCCGCATGTCGCCGCCATGCGCTTCATCGATTGCCTGTTCGACCGCTGCCGCGCGCCGCTCGACCTGGCGCTGGAGGAAGACCCCGAAAATGATGAGCCAGGCAGCCTGCCGGGACCGGACATGCTGTGCTGCGGCCTGCGCACAAGGGCGCTGAAAAGCTACTGCGAATATCATCAGGCGCGCTTCCACCGGCCTGTGGTGGAGGTGGTGTAGGCACCAGTATCGGCGAGGGCTGATCGCCAGGCATCGGCTCCGGTGTGCTGGCGAAGCGACGAGCAGTGACAGGTCGGCGGGACAGAGGGGGGCGCGAAGGAACGCCAATCTTTCCAGCTCAACAATCCACCCCACAAGGATCACCCGATGAGCAAAAAAACCGCGCAGAAAGCAAAGCCGCCGAAACTGCCCAGGGACGAAGCCGAGCAGGTGCGCATTCGCCGCGAGATCGGCCATGATTTCGCGCTGAAGGATGATCGCTTCGGTCGCAAGCGGCTGAGCGCTGGCACCGAAGAGGCGCGTCGCGTCTACGAGGTCTCCAATGGCGGCTACACCGCGACCGGTGGTGTCGTGCGGCTGCGCAATGTCGATCCGCTCGTCGGCATCACCTCGCTGACGCGCCAGCAGCGCGAGGCCGGCCAGCGCTTTCGCGATGATTTCGAGCGCGCCTCACGCGACGGGCTGCGGCCGATGCCTTGGGAAGAACGCGTCGATAGCAGCCGCATCAATGGCGGCATCCCCGACCGCATGCTCAACGCCGGCCGCGCCCATGCTGGCGCCAATGCCGCATTGGCGCATTGGGAACTGGCCGACGCCGTCTGCAACATCTGCCTCGAAGGCCAGTCGGTGAAGGCGCTTGCCGAGCGTACCGGCGAGGGACGCGATGTGGTGGTGAAGCTGCTGAAGGTCGGGCTCGACCTGCTCGCCGTGCATTACGGGATGATGCTGATGCGCAAGCCGCGATAAGGTCGGCGGTCCGCGGAGAGGCAAAAGCGGCCGGCCGACAAATGCCGGCCGGACCGGTTCACGCTATCGGGATCACCGCTCGCAAACGCGGATTTCCTCAACGATCCTGTGATGATGGCGCCAATGCTTGACCAACTCTATGTGGCAGCGGTGATGATGCCTGTGGTACCTGTGGTACCGGTGATACCTGAAGCCGTTATCGTAGGCATCATACTGATAGTAGGGGCGAGGTGCGTAGCGATCACCGTAATAGTCGCGATATCCGTCATTGTAGTAATCGTCATAGTAGCCGTTACCGATGCCGATCACGACGCGCCCGCCGGCATTCGCCGGGGCAATCATCGCTGCCGCTGCGGAGATGGCAATAATCAAAGCAAGCAGGAGCTTTCTCATGGCTGCCTCCTGTTCAAGGTTGATCTAATATAACCCCCGGAGCGCGACCTCGTTCCATAGTTTTTACGAGATGTGACAACCCCTTGCGCGAGCATTGCGGGATGAGGGTAAGCCAGCGTCACCGCCTGTCAGCCATCATCCTCCCTTTTTTGATCCGTTCGCCACGCGCAGCGTGAAGGGTGGAGCAATTCAGTGAATCAAGTCCTGAGCCGGAAGGTGCCTACAGAAGCATTTACACAAGGGTAGCGCCGCCCCTCATCCGCCTGCCGGCACCTTCTCCCCGTATAGTGACGGGGAGAAGGGAACAGCCGCGACCTCGGCGCCCTTTCTGCGACGTTGGCGATTGGCGAAAGCGGCGAGGACAGCATCTTTCTCCCCGTCACTACGGGGAGAAATGTCCGGCAGGACAATGAGGGGCGGCGCTGACAGACGATCCTTATCAATGCGTCAGGCCGATTCATCGTGCGTGTTAGGCACCCTTCTTCAGCGGCTTCCGCACTTCACCATCCTCCGGCGCCTTCTCCCACCCGAACACACTGCGCCCGCCAAGCAGATGCGACTGGTCGAACTCGCCGGCGACGATCTCCTTCAGGCTCGGCCCGGTGACGTAGCGCTCCAGCCGCCGTGCCTCGCCGTCCAGGCGCTTCAGCGCGCCGAGTTCTTCCTCGCGGCCGAGCTTTGCCTTGCCGACGGCCGATTTCAGCACCGCGATCGTCTCGTCATAGACCTTCAGCGGCACCGGGAAGGGGTGCCGGTCCTTGCCACCATGGGCGAGCGAGAAGCGTGCCGGATCGGAGAAGCGGCAGGGCGCGCCATGCACCACCTCCGCCACCATGGCCAGCGCTCGCACGGTGCGCGCACCGACGCCTGGCACCAGCAGCAGTTCGGGAAAATCGGCCGGCCCGCTTTCGATGGCGGCGGAAATGTTGCCGTGCAGCCGGTGCATGACGATGTCGCTCTCGCGCACGTCGTGATGCGCCGGCATCACCAGATTGGGCAACATCGGCTGCGCCGCTGGTTTCGCAGGCAGCGCTTTCGGCGGCGGCTCCAGCACGGCAAGCTCGTCGAGAATCCGCTCCGGGCTCATGGTCCTCAGCAGGTCGAGCTGCCCGGTTCGCGACTGCTCGGCACGATGGTCGGTCAGGTTGACGATCTCGCCTTGCCGCTCGCCCTCGATCGCCGCATGCGGCTGGTCGACGAAGCTGGTCAGCCCTTCCGACAGCCAGTGGTAGCGGCGCGCCTGGCGGCTGTCGCCGTTCATGCCTTGCTGCACCACCACCCAGCGACTGTCGTCGGTGACGATGAAGCCGTGCAGATAGAGGTCGAAGCCGTCCTGCACGGCGGCACTGTCCACCTTGGCGACCAGGCGGCTGGCGGTGGCGAGCGACGCGCCATCGATGCCGACGCGCTCGCCGATCGCGGTCAGTTCCTGCGGCGTCTTGCGCGAATGCGCGCCGCGCCCGCCGCAGACATGGATGCCGAGCTCGCGCGACATCGGGTTCAGCCCCCGCTTCAAAGCGCCGACGACCGAGGTGGTGATGCCCGAGGAGTGCCAGTCCATGCCCATGACGGCGCCGAAGGACTGGAACCAGAATGGATGCGCCAGCCGCCGCAACAGCTCGTCGCGGCCATAGTGATGGATGATCGCCTCGCACAGCACCGCGCCCAGCCGCGTCATGCGATCGCCCAGCCATTTCGGCACCCGCCCGCCATGCAGCGGCAGGTCCGCACTGCCGCTTCGCTGCGTCAAAGTTTTGTTCTCCGTGGCCAGGTGCGCACCGGCTGGGCGCCTGAGATCTAGATGGCATCTGGGTGGAGATTTGCAAGCGCGGTAGGCGCGGCGCCCGTCGCCGCTCGGCTAAGCGCAAGCCTGGGTGAGAACTCGGCTTCGACTACGGCAAATTCGATTTCGTCATCCACCAGGCCAGCCAGTGCTGGTCGACGCCAACCCGACGCCCGGCCGGCCGTGCGCTCGATGCTGGTGGAGGCGGCGGTGAATTTGGCGGATGGGTTTGAGGGGATGATGGGCCGTTGTGTTGTCCCATGGCGCGGATGAGACGACCCGCCGTTTACCGCAGCACTCGAGACGGCTTGCGAAACGGGCGACCCGCAGATGCTTTTTTGTGTTATGATGCGCTTGCAGTGCACGCAATCTCGACCTCGGCAAAATGGCAGAGGTCGAAAGCTATTTTTGTCTTGGCGCCCCGGCACGGGCTCAACTCCGAAACGCTGGGTGTGCTTATCCGGGGCGAGGAGGTTGTCCATGTCCACGAGTAGTGTCGACCGCCCACTGCAGCCGGGCGACCGGGCGCCGAATATTGTGCTCGATGCGATCTCCCGCGAAGGCAAAATCGCGCTGGACGATTTTCGAGGCCGAAGCCCGTTGTTGATCGGTTTGTTTCGAGGCCTGCACTGTGCCTTCTGTCGCCGCAATGTCGCGGCAATGGCGCAACTCAGGCCGGCCCTGGGTGAGAAAGGCGTCGAATGCCTAGCGGTGGTCAATACGCCGGTCGAGAGGGCGCGGCTTTATTTCCGTTACCATCCGACACCCGATCTTCTCGCCGCGTCCGACCCGGAGCGGGCCTCACACCGTGCTTTCGGCTTGCGCGAGGTCGGAATGGACAAGGTCATGGGGCTGCGGATCCATCTCCCAGGCGAGTTGCCCGAGCCTATGGACCCCATGGCAATGGATGAGTTTCTCAACAAGAAGGAGGGGTATGAGATTACGGAAGCCGATCAGCAAATGATGGCTTCCGCAAAGGAGCTGCTTGTCGGTCAGTTCCTAATCGACCGAGGGGGCATTGTACGCTGGAGCTTCACTGAAGGTCTGGAGGATGGCCCCGATATTACGTTCAAGACACCGAACCCCGAGGAACTGATGTCGGCAGCTTCCCAAGTTGCACATTAACAGGCTGTCAGAGGCCGACGTTCGCGCCTTAAGAACGGCGCCTGCGCCATCCGATCGCGCGAGGGTCGCCTGCGCGAAAACACTCCGCGCATGCCCCCAAACATGCCCCATCGGACGCACGCCCAAAACACCGTATGATTGCGCCGCAGGCCAATTTCCCGACGGAACCCGATGCCGATCTTTTCAGTCAAGCACACCACCGTCTATCGCTACAGCCAGAAGGTTAGCTTTCGCGAGCACCGGCTTATGCGCTATGGCGAGATGTGGGTTAGAGAGGCTTGAAGTCCCAGGCGATGATCACCCCTTCCAAAATGCTTCGCTCCCTCGCTTGGTTGGCGCTGGCTGTGGTGCCCATAGCACCTGGCCATTCGCTTGCAGCGCCCCAAACCGCCATTGCGACGAATGACTTTCTCGACAGCATCGGCGTCGTTACCACATTCCCCGATCGAGGCCAGCCGTTGGCCAGGACGATCGAGATGGTCCGCTATTGCGGCTTTCGATGGGTAAGGGCGGGAATAGAAGGCCTGAGCGACAACGGCCCCACAACCATCCAAACCTTTCTCGATCTGCATCGCGAAACCGGCGTGCGCCTGAATTGGGGATTGGTCAGTGGTGGGACTGATGTGAAGAAGCTGGTCGAAACAGGTAAGGTGCTTGCAGAAGCCGGCGCGCTGCTCGCGTTCGAGGGCAACAACGAGCCGAACAACTGGGGTGTCACCTATCAGGGCGAGAAGGGCGGCGGCAGCGAGCGCTCGTGGATGGCCGTCGCCAAGCTTCAGCGCGATCTCTACCAGGCCGTCAAAAGTGATCCGGTGCTTGCTAAGTATCCTGTCTGGTCGATCTCGGAATCCGGCGCGCAGAAAGACAATGTCGGGCTTCAGTTCCTTACAATCCCGCCCGGCGCCGGAACCCGGATGCCAGACGGCACGACGTATGCCGACTACGCCAATGTGCACAACTACATCTATCACTCACATTCGCCGTATCCGGCCGACAACAAGACGTGGCACGCTGCCGATCCAACCGCCGCATCCAGAGTGGACGGGCTATTCGGCAATTTCGGCGTCACATGGGCGAGAGGGTTTCGGGGCTACACCCAGGAGCAACTCGATACGCTGCCGCGTGTCACGACCGAGACCGGGACCACGATCGGAGGTGCGGTCACGGAACAAATGCACGGCCTGAATTTGATGAGCTTGTACCTCGCGCAGTTCAAGCGCGGCTACGCCTATACATCGGTCTATCTGTTGCGGGACCGTACTGACGAAGGCGGCAACCAATCTTTCGGCTTCTACAAGGCGGATTATTCACCCCGCAAGGCGGCCATCTACCTTCACAACCTTACGGCGATTTTGGCGGACA
Organism: Mesorhizobium caraganae; assembly: GCF_016836705.1. Lineage (GTDB taxonomy): Bacteria > Pseudomonadota > Alphaproteobacteria > Rhizobiales > Rhizobiaceae > Mesorhizobium > Mesorhizobium caraganae. Next base: position 99,666 of record NZ_JAFCGY010000015.1, on the reverse strand, counting down.
AAGGTATCCTAGCCAAACCCGGCCAGCTCGACTTCACGATCGCAGACCAACCCGAGACCGTTCATGATCTGCTTCTGCAGCACAGCGACGGCACGTTCCAACTGGTCGTGTGGGACGAACGGTTGAGTGGCCAAGACCGCGTGACGGTCCATTTTGGCGACACGCGCGCGTCGGTAAGAACCTACGATCCAACAATTGGCGTTGACCCGGTCCAAACTCTGAGCAACGTGCGTTCGCTCGAAACTACGCTCAGCGACCATCCGATTGTCATCGCGCTTTCACCCAGCATGCAATGATGGAGCCGTCTCTCGGCAAGGCGTCGCTCTTTCGCGACCCGTCGCGGAAGGGGGCGCCCTCAGCGGAATAGGTCGGGTCGGCTCCGACCAGGACCCATCGGAAGTATGAGGAAAACACTATATGATTGCGCCGCAGGCCAATTGCCGACGGACGCCGATGCCGATTTTTTCAGTCAAGCACACGACCGTCTATCGCTATCGCCAGCCTGTGAGCTTTGGCGAGCACCGGCTGATGTTCAGGCCGCGCGACAGTTTCGATCAGCGGCTGCTGGACCATGCTTTGTCCGTGGACCCCGAACCGAAGGCGGTTGGCTGGATCCATGACGTTTTTGGCAATTGCGTTGCGGTGATCGATTTCGAGGGTTCGGCCAAGGAACTCCGTTTCGCCACAGACATCCGGCTCGATCACACGCCGCAGAATGCGCCCGATTTCCGCATCGATGAGACCGCGCTGATTTATCCATTCTCCTACGATCCCGACGAGGCGGCCGACCTCGCTCAGACCATGGAGCGCCATCATCTCGACGATGGCGACGAGGTCGGCAAATGGGCGCGACAGTTCGTCAGTGCCACGGGACACACCGAGACCGGCAAATTGCTGATGACGCTCTGCTACGCCATCCACGAGAGCTTCGTCTATTCCCGGCGGGTCGAAACCGGGACGCAGCCGCCGCTGATGACCTTGCATCTGCGCAAAGGCACATGCCGGGACTTTGCGCTTTTCATGATGGAGGCGGTTCGCTCGCTGGGCTTCGCTGCCCGCTTTGTGACCGGCTACGTCTATGTGCCGAGCCGCGACAGTGCGGATGTGCGCGGCGGAGGGTCGACGCATGCCTGGTGCCAAGTCTACCTGCCTGGCGCCGGCTGGGTCGAGTTCGATCCCACCAATGGCATTGTCGGCAACCGGGATTTGATCAGGGTGGCCGTGGCCAGGCATCCTCAACAAGCCATACCGCTTTCTGGAAGCTACTCCGGCAGCGCCTCGAGTTTTCTGGGGATGACCGTCGAGGTGAAGGTGACGAAGGAAACCGGCGCATAGGCTCCCTCGGCGTGGCCGGCCTGGCGTTCGGCCGCCGGCAACGCTGGAGCCGGGTGAGAGGTGTTCCAGCCTGGAGAGCACCTCCCACCCGCATTTGCCCGATCCGGGAGGGGACGGATCGGAGCAATGTGACCTCTCCCTCGAGCAGAAAGGTCAGGCCGCCAGCGCCCCCGCTGTTCTCATCTAACCCCCCTAAAACAGCGCCTTCTCCACCACCGGCTCCAGCGATTCCGCAAACGGCGTCGCCAGATGGTGGCGGTCGCGGTAGGCGAGTTTGCCGTTGATGAAGGCGTGGCAGGTGTTCTGGTCGCAGAACTGGTTGGTCAGGTCGACGTAGCTGGCGCCGGGAATGGCGCGCACGATGTCGCGCTCCATCGCCGCGCCGGCGTCGTTGGCGGCGTCGGCCCGCTTCTGGTCGCACATGGACGGCGTCTGCCCGCGCCACAGCGCGCGCGCCACGCAGGTGTCGACATGGTCGTCGTTGAACGGCACGTCGCGGATGAAGGCGACCTTCAGCCCGGCCTGGCTGAACGCTTCCAGCGTCGCGCGCAGGCCGGCCCGCGCGTCGGCATCCCGGCTTTCGGGCATCTGCATGCCGACCGACATCTTGCGCAAACTCGTCTGCGCGATTTCCGAAATCACCACCAGGCTCGGCCGTGCGGCGATGATCTGCCTGATCGATCGCTCGCGCCACTGATCGCATTCGGTGTAGTCGCGTTTCAGCTTGCTCACCCAGACCGTCATCCGCGAGGCCCGGCAGGAGGATTTGAGCCAGGTGACGACCTTGGTGTTGTTCTTCTCAGCCGCCTCGATCAGCGGCGTCGACCAGTGGTCGGCATGCGAGTCGCCAAACAGTGCAATCGTGCGCCCGGCGGTTCTGGTTCCGAACACGCAGGCTTTTGGCGTCACCGTCTCATAGCTGAGAACGCAGCCGGCCTCGCGGGCAGTGGAGGGGCGCGCCGCGCTGGCGGCGATGCTGCGCTGCTGCGGATCGAGATCGTGGACGACCAGCCTGGCATTGGCGTAGGCGGCTGCGACGCCGGTGCCGGTGAGGAGGACAGCCGGCACCAGCGCCCGCGCCGCATTGGCCATCAGCCAGCCGTTGCGGCGGATCGGGTTCTCGATGACATGGTAGGTAAACAGCGACAGCGCCAGCGTCAGCGCCATGCAGCCGAGCCGCTGCAGCGGCGAAAGCTCGGGCACCAGCGTCGCGGCAAAGACGATCACCGGCCAGTGCCAAAGATAGAGCGAGTAGGAGAGCTTGCCGACCCACTGCAGGGGCGGCAGCGCCAGGACGGCACTGGGGCCATTCCTGACCTCGTTGTTCACGCCCTTGCCCGCTCCCGCCAGCAGCAACAGCACGGTTCCGGCTACCGGCATCAGCGCCATGAAGCCGGGGAAGGGGGCGTCCTCGGTAAAGGAGAGATAGGCGCCGGCGATGAGCGCCAGGCCGAGCCATGCCAGCGGCGCGGCGAGAACCGGGCGGTCCTGCCAGAATTTTTGCGGCAGCATGGTCGCCAGCCCGCCGGCGGCGAATTCCCAGGCGCGCAGTGGTGAGAAATAGAAGGCCCAGGGCTGCGCCATGGTGGTGAGCCAGGCACAGACGGCGAACGAGATGAGGCCGGCAATGCCGATCACCAGGATCGCGCCGCGCTTGCCGGGGCGCAGCCATGCCGCCAGCACAAGCAGCGCCGGCCAGGCGAGATAGAACTGTTCCTCCACCGACAGCGACCAGAAATGGATGAACGGGTTGCTGGTCGCATCCGCCGCGAAATAGTCGAACGACCAGCGGATCAGCCACAGATTGATCATGTAGGCGGAGGCGTACATGGCGCCCTTGGAATAGAGCGACTGTTCCTCCGGCGCCAGAATGAAGGCGCCGGCCACCAGCGTGGCAAGGATGACGAACAGCGACGCCGGCAAAAGCCGCCGGGCGCGTCTGGCGTAGAAGCGCCACAGGTTCAGCCGCCCGGTCTCGGTGATTTCTGCGAGCAGATGTTTTGTGATCAGATAACCCGAGATGACGAAGAAGATGTCGACGCCGACAAAGCCGCCGGGCAGGCCGGTGAGGCCGAAATGGAAGGCGATGACACCGGCAACCGCCAGTGCGCGCAATCCTTCGATATCGGGCCGGAACGATGCTGGCACAGTGAAACCTCGTCCTGTCGCATGATCCCGGAGCAAAGTCCGCCTGGCCGAGATGCCGCACCATCTCGCCGAGGATCACACGTGCTCCAGCGTCCCTGCGCGCCGGGATGGACGCGTGGGGCCGTAGCCGTTGACAGCCCGCCCGATGCAAAGACTCGACCCTGCAGGCCGATATCGCAATGCAACAAATCTATCGCGGTGCAACATAAGTCGAGATTCTTCCTTCTCCCCGTTCACGGGGAGAAGGTGCCGGCAGGCGGATGAGGGGCCGCGCCGCTGCTGTTCCAGTATGGCCTGCGCCCTATTTATCTGTTGCGGAATTGGCAGAATGACGAGCGTTCGCGCCGCCCCTCATCTGGCTGCCGCCATCTTCTCCCCGTGAACGGGGAGAAGGACGCTGTCATCGCCACCTTCGCTGATCTCCGACATCGTGGGTCGGCCCTTGCGTTGCCCCTGTCATGCGCATCGGCTATCCAACCGGCAGCCAATGCCGGCGGAACGGAGCCCTCCCATGACCAACACCACCATCCTCAAATTCGGCGCCGTCGAGCACGCCGATGGCGAAGACCTGCCGGGCTGGATCGCGGTCGAGGGCAGGCCGACCATGCAGACCGCCGTGCAGCACACCACCGCCGACGGCAAGGTGATGTCGGGCACCTGGCGGGCCTCGCCCGGCACTTACCACGCCACCTATACCGACTATGAGTTTGTGCACATGATCGCCGGCCGCATCATCATCACGCCGGATGGCGGCGCGCCGGTCGAGGTTGGCCCCGGCGATGCGTTCGTGGTCGAAGCCGATTTCAAGGGAACCTGGAAGATCCTCGAGCCGGTGACCAAGCACTTCGTCGTCAAGCTTGCTTGATCGACGTCGTCAAGCTTGCTTGATCGACGTCGTCAGGGTTCCTGATCGGCTCGTCGTCAGGGTTGCCTGGCCGCGCATAAAAATGGCGGGCATTTCTGCCCGCCATCGGATCTTCGCGATTGGCCGCGCCTAGTTGGCGCCGCCGAGCTGCTTGGTCATCTTGCAGAAATCGTCATGCGCCTTGGCGATTGCCTCGTCGCCGCATTCCTTGGTCATGCCGGCGCGATCTTCTTCCTTCATCGCCAGCCAGGCGACCTTGAATTCTTCAGCCGGCCGCATGGTCTTCATACCGGCGTCGGTGAAGAAAGGCGACATTTTCGCCGGGTCGTCGAGCGCCCCGCCGGTTGTGCTGCCGGCGATTGCTGCGCCGGTCATCATCGTAAGCGCCATCGCGCCCATGCAAAGCTTCTTGATGTTCATGATATTTCTCCTGATTGCCTTTCGGATGGTCCAAGCAGCGATCGAAGGAAGAACGGAACCGTCTGGAACAAGGTTCCATAAATTCGCAAAAATTTGGAATCACATTGCTTAGCAGGTAATGACGATAAAATATTTTTTCCAATCTGAGATTTTCAGCCGGCTGATGGGCAGGCGCCCGAGACATGGCCTGCGACCCTGCTTTTATGCCCTGTCGCGACATTGGCGAGTCATTGCGCTCGCAGCGGAACCGATCGCCATCTCCGGCGGTTGTGTCCACAGGAAGGCGGCCCATGCCCCTCACGGTTCGAACCGCACTCTGCGAAATCCGCGACGACCTCCATGCCTTGCGCAGGACGGTGGCTGCGCGCGGCCAAATCGAGACCATCCAGGCCATCGATGCGCTGATCGGCGTCGCCGAGTCGGAGGCGGTCCGCGCCATTCGGCGCATCGATCTCGCGGCCTGATTTTCAACGCAAACACTTTCAACGAGTATCGACGGGAAGAACAATGGACATCAGGGAGATGACGCAGCAGGAATGCACCGCCATGCTGAAGTCGGCCAGGCTCGGCCGACTGGCCTGCGTCCGCGACAACAGGCCTTACGTGGTTCCGATCCACTTTGCCTTCGGCGACAATTTCATCTTCAGCTTCTCGCTGCCGGGCAAGAAGGTCGAATGGATGCGAGAGAACCCGCGTGTCTGCCTGCAGGTCGACGATGTCGGCACCGTTCATGGCTGGAAGAGCGTTGTCGTCGACGGCCTGTTCGAGGATCTGCCCAAACCGCCCGCGCTCGACAGCACGATTCCGGCCAGGGATCAGCAGATCCCCGCGTCCAATCATGACCGGGAATTTGCCTGGTCGCTGCTGCAGAAGCACGCCAATTGGTGGGAGCCGGGAGCATTGAAACCCGGCCAGCAGGCCGGTTCGGGCAGCCATCTGTTCTACCAGATCAAGATTGAGACGATGTCGGGGCGGCAGGCATATCGCTAGACCACTGCCCGAGAGGACGATGGGGCACCAGTCGCGGCGAGGCGATCGCAGGATCTGGAACGTCTTGGCGCTCGAACGCGTTTATGTCCATTAGGGAGTATCAAAAAAATGGCCATTCAAACGGATTACCGAACGAATAGAGCCGACTATGCGATTGCAGCAAAGCCGAAGCTGACTGGCGCCGCTGTTGAGGCTGAGGCGAAAAAGAAGGCAGTGCGACTTAACGATCAGCGCTCCGCCAGGCTTTCAGCAAATCCATCGGATACATCGGACAAGCCCAGACCCCGGTCGCGCGGCTAATTTTCGGCGCCCAACGCCGCCGCCTTAATATTGTCCCCAGTACCGAAGCTTTGCGGATGGAGCGGCGCGTTTTCCACGATGGTGATCCCGACCGAATGAGGCACCGCCTTGCGAAGCGGCGTTTGCGGGCAGGGCCGTCTCTCCTCCTGTTTCAGGAACACCGCAGAAATTCCCAGGCGCAAAAAAACCCGCGTCCGGAGGGGGTCGGGAGGCGGGTTCTTTAACGACCAAGCGCTTTGGGACGCTCGATGTACCTATCAACGCACCAGCAAGGCGTTTGTTCCCTTGGAAGACAGTTAGTCGATAATCTGCACAAACTCGTGGTGGCTTCGCCTTGGAATGCGTCGCGGGACTGGCGAGCCCTTGGCGCTAACTCTGGCCAACGCCTATCATTCCACGTCGCCTAAACGCGGCGTCACCACCGATCGGCAATTTCGTGAGACCAGGAGGACACAAAAAAGCCCACGCCTCCGGCGGAGGACGCGGGCCGATCGGGCGGCGTGCGGGAACCAAAGCCTCCGGACTGGGCGATGATCTTTGTTGTCAGTACCAGCGTCCGCGGCCGTAAAAGCCGCCGCCGCCGAGTACTAGAACAATAAGAACGATGACCAGAATTGTGGTGATATCCATATTCGTCTCCTATGCGCGGCGCCGGCGTTCGGCGTATGCCGCTCTTGCCTGGCCAGTGACTTGTGCCTGCCGTAAACCGGGTGGCCTAACGCAAGCCGAAAAAGCTCATTATTACCAGGACAATAACCACGGCTCCGACCAACCAAATAATGCTGTTCATGACGGCCCGCCTTTTTCTTGGGCTGCGGCAAAACAATTGCCACTCAATACAACGGCCGCGCGGCGTTCTTGTTCCAAAGGGCGGAACCTTCGGCCGTAGCCAAGGTTTAGCTACTTGATGTTCGAAGGTTTCCGGCTTGAGACAATCCAGCTGCCCGAGGCGACGCTTCGGGTCCGGCACGGCGGTGCGGGGCCGCCGGTTCTGCTTCTGCATGGCCATCCACGTACACATGCCACCTGGCACCGTGTCGCCCCGCTTCTCGCCGAAAACCATACGGTGGTTTGTCCCGATCTCCGTGGTTTCGGGCAGTCTTCGATCCCTGAGGACACCCCCGACCACGCAGGTTCATCAAAGCGTGCGAAAGCGGGTGACTGTGTCGCGCTCATGCGCCATCTGGGTTTTGAGCGCTTTGCCGTCGCCGGGCACGACCGCGGAAGCTACACCGCTTTCCGGACGGCGATGGATCATCTGTCCGCGGTAACGCATCTCATCGTCATGGACGGCGTTCCGATCCTGGAAGCGCTGGAACGATGTGACGCCCGTTTCGCTGCCGACTGGTGGCACTGGTTCTTCTTTGCCCAGCCCGACAAGCCGGAACAGGCGATCATGGCCAACCCGCAAGCCTGGTATGGCGGCTCCGCCGAACAGATGGGCGCGGAGGCGTTTGCGGATTACAGGGCGGCAATTCTCGACGCTCGTGTCGTCCATGGCATGATCGAGGACTATAGGGCAGGCCTCTCGCTTGACCATTTGCACGACGCCGATGACCGAAGCGTCGGCCGGCGGATCCAATGTCCCACCATGGTTTTATGGTCGATGCGTGATGATCTTGAACGGCTCTATGGCGATGTTCTTGGTGTATGGCGCCCGTGGACGACAAGTTTGCAAGGCAAAGGCATGGACTGCGGACATCATATGGCTGAAGAGGCGCCAGAGGCGCTCGCGGCAGAAATACTTGCCTTCCTGCGTTCCACCTGGCTCTATCCGTCAGGCGCAATGGCCTGACAGCCGGCAAACAATGCTCCCATAGTCAGGGAGCAAGAAGGTGGTCGAGTTTTGCGGTCAATTCGTCAAAGCTGAACGGCTTGCGAAGCACGCCACGATTGCTGAAGCCTTCGCGCATGTCGCGATCGTTGTTGCCGGTCGAGTAGATGAACGGCACGCCATGCTTGGCAAGCGCGTCGGCCACAGTGTGGCTGTCGTCGCCATCCAGATTCATGTCCAGCATGGCGGCATCGAAGACCTGCGCCTCGATCAGCGCGAGGGCCCTTTCGATCGTGGCGGCTGAGGTCACGGATTCGCAGCCAAGGTCGCCCAGCATGTCCTCGATCATCATCAGGACCAGAATTTCATCCTCGACAACGAGGAGGCGACGGCCGGAAAGAAGTTTATCTCCAGACAGGAGTTTATCCATCGCGTGATCCCGGTACCGGAATGTTCATCGTGCAAATCAACCCGTCCGGACGATAGTCGAGTTGCACAGTGCCTTCGAGTTCGTGGGTCAGGCCGCGCTCGATCACACGCGAGCCGAACCCTTTTCGCAGCGGCCGCGCAATCGGCGGCCCGTCCTTCTCTCGCCAGGAAAGGACCAGCAATCGGCCATCGGGCGTCGGCTCGATCGTCCAGTCGATCCGGATCGAACCCTTGTCATTGGAAAACGCGCCGTATTTCACCGCGTTGGTTGCGAGTTCGTTGAAGGCGATGCCAAGCGCCAGGGCCGCCTTGGTCGAGAGGCGAATGTTCTCGCCTGAAATCACCAGGCGCTCCGCCTGCCCGTCACTGACCCCGAACGGTTCCAGGGCATCGCGCAGCACGTCAAGCAGCCCGGCGCTGTGCCAGTTTTCGCGGGTCAGCAAATTATGCGACCGGGAGAGCGCAAACAACCTGGACTCGACGGCTTCGCGGATCGCCCGCGGGTCGGAATTGGCGCGCGACGCCTGCCAGACGATCGACTGAACCGTTGCGAGCGTGTTCTTGACGCGATGGTTCAGCTCTTCGATCAGCATTTTGGACTGCGCCTGCTCCTGCTTGTGTTTGGTCAGATCGACGAAGGAGGTAAAATACTGGACGATGGCGCCGCTCTTGTCTCGCACAGGACTGGCGAAAAGCCCCGCCCAGAATTCGCTGCCATCCTTGCGCCTGTAGAGGATTTCCGTGCCCGCCTGCGCGTTGGCTTCGAACTCGAGCTCGATGCGTTTGAGCGCTCCGGCGTCGGTGGCGTCCGCCATCAGGAAATTGAAGGGCTGGCCGAGGACCTCTTCCCTGGCGTATCCGGTCAAGGCGAGGAAGGCGTCATTGGCAAAAATGATCGGATTGGCGGGTTCCTTTGCATCGGTGAAAACCATCGCCATTCGTGTCGTCTCGGCGGCAACCACGAACGGGCCGAGGTCGTCGTGAAAGCCCTCGACCTCGGCTTCGGCATCCTTCTGCTCGTCGGACTTGGCAACTATCTGCGACATATCGGCTATCGATCCCGCCTTTGGTGGAATTCAATCTGATGGCGAAGCCGAGCCAAGGCTCCCGCTACCGGGTGGACCGCGCTACGCCGCGCGCGGCACCCGCGAGATGAACGTCGCCCTGGTCACCGACACGCTGGTGCCGTTGTTGTCGCTGATGACCTCGATCTTGGCCTCGAGCTGCTTGACCAGCGCCTCGACGATGGCTGTTCCCAGGCCCGCACTGGCGACAATGGTGGCGGGCTTGCCGGCGCCGTTGTCGGACACAGTCAGCTTCCAGTCGCTGCCATCGGTCTCGTAAGTGACCTGGATCAGCGCCTTGGCCTTCTCCATCGGGAAGGCATATTTGATCGCATTGAGAACCAGCTCGGTGACGATCAGGCCGAGGCTCACTGCCTTTTGCGAATCGATCCTGCCGCCTTGCGCCGTGACGTTGACCTCGATCGGCTGGACATCGCCGACCATGGACGAGGCCAGGCTGCTGCACAGCTTCGACAGATAGGACACGACGTCGATCTCTTCGAGTCCGGCCTCTGTGTGGAGGTGGCGCTGCACTTCGGCCACCGACAGCACCCGCTGATGCGCGTCCTTCAGATGCTGGCGGGTTTCCTCCGAGGTGACCGAGCGCGCCTTCAGCAAAAGGATGCTGGCGATGATCTGCAGGCTGTTGGCGACCCGGTGCTCCATCTCGCGCAGCAGCACATCCTTTTGCCGCAGCAATTCTTCGGTGCGGGCAAGCAGCTCCTCCTTTTCCTTCTCGATGGAACGGCGGGCCGTGATGTCGTTGAAGGCAAGCAGGATGGTGATGGCTGAACTGTGATCGTAGAGTACCTTGCGCGCGTTCAGCAGCATCGTGCGGTGGCCGATGGTGGGGAAATCATAATCGACCTCGAAGCCGTCCATGGCGGTCTTCTCGGGGATGATCGTCTCCAGCAACAGACGCAAGGCGGGAATATCCCATTGGCCGTCGCCGAGCGCATAAAGCAAGGCGCCGTGCGTCTGTTCCGGGTCGACCTTGAAGGTCTGATAGAAGGAGCGGCTGGCCGCCAGCACATGAAACTTTTCGTCGAGCACGAGGAAGGGCTCGACAATCGTATTGACAATCGCCTGCGCCAGCGTCTGCGCGTCCTCGATATTCGCGATGGGGTGGAACAAGGCTCAAAGCCGATCTGGAGGCGCACCGCCTCCGCTCAACCTCTTCTCTTACACCATTGCCAGGCAGGAGTCGCGAATTGAATCGATCCGGCCGGTGCCGACGCGATGTTGTGATTTCCTTGCGCAGTCGCCAGCGTCCCCCTCATCCCGTCGGGAAGAGGAGGACGTAGCAAAGCGAATATCGGTTAAGGGGGCGTCACCTCGTTCGCTTCGAACCGATGCGGATCGGAAAGCTGAGACGATGGCGTTCGGCGGTGCCTTGTCGATGAGGTCGCCTGTCAGGATCGCCGCACCGCTGCCGGCGACCTTGCGATGGTTAGCCAAGAGCGAGCGGCGCACTCCGAGAGTGCATGCCGCCCGTCCGGCGCCGGGCCGTCAATGCTGTTGTAACGAAACCCCCCAGCCCCGTCTCAACCGCCACGGCCATGGCGTGACCCATGGCTTGGTATACGCATGCACCCCCGCGGTCTGTCAACGCCCGCCCAGAGGGATGCCGGGAGGTCGATTTTGTGCCTCCCGGCTGGCTTTCCGGCCAACTGCCCAGGGGCCGTCTGTCAGGCAAAAATCGTTGTAAGTGGCGTTTTTCCGGGCTTTCCCGTGGCTCCGGAGTGGCGCCGCGGCGTCACTTCCGTCGCGATCTAGGCGCTTGAATCGATTTGCCTTTCCCGGCTGAAACGTTTCAGGAGGCTGGTTTTCAACCTGACTTTTTTTGGGTGTAATTCCCCAACGTCCGTTTTGGGCTTTACTAGCCGGTCTGGCCGATCCGCCGCCCGGCATTGCAATCAGGGATTGCCTTCGGCCAATCGCGCCTCCGGTGCGGACGCCGAGCGCCGCGCCATGCCGCTGATGACATAGGCGGCAGCGCCCAGCGCCGTGATCCAGAAGCTGGTCGGCCAGTCGGTCAGGAAGGCGAGCGACAGGCTGATCCACGCGATGACGACGGCAAGCGCGATCGAGGCCAGCACGCCGGCGGCGACGCCGCTGGTCAGCCTGAGCGCGGTGGCGGCGGGCGCCACCATCAGCGCGAAGACCAGCAGCACACCGACGATCTGCACCGCCTCGGAGGTGGCGACGGCGACCAGCACCATGAACAGGGTCGATACCAGGGTGATCGGCACGCCGCGCGCTTCGGCGAGTTCCGGCTGCAGGCTGGCGAACAGCAGCGGCCGGGCGATCAGCACCAAAGCGGCGAGGATTGCCACCGCCAGCACCGCCAGCACGATGACGGTGCGCAGGCTGATGCCCAGCACATTGCCGAACAGCACGTTGGTCGCCTGCGAGGCGAAGGCGGTGTAGAAATGCAGAAACAGCAAGCCGAGACCCAGCGACAGCGTCAAAACGATGCCGATGGCGACGTCGCGATGCGCGCGTTCGCCAAGCAGTCCGATACCGATGCCGGCAGCGATCGTGAACACGGTGAGACCCAGAAACGGCGACAGCCCGATCAGGCCGGCACCGGTGGCGCCGGGAAAGCCGACATGGGAGAGCGCATGGCCGGCGAAGGTCTGGCCCCTGAGCACGAGGAAATAGCCGACTGCGCCCGAAACGATGCCGACAATGGTGCAGGCATAGAAGGCGTTGCGCATGAATTCATAGTCAAAGATCGTGGACATGCGCCCCGCTTTCCAGTTCGACATCGTCGGCCATGACGAAGATGCGGCCGGCGACGCGCACCACATTGATGTGGGTACCGTAGAGCTTCGACAGCACCGGTCCGCTGATGACCTCGTCGACGGAGCCGATCGCGGCCTTGCCATTGCCGAGATAGAGCACGCGGTCGACGGCGCGCAGCAGCGGGTTGATCTCGTGCGAGCAGAACAGCACCGCTATGCCCAGCCGTTCGCCGATCTCGTGCACCAGATCGATGATCGCGCGCTGATGCGCCGCGTCGAGGCTGATCAGCGGCTCGTCGAGCAGAAGCAGTTGCGGATCGCCGATCAGCGATTGCGCGATCAGGATGCGCTGGCGCTCGCCGCCGGAAAGTTCGCCCAGCGGCCGCCGCGCGAGATCGGTGGCGCCGATTGCTTGCAGCGCCTTCCACGCGGCTTCTTTCTCGGCGCTGGACGGGACCGGCCAGCCCCAGCGATGCCCGCCGACAGCACTCAGCACAAAGTCGAGGCCGCTGATACCGACATCGCTCAGCGCGCGCCGCGCCTGCGGCATATAGCCGATTGCGGCATTGCCGCGCGTTGGCGGTTTGCCGAGCACCGAGATGGCGCCGCCGGCCGGCTTGATCAGGCCGAGTATGGCGCGCAGCATCGTCGTCTTGCCGGCGCCATTGGCGCCGAGCAGGCCGATAAAGGCGCCTTGCGGAATCGAAAAGGAGACGTCGGATAAAACCCGGCGTCCCCCATAGGTCAGGGTGACCTTGTCGAATTCAATTGCGTTCATTCAGTCACGTTTATTGGCAGTCACGTTCATTGGCAGTCACATTCATTGCGTGCGGGCTGCGAGCGCCTCCTGGACGGCGTCGATCTGGCCGCCGAACCAGGTCTGGATCGTCTGTCCCGCCGGTTCCGTCTCGGTGACGCCGATGACGGTGACCTTGTTCTGTTTTGCGATGTCGAGCAACCTTGTCGTTGCCTCGTCGGTCACCTGCGAATTGTAGAACAGGATCTTGGCCGAGCCGTCCTTCAGGCTGTTCTCGAACGTCGCCACCTGGGTGGCGCTCGGCTCCGCGTCGTTCATCAGGGCCACCTGGAAATCATAGTTCAGCATTTTGAGGCCGAGCGCTTCCGCCATGTAGCCGAACACCGGCTCGGTGGCGGTCACCTCGGTGCCGGCATAGGTCTTCTTGACGTCAGCGATTTCCTTGTCAATGGCCTGGAGCGAGGTCTGGAAGGCCTTCAGGTTCGCCTCGTAATGCACGGCATTGGTCGGATCGCGCTTGGCAAGATCGGCGCTCAGCGCCTTGGCGATGGCCGGCAGCGTCGCCGGGTCATACCACAGATGCGGATTGTCGCCCGACTTCTTGCCGATCAGGTCGGCGGCAACGATGGTCGTGCGGTCTTTGCTGGTCGAGGCTGACAGCAGCTTGTCCATCCACGGATCGTAGTCGGCGCCGTTGTAGATGATGATCTTGGCGTCGGCGATGATGCGCGCCGTCGACGGGCTGGTCTCGAACAGATGCGGATCGTCATCGGGACTGGCCAGGATGCTGGTGACCGTGACATTGCTGCCGCCGATCTGCCGGGCGAGGTCGCCATAGAAATTCTCGGCCGCCACGATGGTCAATTTGTCTTCAGCGCGGGCGGCCGTGCCGGTCAAAAGCGGCACCGCAACCAGCAGCGCGGCGAGAAAGGGAATGGGGCGCATCCTTGGTCTCCTTGCAGTCTGGAAGGCACGTCGCCGGAGAGGCGGCGCCGTGTAACTGTATAACAGTAACAATATAACGTTTGCGTCAAAAATACGGCCGATGTCAATGGGCTTTTTCAGCGGAGCACTTTTTCGCGCGCACAAAAGCGTGAGCGGCCCGCGCCGATCTGGCGGGGCCGCTCATGCCCTGCCGGCGATGTGTGAAAGGGCAGGGCGATCGCCGGCACCGCGAGGCCGCGAGCACGCCGGTCGCGGCGGTATTCCTGATGAATTCGCGGCTGGTAAGTTCCTTGTTGCCGTCAGTTTTGCGGACGCCTTCCCTCCCACGCGTCCTGCAAAAGAGCGCGGATTGCGGCGCGGTCGAAAGGCCGCGGATTCCAGTATGGGTTCCTGGTCGCGATCTCGGCGGCGCGGTCGAGATCGGTCTGCTTGAGGCCGAGTTCTTTCAATGTCAGGGGCGCGCCGACGGACTTCGCGAAATCATGCAGGCCGCCACCGGCGCTGCGGCCAAAAATGTCGGCGACTGGCTTTAGCAGGTCTGGCACGGCAACAGCGTTGAAGCCGATCGTGTGCGGCAGCATCACCGCATGGGTCTCGGCATGCGGCATGTCGAAGGAGCCGCCCAGCGTGTGGCAGATCTTGTGATGCAGCGCCATGCCAACGGTGCCAAGCACCGTGCCGCACAGCCATGCGCCATAGAGCGCGTCGCCACGTGCGTCGAGATTTCTAGGCTCCTTGACCAAGACCGGGAGCGCCGTCTTCAGCGCGCGCAGCCCTTCGGTCGCCATCAAGGTGGAGATCGGATTGCGGTCCTGCGCGTAGAGCGCTTCCGCCGCATGCGCCATGGCGTTGAGGCCGGAGGTGACGCTCATCGCCGCCGGTAGTCCGGTGGTCAATTCCGGATCGTAGATCACCACTTCCGGCAGGATCTTTGCGTCACGCATTGTGGTCTTTTCGCCATTCTCGGTCTGGCCGAGGATCGGCGTCACCTCCGAGCCGGCATAGGTGGTCGGGATGACGATCTGCGGCAGGTCGGTACGCCAGGCGATCGCCTTGCCGAGTCCGGTGGTCGAGCCACCGCCGAGTGCGACGACGCAGTCGGCCTTGACCTCCTGTGCCTTCGACATCGCCGCTTCGGTCACATCGACCGGCGTGTGCATGGCGGCGTCCGAAAAGGTGCCCGCCGCCAGCGCGCCGAGCGACTTGGCAAGCGCCTCGCCATCGGCAGCCCGATGCGGCGTTGACAGCACCAGCGCGCGCTTGCAGCCGAGCTTTTCGATCCAGATGCCGACCTCGGAGGACGCGCCATTGCCGAAGACGATATGCGCCGGGCTGCCGGAATAGGTGAACGTCCTTGCCATACCGCTCCGCTCCCTTTGAACACCATCAGTATGACCAAGCCGAAATCGAGCGACCAGCCCTCGCTGTCGGCGACACGTTTGCGTAGTCACCGTCTCGCAAGCGGGGCCTGATCTCTCCCGCGTACTCGCAAACGTATCGCCCTGACCACAAAAATGTCAAAAAAGTATCAGTCAGGTGGACACACCGTGGTGGCGGCGGCAAGGATTGCCGCCTAAGCTTTGATCACTGCAGAGAGCGGCAAACGCGGCCTGCGGGAGAGGGCACTGCAACTGGTCGCATGACCGGACCGGCGCCGGGAGGAACTGACATGAATCCGGACTTGGAAGTCGTCCAGATCAGACGTGGCGAGTCGTTCAAGGCCTGGGCCCACGGTTACCCCTTCCACACCGTGCGCTGGCACTTCCATCCCGAATACGAAATCCATCATGTCGTCGCGACGTCAGGCCGCTATTTCGTCGGCGACTTCATCGGCGAGTTCGAGCCCGGCAACCTCGTGCTCACCGGTCCGAACCTGCCGCACAATTGGGTCAGCGATGTTCCGCCTGGCACCAGCGTGCCGCTGCGCGGCCGCGTCGTGCAATTCTCGCAGGAGTTCATTGCCGATGCCACGACGGCGCTGCCGGAGCTTGCCGGCTGCGCGCCCATCCTCGAGCTCAGCCGCCGCGGCGCTTTGTTCTCCACTGCCACTGCTAAGCTTGCCGCACCTGTGCTGGCCGAACTGGTCGAAGCGCAAGGCGTGCGCCGAATCGCGTTGTTCATGGAGCTCATCGACATCTTGAGCCGCGCCGCCGATGTGCGGACGCTGACCAGCGCCAGCTATCTGCCCGATCCCTCCGGCTTCATGTCGGCCGGCGTCAACAAGGCGCTTGCCTATATCAATGCCAATCTGACCGAGCCGTTCAGCGAGAGCGATCTGGCGGCGATTGCCGGGCGCAGCCCGAGCGCGTTTTCGCGCAGCTTCCGTCGCCACACCGGCATGGCGCTGGTGCAATATGTCAACCGGCTGCGCATCAACCTCGCCTGTCAGTTGCTGATGAGCGAGGCCGACATGCCGATCACCGAGATCTGCTACGCCGCCGGCTACAACAACATCTCGAATTTCAACCGCCAGTTCCTGACGCAGAAAGGCATGTCGCCTTCGCGCTTCAGGGCCTTGCTGGCGGAAAACATCAGTGCGGAGATTGCCGCCTAACAGGGAGGACCGGGAGGAGCTTTAGACATTTTGGGAAGAAAGGACGCGGGGCGTGCGTTGGAGGTGCCCCGTGCTGGAGATTGCTTGTCCTGAAATCCAGCGATATCAAGAGGATGCGCAGCACAGATCAAGTGCGTCGTCGTTCCTCGCAACAGTTCGACTTGCAGTCAAGGCCCGGCGCACCATGTGGTGACAGGGCTTCGTGAAACAATTGAAACGGAGATATCAGAATGACCAGATTTGCTTCGACGGGAGCCATTGCGCTCACGCTTTCTCTCCTCAGCGGCACCGCCGCCTTCGCCGCCCCTGTCACCGATGCCACGGTCGCCTTCCTGATGCCCGACCAGGCCTCGACGCGCTACGAGCAGCACGACTATCCCGGCTTTGCCGCCGAGATGAAAAAGCTCTGCCCCGGCTGCAAGGTGATCTACCAGAACGCCGATGCCGACGCCTCACGCCAGCAGCAGCAGTTCAACTCGGTGATCTCGCAGGGCGCCAAGGCGATCGTGCTCGACCCGGTCGACTCGACCGCTGCTGCCTCGCTGGTCAAGCTGGCGCAGAGCCAGGGCGTCAAGGTCATTGCCTATGACCGGCCGATCCCGACGGCACCGGCCGACTTCTATGTCTCGTTCAACAATGAAGGCATCGGCAAGGCCATCGCCGACTCGCTGGTAGAACACCTCAAGGCGCTGAAGGTCGATCCGGCCAGCGGCGGCCTGCTGCAGATCAACGGTTCGCCGACCGACGCGGCCGCCGGCCTGATCAAGAAGGGCATTCACTCGAGCCTCGACAACAGCGGCTACAAGATCCTTGCCGAATACGACACGCCGGAATGGGCGCCGCCGAAGGCGCAGCAATGGGCAAGCGGCCAGATCACCCGCTTCTCCACCCAGATCGTCGGCGTTGTCGCCGCCAATGACGGCACCGGTGGCGGCGCCATCGCCGCCTTCAAGGCGGCCGGTGTCGATCCGGTGCCCCCGGTCACCGGCAATGACGCGACGATTGCCGCACTGCAGCTGATCATCGCCGGCGATCAGTACAACACCATCTCCAAGCCCAGCGAGATCGTGGCCGCAGCTGCCGCCAACGTCGCCGTCCAGCTTCTGTCGGGCGAGACGCCGAAAGCCGAAATGACCCTCTACGACACCCCTTCGCAGCTGTTCACGCCGGCGGTGGTGACGCAGGAAAACCTCAAGGCCGAGATCATCGACAAGAAGATCAACACCGCCGAAGAGCTCTGCGTCGACCGCTATGCCGAAGGCTGCAAGAAGCTCGGCATCACCAACTGATCCGATTATCCTGATCCTGACTTCCGGCTGCCTTTGCGGCGGCCGGAAGTCCGCAGCCACTCTTGACCGGTCATCCGGAAAGGTTTGCCACTATGTCTGACATCTTTGACGGACCGGTTTCGGCAGGCGAGCTGGTGCTCAGCCTGCGCGGCATTTCGAAGAATTTCGGCGCCGTTTCGGCGCTCACCGATATCGATCTCGACGTTCATGCCGGCGAGGTGGTGGCGCTGGTCGGCGACAATGGCGCCGGCAAGTCGACGCTGGTCAAGATCCTCGCCGGCGTCCACCAGCCGACGTCGGGCACCATCAATTTCCGCGGCAAGCAAGTGACCATGCCCGACCCGAGCGCTGCCTTGACGCTCGGCATCGCCACCGTCTTCCAGGATCTGGCGCTGTGCGAAAACCTCGATGTCGTCGCCAATATTTTTCTCGGCAAGGAGCTCAGCCCGCTGCGGCTGGACGAGGTGGCGATGGAAATCCGCGCCTGGACGCTGCTCAACGAATTGTCGGCGCGCATTCCAAGCGTGCGCGAGGCGGTCGCCTCGTTGTCCGGCGGCCAGCGCCAGACCGTGGCGATTGCCCGCTCGCTGCTGCTCGACCCCAAGGTCATCCTGCTCGATGAGCCGACCGCCGCGCTCGGCGTCGCCCAGACGGCGGAGGTGCTGAACCTCATCGACCGGGTGCGCGAGCGCGGCCTCGGTGTGCTGATGATCAGCCACAATATGGAGGACGTGCGCGCCGTCGCCGACCGCATCGTCGTGCTCAGGCTCGGCCGCAACAACGGTGTCTTCGAACCCGACGCCTCCAACCAGGAACTGGTCAGCGCCATCACCGGCGCCGCCAACAATGCGGTGTCGCGCCGCGCCGAACGGCGCAAGGCAGCCGAACAAGCGCACAATCAGGAGCAGCGGCCATGAGCGCGGAGCCCAAGCAGGACATCTCCTCGTCAACGGCGCTAGACCGCAGCGACGTGCGCGTCAAGCACCAGGCCGGCGTCGGTGGCGCGATCAGCGCCTTCTTCGACCGCGTCCGCTCCGGCGACCTCGGCTCGCTGCCGGTGATCGTTGGTCTCGTCATCATCTGGAGCGTGTTCACCGCCCTCAATCCGGTCTTCGTTTCGTCAAGCAACCTGGTCAATTTGTTGTTCGACTGTTCGACCGTCGGCGTCATCGCGCTCGGCATCGTCTGCGTGCTGATGGTCGGCGAGATCGACCTGTCGGTCGGCTCGATCAGCGGTTTTGCATCGGCCATGGTCGGCACGCTGTGGGTCAACCAGGGCTGGCCGGTGGCGCTCGCGATTGTCGCTGCACTCGCAGTCGGCGGCTTCATCGGCGCACTCTATGCCTTGCTGTTCAACCGGCTCGGCATGCCAAGCTTCGTCTCGACGCTGGCCGGCCTGCTCGCGGTCCTCGGCTTGCAGCTCTACATCCTGGGCTCCACCGGCTCGATCAATCTGCCCTATGGCTCGAACCTGGTGAATTTCGGCCAGTTGCTGGTCATGCCGGATTGGCTGTCCTATGCGCTGGCGGCCGTTCCCGGCATCGTCATGCTGATCACCGGCCTGCGCACCGTCAGCCGCCGTCGCGCCGTGAATTTGTCGGCGCCTTCGGTCGGCGGCCTCATCGTGCGGGTCGCCGCCTTGACCATCCTGCTCGAGCTGATTGTCGGCTATCTCAACCAGGCGCGCGGCATACCGTGGATGTTCGGCCTGTTCGTCGGCCTGGTGGTGGCGATGAACTATGCGCTGACCCGCACCCAATGGGGCCGCTCGATGACCGCCGTCGGCGGCAACCGAGAAGCGGCGCGCCGCGCCGGCATCAAGGTGCGCTCCATCTATCTCAGCGCCTTCGTCATGTGCTCGATGTTTGCCGCCCTTGGCGGGGTGCTGTCGGCGGCGCGGCTGGCCTCGGCCAGCCAGCAGGCCGGCACCGGCGACGTCAACCTCAACGCCATCGCGGCGGCGGTCATCGGCGGCACCAGCCTGTTCGGCGGCCGCGGCAGTGCCTACTCCGCGCTGCTCGGCATCATCGTCATCCAGTCGATCGCCAGCGGGCTGACCTTGCTCGATCTGTCGTCGTCGCTTCGTTACATGATCACCGGCGCCGTTCTGGCGATCGCGGTCATCGTCGACTCCCTGGCACGCCGCTCGCGGGTTTCCCACGGCCGCGCCTGAACGCAATCATAACTCGAGGATAAAAATGGCTCAGGATTTGAGTGGAAAAGTCGCGGCGATCACCGGCGCCGCCTCGGGCATCGGGTTGGAATGCGCCAGGGCGCTGATTGCTGCCGGTGTGCGCGTCGTGCTCGTCGACCGCGCCGAGGACGCCTTGAAGGGCGTCTGCGCCGAACTCGGTCCCAACGCGATCCCGCTGGTGATCGATCTGATGAAGCCGGCCAGCGTCGCGACGATGATGCCGCAGATCCTGGAGAAAGCCGGCCAGCTCGATATCTTCCACGCCAATGCCGGCGCCTATGTCGGCGGTCCGGTGCTCGACGGCGACCCCGATACATGGGACCGGGTGCTGAACCTCAACATCAACGCGGTGTTCCGTTCCATCCACGCCGTGCTGCCGCACATGGTCGAACGCAAGACCGGCGACATCATCGTTACCTCTTCGATCGCCGGACTGGTGCCGGTCGTCTGGGAGCCGATCTATACCGCCTCCAAACACGCCGTGCAGGCCTTCGTCCACACCGTGCGCCGGCAGGTCGCCCCGCACGGCCTGCGCGTCGGCGCGGTGCAGCCGGGGCCAGTGGTGACGGCGCTGATCAGCGATTGGCCGAAGGACAAGCTTGATGATGAACTGGCCAAGGGCGGCCTGATTCAACCCGTCGAGGTCGCCGAAGCCGTGATGTTCATGCTGACGCGGCCACGCAACGTCACCATTCGGGATCTGGTGATCCTGCCGCAGAGCAATGATTTGTGAGGCAGTAGGGGTTAGGCAGTGAAATAGGCGAAAGACACCCTTGCAGCCCACTGCCAGCGCCCGATCCTCTCCTACTGCCTACTGCCTACTGCCTACTGCCTACTGCCTAACTTTCGAGGTCCCCCCATGTCCCACTTCCTCGGCATCGACGTCGGCACCGGCAGCGCCAGGGCAGGGGTGTTCGATAGCAAGGGCACCATGCTCGCCTCGGCCAAGCGCGACATTGCTCTGTTCATCGAACCCGGCGAAGTTGCCGAGCAGTCGAGCGAGGACATCTGGCGCGCCGTCTGTGCCAGCGTGCGCGAGGCGGTGACGAAGTCGGGGCTCGCCGGGCGCGACATTGCCGGCATCGGCTTCGACGCCACCTGCTCGCTGGTTGTGGTCGGCAAGGGCGGCGCGCCGTTGCCGGTTGGCCGGTCCGGCGATAAAGAACGCAACATCATTGTCTGGATGGATCACCGCGCGCTCGACCAGGCGCAGCGCATCAATGCCGGCAAGCACGCCGTGCTCGACTATGTCGGCGGCACCATTTCGCCGGAGATGGAGACGCCGAAGCTGCTGTGGCTGCGGGAAAACCTGCCCGCCACCTTCGATGCAGCGGAGCATTTCTTCGACCTGACCGACTATCTGACCTGGCGATCGACCGGCAGCCTGGCGCGTTCGATCTGCACGCTGACTTGCAAATGGACCTATCTCGGCCATGAGCGGCGCTGGGACGACGCCTATTTCCGTGCCATCGGTCTCGGCGCGCTCGCCGACGAAGGTTTCGCGCGCATCGGCACCGAAGTGGTCGAAGGCGGCACCGCGCTGGCTCAGGGTCTCACCGGAGCGGCCGCCGCCGATCTCGGCCTGCTGCCGGGAACGCCGGTCGCCGCCGGCCTGATCGACGCCCATGCCGGCGGTGTCGGCACGGTTGGCGGCACAGGTTCGGTCGGCACGCTGGAGTCACGAATGGCCTATGTTTTCGGCACCTCGGCCTGCACCATGGCCAGCACCCGCGAGCCGGCTTTCGTGCCGGGTGTCTGGGGCCCGTATTTCTCCTCGATGGTGCCGGGTCTCTGGCTCAACGAAGGCGGTCAGTCGGCGGCGGGTGCTGCGATCGACCATCTCGTCGCTTTCCATCCGGCCTCGGCTGAAGCATCTGCAAAAGCCAGGGCGGAAGATCTCGGCCTGACGGCCTGGCTTGGCCGGCAGGCGGCAACGCAGTCGACCGACCTATCAGCAGTCGTGCATCTTGCTGAAGGGCTGCATGTCGTGCCGGAATTCCTCGGCAACCGCTCGCCCTTCGCCGACCCCGAGACCAAGGCGCTCATCGCCGGGCTGGGTATGGACACGTCGCTCGACAGCCTGGTCGCGCTCTATGTCGCCGGCCTGCTGGGCATCGGCTATGGCGTGCGCCAGATCGTGGCGGCGATGGCCAACAAGGGCATCGCCATCGACACCATCGTCGTCAGCGGCGGCGCCGCGCAGAGCGACCTGGTGCGCCAGTTGTTGGCCGACACGACAGGGCTGACGGTGGCCGGATCGACCTCGCCCGAACCGGTGCTGCTCGGCTCGGCCATACTGGCCGCGGTGGCGGCGCAAAAATATCCCGACGTGATTGCAGCGATGACCGGCATGTCGCGCATCGGCGACATCTATCGCCCGGCCGGCGGCGATCTCGTGCCCTGGCACGACAAGCGCTTCGCCGCGTTCGAGTTGCTGCAGCAGGCAGGCCGCGCGATCCGCGATTGAAGGAGCGCGCTTCCCCTCACACCGTCCAGAAATAGCGGACGATGTGAAAGAACACCGGCGCGGCGAAGACCAGGCTGTCGGCACGGTCCATCATGCCGCCATGGCCTTCGATGAGGTGGCCCCAGTCCTTGACGCCCTGGTCGCGCTTGATGGCCGACGCGACCAGACCGCCGAGAAATCCCATCAGGCAGGCGATGAAGGCGACGCCTGCCGCCGCCAGCGGCGAGAACGGCGTGAGGAACGACAACAGCGCGCCGAGCAGGCTCGACGCCACCAGCCCGCCAATCAGCCCTTCCCAGGTCTTTGACGGCGAAACGGAGGGCGACAGCAGATGCCGGCCGAACAGCTTGCCGAAAATATACTGGAAGACGTCGCTGCCTTGCACGGTGATGATCAGGAAGGCGATGAGCAACAGGTTGCGGCCTTCGAAACCGGGCACGTTCAGTGTCAGCAGCGCCGGCACGTGGCTGACGCAGTAGACCGAAATCATGACCGCCCATTGTTGCGCCGACACGCGCTCGAGGAAGCGCTCGGTGTCGCCGTTGAGCGCCGTGATCGCCGGCATCAAGAGGAAGCAGTAGACCGGAATGAAGATGGTGAAGAGCCCATACCAGGCGGTCCACACCAGCCAGTACTGGTAGGGGATGATGATGCCGAACATGCCGAGCAGCACCCAGTGGTCGCTGCGCCGGCTGTGGGTCAGTGTCACGAATTCGCGCAGCGCCGCAAACGAGATCAGCGCAAACAGGATGGTCATGCCGGTGTGGCCGAAGAAGAAGGCGACGGTGATCGCCACCACCATCACCCACCAGGCGTTGATGCGCTGGTTGAGGTTGACGAGCGTCGAGGGCAGCGGCTTCGGCGCCCGCCACGACAGGATGCCGGCAACGATGCTGGCCGTGGTCAGCACACCGACCAGGCCGACCAGCAGGACGACGGTTTCATGCATTGGCGGCAGTGTCATGCGACGTCTCTGTTCATGGCTAGTCGTCCCGATCGGGGCGGGGGTCGAGCGACAGCAGCGTCTGGCGCGCACGCTCGAGGAAGGCGCGGCGTTCCTCGCCTGGCGCGATCGCCACCGGCGGACCGAAGACGACGCGGCACAGAAGCGGCACTGGCAGGAACTGGCCCTTGGGCAGCACGCGCGACATGTTCTCGATCCAGCACGGGATGAGCTCGACATCGGGCCGTGCCATCGACAGATTGTAGAGGCCGGAGCGGAACGGCAGCAGTTCCGCATCGGTCGTGTTGCGGGTGCCCTCGGGGAACAGGATCAGCGAATGTCCCTGGTCGAGCACCGACAGCATGATCGAGATCGGGTGCTGCGTTTCGTCGGTCCAGTGCCGGTGGATGAGCACGGACGACAGCATGTCCTCGGCAATGAAGCGGCGCAGCCGCGACTTGCCCCAATATTCGGCCGCCGCCACCGCATGCGTGCGGGCGCGCACCTTTTCGCTGAGGCAGGCCGACAAAAGGATGAAGTCGCCATGGCTGGCATGGTTGGCGAAGTAGATGCGCTGCCGCTCCGACGGCTGGCTGCCGTTCCAGATTGGCCGCACACCGGTCACCACCCAGGCCAGCGCCGACAGGCCGACCGAGGTCACCGTCTGCAGCAAGGTGAAAGTGTTGGCGCGAAGGTGAAGCTTGGTCATGGGCTCAAACAAACGCCGCGACGAGGCATGCCGCCGCAAACACCGCGAGCGCCATGCGCTGTCTTGTCAGCAGGCGTTGCGTGCCTGCCATGCGATGATCGAGCGAGCGGCCGCCGGCAGCGATGGGTTTCAGGCGCATGCGCGCCAGCACATCGTCGACCACGGCGCCGCCGGCGGCCTCGGTGGCGTGGCTCGCCATCAGCCGGAACAGCAGTGCGTCGAACAAAAGCAACGCCGAAAGAGCTAGCGTGGCCACGGCACTCGCCGCCGCGGCCAGCCAGGCGGCGGCAGACAGCGCTGTCGTCTGCGGGGCGGCTACCAGGCCGATAACCGGCGCCGCCATCAAGGCGGCCACCACCAGCAGAATCGGCCATGCGGCCTGCACCATCAGCCGGGCGGCGAAGACCTCGGCCTTCTCGGGAAACTCGCCATTCATGCCGGTTCGTCCGCCTCGCTATGAAGATGCACGGGCCGGCCCGATGCAGCGAGCTTTTTGCGCGCCTGTGCGGCTGTGTGCGAGCGCCCTGTCACAACCAGCCAGTCGGCGACGATGGCCGCGCTGCGCTGGAAGCCGAGCGCGCAGCAGACCAGCACGGTGCCGCGCCGGCGCGCCAGCTCGATCGCCGCCACCGCCCGCTCCAGCCTGTCATGCGGCGGTTCCACGAGGTCGAGCATGGCATAGCTGATCCATCGGCAGGTCGCGCCACCAGGCCGTTCCAGCTCGCCGGCAAGGTCGATCACGGTTCCGAACCGGTTGGCCTCGTCGGCGGTCGGAAAGCGGCCGAAGAAAACGCCGTCGGTGATTTCCGCTTGTGGCGCGAGTTCGCGGGTCCATGCCCAGACATTGACCCGGGCGCCAAGCCGGTAGGGCAGGAGCAGGAGGTGGCTGGCCAGCGAGACAGTGCCGTCGGCCGCCTTCTGGAACACTTTTGGGCCTGCTCCGGCATAGGCAAAGGCGATAATGGCCAGCGCCAGCGCCGGCCACAACAGGATGAGAAAATCGTCCGAGATAAAGGCGCCCGCGGCGGCGCCGGCAAAGGCAAGGACCGCGCCCAGCGCATAGTAGCCCGCCAGTCGCCTCGCCTTCGGGTCGGCGGTCAGCCGAAAACCCCGGAAAGGCAGTTCACCCTTTGCCGGAAACAGCCACAGAGCAAAGAGGCCGAGCAGGACGCCGGTCGGGATGTCGATGAAATGATGCTGCCAGGTCGTCAGCACCGAAGCGCCGATCAGAAAGCACCAGACATGCCAGACCGGTCTCAGAATGGCGCCGAGACGGTGACGTGCCAGAACGTGACGCCAGTGATCCCAGATGATCACCAGGAGTGCGATGTGCAGGGATGGCGCCTGGTTGAACGGTTTATCGAAACCGCCGAGCACCGCAAACAGGAAGCCTGGCAAGCCGCTGGTTGCCGGCCTCACGAAGGTCGCCGTCAGCGGAAACAGGATGAAGCAGGCGACGGCGACGACCTGCGCCGTCAGATAGCGGCCTGCGAGCCGGTCGACGCCGCGTCTGGTCGTGTTGAGTAGCAGCGACAGGCCATAGAACAGATTGATCGACCAGTAGGGCACGATCGTCCAGGCGACGAACGGGATGGCGTGTTCCCAGGCAAAGACGATGCTGCCGACATGGTCGCGCCGCGACGCCAGCCAGTTGGCGAAGCCATAGGTCGAGTAGAAGATCGGCGCCAGCAGCGCCAGCCAAAGTGCGGCCCGCAGCACGATGCCGAAATAGGGTTCCCGCGCCGGGGCGGGAGCAGGGTCGGTCACAGGCACGGCCATGGTCTCAGACGCGCCGAGCGACTGAAACGGTGAAGATGCCCCACTGGTCGATGCGCTGGTCGATCTTCTCGAAACCGGCCGCCGTCACCAGCTGGTCCATCTCTCCTTGCGTGCGCCGCCGCATTACCCAGGCCTGGCCGCCGCGATGCGAGGTCAGGCTGCGCGCGATCATTTCAAGCTGCGGATGCCAGGGCTGATTGGTGTAGATCAGCAGGCTGCCGGGCTGCATGGCGCTGGCCAGCCCATCGAGCGAGCGGGAAATCATCTGGTTGTCGGCGAACAATTCGTAGAGGCCGGAGACGATGGCGAGGTCCGGCGCCGGATTGAGCCGGGCCAGCATTTCGGCATCGAAGGCGTCGGCCTTGCGGAAAGAGACGCTGGTCGGCAAATCCCGGTCGGCGATCAGTTTGGAGCCCAGCCCGACATTAATGTCGGAATAATCCTGCAGCCGCACACTGGCCGGCGGCTCGGCGCATTTGGCGACGGCATCGAGCACGTAGCGGCCATGGCCGGCGGCAATGTCGACAATGTTGACGGGACGCCCGGCTGCCTTGAGCGCAGCGACAGCGTTGCCGATCAATTCTTCCAGATGCAGCTTGCGCTGGCGGATGCCGCGCCAGCCGATGGCGTCGAGGAAGGTGCGGTCGATCATGCGGCCGATGAAGCCGCTGCCGCGCGCCTCGTTCTCGTAGACATAGTCCAGCGTCGAGCCGGAATCGAAGCCGGTGACGATGCCCGTTTTCATGCCGGGTGACAGCCAGGCGCCCATGCGGATCGAGGCGCGGCTGATGGCCCAGTAGAGGCCTTTTGGCGACAGCAGCGCCAGCGGTGAGGCCAGCCGGTCGGCTTCGTCACGGGTATAGCTGGAGCGATCGGCCGAGGTCAGGTCGATTGTCTTGTCCGGTGCGGCGAACTGCTTTTCGAGGAACGGTCGGATAAGGTCCAGCGCCTGGCGGCGATCGCGTTCGCCCAGCGTATCGTGGAAAAAGCCGGGCAGCACATGCCGCTCCTTGGCGCTGCTGCCGAGATTGACGAAGAATTCGTGCTGCGGTGCATGCCGCACCACCCAGTCGCTGCCCGAGATCAACAGCTGCGTCGGCACGGTGATGGCACGGGCGTCCGAGACGATGCGGGCGGCGTGGTCATAAAGTTCGACCAGGATGTTGGAAGCGATCGGCCGCGTGATCAGCGGGTCGGCATCGAAGGAAGCAATGCGCTCGGCATCATGCGTCAGGAACTTCGCCTTGACGTAGGAATTGACGAAGAAGCGGCCCTTGAGCTTCTGCCACAGCGCAATGCCCTCCTTGGCGAAGGGCACGTAGAGCTTTACAGAAAAGGCCGGCGAGGCCACCACCAGTGCACGGATGTCGGGCGCATAATCATGCACCCAGGCGGCGGCAAGGACGGCGCCGAAGGATTGCGCGATCAGCGCGATGTCGTGCTGGCCAAAACCATCGCGGCCGATCTCGCGCACCAGGCAGTCGATGTCACGCACCAGCGCGGCAAAGGACGGCGCATAGCCGCGCTCGCCGGCCGAGCGGCCATTGCCGCGCGCGTCCCAGGCATAGAAGGCATGGTCGGGCATCGCGAGTTCGTCGACCAGATGCGCCATGCGGCCGCCATGCTCATGGCCGCGATGGAACAAAAGGATCGCGCCTTTGGGCGTCTGCCCGACCGCCGGCCAGTAGCGGTAAAAGATCTCGGTGCCGTCATGGCTTTTGAAGGTGCGCTCCTGCGCCACGCGCTCGAGGCTTGCCGGTGCTGCAGCAGCGATGGTCTGGTGGATCATGGTTTCCCTCTGGCGGCCGGGTCCCTGACGCTTCGGCATCAGGCGTCGCCCGCTCTAAGGCCGCTGCGTATCCGGTTGATGGCGGTTACGAGAGACAGTGTAGCCATGACCGGAAACACAAAGGGCGCGATCGCCTCGACCCACAGGCCGCAGGCGATGAGGAAGCCGACGACGCCCAGCGCCAGCGCCCGGTCGCTCTTGCCGAACGGCCCGGCATAGTTGCGCCCGCTGCCGGCGGCGACGCCGAGCACACCGGCGAACTCGACAAGCATCGCGGCGAGGGCGAAGGCCACGACACCCCAGGCCGGGAACAAAGTGGCAAAGGCCAGGATCAGCGCCAGGTCGGAGACGACGTCGCAGAGTTCGTTGAGATACATGCCGAGTTTCGAGGCTTGCCCGTGTTCCCTGGCCAGCATCCCATCAATGGCGTTGAGCGCCATGCGCACGAACAGCACCACCGGCATCAAAAGGAAAACCAAGGGATAGAAGGCAAGGATGGCAACCACCAGGCCGGTGGCGATGGAGAGCGCGGCGGCAAGAAGCGTGATCTGGTTGGCGGTGACGCCGGCGTCTGCCAGCCGGTCGGCCAGCGGCCGCAACCTGGCCTGAAAGGCCGGTTTCAGTGCATAGAGCGTAGGCATATGCGATCCCCCGACCGCGGCTCATGACAGTGTCGGCGAGATTGGTCAATCGCGGGGCGATACGCAAGGGGTGGGCCTCTTCACCGGCAAACAAAATGGCGGGCTCAAAGCCCGCCATCTCCATGCAGTAATTCGGTCAGGGCTATGGCCTCAGTCTGCCTCGCCGGAAGAGCTTTTGCCGCACTGCGCCATCACCTTGCCGATGGCAGCGCTCGACCCCGTCAACGGAAAGCTGTTCTCGCCATATTTGTCGGCCGTAACCGTGACGTCACCCTTGCCGCGCAACAATGCGAGCAGCGGATCGGTCGCACCTGACAATTCCAGCGTGAAATAATTGTACATTGCCTCGAGCTGGAGCGTCTTGGTGACGCTCTTGTCGCCGGCCTTGAAGGTGAAGGAGCCGCTGATGCCAGGCTCCAGCTGCTGGCCCGAGGCGCCGAGATCGTAGCTCAGCACCGGCTTGTCGAAACAGACCAGCATCAGATGCGCATCGGCCTTCGGTCCGCCGCACACCGAGGCCGTCAGCACGCTGCCGCCCTCGTCTTCCTCCATCTTCGCGGTCCAGCCGCACGGTGCCGCAAACACTGGCTGCGCGGCCTGGAGTGTGGCCGCGACGGCCACGATGAATTTCACCAATCCCCTTCTCATGGTCTCCCCCAGGCCACCCAGGCATCCGCGGCCCGGATCACAGAGAATAACTGAAGCCGGGCGTTGCGCCGATAGTTGGCGAAAACGGCTGCGGGCGCAATCCCCCGCTGAGATTGCGCGCTCAGCCGCGTTCGCCAAATCATCGGCACCACTCCCCATGGACTTCGCCAAAATACAACCCATATTGAATCTATGGAGCTTTGAGCGTGACCTTCGCGCGGGTGGCCCTTTTTGCTGCGGCCTTCGTTGTCGCGGCTGTCGTTTCTCCCTTCTCATCAGCCGAGAGCGAGAAGGTCGCGCTGAGCGTCGCCATCGACGGCGCCATCGGGCCGGCAAGTACCAGGCAATTCAAGGAAGCGCTTGATGTTGCCGCCAGGCGGGACGCCGAAGTCCTCATCCTTCAGCTCGACACGCCTGGCGGGCTGGTCACTTCGATGCGCGAGATGATCGCCGACATCCTGGCTTCGCCGGTGCCTGTCATCGGCTATGTCGCGCCGGCCGGCGGCCATGCGGCGAGTGCCGGCACCTATATCCTCTATGCCACCCATGTGGCTGCGATGGCGCCCGGCACCAATCTGGGCGCGGCGACGCCAGTCGAGATGGGTGGGCTGCCGTCGCTTCCCGGCGGCGACAAGAACAAGGGCGAGGAGAAGGACGCCACCGGGCGGCCGGCGAGCGACGCCATGATGGCCAAGGTAACCAATGATGCGGTCGCCTTGATCCGCTCGCTCGCCGAACTGCGCGGGCGCAATGGCGACTGGGGCGAAAAGGCCGTGCGCGAGGCGGCGAGCCTGTCGGCCAACGCGGCTCTGCAGGAGCATGTCATCGACTTTGTGGCCCGCGACACCACCGAGCTCCTGCAACTGGCCGATGGGCGCACGGTCGATGTGGCCGGCAAGAAACAGGTGCTGGCGACCAAGGGCCTGCCGGTCGAAACGCTGGAGCCCGGCTGGTTCATCCGGCTGCTCTCCGTCATCACCGATCCGAACATCGCCATCATCCTGATGCTGGTCGGCGTCTACGGCATCGTCTTCGAGTTCACCAGCCCCGGCGCGGTCGCGCCCGGCGTCATCGGCACGATCTGCCTCGTGCTCGGCCTCTATGCGCTCAATCTCCTGCCGATCAACTATACCGGCCTTGCCCTGATGCTGCTCGGTGTTGCCTTCCTCGTCGTCGAGGCCGTCAATCCCACAGTCGTGCTTGGATTCGGCGGCGTCGCCGCCTTCCTGCTCGGCGCCGCCATGCTGCTCAAGACTCAGGGGCCGGGCTTCGCGATGTCATGGGCCGTCATCGGCCCCGCCGCGGCGCTGACGCTGGGGCTGGCGCTGCTGACCGGCACCTTTGTCTGGGCGGCGCGCAAGAACCCGCCGCGCGTCGGCGGCGAGGCCATGCGCGGCCAGCCCGCCGAGATCCTCGACTGGCAGGGCGGTGAGGGCCATGTGCTGGCCTTGGGCGAGCGCTGGCGGGCGAAGGCCAACGGACCCGTCGCGCCGGGCGACAGCGTCGAGGTGACCGATGTCAGTGACCTCGTGCTGACAGTCAGGCGCCGCGAAGCGGGAGACAATGGAGCAATAAAATGATGATTGGTTACGTGGCCTATCTGATCCTCGCGCTGGTCGTGATCATGTTCCTGTCCGCGGCCATCCGTATCCTCAGGGAATATGAGCGCGGCGTGGTCTTCACGCTCGGCCGCTTCACCGGGGTCAAGGGTCCCGGCCTCATCCTCCTCGTGCCCTTCATCCAGCAGATGGTGCGGGTCGATCTGCGCGTGGTGGTGCAGGACGTGCCGCCGCAGGACGTCATCTCGCGCGACAACGTCTCGGTAAAGGTCAACGCGGTGCTCTATTTCCGCATCGTCGACGCCGAGCGGGCGATCATCCAGGTCGAGGACTTCATGGCCGCCACCAACCAGCTGGCGCAGACCACGCTGCGCTCGGTGCTCGGCAAGCACGAACTCGACGAGATGCTGGCCGAGCGCGACAAGCTCAACAGCGACATCCAGGAGATCCTCGATCAGCGCACCGATGCCTGGGGCATCAAGGTGTCCAATGTCGAGATCAAGCACGTCGACTTGAACGAAAGCATGATCCGCGCCATCGCCAAGCAGGCCGAAGCCGAGCGACTGCGGCGCGCCAAGGTGATCAATGCCGATGGCGAGCAGCAGGCGGCGGCAAAACTCGTCGAGGCCGGCAAGATGCTGGCGGCCGAGCCGCAGGCCATGCAGCTGCGCTATTTCGAGGCTTTGCACGACATCGCCGGCGAGCGCTCGTCCACGGTGGTGTTCCCGCTACCGGTGGATCTGCTCAGCCAGTTCCTGAAGCAGCAGGGGAAGTGAGCGAAGGCCTGAGTCGGCGCGACGGGCGAGGAAACCAAGCTGGAATGAAAGCCGCTTTCCTTCGCACCCACCTTATGGTCTGCCGGCCATCTCTCCGCAAAAGGGGAGACTGGCAAGCCTCACCGCCGCCAGGGCGGCTCCGGGGCGAAGCGCTTGCCGATCCAGTCGGCGAAGGCGCGCGTCTTGGCGGCTTGTCCTTTGGCTGAGGGCGTGACGACATAGATCGCGCCTTCGTCGGCCAGCGTCCAGTCTTCCAGGATTGGCACCAGCCGTCCGTCGGCGAGTTCGCGGCCGACCAACCAGTCGGTGCTCATCATCAGGCCGACGCCTTGCACGGCGGCCTCGACCAGCACCTCGGCATCATCGGTGACCAACGGCCCGGAGACTTCGACGCGCACGCTCCGGCCCTCCCGGTCGGTCATCTCCCAGGCGGGAAAGGTCTGGAAACCGCTGAAGCCCAGGCAGGAATGTTCGAGCAGCGCCCGCGGTGTCTCCGGCCTGCCCCTTCGGGCGAGATATGAGGGGGCGGCGCAGAGCAGCCGCCGCCGCGTCGCCACCTTGCGCGCCACCAGGCGTGAATCCTCCAGCGCGCCGAGCCGCACGGCGACGTCGAAATTCTCGGCGACCAGATCGGCGAAACGGTTGGAGAATTCGGCCTCGATGCGGACATCGGGAAATTCGGCAAGGAACTGAGGCAGCAGCGGCCCGATCCACATGCGCCCGAACGTGCCGGGCAGCGCCAGCCTGAGCAGGCCGCGCGGGCCGCCGCCGGCATGCGCCGACGCGGCAGCCTCGGCCTCGTCCACGGAGGCGAGGATAGCGCGCACCCGCACCATGAATTCGGCGCCCGCTTCCGTCAGCGACACGCTGCGCGTCGTGCGATGGAGCAGCCTGACGCCCAGCCGCTCCTCCAGCGATTGCAGGCGCCGCGACAGGATGGTCGCGTCGCGCCCGACACGCGCCGCCGCCCTTGTGAAGGACCGCGCCTCGGCGATGGCCGCGAAGGCCGCCATTTCGGCAAGGGTTATCGGTTCATGAGATTGCTGCATAAGTCACATTATTGAAATGTAAAAGGCAAGGATTATCCAGACATATCGCAGCAGCTAGCTTCACTCAACCCATCAATCGTTCCACCGGAGTGAAACCATGAAAGCCATCGAACTGAGCCAGGCAAGGCTGGACGCCTTCCGCGCCGCCACCATTGCCACCCCCGAACCGCAGCGCGGTGAGGTGCTGATCCGCCAGCGTGCGGCGAGCCTCAACTTTGTCGATGTCGCGGTGGCGAGCGGCAATTATCCCGGACCGAGCTTTCCGCTCGTCCCCGTCGCCGACGGCGCCGGCGAGATCGTCTCACTGGGCGAGGGGGTTACGGGATTCGCCGTCGGCGATCGCGTTGTCGCCCATGCCAAGCCGCGCTGGATCGGTGGCCGGCCGCGGCCTTACGAGATGACGCAGATGCGCGGCATTTCGCTGCCGGGGTCGCTGGCCGAATATGTCGCGCTGCCGGCCAATTCGGTCGTGCCGGTGCCGGCGCATCTCTCCTTCGAGGCGGCGTCGACGCTGCCGATCGCCGGCACCACCGCCTGGAACGCCATCCGCGCCGCCGGTGTCGGGCCGGGCTCGGTCGTCGTGCTGCTCGGCACCGGCGGCGTCTCCATCTTCACCCTGCAGCTGGCGAAAGCCGCCGGCGCCACCGTCATCATCACTTCGTCGTCGGACGAGAAGCTGGAGCGGGCGAAGGCACTCGGCGCCGATCATCTCATCAACTACCGCGAGACGCCCGACTGGGACGGCAAGGTGCTGGAATTGACCGGCGGCCTCGGCGCCGACCTCGTCGTCGAGACCGCCGGCACCGCCACCTTCGCCCGCGCCGTCAACGCCACCGCGCCTGGCGGCACGTTGTTCACCATCGGTTTCGTCACCGGCGCCGAGGCTACGGTCAACCTGCTGCCGATCATCATCAAGGCGTTGAAGGTGGTGGGCAACAATACCGGATCGGTATCCGACCTTCGCGACGCCGCCTACGCCATCGCCGCCGCCCGCATCGATCCGGTCGTCGACAAGGTTTTTTCGCAGAACGAAGCGGTCGAAGCCTACGCACACATGGCCGCCGGCGGCCTGCACTTCGGCAAGCTGGTGTTCGGGTTGGAGTGGTAGGTAGGGGCCGACGCCGGAGATTGGCGAGGCGAGGGTGACGACGATCTCCCCCGCCATCGCTTCCCTAAATCAGCTTCTCCAGCGTGATCGGCAGGTCACGCACTCTTTTGCCCGTGGCGTGAAACACAGCATTGGCGATCGCCGGCGCTACGCCGACGATGGCGAGTTCGCCCACGCCCTTGCCGCCGAGCACCGAGGAATGCAGGTCGGGAATGCCGACCGAGATCACTTCGATATCGGGGATGTCGGCATTGGTCGGCACCAGATAGTCGGCAAGGTTGTTGTTGACGATGCGGCCATGCCTGCGGTCGACGATGCCTTCTTCGAGCAGCGCCTGGCCGATGCCCATGATGATGCCGCCCTTCCACTGGCTTTCGGCGAGTTTCGGGTTGTAGAGCCGGCCGGAATCCAGCGCCGACACCACGCGCGACACGCGCACCGTGCCGAAATCCTCGTCGACCCGCACCTCGATGAAATGCGCGCACCAGGAGTGGCGGGAATAGTCGCCCTCGGTGTGCGGCACCGACGTGGCGATGGTGGTGTAGTTCTTGTAGCGGTCCTCGGCGCTCGAATTGGCCGGCATGGTGTCGCCGGTGGCTTCGATGCGGTCGCGGCCGACGCTCGCCAGCAGTTCGGCAATCGAGACATCGGGACCATCGCCGCGCGGCGCGGTGATGCGGCCATTGGCGACGACCAGCGTGTTGGCCTGTAGCGCGTGGAAGGGTGAGCGCGGATCGCTGATCGCCAGCCCGACGAACTGGTCGAGCGCCGATGTCGCCGCCTTGTAGACCGCGCCGGTCATCACGCCGGCCAGCCGCGACCCGCCGGCGACGCCGGCGCGGGGAAAGCGCGAGTCGCCGAGCTTGACCACGACATCGTCGGCCGGCACGCCGACCGTCTCGGCCGCTGTCTGCGCCAGGATGGTGTAGGTGCCCTGGCCCATGTCGATCGAGGAGCTTTCGACCTCGACGGAGCCGTCGGCGAGAATGCGCACGATGGCCTCGCCATAGGCGCGCCGCACCGGATAGGTGCCGGCGGCGACGCCCCAGCCGATCAGCTGGTGGCCGTCGCGCATCGAACGCGGTTTGGGCGAGCGCTTCGACCAGCCGAAGCGTTCCGCACCGGCGGCAAAAGCCTCGCGCAACTGCCTTGTCGACCAGGCTTTTTTCGCCTCAGGATCCTGTTCGGCGTAGTTCCTGAGCCGGATCTCCAGCGGGTCGACGCCGACCTCATAGGCGAGCTCGTCGATGGCGCATTCGATGCCGAAGGCGCTGGGGTTTTCGCCAGGCGCCCGCTTGGCGCCGGGCACC
The DNA here is from genome assembly GCF_016836705.1 of Mesorhizobium caraganae. Classification (GTDB taxonomy): domain Bacteria; phylum Pseudomonadota; class Alphaproteobacteria; order Rhizobiales; family Rhizobiaceae; genus Mesorhizobium; species Mesorhizobium caraganae. Next base: position 65,077 of record NZ_JAFCGY010000015.1, on the reverse strand, counting down.
ACCGTGTTCACCCGCACAACATTCTGCTTCGAGGAGAAGTTGGGCGTGGCGTACATGATCGAGGTGACCGAAGCCAGCGGCTCGACCCACATGCCGTCGACCGCGGTCTCGTTGACGCCGCGATGCACGATCGACTGGATCTTGCCGTCACGGCCGGCGCCGATCGTCACCGTCTGGCGGGTCGCGGCGCGGCCGCCATAGGAGGTGAAGTTCTGCGGCCTTGTCAGCACCAGCTTCACCGGCCGTCCGAGCATTTTCGCCGAGGCCGCCGCCACCGCGCTGTGGGCGAGCGCCAGCGCCTTCGAGCCGAAGCCGCCGCCAATATAGGGCGAGACCAGCCGCACATTCTCGAACGGCACGCCGAACCATTCGGCATAGGTGCGCGCCATGCCGTCCAGCCACTGGCTGGGCTCCCAGATGGTGAGCTCTTCGCCCTGCCAGCGCGCGATCAGCCCATGCGGCTCCATCGCCGCCTGATATTCGCGCTGCGTATTGTAGGCGGCGCAGATGCGCACCGGTGCGGCGGCGAACGCCGCTTCGGCGTCGCCCCATTCCTTGGTCATGACATCGATCGGGATGCCGTCGCCGGCCTTGGCATCGCTGAGGTCGACGATGGCCGGCGTCTCGTCATAGCTGACCTCGACCAGGGCCGCCGCGGCGACCGCCTGCTCGAAGGTCTCGGCCACGACGGCGGCTATATGCTGGCCGGAATACGTGACAGTACGGGCGAGCGGTGAGTATGTCTTCTGCGTTGGCGGATTGCCCAGCCAGTCCGACGCGCCTTTGATCTCCATGATGGTGTCGGGCGTCAGCACCAGAAGCACGCCCGGCGCGGTCTCCGCGGCCCGTGTGTCGATCGCGCGCACCGTACCGGCGGCGATGGTGGCCTCGACCATCACCGCATGCGCCAGCCCGTCGAGCTGCTGCTCGAAGGCGTATTTGGCAGCACCGGTGATCTTGGCCGGGCCATCGACGCGCGACAGCCGTCCGCCGACCGCGCCGTCGGAGGCGTCGCCATGTCTCGAATCGGCATGTCTTGTATTGGCATGTCTGATGTTGTGAACGGTCATGCCGTCTCTCCCAGTTTGAGGATGGCGCGCGCGACCACGCGCGGCGCGAGCTCGATCTTGTAGTGGTTGGCGCCATGGTCGACGGCGCCTTCCATGGCGAGCCCGCTCGCCTTGCGCACGGTGTCTTCGTCCAGGACCTTGCCTTTCAGCGCCTCTTCCACGGCGCGCGCCCGCCACGGTTTTGTGGCGACGCCGCCGAGCGCGACGCGCAGGTCGCGGATGGTACGGCCATCGGCTTCCAGCTCCAGCCCGACCGCGGCACTTGCCGCGGCGAACTCGTAGGACTGGCGGTCACGCACCTTGAGATAGGTCGAGCGCCGCGCGGCGGCCGAGCCGGGGATCTCGATCGCGGTGATCATCTCGCCGGCGCGGATGTCATGTTCGCGCTCAGGCGTGTCGCCCGGCAGCAGGAAGAAATCGTCGACCTTGAGCACGCGCTGGCCGAGATGGACCGTCGCATCGAAGGCGACAAGCGCGGTGGCCAGGTCACCCGGATACATGGCGATGCAGGCCTGGCTGGTGCCGAGCACGGCGTGGCCCCGCGTCACGCCACCGATCGCCGAGCAGCCGCTGCCGGGCTCACGCTTGTTGCAGGCGGAAAAATTCGAGGGATCGCGGAAATAAGGGCAGCGCGTGCGCTGCATCAGATTGCCGCCGACGGTCGCCATGTTGCGCAGCTGCGCCGAGGCGGCCTGCCACAGTGCTTCCGAGACAGCGGGAAAATGGCTCTTGATCCCGGCATGGTCGGCGACATGGCTCATTTTCGCCAGCGCGCCGAGCGTGGCGCGGCCTGCATCGACGCTGATCGTGTCCAGCCCCTTGAGATGGGTGATGTCGACCACGGTCTCAGGCTGGGCGACGCCGCATTTGGCGAGGTCCACCAGCGTCGTGCCGCCAGCAAGCAGCATGGCGCCGGGAAGCGCCGTCGCCTTGCGCGCGGCCTCGATGCTGTCGGCGCGAACGTAGGAAAAATCCCTCATGATGCCACCTCCAGGGCCGCTTGGCGCACGGCGGCGACGATGTTCGGATAGGCGCCGCAGCGGCAGAGATTGCCGGCCATGTATTCGCGGATCTCGTCGTCCGAGCCGGCATGGCCCTCGCGGATGCAGGCCACCGCCGACATGATCTGTCCGGGCGTGCAGTAGCCGCATTGGAAGGCGTCCTGCTCGAGAAAGGCCGCCTGCACGGCGTCGAGCGTGCCGTCGGCTCCGGCGAGCCCCTCGATGGTGGTGATTTCGCGGCCTTCGACCTGCGCGGCCAGGGTCAGGCAGGCAAGCACGCGCTCGCCGTCGACATGCACAGTGCAAGCACCGCACTGGCCGTGGTCGCAGCCCTTCTTGGTGCCGGTCAGGTCGAGGCGATCACGCAGCGCGTCGAGCAGCGTGACGCGCGGCTCGACGTTGAGTGAGTGATCGCGGCCGTTGATGGTGAGGTGGATCGGGATGGTGATGGAGGTGGTTTGGTCGGTCATGAGGCGTCTGGCTCCAGTTGCTTGACGCTAGGGGATTGAAATGGGGCTTGGGTGAGGGAGGGCAAGGGTAGGCGTATTCTCCCCCCTCGAGGGGGAGATGGCCGCGAAGCGGCCAGAGGGGGTCGCCTCGCGTGGAGCGCTAACCTCATCTGCCGCAGGAGGTCGCGCCCGGTCGAACCGACCCCCTCTGTCGCCTTCGGCGACATCTCCCTCTCGAGGGGGGAGATTACGCTCTCAGGCGTCCCCGCCATTCTCCAGCGAGATGGGGAAACTCTGGTAGGCAAGTTCGAGGGACGTGACATACCGGCTCCCCTGATTATATGATAAGACTGCTCCACTAAAGCGGAGGCGCCTCCGTTTATTTAGTTGGGAGCTTACCCCTCGGGGTTCAAGACCCCATATGTCGACAGTGGAGAAAAAATTGGACGACCAGCAGACAGCCACCGCCCAAGGTGCGCGCGAAGCCACAGCGCCAAAGCCGCTGCGTGCCGACGCGCAGCGCAACCGCGACCGGCTGGTCGAGGTGGCGGCGACGGCTTTTGCCGAGCAGGGCGTCGATGCTTCGCTGGAGGAGATCGCGCGCCAGGCGGGTGTCGGCATCGGCACGCTCTACCGGCATTTTCCGACCCGCGAGCATCTGGTCGAGGTGGTCTATCGGCGCGAAGTCGAAGCACTCTGCGCGGCTGCCGACGACCTCGCCAGCCACCATCCGGCCGACATGGCGCTTGAACAGTGGATGCAGCGCTTCGTCGACTACATCGCCACCAAGCGCGGCCTGGCGGCCAGTCTGCGCATCCTGTTCAACACCAATTCCGCCGTGTTTTCCGACTTGTCGGGCCGGGTATCGCTGGCCTTGCGGCAGCTGGTCGAGGCGGCCGCGGCCGAAGGCTCGATCCGCGGCGACGTCGACGCTTCCGACGTGCTGCACGCGCTCGGCGGCATCTACTCGGCCCCCGACACCAAGGACTGGCGCGACCGCTCGCGCCGGCTGGTCAAGCTGCTGATGGACGGATTGCGCTTTGGGGCGGGGAAAAGGTGATCAGCGCTCAGGCCGAACCATCCACCGAATAGAACGGAAACGCGCCGGGCAGCTCGGCTGCCGCCATTTCGCCACGCTCATCGAAGCGTAGGCCGGACCCGACCACTAGATCGCGCACCGTGCGTGACGCGATGATTTCGCCCGGCTGCGCATGACCCAGCAGCCGCAACGACAGCTCGATCGCTGCGCCGGAAAATTGATAGCCGCGCTGCTCGCACTCGCCGATATGCACCGCCGAGCGGACCTCGACACCGGATCGCCGCAAGCGATCGCGAATGGCGATCGCGCACTGGATCGACCGTGTTGGCCGCTGGAACACCGCGAGCACCTTGCCGTCCGCTCGGCTGATCTCTCTGCCTTCGGCCGCGAGGAATTCACCATGGAGCGCCTCGGCGTGCCGCTCGGCCGGCTCGATGCCGAAAGGCGAGCCCGTCATATCGAGGGACAGCACCGACACCAGCAGCCGCTCGCCTGGAGCCGCCGGCAACGCGCTGGTGACGAAAGCCTGGATTTCGTCGACAAGGCGATCGGAATTCTCGCCCCAGATCACGTGGTCGCGGCCGGCGAGCTCGACGTATCTGGCGCCCTCGATATGCGTCGCCAGGTAACGTCCTTCTTCCCGCTTCACCCAGCCGTCGCCGGTCGTCTGCATGATCAGTGTCGGAACATGGATGGCAGGCAGAATGTCGCGAACATCGATTTCGGTTCCCCAGCGCCACAGCGCGATCGCGTCGGCGGGCGAGGCGGAATTCCTGAGATAGGCGGCGAACCATTCTGTCTCGAACGTGTCGCTCATCAGACTGGGCGCCGCGTTGCTCATATCCGCCGCCGCTCCCCATTCTCTCTCGACGATCGCCAGATCTTCTTCCACCTGCTCGCTTGTCTTCGCCCAGGGATAGTCTTTGGACCAGCTGCCGCGGGCGTAGGCCCCATTGAGCACGAGTGCCGCGGTGCGCTCGGGATAGGTCGCCGCGAACAGCATGCACATCGGGCCGCCCTCGGAAGTGCCCAACAGCACCGTGCGCTTCGAGCCGACCGCATCCAGCACTGCCCGCACATCTTCCATCCGCTCTTCCAGCGTCGGCAGACCGACATTGCGGTCCGAGAGCCCGGTGCCGCGCTTGTCCATGCGGATCAGGCGCGAGAAAGTGCCGAGCCGCCGGTGGACGTGCGAAAGCCGCGGCGAGGCCCAGGCATGGTCGAGGTTGGAGACCCATCCCGGAACATGGATCAGGTCGACCGGCCCGTCGCCGGTCACCTGATAAGCGATGTTGATCCCGGCCGATTTGACATAGTGGGTCGGGGGGCGCGCGGGTTGTTGGCTGAAGCCGGTGGCGTCATCCGAATCGGTCGTGGGTGGCCGTGCCTGCGCTATCGTGCGGCGTGTGCGCAGCGTCTCGAACAATTGCCGCGTCTCCGGCTCGGGCTGCAGCTTGAGATCGCGTTGAAGCGCAGTGCGGCAGTGCTCGTATTGCTTCAGCGCGAGATTGGTCCTGCCTTGCGCCGCATAGGCGCGCATCAGGGCACGGTGGACGTCCTCTCTCAGCGGCTCCATGGCCAGCAGACGCGTCGCCACGCGCACGCATGCGGCAGGATCGTTCGTCGCGGCATAATGCGCGACCAGCCTGTCGAGTGCCGCGACGGCCAAAGCCCGCAGCCGCTCGCGTTCGATCCTCAGCCAGTCCTCGAATGGCTCCGCCTTCAGGCCGAAGCCGTCGAGCAGGTCGCCACGGTAGACATTGAGCGCCAGTTCGAGGTCTTCGGGTGCCGGGCTGGCGACCAGCGCCTCGAACCGCGCGACATCGAAATCAAGGTCGTCGAGATGCAGAGCGACGCTGTCGCCGTCGGTAAGGAAGCGGCCGCCGCCGCATGCCTGCATGGCCTTCCTGACGGACGATACCGCTTGCCGCAGGCTCATTCGCGCCTGCGCCTCGCCGTTGATGCCCCAGAGCAGGGTCGCCAGCTTCTCGCGCGACTGCGAATGCCCCGACTGTAGTGCGAGATAGGCGACCATCGCACGCGCCTTGCGGCTGATGGCCGGAACCGCGGCCCCGGCAAAGTCGAAACCACCCAGCAGGTGAAGATAAGGTCCGGTCATCGGATCCCGCCACGGTCACAGCATGACGACGATCCGCTCAAGCTCACGCCATTTCAACAATTATTCCGTCGCCGAGGCGCTTTTCACGATTCCATCACGCTGATTCCCACGCGTTTCTCACGACGCTTGAGGAGATTGGCCGCACTGGATCTCTTTTCGCAGGAGGACACCGTGCATCACCCTGGCTCGACCGAATGGCCCATCTGGCATGACAACCCCGGGCGCGACTGGCAGGAGCTTGGCGCACCATCGCGTCACGACATTGCGCTGGCTCGCTATCTCGAAACGCAACAGGCCCATCGGGCATCGACGGCTCGCAGACACGATCGGGTGGCGGTCGTAGCCTCGGCACTGGCAGCGTTCGTCGGCCACGTTTTCCGCGCCGCGCTGCGCCGAATTATCCGCCGGCCAACCAATGCGATACGTGGATGGACGGCGTCGGCTTGACGCTGTCCAAGGCTCATGCGGAATTCAGCAAGACCCTTTGGGGCCGCCGAGCGCGCGCCGCCCTTTGGTTGACGATCTCATCCCCAGCCGCCGCCGCCACCGCCGCCGCCGCCGCCACCGCTGCCACCACCGCTGCCGCCGCCGAGAGCGGGAATAACCGGCGGCTTTTGGGGAGCCTCCTCGGCCGGCTTGATCACTTTGCCGGTAGTCGCCTTCTTGTATCGGACCACCTTCGGCTGGGGCGCTACGCGAACCACCTTGCGATGTTCCACCGGCGGCGCCGGCTCAAACATCGGCGACACCGAGGTGCAGCCCATGAGCCCGGCCAGAACGCCGGAGAAAATTGTCCCGATGAATGCCTGCTTGAATGCCTTGCCCACCATGGCCTCCATTGTTCAAAACAAGTCCCGACGCGGATTGGCTTCTTCCCAGACCCCCCGGGCCGCTTTGACCAGTTGCGTGTCCAGCGAACCGGACGGCAGGGTCTTCGACTTGAGCTCTTGACGCAGCGCGTCCAGGGCCGCCGTTTTTGGCTTCGTCCCGAACTGCGCCAGGCCCTTTTTGGCGTCCGGAAGCTCCTTGCGCAGGTCGAGCGCGACGGCGAAGGCGAGGAAACGCACCGCGACAGCCTGATCGGCCTTGTCGCCTTTCGCCATTTCGAGCGCCGCGCGATCATAGGCGCTGGACGGATCGCCGCGCGCGGTTGCCAGTTCGAACAGCCTTTGCGCTTCCGCCGGGTCCTGGCGCACGCCGACGCCATCCCTGTACATGCGGGCGAGACTGCCGGGAGCGTAGGGTTGGCCAAGATCGGTGGCCTGCTGGAACAACGCCTGCGCCGTCTTCGGATCCTTGTCGATGCCCTGGCCGGCGAGGTAATTGCGGCCGAGCAGGTTCATCGAATACATGTCCTGGCGCTGCACGCCCGCTTGCAGGAAGGCGACGGCGCGGGCCGGATCGGCAGGCACCCCATTGCGGCCCTCGGTGAAGATCGCGGCCAGATCGTTCATGGCATAGGTGTGCCCCATGGCCGCCGCCTTGAGCAGCAGGTCCAGGCCCTTGGCCGTATCGCGGTTGACGCCGTATCCATTGAACAAAGCGCGGCCCCACGAGGTCATTCCGTAGGGATCGCCCTTGTCGGCGGCAGCCTTGTAGAGAGCGTTGGCCTGGGTACGGTCGATGGGCGTTCCGGTCCCTGTTGCGTTGAGATAGCCGAGTTCGAAGACAGCGCGCACATGCCCCTTCTTGGCGGCGTCCTCGATCGCTGTCTTGGCCTCGGCGACCTTGCCGGCAGCTAGCAGCGCGCGGCCGAGCTCGTAGCGGAAGCGGGCGACATCGGGATAGGTTTTCACCGCGGCCTCGCAGGCCGCAACAGCACCGGCGCCGATCTCGTTCGGCAGCAGGCCGGGCACCACTCCTTGCAGGTCGAGAGGCTCGCCGGCGGCGGTATCGCAAGCGTCGACCGTCGGCGACAGCTTCATCGTCGCGGGCTTCGACGAATTGCTGTCGGCGCGGATTTCAAAACCCACCACGACCGGCGCTCCGGCGCCGATCTGCGGCTCGTAACGAAGGTGGTCGACTTCACCCGCCAACAGGCTCGATTGCGGCGACAGCGTCCGATCCGGCAGCGACAACGTCCCCGTTGCCGGATACCCCGAGACCTTCAGGCTGACGGCCGGATCGTCGGTCGGGAAATCCAGATTGAGCGCCACCGGTCCGACGCCGACGGGAATATCGAGTTTGCGGTTCTCGATCGCTTCGGCGGCACCGGTGATGTGGATGCCACGCTCCAGCACCTGCTGCTTCTGCTCGGCCTCGAGCGAAGCCATGATCTGCTGGCCGGCGGCGCCTTCGCCGCTCTTGACGCGGAACACCAATATTCCCTGGCTTCCGCCGCCCCAATTGTCGTGCGTGGCATAGGCCAGCATATCCACCTCGTCCTGCGTGGCGGCCCCCTTGGGGACATCCATCTGCAGGCGCGGCAGGTCCTTGCCTGCGATCGGTTCGCCCACCGCGACGTCCTTGCCGTCCAGCATAAGCCGGCCCATTGCCGGTGGCCTTTCGATGCTGACGCTGACAGCGCCGCCATCGACATCGAGCGGCTCCGGCAGGCCGAGAGCGACAGGGCCGACCCCCGACAGCACCACCTTCTCCAGCACTGGCGGCAGCGAGGGCCGGTTGCTGCGGCGTACCAGCACCACGTCGTCGATCAGCGAGGAATTTTCCCAAGGCACCTGCATGCCGTTGGTGGCCTGCACGACATCGCGGCGCACCGCCGACATGACCGTGCGGATCTCCTGGTTCGGCGCAAGCGCGCGGCGTGAAAATGCCGATGAAAACGGGCTGAGGTCGCCGCTGCCGTCATAGGCGACGGCGCCCGGTTCGGTGGCGAAGGCAATCAGCGTGTTGAGCGAGCTGCGCACCTGCGCCAGTCCGGTGTTGCCGGCGGTGACAAGCTGGTCACGCAGCCAGTAATTGTTGCGCGGGAAGGGGTTGTTGCGGCAGGCATCGAGGATGATCACCTGGATCTTCGACTTCGAGCGCAATTGCTCCAGCACATCGTTGAGCTTGATGGCCTGGACCTCGATGTCGGCGGCCTTTTTCAACGAGGCGTCGACCGGTATCAGGAAATTCTCGCCGCCGATCTGAAAGCCGTGCCCGGAATAGTAGACGACGGCGAGATCAGCGCCGTCGACGGCGGACAGGTAGTCCCGGAACTGGCCTTCGAATTGCTGCTTGGTGAGATTCTCGGCGACGAAAACCTCGAAGCCCGCGAGCCGGAACGTGGCCGACACGTCCTCGGCATCCTTGGCCGGGTTCTTGAGTGCCGGGATGTCACGATATTCGGAATTGCCGATGACGAGGGCGACCCTTCGATCGGCGCAGGCCTCAAAGGTCGTGAGGCTGACGAGGATGAAGGCCGCGATGAATCCGCAAAGTCGGAGCATGGCAAAACCCCTGGCCGCTGCTTGACGCCGACGAGAACACCGCTTGCGGCATCAAGGCCCGTTGATCGTATGCAACCTGCCACAGGATAAAGTGAAAGGCCCGTCACCGCCAGACCATGGCAGGCGATTTCTTTCGGCGCTGATTGACCGTGGTGGCAGTAGCACGCGCTTCAAGAGCGGGTATGTGACAAGTCTCACAGTCACATCAACGTGCTGAATGCGCCGTCCGACCAGGGACTGGTGGGTTGCGGCAGGATGCGATGGTCAAATTTCGAGGCAAACCTTGCCGAAATGCTTTTGCGTCTCGTAGTGCCTGAAGGCAGCGGCGATGTCCTGCAGCGGAAAGCTGCTGTCGATGACGGGCTTCAGGCGGTTGACCTCTATCGCCCGGATCATGTCTTCCTGGTCGGCCCTGCTGCCGATGGAAATTCCGCTGATACGGATCTGGTTCGAAAACAGCGCCGGGATCGAAACCTCGGCCGCAAAGCCGGTCAGCACGCCGACGAGCGCGATGTGCCCGCCTGTGCGGCAGGCGGCTATCGACTGCGCCAGTGTCGCGGGTCCGCCGACCTCGATCACCTGGTCGACACCGCGTCCGTCCGTCAAATCCCTCGCCTTGCCGCCCCAGTCGGGCACCGCCTTGTAGTTGATGACGTTGTCGGCCCCGAGCCACTTGAGCCTCTCCAGCTTCTCTTCGTTGGACGAGGTGGCGATGACCCGGGCGCCGGCAGCCTTGGCAAATTGCAGCGCAAACAGCGACACGCTGCCGGTGCCGAGGATCAGCACCGTGTCGCCGGGCTTCACCTTGCCGCATGTCACCAGGCCTCGCCAGGCGGTAACGCCCGTGCAGGTAAGCGTTGCCGCCTCGAGATGCGTATAGCCCGCCGGCGCCTTGGTGAAGGCCTGCGCCGGCATGCACACATATTCGCTGGCGAAGCCGTCGAAACTGTCTCCCGGAATGTCGCGTCTTGTCTCTGATGTCATCTCGCCGCCCAGCCACCCGGGATAGAAGGTGCTGACGACGCTGTCACCGGATTTGAAAGTACCGACACCGTCGCCGACGGCAATCACCTCGCCGGCGCCGTCCGACAGCGGCACGCGGCCGTCTGCGAGCGGCACCTTGCCTTGCACGGCGAAATCGTCGCGCATGTTGAGCGAGCAGGCGCGGATCCTGACCAACACCTCACCTGGCCCAGGCCGGGGCTGATCCTCCTCGACCAGGTCGAGCTTGTCCAACCCGCCCGGCGCTCTCAGCCTGACCAGCCTCATTGTGTCTCTCCGACGTGCGGGGTGTTCAGAATGGCAGTGGCGAGCCGGACTATCGCCGGACCGGCCGGCCGGAAATCACACGCAACCATGGCGCCAGGTGAAAGGCGCTCATCAGCAGATACATCACCGGCATGCCCGTGAGCAGGGAGGCATTGGCGCCCAGGCACGACATCATGCTGTCGCCAGTGTGAATGCAGGTAAGCAACGCCATCGCAGCGAAAGTCGGCGCCGCGGCGAGGCACAGCCAGTCGGCGATGCCGAGCGGCGCCGCGCCGGTTGATTGAGGGATCTCGCTGCCGATGCCCGTGCCGATATCGCTCATGGTTCTCATCCTTCGAAAGGTTGGGTTCCTCGCCCCACAAAGTGTGGGAGAGGTGGCTCGGCGAAGCCGAGACGGGGAGAGGGCTGAGCCTTACAAAAGCCGCTCCGCGGCCACCTCTCCCCCGCCGTCGGCGGGGGCGAGGAACTCGGTCCTTACTTGCCGTCCTTGTCGCGGAACGCGGCTTCGCCGGCGGCGGCCACCGCTTCCCATGTCTTGTCGGGCGCGGCGTCGTAATTGTCGTGCCAGTTCCACCAGCTGTAGAGCTCGGTCTGGGGATAGCCTTCGGGCGAGTCCTCCCAGACCTCCTGGCGGCCGAGCGGTGTGGCGTCGAGATAGCTCCAGACCGTGCCCATCTGCTCGTCGCCGCGGCTGTTGATGAAATAGGTGCGATACACCTTCTTGCCGTCCTGGATGAAGACGTTGTGGCCGTGCCATTCGTCGACGCCGAAATCTTTGTCGAAGCTGTCGGTGATTGTGTACCAGGGCATCTCCCAGCCCATCCGCTGCTTCAGGCTGACAATGTCGGCCTGCGGCGCGCGCGAGGCGTAGGCAAGCGTGGTGTTGCGGGCGTTGAGATGGGCGAGATGGCCGACCTGGTCGGCGCCGAGCGAACAGCCGCGGCAGGCATGTTCGGGCCAGCCATAGACGCCGGGTTCGTAGAATGCGCGGTAGACGATCAGCTGGCGGCGGCCCTCGAACAGGTCGAGCAGGCTTGCCTTGCCGTTGGGGCCTTCGAACACATAGGCCTTGTCCACTTCCATCCACGGCATCCGCCGGCGTTCGGCCGAGAGCGCATCCCTGGCGCGCATCGTCGCCTTTTCCTTCACCAGCATCTTTTCGCGCTCGGCTTCCCATTCCTGCCTTGAAACGATTGGCGGGGTCTTCATTGCCACGTGCTTGGTCATTGCTCATCTCCTTTGCCAGTCATTACGCCGTTGCGGCCTGTCGTTGCCTGCTGATCGTGAGGTAGGGTAGGGCCCGGAGGCGGCGAGGGCGGAGTTACAAATGTGACGGGATTTGACGGAGGCCCACCGCAGCAGGGGTGGCGGGGCCGCGCAGTGTGCTCAAGATCCTCGGAAGCAGGCATTGTCAGTTATCTCCAATGAGAAGCTTAAAAATACCATCTGAGATGCTCAGGTTAGCGACTGCCGATATTGCCGTCAACGCCGCCCGAGGTGTCTCCTGCCAGCCCAGATGGCCAGGTTGCCGCCCCGGCTTGCTGCTTGGCGGCGGTGACTTAAGTTAGGGCCATGACCGGCGGAGGTGGGAGTTACAAGTGTGACGGGATTTGAATGGACTCGCTGATCACCGCGGCAGGGCTGGCGCTGGCCGCGGGTGATCCGCTTGCCGCGCTCGACCGCGTCGCCTTGCGCGAGGATGCGCCGGCGCTGGCGCTGCGCGGCATTGCGATGGCGCAGCTCGGCGATCTCGATCGCGCCAAGCTGCTGCTGCGTCGGGCTGGACGCGCCTTCGGTCCGAAGGAGGCGGTGGCGCGCGCCAGATGCGTCGTCGCCGAAGCCGAGATCGCGCTGGTCTCACGTGACCTCGGCTGGCCGGCCAAGGCGCTCGATGCGGCGCGGGCGACATTGGAAAGGCACGGTGATCGGCTGAACGCCGCGCATGCCGGGCATCTCAAGGTGCGCCGCCTGCTGCTCATCGGTCGGCTCGACGAGGCTGAAGACGTGCTGGCCGGGCTCGATCCGGCGCCGCTGCCACCCGCCTCACGCGCCGCGCATGAGCTCGCCGTTGCCGGCATCGCCATGCGCCGGCTCAAGACGAAAGCCGCGCGCGCAGCTCTTGAATGGGCTCGCCACGCGGCTCGCCGGGCCGGCATTCCGGGCCTTATGGCAGAGGTCGACAGTGCCTTTCTGTCACTCGACACGCCGGCGGCTCGGCTGATCGCCAATGGCGCAGAGCGGCCGCTGCTGCTCGAGGAGGTCGAGGCGCTGCAGGCGTCGTCGGCGCTGGTCGTCGATACCTTCCGCTATGTCGTGCGCAGGCAGGAAACCACGGTCTCGCTGGCAACGCGCCCGGTGCTGTTTGCACTGGTGCGAACACTTGCCGAAGCCTGGCCGGCGGATGTGCCGAGAGCGACGCTGATTGCCCGCGCCTTTGGCGGCAGGCACGTCGATGAATCGCATCGTGCCAGGCTGCGGGTCGAGATCGGCCGGCTGCGCGCCGAATTGCGGCCGCTGGCGGGCATCGGCGCGACCAGCCAAGGCTTTGCGCTGGCGCCGCGTCAGGCCGTCGCGGTCGTGGTGCTGGCGCGGCCGATCGAGGAGCGGCACGCGGTGATGCTGGCCTTCCTGGCCGATGGTGAAGCCTGGGCAAGCTCGGCGCTGGCGCTCGCGCTCGGCGCCGGCCAGCGCAGCGTACAACGGGCGCTCGAGCAATTGGCCGAGGCCGGCAAGGTGCAGTCGTTCGGCCATGGCCGGGCGCGCCGCTGGATGACGCCGCCTGTGGCCGGGTTCACGACCACCTTGTTACTCCCGGCACCGCTGCCAAACGGCTAGGAAGGTTCCGTGACCATGATCGAGGACCAGGACATGAAACATTCAGCCGCTGAAATCCTGCGCGAATACGGACCCTTTCCTGATGTCGACATCGTGCATGGCGTGAGCTTCGACGGGCAAAATGTCTGGTTTGCCGCGGGCGAGCGGCTGACCGCCTTCGATCCGGCAAGCGGTGAGACGCTGCGCTCGATCGATGTCGCCGCACATGCCGGCACCGCCTATGACGGCCGGCATCTGTTTCAGCTGGCCGGAGATCGCATCCAGAAGATCGACCCCGACACCGGCAAGGTGCTGGCCACCATTCCGGCGCCCGGCGGCGGTCGCGATTCCGGCATGACCTGGGCCGAGGGCACACTGTGGGTCGGGCAGAACCGGGCGCGCCAGATCCACCAGATCGATCCCGAGACCGGGAAAATCCTGCGCACCATCGAATCCAACCGTTTCGTCACCGGGGTGACCTGGGTGGATGGCGAGCTGTGGCACGGCACCTGGGAAGGCGACCACAGCGACGTGCGCCGTGTCGACCCGCAAACCGGAAAGGTGCTGGAGCGGCTCGACATGCCAGCGGGGAAGGGCGTCTCGGGGCTCGAATCCGACGGCGGCGACCGCTTCTTCTGCGGCGGCGGCCCCGGCGGCATGGTGCGGGCGGTGCGCCGCCCGAGGTAAGGCCGCCGCCGGCTCGAAGCGCATCTGGACCGCCTGTGCGGAGATCACGATTCCAAATCAAGCAGGCGATTTGTCCCCGCCGTCGACTGGCCGTTGCCGATGTCGAGCCTAGATAGGCAGCGGGCGGACCGCTTGGAACAATCCTTGCAACTTGGAACAATCGTCGCATAAGGATCCGAACATGCCTGAACAGATTGCGTTGAACGACGGCTCCGCCATTCCCCAGCTCGGCCTTGGCGTGTGGCAGGTCGATCCGCCGATTACCGCCGGGGTGGTGAGCTGGGGGATCGAGGCCGGCTATCGTCTGATCGACACCGCCGAAGGCTACCGCAATGAGGAGGGGTCGGACAGGCGATCCGTGCCGCCGGCGTGCCGAGAGGCGAGTTGTTCATCACCTCGAAGCTGCGCAACGGCGCCCACCAGCGTGACGCCGCCCTGCGGGCCTTTGGCGAGACGATGGACAAGCTCGGAATCGACCAGATCGACCTGTTCCTGATTCATTGGCCGGTGCCCGGCCAGGGCAAATATGTCGAGGCCTGGAAGACGCTGATCGAACTTCGGCAGGCCGGCCGGACAAGGTCAATCGGGGTTTCGAATTTCAACCGGGACCATCTGGAGCGGATCATCGGCGAGACCGGCGTGACGCCCGTCGTCAACCAGATCGAGCTGCATCCCCGCTTCCAGCAGCGCGGCTTAAGGGAATTTCATCTTGAGCACGATATCCGCATCGAAAGCTGGAGCCCGCTTGGCAGCGGCCGGCTGCTGAGCGACCCGGTCATCGCCGGCATTGCCAGGAAACATGGCAAGTCCGCGGCGCAGACGATCATCAGATGGCACCTTCAGCAAGGCTTGATCGTCATCCCGAAATCGGTTCACCAGGATCGCATCGTCGCCAATTTCGATGTCTTCGATTTCGAACTGGACGCGCAGGACCTCGAGCTCATTCGAGGCCTGGATTCGCCGGACGGCCGCACCGGACCGGACCCCGCAACGGCAGCGTTCCTGTTCTGACCGGCATCAGATACCGGAGCCGTCGAGCAACGGGACGTCTTCGCCTTCCCACGGACTCGGCATGGAAGCCCGGCTCAGATTGGCCGTCGGCAGCGGCATCCAGCATTTCAATTCGGGCTCAGGATATTCGATCACGCGTCCCGGAGACGAATCGGAAGAGCGCCAGCCTTCTGAACCGAACTGGTCGGCGCGCGACCAGTAAGCGAGGTCAACCTCGGCCGGCCCCTGTTCCGACGGCCTCACGGTGACCAGGATGCGGCTGCCATCCTTGGGCGCGCTCGCCATGTGCCGCCAGCGATCGGGTTCGTCCATCTCATGTCCTCCTGCGGTCTGCAATCTGGCTGAATAGTCGCTTCGTGGCCGAGGCCGGTCAACCGATCTTTGTGTGGGACAGATCTATCGTTGGCGGCTAATCTGGCCCGGGCGCAGTCCTGATATATGCGATGAAGAGTGAAGAGTTGCTGCCCACGCGGCGCTTCCTGCGGAGAGGCTGCTGTCGTGCAGCCGCTGAGCGATGCCAACCTGCCAGCTGACCGACCTCCACCGGTTCGAACCAGGGAAGGAAAATATGTCGATCAAGGTGATCGGGACGGGCTTTGGCCGCACCGGAACGGATTCGATGCGCGAAGCGCTGACCATCCTCGGCTTCGGCCCCTGTCATCACATGTCCGAAGTCATCGCCAACGAGGAGCAGAAGCGGCTCT
The DNA here is from genome assembly GCF_016836705.1 of Mesorhizobium caraganae. Classification (GTDB taxonomy): domain Bacteria; phylum Pseudomonadota; class Alphaproteobacteria; order Rhizobiales; family Rhizobiaceae; genus Mesorhizobium; species Mesorhizobium caraganae. The sequence goes on along the minus strand of NZ_JAFCGY010000015.1, from coordinate 49,522 downwards.
GGCGTGCACTGGCGAAGGGTGCTGCGCCTGACTGGAGCGAGCTGTTTGCCGGCTATGCCTCTTGCATGGACTGGCCATCGGCGCATTACTGGCGCCAGCTGATCGAGTTCTATCCTGATGCCCCGGTCATCCTCACCTGGCGCTCGGCAGGAAGCTGGTGGGAGAGCTTCGAGAGGACCATCCTGGCCGGCATCAGCCAGCTCCAGGATCAGGAGGCGCTGGGCATTTCCCTGATCGCCAAGCAGGTCTTCGGCGGCAAGGCGCATGATCGCGCGACCGCGATCGCCCTCTATGAAGCCAACGTCGCCGCGGTCATGGCGACAGTTCCGCCGGAGCGGCTGCTGGTCCATAAACTGGGCGACGGCTGGGAGACCCTGTGCGCGCATCTGCGCGTTCCAGTGCCCGACCGGCCCTATCCCAACCGCAACGATACCAGGGAATTTCAGGCGCAGTTCGGGCTGAACCGGCGGTGCTGAGCAAGGTCGGCGGCTCTAATATTCCTGCGCCGTCGGCCGAAACAGGATCTCGTTGATGTCGACCTCGTCGGGCTGGCTCATGGCGAATACCACCGTTCGGGCGAAGGAATCGGCCGGTATGGCCACCCGGTCGTAGAGCGCGCGCACGCCTTGGGCGACATCGGCTTCGGTGACGCTGTCCGGCAATTCCGTCGCTACGGCACCGGGCGATATGATGGTGGTGCGGATGTTGTAGGGCTTGACCTCCTGGCGCAGTCCTTCCGAGATGACGCGCACCGCATGCTTGGTGGCGGCATAGACCGCGCCGCCTGGCCCGACTTTGTGGCCGGCGACCGACGAGACGTTGATGATGTGGCCGCTCTTCTGCGTCTTCATGTGCGGCAGGGCGGCGGCGATGCCATAGAGGACGCCCTTGATGTTGACGTCGATCATCCGGTCCCAGTCCTCGACCTTGCCGCGCTCCAGCGGTGAATGCGGCATCAGGCCGGCATTGTTGATGATGACGTCGATGCGGCCATGCGTCTTGACCGCATGGTCGACGAGACGACGGACCTGACCGACATCGGTTACGTCGGTCTGCAGAATGGCGTCCTTGCCGAGCGAAAGCTCACCTGCCAGCGCCTGCAAGCGGTCGATCCGTCGGGCGCCCAGCACCAGCTTCGCGCCTTCTTTCGCCAGCAGCCGTGCCGCTGCCTCGCCAAGGCCGCTGCTGGCGCCGGTGATGGCGACCACCTTGTTCTCGATACCTTGCGTCATGACTTTGCCCTTCTCAATTTCGTCGCGATCAGCGATCGATCCGTGCCGCCTGCTGTGGCGAATAGCGCTCTCCCTGCACTGCAATCGCCGAGACTGCGTTTTCGATGTTGCCAAGATCGTCCGTCGTCAGGGCAACTGCTGCCGATCCGATGTTTTCCTCGAGGCGGTTGAGCTTCGTGGTGCCGGGGATCGGGACGATCCAGGGCTTTTGCGCCAGCAGCCAGGCGAGCGCGACCTGCGCCGGGGTCACCTTCTTCTTGGCCGCGATGACGCCGATCGCATCGACCAGCGCCTGGTTTGCCAGCCTGGCCTCCGCCGAAAAGCGCGGCACAGTGTTGCGGAAGTCGCCGCTGTCGAACGTCGTGTCGGCGCTGATGGCGCCGGTGAGGAAGCCCTTGCCCAGCGGGCTGAACGGCACGAAGCCGATACCCAGTTCTTCGAGGACAGGCAGGATTGCCTCTTCGGGCTCGCGCCACCACAGCGAGTATTCGCTCTGCAGGGCGGCAACCGGCTGCACAGCATGCGCGCGCCGGATGTTGCGCACGCCGGCCTCGGAGAGACCGAAATGCTTGACCTTGCCCTGTTGGATCAGGTCCTTGACCGTGCCCGCCACCTCTTCGATCGGCACGACCGGATCGACGCGATGCTGGTAGAGAAGATCAATGCGGTCTGTCCTCAGTCGTTTGAGCGAGGCCTCCACGACGTCGCGTATATGCTCCGGCCTGCTGTCCATGCCGCTGTGCCCGGCAGTGCCTGCAATGTCGATGCCGAATTTGGTGGCGATCACAACCTGGTCGCGGATCGGCTGCAACGCCTCGCCGACGACCTCCTCGTTCTTGAACGGCCCATAGACTTCGGCTGTGTCGAAGAAAGTGATGCCGCGCTCGAACGCCGCGCGGATCAGGCGAACCGCATCCGCTGTCTCCATCGGAGCCCCGTAGGACTGGCTCATTCCCATGCAGCCCAGCCCGATGGCAGAGACTTCGAGGCCGCTTGTTCCAAGTGTGCGCTTTTGCATTGTCATTGTCCTTGTTTCTCGGTGTCGGCCTGTTCGAAAACCTTCCGGGCAATGCCGATCGCCGTGCTAGCCGCCGGCCATCCGGCGTAGAAGGCGAGATGGGTGATGGTTTCGATGAGTTCGTCGGGGCTGACGCCATTGTCGAGCGCCCGCTTTATGTGGAAAGGCATTTCATTGGTCCGGTAGTTCGAGATCAGGCTGGCGACGGTAATGAGGCTGCGGTCGCGCGGCGAAAGGCCGGGGCGCTTCCAGACGTCGCCGAACAGCACCTCGTCGGTGTATTTGCCGAGCGCGGGCGCGATATCGGAGAACGGATTTTTGGGAACCGCTGGTGCATCGGTCATGATGGCTTAACTCCGTATTGTTCGTCGGTGACTTTCTCCATCCAGTCGACGACCTTGCCGTCGAGCGCTTCGGCGATGGCGATGTGGCTCATCGCCGTGGTTGGCGCCGCACCGTGCCAGTGCTTCTCGCCGGGCGCGAACCAGACTATGTCGCCGGGCGGATCGGCTCGACCGGCCCGCCCTCGCGCTGCACCAATCCGGCACCCGACAGCACGATCAATGTCTGGCCGAGCGGATGCGTGTGCCAGGCGGTGCGCGCACCAGGCTCGAAGGTCACGGTGGCGCCGCCGACACGGGCAGGCTCGCTGCCATTGAACGGTGCGTCGATGCGCACCGATCCGGTAAAATAATCGGCACGGCCCTTCGCCGAGGGCTGCGAGCCGCTTCGCTTGATGTCCCCATGGATTTGTTCCTTCTCGATGCCAGCGGGAGATGGCCGCCGTCTTTGCCCCCGCCTTGGACTGCCCGATTTGTGATGGAGCCTATTTAGGGCCTGCGATTATCCACGATTAGGTGCTATATCCGGCATGAACCTATGAGGAGAGCTCATCAATGCCGCGCGACAATCTGAATGAGCTCACCGCCTTCCTCGCCGTCGCGCGCGAGAGGAGCTTCACCAAGGCTGCGGCCAAGCTCGGCGTCTCGCAATCGGCGCTCAGCCACACGTTGCGCGCGCTGGAGGAGCGGCTCGGCGTGCGGCTTCTGACCCGCACCACGCGTAGTGTGTCGCCGACCGAGGCCGGCGAACGCCTGGCCCGCACGATAGGCCCGAGGCTGGACGAGATCGAAGCCGAACTCGCGGCGCTCAGCGAACTGCGCGAAAAACCCGGCGGCACCATCCGCATCACCGCCGGCGAGCATTCGGCGGATGCGATCCTTTGGCCGGCCTTGGCGAAGTTCCTGCCCGATTATCCCGACATCAGGGTCGAAATCATCGTCGACTATGGCCTGACCGATATCGTTGCCGAGCGCTATGATGCCGGCGTGCGGCTTGGCGAACAGGTAGCGCGCGACATGATCGCCGTGCGCATCGGCCCCGACATGCGCATGGCGGTGGTTGGGTCGCCAGCTTACTTCGCCACGCGGCCAAAGCCGCGCACGCCGCAGGACCTGACGACCCACAATTGCATCAATCTGCGCCTGCCGACCTATGGCGGACTCTACGCCTGGGAATTCGAAAAGGCCGGACGCGAGTTGAAGGTGCGCGTTGAGGGCCAGTTGGTCTTCAACACGGCGGCACTGCGTCTGAATGCCGTGCTAGCGGGGCTTGGCCTTGCCTATCTGCCCGAGGATCAGGTGACGGCTCAACTGGCCGACGGTCGGCTGATGCGGGTACTGGCCGACTGGTGCCCGCCCTTTCCCGGCTACCATCTCTATTACCCCAGCCGCCGCCAGGCGACGCCTGCCTTCTCGCTGCTTGTCGATGCGCTGCGCCATCGCGGCTGAGCCACACGCGTCGGCATGCCTTCGGCGAAATAATCGCATCCTTCTCGGACGCTGCAGCCAAGCCGGTGCGTTAGCGCGGGGTGCCGGGCCGCAACAGGAATTCGAACCCGGCATGTGAACGGGCTCACATGCCGCGCTTGCAAGGAACGGTATGGGACGTCCGGCCTTACAGGGGGATTCGGATGACGCTAGCCGATCTGTCTTTCTATCTGTTCACCATTTTCAACGGCTTGCGCGTGGTTTCTTACCTGCCGCAGATCGTGCGGGTTGCGCAGGACAAGCATGGCGCGACGGCGATTTCCTACGCGACCTGGCTGTTGTGGACAGCCGCCAACGCCACGACCGGACTCTATGCCCGCATCAATCTCAACGATCCCGCGCTGGCAGCGATCAACTGGCTGAACGCCGCCTGCTGCGCCCTGGTCATCGCACTCACCGCACACAAACGTCATCGCGCACGCCCTCGGGTTGAGGAGTCCGCAACCCGGCCGGAATCGACCGCAATGATGGTCGACAATGTCTGCTGAAGATCAGCGCAGCAGAACCGAATTGCGCTTTCGCGACTATGTTCAGACATGCACGGTGCCATGCGACAGCTCGCCCTCGTCGCTCGAGATGAGGAAAGCGGCGGCAAGCATGCCGACATAGAGCAACCCGACCAAGCACACCACATAGATGCCCGGAACAGCGCCCAGCTGCGCCACGCGCGCGGCATCGAGAAATGACGCGCCGAAGCCGATCGGCGATCCTTCGCGCTGCAGGCTGGGCGTCGTGATTTTCAGCACCCAGGCCAGCGTCAGGATCGTGTACATAAAAATGTAGTTGCGGCGCAGCCGGCGTACCAAAGCCGCGCGCTGCGAGATCAGAAAGCGTGGCGAACGCAGGCCTTCGCCGACGATGGCCAGCCAATTGGAGGCATAGTCAGGCTGCGGCGAGAAGATCTGCGCGAAATAATAGCGCTCGAATTGGCGCACCCTGGCCCGGTAGACGTCGAAGAAGCGATAGCGCCGCGCCTCGATCCACAGAAGCAGCGTGATCAACAGCATGGCGAACAGCAGCACGCCGTGATGGGCGCTGGGTGTCGACAGCGAGACAGAGAGCATGGCGGCGACGACGGTGATCGCCCAGTTGCTGGTGCGGTCCAGACGGTCGCGCCAGCCGGCCATGCGGGCGATTTCGGCGCGGTGGAAATGTGACATGGTGGTCGCGAGTTCCGATGAGGTGAGCTTCAGCGCGAACGCATCGGAGGCCCGCGGCGCTGCTGCCGCTTCGACTGGCTTCACAGTCTGGACCTGGGACATCCCTTTGCCATGCGCCTCCCAACGCCATGGCCGGCCGAAACGACGCCGGCCACTCCCCAAAAAACACAACGCGCGGTCGGCTGAAACGTTCCAGCCTCTTTCCCTGGAGGGTTTATGCGCTCAGCCATACCCGCTCGGCTACGCGATCGAATGCGGTGCGCTAATGCCCGCTTCCCGCGACCTTTTGCCGGCGAGACCTGACAGCTTCCAGCAGTTCGTGCTCGCCGGTGTGAGCATTTCGAAAAATGGCCACAACCATCACCGCCAGGATTTCGGCGTCCGGATCCAAGGGGTTGAGATGTTCATCCGCGCAGACCTGATCGAACACGCGTTCGCAAATAGCCAGATCGTGAGGGCTGAGGCAGGTGCGATTGAAACGCAGACGCGGCATTTGTGCGAATCTTTCAGGGCCCGCCGCGCGCTGCGGCGGGCTTTTACCGACGAATCGCTGAGGCGATGGAATGCTCCAGCGATAATACCGTCGAAGGTATATTGCGGTGAGTTTACTCGTTTCCTGACGATTGAACTGTTAGCAATCCCAAAATTTCTGCGCACTCGCGAGCTTTATACTGACCGATGTTCATCAACTGGTAGTAATCCTGCCGCTTGTTTTCCGGGATATGAAAGCCGCGCCTAAAATCGGCCGCCTCCTTCGGAGTTCGAGTGCAGCCGATTTTACTGGCTGTTACTTTCAAACTTGCCAGTGAGCATCCGATCCTGGCCGCAATATCCTTCAACGGCTCGTTGTTGATGTATCCGTCAAGAATTATCTTGCGACGAGCTTCGCTGTTGAGCTTTGCGTTCATTTACAGGGTCTCCCCAACTACGCTTCCACAATGCTCAATTCTATATGCAGCGGGCTGAAGAGTGTCGTTAGCGCCGCATCCAGAAACTTATCTCGGAATGCATTTCTTGCTGTAACTCAGCGTGATCGCCCGTCGACGCGAGTTCCGCTGCCGTTGGCAGTCGTTTCGGCCGTGGTCATCGACGGCTGGATCTGGCTGGTCTATCGATATCGGCCTCAAAGTCTTGCCAGATGCCCGAGGTACACCACATGATTGAGAGGGCATGGGGCATACCCGAATCGGATATGGCACCACGCGATGGACGCTAAAAAGCCAAACGAGGCACCTGCGAGGCAGCCGTCGGAGCGTGATCGACGTCGTTGGCCGCGCGAAGCTCAACCTCAAAACGAGTCAGCTTCGCCACTCGCGCCTGCGCTCGAGCCTTTGTCCTTTTCAACGCTCGAACTGGCGCCAGAGGATCAATTCGCCGCCTGGCAAGCGCATATGGCTCCGCTTGTCGAGGTCAAGTTGCCGGATGACAAATCGCCGGACGATGGCTTTCCCGCCGACCACACGGCCTGGAACCTCGGTGGCATGCTGATCGTTCAGCAGCGCGCAGCGGCACACAGTTACATGCGTTCTGCCGCAAAACTCCGGTCCAGTTCGATCGATCACTGGTGCATCGTCTTGCCCCATACTGGCCGATCATGGACGGAGGTCGATCGTCGCGTTGTAGAAAGCCAGCCGGGCAAATTGGAGATCAGATCGCTTGGCTATCCGTTTCGCGGGAGGGCAACGGATTCGGAAAGTCTCCTTCTGTATATGCCGCGTGATTTGTTCGCCGATGCGGCGGCAAGCCTCGACGCGAAGAACAATTCAATTCTGTCCGGCAACTTTGCCAACCTCCTGGTCGGCTACATCAACAGCGTAGAGGCAAGACTGCGCAGCCTCACGGCTGACGATCTGCCTCGCATCGTACACGCAACGCGCAGCATGATCATCGCCTGCCTCGGGCCTGCGGCGGAACATGCTGCCGCCGCCGAACAACTGGCGAATGTTGCGCTCATGGAGCGGGCGCGCAGATACGTCCACCAGAATCTGGATGCGGCTCATCTGACACCGGATTCAATGTGCCGGGCGCTCGGCGTCTCGCGCTCCCGTCTCTATCAGTTGTTCGAACCAAGCGGTGGTGTTCTCCATTACATCCAAAGCCGCCGGCTTCTGGCAGCGCATATTGCGCTCAGCGATCCGGTGGACAGCCGGCGAATTGTTGAAATTGCCGAGGCCTTCGGGTTTAGCTCAGCGGCCAATTTCAGCCGGGCATTCAGCAAGGAATTCGGTTACAGCCCCCGCGAAGGCCGCAGCACGGTGGTGTTGTCGCGCCCGGCCCACTCTGCTTCGCATGCCGAACACCAGAAGGCCTCTTCCTTTGAAGGTTGGCTCAAAGCGCTCGGAAGCTGAGCATAGGATCGGTGATGATTGAGCCGGGCGGCTTTGCCACCATTGGCGCGAGCGTGGCCAGCGGCAACCTGACATGGCGTAAGGCCAAATGGGGCGCGGACCAAGATCGCACCGAGAGCGAGATATGTACGCCAGGATAAGTATCTGGATACGAAGCTAACGACATTCCGGCCTCGTCCGTAGATGTTCGCGATAGTCCGGCGGGGGCTCGGCACAGGCGGCAGGCGTCCAGATAGCTGGTGTGTCGCTGCCTGTGCCGACAACGCCCCCCGCTACGCGGTCAAAGGTGTCCGTCTTGAGTAAGCGTAGCAAGGTCAACGGCGGCCGGCTGGAGTTCATTCCGCCGCAGATCCCGACTCTGGTCAAGCAACCGCCCGAAGATGAGGGATGGGTTCACGAGGTCAAGTTCGACGGCTACAGGACGCAGCTCATCATCGATCAAGGCGGCGTGCGTCTTTACAGTAAAAACGGCCATGACTGGACGGCAAAATACTGGCCCATCGCGCTGGCAGTCGAGCTGCCATGCAGGGCTGCCATTCTCGACGGCGAGGTCATTGTAGCCGGTGAGCAGGGCGCTCCCGATTACCCTGCGCTGGAAGCCGCGATCTGGAATGAGCCGAGCCGGCTGGTGTTCGTGGCGTTCGACATCCTCCATCTCGATGGTCGCAATCTTGCCCCCTTGCCCCTGCTGCAGCGCAAGCACGCGCTGTGGCAACTGGTTGAGCCTGGCGCCGGCAAGATCCGGTACAGCGAGCATTTCGACGGCGATGCGCTGGCGATCCTTCGCGCCATCGACAAGATGGGGCTTGAGGGCATCATCTCGAAGCGCGCCGACAGCCGCTACCGGAGCGGACCGTCGACCACATGGCTGAAGGCCAGATATTTCGAGGAAGGCGATTTCCGAATTGCCGAGCGTCATTCGCCAGCCTGGCACGGCTCCAATGGCCCTGATGGCCACGCTTGACGGCGAGAGACGGTATATCGCCTTGCGCCGCAGCGGCATGCAGACGTAGCCCTTCTTGCCATTCTCGGTGATATGGGCGCAGCGCGGCGTCAGCATGCCCGGGCCGGGGACATGCTCCTGGCCGCTCGAACAGCGAAGGCGTTCCGTCGGACGCGATCAAAGACGGGCGATTGCCGGCTCGTCAGCCGATGGCATGCCGAGGCCGCTCCTACCCGAAGCGGCCTCTTCGTGGGACTACCGCAGCCTTGCCGACCGTGGAAAATCCACCACCTCCGCCACCGGCCGTGTGTACTGGGCCGCAACGATCGCCTCGATCAACAGGTCGAGCGCCGCAAGGGCCTCGCTGCTCGTTTCGTCGTCGCCGCGCAGATAGTGGCCGGCCCGCTCCAGATGCAGCCGGGCGGCGGCAAAGTCGCTTTTCATGAGCTTCTCCTTGTTGCCCGCCGTGCGCCGAACATGTGCGACTCGCTTTACCCGAAAGCAAACATCCACAGCCGCCTTTGAATCGAATTGTCCTGACCTCGCCGGATGTGCTGGGTGGGAGCGGCGCCCGTGCAACCGATGTCGCATGCAACCGTTATTTCGGGCAGAATGAGGGGTGCATGTCTTTATCGTTCCCGCACAAATGGCGCTGGCTTGTCGCGACCGCGGCGGCGACCCTGTTGCTCACCCCGGGCGCAGCCTTGCCGGCTGAAAAGACCGGCATGTCCAGCGAAGGCATTTTCGTTCTGGAAATCATCCTGCTGCTGGTCGTCGGGCGCGGCCTCGGCGAGCTGCTCGAACGCATCGGCCAACCGGCCGTCATGGGTCAGCTCATCGGCGGCATCCTGCTCGGACCCTCGCTGCTCGGCTGGCTTTGGCCTGAGGCGGAGCGTCTGGTTTTCTCCGGCGACGCCTCGCAAAAGATCATGATCAACGCCATCGCCCAGCTCGGCGTGCTGATGCTGCTCCTGCTCACCGGCATGGAGACCGACCTCAGACTGGTGCGCAGGGTCGGCCGCGCCTGCTTCTCCATCTCCGCCGCCGGCGTCGCGATTCCCTTCGTGCTCGGCTTCGCGGCGGCGCAGGCCATGCCTGCGTCGCTGCTCGCCGAGGGCAGCGAGCGCGTCGTCGCCGGCCTCTTCCTCGGCACCGCGCTGTCGATCTCCTCGGTCAAGATCGTCGCAATGGTGGTGCGCGAGATGAACTTCATGCGCCGCGACCTCGGCCAGATCATCGTCTCCTCGGCGATCATCGAGGACACGATCGGCTGGGTGATCATCGCCATCACAATCGGCATCGCGACCAAGGGCCGCATCGACCTCGGCAGCCTTGCCTTCACGCTTGCGGGCGTCGCCGCCTTCATGGCCTTTTCCTTCACCCTCGGCCGCCGCATCGTCTTCGACGCCATCCGCTGGACCAACGACAGTTTCAGCAGCGAATATGCCGTCGTCACCGTCATCCTCGCCATCATGGGCGTGATGGCTTTGATCACCGAGCTGATCGGCGTCCACACCGTGCTCGGTGCCTTCGTTGCCGGCATCCTTGTGGGCGAGTCGCCGATCCTGTCGCGCCACATCGAGAGCCAGTTGCGCGGCGTCATCACGGCGCTGTTCATGCCGGTGTTCTTCGGTGTCGCTGGTCTCTCGGCGGACCTCACCGTGCTCCTTGATCCGCAGCTTGCGCTGCTCACCGTGGCGCTGGTTGCCATCGCCAGCTTCGGCAAGTTCGCCGGCGCCTTCATCGGCGCGGAGTTGGCCGGCATGAGCCGCCGCGAGGGCATCGCGGTCGGCTGCGGCATGAACGCGCGCGGCTCGACCGAGGTCATCGTCGCCTCGATCGGCCTTTCGATCGGCGTGCTTTCGCACAACCTCTTCACCATGATCGTCACCATGGCCGTCATCACCACGCTAGCGATGCCGCCGACGCTGCGCTGGGCACTTGGTCGCCTGACACTCGGCGAGGCCGAAAAGAAGCGGCTGGAGCGCGAGGAGGTCGACCAGCGCGGCTTCGTCGCCAATCTGGAGCGGCTGTTGGTGGTGGCCGACGAAGGCGTCGTCGGCCGCTTCGCCGCCTACATGGCCGGCGTGATCGGCGCCGGCAAGCCGATGACAGTGCTGCATGCCGGCGGCGAGAACGAGGCCGAGCCGGGAGTGGAACCGAAGCTGGAGGAGATCGAGAAGGGGGCCGAGCACAACCGCGAGGCGGCGAAGGAGGCCGACGAGCAGCCCGCCGCCAAGGCTCCCGTCACCCGCAGGCACGGCAGGCACGTATCGGCCGAGACCGTGGCGAGGGAGGCGCGCAAGGGTTACGGCGTGCTGATTGTCGGGCTCGGTCGCGCGCTTACCGCCAAGGGCGGCTTCACTCGCCGCCTCGACGAGATCGCCGGCGCTTTCGACGGCCCGCTCTGCCTGGTGGTCAAACCCGCTGCCGCCGGCCGGCAGATGCCGAGGCTCGGACCCGAGGCCGGCCGGATACTGGTGCCGGTCAACGGCACGTCGGTCGCCCGCCGTGGCGCCGAGCTGGCGCTTGCCATTGCCGCCGTCACCGGCGCGCCGGTCAAGATGCTCTATGTGGCGCGGGTCGGCCGCGACGAGCCGCGCGACACCGTCTCGCATCGCCGCAGGGAGGCGGTGCTGAAAGACATCGTTGCGCTTGCCGACCGCTACGGCGTCGAGATCGAGACTGCCATCCGCAGCAGGGCCGCCGCCGCCGATGCCATTGCCCGCCAGGCCGGCAGGGGGGTGGCGATGATCGTCATGGGCGTGGCGCGACGGCCTGGCGAGGAATTGCTGTTCGGCGAGACGACCAGCAGCGTGCTGCAACGCTGCCACTGCCCGGTGGTGCTGATTTCCGACGAACGGCTGCCCCGCGACGACGCCGCCCGCGAGGCGCTGCGTTCCGGCACCGGTTGACAAGCCAAGGAGGTCACGATGAGCTTCAGCGCAAAACCCCTCGACGAGACCACATGGTCGCAATTCGCCGCGCTGGTCGAGCGGCACAATGGCGTCTGGGGCGGCTGCTGGTGCATGGCCTTCCACGCCAAAGGCGTCGGCGCAGCCGGGAACCGCGCCGAGAAGGAGGCCCGGGTCCGCGAGGGCCATGCACATGCGGCGCTCGTTTTCGACGGCGTGGCCTGTGTCGGCTGGTGCCAGTTCGGGCCGACGCAGGAGCTGCCGCGCATAAAGCACCGGCGCGCCTATGAGGAAGGGCTGACGAGCCTACCGGATTGGCGCATCACCTGCTTCTTCTCCGACAAGGCCTATCGCGGCAAGGGCGTCGCGGCAGCAGCACTTGCCGGCGCGCTCGCCGAGATCGCCCGCCTCGGCGGCGGCACGGTGGAAAGCTATCCCGAGGATGCGGAAGGCCGCTCGGTCGCCGGCGCCTTCCTGCACAATGGCACGCTGGCGATGTTTGAACGCCAAGGTTTTCAGCGCGCCCGCAAGATCGGCAAGCATCGCTGGGTGGTCGCACGGACGGTGGGGGCCGGCGGCGCCTGATAGCTTGGTTCACCAAGCCGTCTCCTCGGATGTGCTTAATATGATTTGATACTAATATGATGCCGCATCAGCAGATTTCGACGACTTCGGCGGGCGCCGATGCGTTGCTGATGATGTGCAAGGCAATTTGAGAAGGGACGATTGGCAAACAGGGAGGAGACACGGGATGGCGGCCTATCTTATCGCCGATGTCGATATCACCGACGCGGCCGTATTCGATCAATACAGGCGTGAGGTTCCGGCCACCGAGGAGCGCTACGGCGGCCGCTATCTCGCGCGCGGCGGTGCGACCAAGGTGTTCGAGGGCGACTGGCACCCGCACCGCCTCGTCATCATCGAATTTCCCGACATGGCATCGCTTTCGGCCTGGTATGACTCGCCGGAATACGAGCGTTTGAAGGAGATCCGCTTTCGCAGCGCCAGGACACGCATCCTGGCTGTCGAAGGGATCGCGTTGTCGCCGACCTAGGCCGTGATCTGTCGCGCTGGGAGAAATGTGGCGGAGCGATCTGACGCGCTTACTTGCCTTCGAAGAAGGCGTGGATCGCTGCTTCCAGCGTCTCGATAAGCTCGGCATTGCGGGTGCTGCCGGCCCAGATCAAGGCATTGAGCCGCATGTCCTTGTTGAGGAAGTTCACCTTCCTCGTTTCCAGCAGATATTGCACCACGTCATAGTGCCGCCCCTTGATCGCCTCTATAAGCGCGCTGTTGCGGCCGGTCTTGTCGGCTGCATTGACATCGGCGCCGTGTTCGACGAGCAGCCTGACGATCCCCAGATGCCCGGTCCTTGCCGCCTCGATCAGGGCCGTGCGGCCATAATAGTCGGCGCGCGCGTCGATATCGATGTCGGGATGCTTGATCAGCGCCGTTATGGCAGCGTGGTGTCCCTTGGCCGCGGCGAGGCTGAGCGGCGTGCTCTTCCATTTGTTCCTGGAATTCACGTCGATCTGCGGATGCGAAATCAGCGCTTCGAGCACCGGGCCGCGGGCGTTGTGGGCCGCCAGATGCAACGGCGACCAGCCGCCTTCATCCGTCTGGTTGATGTCAGCCCCCGCCGCCAGCTCGGCGCGGAGGCTCGCGATGTCGCCTTTCTCCGCCGCCCCCAACAGGGTCGACCAGCCTCTCGCGTCCTCGGCTTCCAGGCCCACTGCAACTGCCTCCGTGAACAGACTGGCAAGGATGCACGCCGGCCTGGCCGGCGTGCGGTATCTTCGGCCGGAAGCCTTTCATAATCGCATGCATGGGGCAAACAGATTTCCGTGCCGGACGGGAACCAGGGATTTCAAGCCGCTTGCAGCCGCTCCCGGCCGGGCTGCGGCGGGAAGGCGATGGCGATGCCGGCCGCACCCAGGCCAACTAGCGCCGAGCCGATGAACAGCCAGGAATAGCTGGCATAGGCGTCGAAGATCATGCCGCCGGCGAGCGGCCCGAACGACATGCCGAGGCTGGACAGCAGCGTGGCGGCGCCGAGCACCGTGCCGATGATGCGCGGCCCGAAATAGTCGCGCGCCAGAACGGCATAGAGCGGCATGACGCCGCCATAGGTGGCGCCGAAGATGATCGCCAGGAGATAGAACTGCTCGAGATTGCCAACGGCGAGATAGGCGGCGATCACCACCGCCTGGATGACGAGGCCTACGATCAGCACCGGCTTGGCGCCGTGCCTGTCGCCAAGCACGCCGTAGAGCACGCGCCCGCCAAGGCCGGCAAGGCCCTCGACGCTATAGATCGACACGGCGGCCATGGGTGCTACGCCGCACGACATGGCATAGCTCACCATGTGGAAGATCGGTCCCGAATGCGCCGCGCAGCAGGCGAAGAAGGTCATGCCCAGCACCAGGAATTGCGGCGAGCGCAGCGCCTGGCCGACGCTAAAGCCGGGATCGTCCGCGACAGGCGCGGGCGCACCGCTATCTGCTGCCGCGACCGCCACCGACGGCTGGCGCACCAGCAAGACGGCGGGCAGCAACAGCACCCAGGCCATGATGCCGATGTCGAACATCGCCGTGCGCCAGTCATAGGCGGTGATCAGCCAGCGCGCGAAGGGCGAGATGGTCATCGGCGCCACGCCCATGCCGGCCGAGACCAGCGACACGGCAAGGCTGCGATGAGTGTCGAACCAGGCGGTGGTGAGCGCGATCATCGGCGCGAAGAAGGCGCTGGCCGCCAGCCCGACGATGACGCCGTAGCTCAGCTGGAAGACGATGAGCGAATTGGCGCGGCTCGCCACCACCAGCGAAAGGCCAAGCAGCACCGCGCCGGCAAAGACGACGGGGCGGGCGCCGACGCGGTCATAGATGGCGCCCCAGGCGAAACCACCGGCGCCCATCACCAGAAAGTTCAGCGTCATGGCGCTGGAAATGCCGGTGCGCGACCAGTTGGTGTCGAGCGCCATCGGCTCGAGAAAGATCGCCAGCGAAAACATCGCGCCGAGCGCCACACAGGTCATCAACGCGCCCACCGCGACGATGACCCAACGATAGGAATTGTTCATGGTCTTCTCCCGAAATCGGTTCGATGCGGCGCGACTTTTTCCAGCTCCGTTGCGCCGCTTGCGTCCGAAGGACGTTGGTGGGTTTTCGAATCCGACAATCCGGTTGCATTTTTTATCCGGTCTGCGCGGAAGTCCATCCGGATGCAGCAAAAGCAGGCGGCGCGGGGTCTGCGGCCGCAAAACGGCCTGACAGGATCAGGTCGCGATGCAACAAAAATGCCGTGCCGAATTGACGAGGCGCTTCTCGACCATAGTTTACGATCTTCTGAACGGGAGAGATCGCTCATGGAGCTGCATCGCGGCCGCCTCATCGACCACGTCCAGCTGGTGGTTAGGGATCTGAAGGCGAGCCGGCGCTTCTACGAAGCCGTTTTTGCGGTGCTCGGCATTCCGATCGGCGGCGAGGCCGAGGACTATTTCTGGGCCGACGAATTGTTCATCTCCAGCCTCGACAGCCGGGCGGCGAGGGGGCAGCTGACCGGGCGCCATCATTTGGCCTTCCAGGCCAGGGACAACGCCATGGTCGATGCCTTCTACAAGGCGGGCTTGGCTGCCGGCGGCACCGACAATGGCGCGCCAGGCGAGCGGCCCTATCATCCCGGCTACTACGCCGCCTTCCTGCTCGATCCCGACGGCAACAACATCGAGGCGGTGTACCACGGCCCGGCGAAGCGCAGCGCTGCTTCGGTCGAGATCAATTTCTAGAGCAGTTCCAGGAAAGCTCCCAGCGGTTCTCGACCGGAATTCTCTTGAAAACAAGGAGTTGCAGCGGTTTTCCGATTTAGGGATTGAACCAGATCAAGCCGGGGCGTAGCGGTTTACCACCATGCCGCAGGCATAGGCCTTCGAGTCGACGAGGCGCAATTGTCTGAAACCGCCGCGGTCGAAAATCCGCTCGCCATCGCCGAGCGCCGCTGGATTGATGAACAGCTGGAATTCGTCGACCAGCCCCGCCGCAATCAGCGCCGAGGCGAAGCCGGCGCCGCCGAACACCGCCATGTCGCCGCCACCTTGAGCTTTCAGCGCGTTGACCTCGCGCGGCAGGTCGCCGCTGGCCAGCGTCGTGCGCTCCCACTGCGATGCCTTGAGCTTGTCGCTCAGCACCACCTTGCCCGCTTCGACGATGCGCTGGGCAAAGGCATAGAACGGATCGCGCGGAAAATTTTTCGCCGCATTGCCCCAATGGGTGAGGTAACCCTCTTCGGCCATCTTGCGGCTGAGCAGGATGGTGTCGATGCCGGCGAACACGGCGTTGAAATCGTGCTTCAATTCGTCGTCCCACGGGCAATTTCCGCCCCATTCCCAGAGCTGCCAGTGCTCGTCGCCGGCCGCGCCGACAAAACCGTCGACCGACATCTGCATTTGCAGGATCAGCTTTCTCATCGTCGTTCTCCTCATTCGACCTGAGTGTCGTCCAGGTGGAAAATGGTTTACTTCTAAAATCATTGACGCAAGGAAAAAATGGTGTCAATAGTAAAGTGATTTAAAAATGGAATCATAGAAATGTCGACCAGGGAAAGATCCGGTTGCCCCATCAGCCTCTCGCTCGAACTGCTTGGCGACCGCTGGACGCTGCTGATCGTCCGCGACCTGGTTTTCGCCGGGAAGACGCACTTCCGGGAGTTTTTGCAGTCCGACGAGGGCATCTCGTCGCGCACGCTGGCCGAGAGGCTGCAGACCTTGCAGGATGAGGGCATTGTCACCAAAAGCGACGACCCCACCCACAAGCTCAAGGCGATCTACCGGCTGACCGAGGCCGGCATCGACCTGTTGCCCGTGCTGGAGACGCTGGGCGCCTGGGGCAGCAAATACCGCAACGCCGATAACGAATTGGCCAGGATCGCCGACGAACTGGCCGCGGGCGGGGAGGTTGCCCTTGAGCAGATGAAGAAGAAGCTGCGCGCCGAGCATATCGACTAGGGCGCAACGCTGGCTTCCTTTTCGCGATGCCCCGGCCACATCGATTGACGTCCCCGGGTGACGCTATCATCATGCGTCACCAGCTTATCGTTCCCATCCCGCAAATCGCTGTGGCCGTAGCCACGTTTGCGCCGGATTGCCGTCGCCGGAAAGCACGGCGTCTGCCAACCAGCGCGCGGTGGCGGGGGCGGCGTGCATGCCGATCGAGCCCATGCCGCCATGCACGTACAGCCCCTCGATCGCGGTGCGGCCGAAAAATTCCTGCCGGCCGAACTGCAGCCCGAGCGCAGCGGCGTCAACGCCCGCTCTTCGCAACTCGGCCTCTACCTCATCGGCTTCTACAATCCGGTCACCGGCCTGCTCAGGGAAATCGGCAGGGAGGCGAAGGCGGTGGCGGCTGACATTGCGCGGCGGCGCTGAGTGTCGAATGGGGTTCCTTGCGGCAATGCGGTGCGGGCATTAAGGAGCGGCGATGAAACGTCTGCTGTGTTCAGTTCTTGCCGTCTTGTTTTCGACATGGGCGCACGCGCATGTTCCGCCAACAGCTTTGGCTGACGCCACGGATTTGTACGCCAAATTCGATGAGCTTTTGCGGCAGCGCCAGACCGAAGGCAAGTTGCCGACGCTCAAAAGGCCGCAAGACCGCGATCTGGTGCGCAAGCTTTGGGACCATGAGGCCTTGTTAGGCACGCCCCCGTATGATGCGAGCGATCAGGACACGCTGTTTTTTGTATTGAACAAGAGCGGATCGCTTATGGAGTCCTACAGTCAGGGCGGCCCCTCTTTGCACGATGAAGCCACGCATTCGATGGCATTCCTAATTAGGGCTTCTGGTGCTTCACAACTGGCTTTCAACGATTATCTCGCCCACCAATCCAACGTTGCCGAACTGTTGCGCGGCAACGGGGCCAAGGCTCGGGGAGGGGTGGAGAAAATGCTTCGCGGCGCGGCGATTTTTCTGTCCGATCCGGCATTGGAGGATAAAAACAAGATACTTCTGGTTGATGCGCTGAGAACCAGCGGTCCTTATCTGGCGCAGAGCGTTTCCCTTGATCGTCGCCAGGCCATGATCGACTTGTTCGCCCCGTTGGTTGGTCAGCCGTCCCTGGAGTCGCTCAAAATCTTCGTGCAAGGCATCAAGACAGCCGACTGCAACCTCTTGTGTGCTGACGGTAAGTAATATCGATGCAGAGTATCGTCGACCGGGCTGAAAGGCCTCAATCCGGCACGCGCTCTGCATCTCCCTCATCCAGCAGCCATTGCCGCACGGCTTGAGTCGGCTCGGGGTGGCGCTGCTTGCGCGGCATCACGACATAGAAATCCTGCGTGCCGCGCATTTCCGCGTGGATCGGCTGCACCAGCCGGCCGGCGGCGAGGTCGGCGGCGACCAGGAAGCGACTGGCCAGCGCGATGCCCTGGCCGGCGATGGCGGCGTCGATCGCCAGGCCGGTCTGGTTGAAGCGCATGCGTTTCGCCTCAGTGGCCATCGTCAGGCCGAGCGCTCTTTCCATGAACTCTGGCCACAGATTGTGCGCGTCGTGCAGCAGCACGTGATGCTGGATGTCGGTCGGCGCAATCTCCTTCGCACCGGTCGCTAGCAGGGAAGGGCTGCAGATGGCGACGATCTGCTGTGGGAACAACAGGTCCACCATCAGTCCGGCGCCGAAGGGCGGGCGTCCCTGCCTGACCGCAATGTCGACGCCGTCGGCCTGGAAACTCGACAGGCTTTCGCTGGCCAGAATCCTGAGGTCGACCAGCGGATTGTGCGCCACGAACTCCGGCAGTTTCGGGATCAGCCATTTGGTGGCAAAGCTCGGCGTGACGCTGATCGTCAGCCGCGCCGGTTCGGGGCGCAACAGCAAGGTGGCCTCCGAGATCAGATCGAAGGCGCGGCGGATGTTGGGTACATAGGCGCGGCCTTCGTCGGTCAGTGCCAGGCCGCGCGGCAGCCGCTCGAACAGTTTTGCGCCGAGATCGGCTTCCAGCCCACGTATGTGCTGCGCCACCGCCCCTTGCGTCACGTTCAGCTCTTCGGCGGCAATGCGGAAGTTGAGGTGGCGCGCGGCGGCCTCGAAGGCGCGCAGCGCATTCAACGACGGCAGGCTGAGGAAGGCTTCGGGCATGCAGTAGTTTTTCTACAGCTTGATTTCAGGCTTTCTGGTTCGAACCAGATGGCGAAACCGGTTATAGCATTGCTCGAACCTCGGAAACATGGCTTTCAGAGCCGGCCAACCCGCGCGAAGGAAAATCAACATGAGTGTAGAAAAAGTGGCAGTCGTCGTGGCCGGTGGCAGCGGCATGGGCGCGGCGGCGGCGAAGCGCCTGGCGGCGGACGGTTTCAGGGTTGCGATCCTGTCGTCCTCCGGCAAGGGCGAAGCCTTGGCCAAGGAGCTTGGCGGCCTCGGCGTCACCGGCTCCAACCAGTCGAACGACGATCTGCAGCGCCTTGTCGACCTGACGCTCGAGCGCTATGGCCGCATCGACGTGCTGGTCAACAGCGGCGGCCACGGGCCGCGTGCGCCGATCCTCGAAATATCAGACGAGCAATGGCACACCGGCATGGACGTCTATCTGCTCAACGTCATCCGGCCGGTGCGCATCGTGGCGCCGCAGATGGTCAAGCAGAAGGCCGGCGCCATCATCAACATTTCGACCGCCTGGGTGGTCGAGCCGAGCCCGATGTTCCCGACATCCGCCGTCTTCCGCGCCGGCCTTGCCGCCTACACCAAGATCTTCGCCAACACCTATGCCGCCGACAATGTGCGCATGAACAATGTACTGCCCGGCTGGATCGACAGCCTGCCGGCCACCGAGGAGCGCCGCGACAGCGTTCCGATGCAGCGTTACGGCACGTCGGAGGAGATCGCCGCCACCATCGCCTTCCTCGCTTCCGAAGGTGCGGGCTACATCACCGGCCAGAACATCCGCGTGGACGGCGGCATCATCCGCGCGATTTGATGCATCGCGGCCTGCATGAGCCGGCGCGTTATTCCTTCACCGCGCCGGTCATCGAGGAGACGTAGTGCTCGACAAAGAAGGAATAGAGCACGACCACCGGAAGCGAGCCGATCAATGCTCCCGCCATCAGAGCCCCCCATTCATAGACGTCGGAGCGCACCAGTTCGGTCAGCACGCCAACCGGCACGGTCTTGTTTTCCGAAGATTGGATGAACGTCAGGGCATAGATGAACTCGTTCCATGACAGGGTGAAGGCGAATATGCCGGCCGAGATCAGGCCGGGCACCGACAGCGGCAGCACGATCTTGGTTAGAATCTGCCACCGGCTCGCCCCGTCTATCAGCGCGCATTCTTCCAACTCGAACGGGATCGAGCGGAAGTAACCCATCAAAAGCCACGTGCAGAACGGTACCAGGAAGGTCGGATAGGTAAGGATCAGCGCGAAGGGCGTGTCGTAAAGCCCAAGGTTGAACACCATCACCGACAGCGGAATGAACAGGATCGAGGGCGGTACGAGATAAGCGAGGAAGATGCCGAGGCCGACCTGCCGCGCCCCGGAAAACCGCAGCCTCTCGATCGCATAAGCTGCGAAGACCGACGCCAGCAGCGACAGGAAGGTAGCGGCGGTCGAGATCATGATCGTGTTGAGCAGCCAGCCCGGATAGGACGTCTCGAACAAGAGATAGCGGATGTGCTCGAGTGTCGGATGGACCACCCAGAACGGGTTGAACTGCGCATAGTCGGTCATCTCGAGATTGGGTTTAACCGCCGTGATCGTCATCCAGTAAAAAGGAAACAACAGCACGATGACGAACACCAGCAACGGCAGATAGACCGTTACCACGCGGCGCGGCAGGCTCTGCAGGTAGCCCATGCCGCCTTCGTCGATGTCCGGACGTTTGGTCTTCTTGGTCGCGGCCGTCTTGATCATGACCATGTCAGTCTCTTCCACCTTGTTGCCATTTGCGGCGTTGCAGGCCGAAATAGCTGAACAGGATCGCCGCCAGCAGGAACGGGATCATGGCCACCGCGATCGCCGCGCCTTCGCCAAGCTGGCCCCCGGAAATGCCGCGCTGGAACGACAATGTCGCCATCAGATGCGTGGCATTCACTGGCCCGCCGCGGGTCAGCACATAGATCAGCTGGAAATCGGTGAAGGTGAACAGCACCGAGAAGGTCATGGTGATGGCGATGATCGGCGTCAGCAGCGGCAGCGTCACATAGCGAAACAATTGCCAGCGCGTGGCGCCGTCGAGCGTGGCGGCCTCGTAAAGCGACTGCGGGATCGTCTGCAGGCCGGCAAGCAGTGTGATGGCGACGAAAGGAATGCCGCGCCAGACATTGGCCGCGATGACCGAAGCGCGCGCGTTTGTCGGATCGCCGAGGAAATTGATGCGGTGGTCGATCAGGCCCATCTGCTGCAGCGCCCAGGACAGGATCGAGAACTGCGAATCGTAGATCCACCAGAAGGCGATGGCCGAGAGCACGGTTGGCACCACCCATGGCAGCAGGACTACCGCGCGGAAGAACGATTTGAACGGCAGGTTTTCATTGAGGATAAGCGCGAGCCAGAGGCCGAGCGCGAACTTCAGGATCGAAGCGCTGATCGTATACAGC
Source organism: Mesorhizobium caraganae (assembly GCF_016836705.1). GTDB lineage: Bacteria > Pseudomonadota > Alphaproteobacteria > Rhizobiales > Rhizobiaceae > Mesorhizobium > Mesorhizobium caraganae. Next base: position 28,503 of record NZ_JAFCGY010000015.1, on the reverse strand, counting down.
AGCGTGTTGAAGACCGAGAGCCAGAAGACACTGTCGTTCCAGAGGTACTGATAATTCTCGATGCCGATGAAGATGCCGGAGCGGCCGATACGGGCATCGGTGAAGCCGAGCCAGACGCCGAGCCCGAGCGGATAGGTCAGGAAAACCAGGAGCAGCACCGCGGCCGGCAGCATGAAGCCGAAGCCAAGGGCGTTGCGGCTTTCAGACAGGCGCGAAAGCAGCGACGGACGCGGCTGGGCGGCAACGGACGACACGGCCATGAACAGCTCCTCACGAGCAATTCCAGGAAAAGTGTGTAGCGGCTTTCCGTCCGGAATTGCGTAAAAACGAACACTCAGAGCAGGGCAGCGGTTCTATCGAAAGCCGAACTGCTCTAGCAGGCCTCCTGGTCGGCCCGCACGGCCACCAGGCGATTTCAGGAACCGGACCGGGCAGCACGGCTGCCCGGTCCGGCTGTGCTCCTAGACGCGGTAGTAGCGGTTGGCGCGCTTCTCCGCCTCTTCCATCGCCTCCTGCGGCGTCGCCTGGCCGGTTACGGCCTTGGCGAACATGTCGACCAGGACATAGTCGGCCATGGTCGCCGCCGAGGCATAGCCGAGCGGCCCGGCATAGCCGTTGGGACGCAGCGTCGCCGAGGCCTTGGCATAGGCGGCATTGTTCGGATCGGCCGTCCACACCGGATTGCTGTCGAAAGCCTTCAGCGTTTGGCAGCAATAGCCGGCCGAGGAGGTGATCCAGTCCGACATTTGCGGATCCTCGAACATGAACTGCAGATAGGCCTTGGCCGCATTGGGGTAGGGCGTGTAGTCGAAGATGACAGCCGTGGTCACCTGGAACAGTTCGACCGATTTTCCGACAGGACCGATCGGCAGGTTAGTCGTGCGGATGTCCTTGGCGATCTCGGCCAGTTTCGGATCGTTGTCCTTGTTGGTCTTGGCCGTGTAATAGGCGGAAATGCCGTTGGCGATGACGCCGAGTTCGCCGGCCAGGAAGGCGCGGTTGTTGTTGACGTCGAGCCAGCTTTCGGTGCCGGGAATGAAGGTCTTGTAGAGCGCCTGCGCGTACTCGATCGCCTTCAGCGTCTCGGGACTGTTGATGGTCACCTTGCCGCTCTCGTCGACCATCTGGCCGCCATGGCTCCACAACAGCCAATGAGCGTAATTGTTGCCGTCGCCGACGCCGTGACCGTGTGTGAAGCCGGCCGGATGTCCCTTTGCCTGCAATGCCTTGCAAAGCTCGAGGAAGCCCTTCGTGTCCTTCGGAAACTCCGAGAAGCCAGCCTCCTTCACCCAGCTTTCGCGATAGACGATGGCATTGCCGATCGTGGCCAGGGGCAGGCCGATGAATTTGCCGTCCCGTGTCGCATACTGCTTCGGCCCGTCGTGCCAGCCGCCGTATTTCGAACCCAGATACTCACCCAGTTCCGTCACGTCGTGCAGCTTGTCGGGATATTGGTGCGGGTCGTCGAACCAGACCAACATGAGGTCCGGGCCGGAGCCGACATTGGCGGCGACCGCCGCCTTGGGGCGAATGTCCTCCCAGCTTTCCTTGTCGACGCGAACCTCGACACCTGTCGCCTCGGTGAAGCGCTTGGTGTTGGTCAGCCATTGAGTCTCGTCGCCCGAGACGAAAGGCGACCAGCGAAGCAGCCGCAGCTTCGCGCCGTCCTCAGGCTTGTACTTCAATCCCTCCTGGGCAAAAGCGGGCGAACCGACGAAGCGGCTTCCCAAGGCTCCCGCCGCAACACCTGCGGTCGTGCGGATTACATCCCGTCTCGTGAATTTCATGGTAGTCTCCTCCGGTTTATTTTCCTTGCAGTGCGGTCCTTACCATCCAGTGCGCGTTTCGAATCGTGTTCCGGTTTTGCCGTCAAACAGATGGATCAAACCAGGTTCGGCGGCGAGCCGTATGGTTTCGCCCGGCGTGAAGGAATGGCGTTCCCGGAAATTCGCGACGATCTCATCACCGCCGGCGGTGCGGCCGATCACCTGTATTTCCGACCCGGTCGGCTCGACCACCACGACGGTGACCGGAATGCCCTGATCGGGCGACAGGCGCAGGTGCTCTGGCCGTATTCCCAGCACCACCGGATGAGCATTGGCGACGGCCGGCGCGGCGGCCAACGGCAGGGAAATCCCCCCGGAGCCTCGAAAGGACGGCGAGCCGTCTGTCCCGATTTCACCCTTGATCAGGTTCATGGCTGGCGAGCCGATGAAGCTGGCGACGAAGAGATTGTTTGGCCTGTCGTACAGTTCCAGCGGCGGCCCGATCTGCTCGACGATGCCGTCGTGCATGACGACGATCTTGTCGGCCATGGTCATGGCCTCGATCTGGTCGTGAGTGACATAGACTGTCGTGGTCTTGAGACGCTGGTGCAATTCTTTGATCTCGGCGCGCATCTGCACCCTGAGCTTGGCGTCGAGATTGGACAGTGGTTCGTCGAACAGGAAAACCTGCGGATCGCGTACGATCGCCCGGCCCATGGCGACGCGCTGGCGCTGGCCGCCCGAAAGCTGACGTGGATAGCGCGTCAGCAATGGCAGCAGCCCCAGAATTTCGGCCGCGCGCTGAACGCCGGCATCGCTTTCTGCTTTCGAAACACCCTTGAGCATGAGCGAGAACGCCATGTTCTCGGCCACGGTCATATGCGGGTAGAGCGCATAGTTCTGGAAGACCATGGCGACATCGCGCTCTTTTGGCGCAACGTTGTTGACGACACGCTCGCCAATGGCGATCTGGCCGCGCGAAATCTTTTCCAGGCCGGCGATCATCCTGAGAAGGGTCGATTTCCCGCAACCCGACGGCCCGACCAGCGTGACGAACTCGCCGTCATTAATGTTCACACTGACGCCATGCAGAACCTCGACGGTCCCGAACGATTTGTAAACGTCGCCGATCGCGACAGACGCCATCGATTTCCTCCCGAACAGCTTCTTGCGACGCCCCGAAGGAAACCGCTTCTCTCCCGCCTCGCGACCGTCTCCCATTCCCCCAATAGGTCGCGCTGCAGCAGACGGTAGCGCTACCAAGCCTGCCTGTAAAGCGGCCACGCGGCCGGTGCTCTTGTCGTTCGAAGGCTCGGCGCAGCGACTGGCAGCTCCGGCAAACTACCCTCCATTCACAAAAGCCAGCACCAGCTTCTGCAAATTGCCACCAGGACCGAATTCGACCTTGTCGAAGTCGCGGCTGGCCTGCCGCTGCGCCAGTGAGATCTGGGCAAGCTGCCGGGTCAACTCGGTCCTGATCTTTGTGCAGCCGGGGTCGTCGGCGACGGTCATGCCGACGCTGATTGCCTCGATCTTGCGCACCATCTCGACGATGGCTGCGCCATGCACCTTTTCATGGGCGGCGAGCCCGGCGGCGAAAATCTCCCAGCTCTTCTGCACGGCGGGAGACAGGGGCGCGGCCGGCTTTGGCAAAGTGTAGGTTATGATGAGTTTCGGCCGCGCCGATTTGAGCACGCAGGCGCCGCCTTGCGGCTTGTAGTCCCGGGTCCAGGTCAGCTTGAAATTGGTGTGTGCAATGACGCGGCCTTTGCCCAGCAAGGGGCCTGCTTCGCCGATCGACGCGTAGAGTTGAGGGCCGCTCTGGCCCGATATGGCGTAGGTCTCGATCTTCTCGACCGGCTTCCAGTCCGCGCGTGCGGGCGAGGCGAGCAGCGAAGCCGCCAGTAGTACGAACAAAACGACTGGTTTCATGCTGATGTCAAAGGGCTGCCAGGGTTTATGCCCTTCGCTCTAGCATCGCGCGCGCCGGCTGACAAAGCAGCTAATCGCTGCCGCCTCGGCAAGCGGCGTCGTAGTCGGCCAGCACCTGGCCGACCGCCGCATGAAAAATCGCCTCGGGATTGCCAGCCGGACCAAGCGTGGCCGGCAGCGTCGGCAGGAACTGCCGCATCAGCGTTTCGGGAATGGCGACGCCGTCCAGTGCCTTGCGCAGCCGGCTGACGGCGGCGACGGCGGCGGGGTTGCTCCAATAGTAGCGAATTCGGTCGCTGTAGCTGTAGTGCCGCTGCAGATAGAGGTCTGCTTCGCTGCCGTGATAGTGGCTGTGCCAATGGCGCGGCGCGGCCAGCATCACTTGCTCCATAGTGTGGGCGAGCGGCCTGTCGCCATAGCCGTCGACCATCTCCGAGGCGATCAGGTCGAGACCATAAAATGCCTCGCGCAAGGCAAATGTCAGGCCCGGGCCGACCTTGAGAATGGGAAAGCCGTTATCGACAAGCGCGATCAGCGCCGCGCGGCTCTGATAGTCGGTGGAATGCGCCTCATAGACGAGCGAGGGTTGCTCCTCGAGCAATCCGGTCAGGCCTTTCGATTTTTCCGGCGCATAGGCGACGACATTCTGGCTGCCGAATTCCACGCCCGGCTGTACCACCACGGCGATAACGCGGCCAAGGGCGTCCGTCAGGCCTTCGCGGGCAAAGATGTCGCGATGAATCTCGATCGTGTGGCGCGCCGCTGCCGCTTCAGTGGGCTTCAACTCGCCGATCGCATGATCGACGCCGCCCGGAGCGGGAACCTCGGTGCCGATAATGTAGACTGGCAATGCGCCACCGCGCGCGAGCGCTGCCTTTTCAGCCGGCTTGGCCAACCGCGCCGCCCTGATAGCGATGATCTCGTCATCGAGTGCCGCCGGCTCGCCGGCGCATCCCATCGAGGCGTCGAGATGGATCTTGCTGAAGCCGGCCCGCACGTAAGCCGTGACCATGGCTTCGGCCTTGCTCATCGCTTGCGCCGCCGGCTCCGCACGCCACGGGTTCGGCCCGAGATGGTCACCGCCAAAGATGATGCGCGAGGGGTCCAGCCCCTCCCTGCTGGCGATCTCCAGCACGAAGGCGATGAACAGGTCAGGCGTCATCCCGGTGTAGCCGCCGAACTGGTTGACCTGATTGCAGGTTGCCTCGATCAGCAGGGTGGCTTCCCTGTCCGCGACGGCGCGCCTGATCGCCGTCTGGATCACCAGCGGATGCGCCGAGCAGATCGAGGTGATGCCGTAGGGCGATCCGTTTCTGCGCGCGGCGGCGAGACCTGCAAGCGGGTTGGTCTTCATGTCGCTCTCGCGGTCCCGGCGATGAAATCGTCAAGCACATCGAAGCCGGCGGTGCCTTCCATGGGGCCGCGCCGCGTGACGTTGCGGGCCCCGGCGGCATTGGCATAGAACAGCGCTTTGCCGGGCTCCATTCCCTGGCGGCGGCAGGTCAGATAGGTCGCGCCGAAACAGTCGCCGGCGCCGGTCGGGTCGACCTCTTCGACGTGGAAACCCGCGCAGTCGATCCGGGTACCATCGGCGCCGAACCAGGACGAGCCGTCGGCGCCGCGCTTCAGCACGATCTCGCCGACGCCTCTGGCAAAAAGCGCCGTCACCGCCTGATGCTGGTCATCGACGCCGGCCGCGGCCAGCAATTCGTCGCCGGACGGCAGCAGCAGGTCGGCATCATCGACCAGAGCTGCGAATTGTTCGCCGTCGGCACCGTCGATCAGTTCCTTGCGCATATTCGGATCGAAAGAAGTCGAGCCGCCGCGGGCGCGCACCGCTTTCAAGGCATAGGCGACGATCTCCTTCAGCCCGGCCACGGACAAAGTGGACCCCATGACATGCAGATGCCCGGCCCGGTCCGCCAACAGGCGTGCAGCGGTGGTGAGATGGATCTGCCCGGCGGCGGATTCGGCGATGTTGTAGACAAAGTCCCTGATACCATCGCGCCGGTAGCGCACGAACGCGCTTCCGGTAGGGTAGCGGTCGCTGACATCAACGGCCGAAACATCGACGCCGTCGCGCTTCAGTCTCTCCAGATTGATCGTTCCGAAATCGTCGCGGCCGACGCAGCCGATGAGCCCGGCGCCGCCGCCCAGCCTTGCCACCTGGTCAATGAAGATCGCCGGTGCGCCGCTCGGGTAGGGGCCAACAAGTGTCAGCGGTTCGAGGAAACCCATGCCCCGGTCGGTCGCCATGATCTCGACCAGGATTTCGCCGGCCACAATCGTTGGCCCCGTGGCCTCGGCGGCGATCTCGCGGCGCGAAAGGCTCATGCTTGCACTTCCTCCTCATCCCACCCGACTGCCCGTGGGCATGGCCGTCCAAGCCTGTTGCCGGGGTAAATCGCAGCGATGGCGAAGTCAACGAAACTTTACACGCGTATATTTTATTTCTTCACCGCGCTGATATCGCAGGATTCGGGTGGCTGCTGTTAGGCCACATGCAAAGCAGGCGGCGACCGCAGCGAAAGGAAGACCATGCTCACGCTTCATAGGGCAAGTCTGCTCCAGATGTCATCGCCGCCAGAACGGCTTGGCAAGCTCGATCTCGACCTGCTCCATGGTCAGGCCGATGTCGTCGATCAGTTCGGGCGTGTCCCTCGCCATCAGCGCCAGCTCCTCGCGAAACAGGGTACGCTCGGACCATGTGGCAATCAGGCCGATCAGGCCTACCTGGCGCTCAGAGCGGCTGGTCGCGCTGGCCGGCGGTTGGCGAAGGTCGAGCTGCACGGCATCGTAAAGCTCGGATACGGTGGTCAGCATGGTTTTCATCGCTTTGCTCCTCGGCATGAATGGCCCTGTTCGGAGGGCATGCGAGAAGCTTCGGCCTCAGACGGCGATCGCGCCATCGGCCAGATGCGGTGTTTGGGTTCCCGCATTTGTAGTATTTTGCGTCGGCAACAGTTGAAACCATGCCGATCAGATGGCAGGAAGTTTCTTCATGAGCCGCATCGCGACGTCTTCACCGGCTGACGCGCTATCGGACCGCGAGCGTGCGGTGGCGGAAAAATTTGCCTCGGGCCTGACCTATCGCGAGATCGGCGAGACGCTCTTCATCGCCCCTTCGACGGTCCGCACCCATCTCGCCGCGATCTATGAGAAGCTCGGCGTCAACAACAAGATCGCGCTTGCGTCGCACATCAATGGCGCTGCGCGCGTCGCGCTGGCGCCATCGCTGGCCGAAGCCTCGCCGGTGCTTGCCCTGTTTCCGATCGAATGCCTGAATGCCGGGGAGCGCTGGCGTCGCTTCGCTGACGGCCTGTCGTCGGACATCAGCATCGATCTCGCGCGTTACGCCGATCTGCCGGTTATCGCGTTCCACACCATGAAGTCGCTAGGCAGCAGGCCCGCCGATTTCGTCGCCGACGGCAAGGCGCTGGGCGTCACCTATATCGTCTCGGGCCAGTTGCGGGCCGATGATCGGCGGGTCCGGCTGACGATCGAATTGGCCGACGCGCTGAACGGCGTCAGCTTGTGGAGCGATCGCTTCGACCGTTCGCTCGAGGACGTGTTTACCTTGCAGGACAGCCTGACCGAAAGCGTAATCAACGTCCTGGCTGGATGCGGCGGAGCGATCGCCACGGTCGGCCGCAACGCCATCCGCCGCAAGCCGCCCGCCAGCCTGCGCGCCTATGACCTCTATCTGCTTGGCGTCGAACAGCACAACACCTTCAGCCGCGAAGGCAATGCGGCGGCGATCCGGCTGCTGTCACACGCGCTCGAGCTCGATCCCGGCCTGGTCAGGGGCTGGATCGAGCTCGCTTACGCCTATTCGATCCAGTCCTGCCACGGCTTCGGCGGCGATCTGAAAGGAGCGATCGAAAGGTGGCGGGGGGCGGTCGAAAATGCGCTCCGGCTCGACCCGAGGGATTGCAGCGCCCAGGCGTGCCTTGGCGACCTCATGGGATGCCAGGGCGATTTGGAGGCGGCGGAGCGCGCGTACCAGCGCGCTTTCGAATACGGTGCCAACCATGCCGACACGCTGGCGCTGCTCGGCGGCAGCAGGGCACTGGTCGCCGGCGATCCAGCCGAGGCGATGCCGCTCATCGAGCGCGCCATGCGCCTCAACCCGCTGGCGCCGTCCTGGTATTTCGGCATGCAGGGCCGCGTCCTGTTCGCCGCCGGCAGGCATCGCGAGGCCATCGCATCGCTGCGCAGGGGCGCGCCGGATTCACCCAATGTGATCATGTTCCTGGCGCTGGCGCATGCGGTGGTTGGCGAGGGCGCGGCGGCGGCCGGGTTGGCGGGCCGGCTCCATGCCGAATACCCAGAGTTCTCGGTCGAACGCTTCATCGCCGGCTACCCCGTGACCAATCCTGGTGCCGCAGAGGCCATTCGTCAGGCCGCCAAGCTGGCGAAACTCGGATAGAGCTGACGCAGGAATCGGGTGGCGTGCGCCGCGGCGGCATGCAAATCCGGTTGCACGAAAGGGACCGCCATGCTCACGCTTCATGATTATCTGCCGTCGCAAAACGGCTGGAAGGCCAGGGTCGTGCTCGGGCTGCTCAAGATTCCCTACGAAAGCCGCATGGTCTCGATCTTCGAGGGCGAGAGCCACACCGATGCTTTCCTGAAGCTCAATCCGGCTGGCGCCGTCCCCGTGCTCGAACTCGAGGATGGGCGCGCGATCGCTGAGTCCAATGCGATCCTGACCTATGTTGCCGAAGGGACGCCCTTGCTGCCGGCAGACTTCTATCGGCGCGCCAAGATCATGCAGTGGCTGTTTTTCGAACAGTACAATGTCGAGCCGGTCATCGGCTCGCTGCGCTACTGGACATTGACCGGCCGGCTCGAGCGCAACCAGGCGATGGTCGCCGGCAAGCGCGAGGCCGGCGTGCGCACGGTTGCCGCGCTGGAGCGCAGCCTAGCCGCCACTCAGTTTCTCGTCGGCAACGACCTGACCATCGCCGATATCGCCGTCTACGCATACAGCCACAGGGCCGAAGATTGCGGTTTCTCCCTCGCGGACTACCCGATGCTCCTGGCCTGGGTCGATCGCGTGCGGGACGCCATCGGTCCGGACTATCCGGTGTATCCCTATAGCATCGACCCGCATTCCGGCGCGTGAGCGGGACCGGGATGTCGACGTTGTCGATCTCCCCTGCACCCCGGAAAACTGGAAAATGTCGACCTGGAGGTTGCCGGCTCGGAGTCCAGACCCAGATTCCATCCCGCGGCAGATTTTATCCCCTACGCCGATCTCCGGCCGGGCGCTCCCCGGCGTCGGACCGGCACGCTTACATAGGGCACGGAGGAGACCATGACACGCAACGACATCATTTCGGTTCTGGGGCCCGTGGACGAGACCGTTATCGCCGACATCGCGTTAACTGGCGCCAGTCTCGACGAATTACGCGAGGCCTTCGCCTGGATTGGCGCCGACGAGGCGCTGGTCAATGAGGGCCATCCCTTGCCGGGCGCCAGGGTGGCGCGGCTGATCGAAATCCTCGACCCGCCGGAGGACGAGGACCAACTGGCGAGCGCGGCCCCTGGGTTCGAGTAGTATCGGAACACGGCAGGCAGTAGGGCAGCTACTGCCCTCCTGCCTTTCCCTCTAAGCCCTCGACAGCAGCCTGCGCATGATCAGCGACGCGTGGCCTCCCACGCCATGCGCGGCCGCCCGCGTCTCGACCACCTGAAATCCGTGCTTGCGGTAGAAGGCGATCGCCCGGTCGTTGCCTTCGATCACTTCCAGCGCAATGCTAGGGATCCCGGCATGGGCGGCGAGTACTGCGTGCAGCAGGTCGGTGGCGAGCCCGCTGCCGAACTCGGTCTTGTCGATATGCAGCCGGTCGAGCAGGACGTCGCCGCGATCGTCCATCGCCGCCATCGCATAGCCGGCGATCGAACCGTCCGGCCGTTCGGCCACGAAGGACATCTTGTTGTCATCCAGCAATTCAGCGGCCAGCCGCGCGGGCGCATGCTTGTCGTCCGAGAGCCGCGCGGTGGTCTCGGGCCCCATGATCGGTGAATAGGTGCGTCGCCAGGATTCGCCCAACAACCGTGACACCGCCGCTACATCCTTCCCGGTCATCGCCCTGATCTGAACCATCGCCGAACCCTTACCGCCTCACCCGCGACTTCAGCCAGCGGTCGAAGGCCACGGCCAGGATCAGGATCAGGCCGATGACGATGCTTTGCGTGTAGGACGAGACATTGTTGAACTGCAGCCCGTTCTGCAGCACGCCGATCAGTGCCGCGCCCACCACCGTGCCGCCGACCGATCCGATGCCGCCGAACAGCGACGTCCCGCCGATGACGACGGCGGAAATCACCGTCAGTTCGTAACCGATACCGGCGACGGCTTCAGAGGAATTGAGCCGCGCCGACAGAACGAAGGCGGCCAGCCCGGCGAAGAAGCCGACGATGACATAGACCGAGATCAGGATGCGGTCGACGCGCAGACCCGACAGGCGTGCGGCCTCGGCATTGCCGCCGACGGCATAGACGGCGCGGCCATAGCGCGTGTAGCGCAGCACGATGTGGCACAGGATCGCTGCAATTGCGAAGATGATCGCCGGCACCGGCACCGGGCCGATCAGCCCAGTGCCGAACCAGCGCATCGAGGCGTCGAAGCCGGAGATCGGGCCGCCATTGGAGATGGTCAGCGTTAGGCCGCGAAACACGGTAAGCCCGCCCAGCGTGACGACGAAGGGCGGCACCTTCAGCCGCGTGATGGCAAAACCCTGGACACCGCCGGCGAGCGCCCCGACGATGACGGCGGCGAGCAGGGCGGCGAACCAGCCATAGCCTAGCGTTCCCGTGGTCGACAGCGACAGCGTGTTGGCAGTGCCGCCCTTGGCCACCACCGCCGCGACCATGCCGCAGAAGGCGAGCAGCGAGCCGACCGAGAGGTCGATGCCGGCGGTGAGGATGACGAAGGTCATGCCGAGCGCGATCAGCCCGGTGATCGAGATCTGCCGCAGAATGTTGAACAGGTTGATCGGGTCGATGAAGCTTGGCTTCAGCACGGTGAAGATGACGATCAGCACCGCCAGGAACATCAGCGGCCCAAAACTCATCAGAAGCCGCGCGATATTGATGCCGCTGCGCTCAGTCTGTTCGGTGGTGCTGGTCATTGCGTCACTTCCTGCTTGCGGTCGAGCGCCATCAGTTCCATCAGTTTTTCCTCGGTCGCCTCGATGCCCGGCATCTCGCCGGTGATGCGGCCGCGCCGCATGGTGACGATCCGGTCCGACACCGCCAGCACCTCCGGCAGTTCCGACGAGATCATCATGATGGCGATGCCGCGGGCTGCCAATTGCACCAGGATCTGGTGCACCTCGGCCTTGGCGCCGACATCGACGCCGCGCGTCGGCTCGTCGACGATCAGCACTTTCGGGTCGCGCGCCAGCCAGCGGGCAAGGATGACTTTCTGCTGGTTGCCGCCGGACAGGCCCTCGATTGCCTGCTCAGGCGAGGCCATGCGGATCGACAGCGCCTTGCGGTAGCCGGCCAGCGCCTCGCGCTCGCGCCGCTCGGCCATGAAGCCGGCGCCGTTGCTGTAGCGGCCGAGCGAGGCGATGGAGAAATTGTTGAGGATGCCAAGTGCTGCAAAAATCGCCTGGTGCTTGCGGTCCTCCGGCACTAGGCCGATGCCGAGCTTGATGGCGTCGGCGGGCGAAGCCGGCGCGATCGGCTTCCCATCGAGCGTGATGATACCCGCCGCGATACGGTCAGCACCGAAGATGGCGCGGGCAAGCTCGGTGCGGCCGGAACCGACGAGGCCGGCGACACCCAAAATTTCGCCGGCCTTCAAATCGAGGTCGACGCCTTCAAGCACGATGGCATGCGGCGCCAGTGGGTCGCGCACCGTCCGCAAGCCGCGCACCGAGAGCCTGACCGCGCCGGCGACGTCGCGTTGCGTCGGCCGGGCATAAAGCTCGGAGGCCGCGCGGCCGACCATCTTCTCGATGATCTTAGGGATCTGGATCGGCTGGCCGTCGCGGTCGAGATGGCCTGCCAGCCTGCCGTCGCGCAGCACCGTCATGCGATCGCAGATGGCGGACGCTTCTTCCAACCGATGGGTGACGAACATGATGGCGACGCCGTCCTTGCGCAGCCGGTCCATGATCGACATCAGCTTCTGCACTTCGGTTTCGGTCAGCGCCGAGGTCGGCTCGTCCATGATGATGAGGCGGCTTTTCAACGACAGCGCCCGGGCGATCTCGACCAACTGCTGTTCGGCCACCGACAACGACGACACCGGCGTCGACGGATCGATGTCGAGGCCGACGCGGGCGATAATCGCGCGCGAGGCGTCCTCCATCCCGCGCCAGCTGACCAGCCCGAGCGGCCCGAGCGGCGCGCGGCCGATGAAAATGTTTTCCGCCACCGTCAGCGTCGGGATCAGGCTTAGCTCCTGGTAGATGGTGACGATGCCATGACGCTTGGCATCCTGTGGACTGGACGGGGCGTAGTCGGCGCCGTCGAATACGATGCGGCCGCTGGACGGCGGCATCACGCCGGACAGGATTTTCAGCAGTGTCGACTTGCCGGCGCCGTTCTCGCCGAGCAGGCCGAGGATCTCGCCGGGCCGGACCTCGAGCGAAACGTCGCTGAGCGCGGTGACGCCGGAAAAATGCTTGGTGACGCCTTCGACGGAAAGGAGCGGGGGCGATGATGCGATGGCTTCAGCGGTCGACAATTTCTATTCCCTTGATGCAGTTCATGCCGCCTCCGAGCTTGAACACCCCCCTCTGTCCTGCCGGACATCTTCCCCGCAAGGGGGGAGATTGGCAGTTTCTGCGCCCCGCAACTCCTCAAACGTTGGAAATTGGCGAACGCCGAAATGAAGGCCGATCTCCCTCCTTGCGGGGGGAGATGGCCGGCAGGCCAGAGGGGGGTGCTGTCCCGCCGGCTTCGCCAATCAGCTACTTCGTCTCGTTCAGCCTCTCGGCCTTGTCGAGATTGTCCTTGCCAATCACGATCGGAGTCAACAGCACCAGCTTCTCCTTCGGCTCGGTCTTGTCCCTGGCGAAGGCGACCGCGATCTGCACCGCGGTGCGCGACTGCTGGCCGGGGAACTGCTCGACCGTGCCGGCGAGCTTGCCGTCCCGCACGGCGACCAGCGCTTCCGGCAACGCGTCGAAGCCGTAGATCTTGACGTCGTTGAAGTTGCGCGCGGCACATGCCTCGAGCGCGCCGAGCGCCATGTCGTCATTGGCGCAGATAATGGCGTCCGGCTTGCCGTTGGCGGCAAGGCCGGCCTCGGTCACCGACAGCGCCTCGGCGCGGGCGAAGTTGGCGGTCTGCTCGAAGATGATCTGGTATTTGTCCTTCAGCGGATCGAGCACATTGTGCACGCCCTTGTTGCGGTCGATCGCCGGACCGGCGCCCGGCTGGCCCTGCAGATGGAACAGCTTGGCGCCGTTCGGAAACGCCGCCACCATGGCCTGCGCTTCGGCCTCGCCGCCCTTGACGTTGTCGGCGCCGACATGGGCCAGAATGCCTTCGACGCCGTCGACGCGGCGGTCGATGGTGACCACGGGAACGCCGGCCTTGACCGCTTCCTCGATCGCCGGCGCCAGCGCGTTGACGTCAAGCGGCGAGATGACGATGGCGTTGACCTTCTGCACTAGTGCGGCCTCGATATCGGCGGTCTGCTTCGGCGCCGAGTTCTGGCCATCGCTTTCGGTCAGGTTGACGCCTTGCGCCTGCGCCTCCGCCTTGATCTCGTTCAGCATGTGGACGAAGAACGGGAAGCCGAGATTGGGTACCGAGCCCAATATGGTCAATTTGTCGGCGGCAAAGGCCGAGGACGCGGCTAGCGCCATTGCGCCGGTCGCCACGGTCGACAGCAGGAATTCGCGTCTGTTCATCAGATATCCTCCACACATAGACGCAGGGCGCCGAAGCCTGGAGCGGCTCGGGACGGTTCATGCGTCAATCCAAAAATGGAGTGTCCTGTGAACGCCCAAAGGGACGCGAGGCGCTCCAACCGGTCCGCCGCAACGTTCTCCTCCGCACGGCGCCGACGGTGGGATGCTAGCCAAGGTAAATCGATTTCGCAAGAACGGCTGGGGCTGTCCTTTTCTCCTACAGGGGGGAGGGGGAAGATCGCTCTAGCGATCGATCGTCGTCATCACCCGCTCATTATAGCGCGGGCCCGAGACCTTGCCGGGCGCAAGTGCTGCATCGAGGGTGGCCATCTCGGCGGCGTCGAGTTTCAGCGCGGCCGCCGCGACGTTCTCCTCCAGATACTTGCGCCGTTTGGTGCCGGGAATCGGCACGATGTCGATGCCGAAGTCATTGCCCTTCTGCAGCACCCAGGCCAGCGCGATCTGCGCAGGCTTTACTCCCTTGGTGCTGGCCACCTCCTGCACTGCGGCCGCCGCCGCGACGTTGGCGTCGAAATTGGCACCCTGGTAGCGCGGGTCGCCGCGGCGGAAATCGCCTTCCGGATAATCCTCGGCGCGCTTGACGTCGCCGGCGAGGAAGCCGCGGCCGAGCGGCGCGAACGGCACCAGGCCGATGCCGAGCTTCTTGAGCAGCGGGATGATCTCCGGCTCCAGATTGCGCTCCCACAGCGAATATTCGCTCTGCAGCGCCGATACCGGATGCACGGCATGCGCGCGGCCGATGTTGGCGGCACCTGCCTCCGACAGGCCGAAAAAGCGCACCTTGCCCTCGGAAACCAGCCGGCCGATCGTGCCGGCGACGTCTTCCATCGGTACCGCAGGGTCGACGCGGTGCTGGTAGTAGAGGTCGACATGGTCGGTGCCGAGCCGCTTCAGCGAGCCTTCCAGCGCCTCGCGGATATGCGCCGGCCGGCTGTCGCGCTCGGTGCCGACCTGTCTGCCGTTTTCGATGCGGAAGCCGAATTTGGTGGCAAGCGTTACCGCATCGCGCCGGCCCTTCAGCGCTCGCCCGAGCAATTCTTCATTGGCATAGGCGCCGTAGACCTCCGCCGTGTCGAGAAAGGTGCAGCCGAGTTCGATGGCGCGGTGCAAGGTGGCGATCGATTCCGCCTCGTCGGCAGGTCCGTAGGATTGGCTCATGCCCATGCAGCCGAGGCCGATAGCGGACACCTGCAGCCCTTGGCTGCCGAGTTTGCGGGTTCTCAAGGTCATTGTCTGTGATCTCCGGGACGATAGATGGAGTTATAGGAGCCGCTCGCCCAACTTCCAGAGACGCTCGGCGGTTTCTAGCTCGATCGCATAGGCATTCACGCCAGCGAGCCTGGCCGCGTCTGGCAACTCAGCGAACTGGCTGCCGCCGCCTTCAAGCGTATCACCGGCAGCGCGCCGAAGATCTATCGCAGTAGGGTGAGAGCGCGGCGCGAGTTGGCGGCGGAATTGAGGTAGTGTCTCAGGTTGAAACTAGAGCAAACGCCCTAATTTCTTGGTCGAGTTGTGCAAAAGCCCTATATGCGTAACGGAAAGCATAGGAGATGACATGATCGCCAATCGCACAACCGCCGAAGAGATGGCTCGAACTGTAGGTGTTGACCCGGACACATTCCGCGCAGCGTTGCGGAGCGTCAAGCACCCTCGGAAACGCAACACAGATTGGGAAGTGAAAATCGGCGGCCCATCGTATTCGCGAATGCGCACCGTTCTGGCCAGTCTGATACAGCGGAAGGCTGCCTGACGCCGACAAGCAGTCAAAATTGACAGAGCACCTGATCTCCAGCATCCTTAGGTAGCCGTTATGTCCTGCGGCTGTTGTGTATGAGCGTCGGATGGTCAGTCCTGTTTCCAGCCAGAATTCCAAGCGCGCCGCCGTGCGCAAGGCGCTCGATCGGCACAAGGTGTATGTCACCGCGCAAAGCTTTTCCGGCGGCGTCTACTCTGCCCGCGTGCTGGTCGATGGCGAAGCCTACTGGGTCGACGAGTTCCGGCTGAGCCAGCTTCAGGGCGGTCTTTCCCCGGCCGAGCTCGACCTGACGCCGGCCACCGACGATTGAGCTGCCATCGATTGAGCACCGACCGCATCCCGCCTAGCATGCGGACATGACCGCCCCGCCCAAGCTCAGAGCCTATCGCGCCAAGCGCGAATTTTCGAAAACGCCGGAACCGGCGGGCGGGCTGGTTTCAGGCGATGGCAACCGCTTCGTCGTCCACAAGCATCACGCCACCGCCGACCATTACGATTTGCGCCTGCAGGTCGGCGGCGTGCTGAAAAGCTGGGCTGTGCCGCGCGGGCCCTCGCTCAACCCGGCCGACAAAAGGCTCGCGGTCGAGACCGAGGACCATCCGCTCGAATATATCGACTTCGAAGGCGTCATTCCCGAAGGCGAATATGGCGGCGGGCCGATGATCGTCTGGGACACCGGCACCTGGGCGCCGATGGACGATGTCGAGAACAGCCTGCGCACCGGCGCGTTCAAGTTCCGGCTGGCCGGCGAGAAACTCAACGGCGGCTGGATGCTGACCCGGCTGAAGCCAAAGCCCGGCGAGGACGAGAACAAGAAGAACTGGCTGCTGTTCAAGGAGCGCGACCTCGCCGCCGATACCAAGCTCGATATCCTGGAAGCCCGGCCGGAAAGCGTGAAATCCGGCAAGCGCATCGAGGAGCTGGTGGCGCCGCCGAAAAAGCCGGCGCGGCTGCCGCCCAGTCCCGGCTCGCTGAAACCCGGCGCGCTGCCCGGCGCGGTGAAAGGCGATCCGCCGTCGCGCATCGAGCCGCAACTCGCAACCCAGGTGCCGAAGCCACCGGGCGGGCCGTTGGAGGATACGGGCGAACTCTGGCTGCACGAAATAAAATTCGACGGCTATCGCACCATGGCGCATGTCACCAATGGGGAGGTGCGCCTGATCACCCGCGGCGGCATCGACTGGACGAAACGCTATGGCGACCTGCCGCAAGCCTTCTCGCGCCTGCCGCTCAGCCAGGCAATCATCGACGGCGAGATCATGGTGCTGGACGAGAAGGGCATTTCGCGTTTCGCCCTGCTGCAGGATGCGCTGTCGGCGGGTGCGGGCAGCAAATTGCATTTCTACGCCTTCGACCTGCTGCATCTCGACGGCTGGGATCTGCGCAAGGCACCGCTCGCAAGGCGCAAGGCGTTGCTCGCGGAGCTGCTCGCAGGGATGGGCGCCAACTCCGCCATCCAGCTGAGCGATCATGTCGAGGGCGACGGGCAGGGGCTTTACGACCAGGCGACAGAACACGGGCTGGAAGGTATCGTCTCCAAGCGCGCCAACGCGACCTACCAGAGCGGCCGCACCAAGAGCTGGACCAAGGTCAAGGCGCTGCAGAAGGGCGATTTCGTCATCGCCGGCTATACCATCTCCGACGCGGCCGAAGGGCTGGCCGCGCTCGGCATGGCCGAATTCGAGGATGGCGAATTGCACTATCGCGGCAAGGTCGGCACCGGCTTCGATGCTGCAACCGCAGACGAATTGCTGTCCCGGCTGGAGCCGCTGCGCGATGGCGCGACGCCACCCGAGGGTGTGCCACGTGAGATCATGCGCGAGATGAAATGGGTGCGGCCGCTGCTGTCGGCCCGCATCCACTATGCCAACCGCACGGCGGACAATTCTCTGCGCCACGGTGTGTTTCGTGGCTTGCGCGATGTCGGCCTGTCGACGCCGGTCTCACCCAAGCGCAAGCGGCTGATCGCCGAGGCCGATCTCGCCACCATCTGGGTGACCAATCCGGAGCGCCGGCTGTTCGGCAAGACCGGACCGACCAAGCTCGACATCGCCGTCTATTACGCGCTGGTCGGCGATTTCATGCTGCCGCACATTATGGGTCGCCCGGTGTCGCTGGTGCGCTGCCCGACCGGCCTGCCGAAGGACTGCTTCTTCCAGCGTCACGCCTTCACCGGAATGCCACCCTCGGTGGTGACGTTCGATACTGTCAATTCCGAAGGCGAGACCAAATCCTTCCTGTCGGTCGAGGGCGCCAAGGGCTATCTGGCGCTGGCGCAGTTCGGCGTCGTTGAGTTCCACACCTGGGGCACGCACCGCACCAGCCTCGACAAGCCCGACCTGATCGTCTTCGACCTCGATCCGGGCGAGGGCATTGCCTGGCGCGAAGTGGTCGAGGCCGCCGTCCACATCAAGGGCCAGTTGGAAGAGCTCGGTCTTGTGCCGTTCGCCAAGACATCAGGCGGCAGCGGCATCCACATAACGGTGCCGGTCACGCAAAAGCAGAACTGGAAGAAGCTGCATCAGGCGACCAGCGCCATCTCCACCCATCTGGCGGCCACCGCGCCCGACACATTCACCACCACCATGGGCAAGGAAAACCGCAAGCGCCGCATCTTCATCGACTACCACCGCAACGCGCGCGGCCACACCTCCGCAGCCCCCTATTCGCTGCGCGCCCGCACCAACCTGCCGGCCTCGACGCCGGTGAGCTGGAGCGACCTGGAGACGATCGATGCGCCGCAGGATCTGAACTACTCCTCGCTGCCGGGGCTGTTGGCGACGTCGGGCGACCCCTGGGCGGACATGGAGGATTTCGCGAGGGATTTGCCGGCTTTCAAAATCTAGGTTCCTCGCCGCCGTGAAACGGGGAGAGGACAAGTCATCGACGCTTCCGACAATTTGAATTATTCTGCCTTAAGCGCCCCTCCAACCCGCCTGGAAGGTTTCGTCAGGAATTTGCCGGTATGTTTGGGGCTGGTGTAGGATTTCCTCGGCGCCAATCGTCCTACGGACGAAAAGCGCTGCACAGAGCATGATCCCGAAAAGTGGGAACCGGTTTTCGGATAGATCGTGCTCAAGCAAAATGTCAGTGCGTGGCCGCGTAGGAGAGAGTTCATGGCGCCCAGGGCAAGTTGGAAAGGTTACCTCAAGCTCAGCCTCGTCAGCTGTCCGGTCCGACTCTATCCGGCAACGACGACCAGCGAGCGCATCACGTTCAATCAGCTGCACAAGAAGACCCACAACCGCATCAACATGAAGCCTGTCGACCCTGAGTTGGGCTTGGTAGAGCGTTCGGATCTGGTCAAGGGCTACGAGTACGAGGACAAGCAGTACATCATCATCGATGATGCCGACCTCGAAGCGGTGCGCATAGAATCCAACCACACGATGAACATCGAGGCTTTCGTCGACGAAGACGAGGTCGACGTCATCTATCAGGACGCGCCCTATTACATGGCGCCGGACGGCGCCATGGCGGAAGAGACCTTCGCCGTGCTGCGCGAAGCCATGCGCAAGTCCGGCAAGCTGGCGATTGCCCGCCTGGTCCTGTCCAGCCGCGAGCGCGTGGTGACGATCGGCGCGCGCGAAAACGGCATGTTCGTGTGCACCTTGAGGAACCCGAACGAAGTGCGTGGTACCGCTGAATATTTCGGCAACATCCCGGCCGGCAAGCCCGACCCCGAAATGCTGCAATTGGCCGAAGCGCTGATCAAGCAGAAAGAAACCACCTTCGACCCGAAGAACTATGAGGACCGCTACGAGGTCGCGCTGATGCAGATGATCCGCGAGAAGCTCAAAGGTCACAAGCCGATCATCGCGGCGGCTCCCGAACGCGGCAATGTCATCAATCTGATGGATGCGCTGAAGGCGAGCCTCTCGCAGTCCGCCAAGCCGCCCGCCAAGTCGAAGAGCAAGGCTGACGAGGCTGAAAAGCCAGCCGCCAAGGGTAAGGCCGGCGCAGCCAAGGAAAACCCATTGAAGGCCAACCTGCTCAAGGCCGTCGGCAAGAGCAAAGGGTGACGGCGCCTACCGGTATAATCCCCGGCGCCGTTTTCGGCAGCATCGGCGCCCTGGCGGCGTTTCCGTTGCGGCTGGCCGCGCGCGAGTTCGAACGTCGGCACGGCCAGTTGCGGCGCGGCGTCACTAGGCGCACCAGCCATATCGTGTTCGGGCGCACGCTGCTCGCCAAGGCGGGTATGGCAAAGGGTGGCGATACCGAAATCGAGCGCCGTGTCGCGGCCGAACGCGCCGCCGGCCGCACACTCCTCAGCGAGAACGGCTTTCTGCGCCTGCTCGGCCTGATGAAGGCGCCGGAGGCGTCGTCGCTGTCCAGGCAGTCGCTCATCGACCAGTCGAAACTGTCGGGCGCCGATCTCGACCTGCTCAGCCTGTTCGACGCTTTCGAGCATGATGGCGAACCCTATTCCTTCCGCGACCTGATCCTCGCCCGCAAATATGCCGGGCTGGTCGCCGGCGGCGCGTCGTGGGGCGCGATTGCGCGCTCCGTGCACCGCTCCGGCCCGGTCGCCTCGCTCACCGCCAAGTCGCTCAATGTCGGCTCGCAACATGGCCGGCCCGATGCGATCTATCTCGAAGGCGGCCAAAGCGAACTCGACGGCCAGCTGCTGTTCGATCTCGGCAGTGCAGCCGGCGACGATACGCTGGAGGATTTGTTCGCCGAGGCTGAAAGCGCGGAAGAACAGGGCGACCACGAGCAGGCCGCGACCCTTTACCAGCGCTGCCTCAGCATCGATCCGAGCGACGCCATCGCCGCCTTCAACCGCGCCAACTGCCTGCGCGGCGCCGGCCGTGCCAGCGAGGCCGCTCATGACTATGCAAGGGCGATAAAGCTCGACCCGGCTTTCGTCGAGGCGTGGTTCAACCTCGCCGGGCTGATGAGCGATCAGGGCAAGGTAGCATCGGCGCGCCGGCATTTGCAGAAGGCGATCGCGCTCGACAAGAGCTATGCCGATCCGGTGTTCAATCTGGCGCGGCTTGAATTCGACGCCGGCAATCTGGCAGAGGCGCGGCGGTACTGGGTGCGCTACCTCGAACTCGATGCGGAAAGCGAATGGGCCCGCACGGCGCAAAAGGGGATACAGTTCGTGGATCTGCAGCTGGCACGGACGGCGGGGTAAGGGCCTTGCCTTCTCCCCTTGTGGGAGAAGGTGGATCGGCGCGCAGCGCCGAGACGGATGAGGGGTGTTGGAAGGAATGACGCGCCAGTGATCTTGTTGCTTACCTATGTTTCGATGAGCGTTGCCGCCAAGCTGGAGCACCCCTCATCCGTCCGAGCTTCGCTCGGCCACCTTCCCCCACAAGGGGAGAAGGGGTCGCCCACGCCGGAGACCCCATGACCACCTTCCTCTTCGACGGCTTCGACACCGCTCCCGCCACCATCCTGCTCGCTCACGGCGCCGGTGCGTCGATGGATTCCCCTTCGATGACCGCCACCGCCAAGGCGCTGGCCGCAGCCGACTTCCAGGTCGCGCGTTTCGAATTTCACTATATGGCGGCGCGCCGCTATGGCCAGCGCAAGCCGCCGCCACGCGCCGAGACGGTGAACCCGGAATACATCAAGGCAATCGCCGATCTGAGAGCCAGGGGCGTCACGGGGAAGCTCATCATCGGCGGCAAGTCGATGGGCGGGCGCGTCGCCTCGATGGTCGCCGACGAGATGTTTGCCAAAGGCGAGATTTCAGGCCTCGTCTGCCTCGGCTATCCCTTCCATCCGCCGGCCAAGCCGGAGCAACTCAGGACCAAACATCTCGCCGCTCTCAAGACGCCGACGCTGATCTTCCAGGGCACGCGTGACGAGTTCGGAGCGAAGGAAGAGGTCGCGACCTACGGCCTTTCCCACGCAATCGAAGTGATCTGGCTGGAGGACGGCGACCACGATCTGAAGCCGCGCAAGGCGATTTCCGGCTTCTCAACGGCGGATCATCTGAAGACGCTGGCCGAGACGGTGAAGGCGTGGGCGAGGCGGATCGTCTTCTGATCGCCAAATGAAACTGGCCTCCTTCAACATCAACAACATCAACAGCCGGCTGCAAAACCTGCTGGCATGGCTGGCGTCAGCCAAACCCGATGTCGTCTGCCTGCAAGAGCTGAAGGCGCGCGACACGCAGTTTCCGCGCACGGCGCTGGCAGACGCCGGCTATGGCGCGGTGTGGAAGGGCGAGCCGACCTGGAACGGCGTCGCCATACTCGCGCGAGGATCCGAGCCGGTGCTGACCGCGGACGCGCTGCCCGGCGATGACGCCGACAGGCAGAGCCGCTACATCGAGGCGGCCGTCAATGGTGTCGTCATCGCCTGCCTTTATGCGCCCAACGGCAACCCGCAGCCGGGGCCGAAATTCCAGTACAAGCTGGCCTGGCATGAAAGGCTGGAGGCACATGCCGAACAGCTGTTCGACACCGGCCTGCCGGTGGCGCTGGTCGGCGACTACAACATCGTGCCCGAGCCGCGCGACATCTACGCCACCCGCTCCTATGACGACAACGCGCTGGTGCAGCCGGAAAGCCGCGCGTCGTTCCAGCGGTTGCTCGACCAGGGCTGGACGGATGCGTTGCGCAAGAAACATCCCAAGGAGACGCTCTACACATTCTGGGACTACCGCCGCAACCGCTGGCCGCGTGACGCCGGCTTGAGGCTCGACCACATTTTGCTGTCGAAGAAACTGGCGCGCCGCCTCACTGCTGCCGGCATCGATCGCGATGTTCGCGGGCAAGACGGCGCCAGCGACCACGCGCCGGTATGGGTGGAATTGAAGTAGTAGCGTGATGTCAGCCACTTTCATACTTGGCATTTTGCGTTACGCGTTTCGTTGCTAGTTTCGTGACAGGGCGGCCGCACAGCACGCGGCCTGGGGAAGAGAGCCAATGAACAGGGGTGCCGACAGGCTGCTCGCGCTGGTCTTGCTGGTTATCGGCGTCGGTTGCTTCGCCATGCTGCGTCTGGCGCAGGGCGACGCAAGCATCGCGACATCCTTCGCGTCCATGCGCTCTGTGGCCCTTTTCGTGGCAGGCGTGGTCTGCGTGATCGGCGCGCTGTTGTTCTTTGCCGGGCTGTTGCCGGGACGGCCGAACCAGCTGTCCGGAACACCGCTGTTCGGTCGGGCGGCGGAGGCACAAAATCCCGGCAGACCGAGGCTGCGGCAAGCCTTCCTGGTTCTGCCTGCGATTGTCGTTCTGGCGCTGCTGGCCGACCACTTCGGTCCGTGGCGCGGTGCCGGCCCGGGTGCGGAGGTAGCTGTCCCAAACAAACCCAAGGCCGAGCCGAAGGGTCAGGATATCGCCGGTGTTCCGCCGGACCTGGCGGCGCCGCCAACTCCGCCGAGTTCGCCGCCGGTCGCTATCCCGCCTGAGCCAACTCCGCCCGTGCAGGCAACCAACCCGCCAGAGCCGGCGCCGCCTGCGCCGCCACAGCCACCTGACGTCGCACTTGCTCCGGCAACCCCGCCACCGGAAGCTGCCCCGCCGCCGGCTCCAGCCACACCGCCACAAGCCGAACTTCCAACACCGCCGGAAACGGTCGCGCCCTTGCCGCCGGCGGAACCACCACTGCCGACCGAGCCCGACGGTCACCGCGACGCCGTCGTCTGGCTCGCCGTGTCAGCCGATGGCCGCGACATCATGAGCGCCAGCACCGATCGCATGATCAAGCTCTGGGACATCGCCGGCAAGCGGCTGATCCGCAATCTCGGCGAACACAAGGACATGGCGCGCACGGCGCTGTTCATGCCCGACGGCGCCACCGCGCTGACCGCCGGCGATGACGGCGAAGTCGTGCTTCGAAAGCTCGCCGACGGCACTGTGCTGCATGTGTTCTCGTCGGGGCAGAATGGCGGTGTGCGCAAGCTGGCGATCAGCCGGGACGGAAAGCGTGCCGTCAGCGGCCACGACACCGGCAATGTCATTGTCTGGGACCTGGTGAACAAGTCAGCACTGCATGTGATGACCGGGCACGACTGGCCGACAAGCACTGTCGCCATCTCGCCCGACGGCACACGCGCGCTGAGCGGCTCCATCGACGGCACGCTGAAATTCTGGGACGTCGAAAGCGGCAAGCAATTGCGCAGCTGGCACGGCCATGAGCAGGGCACCTACGGCGCCGTCTTCACCGCCGACGGCCATCACGTCATCACCGGCAGCGGCGACTACACGATCAAGCTCTGGGACCTCGACACGTTTAGGGAACTGCGCCGCTTCGAAGGCCACGAAGGCACAGTCTACACGCTGGCGCTGTCGGCCGACGGCAAGCGACTGGCCTCCGGCTCGCTCGACGGCACGGCGCGGCTGTGGAACGTCGACACCGGCAACCAGATCGCCATGTTCGACAGCCGCACCGGCCCGATCTACGCCGTCGCCTTCGCGCCCGACGGAACGCTGCTGACCGGCGGCGACGACCGCACCATCAGGGACTGGCCGGCGACAGGCGACGGCGAGATACTGTTTGCCGGTGCGCCGCAGTGAGGATCCTGATTGGGTCGCATATTCCCCACACAGAAATATGGCCGGCAGGCCAGCGATGCGCCCATCGGCAGCTTCGTTCAATCCTGACTCTCAACCGGCTTAGGATGACGCAGAAATGTGAGCGGCCTGGGCGAAGCTTTGTCATATAACGGACATCGGCAACGACTACCAAAAACTGCCTTTTATAAGTCAATTTTGGAGGTCACTTATGCTTCGCCCCCTCATCGCGCTTGCCGTTACGACAAGTCTTGCCAGCGCTGCTGGTGCAGCCACGATCTATCCTCTCGACCGCGCCACGATCCTCGCCCAGTCTCCTTTCGACCTGAAGGTCGAATTCGACAAGGTCGTCACCCCCGACCAGGTCACGGTGACGATCAACGGCAAGCCGGCCGAGGAGGTTCTCGGCAAGAAGGTCGAGTTCGTGGAGAAGGAAGACGGGGTCGATGCCTCCGCCATTTTGATCCGCGCCGCCAGCATCGCCCAGCCCGGCACCTATGAGATCGAAGCCAAGGCTGGCGACGAGACCAAGTCCGTCAAATGGGAGGTGTTCGGAACCTCGGCGACCCCGCGTGCCAAGAATGTCATCTTCCTGCTTGGCGACGGCCTCTCCGTTGCGCATCGCACCGGTGCGCGGATCATGTCCAAGGGCATGACCGAAGGCAAGGCGAACGGCCGGCTCAACATGGACGATCTCGACCATATGGCCTTTATCGGCACGTCGTCGACCAACGCGATCGCCACCGACAGCGCCAACACCATGTCGGCCTATATGACCGGCCACAAGACGGCGGTGAACGCGCTCGGCGTCTATGCCGACCGCACCAAGCCCAGCCAGGATGACCCGAAGGTCGAGACCATCGCCGAGGCTCTGCGGCGTACCGGCAAGAAGTCGATCGGCGTCGTCTCGACGGCCGAGATCGAGGACGCCACGCCGGCAGCCGTCGTCTCCCATACCCGCAGCCGCGGCGACAAGGCCGATATCGTCGGCATGTTCCTCCAGACCCAGCCCGAAATCATCCTCGGCGGCGGCTCCGCCTATTTCCTGCCGCAGAGCACGGCCGGCTCCAAGCGCAAGGACGACACCGACTACATCGCCAAATTCCGCGATGCCGGCTACGCCCTTGCCATCGACAAGACCGAACTCGAGGCCGCCGCCAAGACCAACACCGGCAAGATCCTCGGCCTGTTCCATACCGGCAATATGGACGTCACGCTTGATCGCGACTTCCTCAAGAAGGGCACCGTGGAAACCTTCCCCAACCAGCCGGGCCTGGTCGAAATGACCAATGTGGCGCTGGGTGAACTGTCGAAGAACCCCGAAGGCTTCTTCCTGATGGTCGAAGGCGCCTCGGTCGACAAGATGTCGCATCCAATGGACTGGGAGCGCTCCATGGTCGAGGTCATCGAATTCGACAAGGCGGTCGGCGTTGCGATGGAATTCGCCAAGACCCATCCCGACACGATGATCGTGATGACCGGCGACCACACCCACAGCGTCTCCATCGTCGGCACCATCGACGACAGCAAGCCAGGCCCGGACATGCGCGACAAGGTCGGTGTCTATGCCGACGCCGGCTTCCCGAACTACGAGGACAAGAACAGCGACGGCTATCCCGACAGCGTCGATGTCTCGCGTCGTCTGGCGATCTTCGGCGCCAGCTTCCCCGACTATTACGAGACGTTCCGTCCGAAGCTCGACGGCCCGTTCGTGCCGGCGGTGCAGAACGAGAGCAAGCAGTATGTCGCCAACGAGAAGTACAAGGACGTGCCCGGCGCCGTGCTGCGCATAGGCAATCTGCCGAAGTCGGCCGATACAGCGGTCCATGCCGTCGACGACGTCGTGCTGCAGGCCACCGGCCCGGGTGCGGAAGGCTTCAAGGGCTACATGGAGGAAAGCGACGTCTACAAGGTCCTCGCCGATGCACTGGGACTGGCGCCGGCGACGAACTGAGCCCCACAGTCTATGATTATCCCGGCCGCTCCATCCGGTGCTTGCGGATGGAGCGGCCAGGGACGATGGTTCGGGCGCTGACGGCGCCCGCGCCGGTCGACAAGGGAATGGCAATCATGGAGTGCAGACCGATCACCCGTCGCGGCATGCTGCTCGGTTCGGCCACGGTCTGTCTTTCCCAGGCTTTGCGCAGCGCGTCGGCTGCGCCCGCACCGCTCACTTTCGATGACCTCTATGGCAAGATCGGCGTGCTCGGCATGAGCTTCTCCGACAAGGTCAAGACGCTTGCCGGCCAGGACGTCACCATGCAGGGCTTCATGGCGCCGCCGCTCAAGGCCGAGGCGAAATTCTTCGTCCTGACCGAGATTCCGATGGCGCTGTGTCCGTTCTGCTCGTCCGACGCCGACTGGCCCGACAACATCGTCGTCATCTATCTCGACCAGGCGCAAACCTTCGAACAGGCGAACGCTCTCATCGAAGTGGCAGGCAGGCTGGAAGTCGGCTCGTGGACCGATCCGGAAACCGGCTTCGTCAGCCTTCTGCGCATCGTCGACGCGCATTTCTACCGGGCGGCGTAGCCATCATGCTCGGCCTGTCCGTGCGGGATTTGCGGGTTTCCTTCCGTGACCTCGAGAAGCCCGCGCTCGCCGTGCCTGCGCTGGAGATCGCGGCCGGCGAGAAAGTCGCCGTGACCGGGCCGTCGGGATCGGGCAAGACAACGTTCATCAACATCGTGACGGGGCTGGAAAGGATACGGCAAGGATCGGTGCGCTGGAGCGATACCGAGCTTTCCAGCCTCTCCGAAGCCAGGCGCGACCGCTGGCGTTCCGCCCATGTCGGCCTGGTCATGCAGGAGTTTTATCTCTGCCCCGGCCTGTCGGCGCTGGAAAACGTGCTGCTGCCCGGCCGGTTGTCGAGGGTCCGCCCGGTGGCCGAACTGAAGGCGGAGGGACTGCGGCTGCTGGAACGGGTCGAAATCTCGCGTCCGGGACAGCCGGTCGAAACCATGTCGCGCGGACAGATGCAGCGGGTCGCCGTTGCCAGGGCGCTGGTGACGAGACCGGCCATTGTCGTTGCCGACGAGCCGACCGCCAGCCTCGATGCCGATGCCGGAATTGCCGTGGCGAACCTGCTCTTGCAATTGGCCGGCGAGGCGGGAACCACCCTCATCGTCGCCAGCCACGAGAAACGGCTGATCGAAAGGCTGGATCGGATCATCCGCCTGGAGGCCGGTCAGGTGGCGCGCGACACGGCGACATCTGAGGAAATGCGCGGTGAAGCGTTTTGAGCTGGAAAGGGAATAGCCGATGCTCCGCTTCATCGCCGCGGATCTGAGGCGCCACTGGATCGGCGTGGCCGCCGTGGCGCTGCTTATCGCGCTTGCGACCGCACTCGGGGTTGCGGTGACGCTCAGCGAGCGGGCGCTGCGGCTGGGCAGCGCGCAAGCCGCTGATGCGTTCGACCTCGTGATCGGCGCTCCGGGCAGCGAAACCCAGTTGGTGCTGTCCTCGGTGTTTCTGCAGGCGGCGCCGCTGTCGCTGATGCCGGGCGATGTGCTCTCCGGGCTCATCAGGGACAAGCGGGTGGCCTGGGCGGCACCGGTCGGTTTTGGCGATTTTGTCGACAACTTTCCGATCGTTGGAACCACGCAAGCGCTGGTCGACGGACTGGGCGGCGTCTCCGAAGGCCGCACATTTGCGCTGCTTGGCGATGCGCTGGTCGGCGCCGCCGTGCCCAAAAGCGTCGGCGCCCGCTTTCACCCCGCGCACGGCCAGCAGCATGCGGCGACCGAGATCCACAATGATTTCACCTATACGATTGTCGGGCGCCTCAGCCCCACTGGCACAGCCTGGGACCGGGCGATCATCGTGCCGATCGAGGCGGTGTGGCATGTTCACAAGCACGAGAACGGACGAGCCGGAATTGCCGCACTGGTCGAGCAGGTTGACGCAAAAGGCGGCGCCGAGCCGCACGGTTTCGAAGCGCCGATCAACCCCGATGCCGTTCTCGATCCCGCGGCGCCCGGCCTGCCGGCTGTCCTGGTAAAACCGCACACCATCGCCGACGCCTACAAGCTGCGCCAGCAATACCGCAGCGACCGCACGCTGGCGGTCTTTCCCGGAGAAGTGCTGACCCGGCTTTACGGAACCCTCGGCGACGCAAGGCGCATCCTTTCCGTGGTGGCGGCCGGCGCGCAGTTCCTCGTCGCGGCGGCAATCCTTCTGGTCGTCATCGTCCATGTCCTGCAGCGAAGGCACCAGATCGGCGCCCTACGCGCCTTCGGAGCGCCGCGCGCGGTGGTGTTCGGGATCGTCTGGGTGGAAACCTTCGTCATCGTCGGCGCCGGTGTCCTGCTCGGTTTCCTCTTCGGCTATCTGGCCGCCCGAGCCATCGCTCATACGATGGCCGAGGCGAGCGGTTTTTCCATGCCCGTAGCATTCCGCATCGAGGATATGCGCTCGGCGCTGCTCCTGCTTGTCGTGGCGGGCGTGGCGGCGGTGGTGCCATCGATCCTCGCCTACCGCCAATCGCCCGCGCAGGCGCTAAGGAACTGAGCTGGGGCGGGCGAGTGACAGCGATCTCCCCCTCGAGGGCAGGGGAATCGCAGATAAGTTGATTGGCTCTTGCCAAGTAGGAAAAGAGGGATTCTTGAGAGGCTTTCTCGCTACAGAGGAGGCCGCGGTGCCGTTGATTATGTCTATCCTGCGAGAGGTTCGAG
>NZ_JAFCGY010000159.1 GCF_016836705.1 Mesorhizobium caraganae | reverse complement strand
GAAGGGTACTTTACCGACGAAGTGGCTAGCCTTTGTGCGGCGGCATCAGTCAATGTGCGAAAGGCTATTCTCACAAAAGTGTCTAAGGAGATTGAAGCCCATACACGAGTGGTGCAGCGGCCATTCTCAGCACAGATCAATTGGTCTTCTTACGACCAAGCTTTCGAGATGCTACTGTGGATATCAGGCTACCTTGGGGCTTGGCTTGAGCAGTCGTCCCGGTCCGGCGAAATCGAACATGTCTTGCAGCTAGCCGAGGCGGCTTTGGCGAGGCGAAGCGAAGGCGAATGGGCGCGGAGCAGTTCTAAGGGCCTGCTTCGCTACCGAGAATCACACGTCCCGACTGCAGTGTAGCTGTAGTGAGCAGTGAATCGCCCAGGGTTTCGTAGACATCTCACAGCCATAAACTATGGCTTAAGTGGAGGTGGTTA
>NZ_JAFCGY010000158.1 GCF_016836705.1 Mesorhizobium caraganae | reverse complement strand
TCTCGCCCAGGGTCTGGCCCATGCGCATGCGCGCCTTGTGCACCGAGACGTCGTCCATCATCGAGTCGGGACGGGCGAAGTAGACGTATTCGAAGATGCACGGGGTGTGCGTGCGCACTTCCGCGCACTGCTTGGAGAACAGCTCGCCGCGCGCGGTGACCACGATGCCCTCGCCCGGGCGCACGTCGCGCACGCGCTCGAAGCCCAGCAAGTCCAGCGCCACCGATTCGGAGGCGATGGCGTATTCGTCCTGGCCGCCGCTGCGGCGCTTGCCCAGCACCAGCGGGCGGATGCCGTGCGGGTCGCGGAACGCGACCAGGCCCAGGCCGAGCACGGGGGCGACCACCGCGTAGCCGCCGATGCAACGGCGGTGCACGCCCTCGATCGCGGCGAACGCGGCCTCCGGGGTCAGCGCGCGCTGGCGGTCGAGCT
>NZ_JAFCGY010000157.1 GCF_016836705.1 Mesorhizobium caraganae | reverse complement strand
GACTCCGCCTGACCGCTCGTCGGTGTGGCACCTTTTTGAGGTAATTCCGACGGTTAGCATCCTTCCCGTCTTGTATGGGGAAGAGATCGCTCATGAGCCGTCGTCGGCGAGCTGGTTTCACTTTGATCGAATTGCTGGTGACCATCGCGGTCGCCGCGATCCTCCTGGCCCTGGCTTTGCCGTCGTTCACCGCGGCGTTGCGGTCCAACCGGGTCAGCTCGGCCACCAATCTCACTCTGGCCTCGTTGAACCTGGCGCGCGCCGAGGCGCTGCGCAGCAAGACCAGCGCGCGGGTCTGCCCGGCGCCGGTTTCGGGCAAGGCCTGCGGCGGCGATTGGAGCCGCGGCTTGCTGATCTGGACCGACGAGAACAACGACAAGAACCGGCAGGATTCCGAGGTCAAGCGCATCGTCGATACGCCGCGCGACATCC
>NZ_JAFCGY010000156.1 GCF_016836705.1 Mesorhizobium caraganae | reverse complement strand
ACTACCGATGCGCCGAGCCGCCGCTCGCCTGAAAAGATCGCCCGTGCGCGCGAGCTTCGCCACGGCGACAATCAAGCCGAGGCGACCCTCTGGAACGAACTGAAAGCCAAGAGACTGGGTGGACATAAGTTCGTGCGCCAGATGCCGATCGGTCCGTATTTCGCGGATTTTGCTTGTCGAAACCAAAAGCTGATCGTGGAGTTGGACGGCAGTCAGCACGCTGAAAGCAGTTATGACAGGCGACGCGATGAATTCATGCGAGGCCAAGGTTTCTCCGTGCTGCGATTCTGGAATTACGATGGGCTGAAGAACACGAGGAGTGTTTGCGAAACCATCCTCGCAGCGCTGGAAGGACGGATTGCTGAAGACGTAGTTGCTGCCGACCTCAAGTTTGTTTTCGCCGCCAGGAAGACGGGAGATAGCGCTCTATGATGG
>NZ_JAFCGY010000155.1 GCF_016836705.1 Mesorhizobium caraganae | reverse complement strand
GACGACACCTTTGAAGCGCAGCTGTTTTATGGCGATCTAAAAGCCATCGTCAAAACCAGCCATCTGGTGAAAATCGATTATCCGAAATTTATCGTTCACGGTAAGAAAGGTTCGTTTATTAAATACGGTATCGACCAGCAGGAAACCAGCCTGAAGGCTAATATTATGCCGGGCGAACCAGGATTCGCAGCGGATGATTCGGTCGGTGTGCTGGAGTATGTCAATGACGAGGGCGTGACGGTAAGAGAAGAGATGAAGCCAGAGATGGGCGATTATGGGCGCGTTTATGATGCGTTGTATCAAACCATCACCAACGGTGCGCCAAATTACGTCAAGGAATCTGAAGTTCTTACGAATCTGGAAATCCTTGAACGCGGTTTTGAGCAAGCTTCTCCCTCCGCAGTGACTCTCGCGAGGTAAGTTTGATGGCCCCTCGAAA
>NZ_JAFCGY010000154.1 GCF_016836705.1 Mesorhizobium caraganae | reverse complement strand
GTTCAAAGCATCAAAATCTTTGTGCATTTCGGCGATCATGCGATCCACCAGCGCCACAAAGCTTTCGCCATTTTCATTGGCGCGTTTGATGATTTTGTCGTCGATATCGGTAATGTTGCGCACATACTTCAGCTTATAGCCGAGGAAACGCAGATAGCGCGCAACCACGTCAAAAGCAACAAAAGTACGCCCGTGACCGATATGACAGAGATCGTAAACGGTGATTCCACACACGTACATGCCGACTTCCCAGGCGTGAATAGGCTTAAATTCCTCTTTTTGGCGTGTCAGAGTATTGAAGATTTTTAGCATCGAAGATTCCGTTTAGACATGTGTGGGTAATTGAGTTGCGTATAATACCCATATTTCCCGCGCGAATCAGCATACATTGCGAGATGATCCGATCGTGCGGTTATGCTATAACACCACCCTATATATGACC
>NZ_JAFCGY010000153.1 GCF_016836705.1 Mesorhizobium caraganae | reverse complement strand
CTGTGGCGTTGGTTCGATTTCCTGTGGATGTTCCACATCATGGACTACGACACCCGCAGCGACGTCAACAACACCCTGTTGCGCGTGGCGGCGGCGGTCGGGCTGCTGTTCGCGCTGAGCGGCGCGTGGCTGGTGTTCTACAGCTTCCGTTGGAGGCGCAGCGCATGACGCCGTGGATGCGCAGGATTCACAAATGGCTCGGGCTGGCGATCGGCTTGCAATTCGTCCTGTGGATGGCGAGCGGACTGGTCATGAGCCTGTTGTCGCACGACAAGGTGCAGGGACACGAGTTCCGCGTGCATGCGCCTGCCGAGCGCGCATGGCCGGCCGACACGGTGCCGGCGCAGGCGGTGCTGAAACGGGCGGCGTCGGCGCAGTCGATCGCCTCGGCGTGGCTGCTGGACCAGCCGGTCTATCGGGTCGCCGACGGCGATGGTCAGCGTC
>NZ_JAFCGY010000152.1 GCF_016836705.1 Mesorhizobium caraganae | reverse complement strand
CCACAGACGCTGCTTGAGGATCGCGTTGACCCGGCCGCGCGCCGGCTGGTCGACGCCGGACTCGACGGTGAACAGTTCCATGCCGGTGCGCGGCTCGCGCCACCATTGCAACTGATGCCCCTGGAACTGCTGGGTCTTGGATTTTTCCAGCGCCAGTTCGCTGACGCGCAGCGCATCGAAGGCCGAGGCGTCGTCGCCGACGCGGCGGTAACGCTCGCCGTCGCGGCCGGCGCGCAGGGACGCGATGTCCACGCGCTGCAGGCGCACCGGCAGGCTGCGCTTGCCGGCGCGCCACTGCCCTTCCAGCGCATCGCCCTTCGCGCTCAGTTCCCAGCGCTCGGTGGTCGCGCCCTTGCGGTCGAGCACCTGCAGGTGCAGGCCCTTGTCGTCGCGCTTGCCTTGCAGTTCCAGGTCGCGCAGGTGCTTGAAGTAGAAGTACTGGCCG
>NZ_JAFCGY010000151.1 GCF_016836705.1 Mesorhizobium caraganae | reverse complement strand
AGACGCGCGATACGGCTCACGGCCGCACTGAAGTGCGCCGAGCCAGCATCTTGCCGCTTGCCAAACTCAAGGATCTGCCCGTGTTCCCCGGCCTCAAGGCCATCGGCCGCATCGAGGCCCTGCGCACGGCCGACGACAAGACGGCTACGTCGGTCCGCTACATCGTGCTCTCCAAGCTGCTGACGCCCAGGAAACTGGCCCAGACCGTACGTGCCCACTGGACGATCGAGAACCAGTTGCACTGGAGCCTCGATGTCGTCTTCCATGAAGATGACGCCCGCACCCGAAAGGACAACGCTCCACAAAACTTGGCTGTCATCCGAAGGCTCGCGCAAAACATCTTGGCTGCCCATCCGCTCGACAAACCTATCGCCAGCAAGATGCGAAGGGCAAACTGGAGCAAAGACTTCTTCTATGACCTCTTTACTCATATGCGATAGCCCTGC
>NZ_JAFCGY010000150.1 GCF_016836705.1 Mesorhizobium caraganae | reverse complement strand
GCCTCCAACACCTCGGGCCTGGGCATCAACAAGCTCGCCGAAGTGCTGCCGGAAGAGCTGCGCCACCGCTTCCTCGGCGTGCACTTCTTCAACCCGCCGCGCTACATGCACCTGGCCGAGCTGATCCCGGCCAAGACCACCGACGCGGCGGTGCTGGAAGGCCTGGAAACCTTCCTGACCACCACCCTGGGCAAGGGCGTGGTGATCGCCAAGGACACCCCGAACTTCATCGGCAACCGCATCGGCGTGTTCTCGATGCTGGCCGCGATGCACCACACCGAGCAGTTCGGCCTGGGCTTCGACACCGTCGACGCGCTGACCGGCCCGGCGATCGGCCGGCCGAAGTCGGCGACCTACCGCACCGCCGACGTGGTCGGCCTGGACACCATGGCCCACGTCATCAAGACCATGGCCGACACCCTGCCCGACGACCCGTGGCACTCGTAC
>NZ_JAFCGY010000014.1 GCF_016836705.1 Mesorhizobium caraganae | reverse complement strand
AGGCCCGCGCTCAGATATCCGCGCGCAAAAGGCCGGACATATGAGCGCAAGCGATCCGATCAAACTATCTCACCAAGCCTTGCAAGCAGGGGGCCGTCCACATATGAGCACCGGAAGCGCAGGTATCAGCCATTTGCAGGCCGGCCTCACCTGAATATCGGTAAGTCCTAGGGTGCGAAGATCGACCAGTTCATCACCCTGGCCAGCTTTTCCAGCGCGATCGACCCCAGCTTCGAATTGCCGTTGGCATTGAGACCTGGCGACCACACGGCGAGCGAGGCGACGCCCGGCACGATCCCCAATATGCCGCCGCCGACGCCGCTTTTGCCGGGAATGCCGACACGGAAGGCAAAGTCGCCGGAGCCGTCATAGTGGCCGCAGGTCAGCATCATGGCGCCGATGCGGCGTGCGCGCTCGGCCGACACCACGGAATGGCCGGTCGCTGGGTTCTTGCCGCCATTGGCGAGGAAGCGGCCGGCCAGCGCCAGTTGCCGGCAGCTCATGGCGATGGCGCAATGGTGGAAGTAGACGCCCAGCGCCAGCTCCGGCGCATGGTGAAGATTGCCGAAGGATTTCATGTAGTTGGCAAGCGCAAAGTTGCGGTAGCCGGTGGCGCGTTCGGAGGCCGCGACCTCGCGGTCGATGATGATCGTCTCATCGTCGGCGAGGAACTGGATGAAGCGCAGGATCTCTCCGATCGCCTCGCGCGGCTGGTGGCCGGCGAGCAATATGTCTGAGACGACGATGGCGCCGGCATTGATGAACGGATTGCGCGGAATGCCGTTCTCATGCTCGAGCTGGACGATCGAGTTGAACGGATTGCCCGACGGCTCACGCCCAACCCGCTGCCACAGCGCATCGCCGACATTGCCGAGCGCCAGCGTCAGGGTGAACACCTTGGAAATGCTCTGGATCGAGAATGCCTGGTCGGCGTCGCCGGCGACAAGCACGTGGCCGTCATTGGTCACCGCCGCAATGCCGAATTTCTTCGGATCGACTTTGCCGAGCTGCGGGATGTAGGTGGCGACGTCGCCACGATCGGTGCGTTCCGCCATCTCGGCGGCGACATCGGCCAGCGCTTGTTCGAGTTCCGGCATTGTCGTCCCCGCTATTTCAGCCAGCGCTCGATGCGCGCCATCGCCTCGACCATGTCGTCATGGCTGCCGGCATAGGAAAAACGCATCGTTCGGTGTCCGGCCAGCGGATCGAAATCACGGCCGGGCGTCGCCGCCACATGCGCCTCGGCCAGCATTTTGCGCGCAAAGGCCATGCTGTCATTGGTATGCCGGGTGACATCGCAGAAAGCATAGAACGCGCCGTCCATGGGGGCTGCCAGCGGAAATCCGAGCTCCGGCAGGCGCTGCGTCAACAGCTCGCGATTCCAGGCGTAGCGCGCCTTCACCGCTTCCAGCTCTTCCGTCGCCTTGAAGGCTTCGATCGCCGCGATCTGCGACAGTTCCGGCGGCGAGATGTAGAGGCTCTGGGCAATGCGCTCGATGGGCCGCACCAGGGCGTCCGGCAGCACCATCCAGCCGATACGCCAGCCGGTCATGCAATAGTATTTTGAGAAGGAATTGATCACCGTTACGCCCGAGCCATAGGCCAGCGCCGTAGTGTCGGGCGCGGCATAGGCCAGCCGGTGATAGATCTCATCCGATATGACCGCGATGCCGAGTTCTTCGGCTGTCCTCACCAGCGCCGAGAGCTCATCGGCGGGAATGACGGCGCCGGTCGGATTGGCCGGGCTGGCGAACAGCACGCCCTTCAATGGGTTTTCCCGATGCGCCACCTTCAAATGGTCGGCATGCAGATAAGCGTCCAGGCCGAGCTCGATCTCGACGATCTCGATGCCGAGCGCGGCCATAATGTTGCGATAGGCGGGATAGCCGGGTGCCGCGATGGCGACGCGATCGCCCGGATCGAACATTGCCAGGAAGGCCAGATTGAAGGCTGCCGACGATCCCGTCGTCACGGCGATGCGGTTCGGCGCGACATCGATTCCGTAGTGATCGCCATAGTGCGCGGCGATCGCCTTGCGCAGATCCGCCAGGCCGAGCGCATCGGTGTAGCCGATGCGGCCGATCTTCAGCGCATTTACGGCGGCTTCCCTGACCCCCACCGGCGCCGGATCGGATGGCTGCCCGACGGCCATGGACACGACAGGCACGCCTGTCGCCTTCAGCCGGTTGGCCTCGGCCAGGATGTCCATGGCGTGAAACGGCTCGACTTCACCGCGGCGCGACAGCGCAACAACCATTTGACCTCACCTCTTCCGCCCAATCCTGCCGCTCCAGGCCAGCAACCTCGATGGCAGCGCCGCACAAATGCCCGATTGATGTGAGGATCACAAGTTAGCCTAGTTTCGGTGCCGACTCTTTTCATCGTTCGCCCGCTCGTTTACCAGTGGACCTCATGCTGAGCCGACCCAAATCGACGATTTCAAAATATTCCATCGGGAAGACAGCGCGCGGCTTCGCGACGCTTTTGCTTGCCGCCACTGTTGCGATCTCCGGCACGGTGACAGCATTCGCACAGGCGGTGCCGGTGGTGCGCGATGCCGAGATCGAGGCGCTGGTGCGCGACTATGCGCGGCCGATCTTCAAGGCTGCTGGTCTCGCCAATGACGGCGTCGATATCGTCCTGGTCAACGATCAGAGTTTTAACGCATTCGTCACCGGGCGCCGGCTGTTCATCAACACCGGCGCGCTTATGCAGGCCGAAACGCCCAATGAGATCATCGGCGTCATCGCCCACGAAGCCGGCCACATCGCCGGCGGGCATCAGCAGAAATTGCGCGACCAGCTCGAGCGCGCCAAGACGATGGCCATCATCGCCACGCTGCTTGGCGCCGGCGCCATCGTTGCCGGCGCCACCACCAACAGCCGCGGCCTTGCCGGTGCCGGCATGGGTGTCGCCGCCGGCGGCGGCGAGATGGCGCAGCGCAGCATTCTTGCCTACCAGCGCACCGAAGAGTCGACCGCCGACCGCTCGGCCATCACCTATCTCAACGCCACCGGCCAGTCCGGCATGGGCATGCTGAAGACCTTCGCCCGCTTCCAGAACGCGCTGTCTCTGTCCGGCACGCAGGTCGATCCCTACCGGATCAGCCATCCGATGCCGCAGGAGCGCATCGCCAATCTTGAAGTGCTGGTCAAGCAGAGCCCCAATGTCGGCAAGGTCGATCCGCCCGCGCTGCAGCAGCGGCACGACATGATGCGCATCAAGATCGCCGCCTATATGGGCGGCCAGGCCGCCGCGACGCGGCTGATGCGCAAGGCCCCGGGCAGCCTCCCATCGCGCTATGGCGAGGCGCAGATGGCCTATCTCTACGGGAATCTGGGTGCGGCACTCACCAAGACCAACGCATTGATCAAGGAACAGCCGAAGAACCCCTATTTCCAGGAATTGCGCGGCGACATCCTGATGAAGGCCAACAAGCCGAAGGACGCGGCGGATGCCTATGCCAAGGCGGTCAGCCTCGATCCGGTGAAGTCGGGCCTGTTGCCCGTGTCCCTCGGCCAGGCGCTGATGGCCATCGGCACGCCCGATTCACTGAAGAAGGCGGTGGTGCAGATCAACAACGGCCTCGGGCGCGACAAGGAAAACACCGCCGGGTACCGCTATCTGGCCCAGGCCTATGGCGAACTCGGCAACATCCCGGCCGCGGAGCTCGCCACCGCCGAGGGCCATTTCTATTCCGGCGACTACAAGAATGCGAAAATCTTTGCCATGCGCGCGCAAAAGGACCTGAAGCGCGGCGAGCCCGGCTGGATTCGCGCGCAGGACATCATAAACTACAACCCTTCAGGCAAACTCAAGAAATGAACCTTCCGGTCGCTCGCAGCGACTAAGATAGACCGGAACCGGTAAGAGGATCAGACGATGAACAAGGCAATATTGCTAGGCACGACGGGAGTGGCGGCTGCTCTTGCCATGCTGGCTTTCGGGTTCGTCGCCGGCAGTCCGCAGGTGGCTAAGGCCGATACGGCGCAGATCGTGCAGGTAGCGTCCTCGGACACCAAGATCGACCGCGCCGAGGTCGAGGGCATCATCCGCGACTATCTGTTGAAGAACCCGGAAGTGCTCCTCGAAGTGCAGGACGCGCTGGAGGCCAAGCAGAAGGAAGAGCAGCGCATTGCCGCACTCGGCGTCATCAAGAACGCCAAGGATGAGATCTTCAACTCGACCTTCGACGGCGTCGTCGGCAATCCGAAGGGCAAGGTCACCATCGTCGAGTTCTACGATTACAATTGCGGCTTCTGCAAACGCGCCATCGAGGACATGCGGGCACTGACCAAGTCCGATCCGGACCTGCGCTTCGTGCTCAAGGAATTCCCGATCCTCGGCCCGGATTCGCAGAAGGCCAGCGTCGTCTCGATGGCCTTCCACCTGATGAAGCCGGAAAAGTATGGCGAGTTCCACAATGCGCTGCTGGGCGGCCAGGGCCGCGCCACAGAGGCTGCGGCCATCAAGGTGGCGCTGTCGCTCGGCGCCGATGAGGCGGAGTTGCGCGAGAAGATGAAGGATCCGACCATCACCGAGGCTTTCTCCAAGACTTTCGACCTCGCCAACAAGCTGGCCATCACCGGAACGCCGTCCTACGTGGTCGGCAACGAGGTGGTGTTCGGCGCGCTTGGCCAGGAAGTGCTGGCCGAAAAGATCGAGGCGGCGAAAGCCGCTCTCTGATCTTGCCCGCGAGCCTATTTCTCACGGGCACATTTCGGCCTGTTGTGGACAGGGAAAGATCGCACTTGCGCTCTTTCCGCGGGCGACTATGCCCATTATAGAAGGCCCTGCGCGCCGGCTTGAGGCAGGTGCTGGGAAAAGGTCGGCATTTTTGAAAACGATTTTCGTCCTGAACGGTCCCAACCTGAACGCGCTCGGCAAGCGCGAGCCCGGCATCTATGGCGGCAAGACGCTTGCCGCGATCGCCGACGACTGCAAGCAGGCAGGCGCCGCACTTGGCCTCGAGATCGATTTTCGCCAGTCGAACCATGAGGGCGACCTCGTCGACTGGATCCAGGAGGCCGGCGACAAGGCCGCCGGCATCGTCATCAATCCGGGTGCCTACAGCCACACCTCGATCGCCATTCACGACGCCATCCGCGCTATCGCGCCGCTGCCCGTCGCCGAAGTTCACCTC
Organism: Mesorhizobium caraganae; assembly: GCF_016836705.1. Taxonomy (GTDB): domain Bacteria; phylum Pseudomonadota; class Alphaproteobacteria; order Rhizobiales; family Rhizobiaceae; genus Mesorhizobium; species Mesorhizobium caraganae. The sequence goes on along the minus strand of NZ_JAFCGY010000014.1, from coordinate 138,463 downwards.
TCCAACATCCACGCGCGGGAACCATTCCGCCACGTCTCCATGGTCGCGCCGGTCGCTGTCGGCATGATCTGCGGGTTCGGGCCGCTTGGCTACTCGCTGGCGCTGCAGGCGCTGGCGGCACGCCTATGACCGGCCCAAAAACAGAAGGCTCGAAAATGTCGATAAAGAAGACCGGTGTTGACCAGCAACTGATCCGCGATCTGGCGGGCATACTGAACGACACCAACCTCACCGAGATCGAGGTCGAGCTCGGCGACCTGAAAGTGCGCGTGTCGCGCCAGGCGCCGGCCGCCGTCCACGCCATTGCAGCACCTCAAGCAGGCTATGCACCAGCAGCGCAGCCCGCGGTGAGCGCAGCTGCCGCACCAGCGGCGGCCGATCCGTCCAAGAACGCGGTCCCCTCGCCGATGGTCGGCACCGCCTATCTCGCCCCCTCGCCCGACGCCAAGGCCTTCATCGAGATCGGCCAGAAGGTCAAGGAAGGCCAGACGCTGCTGATCATCGAGGCGATGAAGACAATGAACCAGATCCCGTCGCCCCGCGCCGGCATGGTGACGGCGATCCTGTTCGAGGACGGCCAGCCGGTCGAATACGGCATGCCGCTCGTCGTGATCGAGTAGAGCGGGCCGGATGTTCCAGAAGATCCTCATCGCCAATCGCGGCGAAATCGCGCTTCGGGTGCTGCGCGCCTGCAAGGAACTCGGTATCCAGACCGTGGTGGTGCATTCGACCGCCGATGCGGACGCCATGCATGTCAGGCTTGCCGACGAGAGCGTGTGCATCGGCCCGCCGCCGTCGCGCGACAGCTATCTCAACATCCACCAGATCGTCGCCGCTTGCGAGATCACCGGCGCCGACGCCGTGCATCCGGGCTACGGCTTCCTGTCGGAGAACGCCAAGTTCGCCGACATCCTGGCCGCCCACAACATCACCTTCATCGGCCCGTCCGGCGACCATATCCGCATCATGGGCGACAAGATCGAGGCCAAGCGCACCGCAAAGCGTCTCGGCATCCCGGTCGTGCCGGGTTCGGACGGCGCCGTCACCGATCAGAAGGAAGCCAAGCGCATTGCCGCCGAGATCGGCTATCCCGTGATCATCAAGGCGTCGGCGGGCGGTGGTGGGCGCGGCATGAAGGTCGCTCTTACCGAGGCTGACCTTGAGATCGCCTTGCAGACAGCGAGCACGGAAGCCGGCGCCGCCTTCGGCGACGATGCCGTCTACATCGAGAAATATCTGCAAAAGCCGCGCCACATCGAGGTGCAGGTGTTCGGCGACGGCGCCGGCCGCGGCGTGCATTTCGGCGAGCGCGACTGTTCGCTGCAGCGCCGCCACCAGAAGGTCTGGGAAGAGGCGCCCTCGCCGGCCCTCAACGCCGAGGAGCGCGCCCGCATCGGCGGTATCTGCGCCAAGGCCATCGCCGACCTCGGCTATTCCGGCGCCGGTACCATCGAATTCCTCTACGAGAACGGCGAGTTCTACTTCATCGAGATGAACACGCGCCTGCAGGTCGAGCATCCGGTGACGGAAGCCATCACAGGCATCGATCTCGTGCACGAGCAGATCCGCGTCGCCTCAGGCGGCGGGCTTTCGGTGCGCCAGGAGGACATCAAGTTCAATGGCCACGCCATCGAATGCCGCATCAACGCCGAGGATCCGCGCACCTTCACGCCCTCGCCCGGCACGATCACCCATTTCCACACGCCTGGCGGCCTCGGCATCCGCGTCGATTCCGGTGTCTATTCCGGCTACAAGATCCCGCCCTATTATGACAGCCTGATCGGCAAGCTGATCGTGCATGGACGCAACCGCGTCGAATGCATGATGCGGCTGCGCCGGGCGCTCGACGAGTTCGTCGTCGACGGCATCAAGACGACGCTGCCGCTGTTTCGCGACCTTGTCGGCAATGCCGACATCGCCAATGGCGACTACGACATCCACTGGCTGGAAAAGTATCTGGCCAAAGAGGAATAGCGCCCAAATTGCCGCTATGATGCAGCGATGACCCGCCCCTACGCGCCCGGCTATCGCATTCCGACCGACCTTTTGCTCAAGGCCTATGCCTCGGGCGTCTTCCCGATGGCCGAGAGCGCTTCGGACCCTGAGGTGTTCTGGGTCCGGCCGGAGACGCGCGGCATCATCCCGCTCGAGGCGTTCCACACGCCGAAGAGCTTGAAGAAGACGATCCGCAAGCACCCGTTCGACATCCGCTTCGACTTCGATTTCGAGGCGACCATCGATGGCTGCGCCGAAAAGCGCGAGGAGCGCCGCTCGACCTGGATCAACGCGCCGATCCGCGAAGCCTATGTCGAGCTACACCGTCTTGGGCATTGCCATTCGGTCGAGGCCTGGCGCGAGGAACGGCTTGTCGGCGGCCTCTATGGCGTCTCACTCGGCCGGGTGTTCTTCGGCGAAAGCATGTTCGCCCGGGAAACCGACGCCTCCAAGACCTGTCTTTATTATCTCGTCGAGCGGCTGAAGGCGCGCGGCTTCGCGCTGCTCGACACGCAGTTCACCACCGAACACCTCAAGCGCTTCGGCGCGGTCGACGTGCCGCGTGGCAAATACGAGAAGATGCTGGCCGACGCGCTGAAGGGCGAAGCTGTTTTCTATCCCTGACCGGGAGACCGGACGTGCCCGGCCCACTCATCGACGACTTGAGTGATCAGCTTTTCGCTGCGGTCTCCATCGGTGTCTGCGAGTGGAACATCATCTTCCAGCCGTTGACGCGGTGGACATAGCCGGTGCTGACCAGGGCCGCGTAGGGCTCGCCGTTTTCGCGTGTCGCATGTGCCTCGTAAGTCAGCATGATAATGTCGCTGCCCGGCTCAATGATGCCCTTGAGGTCGATCTGCAGATCGCGCCAGCGGTTGGGCTTGGTCGCGGTCTTGGCGAGGTCGGCATTGTCCATCGCCTTCGCCATCTCAGGAAATGCCACCAGGCATTCTGTGTCGGCGTTGGCCGCGTAATAGGCCGAGTCGCCCGTCCAGAACCCCTTTTCGAGGTCGAGCAGTTCTTTCTTGCTGGCCGTGATCCGCTTGCTGTCTGACATCGCAAAATCCTCCAAGCGCATAAATGCGCGGTCGTTCATGGCCAAACGCGTGGTGGCCATGACGGTTCCGGAGGATCAGTTGGTGTCGGTCGCGTCGGGCGCCGTGGGGTCTGGCTGTTCCACAGCCGGGGCAGCGGCGGGCTTCGGCTTGGAGGTATCGACCTTGGGGGTCTCGGCCTTGGCCGCGTCCGGCGGCGGCACATCCGACTTCTGCTTGCAGCCCTTCAGCCAGACGTCATAGACGGCGTGCTCGACGGCGTTGAGGCCTGGGCTTTCGGCGAACATCCAGCCGGTGAAGATACGGCGGATCTTGCGGTCCAGCGTGATCTCGTCGACCTCAACGAAGGAATCGGTCTTCGGTTCCTCGTTCTCCGGCCGCGAATAGCAGATGCGCGGCGTCACCTGCAAAGCGCCGAACTGCACCGTTTCGTCGATATAGACATCGAAGGTGATGATGCGGCCGGTGATCTTGTCGATGCCGGCGAATTCAGCGACCGGGTTGGTGATGCGTTCCGAGATTGCCGGCGCCGCGGCGGGCTCCTGGGCTGCCGCAAACGCTGTCGGGCACATGGCGGCAACTGCCGTCAGTCCGGCCATCGATGTCAGGCTGAAAATGTTCATGCTGATATACCGGTGGTTTGGGCCTGGGTGATTCTGTCACGCCCAAGGCTAGTCGCGGTTGTCATACCAACAAGCAGCTAAACGCCAATTGTGGCGACAAAAGACCGGCCTGTGGTCAAGAACCAGGCGTCCACGCATCATAGTCGCCCGTCACCTGCGGACGGTGCTGATTGGTGAGCACGGAACCCTTCGGGCGATAGGCGGCCGGTGTTCCCGTGAGATTCGGTTCGTGCGCCTTTTCCCATTCGCGCGGGCGATAGTCGTCGCTCGGCGGCGCGACATCGACGCGATGATGGATCCAGCCGTGCCAGCCCGGGGGAATCGCCGAGGCTTCCGAATAGTTGGCGTAGATGACCCAGCGGCGGGTGCGGCCTTCCGAATCGACGCCGCCCTCATAGTAGACATTGCCGGTTGCATCCTGGCCGACCTTGGTGCCGTGGCGCCAGGTGTGGAAACGCGTTCCCAGCGTCTGGCTGTTCCACCAGGTGAAAAACTGCGTAAGGAAGGTTTTCATCAAAAATCCTCGCGGCGCGCGCGGCGGTGCCTGCTTCCCTGCTTATGGCGTTAGGTCATCGCGAAGGCAAGGGTTTTGCGGCGGCTGCGGCACTGACGGCATGGGAAAGCCTCTGCTGTCAGCTGATCATTTCGCACCTGCGAACAGCACGCTTGCCAAGCAGGCTGCGTCTTCCTAAAGCTCTCATCGCCCGGCGCTGGTCAACGCCGGCTGCCGGAGGTGAGGAATGGCCACAGCTGCCGTCAGGATCAGCGCGGAGACTATACGCGCCCGCAAGGGCGGCGTGCCGATCGTCTGCCTGACCGCCTACACCTATCCCGTCGCCCGGCTGCTCGACGACCATATCGACCTTCTCCTGGTCGGCGACAGCGTTGCCATGGTGCTGCACGGCCACAAGACCACACTCGGCGCCTCGCTGGAGATGATGATCGCCCATGGCCAGGCGGTGATGCGCGGCTCGGCAAAGGCCTGCGTGGTGGTCGACATGCCGGCCGGCAGCTATGAGACTTCGGCGATGCACGCCGTCGCCTCGGCGCGCCGCATCGTCGAGGAAACCGGCTGCCAGGCGGTGAAGCTGGAAGGCGGCGTCGACGTGGCCGGCCAGATCGCGGCCATCGTCGCGTCCGGCATTCCGGTGATGGGCCATATCGGCCTGCAGCCGCAATCGGTCGAAAAGGACGGCGGCTACAAGATCAAGGGCCGCACGCCGGAGAATGTCGCGGCATTGATACGCGACGCCGATGCGGTCGAAAAGGCCGGCGCGTTTTCGCTGGTTATCGAAGGTACCGTCGAGACTGTCGCCGCCGACCTGACCCGGCGCATCGCCATTCCGACCATCGGCATCGGCGCCAGCAGCGATTGCGACGGCCAGATCCTGGTAATCGACGACATGATCGGCCTGACCGTCGACCGGGTGCCGAAATTCGTCAAGGAATATGCCGATTTGCGCAGCGTGGTCGCCGAAGCCGCCGCGCACTATGCGGCAGAGGTGCGCAGTCGCACCTTTCCCGGACCAGGCCATGTCTTTTCAGCCAAAACGGGCAAGGATAACGCATGAACCAGCCTGTCGTTGTCGACACTGTGCTTGCCCTTCGCGCCGCAATCCGCGGCTGGCGGCGCGACGGCCTCAGCGTCGCCATGGTGCCGACCATGGGCGCGCTGCATGACGGCCATATCTCGCTGGTCAAGGCCGCGCTTTCGATGGCCGATCGCTGCATCGTCTCGATCTTCGTCAATCCTGCCCAGTTCGCGCCTACCGAAGACCTCGACAAGTATCCGCGCCAGCTGGCCCGCGATCTCGACCGGCTGACACAGGCCGGCGCCCATCTTGCCTTCACGCCGGCGGTTTCCGAAATGTACCCGGAGGGTTTCGCGACCAGGATTTCGGTCGGCGGCCCGTCTTCGGGGCTGGAATCGGATTTCAGGCCGACCTTCTTCGAGGGCGTCGCAACCGTCGTGGCCAAGCTGTTTCTCCAAGCCTTGCCCGACCGCGCCATCTTCGGCGAAAAGGACTACCAGCAGCTTTGCGTCGTCCGAAAACTCTGCCGCGATCTCGACCTGCCGGTGGACATTGTCGGCGCGCCGACCGTACGCGACGCGCACGGCCTCGCAATGTCGTCGCGCAATGCCTATCTCGGCGCCGCCGAACTCGATGTCGCACGCCAGCTCAATGTCATCCTGCGCCAGGCAGCGGTGGAGCTTGCGGCCGGCACCGACGAAAGCAGCGTGACCGCCAAGGCTGCCGCCGCGCTTCTCGAGGCAGGCTTCGACCGCGTCGACTATGTCGCAGCGCGCGAGAGCCTGACCCTTGCCCCCTGGCGTCGTGACAGCGACGGCCGCCTCCTCGCTGCGGCCTGGCTTGGCAGGACCAGGTTGATCGACAATGTGGAAGTTTCCTCATTTATTCCCTGAAAAATTCCAAATCCGTTCAATTTGATTTGTATCGCGGCTTGGCGCGAGTGCCCGTAAACAGCGGTCCTTCAGGGGTCATATCGGCTGGTCTGATAGCGATAACACACCAAAACGTCGCTGTGAGATGTTTCACAGACGCGGCGTACCCGGCAATGTGGTGTTACCTCAGGCAGAGATAATGTGTGACCTGCCACTACACTGCGATGTAAACGAGGCTTTATGTCTATCCAGGCCAACATCATCGGTCGCGCTCTGCCACAGATCGTCGAGGCAATTTACGATTCGATTGCCGATGTCGGCCGTTGGCAGTCGACGCTTGAATCAATCTGCAAATTGGCACTTGGCCGACTTGCCATGCTGGCGGTCGTCGACACATCGAGCAATTCGGCGCGGTTTTCGATATCCTGCGGCGATCCCGCCCTGCTTGACCCTCTGCAGCGCGACTACGCCTCCGAAGTGCCTTTCTTCAAAGCAGTGCCGAAGATGGAAATCGACATGCCGTTCACCGTCGATAGCATCTATGCGCTGCAAGGCCCCGACGCGCGGCAGAACTGGATCGAAAGCCGCATCGTGCGCGAGTGGGTGGAACCCAACCGTCTCGACGATTTCTTCTGGGTGGCGCTGATGAAGCAGCCAGCGCGCACCGGCATGCTGATGGTGGTGACCGACAAGGACAGGCCGCAGATTTCAGCCAGGGATCTCGACCTGATTTCCACACTCGCACCCCATGTCCGGCGTGCGGTGACCATCGGCGACCTGTTCGAAGCCGAGCGGCGCAAGGCTGACATCTTTCGCTCGATCATCGAGAGCCTCGACCATCCGGTGCTGATCGTCGCCGACGACATGCAGGTCATCTTCGCCAATCCGGCAGCCGAAGCGCTGCTCGCGCAAAACACCTCCGTGTCCTCGGTGCGCGGCCAGCTGTCGTTCGCCTATGGCAATGCCAACGCCGCCATCGGCCGCGCCGTCCAACTCGGCACCCGCGACGAATTCGCGCTCGGGCCGTCAGGCATCAACATTCCCCTGGTCCGGTCCATGGTTCCGGCGGTGGCGCATGTCATGCCGCTGGCGCGACGCGACATTTCGGCCCGCATGTCGCAACGCGCCGCCGCCGCCATCTTCATCGCCGCCGCCGGCGCAGCACCCGTGCCGGCGCTGGAAGCGATCGCAGCGCTGTTCGGATTGACCGCGGCGGAAAAGCGCGTTGCCGGCCATGTCTTCGCCGGCCGGACCCGGCGCGAAATCGCGGCTGCCAGCGGCGTCTCTGACGGCACCATCAAATCACAGCTGGCGACGATCTTCGACAAGACCGCCACCGGCGACCAGCGAGAACTGCAGCTCCTGATGCGGGAATTGACGCCGCCGCTGCGCCCGGCCTGACACGCGCCGTCAGCTATCTATCCCAGTGGCTTCTCAAAGATCAGCGCTGGCAATCCTGAGCCGCCGCCGCAATCGGCAGTGCTGCCGGCTGGCACAAACCCTTTCGCCCGATAAAAGGCAATGGCCGGCTTGTTGGCCTCTTCCACCTCGACGCGCAAGGTATTTGCCTCGGGAAAGCTGGCCTCGACCTCGTCCAGCAAGGCCTGGCCGATACCTTGCCGCTGGCAGTCGGGCAGGACATAGAGCTGGTTCAACAGCACGGTCTTCGCATCCGTCGTAGCGGCCGCGAAAGCCATGCCGCCGATGCGCTTGCCGTCGTCGGCGACCAGGAATTCTGAATTCGGCCTTATCAGCCGCGCCTTGAGCGAGGCGATTGAATGCCAGTCGTCGGTGATTTCCCTCACCCGCTCAGTGCCGTAGATAGCGTCGTAGGTCGCATGCCAGGTTTCGACCAGCAGCGCGCGGATGGCGGCAAGGTCGCGCTCGCTGGCGGTGCGGACGAACATGGCTCTATTCGATGCCGAGCTTGGCCTTGACCAGATCGTTGACCGCCTGCGGGTTGGCCTTGCCGCCGGTGGCCTTCATCACCTGGCCGACGAACCAGCCGGCCATGGTCGGCTTGGCGCGCGCCTGTTCGGCCTTGTCTGGGTTGGCGGCGATGACCTCGTCGACCGCCTTCTCGATGGCGCCGGTATCGGTAACCTGCTTCATGCCGCGGCTTTCGACCACCTGGCGCGGATCGCCGCCCTCGTTCCAGACGATCTCGAACAGATCCTTGGCGATCTTGCCGGAGATGGTGCCTTCCTTGATCAGGTCGATGACGGCACCGAGCTGCTCCGGCGAAACCGGAGCATTTTCAATGTCCTTGCCGGCTTTGTTGAGCTGGCCGAGCAGATCGTTGATGACCCAGTTGGCGGCAAGCTTGCCGTCGCGGCCGCTGGCCACCTGCTCGAAATAATCGGCGATCGGCTTTTCCGACACCAGGATCGAGGCGTCGTAGGTCGATAGCCCGAGCGAAGAGACCAGCCGCGCCTTCTTGTCGTCGGGCAGTTCCGGCAGTCCTTTGGCCAAAGCATCGACATAGGCCTGGTCGAATTCCAACGGCAAAAGATCGGGATCGGGGAAATAGCGGTAGTCATGCGCCTCTTCCTTCGAACGCATGGAGCGCGTCTCGCCCTTGACCGCATCGTACAGCCGCGTTTCCTGCTCGATCTTGCCGCCGTCCTCCAGGATAGCGATCTGGCGGCGCGCCTCATAGTCGATGGCCTGGCCGATGAAGCGGATCGAGTTCATGTTCTTGATCTCGCAGCGCGTTCCGAACTCGCCACCGGGCCGGCGTACCGAGACGTTGACGTCGGCGCGCATAGAGCCTTCGTCCATGTTGCCGTCGCAGGTGCCGAGATAGCGCATGATGGTGCGCAACTTGGTGACATAGGCCTTGGCCTCGTCACCGGAACGCAGGTCAGGCTTGGAGACGATCTCCATCAGCGCCACGCCCGAACGGTTGAGGTCGACATAGGACATGGTCGCATGCTGGTCGTGCATCGACTTACCGGCATCCTGCTCGAGGTGCAGCCGCTCTATGCCGACCTCGATATCCTCGAATTCGCCCTGGCGGTCGGGGCCGACAGAAACGATCACCGTGCCCTCGCCGACGATCGGCTGCTTGAACTGCGAGATCTGATAGCCCTGCGGCAGATCCGGATAGAAATAGTTCTTCCGGTCGAAAACCGACTTGTGGTTGATCTGCGCCTTCAGCCCGAGACCTGTGCGGATCGCCTGCTTGACGCATTCCTCGTTGATCACCGGCAGCATGCCCGGCATGGCCGCATCGACCAGGCTGACATTGCCGTTGGGGGCCGCACCGAAAGCGGTCGAAGCGCCGGAAAACAATTTTGCTTCCGAGATGACCTGCGCGTGCACTTCGAGACCAATGATGATTTCCCAATCGCCGGTGGCGCCGGAGATCAGGCGCTTGGCGTCGGGCGTGCGGGTATCGATGAGGGTCATGGTGGCCTGCGTACCTAGAATTCTCGGATATGCATGAGACGCATATTTGGATGTGAAACTTCGCTAGTGCAAACCGCCAAAAGAGACAAGGCCAAAGCCGCGGTCTGGCCTTTTCCGCCACTTTCGCCTATAGGACGCCCATCCCAATGGAGAGTGGATGTCCACTTACGCTCAGTCCCGGTAAGGCCCTGACCTCGTAGCGAGGCAGGGCACTATCCAGGCGTCGATCTCGATCTGTTTCGAAAACTGAGGCGAAGGAAGGCGGTTTCATCTTGCGATGGCGGCCCCTACCGAAACACAAGGCGCGGACTGCAACTCGTCCGCTCCGAACTCGACAACCGATAGAGTAAAATACCGCCGGCCGGTCTTCCGGTCGGCGGATTCTTCGTCGAGTCAAGCCGTTGCGATATAGGCCCGGATCTCTTCAGCCTCGCGCTCGACATCCTCGATGCGGCGCTTGACCACGTCGCCGATCGACACGATGCCGTCGAGCATCCCGTCCTTTTCCACCGGCAGATGGCGGAACCGGCCTTTGGTCATAATCTCCATCACCTCGTTGACCGTGTGGTTCTCGTTGCAGATCTTCACTTTCGGCGTCATCGCCGAGCGCACTGCGATGTCAAGTGCGGCAGCGCCTTCCTTGGCAAGCACCCGCACGATGTCGCGCTCGGAAAGGATACCGACGATCTTGCGATCGCCATTGGTGATGACCAGTGCGCCGATCTTGTGGTCGACCAGGATTCGAATGGCTTCGCTCAGCTTTTCATTCGGCCCGAGCGTGAACACGTCATGGCCTTTTTTTTCGAGAATTGCCTTAACCGTCATGGCGTCCTCCTCCTGCTGCTTGCCTAGCCAGCTCCCGCCCTGGCCGGCTTCACATAAGAGTGAACATCGTGCGCCGTGATCGGTTCCTTTTCAAGTGCGCCAGTGGGGTGCGCTAGTCGGGAGTGCTCTGGTCCTCGGGGATTTCCCCTTCAGGCGCCTGCCAGCGCCGGTCGAACCAGCGCAATCCGAAGAAACCGGCGACAAGCCCGCCAATATGCGCCTCCCAGGCGATCTGGCCGGGCTCGCCGAGCCCGAGACCATAGAGGCCGGTGACGAGATTGATGATCATCCAGGCGCCAAGAAAATTGACGACGCCGCGCATCCGCAGAACGATTGCGATCGGCAGCACGGGACCGGCAAAGGCAGCCCTGCCGGACGAGCGGTCGGTACGGAACCCGAAACGCGCCGCAGCACCCATCATGCCCGATATCGCACCCGAGGCGCCGACCAGCGGCGCCTCTCCGAATGGATGGACCGCCCAGAACAGCACCACCGCGGCCAAGCCGGTAACGGCGAAAAACAACGCGAACCAAAGCCAGCCGAGACGGTTGGCCAGCGGCGAACCGAAGGCGGCCAGCGCAACCATGTTGATGGCAATGTGGGCAAGGCCGCCATGCATGAAGGCATAGGTGAAAGGACGGCTGAAGAGGAACCAGTCGAAGCCGTATTGGCCGGTGTAGAGGACGGGAATGAAGGCCCCGTCGGTGAGCAATGTTATCTGCTGGTCTTCGGTCAGCACATATTGCTGCAGCAGGAAGACGGCCACGCAGATGCCGATTGTCGCCAGCACCACCGGCGGCAGGTTGAACACCGGCTCGCGGCGCGGCGGCGGCGGCTCTTCGGTCTCGGCGGGGCTTGTCGGTTCGCTCATTCACTTGGGTCCGGGATTCGTTCCGCGAGCTTTAGAGCAAGGATGCTTCGGTTGAAACTGCCCTGCATCCTCTGACACCTCGCATGACGCTTTCCAGCCCGGCGTCAGGTGATGACAGCACAGATCGCGCTGTCCCCGATGCCAGAGCCAAGGAGGCGGCAGATCTTCTCACCTTGGCCTCGACGGGTTTAGACTGAAAAAAATCGTTGGCCCTGTCGGCTAGGCCCGCGCTCCGCCGTCCTTGGTGAAAGCGACGCAATCGGGAGGAGAAAATGCCAGAAAAAATCCTCGTGCTTATCGGCACGAAAAAAGGCGCCTTCATCGCCGAGAGCGATGGCAAGCGCGGGTCGTGGAAGCTGCGCGGTCCGTTCTGCGAGCACTGGCCGATGAACCATGTCGTCGGCGACCCCGAGACCGGCGCGATCTACGGCGCCGGCGGCAACGAATGGTTCGGTCCGGCGGTCTGGAAGTCGGACGACCTTGGCCAGACCTGGACGCATTCCAGCGAGGGTCTGGCCTATGCGGCTGGCGACGAACCGATCAAGGCGGTATGGAGCCTCGCCAAGCGCAACGGCAGCCTCTATGCCGGCGTGCAGCCGGCCGGCCTGTTTCGCTCCGACGACGGCGGGGCCACGTGGAGCCACATCGAGGGCCTGCAGCATCACCCGAGCCGCAAGGACTGGAACCCAGGTGGCGCGGGCCTCATCCTCCATTCCATCGTCACGCACCCCGCAGACGAGGAGCAGATCTGGGTGGGCATCTCGTCCGCAGGCGTGTTCTACACCTGGGACGGCGGCAAGACGTGGGAGCCGCGCAACCGTGGCACCCGCGCCGACTTCCTGCCCGAAGGACAAAACTATCCAGAATTCGGCCAGTGCGTACACTGTCTGGTGATGGCGCCCGGCAAGCCCGACCGGCTCTACCAGCAGAACCATTGCGGCATGTACCGCTCCGACGATGGCGGCAAGAACTGGCAGAGCATCGAGAAGGGCCTTCCCTCGACCTTCGGTTTTCCCGCGGCCACGCATCCGCGCGACCCCGACACGCTCTTCCTTCTGCCGCTCAACGGCGACAGCGCCGGCCGTTACGTGCCGGACGCGAAGGCGGCGGTCTGGAAGACGGAGGATGCGGGAGCCACATGGCTCGACGAGCGCAAGGGTCTGCCGCAGGAGAACTGCTATGCGGGCGTGTTGCGGCAGGCTATGGCGACCGACAGCCTCGAGCCGGCCGGAGTCTATTTCGGCACCAGCGGCGGCTCGCTCTTTGCCAGTGCCAACGAAGGCGAAAACTGGTCGGAGATCGCTCAGCATCTGCCCACGATTCTGTCCGTCGAGACGATGGTGGTGGAGTAGGGAAAATGTCGAACAACCCCGCCCGCAGTGTGCACCATGTCATCGCGCGGCTCCCGGGTGTGCTCATCGACCTGTTTCCTGGCGCGCCGCGCCGGGTCGAACTGCCGGCCTCGACTGTGAAGGAAATGATCGACGGGTTGGACGCGCTCTGGCCCGGCATGCGCGACCGGATGTGCGATTCCCGCCCTGCCATCCGCCGCCATATGAACGTTTTCGTCGATGGCGAGAAGGCAACCCTGGAAACCGGGCTCGCGCCCGGCACCGAGGTTTTTATCCTAACGGCAATCAGTGGCGGTTAGGCCAGGGAACAGGTAGCCCACCCTCCCGACGATATCCCTGGCCGCAAGCGGGGGAGAAGGGATCAGTTGGAGGGATCCAGCTGGTGGCGGCGCGTTCATCGCTCGCCGACGGCAGGAAGCTTGGCGTCGAGACCCTCGACCGTTTTCGAAGGGCGCGAATCACCGGGCGCGAATCAAAAAGAAGCCGTCCAAGGTTTCCCTTGAACGGCCGGTCGAGCCCCTGCTCCCCCTAAAAACTCTTGACTGAAGTGCTGCCGATCGTCGCGAAACGACCGCTTCTAAAGTGGTTTTGCTGTGCCATGGCGGTCTCGCGCGCGCAACGTAAACCACTTGTTAACCTTAACGTCCCCGACCCGTGAACAAGTGTTAACGACGCTGGCACGCATCCTGCGAGGCACCGCATGTAGGTCATCGGAGAGCGCCCTTTCTGTTCACCGATGGGACACCAAAAGACAGATCGCGCGGAGCCGCATAGCATGAACCAGAACGGATCAATCACGCTGTTCCAATATTGGAACCGGCTGCGTGATGGGCGCCCTGCCCCGAAGCGATCGGAAGTCGAACCCGCCGACATCAAGGCGCTTTTGGCCGATACATTCATCCTGGAAAGGGACACGCGCGGCGAAGCGGTGTTCCGGCTTGCCGGCACCAGGCTTTGCGCCGGCTATGGCCGCGAACTCAAGGGCTTTTCCTTCCCGTCGCTGTGGCGCGAAAAGGACCAGCGGCTGGTGTCGCGGCTCATTCACGGCGTCTTCGAGCAGAAATCCGTGGTGCTCATCACCTATGAGGGGTTCAGCCGCAACGGCCGTTCGAACCGCTTCGAACTGCTTGCCCTGCCGCTCGACGGCGGTGTCGAGAACCCGCGCTGCCTCGGCGTCGTCAGCGCCGTCGAAAAGCCGTTCTGGCTGGGCGCAGACCCGATCACCGACGCCTTGATCGATGCCATCCGTGTCATCGATCCCGACAAGGAACCGATGTTCTTGAAAAACCGGCCGGAAATATCCGTTCCTTCGCTGGCTCCCACCGAGCTCGAAGCGCCGGAGACCATCTCGGCGCTCGGTCGGTCCCGGCGCATCCGCCACCTCGTCGTGTTCGAGGGAGGGCGTGGTGAATAATGCATGTCGCCTGAATCCGATCAAACGCGAGGCGCTTTAGGCTCAAATCCAGGCCCCGACCTTAAGTATCGGCAGCCCGCTTTTCCCCTTTGTTAACCTGATTTGCTGTAGCGTTTCGGCGTGAAGTTCCACGCACGACGCGGGAATGCCAACGGGGTGTAGGCAGTCATGAGGTCAGCGGCGGTCGAATATGCGCCGTCCCGCGCCGAAAGGCGTAACTTTCAGCGCGTCCGGGTCAAGATCTACGGGCGCTTCATGCTGGAAGACCGCACCGAACACCCGTGCCAGGTGGTCGACATGTCGCCGGGCAATGTCGCGCTGCGCACCGAGCGCGTCGGCATGCCGGGCGAAAAAGTCATTGCCTATATCGATCATATCGGCCGCATCGAGGGCGTGGTGACGCGCACCTCGCAGGACGGCTTTGCCATGACCGTCATTGCCTCGGACCGCAAGAAGGACAAGCTTGCCGCGCAGCTGACCTGGCTTGCCAACAAGCATGAACTCGACCTGCCGGAAGATCGCCGCCACGAACGCGTGGCGCCGCGCAACCCGACCAGCGTGCTGCAACTCACCGATGGGCGCCAGTATCAGTGCCGCATTGTCGACCTGTCCCTGTCGGGCGCGGCGGTCGAGATCGACGTCAAGCCGGCGATCGGCATCCAGGTGATGCTTGGAACCATGCGCGGCCAGGTGGTGCGTCATTTCGAGGACGGCGTCGCCATCGAATTTGCTGTCATCCAGCGCCCGGAAACGCTCGATTCCGAGTTCAACGCCCCGCGCGCCTGAACGATCGGCAAACACGCAGTAAAAAACGAACCGGCCTTCGCGGCCGGTTTTTTGTTGCCCGGCATCCCGCCTCGGCACGCAAGCATGTGGACCGCGCCTGAAATCCCGTCTGTGGCCAGCGACCGCATTGCAAAAGCTCCGACTTTTGCGTCCGTGTCTGAACGATTTTATATTAAAATAGATCAAATTTTACGCTTATTCTATTGGGGTTTTACTCAATGTCTACTTCGGGTTTTTGCGTGAAATAAATCGACCCGTGTCATTGTTCCCTCAAACGGGGAGACTGACCAAATGGCGAAGACGTGGGGCAAGCTGTTGCTCTTGGCAATGGCGATGCAGCTTTCCGCTTGGGGAACGGCGCAAGCAGCGGGACCGGCCTACATGCACACTGGCGGCCGCACCACACAGCCCGTCGGTCACTACGAATTCTGTCAGAAGCTGCCGCAGGAATGCACGCAGCGGACGCCCAAGCAGGCGCCGGTCGAGCTGACCCGCAAGCTGTGGGCGGCGATCGTCAGCGTCAACAATTCGGTCAACACCCGGATCGTGCCGCGCACCGACATGGAAATGTGGGGCAAGGAAGAGGTCTGGTCCTACCCTGACAGCGGCTTCGGCGACTGCGAGGACTATGCGCTGGAGAAGCGCCGCGAATTGATGGCGCTCGGCGTTCCGGCCGGCAATCTGCTGATGACGGTTGCGCGCCAGCCAAATGGCGACGGCCATGCGGTGCTGACCGTGCGCACCAGTCTTGGCGAGTTCATCCTCGACAATCTGGAGTCCAAGGTGCTGTCCTGGACCGACACCGACTACACCTATCTGAAGCGCCAGTCCGACACGAATTCCGGCGTCTGGGTAACGATCAATGACGGCCGCGCCGACGCGGTTGCCAGCGTCCGCTAGGACGCGGAAACGATAAAACGCGTCCGCTAAAGGCAGCGCAAACAAGAGATACGTCCGCTCAGGACGCGACGAGAAAGCCCGGTCGAGTCCCCACCCTCCCCGTCCCCAACGACCGGGTTTTAGGAGCCGGCCCCGTCCCCGGGCCGGCTCCGCCATTTCTGGCGCAAGGTAGAAGGCAGCAGTTTTGATCGCACCCGAGACGGACCAGCACGCCGCAAATATAAGGCTAGCTATTGCGCCGCCGTGGGCTTCTCCACGAGCTTCTCAACCAGTCGCCTGAGTTCGGAAGGTGTCGTGTGGCCGCCGACAATCTCATGATAACTGATGCCTGCTATTCGCAATGCTTCCTTTTTGACCGCATCACGCGCTGCTGCCGTACTCTGATGATGCGCATGACCTTGGTATTCTAATGCATGTCGAGGCAAACAGTTCTCGTCCACAAGAAGTAGGTCAACGCGTTTCGAGTTGATGCAACTGTAGGCGTCCGCGTCCTTACTGCGCAGAATTTCTCCCAAAGACACTTGCGCCATGACCTGCCATGCCGGATTACAGCTGATAACCATGCGGTCGAGTTCCTTGAAGACGCGCGCTTCACTCTTATTGAGAAGTGCTTGAGCCGTGAACTTCGCCCTCAAGACGATGCGCAATTGATCGGCAGCGTCGACTTGTTTCGGAGTAGCCACATCCGGCTTCAGCGGCCGCGATTCATTCCTAATGGTGGCCTGCACGCACTTACGCTCCCACCGCCATCGGTTTCTTTTCCTCCATGCTTGCCTTCGCATTCTTGACACGAAACGCTCTAAGGCCATGCCAGCAAGAACGCCCGCAAGGAGAATGGCGATTGGCAGAACAGGTTTCGCGATTAGCTCGACAAACTCGGGTGGCATGCAATTAAGCTACCTCCGCTACTGGATTATTCATTGACGGCCATGTTCCAGTTGCAACAATAAGCGGCCAAGAGGTCTGCGATGTCAATTTTGGGTAGTGGGTCAGTTTGAAATTGTCGTTGCGCTTTTTTGCCGGGCACGGTTCTTTTGTAGGCCGCGATGTTGATTGCAATGGAAGCAAGCGGCCGCAAGGTTGCTCAGATCGTCAGAGCCGCCATCCATTCGAGCCTTCTTGTGTTCAATGGTGAGGCGGGTCGAGCCGCTCGTCGTGAACGAGCGCTTGCAATAGCAACATTTCCCGCCTTGGCTCTTAGCCAACTGGCGGCGCACCCACGCACGATACTCAGGATTTCTCAGATACGTCATATCCCCCGCAACAGGGAACTACGGCAGCGGCTAAACGTCAATCCGTCTCTTGTAAGGACCGCGCACAGTCGGCTCCTCCCCATCGACCCGCCAGGCGCATCAGACGACCGCCTTTCCACGGGCAGGACATCGAGGCACTATATCCCGTTGGTCTCACCCCCTGGGTCACGGCGATGTTGGAAATCCCGGAAGATCGGTGCGAGCGCCATCGCCTGTTCAAGGCGATCGACGATGCCTTTAAGGCCGGCGATTTCCAGGGGCTCGGCGTAGCATTGGGCGGCTCGCCCCGCTGGTTCGATGAACACATGCCGTTCGAGCTCGGCCTCGGGCATCCGCTGGAATATGCGATTTATTGGAGCCCGGCCGGGTTCATCTCGACGTTGCTGGATGCCGGCTCAAATCCGAATTACCAGGATCATGGCGGGTTCCCGGCAATCATTGCCGCGCTGTCCACCGACCGAACCGATAGACTGGAAATCGTCCAGATGCTGATCGACGGCGGCGCCGACCCCGACATGCGGGGGGTGAACGACTGGACGCCGCTTCACTATGCGGTGGCGATCCGCAGTGTCGAGGCGATCCGCCTGCTTTTGGCGGCAGGCGCCGACCCGGCGCTCGAAACACGGATTGATGACTATACGACGCCCCTCGAGGAAGCCGACAATGCCGGCTTTGAGGCCGGCGCTTCATTGCTGCGTGATGCAATGGCAGGGCCTGGCTCCAACAGACGGTAAGTTGGACTGCGATGGAACTGTCGGCGATACGGATTGTCCGGCTGGCCTTACGTCTCTTTCAGCCCGGCCTTGAACCGCTTGCCGTTGGCGACATAGTGCGCGGCCGAGGCGCGCAGCCTGGCGATTGCGGCTTCGTCCAGCGGCCTGATCACCCGCGCTGGCGAGCCGACGATCAGGCAATTATCGGGGAATTCCTTGCCTTCGGTGACCAGCGCGCCGGCGCCGACCAGCGAGTTTTTGCCGATCCTGGCGCCGTTGAGCACGATGGCACCCATGCCGATCAGGCTGTTGTCGCCGATCGTGCAGCCATGCAACAAAGCGCGGTGGCCGATGGTGCAGCCCTGGCCGATTGTCAGGGGAAAGCCGGGGTCGGTGTGCATCACCGTGTGCTCCTGGACATTGCTGTCGGCGCCGATGACGATCGGCTCATTATCACCGCGGATGACCACGCCGAACCAGAATCCGGCATTGCGGCCGACCTTGATGTCGCCGATCAACGTGGCGTCCGGCGCAATCCAGTTGCTGTCGGCATCCTCGAAACGGGGCGCCTTTCCGTCGATCGCGTAGGTCGGCATTTCAGTCTCCGATTCGTCTCAGGCCGCAACGAACCCTAAAACAATCCAAGGAAAACCGCGTGCCGGTTTTCCGTTCAAGACAAATACCGGGCCAGCGACTCCACCAGAAGCTGAACTGCTCCAGGTGAGCCGACGCCCCACGAGGCAATGGCGATCAGAACGATGCCCAGCGCCAGCGCCCAGGCCATCACGGTGCAGCCGCAGGACATCAGCATCAGCGTCGAAATGCGGCCTTGGCGCCGCGCATCCAGCGCATCGTTGGCCAGCATCAACGGCCCGGCGCAAGCGGTCGCTGCCAGCGAGCGAAGGATATGCGCCGGCGACACATAGGGCTCGGCAAAGGCAAGCCGGCGGCCCGCCGCCAATTCCATCACGGATCCGGCAAGCCCGCAGGCGGTGAGCCCGACGGCAAAAGCGAAGAGAACGGGCAGCAGCAGGCTCATCTTTACCCTCCGTTTACCATGAAATCGCACAGTCGCATCCGACAGCCGCGCAGCAAGAGCCATGCCGCGGCATGTGTGCCGTCCAAGGACAGGAGCGGCGATTATGGGGATTGCGATGAAGCAGGCAGCGACCGCCGAAGAATTCAACGTCGTCGATTCCGTGCTGATGAAGCGGGTGTTTTATGCCTTTGCGGCACTGGCACTGCTATCGCTGGCGATCAGCCTTGGCGGCAAATGGTTCGGCCGCTCGATCGCCATGGCCGGCTATACCGACGACACCACGGTCCACCGGGTGGTGATCGGCAACAATGTCATTGCCGTGCCGGCCAACGCCATCCGCTTTCTGCAGGCGCGCCGCGACGGCATCGCTTCGCGCCTCGACCTCTATCTGCGCTATCCCCAGATGGAAGGTTACAGCGAAGCCGCCCGCGACGACTTCAACCACACGGGAACGGCCAAAAACATCATCTTCCTATCGTTCGAACCGCAGATGATGTCGCGCGACATGAGCGGCCGTTTCGCACCGATCTACAGCGCGCTGATCAGCCAGCCCGGAACGCCCGGCCCCGGCGGCACGATGATTTACGGCTTCAGCGAAAAATCAGGTTATCTCAACGAGGTGCTTGCGGCTGCCGGCCGCGCCGGCAAGGATCCGTTCGTCGCCCGCTGCCTGAGCGGACCAAGTGCCGAGGAATCGCTGGCGCCCTGCGAGCGCGACATTCAGGTCGGCGACAGCCTCAGCCTGACCTACCGCTTTCCCCGGGAACTTCTGGGCAACTGGCCGACGCTTGACGCGGCAATCGTCGCCGAGGCCACGCGCGTCCTCAAGGCCGCGAGATAGCGACCCTTCGTCATCCACGGGCGGAGCGGACGCGAAACGATCGCGCAGCCCCGAGCATCCATTCCGTGCCCTTCAGGCGACGCAGCGCTTGCAGAATTTACTGATGAGGAGTGCAGAGGCAGTTATGGACCGCCGCGTCCTGGGCCGATGCCCCGGCATGGATCCCAGGGTCTCCGCAACGCCGCTGCGCGGCTGCTTCGCCCTGGGATGACGATGGTGCGGCTTGCTGCCGCCAATCGCCGAAGTCTGTAGCCTTCTGGGCTCAGGCCAGATCGATGTCGAGGATCGCCATCGAGAAATTGTAATCGCCGTCGTCCTCGTCCTTGAAGACGATGCCGAGGAACTCGTCGCCGACATAGACCTCGGCCGAATCTTCCTTGCGCGGCCGCGCCTTCACTTCGAGTTTGGGATTCTGGAAGACGCGCTTGAAATAGGCGTCCAGCTTTCTGATTTCGTCCGGCTTCAAAAGTCTTCTCCGATCGTCGGGCTTGCTCGTTGGAACGCGCTTCTGGCACGTCGACAATGGCGATGTAAAGGCAAGCCGGCTGGATAGAACGCGAAGTTAAGGGGCAACAGCGCCGGCAGCCGGACTTCAGCCCGGCACACCGGATCGTGCAAATCAGATGTCGAAGCTGACGACCTGGTCCATCGACTGCGACGGCAAAAGCTGGTCCATCTGGCGCGAAGGCTGGTCGCAGCCGGTCTCGCCGACGACGCGGGCCGGCACGCCGGCAACCGTCTTGTTGTGCGGCACCGGCGACAGCACCACCGAGCCTGCCGCGATCTTCGAGCAATGGCCGACCTCGATGTTGCCGAGGATCTTGGCGCCGGCGCCGATCAGCACGCCGTAACGGATCTTCGGGTGACGGTCGCCGCCAGCCTTGCCGGTGCCGCCCAGCGTCACGCCGTGCAGGATCGACACATCGTCCTCGATCACAGCCGTCTCGCCGACGACGAGGCCGGTGGCGTGGTCGATGAAGATGCCCTTGCCGATGCGGGCGGCCGGGTTGATGTCGGTCTGGAACACCGAGGAGGAGCGGCTCTGCAGATAGAGCGCAAAATCCTTGCGGCCCTGATTCCACAGCCAATGCGCCAGCCTGTGCGTCTGGATGGCGTGGAAACCCTTGAAATAGAGCACCGGCATGATGAAGCGGTCGCAGGCCGGATCGCGGTCGTAATAGGCCTGGATGTCGACACGCACGATCGACGACCATTCCTTGTCGTCGGCCAGCATCGACTTGAAGGTCTGGCGGATGAGGTCGGAACCGATGTCCTGGTGGGCAAGCCGCTCGGCCAGCCGGTGGATGACCGCTTCTTCCAGACTTTCCTGGTTGAGGATGGTCGAATAGAGGAACGCCGCCAGAAGCGGGTCGCGGTTGACCGCTTCCATCGCTTCGTCGCGGATCGAGCGCCAGATCGGATCGACCGGCTGCACCATTGTGGGGCGGGCAATCGTAATGCTGTTCATCGACGTCTCCGGCCTGCCGGCTGTTATCTGGCGGGACATATAAGCCAGATCATAGCAGGATTGAACTCAATTTTCCTTAGTCACTGATCAAATGGATTTGGTTCACGCAGATTCAAGCCGCAATGGAAAACGAACCCTTGATCGCCGGGAACGGAAAAACTGGCCTCCGCATCTGTCCGTCAGGAAGGTTCAGCGATCTGGCTGGGCGAGTCAAAAGCGCCTTTCAGGTCGGCAGCGGTTTTCCGGCCTGTTCCGCCACCATATATTCGGCATACCAGTCGGGCCAGTTCACATCGTGCTTCCCGCCGGTCCGCTTCTCGTGCTCGCCATGTGCCGCCGCCGCGCGTCGCAGTGCCGCGGCAAGTTCGCCCGACGAGGTGAATATCGTGTCGCTGGCGTCCACGCGGCCGGGCAAACGCTGGGTGATTTCCTGCAGGATGAAGCTGTTGCCGTCCGGATCGCTGAACGTGGCATAGGTGGAATAGCTGCGCCCTTCCGGATGCCTGCCGCTGATCGGCGGCTGCCCGGGGCCGGTGCGGTGGAACACCTCGCTCGCCTCGACGCCGCGCGCCACGAGTTCGGCATGCGCCGCCACGATATCGGATACGACGAGATAAAGTCCCTTGGCCGAGCCTGGCGCGGCTGTCGTCAGACCCTTGCCGAAATGGATCGAGCATGGCGAACCCGGTGGCGTGAACTGCACCACCCGGAACGCATCGCCGACGACGAAGTCGGCGTCGAGCCGCCAACCGAGACCACCATAAAACCGCTTGGACCGCTCGGCATCCGCAACTGCAATGATGACGGCCTCCAGCTTCATGTCGATCGTCCCCGGCAAGGTATTCGTCATGGCAGCCTCCTGGTTGAATGGAATGGCAACATTCCCCAGAGCCCCTGCCAGTGCAAGGTTTGAAATGATTGGTTTTGACTCCGAGGGGCTGAGATCGGTTAACTGGGCGGATGACAAACTTGAAAGACCGGCCCTTGATCGACGAACCGCTGAAGCGGCAACTCTCCGAGCTCTATCGGGCCGAAGACCGCCACTACCATAACCTTGGACATATCGAGGCGATGCTGGCGCTGGCCGAGGACTATCGCGCATTGCTGCACGACCCCGAAGCCGTCGAAGCGGCAATCTGGTTCCACGACGCCATCTATGACAGCAAGGCCAAGGACAATGAGGCGCAAAGTGCGGCCCTTGCCGAGAAAGACCTGGCTGGACGCACCGATGCGGAACGGTTGAGCCGCATCGCTGCGATGATCCTCGCCACGTCAACGCACCAGCTGCCGTCCTTCGACGATGCAGCGGCAATACGCGACGCCAGCCTCTTCCTCGACATGGATCTGTCGATCCTGGGCGCCGAGCCGGATGCGTTCGACGCTTATGAGCGCGCGGTCCGACGGGAATATGCCTGGGTCGAGGAGCCGATGTGGCGCGCCGGCCGCAGCGCTGTCCTGAAGAGTTTTCTCGCCCGCGAAAACATCTTCCACACCGATGAATTCCGGCAGCGGTTCGAACCGCAGGCGAGGCAAAACATCGCGCGCTCGATCGAAGCTCTGACCGGCTGATCGCGGTCGCAGCATTAGTCGGGAAATGTCTCCACGCGTTGCGCGTAAGCCTTGAAACCCGCCCGCCCATAGACCGATTGCGCGGCCGGATGGTCATAGGTGTCCGTATGAAGCCAGACCCTTTGCGGCGCATGCGACCAGACGGCGCGAAGCGCCCGGTCGAGCAGGAACGGCCCGAGCCTGCGGCCCTGGAAAGCGGGAACCAGTCCGAAATGGACCAGCTCGACGTCAGGCTCGCCGACGCCGTTGAATTCGCACAGCCCGGCTGCCTCGCCTCCAACGCGCAGCACATGGATATGTGTTGACGGTAGCGCCAGCAGGCGCTCGAGGTCGTCAGCCGCCATGCGCAGCCGCTGGTCCCACTGCACAGGCTCGCCGACGGCGCGGTAGAGGCTGATGTAACTGGCGCAGTCCAGCCTCTCCAGCGCAACCGAGGCGCCGGCCGCCGGCTTGACGCGGGCAGGCGCCGGATCGGCCTGGCGCATTTCCATGTAGGTGACGAGAAGATCAACCAAAGCGGCACCAGTACCGCGAAAAGCAGCAAGGCGGCAGCTCGCGCGCAATCACGTAAAAGCGCCGATCGTCGATGCCATTGCCGCCAGCAGCGCCAGCCCACCCGCCACCGACAGCCCGTTCAGGACAATCCCCAGCAGCCCAAGCCCGCGACTGTCGTTGGAGTGCGCCAACGCCATCACGCCGAAGACCACGCCGGCGACATGCGCCACCGGGGCTGCCAGCAGAAACACCAGCATGAAGAAGCCCGTCGCAACGCCCTGCGTAAGCTGCGATGCGTCGCTCGGCATCGCCACCATGATGGCGATCGCAGCCGCTCCGGCAGCAAAGGCAGCCAGCGCCAGTATAACGGAACGTTTGCCGAGCTTTGTCTGCACGATCTCGCCTGGAACGGCGGCCGTGCCCCTTCCCGATTGCACCACATTGCCCCCTTGCGGTCCGCCTCAGAGCGGATTTTCGGCATAAAACTCCAACACGCGTTGCTTGAAGGTCTTGTCGCCGACGGCCAGCATATGGTCGCGGCCCTCGATGTGAAACGCCCTGGCATTGGGCATCAGTGCGGCAAGTTCATCGGGCGAACCGCCAATATCGTCTGTCGTCCCCACCGCAATCAGCGTCGGTTGGGCGATGCGCGTCATGTCATCTTCGCTGAGCAGTTCACGCGACTTTGCGATGCAGGCCGCCAGCGCCAGGCGGTCGCTGCGTGTCTGGTCGGCGAAGGCGCGAAACGAGCGGCCGCGCGGATGGCTGGTGGCGGCCGGATCATCTGCCAGCAGCGCTTCAGCGATCGGGTCCCAGTCGCCGACGCCGTCGACCATGCCGATGCCTAGGCCGCCGAAGACCAGCGTCGCCACCTTGTCCGGATGGGACAGCGCCAGGAACGCCGAGATGCGCGCGCCCATCGAATAGCCCATGACATGCGCACGGACGATGCCGAGATGGTCGAGCAGCGCTGCCGCATCCGAGGCCATTTTGGCCGGCGTGTAGTCGGCCTCGTCATAGCTCTTCGACGACGAGCCATGGCCGCGATTGTCGAAGGCGATGGCGCGGTAGCCGGCGTCGTTCAGCGTCTTGAACCAGCCCGGCGATACCCAGTTGACATAATGGCTGGAGGCAAAGCCGTGGATCATCAGCACCGGATCGCCCTTACCCGACGCCGGCTGGCGGTCGAGGAAGGCGAGATCGAACCCGTCATGCGAAAAGAACTGCATCGACGCCGCTCAGCCGGCGCCGGGCGTGGGCGAATCGCCCTTGTCCGCCGGCGGCATTCCAGGCCCGGGCACCGTGCCAACGGCCGGATGGCGCAGCAGATCGCCATATTCGATGCCGTTTTTGGCGGCGGTGCCGGCCTTGAGCTCGAGTACGAAGCGCACCGGAACACCTGGCGAAATGACCGCATCGGAGAACGGCTCGCCATGCTTGACCGCCCGGATCTTGCCGTCCTGGCCGACAAAGATCAGGTCCAGCGACATCGGCGTGTTGCGCATCCAGAAGCCGACCTGCTTCTGCATCTCGAAGACGAACAGCATGCCATGATCGTCCGCCATGTGCTGGCGATACATCAGGCCGGCCTCGCGCTCCGCTTCGGTGTTCGCGACTTCGATGGTGAAGGATTTGTCTCCGCCTTTCGTCGCCACCACCAGCGGTGTCGGATCGACGGGAAGGATCATCGCCTGGCTGTCGCCGGCGGGAGCCTGCTGGGATGCGGTCGGCCGCCCCGAATAGAAGTAGGCGCCGGCGGCCACGGCAACGATGACGCAGAGCGCGCCTGCTGTCAGCCAGTTCCTGTGCGCCATCTGAAATCCTCGACCGGAAACCATGATCCCGAAAAGTGGTCCCAGGTATTCGGATAAGATCGTGGTGAAACCAAGAAAACAAGGAAAGAGAGCCGTCCCGAATTCGTCGGGGTGGCTCGCGTCCTAATGCGCGACCGGCAAGGTGCCCATATCGGGGTGAATCTCGGCAGCCATAAGGCCTTTGTCACCGCGTCCGAAACGCACCAGAACAACCTGCCCGGGCCTGAGTTCGGTGATGCCGTAGCGGCGCAGCGTCTCCATATGGACGAAGATATCCTCGGTGCCCTCGCCCCTGGTCAGGAAGCCGAAGCCCTTGGTGCGGTTGAACCACTTCACCAGCGCCCGTTCGAGACCGCTTTCCGGCGTCACCGACACATGGGTGCGCTGTTCCTGCATCTCGGCCGGATGGATCGCGGTGGTGGTGTCCATGGACAGCACCCGGAACGCCTGCAAGCCGCGGTCGCCGTGCTTGACGAGGCACACGACACGCGCGCCCTCCAATGCCGTCTGGAAACCGTCCTTTCGCAGACAGGTCACATGGAGGAGGATGTCGCCCGAAGAACCGTCATCGGGAAGGATGAAGCCGTAGCCCTTGGCCACGTCGAACCATTTGATGGCGCCGGCGATTTCGACCAGATCGGCGGTATCGCCGCCACTGTCGCGCTGCGGGGCGTCGTCAAGGTTCTCATCCCGCCTCGTGAAAGAGGCTCTATCCCCCATAAGAACGCCCCCTTTTTTTCAACAAAACCGCAAGTGATTCTTGACATCAGATTAACACCGCCGCTTCCCGGGTGTGCAAGACCTGCCGTGCCTTTTTTCACGGTTGGATACAAGAATAGCTGATTTGTTGTTTGCCGGCGTTGCTGCCGGCCGCAATGACGGTCTGTCCAGGCCATCAACCGGTCGGCAATTTGCGCAGGATTTTGCCGGAATCGGCAACCACTTGGCGCCCGACGGTTTTGTCAGAGCAATCTGACTTTTCCAAAACCGGCCACCGCTTTTTCGGTCCGATCCTCGTTGCCCTTCGGCGGGGTGGACCCTATGTTGCCTCGCAACCCAAACATCCCCGAGGAAATCCTATGCGCTACCTCCACACAATGGTCCGTGTCGCCGACGTCGATGTCTCGCTCGATTTCTATGTCAACAAGCTCGGCCTGAAGGAAGTGCGCCGCTACGAAAACGAGCAGGGCCGCTTCACGCTGATCTTCCTCGCCGCCTCCGAGGACGTAGAGAGCGGCATCACCGAAAAGGCACCGCTGATCGAGCTGACCTACAATTGGGATCCGGAGGACTACAAGGGCGGCCGCAATTTCGGCCACCTCGCCTATGAGGTCGACGACATCTACGCCACTTGCCAGCATCTGATGGACAATGGCGTCACCATCAACCGGCCGCCGCGCGACGGCAACATGGCCTTCGTCAAGTCGCCGGACGGCATCTCGTTCGAGCTGCTGCAGAAGGGACCTGCCAAGCCCAAGGCCGAGCCGTGGGCGTCGATGCCCAACACCGGCACCTGGTAGCGATCACGCCATCTTGAGCGAGGCGGCCGCGCGACCAAGCCGGCCGCCTTTGCCATTTCGGGCGACCGCACCTATTTACCTGCCTGACGCGCGAGCCAGTCAAAGCCAGCGCTCCGTCCAGGAGAATTCATTCATGCCGACCAGCCGTGTCGATGTCACCACCGCCTATGCCAGCCGCTATCTGCAGCAGCTGTGCAAGCACTGGGCACACAAATTTCCCGTCGAGTTCGATCCGAACCATGGCACCATCGATCTGTCGCTCGGCCGCACGGTTCTCGATGCCGATGCGGCAGCGCTGCATATCACGGTGTCGACGGATGAAGGCGGATCGCTGGAGCGCCTGGAAAGTGTGGTTGCCGACCACATCAAGCGTTTTGCTTTCCGCGAAGAGCTCATCTTCGATTGGAAGCACGCGCCGGCATAACTCTATTTTGCACCGGCTTCGCCGGCCATCTCCAGCAGCGCCAGCACCGAACGCCAGTTGCGCGCGGTGCCGGGCACTTTTAGCGTGCGTGGAATAAGATTGGCGAACACCGATTTGCCAAGCCCATCGGGCGCCTTGAGGTAGAGCACATCGCCCTTGACCTCAAAGCTTTCGGGGCCGATGCACTTTTCGGCAAGCCTGGCGATTTCGTCCGCTGTCGGCTGGCGCTCCAGCGTATAGGCGTGAAGCTTGGTCGGGTCGCCGGCCACTTCCGGATAGGGATTTTCACTCACCAGCCGTTCGAACCAGCCGAGATCGCGCACCATGATGCGCGAATGAAAGCCCCATTTCTTCTCGAACGCTGCCTCAAGCTGTTTGGCCAGCGTGGCGGCATCGCCCTTCTTGGCGCGGAACACGACATTGCCGCTCTGCACATAGCTGGCGACGTCGGTGAAGCCGAGTTCCTCGAAGAATGCCCGCAACTCCGCCATCTTGACGATCCGGTTGCCGCCGACATTGATGCCGGAAAACAGCGCAACAAAGACCGTGGCGCTCATATGATGAACCCCGCCAGGGTCTCGTTGTCGGTGATGTCCTGATAGTGGACGCCCTCGGCCTCGAAATTCGCCTTGAGCAGGTCGAAATTGCGCCGGTCCTTTGTTTCGATGCCGATCAGCACCGAACCGAAATTGCGCGCCGATTTCTTCAGATATTCGAAGCGGGCAATGTCGTCGTCGGGACCGAGCATTTCCAGGAAGTCGCGCAGCGCGCCCGGCCGTTGCGGGAAACGGATGATGAAGTATTTCTTCAGGCCCTCGAAGCGCAGCGCCCGCTCCTTCACGTCGGGCAGCCGCTCGAAATCGAAATTGCCGCCCGACACCACGGCGACGATGGTCTTGCCGCGGATCTCCTTCCGCGAAAAATCCTTCAGCGCATCGATCGCCAACGCGCCAGCCGGCTCCAGCACCACGCCTTCGATGTTGAGCATTTCGATCATGGTGGCGCAGAGCCGGTTCTCGGGGATCAGACGGACGGCGTCAGCGGAGAACTCCTTCAGGTAACGCAACGGCTCGCGGCCGATCTCGGCCACCGCCGCGCCATCGACGAAATTGTCGACATTGGCGAGCTTGATACGCTTTCCGCTGGCCAGGCTCTCATGCAGGCTCGGCGCCCCGGCAGGCTCGCAGAAGACGTAGCGGGCTTCGCGCTGCTGGTCGGCGAAATAGTGCGTCACCCCGGCCGCCAGGCCGCCGCCGCCGACCGGCAGCATGATGATGTCGGGCATGCGCGCACCGGGCATCTGGTCGGCGATCTCATAGGCAACGGTGGCCTGCCCCTCGATAATATCCTTGTGGTCGAAGGGCGGCACCATATGCGCGCCCGAACTTTCGGTGAATTCGAAGGCGGCACGGTAGCAGTCGTCGAAGAAATCGCCGACCAGCCTGATTTCGACGAAATCGCCGCCGAACAGCCGCGTCTTGTCGATCTTCTGCTGCGGTGTCGTCACCGGCATGAAGACCACGCCTTTTTTGCCGAAATGGCGGCATACGAAGGCGAAGCCTTGCGCATGGTT
The DNA here is from genome assembly GCF_016836705.1 of Mesorhizobium caraganae. Lineage (GTDB taxonomy): Bacteria > Pseudomonadota > Alphaproteobacteria > Rhizobiales > Rhizobiaceae > Mesorhizobium > Mesorhizobium caraganae. The sequence goes on along the minus strand of NZ_JAFCGY010000014.1, from coordinate 110,118 downwards.
TCCGGCCGAAGCACAGACGAAAAGCTCGGCCTCGTTGCCGGCGGCCAGCGCCTTGCGGAAGAAATTGAAGGCGCCGCGGATCTTGTAGGAGCGCACCGGCGAAAGATCCTCGCGCTTCAAAAGCACCCGCGCCCCGGTCTTCTTCGACAGATAGTCGTTTTCCTGCAGCGGCGTTTCGGGAAAGATTTCGCGGATAGCTGCGGCAGCAATGGCGACGCGGGAGGAGAAACTGTTCATGGCGCCCGTGATCACGTGGTTGGAATGCCAAGCCTATTGCACAATTCGCCGTTTGCGGCCACCGATGCGGCGCGGCCGCTTTGATGCGCCGAAAGAAATTCATTGGAGCCATCTTCATGCCTGTTTCGGCTGTCGCCCTGAAGACCGTCGCGCTTCCTGAATTCGGCGAGCCGACCACCATGCCGCTGCTTTCGCGCCGGACCTATGAAGCGCGCATCGAGACTCTGCTGGCGCGCGGCGCCGAAGCCGGGTTCGACGCCTTCGCCGTCTATGGCGACCGCGAGCATGCCGCCAATGTCGCCTACCTCAGTGGTTACGACCCGCGTTTCGAGGAGACGCTGCTGGTCATCGTTCCAGGCAACCAGCCAAAACTTCTCGTCGGCAATGAGGGCTGGGGCTATGCCGAAATCTGCGACGGACCCTATGAGCGCGTTCTCTACCAGACCTTCTCGCTGCCGGCGCAGCCACGCGACCGTTCCGCCTCCCTGTCCGACACGCTTGCCGCCTGCGGCCTAAAGACCGGCCAAAAGATCGGCGCCATCGGCTGGAAGCCGTTCGGGCCCGGCGATGCCGGTTTTGGCGAGGCAACGCTCGACCTGCCGTCCTTCATCGCCGACACGCTGCGGGCGCTGGCCGGCGACAAGGGCGCGGTGGTCAACGCCGCCAACCTTCTGATGAACCCAACGGATGGTCTGCGCGCCATCAACGAGGCCGACCAGCTGGCAGCCTTCGAATTCGCAGCGACCTTTTCCTCGCAAGGCCTGCGCAATGTGCTGAGCGGTATCGAGCCCGGCATGAGCGAATTGCAGGCCGCGAAGCTGATGGGCATGAACGGCCTGCCCTTGTGCTGCCACCCGATGCTGTCCGCCGGCAAACGTGCGCCCTACGGCCTGCCAAGCCCGCGCCTGGATATCATCAAGCGCGCCGACCCCGTCACCATGGCCTATGGTATCCAGGGCTCGCTCAACGCCCGCGCCGGCTTCCTGGTCGAGAGTGCGCAGGAACTGCCGCGCGAGATAAGCGACTATGTCGACAAACTGGTCGCACCCTATTTCGCCGCCGTCGTCGACTGGTACGAGACCATCGGCATTGGCGTTACCGGCGGTGCCCTATGGAAAGCCGTGCATGACCGCATCGGCGATCCATTCTTCGGCGTGTCGCTCAATCCCGGCCATCTCATCCATATCGACGAATGGATGCATTCGCCGGTGTTTTCCGGGTCGGACATCAAGCTGCGGTCGGGCATGGCGCTGCAGGTCGACATCATCCCGGCGACCGGAACCATCTATTTCACCACCAACATCGAGGACGGCATCGCGCTCGCAGACCAGGCCTTGCGCGAGGAGATCGCCGCCCGCTATCCCGAGGCCTGGCGCCGCATCGAGGCGCGCCGCGCCTTCATGGTGGAGGTGCTCGGCATAAGGCTGAAGCCCGAAGTGCTGCCCTTCTCCAACATTCCGGCGTTCCTGCCACCATTCTGGCTTTCGCGCAACAGCGCGATGACGGTCGCCCGGCGCTGATCACATTTCGGCTGGACACGACTTACTTCCGCCGCACTTGGCCTGTCCGGGAGATGTCGCGGAGGGTGGATGGCCCTTTTTGGCTTAAGTGGAATTTTGACGTGCGTTTGAAGACGATTTGCATTCTTGCGCTTGCCTTGCTTGTGGCGGGCTGCGGCGGCCGCAAAACCGAGGAACTGCTCGGCAGCGCCGTCATGTCCACGCCGGTGACCGAAATCTCGGGCAATCACTCGATCTTCATCGCCACGACACGCAAGAAATCCGACGATCCCAACAAGGTTTTCGACGGCGAACGTTCGGCGACGCTGAACTATGCGCGCGTCAACGTCACCGTTCCCGGCATCCACCAGACCGGCCAGATCGAGCGCCGCTCGCGCGGCAAATCGAATGACCCGGCGAAGTATTTCATGGCGTCCGAGGTCGTCGGCTACGATGCGCAGCCGAAATTTTCCGCCGCGCTCAACGCCGATATCGCCGCGCGCGGCGGCCGCGTCATGGTCTTCGTGCATGGCTACAACACCGGCTTCGACGACGCCGTCTACCGCCTGACCCAGATCGTCCATGATTCCGGCTATCCCGGCACGCCGGTGCTGTTTTCCTGGGCATCGGGCGCCAAGACCACCGACTATGTCTATGACAAGGAAAGTGCGAGTGCTGCCCGCGACCAGCTCGAAGTGACCTTGCGCATGCTGCAGCAGTCGGGCGCGCGGCGCATCGACATCGTCGCCCATTCGCTCGGAACCTGGGTCACCATGGAAACGCTGCGCCAGCTCGCCATCACCGGCGACCGCGATCTCGGCGGCAAGCTCGGCGATGTCGTGCTGGCCTCGCCCGACATCGATGTCGACGTATTCAAGAGCCAGATGCGCCGCTACGGCAAGCCCGACAAGCCGTTCATCCTGCTGCTCTCCGACGATGACCGTGCGCTCAGGCTCTCCGGCCTGATCGCCGGCTCGCGGCCGCGCGTCGGCGACTACAAGGATGCCGCCGACCTCGCTGCCTATGGCGTCACCGTGGTCGATCTCTCCAAGGTGAAGGGAACCGACAGCTTCAACCACACCAAATTCGCCGACAATCCCGAACTGGTGAAGATGATCGGCCAGCGGCTGCGCGAGGATGACGGCTTTGCCAGCGACCAGACGGTGACCGACCGCATCAGCGCGCTCGGACAATAAGGCTGTTGCCCTGCGGCTACTGTCGCCGCGTGAGTTCGCAAATGCCGCGCGGCCCGCTCATTTTCAACTGGACCGGGCCGGTCTCTGCCTCTATCGACATTGAAATCGGCGCCATGCGCCAGCGGGAGCCCGCGTGAACGTGCGTTGGAAGACCGTCCTCGTCCTTGCGTTCGCGCTCGCTGTCGCCGGCTGCGCCGGCCAGAACACGCATGACCTCCTGAACAAGACGACAGTGTCGGTGCCTGCCTCCGACATCGCGGCCACCCACGAAATCTTCGTCGCCACCACCCGCCAGCCGGCGACCAAGGATCCGCGCCAGGTGTTCGACGGCGACCGTTCGCTGACCACCAGCTACGCTCGCGTCGACGTCACCGTGCCGAAGGTGCACCAGCTCGGCGCCATCGAGCGCGCCAAGGGTTCGGCCGACTCCAACCCAGCCAAGCAATTCACCGCCACCGACGTCGTCCACTATGGCGACGCCTCGCAATTCGCCAAGGCTGTCGGCGCCAACATCGCCATAAACGGCGACCGCGCCCTGGTCTTCGTGCACGGTTTCAACAACGGTTTCGACGATGGCGTCTACCGGCTGACGCAGATCGCCCACGACACCAAATATCCGGGCACGCCGGTGCTGTTTTCCTGGGCTTCGAGCGGCAAGACCACCGGCTATATCTATGACAAGGAAAGCGCCAACGCCGCGCGCGACGACCTCGAGGCGACGCTCAGAATGCTCGCAAAGACCCGGGTGAAAAGCATCGACATCATCGCCCACTCGATGGGCACCTGGGTGACGATGGAGGCGCTGCGCCAGCTCGCCATCACCGGCGACCGCGATCTCGGCGGCAAGCTCGGCTACGTCGTCCTCGCTTCGCCCGACATCGATGTCGACGTCTTCAAGAAACAGATGATCCGCTACGGCAAACCCGACAAGCCGTTCGCCATCCTGCTCTCGGGAGATGACCGTGCGCTGAAGCTGTCGTCCATTATCTCCGGCGACAAGCCGCGCGTCGGCGACTACGGCAACGCGGCCGACCTCGCCAGCTATGGCGTGGTCGTGGCGGATCTCACCAAGACCAAGGGCGGTGACCGTTTGAACCATGCCAAGTTCGCGGACAATCCGATCCTGGTGCAATTGCTCGGTGACCGACTGCGCACACCAGCCGCCCTGCGATCGAACGATCCGGGCGAGTTTGACGATATCGGCCAAGGGATCGGCAAGGCGGTCGGCTCCATGGCCGAAGTCGTCATCACCACCCCGTTCAAGGTGCTGACCATCGCCACCGGCGGATGACAACCGGTCTGTCAGATAAAAAGGTCGACCTTCTGGAACGTCGTCACGTCGATCAGCCCGACATCGGAGATCCTCAGCTCCGGGATGACGACCAGCGCCAAGAGCGAGTGCTGCATATAGGCGTTGTTCAGGGAACATCCCATCTTGCGCATCGCCTCGGTCAGCTTCTCGGCTTTGGCCGCGACGATCTCGGCGCGTTCGTCCGACATCAGCCCGGCGATCGGCATTTCGACCAGCGCCAGCTCCTTGCCCTTTGAGAACAGCACCACGCCGCCGCCAACCTCGCCCAGCCGGTTGACGGCCAGCGCCATGTCTTCCTTGTTGGTGCCGACGCAAATGATGTGGTGGGCGTCATGCGCCACGCTGGAGGCCAGGGCGCAGTCGCCCATATAGCCGAAGCCGGAGACGAAGGCGTTGGTGACGCCGCCCGTGCCCTTGTGGCGCTCGACCAGTGCGATCTGGCAGATGTCGTTGCGGCGGTCCATGGCGACCAGCCCGTCCTCGACCGGCAGGTCGGCCTCCAGCGCCCGCGTCGGCGCCTGGTTCTCGATGACGCCGATGACCCGCACCCGCACTTCATTGGCGCCCTTGGGCGCTACAATATCGAAGTCGCCTGCCTTGAGCTTCTTGCCGAGCTTGACCGTGTTCTTGGCCGTCTTCGGATAGTCATAGGCCGGAATGTCGATCTCGAGCTTGCCGGCCTTGGCCAGCCTGACGCCGCGGCCATAGACCTCGTCGATGGTCATGGCGGCGAGATCAGAAACGATCAGCAGGTCGGCCAGCCGTCCCGGCGCGATCGAACCGATCTCGCGCTCAAGCTTGAAATGCTGGGCGGTGTTGAGCGTCGCCATCTGGATCGCCGTCACCGGCTTCAGGCCCTGTTGGATTGCGTGGCGCACCACCCGGTCCATATGGCCTTCATGCACCAGCGTGCCGGAATGGCTGTCGTCGGTGCACAGGATGAAGTTGCGCGGATCGAGCCCGCTCTCCGTCACCGCCTTGATCTGCGAGGCGACATCGTACCAGGCCGAGCCCAGCCTGAGCATCGCCTTCATGCCCTGGCGCACGCGCGCGATCGCATCCTCGGCGCGCGTGCCTTCGTGATCGTCCTCCGGACCGCCGGCGACATAGCCGTGGAACGGCAGGCCGAGATCGCGCGAGGCGTAGTGGCCGCCAACGGTCTTGCCGGCCCTCACCGTCGCGGCGATCTCGCCCGACATCACCGGATCGTTGGCGACGACACCGGGAAAATTCATCACCTCGCCGAGGCCGATGATGTTCTCCCAGGTCATCGCTTCGGTGACATCGGCGACCGTCAGTTCGGCACCGGCATGCTCCAGCCCCGGCGCCGAAGGCACGCAGGACGGCATCTGGACGTGGACGTTGATGGGCATGGCGACAGCTTCGTCGTGCATCAGCCGCACGCCGGGGAGCCCCAGCACATTGGCGATTTCGTGCGGGTCGATGAACATCGAAGTGGTGCCGTGCGGGATGACGGCGCGGCAGAATTCGGTCACCGTCACCATGCCGCTCTCGACATGCATATGCGCATCGCAAAGGCCGGGCACGAGATAGCGGCCGCCGGCGTCGACCACCTTGGTGCCCTGGCCGATGGCGTGGCTGGCATTCGGCCCGCAATAGGCAAAGCGACCGCCGGCAATGGCGATGTCGGTGCCGGCGATGATCTCGCCCGAATGCACATTCACCCAGCGGCCGTTTCGAATGACGAGATCGGCCGGCTTGCGACCGGTCGCGACATCGACCAGATGGGTCGCCATCTCGGTCCAAGGCCTGGGTTTCGTCGCGTGCGCGGTCTTTGCCATAAGAGACTCCTGTTTGCCCGACTGTGCCAAGCCGGCATGGCTTTGACCAGCGATTGCGGGCGAAATCCGCTCGGCGAGGTTTATTTGTGCCGGCACTTAAGCTATTGTCTTTTAGATGGTGCTGATTTGCGCCAATGGCCCGCCGCGAGGCGGGTTTTTTGTTGCGATTGCCGTCACAGGCGGAACCGGACGCGTTGCGGGCGGCACGGATTGAAATTTCAATTCACGCCGCCAGCCCGCCCCCCCCCGTTCGTTGACTCCGCACACGGGAAGACTGTTAAATCGACCTTCGCAATCGTCCGAGGCCGAAACGACCCAAGGACGAAACCTCCTGAGGTGAAGTCATGACCCGGTTCCTGAAAGCGTTCGTCTTCGTCGCCCTGTTCCTGATTTCGGCCGGCTTTGCATCCGCCGAGGAGCGCTGGCTGACGCTGCCGGAGCCGGCGGCGATGCCCAAACCGGATCAGAGCGGCTATGCGCCGGTCAACGGCATCCAGATGTACTACGCCGTTTTCGGCGCCGGGGACCCGATCCTGTTGATCCATGGCGGTCTTGGCCACGCCGATATCTGGGCGAGCCAGGTGGCGACGATGTCCAAGACCCACAAGGTGATCGTCGCCGACAGCCGCGGCCATGGCCGCTCCACCCGCACCGAGCAACCTTACGGCTACGACCTCATGGCGTCGGATTATCTGGCCCTGCTCGACTACCTCAAGATCGACAAGACCGCTCTTGTCGGCTGGAGCGACGGCGGCATTATCGGTATCGACATCGCGCTGCATCATCCGGAGCGGCTGACCAGGCTCTTTGCGCAGGCCGCCAATGTCACCACCGATGGCGTCGATCCCGGCGTGATGACCAACAAGACATTTGCCGCCTACATCGAACGCTCCGGCCGCGACTACAAGAAGATGTCGAAGACGCCGGACCAGTACGACGCCTTCGTTTCGCAGATCAGCCACATGTGGGAGTCGGAGCCTGCCTGGACCAAGGAACAGCTCGGCAAGATCACCACGCCGACGGCGATCGTCGCCGGCGATCATGACGAGGCGATCAAGCGCGAACACACCGAATACATGGCCTCCGTCATTCCGGGCGCCAAGCTCATCATCCTGCCCAACGCCAGTCATTTCGCCATGCTTCAGGCGCCGGACGAATATAGCCAGGCGGCGCTGGACTTCATCGACGCCAAATAGCGAGCGCCTGCAGCGACAGCGTATTTCGATTGTTGAACAATGGGTTCCGTTTTGCGGCGAATAGAGCTACCTTGCGGCCAGGAGTCTTCTGAACCACCATTTCGGAGAGCTCGATGCGTCGTCTGACGCTCGCAAGTGCCGGATTTCTGACCGCTCTGGCCGCGCCGGCTTTTGCCGCCGACCCGATGCCGGTGCCGATGACCGAACCTGGCTTCGACTGGACCGGCTACTATGCCGGCCTGCAGGCCGGCTACGGCTGGGGCCAGTCTGACATCACGGGAACAGAGGGCGAGCCATTTTCCACCTCGCCCGACCTCGATGGTGGTTTCGTCGGCGGCCACGTCGCCGGCCTGTGGCAGTTCGACCAGGCGGTGATCGGCGCCGAGGCCGAGCTCAACTATGCCCGTATCGAAGGCACGACGGTACTTGGCCCCCCGGGAAACAATTTCGGCACCGACATCAAATGGTTCGGGTCGGTCAATGCCAAGGCTGGCTATGCCATGGACCGGCTGCTGGTCTATGGCATTGGCGGCGTCGCTTTCGCCGGCATCGAGACCTCGCAAGCCCCGGACTTTTCCAGCACAAGCACGCATGTCGGCTGGACGGTCGGCGCCGGCGTCGACTATGCGCTGACCGACAAGTTCGTCGTCGGCGCCCAATACCGCTACTACGATTTCGGTTCCGAACACCATGACGGCTCCGACGAATTCGTCGGCCGCGACCAGGACGTCAAGCTGAACACGGTCGGCGTCAATCTCAGCTACAAGTTCTGAACGCGCGCGGCGACTGAGATTTTCGCCACAACCAATTGTTTTAAAATCACGAACCACCTTTCATGAATTCGAGTGGCGACACTCGGAAAAAGATGGCTTGACGGGTTTTCGCTGGCGTCTGAAAAGGGCTGCCTGCGGACGTGGCGGAATTGGTAGACGCAAGGGACTTAAAATCCCTCGATCTCTGATCGTACGGGTTCGATTCCCGTCGTCCGCACCAGCTTCGCAGTTTCATCGATTTTTCGCCTTTGAGGCATGGCCCTTAAATAGGACGGTCATGCGAAAGTGCCATGTAACCACACACCGCTGGAAGATATCTACGCCCGCACACATCCTTAAAGGCCACCCCGAATTGGGCAACTTTGCGTTTGCTAGAAACCTTTCCCAAAAATCCGCGTTGGTGAAGCACGGGTTGCCATAAAGGCTGACCCTTTTAGGAGGAGTTTGACATGAACCTTAAGAAAATGGTTTTCGGTACAATGGCCCTTGCAATGGTTTCCGGCTCCGCTGTCGCAGGAAGCTCTAGCGGCACGTCTGCACTCGACGACCCTGCAAAGATGTCTCCCTTCTTCACGGATGCTGGCATGAAGACCATGAAGTCTGAAGCCGAAACCAAAGCAGCTTGGGCGGCAATGTCTCAGGAAGACCGTGACGCCGTGATGAAGGACTGCGCCGACGCAACTATAGCCAAGGCGCATGAAAACTTTTGCAAAATGGCAATGATGATGGGGAAATGAGCCTTTCCGCAAAAAAAGCTCGCTGACTCCGTCGGCGGGCTTTCCTTCGCCGAGAGATGTTGCCGTATTCGGCGAGATCGTCCACGGCGCGCTCACTGATACATCTGGCGCGAGCAAGAACTTTCAGTTGTTTTCCCAAAATCCAACAGCTTCGCATGGCGAAGTTTCTCTTCGCCCCTTCAGGGTCTTCGATTCAGCCTTCGCTCTTCGAGCTTCGGCTGGCAGGCCACCCGAGACACGCGTTAGGGTCGTTCACCGCCTCCTTGCTGCACGGCGCCAGGTATGATCAGCGCCCCTTGATCGCGCTCCGAGTATCGGAAGCCAATAAAAAACAGGCCTATGAGGAGCAGGCAAATCACCAGCACCGTGACGAGCGTTTCTCCTGAAAATTTGGTCGCCGGTTTATCTTCCATGGTAATTCGCCTCGATAGATAATCCATCGGGTACGTCGGAGGTTCCAAGCGTCGCATCCGAAGGCGCCTCGGATCCGTCGCGCTGACGTCTCGAACCCAGGGATTGTCGCCCAAATTTGCATCGAAGCGGCTGGAGCGAGGAGCGCAATCACAGCGTGATTTGCGGCGCGCGGGCTAGAGCTTTACCAAGTATTACCCGGGCAAAGGCCACGCATCCAGACGAGCACGACCAGCAAATGGCCGGCGCGCTGCATGAGGAGAATGTAGCCCTGCATCGCTTCGGCCCATTGCGGCGAGTTCGGAAAGCCGCGTCGGCTGGCTAGGCCGGTCGGTTTTCCAGCAATGGCTTGTGCCCCATGGCCAGAAAGCGTCGGCCTGTAGGAATCGCGACCGAAGGCGGGCGCCGGCGCCTGCCGGCCATTTCTCTGCAACTACTTGTTTTGGCTCCGCGTACCTTATGGGGACGGTAGGCTGCGCTGGGTCATGGGTTTGGGGGCGCGGCCTGCCGTCACTAAGGAGCGCCGGGTGGGGTTGCTCCCTGTATTTCTTGGCCCGGCGCCTGCCCCACCCGAGGTTCCCCAACCCCCTGGCGTCGGCCACTTTCCTGTTCCAGCCAAAACCGTCGAGCATTTGGCAAATCGGCCGGACAAACTATGATGGTGGCCTGCGGTTTTCAAAGATTGCCATTTTGTACGAATAAGTCAGGCGGATCTCATTGCCGCAACCCTCACATGTCGGAGACTTTGGCGCTTTTGATCAGGCGACCTTTTCGGATCATCATTCGCTGCAGTTAGGGCGTTGGACGATCGTATCGTGATCGTCCCGATCTCGTGAAAGTATCATGTGGTTTGCCTCCTGGCGGTTCGCAGGAAGCAAGTTGCATGCCGCATTTGCGTCTCTTTTCAAAACACTTCGCACGTCCCTGCCTTACTTAAGACTTTGCTAACGAACGTTGGAGCCTTCGATTGCACGCGCGTTGCTAAAGTGGGTTGGATCATAGCCAGGCGGGGAGCGAACCACGTCAGGAGGAGACAACGATGTCCAAAGGTGAATTTGGAACGTCTCAGACTCTAGGGGCACGCATCGCCGAGCTCAAAGCAAAAATGCGAAGCGCCAATGTTACCGAGAACGATATGAAAGCCTTCCAAAAAGTAGCTGCTTTGATGGGATGCGATGCAGGTTCACTCCGGCTCAATGCCGATGACCTGATTGCTGCATCCTTCGTTGCGGATACGATCAGTGAGAGAACATTAAACTGTAGCGCCGCGCGTCCATTTGGATGCGAAAAGGACGCCATAGGTCTTTGAGCGTCCGAAAATCGATTTCCGCTTTCTACCATCCCGCTCCGCTTCGCCGGGGCGGGATGGCGAAGCCGGCATCATCGAAGAGCGAGGCAAACGTGAACCAGATCTCGTCCCGCAAACCAAAAGTCAATAACGCGGCATCCCGAATTGCAAACGACAATCGTTCGATTCCCAGTGGCTGCTCGATCTTGGACCTGATCGCAAATGAGGATGATTTCGCTGACCTTTCGCGGCGGGCAGAGCGCCGGGGCATTGCCATAGTTATCGCAATGGCGATCTGCCTGATCCTTGCACCGGTTGTCTATTTTGTCTTGGTCTAGGCGATCATGTACGAGCCCTACGGCTGGATAGAGTTGACGGGCGGCTTGACGGCCAAAGCATCACGAGTATGCCGTTCAGCCGCTTGAAGTCGGGAAGCCCGCTTCAGAAATGATAGTTGATGCCTACGCGGGCCGTGTCGAAGTCGATTCTGGAAGTCGAAGGATCTGGAGGATTAAGTGTGTTGAAGTCGGGAGTGCCCAGGTCGACGTGCATGTAGGAGCGCCGGGTGGGGTTGCTCCCTGCATTTTTTGGCCCGGCGCCTGCCCCACCCGAGGTTCCCCAACCCCCTGGCGTCGGCCACTTTCCTGTTCCAGCCAAAACCGTCGAGCATTTGGCAATTCGGCCGGACAAACTATGATAGTGGCCTGCGGTTTTCAAAGATTGCCATTTTGTACGAATAAGTCAGGCGGATCTCATTGCCGCAACCCTCACATGTCAGAGACTTGGCGCTTTTGATCAGGCGACCTTTTCGGATCATCATTCGCTTGCAGTTAGGGCATTGGACGATCATATCGTCATCGTCCCGATCTCGTGAAAGTATCATGTGGTTTGCCTCCTGGCGGTTCGCAGGAAGCAAGTTGCATGCCGCATTTGCGTCTCTTTTCAAAACACTTCGCACGCAAGATCAGATCGACCGCGTCCTGGTCGCGGCAGAGGCGCTGCACAAGAGCATTGTCCGGCCGCTCCTGGAATACCACAGCGAGCGCTATCGCGCTCTTCGTGAGGTCCATGAGCCGCTGTTGAAGTCGATCGAGACCATCACCGGTAAAAGGCCGCCGTTCATCCAGTGGGGCACCATAGGGCGGGCCGGCGCGGCCTCCTACGGCGGGCTAGCTAGTTCATACGGCTTAATTGCGCGATTGCTAATAGACACATAGGGTCATCCGCGCGGGGGACCAAACTCACCCGCAGTGGCCGGCATGACAAGCCCCACAAGGCAACCCAACCCTGCCGGCCACTCATCTATGGCTGGGTAGCGCCTACTTGCGCACGATCCATTCGAGCATGTCTTGCGGGCTCAGGCACGGCTGGCATACTTCACCTTGCCCCACTGACTGCATTGAGGACACAAAGGATGGAGATAGGCCAACTTGTCGCCCGGAATATTTCCCGAACTAGTGATCGTCAGGCTGCGGCCCTCGAAACCCTCCAAGCTGTAGGATTCCCAGGTGCCGCTGAGGGGCTGAGCGTCTTCTCGTAGTTTCAAATACCCGGTGCGACCGCATTCGCAAACCAGCTTTTCCCGCAATACAGTTGAGAGCACTTAGGACAGCCTTCTGATGATGCGGCGAACAGGCCCGATGCCACCCATGGGACATTTGGTATTCGGGTTTCCCGCACTGCCCAAGCTACAGGCATATTAGCGATAGCTCAACTAAGACTGAAGTCCCCCTAAGCCCCCTCTCGAAGGTCGGCCTCCGCTCAAAAACTTCCGCAAAGGCTAGAGCGAACGATTCCAGTTCGAAGGATCGGGTTAGTTCTTGGTCATCCTCGACCACGCGGACGAACCATTCGCCGCAGGCTTCGACCACTTCAATGCACGGCGAGACCTTGCCGTTCGGCTCCACGCTATCCATCGCAGCCTCCATACGAAAGCAGTGGCAACGTCGCGTTTCATAAGTCTGCCGAAACCGGCCTTTCAATAAAAAAGATGGTACGGAATCGTACAAAACGGCATCACGCATCCTGGCGGGGCGGCAAGTGGCAAACTCGCCGGGCGAAGACCCCCACGACCTCAATCCCGGCGAGCCTCACAAACCTGATCAGAGTACGCGATCAGGACCGGGGTCAGCCGGCAAACCTGCGCTGCAAGATTGATGCCGACAAATCTCATTCGAAATGGCACAGGCTCACATCTGCGCGTCAATCAGAGATTGGAGGAGCCGCTATAGCCTCATTGACCATAACACCAGTGCCACCACGATACCGACCAAACAGTATGCGACCCAGACGCTGTTCATGGGTCTGCTTAATCCGCAAATCGTGCTGCACGTGAGCGCACCTTGCCTCAGCCCTTCGGCGCCGCCGTGAAGATTCTAGGCCCATCCGCCGGCGCGGTTCTTCATCGCCGCTGCCTACGTCTTCGCTGGTGGCTGCCTCAGAAACGGCATCTTGGTCGGCAGGCTGGCCGTCAGGACTTTTTATCGCCGTTAGGATTTGGCGCCGGCGCCTCGCGCACATCTCGCGGTGGTGGATCGACATGTTGAGGCTCTGGCGATGCGTCCTGGTCTGGACGGACAGGCGTCTTCTTCGGGCTGGGTTTCGTCGGCGGATCTTTGATTTTGCCTCGCATGCTCAAAGAACCGACATAGCCGCTTCTTGTTCCCACGCACGCCCTGATATTTTAGCAGCTGCGAAACAAAGTCCCCGCTCGCGCGTTGAGATTTCGTCCACAAAGGGGAGAAACTCGCAAATGGATCCGGCAACTGCAGCAATGATGGTTCTGCTGTCGTGCAGTCCAGGCCAGGTTGTCTGCAAACCGCTCGATCCGTCACCGGCCAAGACGTTCGTATCCCTTGACGAATGCCGGGTTGCTTTGGCCAACAGGCTCGCAGGCGCCCCCAACGGGGAGATCGTCGGGCGATGCAGTCCGGTCGACCCATCCGCTACAGGTTCCCTTCCCGCGGGATACAGGACGGTTGTCGTCACACGGGGCATGGGCGCGAATGCGGTGAGCAGTCGCTATATCGTGCGGCACAAAGACTGAAGCCCGCCACCGTGAGGCAGCCGGCACGGCCGCCCGAGCTACTCCAAAGGCGGCTCTTCGCTCGGTGGAGTCAAAACGGTAATATCCATTCTGGCGATTGTCGACGCGGCGCGCCCCTGCGCACCAGGATCTGTGTCGCCACTTTCTGCCACCATAGCCTTGGCGCGATGTCCTACGCTGTCTGCGCTTTTGCCTGGCACAAATACTTCGCCCGGTTCTGTCTTTGCGGGTTTCGGTTGAGTTTCCGGTACCTGCCGATGTTGATTTCCAATCGCCGAGACCATTGATACCTCCGCTTGGTGAGGCCGTGACGGTACCTGTCAAGGCTGTAGCGAGCCTGACCATTCTAAACAGCCCGCCACCGTGAGGCGGCGGGTTTCAAGTCGCCAACTTGGCAACTTGATTAGAGGTGGTCGGGTTGCTCCCGCTCGTCGTCGTCTCGATGCCCTGGCGCTCGGCCCAAACGCCGCCTGCGTTCGTCGCACTCTTCTGGCGTGCCGACAGGTGCGCGCCCACCACGTCGATCTTGGGATATCTCGTCGGTTCAACCTCAGCCACCCCCCTTGATGCGGCGCCGGTTTCGCCCGACAATAGGGAACGATTTCGCCCGTCATGTGTTAGGAGCTCATGAAACCCGCGGACCCCGGAGCCAGAATGGCGGCCCTTCTGACGATGCAACAGCAGCGCATCAAACAGACCGAGCTCGCGCTTGTACTCAGCGAGAAAATGGTGGCCGAGAACCTCGCTTTATCCAGCAGGATACGGTCTGCGAGGCGGCGTGTCGTGAAGGCCAGAGGGCGTCTGGCGACAATCGACCCAACAGCCCTGAAACAGTTCGCACAATAATCGCACTCCACTGCGGGTAGTGTGGGAGAGGTTGTTGGCAGCCTCGGCGGTGACCGGCCAATACGTCGCAGGAACCAAAGCGTTCGGCAGGGGTTGGTGTTCCGAAGGGATTGCAACCCAAAGGACGCGGAACAATGGACCTGATGAACTTGGAATTGGCCAGAGCGCGACAGCGTGTCGGCCGGGCAAAGTTGGATCTCGAACGCGCTGAAAACTTGCTCGACGAAGAGTGCGGCGTCGCCGTGAACCTGGCCTTGTGTTGCCGAATTCGCTCTGCGCAACGGCGCGTGGTCGAGGCTCGGCAGCGGCTCACGAAGATCGACCCCATCAAGGCAAATTGACCGATGATCGCGACCCTGAACCCCGAAATCGCGAGAAGTGGGCCCATCTATCGCCCGGCGCAACTCGCGCTACTCCGGTATCAGTTGATGCAACACTTCGAAAGCACCGACTCTGCAGCCAGGCTGGTCGAGGACGAGCTGGCCAAGCTGTCTAAAGCAACCGCTATGGATCGGCAACGGGCAGGTTACCCGAAGCAGTTGCCTCAAATGTCGAGATAGCCGGCAGCGACAAGCATAGCCTTGTATCGTCGGGCAAATCGGCTGGGCACACGGCTGAGGTAGCCGGAGGCGCCAATATCCCAATGCGCCCCCAGTTCGCCATCGAAGCTGGCCGGGTCGAATTGCAGCAGCCCGCTGCGGGGGTAGACCGTGAATTCTCCGAAGATCGGTTCTCCATCCTCCTCGTAGAAATCGACACGCACCATGTCGAATTCGCTGCTAAGCGCCTCGGCTGCCTCGATCATCCGGGCGAGGCTCTTGGGAGGAGGGATTTTCAGACTAGAGTCGATCGCGCCCTGGACGATGTTCAACGGGCGCCAATCACGGTCCAGGTGGCCCGTATTCTTGACTGTGGAACGGAAAGCGACGACGACGATGTATTCGACGCGGCCAGCCAGCACGCAGAGCTTGTAGTCGACCGGGTTATAGTCCTGGTCCTTGCCGACCAGCGCTTCGACGAAAACCCGCCGCCTGATATGCGCGTAGCTGCGCTCCAGCTTGCGGGTACCATAGGTCTGCGCAAGGTGTCCGGTCATCTCGGCAATGATTGCCGCCCGGTCGGCGTTTGCCGGATCGCGAACGATGACATTCATGGCGCAACCGTGGTTGCATTTGACGGCGTAGGGAATTTTCAAGTCATCGAAGGGGATTTGGCGGGGGTCGTCGCCCTGCCACAGAATCTCGGGAATGGAGAGCCAGGGAAGCCGCTCCCGGACGAGTTCCTTGGACTTGAGCTTGTCGAGAAGACCGGCAAAGCGAGGATCGTCATCGAAAATCTTGCGCCAGTGGATCTTCTCCGTGAAGGTCACAGGGGCTGCGAAATTCGGCAGATGCCGCATCCGCTTGAGGAAACGCTGGGTCAACCGGCGGTAGCGGACAAGCAGCGCGGCGTTCAGCAACAGGAGAGATGCCCGCGCGCTGCTTCGCTTCAGCCATGCCTTTGCGCCACGCGCCATTCCGGTGTCCTTGCAACTTCCGGACGACTAGGCGACCGGGATTCGCGGGTCAAGCCCGATAATGCGCGCGCCGAAGTGGAGCCGTGGTTCAGCCCGAAAGCGGATTGAGCCTCGGGTGCTGGATCAGAGTTTTATGACCCACAACGTCGCTCCAGTCGCATCAATCGCCGATTCCATCGTCACTATGCATCGCGGTTCTGCGCTACGGAGCCAAGGGCAAGGTTCTCACCAGCCTTTCGTGCGACCCAACAGCGTTTGCCCATCCGCAGCGCTAATTCGGAACGACCAATGACAATAACGATAGATGGCAACGCCAGCTGGCGCGACATCGCGCAAGTGAGCGAAGGCGAATCCCTGGCGCTCAGTCCGGCTGCGTGGGAGAGGATCGCCTTTGCGAACCAGCTCGTGGCAGCCATCGTCGAAAAAGGTATCCGCGCTTATGGCGTCAATACCGGGGTCGGCGCATTGGCAAGCAAGGTGGTGGCGCCTGCGCTGCAAAAGAAACTGTCGCGCAATATTATTCGCAGCCACGCATGCGGCGTCGGTGACCTGGTGCCGAGACGCGGCGTGCGCGCCATCATTGCCGCGCAAGTGGCAAATTTCGCGCATGGCCGTTCGGGCGTAAGCCCTCAGATCGTCCGTAACTTGCTCACCTTTATCGAGCGCGACTGCATTCCCGACGTGCCGTCCAGGGGTTCGGCCGGGTATCTGACGCACAACGCGCATGTGGCACTGGTCTTGATCGGTGAAGGCAGTGCAACAGTGGCAGGTCGCTCGATGAGCGGACTGGAAGCGCTTGCCGAAATGGGTCTGGAGCCCTTGGAGCTTGGCGCGAAGGAAGGCTTGAGTCTGGTCAATGGCACGGCGTGCGCGACCGGCCTGACCAGCATCGCCGTGCAGCGCGCGGAGCGCTTGCTGGGATGGGCTGACGCCGCGGCCGCTTTGACGCTTGAAGCCGCGGGCGCACAAATGCCGGCCTTCGGCAAGCAAATCCTGGCGATGCGGCCCTCGCCCGGCATTCAGGATGTGGGCAAGGCGCTGCGCGGCTGGCTTCACGGCAGCGAGCTCATCGCGCTTGCTCACGGCAGTCGCACGCAGGACGCACTCAGTCTTCGCGCCGTGCCGCATGTTCATGGCGCCGCCCGCGAGGTGCTGGACCGGTCCGCTGAGCTGGTTGACCGTGAATTGGCTGCCGTCACCGACAATCCGGCTGTGTTCGGGTCGTTGAACGATCCCCGGGTTGTCTCGGAGGCGCATGCGGTGGCGCCGGCGCTCGGACAGGCCGCCGATGGCCTGACGATCGCCTTGGCGCAGGTGGCCGGAATGAGCGAGCGTCGCATCGACCGTCTCGTCAATCCCCTGGTCAACAATTTGCCGCCCTTCCTTGCCGATGAGGACGGAGCCAATTCCGGCTTCATGATTGCCCAATACACCGCCACGTCGCTCAGCAACGTCAACCGGCGCCTGGCCGCTCCGGCGGCGACCGACGGCGGCGTCACATCCGGCCTGCAAGAGGATTTTCTGGCGCATCCAACGGTGGCAGCCAACAAGCTGCTCGCCGTTATCGACAACGCGGAATACATTTTGGCAATCGAACTCATGGCCGCCGCGCAGGCCCATGATTTTCTGGCCGAGCGCGGTGCACGCGCGCCCGGCGCCGACACCATCTACCGCATGGTCCGGGAGAACATAGCGCACTATTCCGACGATCGGCCTCTGTCCGGGGACATGGAGGAATTGCGCAACTTCATCCGCGAAGTGGACGTGCCACCCTGTCCGCAGCCCACCGAGTGAGGCCCGCCGAGCTTCGCGGAGCTAAGCCTTCAGCGGGTACAGTTTCAGGTGCTGGATCAGGATGATCGTCTTGGCGTCAATGATGCGGCCGTCGGCTATGCCAGCGAGCGCCTCGTCGAGCGGCATTTCGAGCACCTCGATGTCCTCGCCCTCTTCCGGTGCGCCGCCGCCGGCCGAGATGCGGTCGGCGGGTGAATAGCGCGCCACGAAGAACCACAGCCGTTCGGTCACACTGCCCGGGCTCATATAGGGCGCAAACAGCCGCTCGATGTTCTCTAAGTGATAGCCGAGCTCTTCCTCGGCCTCCTTGAGGATGGCGGTTTCCGGATCGTTTTCGTCGAGCAGACCGGCGCAGGCCTCGATCAGCGGTTCGCGGTGGCCGGTGACATAGGCGGGATAGCGGAACTGCCGCACCAGAAGCACCGTCTGGCGCTCGGGATCGAAGGGCAGGATCACGGCGCCGTCGCCGCGATCGTAGGTCTGGCGAATCTGCGTCTCCCACTGCCCATCGCGCCGGCGATAGTCCAGCACAGTCTTCTTCAGGACTGCCCAGTCGTCGGACAGGACTTCCTCCGAGCGGATACGGATGCGATCTTCCATGATGAACTCCATGCTGTCGGCGCCATGGCCTAAAGCAATTCCAGGAAAAGTGTGAGCGGTTTTCCCGGGGAAAGCGCGTAGCGCTTTCCCTTGGGAATTGCGTCAAACAAAGAGATAGAGCGGTTCACCGTTTCCATGAAACGGTGAAACGCTCTAGCCGCGAACCGTTTTGCGCGCAACCGAAACGGCGAAGCTTCACCGCGTCGTGTCTGGTGCCGGCAACTGCCATCGCCTACATAGCTCAAGCCCCGTCCCCGGAGTTTTTTGATGACCGCAGCGCTTTTCCAGCCGATCACCCTCGATGGCCTGACCTTTCCGAACCGCATTGCGGTGGCGCCGATGTGCCAATATTCCGCCGATGACGGCTCGGCCAGCGACTGGCACCTCTATCATTGGATGAACCTGGCCATGTCGGGCGCCGGCATGGTCACCGTCGAAATGACCGATGTCGAGCGGCGCGGCCGCATCACCCATGGTTGCCTTGGTCTCTACTCGGACGACAACGAGGCCGCCGCCCGGCGCACGCTGGATGCCGCCAGGCGCGTCGCCGCGCCGGGAACGAAATTCGGCATCCAGCTTGCCCATGCCGGGCGCAAAGCGTCCAACAGAAAGCCCTGGGAAGGCGGCGGGCCGCTGCGGCCGGGCGAGGATCCCTGGCAGACCGTCTCGGCCTCGGCCATCGCCTACGACACCGGCTGGAACGTGCCGCATGCGCTGGAGGATGAGGAAATCCTGCAGCTCATCGAACGGTTCACCGAGGCCGCAAGGCGGGCCGAACGCGCCGGCTTCGACTTCCTCGAATTGCACGCCGCGCATGGCTATCTGATCTTCCAGTTTCTGTCGCCACTTTCCAACCAGCGCACCGACCGTTGGGGTGGCTCGCTGGAAAACCGCATGCGTTTTCTGCTTGAGATCGCCAAATCGGTGAGGAAGGCCGTTCCAAACCTGATGCTTGGCGCACGCCTGTCGGTAAAAGACTGGGTCGATGGCGGCTTCGACGTCGCCGACGCGATCGAGGTGGCCAAGGCGTTGAAAGCGCTGGGCATTGCCTATCTCTGCTGCTCGAGTGGCGGCAATTCTCCCTTGCAGAAGCTGCCGACCGGCCCCGGCTATCAGGTGCATCTGGCCGAAGCGGTGCGCAAGGGCGCCGGCATTCCGACGCGGGCCGTCGGCCTGATCGACGATCCGGGCCAAGCCGAGGCGATCGTCGCCGACGGCCGCGCCGATATGGTGGCGCTGGCCCGCGCCTTCCTCGCCGATCCGCGCTGGGGCTGGCGCGCTGCCGCCACTTTCGCCGAGACGATTCATCCGGCGCCGCAGCTTGCCCGCTCGGTGACGACGATGCAGCACTGGATGAAGGTCTAAGCAGGCTGCACCGACGGATGCGCAAAAGCGCATTTGCTGGACGGGCAGCCGCAGCTTCGCTTCAATCCACCCACACTCCCGCGGCCGCCGCTCTGGTGGTCGCGCTGTCGTTCGCTGCGTCATCTCCGGTTGGCGCGCAATATTGCGAAGGCACCGTGCACGGCCTGTCCAGGCACTACGATCTGGACTCAGGCAGCGGGTTTCTCGCCGTACGCGCGCGGCCGAACTCGTCGTCGCGCATGATCGGCCAGTTGTTCAACGGCGACCACACCGAAATCTTCGACCGTCGCGGCAACTGGTACCAGATCGACTTCAAGGGCCGGACCGGCTGGGCCAACGCGCGCTGGCTGCGCAACGACTGCGGCTACTGAGAGGCCTCTGAGACGTTTGGGCGCAGGCTGACTGCCACTTTTGCAACCAAATTGGCTGCTTTGCGTTGCGGCCATCATGGATAACAAACCTTTTGAAACGCCCGTCGTGGTCGAACTCGGCCACGTCGGCAAATATCGCCAGATCCGCAGCACTCAGGAAGCGGCGGAGTGTCTGATGACTGTCTGGCCGCTCAATCGCGGCCCGCGCCATCGTGATGCTCTCGACACTTGCCTCAAAGTGCTGGAAGGTTATCGTTCGACGGCTGATGCGCGCAGGGCTTTGATCGAAGCGGCCAAGGAATCGGAAGTGCTGGTTCCCGAAGACCGGTTGCCCGACGCCAAATTGCATTGAAGAACCGGCCGCATTGAACGAACGGACGAACCGGAGGATTTCATGGCGAAGCTGACTTACAAGATCGTCGAGCATGACGGGGGCTGGGCCTACAAGGTCGGTTCGACATTCTCGGAGACATTCCCCACCCACCAGGACGCTCTGCGCGCCGCCGAGATCGCCTCGGCCGAGCAGCAGGTCGCCGGCGCGACAGACGGCATCCAGTATGAGGATGCCGACGGCAAGTGGCACGACGAACTGGCCGACGGCCGCGATCGGCCACAGACCGAAGTTTCCGACTAATCCTTGGTTGTTTGATATCGCTGCCGGCCGTGGATGCCTGTTTCAGGCATCCTGCGGGTCAGTCGAGAGTCTGCGTCGATTATTTGCCGCAATACTGATCGTTCACGTTGGGCCTCACATTTCCGTAGGGTCCTGACGGGTCAGAGGCGCACGGCCCGGCAGGACCGATATAGTCCTGGCCGCCTGAGCCGTCGGCATTGATGCTGCCGGTGGTGTTCTGGTCGACGGTCGAGGACTGCTCGTTGCCGAACGGCCACCAGCTGCGATGGTTGGAGGAGGTTCCGTCAGATGATTGAGCCATCGCCGACGTGGCGAGACCTATCGTCAGAACAGATGCTGCGAAAAGTTTCCTGTACATTGAATTACTCCGTATCTGCCGCCTTGGTTGCGACACGGAGTAAATCCGGACATCCGCCGAATGGTTCAGTGAAATTGTCGTGAGGCCGGAGTGATGCCTATGGCAAAAATGCCCGCTCGGCGATGCGCTTGATGAAGGCGATGACGCGGTCCGGCTCGGCGAATTGCGGCATGTGGCCGAGGCCATCGATCGTCTCGGTATCGAGCCCGCCGATCCTGTCCTTCATTGGCTCTCCGTGGATGCGCATGTCGATGACGCGGTCGGCGCTCCCGAAGAAAATACCGGCCGGCATGGCGATCTCGCCGTAACGCTGCTCAATGCGGCCAAGATCCTCTTCGACCGCCACGAAATCGGTAGAGGTCGCATGGAAATGGCTTGGCCTCAGCCCGAGCCATCCGCCGCCATTGACCATGTAGTCGGCGGGAACGACCTGCGGCGCGAAGATGAACTCCAGGGTCTGCCGCGCATATCGGAGGCTTGTCGGTACAGCGACGGTATAGGCCATGATCCGGCGCCATAGCCGCGAGCGGATATAGAGCAGGCCCGCCTTCTCGCGCACGCCGGCTTCCAGACGCGTCAGCGGCGCCAGCAAGGCGATGCCGGAAATCGCCTCGGGATGTTCCACCGCCAGGGTCAGCGTGACGGTACCGCCCAGCGAATGGCCGACCACGAGTGGCCTTTCCAGTCCGAGCGTTTCGATGAAGCGCCTGACGATCTCGGCCTGTTCCGGCAATCGGCCGGTGGCTCCTCTCGCCCGCACCGAATAGCCCGATCCCGGCCGGTCGAGCGCGATCAGCCGGTAGCCCGGGCCAAAGCGGCTAAACAGCGTGTGCCGGAACTGGTGGAGCTGCGCGCCAAGTCCGTGCACGAACACGATCGGCCGCCCCTCGCCCGTTTCGACATAGTGGATGCGGTTGCCGTCGATCTCGACAAACTGTCCGCTGGCCGACACCAGTCTTTCGGCCTTGGCCGCAATCCAGAGCGTCGCCGCCACCAGGCAGGCGACGATGACGAGAGCCAGCACCAACAGGCCGACCAAGAGCCACAGCAGAATCGATACCAGCATGTTTCACCCGAGAGCGGACCGGCGCGCACCATCACCCACCGCCGGACGCACGGCAAGGCAGCCTGCCGGCTTCTGACGGCATTGCCGCCCGTCCCATGTCGCGCTATCTCAGGCGGTCTTGTCTGCCGAGGCGATCCGTCTGCCCTGAGGCACCTTCCACCGGAGCCTTCCATGCCTGAAATCGTCACTGCCGCCATGCTCGTCATCGGCGACGAGATTCTGTCCGGCCGCACCAAGGACAGGAACATCGGCCATCTCGCCGACATCATGACGGCCATCGGCATCGATCTGAAGGAAGTGCGCATCGTTCCCGACGAGGAGGACGAGATCATAGCTGCGGTGAATGCCGTGCGTGCCCGCTACACCTATGTCTTCACCACCGGCGGGATCGGCCCGACGCATGACGACATCACTGCCGATTCGGTCTCCAAGGCCTTTGGCGTGCCGTGCGAATACGACGCCAAGGCCTATGCCATGCTGGGCGAGAGCTATGCCGCGCGCGGCATCGAATACACCGAGGCGCGCAAGCGCATGGCACGCATGCCGCGCGGCGCCGACCATATCGACAACCCGGTCTCCGTCGCGCCCGGCTTTCGCATCGGCAATGTCCATGTCATGGCCGGCGTGCCGGCGATCTTCCAGGCCATGCTCGACAATGTCGTGCCGACACTGAAGGCCGGCACCAAGATGCTGTCGGCCACCGTCCATTGCCCGTTCGGCGAAGGCCTGATCGGTGGTCCCTTGGGCGACATCCAAAAGGCGCATCCCGACACGATCATCGGTTCCTACCCGAAATATGGCGACGGCAAATTCTGGACGGAGCTGGTCGTGCGCGCCCGCAGCCAGGAGGCGCTGGATTCGGCACGCGCGGATGTCGAGGGGATGGTGGCCGGCTTCACCGCCGCCAATTGACCTTGGGGTTCGCGGCCCCCATCGCCGAGCCGGAACCAAGCGCCATACTCTGACGTTTTCCTTCGGGCGCATCAGGCGCCGACAGATTTGAGGGATTCCGATGCGCTTCAAGACCATCGTCGCCATATTGCAGAACGAACAGGATGCCGAGCGCGTGCTCGACTGCGCCATTCCGCTTGCCGACCGGTTTGAAAGCCATCTCATCGGCATTCATGCCGAAGCGCTGCCCGTGCCCTACACTTCCGCCACCGGCTTTCCCGACACCGAGTTCCTGCAAGTCTCCGCCGACATGAATCGCGAGCGCGCCGAAAAACTGCAGGCGCTTTTCCTCGGGCGGATCGAAAAAACTGGCCTTTCCTTCGAATGGCGCAGCCTCGAGAGCTTTTCCGGCGACAGCGCACTGACCGGCATTTCCAGCGTACGCGCCGCCGATTTGATCATCGCCGCGCAGCGCGAGACCGGCGGCGATCCGAGCGCCGATGTCGACACGCTGGTCTATGATGCCGGCCGGCCGGTGCTGGTGGTGCCGCATGAGGGTCCACTCGTCACAACATTCAAACATGTGCTGCTGGCCTGGAATGGCAGCAAGGAAGCCGCCCGCGCCGCCTTCGACGCGCTGCCCTTCATCATCGAGGCCGAGAAGACCGATATTCTGGTTATCGATCCGCCGGATACACTGGACGACAATCCGGAGGCAGCCGGCGCGGAGATCGCCGCGGCGCTCTCCCGGCATGGCGCCACCGTCAGTGTTTCGGTGCAGCAGTCGGGCAATGCCTCGATCGATGACGTCATCCAGACACGGATCGCAGAAACCGGCGCCGACCTTCTGGTGCTCGGCGCCTACAGCCATTCCTGGCTGCGCCAGCTTTTGTTCGGCGGCGTCACGCGAACCGTGTTGCGCACCGTGCCGGTGGCGGCGTTCCTGTCGCGCTAAGCCTACAATCGATGCGGCCCTTGCCAAGACCAAGGCTTTCCAGCTAATTCCGCGCGCATTCCATCGTGACTGCGCGCGGCTTGCGCGCCCTGCGGAGTGCGCGACCATGTCTCTTCCTGAAAAAGCCTTTCCGGTCTCCTGGGACCAGTTCCATCGTGATGCCCGTGCGCTCGCCTGGCGGCTAGCCGGCGCCAACAAGGGTCAGTGGAAAGCCATTGTCTGCATCACCCGTGGCGGACTGGTTCCCGCCGCCATCATCTCGCGCGAACTCGGTATTCGCGTCATCGAGACGGTCTGCGTGGCCTCCTACCACGACTACACCAGCCAGGGGCAGTTGCAGGTGCTGAAGGAGATCACGCCCGCCCTGCTCACCGATGACGGCGTCGGCGTGCTGATCATCGACGACCTCACCGACACCGGCAAGACGGCCGGCATCGTGCGCGCCATGATGCCCAAGGCGCATTTCGCCACCGTCTACGCCAAGCCGAAAGGCCGGCCTTTGGTCGACACCTTTGTCACCGAAGTCAGCCAGGACACCTGGATCTACTTTCCCTGGGATATGGGTTTTACCTACCAGAAGCCGATCGCCGACGATCACGCCGGCTGATTCGCAGCACCCCTTTATCCGCCCCAGTGGCAAGGCCCGCGCGGTTTGCCGTGGAAACTGGCACCGCAAGACACAATATTCTGTTGAATCGACACCTGTTGGCGGATTTCGACGGGTTGGTGTGACGTTTTTTACTTTTATGACTTACACTTCGCCGTAAGATTCGTGTGACGGCAAACGATTCTGAGGGCTGGGGTAGCTTCTCCGATGCTGACGAGACCAACGACGCACAGCCATATGGCCGACAGGGTCCGGCGACTCTTCGGCACCGCGCCGTGCCGTCTGCAAGTTGCCGCGCTGCCCTGGCGCACCACCGAAAACGGCATCGAAATCATGCTGATCACCAGCCGCGACACCGGCCGCTGGGTGCTGCCCAAGGGCTGGCCCGAGGCCAGGGAACCGCTCTGCGAGGCCGCGGCGCGCGAGGCCGGCGAGGAAGCCGGATTGCGCGGCAAGATCTCTCATTTCGAGGCAGGCCGTTACTTCTACGCCAAGGCATTGGCGTCCGGCGAGGAAGTGCCTTGCGAAGTGCTGGTGTTTCCAATGCAGGTCGAGCGCGTCTCCGACCGCTGGAAGGAAAAGCGCGCGCGCACCCGCAAATGGGTCAATGCTGCCGAGGCCGTGCGCATGATCAACGAGCCGGATCTTTGCCAGATCATCGCACATT
The DNA here is from genome assembly GCF_016836705.1 of Mesorhizobium caraganae. GTDB lineage: Bacteria > Pseudomonadota > Alphaproteobacteria > Rhizobiales > Rhizobiaceae > Mesorhizobium > Mesorhizobium caraganae. The sequence continues at coordinate 84,951 of NZ_JAFCGY010000014.1, read as the reverse complement.
TCTGCGCCGATCCGGACAAATTCGTCGTTAAAACCTAGCACGACTCCACAGCGGCCGTGCCGTATTCCCATGCGCCAGTATGGGGTCTTGCCCATTGATTCCATTCGATGTTTCGCCTGTGGCGGCACCGATCCGACTCCATCTGACATCGACGGATCCCTCCCCCTTCCGGGTTACGATTGGTTGCGAGTTGACATGCAGGTATTTACCTGCATATTGTGACTGCAAGATGAGTGAGACCGATGGACGCCGACAAGGTTTTCAAAGCGCTGGGCGACCCGACACGCAGGAAGCTGCTCGATCTTCTGTGCGAGAAGAACGGACAGACGCTGGGCCAGCTTTGCGAGAACCTCGACATGGCGAGGCAATCCGCGACGCAGCACATCGACTTGTTGGAGGCGGCCAATCTGATCAGCACGGTCAAGCGTGGCCGCGAAAAGCTGCATTTCATCAACCCCGTGCCGCTGCACGAAGTCTACGAGCGGTGGGTGCGCAAGTTCGAACGGCAGCGGCTGAGCCTGCTGCACGACTTGAAACAGGAACTCGAAGGAGACAACCAATGACCCGGGAAACCACCAGTTTTGTCTATGTGACCTACATCCGCTCGACGCCGCAAAAGGTGTTCGAGGCCATCACCAAGCCCGATATCGCCAAGCGCTATTGGGCCCACGAGAACGTCTCCGACTGGAAGCCCGGCTCGAAATGGGAACACATCCGCGCCAATGACGAGCGCACCGTCGAACTCGTCGGCAAGGTGGTCGAGATCTCGCCGCCGACCCGTCTGGTCATGACCTGGGCCAACGCGTCCCAAGCCGATGACCCGACCAAACAAAGCCGGGTGACCTTCGCCATCGAGGAATATGACGCCATGGTCCGGCTCACCGTTACCCATGACGAACTCGAAGCCGGCAGCGGCATGGCCAAGGGCATCAGCCAGGGCTGGCCGGCCGTGCTGTCCAGCATGAAATCCTTCCTCGAAACCGGCAGCGGAATCGACCTGTTCGCCAAACCGAAATCGGCCTGAAGCAAGTTTCCAGCAGGAGAACCACAATGACCGGGCACTTTACCGGCGGCTGCGCCTGCGGCGCGATCCGCTATGAGGCGAGCGGCGAGCCGATCTTTCAGAACCATTGCCAATGCCTCGACTGCCAGAAGCGGAGCGGCACGGGCCATGGCTCCTATGTGACCTTCGGCCGGCGCGCTGACGTTGAGATCAGCGGCCAGCCGAGCACCTGGCGGATGATCGCAGACAGCGGAAACGAGAAAATCCAGGCCTTCTGCCCGACCTGCGGCACGCCGCTCTACCTGACCTTCGTCGCCATGCCGGAGGTGACGGCTATCCACGCCACCAGCCTCGACGATCCCGGCCAGTTCAACCCGCAGGCGGTCACATACACCGTTCGGGGCCACGCCTGGGATACGATCGATCCCGTGCTCCAACCATTCGAGAGAATGCCTGGATGAACCAAGCAGAGCCCTATCCCCTCGGATAGGGCTCTGCTTTCAGCTCAGACCACCAGGCCCTTGGTCAGTTCCAGTGCCTGGCGCTCGAACAGGCGGCGGTAGATGCCGCCCTTCAGCCGGATCAGCTCGTCATGCGAGCCCTCCTCGACGATCTTGCCGCGATCGAACACCAGCAGCCTGTCCAGCGCCCGCACCGTCGACAGACGGTGCGCGATGACCAGCGTTGTGCGGCCGACCATCAGCCGCTCCATCGCCTGCTGGATCAGCACCTCCGATTCCGAATCGAGGCTCGATGTCGCCTCGTCCAGGATCAGGATGCGTGCGTCCGCCAGGAAGGCACGCGTGATCGCCACGCGCTGACGCTCGCCGCCCGAAAGTTTCACGCCGCGTTCACCGACCAGCGTCCCGTACCCCTTCGGCAGGCTGGTGATGAAGTCATGTGCGCTGGCGAGCGTCGCGGCATGCTCGATCTCGGCCTGCGTGGCGTTCGGCCGGGCATAGGCGATGTTCTCGGCCAGCGAGCGGTGGAACAGGATCGGCTCCTGCTGGACGATGGCGATCTGGGCGCGCAGCGACGCCTGCGCCACCTGAGAGATGTCCTGGCCGTCGATCAGGATCTTGCCGCCGCTGACGTCATAGAGGCGCTGGATCAGCTTGACGAAGGTCGTCTTGCCTGAGCCCGAATGACCGACCAGCCCGACGCGTTCACCGGCCGCAATGTCCACCGAAAAGTCGCGGTAGAGCGGCAGCCGATGACTGCCATAGTGGAAGGTGACGTTGTCGAAGCCGATAGCCCCCTGTGTGATCCGGATCGCCCCGGCACCCGGCCGGTCCTCGATGCCAAGCGGTTGCGACTGGAAATCGACCAGTTCCTCCATGTCGTTGATCGAACGCTGCAAATTGCGGATATGCGTGCCGATATCCCTGAGATAGCCCTGCAGCACGAAGAACGAGGTCAGCACGAAGGCGACATCGCCGGCGCTCGCCTGGCCCCAGGTCCACAGCATCAGCGACAGACCGATCACCGCCGTCCGCAGAACCAGCAACATGGCGCCTTGCGTGGTGCCGTTGATGGTGCCGCGCACCCAGGTGCGGCGCGTGCGCGCCCGCCATTTGGCGACGACCTTGGCGAGGCGCGTTTCCTCGCGGGTCTCGGCACCAAAGCCCTTGACCACGGCGTTGCAGCTCACCGCATCGGCAAGCGAGCCACCGAGGCGTGTGTCCCAGGTGTTGGCGAGCCGTGCCGCGGGCGCGACATAGCCAAGCGACAGCAGCGCCGTCACCATGATGAACAGCACCGAGCCGACTGCCACGACCAGCCCCATCAGCGGCCAGAACCAGCCAAGCAGCAGCGTCGAGCCGACCAGCATGGCGACAGACGGCAGCAACGCGATCAGGATCGTATCGTTGAGCAGGTCGAGCGCCCACATGCCGCGCGTGACCTTGCGCACCGTCGATCCGGCAAAGCTGTTGGCGTGCCAGTCGGTGGAGAAGCGCTGCACGCGGTGGAACGCGTCGGCGGCAATGTCGGCCATCATCTTGAGCGTCAGCTCGACAATGCCCATGAAGGCGAGGTTGCGCAGCACCACGCCGGTCAGCGCCAGGCCGATGAGCGCGAAGAAGGCTGCCATCGCCGCATTCCACGCGACATCGTCGGCCGCCGCACTGCTGGCGACGGCATCGACCAGCCGGCCGGAATAGAGCGGCGTCAAGACGTCGGCCAGCGTCGACAGCAGGAAGCCGCCCATGATCAGCGAAAGCCGCCAGGGCTGGCACCGCCAGTGGCTGAGCGTGAAGCCAAGAACGCTGCGAAAGGCGCCAGCGCGCAGATCGATTCGAAAACGAGCCATGATGTCATCCGGGCGCAAACGTGCCCGGTCCCGGTAAGGTCGAAAATTGAAAACCGCGCTGGGCAATTCGCCCGGGGCTGCGGAGGTTCGGCATAGGTGGCGGCGCGCCCTAGATATCGGTGGGCGACCGGCATCGGCAGAGGCCTGTACTCGACCCGGCATCGGCGCGAAGGGCAAACCTTCCCGAACGCCAGGTGAGACCTAGGCTTCGCGGCCTCGCATTACCATGTGAAATACTGCCATTCGGACCTCCCGCAAGACAATTGCGGAGCGGTCCTTATAGAGACGCCCCTGCGGATCGCCAAGAGCGAGCGAGAGCCCAAAGCGATCTGGTCCAACCAGTGAGGTTATTTTGCAACAACGGCGGCCAAGCCCTCGCCTGTGTGCCTCATTCCGGGTTGCGATCGAGGCGCATGTAGCGGCCATCGGTGGATGCCTTGAAGCCCAGCTTCTCATAAACGCCATGTGCATCACCGGTCGACAGGCTCCAGTGCGAGACCGTGCTGAGTTCAGGGTGATCGATGAGCGCCCGCACCAGCTGTAAGCCAATGCCCCGGCCGCGATGCTGCGGCCAGATGATGATGTCGGCGAGATAGGCAAACACCGTACGGTCGGTGATGGCCCGGCCAAAACCGACTTGATTCCCATCCAGATAGGCGCCGGCGCAAAGCGAATTGGCAAAGGCGCGGTGATGAAACTCATCGCTGCGGCCGTTGCCCCAGTAGCTCGCCGTCAACAGGTCGGAGGTCGCCCCGAAATCGATCCGTGACATGTCGAAGCTGATTTCACTGTCGGGCATGGTGCCTCGCAAAGAATAGGGCGGCCGAACTCTCGGTCCGGTCAGTGACTGCCCAGCGTGCCGTACCAGAAGCTGATGCCGCGCCCGGAGCTTGCCGTTCTTGAAGCAAGCAAGTCCAAAGGTTTATCAATGGAATCAGCTATTTAGCCGCGATCCCTGAAACGGTTGGTGATGGGATAACGGCGGTCGCGGCCAAAATTCTTCCGGGTGATCTTCACGCCCGGCGCCGCCTGCCGGCGTTTGTATTCGGCAATGTAGAGCAAATGTTCGACGCGCGTCACCGTCGCCCGGTCGTGGCCGCGCGCGACGATGTCGTCGACGCCCATCTCGTTTTCGACCAGGCACTCCAGAATATCGTCCAGCACCGGATAGGGCGGCAGCGAATCCTGGTCGGTCTGGTTCTCGCGCAATTCCGCCGACGGCGCCTTGTCGATGATGTTTTTCGGGATCACCTCGCCCGACGGCCCGAGCGCGCCCGGCGGCACATGGCTATTGCGCCAGCGCGACAGCGCATAGACCTGCATCTTGTAGAGGTCTTTTATCGGGTTGAAGCCGCCATTCATGTCGCCATAGAGCGTGGCATAGCCCACCGACATCTCGCTCTTGTTGCCGGTGGTGACCACCATCGAGCCGAACTTGTTGGAGATCGCCATCAGGATCGTGCCGCGCGCGCGGCTTTGCAGGTTTTCTTCGGTGATGCCTTCCTTGGTGCCTTCGAAGAGCTGCGTCAGCGCATGCAGAAAGCCTTCAACCGGCTCGAAGATCGGCACGATGTCATAGCGGCAGCCAAGCGCGCGGGCGCAGTCCTCGGCGTCCTTCAGCGAATCCTTCGAGGTATAGCGGTAGGGCATCATCACCGCGCGTAGCCGCTCCTCGCCGAGCGCATCAACGGCCAATGCGGCGCAGATCGCCGAATCGATACCGCCGGACAGGCCGAGAACGACGTTCTTGAAGCCGTTTTTGTTGACGTAGTCGCGCAGGCCCAGCATGCAGGCGCGGTAGTCCGCTTCCTCGCGCTCGGGTATTTTCGACATCGGCCCTTCCGAGCAGACCCAGCCGGCATCGGTGCGCTTCCAAGTGGTGATGTCGACAGTCTCCTCAAACTGGCTCATCTGGAAAGCCAGCGTCTTGTCGGCGCCGATCGCAAAAGAAGCGCCGTCGAAGATCAACTCATCCTGGCCGCCGATCTGATTGGCATAAATCATCGGCAAACCGGTTTCGATGACCTGGCGGATAACGACCTGATGGCGCACGTCCATCTTGGCGCGGTAATAGGGCGAGCCGTTCGGCACCAGCAGGATTTCCGCTCCGCTTTCAGCCAGGGTTTCACAGATGCCGACGTCGCCCCAGATGTCCTCGCAGATCGGAATTCCGATGCGCACACCACGGAAGTTGACCGGTCCCTGAGCCTCGGGTCCGGCCTGGAAGACGCGCTTCTCGTCGAACTCTCCATAGTTGGGCAAATCGAGCTTGTAGCGCTCGGCCAGGATCTTGCCGCCATCGGCGAAGATGATCGAATTGTGGGTGCCGCTTTTGCGCTTCAGCGGCGTCCCGATAATGACGCCCGGCCCGCCATCGGCAGTGTCCGCAGCGAAGTCTTGCGCAGCCTTTTCGCAAACCTTGAGGAAGGCCGGCTTCAGCACCAGATCCTCGGGCGGATAACCCGCAAGGAAAAGCTCGGTGAAGAGCACGATGTCGGCGCCCTGGCGGGCCGCATCCGCCCTCGCCTCGCGCGCCTTGGCAAGATTGCCGGCAACATCGCCGACTGTCGGGTTGAGCTGGGCGACGGCGATGCGCAGAATATCGGGAGCGGTCTTCTTGGTCATGTTGGTCATGCCTGCGGTTTAGCGCGGCAAAATTGCCCCGGCAATGGCGTTCGTTTGGACCAATCCAGACCGATCGAGTTCGATCGTGTCCTGAGGGCGACAGCCCTACTCGCCCATATATTCGCGCAGCGCTTCCGGTGAATGGTTCTCGCCGATCGACATCGCCAGGATGCGCGAAATGTGCCGGCGCGGCAGGCCGGTCTCTTCAGCCCATTGGTTGATCTGCGCCTGGATCTTGTCGAGATCCCTCTTCGACATCGGGCTTTCGGCGATGTCGAGGCCGGCGTCGCGCAGGGCGGCCGCCATATCGGCCGAGATGACGAAAGCATCCCATTCCAGCCAGCGCAGGAAATATTGGCCGGTGTTGCCGCCGAGCCGGCTGCCGTGCTTGCCGAGATATGCCATCAGCCCGACCTGGTCGTCCGCCGGCCACTCGGCCAGGAACTTGCCGAAGCCGCCATGCTCCTTCGACACACGCTCGACGAAGGCGGCGTTGTCGCGCACCGATTTGATCTTCTGCGGATTGCGCACGATGCGCTTGTCGGCTGTCAGCTCGTGCCAGAAATCGTCGGGCTGGAACAACAGCCGCTTCGGCTCGAACTGCAGGAACGCTTCCTCGAAACCCGGCCATTTCTGCTCGATGACGCGCCAGACGAAGCCGGCGGCAAACACCCGCTCGGCCATCGTCGACAGGATGCGGTCGTCGGTGATCTTGGCCACGGCGGCGTTGTCGGGCAAAGGCCCGAGCAGCGACGTCAGCACGGCGTCGCCGCCTTTGCGTTTTGCAGCACGGGCACGAATCCTGTGGAAATCAGCCATTGGCTCCCCTGATTCACTTCGGGTAGACGCGGCAATCTACCACTTCCCGTTCGGGCCGGCAGCCTTTAGGTCTAATGCATGTCGCTCGAAAGTGGCCCCGGTTTTGAGAGAGCGACATGCATAAAAACAAAGACCTGAAGCGCGTCGCTTGAGCGCGCTTTAGACCAGACGCTGACCATGGAGGCGACCATGCATAAGACCGTGCCCGAACTGGCCGACCGCTGGCTGAGGCGAACGCCTGAGACCCTCAGCGAGCTTGAGCGGCGGGTCTTGCAAAGCACCGTCGACCGCAAGCCGATATCGCAGGATATCAACGACAGCCTCACCGGTCTTCAGGGCGCCGGCGACCGGATCGCCGATGCCATCGCCCGCATCGGCGGCTCGTGGACGTTCATCCTGTCCTTCATCGCCTTCCTGGTCCTGTGGATCGGCGCCAATTGGTGGCTGCTGGGGCGAGATTCGTTCGACCCCTACCCGTTCATCTTCCTCAATCTCGTGCTGTCGATGATTGCTGCCTTGCAGGCGCCGGTGATCATGATGTCGCAGAACCGGCAGGCCGCACGCGATCGCCTCGACGCCGCGCACGACTACGAGGTCAATCTCAAGGCCGAGATCGAGATCATGGCGCTACATGAAAAACTGGACGAACTGCGCCACAGCCAGATCATCGGCATGCGCGAGGACATGGCGCGCCTGGCCGAACAGGTGAGCCGCATCGACGAAAGACTGTCAGGCCGGCAAACGTCTCAATGACCGGGATCGTCCATCACCTCATCGAGCAATACGGGCTGATCGCGGTTTTCCTGGGCTGTGTCGCCGAAGGCGAAAGTGCGGCCATCCTTGGCGGCTTCTTCGCCCACCAGCATGTCTTCGTCCCCTGGAAGGCTTTCCTCGCGGCCGCCATTGGCGCCTTCGTCGGCGACACTTTTTTCTTCGTCCTCGGCCGCAGCTTTGCCGACCATCCCAGGGTGCTGAAACTGAAGGCGCGTCCCGGCTTCAACCACGCCTATCGCCTCGTCTCGTCGCATCCCAACATCTTCGTGCTGTCCAACCGCTACATCTACGGTCTGCGCCTGGTCGGCGGCATCGCGGCCGGCTTCGCCAGCATATCGGTGCCGCGCTTCATCATCCTCAACGCCATCTCGTCGCTGGTCTGGGCAGCCTTGTTCTGCGGCATCGGCTATGTCTTCGGCCTCGGCGCCGAGCAGATGGTCGGCAAGGCACTGCTCCATCACGAAAGGTTGCTGATCGCCATCGGCATTGGGCTCGCCGTCGCCATCCTTGCCTGGCTCATCGCCCGCACCGTCGCCGGCAAGGAGCGCGCCAAGGACGCTCGCGAGAGCGAAGCCGGCTGAAGCTCAGTCGTCGTCCTCGACCAAAGCGCGGTCGCCGCGGTCGAGGATCAGCGGGATGATGAGATCCTCCTCGTCGGCAAGATGCCGTTTCAGCATGGCGATCAGCCGGCTGTTCTCGTCGGCATAGGCATCGGCGGCGAAGCGCTGTTTGTCCTCGCTCTCCTCAAGCGTGCGGATGAAGGCGTTCGCGGTCTCGGCATTGCGCTCCAGCCCGTCATGGATGGTGTGGTGATCGGCATCGAGTATGTCAAAGCCCCGCTTCAGGCGCGGCTCGGCCTTGGCGAAAGCCGGGAAATATTGATAGTCCTCGACATTGTGGTGGCCGTCGAGATTGCCGAGGAAATGGTTGAGCCGCGGTGCGAACCAGCGCGCGAAATCCGGCGCCGTCAGCCTGCCCTCGCGATAGTCGCCAATGCCGTTGGTCAGCATGCCGCCGAGCTCGCGGAACATGTCGTGCCGCTGAAGCCACATATTGGCCAGGCCGTGGATGTTGGCGTGACCCTGCCAGTTTTCCCGCGGATATTTTTGCACCAGCCAGCGCAGATCGTCCGGCAGGCCGGCTCGCTCGAGCAGCAGAGAATTGGCGGGGGCGGTCATGTCGGTCTCCTCAGACCATGATCCCGAAAAGTGGATTCCGGTTTTCGGAACAGATCATGGTCAGGATCAGGTCGGGGCGACCGACATATGGGAACGGTTAGATCAGATCGGTAGACCCGTGATGCGCTCGATGATGGCGATGCCCCAGACGCCGGCGACGATGATCACCGAAATCAGCACCGCCAGCGAGCCGCAATCCTTGGCAAGCTGGATGTCGACGTTGAACTCGCGGCTGAAGGCATCGCAGGCAGCCTCGATGCCGGTGTTCAGCACCTCGACCATGATCAAAAGCAGCACGGCGCCAATCAGCAGCGCATAGCCCCGCCACGACACCGAGACGAACCAGCCGAGCGGCAAGGCGAGCACGAGCAGCATCAGTTCCTGCTGGAACGCCTTTTCGCTGGCTGCGAGCTTGCGAAAAGCCCGCACCGAATTGAAGAAAGCATCGATCAGCCGCTGCATTGCCCGCGCATCCCCTTCGAATCACCGGCAGGGGATATCGCAATGGCTGGATCAAGGGAATAAGGCAGCCATACCAAAAATCATTCGTCCGCAACCTTGATGGTCGGCGTCGACCTCTCGAACTGCGGCAGCCCATCGTCGATCGTATAGTAATCGCCCTTGTCGCCGACGAAGATATGGCATTCGCCCTCGAGCCCGGTCGGCCCATCGAACGACCCGGCCAGAACCGAGACGTAGGCATCCTGGCCCGGCTTCCAGAACAGCACCGAGCCACATGTCTTGCAAAAGCCGCGCCGGGCAAACGAAGATGCTTCGTACCAGGTGATATTCTCAGACCCTGTTACGGTGATGTTGTCATCGGCGACGTTGGTTGCGGCGTAAAAATGCCCGCTCTGCTTGCGGCACTGCGAGCAGTGGCAATAGATCACGCCGCGCAGCGGCCCTCGCGTCTGGAAACGCACCGCCCCGCACAGGCAAGATCCGCTGTGGTTGTTGCTCATCCCTGCCCTCCACCGGCCATCGTTCACGGCTTCACCGCCACCGGAGAGGATTTCAGTTTTGCGGCGGCCAGGTACGAGCAAATGCGACACGAGATGGGCGTGTTCGCGCTTCTCCCCTGCAGCCTGAAGTAGAATAGTCGCGTTACCTAGCGGCACATTAAGGAAACTTTAGCGCCAGCGCATTTATGGTCGTTGCCAAGCGAAGGCCGCGATTGGGGACGCGTCCTTCGTAAGATGATCCGAAATACGGCTGGTTCTCCCCCGGTCGGCGACATCTCGCACGCGCAAGTCTGCGATGGTTCCCAGGGGTAGAGTGAACAGGACATGCAGCCGGCAGCCGCCCAGACCGACCGAAACAGCGACATTGCAACAGCTGTTGTGACGACCATGCGCCAGCTCGGCGTGCTTGGTCTGCCGCGCAATTACGAGATCTTCTACGAAGCGCTGAAAGGCACCAATCGCGAACTCAGCCTTGCCGTCGTGGCGCTCGGCAACCGGCCGACGCAGGACGATCTCGACCGCATCGGCCGCGCCTTCTTTGCCCAGCACCATGGTCCAGGCATTGTCGAGCAGGCGCGCGATGTGCTGGCCAGGGAACTCGAGGATATCGCCTTGCTGCTGCGAAGCGAACGCAGCCATATCGAGAAATACGGCAAGATCCTCGATGAGACGTCGAGCGGGCTGGCCAACCGCAGCCTGCTGTCACAGGATCTGCTGCAGAAGGTCGCCAACGCCATGGCGGTCGCCACCAATTCGACCCTCGACCATGGCAGGCAGGTTGCCACCACGCTCAGCGACAAGACGGCGGAACTGGAGAGCGTCAAGTCGAAGCTCGAGGAGTACAAGCGGCTCGCCGACACCGATCCCTTGACCCATATCTGGAACCGCCGCGCCTTCGACAAGCAAATCACCGGGATTTACACCTCCACCAGGGGCATCCTGTTCAACGCGCTGATCCTTGCCGACATCGACCATTTCAAGGACATCAACGACCGCTACGGCCACCCGGTCGGTGACAAGATCATCCAGATCATCGCCGAAATCTTCCAGACCAGCATCCGGGAAGACATGTTCGTTGCCCGCACCGGCGGCGAGGAATTCGCGCTGATCATCGAGGGTGCCAGCGAGGATACCACCTACGAGATCGCCGAACGCATCCGCGTGCTGATCGAACAGACGCCCTTCACCAGCAGCCAGACCGGCACCAATTACGGCACGGTGACCGTTTCCATGGGCATCTGCATGGCTTCGGAGGCCGAAAGCCCGGAAGATCTCTACACCAAGGCGGATCGGGCGCTCTACCGCTCCAAGGTCGGTGGGCGCAACCGCGTCACCCGGCATTCGACAATGGCCGGCCGCACTGGCAAGAACTGGCTGCTCTACAAGAAAGACTGACGCTTCGGCGCACAGCCTATTCGCGGACGTGGGCAAATTTATCGGGCACGGTCTCTTTCCATATGAATTTTCATGGCCTATATTTTCCATGGAAAGAGAGAGGCCATGTCTGTTTCACAACCCGATGCTGCCGCCAAGACGGGCGAAAACGCGGTTCTGACCAAGGCCACGCTGCGCGCCGCCGAGCTTATGAATATTACCGCCAGGACGCTGGCGTCGATCATCGGCGTCTCGGAAGCTACGGTTTCGCGCATGCGCAGGCAGGAATTCCTGCTCGAGCGCGGCACCAAGCCATTCGAACTCGCGGTGCTGTTCGTGCGGCTGTTCCGTTCGCTCGACGCCATTGTTGGCGGTGACGAGGCGATCGCCCGGGCATGGCTCAAGAACACCAACACGGCGTTCGACGGCAGCCCGCTTGAAAAGATCCTCACCATCACCGGGCTTGTCGATGTCATTGCCTATCTGGACTCCCGACGCGCTCTCGTCTGAAGCCGTACGGCTCGACGGCAAATACTGGCGCATGGTCGAGGCGCAGCACCGCGTCTCGACGCTGAAAATCGTCGACACGCTGGACGAACAGGCGCTGATCGAGGATCTGATCGAGGAGACCAAGCCGCAGATCCCCATGGAATGCCGGCATCTCCATTATCTCCTGGCGACGCCCTTTCGCTACGGCTCGATCTACCCTCACGGCTCGCGCTTCCGCCGCGCCGGCCGCACCCTGGGCGTCTATTACGCGGCGGAGACGATCATGACCGCCGTCGCCGAAATGGCCTTCTACCGCTTGCTGTTCTTTGCCGATTCGCCCGACACGCCGTGGCCGCATGACGCCGCCGAATACACCGCTTTCGCCGCCGCGATCCGCACCAACAAAGCTGTCGACTTGACGCGGCCACCGCTTGACCGCGACCAGGCTCAGTGGACGCATCCGACCGACTATGCCGCCTGCCAGGCCATTGCCGACGTTACGCGCGAGGCCGGGCTGGAAGCGATCCGCTACCGCTCGGCGCGTGATCCCAAGGGCGCCAACGTGGCGCTGCTGACATGCCGCGGCTTCGCCAAGGCCAAGCCGCTGGAGCCGCATACCTGGCGCATCCGGCTCGGCTCGTTCGGCGTGCAGGCGATCTGTGAGTTTCCGGAAAGGCGCATCGAGTTTTCCAGAACCGCTTTCGCCAATGATCCCCGGCTCAACGGCCTGCGTTGGGAACGCGGCCGCTGATCAACAAAAAAGCGCCGGATTTCGCCGGCGCTTTTTCTCTTCAGCCTGCAAACAGGTTCAACCGTTGGCTACCTGCTTGTGCTGGACCGGATGGCTCTTCTTCAACAGGTCGGAGACCAGGAACGCCAGTTCGATCGCCTGGTCGGCATTGAGGCGCGGGTCGCAATGCGTGTGGTAGCGGTCCTGCAACTCCTCGGCGGTGATGGCACGCGCCCCGCCGGTGCATTCGGTGACGTTCTTGCCGGTCATCTCGACATGGATGCCGCCAGGGTGCGTGCCCTCGGCGCGATGCACCTCGAAGAAGGTCTGCACTTCCTTGAGGATGCGGTCGAACGGCCGCGTCTTGTAGCCGGCGGCCTCGATGGTGTTGCCGTGCATCGGATCGGATGACCACACCACGCTGCGGCCTTCCTTCTGCACCGCGCGCACCAGCTTCGGCAGATGGTCGGCGACCTTGTCGGAGCCGAAGCGGGCAATCAGCGTAAGCCGGCCCGGCTCGTTCTCCGGATTGAGCAGGTCGATCAGTTCCAGCAACCCATCCGGCGTCAGCGACGGGCCGCATTTGAGGCCGAGCGGGTTCTTGATGCCGCGGCAATATTCGACATGGGCATGATCGGGCTGGCGCGTACGGTCGCCGATCCAGATCATGTGGCCGGAAGTTGCATACCAGTCGCCCGAGGTCGAATCGACGCGGGTCAGCGCCTCTTCGTAGCCGAGTAGCAGCGCTTCGTGGCTGGTGTAGAAATCGGTCTCGCGCAAGGCGTAGTTGGTCTCCGAGGTGATGCCGACGGCCTTCATGAAATCCATCGTCTCGGTGATGCGGTTGGCGAGCTTGCCATATTTCTCGCCCTGCGGGCTGTCGGAGACGAACCCCAGCATCCAGCTATGCACATTCTCCAGGCTGGCATAACCGCCCTGGGCGAAGGCGCGCAACAGGTTGAGCGTCGCCGCCGACTGGCGGTAAGCCATCTCCTGGCGGGCCGGGTCGGGAATGCGCGATTTGGCGTCGAACTCGATGCCGTTGATGATGTCGCCGCGATAGCTGGGCAGCGTCACCTCGCCCTTGGTCTCGTTGTCGGACGAGCGCGGCTTGGCGAACTGGCCGGCGACGCGGCCGACCTTCACCACCGGCTGCGCGCCGGCAAACGTCAGCACCACCGACATCTGCAGGAAGACGCGGAAGAAGTCGCGGATATTGTCCGCGCCATGCTCGGCGAAGCTCTCGGCGCAATCGCCGCCCTGGAGAAGGAATGCGTCACCGGCAGCGACAGCTGCAAGCTGCTTCTTCAGCTTGCGCGCCTCACCTGCAAAAACCAGCGGCGGAAAGGTGGCGAGTTGAGCTTCCGTGTTCTTCAGCGCGACAAGATCCGGATAGGCAGGAACCTGCTTGATCGGCTTTGCTCTCCAAGAATTCGGCGACCATTTCGTCATCGCTGCACCCAAACGCTCTTTCCAGCGAGCTGTTGCCCGCCATTCCCGCCCCATATGGGGATCGCGGCTCCATACACGAAGCCGATTTCCTATTCTAGACCGGAATTCAAGTGCTGGCGAATGGTGGCCGGCGGCTCACTCTGCTGCCTGTGACAAAGCGAGATAGAAAAGGCCCAGCCCCAACAGCAGGCATGACGGACTGTAGAACCAGCTGTCGTAGCTGGCAAAACGTGTGGTCCTGACCCGCTTGAACAGCCCGAAATACCGGGACCAGCTCAACGCTCGCGCGGTGAAGATGACCGCGCATTGGACGATGCCTGCCTTCAGCAACGGTTGCGGCAGCGGCAGGCGAACCGCGCCGGTGAAGCCAAGAACCAGCAGCAGCACCAGCGTCAGGATCAACCCCACAACCATCGCCCCCAAGGCCGTCTCCTTGATGGCGGGAGTGCCGTCCTCGCGTTGCGGCAACGCGACGCCGGCGCCGATGCGTCCACCGAAACCCCAGTAGAGATGAAAGCCGGCGCCAAGCAGCAGAATGGCCGAGCAGAAAGCGACGACCACGCTCGCCATGCCTATCGGGCGACCTCGTTCAACCGCCGGAGCTGGCGACCGAGCCCGCCCGTCAGATCGAGAGCAAGCATGCGCAGCAGCGCGATGGCGCTCCACAACGGCCGATCCGCGAACGGCTTGTTGCTGTTGTGCTCGAGGAAAGGGTGAGTGAGAAAAGCCGCGACATAGAAGAACGGAATGATGACCAGAAAGGCCCACCAGACGACCAGAAAGGATGCGGCGATCCCTGCGAGCGGCGCGAAAAACAGGCCGATATAGTGGATAAGCCGGGTCGAAGCTTTTGAATGGCCGGCAAGATAACCGAGCCAGTATTCATCGAAGGTCTGCGGGTTCATGGATTTCCCCGTTCAGCGATGAATTGCAGAATCCATCTGACGCCTTGGGCCCAAATACCTCAATGGCTCCAATCGTCGCAGACCTCCGGAGAGACCTTTGCTAGGCAAAGTCCCGCCCTAAGCGGCCTTCTCGACCAACCGCGCCAGCTGCGCCATGACGACCGCCGAGCCCGCCAGACGCTTCTCGGCTGTCGGCCAGTCGCGGATGAAGACCACGCTGTGGTCGGCCCTGATCTTGGCCAGCGAGCCCTGCTCGCCGATGTAGTTGACGAGCCCGACCGGGTTGGAGAACTCGCGCTTGCGGAAATGGATCACGACGCCCTTTGGGCCGGCATCGAGCTTTTCGACATTGGCCTTGCGGCAGAGCGCCTTGATGAAGACGATCTTGAGCAGATGCTTCACCTCCTCCGGCAGCGGACCGAAACGATCGATCAGCTCGGCGCCGAAAGCGTCGATTTCGTCGGTATTTTCGAGATCGCCGAGGCGGCGGTAGAGCGCCAGCCGGAGCTGCAGGTCCGGCACATAGCTTTCCGGGATCATCACCGCGGTGCCGACAGCAATCTGCGGCGACCATCCGCCATCCTGCACCTCGCCGGAATCCTTGACCTCGGCGACTGCCTCTTCCAGCATCTGCTGGTAGAGCTCGAAGCCGACCTCCTTGATGTGGCCGGACTGTTCTTCGCCGAGAAGATTGCCGGCGCCACGGATGTCGAGGTCGTGGCTGGCCAATTGGAAGCCGGCGCCGAGCGTGTCCAGCGACTGCAGCACTTTCAGCCGCCGTTCCGCAGTGTCGGTCAGCTTGCGGTTGGCCGGCAGCGTGAACAGCGCATACGCCCGCACCTTGGAGCGGCCGACACGGCCGCGCAGCTGGTAAAGCTGCGACAGGCCGAACATGTCGGCGCGATGGATGATCAGCGTGTTGGCGGTCGGGATATCCAGCCCGGATTCGACAATGGTCGTCGACAAAAGCACGTCGTATTGGCCGTCATAGAAGGCGTTCATGATGTCGTCGAGCTCGCCGGGCGGCATCTGGCCGTGGGCCACCGCGACTTTCAGCTCAGGCACGGATTCCCGCAGGAAATCATGGATTTCGGCGAGATCGCTGATGCGCGGCACGACATAGAAGGAATGGCCGCCGCGATAGCGCTCGCGCAGCAGCGTTTCGCGGATCACCAACGGATCGAAGGGCGAGATGAAGGTGCGCACTGCCATGCGGTCGACCGGCGGCGTGGCGATCAGGGACAGTTCGCGCACGCCGGTCAAGGCGAGCTGCAAGGTGCGCGGGATCGGCGTCGCCGACAGCGTCAGCACATGGACATCGGTCTTGAGGTCCTTCAGCCGCTCCTTGTGCTTGACGCCAAAGTGCTGCTCCTCGTCGATGATCAGGAGGCCGAGATTCTTGAACAAGATCGCCGAGCCCAGCAGTGCGTGGGTGCCGATGACGATGTCGACTTGGCCCTCGGCGATGCCTTTCTTGGTTTCCGCCAGCTCCTTGGCGCCGACCAGCCGCGAGGCTTGGGCGACGCGGATCGGCAAGCCGGAGAAGCGCTGCGAAAACGTCTTGAAATGCTGACGCGACAACAGCGTCGTCGGCACGACGACCGCCACTTGGAACCCTTCCATCGCCGCGATGAAGGCGGCGCGCAGCGCCACTTCGGTCTTGCCGAAGCCGACATCGCCGCAGATCAGCCGATCCATCGGCTTGCCGGCACCGAGATCGTCCATGACGGAATCGATCGCGCCCTGCTGGTCGTCGGTCTCCTCATAGGGGAAGCGCGCCGAGAACTCGCCATAAAGCCCTTCCGCCGGCACCATGGTGGGGGCGGAGCGCATCTGCCGTTCGGCGGCGATGCGGATCAGCTGGCCAGCCATGTCGAGCAGGCGCTTCTTCAGCCGCGCCTTGCGCGATTGCCAGGCGCCACCACCGAGCTTGTCGAGTGAGGCTTCGGCTGAATCGGAGCCATAGCGCGACAGAAGCTCGATGTTCTCCACCGGCAGGAACAGCCGGTCGTCGCCGGCATAGTGGATTTCCAGGCAGTCATGCGGCGCACCGACCGCCTCGATGGTGCGCAGGCCGATGAAGCGGCCGATGCCGTGGTCGGTGTGAACGACGATATCGCCGGCCGACAGCGACGAAGCCTCGGCAATGAAGTCGGACGCGCGCTTCTTGCGCTTCGAGCGTCGGATCAGCCGGTCACCGAGAATGTCCTGCTCGGCGATGACGACCAGCTGTTCGGTCTCGAAGCCGGATTCCAATGGCAGCACCGCAAGTGCGGCCTGTCCGGGCTCGAGCTTTTCAACCTCGGCCAGCGTCGCCACCGGCACGAGATTGCCGAGATGATGCTCGGCCAGGATCTGGCCCAGACGGTCAAGCGAACCTTCGGTCCAGCCGGCGACAATGACGCGGCGGCGCGCCGCGCGCTCGTCTGCAATGTGCTTCACGACAACGTCGAAGACATTGGCGTTGGGGTCGGCGCGCTCCTCGGCAAAACTGCGGCCATGGCGCGAACCGCCATGGAAGACCTTTTTGGCGCCGACGTCAGGCGCATCAAAAGCAGTGAAGTCGATGGCTTCGCGCGGTCCGAGCGACGCGACGAGGTTTTCCGGCGAGAGATAGAGCAAGTCCGGCGCCACCGGCTTGTAGGGCACGGCATCCTTCAAGGCGGCATCCGCTTGTTTGCGGCGCGCTTCGTAGTGATCCAGGATCAGCGTATGGCGCTCGGCCAGCGCCTCATGCGCCAGATGGTCGAAGATGACGGGCGCATTCGGCAGATAGTCGAACACCGTCTCCAGCCGCTCATAGAAGAGCGGCAGCCAATGCTCCATGCCGGCGAAGCGCCGGCCCTCGCTGACGGCTGCATAGAGCCCGTCGTCGCGCTGCGGCGCGCCAAAGGCTTCGATATAGGAGCGGCGGAAGCGGCTGATGGTTTCAGGCGTCAGCGCCACTTCGCTCATCGCCTGCAAGGCCATCGATTTGCGCTGGCCTGTGGTGCGCTGGGTGGCGGCGTCGAAGACGCGGATCGATTCCAGCGTGTCGCCGAAGAAGTCGAGCCGAAGAGCCTCGGTCCAGCCGGGCGCGTAGAGGTCGAGGATGCCGCCGCGCACCGCGAACTCGCCGACGCCGCGCACCGTCGGCACCCGCTCGAAGCCGGAAATCTCCAGCCGCGACACCAGCGCGTTCATGTCGATCTGGTTGCCGGGCCTGGCGTGAAAGGTCTGTGCCTCGACAAGGTCGGCCGGCGGAATGCGCTGCAGCAAGGCATTGGCGGTGGTCAGGATCACCGCGCGATGCGGCTTTTTCGCCAGTGCGATCATCGCCGTCAGCGCATCGAGCCGCTTGGCGGCGGCGTCCGAACCGGGCGAGACGCGGTCGTAAGGCAGACAGTCCCAGGCCGGCAGCTCCAGCACCGGCAGGCCGGGCGAAGCGAAAGTCAGTGCTTCCGTGATCGCCGGCAGGCGCTGGCCGTCGCGCGCCACGAACAGCACAGGCTTGTCGGGCGCGATCTCATGGATCGCCTGCACCAGCGCAAAGGCTTCGTAGCCGTCGGCGACGCCATCGACGATGAACTGGCCGGCGCGGCCTTTCGGCAGACCGATTTTTGGGATGAGGCTCATGAAATCACGGTCTTGGTTGTCGCAATTCCGGACGGAAAACCGCTTCGCACTTTTCCTGGAATTGCTTGTGTTCAGAATGTCATGGTCCGGCGCGATGCCAGGATCTTTTGCAGGACGGCACAGTCGATATCCCCGGGAACCGGGCGCTCGCCGGTGACCATGGGCAGGAATTCGGTGTCGGGAATGTCGAGGAGCCTTTCATATTGGTCGATTTCGTCGCCGGTCAAGGCGCCGATCTCGTTGTCGGCAAAGGTGCCGAGGATTAGGTCCATCTCGCGCATGCCGCGATGCCAGGATCGGAACAACAGCTTGCGGCGCCTGATATCCAGGCCCTCGCTTGATCGTTTCGTCCCGGTCATCGTGCCGCATCCTTGCTTGGTGCGGCGCATATAGCGTGGATAGAGGGCGGTGTCAGCCTTGCAACAGCCGGGTGGGCGTCTAAACATCCGCACGTGGCCAACGCTCCTGACAACACCTCCTTCTGTCCTGGCGGATATCGCCGGCGCACCACCCTCCCCCTTGTGGGGAGGGTCGGCGAGCACGCTTCGCAAGGCGAAGCGGATGAGACGGGGTGGGGGTACGGCGCTGACCTACCGACTTCCTCGAAAGTTAGACGCGCACCGACCCCCACCCCGCTCCGCTTCGCGGATCGACTTGCCGGGGCGAGCCACGCGTCTCGCCCGTCCTACGGGCCCCCACAAGGGGGAGGGTAAGGCATGCGACCTTCCCTCCTCGACCCTCTGTTCGTTCCGATCACTTCGCTTGCCGGCGTTGGGCCGAAGGTCGGCGCGCTGATCGAGAAGGTGGTGGCGGCTGATCTCGGCGACCGCGCCGCGCGCGCCGGCGATCTTCTCTTCGTGCTGCCAAACTCGGTCATCGACCGCCGCAACCGGCCGGGCATCGCGCTCGCGCCGGCAGGCGCCATCGTCACGCTCGACGTGCGCATCGACCGTCACCAGCCGCCGCCGCGCGGCAACCGGTCGGTGCCCTACCGCGTCTACGCCCACGACGACACCGGCGAGATCGGGCTGACCTTCTTCCACGCCCATGCCGCCTATCTCGAAAAGGCGATGCCGGTGGGGGAGCATGTCATCGTCTCCGGCCGCATGGAATGGTTCAATGGCCGCCCAACCATGGTCCATCCCGATCACATCGCGCTGGCCAGCGATGCCGAAGCCCTGCCGCTGGTCGAGCCAGTCTATCCGCTGACCGCCGGCCTGTCGGCAAAGGTCCTGCGGCGCGCCATCGGCCAGGCGCTCGGCCGGCTGCCGGAACTGCCGGAATGGCAGGACGGCGCCTTCATGCGCAAACAGACTTTTCCGGCCTTTGGCGACGCGCTCGCCCGCATCCATCATCCCGCGGACCCGATCGACGTCGCTGTCGAGGGGTCGGCATGGCGGCGCCTCGCCTATGACGAGTTGCTGGCCGGCCAGGTGTCGCTGGCGCTGGTGCGGGCAAAAGTGCGCCGGCTGTCGGGTCGGCCGCTGATCGGCGACGGCCGCATCGTCGAGAAACTGCGCGCGGCCCTGCCCTACAAGCTCACCCCTTCACAGGAATTCGCACTCGCCGAAATCAACGCCGATCTCGCCGATCCCGAACGCATGCTGCGCCTGCTGCAGGGCGATGTCGGCTCAGGCAAGACGGTGGTGGCGCTGCTTTCCATGGCGCGCGCCGTCGAGGCCGGCGGACAGGCAGCGCTGATGGCGCCGACCGAAATCCTGGCGCGCCAGCATCTGGCAACGATCACGCCGCTGGCCGAACAGGCCGGCCTGCGTGTCGCCATCCTGACCGGCCGGGAGAAGGGCCGCGAGCGCACCGAAACGCTGGCAGGTCTTGCCAGCGGCGACATCGACATCGTCGTCGGCACCCATGCGCTGTTTCAGGAAACGGTGACCTATCACGACCTCGTCTTTGCCGTCGTCGACGAACAACACCGCTTCGGCGTCCACCAGCGGCTTGCCATCACCGCCAAGGGCGACGCGCCCGACATGCTGGTGATGACGGCGACTCCGATCCCGCGCACTCTGGTGCTGACCGCTTTCGGCGACATGGACGTCTCCAAGCTGACGGAAAAACCGGTCGGCCGCCAGCCGATCCGCACCGTCACTTTGCCGCTGGAGCGGCTCGACGAACTGGTCGGCCGCATGCTCGACGCCGTTGCTGACGGCCAGAAGATCTACTGGATCTGCCCGCTGGTCGAGGAATCCGAAGAGATCAAGCTGATGTCGGCCGAGGACCGTCTTGCCTCGCTGCAACCTTTGTTCGGCGACCGCATCGGCCTCGTCCATGGCCGCATGAAGGGCGCCGAAAAGGACGAGGCGATGCGCGCCTTCAAGGTCGGCGAGACCCGCATCCTGATCGCCACCACGGTCATCGAAGTCGGCGTCGACGTGCCGGATGCCACGATCATGGTCATCGAGCATGCCGAACGTTTTGGTTTGGCCCAACTGCACCAGTTGCGCGGCCGCGTCGGGCGCGGCGACAAGCCCTCCTCTTGCGTATTGCTCTACAAGGACCCGCTCGGCGAGACGGCCAAACGCCGGCTGTCGGTGATGCGCGAGACCGAGGACGGGTTCCTGATCGCCGAGGAGGATCTGAAACTGCGCGGCGAAGGCGAGTTGTTGGGCACCCGCCAATCCGGCACGCCGGGCTTCCAGGTGGCGCGCATCGAGGCGCATGCCGACCTGCTCGAAGCCGCCCGCGACGATGCAAGGCTGGTCCTGTCGCGCGATCCGGAACTGCAATCCCAGCGTGGCGAAGCATTGCGCCTGTTGCTCTATCTGTTCGGCCGTGACGAGGCTGTTCGGCTCTTGCGCGCCGGTTGAGCCAGGGCGCCAAGCGGCGGATTGGCGAGATCTCCTTCGATCGGCTCACCGTTCACCGTCACCATTTTCGGCTTGACCTCGGGCGCCACCAGCCCGGCCGAAACGATCAGCCTGGCGCCGTCCTCGATCGTCATGTCGAGCAGCACGATGTCGGATTTCGGCACATACATCAGGAACCCGGTGGTCGGGTTCGGCGTGCATGGCATGAAGACGGCGATCATCGGGTCGCCCTCCCGGTCGAGCTTCCGGTTGATCTCGGTTTCCTTCTCGCTGGCGACGAAGACCAGCGACCAGACGCCCTTGCGCGGATATTCGACCAGCCCGACCTGGCGGAACATGTCGCCCTTGTTCGACAGCACCGTCTGGAAAATCTGCTTCAGCGAACCATAGATGCCGCGCACCAGCGGCATGCGGCCCAGCAGTCGCTCACCGAAATTGACGATGGCTCGGCCGACGATGTTGGCGGTCATGAAGCCGATCAGCGTGATCAGGATCAGCGCCACGATCAGGCCGAAACCCGGAACCGGAAACGGCAGATAGGTGTCGGGGCTGTAGCGTGCCGGAATGTACGGCTTTACCCACGAATCGACCCAGCCGATGAACGACCAGGCGATATAGGCGGTGATCGCCAACGGCGCGCAGACGATGAAGCCTGTGAGGAAATAGTTCCTCAGCCGGGTCATGCCTGAAGTTCTGGGAGCATCGGACATGGTTCACCGGGGGCGCAGGTTGCAGCGCAACATTAGTGAACCCGAAGTCGCTTTGAAACTACGAAGTTTTTAAAAGAACCGATTAAGCCGCCGCTTCGAGCGGTTCGATCTTCTCAAGTTCCGGCGCCAGTTTCTCGGCCTCGGTTTCCAGTTCATAGGCCTGTTGAAAATTCATCCAGAACTGAGGCGTCGTGTTGAAAAAACGGGCGAGGCGCAAGGCTGTGTCGGGGGTCAGACCGATCTCCTCCTTGGCAATACGCTCGATACGGGTGCGCGGGAGGTTGAGCTTCTTCGCGAGCGCACCGGCACTCATGCCGAGTGGAACAAGATACTCTTCCCGCAGGAATTCTCCGGGGTGAATGGGGCGTGCGAACTTGGGCATCAATATCCTCAAAGGGTTAGGGCGAGTGCCCGCTCAATGGTAGTCAACGATCTCCACGTCTTCGGCACCTGCAGTGGTCCACCTGAAACAGATGCGCCATTGGTCGTTGATGCGTATCGAATGCTGTCCGGCACGAATCGAGGTGGTTTCCGGGCGGCGATCGAAGGTCGTTCAGCTTGGACGGCATTGTCGATTGCTCGAAGACGACGCTCAGCGCGAGCGACCAAATCTGACGGAAAGCCTTTCGGTGCCTTACCCGCTGCAACCGCTTCGACCGCCCTGCCTTTGAACGAAACGATCAAAGTTGCACCCCTCATCTTGTATCATACTCTGATACAAGATGACTTGCAACATTGAAGTATCAATGACTGATACGAGTTCGTGCCGGGAACCTACTCCACCGTCACCGATTTCGCCAGATTGCGCGGCTGGTCGACGTCGGTGCCCATGAAGACGGCGGCGTAGTAGGCCAGCATCTGGATCGGCAGCGCGTAGATGATGGGCGAGATGATTTCCGGCACGTCGGGCAAGATGATGGTCTCCATCGTCTTGACGCTGACCTGCGCCGCGCCCTTGGCGTCGGTGATCAGGATGATCTTGCCGCCGCGCGCCGCCACTTCCTGCATGTTCGACACGGTCTTTTCGAAGATGCGGTCATGCGGCGCGATGACGATGACCGGCATGTTCTCGTCGATCAGCGCGATCGGGCCGTGCTTCAGCTCGCCGGCGGCGTAGCCTTCGGCGTGGATGTAGGAGATTTCCTTGAGCTTCAGCGCGCCTTCCATGGCCAGCGGGAAATTGGTGTCGCGGCCGAGATAGAGCACGTCCTTGTAGCGCGAGATTTCGCGCGCAATGCGCTCGATCTGCTCCTCGAGCTTCAGCACCTGGTTGGCGTAGCGCGGCGCTTCCGAAAGCGCGCGCACCAGCGTCTTCTCCTCATCCTTCGAGATCGTGCCGCGCGCCACGCCGGCCCGCACCGCCAGCGACGCCAGCACCGAAAGCTGGCAGGTGAAAGCCTTGGTCGAGGCGACGCCGATCTCCGGACCGGCAAGCGTCGGCAGCACGACATCGGATTCGCGCGCCATGGTCGATTCGCGCACATTGACGATGGCGCCGATCTTCATGCCGGCCTTGCGGCAGTAGCGCAGCGAGGCAAGCGTGTCGGCGGTCTCGCCCGATTGCGAGATGAAGAAGGCGGCATCATCAGCCGACAGCGGCATTTCGCGGTAGCGGAATTCGGAGGCGACATCGATGTCGACCGGCAGCCGCGCATAGCGCTCGAACCAGTATTTGCTGATCAGGCCGGCCAGATAGGCGGTGCCGCAGGCCGAGATCGCCAGGCGGCCGATCTTGGCGAAGTCGAACGGCAGCTCCAGCGGCTTCGACACGCCGGAGACGAAATCGACATAATGCGCCAGCGTGTGCGAGATCACTTCCGGCTGTTCATGGATTTCCTTTTCCATGAAATGGCGGCGGTTGCCCTTGTCGACCATGAAACTGGTCGACAGCGACTGCTGCCGCTTGCGGTCGACCTTTTTGCCGTCAATGTCGAAGATGGTGACGCCCTCGCGGCGCACCACCGCCCAGTCGCCGTCTTCGAGATAGGTGATCGAATTGGTGAACGGTGCGAGCGCAATGGCGTCGGAGCCCAAAAACATCTCGCCCTCGCCATGGCCGACGGCCAGAGGCGGGCCGTTGCGGGCGCCAACGATCAGGTCCTCGTCGCCCGTGAACATGATGGCCAGCGCAAAGGCGCCTTCCAGCCGCTTCAGCGCCTGGTGCGCGGCCTCGACCGGCCTCAGCCCTTTGGCCAGTTCCCGCGCCACCAGATGCGCCACGACCTCGGTGTCGGTCTGCGACGAGAAGACGTAGCCGTCGCGGATCAGCTCGTCGCGCAACTCGGCGAAATTCTCGATGATGCCGTTGTGGACGATGGCGACGCCGTCGGAAAAATGCGGATGCGCGTTGGTCTCGTTGGGCACGCCGTGCGTCGCCCAGCGCGTGTGACCGATGCCGATCGTGCCGTCGAGCGGCTCGTCCTTCAGCCGCCGTTCGAGGTTGATCAGCTTGCCTTCGGCGCGCCGGCGCCCGAGCGCGCCTTTCTCGACGGTGGCGACGCCGGCCGAGTCATAGCCGCGGTATTCCAGTCGTTTCAAAGCATCGACGATGAGCGGCGCGACTTGGTTTTGGCCGACAATTCCGACGATACCGCACATGCGCCTGCCCCCGATTCCCGATGGAAAACCAGCGCTATCTAGGGATTGCCGGCCTGCCGCGAAAGTCACTTTGCGTTTCGTCCGGTGTAACGGAACGCTTCCCGACCCTGCACCATGATAGACCGCTCTTGCAATCCGGTTACCGCAATTGCTCGATTTTTCAGGCGTCCGGTTCTCGTTTTCGCAATATCTGGCTAAGGTCCGGCCATGATGAGCCAAGCCACCGTCACACTCTGGCGTCCCGTCGGACCGAAGGAACTGGAACTGATCGAGGCGTCAGGGATGCGGGAATTCCCGCCGCGCCTGCCCGATCAGCCGATCTTCTATCCCGTCTTGACCGAGGCCTATGCGACGCAGATTGCCCGCGACTGGAACGTGCCGGCCAGCGGCTCCGGCTTCGTCACCCGCTTCGACGTGCTGAAAAGCTTTCTCGACCGCTACCGGGTGGAACATGCCGGCAGCAGGGCACATCTCGAATACTGGATTCCGGCCGAAGACCTCGCCGACTTCACCAGGGCGATTGTCGGCCAGATCCAGGTGACAGCGACCTTTGGCAAAGAAACTGCCGGCTGACCGTTAATGGTCGGCGCCGGCTTTCTTTTTGGCCGCAGCCGCTGAAGCAAAGCGTTCACGCAATTCCTTGGCTTTGCCGGGAATGGTCTTCTGGCGGGCGCGGCCGAAGGCGAGCGCATCGTCGGGCACGCTGTCGGTAATGACACTGCCCGAGGCGATATAGCCGCCCTTGCCGATCGTAACCGGCGCCACCAGCGACGAGTTCGAGCCGATAAAGGCACCCTCGCCAATGTCGGTGAAGAATTTCGAGTAGCCATCATAGTTGCAGGTGATAGTGCCGGCGCCGATATTGGCGCCCGCACCCACTCGTGCGTCGCCGATATAGGTCAGATGGTTGACCTTGGCGCCTTCCTCGACCGTTGCCTGCTTGACCTCGCAGAAATTGCCGACCTTGGCCTTGTTCCGGAGATCCGCGCCCGGCCGCAACCGTGCGAACGGGCCGACCTCGCAATTCGAGGCAATGGTGGCACCTGTCATGTGGCTGAAGGCATGGATGGTGGAGCCGGTAGAAATCTTGACGCCGGGACCGAACCAGACATTCGGCTCCACCACCGTATCGGCGCCGATCTCGGTGTCGTGCGAGAAATAAACAGTCTCCGGCGCGATCAGCGTGACGCCGGACAGCATGGCCTCGTTCCGCCGGCGCTGCTGCCAGATGCCTTCCGCCTGCGCCAGTTCGGCACGGTTGTTGATGCCGAGCGCACTCTCGAAGCTGGCTTCGGTGGCGACGACATCGAGCCCTTTCGCGCTGGCGATCTCGACGATGTCGGTCAGATAGTACTCGCCCTTGGCATTCTTGTTGCCGACGGTATCAAGCAGCTTCAGCGCGTGAGCGCCAGCAACAGCCATCATGCCGGCATTGCAGAAGCCGATCTTTTTCTCCTCAGCGGAGCAGTCCTTCTCTTCGCGAATGGCGGCGAGCTTGCCGCCTTTTTCGATCAGCCGGCCATAGCCGGTTGGATTAGGCGGGCGGAAGCCGATCACCACCACAGCGGCTCCTTCGGCCAGCTTTTGCCGCGCGTTCGCGAGCGCCTCGGCCTCGATCAAAGGCGTGTCGCCGAACATCACGAGAATATCGTCATAACCCTTTGATATCGCATCGCGCGCGGCCAGCACGGCATGCGCGGTGCCCAAGCGCTTTTCCTGCACGAACGTCTCGGCTTTCGGCGCGAACTTCGCCGCCGCCTTGCGCACCTCCTCGGCGCCATGGCCGATCACCAGCGCCTGGCTGCCGGCGCCGGCAGCCTCGGCCGCTTTCACCACATGGGCGACCATCGGCAGCCCGGCGATCTGATGCAGCACCTTCGGCAGCGCGCTCTTCATGCGCGTGCCTTCGCCGGCGGCGAGGATGACGGACAGGCAGGATCTCTGGCTCATGGAAGGACAACCGTATGAAAGGGATCAGGAATCGCAGAGTGGTAGCATCTGGCGCCATGCTGCACCAATGCGGTTAAATTCCGGTGAGACCATAGAGCAGCTGACTCTTAATCAGCGGGTCCACAGTTCAATCCTGTGCGCACCCACCAATCTTTCCAAAGGCTTGGTGGAAATTCGGGAATGCACCAAAAAATGGTGCAACCACATGGCAACCAGACGACTAGGAACTGCCAGTTAGGGGGTGGTTCCCTGAGGTAGTTCGTCATGAGCAGTTCCCGCCTGTGGGCGGTGTCAAAGTCGTCCAATTGGTCGCCCTTGAAAAATCTGGCGCGATTTCGAAGCAAGTAACTCTGAAAGGGTACCCCCCTCCCGTGCCGCAAACCGGGACCGGCCCTCCCTACCAACGACCACAGTAAGCTCGTGTGGGGCATGCCTTGCCGGTATAGGCGCACCAGTCAGGCCTGAAGGGGCACTGTCCGGGCATTTGTCGGCCACGACAACGCCAACGGCTGCCAAGCCCATAAGTCGCAACGAAAAGGGCATTTGCTCCATGCTGGCTTTGGCCGCCTGCGCGGACGCAAGCTACGATCCGCACGAATGATGTGGCATAATCGGCTGTTGCCCGACTTTGGGGACATTGCATTCGATCCGTGTGGCACAAGATGTATCATCATATCCTGATCCCCACCGATGGCTCGGAAAGATCCGAGAATGCCGTTACGCACGGCGTTGGCCTCGCCGCGGCCCTGAACGCACAAGTAACTATTCTTACGGTAGAGGCCCCGTTGCATTCGGTCGCATCCGACCCCACGCCAGTCGTCGAGATCCCTGGGGCGGCCGAATTCATTCATAAGTTTTTGCATGGAAAGGCGGAGGAGTATCTCGCTTCCGCCGCAGCCGTCGCGGCAGCCAGTCAGGTGTCCTTCGAGACTGTCCACATCAAGCATGAGCATTGCTTCGCAGCTATCATCGAAACGGCTGAAGCCAGGGGCTGCGATCTCATCGTCATGTCATCACATAGGCGAAGTGGGATATCGGCAGTGCTGCTCGGAAGCGTAACGCTCAAGGTGCTGACGCACAGCAACATCCCTGTGCTTGTTCACCGTTCGTAGAGTTGGTCGCGTGTTGCCGTGTGCCAACTCCCTGAGCACCTATCCCAGCCGTCCCAGCACCGGGAAATTCTCCAACAGCCAGTACGACACCGTCTGCACCCCGCCGGTGAGAAAGAACACACCGGCGACGACCAGCAGCGCGCCGATCGCCTTTTCGACACGGCCGAGATGGACGCGGAATTTGCCGAGGAAACGCATGAAGGCGCCGGAAAACAGCGCCGCGATCAGGAACGGGATGCCGAGGCCGAGCGAATAGGCGGCAAGTAGCAAGGCGCCCTCGCCCACCGTCTCGCGGCCGCCGGCCAAGGTCAGGATCGGCCCCAGCACCGGGCCGATGCAGGGCGTCCAGCCGAAGGCGAAGGCCAGCCCCATGACATAGGCGGCGACCATACTGGCCGGCTTGCCCTGCGACTGGAAGCGCGCCTCGCGCGACAGGAGCGGAATGCGCAATATGCCGAGGAAGTTCAGCCCCATCAGGATGATCAGCACGCCGGCCGCCATCGCCAGCGGCTCCTGCCAGACGCGCAGCCAATGGCCGATGGTCGAGGCGCCGGCGCCGAGCGCCACGAACACCGTGGAAAAACCGAGCACGAAGGCGATCGAGGAATAGATGAGCGCGCCGCGCACGCCAGCCTTGGCGGTGACGCCGGCATTGTCCCCGCGAAAATCGTCGACCGACACGCCGGCCATGTAACAGAGGTAGGGCGGCACCAGCGGCAGCACGCAAGGCGACAGGAACGAAATCGCCCCTGCTCCGACCGCGCTGACATAGCCGATGTCCAATGCCATCCCGAGACTCCAGATTCGCTGGCGCCGATATAGCGATGCAAAACTATGTTCGCCAATCACCATCGTGTGGCATTTGGCTACAGGTACGGCTCGGCCGGAGGAATTGTTACCGGCCCATCGTCAGATGACCAAGCCAGGGAAGAAACGCTCCTCGCCAAGCGTTCACAGAGCGAAGCCGCGATTTCTGCGCGCTTCTTCGGATACCCAGGGAGATTTCCATGAAAACGATCACTGTTGGCCTGGCCGCGCTTTTGCTCAGCACCGCTGCATCCTTCGCCGCCGAAGCCTGGAAGGAAGCCGAAGTCAACGGCACCAAGATCTACACCGATGCCAACGGCATGACGCTCTATACCTACGACAAGGACGAGAAGGGCAAGAGCAATTGCTACGATAAATGCGCCACCAACTGGCCGCCGCTGAAGGCCGAGGCCGGCGCCAAGGCGGACGACGAATGGACCATCGTCGACCGCACCGACGGCACCAAGATGTGGGCCTATGACGGCAAGCCGGTCTACACCTTCATCAAGGACAAGAAGGCCGGCGACACGACCGGCGACGGCGTCGGCGAAGTCTGGCACATCGTCAAGGCCGACTGATCTTCGAACCTCTATCCCCGCCGATCGGCGGGACGCAACTGGCTGCCGGCTCCAAGCGACCCGGCGGCCGGTTTCGTTTGTGGCACCTCGCAAAGACCGACAAGCGCGCAACCTCGACTCGTTTGCGCAAGACTTGGCGCCCAAACCGGACGTCCCCGAATTCTGTGATTTTCTCCATACACTCTTAGAGTGTATTGCGTCAGACGTGCCGGCAATTTGGCCGCCTCCCCTTGACCGGATGCAAAAGCGCGGCCATGTGAGCGACAAATAGAACGAGATTTCGTCGCGCGCAGCGGAATCCTTCTGCCGCACCACAGCTGATATGAGAACTCATGGACGTCGTCGTCGTCGAATCGCCGGCCAAGGCAAAGACAATCAACAAATACCTCGGCAAGAACTATAAGGTTCTGGCCTCGTTCGGCCATGTCCGCGATCTGCCGGCCAAGGATGGCTCGGTGCGTCCGGACGAGGATTTCGCCATGTCCTGGGCGGTCGATACCGCGTCGGGCAAGCGCCTCGCCGACATCGCCAAGGCGGTCAAGGATGCCGATGGCCTGATCCTCGCCACCGATCCGGATCGCGAGGGCGAAGCCATTTCCTGGCATGTGCTGGAAGTGCTGAAGCAGAAGCGCGCGCTGAAGGACAAGCCGGTCAGCCGCGTCGTCTTCAACGCCATCACCAAATCGTCGGTGCTGGAAGCGATGGCCAATCCGCGCCAGATCGATGGACCGCTGGTCGATGCCTATCTCGCCCGCCGTGCGCTCGACTATCTCGTCGGCTTCACGCTGTCGCCGGTGCTGTGGCGCAAATTGCCGGGCGCTCGCTCGGCCGGCCGTGTCCAGTCGGTGGCGCTGCGTCTGGTCTGCGACCGCGAATCCGAAATCGAGCGCTTCATTCGCGAGGAATACTGGCAGATCGCCGCTCTGCTGGGCACGCCGCGCAACGAGACTTTCGAGGCGCGGCTGACCGCTTTCGAGCGCAAGAAGCTGCAGAAGCTCGATATCGCCAACAAGGCGCAGGCCGACGACATCAAGGGCATGCTCGAGGGCGCAACCTTCAAGGCGCTGTCGGTGGAAGCCAAGCCGACCCGGCGCAATCCCGGCCCGCCCTTCACCACCTCGACGCTGCAGCAGGCGGCCTCGTCCGGCCTCGGCTTTTCGGCCACACGCACCATGCAGGTGGCACAGCGGCTTTATGAAGGCATGGAGATCGGCGGCGAGACCGCTGGCCTGATCACCTATATGCGAACCGACGGCGTGCAGATGGCGCCCGAGGCAATCGATGCCGCACGTGACGCCATCGCCAAGGAATTCGGCCCCAGATATCTGCCGGAAAAGCCGCGTCAGTACACGACCAAGGCCAAGAACGCCCAAGAAGCGCACGAGGCTATCCGCCCGACCGATTTCATGCGCACCCCGGCTTCGGTCAGGCAGTATCTCGATTCCGATCAGCTGCGGCTTTACGAGCTGATCTGGAAGCGCGCCATCGCCAGCCAGATGCAGTCGGCCGAGATCGAGCGCACCACGGTCGAAATCGAGGCGATCAACGGCGCCCGCACGGCGGAGCTTCGCGCCGTCGGTTCGGTCGTCCGCTTCGACGGCTTCATCGCCGCCTACACCGACCAGAAGGATGATGATGCGGAGGACGAGGAAAACCGCCGCCTGCCGGAAATCCGCGCCGGCGAACAGCTTGCCCGCCAGGCCATCAACGCCACCCAGCACACCACCGAGCCGCCGCCGCGCTATTCCGAGGCGTCGCTGATCAAGAAGTTGGAAGAGCTCGGCATCGGCCGTCCCTCGACCTACACCGCGATCCTGAAGACGCTGGAAGACCGCGACTACGTCACCATCGACAAGCGCCGTCTGGTGCCGCAGGCCAAGGGCCGCCTGCTGTCGGCGTTCCTTGAAAGCTTCTTCGAGCGCTATGTCGAATATGACTTCACGGCCTCGCTGGAGGAAAAGCTCGACGAGATTTCCGACGGCAAGCTCGCCTGGAAGGACGTGCTGCGCGACTTCTGGAAGGATTTTTCCGGCGCCGTCGCCGACATCAAGGAACTGCGCGTCACCGACGTGCTCGACGCGCTGAACGAGGAACTGGCGCCGCTGGTGTTTCCCACCCGCGAAGACGGTTCCAATCCGCGCATCTGCCCGAAATGCGGCACCGGCAATCTGTCGCTGAAGCTCGGCAAGTTCGGCGCCTTCGTCGGCTGCTCGAACTATCCGGAATGTTCGTTCACCCGCCAGCTCGGCGACGCCGCCAACCCCAATGGCGAGAATGGCGGCGGCGAGGACGGCACCAAGGTGCTGGGCAAGGACCCCTACACCGCCGAGGAAATCACGCTGCGCTCAGGCCGCTTCGGCCCCTACATCCAGCGCGGCGACGGCAAGGAAGCCAAGCGCTCCAGCTTGCCCAAGGGTTGGACGCCGGATACAATCGACCATGAGAAGGCGCTCGCTTTGCTCTCTTTGCCGCGCGATGTCGGCAAGCATCCGGAGTCGGGCAAGATGATCTCGGCCGGGCTCGGCCGCTACGGTCCGTTCGTGCTGCATGACGGCACCTATACCAATGTCGACAGCATCGAGGACGTGTTCTCGATCGGCCTCAACCGCGCCGTGTCGGTCATCGCCGAGAAGCAGTTGAAGGGCAAAGGCGGCCGCAATGGCGGCACTGCCGCGGCACTCAAGGAGCTCGGCGACCATCCCGACGGCGGCGGCAAGATCGTTGTGCGCGACGGCAAATACGGACCTTACGTCAACTACGGCAAGGTCAATGCGACCCTGCCCAAGGGCAAGGATCCGCAGTCGGTGACGGTCGAGGACGCGCTGGCGCTGATTGCCGAGAAGGAAGCCAAGGGCGGCGGCGGCAAGAAGCCATTCCGCAAGGCGACAGCGGCCAAGGCTCCTGCGGCCACGAAAACCACAGCCAAGAAGTCGGCGACCAAGAAGCCGGCGGCGAAGAAAAAGGGATAGCAGCGTGGCGCGCAGGATCACCGGTAGAAGCCACGGCGATCCGCGCACCGCCGACACCAGGGCCAAGGTCAAGGATGACTACCGGCCCTCGCGTGACGAAATCCTGCGCTACATCGCCGAAAATCCCGACCGCGCGGGAAAGCGCGACATCGCCAAGGCGTTCGCGCTGCGCGGTGACGACCGTATCTGGCTGAAGGACATTCTGCGCGACCTGCAGGACGAAGGCGTGCTGACCAAGGAGCGCAAGCGGCTGGCCCGTGTCGGCGCCCTGCCGCATGTCGCCATACTCGACATTTTTGGCCGCGACGGCGACGGCATCTTGCTGGCGCATCCGGCCGAGGCCGTGGGCCCGGGCGAACCGCCCGTCGTCTCGATCCGCGTCTCGCGCGGCGGCAACGGCCCGGCGCCAGGTATTGGTGACCGCGTGCTGGCCAAAACCTTCCCGACCGATGAGCCGAACGGCCCCGCCTATACCGGCCGCGTGATGAAGATTTTCGAGAAGCGGACCGATGCCGTGCTCGGCGTCTTCCGCATCCTTGAGGACGGCACTTTCCGCATCGAGCCGGTGGAACGGCGCCAACCCGAGCTGATCGTCGACAAGGAATTCCAGAACGGCGCCAGGAACGGCGACCTGGTCGAGGTCGAACCAGCGCGCGCGTCCCGCTATGGCCTGCCGCGCGCAAAAGTGCTGGCGGTGCTGGGTTCGCTGACCAGTGAAAAGGCGGTCTCGATGATCGCCATTCATGCGCATGACATTCCGCATATTTTCCCGGCCGACGTCATCGCCGAATCCGAAGCGGTCAAGCCGGCGACGCTTGCTCACCGCGAGGACTGGCGCGACCTGCCGCTGGTCACCATCGACCCAGCCGACGCCAAGGACCATGACGATGCGGTGTTCGCCACGCCGGACCTCGACGAGAAGAACCCGGGCGGCGTGATTGCCACCGTGGCGATCGCCGATGTGGCGGCCTATGTCCGCTATGGCACCGCACTCGACCGCGAGGCGCTGAACCGCGGAAATTCGGTCTATTTCCCTGACCGTGTCGTGCCGATGCTGCCCGAGCGCATCTCCAACGACCTCTGTTCGCTGCGCGAAGGCCAGGACCGGCCAGCGCTCGCCGTGCGCATGACCTTCTCGGCCGATGGCCGCAAGCTGCGACATACCTTCCACCGCGTCATGATGAAGTCGGCGGCCAAGCTCGCCTACCCGCAGGCGCAGGCGGCGATAGACGGTGTGCCGGACGACAAGACCGGGCCGATCCTCGACACGGTGCTGAAGCCGCTGTGGGACGCCTACGCCATCCTCAAGCGCGGCCGCGATGGCCGCCAGCCGCTGGAGCTCGAATTGCCGGAGCGCAAGATACTGCTCAAGCCGGACGGCACCGTCGACCGCGTCATCGTCCCGGAACGGCTCGACGCCCACAAGCTGATCGAAGAGTTCATGATCCAGGCCAATGTCGCCGCTGCTGAGACGCTGGAGGCGAAGAAGCAGGCGCTGGCCTACCGCGTGCATGACGCGCCGTCACTGGCCAAGCAGGAATCGCTGCGCGAGTTCCTGCAGACGCTCGGCCTGTCGCTGGCGCGCGGCGCACAGATGCGGCCCGCCCAGTTCAACGGCATCCTCGAGCGCGTGCGTGGCGCCGACAATGAAGGGCTGGTCAACGAAGTGGTGCTGCGCTCGCAGAGCCAGGCCGAATACTCGCCCAAGAACATCGGCCATTTCGGCCTCAACCTGAAACGCTACGCGCACTTCACCTCGCCGATCCGCCGCTATGCCGATCTGATCGTGCATCGGGGACTGATTGCCGCACTCGGGCTTGGCCCGGGCGGCTTGACGCAGGATGAGGAGGCGCGGCTGGAAGAAGTGGCGGTGCTGATCTCCGCTACCGAGCGTCGCGCCATGGCCGCGGAGCGCGACACGGTCGATCGGCTGATCGCCGCCTATCTCGCCGAGCGCATCGATGACTGCTTTGACGCGCGCATCTCCGGCGTCACCAAGGCAGGACTATTTGTCCAATTGCCGCAGTTTGGCGCGGATGGTTTCATCCCGGTGTCAAGTCTGAACGGCGATTACTATATATACGACGAAACCGCGCGATCGCTGTTCGGAGAACGCACCGGCAAGGGTTATCAGCTTGCCGACCGCGTCGAGGTTCGCCTGATCGAGGTGGCGCCGATGGCTGGCGCGATGCGGTTCGAAATGCTGACCGACCCGAAGCCCCTGCCCGGCTCCAAGAGGTCGTTTCACAAGGCAAAAGGCCGCGCCCGTGCGTCGCAATCGCGCCCGGGGTCGCGCGGCAGGAGGCGGTAAATGCCGAAAGAATTTGGGATGGCAAGCGAACTGGGGATCCAGGAACAGGTTTTCGGCGGTGAACATCATTCGGGCCGGGTCGCCCGCCCGCTATGGACGGCGATGAAGCGCGGCGCGCTTGGCCGCTGTCCGCATTGCGGCGAAGGCAAACTGTTTGCCGGCTTCACCAAGAGCGTCGATAAATGCAGTGTCTGCGGCGAGGAGCTTTATCACCACCGCGCCGACGACCTGCCCGCCTATCTCGTCATCGTCATTGTCGGCCACATCGTTCTCGGCGCCTTTATGGCTGTCGAGGCGACCTCGACGCTCTCCATGTGGCAGCACATCGCCATCTGGGTACCGCTGACCATCGCGCTGTCGGTCGCTCTGCTGCAACCGGTCAAGGGTGCCGTCATCGGACTGCAATGGGCGCTCTATATGCACGGCTTCGGCGGCGAAAAGGACGCGACAGAGCCACGTCCCGGAACCTGACCCGCATCGGGCAATGTCGCCTGGCGCAACATGCCGACCGTGAAAGGCCACTTTCGTTTGCCAAAAGTTTCCGCTAGGTCCTGCGCATGGAAGGTATGACCAAGGCGGAAGTCGACAGGATGGAGCGGGGCACGATCGCCCATAGCGGCCAGCCGATGCGTCCCCGCGACGCCGCGACTCTGATCCTGCTGGAACGCCAGGGCGACGAGGTGCTGGTGCTGATGGGCCGGCGCCATGCCGGCCACGCTTTCATGCCCGGCAAATTCGTCTTTCCCGGCGGCCGCACCGATCCGGCCGACAGCCGCATTGCCGTTGCCACAGCGCTTCATCCCGAGGAAGAAGCCAAGCTCACCGCCAGCGTAGGCCGCATCAGCCGGTCGCGCGCCCGCGCTATCGCGCTCTCGGCCATCCGCGAGACCTATGAGGAAGCCGGCCTGCTCATCGGCCGCAAGGCCGCCTTCGCAACGGACAAGCGCGACTGGCAGGGCTTTGTCGAGCACGGCGTCCAGCCTTCGTTGGCGCCGCTTCGCTTCGTCGCCCGCGCCATCACCCCGCCCAATCGCGTGCGTCGTTTCGACACAAGGTTCTTCAGCGCCTGGCGCAGCGACGTCGCCGTCGAGCTGCCGGGTGGCGGTCCGACCAATGAGCTGGAAGAACTGGTCTGGTTGCCGCTTGCCAAGGCGAGAGAGGCCGATATCCCCGACATCACCCGGACGATCCTGCAGGAGCTGGAAAAGCGGCTTGCCGACGATCCGCTGCTGCGCCCCGGTGGCTCCGCGCCGTTCTACCGGCTTGTCCGCAACCGCTTCGTTCGCGAAGTTCTTTAGCCCCCGAAATTTACTAGCATCGAGTATTCAGGCATTCCCATGACGGTCGATACCCAACAAGAGGGCGACGAACGCGTACACTGGCTACCGATGGTGGCTGCGATCTCGTCCATCAGCGTCGTCGGCATCGCCATCGGCCTCGGCATGCCGCTGCTCAGTGTCATTCTGGAGACGCGCGGCCATTCAGCTTCGATGATCGGCCTCAACACGGCGGTCGCCGGTCTCGCCTCGATCGCCGGCGCCCCGCTCGCCACGCCGCTGGCGATGCGCTTCGGCGTCGCCTGGACGATGGTTGGCATGATCGTCGCCGGCGCTCTCGCCTTTGTCGGTTTCCATTTCGCCCCGGACTTCTGGATGTGGTTCCCGCTGCGCATCGTCCTGCACATCGCGCTCACGGTGCTGTTCATCCTGTCGGAATTCTGGATCAGCACATCGGCGCCGCCCCGACGGCGTGGCCTGGTGCTCGGCATCTACGCCACCGTGCTGTCCCTCGGCTTTGCCGCTGGGCCGTGGATCTTCGCTCATATCGGCAGCACCGGCTTCAGGCCGTTCGGGGTCATCATCGTCCTGGTGGCACTGGCCGCGATACCGGTGCTGGCCGCGCGCAACGAAAGCCCCACCATTGTGGTCGACGGCGAGACCAGCCACTTCCTGCGCTACATCTGGCTGGTACCCACGGCGACTGCCGCCGTGCTCGTGTTCGGCGCCGTCGAGACCGGCGGCTTTGCGCTGTTCCCGGTCTATGGCAACCGCATTGGCTATTCCGAAGCGGATGCAGCCCTTCTCCTCACCATGATCGGTCTCGGCAACGTGTTGCTGCAGATTCCGATCGGCATGATCAGCGACCGCGTCAGCGACCGCCGCTATCTGCTTTTGGCTTGCGCCGCGGTCGGGCTTGCCGGCACCATCTTCATGCCGTTCTTCGCTCAGAATTGGCACCTGATGGCGGCGCTTCTGTTCGTCTGGGGCGGTGTGGTGGCCGCTATGTACACGATCGGCCTTGCCCATCTCGGCTCCCAGCTCTCCGGCCATGAACTGGCCTCGGCCAACGCCGCCTTCGTGCTCTGCTACGGTGTCGGCATGGTGCTCGGCCCGCAAGCCATCGGCATCGGCATGGATGCGTTCGGCCCGTCCGGATTTGGCTGGTCGCTCGGCCTGTTCTTCGGCGCTTACATCGCCCTGGTCAGCGTCAGGCTGATCCGCAAGCTCCTGTTGTAGCCCGCCGCGGCAAGCCCTTTCCCACAACGCAAAGACATGGCTGCTGACAGCACCGTGTCAGGAGGCCTCAGCTAAAAGGGTGTCCCAAAACACCCGAGTTTGAGGATACTGCGATGATCGACAGCGGCTTTGAAACCACATCGTTACGCATGACGCTCCTGCTGCTTGTCAGCTTCCAGGCCCCGGCAGCCGATGTCGACCGCATCATGGACGCCGTGGTCGCGATCGCCCCGCTCGCCATGGGCAAATACGATCGTAACGCCTATCAAACAGCGCACGGCATCGAACGCTACAGGCCACTTGAAGGTGCTGCCGCCGGCGCCGAAACCGAATTGCGCCGCCGCCCCGGCACGGTCGAGGTCTCGTTCGAACTTCCCGATGACCAGATGCTCGCCGCCCGCGTCGTCGAGGCGATTTTCCAGGCGCATTCCTATCAGGAGCCGGTGATCCGCATTCAGCCGATCCTCGCCAGCCGCTCCAAGGGCCTGGACGACCGCGCCAATCCGAATCGTTGGTGGAACACCACCGGCGACTGGAAGAATGCGGCAGCGCCGATAGCGCAACGCGCGTGATTTCAAGCCAAAGGGCGGCTTGCGTGGGTCACAGCTGGTGCGCCGGGCTGTCGATAGCTAATCAAGTTGTCCGGTTTGGTAGCACATCATTTGTCCGCTTCTGTTTTGCGTCGAAGCGGTTCACGCGGCTTGCCTGATGGGGCAAGTTTCCTCGATTGCGGCGCCATCAGGCATGTATCGCGCAATGCGGCGCGGCCCGTGGAAGATCGCAAGCGTCCCATCCGGGTATTGCCTGATCTTGACGGTGGCTTTGACAAAGTGATGCCGGATCGGACTTTTCGGCAGCTGCAATCGCAGCCGCGCGAAAGCGATCGTGTTGTCGCGGGCAACGACGCGCTCCTCCTCGATGCACAGGATCTGGGCCAGTTGTTGCGGGTCGGCGGCGACAAAGGCGCTGTCTTCGACCGCGGCCGGCCTGGCGAAGCGGGCATTGTGGGCCGGCAGATAGGTCTGTGCGATGAAGCGGTTGGCGGCCTCGATATCGGCAATGCCGGCCAGTGCCAGTTCCCTCGGCAGCCGGTCCTGCAAGGTCGAGAACATCCGCTCGGAGCGGCCCCGCGCTTCAGGAGAATAGGCTGGAATATGTTCGATGCCGAGCCGCCCGAGGGCCCGGCCGACCTGGGTCAAGCGGATCTTGTCGACAGTCCCGCCGGCCTTGAGCGTCACGAAATAGTGGCTGCCGCGATCGCTGTAGAGGCTCGATGGCAGTCCCTTGGCAACGAACGTCTCCAGGAGCCCCTGAAAGCTCGACGCCGTGCCTTCCTCCTCGATCAGGAAGGCCGAATAGATCGTGCTCGTCGCATCGTCCATCGTCACGATCAGATCCAGCATCGGCCCACCCGCCAGCCATTGATGACGGCTGCCATCCTGATGCAGCATCATTCCCTCGCACGGCTTGCGTTCGCGCTTGCGCCGGTGAGCACCGCGCCGCTTGGCCCGTTCCACCAGCCCAGCCGCATGAAGCTGCGTCTTGATGAAGGTGTAGCCCCAGCTGAAATCGTGATCGCGCAGCAGGTGCTCGTGGAAATGCTTCACGTTCCAGCCAAGGTAACGATGGCGATAAAGCTCCAGCATCTCCTCGATCGCTTCCGCTGGCACCCGGCGCGTCGAAAGCTTGCCCAAACGCCGGTCGAGCAACCCAGCGTCCCCGGCCTCTTCATATCGGTCGCGATAACGCCGGAGTTGCCGCTCCGACATGCCCAGCAACTCGCCTGCCTCCATCATCGAAAGGTCGCCGCCATTCCAGCGGCTCAAAACATCCCGAAACTTCTGCATTCTCCGGTCCTGTAGCCACGCTGCCCGCTTCATCCCCAGCCTCCATTCGCTGGCGATAAAACCGGACAACTCGCGTGCTACCTAATCCGGACAACTCGTGTGCTTACGACACAGCTGGTGCGCCGGGCTTGACTTTCCGGGCACGTTCTTTATGTGTCGCGCCAAGTTTCCCGCGTCCGGGTGTTTTCCCCCGCTCCAGCGGCCAAAACCCCACGAACATAACGGACTGATACAATGGCCAAAGCCGCAAACATCAAGATCAAGCTTCTGTCGACCGCCGACACCGGTTTCTTCTACGTGACCAGCAAGAACAGCCGTACCAAGACGGACAAGCTGTCCTTCCGCAAGTACGATCCGGTCGCCAAGAAGCATGTCGAGTTCAAGGAAACCAAGATCAAGTAATCTGATTTTCCATACGTCTTTAAAACGCCGTCCCTTGGGGCGGCGTTTTTGTTTTGTAGGCTCAGAAAAGCCGGAAGCCTCCACAGCCTGACGCGGGCTTCGAGTGATTTTTGGCAAAAAAGGGGGCCGGTCGGCGTATGGCAGCGGTACGAGGAGGCCACTATGTGCCAAGGCCGGCCGGCCGACCCCACGGACCCAGGAGATGCGGCGGACCTGAGCATCATGGGGTATTCGGAGCGATACGGCTGTCTACCCTCGTGCCCGCATCGCCTTAGTTCTTGCACTGCACATTTGCGCAACAACGTATGAAAATCAACAGTTTCTTAACCAAGGCTCGGGAATCGCTTGGATTAAGGTAAATTACTAACCCTATCGGGTTGACTGGATAATTCGGCGTCGGATCTACGCGGCCTTGGCGACGACGCGGTTGCGGCCACCGCTCTTGGCTTCGTAAAGCGCGACGTCGGCGCGCTTCATCAACGCCGCGACCGTGTCAGCGCCGTTCAGCACCGACGACACGCCGACGCTGACCGTGACCTCGATCGTCTTGCCTTCTTGACCGATGGTAAACGGCAGTTGGGCGATTTCGGCGCGAATGCGCTCGGCAACCTTTTCCGCCACCGCGCCGTCCGTGTCCGGCATCACAACGACGAATTCCTCGCCGCCGAAGCGGCAGGCAAGATCGATGCCCCTGACATTCTTGCGCAGCCGCCGGGCGAATTCGCGCAGCACGTCGTCGCCGCCATCGTGGCCATGCGCGTCATTGACGGTCTTGAAGCGATCGAGATCGGTGATCATCACCGACAGAGGCCGCCGCCGAGCCACGGCGCGGTCGAACAGCGTCTGCAGATGGCTGTCGAGGTAGCGGCGGTTGTGCAGCCCGGTCAGCCCGTCGGTCACAGCCATCTCGATGGTCTGGGTGACGCTGGCGCGCAGCTGGTCGTTGTAGCGCTTGCGGCGCACCTGCGTGCGCAGCCGCGCCATCAGCTCCTGCTGATCGATCGGCCGCATCAGATAGTCGTTGATGCCGAGTTCGAGGCCGCGGATGATGCGGCCCTCCTCGCCTTCCTCGGCAAGCAGGATGATCGGCAGGAAGCGGGTGCGATCGAGCGAACGCAATTGCGAGCATAGCCGCAGCGGATCGAAATCGGCAAAACCGGTCGAGATCAGCACGCATTCGTATGGCGCCTCGGCAGCCTGGAAGAAACCGGCATGCGGGTCGGTGGCAATGTCGAGCTCGGCGCTGCCCCGCAGCATTTTCTGGATGCGTTCGAAGGAGGATTTGCGCTCGTCGATCAACAACACCTTCGGCGTCGCGTCCTCGGATGTGAAGCTGCGGCTCAACAGCGCCTCGATGCCGATGTTGCGGGTGGTCGAGGCGCGCAGACGCAACTCGTCGGTCAGCGACTTCAGCCTGACCAGGCTCTTGACCCGCGTCATCAGCTGCAAATCGTTGACCGGCTTGGTCAGGAAATCGTCGGCGCCGGCCTCGAGGCCGCGCACCCGGTCCGAAACCTGGTCGAGCGCGGTGATCATGACCACCGGTATATGCGACGTCGCCGGATCGCTCTTCAACCGCTTGCAGACCTCGAACCCGTCAATGTCAGGCATCATCACGTCCAGCAGCACGACATCGACCTTGCCGTTTTCGCAGGTCTCGATCGCATCCAGCCCGTTGGAGGCGGTCAGCACCTCGAAATATTCGGCCAGCAGCCGAACCTCCAGTAGCCGCACATTGGCAGGGATGTCGTCGACGACGAGAATCCGCGCAGTCATTTCACAAGGCTCCGGCT
Organism: Mesorhizobium caraganae; assembly: GCF_016836705.1. Classification (GTDB taxonomy): domain Bacteria; phylum Pseudomonadota; class Alphaproteobacteria; order Rhizobiales; family Rhizobiaceae; genus Mesorhizobium; species Mesorhizobium caraganae. The sequence continues at coordinate 44,296 of NZ_JAFCGY010000014.1, read as the reverse complement.
GGAATGGGTGCTGGCATCAGGCGTCACCCAGATAGGATTTGATGGTTTCGATGAAACGCGGCACCGAGATCGGCTTGGAGATGTAGGCCTCGCAGCCCCCTTGGCGAATACGTTCCTCGTCGCCCTTCATGGCGAAGGCGGTGACGGCAATCACCGGAATGGAACGGAGGTCGTCATCCTCCTTCAGCCATTTCGTCACTTCCAGGCCTGACACTTCCGGCAGCTGAATATCCATCAGGATCAGGTCCGGCCGGTGCTGGCGCGCCAGATCGAGCGCCTCGAGGCCGTTGCGCGTACGCACCGTCTCGTAACCGCTGGCTTCGATGAGGTCCCGAAAGAGCTTCATATTGAGCTCATTGTCCTCGACGATCATCACCTTCTTAGGCATCGATTTCCCGTCCCGGCCGAGCTTCTGCCTGAAACCCGCCGTCATGCGCCCTTGTCGGAGCACACCAAACCCTCCTTCACTCTACGACAATATGATTGACGAAACGGAAACCCGCAGCTGTAAAAGCCCTTCGGATTCCACCTCGAAAACCACATTGGATTGGGGCGGTGGCTTGCCGCAAGCGACGCTTGCCATTACTGCGGAAAAGAGACTCATTTCCGCAAACCAGAAGGTAATGATGGCAAACGCAGCGTCAATGCGCGAGGAGGCGGAAACCATTGCCGTGAAGGCACTGGGCTTCGTCGCAGCCGACCCCGAACTCCTGCCGCGCTTCCTGGCCATCACCGGCATCGAGGCGTCCGCCATCCGGCGCGCCGCAGCCGAGCCGGGATTCCTTGCCGGCGTCCTGCAGTTCATCCTGGCCCACGAGCCGACCTTGCTGCGCTTTGCCGAGGAAACCGGCACCCCACCGGCTGCCGTCGGCAAGGCATTGCGCGCGCTGCCGCTTGGCGGCGATGACCATGAGCATTCGATATGAGCGACGATCCCGAGACGGCACGCCAGATCGCCGAACTTGCAGCCGACGACCGGCCTCTGCTGATCCTCGACGTCGATGATGTCGTGCTCGAATTCATCCGGCCGTTTCCGCATTTCCTGAAATCGCGCGGCTTTGGGCTCACGCTGGCCTCCTTCCGCCTCACCGGCAACATCGCCGAAACGGCGAGCGGCCGGCTGATCGAACAGCCGGAGGTGACGGCACTGCTTGGCGATTTCTTCGACGCGCAGGCCGACTGGCAGAGCGTCACCGAAGGCGCCGAGCAAGCGCTTGCCAGCCTCGGCGACCGCGCCGAAATCGTCCTTTTGACCGCCATGCCGCACCGCCATCGCGCGGCGCGCCGCGCCCATCTGGACGCGCTCGGACTGCCCTACCCGCTTTTGACCACCGAAATGGCGAAGGGGCCCGCGGTGGCGAAATTGCGCGGCAGCAAAGGCCGGCCGGTGGCGTTTGTCGACGACCAGCCCGCCAACCTCATCTCAGCGCGCAATTCCGTGGCCGATGCGCACCTGTTCCATCTGATGGCCGACAATTCGCTGCGCGCCTACCTGCCGCCGGTGCCGGACGACATCGTCTCGGTCGAGGACTGGCGCGACGCCGCGCCGAAAATCGCCAGCGCGCTCGGGCTTTAAGTCCAAGCGCTTCCGAGCCTAGAGCAATTCCAGGAAAAGTGTGTAACGGTTTTCCGTCCGGAATTGCGTAAAAACAAATGCTTAGAGCGGCTTAGCGATTCCGTGAAACGCTGAGCCGCTCTGGGGATCACGGCTGCAACTTCGCCCCTGCGCCGCCACTATTGCCTTCGCCAGGGCTCGCACCCTGACCGGCGCCGTCTTCCATGACCGGATCGGGGCCCTTCAGCATGGCGCCGTTGACCGTCACTGACCCATCGTGCCTGGCATTGATCACCCATTCGATACGGCCGTCCGGCAGCGTCTTGGCGAAACCCTTGATGGCCAGCGCCCCGGTGAAAGCCTGCGACGCCTGCGGATCTGTCTTCGCCGCCTCTTGCAAGGCCGCGACGATTTTGTCGTAGCCGGTGACGTCGATGGTTACGTTGGCATCGGGCTTCTCGCCATCGGGAAACGTCATGTCGCCTTCCAGCGCGATTTCGGCACCGCCGCCCTTGACCGTGCTGTGGCCGATGACGATCTTCGGGCCGTTCGCTAGGAACTCTTTCTTCAGTCCGTCACCAAACTCCTGCGAAAGGGGCGGGTTCTTGTTGAGATCGAAAGCCTCGATCGCCTTTTTGGCCATCGTGTCGAGATCGATGTTGGCGCCACCGAAATTGAGGTCGAGATCGGTGGGACGCAGCGCGATGGCCCAGCTTGGAATAAGATTTTGCGGCATCGAAAGACCCGACGCCTTGATCGCGTAGTTGATGGTTCCGTTGCGGGCTATGCCGTCCATGCCGAAAGCGATGCCGACCTCGGCCGCGCCGAAATTACCGGTCGGGCTCACGACACGCACATCCTTGAAGTTGTACGCCCCATCGATCCGCTCCCAAAGCGGCAGCGCGGCCAGCAGATGCGACTTGAGCTCCGCCTGGTTGGCCTTCAGTTTCGCCTCGTCCTCATTGGCTACGGCAAATGCCAGCAGGTCCAAGAGAGGCTTCGTACGCACCCCCTTGCCTTTTGCATCCACCGACAATTCCGGCGACTTCAGCGTCAGCGGGATTTTTTGCCCGCTGCCTGGGCTGCCGATCGTGACCGTCTCGTTAAAATCCGCAACCGTCTGACCCATGGTGAAATCGACACCGCCATTCTGGCCCTTGGTGGCGCCTATGGTCGCGGTTCCAGCGCCTGTGCTCAAATCCGTGCGCTGCGTGGGGTCTTGCGACGTCATCGTCATACCTTCCAGCGACGACGTCGCGGAGCTGAAAGCCGCGAGTTTAGGATCGTAGATGCCAACGAGCCTATGACCCTTGAACGACATCTTCGCGCTTTGCGGACCCCGATCACCGTTGAACTCCATCGAGCCTTGCGCAGTGAAATTGGCCGATACATCCCAAGCGCCGTCGCTGCGCGGCTTGGTCAAAAGCGCGTAGGGGCTGAAATCGAACTTGAAGCCGTCTTGTTTGCCGATCATTTCCACGAGCGGCTTGAAGTCGAATGCAAGCTTGTAGGCATCGCCTTCGACCGAGACTTTTACAAATCCAATGTCGAAAGGCTTCTTGCCGAAATAGTGCGCCAGATTGTCGGTGAGCTGCTTGGCGCCCTGGCTGTCGACCGTCTGGCCAAACGCCGGTGCGCTGCAGGCAAGAAGCAAAACAAATGGCAAAACGCGCTTCATATCGATCCTCCACTCTATTGCGGCCGTCAAAACCGTTTCTGCCACTGGTAGGGAAATACCATCACAGCCGCAAGACAAGACCTTGGATTGCCGGCTACAGCACCAGCCGCATCAACGGCCTGCCGGCTTTGCGTTCGACAAGCCGCTCGAAGCCGGCCTTTTCAAACACACGCGAGGAGCCGACGAACAGCCCGATCGAACGCGAATCGCGCGACACATCGATCGGACAGGCCTCGACCAGCCGCACCTTGTTCTGGCGCGCAAAGGCGATGCCGCCCTCGACCAGGCGATGGCTGATGCCCCTGCCGCGCGCACTGGCGCGGATGAAGAAGCAGGAGATCGCCCACACGCCCGGATCGGTGGCGTCGGACGGATCGATCGGCGCCGAACCCCTGCCCCGATTGTTCCATTCGGGCACGTCGGCGCGCGGCCCGATCTGCATCCAGCCGACCGCCTGGCCGTCCTCGAAAGCCAAGATCCCCGGCGGCGGCCCGGCCTCGATGCGCGCCTTGATAAGATCCTTGTTGCGCTGCTTGTCGCTGGCGCGCCGCGCCGCCGGCGCTTGCCTGAAATAGGTGCACCAGCAGCCGTAGCAGGCGCCCTGCTTGCCGAAAAGGTCCTCGAAATCCGCCCATAGGTCGGGCTTCAGCGGCGCTATGGTCGTGCTCATGAGTTCTCTCCCGGCTAACCGCTTGTGGCGGCTCCCGTCCTGACGTACCATTGCATCTGTTCTCTTTATGTTCGCAACGATGGCGGCCCCTGTCAACAATCCCGAGCACGGTTTTTGCCGCGACTGCCTGACCTTTCAGCGCAGCGATGTCAGACGCTGCGAGCGCTGCGGCAGTCCCCGGCTCGCCCGTCATCCCGAACTCTACCGTCTGCATCTTGCCCATATCGATTGCGACGCCTTTTATGCGGCGATCGAAAAGCGCGACAACCCGGCGCTAAAGGACAAGCCGCTGATCATCGGCGGCGGCAAGCGCGGAGTCGTCTCCACCGCCTGCTACATCGCCCGCATCAAGGGCGTCCGCTCGGCAATGCCGATGTTCAAGGCGCTCGAAGCCTGTCCGGAGGCGGTCGTCATCCCGCCCAATATGGAAAAATATGTCCGCGTCGGCCGCGAGGTGCGCGCGCTGATGCAGGCCCTGACGCCGCTGGTCGAACCGCTCTCGATTGACGAGGCGTTTCTCGACCTTGCCGGCACCGAGCGCCTGCACGGCATGCCGCCGGCAGTGGTGCTGGCGCGCTTTTCGCTCACCGTCGAAAAGGAAATCGGCATCACCGTTTCGGCCGGCCTCTCCTACTGCAAGTTCCTGGCCAAGGTTGCCTCCGATTTCCGCAAGCCGCGCGGCTTTTCGGTGATCGGCGAGGCCGAGGCGCTGGGTTTCCTGGCCGAGCAGCCGGTGACGCTGATCTGGGGCGTCGGCAAGGCTTTTGCCGCAACGCTCGAACGCGACGGCATCCGCACCATCGCCCAGCTGCAGCGCATGGAGCGCACCGATCTGATGCGCCGCTATGGTGTGATGGGCACCCGGCTCTACCATCTGTCGCGCGGCCAGGATGACCGCCGTGTCGACCCCGATCAGGATGCAAAAAGCGTCTCGGCCGAAACCACTTTCGACACTGATATAGCTGACATGGACGAGCTGGTTCCGGTGCTGCGAGGACTGTCTGAAAAGGTATCGGCGCGGCTGAAAAAGTCAGGCATTGCCGGGCGCACCGTGGTGCTGAAGCTGAAGACGCAGGACTTCAAGCTGCGCACCCGCAACCGCCAGCTCGGCGACCCGACAAGGCTGGCCGACCGCATCTTCCAGACCGGCCTCGACCTGTTGCGCAAGGAAGCCGACGGCACGAAATACCGGCTGCTCGGCATCGGCGTCAGCGATCTCTCGGATGACGGGAAGGCCGACCCGCCCGATCTCATCGATGTCGGCTCGCGCAAGCGAGCCATGGCCGAAAGCGCCATCGACACGCTGCGCGACAAGTTCGGCAAGAAGGCGGTGGAAACCGGCTACACCTTCGGCAAGGGCCGCAACGCCAACCCGCCCGAGCCGATCGAAGAGTAATCGGCTTAGATGCGCTGCAGATCTATGCGACTCGTCACCACGCTCTTGCCGGTTTTCGGATCGACATCGGTAACGGTCAACCGCATTCCGTCGCCGCTGGTTTTCTCGACCGTCAACCGCGCCTTGCGATCGCCATTGACCTCCGTCGCCCAGCTGATGCCGAGATTGATCGCGTTGCCCGAGCGGCTGCCGGCGAGCTGTGCCGGCCCGGTACGCGATCCGACATAGACGCCGGTGTACTTCGCCCCGCTGGCCTTCAGATCCGCGCTGATGGCGCGCGTCACCACGACAAGACCACGGCAGTTGCCGTCAAGCGACAATGAGGTCGACGTCGCGTCGGAATTGAAGGTGCAGGACACATTCACCGTCGGTGCGTCGGTGGTGACCTTGACTGTGCCCTTGCCGGAGAAATTGCCCTGCAGGGAGCTGAGAAAATCCGCCTCGTCGGCATGGGCCGCCCCGCTCGCAGTTATCAGGCAGCCGGATAGCAGAAATCGCGCGAATGATTTCATTGGTATCTCTCCCCCGTTGATGTTGAAGAACAATGCGTCCAGGAATTGGCCAACATCGGGAACCAACGCCTGCCGTCGTGTCAGGTTCCACTTCCTGCTGGCTGTTTTGCAACGGGTCTGGCCCAGTCGAATGCGTCGCCTAGCGGTTGCGATAGAAGTCCCGGCTTGCGACATAGCGCCTATGGCCCCTTCCCCATCGATCCCTAGAGCCGCCTTCTGGATGGCGCTGTCGATCGCCTCGTTCCTGGCGATGTCGGTCGCCGGCCGCGCCACCACCGCGGAGCTCAACGTCTTCCAGGTGCTGGAACTGCGCTCGGTGATCGGCTTTTTCATCCTGTTGCCGCTGGTGATGATGAGCGGCGGCTTTGCGGCGATGCGCACGCAGCGCCCCGTCGCCCATCTCGCCCGCAACGTCATCCACTATACCGGCCAGGCGGCATGGCTTTACGCATTGACGTTGATCCCGCTGGCCGTGCTGATCTCGATCGAATTCACGACGCCGATCTGGACGGCCCTGCTCGCGGTCGGCTTCCTCGGCGAAAGGCTGTCGCGGCCCAAGCTGGCGGCGATCGCGCTGGGGCTGATCGGCGTGGTGATCATCGTGCGGCCCGGCGTTGGCGCCGTCGATCCGGGGCACCTGATCGTGCTCGGCGCCGCGGTCTGCTTCGGCATTTCGGTGGTCATGGTGAAGTCGCTGACGCGCACCGACAGCGTCGTGCGCATCATCTTCTGGATGCTGATCATCCAGTCCGTGGTCGGCTTGATCCCGGCGCTCTGCGAATGGCGCAACCCGCCACTGGAACTCTGGCCGTGGATCGCCCTGATCGCCTTCACCGGCATGTCTTCGCATTTCTGCATGGCCCGCGCACTCGCCTATGCCGACGCGACCGTGATCTCACCGATGGACTTTTTGCGCGTGCCGCTATCGGCGCTGATCGGCTGGCTGCTCTACAGCGAGCAGATCGACGCCTTCACCGCCGGCGGCGCCCTGCTGATCCTGCTGGGCAACCTGCTCAACCTGCAGCGCAAGGCGCCGCAACCAGCGGAAGTCGCTACGTCATAGCACTGCCGCCAATCAGCTTCCTTCGTCGGGGATGTTGAGGAGATGCCCGCAGGCCTTGCAATGCACTGCGTCCGGTTCGTGCCGCTGCAGGCCGCATTGCGGACAGGGAAAGAACACCTTGGCGGGGCGGAAGATCGCCGTCGCCAGCCTGACGAACAGCGATATGCCGATGATCATGGTGACGATTGCGGTCAGCTTGCCGGCGATCCCCGGCAGCACGATGTCGCCGAAACCGGTGGTCGTCATCGTGGCGACGGTGAAATACAGCGCGTCGATATAGTTCTCGAGGCCCGCGCCGGTGCGAAAGAAGAAGGTGTAGACGAAACCTGTGATGACGAACAGGAACGTCAACAGGTTGATGACCGCCTGGCTTGCCTCGCGCCAGGGTCTCAAGCCGCGCATCCGACCACAGCCGCAGGATGCGCAGGAAAGCAAGATTTGCCAGCGCCGTCGGCATCAGCAGCGTCAACAGGATGAAGACATCGACCCATGAGGTCGGCTGTTTCATCAGCTGCAGCATGTCGTTGGAGGCGAGCAGCCGGGCAATCAGGTCGGCCGCGACCAGGGCGGCGACGGTATAGTCGAGCCACAGGAATGACGGCTTGTCCTGGAGCACCGGCGTAGCAACGAAAAAGGCGATGATGGCGAGGTCGATGATGACAGCCGTCAGCTGAAACCGGAACGCCGCCGGCGAGCGCCCGTGATAGAGCTTGCGCAGCCGGTCGCGCAGCCGCGCTATCGCCGAGCTTTGCTGCGACCCGTCCTTGTCATGCTCTTTCATCGAGATTGCGTAGCGTCCGGCGCGCAAGCCGTCCAGTGGCCAAGGGACGCCGTCAGCGCTGCACCGTGCCATCGGGTCCGACAACGCCCCAGGCGGTCGCCGTATCGTAGAAGAACTGCTCCTTGGCGATCCGACCACCGCGCCACTGCTGCAGCGCCACCTCTTCCAGCCGCTGAACGACACCATCCTTGTCGGTTTTGTCGAATGTCCAGCGGATGGCGACGTTGTCGCCGTCGACCAGGAAGCCGACGTCCATGTGATTGCCGTCGGCATCGCCTGAATATCAGCGCAGCCTAGACGAGTTCGACTTCCACCACGCCCGGCACAGCGCGCATCGCAGAGGCGATCTGCGGCGAGATGCGGTAGCGGTTGGGCAATTCGATCTCGACCTCGCCCTGACCTGCCTCCTTGATCAGCACGAAGCTGACCTGGCCCTCCCCCTTCACCGCCAGCTGGCCGGCCAGCATGCCGATGGGTGCCGCATCGCGCACGAAAATGCGCAGCGCCTTCTGGATACGGCTTGCCTCGTCCTCCAGCGACTGCACCGTCTGGATGCGCAGATTGACGCCTTCGGGCCGGTCTTCGGCCGAAACGGTGATCACCACCGAACGGCCGGGCTCGAGCAGGTCGCGATATTGCGCCAGCCCCTCGGAAAACAGCACGGCTTCATACTGACCAGACGTGTCGGAAAAGGCGATGACGCCCATCTTGTTGCCGGTGCGGGTCTTGCGCTCCTGCTTGGTGGTGACCGTGCCGGCCAGCCGCCCGGCGGCGGCACCGCGTTTGACCGCGGCCGAGAACTCGCCCCAGTTTTGCACCCGCATCTTCTGGAGTGCGGCCTTGTACTCGTCGAGCGGATGCGCAGAGAGATAGAAGCCCACCACCTGGAATTCGCGGTGCAGCCGGTCCGCTGCAAGCCATGGATCGGTCGGCGGCAAATTGAGCGCCTGCTGCTGCGCGCCAAGAGAAGCGCCGAAAATGTCGTGCTGGCCCGAAATTGCGTTCTGCTGCGCCAGCGAGGCTAGCCCCATCATCCGCTCGACGCCGGCCATCATCTGGGCGCGGTCGTGGCCGAAGCAATCCAGCGCGCCGGCCATGATCAGGCTTTCGAAGACCCGCTTGCCGACGATCTTCGGGTCGACCCGCTCGCAGAAATCGGCGAGGTTCTTGAACGGCTTTTCGCCGCGCATAGCGACGATGTGCTCGACCGCCGCGTCGCCGACGCCTTTCAGCGCGGCAAGCGAATAATAGATGCGGTTCTCGCCGACCTCGAAATTGCGGAAGCTGGTCATCACCGACGGCGCCACCACCTCGATGCCGAGACGCAGCGCATCTTGGCGGAAATCGGCGAGCTTGTCGGTGTTGCCCATGTCGAGCGTCATCGACGCCGCCAGGAATTCGACCGGGTAGTGCGCCTTGAGATAGGCGGTCTGGTAGGAAACCACGGCGTAAGCCGCGGCGTGCGATTTGTTGAAGCCGTAGTCGGCGAACTTGGCCAAAAGGTCGAAGATGAAGTCGGCCTGCGGCTTGCCGACGCCACGCTCGACGGCACCGGAGACGAAGCGCTCGCGCTGCTTGTCCATCTCGGCACGGATCTTCTTGCCCATGGCGCGGCGCAGAAGGTCGGCTTCGCCGAGCGAATAGCCCGACAGCTCCTGCGCGATCTGCATCACCTGTTCCTGATAGACGATGACGCCTTGCGTCTCCTTCACCAGATGGTCGATCTTGGGGTGGATCGAGGCCATCTCCTCTTCGCCATGCTTTCTGGCGTTGTAGGTTGGGATGTTCTCCATCGGACCGGGACGGTAGAGCGCCACCAGCGCGATGATGTCCTCGATGCAGTCGGGCCGCATGCCGATCAGCGCCTTGCGCATGCCGGCACTTTCCACCTGGAACACGCCGACCACTTCGCCGCGCGACAGCATGGCGTAGGTGTCGGGATCGTCGAGCGGGATCGTCGCCAGGTCGATCTCGATGCCGCGGCGGCGGATCAGCTTCACCGCGGTCTCCAGCACGGTCAGCGTCTTGAGGCCGAGGAAGTCGAACTTCACCAGCCCGGCCTGTTCGACATATTTCATGTTGAACTGGGTGACCGGCATGTCGGAGCGCGGATCGCGGTACATCGGAACCAGTTCCGACAGCGGCCTGTCGCCGATGACGATGCCGGCGGCATGCGTCGAGGCGTGGCGGTAGAGGCCTTCCAGTTTCTGCGCCATATCGAGCAGCGTCTGGACGATCGGCTCCTTCTCGGCCTCCTCGGCAAAGCGCGGCTCGTTGGCGATGGCATCCGCGAGCTTGACCGGATTGGCCGGGTTCTGCGGCACCATCTTGGACAGCTTGTCGACCTGGCCGTAAGGCATCTGCAGCACACGACCGACGTCGCGCAGCACGGCACGCGCCTGCAGCGTGCCGAAGGTGATGATCTGCCCCACCTGATCGCGGCCGTATTTCTGCTGGACGTAGCGGATAACCTCCTCGCGCCGGTCCTGGCAGAAGTCGATGTCGAAGTCGGGCATCGACACACGGTCGGGATTGAGGAAGCGCTCGAACAGCAAGGAGAAGCGCAGCGGGTCGATGTCGGTGATGGTCGTCGAATAGGCAACCAGCGAACCGGCGCCCGAACCGCGGCCCGGCCCAACCGGAATGCCTTGCGCCTTCGCCCATTTGATAAAGTCGGCGACAATGAGGAAGTAACCGGGGAATTTCATCTTCTCGATGATGGAAAGCTCGAAATCGAGCCGCTCGCGATACTGCTCGGCGGTATAGCCGGCAGTGGGTCCATGCGCCGCCAGCCGCGCATCGAGCCCTTCATGGGCCTGGCGGCGCAGTTCGTCGGCCTCGGCCTTCAGCGCCACCTCATTGTCGGCGACATCGCCCCCGGTAAAACGCGGCAGGATCGGGTTGCGCGTCTTGGGATAATAGGAGCAGCGCAGCGCGATCTCGACGGTGTTGTCGATCGCTTCCGGCAGATCGGCGAACAGCCGTGCCATATCGGCCTGACTGCGCAGGAAATTGTCCGGCGACAGGCGGCGGCGGTTGTCGGCGGCAACGACCGAGCCTTCGGCAATGGCGATCAGCGCGTCATGCGCGTCATAGTCGTCGCGGGCGGAGAAGAACGCCTCATTGGTGGCGACAAGCGGCAGATCATGGATGTAGGCAAGATCGACCGATGATTTCTCGATCATGCGGTCATAGCCGGAAACCCGATCCAGCTCGACATAGAGCCGGTCGCCAAACAGCGCCTTGAGCGCCAGCAGCCGCGCTTCGGCGAGATCGCGGCGGTCCTCCTTCAGGGCCCGACCTATCGGACCGCGCGGGCCGCCGCTGAGGCAGATCAGGCCATCGCTATGGCCCTCAAGCATTGCTGACGTCAGATGCACTGCCTCGCCCGGCGGCGTCTCCAGATAGACCTGGCTGACCAGCCTGACCAGATTGCCGTAGCCGGCCTCGGTGGCGGAGAGCAGGACCACGGGGTGCATATCCGGACCATGGCGGCGGCGGTCGCGCTGCGCGTCGCTGGTCTCCCCGGAAAAGGCGAGATCGATCTGGCAGCCGATGATCGGCTGGATACCCTCCTTCACCGCCTTCTGGGCGAATTCCAGTGCACCGAACAGATTGTTGGTGTCGGTGACAGCGATCGCCGGGCACTCGTCCTTGACGGCATGACCGACAACGGCGCCGAGCTGCAATGCGCCTTCGAGCAGCGAATAGGCCGAATGCACGCGCAGATGGATGAACCGCCGCGCCGGTACCTCCGGGCGCGAAGCGGCGATCGCTGCTTCGCGCTTCAGGGGATCGCGTGGAAGTCTGTCATCCGCCATGATTTCTCGCGCTGCCTAAAGGCTTTGAGTCGATGGAGATGTATTGTCCGGGACGGCGCGATACCAGTCCAGTACAAACGACTACTGACCCCAGCATTCCAACCGCTCAGGCGAATTCCATGATCACCGCGTCGACGGCAAGGCTATCGCCAGGTTTGGCGTTGAGCTTCGACACGACAAGATCACGGTCGGCGCGTAGAACGTTTTCCATCTTCATCGCTTCGACAACTGCCAGCGTCTCGCCGGCCTTGACCTCCTGCCCCTCGACAACCGCGATCGACACGACCAGGCCCGGCATCGGGCAAAGCAGCATCTTCGACGTGTCCGGCGCCACCTTTTCCGGCATCAGCCGTTCCAGCTCCGCTATGCGCGGCAGCATGGCGCGTGCGTTCACCGACATGCCTTTCCAGGCGATGCGCAAGCCGTTCGGCAGCGGCCTGATCTGCGCTGTAACCTTGCGGGCGCCGACATGACCGCGCCAGATCAGATCGCCCGGCCGCCAGTCGGAAGTCACCGTCAGCGCCTTGCCACCATTGACCGACAGGTCGATTTCCATCGGGATGGAGACCATGCCTTCCAGGATCGAGGCGGAAAGATAATCCTCGCCGATCTTCACCACCCAGTCGCGTTTGAGCGCACCCGAATGCGGCGCCAGCCGCCCGCCCAGCCGGTCGAGCCGGTCGCGGCGCAGAAGCTCGACCGCGGTGGCAATTGCCGCCAGCACCGCTTTTTCGTCCTCATTGGGTACGATCGGCGCGAAGCCGTCGGGATATTCCTCCGCGATGAAGCCGGTCGATATCCGCCCTTCGCGCCAGCGCGGATGCTGCATGAGCGCTGCCAGGAATGGAATGTTGTGCTCGATGCCGTCGACAACGAAACTGTCCAGCGCCTCCGACATGGCATCGATTGCCTCGATACGCGTCGGCGCCCAGGTGCAGAGCTTTGCCACCATCGGGTCATAGAACATCGAAATTTCGGAGCCCTCGGTGACGCCGGTGTCGTTTCGAACGATGACATCGCCGAACGTGCCCTCCTCCGGCGGCCGATAGCGCGTCAACCGGCCGATCGACGGCAGGAAGTTGCGGTAGGGATCCTCGGCATAGAGCCGGCTTTCCACCGCCCAGCCGTTCAGCTTGACGTCGCTCTGCTTCAAAGCCAGCCTCTCGCCGGCAGCGACGCGGATCATCTGCTCGACCAGATCAATGCCGGTGACGAGCTCGGTGACGGGATGCTCGACCTGCAATCGTGTATTCATTTCAAGGAAATAGAAGTTCTTTTCAGCGTCGACGATGAACTCGACGGTGCCGGCGCTCTGATAGTCGACCGCCTTGGCGAGAGCCACGGCCTGCTCGCCCATCGCCTTTCTGGTTTTGGCATCGAGGAAAGGCGACGGCGCCTCTTCCGCCACCTTCTGATTACGGCGCTGGATCGAGCATTCGCGCTCGCCGAGGTAGAGCGCGGTACCATACGCATCGGCCAACACCTGGATTTCGATATGGCGCGGATCGACGACGAATTTCTCGATGAGGACACGGTCGTCGCCGAACGAGCTTTTGGCTTCCGAACGCGCCCGGTCGAAGCCGTCGCGCACTTCCGACTGGCTCCAGGCGATCCGCATGCCCTTGCCGCCGCCGCCGGCCGAGGCCTTGATCATCACGGGATAGCCGATCTCGCCGGCGATCTTTTCGGCATGGTCGGCATTTTCGATGACGCCAAGCCAGCCGGGTACCGTCGAAACCTTGGCCGCATTGGCGAACTTCTTCGATTCAATCTTGTCGCCCATCGCCTTGATCGCTTTGGGTTTCGGACCGATGAAGACAATGCCCTCGGCCTCTAGCGCTTCGCAGAAGGCGGCCCGCTCCGACAGGAACCCGTAGCCGGGATGCACGGCCTGCGCGCCTGTTTCCTTGCAGGTAGCGATGATTTTCTCAGGCAGGAGGTAGCTTTGCGCGGAGGGCGACGGCCCGATATGCACGGCTTCGTCGGCCATTTCGACATGCACGGCGTCGCGATCGGCGTCGGAGTAGACTGCGACCGTGGCGATGCCCATCTTGCGCGCCGTCTTGATGACGCGGCAAGCGATCTCGCCGCGATTGGCGATCAGGATTTTCGTGAACATGCAGACGTCGTTCCTCCGGCGAAGCCGTCCTGTTCTATGGACTATCCGGTTGTGGCTCAAGTGGCGGCATACGCATGGCAAAAGCATGCTTCAAGGCGCCTGTTTAAAAAATGCTTGTCGCGCTCGAACGGACCGAAGCGAATGCCTGATGTGACGAGATAGGCGGCCGACCAGCCCATGATCAGGAAGCCGGTGATGCCTTCCATCGCCTCCAGCAGCCGCCACTCGGCCAGCGGCGCCACATCGGTGAAGCCGATCGTGGCGAAGGCCGATGCAGAGAAATAGAAGGCAGTGTCGAACTCTGCGAACGCGCCGACGGCCACCATTCCGGTGGCCCAAAGCGCCAGTTCGACGCAGACAAGCACGAACATGCCGAGCGCCAGCACCACCAGCGCAACCACCTTTTCCGCCTGGCTGCCGTCCAGCAACGGATGGGCCAGCAGATAGGCGATGAGCTGCGTGAGCATGATCAGCCCGGCAGCATGGACCAGAAATGTCAGCACATCGAAGAGTGCCGCTAGCAGCAGATTGGCAAGCATAACCGACCCTTTCCCGATCCGGTCAGCTTATTGGCCGATGGTGTGCTATCTGCGTCAAGAAAGCGGGCATTTTGCCTCATCTGGCAGTTGCTGGAGCGGCCAAAACCTGAAACCTTGGAGCCAAAATCGCATGGGAGGAATTGTCCGATGAAAACTCGCGCCGCAGTCGCTGTCGCCGCCGGAAAGCCGCTGGAGATCATGGAGGTCGACCTCGACGGACCGCGCGAGGGCGAGGTGCTGGTCGAGATCAAGGCGACCGGTATTTGCCATACCGATGAGTTCACTCTCTCGGGCGCCGATCCGGAAGGCCTGTTCCCTGCGATCCTCGGCCACGAGGGCGCCGGTGTCGTCGTCGATGTCGGCAAGGGCGTGACGTCGGTCAAGAAGGGCGACCATGTCATCCCGCTCTATACGCCGGAATGCCGCCAGTGCCCGTCCTGCCTGTCGCGCAAGACCAATCTGTGCACCGCCATCCGCGCCACGCAGGGCCAGGGCCTGATGCCGGACGGCTCGTCGCGCTTCTCGGTCGGCAAGGACAAGATCTTCCACTATATGGGCTGCTCGACCTTCTCGAACTTCACCGTGCTGCCCGAGATCGCGGTCGCCAAGGTCAATCCGGACGCTCCCTTCGACAAGATCTGCTACATCGGCTGCGGCGTCACCACCGGCATCGGCGCCGTCATCAACACGGCCAAGGTAGAGCAAGGCGCCACCGCCGTCGTCTTCGGCCTCGGCGGCATCGGCCTAAACGTCATCCAGGGCCTGAAGCTGGCCGGCGCCGACATGATCATCGGTGTCGATCTGAACAACGACAAGAAAGCCTGGGGCGAGCGCTTCGGCATGACGCATTTCGTCAATCCGAAGGAGGTCGACGGCGACATCGTCCCTCACCTCGTCAACATGACCAAGCGCGGCGCCGACCAGATCGGCGGCGCCGACTACACGTTCGACTGCACCGGCAACACCAAGGTGATGCGCCAGGCGCTGGAAGCCTCGCATCGCGGCTGGGGCAAGTCAGTCATCATCGGCGTCGCCGGCGCCGGCCAGGAGATTTCGACCAGACCCTTCCAATTGGTCACCGGCCGCACCTGGATGGGCACCGCCTTTGGCGGCGCACGTGGCCGCACCGACGTGCCGAAGATCGTCGACTGGTACATGGACGGCAAGATCCAGATCGACCCGATGATCACCCATTTGCTGAAGCTGGAAGACATCAACAAGGGTTTTGACCTCATGCATGAGGGCAAGTCGATCAGGAGCGTGGTGGTCTATTGAAGGAGGTTCGAATTCGCTTCATCGACCCTGAGAAGTCGACGATCCATCGAATACGGAACTTTGGTGAGGATCTTTGGCGTAGCTTTCGCGAGGAAAAGCGCGTCACGATCAATCTGGAGGAGATCGATCGGGCGCAAGATGAGATCGCTTATCTCGTGCATGGACAGTTTCTAAGGAGGAGCCTGACCGAAGCGCATCGTCTGCTGAAGGTGCACTTCATGGAAAATGAGGTGGTCATCGAGACGTGATCGAGATGACAAGACAGGGAGGAAGAAAATGCCTGAAAAACTGCATCCGAAAATCGACAATGGCTTGCCCAGGGAAAGCGCTAGCTTTGCCGGCGGCACGCTGGTCTGCGCCTGCACCAGCAAGCCGGTGAAGGTAAAGGTCAAGGGCCAGATCGCCCATAACCATGCCTGCGGCTGCACGAAGTGCTGGAAACCAGAAGGCGCGGTGTTCTCGATCGTGGCGGTCGCCGGCACCGGCGACGTCACCGTCACCGAGAACGGCGACAAGCTGAAGGTGGTTGATCCCTCAGCGCTCATCCAGCGCCATGCCTGCACCGGCTGTGGCGTCCACATGCATGGCCCCGTCGAGCGCGATCATCCGTTCAAGGGCCTAACCTTCATCCATCCGGAGCGTTTTGAGGAGGACGGCTGGTCACCGCCCGGCTTCACCGCTTTCGTGTCGTCGATCATAGAATCCGGTGTCGACCCCAAGCGGATGGACGGCATCCGCGGCCAGCTGAAGTCGATCGGGCTCGAGCCTTATGACTGCCTCAACCCCGGTCTGATGGACTATATCGCCACCTGGACGGCGAAGAAGTCGGGCGCGCTGCCGGCCTGACAATACGAGATTTCTGGCATGGGGCCGGGTAATATGCCGGCCCCATCTTCGTTTTGGAGAGACAATGCCCGCACCCGCCATCTATGTCGACGCCGACGCCTGCCCGGTGAAAGCCGAGGTCGAAAAGGTCGCCGAGCGCCATGGCGTCGTCGTCACTTACGTCTCCAATGGCGGGCTTCGTCCCTCGCGTGATCCGATGATCCGCAACGTCGTCGTTTCCAAGGGTGCTGACGCCGCCGACGACTGGATCGTCGACAACGCGAAATCCAACGACATCGTGATCACCGCCGACATTCCGCTTGCCGCCCGCGCCGTGGCGCTGGGCGCCCATGTGCTTGGGCCAACCGGTCGCCCTTTCACGCCCGAAACCATCGGCATGGCGGTGGCGATGCGCGATTTGAAGCAGCATTTGCGCGAGACCGGCGAGAGCAAGGGCTACAATGCCAGCTTTGCGCCGCAGGACCGCTCGCGCTTCCTGGGCGAACTCGACCGTATCTTGCGGCGCGCGCTGAAATCCGTCACACCGGAATAGAAACGGCACCCGAGGCCGGCCCATGGCAACAGACATCCCCATCACGAACCCGCTGCACCGGCACAAGCAATTCCTGGTGTCGGCATGCGTCGGTCTGCCGGCATTGGTTATCGCGCTGATCGCGGGCTTGCCGCTTGCCTATTCCGTCTCGATCGCTGCCGACGCCTTCTTCGTCGTCTTCATCGCACTCGTCCTCGCCAAGATGCCGCTGCTGTCCGGTCGCTATCTCAGCAAGAATGCGCGCGAGGTCGACCTGCCGGTGCTGGGCATCTTTGCCATTACGCTGGGTGTCGTCAGCATCGCCATCGTCCTTTTGTTCCAGTTGATCAACCACAAGGACCGCGACCCGACCGAACTCGGTATTGCTATGTTGTCGATCCCGCTTGGCTGGTTCACCATCCACTCCCTGGCGGCGCTTCACTATGCTCATGTCTACTGGATGGACGGCGACGCAATCGATGCCGAAACCAAGAAGAAGATGCCGGTCGGCGGCCTCGATTTTCCCGGCAGCAAACGGCCGGATGGCTGGGACTTTCTCTATTTCGCGACGGTGATCGGCATGACCGCGCAGACGGCCGACACGGCGATAACCACCTCCCATATGCGCCGCGTCGTGCTTGTCCATTCGATCCTGTCGTTCTTCTTCAACACCGTCATCGTCGCTGCCGTCGTCAATCTCGCCGTCAGCCTCGGCAATTCATAGCAATCCGTCCCAGTATCAAAAACGTGCCTGTAATAAAAACGTGATCGCATGAAACATTGCTTTCGATAGCGACGTATTGGGAGGAGAACGACAAGCGCGAGATCGCGCAGCCAGGAGACCAGGAAACATGGAATCCGTTGCCATGACCCAGCCAAGCATCGGGGCTGACGCCACTACGCTGAAGGAGACGACACTGATCTACCGGCAATCGCGCTGGACCCGTCTGACGCACTGGCTGTGGGCGATTTCGCTATTCTTCATGCTGTTGTCCGGTCTGCAGATCTTCAACGCCCGCCCGCAGCTCTACATCGGCAAGCAATCCGGCTTCGAGTACAACAACACTGTCTTTGCCATCGGCGCCGAAAACACCACGACCGGTCCGCGCGGCTATACCGAGATCTTCGGCCATCGCTTCGACACCACCGGCGTGCTCGGCTGGTCGGGACCGGCCGGCCAGGAGACCTCGCGCGCCTTCCCGTCCTGGGCGACGATCCCGTCCTACTACGACCTCGGCACCGCCCGCGTCGTGCATTTCTTCTTTGCCTGGATACTGACTGCCACCCTGGTCGTCTGGCTGGTCGCCAGCCTGGTCAACGGCCACCTGCGCCGTGATCTGGCTCCGCGCCTGGACGACCTTAAGCGCTTGCCCCAGGACATTATCGACCACGCCAAGCTCAGGTTTCACCACACCCGTGAATACAATACGCTGCAGAAAATGGCTTATGGCGGCGTGCTGTTCGTGCTGTTGCCGCTGATGATCATCACCGGTCTTGCCATGTCGCCGAGCATGAACTCGGTGCTGCCCTGGCTCAACGAGGTGCTCGGCGGCCGGCAGACGGCGCGCACCATCCATTTCACGGTGATGCTGCTGCTGGTCGGGTTTTTCATCATCCACATGCTGATGATCCTTGCTGCCGGCCCGATCAACGAACTGCGCTCGATCATCACCGGCTGGTACCGCACCGATCCTCCTGCGCATGACGACAAACCCGCAGAGAGGAGCGTCTGACATGGCCAAATTCCAGATCAGCCGCCGCAAATTCCTGACCGGTGCCAGCCTCGGTGTTTCCGGCATCATGCTGTCGGGCTGCGATGCCTTTGATAGCCAGCTCGGCATGGGCGACGGCCTTCGCAGCTTCCTCGAAAACGCCAACAGCCTGACCTATCGCGCGCAGCGCCTGCTGGCCGGTCGCGACGCGCTGGCGCCGGAATTTTCCGAGGCCGACATCCGCCAGCCGCAGCGGCCGAACGGCGTGACCGCGCCCGACGACGACACCTACAAAGGCCTGCTCGCCAACAATTTCGCCGATTGGCGGCTGGAAGTGACGGGCCTGGTCGAAAAGCCGCTGTCGCTCAGCCGCGAGCAGCTGCAGAACATGCCGAGCCGCACCCAGATCACCCGGCATGACTGCGTGGAAGGCTGGAGTTGCATCGCCAAATGGACCGGAACGCCGCTGTCGCTGGTGCTGGATCAGGCTGTCGTTAAGCCTGAGGCGCGCTACGTCATGTTCCACTGCCTCGACACGATCGACCGCAGCCTCGCCGGCGAGATCAAATATTACGGCAGCATCGACCTGATCGACGCCCGCCACCCGCAGACGATCCTCGCCTATGGCCTCAACGGCAAGCCGTTGCCGGTCGAAAACGGCGCACCGCTGCGCGTGCGCGTCGAGCGCCAGCTCGGCTACAAGATGCCGAAATATCTCTACAAGATCGAGCTGGTCGACAGTTTCGCCAATGTCGGCGGCGGCCGCGGTGGCTACTGGGAAGACAATGGCTACGACTGGTATGGCGGGATTTGATTGAGCCTGCCGATCGAGTTCACGCCACCTTGTCGAGCAGCGGCTTCAGCGCCGGATGGATTTCCGGCGAGGCGTGCTTGATCAGCGTCAGCAGCGCGCGTTCATTGTCATGCAGCGGACGGCCGGTGCCGATGCGCTCGGCCAGCCATTTTGCCTCGCCGGAATCGATCGTTTCGGCACGGCGCGCGAGCGCTTCGGCAGCCCGGTTCTTCGATTCCCACTCGGCCTCGATATCGCCGGGCGAACGATAGGCTTCCATGATGCCGGCGAGCCCGCCCGACACCATCCGGCTGAAAAAGCCGCCAAACTCAGGCTCGGCCTGTTCGAAGAAGCTGTCACGGCGCAAGGCGGCCTCGCGCGTCGGCGCTTCGTAGCCGGCCGAACACATGACGAAATTGGCGAGCGCCTTGACGAACAACTCATTCCAGGACGGATCATTGCCGGCGGCTGAAGTCTGCTCGTTGATCCTGAACAGCACCTCGGCCTCGGTGCGGGTGATGGCGATGTTGCCGTCGCCGCCATAGGCATAGAGGATGCGGCGCAACAGATCGACTTCAGCCTTGGCGACCAGCCCGGGAACCAGCGCGCCACCGAGCATCAGCGGTCCCTTGCCATCCACCACGGCATGGGCGACCTGTTCCAGCGCATAGGCGGACAGCCGGCCGGGCGATGATTTCGCCCTCTCCAGCACATGCACCAGAAGCTCCAGCTCGGTGAGACTGTCGACCATACCGTCGCAGGAGATTGTCCTGATGAGCCAGTCGGCATTGTCCTCGGAAATGTAGCCCGCCGGCTTTTCCTGGTGGACGATGTAGTCGGTGACAGCCTCGACGAAAAAAGGCGGCCATTCCTGACATTTGTTCGTCGCTGACGCGTCAAGCGCGAACAGCGCCTCGGCCTCACCGCGGCTCACCACGCCGTCGGCGAACACTTCGCGGCGCAACATGACGACATCTTCCGCCGTGATGCGATCTTTCGAAGTCAGCGCCGCCACCGGTGCGCTCTGGATCCGTTCGCTCATCTGTCAATCCCCGTCCGCCGTGCCCAACGCAATTGCCCACCAAACTATCAGCAGTGTCTTGAAAAACCGGCAAACGGCGTGGTTAGTGAAGACTTGTCAGGAAGATGTCGCTGGCAGGTGACAAGGTGTCGCCGACAAGCTATGGATGGCGCGTCGAGGACTCAGGGTCTGAGTCCTACCTGTTTGCGGGAGAGAGCAGCGCGCGAGCTGCCGCCGAAGGGGAAATCGCCCGAAATCTCTCAGGCAAAAGAACCGTAGACGGGAAAGACACTCTGGAAAGTCGGGGCTTGCCCCCGCGCCGAAGGTGTAAGCGTCGCCGACAGAGTTCCGGTTGCGCGAGTCTCTCAGGCTTCAGACAGAGGGGCACGGACTGGTCGCCAGCAGCGGCCGATTGCGTGCGACTCTGGAGATGACATGACGGGCGACGATACCAAACACCTTCCCCTCGAGGACCTGCACACCGCCGTCGGCGCGCGCTTTGGCGCCTTTGCCGGCTGGTCGATGCCGCTGACCTATCCGGCCGGCGTGATGAAGGAGCACCTCCACACCCGCGAACATGCCGGCCTGTTCGACATTTCGCATATGAAGCTGTTCGAAGTCAGCGGCCCTGGCGCCGGCGCCCTGCTCAACCGCGCCTGCCCGCTCGATGCCGGCGCGCTCGGGATTTCGCAGTCCAAATACACCTTTTTCCTCAACGAAGCCGCCGGGATCATCGACGACCTGATCGTCACCCGGCTCGGCGATACCAGGTTCATGGTGGTCGCCAATGCCGGCAATGCTGTCGAGGACGAGAAGCATTTGCGCGCGCTGGCGGTGGATTTCGATGTGAAGGTCGAGGCGCTCGACCGCGTCTTTCTCGCCATCCAGGGACCCGAAGCCTGGGCTGCCTTGTCCCGCGCCGGCATCGAAACCGGCTCTCTGCTGTTCATGCACGGCATCGAGCCGAAGCAGAACTGGTTCATGAGCCGCTCCGGCTATACCGGCGAGGACGGATTCGAGATCGGCCTGCCGGAAGCGGATGCGCGGGCTTTGGTTGCGAAATTGCTTGAGGACGAGCGCGTGTTGTGGATCGGCCTTGCCGCCCGCGACTCGCTGCGGCTGGAGGCCGGGCTTTGCCTGCATGGCCAGGACATTACGCCGGAAATCGATCCGGCCAGTGCCGGCCTGATGTGGGCGATCCCCAAGGATCTCCGTGCCAGCGGATCCTTCATCGGTGCCGACGCCTTGCGGGCGATCCTGGAGCGTGGCGCGGCGCAAAAGCGCGTCGGCCTGAAGCCGGAAGGCCGCCAGCCGGTGCGCGCCGGCGCCGCCCTGTTCGACCCCGACGGCAATCCGGCCGGCCATGTCACATCAGGCGGCTTCGGCCCTTCGGCCGGCCACCCCGTCGCCATGGGCTATGCCTCGGCGTCCCTGGCAAAGCCGGGGACAAAACTGTTCGCCGACGTTCGCGGGACGAAAATCCCGATCGATATCAGTTCCTTGCCCTTCACTCCTCATCGCTACCGCAAAGGATAACCCCGATGGCAAAAACCTATTTCACACAAGATCACGAATGGCTGAGCGTCGAGGGCGGCATCGCCACCGTCGGGATCACCGACTATGCGCAGGAACAGCTCGGTGATCTCGTTTTCGTCGAACTGCCTCAAATCGGCACGAAGCTGAGCAAGGGCGATACGGCCGTGGTCGTCGAATCCGTCAAGGCGGCATCGGACGTCTATGCGCCGGTCGACGGCGAGATCACCGACGCCAATGGCGCACTGTCCTCGGACCCGTCGCTGGTCAATTCGGCCGCCACCGGCAACGGCTGGCTGTGGAAGATGAAGCTTGCCGACGAAGGCCAGCTCGCCGGCCTCATGGATGAGGCCGCCTACAAAGCCCATATCGGCTGATAACAGGACTTAAAAACGATGAGCGCAGCACTTACCCCCTTCTCGGCCCGCCACATCGGCCCGGGCGTAAATGATGTCAGAGCCATGCTTGCCGTGATCGGCGTCCCCTCCGTCGAGACGCTGATCAGCCAGGCCGTGCCGCAGTCGATCCGCCTCGACCTGCCGCTGGGCCTGCCCGCACCGGCGAGCGAAGCCGAGGCGTTGGCCGAATTGTCGGCGACCATGGCGAAGAACACGGTGCTGAAGAGCTTCATCGGCGCTGGCTATCACGGCGTCCATGTGCCGCCGGTCATCCAGCGTAACCTGTTCGAGAACCCGGCCTGGTACACCGCCTATACGCCCTACCAAGCCGAGATCAGCCAGGGCCGCTTGGAAATGCTGTTCAATTTCCAGACCCTGGTCACCGAACTGACCGGGCTGCCCGTGGCCTCGGCCTCACTGCTCGATGAGGCGACGGCGGTGGCCGAAGCCGTCGGCATCGCCTTGCGCCATCATCGCGACAAGCGCACCAAGGTGGCACTGGCCGGTACGCCACACCCGCAGACGCTGGACGTCGTGCGTACCCGCGCCGAACCGCTCGGCATCGAGGTCGACGGCGAGACCATCGACGACAACACCGCCGCTCTGCTCGTCTCCTGGCCGGACACGTTTGGTGTCTATGGCGACCACAAGGCGGCGATCGACAAGGCCCGCGCCACCGGTGCGGTCGTCGTCTTCATCGCCGATCCGCTTGCGCTAACGCTCACCGATGCGCCGGCCAAGCTTGGCGCCGACATCGCCGTCGGCCCGATGCAGCGCTTTGGCGTGCCGATGGGCTTTGGCGGCCCGCACGCCGCCTATTGCGCCGTCTCCGACAAACTGACCCGGCTGATGCCCGGCCGCCTCGTCGGCCAGTCCACTGACAGCAAGGGCCGCCCGGGCTATCGTCTTGCCCTGCAGACACGCGAACAGCATATCCGCCGCGACAAGGCGACCTCCAACATCTGCACCGCGCAGGCGCTGCTTGCCAACATGGCGACGGCCTATGCGATCTGGCATGGCCCCGCCGGACTGCAGGCGATTGCAGCGCGCATCCATGAGCTCGCCAATCGCCTCGCGGCGGGCCTGAAGGCCGCAGGTGTTTCCATACTCGGCTCAAGCCGCTTCGACACGGTTACGGCCGAGGTGAAGGGCAAGGCAGCCTCGATCGACGCTGCCGCTGAAAAGGATGGCCGGTTGCTGCGTGTCATCGACGCCGACCGCATCAGCATCGCCTTCGACGAGACCTCGACCGAGGCCGATCTCGAGGCGATCGCCGCCCTGTTCGGCGCCAAGCCCGGGGCTGCCGAAGCCGGCGTGATGCCCGGCAAGCCGCGCGGCAAGGAATTCCTCACCCAGCCGGTTTTCCGCGAGAACCACTCCGAGACCGACATGATGCGCTTGCTGCGCCGGCTGGCCGACAAGGACCTGGCGCTCGACCGCACCATGATCCCGCTGGGCTCCTGCACCATGAAGCTCAACGCGGCGGCCGAAATGATGCCGGTCAGCTGGCCGAGCGTCGCCAATCTGCATCCCTTTGCACCGGCCAGCCATTCGCAGGGCTATCGCGCCATGGTCGGCGAACTGGAGGGCTGGCTGTCTGAGATTACCGGCTTCGACGCCGTCAGCCTGCAGCCCAATGCCGGCAGCCAGGGCGAATATGCCGGCCTGCTTGCCATCCGCGCCTATCACCGCGCGCGCGGTGAAGGCCATCGCACCATCTGCCTGATCCCCTCCTCCGCGCATGGCACCAATCCGGCGAGTGCGGCCATGGCCGGCATGAGCGTCGTCGTCGTGCGTTGCCTTGAGGACGGCAATATCGACATGGACGATATGCGGGCCAAGGCCAACGAGCATTCGAAGAATCTCGCAGCGCTGATGTTCACCTATCCTTCGACGCACGGCGTCTACGAAGAAGGCGCGCGCCACCTCTGCGCCCTGATCCATGAGCATGGCGGCCAGGTCTATTTCGACGGCGCCAACCTCAATGCGCTGGTCGCCCTAGCGCGCCCCGCCGACATCGGCGCCGATGTCTGCCATATGAACCTGCACAAGACCTTCTGCATTCCGCATGGTGGCGGCGGTCCAGGCGTCGGCCCGATCGGCGTCAGGGCGCATCTCAAGCCCTATCTGCCGGGTCATGTCACCGAAGGCTCGGCGCATGCCGTGTCGGCTGCCCCGTTCGGCAGCGCTTCCATCCTGCCGATCACCTGGATGTACATCCGCATGATGGGCGCCGGCGGGCTGAAGCAGGCGACGGAGACGGCGATCATCTCGGCCAACTATGTGGCGACGCGGCTCGCGCCGTACTTCCCGCTTCTCTATAAGGGCAGGCACGATCGCATCGCGCATGAATGCATCCTCGACACCCGCGTGCTCAAGGAAAGCGCCGGCATCAGTGTCGACGACATCGCCAAGCGCCTGATCGACTACGGTTTTCACGCGCCGACCATGTCGTTCCCGGTCGCCGGCACGCTGATGGTCGAGCCAACCGAGTCCGAGCCCAAGCGCGAGCTCGACCGGTTCTGCGAGGCGATGATCGCCATCGCCGGCGAGGCCGCCAAGGTGGCGAAGGGTGAATGGCCGCTTGAGGACAACCCGCTGGTCAACGCGCCGCACACAGCGGCCGAAACGCTTGCCGGCCAGTGGACGCATCCTTATTCGCGGCTGGAAGCGGCCTACCCTGCCGGCGACGCCGATACATCAGCCAAGTACTGGCCGCCGGTGTCGCGCATCGACAATGTCGCCGGCGACCGCAACCTCGTCTGCTCCTGCCCGCCGCTGTCGGAATATCTCGGCGCCGCCGAGTAGAGGCTATAAGCAGGGAAAATGCGACGCGGTTTTCGCGGGAAAAGCGCAGCGCTTTCCCTTGGGAATTGCGGAAAAAGCAGATGGATCAGGCAGAACGCAAGGCCGGCCCGTCGGCCTTGCTCGTCTTGTCCAGGACCAGCACACGGTTTCGCCCGGCGTGCTTGGCCGCGTAGAGCGCCTTGTCGGCCTCGGCCAGCACCTCGTCGAGGCTGCTGCCGCCCTCCGCGCCGAAGCCGATGCCGCCGCTGACGCTGCTGCGCAGCGGACCGCGCGGCGTCGGCACCACTTCCGTACCGAAAGCGACGCCGATCTTGCTGGCGAGATCGTAGGCCTTGTCCTCGGTCATCCGCGACATGACCAGCGCGAACTCCTCGCCGCCCAGCCGGAAGGCATGGACGCCGGCCCTGTCATACTTCTTGATGATTGCGGCGAAGCGGCAAAGCACCCGGTCGCCGACCGGATGGCCATAGACATCGTTGGTCCGCTTGAAATGATCGAGGTCGAACATGGCGACCGACATGAACGGTCCGAAGACGCGCTCGCCATAGAGTGAATTCAAAGCCCGCCGGTTCATCAGGCCGGTCAGCGGGTCGGTCAAGGTCTCGGCCTTCAACTCGATCTGCGCCTGCAAATGATGCAGCGACAGCGTCAGCGCGCCGAGCGCCGTCATGCAGGCGACCGCGACGACGGAATTCAGCCGCTCGGCCCAATTGTCGGGCGCGACGCCAAGCACCCACTGGCCCTTAACCAGAAGCACCGCGCCGCAGAGCCCGAAGGACAGCCCGCAGACACCGCTCAGAGCCGAGACGACCAGAAGAATGCCGCGATCATGACCGCCGCCCTTTATCCAGAACATCACCCCGATCGAGGCGAGTAGCACCGTTACCGTCGTATAGGTGAGGATGAAACCGACGCCGTCGAAACCGAGATAGGTCACGCCGGCGCAGATCGCCATCGCAAGCAGGGTCGGCAGGACGGCTCGACTGTGGTCGCGCACACCGAGATACTGCATGGCCGAAAGCGAGAGGGCCAGGAACCCGAGGCTGAGAAGTGCTAATGCCGTCTGGCAAAGCCAGGGATTGGGCTCCCTTGTGTAGCGCCAGAACACGATGACATGGGTGACAAGGACCAGAATGCCGCACGCCACCGTTAGCACAAAGCGCGCACGCGGCGCCGTGAACCAGATCGCAAACATGGTAACGCTGAGGCATGTGCCCGACAGCGCAGCCGCCAGCAGGAGCGAACTGAAATCCAGCATGGGTGAACGACAGCCTTCAGGGATCGTCGGTTGCACCGCATCATAGGCGAGCGATGGCTTCGAGATACCGTTTTTGACCGGGCTTGCAGTGCAAATTTTCGACAGGGTTTACAAACCGTCGATAGATCGCGGCAGATACCACAAACGACGGTTGCGAAGCCTCACCCCTTGTTGAGCAGCGCCAGATTGGCGTTGACCACGGTCGGGTCGGCCATGCCGGCCCTTGCTTCCATCAGCAGGGCTCTTGCCTTCTGCTTGTTGCCGCGCAGCAGCTGCGAATAACCCATATTGTTGACGATCTGCGGCTTGCGCCCGGCAACCTTCAACAGCTGGTCGTAGGCGCGGTCGGCGAAGTCGAAGCGGCCGAGCTCGTCGTAGGACGCAGCCAGCCCCATCCATCCCTCGGCACTGTCGGCCTTCAGCTCCACGGCCTTGCGGAAATGCTGTTCGGCAAGACCGTAATTGGCGTCGCGGAACTGCGCCTTGCCCTGCGCCAGGTCGGACGTGCTGACGTCCTTTGCCGCCGGTTGGATAGATGTGGTCTTGGTCTTGTCGACGTTCTCGGTCGTACAACCGCTGACCGCCAAGACGGCCGCTAGCGCGGCCATTGCCGTGAAATTTCTGTGACGCATGCCCCTGCCCCAATCGCCCGATTTACCGGGTCATTCTCTGGGGATCATTTGTACAGGAGAGCGATTAAGCTTCGGTGCTGAAATGCGCTGAAAATTTGGTTTCCGGCACACCGTCCATTAACCAGCAGGCGCAGCCTTCCATCGGCACCGACGCGAGCGGCCTCAAGGTTCCAAGGCGTTGAGCGCAGCCGGAACCGGATAGCGGCTGCCGTCATAACGCAGCCGATAGGTATGGCCTGTGGACTTGCCGGGATGAGACTGGCACTCCCCGTTCGCATCAGGAAATGGATTATCGGTATCCGATCGCTCGACCACATGAATGTCGTGATAGCCGTGATGTACCGCCCGGCCCATGGTCAGCGTCACCTGAGTGGAATGAAACGATCCTGCGCAGTTGGTATCGCCCTCGCCGCCACTGCCTGCCACGATCATGCCAGCGAGCACCACCCGCAGGCCGTTGCCGTCAACCGCATAGAGCCGCAGATCGGTCTCGCTAAAGGGATTCGGCTGCGAATGGTTTGCCATCCCGATGCGCAGGCCGAAGGCGGTGATACCAGGGGCCAGCCCATAGTGGCCGGTGTCGAACTCGATCTCGCGGATTGCGATGGCGTCATCCGTCATCAGATCAGGCTGGAGCAGCCGCTGGCGCACCTGCAGGCTGTTCCGGTCGACCACCAGCAACTCGATATCGCCGACGTGTCGGTCGTCGCTGGATTGGGAGCTGTCGAGCAGCGGCACCGCGACCAGCAACAATTCGTCATGGGCGGGCCAGACCTTGCAGACCAAACCGAACGGCATATCGCCGTCCCGGAGGGTTTGAGCGATGCTGGTATGGGGCTCGAGTGTGAACGAGGTGCCGTCAGTACTCTTGCGAGCCTTGGGATAGGCCTGCTGCACGAGAGCGGCAGCATCGCCGCAGTCGCCGGCCGCAGCCTGGGCAGGCGACAAGCCGGCCGTGGCTAGGCTGAGGAAGACGGTGCACAAGATTATTCGCATTGGCTGATCACTCATTTGCTGGTTTTGCCGAAGCAGCCGCACTGGCCGGGTCCCGCGAAATCCAGGCAGGGCTAATTGAAGTGAGTAACCGCAGGAAGTCGCCGGGCGGCTCCGACGTATCTACTGCGCGGCAGTCATTTTGACGATGATCGGGATGACGGCGATCATCAGCACCACCGGCAGGATGCACACCACCACCGGCACCGACATCTTGGCCGGCAAGGCATGTGCCTTTTCCTCGGCCAGCGACATGCGCTTGTGGCGCATTTCGTCGGAGAACACACGCAGCGCCCCGGCGAGGCTGGTGCCGAGTTCCTTGGACTGCTGCAGGAGCGTGGCGAAGGAGCGCACCTCGTCAAGGCTGAGGCGATCGGCGAGCGCCTTCAGGGCATCGTCGAGGCTGCGGCCAGCCCTCAGTTCCAGCGACACCAACTGCAGGTTCTGGCTGAGCGACGGATAGGTCTTGGCCAGTTCCTTCGAGACGCGCTCGATGCCGGCTTCCATGCTCATGCCGGCATCGGAGCAGACGATCATCAAATCCATGAAGTCGGGAAAGCCGTTGCGGTATTCGCGCATTTTTTCCCGCACCTTCTGGCTGAGCACCAGGCCGGGCACGAAATAGCCGGCGGCTCCCGACAGGATGATGAAGGTCCAGCGGCTGGTCGCGGTGGAATCGGCGCTCGCCATCCACTGATTGACCAGGAACGCGCCTATCGCTGTGCCCACGAGACAGCCGAAGCGGATCAGGAAGAACGTGCCGACCGCACGCGGCTCCATATAGCCCGCCTGGATCAGCTTCATGCGCAGCCGGGCGACATTTTCCGGATCGCTCTTGGCGTAGAATTCCTGCGCCCGCTTCACCGCCTTCTCGCGCACGACGCTCTGGCTCTTCTTCGGCGCCGCCTCGACCTGTTCGGGAACCTTCCTGTCATCGACCTTGAGCCGGCGCTTGAGATCGTTGCGGTCGCCCTTGGCCAACACCAGCGGCCATGCCACCGCGCTGCCGCCCAATGCCAGGAGCAGCGCGGCCACCGGCATCATCGAGGTCGGCGCCAGCGAGGCGAGGAACTGGATCACCTGTTCCATCTCAGAACCGGAAGTTCGACATCTTGAACATGATGATGTTGCCCAGTATCAGCCATGTCACCGAGCCGCCCAGCAGGTACCAGGTCTTCGGCACATCCCAAACCTGGCTGTAAAATTGCGGCATCAGCACCATGATGGCGGCGAACAGCAGCGCCGGAACCGCCGTCAGGATGTAGGCCGACATACGGCCTTCCGTCGAAATGGCGCGCACCTTGCGGCGCAGCTTGCCGCGCTCGCGGATGGTCGTTGACAGCCCGTCGAGGATCTCGCGCAAATTGCCGCCCGAACTCGTCTGGATCGACACCGCGGTGACGAACAGCGGCAGATCCTCCTGGCCGACCCGGTCGAACAGTGAGTTCAACGCCGAGACCAGGTCGGAACCATAGGTCACCTCGTCGGAGATAACGCCGAACTCCGTGCCGATCGGATCGGGCATCTCGCGCGACACCATAGAGATCGCCACCGGAACCGGATGCCCGGCTTTAAGGCCGCGCGTGATCAACTCCAGCGCTTCCGGCAGTTGCACGCCGAACCGCTTGACCCGGCGGCTGCGCTTGGTACGCAGCACCAGCACCGGCAGCAATGGCGCGAGCATCACAAACAGCAAGATGGCGAGCAGCAGCGGCAGACCGTACCAGAGCGCGGCGAGCGTCATCGCCAGCGCCACGCCCGTCGTGATCATCAGGAATTTCGGCAACGGCATCACCATGCCCGACTGCGTACGCAAGGCGCGAAAACGATCGGGCGAGAACAGTGAGGTGCCGGCGTCCAGGCCGCGCTCCTTGCGCAACTGGATCAGCACCTGTTCCTGGCTGATCTTGTTTTCCTGCAGCTTCATGCGCCGGTTGATGGCCAGGCGCTTATCGCTACGGCCGGCATAAAGCAGATAACAGCCTTCGGCGATCATGATGCCGGTCAGCGCTGCCGCGGCATAGACGACATAGATCGGGCTGAAACTCTCGAACACCAGCCTACTCCTGCGGTCGGCCGGGTTCGAAATATTTACCGGGGAATTCGATGCCCATATTGCGCAGATCCTCAAGAAAGCGCGGGCGAATGCCGGTCGCCTCGTAGTGACCGAGGATGGTGCCGTCGGCTTCCATGCCGGTGCGCACGAAGCGGAATATCTCCTGCATCTGGATGACGTCGCCTTCCATGCCGGTCACCTCGGCGACGCTGGTCACCTTGCGCTTGCCGTCGGACAGACGCGTCAGCTGGACGATAAGGTCGAGCGCGCTGGCGATCTGGCTGCGGATCGACTGCACCGTCATCGGCATGCCGGTCATGCCCAGCATCTGCTCTAGGCGTGAAATGGCATCGCGTGGCGTGTTGGCGTGGATGGTCGCCATCGAACCTTCATGGCCCGTGTTCATCGCCTGCAGCATGTCGAAGGCCTCCTCGCCGCGGCACTCGCCGAGGATGACGCGGTCGGGGCGCATGCGCAGCGCGTTCTTGACCAGGTCGCGCTGCTTCAGTTCGCCGTGACCTTCAATGTTGGCGGGGCGCGTTTCCATGCGCGCGACATGCGGCTGCTGCAGTTGCAGTTCGGCCGCGTCCTCGATGGTGATCAGCCGCTCGTCTTCCGGAATGAAGGCCGACAGCGCGTTGAGCATCGTCGTCTTGCCGGTGCCTGTGCCGCCCGAGATGATGGTGGTCTTGCGGGCATGCACGGCGGCGGCCAGCACCTCGGCCATATTCTGGGTGATGGCGCCGAACTCAACCAGTTTGTGCAGGCCGAGCTTGTTCTTGGAAAACTTGCGGATCGACACCAGCGGCCCGTCGACGCCCACCGGCCGGATGGCGGCATTGAAGCGCGAGCCGTCGAGCATGCGGGCGTCGACCATCGGCTGCGATTCGTCGACCCGGCGACCGACGGCGGCGACGATCTTGTTGATGATGCGCAACAGGTGCGCCTCATCCTTGAACGGGATGTGGACCTGCTGCAGCTTGCCGCGTTTTTCGACAAAGCAGTTCTGGTGGCCGTTGATCAGGATGTCGTTGATGTCGGGGTCCTTGAGCAGCGGCTCCAGCGGACCGAGGCCGACCATCTCGTCGACGATGTCGTCGACCAGCGACTCGAGCTCGACGGTGTTGATCGCCATCCGCTCCTGGCGGGTCTTTTCCGATACGAATTCCTGCACCTGCCGGCGCATCTCTTCCTTGGGCAGGCGCTCCAGCGCGACAAGGTTGATTTCTTCGAGCAGCAGACGGTGAATGCGCACGCGGGCGTCGAGCACCTTGTTGGCGCTTTTTCCCGGTGTTGTATCTGGCTTCGGCGGCGAGGCCTTGCGGATCGTCGGAATGACCACCGCATGATGCGCGACCGGCGCCGCATCGGCCGGCTTCAGCGGGCGGACGTCACGGTTCTGCAGGGTCGAGAAGCGACTGGTCATCCCGCTTTCCTCTTCAGGAGGCCCCTGCCGATGCCGAACAGCGAGCGTGATTTCTCCGGCGTCGCCACGGCTTCCTCCGGCAGGATGATCTTCTTCAGATCGTTGACGACATTGGCGTTCGGGTCGATCTCGTGCAGCGGCACGCCGCGGTCGACCGCTTCGCGCACCAGCCGGTAATTGTTGGAGATGCCGCCGACGAAATGCTCGCCGAGGATTTCCTGCACATCCGCCTGCTTGATACCGCTGTCGAACATCTTCTGCTCGAACCGGTTGACGATGACATTGGGCTTCACTTCCTTGCCGGCCGTCTCGTAGACCGCCTGGATCAGCCGCTGTGTGTGGCGCAGGCACGGCACCGTCATTTCGGCGACGATGTAGAGCTTGTTGGAGCCGAGCAGCACCGTCTCCGTCCACGGAAACCAGGTGCGCGGCATGTCGATGACGACATTGTCGAAATAGGCCGAGACGAGATCGAGCATGCGCACCACGACATCGGTCTTGAACGAGCGCATTTCCGATGGATGTGTGGGGGCGGCCAGCACGCAGAGCCCGCTGGCATGCTTGGACAGCATCACATCCAGCAGCTGCCGGTCGAGGCGCTCGGGCTGGTTCTCGATTTCGGTGATGTCGAAGCGCGGCTCAAGGTCGAGATATTCGGCGCAGGCGCCCTGCTGGAAATTGAGGTCGACCACGCAGGTCGACGCGCCGCGCGTCACCGAATGATGCAGCTGGAAGGCGGTTTGCAACGCCAGCGTCGTGGTGCCGACGCCGCCGGCGGCCGGCATGAAGGTGTAGATCTGCGACTCGGTGTTTTCCTCGCGTCCCGGCCCTTGCAGCGCGCGAATGACGGAGCGCACCAGGTCTGCGGTGGTGATCGGCTTGACCAGGAAATCGGCGACCTGCAGCTGCACGAGGATGCGCACCGCGGCGGCGTTGAACTCCTGGGTGACGACGACGACCGGAACCCGGCCTTCGAGCCGGCGCATGATGCGCTGCAGCGACTCGATCTCTTCCAGCTTCGCCGCGTCCATGTCGACGATGAGCGCGCCGAAATCGGCTTCCTGGACCTCGCCGCGCAGTTCGGAAATATTCTTCTCGACTGTCGAAAGCTGGATCACCTCCGAGGCCGCGAATGCGGTGCGCGTATCCTGCACAAAGGTCCGGTCGCTGGACACCAGCAGGATTTTCTTGGTCTTGATGCCGCTTGCCATTTTGTCAGCCTGTCAGGTCATTCCCGGTCAAATCGCCAGGCAAATCAATCGGTTGTCGCTGTTGGTTGCACGGCCTTGGCAGCAGCCGCCTGATCGGCGGCGTTGACCGCCGCGTCACTGCGCTGCGCCGGCACCAACAGCCTGGTGTTCTGGACGCCGTATTTCCAGGGATCGACCATCTGCATGGCCGTATTGGCAGCTTGCGCGTTGCCGGCGGCGGTCGTCGGCCCCTCGGAGCGGATATAGTCGTCGCTGGTACAGCCGCTGGCGAAGCCGGCGAGCAGCAGGGCAATGCATGGTCCCACGCGCATGGCTTCAATCCTTCGGCAGGTCGAGGAAGTGCCCGACCGTGGTGACCGGGGCCGGCTGTGCCGTGCTGCCGCTGGCCATTGCCATTGCGCGGTTGGCGTCGGACGCCTTCACTTCTTCGGTGTTGTTGAGGAAATAGTCGACATTGCTGGCCGGCTGCGTGCCGTCGGTCGGCTCGAGCAACTTCTTCGACGGATCGACCGGCTTGACCAGATAGGGGGTGACGATGATCACCAGATCGGTCTCGCGCCGCTGATAGGATTTCGAAGAGAACAGCGGGCCGAGCACCGGCAGCTTGCCGAGGCCGGGAAGGCGCGACGTGGTGATGTCGTTCTGCGATTGAAGCAGACCGGCGATCATGAAGCTCTGGCCGTTCTTCAGGTCGACCGATGTCCTGGCGCGGCGCACGATGAAGCCCGGCACCGAAATCTCACCGATATTGTAGGAGGCCGAGGCATCGATCGAAGACACTTCCGGCGCGATGTCGAGGCTGACCAGCCCGTCCTTCAGCACGGTTGGCGTGAAATCCAGGCTGACGCCGTATTTCTTGTAGCTGACGGAGATCTTGCCATTGTCCTCGGAGACCGGGATCGGAAACTCGCCGCCGGCAAGGAAGCTTGCCGTCTGCCCCGAACGGGCGATCAGGTTCGGCTCGGCCAGCCGCCTGGCAAGGCCGCGCTCTTCCAGGGCCTTGATGGCAACGTCGATCGACAGGCCGTTCGACAGCAGCCGGCCGATGATCTCGCCATTGCCCGCCGCCGGCAACGAGCCCGGCTCGATGGTGACGTCGCGCCCGCCAAGGCCGTAAGCGAAATTGGCGCTGTATTTGGCGCCGAGATCCTGTCCGGCCTGGCGGTTGATCTCGACGAAGCGGACGTTGAGCTGAACCTGCTGCGAGGACGAGATGTTGACCGAATTGATCACTTCCTCATTGCCGGAGAAGCGGCTGGCGATCTTGCTCGCCTTCTCGGCGGCGACCGCGTCATCCGCCTCTCCCGACAGCACGACGCGGCCATTGGCCGAGCCGACCTTGATCTTGGCATCCGGCACGCTGGCGCGGATGGTGCTGGCCAGCTGGTCGGTGTCCAGCGTCACCTCGATGTCGATGGTGCCGACCAGCTGCTTGTTCTCGTCGAACAACGCGACGCCGGTGGTGCCGAGATTGTTGCCCAGCACATAGAAGGATTTGTCGGTCAGCGGATTGACGTTTGCGATCTCCGGATCGCCGATGACGATCTGGTAGAAGGCGGCATTGGTCATGATCGTCTTCGGCTTGCCCTTGGCCACCTTGATCGACGCATTCTTGGTCGACGACACATAGACGATGTCGTTGTCTGCCTTGGCCGGCGCGCTGAGGCCGAGCATTGCGGCCGCGGCGAGGCAAGCCGCCATCGCAAACGCCCGCATTGGGCGCAGCCCTTTCGTCATCCGATATGCATGAAGTCCCGACATCTGTCCCGTCCCTCGCCCGGTCCCCACCGGCAGTTATGGCTGGTCCCGCGCAGGAACCTGGTATTCCTCGACCTGCGTGCCGCGCGTCACGATGATCGTCTTGAATTTCGGCTTCTCAGGCTCCTTGGTCGCGGCCGTGAACAGCGCGCCGGCAGCGGCCTGGACGCCGGAGGCGACCGACCCGCCGAAGGATGAGATGGTGGTGACGCCGTCCTTTGCGGCACCGCCGTCGGCGGAGGAGCGGAGCGACAGCGACAAGGTGCCGACGGTGCGGGCAAGCGCCACTTTCTGCGCGCCGTCCGTTGTTACCTCGATGGTTACGGAATTGGCGATCTGCGGCGTGGTCTGGCGCTCGTCGGCGCCCTGGCCGACGGTCAGCACCCTGGCGTCGGAGACGACGATTTCGGAGGTAACGGTCGAACCGGCCGCGCCTTGCGCATTCTTGGCCACTTCCTGGATTTCGCCGGCATCGCGTGTCAGCACCACGTCGACGCGGTCGCCCGGCATCACGAAGCCGCCGACCCCGGCGATCTCATCGGTGCGGATGGTCACCGCCCGCATGCCGGGCGTCATCATGTTGGACAGCGTCGCGCGGCCGTTCGGCCCAGACAGCTTGCTGAGCAGCACCGGCTCGTTGATCTCGATCGGCGACAGTACAACACGGCTGCCTTCGGCAAGCAATGCATTGATGGTGGTGAAGGCGCCCTGCGGCACGGACTCTTCCGACCATGGGATTTCGGTGAGCTGTGCGCGGTCGAGTTCCATGCCGTAACGCAGCGGTGCGTTGGCCACCACAATGGTCTTGAACTCAACTTTTGGGGTCACGGGCGCCGGGATCGCTGCCGTCTTTTCCTCGGCATCGGTCCTGGCCTGGCTCTTGACCCAGAAATCCGCGGCAAAGATCGAGATCGCGCCGAAGACGGCGGCGATTCCGATCATAGTTATGGCCTTGCCCCTCACAACTAACCCCTGACACCCTGATGGTCTTTTGTTTATTGAGGCCCACACTAGGCCGCTTGGTTAAAGATTCAGGAATCCCGGCCGGTCCGCACGGACCTATTTCCGCCGGCTTGGTTATCGAAAGGTTTTAGGATAAGAAGGGGTTAAATCCCCGAACGTAACAGGAACTTCCGTCGCTTGGCGCTGAAAAGCGTGGCAGTATCGACGGGTGATTCGCGGCACCGGATTCTATGGCAGGCATGGACGACAACAACGATCTTTTCGGCAATCTGGAAAAGCAGCCCCAACCGACCCGGACAACGGCGCGCCCAGCTGATCCGCTGGTGCAGGCCGCGAAGCGTCCCGTTGCGACCAAGGATGGCAGCGAAGGCTACAGCGCTGCCGACATCGAGGTGCTGGAAGGGCTGGAGCCGGTGCGGCGCCGTCCCGGCATGTATATTGGCGGCACCGATGACAAGGCGATGCACCATCTGTTCGCCGAGGTCATCGACAATTCGATGGACGAGGCGGTCGCCGGCCATGCCACCTTCATCGACGTCGAGCTTTCGGCCGACGGGTTTCTGACCGTTACCGACAATGGCCGCGGCATCCCGGTCGATCCGCATCCTAAATTCAAGAAGCCGGCGCTCGAAGTCATCATGACGACGCTGCATTCGGGCGGCAAATTCGACTCAAAGGTTTATGAGACCTCGGGCGGCCTGCACGGCGTCGGCGTCTCCGTCGTCAATGCGCTGTCGGACCATCTCGAAGTCGAAGTGGCGCGAGGCCGCCAGCTCTACCGCCAAAGATTCTCTCGTGGCGTTCCGGTAAGCGGGCTGGAGCAGCTCGGCGAAGTGCACAACCGCCGCGGCACCAAGATCCGCTTCCATCCCGACGAGCAGATCTTCGGCAAGGGCGCAGCCTTCGAGCCGGCGCGGCTCTATCGCATGACGCGCTCGAAAGCCTACCTGTTCGGCGGTGTCGAGATCCGCTGGAGCTGCGATCCGTCGCTGATCAAGGAAAAGGACCAGACGCCGGCCAAGGCGGAGTTCCATTTCCCCGGCGGCCTGAAGGACTACCTCAAGGCATCGCTCGGCGACGACTTCCAGGTGACGCGCGAAATCTTCGCCGGCAAGAGCGAGAAGCAGGGCGGCCACGGTTCGCTGGAATGGGCGGTGACCTGGTTCGGCGGCGACGGCTTCATCAATTCCTACTGCAACACCATCCCGACCGGCGAAGGCGGCACGCATGAGGCCGGCTTCCGCAATGTGCTGACGCGCGGGCTTCGCGCCTATGCCGACCTCGTCGGCAACAAGCGCGCCTCGATCGTCACCTCCGAAGACGTCATGATCTCGGCGGCAGGCATGCTGTCGGTGTTCATCCGCGAGCCGGAATTCGTCGGCCAGACCAAGGATCGGCTGGCAACGATCGAGGCCATCCGCATTGTCGAGACCGCCATCCGCGATCCCTTCGACCATTGGCTGGCCGACAATCCGCAGGAAGCCTCCAAGCTCTTGGAATGGGTGATCGCGCGCGCCGACGAACGGGTGCGCCGGCGTCAGGAAAAGGAAGTGTCGCGCAAGAGCGCGGTGCGCAAGCTCAGGCTACCCGGCAAGCTCGCCGACTGCACGCAGAATGCCGCAGCCGGCGCCGAGCTGTTCATCGTCGAAGGCGACTCGGCCGGCGGCTCGGCCAAGCAGGCGCGCGACCGCGCCAGCCAGGCGGTCCTGCCGCTGCGCGGAAAAATCCTCAACGTCGCCAGCGCTGGCAACGACAAGCTGGCCGCCAACCAGCAGATTTCGGACCTGATCCAGGCGCTCGGCTGCGGCACGCGCTCAAAATACCGCGACGAGGATCTGCGCTACGACCGCGTCATCATCATGACCGACGCCGACGTCGACGGCGCCCACATCGCCTCGCTGCTGATCACCTTCTTCTACCAGGAAATGCCGAACCTGGTGAATGGCGGCCATCTCTATCTGGCTGTGCCGCCGCTCTATTCGATCCGGCAAGGCGGCAAGGTTGCCTACGCCCGCGACGATGCGCACAAGGACGAGCTCTTGCGCACCGAGTTCACCGGCCGCGCCAAGGTCGAGATCGGCCGCTTCAAGGGCCTGGGCGAGATGATGGCCGCGCAGCTCAAGGAAACCACCATGGACCCGAGGAAGCGCACGCTGCTCAGGGTCGATGTCATCGATGCCGTGGCGGCGACCAAGGATGCGGTCGACGCGCTGATGGGAACCAAGCCTGAGGCCCGCTTCCGCTTCATCCAGGAACGCGCCGAATTCGCCGCGACGGAAGTGCTGGATATCTGAGCGTCAGCCGGTCTAGCCTGCGCTTCCGATACGGAGACCAGCTTGTGATCTGGGCGCGGCTGAAGAGCTATTTCGAAGCCAGTTTGGCGGGGCTGACTCAGCCGACACGCTCGGACTGGATTTTCGCGCTACGCACCGTTTCGGCCGGCCTGATCGCGCTTCTCGTTGCCTACGCGCTAAAACTCGAACACCCGCAATGGGCGATGATGACAGTCTTCATCGTCGCCCAGCCGGTCGCCGGTATGGTGCTGGCGAAAGGCTTTTACCGGCTGCTCGGCACGCTGGCCGGTGGGCTTGCGGCGATCGGCATCACCTCGATTTTCGGCGCCAATCCATGGCTTCTGGTGACTGCCCTGTCCGTCTGGATCGGCCTGTGCACGCTGGTTTCGTCGCTGCTGCGCAACCCGGAAGCCTATGGCGCCGCCCTTGCCGGCTATACCGCGATGATCATCGGGCTGCCGGCCTTCGGCCAGCCGCATGTGATCGTCGATCTCGCTGTCGCGCGCTGCGCCGAGATTGTGCTCGGCATTGTCTGTGCTGGGCTGACGAGCCGTCTGATCCTGCCCAAGCTGGCGGTCGACGCCATCATCTCCAGGCTGAAGCGCAGCATCCTCGACCTTGCCACCTATGCCGGCGGCGCTTTTTCCGGCGGCGACCCGGCGACGCTGGCCGGCCTGCACCGCAAGCTTATTGCTGACGCCCAGACGCTGGCCGAAATGCGCACCTATGCAAGGCTCGAAGCGCCGAGCTTCGCCACCCGCGCCCATCCGGTCCGGCGCACCATCGGCCAGCTCCTGTCGGCGCTGTCGGCCGCACGTGCCTTGCATTCTCACGCCGCTCCCAAAAACGCGGCACTCATTCCGGTGCGCTCGGAACTGCAGTCGCTGGTCAGCGAACTAGCCGCCACGCCCGAGGCGCTGGACGACACGTCACCATGGGTGACGCGGCTCGACGCGATTGCCGGCAAGGCCCGGCAAATGCCCGATGCCTCGACCGATCAAGGCGACGACAGGGTCGGCACCATAACGCGCCTCACCATCGCCGCCGATTTCGCCGAAGCCTTCAAGCAGGTGCTGCGCGGTCTCGATGCCCTGCGCGCACCGGTGACCCGTCCTGGTCAAGGCAACAGGCAGCAGCCCGCGCTGGTGGTGCACCGCGACTACCCCGGCGCTTTTCGCAATGCCATACGCGCGGCCCTCGCCACGCTGGCGGTGGCAGCCTTCTGGCTGGCGACGAAATGGTCCGATGCGGCCGGCACCGTCATTCTCGTGGCCGTCGTCTCCAGTCTTTTCGCCGCCCGGCCTGACCCGGTGCAGGTGTCCTGGGGCTTCTTCAGGGGAACGCTGCTGGCTTTGCCCTTTGCCTTCCTTGTCGGCCAGGTCGCGCTGCCCGCCCTGCCCGGCTTCGGCTGGTTCACGCTGTTTGTCGTGCCGATCCTGATTCCGACGGCGCTGGGCATGGCCAATCCGCGCACCGTCGGGGTGGCGACCGCCTTTGCAATCAATTTCCTCGCCTTCCTCAGCCCGCATCAGGCGATGACCTATGCTCCAGGCCCGTTCTTCGCCGGCTCGGCGTCGGTGCTGGTCGGCATCCTGCTGGCGATCGGTGTCTTTATCGTGGTGCTGCCCGCCGACCCATGGCTCGCGGCCAACCGCATCGTACGCGCCATGCGCGAGGATCTGGCCCGGCTTTGCCTGCATGAGCGTGTGCCGCGGCGTTCGGCCTTCGAGAGCCTGGCCTATGACCGCATCAACCAGTTGATGCCGCTGTTGCAGAATGCCGGCAGGAAAGGCGATGCCGTCCTCGGCGGCAGCGTTGCCGCCGTCACCGTCGGCCTCGAGATCCTGCGGCTGCGCACCGCGCAGCAGAGGCCGGCCACGCCTTCCGAAACCGCGCTTTCGATCGGCAATTTCCTGCGCGGCCTGGCGCGTGAACTGCTGTTTCGCGCACCCGGCGATCCGCAGACGGCAACCATCGCCGTCGCCCGGCAATATGCAGCCGGCCTCAGCGAACGCAGCGGCAGTGCCGACACACTGCAGATTGCAGCCTCGCTCCGCATCATCGCCGCCGCAATCGAGAACTTTCCGGACTTTTTCGCCAAGGATCGGGGCTAAGCAGTTAAGCTGCGGCGATCGCCAGCGCATGGCCGCGCGCGTTTTCGCGCAGCGCGTCGAGATGGATCGACTTGACCAGGCCGGCGAGATCGCCCTCGGTGGACTGGCCGCCGAGTTCCTTCAGCATCAGCCAGCTGACTTCCTGGACGCCGGCGACGCGCTTGCCATTGGCGACCTCGCGCCAGATCTTGAGCGCCCGCAGGATGATGGCGTGGGTGGGCGCGGCAAGGCCGGCGCTGCGAAACAGCGCCTGCAGCGCAACGTCTTGTCCGCCGGCAAGCAGCGCCCGCACCCGTTGCTCCGACTGCTGGCTGAGCGCGACCAGGGTCGAGCCGAAAAAGTCGACCTTGCCATGGGCAATGGTGCGGATGATGAAACTTGCGGTCAGGTCGCCGCGCAGGCGCAGATGTTCGATGAGTGCGGCATGTTCCTCCGTGCGCGTGCCTTCGACCAGCCGCACCGAAGCCTTGACGCAGGCATCGCGCGTGACGCGCTCGGCCCTGGCTGCCCCCATCAGCGCCATCACCAGCGGTGAACCCTTCAGCGTTTCGCCGAGCTTGACCAGCAGCATGTGCCGGCAGTCGGCGGGCAGCCTGCTGTCGGTGACCATAGCCTCGCGCAAATGAGCGATATGGCCATGCCGCTCGGCCATGCGGCGAAAGCTGAGCGATGCTATATCGGCGCCGTCATTGGCGAGCAGCGCGGCGCATGCTTCCGGTTCGCCGATCTCGGCAATGGCCGCGGCAACCGCCATCGAAACGACCGGCCGGTCGGCGATCAGCTTTTGCGTCGCCTTGTGACCGGCCGCAACACGGTCGATCAGGTCGGCATCGGTGAGCAGCGGCGAGCGTGCCAGCACCAGGGCTGCAACCTCCGGCTGGTCGGAGGCGAGCGCGCTGATGATCTGCAGCGGCGCGTGGTGGCTCATCGACAGTGCCTCGGCCAGCGCCAGCCGCACCTTCGACGAGGCGTCGTCAAGCAGCAGCGTCAGCGCCGCCTCGGCGGCGCAGCGGTCCTCGAACGGCAGGTCGGAATTGATATAGGCGCGGGCGAGCGCGCTCGCCGCCGCGGCACGCTCCGAAACCCTCGCCGTGTAGATCCATTTGAGAAGATGCGAGACAACCATACTGCCTGCTTATGCCCCTTGCCGGAAAGCTTCCGGCCCCAGGAATGACCCTAGGCAGAAAAGGTTTACGAACGGTTCACCATGTTTATTAACTGGCTTGCGGGTGGCATGGGCAGCGCCTATCAACCGTCAGGCAGGAGAGGAGAACAACGATGGCCGGGCTTTATCTCGAAGAGTTCGTCGTCGGCCATGTCTTCCGGCACACTCTGCGAAAGACCGTCACCGAAAGCGACAACATGCTGTTTTCGGTGATGACGCTGAACCCGCAGCCGCTGCATATCGACTTCGACTTCGCCGCCAAAAGCGAATGGGGCAGACCGCTGGTCAATTCACTGTTCACGCTCGGCCTGATGATCGGCATTTCCGTCAATGACATCACCGTCGGCACCACGGTCGCCAATCTCGGCATGAAGGAGACGGTGTTTCCCCACCCGGTCTTCCACGGCGACACCATCCGTGTCGAGACGACGGTGCTCTCGGTCCGGGATTCGAAATCGAAACCGGACCGCGGCATCGTCGAGTTCGAACATCGCGCCTACAATCAGAGCGATGTGCTTGTCGCCAAATGCACGCGTCAGGCGATGATGATGAAAAAGGCGATCTGATGCGCTCGCTGCTGTTTGTGCCCGGCGATTCCGAAAAGAAGCTGGAGAAAGGCTTTGGCGCCGGCGCCGACGTGGTCATCGTCGACCTCGAGGATTCCGTCGCGCCACAAAACAAGGTGGCGGCGCGCGAGATCGCGGCACGCTTCATTGCCGGCAACAGGCGGCAGACAAGCTCCGCCATCTATATCAGAGTCAACGATCTCTCGACCGGATTGACCGACGATGATCTGGCAGTG
Organism: Mesorhizobium caraganae; assembly: GCF_016836705.1. Classification (GTDB taxonomy): domain Bacteria; phylum Pseudomonadota; class Alphaproteobacteria; order Rhizobiales; family Rhizobiaceae; genus Mesorhizobium; species Mesorhizobium caraganae. The sequence goes on along the minus strand of NZ_JAFCGY010000014.1, from coordinate 2,593 downwards.
CTGGTGGCAGTCAAACCCGACGGCATCATGCTGCCGAAGTCGAACAGCGGCCAGGATGTTCAGCAGCTCTCTGCAAAGCTCCGCGTGCACGAAGCCGAAAACGGATTGCCGGACGGCGGCATAAAAATCCTGCCGATCATCACCGAGACCGCTGCCGGCGTGCTTGCCGCCGCGAGCTATGCGGGGGCAAGCGCCCGGCTTGCCGGCCTCACCTGGGGTGCGGAAGATCTGTCGGCTGCGATCGGTGCGCGCGCCGCGCGCGACGACAACGGCCGCTATACCGATGTCTTCCGTCTTGCCCGCTCCATGACCATCCTCGCCGCCGGCGCGGCCGAAGTCGCGGCGATCGACACGGTCTTCCCCGCCTTTCGTGACATAGCTGCCTTCGAAGCCGAATGCGCCGAGGCCGAGCGCGACGGCTTTACCGGCAAGATGGCGATCCATCCGGCGCAAGTACCGGTCATCAATGCCGCCTTCACGCCATCGGCCGAGGCGATTGAACGATCGCAGGCCATCGTCGCAGCGTTCGAAGCTGCCGGAAATCCCGGCGTGGTCGGCATTGACGGCAAGATGTATGACCGGCCACATCTGCGGCTGGCCGAACGGCTCCTGGCCCGGGCCGGCGCTGCGGGCGTTTCTACTTAGTCCCGTTGAGTGTAACGCCGCCCAACGGCCGCTCGTCGGCACGGATGCGCCGGCTCACGACGGCACGCCTTCAAGCCTTCCACGGCCCCGTATAGTCGGCGTAGAGCTTTGCCGGATCGGGCCGCGGCCGTTCCGGCGCCGGCCCCTGGTAGGAGCCGATATGGACGAAGCCGACGACGCGTTCTTGCGGCGCCAGCCCAAGCAGTGCCCTGCCCTCGGCCACGTCGGAATACCAGTTGCTGATCATGTTGGTGCCGTAGCCCAGCGCATTGGCCGCGATCATCAGGTTCATCGCCGCCATGCCGCCGGACAGGAACATTTCCCATTGCGGGATTTTTGGGTTGTCCTTCGGAACCGACACCACGCCGATCACCAGCGGCGCACGCGAAAACCGCGCCAGTTCCTGGTTATGGCGGTTTTCCGGCAACGGCCCTTCGCGCTGTTCGGCAAGGGCGGCCAGCTTCCTGCCGATCTCGACGCGTGCTTGGCCGCGATAGAGGATGAAGCGCCAGGGCTCCAGCCGGCCGTGATCAGGCACACGGCTTGCAGCCGCGATCATGGTCGCGATATCGGCATCGCTGGGCGCCGGCTCCTTCAATTCAGGGATCGGTGCGGAATTTCGGGTCAGCAGGAAGTCGATGATCGGCGACGCCATGGGGGCCTAGTCTCCTAAAGCACTCGATTTTGAGCTGAAGCGCGCCATTGCGGATCGGGGCGGCTCGGGCATTGGCGCGGACGCGCCGGACGAAAGAGCCTGTTGCCAAGGCGGACCGGACTCTTAAGCCTTGAAATTGCCACCGCCTTGGGCTTCAACGCAAGGCATGTTTGAGGGGACATTGCGCCTTTTCCTGATTTGGCTCGCCGCCGCGCTGTTGATGGCGCCGGCCTCGATGGCCATCGCGCAGAATGCCGACGGCATCTCCAATCTGAAACTCCCCGATATTTCGAGCTATACATCGCCCAAGAGCGGGACGTCGCTGGCGCTTAGTGGCGGTGGCGCCATAACGCTGTCGGCCCAACTTACCGACAAGGGCGCCGATATCACCCGCGGCATCGTCTGGCGCGTGTTCAAGCCCGAGGCCGCCAGCGACGGCAAGCTGCCGATGGTGGCGTCCGCGCATGGCGGCACCGCGGTGTTCCAGCTCGAACCGGGCAGCTATCTGGTGCACGCCTCCTACGGACGCGCCGGCGCCACCAAGCGCATCACCGTCGGCAAGGACGCCAAGCGCGAAAGCCTGGTGCTCGATGCCGGCGGCCTCAAGCTCGACGCGGTGCTGTCGGGCGGCGTGCGCATTCCGCCGAAAAAGCTGCGCTTTTCCATCTATGAGGGCACCGCGGAGGCCAATGGCGACCGTGCTTTGATCATCCCCGATGTCGAGCCGAACAGCGTCGTGCGGCTCAACGCCGGCGTCTACCATGTCGTCTCCACCTATGGCGCTGTGAATGCCGTCATTCGCTCCGACATACGCGTCGAGGCCGGCAAGCTGACCGAAGCCACGGTCGAGCATCGTGCGGCTGAAATGACCATGAAGCTGGTGCGCGAGACCGGCGGCGAAGCCATCGCCGATACATCCTGGTCGCTGCTCAACGAATCCGGCGATCCGATCAAGGAAGCCGTCGGCGCCTTCGCCTCGATGGTGCTGGCCGAAGGCCAATACACCATCATCGCCAAGAACCGCGACCGCATCTACCAGAAGGATTTTACCGTCGTTGCCGGACAGAACCAGGAGATCGAGGTCCTAGCCACCGAGGCCTCGGCGATCGATCCCGAGGAAGGCGCCGACTAGTCACCTGGAACCAAAGTAAGGTTCATTTTGTTCGGCTTCTGTCACAAGAGCAGGAGTTTGATCGATGGTTGGCAGGCAGGCGGACGTCGTCGTTCTGAGCGACGCGGATAGAAGTTTTCTGGAATCTCAGGTGCGCCGGCATAGAGCGCCACGCTCCTTAT
>NZ_JAFCGY010000149.1 GCF_016836705.1 Mesorhizobium caraganae | reverse complement strand
ACCAGACCAATCCGCAGTGCTACGCCGACGGCGTGCAGGTCCGCCCGGTCGGCAAGTTCGCTTTCACTTCCAAGCAGGTCGCCGATTTCCATGCCGACCTGCTGCGCCGGCCGCCCGGCTCGTGTCCGGCCGGTGCCGGCGGGGTGCAAACCAAGTCGTGCGGCCAGGTCGATCACTGGCACGTGGCCCGGATCATGTCGGCGGAGTACTGCGCCCAGTTGCAGGGCGCCAAAGACGGCGCCAAGGACAGCAGCCCGATCCCGGTCGCCGAAGTGACCGCGCCGCCGAGCTACCTCTCGCCGGAGCACCACTCGCGCTACACCTACAAGGCCGCCAACCCCAACACCATCGTGCTGCAGGGCATGTGCGTGATCTGCTACACCATCGAGGCGCCGCCGAAGTGACGGCGCCGGCCGCACCCGCCCACCGACGCGCTCACACCAGCGC
>NZ_JAFCGY010000148.1 GCF_016836705.1 Mesorhizobium caraganae | reverse complement strand
TCATATGCGGGTTATACACGCATTCAGTGACCAGAAGTCCCGGATGTAACAGACTGATATCATTAACCAACGATTCATTCTCAAGGGGTTTCATACCCACTTTGGTGCCATTGGTTAAAATGTCGGCGGAAGCCAGGGCTTCTGCAAAGGCTTGCTGATCGGCGAGATCGGTGACTGTCACGACGCAATCGGTGTTTTCGTTAACCCGCTGCGCGAAGGCGAGGTCTTTATCGAAGAACTCATCCCGACGGTTAAAGAGTTTAATTTCTTTTAAACCTTCAATTGCCCCCTGCGCGCCAATTGCCGTTGAGGCACCTCCGGCCCCTAACAGCACCATCGTTTTGCCTTTGATATCAAAACCGCTCTCTTTAATGGCGCGAATATGGCCCGTGCCGTCGGTGTTATAGCCACGCAGATAGCCATCATCATTAACGATGGTGTTGATGGC
>NZ_JAFCGY010000147.1 GCF_016836705.1 Mesorhizobium caraganae | reverse complement strand
GCGTCGAGCAGTGGCGGGTGTGCATGGGCGCGCGCACGCCGCCGGACTGGCTCCTGCGCAAGCTCGACGCGGACGGCGCGGCCGCGATGCTCTACATCGATCCCGAACACCGCCTGCTGCGCGAGCGCGAGAGTCGTCTAGTCGAGTTCTTCAACGCCCGCTTGCATTCGCGTCTGGCCGGAAAGTTTCAGCGAGTCGCCTTCGATGCCGCGGAAACGGCCTGGCAGCGTGACCACCCGCGCATGCAGCGGCGCAGCGCCCGCGGCTGGTGGCCGAGCCAACCGCACGCGCTGAGCGACGTCGTGACAACGCCGAACGGGCGCTTCGTCGAACGGCGCGGCAGCGGTGGCACGCTACGCGCCGAGCTGGCCTACGAGTCGTTCCACATGCAGCACTGCCTGGGTCAGTTCGAGGATCGCGAGCGGCTCCAAGGCGGCTACGGCGAATAC
>NZ_JAFCGY010000146.1 GCF_016836705.1 Mesorhizobium caraganae | reverse complement strand
CACAGGTCGCGCGCGTCGAGGGTTTCGCGGGTGATGGTGAAGGCCTTGGCGACCTCGCCCGGGGTGCGGCCGCTGTCTTCCTGCATGCGCAGCAGGAAGGTCGCGCCCATCCGGTTGATGGTCGAGTTGGTCACCGCGGTGGCGATGATCTCGCGCTTCAGGCGGTGGTTCTCCATCGCCTTGGCGTACTTGGCCTGCAGCGGCTTGGGGAAGTAGCGGACCAGTTCCTTGGACAGGTACGGGTCTTCCGGCACGTCCGAATCCAGCAGTTGCTGGAACGCCACCAGCTTGGAGTACGACAGCAGCACCGACAGTTCCGGACGGGTCAGGCCCTGGCCGCGCGCCTTGCGTTCGGCGATCTCGGCATCCGACGGCAGGAACTCGATCTGACGGTCGAGCAGGCCCTGCGACTCCAGAGTGCGGATGAAGTGCAGCTTGCTGCCCAGGCG
>NZ_JAFCGY010000145.1 GCF_016836705.1 Mesorhizobium caraganae | reverse complement strand
ATCAACGGCGCCAATGACGCGGCGGAGATCACCGGCGATGCCAGCGGCTCGCTGACCGAAGCCTCCGGCGTTGCCAACGGCACGGCCGGCACCTCGCCGGCGACCGGCGATCTCGACGCCAGCGATGTCGACAGCGGCACCGACTTCTCGGTGCTGACCAACGGCGTGCACGGCACGCTGTCGATCAACGCGGCCGGCGAATGGAGCTATGCGCTCAACGAGGATGACGCCGCCGTCCAGGCGCTCAACACCGGCGATCCGGCACTCACCGACACCATCACCGTGCAGACCTCGGACGGCACGACCAAGGACATCGTCATCTCGATCAACGGCGCCAATGACGCGGCGGAGATCACCGGCGATGCCAGCGGCTCGCTGACCGAAGCCTCCGGCGTTGCCAACGGCACGGCCGGCACCTCGCCGGCGACCGGCGATCTCGACGCCAGCGATG
>NZ_JAFCGY010000144.1 GCF_016836705.1 Mesorhizobium caraganae | reverse complement strand
ACCCGACAGCACCGCCTGGTCGAAGTCTTCGCGCAGTTCGTTCAAGCGCGACAGCAGGTGCTGCAGATCGTCCGAACGCTCCCGGCCGACGGCCTGGCCGGCGGCGATCTGCGCGGTCACGTAGGCCAGCTCGTCGCCTTCGCGGTTGAACTGCAGCAGCATGCCGATCGCCGCCAGCGCCTGGCGCCCGGCCGGGCTGATGCGGTAGCGCTGGGTGTGGCCGTCCCACAGCAGCAGGTCGTTGTCGCGCAGGCGGCCGATGACGGTGTCGAACTTGACCGGGTCGAGGTAGGCGAAGTGCTCGCGCAGTTCCTGCGGGCTCCAGTCCGGCGCCTGGCCGCGCTCGCCGATGGCGCGCAGCACCAGCAGCCGCACCATCACCGACTCTTCGCCGCCGTGGAACAGGGTGGAGAAGGCGCGCAGCAGATCGCGCGCGCCCAGCAGGGGCTGCA
>NZ_JAFCGY010000143.1 GCF_016836705.1 Mesorhizobium caraganae | reverse complement strand
GTCGTAGTCGAGGTAGGAACCCGGCTCGCCGGCGAAGATCTTGTAACGCTCGTCGCGGCGCTCCAAACCGAAGGCGACGTTGAGGCCACGGAAGATATGGTCGTAGAAACGGTTGACGTCGAAATTCACCGTGTTCTGTTCGAACGAGAACCCGCCGGCGTCGAAGCTGCGCGGGCTCACGCCCTTGCCGCCGTTGAGCAGGTCGAGATTGGCCAGCGAGGCGTTGAGGGAGTTGTTGATGGTGTAGCGCAGCTTGCTGTAGCCGTAGGTGTAGGACAGGTCCGCGTTCCACTCGCCCAGGCTCCAGCGCACGCCGAGAATGCCGAAGCGGTCGTCGATGTCGCCGTCGATGAAGGGCACGAAGCCGTTCGGATACATCGCCGCGGAATTGCGCGAGGGAATGTCTTCCGAGCCGATGCCGTCGCGCGCGAACGCGGCCGAGGAGGCGTCGCGC
>NZ_JAFCGY010000142.1 GCF_016836705.1 Mesorhizobium caraganae | reverse complement strand
CCATTGTTCTGAGAGCTTTCCACCGCTGTTGTACAAGGTATATGGCACAGTTGTGTCATTAACTTCTGTATTTCGTCAGTGAGAACCCGGTGATTACGTAGTTCATCTTTTGTCCAGTGGATTGGTTGCCGTATAAAGGATCTTATCAACAAAGCACAGTTCCTCTATGTCAGCGACGACGTAGTGCTATGGCTCTTTCCCAAACGCCCATTTCTGACTGTTCCTGCAACGCCGGTTAGCTGTCACTATTTTTATGGATTCGATAAAAAATCTTCATCATGTATGATCGATTTTGTCGATCGATTCGATCGAATTTTCTCCTTTTACCCTGCCTTTTGCATGGTTTTAAAATAGGCAAAATTACTTGTCATTCGTGGAAAGTGATGGCGGAGATAACTGAGCTTAAAACGTTTCTCTTGTCTCCGTCACTTGCCATACCAGCCAGGAAAAGAAG
>NZ_JAFCGY010000141.1 GCF_016836705.1 Mesorhizobium caraganae | reverse complement strand
CGCATCACCTCCGAGTTGCGCATCCTCGCCGCGATTCCGACCCTCAAGCTGGCGCTGGAGAAGGGCGCGGCGGTCATGGTGACCTCGCACCTGGGCCGGCCGAAGGAAGGCCAGTGGAGCCAGGCCGATTCGCTGGCGCCGGTGGCCCAGCGGCTGTCGGAACTGCTCGGCATCGACGTGCCGCTGGTCAAGGATTGGGTCGACGGCGTCGAGGTGCAGCCGGGCCAGCTGGTGCTGCTCGAGAATTGCCGCATGAACGTCGGCGAAGGCAAGGACGACGAGGCGCTGGCGCGCAAGTACGCCGCGCTGTGCGACGTGTTCGTCATGGACGCCTTCGGCACCGCCCACCGCGCCCAGGCCTCGACCCACGGCGCGATCCGCTACGCCAAGACCGCCGCCGGCGGCCCGCTGCTGATGGCCGAGCTCGACGCGCTGGCCAAGGCGCTGGACAACCC
>NZ_JAFCGY010000140.1 GCF_016836705.1 Mesorhizobium caraganae | reverse complement strand
ACTACACCGTCAACACCTACACCGATCGCGAGTGGGGCGAAGGCGACGAAAGCCCGCGCCTGTTCGCGCCGACCAATCTGGATGCGCGGCAATGGGCGCGCGCGGCCAAGGCCGGCGGCTTCCGCAGTCTGATCCTCACCGCCAAGCACCACGACGGCTTCTGCCTGTGGCCGACCGCGACCACCGCGCACAGCGTGCGCAGCAGCCCGTGGCGCGACGGCCAGGGCGATGTGGTGCGCGAGTTCGTGGATGCCTGCCGCGCCGAAGGCCTCGGCGTGGGCTTCTATCTGTCGCCGTGGGACCGGCACGAGCCGCGCTACGGCAGCGGCCGCGCCTACGACGATTTCTACATCGCCCAGCTCACCGAATTGCTGACCCACTACGGCCCGGTGATCGAGGTCTGGTTCGACGGCGCCAACGGCGAAGGCCCGAACGGGCGGCGCCAGGCCTACGACTGGC
>NZ_JAFCGY010000013.1 GCF_016836705.1 Mesorhizobium caraganae | reverse complement strand
CTCGAACCTCTCGCAGGATAGACATAATCAACGGCACCGCGGCCTCCTCTGTAGCGAGAAAGCCTCTCAAGAATCCCTCTTTTCCTACTTGGCAAGAGCCAATCAACTTATCTGCGATTCCCCTGCCATCGAGGGGAGGTAGGGCGTCGCGCCCCTTGCACTGTCGTTCCGTGCCCTGCCACCTTATTGAATGGCATCGGGCGAAACTGCCGCGACCTTCTACCTCCCCTCGATGGGGAGGTCGCGCCGAAGGCGCGGGTGGGGTGACTGCCGAGACCCAAACAAAAAGGCCGCCCAAAGGCGGCCTTTTCGATTGTCTGGAACGTCGCAGCGCTTAGCGCTTCGAGAACTGGAAGGAGCGGCGGGCCTTCGCCTTGCCGTACTTCTTGCGCTCGACGACGCGGCTGTCGCGGGTCAGGAAGCCGCCCTTCTTGAGCACGGCGCGCAGTGCCGGCTCGTAGTAGGTCAGCGCCTTGGAGATGCCGTGACGAACCGCACCCGCCTGGCCGGACAGGCCGCCGCCGACGACAGTGGCGACGATGTCGTACTGGCCGGCGCGGTTGGAAGCGATGATCGGCTGGTTGAGGATCATCTGCAGGACCGGGCGCGCGAAATAGGTCGCGAATTCCTTGTCGTTGACGACGATCTTGCCGGAACCCGGCTTCACCCAGACGCGCGCAATGGCGTTCTTGCGCTTGCCGGTGGCATAGGCGCGGCCCGACTTGTCGAGCTTCTGGACATGGACGGGTGCTGCCGGCTGGGTGTTGGTGTTGCCGGTGGCGGCGCCCAATTCTGCGAGCGAGGAAAGCTCAGCCATCTTATGCAACCTTCTTGTTCTTGGCGTTCAGCTTGGCCACGTCGAGCGTGACGGGCTGCTGGGCGACATGCGGATGTTCCGTGCCTGCATAGACGCGGAGGTTCTTCATCTGGCGGCGGCCGAGGGGCCCGCGCGGGATCATGCGTTCGACGGCCTTCTCAACGACACGCTCGGGGAAACGGCCCTCGAGCAGCTGGCGCGCGGTGCGCTCCTTGATGCCGCCGGGGTGACCGGTGTGCCAGTAATAGACCTTGTCGGTGAACTTCTTGCCGGTGAACACCACCTTGTCGGCATTGATGACGATGACGTTGTCGCCGTCGTCGACATGCGGGGTGAAGGTGGGCTTGTGCTTGCCGCGAAGATGATTGGCGATGACAGTGGCGAGACGGCCGACGACGAGACCCTCGGCGTCGATCAGCACCCACTTCTTCACCACATCCGCAGGCTTCTGCGAAAAGGTTGCCATGGATTTTGTCACTTTCGGTTTTGAACCTTCGCCAAACGATGGAGAAAAGGCGTTTCTTGTTGCTTGGATTGGCGACAAGGCACTTGCCCGCCGCCAAATAACAAAACGGCGGCCTTTGCGGGCCGCTGCTTCGGGTGGGCTTATAGGCGAGGGCAGGGATCGCGTCAAGCCTGAAGTCGCTGGGCTATTCCTGAAAGAATGTGGAAAAACAATGAGTTGGCAATAAGGTATTACAATACCGCACGAAAAAACGTTCCGGTGCATGGCCGGAACGTCCCTTGACTGATCCGGTCTTCAGTTGGCGCCTTCAAGCGAGCGTTGGATCTCCGGCGCAATTTGGTCCATCGCAGTGGCAAGCCAACCGCAGAGGTCGTCCGGCGAGGTGTCATGAATCCACACCAGCCGGCTGCGGCCATTGTTCTCTGCAAAGACCTGCATGGAGGTGTTGTCGTGCGCCACCTCCTCTCCTTCCCACGCCCAGACGATCCGGCGTGCCTGTTCGTCGCGGGCGATGAGCCTCTCCCGCACGACGTTGCCGTCGGCGAAAGTCATTTGCCGCAAGTCGGGCTCGATCAACCTGCAATCCACGAAAATATCTGGCGTTGTTAGTCGTGGCCCATCGGCGAAGTTGCCTACGGTCTGCCAAACCCTCTCAGGCGATGCATCGACGATGATTTCCCTGATAACTGATCCCATTTTGACACCTCTCGTTTGAAAGCAGACAGGTTTGTCTACTAGACAAGTCTGTCTGTATGTCCGAAAGGAATTGACGTCAAAGGGTATTTGATATGATGGGTCACGCTACTGACATCAGCAGGGAGAGTGCTGCGCGCAAGCGCATTCTCAACACGGCTACGAACCTATTCTATGCCGAGGGCGTGCACGCGGTCGGCATAGACCGGATCATCGCCGAGGCAGGCGTGGCCAAGGCCACGTTCTACAAGTACTTTCCTGCCAAAGACGAACTCGTCCGCGCGTACATTCAGGAGCAAAGCCGGCAAGGGAGGGCCATGACTGACAAGATCATCGGCCGATCCGCCCGGGAATCGATCTTGGCTATCTTTGATCTTGTTGCGGACGCCGCCACTCAGCCTGGCTACCGCGGCTGTCCGTTTCTGAACGCCGCCGCCGAATATCCCGACCCTAGTCATCCGGTGCGGCAGGCAATCGCCGAACATAGGCTTTGGAAGCATGACCTCTTGCGCGATTTGCTTGTGGCTGACCGAAATGCGCACGCCGAAACCACCGCCGACATCCTCACCGTAGCCAGCGACGGACTGCTTATCACCAGCCACCTAGACAAACCGACAAACTTGCGACGCCTCATTCGCGAGACGGTCCTGCAAATTCTGGGAGTGCCAGACAAGTAACTGACGCGGGAATGCGGCTACCGCTTCGGCGGGATCGAATAGGTGCCCGTGGCATGCGCCACCGTGTGTCCGTCCGGTCCGGCGACGATGTCGATATCGAACACCATCAGGCTCTTGCCCAGCTTCAGGATGCGGCAATGCCCGTCGATCGGCCCCGCCTCGGCCTTGCGGACAAAGTTGATGTTGAGGTTGGTGGTCACCGATAGGGCATCCGGTCCGGCGTGGCTGAGCACGCAGACATAGCCGCCAATGTCGGCCAGCGTAAACAGCGAAGGGCCGGACACCGTGCCGCCCGGCCGCAAATGCCGCTCGTCGGCATTGAGCCGCACCGTGCAGCCGCCCGGGAACACGTCGAGCGCCTCATAGAAGGTGAATTCGTCGTTGAGCTGCGGATAGACGCTGGCCATCAGCGCATTGACTTCAGGCGCCGTCAGCACCGGTTTGAGACTGTCCTGGGCGGGCATGTCGGTTTCCCCTTGGCACCTGTGCCTGTATGAACGTGGTCCGGTGCGCGTTGCAACCGTCGCCGATGGCGTCAGATCGGTGCGTCGCTTGTGCCAGCATCGGTTTCAGGGTGTTGGACGATCGGAGATCGCATACTAGATTGTAGTCATCCAACTCGACTGGGGAGAAGCGGCTCATGGCCGAAATCGTCGCGATCAAGCCGCCCGAAGGTCCGGTCATCGCCAGGCTGGACAAGGGCGTGCTCCGTCTGACGCTCGCCAACCCGCCTGCCAATGCCTTGTCGCTGGCCGTCATGGCGGCGCTGAGTGCCGAGCTTGACCATGCAAAAGCCAACAAATCCGTCCGCGTCATCGTCCTGGCGGCGGCCGGAAAGGTTTTCTGTGCGGGTCACGACCTCAAGGAAATGACCGCGCGCCGCGCCGACGCGGACAAGGGCAAGGCGTTCTTCGAGCACACATTTTCGGCTTGTGCTGGCCTGATGCAGGCGATCGTGCGCCATCCGCTGCCTATAATCGCTGAAGTCGACGGCCTCGCCACCGCCGCCGGGCTGCAGCTGGTCGCCAGCTGCGACCTCGCCATCGCCTCGCATGAAGCGACGTTCTGCACGCCGGGCGTCAATATCGGCCTGTTCTGCTCGACGCCGATGGTGGCGCTGTCGCGCAACGTCTCGCGCAAGCACGCCATGGAGATGCTGCTGACCGGCGAGACCATCGATGCGGCAACCGCCAAGGAATTCGGCCTGGTCAATCGCGTCGTGCCGCGCGAATACCTGAATCAGATCGTCACCAAATACGCGCAAACCATTGCTTCCAAATCATCTCTGGTGGTCAAGACGGGCAAGGAAGCCTTTTACGCGCAAGCCGAAATGGGGTTGGCCGACGCCTATGCCTATACCGGTCGGATCATGGTCGAGAATATGCTGGCGCGCGACGCAGAAGAAGGCATTGGCGCCTTCATCGGCAAGCGCAAGCCGGAATGGACGGACGACTAAAACATGGAACCGCGCATCTCGATTATCACCATCGCCACCGACGATCTCGACCGCGCCGTGCGCTTCTACGAGGCGATGGGCCTGAAGCGTCACGCCGGCATCACCGACGGCGTTGCCTTCTTCCAGATGGGCAGTGCCATTCTCGGCTTGTTTCCACGCCAAAGCGCCGAAGAAGATTCAGGCGTCACCTTCGCCAGGGCGCCGTCGGCGGTCTACCTCGCCTACAACACCCGCTCCGACGCCGAAGTCGATGAGGTGCTCGCCATGGCGGAAAAAGCCGGCGGCAGGATCGTCAAGCCGGCAGGGCGCGCCTTCTGGGGCGGCTGGTACGGTTATTTCGCCGATGCCGACGGCCATGTCTGGGAAGTCGCGCACAATCCGGCCTTTCCGATCGCGGAAGACGGCAGCATCTCGCTGCCGGACTGATCGGTCCGCATGGCCTATCGCAAGCAACTGACGCGACTGAAGGCGCCTTATCTCAAGCGCATCCTGCTCGACGCCACAAAGGTCGAGGAGGACTGGGAGAAATATCCCTGGAACCTGCCGCTGTTTCGTGGCCGTGAGTTCGAACTGGAATTCACCACGCCGATAACCATCATCGTCGGCGAAAACGGCACCGGCAAATCTACCTTGCTTGAAGCGATTGGTGCTTTGGCCGGTTACGACGAGGCCGGCGGCGGCAAGGGCTACAGGCCGGTCGACTATTCCCGTGCCATCGACAAGAGCGGTGCTGGGCTGGTCAACAGCTTTCGCTGCCATTGGCTGCCGAAGGTTACAGCCGGTTGGTTCTTTCGCGCCGAATCCTTCTATTCTGTTGCCCGTTACCTCGACGAGGCGGCCAGAGAATCCGGCGGAACGCCGCCGGATTTCCTGTCCTGGTCGCATGGCGAGGGATTCATCCGCTTTTTTCGAGGAGCGCTGCCGCCGGCAAGGCATCTACATCCTCGACGAGCCCGAAAGCGCGCTGTCGCCGTCGCGGCAGATCGAGCTGCTGAAAATGCTGCGGCGCATGGACCAGTCGGGCACGGCGCAAGTGATCATGGCCACGCATTCGCCGCTGCTGATGGCTTGTCCCGGTGCGCGGCTGTTTCGTATCAGCCGCTTCGGCCTCGACCCGACCGATTTCAGCGACACCGATCATTTTCGCATGATGCGCGACTTCTGCACCGACCCGCAGTCCTTTATGGAGGAAGCGTTGAGGGAGACTGACGAGTGAACCACGATACCTACGACAATGCCTATATCGGCGGCATCCTCAATTCGGTGAAGACCATCGCCATGGTCGGCGCGTCGGCCAATGACGTCAGGCCGAGCTTTTTCGTGCTGAAATACCTGCTGGCCAAGGGTTTTTTGGTCTTCCCGATCAATCCCGGGCAGGCCGGCAAGGAAATCCTTGGCCGCACAGTCTATGCCAGCCTGGCCGATCTGCCGGGTCCGGTCGATATGGTCGACATTTTTCGGGCCTCCGCTGCAGTGCCCGGCATTCTCGATGAGGTGCTGAAGCTCAATCCCTTGCCGAAGGTGATCTGGATGCAGCTTGGCGTGCGCAATGACGAGGCGGCGGCGCGCGCCGAAGCGGCCGGCATCAAGGTGGTGATGAACCGCTGCCCCAAGATCGAATATGGCAAGCTGTCGGGCGAGATCGGCTGGACCGGTGTCAACTCGGGTGTGCTGTCATCGAAGAAGCCGCTGATGCGGTCGGGATTCCAGAGTTTTGGCGTGCGCCAGAAATAGACCGCGATCCCGAAAGCCATGCTCGGTTCCCAGGCGAGCAAAACTATTCCGGGAAGCGATGAAGTTCCCCGCGCGTTCATCGTAGATCGCTTGCCGAAAGGTTTTTTGTTCTTTGCATTCGTGGCTGCGGTTCGCCAAGAATGCCCACGATTTTCAGAAGGTTCAGGAGAGGGAGGTTTCGATGACCCGCACGCCCGGTTTTAACACGCTCGCCGTCCATGCCGGCGCCAAGCCCGACCCGGCGACCGGCGCACGCGCCACGCCGATCTACCAGACGACCTCTTTCGTCTTCGACGATGCCGACCACGCCGCCTCGCTGTTCGGGCTGAAGGCCTTCGGCAACATCTACACCCGCATCATGAACCCGACCCAGGCGGTGCTGGAGGAGCGGATCGCGGCGCTCGAAGGCGGCACGGCCGCACTTGCCGTCGCCTCCGGCCATGCCGCGCAGGTGATCGTGTTCCACAATCTCATGCGGCCCGGCGACAATTTCGTTGCCGCGACAAGGCTTTACGGCGGCTCCATCAACCAGTTCGGTCATGCCTTCAAGAATTATGGCTGGGAGGTGCGCTGGGCCGACACCAACGACATCGCGACCTTCGAGAGCCAGATCGACGACAAGACCAAGGCGATCTTCATCGAGAGCCTGGCCAATCCGGGCGGCGTCTTCGTCGACATCGAGAAGATCGGCGACATTGCCCGCAAGCACGGCCTGCCGTTGATCGTCGACAACACGCTGGCCTCGCCGTATCTGGTGCGGCCGATCGAGCATGGCGCCGACATTGTCGTCCATTCGCTGACCAAATTCATCGGCGGCCACGGCAATTCGATCGGCGGCGCCATTGTCGATGGCGGCACCTTCGACTGGTCGAAATCGGGCAAATACCCGATGCTGTCGGAGCCGCGCCCCGAATATGGCGGCCTCGTCCTGCACGAAACCTTCGGCAATTTCGCCTTCGCCATCGCCGCCCGCGTGCTCGGCCTGCGCGACCTTGGCCCGGCGATCTCGCCCTTCAACGCCTTCCTGATCCTCACCGGCCTGGAAACCTTGCCGCTCCGGATGCAGCGCCATTGCGACAACGCGGTCACCGTCGCGGGCTGGCTGTCCAACCATCCCAAGGTCGCCTGGGTGAACTACCCCGGCCTGCCCAGCGACAAGAACAACGCGCTGCAGAAGAAGTACTCGCCGCAGGGGGCTGGCGCTGTCTTCACCTTCGGCCTGAAGGGCGGCTACGAGGCGGGCGTTAAATTCGTCGAGGCGCTGGAACTGTTCTCGCATCTGGCTAATGTCGGCGACACCAAGTCGCTGGTCATCCACCCGGCCTCGACCACGCATCGCCAACTTTCCGACGAGCAGAAGGTCAATGCCGGCGCGGGACCGGACACGGTCCGGTTGTCGGTCGGCATCGAGGATGTCAACGACATCGTCGCCGATCTGGAACAGGCCCTGGCCAAGGTTTGATCTTTACCCTCCCCCTTGTGGGGAAGTCGGCGCGTAGCGCCGGGGTGGGGGTGAGCCGGCACGGGGCCGTGCTCTTTCATGGAGGCAATTCTTGTCCACGCATTACCTGACGATATCGACCGACAGCGTCGACGCCGAGCATGGCGCACCGGCGCCGGATCGCCTGATTGCGGGCGATCCCAAATTCCGCACCTGGAATGTCGAGGAACGCGACGGCGGCCTTTATGCCGGCATCTGGGAAGCGACACCGGGCAAGTGGCGCATCGTCTACGACGAATGGGAGTTCTGCCACATCCTGGCGGGCGTGTCGGTGATCGCCGAGGATGGTGGTAAGGCGCGTACTGTGCGGGCGGGCGACAGTTTCGTGCTGCGGCCGGGTTTCAAAGGGACCTGGGAAGTGCTCGAGACCACCCGCAAGGAATATGTGATCAGGCTTTAACGGCTAGCGGCCGGCCCACAGCAGCCGGTCAATATCATCGTCGGAAAAACCGTATTGGCTCATCATCTCCCGGTGCCACGAGCTGCCGAGCAATTCATCCAGGCACCGATCCACCTTTTGACGTAGCGCGGCATTGTTCTTGGCCAGCGCGAAGGCGCCGGCGGCAGGCTGCTTCTCGGATACCGGAACATCGACGACGTCGAGCCGAGCATCGGGTTCGCGGGTGATGTAACCTCGATGCGCTATGGCGACACTGGCATAGGCCTGCACTATACCCTGCGCCACGGCCTCCGCTGCTTCCGCCTGCGTTGCGATTGTTTTGATCCGTCCGGGGGGAACGCCGTTCTGCAGTGCGGTTTGATGCTGAATCTGGTCTGAGATCACGGCCAATATCGCCGAGGGGTTCCGGGCGAGCGAGCGGTAGCCCGCCAACCCCAGCGGATCGCCCTTCGCGACCATCAGCCCGTCAGGCAATGCCCAGATCGGTCGCGTAAAGTCGACGAGCTTTCGGCGCTCGTCCGAGATGAACAGGCCTGTGGTCATATCCCAGCGGCCTTTGGCTACTCCGGGCAGCAACTCGGCGAACTCTGTCTCGATGGGCGAGAAATCCGCCAGCTCAACCATCTGGCCAATCTTCTCGGCGAGCTTTGCGTCGCAGCCGCCGAGCTTGCCGGAAGCATCGGTGAAGCAGAAAGGAGGTTCCTGCAGGAAGGCGAATCTCATTTCGCGTTGCCCTGGAAACTCACCGCGAGCTTTTCCAGCCCGTGGAAGTGATAGCTGTCGCGGAAGCGCGGCGCCTCGGCCAGGCGCAACTCCGGCCGCCGCTCGAACAGCGTTTTCAGCGACACCTGCAATTCCAGCCGCGCCAGCGGCGCGCCGATGCAGAAATGGATCCCGGCGCCGAACGAGACATTCTTCTGGTCGGCGCGGCCGGGCCGGAAGACCTCGGGTTCGGCAAAGGCAAGCGGATCATGGTTGGCCATGCCGAGCAGCAGACCGATCGTCTCGCCCGGTTGTACGACAACCCCTGATGTCACCTCGATCTCCTGATAGGCGTAGCGGGTGAACATGTGCAGCGGCGCGTCGAAGCGCAGGCATTCCTCGACGGTGGCCGTGGTAGCCTCCGGCGAGGTGAAGAAACGGCCGGGATCGCCGCCTTGCGCCAGCAATGAGCGCACGGCGTTGCCGGTCTGGTGGACCGTTGCTTCGTGGCCGGCATTGAGCAAAAGGATGGCGGACGAGACCAGTTCGTCCTCCGAGAGTTTCTGGCCATCCTCCTGCGCCGCGATCAGCAGCGACAACAGATCGTCGCCGGGCTTTTTGCGCCGCTCGGTGACGTAGCCGCGCAAAAAGTCGGAAAAATCGTGCGCGGCGCGATTGGCCGTCTCCTCTGTCTCGCGGGTGCGGCCGTGCATGTACATGGCCACCATCTGGTGCGACCAGTCGAGCAGTTGCGGCCCCATCTCGATCGGCACGCCGAGCATTTCGGCAATGATGGTGATCGGCAAAGGCGCGGCGAAGGCAGGCAGTAGGTCGACCTGGCCCGGCTCGAACCGGTCGATCAGCTCATTTGCGAGCGCTTCGACGCGCGGCCGCAGCCGCTCGACCTGCCGCGAGACGAAGGCGCGGTTGACCAGTGTCCGCAGCCTGGTGTGCTCCGGCGGCTCCCGCTCCAGCATCGAATTCACCTCGATGCTGTCGAAGGCGGCGAGATGCGAACGATCCTCGCCGATGCCGCGGCTGTCGGGGATGCCGGCCGGGTTCTGGCGGCCGAAACGGCGGTCGCGCAGCAGCCGGTTGACGTCGTCGAAGCCGCCAAAACACCAGAAGCCGAATTCTTCCCAGAAGAAGGCCTTCGATGCGCCATGCAGGAAGGCGTAGGCGTCGTAAGGGTTCTGGAAAAACGCCGGTTCGTGCGGATCGAGCCGCAGGCGGCGCGCGGCTGGATCAAAGGAGAGGTAGGGCGGCATGGATTTGGTCATGCCAGACCATTAGCGCGGCTTGCCAGCTTGGTGCCAGACCGTATGTTGGCCACCGACGGGCCTGTGGATTGAGCCAGCCGGGACGGCTCTCGACGTCTAATCCTGGCAATGGCGCGCAATGTGCACGCGGCGCCAGCTGGTCGAGCCTTCCTGTACCACCACCCGGCGCGCCACCCGCTGGTATGACGGCGCAATCTCAGTGATGTGCCGCCGCTCGGGCCGCACCAGCACTTCATGCGCAACGCTCTCATATTCGGCCGGCAGCGCGACCCGGCGGGTGCGTTCTGGTGCAACCACCACCGTTTCGGCGACACGCGCATAGCGCGCCTTGCGCCAGATCTTGCACAGCACCCGGCGGCCATGGATGACGCGCCACTCCCAGGCATAGCCGCCATCGTCGACCTTGACCGTGTGATAGACGGTGCGGGTGATGGCCGGCACGACCTCATAGCTGACGCGGGGCGGCGCGATCTGCTCGACGCGCTCAAGCGTGCCGTAGATCGGCGGGTCGTAATCGACCAACTGCCCGCCGGGGCTGACCATGACGTCTTCATAGACGGTGTCATAGAGCGCAGGCCTGTGCACCGGCTCGTAGCATTCGACGGCGCGGCCGCCGGCGACCGCTTCGGACACCATGCCGAGACCGGCAAGGCCGGAAATGGCGAGACAGGCAGTTTTCCTGATCATGGCACTCCCTCTGTTTGAACGCGAAAACACAGGTTCAACGTTGAATTGTAGGGTATGCTTCTCCCGGGGAAAGCGGTTTCGCCGCATTTCGTTAAGCGATGCGGTTAAGGAATTGCTACACCGAAAGCACGGCCGGCCGCGTTCGGGCTCCCCTTGCGCGGAAACCTTGATTCGACTTAACCAGATGGCTAGGAGAAGGCGGCCTTGCGCTAGGGTGAGCCGGCATCCTATTTACATCCTAACCGTCCAGAACCGATTCTGCCCGATTGCTAATGTTTCCGGCGCCGGAATCCCCATCTCCAAAAAGGGATAGTCCATGAAGAACCCCGTCGAAACCTACATGAACCTCGTTCCGATGGTGGTCGAGCAGACCAATCGCGGCGAGCGGGCTTACGACATTTTCTCGCGCCTGCTGAAAGAGCGCATCATTTTCATCACCGGCCCGGTCGAAGACGGCATGGCGACGCTCGTTTGTGCACAGCTTTTGTTCCTCGAGGCCGAGAACCCGAAGAAAGAGATCAACCTCTACATCAACTCGCCGGGTGGCGTGGTGACCTCGGGCATGGCGATCTACGACACCATGCAGTTCATCAAGCCGGCGGTGTCGACGCTGTGCATCGGCCAGGCCGCCTCGATGGGCTCGCTGCTTCTGACCGCCGGTCACAAGGATATGCGTTTTGCCACGCCGAATGCCCGCATCATGGTGCACCAGCCTTCCGGCGGCTTCCAGGGCCAAGCTTCCGACATCGAGCGCCACGCCCAGGACATCATCAAGCTGAAGCGCCGCCTCAACGAGGTCTACGTCAAGCACACCGGCAAGAGCTACGAAGAGATCGAAAAGACGCTTGACCGCGACCATTTCATGACCGCCGACGAAGCCAGGGATTTCGGCCTCATCGACAAGGTCATTTCGTCGCGCGAGCCGGTCGAAGGCGTTGCCGCATAAGGCTGCATGGCAGTTGAATGGCGGGATAACGCGCTTTTGCTGGGATTTGCGGCATTTCGGCCACAATTGGCTGTTCCCTCGGCGGATGGGATTGCCTACGTTAATGCTATGTTGATTTTCGACGGCTTAGCTTTGGGTGGGGTTGTCGCGAATCATTGCTACGTTTTCTGATTTGTGTTTCGTACGGATTGCGTTGCGGGAGCCGGGACACTGGCGGCGGCGAATTCCCGCGATAGATAGAATATGCGCCGTTCCAGCCAGACCATCGGCGGGCGGCGATGAAAGGACAGGAAAATGAGCAAGGTCGGCAACAACAGCGGTGATTCCAAGAACACGCTTTATTGCTCGTTTTGCGGCAAAAGCCAGCACGAGGTGCGCAAGCTGATCGCCGGCCCGACGGTGTTCATCTGCGACGAGTGCGTCGAGCTCTGCATGGACATCATCCGCGAGGAGAACAAAACCTCGATGGTGAAGTCACGCGAGGGCGTGCCGACCCCGCAGGAGATCCTCAAGGTCCTCGACGACTATGTCATCGGCCAGCCCTACGCCAAGCGCGTGCTGTCGGTGGCCGTGCACAACCACTACAAGCGCCTGGCGCATGCCGGCAAGAACAACGACGTCGAGCTGGCGAAGTCCAACATCCTGCTGATCGGCCCGACCGGCTGCGGCAAGACGCTTCTTGCCCAGACGCTGGCCCGCATCATCGACGTTCCCTTCACCATGGCCGACGCCACGACCCTGACCGAAGCCGGTTATGTCGGTGAGGACGTCGAAAACATCATCCTGAAGCTGCTGCAGTCGGCCGACTACAATGTCGAGCGCGCCCAGCGCGGCATCGTCTACATCGACGAAATCGACAAGATTTCGCGTAAGTCGGACAACCCCTCGATCACCCGCGATGTGTCGGGCGAGGGCGTGCAGCAGGCGCTGTTGAAGATCATGGAAGGCACGGTCGCCTCCGTGCCGCCGCAGGGCGGCAGGAAGCATCCGCAGCAGGAATTCCTGCAGGTCGACACCGCCAACATCCTGTTCATCTGCGGCGGCGCCTTCGCCGGGCTGGACAAGATCATCTCGGATCGCGGCAGGAAGACCTCGATCGGCTTCGGCGCCATCGTCGCTTCGCCCGAGGATCGTCGCACCGGCGACGTCTTCCGCCTGGTCGAGCCCGAGGATCTCCTGAAGTTCGGCCTCATTCCCGAGTTTGTCGGCCGTCTGCCGGTCCTGGCGACGCTTGAAGACCTCGACGAGCCGGCGCTGATCCAGATCCTGACCGAGCCGAAGAACGCGCTGGTCAAGCAGTATCAGCGGCTGTTCGAGATGGAGAGTGTCGACCTGACCTTCCACGAGAATGCGCTGTCGGCAATCGCCAAGCGCGCCATCGAGCGCAAGACAGGCGCCCGCGGCCTGCGCTCGATCATGGAAGCGATCCTGCTCGACACCATGTTCGAACTGCCCGCGCTGGAAGGCGTGCGCGAAGTGGTGATTTCGGAAGAAGTGGTGACCGGCAGCGCCCGGCCGCTCTACATCTATTCCGAGCAGAAGGAAAAGAAGGGCAACGTCAGCGCCTGACACGGCATCTGGCTCAATTTTTTATGGAACGGCGCCCTTTGGGCGCCGTTTTGCTGTGGTGAGGTATCAGTTCTAGTGCTGGAGTGGACGAACGGCCCGTGTTGACCCTTGATCTTTGCCCCTTGTGCATCCAACTAACACTGGAAGGCCGTGGTGCCGAATTCTGTGCTGTAAAACTCCCGTCACAAACGGTGGTAGGCGGAACGACCCGCGGTCGTTAATATGAGATTCGCGGTTGGCTCAATTAGCGGCCGCGACATGAAAGGTTGGACAATGGCCAAAATATCCAAGGCTCCCAGCGACGGCGTCTTCGCAGTCCTCCCACTGCGCGACATCGTGGTGTTCCCGCACATGATCGTTCCGCTCTTTGTCGGGCGTGAAAAGTCGATCAAGGCGCTGGAAGAGGTTATGGGTCAGGAAAAGCAGATCCTGCTTGCCACCCAGATGAATGCCGCCGATGACGATCCCGAGCCCGATGCGATTTTCGACATCGGCACGCTCGCCAATGTGCTGCAATTGCTGAAGCTGCCCGACGGCACCGTCAAGGTGCTGGTCGAAGGTGCTTCGCGTGCCAAAATCGTCTCGTTCACCGACCGTCCGGACTTCCACGAAGCCCGCGCTGCCGCGCTGGTCGAGCCGGAAGAGGAAGAGGTTGAGGTCGAGGCGCTCGCCCGTTCGGTCGTCACCGACTTCGAAAACTACGTCAAGCTGAACAAGAAGATCTCGCCCGAAGTGGTGGGCGCTGCCAGCCAGATCGACGACTATTCCAAGCTCGCCGATACGGTCGCTTCGCACCTTGCCATCAAGATCCCTGAAAAGCAGGAGATGCTGGCCACGCTTTCCGTCAAGGAGCGGCTGGAAAAGGCGATGGGCTTCATGGAAGCCGAAATCTCCGTCCTGCAGGTGGAGAAGCGCATCCGCTCGCGCGTCAAGCGCCAGATGGAGAAGACGCAGCGCGAATACTACCTCAACGAGCAGATGAAGGCGATCCAGAAGGAGCTCGGCGAAGGCGAGGACGGCCGCGACGAGGCCGCCGAGATCGAGGCGCGCATCAAGAAGACCAAGCTCTCCAAGGAGGCCCGCGAAAAGGCGGAAGCCGAGTTGAAGAAGCTGCGGACGATGTCGCCAATGTCGGCTGAATCGACCGTCGTGCGCAACTATCTCGACTGGATCCTGTCGATCCCGTGGGGCAAGAACTCCAAGGTCAAGCAGGACCTGGCTTTCGCGCAGAACGTGCTCGACACCGATCATTTCGGCCTCGACAAGGTCAAGGACCGCATCGTCGAGTATCTCGCCGTGCAGAGCCGCCAGAAGAAGCTGAAGGGGCCGATCCTGTGCCTCGTCGGCCCTCCCGGCGTCGGCAAGACCTCGCTCGGCAAGTCGATCGCCAAGGCGACCGGCCGCGAATTCATCCGCATGGCGCTCGGCGGCGTGCGTGACGAGGCCGAGATCCGTGGTCACCGCCGCACCTATATCGGTTCGATGCCCGGCAAGGTCATCCAGTCGATGAAGAAGGCCAAGAAGTCCAACCCGCTCTTCCTGCTCGACGAGATCGACAAGATGGGCCAGGACTTCCGCGGCGATCCGTCATCGGCCTTGCTCGAGGTGCTCGATCCCGAGCAGAACTCG
This sequence comes from Mesorhizobium caraganae, assembly GCF_016836705.1. Taxonomy (GTDB): domain Bacteria; phylum Pseudomonadota; class Alphaproteobacteria; order Rhizobiales; family Rhizobiaceae; genus Mesorhizobium; species Mesorhizobium caraganae. Next base: position 137,336 of record NZ_JAFCGY010000013.1, on the reverse strand, counting down.
ACGTTCATGGACCATTACCTCGAGGTCGAATACGACCTTTCGAGCGTGATGTTCGTGACGACGGCGAACACGCTGAACATCCCTGCGCCCTTGATGGACCGCATGGAGATCATCCGTATCGCCGGCTACACCGAGGACGAGAAGATCGAGATCGCCAAGCGTCACCTGATGCCCAAGGTGGTTCGCGACCACGCCCTGCAGCCGAAGGAGTTTTCGGTCAGCGAGGACGCGATCCGCGGCATCATCCAGACCTACACCCGTGAAGCGGGCGTCAGAAGCCTGGAGCGCGAGCTGATGAAGCTCGGGCGCAAGGCGGTGACCGAGATCCTGAAGACGAAGAAGAAGTCGGTCGCGATCACGGCGGCCAATCTTTCGGATTACCTCGGCGTTCCGCGCTTCCGCTTCGGTCAGGTCGAGGCTGACGATCAGGTCGGTGTCGTCACCGGACTTGCCTGGACGGAAGTCGGTGGCGAGTTGCTGACGATTGAAGGCGTCATGATGCCCGGCAAGGGTCGCATGACGGTGACCGGCAATCTGCGCGACGTGATGAAGGAATCGATTTCGGCGGCGGCCTCCTATGTCCGCTCGCGGGCCATCGATTTCGGCATCGAGCCGCCGCTGTTCGACAAGCGCGACATCCATGTGCACTTGCCGGAAGGCGCCACGCCGAAGGACGGACCGTCCGCAGGTGCCGCCATGGCGACAGCCATTGTATCGGTACTGACGGGTATTCCGGTCAGGGCCGATGTGGCGATGACTGGCGAGATAACGCTTCGCGGCCGCATCTTGCCGATCGGCGGCCTCAAGGAGAAGCTGCTTGCCGCACTGCGCGGCGGCATCAAGAAGGTGCTGATCCCGGAAGACAACGCCAAGGATCTGGCGGAGATTCCGGACAATGTGAAGAACGGCATGGAGATCATTCCGGTCTCACGCGTCGGCGAGGTTCTGAGGCATGCGCTGGTGCGCATGCCGGAGCCGATCGAGTGGGTCGAACCGGTCAATCCGCCGGCCACGACCGACAGCGCCGACGATGCTGGAAAGTCGCTTGCACACTAGAGCGCCGCGCGTCCACTTGGACGCGCAAAGGACGCTCTAGCACTCTAGACTGGCGCATGGTCCTTTCCGAAAACCGGCCACGGTTTTCGGGGCCATGCGTTAGAAAATACTAAAGGTGCAGTGCACAAAGAGAGAGCCGGGCCTTGAGCCCGGCTTTTTCATGTGAAAAACCCACCTTTTCCGGGCTTTTTCGAACTTTTTCCGCGCTTTTCGACTTGGTTGCGGGAGCGCTTCTTTCTAAAGTCCGTTTCCTGCCGGATGAGTCGAAAAGTTCCGGTTTTTCTCATGGAAGGGAATTTTTATGAACAAGAACGAACTGGTTTCCGCTGTCGCTGAATCCGCGAGCATTTCGAAGGGTGACGCACAGTCGGCGGTCGATGCGGTGTTCTCCGTCATCACTGGCGAACTGAAGAAGGGCGGCGATGTACGGCTCGTCGGCTTCGGAAATTTCACCGTCTCCAAGCGTGCGGCGTCGACTGGCCGCAACCCGCAGACTGGCGCGGAAGTGAAGATTCCGGCGCGTACCGTGCCGAAGTTCTCGGCCGGCAAAGGCCTCAAGGACGCGGTCAACTAAGACCATTTTTTCTTTTCAGAGAATCTTGAAAAGCCGGGTTCGCCCGGCTTTTCTTTTGCCTCGACGGCAACGCGACACGGCAGGCCGTCAGCCCGCTGAGGCGAGCCTTCAGCCCACCGGCGCGTCGGCCCTCATCAGGCCTTCCTGCTTGAGATCGGCCCAAAGTGCCGCGGGCAGCTTGGCGTCGAGCAGTGCGCGGTTGCTTTCAACCTCGGCCGGCCGCTGGCCGCCGGGGATGACCGACACCACGGACGGGTGCAGCAGCGGGAATTGCAGCGCTGCCTCGATCAGCCTGACGCCGTGGCGCTTGCAGACCGCCTCGATGCGGCCGACGCGATCCATGATGTCGTGTGGCGCCTCGGAGTAATTGTAATAGGCGCCTGGCTTCGGCCCGGTCGCCAGTATGCCGGAATTGTAGGGGGCACCGAGCACGATGCCGATGCCGCGCTTCTCACAGAGCGGCAGGAAGGTGGCAAGCGCTTCCTGCTCGAGCAGCGTGTAGCGCCCGGCCAGCAGGAACAGGTCGAAATCGCCGCGCTCGGCCAGCGTCTGGCAGACCTCCCATTCGTTGATGCCGCCGCCGAACGCCTTGATCACACCCTGGTCGCGCAGCGCAAGCAGTCCGTTGTAGCCCGAGGCCATGAACTCCTCGATACGCTGGTCGGACGCTTCCTTGCTGCCATGGGTGAAGATGTCGAGGTCGTGGACGAAAAGGATGTCGATGCGGTCGACGCCGAGCCGTTCCAGCGATGCCTCGAACGAGCGCATGACGCCGTCATAGCTGTAGTCGTAGATTTCGCGGCGCGTCGGCGTGTCGAAGAACTTGCCGATGCCGGTGCGCTCTTCCGGCGGGCAAACGCGTAACAGGCGGCCGACCTTGCTCGACAGCACATAGTCGTCACGGCTTTTGCCGCGCAGGAAGGCATTGAGGCGGGTTTCGGCGAGACCTAAGCCATAGAGCGGCGCGGTGTCGTAGTAGCGGCAGCCGGTCGCCCACGCCGCCTCCAGCGTGGCATTGGCATCCTCGTCGGGGACGGCTCGGTAGAGGTTGCCGAGCGGCGCGCTGCCGAAGCCGAGTTCGGTGAAGTCGATGCCGTCATTGCCGATGCGGTCGAAATGCTGTGTCTTCATGTCGCTTGAGATTTCCTGGATTGATTTGTCTGACATGACACTATCACGCCGGTGGCACAGCAAAAGCCGCGGCGGCTGTTGGACACGCATTTTCGCGGTGATAGCATGAACAAAAACAAGCCTTTCCCGGCAAATGCGCAACCGGAAATCCCGGCCACAACCCTGGCGGAACCCTGATGACGAATGCCGGCTCGGATATGTTCGCGACCGCCCTGCAAGAGCTGGGCGCCGTGCTGGCGCGCGTCGACGAAGCCGGCATCGACACTGCTTGCGCAACGCTTGCCCGCGCGCAAAAAATCGTCGTCTATGGCTGCGGCCGCGAGGCCTTGCAGCTCAAGGGCCTCGCCATGCGGCTCTATCACCTTGGGCTCGACGTGTCGGTGGTCGGCGACATGAACACGCCCCCTCTTGGCCCGGGCGATGTCTTCCTGGTCAGTTCCGGTCCGGGCGAGACCACGACGGTGCTTACCTTGATGCAGGTCGCCCGTGACGCCGGCGCGACGGTGCTGCTGCTCACCGCCGAGGCCGGGGGCAGTGCGACCGCACTCGCCGACTTCACCTTGCTGATCCCGGCGCAGACCATGGCCCGCGACCAGGGGCCGCAAAAGACATCGCTGCTGCCGATGGGCTCGGTCTTCGAAGGCGCTTTGTTCCTGCTGTTCGAGGTGATGGTGCTGAAGCTCAAGGGGCTGACCGGCCAGTCGTCCGAGGCCATGCGCGCGCGCCACACCAACTTGGAGTAGGCGCGATGCGCTACGAATTGATGCTGCCGCACCAGATCCGCAAGGCGATCGCCGAGAACTGGCCGGTCGTCCTCCCGCTCGGCGTGCTGGAATATCACGGCGAGCACATGGCCGTCGGCATGGACACGCTGGCCGTCATCAAGACGCTGGAGCTCTACGAAAAGGAAGCCGACATCGTCATCCTGCCGTCCTTCTACTACGGCGCGGCGAGCTATGCGGTGGCGGCGCCCGAAGGCAGCGGTTCGGTGCAGGTTGGCGGCAATCAGCTGGCGCCGTTTGGCGAAGAGCTGTTCTACAGCCTGCTACGCATCGGCTTTCGCAACATCCACGCGATCATCCACCACCAGACCGAGAATTTCGCGGCGGGGATGCCGACCGATCTCGCCTTCAAGGCTGCCGGCCGCCAGGCGATCTTCCGCTTCCTCGAGAAGCAGCGCGGCGAGGGCTGGTGGGGTTCGAACGAGATGGCCGACTATTATGCCGGGCACGCCGCCGGCGAAAATTTCTTCAACTGGGTGCAGGTGCATCCGCTGATGTCGGCCGCCATGAACGGCAAGTACCCGTTCGACCATGCTGGCATCGGCGAGACGTCGCTGATGCTGGCGCTGTGCCCGGAAGCAGTCGATGCCGGACATTTCGCGGACAACACGAGCTGGTACACGGCAAGTGCGCCGGAGGCGTCCGCCGAACTCGGGCAAAAGGGTGTCGCCATGATCCTCGATCACCTTCGTGCGACGCTTTTGCGCTAGCCAGTGCCCTTCGAACGGCAGGAAGCCCTTCCGTCTATATATTAGCAAGTTCGAATAAGGTACAATGGTTCCAACTAAGCTTGGAAGCCGCTCGGTGCACGCGGTAGGAAAACGACGCATGACAAGCTTGGCAGGCGTGATCGCCACGGCTGCAGCACTTCAAAACGTTTCTGCGTTTGCGCACAGTACCGACAGCGGCTGGACTTATCCGCCAGCCTGCTGTCATGGCGATCTAGTGGCAGGCGAATGCGGTAGAATTCCCAGCATCACCGTTACACCACAGGCCGATGGCTACGTGATCATCTTGCGGCCGGGAGACCATCGGAAGGTCACTCACCAAAACCGCTATTTTGTCCCCTACGACAGTGTCATTCCGTCAGGAGACGACAACTTCCACATCTGCCTGCATCCGACAGAGGAGCACGAAAATTGCTTCTTTGCGCCGTCAGAGGCGATGTAGGTGAAAACTCGCGGCATGCTTGCCCCCACCGCGCTCGGCCCCTACACCCGGCTATCAACAGCCGATCAGGGCGCCGACCGGCATCGCCCCACCTACTTCACCGCCCCTGCCGTCATGCCCATGATCAGGTAGCGCTCCAGCGCGATGCCAATGACCGCCAGCGGCGCGATCGCGGCGGTGGCGAGCGCCGCCATCGACCACCAGTTGATGCCTTGTGAGCCGGTCTGGCTGGCCACCATGACCGGAATGGTCTTGGCATCGGTCGAGGTCAGCAGCGCGGCGAAAAAGTACTCGTTCCAGCACAGCACCATTGCCAGGATGAAGGCGGCGACCATGCCGGGGAGAGCAATCGGCATGACTATGCGGAAAAAGGCGCCCCAGATCGACAGCCCATCGACCAAGGCGGCTTCCTCGAGCTCGACGGGGATCGAGTTGAACTGGTCGCGCATGATCCAGATGACGATCGGCAGCACCATCAGCGTGTAGAGCAGGATCAGCCCGATGCGAGTGTCGAGCAGGCCGACTTCGCGGTAGAGCACCAGGAAGGGCAGGGCCAGCACCACCGGCGGCAGTATCAGCTGCGACAGGAAGAAGAACGAGATGTCCTCGTTCTTGAACCAGGCGAACTGATAGCGATAGCGGGTCAGCCCGTAGGCGGCGAGGCTGCCGATGACGATCGCAAGGCTCGATGCACCGACCGAGGTGATGACCGAATTCATGAAGCGCTTGAAGAATTCCTCGCGCACCGTGGAGGTCTGGAAGATCGAATCCGGCGACAGGCCGAGCGAGCGCCAGCCCTTCCAGTCCGGCTGGAAGTCGACGAACGGGATGAGGTGGCCCTGGGTGACGTCGACGGCCGTCTTGAACGAGGTAGTGATCGTCCAGTAGATCGGGAACAGGCAAATGAAAGCCCAGAACGCCAGCGCGCCATAAATGAACACGCGATTGGCCAAAAAACCCACCGGCGAGCGGATTTCCGAAGCGACATAGTCGGTGGTCTGGACGCTCATGATCCCCTGTCAGTTCACATTGCGCACGAAGCGGTTGGCGAATTTCAACAGCCAGGTCACGAACACGACGATGAGGACGAGATAGGCCATCGCCAGCATGGTGCCGTAGCCGACATTCGAGCGGTCGCGGTACTCGCGGTAGATGAAGCTCGAGACCGAATCCGTGGCGCCGCCGGGGCCGCCGGAGGTGACGGTGATGATGATGTCGGCCAACTTCAGCTTGAAGATGATGCGCAGGATCACCGCCGTCACCGACACCGGCAGCATCAGCGGGAAGGTGACCTGCCAGAAGGTCTGCCAGGTCGTGGCGCCGTCGACGCGTGCCGCTTCCAGCACGTCGCGCGACATCGCCTGCAGGCCGGCCAGCAGCATGATCATCATGAACGGGATGAAGGTCCAGGCGTCGAGCACCATGATCGAGATGCGGGCGGTGATCGGGTTGGAGAAGAAGGCGGGGTTGTCCCAGCCGAGATGGCGCGCCAGCGTCGCCGCCGGCCCGAAGCGGTATTCCATCAGCGACTTGCCGATCATCCAAGATACCGCAACCGGCGACAGCATCAGCGGCAAAAGGAAGACGACGCGGAAGAATTTTCGGGCCCGGATCTGCGCGTTGAGCAGCAGCGCCAGGCCGAAGGCGATGACGTACTCGACCAGCACCGCGAGCACATAGAGCACCATGTTGAACAGCGCATTGCGGTAGTAGGGGTCAGCCAGCATCTGCCAGAAATTGTCGAGCCCGTTGAACTTGCGGCCGGCGAAGGACGACAGGTTCCAGTCGGTCAGCGCGATGTAGAAGCCGAACAGGGTCGGGAAGATCACCATGGCGATGGTGAACAAAAGCGCGGGCAGCAAGAACAGCGCGCGCTGGCCGTCTTCGCCGCGCGTCAGCACCTGGCCGACGGCGAGCGCCACGCCCCACAGAATGTAGGCGTAGACGATGGGGCGCCAGGTGTCGAAACCGAGCGTGGTGACTTCGCTCTTGTAGAGGATCTGCAGCGCGATCACCGCCAGCAGGCCAAGCGTGGCCACGGCCATCACGGCAAAGCCAAGCTGCTTGCGGCCTGGCGAGATCAGATCGGCTGGACCGGCGTTTGCCGGCCATGCATTGGTGGTCTGGTCAGCCACGCGTCCCGTCCGTTCAAACTATGCCTGCGACCGGCCCGATCCGGTCAGGTCCGGCGGCTTTGCGCCGCCGGACCCATTTCACGGTAACAGCCTACATGCCGAGCGAGGCTTTGTAGAGCTTGATCTGGTTTTCGCGGCCGATCTGGTCGGTCAGCTTCTCCCAGGCCGCGGCAATGGCGTCTGCGCCTTCCTGCGCCTTCATCTTGCCGGCGAATGTGTTGGCCAGAATGTCCTCCGCGGCGCTGTAATATTGGAAGATGCCGGGGATGCGCGGTTCGATCGCCGCATTCGGATGGTTGTAGCTGTCGGCTTCCGACTTTAGATACGAGGTGATGAACGCCTCATCATAGCCTGCCGCCACCCATTCGGGAATGTCGAAATGCGAGTTGCGATAAGGCTGGAAGCCCGACGGATACGCCGCGCACCACAGTGACAGGTCCTTGCCGCCGAGATGGGCGGCGGCCGACCATGCCGCCTTCTTCTTCTTCTCGTCGCTATCGACGCGGGCCATGACATAGACGCCCCAGCCGAGATAGGCGCAGTTCGGCGCATAGTTCGGCCCGCTGGCGAGCTTGTCCCACTTGCCGGTCTTGGAATTATAGACATCGTCCGAGCCCGGCAGGATCGAGAAGCCTGTGACGTCGCCGACGACCGAGGAGTCGTTAGTCTTCGCATTCGAGCCAGCGTCTCCCCACCAAGCCAGCATCGAACCCGTGCCGCCCAGGAACTGGGAGAAGCAGGTCTGGTTCGGGTCGGCATTGATTTGATCTTGCGGTTCGAAGGGCAGCGCGTCGATCACGTCCTGGATCGCCCGTACCCAGGCCGGATTGTTGACGCGCGGCTTCATCGTATCGGCGTCGAACAGCCACGCCTTGTCATCAGGGTGCTTGGCATAAGCACTGGCACGGCTGCCAAGGAAGTAGAAGCCGAATCCACCCCATGCCTTGGGCGCGTCGAGGTAGCCGTAAACGTCCTGGCCCTTCATCTGCTTGCCCTTGAGGAACTTTGTCACGGCCTGCACCTGCTGCCAGGTCTTCGGCACGCCCCATTCCGTCAGGCCTGCCTTGTCGCCGCTATCGGCTTTCCAGGCTGCTGTCAGATCAGCGTCGGAGAACACGTCGGTGCGGTAATTGAAGTTGTGTGCGTCGCCGTCGACGGTCACGCGATACTGCTTGCCGTTCCAGGTACCGACCGGCGGCTTCAGATAGGCCACCAGGTCGTCCATATCGATCTGCTTCTTGACCCAATCCGGCATCTCGGAAGTGAGGCCCTTGCCGCAGACATCGCCTTCGAAAGGCGCGCCCATCTCGACGATATCAAAGTCAATTGTGTTCGTGGCGATAGCCTGCTGCAGACGCGGATTGTAGTCGGCCTGCGCCAGGTCGATCCAGTTGATCTTGGCGCCGGTGTAGGCCTCCCACGGCTTCAGGAAGCCGCGGAACAAAACATTGTGAAGGTTCTGGTTGTTGAGGCCCATGAAGGAGAGCTCGACGCCGGCGAATTCGCCTTCCTTGACGTTGGCCTTGGTGGCTTCCAGGCAGAGTTCGCCGACCTTCTGGAAGTCGGAATCCGTCGGCTGGCCTTTGCCGACGCCGGGGATCTGCAGGATTTTGGCGCGCAGCTCGCTGGCGGCGGCAGCCGGGCGTGTGAAAGCGCCGAGCCCGGCGCCGGAAGCGGCAGCGATAGCGGCCATCGAGGCCGCACCTTTGAGTATGTCACGCCGGGTCGCACCCGCGCGGACGAGTTTTTCGTACAGACCGACTCTCATCTATTCCTCCCAGAACACAGTCGTGAATTGAAATACCAATCCTCGGACGCCGAAACGTCGGCGGTTCTCCTTTTATCACACGGGGACGTGGGACCCCACCCTGCGTCGCCTGAAGCTCCGATTTTCGGGAAAAAATCCGACTGTCGGATTGGCACTCGCCACTATTCGCGTAATCGATTACCTTGTCAACACGAATGACTTTTTATCTATAAGATACTGACTTGCCCTTGCCGTTGGCAATGGCTAGCTTCACCGCGAGGAAAGGGGGGACGATGGCTCAAGTCGCGATCACCAATGTGGCCAAGGCGTTCGGAACCGTCAAGGTCCTGCACGATGTCAGCGTCGAAATCGCCGATGGCCAGTTCGTGGTGTTGGTCGGCCCGTCGGGCTGCGGCAAGTCCACGCTGCTCAGAATGGTGGCCGGGCTGGAAACCGTCTCGGGCGGCACCATCGCCATTGGCGAGCGCATCGTCAACAATCTGCCGCCGGCCAAACGCGACATCGCCATGGTGTTCCAGAACTACGCGCTCTATCCGCACAAGACGGTGGAGCAGAACATGGCGTTTGCGCTGAAGCTGCGCGGCACCGACCCGGCCGTGGTTGCCGAGCGGGTCAAGCGCGCCGCCGACATTCTCGACCTCAATCCCTACCTGAAGCGCTATCCGCGCCAGCTCTCCGGCGGCCAGCGCCAGCGCGTCGCCATGGGCCGCGCCATCGTGCGCAACCCGCAAGTGTTCCTATTCGACGAGCCGCTCTCCAATCTCGACGCCAAATTGCGCGTGCAGATGCGCACCGAGATCAAGGAACTGCACCAGCGGCTGAAGACCACCACCATCTACGTCACCCACGACCAGATCGAGGCCATGACCATGGCCGACAAGATCGTGGTGATGCGCGACGGCCGCATCGAGCAGGTCGGCGCGCCGCTGGAATTGTTCGACCGGCCGGCCAATCTGTTTGTCGCCGGCTTCATCGGCTCGCCGTCGATGAACCTGCTCAAGGGCGTGGTGAGGAAGGGCGACAAGGTCGAGATAGCGGGCACGCTGTTCCCGATCGCTGCCGGCAGCGCCGCCAAGGAGGGCCAGGCCGTGGTCTATGGCGTGCGGCCCGAACATCTCGAAATCCACGCCGACGGCGTGCCGGCGAAGATCTCGGTGGTGGAGCCGACCGGCTCCGAAACGCTGGTCTTCGTGCGCTTCGGCGATGGCGAGATGGTGGCGCTGTTTCGCGAGCGCCACGACTTCAAGCCCGGCGACATGCTCAATCTCAAGCCACGCCTCGACCAGGTCCATCTCTTCGACGCTGAGACCGGCAACCGGCTCTGATTTCCAATCGACTTTTGACCAAACCTGTTTGAAGAGGACTGCCATGCTCAAAGGGATCAACCCATTGCTGAACGCCGATGTGCTCCAGGCGCTGAGGGCAATGGGGCACGGCGACGATCTGATCATCGCCGACACCAATTTCCCCGCCGATTCGGTGGCGCGCCAGACCGTGCTCGGCAAGCTGCTGCACATCGATGCGGCGGCGGCCGATGTGGTCAAGGCGGTGCTGTCGCTCTATCCGCTGGACACTTTCGTCGACGACGCGGCCGCCCGCATGGAGATCGTCGGCAACCCCAACGAGATCCCTCCGGTGCAAAAAGAGGTGCAAAAAGAGATCGACAAGGCCGAGGGCAAAGCCTGGCCGATGATTTCGGTCGAGCGCTATGCCTTCTATGAACGCGCCAAGAAGGCTTATTGCGTCATCCAGACCGGCGAGCGCCGCTTCTATGGCTGCTTTGCCTTCCGCAAGGGCGTCGTGCCGCCGGATGCGGAATAGCACAATGGCGTCCGGCAACCCTGTCGTCATACTGGGCGTCTTCGTCGCCGATACCGCCTACCGCGCCGACCGCCAGCCGCGCATGGGCGAGACCATCCTTGGCAATTCCTTCAAGCTGGGGCCCGGCGGCAAGGGCTCGAACCAGGCGGTGGCAGCCGGCAAGCTCGGCGCCGACATCACCTTCCTGACGCGGCTCGGCGTCGATGCTTTCGCCGACATGGCCAAGGCGACCTGGAAAGATGCCGGCGTGAAATCCGCCGTCATCGATACGCCGCAGAGCTATACCGGTGCCGCCTATATCTTCATCGAGGAGACCACCGGCAACAACGCCATCATCGTCAGTCCCGGTGCGGCGATGCTGATCTCGCCTGAAGACATCGAGGCCAATGCCGGCCTGATTGGCGGGGCCGGTGTCTTCGTCACCCAGCTCGAACAGCCGATCGACGCTGCACTGCGCGCACTCGAGATCGCGCGCGGGGCAGGGGTGACCACCATCCTGAACCCGGCGCCGGCGGCAAAACTGCCGGACCGCATCTACACGCTGTGCGACTACGTCACTCCCAACGAAACCGAGGCCGAGGAACTGACCGGCATCAAGGTTTCTTCCATCGACGACGCGCGCCGCGCCGCCGACAGCCTGCTCAAAAAGGGCGTCGGCTCGGTCGTCATCACGCTCGGCGAAAAAGGCGCGCTGCTGCACACCGCGGATCGTTCCGACCATGTCCCCGTGGTCAGCGCCGGCCCTGTGGTCGAAACCACGGGTGCGGGCGATGCCTTCAATGGCGGACTGGCCGCAGCGCTCGCCAAAGGCGTGGAACCGCTGCAAGCGGTCCGCTTCGCCTGCGCCGTCGCCGGCATTTCGGTGACGCGTCCGGGCACAGCGCCGTCGATGCCGACGCTGCAGGAGGTCGAAGCGCTGCTGGCGAAGGTTTGATCTCGACCACGTCCCATTATGGGGCCTTGCCAGTCTGGATCTTCGTCGAGCCAATATGCATCAAGGCAGCCGAATTGGCGCGGCATGCCAAGCCGCCGTTTGGCGTCAAAAGCCATCTCCGGACGAGTCCACTGTGAATTGCTCTCTGTCACATCGGGCACGATTGTGTACCCATCCGCGATCAACCGCAGCCTCATTTCCTCGAAGTGCCTTTTGAAACCATTCTTGATGCGGCTTTGCGGGTAGCGCCGTCCCTGCATGCATTCCTGGCTCAGGATGCCGGAATACATCCGGGCGCTGATCGTTCTCAGTGCGTCTTCGGAGATTTGCCTGGAGGTGTCGTTGGACCAGCATCGGCCTGCCGACGCCACCAGCGTCGCTGCCAACAAGCCTGCCAAAAACCGCGCCACCTTGGTCCTTCCCGACCAGGGTGTCATATTAGCAACAGGTAATGTTAATCGGCAATCGGGTCTTGCGCCATTGGCATGGATGTCCGGTAATGGGTCACCGTGTCTGGCACCGCAATTGCACTGTCAGCAACGCCGGGGGCATCCATCGCTCCTGGCAAGCCGGGGGGCGATTGGGGCCCGCTGCTTCTCAAAATGAAGCGGCGGGCTCTTAGGTGCCGATTTAAAAAGCCGCCTGAATCGCCGAAACCCTGAATCGCCGAAACATTGGGTGCTGGGCCATTATGTATTTTCCGCAATTTCTGGTGGGCATGTTCGCAACGTCGTTCGTCGTTGCGATCTGGGCCGACATGGCAACTGGCTCCGTCTGGAAGGCGCTCGGCTGGGCTGTTCTTGCAATGGTTATTCTTCAGCTCGGATACCTCGGTCTCGTCGTCCGCCTGATCTACAGGCGGGAATCGGAAGTCGTCGAGGGAAATGCTGCGAGCGGGGCTCGAGCCCGCGACCTCCGGCGTGACAGGCCGGCACTCTGAGCTGCACCGGGCGCTGCCATTGATCGCTACAAGGCGATCGATCTGAATCAATGCGTCCAAGGAGACATTTTGACATCAACGTCGACATTTCTCCGGCACCAAGGATCGTGACCCTTGAAGAGAAATGGCGCGAGTGACGGGGCTCGAACCCGCGACCTCCGGCGTGACAGGCCGGCACTCTAACCAACTGAGCTACACCCGCGCATGGACGAGCACGTGTCAGCCGTGTTCGTCGTTGGGGCGGTGGATAAGGGGTTCGCCACCGGGTGTCAAGCGCACCTCGACAGCATAACAGCAAACAGGAGAAGGTTTTTTGACAGGCGGCACTTTGTCCGGGAAAACCGCTATGCGGCTAAGCTCACGCCTGCTCATTTGGCCTTGCGAAGCCGGGTCTGACCGCTTAAAGGTCCGGCCCGGAGCGGGCGATTAGCTCAGTTGGTAGAGCGCTTCGTTTACACCGAAGATGTCGGCGGTTCGAGCCCGTCATCGCCCACCATATCCCGCACGCCGGCCCATGCCTCGACGTCCATTGCCTTCATGTTCGCAACTCAGCTGCGTATGACTGATAGTGAGGACGCGGCCACAATCGGCCGCGCCCGATTTTCTGCCGGTGTGCTACCTACTGCCTGATGTAGCAGGTCTTCTTCGCCCGGGGAGCGGGATCCTCGTCAAAGGCGTCGTTGCTGCAGCGCACGCCGTTCCTGAAAACGCCTTGCGTGAACTGACCGCGCGCGCCGTAGCGGACCAGTTTGCGGCCACGGAAATCGCAGTACTGATTCTCCCTGGCGCAGGCCACCCACCTGCCGCGACCCTGGCCGTAGTCGTCGTCACCGTAATTGTCGTCGTCATTGTCGCCATAATCGTTACCGCCGCCGCGCCTCACGATGTAGCAGGCCTTGTCGCGGCCGGGCGCGGGATCGCCAAAGACGCGGTTTGAACAGGGCACGGCGCGGCGGTCGAAAAAGCGGGAGGTGGTCTGGCCGCGCGCGCCATAGACCACTTCGGCTGGATAGGGCAGGCGGCAGATGCCACCCTCGTCAGCGCATCGCTGCATGCGCTGGGCCGACGCGGTGGCCGGGAAAAGAATAGAGGCGGCCGAGACAAGGCCAACCAGGCAAATGAATGTGAACGCCATCCGGATCAGGGCGCTGGAGGTTTTTGACACGATTTGTCTCCCTTTTTGATTCACGCGCCATCTTACAGCAGCCTTGCCAAACGCAAGATGAACGAAAGCCATTGCCAACAGCCGGCATGAGCTGATTTCCCGTTTTCTGGCTGGGGAGCTGCCGCCATCATTCCGGATTAGATAAGGGTCCTGGTCAGCAATCGATTGGCTCTCCGGAGAGGCAGGACAATGATCGACGATCCCAAGCGCCTGCTGCTTCAGCTGATGATCGTGTTGGCAATTTGTGGCACCGGGCGCCTCGCATATGCGACAGAGGCCGGCGACGGTGTCGACCAGACCGCGGCCAAGGCAGCCTTGCTCAAGGCCTATCCCGGACTCTTCACCATCTCGGGTAATGTTTTGACCTGGACCGACGGCACCACGATGGTGTGGGACGACGGCAAGGCGCGCGACGCCGAGGCGCTGCTGGAGAGCCCCGACATCGAAGACATGTGTTTCGCTACGTCTATCCAACGGCAGCGGAGGGCGCGCTGGTCCCGGCGGAGGATTTCGATCCCGGCCGTATCCGCAACGAAGCCTTCTTCGAGAAGCTCTATGGGGCGAGCGCTGCGGAGGTTGGCAAGCACATCGCCAACGTCAAATGGCTGCCGAAACTTGCCAAGAAAACCGTGCAGGTCACCAGGATTTTCGGCATCAACGACCGGTTGGGCAAGGTCTCGGATGCTCTGGAGGCGATGCCCGCGGAGCTAAGCCGTTACGGATTCAAGCCTGGCGGCGGCTTCGTCTGGCGGCCCATCGCCGGCACCGACCGGTTGAGCGTCCACTCTTTCGGCGCAGCCTTCGATATCAATGTCGGTTTCTCCGACTATTGGTACAACAACAGAAACAAAGCCGACCCGAAGGCGCACATTCCGTTCAAGAACCGGATCCCGCTGCAAATCGTGGAATTGTTTGAGGAAAACGGCTTCATCTGGGGCGGGCGCTGGTATCACTACGACACCATGCATTTCGAGTACCGGCCCGAATTGCTGCTGTACAAGAAACCCGGCTGATCGCAGTCAGCCGTAAGGAGCATGCTCCGGGCCGAAACCCGCCGATGTCGCCGTTATGCGCGTCAATAACGAAGTCCCAGGTTGGTGGCGACTTGCCGGCCGTTGGCGGTCGCGGCACTACAAACCCGGCGAAGATCGGCACGGATGTTTTCGGAGTTCAGCAACTCGGCGGCTTCCGGAAAGCCCTCGGCCAGCAACGCGGCAACAATCTCGGCCGGCGACTGGTGGAAACCATCTTCTGCCAAAGCATGCGCCCGCTGGTAGATATGGCTGGCTCTGATGTTGTCTGCCATTCACAAGTACCTCCCTTGATCGGCACGTCATGAACAACTTTCGAGAAGTATTCGGGTTCCATACAACTTAGAAGGGAATTTGCATCGTCGACTCAGGGAACGCGTATCTTTCGCTGAAATGACCTCTTGTCGTCAGGGGCGCTGCCCGGTCCGTTGTGCGTCAATGCAAAGATCAAGGCGGCAGCAGCCGGAAATCCTTGCCCTCGGGCAGCAACTGGCCGCCGTCGACGACGATGGTCGTTCCGGTGATGTAGCTGGCATCGTCGGAGGCGAGGAACAGGAAGGCGTTGGCGACGTCGCGCGGGCTGCCGAGGCGGCCGAGCGGGATCGAGTCTTCCATGTTCTTGATGTAGGCAGCGCCCCGATGCAGCTCGATCGCCTCGGTCAGGATGTTGCCGGGCTCGACGCCGTTGACCGTGATGCCGTAGCCGGAGAATTCCAGGGCCGCCGAGCGGATGAAGCCGTTGATGCCGGCCTTGCTGGCGGCGTAATGGCCGTGGCCGGGGCTGGTAACATGCGGGCCGGTGATCGACGAGGTGTAGAGCATGCGTCCATAGCCTTGCGCTTTCATTGGCGCCAGCGCCGCCAGCGTGGCGTTGAAGGTGCCGCGCAGATTGACCGCCATCACCCGGTCCCAGTCGTCCGGGCTGGTGTTTTCGATCAGCTGCCAAGGATAGATGCCGGCATTCTGCACGACGATGTCGAGGCGGCCGTGATGCTTCAATGCCAGTGCCACCGCAGCTTCGGCGTCGGTCATTTGCGAGATGTCGGTTCGGATGAAGCCAGCGCCGAGCTCGTCGGCGGTTGCCTGACCCGCTTCGGCCTCGCTGTCGGCCAGGATCAGCCTTGCACCTTCTTCGGCGAAGCGCTGCGCAATGCCCTTGCCGATGCCGCGCGCGCTGCCGATGATCAGCGCGACCTTGTCTTGCAGTCGTCCGGTCATGCGAGCCGTCCTTTCATGCGAGTCTTTGGCGAATGGTTTGCTTGAAGGCGTCGAGCAGCACGGCGGCGAGCACCAGCAGGCCGTGGATCACCTGGGTGTAATTGGCTGGCAGGCCCATCAGGTTGATCGCCGTGTTGATGGAGGAGAGCAGCAGCACGCCGGCATAGACACCGGGCAAGGTGCCGACGCCGCCTTTCAGGCTGACGCCGCCGATGACGACGGCGGCAAAGGCATTGAACAACAGGCCGACGCCGAGATTGGCGGTCGCGCCGGATGTGCGGATTGCGAGCAGCCAGCCGGCGAGGCCGGCAATGGCGCCGGCAAGCACGAAGGCGATGACCAAATTGCGGTTGACGCGGATGCCGGCACGGAAGGTTGCGGTCTCATTGCCGCCAATCATGATCAGGTGGCGGCCGAACGGCGTCTTGGCCATGATCAGCGAGAAGAGAACGAAACAGGCGACGGCGATCCAGGCCGTCAGCGGCAGGCCAGCGAGGCGCTGGATGGCGAACCAGCGTATGGCCGGCGCCAGATCCTGTGCCGAGCGGCCGCCGGAGATGACCAGCACAAGGCCGCGCACCCAGATGTAGGATGCTAGCGTGATGATGAAGGCGCTCATCTTCACCTTGACCACGAGATAGCCGTTGAAGGCGCCGATGATGCCGCCGACGGCCATCGCGATCAGCAGCGAAACCGGAACCATCAGCCATTGCGGGTTGAGCTGTATGCCCATGCCGATGCCCGACGAGCAAAACAGGATGCCGACCGTCATAGCGCTGAGTGCCGCCACCGATTCGACCGACAGGTCCATGTGGCCGGCAATGATGACCAGCGACAGGCCGATCGACATCACGCCGAGCACGCTCGAGGCCTCGATGATGTTGGCAAATATGCCAAGCTGGAAATAGTTCGGGACGAAGAGGGAAAAGACGATCAACACAAAGACCAGCATAAACCAGACGAGGTTGTCGAGGACGAACTCCAGGGCTTTGCGGCTGCGCGGGTTCATGGGCTGATCCGGTTGGCGCCCCCGCGAAATCAACTTGATTTCGTCGGGTTCAGGCGCGGATTCAAATTCGCCATGGCGTCCTTGGGACGCGGCGTTGTGAAAGGGCAGGCTCCGGGCCTGGGCGGCCCGGAGCGCTTGGCAAGTGACTATTCGACCGGCTTGATCGTGTCCGTCGGCGGCTTCTGGTTGCCCCAGAAGGCCGGATTGTCGACGTTTTCCTTGGTGATGGCGGCGCCCGGGATCTTGATGTTCGGGCCCCAGGCTTCCTTGGTCACGGTCGACTTCAAGCCGAGCACGTCATACTCGCCGGGCTTGATTTCCTGCTTGCCGGCGATCTTGTCCATGAACATGGCGACGGCAGCGGCCTGCGCGTAAAGCGGCTGCTCGACTTCGACATTGAGCCAGCCCTTGCGGATCAGGTCGAGACCGACCGGAGCGCCGTTCGAACTCATCATCAAGACGTCACCCGGCTTCTTGCCGGCGGCCTCGAGTGAGGCGACGGCGGCGACCGAGAGGTGAGCCGCATGGCTGAAGATCAGGTCGATATCAGGATTGGCGAGCAACTGGTCGTTGACGATGGTCCCGGCTGCATCCGCCGCCCATTGCATGGCCGGCAGCGAGATGATCTTGACGTCCGGAAACGACTTCATCTTCTCCTCGAACCCCTTCTGGATGTCGAGCGTGTAGGGATCGCCGGGATCGCCGAGCACCTGCAGGATCTTGCCTTTCACCGAACCGTTCTTGGCGGTCAAAAGCTTCTGAGCCTGGTCGGCAGCGACGTAGCCGATCTCGACCGTGCCCGCCACGGAAGTGAAGTCGGACGGGGTCGAGGTAATCTGGCGGTCGAACTCGACCACCGGGATGCCGGCGGCACGGGCTGCTTCGATGGACGGCTTCAGCGCATTGAAATCGACGGCGGCCAGGATGATCGCCGCAGGCTTCAGCGCAATGACGTCGTTCATCTGGGATTGCTGCGCGTCGGTCTTGTTGTCGGCGTTGAGTGTTTTCACCTCATAGCCGACCTGCTTGAGGAACAGCTCCAGCGCGCTCACCGAGCCGGTCTGGAATTCATCGAGCAGGGTCGGAACCATATAGTAGACGGTGCCCTTGGTCTGGGACATTGCCGGCGTGAGCGAGGCAAGAGCCAGTGCCAGGATACCGAAGACAAGAACCAATATTCGCTTCATGTCGTTCGCTCCTCTTTTATACCGGACCCCTCTTTTGTCCCTCAACCTGCCGGTCCGGCACCGGCAAGCGTCTCACCGGTGATCATGTTGATCACCGCATCGGGACTTGTTTTGTTGCGTGCGACATCGCCGGCCACGACGCCTTGCCGGATCACCACGATCCGGTCGGCGACCTGGAAGGCCTGCTGCATGATATGGGTGATGATGACGACGCCGATTCCCTGGTTGGCCACCTGGCGGATCATCTCGAGGCCGCGCCTGGTCTGTTCTACGCCGAGGGCCGCGAACGGCTCGTCGAGCAGCACGAGCTTGCCGCCCCAATGCACGAAGCGGTTGAGCTCGATCGCCTGGCGCTGGCCACCCGAGAGGTGCTCGACATTGGTGCGCAGCGACGGAATGCGGGTGCCCGCACTGGCAAGTGCCTTGCCGACGACGGCTTCCATGGCGCGCTCGTCGAGGATCGGAATGCCGAGCACCTTGCGCGTGATCTCGCGGCCCATGAAGAAATTGGCGACGACATCGACATTGGTGCAGAGCGAAAGGTCCTGGTAGACGGTCTCGATGCCGGCAGCCTTGGCCTCGGCCGGCGTTTTCGCCAGAAATTCCTTGCCCTCGAACAGCATGCGGCCGGAGCTCGGCTCGAGGCCGCCGGCGATGATCTTGACCAGCGTCGACTTGCCGGCACCATTGTCGCCGAGCAGTGCCACGACCTCGCCCTTGCCGATCGAGAAGCTGATGCCTCTCAGCGCCTGGATGGCGCCGTAATTCTTGGTGACGTTTTCGAGTACCAGCAGCGGTTCGGTCATGCCGCCACTCCCTTGCTGTGCATGAGGTCGGACCGGCGCTCGCGCTCGGCGATGAACATCTGGCCAAACCGCGGCGACAACACACCGGAGACCGCCAATGCGGCAGCGCCCCGCAGCACCGAATGCTGGCCACCGGTCGCCACCGTCACGCGCGGGGTCTTGCGGTCGCGCCGCGCCGAGACCGAGTTAGGAAGCTGCGCTGCCGCACCGACCAGTTTTTCCAAGAGGTCGGTGTGGGCGAGCCCGCCGAGGATGACCGTCTCGGGGTCGAACAGGTTTTCGATGGTGGCGATGGCGTTGCGGAAGATGGGCGCGACTTCGGCCACCCAGGCGGCTTCGCCGATGTTGCGGCGGCGCAGCGCTTCGAGCGAGAGGTAACGTTCGAGGCAGCCATGGTTGCCGCAGGGACAGAGTTCGCCGCCGGGAACGGCGGGGATGTGTCCGATTTCCCCCGCATTGCCCCAGGCGCCACGCATCACCGCGCCGTCATGGACGATGACGCCGCCAAGGCCGACGCCGAAATAGAGGTAGTAATATTCGGAATAGCCAGCCCCAAGGCCATAGAGGCGCTCGCCCATGGCAGCTGCCGCCATGTCGGTCTCGAAGAAGGCCGGCAGCCCGGTCGACGCCGCCAGCCGCTCCGGCAGCGCGACATCCTTCCAGCCGGCCATGGTCGTGGGGCCGACGAAGCTCATCGATTCTACGCCGAAAGGCCCGGGCAGCGCCATGCCGATGCCAAGCACGCGGCCGCCGGGCCGCAATGCGGTCAGTTCGGGCACCATGGCGCCGATCAGGTCGAAGGCATGGTCGGGCGTTGCATGCGGCGCCTCGCGATGCGTGCTTTCGATGACATCGCCGCTGAGATTGATCAGCGCAGCGTCGATGCCGAGCGGGGTGAGGTGGATGCCGACGGCATAGCCGCCCTCAGGGTTGATACGGAGCGTAGCCGGCGGCAGTCCGCGCCCGCGCGGCTCTTCGCGCAGTGACAGCACATAGCCGTGCTCTTCAAGCTCGCGAACGATGGTCGACACGGTCTGGACGGTGAGGCCGACGCGGCTGGCAATGTCGCCGCGGGCAATGGGGCCGTGCAGGCGGATGGACTCCAGCACGATGCGCCGGTTGTAGGGCCGTCCGAACTCCTGGTTGGTTCCCCGCAGTGCCATTTCCCTCTCCCTGGGAGAGGAGAGACTTGCACAGGCAATTTATTCAGTCAAATGGAATTCAAAAATAATTTGTGACGGTTCCGGACGCGGTGCAGGACCTGTCCCATGCGCTGCGCTGGCCGATTGCAGCCGGGTTAAAACCACCGCAATGGTGAATGACGTCAGGCGGGCGGGGCTTCGCCCGGCCGATGATCCAGCAGGGAAAACCGATGATCGAATTGCCTTTTGCGCGCGACGAGTACCAGCAGCGGCTCAAAAAAATCCGCGCCGAGATGGCCAAGCGCGGCATCGAACTGCTTGTTGTCAACGACGTCGCCAACCAGCATTACATCACCGCCTATGACGGCTGGTCGTTCTACACGCCGCAAGTGGTTCTGGTTCCGATCGATGAGGGGGCCGAGCCGGTCTGGATCGGCCGCGCCATGGATGCGGCCGGCGGCCTGCTGACGGTCTGGATGAAGCCTGAGAATGTGGTTGGCTTTCCCGAAGACCATGTCCAGCGCGCCGATCGTCATCCGATGGACTGGATCGCTGCCTGGATTGTCGCCAAGGGCTGGGGTGGCAGACACATCGGCATCGAGCTCGAAGCTTACTATTTCTCGCCGAAGGCCCATGCCCGGCTCGTCGCGGGATTGCCAAACGCGAAATGGCAGGACGCCGATCTCCTGGTGAACTGGATCCGTGCGGTCAAATCGGCGCCCGAGATCGCTTATCTGCGCAAGGCGTCGACGCTAGCCGAAGCAGCGGTCGCACGAGCCTTCGAAGTGATCGTGCCAGGCGTGCGCGAATGCGATGCGATCGCCGCCATCCAGGCAGCGCAGATTGCCGGCAGTCCTGATTTTGCCGGCGACATCACGGCACTGCCGCCAACGATCCTCGGCGGCGAAAATGCTTCGGCGCCGCACATCATGTGGAGCGACAGGCGGTTCGGGAAGAACGAGACGATCGCGCTGGAACTCGCCGGCGTCTGCCGCCGTTACGCCGCCGGGCTCGCCAGGACGATGCAGCTCGGCAAGACGCCGACGCGTGTCGCCGACACCGCAAAGGCAGTGATCGAAGGCATGGATGCGGTGCTCGATGCGGTGAAGCCGGGCACATCGGCCGAAGCGGTTGAAGCCGCCTGGCGCAAGGTCATCCAGCGCTACGGGCTGAAGAAGGAATCGCGCATCGGCTACTCCATCGGCGTCGCCTATCCGCCGGATTGGGGCGAGCACACGATCAGCCTTCGGCCCGGCGACAAGACGGTGCTGCTATCAGGCAATGTCGTGCATTCCATTCTCGGCATGTGGATGGATGGCTGGGGCATCGAGGTCAGTGAGACCATTCTGGTGACCGAGACCGGCAATGAGACGCTCACGAAATTTCCGCGAGACATCCATGTCAAATCCTGACCGGCCGGCTGTGATGGGCACCGCGATCCCGCCTGACGGGCGATCAGTATTTGATCGCCCGGCGCTCGATCAGCACCACGAGGCAAAACAGCACGATCGACAGGCTCGAGGACAGCACGATCGCCGCATAGAGGCGGTCCGACTGGTAGTTGAAGGACGCCTGGATGATCAGTGCGCCGAGCCCTTTGTCGGAGCCGATCCATTCGCCGACAATGGCGCCGATCACAGCGGTCGCCGAGGCGATTCTGAGCGATGAGAATAGCATCGGCAGCGCGCGCGGCAGGCGCAGGCTCCAGAAGACTTCCCAGCGCGTTGCCGACAGCACGCGGAACAGCTCGTGCTCGTTGCTGCTTGCCGAATCCAGGCCGCGGATCATGTTGACCAGCGTCGGGAAGAAGCAGATCACCGCCGCAATGACGATCTTCGGCGTCATGCCCAGCCCGAAGATCAGCATGATGATCGGCGACAGCGCCAGGATCGGAATGGTGTTGAAGAACAGCACGATCGGAAAATAGGCGGCCTGCAGCACGCGGTTGTGTACGAACAGCACCGCCAGCAGCACGCCGGCGAGATTGCCGATGGCAAAGCCGGCCAGCGCCTCGATCAGCGTCGGCCAGAGATTGCCGAGCAGCAGGGAAAAGCTCTTCTGGAAGACGCCGAGTATGGCTGTCGGCGTCGGTACGATATAGGCCGGAACGCCGAGCCAGGGCAGCAGGAACTGCCAGGTGAACAGAATGGAGGCGGCGCCCAGGACGGGCAGCGCAATCGCCAGCGCGGGTGGCAAAGGCTCCTGTCTCATGAGGCCAGTTCCAGGGCTTTGCGCAGGTCCGCCATGGCGGCAACGATTGCCGGATCCTCGCGCGAGCAGCGGTTGCCGTCTTGCTTGAACGGCCGCATGTCCAGATCCTTGACCAGACGTCCGGGATTGGCGGCCAGCACGATCACCCGCTCGCCGAGATAGGCGGCCTCGGCGATCGAATGGGTGACGAACAGGATGGTCGTGCCGCTGCGCCGCCACAGCGCCAGCAGCTCGTCATTGAGGCGGTCGCGGGTGATTTCGTCGAGCGCGCCGAACGGCTCATCCATCAACAGCAGTTTCGGCTGTCCGAGCAGGGCGCGGGCGATCGCGACACGCTGCCGCTGGCCGCCGGAAAGCTGGTGCGGCAGGCGCTCGCCAAAACCGCCAAGTCCCATCAGCTCCAGCAACTCCTCTGAGCGGTCTTCGATCTGGCGGGTCAGGCTGCCTTGCCCGACGCCCAGCGGCAAACGCACATTGTCGCGCACGCTGCGCCAGGGCAGCAGTGTCGAATCCTGGAAGACGAAGCCGACATCCCGGCGCGAGCGCACCGCATGCGGCGTGTCGCCAAGCACGCTGATCGTGCCGCCAAGTGGGTCGAGCAAATCGGCAACGACCCTGAGCAAGGTCGACTTGCCGCAGCCCGATGGTCCGAGGATCGACAGGAACGAGCCGGCCGCAACCGTGAGGTCGAGGCCGGAGAGCACTTTGACGGCCGAATGCCGGCCGCCATAGCCGACATCCAGCCTCTGAGCCTCGATAGCGATCGCCGTTAGATCAGCATGACGTTTGATCGTCATGCTGATCTAACGCTTTGCTGGAGCATGATCTTTTCCAAAAACGGGTTCACACTTTTTGGGATCATGCTCTAGGCCGCGGGCGCGTCGAGCTTGGGCCGCTCTGCGGCCGACATTTCGAGGATCTTGGTGGTGTAGACGTCAGCCGCGGCAGGCCGGCCGTTGGGGTATTGCCCGACCTTGTCAAGCAGCGCCAGCTGCTCCTCGATCGAGGCGGGGTCGAACGTCCCCCAGCCGTCCTTGGCCGTCGCGCCATCGAAGGACAGTTTCAGCACCAGATTGACGGTCTTTTCTTCCCAGCCGATATCCATTTCCGGATAGGCGGCGACCATCTTCTTCACCGCTTCCTGCGGATTGGCGTGCACCCAGCCCCAGCCTTTGCCGACGGCGCCGATGAACTTGGCCAGCGTCTGGGGATCCTTTTCGATCGCCGCGTCGGTGGCGAAATAGACGTCGGCGTAGGAACTCAGCCCGAGATCGCGAACCAGAAGGTCGATGCGGTCGTCGCCGACGACGCTCAGCGCCTGCGTGTTGGTGATCCAGCCGCCGATGGCGTCGACATCGCCGCGCACCAGCGGCGCCTTGTCGAAGCCGACATTGACGACCGTGACGTCAGCGGGGTCGATGCCGTTCTTGGCCAGGATCTCGTCGATGACGAAGCGCGCCGTCGGCTGGATGCCGATCTTCTTGCCCTTGAGGTCGGCGACGCCACGGATCGGCTTGGCCGGCTTCGAGGTGAAGGCATAGGGGCCGGTGCGGAAGCCGCAGGCGATGATCTTGACCGGCACGCCGCTGGCGCGCGCGGCAAAGAGTTGCGGTGTTTCGGAGAACTGGCCGAGCTGGGCCGAACCCGAGACCACCGGCGGCACGGTCGCGGAATTCGGTCCGCCGGGGCTGAACTCAACATCCAGGCCGGCGTCTTTGAAATAGCCGTTGGCGACGGCGGCGATGTCGCCGATCTGTCCGTTCGACACCAGCCAGTCATACTGGATGACGACCTTGCCGGCCGCCTTGGCGCCCGGCGTCAGCACCAGCTGCATCCCGGCCGATGCGGCTGCCACGGCGGCGATGCCGGATGTCACGAAGCTGCGGCGGTTCATGTTGTATGGCTTGTTCCCACTCATTTTTCGCTCCTGTTGCAAGCGTTGCTCTGTTCATTGCGCACCGCTCCCACGGCGCGCTGTCGTCTACGGCTGTTCGTCGTGGTAGTCGCCGGGGCCGCCGTCGAGCCAGGCGTATAGTTCCCAGAGTGTGTCGTCCGGGTCGGTGAAATAGGCGCAGCGCGCGTTCCAGACATAGTTTTCCGGCGGGCCGTGGAACGGCACGCCCCTAGCGTTGAGCTCGCCGTGCAAACGGTCGATATCGGCTGGCGTATCGAGCTTGACCGCCACGCAAACCTTGTGCGCATGACGCGGCGATCTGAGCTTCGACACGCCGGTATGCTGGCTGATGTGGTCGATCTCCCACGCCGCGAGCGTGACGCCCTCGCCATGAAAATCGGCAAAGCCTTCGGCGCGGCGGCGCAGCCGGAAGCCGAGTTTGTCGACATAGAAATCCACGGTCCGGCCGATGTCCTCGACCAGCAGGCAGACATCCGAAATCGCGTAAGCGCCTCCGAGCGGCATGGCTAAATCCCTTTGCTGGCGGGCAGGCGCCGTGCGGCCGGCAACTTGACGCCGACGCGCTCAGCCGCGCCGATGATGTGGGCGCGCATGGCCGCTTCCGCCGCTGCGGGATCGCCGGCAACCAGCGCCTCGTAGATGCGCACATGCTCGCCGACATTGATCTCGACCAGATCGTGCAGCGGGTTGGTCTGCCGCGCGTAGTAGATCGAGCGGCGGATCTGTTCGCAGACGAAGGAAATGAAGGTGTGGATGTAGTTGTTTCCGGTGGCGCGCGCGATTTCACGGTGGAACAGAAGATCGGCGTCGATGCTGCCTTCTTCCCAGCGTTCCTCGCCGCTCATGCGGTCGAGCGCCGCCTTGATGGCGTCGAGATGCTCCTGGCCACGCCGTTCGGCGGCAAGCGCAGCGGATTCGGCTTCGAGGATGCAGCGCAGCTCGAACAGCCGCTCCATGTTCTGGCCTTCTTTGAGCGCCTCGCCGTCGATGCGGATCGACGCCCGCTGCTCCGGCGCCAGCACGAAGGCGCCGATGCCTTGCCGCGCCTCGATCATGCCGTCGGCCCTGAGCTGCGCGATCGCTTCGCGCACGACATTGCGGCTGACGCCGAATTTCTCCGAAAGCTCCTGTTCCGTCGGCAGCCGTGTGCCCGGACTGAGGTCACCCGATTCGATCTCGCGGCCGAGGAAGGTCGCGACGCGGTGCGGCAGCGTCTCGACGGTGCCGATGGCAGCCAGTCTTTGCTTCATGGAGCGGTCTCCGTTGCCGGCAGAAGGCAGCCGGGGTTCATCAGCCCTTGCGGGTCGAGTGCATTCTTCAGCGTGCCGATAAGCCGGCGATGAGCAGGCGCCAGGCCGGCCATGAAGGTGCGGTGGCGGGTGCGGCCGATGCCATGCTCGGCGCTGATCGAGCCGCCGAGCGAATTGGCGATCCGGTAGAGCCCGGCGGTGATGTCAGTGCCTCGGGCGCGGGCCGCGCGTTCGTCGAGGCCTTCCGGCGGCAGCACGTTGAAATGGATGTTGCCGTCGCCGGCATGGCCATAGGCCAGCGGCACCCAGCCGCAATGGTCCTCAGCAACGAAGCGGCAGGCCTGGTCGATGAGGGCAGGGATGTCCGAGATCCGCACCGAAAGATCGGTGCGCACATGATAGCCACGCTTGGCCTGCCCCTCGACCAGCCCTTCGCGGATTGCCCAGAAGGATTTTGCCTGGGCGCTGCTTTCAGCAAGCACGGCATCGATGACCTGGCCATTATCCATGGCTTCAGTCAGGAAATCGACCAGCAGCGTGCGCAGGTCGATCGCCGCACTGGCCGACAGTTCGATCAGCACATGCACCGGAGCTTCGACCGGCGACACAATGTTGGCGTCGATCAGGCGCGCCAGCGCGATGCATTCCGAGCCGACGATCTCGAAGGCCGACATCAAATCGGCCGAGGCCCGGCGGGCCTGCCGGAACAGTGCGATCGCCGCTTCGAACGAGGCAAGGCCGAGATAGGCGGTCTCGGTCCGGATCGGCTTTGGAAACAGTTTCAGCTCGACGCCGGTGATGATGCCGAGCGTCCCTTCCGAACCGATGAAAAGCTGCTTCAGATCATAGCCGGTGTTGTTCTTGCGCAGGCCGGAAAACCCGTTCCACAACTCGCCGTCCGGCAGCACCACTTCAAGGCCGAGGATGAGATCGCGCGCCATGCCGTAGCGCAGCACGTTGATGCCGCCGGCGTTGCTGGCCGCATTGCCGCCGATCTGGCAACTGCCCTGGGCGCCAAGCGCCAGCGGAAACAGGCAGTCCTGTTCGTCGGCGGCATCCTTCACGGTCTGCAGGATGCAGCCGGCATCGGCCTGCAGCACGAAATTGTCGGCGTCGACGCCGCGGATGGCGTTCAGCCGCTCCAGGCTGACGACCATTGAGCCGGCGGTCTCGATGTCGATCGCGCCCGCCACCAGGCCGGTATTGCCGCCTTGTGGGATGATGCCGAGCCCGAGCGAGGTGCACAGCCGCACCACGGCCTGGACTTCGGCCACCGAAGCCGGCTTCAGCACGGCAAGGGCACCGCCATGATGATCGCCCGACCAGTCGCCGAGATATTTCGCCATGCCGGCGGCATCGACGGTCATGCCATTTGGCCCGACGGCGTCCCGCAGGGCACCGATAGCGTCTGGCGAGAGAGCATGGATGGTCATAAATGGCCGTCAGATGATGTTGGGCTATAGGGTGATACATATCATCCTACAACTTGCATCGAGTCAACGAGGCTGTGACGCGAACGGTGGACAAGTCACAGTGGGACGGGTGCTTGGTTGACTGTCTGCAGTTGGATGTATTCACGCCGGAGAGGCGTGGCGGACTGTCATGGCGCCAGGATAGCGCGACGCCCGAACGCGAAATTCAGTGGGGCAGGGTGCCTGACGAAGAGCTGGTACCAACCGGGTCGCTTTGATCCTCAGAGGTACTGCTCGACCTTCTTGCCGACGGTCAGGAAGCGGAGCGGGTCGATGGCTTCGCCATTGTGGCGGACTTCGTAGTGCAGATGCGGGCCGGTGGAGCGGCCGCTGCTGCCGGTCTTGCCGATAGTGTCGCCGGCGGCGAGCTTCTGCCCGACGACCACATCGATTTCGCTCAAATGCCCATAGCGGGTGGCAAAGCCATTGCCATGGTCGACTTCGACCATGCGGCCATAGCCGCCGTTCCAGCCTGCCTTGGTGACCACACCGGCAGCGGTGACCTTGGCCGCCATGCCGATCGGCGCGCGGAAATCCATGCCTGAATGCAGGGCCGCGGTGCCAAGGATCGGGTCGGTGCGGACGCCGAACGGGCTGGTGACGGAATGGCCGGGGGCGGGGTTGGCCAGCGGCAGGCGCCGCGCCTCTTTCTTCAGCTGGTCGAGCGTATCCAGTGCCTCGTCGAGCTCCTTGACCTTGCTGTCGAACATCATCGAGGAGTCCAGCGGGATCAACGGTCCACCGACATCGCTTTCGTCTTTGCCGAAATCGCTGTCGACCGGCAGGCCGGCTGCTTCCAGCGCCTGGGTGATGGCATCGGCATTCTTGTAGGCATTGTCGGCAAGCGTGGCGATACGGGTGAGCTGCTGGCTCTCGATGGCCTTGAGCGAATCGTTGATCGAGACGAACAGTTTGTCGGCACGGTCCGCCGCCGTTTCGCTGGGCAGCGGATCGGAGCGGGTCGACCACAAAGAGAACGGCCTGGTGTCGCCCGAGCCGAGGCTGGCGACCGAATAGGCCAGGGGCGCGTTGCCGGTCAGTTCGGCATGCTCGTCGGGCTTTGCTGCCGCTGCCGCATCAGCGGTTGGCGGCGTTCCGACTTCGCTTTCGGCCCGTTCGAGGATCGGGCCGAGGCGGCCATGGCGTTGGCTGAGCTGGCTCTGCCGCTCGAGCAGTTCGCTGACTTTGGTTTCCATCAGTTTCTGGTCGAGAAGCTGGCGGCTGGTGATGCGGTCGACCTGGGCGCGCAATGCCGAGATGCGATCCTCATAGGCCTGCTGCATGCGCGCCTGCCGCGCCGTGGTGGCGCCGATCAGATCGTCGCGCAGCACCAGATAGGAGGTTGCCAGCAGATAGCCGATGGCGATTGCCGCCAGTGCCGAACCAAGAAAGGCGACGAGCCACGGACGGATGGTGAAATGTCGGATTTCATTGCCCCGCGCAATGATGACCGTATGGGGTTCCTTGCGTCTGCCGAAGACCGCTGACTGACCGGTTGGGTTCACGGGACCAAGCTTTCATTACGACACCAACGAAGCCTGATTACACATTATTAGGGTTAACAAAGCTTTGCCGTGGGTGCCGGCCGGTAAGGATTGCACGCGAAACGAGTGACGGGTTGCGGGCAGGGTGGTGAGATGGGCGGCGTGTCAGAGCGCGCGCACCGCCTCCAGCACCGCTTCGGCATGACCTTTTACCCGGACCTTGCGCCAGATGCCGGCGATCCGGCCATCCTTGCCGATCAGGAACGTCGCTCGTTCGACGCCCATATAGTTGCGGCCATACATCGTCTTTTCGACCCACAGATTGTAGGCCTCGATCACTTTGCGCTCCTCGTCGGCAACCAGGTCGACGGTGAGGTCGTATTTGGTTTTGAATTTGTCGTGCTTCTTCACGCTGTCAGGCGATAGGCCGATCACGACGGCGCCGGCCTTTTCGAACTCCGGCTTCAGCTGGGAAAAGCTGATCGCCTCATAGGTGCAACTTGTGGTGTCGTCCTGCGGATAGAAGTAAAGTACGACGGGTTTCCCCCGCAACGCGGCAAGGCTGAGCGAGCCGCCGCCATCGCACGGCAGGTCGAATTGCGGAGCAGCGTCGCCAATGTCGAGATCAGCCATATCGATGCCCTTGTTTGAGGTTACGCGCCAGGCTGCATCGTTATAGTGTCGAGCGGGGATTCGTCCACGATCGAATTCGTACAACGGAAAATTGCGTGGATCAGGAAGAACCGCAGCACGAGAAAATCCGGTTCAGGCGTGACGAGATCACCGACCTGGGGACTTTCCCGTCTGCCTGCAGTGTGCCGCCGCTCGGCAAGGCGCGGATCGGCCGTGGCTTTCGCATCCTTGCCCGCCTGTTTGCCGGCGTCGCGGCCCTGGTGCTGCTGGCCGCCACCGCTGTCTATGTCATCGGCGCCACCGGAATCGGCAGCGAGCGGCTGCGGGCGGAAGCCGAAGCGGGGATCGAGAAACTCGCCGGTTTCGACGTCAATGTAGCCGTCGGCCCGGCCCGGCTGACACTGGACGGATCGAGCTTCATTGCGCTGCAGGTCAAGGACGTCAGCGTCAAGACCGCCGACGGCAAGCCGATGGCCGACGCCGGGCGTGTGCGTTTCGGTATCCGGCTGATACCGCTGTTCTCGGGCGAGGTGCGGCTGACCAGCGCCAGGATTTCCGACGCCCACATTGTCACCGCGGCAATGCCGTCGGGCGGCGACTGGACAGCCGAGCTGCGCAATCAAGACGGCCTCATCGATCCGGAAAAGCTGGCCGCCGCTGTCTTCGGTCACGTCAACCATGCGCTCGATGCCGTGCGCGAGGATTCGATGCGCCGGATCGATCTCAAGAATGTCGAGTTCGAACTGCCCGAGGCCGACTCGGTCAAGCTGGTCAACATCGCCAATGCCACCGTGCTGCAGTCGGGCCCCGGCAGCATGGAGTTCTCCTCCGAGGCGGATATCGATGGCCGGGCGCTCACGGTCACCGCTGCCGCCACCCGCGATACGACCTCCCTGCGGGTAACTGCGCTGAATGCGGCCATCGACATGGCGGCCATTCCACAGACAACGCCAGAGGCAGGTGGGAAAACCGGCGCGATCGCTTTGAAGCTGACGGGGACCGAAGGCTCGGGCGAAACCGATTCCCGGCTGACGGCCTCGCTGTCGCTAACCGGCTCGGTGCTCGACCTCGGCACACGCGGGCTGTTGCCGGCCGATGTCGATGTCGACGCCACGCTTGTCTCCGGATCCAACAAGATCGATGTCGGCAGGCTGGTTTTGAAGACCGGCCGTTCGACGTTCAATTTCGCCGGTTCGATCGGGCCAAAGCCGGCGACCGGCGTGGCCGGTGAGGAGCCTTCCTATCGCTACGACCTGACCAGCGACGGCTCGACGCTGGCGCCGGCGGAATCGCCCGAGCCGGCGCTGAATTTCTTTGCCCGCATCGCCGGCGTCTATCAGATCAAAAGCCGCAAGCTCGTCGCCGAGCAGATCGGCATCAGGTCGGGATCGGGCAGCGAGGTGCTGGGCACAGCCGCGCTTGCCTTCATCGACAACGGGCCGCCGGGCATTTCGCTGTCGCTCAACGTCCACGACATGCCGGTCTCGCATGTCAAGCAATTGTGGCCCTGGTTTTCCGCCAAGAATGCCCGGCTGTGGGTGCTGCAGAATCTGTTTGGCGGCCGTGTCGTCGACGCCAACCTTCAGTTCCAGGTCGTGCCGGGGCGGCTCGGCAACGGCGTGCCGCTTTCGGCTGACGAGGTGTTCGGCCGGTTCCAGGTCGAGGGCTCGCGCTTCGACACCGCCGGCCGCATCCCGCCGATCCGCGATGCCATTGGCGTGGTTTCCTTCCACGGCAACGATGTCGACATAGCTCTGTCTTCGGGCAGCGTCTATATGCCGAGTGGCCGCACCGTGGCGGCAAGCAATGGCACGCTGTCGGTGAAGGCGGCGAACCACCCGCCGGTGATCGGCGCGCTCGACATCGACGTCGCCGGCGAGGCGCCGGCCATCGCCGAGCTCGCTTCCTACGAACCGATCAACGCAATGCGCCATGTCGGTATTGCGCCGGACGACCTGTCCGGCACGGTGACCGGCCACGTCAAGGCCGACATTCCGCTGCAGTCCGGTGTCGACACCTCGAAGCTGGATTGGCTGGTGTCGCTCGACTACAAGGACCTGTCGCTCGCCAAGCCGTTCGAAGACCAGACGATAACCGAGGCCGATGGTTCGATCGAAGTCGGACCCGACAAGGCGGTGATCTCGGCCGACGCGAAGCTGAACGGCATTCCGGCTGAACTCGATCTGATCGAGCCGCTCGGGGATGACGGACCGCCGCGCAGCCGCAAGGTGGCGCTTGTGCTCAACGACAAGACACGCGCCACCGCCATGCCTGGCCTGTCGCCGCTGATTTCGGGAACCATCAAGGTGGCGATCGACAAGAGCGGCGACGGCAGCCAGAACGTCGCGGTCGACCTGACCAGCGCCAGGCTGGATATTCCCTGGGCCGGCTGGAGCAAGGGGCCGGGGATTCCCGCCAATGCCACTTTCACTATGGCGAAGTCGGGCGATACGACAACGCTGTCCGACTTCGACCTCGACGGAAAGAGCTTTTCCGTCGAAGGCGATGTCGTCCTGGTCAAGGGTGCGCTGTCTTCGGCGCGCTTCAGCAAAGTCGCTTTGAACAGGGGCGACGACGTTGCGGTGACGGTGAAGCGGTCGGGCAAGGGCTTTGCCGTCGATGTCAGCGGCAATGCGCTCGACGCCCGCTCGCTGATCAAGCAGTTCACCTCCGACGTCGATACCGCCACCAAGACCACAGGCACGGATGCGGTTTCGGTCAGCGCCGATGTCACTTCGCTGACCGGGTTCCACGACGAGGTCCTGTCCAATCTGAAGCTCGACTACAGCGCCGCCGGCTCCAAGGTGAACGGGCTCAAGGTCAGTGCCACGGCAAGTTCGGGCGCCGCCGTCACCATCAGCAACACGGCAGGCAACGGCGTGCGCGCGCTCAACATGAAGTCGGCCGACGCCGGCGCGATATTGCGCTTCCTCAACATCTACGAACACATGGAAGGCGGCTCGATCACGCTGGCGCTCAGCGGCGCGGCCGACGGGCCGATGCGGGGTCAGGTCGACTCAAGCAACTTCTTCATCGTCAATGAACCGAAGCTCGCTTCGATCGTATCGACCACGCCGGTGGGCGACAGCCGCAGCCTGAACGAAGCGGTCAAAGGCAAGATCGACACTTCGCGGGTAAAGTTCGAGCGCGGCTTTACCGAGATCGACAAGGGAAGCGGTTACCTGAAGCTGGCCAATGGCGTGCTGCGCGGCCCGCGCATCGGCACCACCTTCCAGGGCACGCTCTACGACCAGAACAACAACATGGACATGACCGGCACGTTCATGCCGGCCTATGGGCTCAACCGCATCTTCGGCGAATTGCCGCTGGTCGGCGCGCTGCTCGGCAACGGGCGCGACCGCGGCCTGATCGGCGTCACCTACCGGCTCAAGGGCAACGCCAACAAGCCGGTGCTGGACATAAACCCGCTATCGGTGATCGCGCCGGGCATTTTCCGCTCGATCTTCGAGTACCGCTAGAGCAATTCCAGGAAAAGTGTGAGCGGTTTTCCGTCCCGGAATTGCGAAAAAACAAGGAGATAGAGCGGTTCGCCGTTTCTGTGAAACGGTGAAACGCTCTAGCAGGAACAGTCGCCGAAAGGCCGAATTCGATTCTAGGCGGGTGCACGTTCGCCCTGATCACGTTCACGCCCAAGGCCTGGTGCGGATTTTCGCGCAGTCATCCGTCCGTCTATCGGGCGACGTTCCAGGATCACCAGTTGCTGCATCGGTCGCCGCTTGAAGAAGGAGATGATGCGCGCCATGCTTCCCATCAGATGGTTGCGCCGTACCTTCGCTGGGGCCTCCCGTACCTGGATTTGCTCGAAGCCCCATCGTGAATAGGCGTTGGCGTTCGGCACGGCCGTGATCAGCCAAATGGGCTCTTGATCGTCGGCAAGCAGCGTATCGATCAGCCTCGAAGCGATTCCATGGCTTCGCGCTTCCTTGGTGACGACGAGCGAGCCGAGTTCGCGCGAGCCATCACTATGTTTGCGGATTTGCACCGCACCGATGACGCGGCCCTTGGCTACCGCAACCATAAAGTTGGGCCAATTGATGCCCGTTGGGTTCAGGCGCTCAGAACGCACCAATGCGCGAATTGCCTGGTGGTCCCGCTCCGTCGCGCGACGAACGACAACAGCCAATTGATCCACGGGATTCGCCTCCTGTACCGCGCTCCGGTCGCGCTCGGCGGCAGGAAGTAGCAAGAGGTGTGTTTCAGCCGAATGTCGTTACGGCCGCGCTTGTGTTTCCTCCTGATGCCGTCCGGTCACGCCGGCCGCACCAGAACGTGTTTTTTCTTGCCCAATGAAAGCTTTGCGACGTTTTCCGGACTGAGATCCCGAGGTGTCACCATCCTGCGGTCATCCGATATTGGCTGGTCGTTGAGGCGCACGGCGCCGCCGTGAATGTGACGCCGGGCCTCGCCGTTGGACCCGGCGAGGCCCGCGGTGACCAACAGCGACAGGATGCCGATGCCGGCTTCGAGCGCTGCGCCGTCGACCTCGACGGTCGGCAGCGTTTCGGCAGTCACGCCTTCCTCAAAAGTCTTGCGAGCCGTCTCGCTGGCCTTTTCCGCCGCCTCACGGCCGTGCAGCATGGCGGTGATCTCGGTGGCGAGCACTTTCTTCGCCTCGTTGATCTCGGAACCACCCAGCGCTGCCATGCGCGCGACCTCATCCAGGGCCAGCGTCGTGTACAGCTTGAGGAAGCGGCCGACATCGGCGTCCTCGGTGTTGCGCCAGTATTGCCAGAATTCGTAGGGGCTCAGCATCTCGGCATCGAGCCAGACCGCGCCTGACGCCGATTTGCCCATCTTGGCGCCGGACGAGGTGGTGAGCAGCGGCGTGGTCAGCGCGTAAAGCTGCGCATTTTCCATGCGATGGCCAAGATCGATGCCGTTGACGATGTTGCCCCACTGGTCGGAGCCGCCCATCTGCAGCCGGCAGCCCTGACGCTTGTAGAGCTCGACGAAGTCGTAGGCCTGCAGGATCATGTAGTTGAATTCGAGGAACGACAGCGACTGCTCGCGGTCGAGCCTGAGCTTGACCGAATCGAAGGCGAGCATGCGGTTGACGGAAAAATGCCGGCCGACATCGCGCAGGAAGTTGACGTAGTTGATCTCCATCAGCCAGTCGGCGTTGTTGACCATGATGGCGTCGTTGGGTCCGCTGCCGAATGTGAGGTAAGGCGCAAAGTTGCGGCGGATGCCGGCCAGATTGTCCTCGATATCCGCTGGCGTCAGCAGCTTGCGCGCCTCGTCCTTGAAGGACGGATCGCCGATCATCGAAGTGCCGCCGCCCATCAGCGCGATCGGCCGGTGGCCGGTCTGCTGCAGCCAGTGCAACATCATGATCTGGATCAGCGACCCGGCATGCAGGCTTTTGGCGGTTGCGTCGAAGCCGATATAGGCGGTCACCGTTTCCTTCGCGAAAAGTTGATCCAGCCCGGTCTCGTCCGAGATATGATGGATGAAACCGCGCTCGCTCATGACGCGCAGGAAATCGGATTTGAAGGCAGACATTGTTTCTTCCTGAAAGCGCCGGACCCCAACTGCCCGGCGTGATACGAACGCGGGCGTTTAGCATCCAAGCGGCCGAAGCAAAAGTGGTTTCCGGTTTGCGTCCGCAGAGACGGCATATGCTGCGCTGCCGCGCGCGCTTGCTTCATCTTGCCGGCTGGCGTAATGAGGCGCCGCGCCAACGGGTTCATGCAACCTTCGATCCGCTGGAACGGCACCGCACGGCATCCGCCAAAATGCCATATCCTATGACAGAGCCCGACGCGACATATGCCGGACGCATTGATATCCATCGTCATTCCTTGCCGCAACGAGGCGGCGAACCTGCCGCTTCTGATCGATGAGATCGAGGCCGCGATGACCGGACGCGACTTCGAAATCATCGTCGTCAATGACGGTTCGACCGACGATACGGCTTCGGTGCTTGCCGCCGAGGCGGCCAAACGCCCGTTTCCGCTTCGTCAGCTGCGCCACGAAAAATCCGCCGGCCAGTCGCTTTCGGTGCGCTCGGGCGCCTGGGCGGCGCGCGGCGGCATCGTCGCAACCATCGATGGTGATGGCCAGAACGATCCCCAATATATCCCCGTGCTGGTCGACGCGCTGCGCAAGGCCGGGCCGGATTTCGGCGCCGCGCAAGGGCAGCGGCTGAAGCGCCGCGACAGCAAGATCAAGCAGCTGGCGTCGCGCTTCGCCAATTGGCTGCGTGGCGCGATCCTGCATGACGACACCCGCGACACCGGCTGTGGCCTGAAGGCGATCCACACCAATATCCTGCGCAAACTGCCGTTCTTCGACGGCACGCATCGTTTTGTTCCGGCGCTGGTCATCCAGGAAGGCTACCGCGTCGTGCACTGCGACGTCGTCGACCGCTCGCGGCGCCACGGCAAGTCGAATTACGGCATCTTCGACCGCGGCCTGCAGGGCGTGCTCGATCTCGCCGGCGTCTGGTGGCTTCGGCGCCGGCGCCGCAGGATGCCAACGGTAGAGGAAATCACGCATGGCTAACGTGTTTCAGGAACTGGCGACCTGGCTGCACCAGGTTTTCGTCAAGCAGTTCGATGCCTGGATCCTGCTCGGCTTCGTCGCCCAGTTCTTCTTCACCATGCGCTTCGTCGTGCAGTGGCTCGCTTCGGAAAAGGCCAAGCGCAGCGTCGTGCCGGTCGCTTTCTGGTTCTTTTCGCTGTTCGGCGGCGGCCTGTTGCTGATCTATGCCATCGTGCGCCAAGACCCGGTGTTCATCGCCGGCCAGGCCATGGGCATGCTGATTTATGTCAGAAATCTCTGGCTCATCGCCAATGAGCGCAAAGCGGCGGCGATGACAAAGGTCGATTGAAGAAAGTCTGGGGTCGACTGAAGAAAGTCTGGTCAAGGCGGGATCCGGTGGTTGCAATGAACAGGAACTACGTCCTGCTTTTCCTGTTCAGCCTGCTGCTGACGGCCAGTGGGCTGGCTTCGCTGCCGCCGATCGACCGCGATGAATCGCGTTTCGTCCAGGCCACCAAGCAGATGGTCGAAACCGGCGATTATGTCGACATCCGCTTCCAGGACATGTCGCGCTATCAGAAGCCGGTCGGCATCTACTGGCTGCAATCGGCGTCCGTGGCACTGAGCGGCGAGGGGGCCGGGGCGCCGATCTGGGTCTATCGCCTGGTCTCGGCGCTGGGCATCGCCATTGCCGTCGTGGCGATCGCCTGGACAGGCGCCAGTCTTTTCGGCGCCAATGCCGGCCTCGCGGCCGGGCTGATCATGGCAGCGATCTTCGCCACCGCCTTCGAAGGCCGCGACGCCAAGACGGACGCCATGCTTCTGGCCTGCTGCATTGCGGCGCAAGGCGCCCTGGCGCGGATCTACACCGCCTCGCGCCGCAACGAACCGGTGGCTGCCCATCTCTGGTGGATATTCTGGGTGACGCAGGGCATTGCGATCCTGATCAAGGGACCGATCGCGCCTCTGTTGTCGGCGCTGACAGTTGCGGCGCTGTTCGCTTTCGAGCGCGATGGGCGCTGGTTGAAAAACCTGAAAGTCGGCCGCGGCCTTTTGATCGTGCTCTTGATCGCACTGCCCTGGCTCGCGCTGATCACCTGGAAGAGCCATGGCGCCTTCCTGCAGCAAGCGGTCGGCAAGGACATGCTGGGCAAGGTCGCCTCAGGCGAGGAATCGCACGGCATTCCGCCCGGCTTCTATGTGCTGACCTATTCGCTGTTCATGTGGCCGTTCGGGCTGATCGCCGTCGGCGCCGGGCTGCAGGCGCTCAACCGCTTGCGCGACGAT
This sequence comes from Mesorhizobium caraganae, assembly GCF_016836705.1. Taxonomy (GTDB): domain Bacteria; phylum Pseudomonadota; class Alphaproteobacteria; order Rhizobiales; family Rhizobiaceae; genus Mesorhizobium; species Mesorhizobium caraganae. The sequence continues at coordinate 100,711 of NZ_JAFCGY010000013.1, read as the reverse complement.
CCGCGCCTGCGCTTTTGCCTCGCGTGGTACATCCCGTTCTGGCTGGTGTTCGAGCTGATCCCGACCAAGCTGCCGCATTATGTGCTGCCGGCCTATCCTGGCATGGCGCTGCTGGTCGGCTGGCTTCTGACCCTGCAGCCGGAGGACGCCAATGCGCCGCTCAAGCGCTGGCAGTCATGGCTTTGGTGGTCGACCGCCTTCGGTCTTGGCCTGGTCAGCATCGGCCTGGCCGTTGTCTCGGTTGGCGCGCCGATCTATCTCGCCAAGGTATTCTCGTGGTGGAGCATTCCGGCCGCGCTTGCCGCGCTCGTCACCGGCTATCTCGCCTTCCCCCGCCGTTTGCAGGTGTCGCTCCCCCGCATCGGTGCGATCGCGGCCGGCGCCGGCATCACCCTCGGCTTGCTGTTCGGGATGATTGCTCCGTCGCTGAAGCCGATCTGGCTGAGCCCGGCGATCAAGGCCGCGGTCGACGCGAACCGTCCCTGCGACACGACCGTGCTTGCCTCGGCGCCGTATCACGAACCGAGCCTTGTCTTCCTGGTCGGGACCAAGACAATCCTGACCGATGTCGACGGCGTCGCCGCACACCTGCTCGGCGATCCGGCTTGCGCGCTCGGGCTGGCGCCTGTCGCCGACGAGAAGAAGCTGAACGACATGCTGGCCGCGCAAGGCAAGACGGCCAACCGCCTGGCCGAGATCGACGGCCTCAATTATTCCTCGGGCGACAGGCTGTCGCTTGGCCTCTATCGGGTGGCCAAGTGAAAACTCCCGTGACGCCATCTGTGGTGTTTCGTCGGTCGCGCGACAATCTCCTCGACACGATGCGTATCGTGCGGCGGCGCCTGGCGACGCGCCCGGCCCGCTACCCGAAAATCCTGTGGTCGGTCTGGGCTGTGGCCTGGCTTTTGCTGACGATCGCGGTCTCGATCCGTTTTGACGACGCAGCAGGGGCGATGGTGAGGCAGTGGCCGCCCGGCTTCAAACGCTTCACAGAATTTTTCACCGTCTTCGGCCTGGGCGGCTGGTATCTCATTCCGTCGGCACTGGTGCTGCTTGCCGCGAATCTGACGGATTGGCGCAGTCTTTCCAGGCGCGCGCGGATGACCCTCTACAACTGGACCTCTTTTGCTTTCATAGTGGTGGGTTCGATCGCGGCGTCCGCTGTGGTCGTCAATGTGCTGAAATATGGCGTCGGAAGAGCCAGGCCGATGAATTTCAGCAAGCTCGGCGATCTGTCGCTGCATCCTTTTGCCATGGAGGCGAGCTTTGCCAGTTTCCCGTCGGGCCATGCCACGACGATGGGCGTCATTTTCGGACTGGCGTTGCTGATGTTACCACAGCGCAAATGGATGCTGCTGGCCGCGACCCTGGCCATCGCGTCGACCCGGATTTTTGTCGGCGCACACTATCCGAGCGACACCGTCGCCGGCTTCGGTCTCGGTTGTGCCGTTGCCATCGCTACCGCGCTGGTCTTTACACGGCTGGGGTTTATCTTCCGCCACACGACAAACGGATTGCCGGTTCCTAAAACGACGTTCCGGCTGTTCCGGCGGGCTCGCAAACCAGACCGCAACGGTGCATCGCGGCAAACGAATCTCGGCATTGGGGCAACCCGGGCAAACCCCTGAATCGCCTGCGCCCTTGCATCCAGCGATATATAGCCGCTGCGGCTATTGGCTGTCGATGCCGCCCCAGCTCCGCACCAGCCGGGCCATGTCGGGCGCGCCGGCGGCTTCCTTCTCCAGCCCTTCGGCGACACCGACGCGATCGGCGACAGGGCGGTTCTGGCTGACCTTCCACTTGCCGCTGATCTCGGCGATCTCGATCTCCAGCCCGATAATGCCTTTGATCTGCGACTGGATAAAGTTTGGCGGCGCATCGGTCACCGCCCAGGGTGTCTCACGCTCGCCTTCCTGCGACAGCGTCAGATCGGAAATCTGCTGCGCGATCCACTGCGCATCGTCGATCACTCTGACCATCCCGCGCATCTGGACGATGGCATAGTTCCAGGTCGGCACCACCTTGCCGGTCTCGCGCTTGGTCTCGTACCAGGACGGCGTCACATAGGCGTCGGCGCCCTGGAACACCACCAGCACGGGCGATGCCGGATTGTCGGCCAGCAGCCGCCATTGCGGGTTGGCCTTGGCAAGGTGCGCGCGCAGCTTGCCGTTCGGCCCGGCCTCGGCGTCGAGCAGGAACGGAATGGCGTTGGCGATGGGGCCGTCCTGTCCATTTGAAATCAGCAGGCCAAGCGGGTGCGAACGGATGAGCCCATGCAGGACGTCCTGCCGCGTCTCTACGAAATGAGGAGGTTGGTACATGATCGGTCACGCCCTCTTCGGTTTCCAGAACCTGGCATTCTGCACCGTTCGGGCAGGCCGCGCCACATGTCAGGCGTGCCAGATCACATGGATCAGCGTAAACGTGCCAGATCACATGGATCAGCGTAAAACGGCATTCGTGCCCGTCACGGGCACGAATGTGAACGATGCCGGATCCGGGGACCTTAGCGCAGCCGCTTCGGCCGCGGATCCGACAATTCCCCGGCCAGGCGCCGGTCGAGATAGTCGGCGCATTCCTCGAGCAGCAGCTCGGAATCGTTGGCGAAGAAATGGTTGGCGCCGGGCAAGGTCTTCTGCGTGATGGTGATGCCCTTTTGCGTGTGCAGCTTGTCGACCAGGCCCTGCACATCCTTGGGCGGCGCCACCTTGTCGGCATCGCCATGGATGATCAGGCCCGATGACGGGCAGGGCGCCAGGAACGAGAAATCATAAGTGTTGGGCTGCGGCGCGATCGAAATGAAACCCTCGATCTCGGGACGGCGCATCAGAAGCTGCATGCCGATCCACGACCCGAAGGAATAGCCGGCGACCCAGCAGCTCTTGGAATCCGGATGCAGCGACTGCACCCAGTCGAGCGCTGCGGCCGCATCCGACAATTCGCCGGTGCCGTGGTCGAATTCGCCCTGGCTGCGGCCGATGCCGCGGAAATTGAAGCGAAGCGTGGTGAAATCGCGCTTCTGGAACATGTAGAAGAGGTCGTAGACGATCTTGTTGTTCATCGTGCCGCCGAACTGCGGGTGCGGATGCAACACGATGGCGATCGGCGCGCTCTTTTCCTTGGAAGGCTGGTAGCGGCCCTCCAGGCGGCCGGCCGGACCGGTGAAAATGACCTCAGGCATAAAATACTCCACGTGGCATAAGAATGCGCGGCGCCCGGAACAACTCTTTCCTCTGGCCTTGACGCAGGGCGAGCGTCTTCTTAGAAGCTAGTTTAGAATTGTTCAAAACTGGATAGCCAGCCGTAACGGCTCGGCCATCCCCACCGCAAGCCGCGTAAATAGGACGTCTTGCCTTGCAATTTCAAGGAAATAACGCGCTATCCCTGCGGAATGGGTTTTGACGGGATCGATTGAGCGAAAATGGCCGCAGCACGCGCCTATCTTGACTACAATGCCAGCGCGCCGCTCGTCACCGAGGCGCGTGAGGCGATGATTGCGGCGCTCGATCTCGTCGCCAATCCGTCGTCGGTGCATGCCGAGGGCCGCGCGGCGCGCCGGCTGATCGAGAACGCCAGGCGCGACGTGGCGGTGCTGGTCAATGCGAAACCCGAACATGTCGTGTTCACCTCAGGCGCGACCGAGGCTGCCTCGACGCTTTTGACGCCGGATTGGCAGATGGGCCGCGGCACTGTGCCCATGAGCCGGCTCTATGTCTGCGAAGCCGATCATCCTTGCCTGCTCAATGGCGGCCGTTTTCCGGCCGCGCAGGTGACGCGGATCGGTGTCGATGCCAACGGCATCGCCAATCTCGCTCAACTGACAGCCACTCTGGCCACGCATGACAAGGCTGAAGGCCTGCCGCTGGTGGCAATCCATGCCGCCAACAACGAGACCGGCGTCATCCAGCCGGTCGAGGCCATCGCCGCAATCGTCAAGGCGGCTGGCGGCATTCTGGTGGTCGACGCGGTGCAAGCGGTGGGCCGCGTTTCCATTGATATTTCAGCGGGTTACGCCGACTATTTGATTCTGTCTTCGCATAAGATTGGTGGTCCCAAAGGCGTCGGCGCGATTGTTGCCGCGGCCGATCTGATGATGCCGAAGCCGCTGATCAATGGCGGCGGCCAGGAAAAGGGCCATCGCGGCGGCACCGAAAACCTGGCGGCCATCGCCGGCTTTGGCGCCGTTGCACAGCAGGCTCTGGCCGGATTGCAGACCATGGACGGGGTGCGGGTTCGCCGCGACGAGGTCGAAACCATCATCAAAACACTGGTGCCGGACACAGAAATCTTCGGAACCGGTGCGCCAAGGCTTGCCAACACGACATTCTTCGCTATTCCCGGCGTCAAGGCCGAGACGGCGCAGATCGCTTTCGATCTGGCCGGCGTGGCGCTGTCGGCGGGATCTGCCTGTTCGTCGGGCAAGGTCGGGCCGAGCCATGTGCTGAAGGCCATGGGTTACGGCGACAGTCTCGGCGCTTTGCGCGTGTCCATCGGGCAGGCAACGAGTGCTGCTGATATCGAACTGTTCCGTACTGCGCTGGCGGGTATTGCCCAGCGCCGGGCGGGCAGGGAACAAGCCGCCTGAGGCGGCGAAAGAAATTCAGGCCTCGCGGCCTGGTAGAGCCGTGCGTTTGCAAGTGGCCGGGTGAATTCCCGGTCGAGACGCACTATATGGAACTTACGCCGCTTCCGACGCCCCAGGGGCGCCCGTTTGCGATGCCATAGTTTGAAAACTGTCGGGCCTTGACCCCGGCGTGGATGGAGAACGCTTATGCCTGCTGTGCAGGACACGATCGATCGGGTCCGAAAGATCGACGTCGACCAGTACAAATACGGATTCCAGACAGAGATCGCGATGGACAAGGCCCCCAAGGGCCTGAGCGAAGACATTATTCGCTTCATCTCGGCCAAGAAGGATGAACCGTCCTGGATGCTGGAATGGCGTCTGGGAGCCTATCGGCGCTGGCTGACGCTGGAAGAGCCGACCTGGGCGCGCGTCCACTATCCGAAGATCGATTTCCAGGACCTCTATTACTATGCGGCGCCCAAGAGCACGCCCGGCCCGACCTCGCTCAGCGACGTCGATCCCGAACTGCTGAAGGTCTACGAGAAGCTCGGCATTCCGCTCAGGGAACAAGAAATCCTCGCCGGCGTGCAGAAGACCGACGCGTCCGAGCTCGAGGAGCCCAGCGACAACGTCTACAAGTCGGGCCGTGTCGCGGTCGACGCGGTGTTCGATTCCGTCTCCGTCGTCACCACCTTCAAGAAGGAGCTGGCGCAGGCCGGCGTCATCTTCTGCTCGATCTCGGAAGCGATCCGCGAGCATCCGGAACTGGTGCAGAAGTATCTTGGCTCGGTCGTGCCGACCTCCGACAATTTCTACGCCACGCTGAATTCGGCCGTGTTCACCGACGGTTCCTTCGTCTTCGTGCCCAAGGGCGTGCGCTGCCCGATGGAGCTGTCGACCTATTTCCGCATGAACGAGAAGAACACCGGCCAGTTCGAGCGCACGCTGATCATCGCCGAGGAGGGGGCTTACGTCTCCTATCTCGAAGGCTGCACCGCGCCGCAGCGCGACGAGAACCAGCTGCACGCCGCGGTGGTCGAACTGGTGGCGCTCGACGATGCCGAGATCAAGTACTCGACGGTGCAGAACTGGTACCCCGGCGACGCCGAGGGCAAGGGCGGCATCTACAATTTCGTCACCAAGCGCGGCGACTGCCGCGGCGATCGTTCGAAGATCTCGTGGACGCAGGTCGAGACCGGCTCGGCGATAACCTGGAAATATCCAAGCTGCATCCTGCGCGGCGACGATTCCTCCGGCGAGTTCTATTCGATCGCGGTGTCGAACGGCTACCAGCAGGTCGATAGCGGCACCAAGATGATCCACCTCGGCAAGAACACGTCGAGCCGCATCATCTCCAAGGGCATCGCCGCCGGCTTCTCTCAGAACACCTATCGCGGCCAGGTCTCGGCGCATCGCAAGGCGACCAACGCCCGCAACTTCACCAATTGCGATAGTCTCCTGATCGGCGACCAGTGCGGCGCGCACACCGTGCCATACATGGAAGCCAAGAACTCGACGGCGCAGTTCGAGCATGAGGCGACGACCTCGAAGATTTCCGAGGACCAGAAATTCTACGTCATGCAGCGCGGCATTCCTGAAGAGGAAGCGATCGCGCTGATCGTCAACGGCTTCGTCAAGGACGTCATCCAGCAGCTGCCGATGGAGTTCGCGGTCGAAGCGCAGAAGCTGATCGGCATCAGCCTCGAGGGCTCGGTCGGCTGACCGGAGAGATATTCAGGAAAGAAAAGAATGCTTGAGATCAAGAACCTGCATGCCCGCATCGTCGATGACGGCACCGAGATCATCCGCGGCCTGAACCTGACGGTGAAAGCCGGCGAGGTCGCCGCCATCATGGGCCCGAACGGCTCGGGCAAGTCGACGCTGTCCTACATCCTCGCCGGCCGCGAGGACTATGAGGTCACCGAAGGCGACATCCTCTACAACGGCCAGTCCGTCCTCGAAATGGACCCGGCCGAGCGCGCCACCGCGGGCATCTTCCTCGCCTTCCAGTATCCGATGGAGATACCGGGCGTCGCGACCATGGAATTCCTGAAGGTGGCGATGAACGAGCAGCGCAAGGCGCGCGGCGAAGAGCCGTTGAAGATCCCGGAATTCCTGAAGCGGGTGAAGGAAGCGGCCGCCTCGCTCAACATGGACATGGCGATGCTGAAGCGGCCGCTCAATGTCGGCTTCTCCGGCGGCGAGAAGAAGCGCGCCGAGATCCTGCAGATGAAGCTCTTGGAGCCGAGACTCTGCGTGCTCGACGAGACCGATTCCGGCCTCGACATTGATGCGCTGAAGATCGTCTCGGACGGCGTCAACGCGCTGCGTTCGCCGGAGCGCGCCATCGTCGTCATCACCCACTACCAGCGTCTGCTCGAGCACATCGTGCCGGATAGCGTGCACGTGCTTTACAAGGGCCAGGTGATCAAGTCCGGCGACAAGTCGCTGGCACTCGATCTCGAAGCCAACGGCTATGCCGGCGTGATCGGCGAAGCCGCGTGAGATGCCAGAGGCGAAGCTGATGAACATGCATTCGATACCCCAGCGCACACAGGCCGAGACGGCGCTGATCGACGCCTTCGGCGAGCGGCTGTCGCTGCTGCCGGGCGACGGCGCGGTGACGCTGAAGCGCGACGACGCCATCGAGGCGATCAAGCACGGCTTGCCGACTCGGCGCCTCGAATCCTGGCACTATACGGATCTGCGCCGCCTGCTGACGTCGGTGCCGGCATTCGATTCTACGGCCGCCACCAAAGCGTTGCCGCCCATCGTCGAAGGCTCCGCCATCCTGGCCGTGCTGAACGGCGTCTCCGGCGCGAAATTCCCCGCGATCGAAGGCGTGACCGTCCAGCGCCTGTCGGAAAAGCTGACCGACGGCTCGATTGCTCCGGGCCTCGATCCCTATGGCAGCGATGACGCCATCGGCGCGCTGAACACCGCCTTTGTCGCCGACGGCTATTTCGTCGACATCGCCGATGGCGCCCAACTGGAAAAGCCCATCGAATTGCAGAACCTGCAAGCCGGCGGCCAGGTGCATGTGCGCTTTCCCGTGCGCGTCGGCGCCGGCGCCAAAGCTGCTATCGTCGAGCGTCAGGCCGGCGAGGGCGCGGCACTGGGCAGCTCCGTCAGCCAGGTCGTTCTGGGCGAGGGCGCCGAGGTGACCTGGCTGATCGTCCAGGAACAGCCGGAAACGGCCACGCATCTTGCGCAGTTCAAGGCGCATCTCGGCAAGAATTCGAAGCTGACCGTGTTCTTCATGAATGCCGGCGGCAAGCTAGTCCGCCAGGAGATCGTCGTCAGGACGACGGGCGAAGGCGCCGACTTCAAATTGCGCGGCATCAACCTTCTGGCCGGCGACACCCATACAGACGTGACCATGGTGCTCGACCATGCCGTGCCGCACACGACCTCGACGGAAGTGATCCGCAATGTCGTGACCGGAAAGGCGCGCGGCGTCTTCCAGGGTCGCATCAACGTTCATCAATACGCGCAGAAGACCAACGCCAAGATGGCCTGCAACACGCTGCTCCTGTCGGATGATGGCGAGTTCTCGACCAAGCCGGAGCTGGAAATCTTCGCCGACGACGTCATCTGCGGCCACGGCGCCACCGTCACCGAGATCGACCACAACCATCTGTTCTATCTGATGGCACGCGGCATCGACGAGAAGAGCGCCCGCGGACTTCTGGTGAAGGCGTTTGTGGCCGAAGTGATCGAGGAACTGGACGACGAGGCGATCGTCGAAGCCCTGGAAACAAGGCTGGACGACTGGTTCGTGGCGCATGGGTGAGGAGCGGTCGGCGTAGCCGGCAAAAAGCCAACGATTTGGCTTTTTGAGCGAAGAACGCCCGGAGCCATAGCGAAGGGCCGGCCAACGCTGGTGCCGGGTATCGAAAGACGGACGATGGACCAGAAACTCGAAACCACCCCTTACGACGTCGAGGCGATCCGCCGCGACTTCCCGATCCTGTCGCGCGAAGTCTACGGCAAACCGCTCGTCTATCTCGACAATGGCGCCTCGGCACAGAAGCCTCAGGTGGTGCTGGATACGATCCAGCACGCCTATTCCCAGGAATACGCCAACGTCCATCGCGGCCTGCATTTCCTGTCCAACGCCGCGACCGACGCCTATGAAAAGGCGCGCGAGACGGTGCGTCGCTTCCTCAACGCGCCGAGCATCGACAACATCGTCTTCACCTCGAACACGACAGCCGCCATCAACACCGTCGCTTACGGCTATGGCATGCCCAACATCGGCGAGGGCGACGAGATCGTGCTGTCGATCATGGAGCACCACTCCAACATCGTGCCGTGGCATTTCATCCGCGAACGCCAGGGCGCCAAGCTGGTCTGGGTTCCGGTCGACGATCTCGGCGTCTTCCACATCGAGGAATTCGAAAAGCGCCTGACCAGCAAGACGAAGCTCGTCGCCATCACTCAGATGTCGAATGCGCTGGGCACGGTGACGCCGATCAAGGAGATCGTGCGCATCGCGCATGCCCGCGGCATTCCGGTGCTGGTCGACGGCAGCCAGAGCGCCGTGCATATGCCGATCGACGTCCAGGATCTCGACTGCGACTTCTTCGTCTTCACCGGCCACAAGGTCTACGGGCCCTCCGGCATCGGCGTGCTCTACGGCAAAAAGGACATTCTGCAGGGCATGCGCCCCTTCATGGGCGGCGGCGAGATGATCGAGGAGGTGACGGAAGACATCGTCACCTATAACGAGCCGCCGCATCGCTTCGAGGCCGGCACGCCGCCGATCGTGCAGGCGATTGGCCTCGGTGCAGCACTGGAGTACATGGAAAAAATCGGCCGCGAGCGCATTGCCGCCCACGAGGCCGATCTCAAGACCTATGCGCATGAACGGCTGCGCGCCATCAATTCACTGCGCATCTTCGGCGATGCCCCCGGCAAGGGCGCCATCATCTCGTTCGAATTGCAGGGCATTCACGCCCATGACGTGTCGATGGTGATAGACAGGCAAGGCGTGGCGGTCCGCGCCGGCACCCATTGCGCCCAGCCGCTGTTGAAACGCTTTGGCGTAACCTCCACATGCAGGGCATCGTTCGGCATGTATAATACAAGGGCCGAAGTCGACGCTTTGGCCGAAGCGCTTGAAAAAGCGCGCAAGTTCTTTGGATGATGACCATGGATGATGCGAGCCACACCACAGAGACCGCGCCGGAAGCGGCCATCAATCCGCTGGTTTCAGCTTCGACCATTCCGGCCGATGAACTGGCGCGGCTGACCGACGATATCGTCTCGGCGCTGAAGACGGTCTACGACCCGGAAATCCCGGCCGACATCTACGAGCTCGGCCTGATCTACAGGATCGACATCGAGGACGACCGCTCGGTCAAGATCGACATGACGCTGACCGCGCCCGGCTGCCCGGTGGCCGGCGAAATGCCGGGCTGGGTGGAAAACGCCGTCGGCGCCGTCGAAGGCGTCTCCGGCGTCGAGGTCAACATGACCTTCGACCCGCCCTGGTCCCCCGACCGCATGTCGGAAGAGGCGCAGGTGGCGGTCGGTTGGTACTAGGCTGGCAGAGGCTGGCGTACTTGCGCCAGTGGTAAAACTTCACCATTTTAGGTGAGGAATCATTCGGCGGGCCTTGAACCTGCATGGAATGGAAGAGGAAAAAGAATGGGACGCTTCGCCGTCATCACGATGACCGAAAAGGCCGCCGACCGGGTGCGCGAGATCGTCGCCACGCGTGACAATGCGCATGGCATCCGCTTGGGCATCAAGAAGGGCGGCTGCGCCGGCATGGAATACACAGTCGACCTGGTGACCGAGCCCAACACCAAGGACGACCACATCGAGCGCGACGGCGCCCATGTCTATGTCGCGCCCGAGGCAGCCCTTTTCCTGTTCGGCACCGAGATGGATTTCGAGCAGACGACGCTGCGCACCGGCTTCACCTTCCACAACCCGAACCAGAGTTCGGCCTGCGGCTGCGGCGAATCCGTCGAGCTGAAGCCGGCCGATCTGAAGGCGCTGGCAGAAGCGCGCGCATCGGCCTGACATCTCTTCCTTCGCCCCGTTCACGGGGAGAAGGTGTCACGAAGTGACGGATGAGGGGCAGCACCAGCTTATCCGAGGTCGCATCACGCCTTCCAAAGCTAGCGCCGCCCCGCTGCCGGCGTTCGTCATTCGAAAAGCCAAGCAATTGGCTTTTCGTCCGCTGCGCGGACCACTCCTTACCTCCCCGTAAACGGGGCGAAGAAGGCTATTTGACCCACATCCCTGTCCGCTTGTGCCAGTCGGCGATCGATTCCTCGGGATAGACGTCGAAGACCTTATCCTTTTTGCCGATCTCCGGCTCGACCCAGCTCGCCTTGTATTTCAGCATCAGATGCACCTTTTCCGGCGGCTTCGGCAGATCGCTGTCGATCGCCGAGGCGAAAGGGTGCACCAGATCCGGCCAGGTCGGATCGTAGAGCCACAGCGCCGATCCGCATTTCTTGCAGAAATTGCGCTCGCCCGACGAAATTTCGCACGTTGGATGCTCGTCGTCCTCGATCTCGGCACGAAAGACGCCGAGGCTGCGCTTGCCCCTGATCTTCAGCGTCTTGTAATCGGCGCCGAGATTGATGGCGAAACCGCCGCCGCCCTGCTGCTTGCGGCAGATCGAGCAGTAGCACAGCATGAACGGCACCGGCGTGTGGCTTTCCACCTCGAAATTGACGGCATCGCAGCGGCAGGACCCTTTGAGCAGAAGCGGCATGGCAAAACTCCGACGGATGGCTCTCAACTTGTCAGCATGGTTTTGGTTGCGGCAATGACAAGGCAAGATCGCGATGACATGATCGCGGCATGGACAATGAACGCATCGCCGAACTGTTCGAAGGCCTCGGCCCAGTCTCGATCCGAAAACTGTTCGGCGGCAAGGGCATCTATTTCGATGGCGTCATCGTTGCCATCGTGCTGCGCGGCGAATTGCTGCTCAAGGCCGACGAGCAAAGCGCGCCCGACTTCGAAGCCGCCGGCTGCAAGCAATGGACCTACACCGGCTCGCGCCACGGCAAACTGGTTGCCATGCCGTATTGGAGCATCCCCGACAGCGCCTTTGACGATCCCGACGAGATGATTGTCTGGGCGCGCCGGGCCTATGAGGCGGGGCGGCGAGCGGGCCAGTGAACCATGTACCGTCGAGTGGCGGCACTACAGCGCCTTCGCGATCCTTGCCGCCAGCCGCGCATTGTTCTCCACCAGCGCAATGTTGGTCTTCAAGCTCCGGCCGCCGGTCAGTTCCAGGATTTTTCCGAGCAGGAACGGCGTCACCGCCTTTCCCGTCACGTTCTGCACTTCCGCCGCTTTCTGCGCGGCCTCGATATAGCCGGCCATCTCGTCGGCCGGGATTTCGTCATCCTGCGGCACCGGGTTGGCGATCAGCATGCCGCCGCCGAGCCCCAGCGCAGCCCGGGTCTTGTAGAAATGCGCGATCTCTTCCGGCCTGTGCAGGGTCAGCGGCGCGCGGAAGTGCGACTGGCGCGACCAGAAGGCGGGCATGGTTTCGCAGCCATGGCCGATGACCGGAACGCCGCGCGTCTCCAGCACCTCCAGCGTCTTTTCGATGTCGAGGATCGCCTTGGCGCCGGCCGAGACGACGATGACCGGCGTGCGCGCCAGTTCGTCGAGGTCGGCCGAGATGTCGAAGCTTTTTTCCGCACCCTTGTGCACGCCGCCAATGCCACCGGTGGCGAACACTTTGATGCCGACCATATTGGCCGCGATCATGGTGGCGGCGACGGTGGTGCCGCCGGTGCGTCCCTCAGCAACCGCAAAGCCGAGATCGGCGCGCGACAGCTTCATGGCGTCGCCGGTCATGGCCAGCGACTCGCGCTCGCCGTCCGACAGCCCGATCTTGATGCGGCCGGCGACCACGGCGATCGTCGCCGGCACCGCGCCATTGTCCGAAATGATCTTTTCGACATTGGCCGCCATGGCGCCATTGTCGGGGTAGGGCATGCCATGGGTGATGATGGTGCTTTCCAGCGCCACCACGGGGCGCCTGGCGGCGAGCGCCTCGGCCACCGGCGGGTGGATGTCGATGAAGGGGCGGGCGCTTTGCGGGGTCATGACGGTCTCCGGTCCGAAGTGCTGCGCGTCCCCTTGGACGGCGCGCTCCGGCAATGGCAATTGGCCGCCCTCATGCCATTTCCTGCGCCTCCGGCACAAGAGCCAGTGCCTCGGCAAAGGTCGCGGCGGTGAAGGCCGGCACGGCATCCGCACTTTCGATGGCGAGCGTCGCCGCGGCAACGCCTTCACGCAGGGCTTGCCGCAATGCGAGGCCGCGCAGCAGGGCAGCGATGGTAGCACCGGCCAGGGCGTCGCCGGCGCCGGTGACGTCGGCGACCTTCCTCGGCGCCGGCGGCAGGATGGAGAAGGCGCCGGCTTCGTCGAAACCCAGCACAGGGCCATCGCCTGCCGTCACCACGCCACTCCTGAGGCCGTTGCAGCGCAAACCGTCGACGGTCGCGCGCTCGGTCGCATTGGCGCCGACGCCGGCCAGCACCATGGCCTCGCGCCGGTTCATGAAGACCTGCGCGAGCTCCTTCAGCACCGGTATCAGCCGCACCACCTTGGCCGGCGAAATGGCAATGGCATAAACCGGCTTGCCGGCGGCAAGGCCCACCAGCCGCTCGAGTGCTGACGACGGCAGATTGGCGTCGCACAGCACCGCATCGGCCGCGGCGACCACCTCGCGCACCTTGGAGCGGCGGATCTGCTTGGGGAAGGCGAGGTCGTAGAGCGCCATGTCAGCAAAGCCTGTGATCAGCTCGCCGTCGCGGTCGATCAGTGCGGTGTAGCTCGGCGTCGTGCGGTCGAGGAACACCGCCGACAGATCGGCAATGCCGGCTTCAGCGATGGCGCGCGAAACCGTCTCGCCCGCCGCATCGCCGCCGCGCATCGACATCAGCGAGGCCGAGACGCCGCGCCGCACGAGGCTGCGCAGCGCGTTGAAGACGCCGCCGCCGACATCTTCGCGCATCGTGCCGGGATTGGACGCCGCCGGTACGTAAGCGCCGGACACCTGGCCGCGCCGGTCGATATGGGCGCCGCCGACGGCCAGGATTTTTGCAGATTTCACCATGCCGGCGATATGACCTTTGTTATTCCTGCCGCACAAGCGTCCAGCAATTCCGGGAAAAGTGTGAAACGGTTTTCCCGGGAAAAGCGCGCAGCGCTTTCCCTTCGGAATTGCGTCAAAAGGAGATAGAGCAGTTCGCTGTTTCCATGAAACAGCGAACTGCTCTAGGCTGTGCGACGGAGCTTCGCAGGCAGGCGAGCGATTCGGACGGCGCCAAGCAGCCGGACCGCTTGGCCCAATGCGGGATGGGTCCGAATAACCAAACGATGAGACAAAAAAAGAACAAATCCGGATAAAGATTGATTTTCAGATATTTGACCCCTCTTGCCAAACGAGAACAAAAAAGGTACAAACTGGGCAGGGATTACGGATTGTCCGGCCTTCATTGACGACCAAGGGGTGATGTATCATGGCTCAGAATTCTTTGCGGCTTGTAGAGGACAAAGCGGTGGACAAATCAAAGGCTCTGGACGCGGCGCTGTCGCAAATCGAGCGCGCCTTCGGCAAGGGCTCGATCATGCGGCTTGGCGCCAATGAGCAGGTCGTCGAGATCGAAACCGTGCCGACCGGATCGCTCGGCCTCGACATCGCGCTCGGCGTCGGCGGCCTGCCGCGCGGCCGCATCGTCGAGATCTATGGGCCGGAAAGCTCGGGCAAGACGACGCTCGCGCTGCACACGGTTGCCGAAGCCCAGAAGAAGGGCGGCATCTGCGCCTTCGTCGATGCCGAGCACGCGCTCGACCCGGTCTATGCCCGCAAGCTCGGCGTCGACCTGGAGAACCTCCTGATCTCGCAGCCCGACACCGGCGAGCAGGCGCTGGAAATCTGCGACACGCTGGTGCGCTCCGGCGCCATCGACGTGCTGGTGGTCGATTCGGTGGCGGCGCTGACGCCGCGCGCTGAAATCGAGGGCGAAATGGGCGATTCGCTGCCCGGTCTCCAGGCTCGCTTGATGAGCCAGGCGCTGCGCAAGCTGACCGCGTCGATCTCGCGCTCCAACACCATGGTCATCTTCATCAACCAGATCCGCATGAAGATCGGCGTCATGTTCGGCTCGCCCGAAACCACCACTGGCGGCAATGCGCTGAAATTCTACGCTTCGGTGCGCCTCGACATCCGCCGCATCGGCTCGGTCAAGGACCGCGACGAGGTCGTCGGCAACCAGACCCGCGTCAAGGTGGTCAAGAACAAGCTGGCGCCGCCCTTCAAGGTGGTCGAGTTCGACATCATGTATGGCGAAGGCGTCTCCAAGACCGGCGAACTGGTCGACCTCGGCGTCAAGGCCGGCGTGGTCGAGAAGTCAGGCGCCTGGTTCTCCTACAATTCGCAGCGCCTCGGCCAAGGCCGCGAGAACGCCAAGCTGTTCCTGCGCGACAATCCCGACACGGCGCGCGAAATCGAACTGGCGCTCAGGCAGAATGCCGGGCTGATCGCCGAAAAGTTCCTCGAAAATGGCGGCCCTGAGCGCGGCGAAGACGACGGCTTCGAGGAAGAATCCGGCGCCATGTAGGGCACATGTAGGGCAATGGTCAGAGTTCGGCCATAAATCCAGTCTATTATCTGATGCTTAAGTACTGAGTTCTTTAGTATCGCGTTCCAAACCGCCGGCCTTCGCGCCGGCGGTTTTCGTTTTTGGATGGTCGACGCGCTGCTCGATTGGCCCAATTCCGTGTTTCTGGACAGGGTGGGGCGTGCCCGCTAAAAGGCCAAGTCGATCTTCTAAAAGCAGAGACCAGTTTCCGCCGGCCGTGCCGGCGGTTTTCGCGAAAAGGCAGCAGTGATGAGTGGCGTGAACGAGATCCGGTCGACATTCCTCGACTATTTCCGCAAGGAGGGCCACGAGGTCGTGGCCTCGAGCCCGCTGGTGCCGCGCAACGACCCGACATTGATGTTCACCAATGCCGGCATGGTGCAGTTCAAGAACGTCTTCACCGGCCTGGAGAAGCGGCCCTATTCGCGCGCCACCACCGCGCAGAAGAGCGTGCGCGCCGGCGGCAAGCACAACGACCTCGACAATGTCGGCTACACCGCGCGCCACCTGACTTTCTTCGAAATGCTCGGCAACTTCTCCTTCGGCGACTATTTCAAGGAGCGTGCCATCGAGCTTGCCTGGAACCTGATCACCAAGGAGTTCGGGCTGAACAAGGACAAGCTGCTGGTCACCGTCTATCACACCGATGACGAGGCGGCTGGTTTCTGGAAGAAGATCGCCGGTTTTTCCGACGACCGCATCATTCGAATCCCGACCTCGGACAATTTCTGGGCGATGGGCGACACCGGACCGTGCGGTCCGTGCTCGGAGATATTCATCGACCGCGGCGAACACATCTGGGGCGGCCCTCCCGGCAGCCCGGAAGAGGATGGCGACCGCTTCCTCGAATTCTGGAACCTGGTGTTCATGCAGTATGAGCAGGTCACCAAGGAAGAGCGTATCGACCTGCCGCGCCCATCGATCGACACCGGCATGGGCCTGGAACGCATGGCGTCGATCCTGCAAGGGGTGGAAAGCGTCTTTGAAACCGATTTGTTCCGCCACCTGATCGATGCGGCGTCGTCGGCGCTCGGGCAGGGGCCTGACAAGGAGACGGTCGCGTCCTTCCGCGTCATTGCCGACCATCTGCGCTCCTCCTCCTTCCTGGTCGCCGATGGCGTGCTGCCGTCGAACGAGGGCCGTGGCTATGTGCTGCGCCGCATCATGCGCCGGGCCATGCGCCATGCGCAGCTGCTCGGCGCCAAAGAGCCATTGATGTGGAAGCTGGTGCCGGCGCTGGTGCGCGAGATGGGCCAGGCCTATCCCGAACTGCTGCGCGGCGAACAGCTGATCACCGAGACGCTGAAGCTCGAGGAAACCAGGTTCCGCAAGACGCTGGTGCGCGGCCTCGGCCTGCTCTCGGAAGCGACTGAAACGCTTCATGCCGGCGACATGCTGGACGGCGAGACCGCCTTCAAGCTCTACGACACCTACGGCTTCCCGCTCGATTTGACGCAGGATGCGCTGCGCCAGCGCAGCATCTCGGTCGATCTTGCCGGCTTCACCCATGCGATGGAGCAGCAGAAAGCCGAGGCGCGCAAGCATTGGACCGGCTCCGGCGAGGCCGCCACCGAAACCGTGTGGTTTTCGGTGCGCGAACAGACCGGGGCCACCGAATTCCTCGGCTACGAGACTGAAGCTGCGGAAGGCCTTATCCAGGCGCTGGTCAAGGACGGCAAGACCGTCGACAGCGCCGGCAAGGGCGATGCGGTGGCGGTGGTCGTCAACCAGACGCCGTTCTATGGCGAATCCGGTGGCCAGATGGGCGACACCGGCGTCATCTCCGGCGAAGGTTTCTCGATCGAGGTTTCCGACACGCAGAAGAAGGCTGACGGTCTGTTCGTGCATCTGGGCAAGGTGGCAAGCGGCACCGTAAAAACGGGTGCCGCCGTCGAGCTGAAGGTTGATCATGCGCGCCGCACCAGGCTGCGCGCCAACCATTCCGCGACGCATCTGATCCACGAGGCTTTGCGCGAGGTGCTGGGCACCCATGTCGCGCAGAAAGGCTCGCTGGTCGCGCCGGAGCGGCTGCGTTTCGACATCTCGCACAACAAACCGATCTCGGCGGAAGACCTCGAAGAGGTCGAACGCATGGCCAACGAAATCGTCGTCCAGAACAGCCCGGTGACGACCCGCCTGATGTCGGTCGACGATGCCATTGCCGAAGGCGCCATGGCGCTGTTCGGCGAAAAATACGGTGACGAGGTGCGTGTCGTCTCGATGGGCACCGGCCTGCACGGCGCCAAGGCCAACCGGCCCTATTCGGTCGAGCTCTGCGGCGGCACCCATGTCCGGGCAACCGGCGATATCGGTCTGATCCGCGTCGTCTCCGACAGCGCGGTCGCCGCCGGCGTGCGCCGCATCGAGGCGCTGACCGGCGAAGCCGCGCGCAAACATCTCGACGAGCAGGACAGGCGGTTGAAGGCCGTCGCCTCGACATTGAAGATCTCGCCGGCCGACGTGCCGGCGCGTGTCGAGACGCTGCTTGAAGAGCGCAAGAAGCTCGAGAAGGAGCTGAGCGAAGCGCGCAAGAAACTGGCGCTCGGCGGCGGCGCCGCGGCCGGCGCGCCCTCGGAGAACGAGACCGTCGCCGGTGTCGGCTTCCTCGGCAAGGCGGTTTCCGGCGTGTCGCCTAAGGATTTGAAGCCGCTGGCCGATGCGGGAAAAACCTCGCTCGGCTCCGGCGTTGTCGTCTTCGTCGGCGCCGGTGAGGACAACAAGGCAAGCGTCGTCGTCGCCGTCACCGACGACCTTGTCGGCCGCTTCAGCGCCGTCGATCTGGTGCGCGTTGCGTCCGCCGCCTTGGGCGGGCAGGGTGGTGGCGGCCGGCCCGACATGGCGCAGGCCGGCGGCCCGGATGCCTCGAAGGCCAATGATGCCATTGCCGCGGTCAAGGCAGCGCTGGAGGCAGCCTGAAAGCCGCCTTATGCCCGATAGCCCCGGCAAGCCTGATAGTCCTGGCAAGAAGGTGCTCGTCCTCGGCGGCTATGGACTGATCGGCGAAGCCGTCGTCGGCCGTCTGCTGGGCGACGGACATCAGGTCACCGGCCTCGGCCGCGATATCGGGGATGCCGCGCGGCGTTGGCCGGCGGTGCGCTGGATCGCGGCCGACATGGCGCACCTGCTGACCGCTGAAGACTGGCTGCCGATGCTCGCGGGCATGGATGCGGTGGTGAATGCCGCAGGCGCCTTGCAGGACGGCCCACGCGACCGCCTCGACGCCATCCATCGCGGCGCGGTCGTGGCGCTGGTCGCCGCCTGCGAACAGGCCGGTATCAGCCGTTTCGTGCAGATCTCCGCCATCGGTGCCGATCCCACCTCATCAGATGTTTTCTTCAGCACCAAAGGCGAGGGCGACAAGGCCGTCACAAATTCATCGCTCGAATGGACGATCCTGCGCCCGGGCCTGGTGATCGCGCCTGCCGCCTATGGCGGGACGGCACTTTTGCGCGCGCTTGCCGCCTTTCCCAGTTTCATCCCTGCCGTGATGGCGCGCCGGCCCATCCAGACCGTGGCGGTCACGGATGTCACTGAGGCCGTGTCGCGTGCGGTTGCCGGATCCCTGCCGCCGCGTCTTTCCGTCGATCTCGTCGAAGCCGAGCCGCGCCCGCTCGCCGATGTGCTGTTTGCCTTCCGGGCATGGCTTGGACTGCCGCCGGCCCGCCTGGTGCCGATGCCGGCGTTTCTCGGTGGGATCGCGGCTGTTGTTGCCGATGGCCTTGGGCTGCTTGGCTGGCGCTCGCCTCTGCGCAGCGCAGCCCTGGCCGCGTTGGCGCGCGGCGTGACCGGCAATGCCCGGTCCTGGAACGAGATATCGGATCATAAGCTGCAGCCGCTGGAGGCAACGCTGGCCGCCATGCCCGCCCATGTTCAGGAGCGGTGGTTTGCCCGGCTCTGGTTGCTGAAACCGGTCGTATTCGGGGTGCTGTCGCTGTTCTGGCTGGTGTCCGGAATTGTCGGCTTTGCCAGGCAGGATGTGGCCGCCGACATTCTAGTCTCGCATGGCCTGACGCCGGCGCTCGCCCTTCGAATGGTGCTTGCCGGAAGTGTCGCCGACATTGCTGTCGGGGCCGCTGTTCTCGTGCGGTCCTTGGCGCGCCTTGCACTGATGGGGATGATTGCCATCACGCTGGTCTATCTTGGCGCGGCAACCGCGCTTGCGCCCGATCTGTGGCTCGATCCTTTGGGAGCAATCGTGAAGGCTGTTCCCGCACTGTGCCTTGCCCTGGTGGCCTTGGCGATTTTGGACGAGCGATGAACCTCTGGGTCGACCTCCTGCGCTGGCTGCATATCATCGGTGCCACGGTGTTGTTCGGCACCGGCGTCGGCATCGCCTTCTTCATGCTGATGGCGCAGCGCACCGGCCGCGCCGAACTCGTCGCCCATGTCGCGGACACCGTCGTCATCGCCGACACGATTTTCACCGCGACCGCCGTTATCGTGCAGCCGATCACCGGCGTGCTGCTGGCGCAGGCCGTGGGCTGGCCGCTTTCCGAAGGCTGGATCGTGCTGTCCCTGCTGCTTTATGTCGTGACCGGCCTGTTCTGGCTACCGGTGGTCTGGATCCAGATCCGCATCCGCAACCTGGCGCGACAGGCGGTCATCGAAAACGCGCCGCTGCCGCCTGAGCAAAAGCGTCTGTTTCGCATCTGGTTTGCGTGCGGCTTTCCGGCCTTCGCCGCCGTGCTCGGCATTCTCTGGCTGATGGTCACAAGGCCGGCAATCGGCCTTTAAAACCTTAGCTCTGCTTCGCCGCCTTCAGCGCGCGCGTCATTCTGCTGGAGTCGCCCCAGGTGGACAGCCAGATCAGCACGTCGGTGGCGACTGAAATCAGCGACCGCAAAAAGTTCAGCGCCGGGCCGGGCGATTTCAGCTGCTGTTCGGCATGATGGAGATGGGCAAGCTCTTCCTCGCGGATCGCCAGGATGATGCCGTGCAATCCGGTGTCGCGGTTGGCCAGAAAGAAAAGCTGGTCGTCCAGATGGCGATGTACCGTCGCTTCGACAGCTGCCGTGCAAGCCCAGATGCCTTGCGGGCCGAGCAGGGCGGTCACAAAACCCAGCAGCCAGCCGCCCCAGCTCCAGAATTGCATCACCCGGCACGGTCGCGACTGCCGCTCCGGCATGGTGGAGCGGAACGCTGCGCAATGCGTGCGCTCGTGCCCGAGCATCTCCGACAAGGATGGCACGCAACCCGGCCAGAAGCGTTTGGCGACCAGAATCTGGGCCGAATAGATCCTGATCGCACCGAACTCACCGGCGTGGTTGACCCGGACTATTCTGGCAATGGTGAGCGCGTCCTGGCGAGAAAGGTCAGCCATGGGCGCCCCCTAATCTCATGTCAGCCCGCCGCCAGGCTCGGACGTTTTGCAATTCCGTCCCACCAGGCCTGGATGTCGGCGAACGCGGCAAGCAGCTTTTGCCCGTCGGGGACCTTGAGGAAATAGGCGATGATGGATGCCGCATGCAGGTCGGCCAGCGTCAGCTGATCGCCGAGCAGCCACGGCCCGGGCGCTTTGAGGGAGGTAAGCACCCTGAGCACCGTTTCGGCCTGGCGCAGTCCGTTGGCGATCAGCGCCTCGTCGGGCGCTTCCTTCTCCAGCCGCTCGACAGCGACATCCCAGACCATCGACCTGTAGGCATAGGCGTCGAGCATGCCGATGATCTGGTTCATCCGTGCGCGGCCGTGCGGGTCGTTCGGCTGCAGCGCCGGGCCGTCGAACGCCTCATCGACATAGCGGGCGATTGCGCTGGTCTCGAACAGTCGAAAGCCGTTGTGCTCGAAGGCAGGGATGCGGCCGAACGGGTGGTGCTCAAGATACCAGGCCGGAATGCCCTCGGCCGCGAAGATATCGAGAGGCACGAGTTCGTAGCCGACGCCTTTTTCCGCCAACACGAGGCGGACGATGCGGAAATAGACGCTGTAATCAGCGCCGTAGAGGGTCGGCTTGGTCATCGCTCAGCCCTTCGCTCCTGCTCGCATTGCTCGTCCAAAAAGCGAAGGCTCCTCTCGGAGCCTTCGTTGTCGGGTTACGCCATCGCCTTTTGCAGATTCTCGTCGATCTTGTCGAGGAAGCCGGTGGTCGACAGCCAGGGCTGGTCGGGGCCGATCAAAAGCGACAGGTCCTTGGTCATGAAGCCGCTCTCGACCGTCTGGATGCAGACCTTTTCCAGCGTCTCGGCAAAACGCTTCAGTTCGGCATTGTCGTCGAGCTTGGCCCGGTGGGCGAGCCCGCGCGTCCAGGCGAAGATCGAGGCGATCGAATTGGTCGAGGTTTCCTCGCCCTTCTGGTGCTGGCGGTAGTGGCGCGTCACGGTGCCGTGCGCGGCTTCCGCCTCCACCGTCTTGCCGTCCGGCGTCATCAGCACCGAAGTCATCAGGCCGAGCGAACCAAAGCCTTGCGCCACCGTGTCGGACTGGACGTCGCCATCATAGTTCTTGCAGGCCCAGACATAACCGCCCGACCATTTCAGGCTCGACGCCACCATGTCGTCGATCAGGCGATGCTCGTACCAAAGCTTCTTCGCCTTGAACTCGGCTTCGAATTCGGCTTCGTAGACTTCCTGGAAGATGTCCTTGAAGCGCCCGTCATAGGCTTTCAGGATGGTGTTCTTGGTCGAGAGATAGACCGGATAGTTGCGCAGCAGGCCGTAATTCAGCGAAGCGCGGGCGAATTCGCGGATCGAATCGTCGAGATTGTACATGGCCATGGCGACACCGGCGCCGGGCGCGTCGAACACATCATGCTCGATCACCTTGCCGTCCTCGCCGACGAACT
The DNA here is from genome assembly GCF_016836705.1 of Mesorhizobium caraganae. Lineage (GTDB taxonomy): Bacteria > Pseudomonadota > Alphaproteobacteria > Rhizobiales > Rhizobiaceae > Mesorhizobium > Mesorhizobium caraganae. The sequence continues at coordinate 78,732 of NZ_JAFCGY010000013.1, read as the reverse complement.
TGATGGTCAGCTTGCCCTTGCCGGGGAAACGGAAATCGGTGGCGCGGTACTGGTCGCCGAAGGCGTGACGGCCGACGATGATCGGCTTGGTCCAGCCCGGCACCAGCCGCGGCACGTTCTTCATGATAATCGGCTCGCGGAAGATGGTGCCGCCGAGGATGTTGCGGATGGTGCCGTTCGGCGACTTCCACATCTTCTTCAGCTTGAATTCCTCGACGCGCTGCTCGTCGGGGGTGATCGTCGCGCATTTGACGCCGACGCCCCATTTCTTGATGGCGTTGGCCGAATCGATGGTCACATGGTCGTTGGTGGCGTCGCGGTGCTCGATGCCGAGGTCGTAATATTCGAGCTTGAGGTCGAGATAAGGGTGGATCAGCTTGTCCTTGATGAACTGCCAGATGATGCGGGTCATCTCGTCGCCGTCGAGTTCGACGACCGGGTTCGCCACCTTGATCTTCGCCATGGAAAGAATGCCTCGCTTTTGGGGAACAAAACGGCCTTGCCCGCATGGCTTTCGGCCGGGGATGCGGCCCGTATATCAAAGCCTTTTTGGCGGCGCAAACGCCGATCGGCGCTGAATGGGCCGTCCGCGCGGCGACCTGGTGTTTTCGCAAACGCTTCATTTTGGCGGGTGGATGTGGCAGGGAACGCTGAAAATGCCGCAAACAGCAGTTCATTGAGATCATGTCCGCCGCGCAACCTCCTGAAAACGTCTCCGCCGCCGGCCCGGCGATCATCCTCGTCGAGCCGCAACTCGGCGAGAATATCGGCATGGTCGCGCGCGCCATGGCCAATTTCGGTCTGTCGGAACTCAGGCTCGTCAATCCGCGCGATGGCTGGCCAAGCGAGAAGGCGCGCGCTGCCGCCAGCCGCGCCGACCATGTCATCGATGCCGTCACCGTGTTTGGCGATCTGGCGTCCGCGGTGGCGGATCTCAATTTCGTCTTCGCCACCACCGCGCGTGAGCGCGACGGCTTCAAGCCGGTGCGCGGACCGGTCGAGGCGGGCAGGGCGCTGAGGGCTCGTCAGATAGCTGGCCAGCGCACCGGCATCCTGTTCGGCCGCGAGCGGTTCGGTCTCTACAATGATGAGGTCGGGCTCGCCGACGAGATCGTCACTTTTCCGGTCGATCCCGGCTTTTCGTCGCTGAACATCGCCCAGGCCGTGCTGTTGATGTCCTATGAGTGGATGAAGTCGGGCCTGGAGGATGAGACGACGACCAATTTCTCCAGCCCGGAAATGAAGCCGGCGAGCAAGGAAGAGTTGCACGGCCTGTTTGCCTATCTCGAAGGCGCGCTCGAAGCGCGCGGCTATTTCCGCCCGGCGCCGAAGAAGCCGAAGATGGTCGACAACCTGCGCGCTGTCCTGACGCGCGCCGGGTTTGCCGAGTCGGAACTGAAGGTGCTGCGCGGCATCATTTCGTCGCTGGACCGGTTTTCGCCGGCCATGCCGCGCGGCGACGGCTCGCCCGGAGACGATCCGAGACGGCTTCCGGCCGCCGCGCGAAACCGGAAGACAGACCAAGAAGGTTAAGGTCTGTAAGCTTCGAACGTCCGGCGTAACTGAATATTATCTGGTGCTGATCTATTGTTGTGAAAACGGTGGGTCGCTCATGTTCACCTCCAATATCGGCCGCATGCGCTTCTTCTTCTATTCCCTTGGGGTAGCTTTCCTCGAGGCCATGGCTGCTCTGGTGTGCATTGTCGGCACGATGGGCTTTGAGGGCTTCATCAACTCCGCGCCTGGTCCGTCGCGGCAAGGAATGGCCGGCGCGGTCCTCATCGTTTCGCTGCTGGCTGTGGTTATGCGCGGCAACATCGCCTGGCGGCGCAGCCGCGACGCCAACGGGAAGGGCTGGATCCTGTGGTCCTACATCGTGTTCTGCGCCATCTACGCCTTCCTGCAGGCCGGCACGCTGCTGGTCATCGATTTCAACAATCCGGAAAGCACGCCCAGTGGTTTGAACCTGCTTGCGCTGTCGATCTTTGGCCTTTGGTGCACGATCCTGGTGGCGAAGCCGGTGGCGGGCAGCAATATCGATGAGCTGACATCGGTTTTCGATTTCGAGGGCGCTGTTCCGTCGGCCAGCGGCCGGATGGCCAACAGCGCTGCGCCATCCACTGCGCGCGCCGCCGCACCGGCCACACGCTCGGTGCCATCCGTCCAACCGGTGGGTCGGCCAAAGCCCGCGGGCTTCGGCAAGCGTGGGCTGTAGAGCAATCGGAAAGCGATCTTCGCCGGCTTTGCGCAAAACTTGGGTGAATTCGCCACTTCAAGACCATGATCGTTGCAGATAGAACGGCATCGGCCACATCACTGGCCAGCCCTTCTGATCTCCAGCCCCTTTCCATGGTCCGACATCAATGAGCGATCGATCAAGCCACCGCCCGATCCTGATGTTCGATTCCGGCGTTGGCGGATTGACGGTGCTGCGCGAAGCCCGCGTGCTGATGCCCGACCGGCGCTTCGTCTACATCGCCGATGACAAGGCCTTTCCTTATGGCGCCTGGGAAGAGCCGGCGCTGCAGGCTCACATACTCGATCTCTTCGCCAAGCTGCTCGACCGTTTTCAGCCGGTGATTTCGGTCATCGCCTGCAACACCGCCTCGACGCTGGTGATCGACGCGCTGCGCGAAACATTCCCCGGCCATCCCTTTGTCGGCACGGTGCCGGCGATCAAGCCGGCAGCCGAGCGCACCCGCTCCGGGCTGGTCTCGGTGCTGGCGACGCCGGGCACGGTGAAGCGCCAGTACACGCGCGACCTGATCGGCAAATGGGCGCAGAAATGCCATGTCCGCCTGGTCGGCAGCAACAATCTGGCCGGACTGGCCGAGGCCTACATGCGCGAGGGCTTTGTCGACGAAGAGGCCGTGCGCGCCGAGATCGCACCGTGCTTCGTCCAGCATGACGATTTGCGCACCGATATCGTCGTGCTCGCCTGCACGCACTACCCGTTCCTGGCCAACCGGATGCGCAAGACAGCACCCTGGCCGGTCGACTGGATCGATCCGGCCGAGGCGATTGCCCGCCGCGCTCTGTCGCTGCTTCCGGCAGTCGACGGGGCGTTGCCGCAAGGCGAGCCCGACATCGCCGTCTTTACCTCGGGAAAGCCGGATTTCGCCATCAGCCGGCTGATGCAGGGTTTTGGATTGAGCGCACGCTAGGCAGGTTGGAAGACAATGCTGCGTTGATCCGGATCGGCCGAAACAAGCCTTAGCGTCAGGCTGTCGCCCTGCCTGAACCCGGAGGCCTTCACATTCGCAACGACAGGCATGTTCGAGAGCTGTACGCGCATACGCTGGTCGGCGACGTCGGTGACGACGGCCTTGAACATTTCACCCTGGCGTCCCTTCAGCATCACCGCCTCGGCAAGGTCGATGGCCGCGTGGTTGATCTGCGAGGCGCGGGCATCCGCCCGCCCCATAACCGTGGGCAGTCTGGCGAACGCATCGGTAACGGCCTGCGGCACCGGCTGGCCGTTGGCGATTGCCAGCGCGCAGCGCACGACGTAGCGGTCTGCAAGCCGCCTCAGCGGCGCGGTGGCATGGGCATAGGTCGCAGCCATAGCCTCGTGCCACGGCACAACGCCTTCCTCATAGGGTTGGTAGGACGCACCGGAACCGGCACGGCGGATTTCCAGCATCAGCGCTGCCTGTTGCCTGTCGCCCGGATCAAGGGTTCGCTGATAGTCGCGCAGACTGGTCGAAGCCGGCCAGGACAGGCCGAGAGCCTGTGCCGCGCTGCGCAGTCTTTGCACCTTGGAAGCATCCGGCGGCGCCATCACCCGGAACAGCCCGGTCCGGTGTGCCAGCATGGCGTCGGCAATCGCCATGTTGGCAGCGAGCGAAAGCGCGGCGTTGTCTTGTTCGGATTGCTGCAGCGGTCTGAACGAAAGCTGGAATGTGCCGTCGGCAAGCTGCTCGACTTCCTGCTCGGGCGGGTCGACGCGGGAAGCGCCACGACGCTCTTCGTTTGCCGCCATGCGCCGCGCAATTTCGGCGAAGCCGGCCGGAACGTCGGAGGTTCGCACGCTGTCGTAAGCGAGCTTGGCGCGGCTCTGGATGATGGCCCGCTCCGCGCCATCCAGTCTTACCGCGCCGTCCGCGGCGATCCGAATCGTGAAGACAACTGCCGGACGCGGTCCGCTGGGCAGCAAGCTCGCGGCACCCTCGGCAAGCACCTGGGGATAGAGCCCGGCCTTGCCGTCCGGCAAGTACAGGGTCTCGCCCCGCGCCCAGGCTTCGAGATCCACCACGTCTCCGTCCTCGACGAACCAGGCTACGTCGGCAATGGCATAGTGCAGCAGGAGGTCGCTGCCGCTCGCCTCGATCGAAAAAGCCTGATCGAGATCGGTGGAAGTCGCCGGATCGAGTGTCACGAAAGGCATCGCCGTTCGGTCGGCATGCTGGCTGGGCACCCGTCTGGCCGCCCTCTGCGCCAGGGCTATCACATCAGGAGGAAACCCGTCCGGCACATGGAATTCGGTTCGGATTTTCGCGAGGCCGGTGGAGAGGGCTTGCGAGGGATCGGTCAATGATTTCATGGCGCTGTCCTACACTGGCATTCCAGACACGGGAATGCCGATTTGTCGGCAGGCGGGCCGGCCATGGGGAGACATGAGCGCGGACCGGGAGTTGGCCGCCAGAACTGGAACTCTCGCCGAAGCGCAACGTTTCTCCTTCTGGCAGCAAAGGAGGAACCGATATGCCTGCAAAATCACAAGCCCAGCAAAAGGCCGCCGGTGCCGCGCTTTCGGCCAAACGCGGCGAAACCAAGAAAGGCGAACTCATAGGCGCCGCACGCGAAATGTATGAATCGATGAGCGAAAAGCAGCTTGAGGAATTCGCCGAGACCAAGCGCAAGGGGCTGCCCGAGAAGAAATCGGCGGACTGAGGCCCGAATACTGTGCCGTCAAAAACAAGCCCGCGGCCGAGACCGCGGGCTCTTCACTTCAGGCCCAAGCCGAAACTACCAGCGCCACCAGCAGCGCTTCACCTTGTAGCGGATGACCTTCTTGTGGCCGTGCCGCCAGAAGACCTTCTTTTTCACGACGATGCGGCAGACCTGATGGTGCCTGTGACCGTGCCAATGCCTGGCCATCGCCGGCTCTGGGACGGCAATCGACATCGATCCCGCCAGGACGGCTGCACTTACCAACGAAAGGAAGAATTTTTTCATACGACTTGTGGCTCCTCTACCTCCAGTCCCTTCCTTCCGCATCGACCCGAAAATCGATCGATTTTCGGAAAGTACGATGCGAAACTCAAAAAGCGTTTGAGCGTACTTTGTGCGTCCGAATGGACGCACGTCGCTCAAATGCCGTTGGCAACGACACCACCACATCCGGCACCGCACTTAACACCAGAAAAGCTATAGGGTTGCCGCAGCCGGCGCCAGCCGCGAGCTTGACACCGGTTAAATCTCCGTTTAACGAGCCCACCAACACCGGGCCGCAATGCCCGGTGGTTTCTTTTGCATGGCAAGAACCCAGGGAAATCAGGTTTATCGTTTCCTTGGCCTTGTTAAACTGACGTGTCCCGTGGGTTTTCCATCGCATTGCGTGGAAGACCCTGTCAGGTCTCGAAAACGGAGGCCAGAGGAGGGCGCGTTTCCTTCACCCGGACCATGAGGTTCCGGGTGGTTTGTTTTGAAAGGGAATGCGATGAGCAAGCGCGAATCCGCGAAGTACAAGATCGACCGCCGTCTCGGCGAAAACATCTGGGGCCGCCCGAAGTCCCCGGTCAACAAGCGTGAATACGGCCCCGGCCAGCACGGCCAGCGCCGCAAGGGCAAGCTTTCCGACTTCGGCCTGCAGCTGCGCGCGAAGCAGAAGCTGAAGGGTCACTATGGCGACGTTTCGGAAAAGCAGTTCCGCAAGGTCTATGAAGAGGCTGACCGCCGCAAGGGCGACACCTCGGAGAACCTGATCGGCCTGCTCGAGTCGCGGCTGGACGCGGTCGTCTACCGCTCCAAGTTCGTGCCGACCATTTTCGCCGCCCGCCAGTTCGTCAACCACGGCCACGTCAACGTCAACGGCAAGCGCGTCAACATCGGCTCGTACCGCTGCAAGCCGGGCGACGTCATCGAAGTGCGCGAAAAGTCGAAGCAGCTGGTGATCGTTCTGGAATCGGTCGGTCTCGCCGAACGCGACGTCCCGGACTACATCGAAGCCGATCACAACAAGATGGTCGCGACCTTCTCGCGCATCCCCGGCCTGGCGGACGTTCCGTTCGCCGTGCAGATGGAACCGAACCTGGTCGTCGAATTCTATTCGCGCTGATCGGCCTCTTTGGCGCAGATATCGAAGGCCGCCTTTCGAGGCGGCCTTTTTCTTTGTCCATCGCGCTTTGCGAAGCATCGACCAAAAACCGATTTCGATTTTCGAGCCAATGCGCTAATCCGGGCGCAACAGGGATTTGGGCCGACGCGCCATGAACATGTTGCCAAACGCCGATTTGCTTGAACCGGTTGCCGATGCCGAAGGCGGCTTCCATCCGCTGTTCGCCAACGTGCCGTCTTCCGTCGAGTTCAACAAGCTGCGCAAGCGGCTGTTGCGGCTGACCCGCCAGGCGATCGAGGATTTCGCCATGGTCAGGCCAGGCGACCGCTGGCTGGTGGCGCTCTCCGGCGGCAAGGATTCCTACGGACTGCTCGCCGTGCTGCTCGATCTCAAATGGCGCGGGCTTTTGCCGGTCGAGCTGCTCGCCTGCAATCTCGACCAGGGCCAGCCGAATTTCCCGAAACATATTTTGCCCGACTATCTCGACAGGTACGGCATTCCCCGTCGCATCGAGTATCAGGACACCTATTCGGTGGTCACCGACAAGCTGCCCCAGGGCAGCACCTATTGTTCGCTGTGCTCGCGGCTGCGGCGCGGCCATCTCTACCGCATCGCGCGCGAGGAGGGTTGTTCGGCGCTGGTGCTCGGCCACCACCGCGAAGACATCCTCGAAACCTTCTTTATGAACCTGTTCCATGGCGGCCGCCTTGCGGCCATGCCGCCAAAGCTGCTCAACGACGACGGCGACGTCATGGTGCTGAGGCCGCTGAGCTACTGCGCCGAGATAGATCTGGAAAAATTCGCCGCCGCGATGAAATTCCCGATCATTCCCTGCGATCTCTGCGGCAGCCAGGAAGGCCTGCAGCGCAACGCCATGAAGGCGATGCTGGACGATCTGGAAAAGCGCATGCCGGGCCGCAAGGACACGATGCTGCGCGCGCTGTCCAACACCAGGCCGTCGCATCTGCTCGACCGCAAACTGTTCGACTTTGCTGCCCTCAACGGCAGCCCCAGCACAGGACAAGACCTTTCCGATGACATTTGACGACCATGCGATCGACTGGCTTGCCGAGCTTCTCGCCGATGCAGCCAGGGCCGAGATCATGCCGCGCTTTCGCCGGCTGGGCGAGGGTGACGTCCGCCAGAAAACCTCGGCCGCCGATCTGGTGACCGAGGCCGACGTCAATGCCGAACGGCTGATCACGGCAAGGCTGCGCGAGCGCTACCCCCAGGCGATGATCGTTGGCGAGGAGGCTTGTTCCGACAATCCGGCGCTGCTTCAGGGGCTTGGCGATGCCGATCTCGCCTTCGTCGTCGACCCGGTCGACGGCACCTTCAACTTCGCCTCCGGCGTGCCGCTGTTCGGCGTCATGCTGAGCGTCGTGGTCAAGGGCGAGACCGTGGCCGGCATCATCCATGATCCCGTAGGCAAGGACTGGCTGATCGGCGCCAAGGGCGCCGGCAGCCATATCCGCCATGCGCATGGCGCGTTGGAGAAGGTGCACGTCGCGGATGCCGTGCCCGTCTCGCAGATGACCGGTTCGGTTTCCTGGCAATATCTGGCCGAGCCGCAACGCTCGCTTCTGGCGCGCAACCAGACCAAGACGCTGTCGCAGTTCGGCTATCGCTGCGCGGCGCATGAATACCGGCTGCTGGCCAGCGGCCACGCCCATTTCGTCGTCTACAACAAGCTGATGCCGTGGGACCATCTGGCCGGCGTGCTGATCCATGCCGAGGCCGGCGGCCACAGCGCGCGCATCGACGGCAGCGCCTATTTGCCGTCGCATGTCGATGGCGGCATCCTCGCCGCGCCGGACAAGGAAAGTTGGCAGGAGTTGCGCCGCGAACTCTGGGCTGAGTAGGATCAATACCCTGCTCTGGCGTTTAAGCCGCCAGGCTTCCGGCCTCCAGATCAAAATCAATGCAGGTCGGTGACGTGCCCTGAAATGGGCGGGTTGTGCGGCTGGAACATCTTGCCGCGCTCGGCAATCAGGATCATCAGCAACGCCGCGACCGAGACGCTGCAAAAGCCGGCGGCCAGCGGCGTCACCGTCCCATTGAAAGCTTGACCGATCAGCGCGCCGATGATGGCGCCGAGAAAGGTCTGCATGAAGCCCAGAATGGATGCGGCCGTGCCGGCGAGCTGGCCAAGCGGTTCCATGGCCAGCGCGTTGAAATTGGCGCCAAGCCCGCCGAAAGGCAGCATCGCTGAGGCAAAGAAGGTGATGAACAGCCAGAGTGGCATATTCATCTCGAGCGAAACCACCAGCCACGCAAGGCTGATGCAGAGAAAGAGAAGCAGTGCGCCCTGCGACAGGCGGCGCATGCCAACCCGGCCGACCAGCCGCGAGTTGAGGTAGTTCGAGAAGGCGAGCACGCCCGCAACGCCGGCAAAGATCACCGGGAACAGCTCGCCGACATGGAAGATGTCGATATAGATCTGCTGCGCGGAGATGATGAAGCCGAACATCGCGGCGAAGATGAAGGTGCTGGCAAAGGCGTAGCAGAGCGTGAGGCGGTTGGTGAGCACGATGCGGAACCCACCGACGACGGATGATACTGTCAACGGCCGTCTATATTCCGGACGCAGTGTTTCCGGCAGCCGCAGCAGCGACCACGCCGATACGATCAGCGCTCCGACCGCCATGGTGATGAAGATCCAGTGCCAGCTTGCAAACAGCATGATGAACTGGCCGATGCCCGGAGCAATCACCGGGATGGCCATGAACACCATGAAGATCAGCGACATAACCTCGGCCATGCGCCGGCCGTCGAACGTGTCGCGCACGATCGACACCGCGATGACGCGCGTGGCCGCCGCTCCGATGCCTTGCACCAGCCGGCACAGCAGCAGGATGGCGAATGACGGGGCGATGGCAGCGGCCGCCGCCGCCACGACATAGATCGCCAGCCCGACGACCAGCGGCGCGCGGCGTCCGAACCGGTCCGAAATCGGCCCGAACAAAAGCTGCCCGCCGCCGAAGCCGAGCATGTAGGCGGTGATGACATATTGGCGGTGGTTTTCATTTTCGACGCCGAGCGTGGCGCCGATTTGTTGCAGCGCCGGCAGCATGATGTCGATGGCCAGCGAGTTCAGCGCCATCAGCGCCGCGCACAGCGCGATGAATTCCCAGCGCGGAATAGGCAATTTGCTTGCCTGTTGCGGCGCGTCTGACTGCTGGTCCACGGCGGGTCCGATCTTCAAAACGAATATGCGCCGGCATGCCGGCGCATAGGTTCGCCCTCACCCACCAAGGGGAGGTAACATGTTGCCGAGGCGGGCCTGCCCCGGTCTCAAACCAGAATCAGGCGCCCCAGAATCAGGCGGGAGCTTTGACGCTGATGCCCTTTTCGACGAGGAACGTCTGCAGTTCGCCCGCCTGGAACATTTCGCGGATGATGTCGCAACCACCGACGAATTCGCCCTTGACGTAGAGCTGCGGGATCGTCGGCCAGTTCGAGTATTCCTTGATGCCCTGGCGAAGTTCGGCCGAGGTCAGCACGTCGACGCCCTTATAGTCGGCGCCGATGTAATCGAGGATCTGGACCACCTGGCCGGAAAACCCGCACTGCGGAAAACCGGGCGTGCCCTTCATGAAAAGGACGACGTCGTTACCCTTCACTTCGCTGTCGATGTAGTCGTTGATGCCGCTCATGGAATATCCTTTCACGCCTGTGGGAGTCAGGCTCGAAGCATAGCCATCAAATAAACCCATAGATGGGCCGAAACAAGATGTTTGCGCCGCTGCCGCGGAAATGGCGCAAAGGATCGCCTGTCTTGGGCCAAGCATCCCGCCCGATTGCAGCCTCCGGAAGATGATGAAAAAACGACATGGCGCCGCCCTTCTGATCGCCATCCTGGTGGCGGCGACAGCCATTATCTGGTGGCCGAGACGCCCGGAGCCGCCGCCACCGCTGGTTGTCGGCGGCGAATTGCCCGCACCCTGTCGGAATGTCGCTTTCGAGGCGGTGACCTATGTCGTCTGCGAGATCGATCTTCGAGCCGACAGCATTGGAGTTTTCCATGCTGATGCCGACGGCAAGCCCTTCGGCTCGCTGGAGGCCTTTGACAAGGCGGTTGCCGGCGAGGGCAGGCCGGTGCTGCTCGCCATGAATGGCGGCATGTATCACCAGGATTTGTCGCCGGTCGGCCTGCTGGTCGAGAACGGCAGCGAAAAATCGCCGCTCAACCTTGCCGACGGCGAAGGCAATTTCTTCCTGAAACCGAACGGCGTCTTTTTGTTGGGCAAGGACGGCAAGGCCGCCATCATGGAGAGCAGCGCCTATGCCGCCGCTAGGCCTGACGTCGCTTTCGCCACGCAGTCCGGCCCGATGCTGGTGATCGATGGCGCACTTCATCCGCGCTTCGAGGCCAATGGCACCTCGCGTTACATCAGGAATGGTGTCGGCGTGAGCGATGAAAACACCGTCATGCTGGTGATCTCGCGCTCGGAAGTGAGCTTCGGCAGCTTCGCGCGGCTGTTCCGCGATGCGCTTCAATGCCGCAATGCACTGTTCCTCGACGGTGCGGTCTCGGCGCTATCGGACGGCAAAAGGATGATCGTCGGCGGGAAATATCCGGCGGGGCCGATCATCTCGGTCTCGGCGAAGAAGCCTGCAACCGAGTAGCTTCCCAAAGAAGACCTTCGCCTACCTGTTCGTCATCGATCGGCCGCTCTCCGGAATATAGCTATAGCTAAATCTTGAAGCATACGCTATTCTGGCTGGCATATGGAGGGATGCAGGCATGAGCGAGACGAAATCCTTGCTGGAGCGAAAGCTCGATCGAAGGCTGCTTCTGGCCGGTGGCCTTATGGCTGCCGGCGGCACTGCGGTCGCGGCAAGTGCCGCTCGCGGGCAGACAAGCCACGCCGGCCACGAGATGCCTCAGGCAGCCGCTGAAGCGCCGCCAGCGCATCTGTCGGCCCATGGCGCGATGATCACGGTCGGCGAGGTCGACGACGCGCGCAACGGCTTCGATCCATCCAAACTGCTCACCGATTGGGACACCGGGACGGTGTCGACGCTGCCGGACGGGCGGACGCTTCGCACTTTCGAGGTCACGGCCGAGGACAAGGAGATCGAGATCGCGCCCGGCATCATGTTTCCAGCATGGACCTACAATGGCCGCGTGCCGGGACCGACCTTACGCGCGACCGAAGGCGAGCGCCTGAAGATCGTCTTCCGCAACCAGGGCTCGCACCCGCATTCGATGCATTTTCACGGCATTCATGCCGCGCGCATGGATGGCGTCCCCGGCGCCGGCCCGATCGGGCCAGGCGAGGAGTTCGTCTACGAGTTCGATGCCAGGCCGTTCGGCTGTCATCTCTACCACTGCCACGCGCTGCCGCTGAAGCGGCACATCCAGAAGGGCATGTACGGCGCCTTCGTGATCGATCCCGATCCGGCCCGGCATCCGGAGCACGAGGCGGTCGCCCGCTCGCGCCTGCTCGGCACGCCCGAGAATGCCGGCTGGCAGGAATTCGTCATGGTCATGAATGCCTTCGACACCAACTTCGACAACGAGAACGAGGTCTACGCCGTCAACACCGTCGCCCACGCCTATGCGAAAAAGCCGATCCGGGTGCTGAAGGACACGCCCGTCCGCATCTATCTCGTCAACGTCGTCGAGTTCGATCCGATCAATTCCTTCCACCTGCATGCCAATTTCTTCGACTACTACAATCAGGGCACGACGCTCACCCCCACGCTCAAGACCGTCGACCTGATCACCCAGTGCCAGGCTGAGCGCGGCATCCTCGAATTCCATTTCCGGGAGCACGAACCGGGCCTCTACATGTTCCATCCCCACCAGTCGGAATTCACCGAACTCGGTTGGTCCGGCATGTTCGACGTCGTGGAGGCCGTGTCGTGACCGATCTGAGCCAGCCTTCCGCCGAAACACGCGCCAACCGCTCAAGCTGGGCCTATCTGGCCTGGATCGCGTTGCCGCTGGCCGTGCTTGGGCTGGCGATCGTCTGGCTGGTCTCCTCGGACCTGCTGTCGAACTTCCGCAACGGTGCGCCGCCGGTCGAGAACCTCACCTTCGAGCGGACGATCCTGGGGGCCGACGGCATCCGGGTTCTCGTCCGGGCCGGCGGGTCGGAACCGATGACCGTCGCGCAGGTCCAGGTCGACGATGCCTACTGGCAGTTCACGCAGGATCCGCCGGGTCCGATCGCGCGCGGCGCCACGGCGTGGATCAGTCTGCCGTATCCCTGGGTGCTGGGGGAGGCCCATGCGATCAACGTCGTGACCAGCACCGGCACGACGTTCGGGCACGAGATCGCCGTCGCCGTGCCGACGCCGACGCGCGATTCGCTGAGCTTCGTCGCGCAGGCGGTGCTTGGCGCCTTCGTCGGCATCCTGCCCGTGGCGATCGGCCTCATGTTCTACCCAGCGCTTCGTGGCGTGGGGCAGGCCGGCATGGACTTTCTGCTGTCGCTGACCGTCGGGCTGCTCGCCTTCCTGTTCGTCGATGCGCTGGAGGACGCGTTCGAACTGGCCGGCGAGGCAGCCGCCCTGTTCCAGGGATCGACAATGATCGTGCTTGCCGCCGCCGCCAGTTTTCTGCTGCTGATGGCGGCGGGCCGGCGGAGCGGGACACCAACCGGTCTGGCTCTCGCCACCTTCATCGCGCTCGGCATCGGCCTGCACAATCTGGGCGAAGGGCTGGCCATTGGCGCCGCCTTCGCTTCGGGTGCGGCGGGGCTGGGCACCTTCCTCGTGCTCGGCTTCACATTGCACAACATCACCGAGGGCATAGGCATTGCCGCCCCGATCCTGAAGCAGCGCCCGCCATTGCGGACCTTCGCCGCGCTGACGCTGCTCGCGGGCGGGCCAGCGGTCGTCGGCCTATGGATCGGCAGCCTTGCTTATGCCCCGCAATGGTCGGCGCTGGCGCTGGCGGTCGGCGCGGGAGCAATCCTGCAAGTGATCGTCGAACTCGTGTCGATGCAGATGCGTCAGCGGGCCGACGGCACACGCGCAGTGTTCGCGCCGGGTGCGATGGCCGGATTGGCGACCGGTGTTGGCTTCATGTACCTCACGGCGATGCTGGTGAAGATCTGAGCCGCGCCGGCCGGGAAGTTCAGTCCGGCACGCTGGTCTGCAGGGCCAGCGCGTGCAGCACGCCGCCCATATTGCCCTTCAGCGCGTCATAGACCATCTGATGCTGCTGGACGCGACTCTTTCCCCGGAAGCTTTCGGCCACCACCTCGGCCGCATAGTGATCGCCGTCGCCGGCGAGGTCGCGGATCGTCACCTTGGCGTCCGGAATGCCGGCCTTGATCAGTTTTTCGATGTCGTGGGCATCCATTGCCATGGCAAAATCCTGTTCTGGGCGGCGGCTAGGCAGCTTGTACGATGTGACTCGGGCGTAAGCCTAAAGCCTTTCCGGCTCGGATTGAAGCCGTCCTGTCCATCAACGCAGAACCTACGGGCCATCCTGCCGCGGGTGGACCACACCATCCTCGGTGATGTCGTCGCGCGTCGAGAACCCCCGGCCAAGGCTGAAGGTCAGGACATAGAGCGGAATGTTGATCACCAGGCTGACGAGGGGGAGATAGCTGGTCATCTGCCACAATGGCGAGAAGAATGGCTGGCCGTAGCCGTCGCAGGCCAGCGACGAGCCATATTCCCACAGCGCCCCTATGACCACTGCAACAATAAAAAGCTTGATGCAGGTGACAACATGTCTTGCTCGCGCCGGGTCCGGCAAAAGCCGGATCCAAAGCACCAGGCAGATGATCGGAACCGCATAAAGGAGGTTCTGCAGGACCAGCATCGGAAGCGCGCCATTGGCCGCCTCAAGGAATTGCTCGCGTCTTTCCAGCAGCGGACAGACCTCGCTTGAGGTCGTCGACAGCAGGAAAAAGACGAACGGGCCGAGGAACCAGAAGAAGAACAGCGACGGCCAGAAGACGACAGCGATCAGCGTCCGGGCAGCCAGTCTGCTCAACTGGCCTTGTCCATGAAGCGCGGGAACCAGCCTTCATGGGCGGCGGTCAATTCGCTGACCGGGATCGCCCTGGCATCGCCGAGCTTCAGCGCGCTGCCACCGGTCGAGCCGATCCATGGCGCAAAAATGCCGAGCTTGCTCTGCTCCTCGCGGATGGCGTCCCATTCCTTGCTCTGCGGATCCAGCGACAGCGTCAGGAGATAGCGGCCCTGGTCCTCGCCGAACCAGACCGGGATCGGGTCGGTGCCGGCAAGGCCCGGAATGGTGGCGCCGATGCCGGACGCCATCGCCATTTCGGCCAGCGCCACGGCGAGGCCGCCATCCGAAAGGTCATGCGCGGCAGTCACCACGCCCGACGCGATCAGGGCGCGCACATGGTCGCCGACACGCTTCTCATGCGCGAGGTCGACCGGCGGCGGTGGGCCGTCGGTACGGCCATGAATGTCTCTGAAATAGGCGGACTGGCCGAGATGGCTGCCCCATGTCGCCGGCGCGCCGACCAGCACGATCATCTGGCCCTCGGCGGCAAAGCCGATGCGCGTCATCTTCGACCAGTCGGCGATCAGCCCGACGCCGCCTATGGTCGGCGTCGGCAGGATGCCCTGGCCGTTGGTCTCGTTGTAGAGCGAGACATTGCCCGACACGATCGGGAAGCCGAGCGCGCGGCAGGCATCGCCAATGCCTTTCACCGCGCCGACCAGCTGACCCATGATCTCCGGCCGCTCCGGATTGCCGAAATTGAGGTTGTCGGTCGCCGCCAGCGGCAGCGCGCCGGTGGCGGTCAGGTTGCGCCAGCATTCGGCCACCGCCTGCTTACCGCCCTCATAGGGGTCGGCCTCGCAATAGCGCGGTGTGACGTCGGAGGAGAAGGCAAGCGCCTTGGTCGGATGGCCTTCGACGCGCACCACGCCGGCGTCGCCGCCCGGCAGTTGCAGCGAATTGCCCTGGATCAACGTATCATACTGCTCCCACACCCAGCGCCGCGACGACAAATCCGGCCCGCCGAGCAGCTTCAGCAGCGCGTCGGCGACATCGGCCTTCGGCGCATCGCCGGCCGCCAATGCCGCCGGCTTCTTCGGCTCGACCCAGGGGCGGTCATATTCCGGCGCCTTGTCGCCAAGGTCCTTGATCGGCAGATTGGCGACCTCGTCGCCCTGGTGGATGACGCGGAAGCGCAGATCGTCGGTGGTCTTGCCGACGATGGCGAAGTCGAGGCCCCATTTGTGGAAGATCGCTTCGGCTTCCTTTTCCTTCTCGGGGCGCAGCACCATCAGCATGCGCTCCTGGCTTTCCGAGAGCATCATCTCATAGGCGCTCATGCGCTCTTCGCGCACCGGCACCTGGTCGAGCTGAAGTTCGATGCCGAGGTCGCCCTTGGCGCCCATTTCGACCGCCGAGCAGGTGAGGCCGGCCGCACCCATGTCCTGGATGGCGATGACGGCACCCGATGCCATCAGCTCCAGGCAGGCCTCGAGCAGGCACTTTTCGGTGAAGGGATCGCCGACCTGCACGGTCGGGCGCTTCTCGTCGATCTTGTCGTCGAATTCGGCCGAGGCCATGGTGGCGCCGCCGACGCCATCGCGTCCGGTCTTGGCGCCGAGATAGACGACCGGCAGGCCGACCCCCTTGGCTTCCGACAGGAAGATCGCATCGGTCTTGGCAAGGCCGGCGGCAAAGGCGTTGACCAGGATGTTGCCGTTGTAGCGAGCGTCGAAATTGACCTCGCCGCCAACCGTCGGGACGCCGAAGGCATTGCCGTAGCCGCCGACGCCGGAAACCACGCCGGAGACCAGATGTCGCGTCTTGGGATGGTCGGGCGCGCCGAAGCGCAGTGCGTTCATCGCCGCGATCGGCCGCGCGCCCATGGTGAAGACGTCGCGCAGAATGCCGCCGACGCCGGTCGCCGCACCTTGATAGGGCTCGATGTAGGAGGGGTGGTTATGGCTCTCCATCTTGAAGACGACGCAGTCGCCGTCGCCGATATCGACTACGCCGGCATTCTCGCCGGGACCCTGGATGACCTGCGGCCCGGTGGTGGGCAGCGTGCGCAGCCATTTCTTCGAGGATTTATAGGAGCAGTGTTCGTTCCACATCGCCGAGAAGATGCCGAGTTCGGTAAAGCTCGGCTCGCGCCCGACCAGATCGAGGATGCGCTGGTATTCGTCGGGCTTCAGCCCGTGCGCGGCAATGAGTTCCGGAGTGATTGGCACGGAATTGGAAATGGTCATGGGCAGCGATTGGTATCCATGGGAGAGGGGGATTTCTGAGTCCCCTCTTAACGCAAGCTTTGGCGTGATACACCCCATCCGCCGACGAAAAACGCCGGAAAGCCACAAGGCGAGGGGGCAGCGGAGCCCGTCGGGGAACGCTATGGCATTCCGGCCGTTAGGTCTCCAATCAATCAGGAGATCTGGATATGGCCACCAAGCAAGGCAAGAAAGACAATCGCCTCTCGGACAAGGAAGCTATGCATCTTGCCGAGATCACCGACGTTTCGCCGCAACAAGCCAAGGACCTGGCCGAGAAGCACGGCAAGGAAAAGGGCGCGAGGGAAGCCAAAAACTTCAAGGCAGAGGGCTGACCGAGGCCAGGGCCGCGAGCACCAGTTAAGCCTCAACGGGTCAGGAAGACCTGTCGTAGCCGGCGCGGCCTTCCTCCAGCAGCCGGCGGATCACCGCGACGCCGCCGGCAATGTCCTCGCGCCGCCTTGGCTGCGAGACACCGAAACGAACACCGTGGAAAACCTGCTCGGAGCGCCCCGCCTTGAACTCGTCCTCGTCGTCGAGGAGCACGCCATTTTCGAGGCATGCACTGCGGAAGGTGCCGGACAGCCAGGGATCGGGCAAGGTGAGCCAGACGAAGGGCACGCTGTCGTGTGACTTGAAGGCGAAGCCGGCCAAAGTCTCGCGCACGATGGCGATGCGGGCGGCGATTTCGGCGATGCTGCGCCGGCGGATGTCGCCGGCCTGCCCGGACAGCACCAGCCGCGCATTCACCTCCGCCAGCAGGAACGGCATGCCGCCGGTCATCATCTTGTGGGCGACGCGGATGCGATGGCGATAGGCGGGCGGGCAGGAGAGCCAGCCGCCGCGGACGCCTGCCGCGACCGATTTCGACAGGCCACCGGCAACGATGGTGCGCTCGGGCGCATATTCGGCGAGCAGCGGTGTCGAATCGTCGGTCAAGCCGCCATAGAGATCGTCCTCGATGAGGATGACATTGTACTCGCGCGCGACGCGGGCGATCGCCTCACGGCGCGAAACCGACAGGATCGCCAGCGTCGGGTTCTGCACCGTCGGCATCAGGAAGATCATTTTCGGGTGTTTTTGCGCACAGACGCGTTCGAAATCCTCGGGATCGAGGCCTTCCTCGTCCGATGCCACCAGTGCAATGCGCCGCCCGATCAGCCCGGCGCTGCGGGCGATCTGCGAATAGGTGAGGTGCTCGAAGGCGACATAGTCGCCGGGCGTGGTCAGCGCCGCGATCGCCGCCATGACAGCGGCATGGGTGCCGAGCGTCGGAACGATGGTCTCGACCGCCGGGCGGAACGAATTGCGCGACAGCCAGCGCGCGCCGGCCTCGAACCAGCGCTCCGGAAAATCCCTGGTGTAGCTTGAAATCTCGTGCGGATAGTCCTGCACCGTGCGCAAAAGCATGTCGGCGACAATAGCGCCCTGGCCGATGTCGGGCGCGGCCGTGCTGTCGAAGCGCAATTTGCCGGCCGGCGCATCGACATAGCGCGTGCCTTGCACAGCGGGCTCGGCGAATTCGGGGCTCGCCGCTTCCGATTGCTGGGCCAGCACATAGGTTCCGCGTCCGACCTCGCCGCTCACCAGCCCTCGTTCGCGCAGCAACTGATAGGCCCGGCCGATCGTGCCGACCGTGGTGCCGATGTCATAGGCGAGATCGCGCTGGGGCGGCAGTTTTGCCCCTGCATCGATGATGCCCTTGTCGATGTCGGACTCGATGCTGTCGGCAAGGCGCTGATAGAGCGGGCCGGAACCGGTGGTGAGATCAGGAAGCCAATTTGTCATGGTGACAATTTTGTATATTGCACCGGATTAGGAGTCAATACATATCAGCGCCGTATCGAAATGGGTACAATTTGCAACCTTGGCAGAAAGACAATGGATACAACAGAGACAATCCGCTGCGCGGGCATTGAACTGGTGGGGCCGCGCCCGTCGGGCCGGCGAGGCTTTGTCAGCCGCGTGGTCTATGTCGTCAGGTCGCTGGCGCGATGGATCGACGCGCTGATCGAGCGCCGCCGCGGCCGCCTGACCCTGCTGGAAATGACCGACGAGCAGCTTAGGGATATCGGTGTTTCGCGAGGCGACGCCCACCGCGAAGGAATCCGGCCGTTCTGGGACTGAACCTTAGTTCGGTCAGCGGCGCGCGCCGGATGTTCTCATGCGTGATATGCCCTTGTCGGCAAGCACGGCGAGGATACACAGCACCAGAAAAACGCCGGTGACGGCCAGCGCCGCAAGCGCGACGCTGGTCACGCCATTCTTCGCGACGTCGAGGAATGGGTAGGGCACTTCGCCCGCGATCGGCGCCCGCGCCAGCGCATAGGCGAGATAGGCGATCGGATAGGTCATCCACCAAGAGATGTCGCTCCAGCGTGTCCTGCCGTCGGCACCCGCCAACAGCCACCACAGCACGAACAGCACCGGCGTCACATAATGCAGCAGCACGTCGCAGAGCAGGAACAGGCCCTGCGGCTGCCAGAGCTGTGCCAGAACCGTGGCATAGACAATGAAGACCAACGCAATGGAAACCGCGACCCCTGCGCGCATCCGCGGTCCGGCAAAGGCGGGCAGCCAGGCATAGCCGCTGGGTGACAGCAGCGAGGTGTGGACCAGCACTGCGCCGATGTTGGCCAGGATGGTGAAGAAGCTGAACAGAAAGATGATCGAGCCGAGAAAACTACGGCCAGCTTCCATCGACGCCGGGATGGTGATGCAGGCTTGCAGGACAAGCCCGACCACGCCAATGACCAATCCCGCCATCTGCAGGAAGCGGCCCATGGCGTCAGGCGGCCGCGTTACACGAGGGATTGCCTGTCTGCCAGCGCGCAATGTCGGAGCCGATGCGAGCGCCGAGCGGATCGTCCATCAGCGGACCGAACACGTCGATGCGGCTGGAATTGCCTTGCGCCTGGACGACCAGCAAGGGCTTGCCGCCATAATGCTTGGCAGGAACCAGAAGGAAGCGCGGCGTGCCGCTGAACGAATTCAGCTCATTGGCCATCTGGTACGACTTGAAGGCGGGATCCTTGCTGGCAATCCAGCATTTGTGGGCTGATATCGCCACCTGCTCCATGGCCAGCAGCGAAGCGCTCTTGCCCGCAGGCGCCGGCGCGCTCTTCGGGCTGGACTGGCAGGACGCCAACGCCAAGCCGGCGGCGGTCAGGAGAGCCATCCGGGCAATCGTCAGTCTCATGGTCAATCGCTTTGAAAGGAATTTCGAAAAAGGATATCAGGCGGCGATGCCGAGCGCGCCTTCGAACAGCGCGCGGCCATCGCTTCCGCCATGCGCGGCCTCGATCAGGTTTTCCGGATGCGGCATCAGGCCGAGCACATTGCCCTTTTCGCTGATGATACCGGCAATGTCGTTGATCGAGCCGTTGGGATTGGTGCCTTCGGCATAACGAAACACCACCTGTCCTTCGCCTTCGAGGCGGGCAAGCGTGTCGGCATCGGCAAAATAATTGCCGTCATGATGCGCCACCGGGGTGCGGATGATCTGACCCGGCTGATAGCGGCGGGTGAACATGGTGTTGGCGTTGGCGATTTCGAGCTTCACCTGCCGGCAGACGAATTTCAGCGACGCATTGCGCATCAGCGCACCGGGCAACAGGCCGGCCTCGACCAGGATCTGGAACCCATTGCAGACGCCGATGACCATGACGCCCTTGGCCGCCTTTTCCGCCACCGCCCGCATGACAGGCATGCGCGCGGCAATGGCGCCGCAGCGCAGGTAGTCGCCAAAGGAGAAGCCGCCGGGGATGGCGATCAGGTCGACATCGGGGATTTCAGTGTCTGTCTGCCAGACGGTGGCCGGCGCCTGGCCGGAGATCTTGGTCAGCGCCGCGATCATGTCACGGTCGCGATTGAGTCCTGGCAAGAGAACGACGGCGGATTTCATATCAGGCGATCTCCACCGCGTAATTCTCGATCACCGTGTTCGCCAGCAGCTTGTCGCACATCGCCTTGAGATCTGCCTTGGCCTTGGCTTTGTCGGTCTCGGCAAGCTCGAGATCGAACACCTTGCCTTGCCGCACCTGGCCGACGCCGCCGAAACCCAGGCCGGACAGGGCGTGCTCTATGGCTTTTCCCTGGGGGTCGAGCACGCCGTTCTTGAGGGTGACGGTGATGCGGGCCTTGATCATGCTGGACAGGTTCCTGTTCGAGTATGGGTTTAGTGCGGCTTGCCTTTGATGCCTTCGGTCGAGGCGACAAGCACCGGGCCGGTCGGGCGCGGCGGCTCGTTCTCGTTCATGATGCCGAGGCGGCGGGCGACTTCCTGATAGGCTTCGACGAGGCCGCCCATGTCGCGGCGGAAACGGTCCTTGTCGAGCTTGTCCTGCGTTGCCACGTCCCACAGCCGGCACGAATCCGGCGAGATCTCGTCGGCAACGACGATGCGCATCATGTCACCCTCGAACAGGCGGCCGCATTCGATCTTGAAGTCGACGAGCTGGATGCCGACGCCCATGAACAGGCCGGAGAGGAAGTCGTTGACGCGGATGGCGAGCGCCATGACGTCGTCGATCTCCTGCGGGCTCGCCCAGCCGAAAGCGGTAATATGCTCTTCCGACACCATCGGGTCGTCGAGTGCATCGGCCTTGTAATAGAATTCGATGATCGAGCGCGGCAGAACGGTGCCTTCCTCGATGCCGAGGCGCTTGGACAGCGAACCGGCGGCGACATTGCGCACCACCACTTCGAGCGGAATGATCTCGACTTCCTTGATCAACTGCTCGCGCATGTTGAGCCGGCGGATGAAGTGGGTCGGAATGCCCATGCGGTTCAGATGATTGAAGATGTACTCGGAAATGCGGTTGTTGAGCACGCCCTTGCCGTCGATGACCTCGTGTTTCTTCTTATTGAACGCGGTCGCATCATCCTTGAAGAACTGGATCAGCGTGCCCGGTTCTGGTCCCTCATAGAGGATCTTGGCCTTGCCTTCATAAATGCGGCGGCGATTTTTCATCTGATTTTTTCTCTGGATTTGCGGGCAGGCGGCAAGCGACCAGTTCCTGTCCGTCTGCCTAAATTAGGACGGCGACGGGTGGGGTTCAATGCCGGGTCTATCCCAATCACAGCGTTTGCTCAATCGGCAAATCCTTCTCGTTGGCCGGTTTCAGGAATGAAATGCCGCAGCGCAGCAAGTGATGTAGCATATTGACCGACCCGCGCCCTTTTGGTTTGTGCTGCGGCAACACACATATCCACCGCCAACGCGAATCGATTTCACCGGAGGGAAGCCATGAGCAGCATGAAAGACCGCGAAGAGGGTTTTGAGCGCAAATTCGCCTTCGACGAAGAACTTCGCTTCAAGGCCTCCGCACGCCGCAACAAGGCGCTTGGCCTGTGGGCCGCCGAAAAGCTGGGCAAGTCCGGCGCTGACGCTGACGCCTATGCCAAGGAAGTGGTTGTTTCCGACATCGAGGAAGCCGGCGATCACGACGTGTTCCGCAAGATCCGCAAGGATTTCGACGCCGCCGGCGTCGACCAGTCCGACCATCAGATCCGCCGCACCATGGACGAATTGATGGCGCAGGCGATCGAGCAGATCAAGAACACCTGATTCCAGCCACTTCTGGACCAATCGACCGCCCGGCCCAGCCGGGCGGTTTTTCTTTGCCTTTTCAGCCTTTTCCGGCTGAAACTGCGCGCAGGCCTGCTGATGGGCCCGTGCCAACAAGGAAAAGCGCCGATGTCCCTGAAATCACGCCTGGCGGCGGATGAAACGCTGTTCACCGCCTGGTCCGGGGTTCCGGACGCTTTGACGGTCGAAATCATCGCCAAGCAGGGTTTTGACGCCGTCACGCTCGACATGCAGCATGGCGGACACCACGAAGACTCGGTCTTGCGCGGCCTGGTGCCGGTGCTCGCAGCCAACAAGCCGGCGCTGGTGCGCATTCCGGTCGGGCGCTTCGACATGGCCAGCCGTGCGCTCGATTTCGGCGCCGAGGCGGTAATTGCGCCAATGGTGAACTCGGTGGCCGATGCAAAACTGTTCGCCGCCGCCATGAAATACCCGCCGCTCGGCGAACGCTCCTGGGGTCCGACCTATGCCTTTCCGCGCCACGGCAAGGGCGACCATGCCGAGTGGCTGCGCGACACCAATCAGCGCACCATGGCCTTCGCCATGGTCGAAACGCGCGCCGCGCTCGATGCGCTGGACGGCATTCTCGATACGCCCGGCATTGACGGCATCTTCCTCGGTCCATCGGATTTCTCGATCGCCTGGTCGAACGGCGCCACCATCAACTCGACGCTGGAAAGCATGATGGAAACCGTCGCCTCCATCGCCGAGCGGACACGCAAGGCTGGCAAGCATGCCGCCATCTACGTCGTCGAGCCGGCGATAGCCGGCCGCGTCGTGGCAATGGGCTACCGGCTGCTGGCGATGGGCTCGGACCACGCGCTGATTTCACTCGGCGCAAAAACCCTGATCAAGAGCATGAACGATTCGATCAAGGGCTAAGGCTTAGTGCCTTGCCTCTGAGCCGGTCAGGCCTTGAGGTCGGTCAGGAACTTGGCGAAGGTCATCGATCCCTCGGGCCACGGGCCGAAGCCGGCGTCCTCATTGAGGTGACCGGTTTCGCCGGCATCGATGAACAGCGAACCCCAGGCGCCGGCAATGTCCTCGGCAACCTCGAAGGCGCAGAACGGATCGTTGCGGCTGGCAATCACGATGGACCGGAAGGGCAGCGGCTCGCGCGAATAGGGGCCGAAGGTCATCAGGTGCCTCGGCCTTATCTCCGGATTGGCGACATCGGGAGGCGCGACAAAAAACGCGCCGGCGACCGGCTTCCTGAATTGCGGAATGGCCTGCACCGCGGCTGCCACGCCCAGCGAATGGGCAACGATCACCACCGGCCGCTCGGCTTCGTTGACGGCGTTCGCCACGCTCGCTGTCCAGTCCTCGCGCACCGGCTTCGACCATTCGGCCTGCTCGACCCGGCGCGCCGTCGACAGTTTGGACTGCCAGCGTGTCTGCCAGTGTTCCGGGCCTGAATTGGTGTAGCCCGGCACGATCAAGATATCTGCGTCTTTGACTTTCATGCCGCTGAGATAGCGAGCGGCTCCGTCTCGTGCAACCATGTCGATGCATGAGGTGCGTCACAATTGTGAACAACCTGTTCGATTCTTTCCGTCTTGTGTGAACGATCGGGATAGACGATCTGAGATGTCGGATCGGGACCATCGACAGAATTGCTGAGGCGCCTTGGACAGCGCGCCGAATGGAGAGTTTTATGAGCGAACTGCCTTTTGCCGCGACTACCCCCGTCAGTGTGTCACGCGTTGGCCTGAAGGCGCGCGACGCCGAAAGCCTCGCAGCCTATTACCGTGCCGTTGTCGGCTTGCAGGAGTTGAGCCGTGCCGACGGCGCCATCACGCTGGGCGCCGCCGATCGCCCGTTGCTGGTCATCGAGCCTGACGCGGCGGCCAAGCCGGACGATCCGCGCAGCGCCGGCCTGTTCCACACCGCTTTCCTGCTGCCCAGCCGCGCCGATCTCGGCCGCTGGATCAACCATGCCGCCGCCAACAAGATCCGCATCGAGGGCGCCTCCGACCATCTGGTCAGCGAGGCGCTGTACCTGACTGACCCCGAAGGCAACGGCATTGAAATCTATAGAGACCGCCTGCCGGAGGAGTGGAAGTGGAACGGCGACAAGATCGCTATGGCGACCGAGCGGCTGAACCTGGCTGCCGTGGCTGTCAGCGTGCCGGCCGGTGACGCCGGCTGGCAGGGCGCCCCGGAAAACAGCATTGTGGGCCATGTCCACCTGCGCGTCGGCCGGCCGGAGGACGCCGAAGCCTGGTGGCACCAGGAGTTCGGCTTCGACACGGTCGCCAAATATGGCAGTCAGGCCGTGTTCCTGTCGTCCGGCGGCTACCACCACCATATTGGCGCCAATGCCTGGCATAGTTCAGGCGCCGGCCGCCGCGATCCATCGCGCGCCGGCCTCGCCTGGGTCGAGATGCGGTCGGACAATGTGACCAAGGAAACGAGCCGCGAGGATCCGTGGGGCACGGTGATCAGGACGGTTCCCGGCAAGGCTTGATTAGACAACGTTGGCGGTTGGCGAAAGCGGGCGGCGAAATCGTCTTTCTCCCCGTCACTATACGGGGAGAAATGCCCGGCAGGGCAATGAGGGGCAGCGCAAACGTTCTGAGATTGTCACGCGTGAGCGGTTTCGATCATCGCAAAAGTTCGCGCCGCCCCTCATCCGCCTGCCGGCACCTTCTCCCCGTATAGTGACGGGGAGAAGGAAGCTAAGCTTCCCCAAAAACCCGCTTGAAGATCGTGTCGACATGTTTGGTGTGGTAGCCAAGGTCGAATTTCTCGCGGATCTCGGCTTCGGGCAGCGCTGCGGTGACCTCCTTGTCGGCCAGCAATTCTTCAAGGAAATCAGCGCCTTGTTCCCACACCTTCATGGCGTTGCGCTGTACCAGACGGTATGCGTCCTCGCGTGATACGCCGGCCTGCGTCAGCGCCAGAAGCACGCGCTGCGAATGCACCAGGCCGCGGAACTTGTTCATGTTCTT
The DNA here is from genome assembly GCF_016836705.1 of Mesorhizobium caraganae. Lineage (GTDB taxonomy): Bacteria > Pseudomonadota > Alphaproteobacteria > Rhizobiales > Rhizobiaceae > Mesorhizobium > Mesorhizobium caraganae. Next base: position 53,705 of record NZ_JAFCGY010000013.1, on the reverse strand, counting down.
CAGCATGTTGTCGGGATAGACCAGCAATTTGTCGACGACGCCGGTCAGCCGCGACAGCGCGAAATCCAGCGTCACCGTCGCGTCCGGTCCGATCATGCGCTCGACCGACGAGTGCGAGATATCACGCTCGTGCCAGAGCGCCACATTCTCCATCGCCGGCAGCGCCATGGAGCGCACCATGCGGGCAAGGCCGGTGAGGTTTTCGGTCAGCACCGGATTGCGCTTGTGCGGCATGGCCGACGAGCCTTTTTGACCCGGGGAAAAATACTCTTCCGCTTCCAGCACCTCGGTGCGCTGCAGATGCCGGATCTCGGTCGCCAGCCGCTCGACCGACGAGGCGATGACGCCGAGCGTGGCGAAGAACATGGCGTGGCGGTCGCGCGGGATGACCTGCGTCGACACCGGTTCCGGCTTCAGCCCCAGCTTTTTAGCCACATGCTCTTCGACATAGGGGTCGATGTTGGCAAAGGTGCCGATCGCGCCCGATATGGCGCAGGTCGCGATATCCTCCCGCGCGTGCACCAGCCGCTCGCGGCAGCGCGAGAACTCGGCATAGGCTTGCGCCAGCTTGATGCCGAAGGTGGTCGGCTCGGCGTGAATGCCGTGGCTGCGGCCGATGGTGACGGTGTCCTTGTGCTCGAAGGCGCGGCGCTTCAGCGCGGCGAGCAGGCCATCCAGATCGGCGAGCAATATGTCGCTGGCGCGGCTGAGCTGCACCGCAAGGCAAGTGTCGAGAACGTCCGACGAGGTCATGCCTTGGTGGATAAAACGGGCGTCCGGTCCGACGAATTCGGCGAGATGGGTGAGGAAGGCAATGACGTCATGCTTGGTGACGGCCTCGATCTCGTCGATCTTGCCGACATCGAATTTGGCCGCATTGCCCTTTTCCCAGATGGTCTTGGCAGCTTCCTTGGGGATGACGCCCAACTCAGCCAGCCCATCGCAGGCATGGGCCTCGATTTCGAACCAGATGCGGAAGCGGGTTTCCGGCGACCAGATGGCGACCATTTCCGGCCGGGAATAGCGAGGGATCATCCGTCAGTCCTGATATGTCGGTGGTTAAGTCCGCCTCCTAACAGAGGCGGACCAAATGCTCAACGCTGCTGGTGCGCAAACCACACGCTGGCGACGGCAAGCGCGATGAATCCGAGTGGAAAATAGAGCCGCACGCCCAGCACCACGAACTGGTACAGCGCCGTCAGCGAGGTGAACACCAGTTCGAACGCCCAGAGGACGGTGAAAGCCTCGGCGTGCCATTCGGCGTAGTAGGAGCGGTATTGCAGGGCAAACAGCCCGCCAGTGAAGGCGAGTGTCGTGGCAAGCAGGCAGATGAAGGCGGCGGCAAACGCCACTTCCGACGCCCGGCCGAGCGAGAGCAGCCGCGCCGCAAACAGGCCGAAGGGGAAGGCAAGTGCTGCGCCCATGGCATAGAGCAGGACGACGAACCGGATCTTTTCCGGCGTCTCCCAATTGTCGAGCCAAAGGCCGGCCAGCGCGCTGGCGCCCATGGCCATCGCCCACAGCAAGGCGCCGAGAAGAGCCGCAGGCGACGATGGCACGGCGCGGCGGACACGGGCGCCAGCGCGCTGGCGCCAGCTGGGTTGATCGAGCGCTGTCACAGGCGGCCGGTCACGGCGATCCAGCGAAAATCCGGCCCTTCGAAGCCGTATTGGCGCACCGCGATCAGCACCGCATAGGTGCTGATACTGTCCATCGAAAACGTCTGCACCGCGCCGATCCGGTAGCCGTTCGGGCAGCCGCGGCTTTTCGGGATCGATTTGTCTTCATGTAACAGATGCGTCTGGCCGCCATCCCTGGCCTCGATGCGCAGCAGGCGAAAACCGTTGATCTCGCCTTGGCTCTCACAGCCTGCCGTATTGTTCATGCCGATCTCGTCGAGCCGGAATTCCAGCGGCGGGTCGACCGGCGAGAAGATCGGCCGCGGGTTGACCACCATGCGGAACGGGTCGGCCGACAGTTCGGTCACAGGATTGAAGCCGGCGGTAATGCCGCGGTTTGCGGTAAGCTCGGCCTGGGCAATGATGACTTCGCCTTTTTGCCTTGCCTGGAGACGGGCCGTGTCGAGCGAGGCGGTCTCGTCCTCCAGCCGGACACGGATCGGCGTGCCCTTCAGGAACGTGTCGTCGGCAGTGTCGATGTAATAGCGGTTGGCATAGGGAAAGCCCGATCCGTCCGCGACGCCGTATTCCTCGAAGGCGAAGACGCCGCCGTCTCTGGTGAAACCTAGAATTTCGAGTTCGGCGACATCGCCCGCCCGGGCGGCGATGCCAGATGCCAGCTGCACCAGCAGGCAAACGCCAATCAGGACAAGATTTCGCATCGGGGTTCCGCTCCGGCCGCCATGGTTCGATCGTTCCCTATCATGAGACAGTCAAAACATCGTGCTATGCAAAAGGCGATGCATCCAATTGCGCCTCTGTTTGTTATCGTCGATCGCTTTCAAAAGGAGAACTCCCCATGACCGAGGCCAGCAAGATTCGCGAACATATGGAAGTGGTCGGCGCCGACGGCGTTCATCTCGGCACCGTCGACAAGGTCGAGGGCGACCGGATCAAGCTGACCAAGGCCGACAGCGGCATGGGTCGGCACAAAGGCCATCACCACTACATTCCCTTGAGTCTGCTGGCCGAGGTCGATGGCAAAAAGGTCTGGCTGTCGGCGAATTCGGACGTTGCGGTCAGCTTCGAGGAAGAAAAATCCGACCCGACCTGATCGGATTACGCGCCTAGCGCGACGACCACACCGGAAACAGATCGCCATCGGCCGGCGTCGCGGCATGGATGCCGCGGCTGATGGCACGCGCCATGGTGGCGCCGGCGGCGGCAAAGAAGTCGACGGCTTCGTCGGCGCCAAGCTCGATGCCACTCTTGCCGGTTGCCAGCGCGAACACCAGATCGCCGTCGGCCGGCGTGTGCACCGGCCAGATGGCGCGCACGAAGCCGTCATGCGCCGATATGGCCAGCCGTTTGGCCGCCGCCTTGGTCAGCACGGCGTCGGTGGCAATGACGGCGATGGTGGTGTTGCCGCCGGCCTCGCCCGTCCCACCCACACGCCTGTCGCGGTATTTCAAAAGGATCCGCCTGGCGTCGTCGGGCATCGGCGAGGGATAGCCAAGTCCGCCGAACTCATCGCCGATCTCGAACGGTGCGGCCCAGAAATAACGCGTCCGCGCTATCGTCACCGAGCCGGTCGGGTTCGCGGCGGCCAGCGCGCCGATGGTGACGCCGTTGTCGAGCACGGTCGAGGCCGAGCCCAGGCCACCCTTCAGCCCGGAACTGAGCGCGCCGGTACCGGCGCCGACGGTGCCGAGCGGAAAGTCGGTGATAGCATTTTGCGCCGCCTCATAGCCGAGGTCGCGGTAGGGCGGATAGCGACCCCAATCCTTGTCGCCGCCATTGCGCAGGTCGAACAGGATCGCCGCCGGCACGATCGGCACGCGAAAGCCGCCGACATCGACGCCGATGCCCTTTTCGCGCAATGCAGCCTGCACGCCGGAGGCGGCGTCGAGGCCGAAGGCCGAGCCACCCGAAAGCACCACGGCATGCACCGCCTCGATGGAATTATGCGGTTCGAGCAGGTCGGTTTCACGCGTGCCTGGCGCGCCGCCGAGGATCTGCACGCCCCCCACCGCCGGTTCGTCGCACAGCACGGTCGTAACGCCCGATTTCAGCCTGGCAGCGCTGGCGTTGCCGACCCGCAGGCCGGCGACATCGGTGATCAGATTGCGCAGCCCGGTGCGAAACATCAATTCGTCTCCGCCGGCACGAAACGTGTGCCGTCAAAGCGGAAGGCGCGGTAGAGGTTTTGGCTCAGATCGCCCTTGTCGTCGAAACGCAGCGGACCGATCGCGGTGGTGAAATCATGCCCGGTGAGCGCGTCGGCCAGCGGCTTGCCAGAGGTCTCGGCTGCCGCAGAGGCCGCCTTGGCTATTTCCACCGCGGCATAGGCCGGCAATGTGTAGCCGTCCGGCGCGATGTTTTTGGTCGCAAATGCCGCCAACACCTTGGGGTCGGCGACATCGGCCCATTCCGGCGGCGCGATCATCAGTGTGCCGACGGCGTAAGGCACGTCGCCGGGCGGTGTGCGCAAATTCTCGCCGCCGGCAAAAATAATGCCGGCCTCGAGCTGGCTGGCGTCACGGCCCATGATCGCGATGTCGTCGCCGTCGCCGCCGGCAAAGACATGCGTCGCGCCGGCCTTCTTCAGCCGACCGATCAGCCCGATCTGGTTGTCGAGTTGCGGCCGGAATGTGTCGGTGAACACCGGCTTCAGCGCCGCCTGCTCGGCTGCTGCCCGCAGCGTCTCGGCGATCTCGCGGCCGTATATGGTGCCGTCATCGACGATGGCGAACAGTTCGTTCTGCCACAGCCTGGTGAGGATGGTGGCCACCGCATTGCGCTCATCATCGCCGCGCGGCCCCAGCCGATAGACCGGCCAGCCGGTCTTGGCGCGGCGGTCGGTCAGGCTTTCGGTCCGCACGCCGACGGTGATCACCGGTATGTTGGCGTCCTTCAGGATCGGCAGCGCCGCCTGGATGGCCTCGGTGCAGAGGAAGCCGACGACGATGTTGACCTTCGCCGCGGCGAACTCCCTGGCGGCGGCAGCGCCGCCATCGGCGGTGCAGGCATCGTCGACCGTCTTGATCTCGGCGCCGTTGGCTTCCGCTGCCAGGCCAGCGCCCGCCTCGATCTGCTTGCCGAGGATCGCCGATGGACCGGACAGGGGCGCGGCGACGCCGACAAGCAGCGTCTCAGCGCCCGCGCTTGCCGGCAACTGCCAGAGCAGTGCCGCTATTACAGCTGTTAGGGGTCGCATTCTGACGAAGAATTCCTCCGTGCCGGTCGCATGCTTCCAGCGTCTCTTGCGCCAAGACCTAAAGGCTGCCCGCCCCAGGCGCAACACGCGAATTTGCGGATTGGCGTCAAGCACTTCGCTTGTGGCCTATTGTGTACCGCCATATATAACGCTTGGATTCCCGCTTATGGAAAATCATCGGTGCTGAAGTTGAACGACATAGGGCCGCAGGCCTATCGCGACGCGATGGCGCATTTTGCCGGCCACGTCCATGTGGTGACCACCGACGGTCCCGCCGGCAAACGCGGCACGACGGTGATCGCCGCCTGTTCGGTGTCGGACACGCCGCCGACAGTTCTCGTCTGCCTCAACCGCGAGAATGCCAAGAACGAGCTGTTCGTGCAAAACGGCCGGTTTGCGCTGAACACATTGGCTTCGCACCAGCAGCCGCTATCGGTGGCGTTCTCAGGCCTGACCGGCCTGTCGTCCGATGCGCGTTTCGCGCTCGGCGAGTGGGACGTCATATCGACAGGCGCCCCGGCCTTGAAGGGCGCTCTCGCCGTGTTCGACTGCGAATTGATCGACACCAAGGATCTAGCCACCCATCGTGTGCTTTTTGGCAAGGTGACAGGTCTGCGCATGGGCGATAATTTGCGGCCGCTGATCTACCACGCCCGCGACTACCACGTGCTGGAAAGCGGAGCAGAGGCGTCAACGGAGAAAGAATGACCGAGCTGAAACCGCGCCCCGCGCCGCGGACGATCGACGAAACGCTCGATCTCCTGACCGGTGCGGACTATGTCGCGGACCGCTCGCTGGCAACGGTCCTGTTCCTTTCGCTGCGCATGCAGCGGCCGCTGTTCCTCGAAGGTGAGGCCGGCGTCGGCAAGACCGAGATCGCCAAGGTGCTGGCGCAGGCGCTCGGCCGCCGGCTGATCCGCCTGCAATGCTATGAAGGCCTCGACGTCTCCTCCGCTGTCTACGAGTGGAACTACGCCGCGCAGATGATCGAGATCCGCATGGAGGAGGCGGCAGGCTCGGTCGACCGCTCCGACATGGAGCGCAATGTCTTCTCCGAAAAATACCTGATCCGCCGCCCCGTGCTCGATGCGCTGACCGGCAAGGCCGGTGCCGCCCCGGTGTTCCTGATCGACGAGCTCGACCGCACCGACGAGGCTTTCGAGGCGTTCCTGCTCGAGATCCTGTCCGACTTCCAGGTGACGGTGCCCGAGCTCGGCACGATCAAGGCGGAGGAGCCGCCGATCGTCATCATCACCACCAACCGCACCCGCGAAATCCACGACGCGCTGAAGCGGCGCTGCCTCTATCATTGGGTCGACTATCCCAACGCCGAGCGCGAGCTGGAGATCGTGCGCCGCAAGGTGCCGCAAGCCAACAGCCGGCTTTCAGCCGAAGTGGTGTCGTTCATCCAGAAATTGCGCCAGGTCGAATTGTTCAAGGCGCCGGGCGTTGCCGAAACCATCGACTGGGCCGGCGCGCTGACCGAACTCGACAAGGTGGCGCTCGATCCGGAGACCGTATCCGACACAATCGGCGTTTTGCTGAAGTACCAGGACGACATTGCCCGCATCGGCGCGGGCGAGGGCCGGCGCATCCTCGACGAGGTCAAGGCCGAGCTTGCGGCGGCGGAGTAGAATAGTGAAGGCGCCGGGTGCCTACCCCAAAGTGGCCGACCCCAGAGAAGCGACGGAAGACGGGCGCATAGCAGACAACATCGTCTATTTCGCCCGCACCTTGCGCAAATCAGGCATGCGCGTCGGGCCGGCCTCGGTCAAGGATGCGATCGAGGCGGTGCTCGCCGCCGGCATCGGCTCGCGCGACGATTTCTACTGGACGCTGCATGCCGTGCTGGTGTCCAGGCACGAGGATCATCCTGTCTTCGACGAAGCCTTCCGGCTGTTCTGGAAATCGCGCGAACTGATCGAAAAGCTGCTGGCGATGTTTTCGCCGGTGGCGCCCGACACCAGGGAGAAGCAAAAACCCCGCGCGGCCGAGAACCGCGTCAGCCAGGCGATGTTCGAAGGCCATCATAAGAACCAACCGGTCAAGGAAATCCCTGAGTTCGAAGTCGACGCTCGCTTCAGCTTCTCCGGCAACGAGGTGCTGCGCGGCAAGGACTTTGCCCAGATGGACGCCGCCGAGATGGCCGAAGCCAAGAAGGCTATCGCCCAGCTGCGACTGCCCTTCGACATGGTGCGGACGCGGCGGTTCAAGGCCGACCCGCATGGCCGCCGCATCGATCCGCGCGCCATGATGCGGTCGGCCGCGCGCACCGGTGGCGACTTGATCCTGCCGAAATTCCGCTCGGCCCGTGAGGTGCATCCGCCGCTGGTCGTGCTCGCCGATATTTCCGGGTCGATGAGCCAGTACACGCGCATCTTCCTGCATTTCCTGCATGCGCTGACCGACAAGCGCCGGCGCGTGCACACCTTCGTCTTCGGCACGCGGCTTACCAATCTGACCCGGCAGATGCGCCATCGCGACCCCGATGCCGCCCTTGCCGACTGCTCGGCGGCGGTCAAGGACTGGTCCGGCGGCACCCGCATCGGCGACACGCTGGCCAAGTTCAACAAGCAGTGGTCGCGCCGTGTGCTGGGGCAGGGCGCGGTGGTGCTTTTGATCACCGACGGGCTGGAGCGCGACGATGTCACCGGCCTGTCGGAAGAGATGGACCGACTGCACAAATCCTGCCGGCGGCTGATCTGGCTGAACCCCTTGCTGCGCTTCGACGGCTTCGAGGCCCGCGCCCGGGGCGTCAAGGCGATGCTGCCGCATGTCGATGAGTTCCGCTCGGTGCACAATCTCGATGCGCTGGCCGACCTCTGCGCCTCGCTGGACAAGAAATCGGCTGCTTCGGTCGATCCGCGCCGCTGGCTGGAAGCTGGCATCAGGCGCGCAGCATAGCCATATGTTTACTTCTGCAAAAACAGACTCTGAGAGAAGCGATCATGGACAATAGCATCTATCTCGATGAGGCCCGCGACCCGCTGATCATCGCGGAAGGCTGGATGAAGGATGGCAAGGATGTCGCCATTGCCACCGTGGTCGAGACCTGGGGTTCGGCGCCGAGGCCTGTCGGCAGCCATCTGGTCATCGATGCCGAAGGCAATTTCCACGGCTCGGTCTCCGGCGGCTGCGTCGAGGGTGCCGTGGTGAGCGAGGCGATCGACGTCATCGATTCCGGCAAAGCCAGGATGCTGGAATTCGGCGTTGCCGACGAAACGGCATGGCAGGTCGGCCTGTCCTGCGGCGGCCGCATCAAAGTTTACGTCGAGCGGCTCGGTTAAAACGCCATGGACCCGTACGCCCTCAAGACACTGAATGCAGAACGCCGCGCCCGCCGCGCCGCGATCCTGGTCACCGATCTCGGCGACGGCCGCGACCGCATCGTGCGCGAGGGCGATTCCGTCGCCGGCGAACTCGGGCAAGCGATCGCCAAGGCGTTTCGGTCGGGCAGTTCGGTCTCGATCGAGGCAGAGGGACGGACCTTCTTCCTCAACGCGCATCTGCCGCAACCGCGTCTGGTGGTGATCGGCGCCGTCCATATCAGCCAGGCGCTGGCGCCCATGGCAAAGATCGCCGGCTATCCCCTCGAAATCGTCGATCCGCGTACCGCCTTTGCCACGCCGGACCGATTTCCCGATGTCGCGCTGCATGCCGAATGGCCTGAGGATGTGCTGAAGCGCCAACCGCTCGACAGCTACACGGCGCTCGCCGCCCTTACCCATGATCCGAAGATCGACGATTTCGCGCTGAAGGCGGCACTCGATGCCAATTGCTTCTATATCGGCGCGCTCGGCAGCCGCAAAACCCACGCCAAGCGCGTCGAGCGCCTGCTGGCGCTGGGCGCCAGCGCCGACCAGATAGGCCGCATTCACGCGCCGATCGGCCTCGACATCGGTGCCGCCAGCCCGGCTGAAATTGCTGTTGCCGTGCTGGCGCAGACCATCCACGCCTTTCGCTCGCGCGGGCTTGAAGCGAAAGGCGCTGCGGCGTGAAATTCGGTCCCGTCCCGATCGATCAGGCCGAAGGCGCGGTGCTGGCGCATGCCACCACGGCCGGCGAGCGGCGTTTTCGCAAGGCACACAGGCTGAATGCCCAAGATGTGGCGGTGCTGAAGGCGGCCGGCGTTTCCGAGATTGTCGCTGCGGTGCTTGCCGCCGATGATCTCAGCGAGGATGCAGCGGCCGAGAAGATCGCCGCAAGCATGGCCCACCGCAACATCGAGGCGAAACCGGCTGCAACCGGCCGAGTGAACCTCCATGCCAAGGCGGCCGGCGTCTTCACCGTCGATGCCACAATGATCGACGCCATCAATGCGGTCGACCCGACCATTACCATCGCCACGCTGGCGCAGCATGCGCCGGTCGAGAAGGGCCAGATGGTGGCGACGGTCAAGATCATCCCGTTCGCTGTCGCTTCGGCCCTGGTCGATGCGGTGGTAAAAATCTGCGCCGGCGGCGAGATCTTCGCCGTCAATGCCTACCAGCCGGTGCGCATCGGCGTCATCCAGACGGTGCTGCCGGGCATCAAGGCCAGCGTGCTCGACAAGACGCTGCGCGTCACCGAGGCGCGGCTGGCGCGCTCCGGCGCCCGGCTGACCGCCGAGCGCCGCACGCCGCACGAGGTTGCGCCCGTCGCCGAGGCCGCGGCCGCGTTGGCGCGCGACAACGACATGGTGGTGATCTTCGGCGCCTCGGCGATGAGCGATTTTGCCGATGTCGTTCCGGCGGCAATCGAGAGGGCCGGCGGTACTGTCATCCGCGCGGGCATGCCGGTCGATCCCGGCAATCTGCTGGTGCTCGGCACGCTCGATGGCAAGCGCGTCATCGGCGCGCCTGGCTGTGCCCGCAGCCCCAAGGAGAACGGCTTCGACTGGGTGCTTGACCGGCTGATCGCCGGGCTCGACGTGACCGCCAGGGATATCGCCGGCATGGGTGTCGGCGGGCTTCTGATGGAAATCCCGACCCGGCCGCAGCCGCGCGAGCCGCTGCCGACGAGAGCCGGGTTGAAGGTCGAGATCGTGCTTCTGGCCGCCGGCCGTTCCAGCCGCATGGGCGGGTCCAACAAGCTTCTGGCGCTGTTCGAAGGCAAGCCGCTGGTGCGCCGCACCGCCGAACGCGCGCTTGGTTCGAAGGCATCCAGCACCGTCGTTGTCACCGGCCATCAGCGCGAGCGGGTGCGCCATGCCCTGGCTGGCCTGGACGTGATCTTCGCCGACAATCCGGATTTCGCCGACGGCCTCTCCTCGTCGCTCAAAGCCGGCATTGCCCGGGTTGGAGCCGATGCCGCCGGTGCGATGATCGTCCTCGGCGACATGCCGGGCATCTCCTCGGCCGATCTCGACAGGCTGATCGAGGCCTTCCGTAAGGCCGAGGGCCGCTCTGTCGTGCGCGCCGCGCATGACAGCCGCCGCGGCAATCCGGTGCTTTTGCCGCGCGCGCTGTTTCCAGCCATCGCCCATCTCGAAGGCGACACCGGCGCCCGCCATCTGGTCGAAGCCGAAGGGCTTGATGTCATCGACGTCGAGATTGGTGACGGTGCATCGATCGATGTCGACACCCGCGAGGCGCTGGAAGACGCCGGCGGCGTGCTGCAGGATTGACAAACCGAAGCTGAAAAACGCATGGCTGAGGGATGGCTCTTCGCTTCCAACTCTCCCGCGCGCTGCTGAGCGCAATCGCGCTTTCGCTGTCCGCAGCCAACGCCGATGCCCTCGAATTAAAACCCTACAAGGACGATCTCTTCGCCTATCCGGCGACGCTCTCGTCCACGGACAAGGGCGCCTACACGGTCATCGACTACCGCGAGATGCGTGACATCAATGCCCGTGACGAGGTGCCGGAAAAGCGCGTACACGCGCAGTATACCGACACCGGCGTGCGCAAGGTGCAGCAGGATTTGATGCTGAAGACCGATGCCGGCGATGTCAGGCATGTCGCCGTCGGCAAGACCGAGGGCGCCGGCATCATCGTGCTCTACCTGCACGGGCAGGGCGGCAGCCGCAAGCAGGGCGTCGACGACTTCACCTTCGGCGGCAATTTCAACCGCATCAAGAACCTGATGGCCGGCAATGGCGGCCTCTATCTGTCACCGGATTTCACGGATTTCGGCGACAAAGGCGCAGCCCAGGTCGCCGCACTGATCGGCCATTATGCCGAGGCCTCGCCGGACGCAAAAATCTTCGTCGCCTGCGGCTCCATGGGCGGCGCGCTGTGCTGGAAGCTGGCCGGCCGCAACGACACGGGACGCCGGATAAACGGGCTGCTGCTGCTCGGCTCGCTATGGGATGAAAGTTTCCTGTCGAGCCCGGCCTACAGGCGCCATGTACCGGTCTTTTTCGGCCAGGGCAGCAAGGACCCGGTCTTTCCCGTGGAGAAGCAGGAAGCCTTCTTCCGCTCCATCATCGCGAACTCGAAAGCCTATCCCTATCCGACACACTTCGTCCGTTTTGAAACGGGCACCCACGGCACGCCGATCCGCATGGTCGACTGGCGCGAAACGCTGAACTGGATGCTGTCGAAAGCGCCCTGAGCCGATGGCAATCGATCAAGGCGCGGTGTTGTAGTCGACCACCGTCTGCGGGTTTTCCTCGCCGTCATAGGAGGCGTCCACGTCGTACTGGACCAGCGAAAAATCACCGTTGCGGAACAGATAGGTGCCGCTGTCGGAGGCATCGCCGACACCACGCCATTTGTTGAACGTGCGGATCGTCCTGGTTTCTTCGTCATATTCGGGATTGGTCGCCCAGCCGGTCGTGTGGAAGCCGGTGACGGTCACACCGAGCAGTTTGCCGTCGCTGTCGTTGTTCTCGTAACGGATATCCAGTTCCGGCTCGGCGAACTGCAGCTGCAGCACGCCGCCAAGCGCGTCGGTCATGTAGTAGACCGAGGCGGTATTGTAGGCAGCGGCAGAACAGGAGAATTCGAAAAGCCGTGTCTCCTTGTCGGGGTCGCCTTCAGCCGCATCCTTGTCCTTGTATTTGATCGAAAAAGCGTTCGGCTCCTCGCCGAGGAATTGCTTGTCGCACTGGTCGCCATAAGTCGCCAGGAAAGCTTTCTTGGCCTGTTCGAGCGCGGTGTCCTTTTTCGGCGGCGGCGGTCCATCGCCGCAGCTTGCCGGCAGCGCCTCCTCGAAATCGGCCTTGGACGGCTTCAGCGCGCCCTTGTCGATGAAGATCGGCCGGAACGGCGGGGCTTGAATGTCTGCACTGACCTGGCGCAGCGTGTAGCAGCCGGCGAACACCGCCTCGTTGCCTACCTTGTCGGTGGCGCGGATGGCGACCGGGACACTGTAATAGATGCTGCCGGCCGCGCCCTCATCGGAAACGTCGCCGGTTTCGACATCGACCTTGTCGGTGCCGTCATAGCCCTTGACGAAAGCGTCAAAATCCTTTGCTGGCTTGGTATCGCCGTAATAGCCCCAGGCGCGGGCGAATTCGTGCCGGTTGATGGCGCTGTAAAGCGAACGGACGACGGCATCGGCGCTTGATCGGTCGTCGACGTAGGGCACTTCGGGTGTGTCTTCGGCAGCCAGCGCGGCTTGGCGTATCGTGGCAAGGGAGAAGAGTGCAACTGCTGCGAGAAAGATGCGCTTCATCGGGAATCTCCGCACGGTAACGAAGATTCTACCACACTGATTGCGGCGGCGCGGTGACGCATGGCTGCAGTGGCTTGAACAATCGTCGGCGAAAGCGCTAGGTCGCGCCTTCGGCGCTCGGCCGCAGGGAGAATCAAGATGACGATATCGATGTACGAGGCCTCGGTGCCGGTGTTTTCGGCCAGGCTGAAGGCGCTCTCAACTGTGCTGTCGACTGCCGAACAGAACGCGGCCGACCGCAAGATCGACCCGCAGGTGTTTTTGACCGCAAGGCTGGCGCCCGACATGTACGCGCTGGTGAGGCAGGTGCAGGTCGCCACCGACCATGCCAAGGGCGCGCCGTCGCGCTTGGCCCGCCGCGAAGTGCCGAAATACGAAGACAATGAAGCGAGTTTCGTCGACCTTCAGGCGCGCCTAGCCAAGACGCTCGAGCTTCTGGCGTCGTTCTCGGCTGCCGAATTCGATGGCTCGGATGACAGGATGGTGGACCTGAAGTTTGGCCCGCGCGAGGTCTCGATGCCCGGACTGCAGTATTTGCTGCATGTCGCCATGCCCAACTTCTATTTCCACGTCACCACGGCCTACGACATCCTGCGCCACAACGGCGTGCCGCTGACAAAGGGTGCCTACCTCGGCAATAGTTGAAGGATTCGGCTTTTCGAGGTTTCCCGGTCGCTGCCGGGAAACCTCGTCTTGCGCTGGTTCAGCGCATCGACATTTCGCGGGCGATGCGCGGGAAATCGGCCGGCTTAATGCCGACGTCGGCGCGGTCGGCATTGCTCATCGAATGCAGCAATGCCAGTGCCGAGCGGTAACGCTGATGCTCCTGCGGACGCGGACGAGCAAACATTTCAGTGAAGAACCCCATGATTCGGCCCCTTAGTTGATCCTCCACGGCACCGAATATAGGGAAAATATGAAGATTGTGCAGTGCAGCATTTGCATGGCAGCCATGCCGGGCGATTTCTTTTCGGCACAATCAGCTCATTGGCTGAAACTTTCGGCTGATGCGGACCGTACGCATAGACGCTGGCACATGGCCGGCTTTTCCTCGCCACTCCTGGCGAATTTTCCGGGCTGCATGAAGATGCAGTCCGGCTTTTTGTTGAACTTCCCGCACCATCAAGCGGCCCGCGCAAGTCTGGCCAACGCCTAAACTGGTTAAGATCAGTGGCATTCATTTTTAACGAGCCGGTTCTATGGTGCGGCTGGCTCTATTCACATGCTCACGGTTAAAACGAGGGGGAGGCTGACATCGGCGCCAAGCGGGATTTCGCTTCCTTGCTCGACGATCTGTTCGTCGCCTCCGACAAGGACGAGGCTGGTGAGGAGACAGGCGCGCGGCCGTCGATCCCGTTCGACTATCTGTCCGTGGCCGACGAGCTTCATTCCGGCCGCATCAAGGTCTCCGGCGAAACCTTCACCGCCGAATATCGCGAGTCTGGGTCCGATCTTGCCGCCGAATTCGCCGCACTTCTCGACCAGGCCAAGCTGGCACTGGCCGGCGAGGAAGCAAAGCCCGAGGAAAGACTGCCGCCGATCGATCCCGAGGCGATCGCCGTCGAGCTCGGTCTCGATCATCCCGTCAAGAACGCCGATCTCGGCCGCATGCGCCGCAGCTTTGCCTTTGCCAATCATCCTGATCGCGTCGCGCCGCATCTGCGCCAGCGCGCCATGATCCGCATGCAGGTCGCCAACATGCTGATCGACGAAGCCAAGCGGCGCGCGGTGGCCGGCGCCCGGCGCTGACTTTTCCAGGGCTCACACAAAAGTCGGTCGGCTGAGGCTTGGAGAGCGCCTCTGCTTTGCCTATGGTGTGGCTTCCTTCCCGCGCAGCCGCGCAAAAATTCCCGCCGGAGAAATTCCATGCACAAACGCCGTCTCGGTCGGACCGATCTTCTTGTTACCCAGATCTGCCTGGGGTCGATGACCTGGGGCCAGCAGAACACCGAGGCCGAAGGGCATGCGCAGATGGATCTGGCCTTTGAGCGCGGCGTGAATTTCATCGACACCGCCGAGCTCTACCCGATCCCGCCGAAAGAGGAGACGCAGGGGCGGACGGAGAGGTTCATCGGCAGCTGGATGAAGGCCAAGGGCAATCGCGACAAGGTCATCCTCGCCTCGAAAGTGGTCGGCCGCACCGCCAACCGCTGGTTTCGTGGCGACCGGCCGTCAAAACTGGTGCGCGCCGACATCTGTGACGCCATCGACAAATCGCTTGCCAAGCTCGGCACCGACTATCTCGATCTCTACCAGATCCACTGGCCGGAACGCGACATCCCCTGGGGCGCCAACCCGACCCGCGTCGGCGCCACGCCGCGCCGTGCCGACGCCGTTGGCGCGCCGGCCGGCGAGACGCCGATCGCCGAGACACTGGCCGTCTTCGAGGAGCTGGTGAAGGCGGGAAAGATCCGCCATCTCGGCCTGTCGAACGAAAGCTCCTGGGGCGTCATGCGCTTCATCGCCGAGGCCGACAAGGGCCTCGGTCCGCGCGTCGTCTCGCTGCAGAACGCCTACAATCTCGTCAACCGCACCTTTGAGGTGAACCTCGCCGAGGTCTGCGAACGCGAAGAGGTTGGCTTTCTCGCCTATTCGCCGCTGGCGCAAGGCTATCTCACCGGCAAATACGACCATGGCGCGCGCCCGCAAGGCTCGCGCTCACAGCTGTTCAACCGCGGCCAGCGTTACGAGACGCCGAACGCCGCCGAGGCGCAGCTCGAATACAATGAGCTGGCGCGCTCCTTCGGCCTCGAGCCGGCGCTGTTTGCCAATGCCTATGTCGCCAGCCGGCCATTTGTTACCTCCAGCATCATCGGCGCGACGACGATTGCGCAGCTCGAAATGGCGCTGTCTTCGGCGGACGTGACCTGGACCGAGGAGATGCAGAAGGGCGTCGACGCGATCCACCAGCGCGTCGGCAATCCGTGCCCATAGGCAAGCCGTCCGGGCGGAATTGCCGAGCAAAGACAAGGGGAAGGGGACAGCTATGGATTTTCCGCTAGAGACCGTCAGGAGGAAATTTCCGGCGCTGGACCTGACCGACAAGGGACGCCGGCGCATCTATCTCGACAATCCGGCCGGCACGCAGGTGCCGCAAGCGGTCGCCGATGCGGTGGCCCGCTGCCTCTTGACCACCAACGCCAATCTCGGCGGCTATTTCGAAACGACCGTGGCGGCGCAAAAAGTGGTCGACGACGCGCATGCGGCGATGGCCGATTTCCTCGGTGCGGCAAGCGCTGAAGAAATCATCATCGGCGCCAACATGACGACGCTGACCTATCACATGTCGCGCACGCTCGGCCGCCGGTTCAAGCCGGGCGACGAGATCATCGTCACCCGCATGGATCATGAGGGCAACGTCTCGCCCTGGCTGCAACTGGCCGAAGACCTTGACCTTGTCGTCCGCTTCCTGCCCTTCGACGAGACAAGCTGGCAGGTCGAGGAGACGGCGCTGAGCGCACTGTTGACCGACAAGACAAAACTCGTTGCGCTGAACTATGCCTCGAACCTCACCGGCTCGATCAACCGGGTCAAGGCGCTGACGGCGCTCGCCAAACAGGCCGGCGCGCTTGTCTATGTCGATGCCGTGCAGTTCGCGCCGCATGGCCTGATCGATGTGCAGGATCTCGGCTGCGATTTCCTGGTCTGCTCCGCCTACAAATTCTTCGGCCCGCATATGGGCATCCTTTGGGGCCGCCGCGACGTCATCGACGCACTGAAACCCTACAAATGCCGCTGCTCGTCCAACGGCCTGCCGGAGCGTTTCGAACTCGGCACGCCGCAGATCGAACTGATGGCCGGGCTGACCGCCGCGGTCGACTATTTCGCCGATCTCGGCGCGGCCGCCGGTGAGAGCGGTTCGCGCAGACGCAAGATTGCCAAGGCATTCGAAGTCTCGATCGCCCATGAAAACCCGCTGGCGCTAAGGCTGATTGAAGGCCTGTCCGATATCGAGGGCCTGACCATTCGCGGCATCACCGATCCCAAACGTGTAAGCGAGCGCGTGCCGACGGTGTCCTTCACGGTCGACGGCATCGTGCCGGAGACGATCGTGCGGCAGCTGAATGCCGAAAACATCTTCCTGTGGTCAGGCCACAACTACGCCTGGGAGATCGTCCATCAGCTCGGCATTCCGGCCGAGCAAGGCGTCGTGCGCATCGGCATCGCGCATTACAACTCGGCAGCGGAGATCGACGAGACGCTGGAAAGCGTGCACCGGGTCGTCGCCATGCTGAGGCAACAGCGTGGCTGAATCAGCGCTGTTTGCCGCCGAAACCGGTGAGGAATGCGGTGAGGTTGTCGCCGAGCGCGTCGCAGAGATAACCGCCTTCCTGCACGATCACCGTCGGCAGGCCGAGCTTGGCGATTGCCTCGCCGATGCGCGAGAAGCCGGGTGTGGTCACCGACAGCCCGCCGAACGGATCACCCTCGAACGCGTCGAGACCGAGCGCCACGACCAGCGCGTCCGGCGCGAAGGCGCGGATACGCTGGAACGCTACACCAAGTGCTTCGAGAAACGCCGCATCGGCGGATTTGCGCGGCAGTGGCAGGTTGAAATTATAGCCGAGGCCCGGCCCTTCGCCGCGCTCGTCGGCATGGCCCCAGAAGAACGGATAGAAGCGCACCGGATCGGCATGCAGCGACACCGTCAACACGTCGGGCCGCGCGTAAAAAATGCCTTGCGTGCCGTTACCGTGATGCAGATCGACATCGAGGATCGTTACCCGCGCTGCCTGCTTGCGCAACACTTGCGCCGCGACCGCCGAATTGTTGATGAAGCAGAAGCCGCCGGCGACATCGGCAAAGGCATGGTGGCCGGGCGGGCGGCAGAGCGCATAGGCGGCAGGCGCGGCTGATATCACCGCCTCGGCTGCCTCGACCGCGGTCCAGGCGCTCCACAGCGCGCTCTGCCAGGTCTCGGCCGAAATCGGGCAGGCGGTGTCGGCCATGTGGTAGCCGGCCTGGCCGACCGCCGAGGCCGGATAGGCGCCGTCGCGCGCCAGCGGATGGATGTTGGGAATGACTTCCGACGAAGCGCCTTCAATGCGCTGCCAGCGCGCGAAAATATGTTCGAGGAAGGCGAGATATTCGGGCGTGTGCACGGCCGCCACCGGCCCGAGGCCATGATCTCTGGGCCGTTCGATCGTCAATCCGGTAGCTCTTGCGCCAGCTAACAACCGTTCGGCACGCTCCGGCTGTTCGGGATTGGGTTGTGGCGCGCCGCTGGACAGGAAGGCCTTCGGGTCGTGGCGTTTCTGCTCGTCGGCAAAGAAGGCTTTCATTCCGTTTCCCCATCCTGCACTGCATCGGCAAAAGCGAAAAAGGCCTCGCCGACGATCTTCTGCGTCTGCTCATAATGCGCCCAGCCAATGCCGAGCTTCTCATAAAACGCCTTGGCGCCGTCATTATCGGTATCGACCGACAGCCTGAGATAGGCGCCACCATCCCGGCGGCAGTCACGCGCGACCCGGCGCAGCAGCTTTTCGCCGATCTTGCGGCCGCGAAACCGGTCCTCGACATAGAGGTCCTGGATATAGACGCCGGGCCGTCCCATCCAGGTCGAGAAGATCGGGAAAGAGAGGCACAGCCCGGCAAATTCGCCACCGACTTCGGCGATCAGGGTGGAAAAGGCAGGCTTTTCGCCAAAACCGTAACGGCGGAGATCATCGGCGGTGGAGGTGATTTCCTGATGCGCGCCGATATGGGCGCCGAGGCGCAGAAGCGCGGCGTAGATGGTGTCGACGTCCTTGATGGTGCCGCGGCGGATGACGATATCGCCGGTCATGCTGATCTTCTTCGCCATGGATCAGGCCACGGTTCCGGCTGAGCCGTTCAGGAGATCGTCAAGTTTGCCGATATCGTCTTCCGAAAAGACGCGAATGCCGTTGGCTTCCAAGAGCGCGGTGGTCGTGCCGCGGCCGGCCACGCGGTTACCCGAAAAACTGCCGTCATAGACGAAGCTTGAACCGCAGGACGGGCTGCCGTCGGTGAGAACCGCATAGCGACATCCGGTTTCCCGGGCGAGTTCCAGCGTAATCTGACCGGCTTCGAGATAGAGTGCGGTCACATCGTTTCCCGTCTGCTCGACCACCTGGCCTTGGCCGTGCAGCACAGCGTCGCCTGCGCCGCGAATTTCCGCCGGAGGGCGCGGCGTGGAGAAGCCCGCCGCAACCTCGGGGCAGATTTGCACGACCCGCCCTTCCGCCTGCCATCGCGTCAATACCGGATGGTTGTTGAGCCGGTAAGAGCCGTTGTAGCGGACGTGGCTGCCGAGCAGGCAGGCTGAGACCAGAATCCTTTCCAAGTCAGCCTCCTTTTACCACGCGATCCGGTGCGCCCCTAGAAGGCTACCCGGTCGCCACCCTTCAGCGCCAGCATGTCGCGCGCCTCCGCCGGTGTGGCGACGTCCAGCGACAGCCCGTCGAGAATGCCGCGAATACGGCGCACCTGGTCGGCGTTGGATTTCGCCAGCTGGCGGCCGTCATAGAGGCTGTCCTCCAGCCCGACACGGACATTGCCACCCATCGCCGCCGCAATCGAGATCAGCGGCATCTGGTTGCGGCCGGCGGCGAGCACCGAGAATTGGTAGCTGTCGCCAAACAATTTGTCGGCGATGCGCTTCATGTGGATGAGATTGTCGGGATCGGCGCCGATGCCGCCCAGAATGCCGAGCACGAACTGGATGAACAGTGGTCCCGACACCAGCCCGCGATCGCGAAAATGCGCCAGCGAATAGAGATGGCCGACATCGTAGCATTCGAACTCGAAGCGCGTGCCGCAGCCCTTGCCGAGCTTTTCCAGCACGCCTTCCATGTCGGCAAAAGTGTTCTTGAAGATCGTGTCGCGGGTGGCTTCGAGCAGTTTTGGCTCCCACTCGTGCTGCCATTCGCGTGGCTTGTCGAGCATCGGGAACAGCGCAAAGTTCATCGAGCCCATGTTGAGCGAGCACATTTCCGGCTGGGCCCGCAGCGGTGCGGCCAGCCGCTGATCCAGCGTCATCAGCGACGAGCCGCCGGTGGTGATGTTGATCACCGCATCGGTTGCCTGCTTGATGCGCGGCAGGAACTGCATGAACACCTCAGGATCGGCGGTCGGGCGACCGTCCTTGGGATCGCGGGCGTGCAGATGCAGGATCGAGGCGCCGGCTTCCGCCGCCGCAATCGCATCCGTGGCGATCTGGTCCGGCGTCACCGGCAGATAGGGCGACATGGACGGCGTGTGCACCGAACCGGTGACGGCGCAGGTGATGATGACTTTTCTCGCCATTTTGCGCCTCAGCGGTTGACCGGCAGGTTGAGTTCGACGGCAAGTGCTTCCAGTGTGTCGCCAAGGACCGCCATAATCTCACCGATCTGGTCGTGGGTCGCGATCAGCGGCGGGCAGACCATGAAATTGTCGCTCACCGGCCCGCCACGCACGCGCCGCGAGTAAACGATCAGTCCGCGTTCAAAGGCCAGATCGATCAGCCGCAAATTGGCGTTGAGATTTTGTGGCAGTGGCGTCTTGGCCAAGGGGTCCGCGTAGAGCTCCGCTCCCATGAAAAGGCCCTTGCCTCGCACGTCGGCTATGAAAGGAAAGCGGCTCGACAGGGCTTCAAGCTCGGCCCTCAGCATCTCGCCCATGGCGGCGGAATTCTCGATCAAGCCAAGTCGGTCGACCTCGCCAAGAACGGCAATGCCCGCTGCGCAAGCCACAGGGTTGCCGCCGTATGTATGGCCATGCAGGAATCCACCCGCCTCGACAACCGGCCCGACGATCCTCTCTGTCGCGGCAAGTGCGCCAAGGGGCGCATAACCGGATGAAAGACCCTTGGACAGCGCGACGATATCCGGCCGGCAGGACCAGTGGTCGCCGCCCAGGAATTTGCCGGTGCGCCCGATACCAGTCATCACTTCGTCGTGGATGAGCAGGATGCCGTGGCGGTCGCAGATTTCGCGGATACGCTGAAAATAGCTGTCCGGCGGGACCAGCGCCGCGGTCGCGGCGCCGCCGATCGGCTCCATGATGAAGGCGAGCACACTTTCCGGCCCTTCCTCCAGGATCTTTTCCTCCAGCATATTCGCGTAGCGGACACCTCGCTGTTCCATTGACAGGTTGTCGTGATCGCGATGAACAAACGGGGCCGGCACCAATGGCATTGGCCGACCGATCGGATCGAAGGTCTTGGTGAGAATGTCATCGCCGGTTACGGCAAGCGTGCCGACTGTGACACCATGATAGGAGGGCATCCGGCCGATGGTCTTCCAGCGTTTGTGCTGACCTGTTGCGACGGCCCATTGCCGCGCGAGCTTGAGGCAGGCTTCGATCGCCTCGGAGCCGCCGGAAACGAAATAGATGCGGTTGAGCCCGTTAGGCAGGCGATCGGCCAGTGCGCGCGCCAGCCCGATCGCCTGTTCGTTCTCGAATTGAAAGATGTAGGCGAAGCTGACGCGGTCCAGCTGCCGCTTCATCGCGTCGATGACATTGCGGTTGCCATGGCCAACATTGACGTTGACCGCGCCGCTCGATCCGTCGATGTAGCGGCGGCCGCTCTTGTCCCACAGGTAGATGCCATCGGCGCGGTCCACCATTGGTCGTTGCAACCTGGTGAAATGGAAAAGGTTCGGTCGACGGTCGGATTCGACGGACTGCAAGGCGATCATTCAACCCCTCTTACTTTCGGCCGAGATAGCGGTCGATTACATTCCTGGTCACGCGCTCGACCATCGGATCCTGCCTTAGCAGGCCGGCGACCCATTCGCAGCTTCCGGCGTGAAAGACCTCGCCCTTGCCGCGCGGGAAATTGACGATCATGCCATTGCCGCGTTTGACTTTTTCCAGATTGGCATCGCTTGGCTCGCCAAACAGCGTTTCGGCGGTGAAGCGGCCATCCTCGTCGGTCAGAAACTGGTCCTCGATCGGGATGTCGGCGCTTTCCTCGACCTGGCTCGCCATGCCGACGGCCAGCACTTGCAGACCTTCCGGCGCGCCGCTGTCCGATGTCGGGTAGGGCAGGCCACCGCGGATCTCGAAATCGAGCCCGTCGACCTCATAGCCATAGACATGGCTGTCGGCGCCGAGCAGGTCGCCATAGTAGATGCCGGTGCCGGCAAAGGCCCAGTGCTCGGGCCGGTAGACCGGAAAGCCGCGCACGCCGCGCGGCGCACAGCCGCCCCAGCCGGCATAGACGCCGCGTGTGGCATTGAGGCCGAAGGTCAGTGCACCGGGACGGCCGATCTCCGGTGCCTCCCAGGAATTGGTGGCGCGGGTCACGTCACCGCCCTGATAGGCGGGGTCCTCGGCGCGCGCCCGGTATTTGTAGCAGACCTGCCGGCGGCCTTCGTCCTCAAGCCTGGTCTGCCACATGAAATTGCCGGCAAAGCGCGCCGCGTGGCCGCCACGCTCGACATAGGTGTCGACAGCGTCGCGCATTTCCCAGGTCCAGTATTCGTCATGGCCGACGAAGACGACGCAATCGTAGCCGTCGAGGATTTCGGGCGCAAAATGCAAATCGTGCTGGCTGGCGAGATCGACGCTGTAGCCGGCGCGCTCGGCGAAACGGAAGAAGTGGCTGTCATAACTTGCCCAGCCGGAAGAGGTGTATTTCTTCGAATGTCCCGTGGCGAACGCCCATTCCATATGGGGATAGCGCGGCACGGTCTTTGGCGGCACCGCGACTTCCAGCGGCACGCGCGGCGCGGCCTTGGGCAGCACCACAAAACCGCGGCACCAGGGACGCTGCGTCGACACCATCGTTGCATATTGATTGCGGTTCGGCCCGGTGATGCCCTGATAGTGGTTGGAGCCGCCCCAGGTATTGTAGGAAAGCCAGGTTCCGGTCGCCGCCACGTGCAGCACCCGGCCGGGTTTTCTGCCGGGTAAGGGAGCGACAATGATGAGGTGGCGGCAAAGGATTGGCTTGCCGTCGCGCCCATCCGCCGTCAGCGTGATGCGGTAAGCGCCGGACGGCCAGTCGTCGCCGATCCGAAATTCGAACGACGCCTCCCAGCCGCAGCCTTCGACTGAGCACTGGTCCGGCGTGTCCTGCCAGCGCGCCGACAGGCCCGTTTGCTCGAAGACCTTTGTCTCGGTGCCGCCGTCGCGAACGATGGCGAGGCTGAAGCGCGGCGCCGTCGAGTTGACATGCAGCGTCACGGTCTCACCGGCACGATACGAAAATCGGTCCGAATAGCACCAAATCTCGCCGCGCGCGCCGTCCATCCCTGGCCATTCGTAATAATGGCCGCGCACCGCCTCGCGGCGCTGCTCGGGCGTCAGTCCGAAATCGGGGAATTCGGTTTGCAGATGGGTCATGGACACCGGAAAAGTGACAGGCCGCCATTTCGGCTATCTCCCGGCCAAGCGTCAAATGGAAACGATCGGGCCAGCAATTGCTTAGCCGCTCTTGGCCGCACCCGGCAAACCGACTATCTCAGGCGAGGCGGTATTTTCCGTCTCGGGAGCCGGCATGCTGAGAGTGCAGAAGGTCAAGGTCGACGACATCTACGTGCCGACGGCGCGCAAGAAGACGCTGCATCCCGAAACGGTCCGGCATCTGGCCGAAGACATACTGGAAAACGGCATGAAGACGCCGATCCAGGTCCGCCATGACGGCAAGCGTCATATCCTGGTCGAGGGCCTGCACCGGCTGGAAGCCGCCAAATGGCTCGGCGAGACCGAAATCGACGCCTATCTGGTGCAAGCCAAGCGCCACTGAGGCGCATTCTGCGACCGATCAAAAACAACCGGCCGACGATTGCACCGCAGATTTTCTCGCGGACCGTGTCGGCGCGCGGCGCGCTCGCTCGTCCTTGGGGCGGACCCTGAGGAGACTGACACATGTCCAGATCGATTTTTTTCGCCATGCTTGCCTCGGTTGCGGCCTTGTTCGCGGCACCCGGCCTGACCAATGCAGAGGAGACAAAGACCGCCATGACGACCGAGACCAATGCCATGCCGACGCCGGAAAGGTCCGGCCTGCTGCCTATCAATGGGTTGTTTTATTATTACGCCGTCTACGGCAAGGGCGAACCGTTGCTTCTGCTGCATGGCGGCCTCGGCACGTCTGACATGTTCGCGCCGCTGCTGCCGAAGCTGGCCGAGAATCGCACCATCATTGCGGTCGACCTGCAGGGCCATGGCCGCACCGCGCTCGGCGAGCGGCCATTCAGCCTGGAGGCGATCGGCGACGACATGGCTGCCATCGTCAAGGCGCTCGGCTATGATAAGGTCGATGTGCTCGGCTATTCGCTGGGCGGCGGCGTCGCCTTCCGCATGGCTGTCCAGCACCCCGAGACAATACGCAGGCTTGTCCTGGTGTCGACCGGCTACGCCGCCGATGGCTTCTACGACGAAATGCGTCCGCAACAGGCTCAGGTGAGCGCCGCTGCCGCGCCGTTCATGAAGGACACCCCGATGTACAAGTCCTACGTTGCAGTGGCGCCGTATCCGGACGATTTCCCGAAACTGCTCGACGCGCTCGGCAATTTCATGCGCAAGGATTACGACTATTCCGCCGATGTGGCGAAGCTGAAGATGCCGGTCATGCTCGCCTATGGCGACAGCGACATGTACAAGCCCGAGCACGAGATCAAGTTCTACCAGATGCTGGGCGGTGGATTGAAGGATGCCGGCTGGATGCGCGAGAACCTGTCGCAGAACCGGCTGGCCATCATTCCGAACCGCACCCACTACGACGTCTTCTTTGCGCCGGAACTGACGGCCGCGGCGCTGCCGTTCCTCAACGGCGAAACCAAGGTAAAGACCTGGGACGAAGTCGTCAGCGAAACCGAGTAGGTCTGCCGGAAGTTGAAACCGGCCGTCTCCAGCGAGACGGCCGGTTTTTTGTGCCTGCGAAACTACGAAGCCTTGGCGCGGCGCGGCTCGCGCAAATGCTTGATGCCGCTCATCTCGACGAAATTCGTCGCCTGCTCCCAGAGATAGTCGCCATAGAGGAACGGCTCGAACGGCGCCGCACCTGCCAGAGGCAGCGGCGCGATCTCGGCATCGACACGCGGCTCGTAGAAGAACGGGATCGAGTAGCGCGCTGTCTTCGGCGCAATCACCCGGTGCAGCGTCGCCCGTACCCGCCCGCCGGTCCAGCGCTCGAGCAATTGGCCGAAATTGACCGCCAGCGTGCCGTCGGCGGGCGGCACGTCAATCCATTCGCCGGCAACGTTCTTCGCCTGCAGGCCCTCGACGCCATCCTGCGCTAACAGCGTGACGAAGCCGGAATCGGCATGTTCGCGCCCGATGATGGTGCGCGTCTCGCCTTTGTGGACGCCGAGAATTCCGGCCCGCTCAGATCGACGCCGCTGTTGGCATCGCGCAAGGGATAGCGGATCAGCCGCAGCGTCGAGATGCCGCCGTCGAAATCCGAGTCGAAGACTGTCTCCGGCAGGTCGAGGCCGCGCGCGATAGAGCGCATCAGTGCGTTGCCGAGCGCTTCCATCGCCAGGTAGTAGTGTGCGGCAGCTTCGCGCCAGCCGGGCAACACTGCTTCAGCTGGTAATGGCGTCGGCTCGCGCAACGGGTCGTCCGCGTCGAAGCCGGCGGTTTGCGCGTTAGCAATGTCCGGCCCCATGTCCATGCCTTCCTTGTAGGAGACGGCGGTCGGCTGCAGCGGGAACCAGCCGCGATAGACGTTCTTTTTGGTGCGGTCGAAATTCCAGCGCAGCAGCTTTGCCTTTTCGGCGTCGGGCAAGGCAAAGATGTTGAGCAATTGTGCCCGCTTGTCCCGTGTAAGCCAGTCGTCGACCGGAAAATCCCGGATCGCCATGAAACCGATGCCGGAGGCAGCGGCCAGGATCCGCGCGTCGGTGCGCTCGCGGCCGGGCGAGGGCGGCCCGAACAGATCCGCGACGGCAATGGTTTCGATGTCCTGCGCCATGGTTTCCTCGCGGTCGGCCCAGGGCAAGCAGGCGCGGCGGTTGGCCGGCTGTCAATGCTTCGCCGCTGCCTCGGATTGGGCCAGCGGCAGGCCATCGGTCGTATCAGCGCAATCGATAGTGCCATCAGGGCTTTTCAATTGACCGAAAGCTGCCTGTCGATACTTTCAAACACCTTCGGGGGTTCATATGATGGCGAAATATCAGGGTGGGTGTCATTGCGGGGCAGTGCGCTACAGTGCCGAGGCCGCACCGCTCAACCAGCGCGTCTGCCATTGCCGGCGCTGCCAGAAGGTGATCGGCGCGGCCTTCAACGCGCGTCTGCTGTTTCGCATCGATGATGTCACGGTCGAGGGGCAGGTGGCGACGGTCAACACCTCTCCGGACCTCAAGCGCGGCTTTTGCGCCGCCTGCGGCACGACGCTGTTTTCCCGGCGCGATTCCGCCGGGATTGTCGGCATCACCACCGGCTCGCTCGACGATCCGTCGCTGTTCAAGCCGGAAATGCATATGTGGACTGCCTCGAAGCAGCCCTGGCTGCGGCTCGATGACGGCCTGCCGCAACATGAAGGTGCGCCGCCTCCGAACTGATGCCGGCCTTACCAGAAAGTAATCCCGAAAACACGACATAGCCGGCAAAACGTCATTGGCGGGCCATGATTGCCTGCCATCTATCGGCTGCGGGTCTGGTATTGGAGGAGACGACCGATGAGCGACAGAATCAACACCCTGGACGAGCTTTTGAGCGATCCGATGGTCCTGCTCGTGATGGAGCGTGATCGCGTGCGCCCCGAACAGGTTCGCCTGCTGCTCGAACGAGCGCGTCGCCCTGCTGTTGACGTCGTGCCCCCCGCGCATGTGGTGGCCAAAAGCTGCATGCAGCAATGGCTGGGCAGGTAGGGGCTACCCCTTTTCCCACAGGGGGGGAGAAGGAACAGAGCCATTTCCTAACAACTTGATTCAATCTTTGTTGGTAATTTATCGTTAGTAATCGAAGCCGGTTTGTCCGGCGGCGTCTGTTTGCCTTCGGTCTGTTGTGTTTTGCGTACAGGTCCAGATGCGGATTTCAGGCGTCGTCGGTTTTATGGTGGCATCGCTGTGCCTTGCCGGCTGCTCGTCCACAGCGGGCGTCGATGCCTTGCAGCCGTCGAACGAGACGACCAGCTCGGTCGTGCGGCCAAGAGCGCCGGTCGCGGCGGCTCCGGTGGAGACCGCCGACCTCGCGCCGATGCGGTCCGACATGGCGACCGACAACACTGCGGCCGACAATGCCGTGGCCGACAATGCGCCGCCCTTCTCCATGGTCGAGGAAGAGGAGGCCATTGTCGCGGACACGCCTTCGGCCGATGGGAACACCAGGCCGCAGCTTGAGCCGGTAGCGCTGATGTCGCCGCCAAAGCGGCTGACGCGTGCGGCGCCGGCCATGCTGGCCTCGCCGGTGACCCGTTACGGCTTTCGTGATGCCAAGCCGATCAATTTCGGCAAGGCGTCGCCACGCTATCTCGCCGTCCACGGCGTCGACGTCTCGCGCTGGCAGGGCAATGTCAACTGGAGCAAGCTGCGCGCCCAGGGCGCCAATTTCGCCTACATCAAGGCGACCGATGGCGGCGACCATCTCGACCCGATGTTCATGAAGAACTGGCGCAATGCCGACGCCGCCGGGCTGAAGCGCGGCGCCTATCATTTCTTCTACTGGTGCCGCACCGCCGGCGAGCAGGCCGACTGGTTCATCCGCAATGTGCCGAAGATGGACGGCGCGCTGCCGCCGGTGATCGATGTCGAATGGAACGGCGAATCCTCCTGCAAGCGGCGGCCTTCGCGCGCCACGGTGTTGGAGAAGATGCAGGTGTTCATGGACAAGCTCGAGCGCCATTACGGCCAGAGGCCCATCATCTACACCAGCCCCGATTTCTACCGCGACAATCTCAAGGGCGCATTTCTTGACTACCCATTCTGGCTGCGCGCGGTGGCGCGGCATCCCTCAAAGGTCTATCCCGGCCGCAAATGGCTGTTCTGGCAGTATTCCGGTTCCGGCCTGTCGCACGGTGTGACCGGTCGCATCGACCTCAACGTCTTTCATGGCGACGAGCGCGCCTGGCGGGCATGGGCAGGCGGACAGACGACCGTCGCCGACGCCAACTGAGCCCCGCGCGAGGTGACAGCTCGCCGGTAGCGCCGTGGCCATTTGGGCGACGCCTTGGGTTGAATTTTCAGCGTCACGCTAAGGATCCGCTCACTCTGTCCTTTAGCGGTATCGCAACAGCCTTCCGGTAACGTGCCCGTGATCGGGTTTCGGAGGGGTCCATGCGCAATCCAGTTGTGGCCATCGCTGTTGTCGCCGCTGTCGGCTACGGGTTTTTCAATTCGCTCGGGCATATGGCGGGTGGTGGCGACTCGCTGGCGGAGTCGAAGCAAAACGTCGTGTCCTATTCCACCGAGGACAAGGCGATGCAGGCTGCCAAGGACAGCGGCCGCTCTACGCTCAAGCGCTTCCAAGAGCTGATGGACGCCGGCACGCCCGGCACCTACACGGTAAAATTCCCGCTCACCCAGAACGGCGCCACCGAGCATATCTGGATGCAGCTGGTCGGCTACAGCGACGGCTCCTATATCGGCCTGCTCGCCGACGTGCCGGTCAACGGCAACAAGTACAAGATGGGCGACAGGATGACGGTGACTGAGGCCGACGTCGAGGACTGGATGATCAAGAACGGCAAGGAGATCTATGGCGGCTACACCACCCGCCAGGCGCTTGCGGATATGCCGAAAGAGCAGGTTGCAAAATACGGGTTCACCTTCAAGGATTGAGGACCTAGGCGCGGGCGAGCTCTATCGCCACGCTTTGAGGGACATCGCGCCGCTCGTGCTCGCGTATCTCTGCCGTTTGCGCCAGCACCCAGTCGCGGAACACCTTGATCTTGGGTGTGTTGCGGCGGGTCTCCAGATGCACCAGCCAATAGCCGTCGCCATCCGATCCAAGCACGTCGAATGGCTGTATCAACTGGCCCTTGGCCAAAAGGGCGCTGTAAAGGTTCTTGGTCAGGATCGCGGCGCCCTTGTCGGTCAGCGCCGCCATCGCATCATAGGCCTGGGTACCCAGCTTCGGGCCGGCCATGATGCGATCGGGCTCGAACGGCACGCCGGCCGCCTCGAACCAGATTTTCCACCACGGATCGTCGGCACAGCATAGCGGCACCTTGTAGAGATCCTCGGGGCGGTGGATGCCGCCGACGCTCTCGGCGAGCTTTGGGCTGAGCATCGGTGTGTAGTCCGCCTTGAACAGATAATGCGCCGTCAGGCCGGGCCATTTTCCGGAGCCGGTGCGGATGCCGACATCCATGTCGCCGCGCGTGAAATCGACAAGGCCCTGCGATGTATTCACCTTCACGGCGAGGTCTGGATGCATCAGCTGGAATGTTCCAAGCCACACGGCTAACCAGTTCGTTGCGAAGGTTTCCATCGTTGTCACCGACAGCACGCCGGTGGCTCCGCCCTTGGTGGCGACCCATGCATCCGCCAGCGCCGAGAACGCGCCGGATGCGTGCGGCGCCAGCTGTTGTCCAGCCTCGGTCAAGGCGATCTGCCTTGTTTTCCTTATGAAAAGTGGCGTTCCGGCGCGTTCTTCCAGCACCTTGATCTGATAGCTGGCGGCTGACTGGGTCATGCCGAGTTCTTCGGCCGCCTTGGTGAAACTGCCAAGCCGCGCTGCGGCCTCAAACACCCGGATAGCCCCTAATGGCGGTAGTTCCCAACTCATGACGCATCAATCCTCCTGATGCATAGTACGCGACGTTCGATTGGAAACCAAGACCGGAAAACGGCATGTTGTGCCCATCAGATCAACCCTGGAGGATACGGCAATGACCACCGCAACAGCTCTCTACAACACGCTTCGCCGCCCGGTGCTCGACCTCTTCACCGCTCCGTTCAGACCCCGCAAGCGCGGCCTGCTCGACCACCGCTCGCTGTCGGATCATTTCCTTAGGGATATCGGTATGCTTGACGGACGCGTGCCTCCCGGCGCCATTCGCTAGGCAAGCTGTTTTGACCTGAAAAGATGCGAGGGAGGGAACTGTGCTGTCCGAGGATCTGGCGAAGAGCCGCAAAACCATCGACGCCTATGAAGACTATGCCGAACGCTACGACGCACTGGTCAGGCATGTTCCCAACCAGAGAGAACAGAAATGGCTTAAGCGGCTTGTGAAGATCGCCGGCAAAGGTGGCCGGATTCTGGAAGTCGGATCGGGACCCGGATACGATGCGGACTTCGTCGAGGGGCTCGGTGTCCAGGTTCGACGCACCGATGCAACGAAGCGGTTTCTTGAGCTGCAGGCCGCACGCGGCAAGCACGGTGAGGTTCTCGATCTCATCACCGACGATCTCGGCGGCCCCTATGACGCGGTGCTCGCTTTGTGCGTCCTGATCCATGTGCCGCGCGAGCAGACCGACCAGGTGCTTGCCAAGATTGCCGGGTCGCTGCGGCCGGGCGGCGCCTTCCTCGTATCGATGCGCATTGGCGATGGCGAGAAGAGCGACGACTATCATACCGTCTACTGGCGCAGGGACGACTTCGCGGCCCGCCTCGAAAGCGCCGGGCTGATCCTCGTCGGGGATGAATTCAACGTCGGCCGCAATCGCGAGGAGTGGGCCACCTTCCTCGCAGTGAAGCCGTCATGACGCGGGATCCTGTTGCCAGGCAGATAGCCGTCAGAAGTAAGGCCTCAAATTCTCGCGAATGCGATCCAGCACCGTCTTTCCCGAGGTGTCGGCGGTGAAGGTCTTACCGGTGATGGTTTCGTAGGCCTGCGTATAGACCCGCGACGTCTGCTCGATGAGCTCGGCCGGGATTTTCGGAATACGATCCTTGTAGGGATCACAGCGCGCCGTGACCCAGGCGCGGATAAAATCCTTGTCGAAACTCTGCGGCCGCTCGCCAGCCTCAAAACGCTGCTTGTAGCTTTCCGCGAGCCAGTAGCGGCTTGAGTCAGGCGTGTGGATTTCATCGGCAAGGATGATGCTGCCATCCTTGTTCGTGCCGAATTCGTATTTGGTATCGACCAGGATCAGGCCGCGTTGGGCGGCCAGCGCCTTGCCGCGCGCAAACAGCGCCAGCGCATAGCGCGAGACAGTGTCCCATTGCTCTTCCGACAACAGGCCGCGCGTCAGGATATCGTCGCGCGTCAAAGGCTCGTCATGCCCGCCATCGAGCGCCTTGCTGGTCGGCGTGATGATGGTCTGAGGCAGCTTTTCATTGTCGCGCAACCCGTCCGGCAGGCGGATGCCGTACATGTCGCGCTCACCGTTTTTGTACTTCGTCAGCACTGAGGTGCTGGTGGTCCCGGCGAGGTAGTCGCGAACGACGATTTCCACCGGCAATATGTCGAGCCTGGTGCCGACGACGACATTGGGGTCGGGATAGTCGAGCACGTGGTTCGGGCAGATATCGGCGGTTTCCTCGAACCAGTAGCGCGCCGTCTGCGTCAGCAGCTCGCCCTTGAGCGGGATCGCGGTCAGGATGACATCGAAGGCGCTCAGCCGGTCGGTGGCGATGATGATGCGGCGGCCATCGGGCAGATCGTAATTCTCGCGGACCTTGCCTTTGTAGTGGTTCGGCAATTCCGGGATGAAGGCATCGGAGAGAACGCGCAGTGCTGTCATTCGGTGTCGTGGCTCCCAACGACGTGAGTTTTCGGGGGCGACTATTAACAAAGTCGGTGGCGCTTCGATACCGAACAGACGGCAATCGCCTGTAGAAAAGCCCGCCAACCCCTACGCCATCATGCCATCGGCTTGGCATGCCGAATGTGCCGGCCTTTGCGATTCAGCAAGACATTGCCGTCGTCGTGCTATCTATTTGAGGCTTCTTGTACTTCCGGGGCTTGGGGGACGCGGTGGAGGTGGAGCTCAAATTTCTGCTGATCGGATTTGCCTGCGTGATCGCGGGCAGCCTGTCGTTCATCACCTTCGTGAAATGGCGGGAGGTGCAGGCGATGAGCCAATGGCTGCCGACGCCGGGAAAGATCATCTCGTCGCGCGTCGAGGCACGTGAAGTCAGGAGCTCCGGCGTTGGCTCGGACAGCAGCGATACCACCGAGATGCGCAATTTTCCCGCGATCACCTTCGAATACAAGGTCGGCGGCAAGAAATTTCAGAGCTCGCGCTACAGCGTGAAGGAGAATCTGGGGAATTTCGAAGTCACGGAAACCCTCGCCCAGTTTCCGCGCGGCGCGGAGGTCACCGTCTTCTACAATCCGGCCGATCCGAGCAAGGCCGTCATCGAGCGCACGATGCCGGACGGCGCCTTCAAGTTCATGGCCCAGCTCTCGGCAGGGTTGGTGATCGGCACGGCGGTTCTGATGTTTTCGCTCGGCGGCGTGCTGGAGGCGCTCCGGCCGCATCTGCCCAAGCCGCAGAACCTTGGTGCGGCGGCATTGCTGCTGTTCATGGGCCTGTTTGCGCTCCGCATGGGTTTCGCCCAGAAGTCGCTTGCCGAGCAGGCGGCAAAATGGCCGGTCACCCCCGGCCGCATTGAGTCCTCAGGCCTGCAGGCGCTGCGAAACTACAGCGGCTATCGACGCTGGCGCACCGTCTTCAAATCCCGCATCGTCTACACCTATAACGTCGCCGGCCAGCGCTACACCTCCGACCGCGTCACCTTCGGCGCCACCGTCACGGCTTCGCTGCCCGGCCTCGTCCGCGGCCAGGCGCGCAGCTATGCCGAGGGCAGCAAGGTCGATGTGCACTATGACCCCGCCAACCCCGGCTCGGCGGTGCTCGAATGCAGGGTGCGCGGGCTCTGGCTGCTGTGGGTCTGTTCGGTCGCGTTTCTCGGCGGTGCCGCGTGGCTGGCCGGTTTTATCTGAGGCGCCTTCAGCAGCGCAGGAGAGGTCCGCTGTCGAAGCCCGGCCAAGTGAACCGCATCGTGGCGCCGTGCATCACAATATGGATGATGCGAGAGAACGGCTCCTCAAGCGATGGGTCCGAGCCATAGCATTGGCTGGCATGCACCACCCAGCCGGCGGCGGTCTTGCCAAATACCGCGTGCTCGCAGCCGAATTCGGGAAGCGACAGCGCAGCCCGGTCTACAGTGAAGACGGTTTCGCGCTGGACGTCGGCGGCCGCACGGCAGTTCAGCCTGTCGCTGGACCAAGTCCCGACATAGGCCGCCGCCGCCAACGCATGGCCAATCGCGAATGCGGACATTGCCATAGTCATCGCCAAACGCCGCATCATCAGATTGTCTCCTTCGGTCAGTGCGCTCGACCATACAGGCTGTAGGGTTTGCAAGGGATAAGTTTTCGAAGGAACGGACAACGCAGCCGTTCCGCATTTCGCTTATGGTTTTACACGGATGATGCGATTGTGCCGGCTGGCGGACCTTGCCTGCAACCGCTCTCCGGAAAGAGCGGCAAATCTACGGGATCAGCTTATGCTCCTTGAACACACCGATACGCTGCGATGAGCACGCGCATCGAAGACATGAGAAACCTCGGACCGGCCATGGCGCGGATGCTGGCGGAAATTGATATTCTCGATGATGAGGATTTGCGCAATTTCGGCGTCGTCGAGGCTTACCACCGGCTGAAGTTCCGGTTCGGGCGGCATGTGACGATCCTCGCACTCTATGCGATGGAGGCGTCCGTTCGCGGTTGTGACTGGCGTGCGCTTGATACCGAGACAAAGGAGAATCTGCTCAGGCAGGTGCGTCAGAATCCAGCGAGGGACAAGTTTTCACCCAGGAGAGGGTAAACGCAGCCGTTCCGGATTCCGCTTATGCTTTTGCGCGGATGATGCGACTGTGTGGGCCGGCATGCAGCCGGCATCGGGCTTTCACAACGCTTTCCAGGGACATTTGATGACCACCCGCAAACTGGCCTTCGTTTTCCTGGGCCTGCTCGGCCCGGTGCAGGCCGCGAGCGCAAAAGAGTGCCTGCTGACCCACGCCACCTATCGCGAGCCGCGCTCCGGCGCGGTCATGCAATTCCGGCCGCTCGATAACGAACCGGCGGCGCTGACGGCCGAAGTGTTTTCACTGACCGTGCCCAACACAGATACGCACCTGCCGGCCGACATCACCTGGACCAATGGCAGGAACTCGTTTCCGCTCGGCACCATCCGCCACACTTGTACCGACGACGACCGCGAGGCGGGGCTGGAGGATGGCAGTGGGCTCTGCCGGATATGGATGGGCCAGGTCCATGCCTTGACCGGAGGCGGCGCCGAGCAGTTGAATTCGCGCGAAGCGACAGCGGCGCCGAAAGGGCTGCTGCTGCCCGATTTCGGCGCTGCTTTCACCGAATTTGCCGATTTCGCCAGCGCCAATCCCGACGGCTCGGCATGGGACGCCTTCACTTTGACAGGATGCAGCGATGAATAGCGCCATGAGATCGATCGCCTGGGCCTGCGGCCTGATTGCTTCGGTGACGATATCTGCCGTGGCGAGGGCGGACGAGCCGGCGCCGTCGCGCCCGCCGATCGACAAATGCGTCTGGGAAAAATTGACCGACAAGACGGTCGGCCTCGCCGCCTGGGTGCAGCGCTGCGATTTCGGCTTCCGCCAGATCCATTTCGAATTCGTCGGCAACGCGCTCGCCATCAAATACAGCGACGGCGGCGCGCCCGATCCGCTGGTCGAGCTGTTCGACATCAAATCAGGCGAAACCACCGAGGCCGCAGTGCTGCGCCTGTTGCTGGAAAAGACTGACAAATCAGTCAGCGCCCGCTGCGTGCTGGCGCCCTACACCGAGGGCACCGTGCCCGCCGGCGTTAAACGCTACACATTCAGCCCCGACGCAGCCTACGCCAAGGAATTGAAGGCACTCGCCAATGATGAGGTTCCGGAGCCGCCCTGCGGCGACTGGGGCGAAATGCCCGACGGCATCCAGTATTTCGAGGTGCCGGCGGGTGAGGGGCACAAGCTGCTGTTCGTCCGGGTGGGGCAGGACGAACCGTTGTTCGATGAGCAGACGCTGCGGGTGTTGCCGCAGTAGGCCTTCCCTTCTCCCC
The DNA here is from genome assembly GCF_016836705.1 of Mesorhizobium caraganae. Lineage (GTDB taxonomy): Bacteria > Pseudomonadota > Alphaproteobacteria > Rhizobiales > Rhizobiaceae > Mesorhizobium > Mesorhizobium caraganae. Next base: position 19,398 of record NZ_JAFCGY010000013.1, on the reverse strand, counting down.
TTGTGGGCCTGTTGCGTTATTAGGCTTTGGACGCCTGGAGGGACTGCAGGGGCGCAGCGAGGTGCTTTACGGCGCGGGTTTGCGGCCGGATAGGGTAGGAGTTGGCGTATTCGGTGGGTTCGGGGCGCAGTGCGACCCAGGATCAGGTGGCCAGCGTCACCCAGCGGCGCATGTTGAAGGCCATGGCCGCGATGAGGACCTGTCCTGCCGCCTTGGCCAGGCCGCGATAGCGGATGGCGCAAAGTCGCATGCGGTTCTTCAAGGTGGCGAAGGTCGTCTCGACGGCAAAGCGTTGCCGGGCGATCAGCTGGTTGAACTGCTTCAGGCGAGCCGGCAGGCGCGGATGATGCTTGTTGGCTCGCCCCGGCGGATCAGACCAGAACCCTGGTCGACACCGACATGGGCCTTGTAGCCGTAGGAGGAGCCAGGCTTGCCCTGCCGGCGTGTAAAGCCGGCATCGGGATCGCCGACCTCGCCCACCTCCTGCGCGGCTCCACTGGGTGGCCGTGCCGCCGCCGTCTCGATCACCGTGGCGTCGAGCATCGTGCCGCGCCGCAGGATCAGCCCGGCTTTGTCCAACTGATGGTCCAGTTCGCGAAACAGCTTCTCCAGAAGCCCAGCCTCGACGAGAAGACTGCGAAAGCGGTTGAGCGTGGTGTGGTCGGGCACCGTCTCCTCGAGCGTCAACCCAACGAAACGGCGAAACGACAGCCGATCGGCGAGCGCCTCCTCCAGTTCGCTGTCCGACAGCCCATACAAGGATTGCAGCAGAAGCGCCTTGAACATCACCAGCGAATTGTACGCAGGCCGCCCTGGCCCAGCCGGCGAGCGCAGCCGCGCCAGGATCTTCTCGAAGCGATACCACTTCACCAGCGACGACAGCCGGTCCAGCCGACCGCTCCGACCAAGACCCTGTGGCAGCAGAGCCTCCACAAAACTGAACTGACCGCTCGGCTTTGTCGTCATCGCAAAATCCCCGTTTCAAAAACAGGGAATCACATCCATCCAATTTTGCAACAGTCCCCTTGTGGGAGAAGGTGGATCGGCGCGGAGCGCCGAGACGGATGAGGGGTGCGCGACAGCGCGCGGCGTGAAAAAGTCGAATGATCTGAAGCGCTTAATTCTGTGAAGCAGTGATTCTTCCGGCACCCCTCATCCGACCGAGCTTCGCTCGGCCACCTTCTCCCACAAGGGGAGAAGGGAAGATCGCACCTGATCGCCAAATCAAATCGGCCCGATCTTGCGACCGGGCCGATGACGTTACGGTTTAGCGTTTCAAATTAGCTCAGCTGCACCCGCTCGTAGCGCCACACGTATCGCACTTCTCGCAGGTCCCGTTCCGCACCATCGTAAAGTTCTGGCACTCGGAGCAGGAATTGCCGGTGTAGCCCTGGAGCAGTGACTTGGCGCGGCGGTCGGCGGCGAGTTTCTTGGCTTCGGCCGCCTCGTTGGCCGCGGCGTCGGTGAACAGCGCCGCGGTGGCGTCGGTGGAAACCGCGTCCTCCTCGAAGGCGATGTCCTCGGCCAGTTCCTTGGCCCGTTCCTCATAGTCGCGCTTGTAGGCGACCGCCTCGTCGCTGGCCGGCTTCAGCGCCAGCACGTTGGAGCCGGAGAAGGCGGTGGGCGCCGAGCGGGCAGGGGTGCCGGCGCCGGCAAAACCCTTCGGCTCGCTGCCGGTCACCCGTGACACCAGCTTCACCGGCGAGGCGCCACGGGTCAGGCCCTTGGAGACCGCATCCGTCTTGCCTTCGCTGATGCCGCGTCCGAGTGCGGTGTTGGAAAAGTCCGACTGGTCGACATGGGCGAGGTCGTTGCGGCCGAGATAGGAGATGGCCAGTTCGCGGAACACGTAGTCGAGGATCGACGTCGCGCTCTTGATGGCGTCGTTGCCCTGCACCATGCCGGCCGGCTCGAACTTGGTGAAGGTGAAGGCGTGCACATATTCGTCGAGCGGCACGCCGTACTGCAGGCCGAGCGAAATCGCGATGGCGAAGTTGTTGAGCAGGCCGCGCAGCGTTGCGCCTTCCTTGTTCATGTCGATGAAGATCTCGCCGAGGCGGCCATCATCATATTCGCCGGTGCGCAGGAAGATGGTGTTGCCACCGATCTTGGCCTTCTGGGTGTAGCCCTTGCGGCGTCCCGGCAGCTTTTCCTGCTCGCGCGACACGCGCTCGATGATGCGCTCGACGATCCGCTCGGTGATCTGCGCCGCGCGCGCTGCCGCCGGTGCTGCGATCAGCTGCTCGACCGCATCGTCCTCGTCCTCCTCGCCATCGGCGAGCAGCGAGGAGTTCAGCGGCTGCGACAGTTTCGAGCCGTCGCGGTAAAGCGCATTGGCCTTCAGCGCCAGCTTCCACGACAACATGTAGGCGCCCTTGGCGTCTTCCACCGTCGCATCGTTGGGCATGTTGATGGTCTTGGAGATGGCGCCCGAGATGAAGGGCTGTGCGGCCGCCATCATCTGGATGTGGCTGTTGATCGAAAGCGAACGCTTGCCGATCTTGCCGCAGGGGCTCGCGCAATCGAACACGGCGAGGTGCTCGGGCTTGAGGAAGGGCGCGCCTTCCAGCGTCATCGCACCGCAGACATGGATGTTGGCGGCTTCGATGTCCTTCTTCGAGAAGCCCAGCGCCGGCAGCATCTCGAACGAGAAGTCGTTGAGCTGCTCGTCGGTGAAGCCGAAAGTCTCCTTCACCCAGTCGGCGCCAAGCGTCCACTGGTTGAAGACGAACTTGATGTCGAAGGCCGACTTCAGCGCTGCGTTGAGCGCGGCGATCTTCTCATCGGTAAAACCCTTCGCCTTGAGCGAGCCGGGGTTGACCGCCGGCGCCTGGTTCATGTTGCCGTGGCCGACCGCATAGGCCTCGATCTCGGCGATCTGGCTCTCGGAATAGCCCAGCGTGCGTAGCGCTTCCGGCACGGCGCGGTTGATGATCTTGAAATAGCCGCCGCCGGCGAGCTTCTTGAACTTCACCAGGGCGAAGTCGGGCTCGATGCCAGTGGTGTCGCAATCCATGACCAGGCCGATCGTGCCGGTCGGCGCGATCACGGTCGCCTGCGCATTGCGGTAGCCATGCTCTTCGCCGAGTTCGATGGCGCGATCCCAGGCGGCCTTGGCGTGAACGGCCAGATCCTGCTGCTTCAGGTCGGAAGCGACCAGCGGCACCGGATTGACGGCGAGCTTCTCGTAGCCGCCCTTTTCGCCATAGGCAGCGCGGCGATGGTTGCGCATCACGCGCAGCATGTTCTGGGCATTGCGGTCGTAGTCGGCAAAGGCGCCGAGTTCACCAGCCATCTCGGCCGAGGTGGCGTAGGCAACGCCGGTCATGATTGCGGTGAGCGCGGCGCAGATGGCGCGGCCCTCGTCGGAGTCATAGGGAATGCCCGACGTCATCAGTAGGCCGCCAATGTTGGCGTAGCCGAGGCCGAGCGTGCGGTATTCGTAGGACTGCTTGGCGATCTCCTTCGACGGGAACTGCGCCATCATCACCGAGATTTCGAGGACGACGGTCCACAGCCGCACCGTGTGCTCATAGGCGGCGATGTCGATCGTGCCGTCGGCGTTGCGGTAGGGGAGCAGGTTGATCGAGGCGAGGTTACAGGCCGTGTCGTCGAGGAACATGTATTCCGAGCACGGGTTGGAGGCCCGGATCGCACCGGCCGAAGCGCAGGTGTGCCAGTCGTTCATCGTCGTGTTGAAATGCAGGCCCGGGTCAGCCGACGCCCAGGCGGCGTAGCCGATCTTTTCCCAGAGGTCGCGTGCCTTGAGCGTCTTCAGCACCTTGCCGTCCTTGCGGGCGGTCAGGTGCCAGTCGGCGTCGTCCTCGACGGCGCGCAGGAAATTGTCCTTCAGTGACACCGAATTGTTGGAGTTCTGGCCGGAGACGGTCAGGTAGGCGTCAGAGTCCCAGTCGGTGTCGTAGGTCTTGAACGACATCGAGCTGTAGCCCTGCTTGGCGAACTGGATGACGCGGTAGATGTAGTTCTCCGGCACCGCAGACTTCTTGGCCGCCTTGATCTCGCGCTTCAGGGCGGAGTTGAGCGCCGGGTCGAAGCAATCGTCGGCATTGCCTTCGCAATTGATGCAGGCCTTCATGATCGCTTCGAGATGCTTCTTGACGATCTTGGAGCCGGTCACCAGCGAGGCGACCTTCTGCTCTTCATTGACCTTCCAGTCGATGAATTCCTCGATATCGGGATGGTCGGCGTCGACAATGACCATTTTCGCCGCGCGACGCGTCGTGCCGCCCGACTTGATGGCGCCCGCCGCGCGGTCGCCGATCTTGAGGAAGCTCATCAGGCCGGACGAGCGGCCGCCGCCCGACAGCTTTTCGCCTTCGCCGCGCAGCAGCGAGAAGTTGGAGCCCGTGCCCGAGCCGTATTTGAACAGGCGCGCTTCGCGCACCCAAAGGTCCATGATGCCGCCTTCGTTGACGAGATCGTCCTGCACGCCCTGGATGAAGCAGGCATGCGGCTGCGGATGCTCGTAGGAGGATTTCGACTTGGTCAGCTTACCGGTGAACGGGTCGACATAATAGTGGCCCTGGCTCGGACCATCGATGCCGTACGCCCAGTGCAGGCCGGTGTTGAACCATTGCGGCGAGTTCGGCGCCACACGCTGGGTGGCCAGCATGTAGGCAAGCTCGTCGCGGAAGGCGAGAGCGTCGTCTTCCGACTTGAAGTAGCCGCCCTTGTAGCCCCAGTAGGTCCAGGTGCCGGCCAGCCGGTCGAACACCTGGCGGGCGTCGATCTCGGAACCGTAGCGCTCGGCCTCGGGCAGCTTCGCCAGTTCGGCCTCATCGGCGACAGAGCGCCACAGGAAGGAGGGGACGTCGTTCTCCTCGACCTTCTTCAGGCGCGCAGGCACGCCGGCCTTGCGGAAATACTTCTGCGCCAGGATGTCGGCGGCAACTTGCGAGAATTGCGCCGGCACATCGATGTTATCGAGACGGAACACCACCGAGCCATCCGGATTCTTAATCTCCGAAAGCGCCTTGCGGAATTCGATCTCCGCATAGGCTGATTGTCCTGGCTTGGTGAAGCGACGCTCGATGCGCATTGGTCCGGTCCCTTTTGTCTATATATAGCGCTTTTCCCCAGGGATTTCTGCCCCACAAGCTGAAAAACGCAGTCCGCCGTTTGCCGGCATTGCAAGCAGCGCCGGCACTCTCCTTTTTCGCAAGTGCCAGCATGCAGACAGCAATACGCCTTCCCAGCGTTTGCCCGGGCTGCAGACCGACCCTTCCGGGTCCTCAACTGAAACTTTGATCGATTCCCTCGTTCGAGGGAGGTTCACATTATCTAGCGTCGAGACTGCCTGCAAACACTAAATATAGTGTTAACAGATGATTTTTTCCAGTCCGACAATTCTCCCTTTCGTCACCCAAGCCCCACGGTCCCAACGCTTCCGCCAGCCTCGTAAACAGGCGGAAATCTGGGCAAAAACGCACAAAATCCGGGAAAAAAGACCGGGCTCGAAACTCTCCGGTCGCGCCCTCAACAAGAGCACATGGCACATAAAAGGCGACTCGGTTTGCGTCGTCAAGGATTCGTTTACGTAGCTTTTGTGACCCCAACATCTTGTGTGTCACATATGTGGATAACGGGGACAGAAAACCACCTGGGCAGAATTCGCTTGGCGACGATCTCGATCGTCGTGCCCGACCTGAAGCTCAGGCAGAAAGACCCCGATCTGACCGCTCTGGTCAGGCAAAGCGCCAGCCGCATCTCGACGCGCCTGGGCTGGCGTCGCGGCGAGGGGTGATTGCTGGCTGCCGGCCCGCCGTTCGCGGCCTTTTCATTTTAGCTGGCGTGCATTATGTCTTGCGCGTCGCGCGGGGGCGCGTCTTGTCAATTCTGAGAGCATCCGTTACGCCCCGCCTATGACAGTTACCGTCCGTTTTGCCCCCTCACCAACCGGCCGCATTCATATCGGCAATGCCCGCACCGCCTTGTTCAACTGGCTGTTTGCAATGAACAACAAGGGCCGTTTCATCCAGCGCTTCGACGACACCGACATTGCCCGCTCGAAGCAGGAATTTTCCGACGCCATTCTCTATGATCTGCACTGGCTGGGAATTTTCCCCGACGCCACCGAATACCAGTCGCGGCGCTTCGAGGCTTATGATGCGGTGGTTGAACGGCTGCAGGCGGCCGGCGTGCTTTATCCCTGCTACGAAACCCCCGAAGAGCTCGACCTGCGCCGCAAGGTGCGCCGCACGCGCGGCTTGCCGCCGGTCTATGGCCGCGAGGCGCTGACGCTTTCACAGCAACAGATCGCCGAGTACCGGTCGGATGGCCGCCGGCCGCACTGGCGCTTCCTGCTGCCCAATTTCACCAGCGACCCGCTGCAGCCGGAACGCACCGAAATCCACTGGAACGATCTCGTACGCGGCGAGGAAACCGTCGATTTGGCGTCGCTCTCCGATCCGGTGCTGCGGCGCGAGGACGGCACCTATCTCTACACGCTGCCTTCGGTGGTGGACGACATCGATATGGGGGTCAGCCACATCATCCGCGGCGACGACCATGTCACCAATACCGGCGTGCAGATCGCGCTGTTCAAGGCGCTGGGCGCCGAGCCGCCGGTCTTCGGCCACCACAATCTACTGACCACGGCCTCGGGCGAGGGCCTGTCGAAGCGCAGCGGTGCGCTGTCGATCGAAAGCCTGCGCGAAGACGGCATTGAACCCATGGCGGTCGCTTCGCTCGCCGTGCTCGTCGGCACCTCGGAAAATGTCGCCGCCATGTATGACATGCCGGCACTGGCCGAGCGCTTCGACCCTGCGGCCACCTCGAAATCGGCGGCAAAATTCGACCCGGACGAGCTGTTCGTGCTCAACCGGGCGCTCATGCACCACATGCCATTCGCCGAGGCGCAGGACCGGCTGATCGTGCTCGGCATCTCCGGCGACAAGGCCGAGCCTTTCTGGCTGGCGGTGCGCGGCAATCTCGACCGGCTGAGCGATGCGGTCGGCTGGTGGCGTATCCTTGCCGACGGGCCGCAGCCGGCGCCGGAATTTTCCGATGAGGATCGAGACTTCCTGCAGCAGGCCTTCGACCTGTTGCCGGAAGAGCCATGGACCGGCACTGTCTGGAAGGACTGGACGGCCAGGATCAGGGAAGCCAGCGGCCGCAAGGGCAAGGCGCTGTTCATGCCGCTGAGGCTGGCGCTTACCGGACTTGCTTCCGGGCCGGAGCTTGCAGATCTATTGCCGCTGCTGGGTCGGGAAGGAACGCTGGCCCGACGACCCTGACCTTGCGCTGGTCTGGCGGGATCAGCGACACTGGCGACACCACAGGCTTGACGGCAAGGCGCTTGATGGCGTCGCGGTCGAGCCCGCCTTGCATGTTGGCCAGTGTCTCCGGATCGGCGCCCGGATCGGGCTTTGCCGCCGGCAGCGGAATGAAGGGCGTCGTCTCAACATCAGGCTGCGATTGCTCGGGCGGTGGCGGGTTGCCGCCGATGATCTCGAAATTTCCAGCCTGCGCATTGCAGCCGCAGGCCGGCGGCCGCGACATGTTGGGCTGTTTGTAGAGATAGGCCGTTGGCAATTCGCTGTAGGGCCTGCCGGTTACCGACGAGGTCATGTTGGCCGAATCGTCATCCATGCCGCTTGAATAGAACACCTGCATCTCGGTGCCGGGGCAGCTCGATTCGCAATTCTTCTGGTCGCGCTCGAAATCGCCGAGCGAGGCCGAATTCGACATCGGGAAGAAATAGCCGTCGCAGGTGCGCACGCAGCTCGTATGGAACTCGCCGCCGACCGCCGGGAAATCCGGAACGCCGGGCTGGTTGAGCACGCGGCGCACATTGCGCTCCTCGTCGGGATCGTCGGGCTCGTCAAGCGTGTCGACCTGCCGGTTACCGCCGAAAAGCTGGTCGAACAGGTTGCCGTCATCCGGTTCGCGGCTGGCTTCCTGCACCGGCTCCTGCCGGCGCGGCGCAACCGGCTCGTCGCGGCAGCCATTGGCGTCGAGCGCGTCCAGGATGCGGCCGCGGTCGCGCAGCGAGCCGCCTCCGGCAAGCTGAGCGCGCTTGGCTTGCAGCGCGTCGAGATTGGCGTTCATGCGATCGATGGATCTGTTGAGGGCTGCGCATTCGCTGACGTTGCGCGAAAACAGCGAAAAGCCGCAATTCGCATCGCTCGCGCGGCCGCGCACCTTGTCGAGCTGCTCGCGCTGGCGGGCGATGGCGTTGTCATATTTCCGCACCATGCCGGACTTGCCGCCGCCATTGGATGCAGAAGCAAGCTCGGCTTCAAGCTGCCGGCAGACGCGCGAAGCGGCTTGCGGCTCAGTGGTGGCGACGGCCGAAAGCACTAGCGCGCCAAGCAGCGCAGCCATGTGCGTCAGCTTCCACCTTCCGCCGCCCGTCATTGCCAGAGACCCTGCTTGCCTGCCTGTCGCGATGCTACCGGATTCGCGGTTAACCGTTCCCTCAATCTACAACCAAAGATGGTCTTAGCCCATAGACGCGGTGCACAAGGGGTTGGGATAAGGCGGCAACTGGGCGATCTCCGTCGCTGCATGAAAAGGCGCAATCGCCCTGGAATTATCCCTCGATCCAGGAATGCCCCTGGGACCTGGCATGACCACGATTACCGCTTCGCGCCTGCCTGAGGGGCTCAGCCGAAATCAACCACCGCCTGCGCCTTGTGCGCCGCCTCGACCACCGCCAGCGCCGTCATGTTGACGACGCCACGCGAGGTGACCGACGGCGTCAAGATATGCGCTGGCTTGTCGGTGCCGAGCAGGATCGGTCCGACATGCAGCGCATCCATCATCGTCCGCAGCGCGCTGAGCGTGATGTTGGCGGAATCGAGGTTCGGGAACACCAGCAGATTGGCCTCGCCTTTCAGACGCGAATGCGGATAGACGCGCTGGCGAAGATGCTCCGACAGAGCGGTGTCGGCATGCATTTCGCCGTCGCATTGCAGGTCGGGCGCAACGCGCGCCAGGATTGCCGCCGCCTGCCGCATCTTCAGGGCGCTGGGGGAATCGCGCGAGCCGAAATCCGAATGCGAGAGCAGCGCTGCCTTGGGCTCGATGCCGAAGCGTTGAATTTCCTCCGCCGCCAGGATGGTCATTTCGGCGATCTCTTCCGCCGTCGGGTCGACCGAGACATGGGTGTCGGTCAGGAAGATGATGCCGCGCTGCGAGATCAGCATCGACAGCGTCGACAGATCGCGGTCCTTGACGCCGGGGCGCGCGCCGATGACCAGCGTCACATTGCGCAGATGCCGCTCGAAACGGCCTTCGAGCCCGCAGACCATGGCGTCGGCATCGCCGCGTTTGAGGGCAAGCGCTGCGATCACCGTATTGTCGGTGCGCACCATGGTGCGCGCCGCCTCCGTCGTCACCCCGCGCCGGCCGGCGAGCTCGATCAAAAGGTCAACATAGTGGCGGTAGCGCGGATCGTCCTCCGGGTTGATCAGGCCGAAATCGACGCCCGGCTTGATGCGCAGGCCATAGCGCTTCAGCCTGACCTCGATGACATGCGGGCGGCCGATCAGGATCGGTTCGGCGATGCCTTCCTCCAGCACCACCTGGGCTGCGCGCAGCACGCGCTCATCCTCGCCATCGGCGTAGATGACGCGCTTGGCGGTCGACGCCTTGGCCGAGGAAAACACCGGCTTCATCACCAGGCCGGAGCGGAAGACGAAGCGGTTGAGCTGGTCGATATAGGCGGCGAAGTCGGTGATCGGCCTTGTCGCGACGCCGGTGTCGCAGGCGGCTTTTGCCACTGCCGGCGCGATGCGCAGGATCAGGCGCGGGTCGAAGGGCGAGGGGATCAGGAAATCCGGCCCGAAGATCGGCGTCTCGCCGGAGTAGGCGCGCGCCGCAACGTCGGACGGCTCTTCGCGGGCAAGCGCCGCGATCGCCCTGACCGCTGCCATCTTCATCTCCTCATTGATGGCGCTGGCGCCGCAGTCCAGCGCGCCGCGGAAGATGTAAGGAAAGCACAGTACGTTGTTGACCTGATTGGGAAAATCGGAGCGGCCGGTGCAGATCATCGCGTCCGGCCGGGCCGCGCGCGCCGCCTCCGGCATGATCTCGGGATTGGGGTTGGCCAGCGCCAGGATCAGCGGCTTCGGCGCCATATGTGCAAGCAGTTCCGGCTTCAGCACGCCGGCGGCCGACAGGCCGAGGAAGACGTCGGCGCCCGGGATCACGTCCGCCAGCGTGCGCGCCTCGGTATCCTTCACATAGGGGTCTTTCCAGCGGTCCATCTCGTCAGTGCGGCCCTTGTAGGCGACGCCGAAACGGTCGGTGACCCAGATGTTTTCGACCTTGGCGCCGAGCGAGACCAGCAGGTTGAGGCAGGCGAGCGCCGCAGCACCCGCGCCGGAGGTGACGATCTTGATGTCCGAAATGGTCTTGCCGGCGAACTCCAGCCCGTTGAGCACGGCGGCGGCGACGATGATGGCGGTGCCATGCTGGTCGTCGTGGAACACCGGTATGCCCATCCGGGCCTTCAGTTGTTCCTCGACCTCAAAACATTCCGGCGCCTTGATGTCCTCGAGGTTGATGCCGCCGAAGGTCGGTTCCAGTGCGGCGATCGTCTCGACCATGCGCTCGATGCCGGGCGCGTCGATCTCGATGTCGAAGACGTCGATCCCGGCGAATTTCTTGAACAGCACCGCCTTGCCTTCCATCACCGGCTTGGAGGCGAGCGGGCCGATATTGCCGAGGCCGAGCACGGCCGAGCCGTTGGAGACGACGCCGACCAGATTGGCGCGCGCCGTATAGTCGGCGGCGGTCGCCGGATTGTCGCGGATTTCAAGGCAGGGTGCGGCGACACCGGGCGAATAGGCCAGCGCCAGGTCGCGCTGGTTGCCGAGCGGCTTGGTTGCCTGGATTTCGAGCTTTCCCGGTCTTGGATGCTTGTGGAAGTAGAGGGCGGCTTCGTCGAGGTCCGAACGTGCCGTTTTCTTGTTCTCGCCTTCCATGCGGCCGCTCCCTCGAAACTGCTATGTCAGAGCCCTTTTAGCATGCGGCCAAGGTTTGTCGCGACGCTAAATGACGCGTCGTCGGCATTCTGCCGCGGCGCGTCGAAAGTCCCGTTGCATCAGATGCTTATGCCGATTTCATCGCGAACGACTCCTGCTGCTTCGCAGGCGCGTCGGTCAAAAGGCGCTGACGTAGAGGCCGCCATCGACCGGGATGTTCTGGCCGGTGAGATAGCCGGCATGGACCGAGCACAGGAAGGCGCAGATTTGGCCGAATTCTTCCGGCGTGCCGAGCCGCTTGGCCGGGACGTCGGCGCTGATGCGGGTCTTGCGCGCCGCGGCAGCGGCCGGGTCTTCGGTCGTGCCGGCCTCATGCGGGCCGCGCAGCCGGTCGGTGTCTAGCTTCCCCGGCAGCAGGCTGTTGATGGTGACGTTGCGGTCGATCACCGTGCGCGCCACGCCGGCCAGGAACGAGGTCAGGCCGGCGCGCGCGCCGGACGAAAGGTCGAGGCCGGGGATCGGCACGTAGACCGACAGCGAGGTGATGTTGACGATGCGGCCGAAGCCGCGCTTGGCCATGCCGTCGATGACGGCCTGCACCAACTCGATCGGCGTCACCATGTTCTGCGTCACGCCTTCGAGGATCTTTGCGCGGTCGAGCTCGCGGAAATCGCGCAGCGGCGGACCGCCATTGTTGTTGACCAGAATGTCCGGGTCGGGGCAGGCTGCCAGCAGCGCCTTCTGCACCTCGGGTTTCGAGACGTCGCCGACGATCTCGGTCACTTTGACGCCGTAGCGTTCGCGCAGTTCGGTGGCGGTTTTGGCCACCAGTTCGGCGTTGCGACCGTTGACCACGAGATCGCAACCGGCTTCGGCCAGCGCCATGGCGCAGCCACGGCCGAGCCCTTTGCTCGAAGCGCAGACAATGGCCTTCTTGCCCCTGATACCGAGATCCATGCCGATTTCTCCGTTGATTGGCGCGGCAGGCTAGTACTTTGGCTGGCCCAATCGCAACCGTCATACGGTTGTTGCATGAATCGGGGCATAGCCTGCGCGAAAGCAACGGTGACAATCTGATGTCCAGCACAGAAACCCGCACTTTCCGCAGCATGTTCATATCCGACCTGCATCTCGGATCGAAGGCGGCCAAGGCCGAGTTCCTGATCGATTTCCTGCGGTATCACGACGCCGATATCATCTATCTCGTCGGCGACATCGTCGACGGCTGGCGGCTGCGGCGCAGCTGGCATTGGCCGCAAAGCCACAATGACGTTGTCCAGAAGCTGCTGCGCAAGGCGCGCAAGGGCACCTCGATCACTTACATCGCCGGCAATCACGACGAGTTCGCGCGCCAATTCCAGGGCGTGCATTTCGGCGGCATCGTCGTTGCCGACCGCGCCATCCACGAAACCGCCGACGGCCGGCGTCTGCTGGTCATCCATGGCGACCAGTTCGACACCGTCGTCCACAATCAGCGCTGGCTGGCCTATCTCGGCGACTACGCCTATGACGCCGCCATGATGGTGAACCGTGTGGTGACGAAGCTCCGCCATCTGCTCGGCCTTCCCTACTGGTCGTTCTCGTCCTGGGCCAAGGTCAAGGTCAAGAAGGCGGTCAACTTCATCGGCTCGTTCCAGACCGTGCTCTCGGAGGAGGCGCGCCGCTCGCATGTCGACGGCGTCATCTGCGGCCATATCCACCATGCCGCGATCGAGAACTACGGGGACGTGCAGTACATCAACACCGGCGACTGGGTGGAGAGCTGCACGGCGGTGGTCGAGCATTTCGACGGCCGGATGGAGATCATCAACTGGGCGAAAATCCTCCCCGAAGCGCCGGACGAGCCCTTCATCCCGATGCTGATCGACGACAGGGTCGTCGAAGCGGCGTGAACCCCGGTTAATCGGTTAGTCCAGGCAGTTTCGGACCGCATTGCCCCATGTTAAGGGATCGATCTGCGTTGCAGCCCTTTGTGCGACGTAATTGGATCGATTCATGTCGCTGCCGCCACTGTCTCCCGAACAACTCGTCAAGCCGCGCCATTTCGAACTGCGCATGAGCCTGATATTCGCGACACTCTTCGTGTCGCTGGGAACGCATCTGCCGTATTTCCCGCTCTGGCTGCAGGCCCAGGGTTTTCATGCCGAGCAGATCGCCATCATCTTGGCGGCGCCGATGTTTTTGCGCGTGGTGACAACGCCGCTGCTCACCGCGCTTGCCGACCGCGCGAAGGACAGGGCCGATGTCTATATCGCGCTGGTGGCCGCGACCATGGTGCTTTCCGCTGGCTATTTCCTTAAGCCGACCTACGCCATGGTGCTGGCCGTTTCGCTTGCGCTGACGGTGGTGTGGACGCCGCATTCGCCAATTGCCGATTCATTGGCGCTGTCGGGCGTGCGCCGCTTCGGCTCCAACTACACCGCCATGCGCAAATGGGGCTCGATCTCCTATCTCTGCGCCAACGCCGCGGGCGGCTTCATCCTGTACTGGACAAGTGTGCAGGCCGTGCCGGTGATCATTTTCGTCTCGCTTGCGGCCGCACTGGTCGCCGGGCTCCTGGCGCCCCGCCTTGGCCGCCCACGCCGGGCCTCGCCGCTGTCCGCCACCGACATCCAGCATTCGGCGCCCAGCCTTCTCAATCCGTACTTCCTCTATTTCACCCTCGGTGTCGGCATCATCACCGCCAGCCATGCGTTCCTCTACGGCTTTGTCTCCATCTACTGGAAGTCGATCGGCATCAGCGGCTCGGTCATCGGCCTGCTGTGGGCCTGGGGTGTCGTTGCCGAAGTCTGCATGTTCTTGTTTTTCAACCGCATTTTCGCCTCCGTGTCGGTCGTCAAGGTGATGCTGATCGCCGGCATCGGCTCCATCGTGCGCTGGATCGCCTTTCCGCTGATCTGGCCGCTCGGACTTGGCGTTATCGGCTTCTTCGGCGTCCAGACCTTGCATTCGGTGTCGGTGGCGATGGTGCTGATCGGCCTGCAGAAGATGATCGGCGAGACGGTTTCGGAAGAGCGCACGGGTGCTGCGCAAGGCATTGCCTATTTCTTCAACGGCTTCTTCATGGCCGCGGTGACGCTGGCATCCGGCCCGCTCTACGAGCGTTACGGCGTCGACGGCTTCCTGGCGATGATCCCGATCGCCATCATCGGCCTGGCGCTGATCGGGCTCGCCGCGCGCTCAGCCCCACAGCATCCTGTCAGGCGGTGAGACCAGCGATCCACGGTAGACGAGACCGGGTTGGCGGTCGCGGGCCAAAAGCAGCGGACCGTCGAGATCGACGAAGTCGGCGTCCTGCGCCAAGAGCACGGCCGGCGCCATCGCCAGTGACGTGCCGACCATGCAGCCGACCATCACACCAAACCCGAGTTCGCGGGCGCGGTCGCGAAGAGTGAGCGCAGCAGTCAGGCCGCCGGATTTGTCGAGCTTGATGTTGACGGCGTCATAGAGGCCGACAAGCGATTCGAGGTCCTTCGCTTCGTGCACGCTTTCATCGGCGCAGATCGGCACAGGATGCGCGATGTGGCGCAGGATGGCGTCATGGCCGGCGGCAAGCGGCTGTTCGATCAGGGCGATGCCGTGTTCGGCCGCGAAAGCGAGGTTCTCGACGATGTTGTCGTCGGTCCAGCCTTCATTGGCGTCGAGGATGATGCGGCTGTCTGGCGCCGCTTCGGTCACGGCGCGGATGCGCGCGATATCGTTGTCGCCGCCGATCTTGACCTTGAGCAGCGGCCGCCCGGCATTGGCGCGGGCTTGCGCGGCCATCACCTCCGGCTCGCCCAGCGACAGCGTGTAGGCCGTCTCGAGCGGGCTGGGCGCCACCAGACAGATATCGGCGGCAACCGGCTGGCCGCCGATCTTGGCCTCCAGGTCCCACAAAGCGCAATCAATGGCGTTGCGGGCCGCACCCGCCGGCATCGCATCGAGCAGCCCGATGCGGCCGATGCCGGCTTCTATCTGCCGGCGCATCGCCTCGATCGCGTCGCGCACCCCCTCCATGGTCTCGCCATAGCGTTTGTAGGGAACGCATTCGCCCCGCCCGCGATCATCGCCATCCCTGATAGTGCAGGTGATGACTTCGGCCTCGGTCTTCGATCCGCGTGAGATGGTGAAGGTGCCGGCGATGGGAAAACGCTCGGCCTCAACCGAAATGACACGCGCCATATTTTTCTGCTCCGGCTATGCAACATCAGCCTGTCGGCAAATCGACAGGTTCGACCCGTCAGGCTAAACAGGACGCCATGTTGACCATCGGCAAACGCGACGCAAGCGGCAAGGCCGCCAAGGAGGCCGACCACCAGCCCCGGGTCGCGGTCGGCGAGGAGGGCGGCGTCCTCGGTTGCGCTTTCTCCGGAATTTGGACGACATCGACAGTGGCGCTGATCGACGCCGAGATGCGCAAGATCGAACAGCGCAAAGGCTTTCAGACGCTGGCGTTGGACTTTTCTCACATCGAGAAGATAGATACGGCCGGAGCTTGGCTGATCGACCGCCTGGTGAGCGTCTTCGAGAAGAAGGGCGTCGAGATCAAGATGCAGGGGCAAAGCGATGTCGCCTCGATCCTGCTCGGCGCCGTCGGCGAAGCCGTCCGGCGCGAGCACGAATCGCGTGGTGTCCGGCGCCCCAACATCATTCTCCGCGCGCTGGAGGCAGTTGGCCGCCGGGTCTATGAGATGCGGGACGATTTCCTCGCCTCGATGAACATCCTGGGCGCCACCATCGGCGGTGCGCAGATGAAGCTCGGGCGCGGCCATGCCATCAACCCGGCGGCGATCTTCAACCAGATCGATCGCATGGGCGTCGGCGCCATACCGGTGGTGGTGCTGATGTCGGCCATCGTCGGCGCCATCGTCGCCCAGCAGGGCGCCTACCAGCTCAACTATTTCGGCGCCAACATCTTCGTTGTCGACCTGGTCGGCGTGCTGATCCTGCGCGAGCTCGGCGTGCTGATGACGGCAATCATGATCGCCGGCCGCTCCGGCAGCGCCATCACCGCCGAGATCGGCTCGATGAAGATGCGCGAAGAGGTCGACGCGCTGAAGGTCATCGGTCTCAACCCGATCGGCGTGCTGGTGTTTCCGCGCCTGGTGGCGCTGGTGATCGCGCTGCCTTGTCTCACCATCATCGCCAATTTCGCAGCGCTTGGCGGCGGCATCCTCGCGGCGTGGCTCTATTCCGGCATTGCGCCGTCCGCGTTCATCGACCGCCTGCGCGGCGCGATCGATATCAGCACCATCTTCGCCGGCCTGATCAAGGCGCCGTTCATGGCCATGATCATCGGCATCATCGCTTCCGTCGAAGGCATGAAGGTCGGCGGCAGCGCCGAATCGCTGGGCCTGCACGTCACCGCCTCGGTGGTGAAGTCGATCTTCGTCGTCATCATCCTCGACGGCCTTTTCGCCATCTTCTACGCCTCGATCGAGTTCTGACATGATGCGTAAGACCTCAAAGGCGATCAAGGCTGCGCAAGGAACGGACGAGGGCGATATCGTGCTCTCCGTTCGCGACATCACGGTTTCCCTGGACGACAAGCTGATCCTCGACAAACTGGCGCTCGACATCAAACGCGGCGAGATCCTGGGTTTCGTCGGCGCCTCGGGCGCCGGCAAATCGGTGCTGCTGCGCACCATTCTCGGCCTGCTGCACAAGCAGGCTGGCACGATCAAGCTGTTTGGTCTCGACCTCGACAAGGCCAGCGACATCGAGCGGTTGCGCATCGACATGCGGCTTGGTGTGCTTTTCCAGCATGGCGCGCTGTTTTCGGCGCTCACAGTGCAGGAAAACGTGCAGGTGCCGATGCGTGAATATCTCGATTTGCCGAAGAAGCTGATGGACGAGCTGGCCTTGCTCAAGATCGAACTGGTCGGCCTGCCGCCGGACGCGGCGCAAAAATTTCCCTCGGAGCTTTCGGGCGGCATGATCAAGCGCGCCGCCCTGGCGCGTGCGCTGGCGCTCGACCCCGACATCGTCTTCCTCGACGAGCCGACGTCCGGCCTTGACCCGATCAGCGCGTCCGAGTTCGACGAACTGGTCGTCAAGCTGCGCGATACGATGGACCTGACGGTCTACATGGTGACACACGATCTCGACACGCTGTTTACCGCTTGCGACCGGGTGGCGGTGCTCGGCAACAAGAAAATCCTGGTCGAAGGCACGATCGACGACATGCTGAAGAGCGAGGAGCCGTGGGTAAAATCCTATTTCCGCGGAAAACGCGCCCGGCAACTTGATCTTGCGGCGCGCGCATAGCGATAAGTGGGGCAATGGAAACCAGAGCCAACTACGTAATTGTCGGCATTTTTACCCTGGCTGCGATCCTCGCGGCCTTCGCGTTCGTCTACTGGACCGCCCAGATCGGCGATCGGGGCGAAACGGCGCAGTTGCGCGTGCGCATTCAGGGCTCAGCCTCAGGCCTTGGCCCCGGCAGCCTGGTGCTGTTCAACGGCGTCAAGGTGGGTGTGGTCAAGCGCGTCTATTTCGACCGCAATGACCCGAGTGCCGCCATTGCCACGACCGAGATCGACAAGACAACGCCGCTTACCAAATCGACGCAGGCCGATATCGGCATCGCCAGCCTTGCCGGCCAGGTCAACATCGAATTGAAGGGCGCCAATCCCAAGGAACCGAACCTGCTTGAAGAGGCGGAAAAGGAAGGCAGGACCGCCGAGATCGTCGCCAACCCTTCTGCCGTCAACAATCTCCTGCAGACCGCGCAGAACATCTTCACCCGCGCCGACAAGGTGCTTTCCGATCTCGAAGGCTTCACCAAGGATGTGCGTGGGCCGCTGACGCAGACGGTCAAGAACGCCCAGACATTTTCCGATGCGCTGGCCAAGAATGCCGACGGCATCGACAAGTTCCTGACTGCCGTCAGCGCGCTGTCGGACGAGTTGAAGGGTGTTTCCGGCAAGCTCGACGGCACGCTGAAGGCCGCCGAAGGCCTGCTCAATGCCGTCGACAAGGACAAGATCAAGAGCATCGTCGCCAATGTGGACACGGTGACGGGGAACCTCAAGGATACCTCGAAGCAGCTCGACGGCGTGATCAAGAACGTCGACACGGCGGTCGGCTCGGTCACTGATTTCGCCACGCGAACGCAAGGAACACTGGCCAAGGTCGACATTGTGCTTGACGGTATCGATCCGGCGCAAGTGCGCGTAGCACTCGCCAACATCCAGAAGGCCAGCGAAAACGCCAACCAGGCCGCCGCCGACATCGCCAAGGTGACCGACAAGTTCGCCGACCGGGCCGACGATATCGACGAGACGATCAAGGACGCCAGACAGCTGGCACAGCGCCTCAACGATGCCTCGATGCGAGTCGACGGCATCCTGAAAAGGGTCGACACGCTGCTTGGTTCGGGCCAGGCGGACGGCGTGATGGCCGATGCCAGGGACACGCTGAAATCGTTCAAGCAGGTCGCCGACACGCTGAATGCCCGGCTTGGCACCATCACCGACAATCTGGCGCGCTTCTCCGGCCAGGGCCTGTCGAATGTCGAAGCGCTGGTTCAGGACAGCCGGCGTTCGATCAGCCGCATCGAAGAGGCGGTGACCGATCTCAGCCGCAACCCGCAGCGCATCCTGACGGGTGGCGACGGCGAGGTTCGGCAATTCGATGGCAGGGCGCGGCGTTGACTTCCGTGCCCGCCCGCCGCAAGAAGTTGAACCGCGAATGCGGGTTGGTCTTACGATCCGGGGACAACGGGGATCGCGCGTGACGTTCAGCTTGGGTGGGTATAAATCCGCGGTCGTGTTGCTTGGCTTGACCCTTGCCGGTTGTGCGGCATTGGGAGGCAAGCCGGCGCCGCTCGATACGTTCGAGCTGTCCGCCCCGTCGATCGACGCGCATGGCCACAGCCGCCGCCAGATCCTGATCGCCCAGCCATCCGCGCTCAAGGCGTTGGACAGCCAGAACATCGTCATCAAGCCGTCGGACCGCTCGATCCAGTATCTAAAGGGCGCGCAATGGGCCGACCGGCTGCCGCTGATTGTGCAGGCAAGGCTAGCCGAAACCTTCCAGCGCTCCGGCAGTTTTGCCGGCGTCGGCAAGCCGGGCGAGGGGCTGGCGATCGACTATCAGGTGATCGTCGAGATCCGCTCCTTCGAAGTCCGCGTCAATGGCGGCGAGCACGCCGAGGTCAACCTCTTCGTGCGCATCCTGAACGACCGCAACGGCGAGGTGCGCGCCTCAAAAAGCTTCACCGCATCCGCTCCGGTCTCGGGCAGCGGCAACCCAGCCTATGTCAGCGCGCTCGACAGCGCTTTTGGCGAGGCGGCGAAGGATATCGTGCGCTGGACGGATTCGGTGATCTGAACCAGCCTAGGCTTCAAAGCGACCGTGCGCGCAATCAGCTTAGACAAAGCATCGACTTAAAGATCGTAGGTCGGCGCTGCCCCTCATTGCCCTGCCGGGCATTTCTCCCCGTATAGTGACGGGGAGAAAG
>NZ_JAFCGY010000139.1 GCF_016836705.1 Mesorhizobium caraganae | reverse complement strand
ACCTGATACTCTTTCACCACACCGCCCACCGACGCCACTTCCGCAACGTCAGGGATGGTTTTTAGCTCATATTTGAGAAACCAGTCCTGCAATGAGCGTAAATCGGCCAGATCGTGCTTACCGCTGCGATCCACCAGTGCATATTCATAGATCCAGCCAACACCCGTGGCATCTGGCCCCAGCTCGGCGCTGACTCCCGCAGGCAGCTTACCCTGTACCTGGTTGAGGTACTCCAGCACCCGCGAGCGCGCCCAGTACGGATCGGTGCCATCTTCGAAAATGACATACACATAAGAGTCGCCAAACTGCGAGAAACCGCGCACAGTCTTCGCGCCAGGCACCGACAACATGGTGGTGGTTAGCGGATAAGTCACCTGATTTTCAACGATTTGCGGTGCCTGACCGGGATAGCTGGTTTTAATAATCACCTGCACATCGGAAAGATCCGGCAGTGCATCCA
>NZ_JAFCGY010000138.1 GCF_016836705.1 Mesorhizobium caraganae | reverse complement strand
CTGAAGATAGTGCCCTCGCATCTCGCCGGCCTGCTGGCGGCGGCCGGCGGTACGGCCGTATTGCCTCGCGAATGTTTGGTTACCGGTGGCGAAGCCTTGACCGGCGCTTTGGTCCAGCAAGTGCGCGCACTCGCGCCGACCTTGCGGATCGTCAATCACTACGGCCCGACCGAAACCACGGTCGGGATTCTGACCTGCACCGTGCCGGAAGAGTGGCCGGTGGAGCAGGGCGTGCCGGTCGGCCATCCGCTGGCGGGCAACGAAGCCTGGGTTCTGGATCGGTTTGGCTTACCGGCACCGGTGGGCGTCGCCGGCGAGTTGTACCTGGGCGGCGGCAACCTGTCGCTGGGTTATTGGCAACGCGCCGAACAGACCGCCGAGCGATTCGTTGCGCACCCGCTCGCGCCGGATCGCCTGCTTTACCGCACCGGCGATCTGGCGCGGCTGGATGGCGAAGGCC
>NZ_JAFCGY010000137.1 GCF_016836705.1 Mesorhizobium caraganae | reverse complement strand
CTGCCCAGGCTTACGACGACGCCGTCGCCCGCCTGCTCGGCGACACCCGTCCGATGCGCTTCACCCAAGTGGAAAAGAAGGGCTTCTTCAGCAAGATTTTCGGAGGCTGAGCTCATGGGTCTGTTCGACTTCCTGCTGGCCAAGAAGCAAACCGCCGCGGTCGCCAAGGACCGCCTGCGGATCATCGTCGCGCACGAGCGCGCCGGCCGCGGCGGCCCGGATTACCTGCCGATGCTGCAGCGCGAACTGTTGGAAGTGATCCGCAAGTACGTCAACGTCGACGTCGAAGCGGTCAAGGTCGATGTGGTCAAGGAAGGCCAGCACGACGTGCTCGACATCTCGGTGGCGCTGCCCGACGCGCCCGGCTCGACGCCGGCGCAAGCCTGACGCACAGGCGGCCGACCTCCCGGCCGCCGCGCGTTGTTTCGCATCCACGCGATCCCCCTGGAGCGGCGCAAGCC
>NZ_JAFCGY010000136.1 GCF_016836705.1 Mesorhizobium caraganae | reverse complement strand
CCCGTATTGCTCGGCGTCCTTGCCCAGCGCGCCGGCGTACTCACGGCTCAGCTCCTGCAAGCGGGTCTTGCCGTCGGCGATGCTGGCCGGATTGTCCGGATCGACATCGGCGAACACGCTCATCGCGTTCTGGTTGATCGCCTGGCTGGACAGGCGCTTGAGGTACTCGGCGCCTTCCTTCGACACCTTGGTGGTATCGAACAGCGCCGCGGTCGAATCGGCATCGGCGCCGACCAGGAAACGGTCGTCGCTGCCGGCGGCGAGGCCGAAGGCCTGCAAAGTGTCGTCGTCGTTGGCGATGGCCTTGATCTGGTCCATCAGCTGCGGATTGGTCGCCTTCACCTCAGACGGCAGCGCGTTCAAGCCGCCGAGCGTCTCCTGCAACAGGCGCCCGTCGGCGGCCAGACTCTTCTCCAACGACTGATACTTGTTCAGCCAATCCGGATCGTCCTTGCCCTTGGC
>NZ_JAFCGY010000135.1 GCF_016836705.1 Mesorhizobium caraganae | reverse complement strand
CACCTATGCCGGTAACCCGATTGCCTGCGTGGCAGCGCTGGAAGTGTTAAAGGTATTCGAGCAGGAAAATCTGCTGCAAAAAGCCAACGACCTGGGGCATAAGCTGAAAGACGGATTGCTGGCGATAGCCGAAAAACACCCGGAGATCGGCGATATACGCGGGCTGGGAGCGATGATTGCCATCGAGCTGTTTGAAGATGGCGATCACAGCAAACCGGACGCCAAACTCACCGCCGAGATCGTGGCGCGTGCCCGCGATAAAGGCCTGATTCTTCTCTCCTGCGGCCCGTATAACAACGTGCTGCGCATCCTTGTACCGCTCACCATTGAAGACGCTCAGATCCGTCAGGGTCTGGAGATCATCAGCCAGTGTTTTGCTGAGGCGAAGCAGTAGATCCGTACCCATGCCGGAGGCGACGCTGCGCGTCTTGTCCGGCCTACGCGAATCCAGGTCGGATAAAGCG
>NZ_JAFCGY010000134.1 GCF_016836705.1 Mesorhizobium caraganae | reverse complement strand
CTCCTGCACCAGACGTGCCCCGAAACAGGGCGTCACGGTGCAGGGCAGCCCCCACCAGGGGCGGTCGTGATTGTCGTCGGGAAGCATTGTCCCGGAGAGTGCGTCTGACACGATAAAATCCTCACAGAAAATCGGTTAAGAATGGTTTAACGATGACAGGTCAGCCGGCGCGCAGACCGCCTTCGGTAAAGGTGTATTCGTTTATGAGCAGGGCCTCATCCACAGCGGCGTCTGAGCTCAGCCAGTCGTACTCGTTTTCCGGGTGACGGAACATCAGTTCAGGGTGACGCTCATCAGCCGGACATACGGGCCAAAACTGTCCTTACGACGTTCAGCAAACACGGCCAGCACACCGGGAATATCCTGCACTTCACTACCGGTATACGTCTCAGCACTGCCGTGCCAGCGGTACTTACCGGTGCAGAACGGAAATAGACGGGATGCAGGATGCTGTTGGTGAATAC
>NZ_JAFCGY010000133.1 GCF_016836705.1 Mesorhizobium caraganae | reverse complement strand
GGATGCGCAGCTGGGTTTCGGTCTCGGCGCTGGCGGTGCGTGTGCCCGCGCTTTCGGACTCGTGCGGATGGAACACGCCGGCATGCGGGATGCGCTCCTGCAACAGCAGCAGCGTGGCCTGGAACTCGGCATCGGCGACGAAACGCCGCTGCATCGGTTGCTGGCGCAGCAGATGATCCAGCGCCAGCAGCCCCATGCCCTGGTGATGGGCCATGAACGAACGCACCACCACGCAGTCCTGGCCGGGCGGCACCCGCGTGGCGGTGTAGTCGATGGCCTCGTACAGGCCGTACTCGCCGCCGAAACCCGCCGCCGTCAGCCGTTGCAGGTTCTGGCAGGCCGCTTCCGGCGCCACCATCAACGCCAACATGCTGGCGTAAGGCGCGATCACCAGATCCTGGTCGAGCCCGCGCTTGAGGCCCAGCCCGGGGATGCCGAACGCGCGGTACTGATAGTTCATGCGCAC
>NZ_JAFCGY010000132.1 GCF_016836705.1 Mesorhizobium caraganae | reverse complement strand
ATATAAACTCTCCTTCACACGGCGGGACATTGCAGGAAGGTAAAAAACAAATACCAACGCCAGACAGACCAGGACAAACGCCAGTACCTGCTCGCCCCGCGTATTGATATTCAGCATGCCGCCATAGCGGGTGATCCCCCACCATATTGCAGCCATCCCGGCCAACGTAAGCCCGGCCAGGCCAAACCGGCCCAGGCCATTACCCGGTATATTCATCTTCACTCCCTGGGGTGATGGTACTGATAAAATGTTCCTGTTCGCTGGAAAATAACGCCAGCAGGGGCTGTTTACGGAGGCTGACCAGATCGGCTGCCAGCGCGGTCAGGAGCCAGGGCGCTGCGGGTCCCGGAATACCGCACCATTTTTCCAGCAGCGCGATATCTTCAGCTTTCCATGGGGTATGCATTTTGCCGCCCTGCGTGATAAGCGCGGCGCTTCTTTCCGTCCATTTTTTTGCGTCCCCGATA
>NZ_JAFCGY010000131.1 GCF_016836705.1 Mesorhizobium caraganae | reverse complement strand
CGGCTGGTCCTCGTCGCGCAGCAGCGCCACCAGCAGCAGCAGCGACTTCATCACCTGCTGGCCGCCGGAGGCCTCGCCGTCGTCCAGGCCGATCCAGCCCTTGCGGTCGAAGTCGAAGCGCACCGACAGGCCGGCCTGGGCCAACGCCACGTCGTTGTTGGCCAGCTCGGGCATGTCGGCGTCGACGCCGATGCCGGCCAGCTCGCCGAGCGCGGCCAGGTTCTTCTTGTAGCGGCGCACGGTCGCGCGCAGCACGTTGATGTACGCGCCGCGCGCTTCCTCGGTGAGGCGCTTGGCGCGGTCGAGGTGGCCTTCGCGGCGCATGATCGAACTGGCCAGTTCGTCGTGGTCGGCGCCGATCTTGTCGCGCATCGGCACGCACGATTCATCGGTGACGAAGCCGCCGCGTTCCAGGCGGTCGTCGATGCGCTCCATCTCGCGGCGCACCGCCGAGGCGCTTTCGTATTC
>NZ_JAFCGY010000130.1 GCF_016836705.1 Mesorhizobium caraganae | reverse complement strand
GTAGTTGAGGCTGATCTGGCCGCCGTCGAAGTTGCGGCGGGTGATGATGTTGACCACGCCGGCGATGGCGTCGGAGCCGTACAGCGAGGACGCGCCGTCTTCGAGGATTTCGATGCGCTCGACGATGGCCAGCGGAATGGTGTTGAGGTCGGTCGCCGCGCCCACGCCCGAAGCCGAGGACTCGTTGACCCAACGCATGCCGTCGACCAGGACCAGCACGCGCTTGGGGCCGAGGTGGCGCAGATCGACCTGGGCCGAACCGGCGCCGATGCCGTCGCCGTTGGGCGAGAAGCCGAAGTTGCCCGAGGAATTGAACTTGGTGTTGAGCGCGGAACCGGCGCCGGTGAGCTCCTGGACGATGTCGGCCAGCGAGGTCAGGCCGGTGCGTTCGATGTCGTCGCGGCTGAGGGTCTGGACCGGAACCTGGCTTTCGATCTCGGCCTTCTTGATGCGGGTGCCGGTGACCTGGAC
>NZ_JAFCGY010000012.1 GCF_016836705.1 Mesorhizobium caraganae | reverse complement strand
GTGCTCGCTTCCACCGTCGACGGCTGTTCCATAGCCAGATACTTCATTCGCCAAGCGTCCACTTAATCTAAGCGGACACTAACGCCTCAAGGTACGCGTCAGTAGGCGGCCTTCGTCGTATGCATACACACAAACAATGGTTCGCCCGAGAGGGTGATCCGGATCGTTCCCGCGGGGACGATGGGCAAGGCGATCTCGTTGGCAGGCTAGATCCTGGGACTGACTCTCCCAAGGTCGCTCATCAGATTGAGACGCCTCGCTCTCCTGACCCCATCATGCGGCGGCCCAGCGCCGACCGCGAAGAGAAGCGAGTGACCAGCGGGGCGACATGATCCGGAAAATGATGCAGGAGAAGCTTGACCTCACCACCCCCAATCAGAGAAGCCCGCCAGCCCTGGCGCACTGATCAGCCTGGTGCATGCTGGAGAGCACGGCGAAGCTAGAGCACTGCCTGAGGCACGATCAGGTTTTTACAATCTATCACTTTTACGAAGCATTCAAAAACTAAACCTTAACACAAAATAACTCTATGCCCCGGGAGCATGTAGTAGAGATTTGGAGGTGAAGACGGCGCCTTAAACCCGGCAGCTTTGTGCACCAGTGAACACACGGGCGCGATTGACTATGGAAAGCCCGCCAATGACCGCAGTCCCTCAATTTGGAAAGTTGGCAATCGGAGTTCCCGACCAGGTTTCTTTGGTTCCCTCCACGGATTTGCGAGCGGCGACCAAGGCGGCGTTTGCGGTCGAGTTCGGCCGATTTCTCGATCAGACTGATGATATTGTCAAACCGGAAAAGTTGTTCGGCCTTGTATGTGATTTTGCCCTGAATTTTGATTGCCCGTGGATCGCATATGGCTCTCTTACTCCCAACCAAAAATGTTTGAAGCCGGTCCGGCGCATGCTGAACTATCCTGAGGAATGGCAGCAGCGCTATTTAGAGATGCGTTACGACAAAATCGACCCAATCTTTAGGACAAGTCGAAATCGGACAGGAGCTTTTCGTTGGAGCGAGGTGTACAATGACTCACGCACGACAGAGGACGAACGTCGTGTTTTCGACGAGGCTGCCACGTTTGGCTTAAAGTCTGGAATTAGCATTCCGTTGCACCGCTCGGATGGAAGCCTTGCAGTTGTGAGCTTTGCTCATGTACATGACCAAGAATTCGAACATACCACTGTCACATACTTAGCGCTCGTAGCCTTGCACTTTCATCTCAGGATCGCGGATTTCGCGAATTCGATTGGCGCCGAAGAGCCAGTTATTCTCTCACAAAGAGAAAAGGAGTGTATTTCGTGGGTAGCCAGAGGAAAATCATCGTGGGAGATAGGCAAAATTCTACACATTTCGGATAATACCGTGAATTTCCACATAAAGAATGTGCTAAAAAAATTAGAGTCGTCTAACAGAACAGTCGCGGCTATTAAGGCAACGAACATCGGAATAATAGATTATTGAGGCGCACCGTCAATCCGGTCCCTCTGGTCGGCGTCTTGCCGGGACGCAGGATCATCGCGACCGAGCGGCCGGCGGCGGACCATAAACATGGATCGGCAGGAAGCAGCGCTCGTCGTAGTGGGGCGTTGAAGAGCGACAGCTGCTGATGGCCATGAACGACATCGAGCGTATCGTCAATGTCGAGCTTCACGCTCTCGGGCGGCACGGCATAGCTCGACAGCCACAGGTCGACCAGCACATCGCCGAGCCGGATAACGGTCTTGAGGTCGGGCAGGTTCTCCAGGCGCGAGCATGTCGGCAGCGAGCACAGGTCGAGCCCGCTGTCCGGCAACCGTCCGCAGGCAAGCTTGGAGGCCGGGTCGGCGCGCAGCCGATCGAGATCGGTGGCATCCTCATAGCCGCAGGCGATCGCAAAGATGCGGGCGCCCAGGATTTCGACCATGGCGTGCCTCACCCGCTGCGGGTGACGCGAACCGTGGATCGCAGCCGCAAGCCGGTCGGCCAGTCGCAAACGCCGCTCGCGGCGGCCAGAAGCATAACGCCGCCATCCGATGTGATGCGTCCGCCATCAAACGCAGGTGGGATCTTTTTGCGTCCAGCGGCTGGAAAACACAACGGCGGCAACGTCATGGCTCGCGAGATCTAGTGGAAGGGTTGGCCTCAGCAACCGAATCCTACGCCAAAATCAACCGCTTAACTTATCCGCCAGCCTCTCCAGCACGCTGTCATGCATAAGACTGGCCTTCCGCGACTAGGGGTGAGACGCGACGATGCCCGACGTGCTCGGGGCAGAGTTCGAACCACGCTTTCGAATGGCAATGGTCCTCTCGACCCGTCGCGAGAACGACGTCTCTGCGCATTGTCAGCGGCTTTGCATCTTGGCGACGACAACTAAACGCCGCTATTGGTGCTCCTTGCGCTAGAGTTCCGACAAGTTTTGTCGGGTGTGTCGGGTTTGCGACGGATGTTACCGATTAAACCCGCCGTCTGCGTCGCGGCTAGCGAGCGTATTCACACAGATTCGCTTGTTCTCGTCGATCAGCGAATTGGCACGAGATTTGAGCTAACAGAGAGCGTACGAGACGAGAGCGGAGTCGATACATATATTGCTAGATGAACGATCTCATCCTTGTGCCATTTGGCCATCGGCCCACAAAAACACACAACTCGAATCGGATCGCCCGTATGTCGTTTACTGAAGAGAAAAATAGCTCATGGGACGATTGGCGTTGGCAGCTTGCTAATAGCGTCACCACATTTGACGCCCTAAGAGATCACCTAAACCTAGCATCAGAAGAGGAAGATGCGTTCCACAAAGTAGGTAAGCGATATGTATTCCAGGTAACTCCGTATTACTTATCGCTGATGGACCGGAACGATCCAAACGATCCGGTTCGTCTCCAGGCTGTCCCAAACAACAAAGAGCTTACTGACATTTATCATATCGATCAACTCCCGTCGTTCCACCGATCAGGCGTGGAGTCCGAGAATCCTCTTTGGAAGGAGGGGAAGACCGATGTGAGTTGCATCGTTCACAGGTATCCCGATCGCGTACTTTTTCATCTAACCAACTTGTGTCCCACGTATTGCAGACACTGCTCGCGCAAGGTCCACGCGAGTCACGACTCAATCGTCAGCGACAGGTCCTTGATTGACAGTGGAATTTCGTACATTGAAGCACGGCCAGAGATTCGGGATGTATTGTTGAGCGGCGGTGATCCTCTTACGATTGGTGATAACAAGATAGAGTACGTACTGTCGCGTCTCAGAAAGCTTCGACATGTAGAGATTATCCGTATTGGCACCCGGACTCCTGTGACCCTCCCTCAGCGGATTACGCCCGAATTCTGTCGGATGATTAGGAAGTATCATCCGATTTGGATAAATACTCAATTCAATCACCCAAAAGAGGTGACATCTGAGGCCAAGCTCGCCATCGAACGGCTGCTCGAAGCGGGGGTCCCGGTGGGAAATCAATCCGTGCTGTTGAAAGGAATTAACGACTCGGTCGACGTTATGAAACGGTTGGTCCACGCACTCGTTATGGCGCGCGTGCGACCGTACTATTTATATCATGCTGATTTAGTGCGAGGAGCTGAGCACTTTAGAACATCGATAGCTGAGGGGATGCATATAATCGAAAATCTCCGCGGACATACCAGTGGGTTTGCGGTGCCACAGTATGTGATCTGCACGCCTCTAGGTAAGACGCCGCTCAATCCGAATTACCTGATTGGCTCGGGCCCGGGGCATGTCTTCCTACGCAACTATGAGTGGAGGACTTGGAAGGATCCGGACGCTTGAGAGCCCGGCCTGAAGTGTATGCTGCAGATGACTTACCCTCGTCGCAATCCGCATCGGAAAGCCGTTCAAACTGCAGGAGTGCGGAATGTTTCTTAAAGCGGACGGAACGGAAGTCTGGCTGCAGAGCTCACGAAGGTTGCCGTATCTATCGCTCGCTGGGGTGATGGAGACATCTGAGGATTATCAGTTGGTTCGATCAAGGCTGCGGCAAGTCTATAAGAGCTTTCACGGTATGGCCTCCGACGATGCATTCCTTATTCGGGATGGGAAAGGCAGCGCCTTGCTTTTTTGCGCCAGACGCGACAAGAACTGCGCCCTCTTACTGCTCGGAGAATTTGGCCGAAGTGGGAAACGACAAAGACCGAGCGCCGTGCTCGAGGACTTGATCGATATTGTCGACAGGAGCCTTAGCGGAATTGAGCAGCACAGTGGCGCAACCATTCGGCTTCGGGTGGTGAAGCCCGAAGTTGCAATAGGCGCCGGCTGAACGAGCCGCCGAAGCTGGATAGACGTTGTTGGCGGCGACATCAAAGGCAATCCTGATGCCCTTTGTACATGCAATTATGGAGCCATGTCTTCGCCGGATTCGGCCGCCCTCCAGCACCGCCGACTATACTGTGGCTCTCGTAGCGCGGGGTAAAGCGAGGAATTGCAGTTTCTTGGAAGTTTTCCCGGACGCTTACCTGGAAGTGCCGATCGCTCCTCCTTTCTGGAAACCGCATAGAATTGTGTCCACCGGCACTCATGGGCTACTGAAATCGTTAGCAGAAAGGGCCTACATCCATTTTCCGACATCCAGTGGAACCCAACTAGTCGATACCGTATCGGTTCGGCAGATGGAGTTCGTAGCGGCTAGCTAGTCATCCTGCTGTGCAGGATTGCGCAACAATTGTGGAGCCGCGGGCGTCGGCGAGCAGGACATCTAGCTTCTTCATTGCTACTAGCGCAAGGATCTCCATTGCCATATCGACGCGACAAATAGTTCGGGCTTTGGCTTGACCGTCGGCCAATATGCACACCTCGACGAAACAATTGCGCGTGTGACAGGACCCATCACGGCCGACAATCTTATGTCATTCTACTTGTATCGGAACAAAAAGGTCATAGTGAGATGAAAGTTGCTGTTCTCGGCGCCGGCGTCGTGGGTAGTGCAACGGCCTATATGCTTGCGAAGGAAGGACACGAGGTCACGGTCGTTGATCGGTGCGACAGGCCGGGAATGGAAACAAGTTTCGCCAATGGCGGTTTGATGACACCGAGCGACGCCAGCCCGTGGAATTCGCCAGGAACGGTCAGGCAGATCGGCAGGATGCTGTTCGGGAGCAAGTCGACTTTGAAGATTAATCCAAGCGCCATACCGTCAATCCTTGGTTGGGGCCTCAAATTTCTGGCGAACGCGACTTACGAGCGGCACAAGGCCAACATGATTTCGAACATTAGGATCGCGAAGTTGAGCATGGACGCCTTGCGCAGTATCCGCCAGACCGCGCGTCTCAACTATGATCAAACGACGCGTGGCACAATGCGGGTCTTTCCTTGCGGCGGGCGGATATCTGAATTCGTGCAAATGTGTCATGAGATGCAGGAATGGGGGGTCCAATTTGAGGTGCTCGATCAGGACCAGATCCTTGAGAAGGAGCCCTGCCTCGGACCTGTTATTGACCGCTATTGCGGCGCCGTGTTCTTTCCGGATGATGAAAGTGGCGATGCTCACAAATTCACGAATGAGATCGCGAGACTGGCTGCTGAACTGGGCGTTCAGTTCTTGATGAACACCCATATTAGGGAGATAGGCAAGGGATCTTCCTCGCGGATCTCACATATATCGACATCTCGAGGCGATTTATCTGCAGATGCTTACGTTCTTTCGCTGGGCAGCTACAGCCCAATATTGGCTCGCCCTTTGAGAATCACGTTGCCGATTATTCCCGTTAAGGGGTATTCCGTCACTGTGGCACTGAACGGATGGAAGGGAGGACCGACACGCCCTGTTATGGATGATGGATACCATGCTATGATGGTGCCCATGGGTGATCGACTGCGCATGGGCGGTCGAGCTGAATTCGCCAGATACGACACACGTGTTGACGAAAAGGAAGGACGGCGTGTTCTGCACGATATTCTGAAAATCTTGCCGGCTCTACGCTCTCACATCGACGCAGGTGCTGTGCTAAATTGGGCTGGTTTGCGCCCGATGACGCCTGCTGGGCCCCCTCTGGTCGGACCCACGCCCTATACGAACCTCTTCCTGAACACCGGTCACGGCCCACTCGGATGGACCATGGCATGCGGGTCTGCAAAGCTGATTTCCGATCTCATTACGCATGGACGAATTTGACTAATTTCTTCGATCGAACGTACGCGTTGTGACGTAGCGCGAGGCCGAATTCCGTTGCGCAAGCAGCCGGGCCAAGCCGCCCTATTAGCGCAGGTCTCGCCTATCGAAGACCTGCTACACTGCACGGTGCGGCGGCATGTTGGACTTCCACGGGCGCGCTTGCTCAAGCTGCCCAGCAAGCCGCAGCAGGGTGGCCTCGTCACCAAAACGGCCCGAGAACATCATCCCCATCGGTAGCCCTGACTTGTGCCAAGCGAGCGGCATAGACATAGATGGCTGGCCGGACATATTGAACACAAGTGGCATTGGCCATACGCGCCGACGTGCTGCCTGGATATGTGCGAGATCAGGGCGCATTGGATCAAGCTCTCCAATTCGTATCGGTGACCCGCAAAGTGTCGGACATAAGAACACTTCACACGTAGCAAAGAACGCGACAAGGCAACGGGAAATTTCAAAAACGGAATGCTCAGCGGTGACGTAATCGATTGCGGTTCCATTCTGGGCATTCCGTGCGCGTAGGAGCGTTAGCAACTCGAGATCACTCTCGGTCAACGGGCGGCCAAGTCGCCTCTCGCCAGAGCGCACTGCCAATGCCACCAAGTTGGCTCCGTTGATAACTTCTCCAACTTCGATCGGATCGAAAGGTAGAGTCGGCGCTCGTTCCTCAACGTCGTGACCGAGCTGCTCCAAGAGCGTGGCCACCTCGCGAACCGCATTCGCAATCTCAGGGTCGAGGTAGTCTCCATAAGGAGACCTGGTTGTAAAGGCGATGCGCAAGCGACCGGGAATTCGACCTACCTCATTCAAAAATGGTCGTTCCGCAGGCGGCGCGCAAAAAGGGCTGGTAGGCTCCGGCCCGGACAACGCGTCAAGCATTGCTGCGCTGTCTCGCACGCTCACACTGATTACGTGAGGACAATCAACTAGGCTGGCCCACCCTAGTCCCATATTCGGGCCGATCGGCGTACGAGCTCGGGTGGGCTTGAGCCCGAATAGGCCGCACACAGAGGCTGGTATTCGAGTAGAACCACCGCTATCGCTAGCGTGCGCCACGGGTACGATGCGCGCAGCAACTGCAGCAGCAGCGCCGCCTGAAGAGCCACCTGCAGAATACTCGAGATTCCACGGATTGCGCGTTGGGCCATGCAAACGGGATTCGGTGGTGCCCAGCGCGGCAAATTCTGGAACCGCCGTCTTTCCAAATATCGTAACGCCGGTCTTCAGTATGCGATGGGCAAAAGTGCTGTTATGGTCCGCCACGTAGTCGCTATAAGCGCTCGATCCATATGTGGTTCGCGTTCCCGCCAGAGCCGTGATGTCCTTCAGCAAAAACGGAACGCCTGTAAAGGGGCCGTCTGGCAATCCCTCAGAGATCTGACTTTTAGCAAAGTCATAGTGCTTGATGACTACCGCATTGATTTCCGGGTCTATGTTCTCAGTTCTTCGTATCGCTTCATCAAGCAACTCTTCTGGCGTCACCTCTTTCCTGCGAACGAGGTCTGCGAGGCCCAGCCCGTCGTAGTTCGAGTACTCTTCCATTCTCGCGAGACCCTCCGCATATCAGCTACTACAAACCGGTTGCTGCCTTTAGACCAACCTATCGACCGGAAGAAACCTGCCGCCGGCGGACTCCAATGTCAGGGCTTGCACAGGTATCCGCCATCAACGGCAAGGACCTGGCCGGTGATATACTTCGCTTCTTCCGAAACCAAGAACAGAGCAGCATTGGCAACATCCCAAGCTTCTCCCATGCGCTTCATTGGGGCGCGTTCATTTCGAAGCTGGCGCATTTTTTCGCGATCGCCGCCATAAAACTCTTTGTGCCTCTCGACCATGGGCGTATCCATGAGCCCCGGCATAATTGCATTCACGCGAATGCCTTTATCCGCGTAATCGAGTGCCATCGCTTTGGTAAGCGTATTTACCCCGGCCTTAGAGACACAATATAGGAATAATCCTGGTGAGAGCCTCTCGGCCGAGACCGAAGAGATATTCAGAATCGCTCCACTGCCACGCTCCAACATTGATGGCAGGACCGCACTGGAGGTAATGAACATGCTCTTCAGGTTCACGTTGATGACGCGATCCCATTCTTCATCGTTGGTGTTGAGCACGCCCCCAAATGTTTTCGGCTCGACACCAACGTTGTTGTGAAGAATGTCTATTTGCCCATATTCCTCGAGACACTTTCTGACCATAGCCTCGCAATCCGAGCGCTGGCTAACGTTGGCCTGAAAAGCAAAGCAGGTGCCACCCTCCTTCTCGATCATTTGCCGGGTCTTCTCTGCGGCCTCCAGATTGAGGTCAACAAGCATCACTGAGGCGCCCTCGCGGGCATAAACGACCGCGGATGCCTTGCCATTTCCGAGACCGTCACCTCCGGTTGATCCGGCTCCCGCAACAATCGCGACTCTGCCTTTCAGACGTTTGTGCATGGTCCACTCTGCAACTATGACTAGAGGTTAGTTTGAAGAGTCCGGGCGGGCCGCGTCGAGCGCTTTTTGAAACTCAGCGCTCGATCGCTGACGTTCGGTCCAGCCGATTCCACCAATCATACCGCCGTCTACAACAAGGTCGTGGCCGTTCACAAAGCTGGACTCATCGCTTGCAAGATACAGGACTGCGAAAGCAATATCTTCCGGCAGGCCGGAGCGTGGTATGGGCTGACGTGTCTTGTTGAACTCACGAAGGATAGCTGCTTTCTGCAGGGCTTCCGGCCCCGTCCTCCCCATTCCAGTCGCGATCTGACCAGGAGAAACCGAATTCACGCGGACACCAAATTCTCCAAGCTCCATAGCCACGCACTTTGTCAGGTGAATGACGGCTGCTTTGGCGGCGCTGTAATCCATGTAGGCAGAAACAGCCTGAATGCCCGAAATGCTTCCAGTGTTGATAATGCTGCCGGATCCTTGCTTTTTCATGTGGGGAGCAGCGTGCTTCATCCCGAGCATAACGCTCCGCGCGTGTGAGGCCATTACACGATCAAATCGATCCACTTGCATCGATTCAATGCCGCCGGATTGGCCAAGCATTCCAGCATTGTTGAAGAGGCAATCGATGCGACCAAATCGAGTTACGGCTAATTCGATAAGGCCTCTGACCTGATCCTCGTCCGTAACATCGGTCTTCTTAAAGACACAGGCAGGACCGAGGCGCTCGCACAAGGCGTCCCCCTCCGGGGCAAGGAGGTCTGCAACTACGACTTTCGCGCCTTCCGCGACGAACAGTTCAACAGTTGCCAACCCGATACCTTGGCATCCGCCAGTGATCGCTGCCGCTTTGCCGTCCAAACGTCCCATTGCCTAATCCTTCGTGCCTTTGGGCACCACAGTGTTAATTGATGTAAGTGATACTCTTCATTAGGCCGGAAATGTCAGGAATCTTCTCCAAAGAAAGAAGGATTTCGGAGATTTGATCTCCTCGACTTACAGAAAAAATTCCTGATACGCATTTGCGATATTTATTGAGGACCTCACCTTCGCCGACGTTGATGTGCTCAGTAATCTTCCGAGTCATCGAGTGAATCTGACTCCCATCGTTCAGGGTGATGGTGATTGGCAGTGCTTGGCCGGCCAGGTCTTCTCGGTAGACGATCTCAATTTTATCGCGGAAGGCAGACACATCCGATCCGTTCGCCCCTTCGGTCGTATACCGGTCCAGCCATGGACTTTTGTCCAAAAAGCTGCAGGCGATGCTGTGAGCCAAGCTGAACTTCGCCTCGTCCGCATTCCTTGGGTGGTGATAAAGCGCGGCGGCGAGTTGAAAAGAAGGTGGCGCCTCCAGGCGAACGGCTTTGACTTGGTGAGCGGAAAGGCTGTGCTCCTCGATTAGCCTGACAAATGCATCGATAGGATGCATTTGGGATAGGCAGCATGGATACTTCTTAATTTCGATGTCCAGCGCCCTGAATGGCGCCCCGAGCTTTAGATCCGGGTTTGCGATTCCCGCCACTGCATGAAGATACCCCAGCGGGCATTCCAGCACGGCGAGTTGTCCGGTCAGGCCATGCTTCGCCAGGAAAGCCGAAGCCAGGCCGTTCCGCCCGGCCATGCCGGACTCGTAAAGGTGCGCCCCCGATCCGACCTGTTTGAACAGGCCCGCCGCATGAGAGGCCGCTATGCTAACGGCCATACCGATCTCATGATCGCTGAGCTTAAGCAACTTGGCCGCACCAGCGGCCACACCGATAGTGGATCCTGCGGACCAAGGCGCCAATCCCCGGGCCATCATGTCCTGCGAAGCGATGGCCAGTTTGGATGCAACGTCCCAGGCTACGACGAACGCCTCTATCAGTTCCTTGCCCGA
Source organism: Mesorhizobium caraganae (assembly GCF_016836705.1). GTDB lineage: Bacteria > Pseudomonadota > Alphaproteobacteria > Rhizobiales > Rhizobiaceae > Mesorhizobium > Mesorhizobium caraganae. The sequence goes on along the minus strand of NZ_JAFCGY010000012.1, from coordinate 152,681 downwards.
GATTTTCAGCTTCTCACCCAGTGCGAGCATCGCGGGGAAGACGCCAACGCTGTACATGTTTTCAGCGCGGGTATCGTCTTCGAGCTCCGTTGTATGGGAAGTCGTCCCGTTGGCCAGCGCCGCGTATTCCACGGAAGTGCGGAAGTTTGCGCCAATCACACCAACTTCCTGCGGAGCTCCGCATTCTTTCACGTAGCTCAGAACGGCCTTGCTTGTTTCGCTATTCACGCCAGCCAGCGTCATTCCCACGCCGCTAAGGAGTACGTTCTTCACATGCTGAACGAGCTTCGTATCAAACTCATCAAAAGTAGTCTTTTGAACAAACTGCGCAATGTCTGCCGTCGTACCCATGGTCAATCCCGCGATAAGTTTAGCTACGTCTGCCCGACATGAACGTCGCAACTAGCGTCGGTGAGCTTGGGCGTCGATAACGACGCCCAAGCTTGCGTCCAAATCAGCCGATGACCCATTCCTTAAACCGACGCGAAATAGGCTCGAGATTGTCCGTCCAATAAGCCCCGTCAACGAACAGACTCTTGGGGTTTGTCATATCCGGAGTCCACTTGCTGAGTTCGGGATCGAGAAGCGGAATTGCCTTCTTAGAGTTCGGAGCGATGAACGCCGCGTTGGATAGACGTGCCATGACCTCAGGCCGCAAGAAGTATTCGATGTACTTCATACCACCTTCTTTGTTCGGCGCCCCTTTCGGTATAATCAGTTTTTCAGTGCCGAGTAGGTTCTGTTCGAACGAGAACGCGAGTGGTTTGCCGCCTCCTGGCGCGTTTGTGGCCTTAACTCGATTGGCATAGCTGTAGCTGAAGTCGACCTCCTGGGTCTGCAACAGCGAGATCGTCTGGGGAGTCGCAGTCACCCAAGCTGCGATGCTGGACTTCACACGATCCAGGACTTTGAATGCGCGATCCACATCCAGCGGGTACATGTCCTTGGGCAAAACCCCATCAGCAAGGAGAGCTGCTTCAAGGGTTTCATTTGGCCGATTGGGCAAGGTACGACGACCGGGGAATTTTGCCACGTCAAAGTATTCTGCGAAGTTCTTGGGATGCGCCTCCGGCCCGAACTTCGCAGGATCCCATGCGATGCCACCTACGAAAGAACTTGACGTTACATACTCCTTCTGCGGAGGGACGGCCATATCGGCCACGTTCAAAATCCCCAAGTCGACCTTATCCCAGAGTCCCAGCTTGGATCCTAGCGCCGCGTCTTCGTCGACGGTCATGACAACATCGATATCTACACGTCCGGCGAGAGCTTGGGCTTTCAGTTTTGCAATATCCGGAAGCGGGACAATATTGACCTTGATCCCTGTCTCCTCGGTAAAAGGTGTGGCTACAGTTTTTACCAAGATCTCTTGAAACGTGCCGCCGTAGCCCGTGATCGTGATCGACTTAGACTGGGCGCGGGCGCGGGTGATCAATGCTGGGGCAAGCACTGCAGCCGAGGACGCTGCAAGAAACGTACGCCGGGACAACTGCTTCGATATCGACATAACTAACTCCTTCCATTGCTAGGTTGACGATGACTGTGTTGGCAAACTCAACGTCGGGTCTGCGCTAAATGCTTACGCACTCAACACGACAGACTCAGCAGGTGACCAGGAGAGCTTGACTTCAGATCCAAGCTCGGGGCGAGTGGAGGCGGGACCGGAGACCAGCTTTGCTGTAACCGAAACTCCCTGCACTGTTTTCACCGTGATCCTGGTCATGCCTCCGATGAAGGATATCCCCTCGACCGTCCCGTGCAGCCAGTTGTGACCCGCAAGTGTATCGGCCTGCGCAGCCGACACCTGCATCTTTTCCGGCCGAACCATTACCAGGACCTCCGAACCCAGGGCCCGCTCTGAGCTCGGCACGTGAACTAGTCCAGCCCCATCGATCGACACTCTGTTTACCGCAGTGATCTTGCCCAGTAGCAAATTAGACTCTCCGATGAACTCCGCTACAAAGCGGCTATTGGGCCTGAAGTACAATTCATCTGGAGTGCCTAACTGAGCGATCTCGCCGGTCTTCATGAGGCAGATCCGGTCAGACATGTTGAGCGCCTCCTCCTGATCATGCGTTACGTAAATGATCGTGGTGCCCAACTCATGATGCAGGCGCTTGATTTCAGTCTGCATCTGCTCACGAAGGTTTTTGTCGAGCGCTCCAAGTGGCTCGTCCATCATGATGATGTCCGGAGAGTACACGATGCAGCGAGCGATACCGACGCGCTGCTGCTGGCCACCTGAAAGCTGGCGGGGCTTTCGATCCTCGAAGCCCTTGAGTCCAACTCGATCCAACGCATCCAAGACTTTTCTGCGGATAGTTTCGGACGGTTCGCGCCTAGCGCGAAGTGGATAAGCAACGTTCTCAAAGACTGTCATATGAGGCATAAGGGCATAGCTCTGAAACACCATCCCGATGCCTCTGTCGCGGGGAGGCAGACGAGTAATATTTCTGCCAGACAGGAGTATTTCGCCCGAACTAGGCGCGATCGCCCCAGCGATCAAATTCAGCAAGGTTGTTTTCCCGGAACCAGAGGGACCGAGCAACGTAAGAAATTCCGATTTTTTGACAGTCAATTCAGTAGCCTTAAGGACTGTCACCGAGCCGAATGCCTTCGAGATCCCTCTCAAAGATATTGCTTCACCACTCGGGGCATTGTTGATGCGCATACGTTCACTCCCAGACTCCGATCCAGTCAGGTGACCGCCTGAGCGAAAGTTCATCGTAGACTGAACTGAGATTGGGTTTTCGTCGCTCAAGACACATCCTCGCCTGTTGATTTCCTCAGGCCAATAGTAACGATGCAGGCAAGCACAGACAGCGCAGTCAGAAGCGCCGATACGGCCGCGATCACTGGTGAGACTTCCCACGAAAGGTCGTTATACATCTTGACTGGCAGCGTCACCGTATCACTGCCCGCGAGGAACCAAGAGATTATTACCTCATCAAATGAAAGCAAGAACGCAAAGAATGCGGCGCTTATCAAAGACGGAACAAGCTGAGGGAGCACAACTGTCAAGAACATGTGAATAGGAGACGCACCCATTAGCTCCGCGCCAAACTCCAAATTTCGATCCAGCTTCTGCACACCCGCAATAATCATTAGCATTACGAACGGTAATGTTACCATCAGGTGGCCAAGAACAAGCGAGAGGGTTGTTCCACCAATGCCGATGTACGAGAAGTAAAAGTAGATTCCCAACCCGGAGACGATCGTGGGAATGACCAAGGGGCTGAGCAAGGTTCCGAGAATGAAAAGCTTTCCCAGAAATTCATGGCGCGAAATCCAGTATGCCGAAGGGACGCCAACGAAAAGTGCGGCAGCCGTCGAGAAAACCGCGACTTTGAGGCTCGTGTATATCGGCAATAACCAGCTATCCGAAGTAAACAAAATTCTGAACAAATCGAGCGAATATGTTGACGGAGGAAATTCGAGCGCGTTTGTTGGCCCAAATGCCATCGGAATTGTCACAGCGACTGGCGCCAGCAAAAAAACGTAGACGACCGTGGCGAGGCTGGAACCAATAAAACTATACCGCTGCGACACAGGATCGAGCACTGAGTTCACCATGACAAGTCCCTCAGATCCTACGCCGACGCCAAAGGGCCATCGGAACGATGAAGATTGAAGCTAATATCAGCAAGATAACGCTTATTGACGATGCCTTAGGCCAGTCGAGTACTTCACGATTATAAAAGTCGACCAAGTTGGAAAGCATTTGATCTTTTGGGCCACCGAGTAGCGCTGGTATCACAAACGCACCTAATGACATAACGAACACACTCAGCAAACCCGCCACTACCCCTGGAACACTTAGAGGGACAGTTACGGTCCAAAAGATCCTCGCCGGTTTCGCACCCATAACGGACGCCGCTCTGTAGAGCGCGCTATCGATTGCTAGCAGACTCGCGAGCACCGGCAGGACGACGAGGGGAACGAGGAAATTGGTCATGCCGACGAGCAGTCCGACGCGATTCAGAACGAGCGGCAGCTGCACGTCGATCCCAGACGCCCATCTCAGGAGATTGTTTATGATGCCGTAGCGACCCAAGATGATGGTGAAGGCAAAGCACTTGACCAGAATGCTTGTCCAGAACGGCAGGAGAATGAGAAACATGAGAGCAGTTCGTCGATTCGGGCTCTGTTTCGCCAAGTGAAGGGCAACGATGTACCCCAGTACGAGGCTCAGAACGGATGAAAGTGACGCTACAACCAGTGTCGTTGTTAGCGTTTGCCTAAACAAGTTGCTTTCCAGGATTGCTATGTATGCCGACAGGGGGCCGGCGTCGCCTTGGAAGCTTGTAAAAAGGACGTAGCAAAGGGGGGGTAGTACTATGCCCACTGCAACCAATGCAGCAGGTGACATGAACAGCGATTGCACTCTGAGATTGATTGAGCGGTCCATTTGAGCCTAGGCCGAAGTTTGTGACAGACGGGGTTTCGCGTGATCGGGATGAGGGCTCCGCGAACGATATTCTGCACGCGTGGCATTCGCGTCGCCTGTTATCGCGAACGGTCCAGAGAACTCTCGACTGGAGTTCAATATCAGCGAACACGTCGCGCTAAGCATCAACTCGCCCATCTGGTTTAACCGACATCCTCATGGTCTTGCCCTTCGGATTCGGGAGTGACTTCCGATGGAAACGGCTAGTCAGATCGACGTCACTCAGGCCTTCTCGTGCTGGACCGAAGCTCCTGGTCTGCAGAAGAGGTTTCCGTACGCAGCACTTGAATGAGATGTCGACGTCACGCAAAACAATGAGTTCAGACGCAGTCATTTTTCATGAGCGGAATATCTCATTCGATGAAGCCGTAAGCCGTCATGGTTCCTCCCGAACGATCGAGCTTTTGTAATATTGTTATCCAATATCGCATATTGCATTTAGCCGGTCAAGAGGGAATTCGTTTAGCGGCGGCGCTGCCACCTGGCTAGCTCGAATGGGGGTTGAGCTTTGCGCGCGCATTGGATAGCAATATGCGGGACCGCATTTCGCTAGGGATTTGGGTGTGACCATGCTCGACAAGAGGAACAAAAGCAGGACTGGGCTCAATCCGCCTGCTTCATTCCCGAAGCCCAACGTCGACGAGCGGCTCTATCTGGGAACTGTCGAGAAGGGGCTGCTAATCCTCGATACGTTCTGTGCCAATCCTCGACCGTTGACGCTCGCTGAGGTCTCGGAGGCATCTGGGTTGAACAAGAGTGCAACCCAGCGGGTGCTCTACACGTTGCGAGCGCTGAGATACCTAACCCATAGCGAGACAACTCGGCAATATTCGTTGGCCGCGAGGGCTATGGATATCGGAAATGCCTATCTTCGTAGTAATCCCATCGTGGAAGCAACATTTCCATACTTGCTCGAGGCCAACAAACGATCGCAGGAGACAGTCAACCTGACAGAACTTGATGGTTCCGACATCATATTTATCTCGCGTGTTCCAAGCAGGAACGTGATGAGCTCCTACGTGACGATTGGCACGCGTCTCCCCGCTTTCGCCACTGCGCCAGGGCGCGCGATCCTGGCCAACCTCGACGCCGACGCTAGTAACGCCATTTTAAATGGCTCGAGCCTTTCAGCGATCACCCCACACACCACGACAAGTCGGCAAAAGCTTCTCAAGGAATTGGAAAAGGTTCGCCAAAGAGGCTTCGCTATCGCCAATCAAGAGGCGATGCCCGGAGACATTTCGACCGCTGCGCCGGTCTTCGGCTACGACAACAAAGTTGTGGCTGCCGTTAATATTGCTGCTTCAACCGCCAGTTGGACTGCTGAGAGAGTGGAAGCTGAGCTGAGCCCTATTACCGTTGAAATCGCACGCCAGATGTCCAAGGTGGTGTCCCAGTATAGGCGCACATGAGCTGCAGGGCAGGCTCTCAAAGAGTGTTGGCACGAGAGGACCTTGGCCATCTTGAACGCGACCATCACTAGCATGCGCCTCTTGCGAGCCCAGCGTCTGTTTGAGCCAAAAAGTATCTGGCGCCCCGCGTTTGCGCGCTACTGCACGAAAGCGGTGCCGGCAATGACGACGGCGACACCCAAGCGCGCTGGTTGCTGCCAAAGGGCGAACGTTTGGCGCGATCAGCGCCTCCAAGAGGCGTTGGCTACCGCGGCGGTCGAATGTGCTGAACTGGCCGATGGTAAAAGCCTCTGGAGCCGCGTCGCTACAGCGTCGCGTCTTTCGTGAAGAGTGAAGCCCCATTGCGACACGGGCATGTTTGCGCAAACTTTGACGGCCCCAGGACATGGTCAGTCTCGTCAACGTCCAAACCATAGCTAATCTGCATGGCGTCTGAGGTCTGTCCGTGATTCGATTCCCCCGGAGAGATCGGAGGATGAGATGCGCGGCGAAGATGATGGGACGGAAGGGTTTTCTTCGTATGTGAGTTGCGAGGCTCAGGTTCCATCGGATCATCCGCTTCAAGCGATCCGTGCGATACACATCTTGCCAGCGGATTTCGCCTTGCCCGCAATCACCTATGCGGCGGTGGTCACATAACAGGCTGCGGAAAAACCCTTCGGAAGCGGCACTGGCTTTGGTGGATCGATTGGATGCCAAGCGACGGATCACGCTCGGTGCGGACAAGGCCTACGACGCGCGCGCGTTTGTCGCCGCCCTGCGCAAGCGCAAGGTTACCCCGCACATCGCCAAGCACGAGTATGTCACAAGAACGGCATCCTGCATCGAAGCGCTCTCGATGAGCGCACGACGAGGCATCCCGGCTATACGATCAGCCTGCGTATTCGTAAGCGGATTGAGGGGGTCTTCGGGTGGATCAAGACCACCGGAAGTCTTCGCCAAACGCGCCATGGAGGGACCGAGAAGGTGGACTGGGCGTTTACCTTAACCGTCGCCGCCTACAATCTGGTCCGGCTGCCAAAGCTGATGGCCGAGGGCGTGCCTAATCCGCCTCAAACCGGTGGATTGCGCAAAACCGGTCGAAAGAGCCTGACAAGAGCCGGCACAATGACCCTAGGGTGAGCTGATTTTCGCATCAATCCAACGGCAAAGGGCCTAACGGCTTGGGTTTTTCCGCAGCCTGTTAACTCTCGATAAATCCCCGTATACGCGTTCAAAAACGTCTGCGGTTTAGACGCGGGCGATCCAATCGCGTCGCGATTTCTCGCGCCAGACAAAAAGCGTTCCAAATCCGAATAGGCGAAAAGACGCTTGACTTAACCGCGGGACCTATTCACACTATATGATATTCGATATTGCATTCCAATGTGGGCTAGGCCGTGGATCGCTATATTCTCATCGACAGGCACGATGTAGTTGCTGTCATCACACTCAACAGGCCGGAAATCCTTAATGCCTGGCACGCTCCAATGCGGAGCCAACTTATCGATGCCCTCCTGGAACTCCAGAGCGACAAGGCAGTCGGTGCGATTGTCCTGACAGGGGCGGGGAACCGGGCATTCTGTGCAGGTCAAGATTTTAACGAAGCAAAGACGTTCGACGGTGATAGCGGTTCCAAATGGATCGCAGAATGGGAGCGTTTGTACGATGTCATTCGATCGCTTCCTAAGCCGCTGATCGCGGCGTTGAATGGAGTTGCCGCCGGTTCGGCGTTCCAGGTTGCACTGCTCTGCGACTTCCGCATTGGCCATTCTGGAGTACGGATGGGTCAGCCCGAAATCAATTCTGGCATTGCGAGCGTCACTGGGCCGTGGATCATGCGGGAAATCCTGGGGCTTGCTCGCACCACAGATTTGACGCTCAGCGGCCGATTGATGGATGCAACGGAGTGCCATTCGATCGGAATCATCAACAAGATTGTTCCGGCGGAAAGCGTCCTGGACGCCGCTCTCTCGCTGGCACGCGAATTGGCAGCGAAGCCTCCTCTTGCCATGCGCCTAGACAAGCAGTGGCTTCGCGAGATGACCGAGGCCGGGTTCCGCGAGTGTCTCGATGCGGCGGTGCGGATCCATCGTGAGGCTTACGCCTCCGGCGAGACGTCTCGGATGATGGACAAGTTCTTGGCTGAACGTGCAGCCAGGAAGGCGTGACATTTATGGTCAAGTCCCCCAATGGCTTTATTGCGGACTTCAGCAAAAAGGCCGATCAGAACCCGGATCGGATCTTTGCCAAGTTTAACGGTGAACCACTAAGTTTCGCTACGCTGAACAAACAGTCCACGACATTTGCGGCCGAGCTACGTCTTAGAGGCATGCAGCCTGGCGATCGTGTCGCAGTGATGATGCGAAATTCGCGGCTGTCCCTAGCCGTACTTTTCGGGATTGCCCGCTCAGGCGCCGTCTGGGTTCCGGTAAATGTTCATCAGAAAGGCGAGGGGCTGCGCTACATCTTGGACCACAGCAAGCCAAGACTGGTGGTCTGCGATCGAGAGTTTCTTCCGAGCATTGTTGATTGCCACGCCGGGATTCCATCTGACGCGGTGGTGACGATTGGTGAACCGTATGATGGGCGTTCACTCGAGACAGTTCTGCAGAAGAAATTGCCTTTCGCCGACGTTCGGCTCGAAGCCGATGATCTATTTGCAATAATGTACACGTCCGGGACCACCGGACGACCGAAGGGTGTTCTCGTCACGCATGGCATGTTGCGGCTTGCTGGGGAGGCCGCTCGCATCCTGACGGCGATGAAATCAGAAGACGTATTCTTCGTTTGGGAGCCGCTCTTCCACATCGGCGGCGCTCAATTGATCACTTTGCCGATCATCGAAGATGTCACATTGGCCATGGTCGATCGTTTCAGCGCGAGCTCTTTCTGGAGTCAGGTACGAGACGCTGGCGCGACCCACATTCACTACCTCGGCGGCATTTTGCAAATTCTGCTAAAGAAGCCGGAAAGCGACCTCGACCGTCAACATCTGGTGCGCATTGCATGGGGTGGCGGCTGCCCCAAGGACGCCTGGCCAAAGTTCAGGGACCGCTTCGGCGTGCAAATACGGGAATGCTACGGCATGACGGAAGCCTCGAGCATCACCACCTGCAATATCGAGGGCGTGGTCGGTTCGGTCGGCAAGCCGATGCCTTGGTACACTGTTGACGTTGTAGACGAGAGCGGCAATCCCGTAGCTCCCGGCAGCAGAGGAGAGATTATTGTCCGGTCGTCGTTGGAGGGTGCGCTTTTTAAAGGGTACCTGGACAACCAAGAAGCGACCGACAAAGCCCTTGTAGGAGGAGTGCTGCACACCGGCGACTCGGGCACCTTGGATGCTGAAGGAAACCTCTGGTTACACGGGCGCATCACTGACAGCGTCAGATGCAAGGGTGAGAACGTGTCGGCTTGGGAGGTTGAGCACGTAGCGGCAAGTCATCCCGCTGTCGAAGATTGCGCAATGATCGGTGTCACTGCTGACATCGGCGAACAGGACATCAAGCTGTTTGTGAAAGCCAAGAAAGGCAAGTCAATCGAACCGGAACACTTATCGGGCTGGCTGGCCGAACGTCTGGCCTCCTATCAGAACCCTCGCTACATCGAAATCGTCGGTGAGTTCGAGCGCACGCCAAGTCAAAGGATCATGAAACATCTGCTTCCGACAGACTTGGATAATTGTTGGGATCGGATGGCGGCGCAACAGTCAGCTCCGATCTAGGCGCGATCGGCTCTACCCGGCTTCCGCGGAGTCTAAAAAAGGGCGCCGCGACCCTTGTGTTTCGAAATGAGAGCGACTGCGAAAGGAAGGGCTAGATGGTTGGCAAGGTACCATCGGCAGTGGCCGATCGTTTGATACTCGTCGGTTGCGGTAATATGGGTTACGCGCTTTTGAGCGGCTGGTTAGGCTCAAAGGCACTTGATCCGAGGAATGTGCATGTCGTTGAGCCTCTTGCCGATCTTCGCGAGCGAGCGGCACGATTAGGGATCAAGGTACATGAGACGCCAGAGAGCCTGCCGGATCAAGCCGATCTGGTCGTTTTCGCTCTAAAGCCCCAAGCAATAACGGCAGAGTCGCCGATCTACCGTCGTTTTTCCGAACAAGCTATTTTCGTAAGCATTGCTGCGGGTTTGACTATCAGGGATCTGAGGACACTCCTCGGAAAGGCGCGAGTGATACGGGCCATGCCCAATACTCCTACCGCAATTGGTAAGGGATCGACGGTTGTCTTCCCAGGCGACGGCGTTCAGGAGCTAAACCTGAACAGAGTGGCGTCCCTGTTTGCCGCCGGCGGCCCTGTACATAAGGTGGATAACGAATCTGTGTTGGACGCTGCGACCGCTATCAGCGGTTCCGGCCCAGCCTATATCTTCTATTTTATGGAGTGCCTTACCATAGCCGCTCACGAGCTCGGCCTTCCAGAAGAGCTCGCAATAAAGCTCGTCAAGGAGACTGTTTACGGCGCTGGCGCCCTGGCTTTGCAAACTGAAAGCGAGCCGGCCCAACTCCGGCGGCAAGTAACAAGCGCCAACGGGACGACAGAAGCGGCACTCTCGCTCCTAACAGCAGAGGATAAACTCTTGTGTCTCATTCGCCGCACGACGAAAGCGGCTTTCGATAGATCAAAATCACTTTCCGCGAATGCGTGAATACTCGCGCAATCAGTTTTCTCGGTGACTTAGCTCGCCCTTGCACGGCAACACCTCTTGTTGCTCTCTGTACCGGCGGCATAAAACGGAAGACGGAGCGTGCGTTAGCACACAATTACGTTTGAACGATCCTACGGTCCAATTCGTCGATCGGGTAGGGGACCGTTTTTTTCAGCTTATGTCCGCCTGTACTGGGAAACAACTTTGGACATCTGGCGAGCGATATCAACTGTGATCGGGCTGAGTGTAGCCTCCACTCTCTCAGGCGTCCAATTGGCGGTCGAAGCCGCGATATTAACAGCAGCTATAACTTTGTTATCGTAGCCAAACACCGGCGCGGCCGTCGAGATGTCTCCAGGTATCGCCTCCTGGTCGGTTATGGAGAAGCCCTTTTGGCGCACTCCCTCCAATTGTTTGAGAATTCTTTGCCGATTGCTGATCGTGTGCAGAATCTCATTGATTGAGGCGGGCTCAAGGTTCGCAAGGATGGCGCGCCCTGGCGCCGTGACGAAAGCGGGGAGGCGCGTACCAACCGTTACGTACGAGCTCATCACGTTCCTGCTTGGAACACGCGAGATAAATATGATGTCGGAACCATCGAGCTCCGCCAGGTTGACGGTCTCCTGTGATCGTTTGTTGGCCTCGAGCAGGTATGGAAAGGTTACTTCAACTATGGGATTGCTGCGTAGGTAGGCATTTCCGATATTCATAGCCCTCGCTGACAGAGAATATTGCCGCGTTATTTCGTTCTGAGTTAGGTACCTGAGCGCCCGCAACGTGTAGAGCACGCGCTGGGTTGCACTTTTATTCAACCCAGACGCTTCCGAGACTTCCGATAATGTCATGGGGCGAGGATTGGCACAGAAGGTATCAAGGATAAGCAGCCCTTTCTCGATAGTTCCCAGATAGAGCCGTTCATCGACGTTGGGCTTCGAGAATGAAGCGAGTGAATTGAGCCCAGCCCTGCTCTTGTTCTTGTTATCGAGCATCGTCACTCCCAATTCATACCGGAATGCCACCCCGTGCGCATTGCTATCCAATGCGAATGCAAAGTCCAGCTCCCAATACAGGTAGGCTCTGCGCAAGTGGCACCATTTGCCGACGCCTGTAACTGAGGCCGTCAAACGGCGTGGTTCCAGGGCATAAGCGCGTCGATTTCGCTGCTCGGCTCGCCATGCTCCGATTCGCCGCTCAAGCGTACGACGCATGCCTTCGGACAACTCCGGATGCCCCGCAGCATCTCGTCATAAACCGCGACCGCCCGGATCCCGGGAGCGGCCTTGAGAAGCGGAATGACTTCGGCGTCAAAGATATGCTCGAGCGGATCGGGGCGATGGCGCTCGTGGGGCTGCTTCTTCTGCGACGGAAGTCGGGATCATGATCGATGCGGGAGGCTGTCGCCCGGCTGATCGACGCCTTCGCGACGGCGGAGCGGCGATGGCCCGCTCGGGGCCGGAAGTGGCGGATATCTTCCGCTGCTGCGGCGAACCCTATCGCGCACGGCATGATGCTGACGGCGATCGAACTGTGCCGGACCGCGGCGCTTGGCAGCGGGGGGAATGCCTGTCGCGACAGGTAATTGGCGTTGCTCGTTAGCTGCCTTATGGGCCAATTCTGTAACGCGGACTTGGCCCATAAGGCAGGTGTTGACGGCGATGCGCCGGTGGCCGCATTCATCGCATGCTTCGACGTGCCGCCGAATCGCTGGCCCGCGCACAATGGCTGGAGGATCGTCGCACCGAGCTACTCTTGGTAGTGCAACGCAGCAATCTCGTTTACTTGGTCCACCGCGTCGATCTTCCGCTGCGCAATCTGCTTGTCGGCGAAGGTCTGCTTGAGAAGCTGTTTGGCGAACTGGACCGGCAGTTGGAGAAGGCCGGCGTGATCCTGAAGCGTGGCACGATGCTGGATGCCACGCTGATCGATGCGGTCTCATCGCTGCCTTCGGGTGAGCGGGCCTCGAAGGATGCGGACGCGCGCCCCACCGTGCGGCAGGGCAAGAGCGGCTTCACCTTAGGCTACAAGGCTCATGTCGCAGTGGACGAGGGTTCGGGCCTGATCCGCAAAGTGATCACCACACCGGCCAACGTCAACGACACGGTGATGGCCGATCATTTGATCTGCGGCGACGAGAAGACGGTGTGGGCGGACGCCGCCTACGACACCCATGCCCGTCGCGCCCGGCTCAAGGCCGAAGGCAAGAAGCCTCGCATCGCACGGCGGCCCAACAAGCACCATCCGTTGCCGCCGCGGCTCAAACACTACAACCGCTTGATCGCCAGACGCCGCGCGGCGGTGGAGACCACCTTCGCGACGCTCAAGAACCGCATGAGGCTGACCACCATCCGCTATGTCGGGCTGGCGAAGGCCAGCGCCCAAGTGACATTGGCGGCGATCGCCTTTAACATGCGCCGATGGGCCGCCATCACAGGATAGGTGCGCCTGCAGCCCGGCCGTATAGGCCGAACCGCCGCCCGGAGCTCAAAACCAAACGCAAAATCCCCGGAAAGACAAGCAACAACCCGCCGCATTCCATTCCCGCCAGCGCTCTCAACTGCGCAACAGGCCCTAAGTGACGGACGGCATATCGACTGGTCTACGCAAAGGCGGTGCCGGCGCGGCGGCGCAGTACCAGCAACAAGCTTACCCCTCGCAGCAGTTGAAAAATGTGAAAAGCGGCCCAAAGTCCATGATTGCCGAACAACTGGCCGAATGCAAACAAAGTTGTGACAAAGGCCGCGAAGGATAGGAGCATCATATTGCGCACGTCGAGCCACCAAGTTGCGCCCACGAAGACGCCGGTCATCTGAAGTGCGAGCGCGCCGCTCGGTGCTGCGAAGGCCGCCCAAGGAAGATAGAGAGCCGCCTCGGCTCGCACATCAGCTGCCTTTGTTATGGCGCCAATGAGATGTTCACCGAACGCGAAGATCACAACGCTCGCAAGAACCGCAAGCGCAAGTCCCCAGCCTGCGGTCAGCTTAACGGCTTGTGAAAAAGCCGGCTGATAACGGGCACCAAGCGCTCGCCCGACGAGTTGCTCGGCCGCTGCTCCAAACCCATCAAGAAAATAGGCCGCGACCAGGAATATATGCATCAGGACCGCATTAGTGGCGAGGGTCAACGCGCCAAGCTGGGCGCTCTGTCTCGTAAACAGCATAAAGGCACCCAGGAGCATGCAAGAAGGGGTCACTATGTCACCGCTGACGTAAAGCATTCGCCCTATTGCCGCCATGTTGAACGTAAGTTGGCGCGACATTTTCGGCATCGCGCGGAAGCGGACCAAGAGGATTGTCATCCCGGCGACCATGGCGACGCCTTCACTGAAGACAGTCCCCCAGGCGACGCCTGAAATGCCCCAACCGAGATAAAGACCTAGAAGGATCGAGAGGGCGACATTCATCCCGTTCAGGAGAAGTTGCAGGAGAAGGCCGAGGACTGAATTGCCGCAGCCTAGGAAGTAGCCGAGAATTGTATAGTTAATGAAGGCAGCAGGTGCTGCGATAAGACGGACGCGAATGTACAAATCCATCGCGGCGGTCACACGCTGTTCCGTGTTCATGAACCATTCGCCAACCACGGCAATCAACGGCGAAAACAAGACCAGGCCCAGGCCAGAAATTGCAGCGATGACAAGCGCCCGCCAGAAGACCGCCTTCTCTTCCAGAGCGTCGTTTCTCCCGAAAGCCTGGGCGACTAGTGCTGTCGTGCCGGAGCGCAAGAAATTGAAGGCAGCGAAAACGATGTCGAAGACCGCCGCTCCGGCGGCAAGACCCCCAACTAAAGCTGCATCACCGAACCGGCCAACTACGGCCGTACCAACGAGGCCAAGCAGCGGCGTCGTGAGATATGCGAGCGTCATCGGAATGGCAATTGCCAGTACCTGCCGATGGGTTACCCTGAATGGCGTGGAGCCTTGAATCGACGTCTTCTTTGCCACGTTCGGCTCCTGTTGGATCGATTGCATTTGATTACAGTCGGTGTGACGAGCGGCCCTTGGACAGTTTCCGCAAACTTGCGATTCTTGGGAGGCCATTTCGACTTGCCTCAATCTTGCTTCGAGCGGATTGGCACTTGGCCCGATCTCTCAGCTGATATCATTTAAAAGAGACGATGGCGCAGCGAGCCATTGGGCGATTACACCACCATCTACAGCTGGACTGTTCGCTTCTGCACCCTTCGGTAGCAAGCGGCACCGCCTGAAAGACATCTGGCATCTGCGGAACCAATACCTGAACAGTTGTATCGAAGCGGAACTGTCGGGCCATCCAATGCCGGGCGGCGTCTTGGTCGCGCCCGATCTCAAAAAGGAAAATGAACGTACCATTGTCGGCAATTGGGAAGTGCAAAGATCCCGCAAAATTATTTGAAGGTTTTTTGAAACGAGGACTGGCCAGTCGCTGGGTACGAGTCAGAGGGAAACTGCCTTGCGGGCCAAGTGAGGGTGTAGCTGACGGTCGGTATGGATATCGCTACTGACTGTCGCCAGTCACTCGTCTCGAGATTGTTGGCACTGGCCGCCGGCGCCGCTGGTCGGAGGAGGAGAAGCTGCGGATCGTCGAGGATGGCAATTCGGCTCCGCGGCAGGCATCCGCGACAGCGCGGCGCCATGGGATTTCCAACCCACTGCTGTTTGCCTGTCGCAAGGCGTATCGCGAGGGTCGGCTTGGCAAAGGTGGCGTCTGCGGTTTCGTGCAAGCGACGATCGTACCGGAGCAGCCGACCCATGCAAACGCTGGTGAAAGCCAGCCCGAAAGAGACCTACGATCTCGACGAAAATCCAGGGCAAGCAAATGACCTATAGCCCGCGCGAAGGGCTGATCCATAAGTATGAGCTTGGTCTGCTCTATGTGACGGTGACCTGCTCCGCCCACTGTCGCTGCTGCTATCGCGAGGAGCTGATCGGGGGCAAAGAGATCACCCGCGAGGATCGCTCAGTTCCGGGAAGGCTCGATTGCCGAACCGGTTGGCGCGCATCGGATGCACGGCGCAAGTTGTTTCGTTGGCACCGCACGATCTCGGAAACGCCTGGTCATGCGGCAACTGTAACGCCATGGCCCTTCACCGCTTCTCCCTGCCGATAGTAGACACCGAAGCGGTTCCCCAGAAATGCGTCGAGCGCAATGTCCTCCTGGCGAACGAAGCCGTGGGCCGGGATATACCCGCCAGCAAGCAGATCGAGTACCGCGCAGATGCTGGAAGCGGTCGTAACCTGGATCGCGCTCGTGATGCGCCCTCCAATCTGCGTGCTGTAGATCTTGTTCGCGTAGGTTTCCTGGATCAAGCGGCCACTTCTTCGCCCGGAAACAGCCACGAACACGATCACGACGTCCTGTAGCGTCGTAGGCAGTGCGTGTTCGAGTATGTCCTTCAGTACCTCACGGCGGTGCCGTAGCCCCAAGTCCTGCAAAAGCGCCTTCATGATGGCGGCGTGACCGGGATAGCGGATGGTTCGATAGTTGAGCGTGTTGACCTTGCCCTTCAGCGTTTCGCAGAGCGTCCCCAATCCGCCGGAGGTATTGAAGGCCTCATAGGTGACGCCGTCGAGCGAGAATTCTTCGCGTTCCTCCAGTGCTGGCACTTCAACGAGTTCGCCGTTGACGACGGCCTGGCAGGGCTGGATGTACTCGTTGATGACCCCGTCCGTGCTCCAGGTGAGGTTGTAGTTCAAGGCGTTGCTCGGAAACTGCGGGAGTGCACCAACGCGCAGCCGCACGCTGTCGAGGCTGTCGAACTTTCGTGCAAGGTCGCTCGCCACGATGGAGATGAAGCCGGGCGCCAGTCCGCATTGTGGAATGAATGCGGTCTTGGCTGTCTTGGCGATCCGCCTTACCTGCCGAGTGGACTCTACGTCCTCGGTGAGGTCGAGATAATGCACCCCAGCTTTTGCAGCAGCAGTCGCGATGGTAACCGTCAGCTGGAAAGGCGCCGCGCTCAGTACCGCATATTTGCCGGACATCAGCGCAGACAAGGCTGCCTCGTCGGTGATATCGAGGATTGCCGTCGAACGGGCTGGACCACTTTCAATTTCCGCCAGCTGTTCGGCACCGCGGTCGACGACTGTCACATGATAGTCCCCGTTATCCGCAAGCAGCCGAGCGATCGTGGATCCGATCTTTCCAGATCCGATGACGACGACATCCTTCATTATTTCCTCCTGCAAAGCACCATATCCGACGGTAATGCTCTCAGGTGGTGCGGTTGTAGTGTTAACTTTTATAAAATTCTGACCTCCGTTCGTCGCATCGCAGGAGAGAATTTAACGAAACGCAGGTTTCGGACAAAAATCGCCAACTTCTGGTGCTGCTTGCAGAAGACGCGCGCATGCCCACCGCCGTGCTCGCGCGGAGGTTGGGTGTGTCGCGCACGACAATTCAGGCGCGGCTCGATCGCCGGAACGTTCCTGAGCCTGGACAGGGTTGGAAAGTCGATCGCGGCGCTCAAAGGGATTGAAGGTCATGCAATCGGCATCGCGGCGCCAGACATCTTTTGCTTCACCCTAATCCCGCGGGCTGTCAGGCAGATCCGTGTCCATGACCGATCCTGCGTCTTCCACGTCAAGTCGGGAGCTACCAGGACCTCGCAGAGCATGTGCTCAACGGGCGCGCTGATCTGGGCGTGTCGCGTCTGCCCCTTAACGAAAGACTCTTTGACTGGATGCCAGTCACAACCGCGACGAATGTCCCATCAGATTCCATGTGACGTGAATTGCCATCAACGTGCGTTCATGATTGCTGGGTATATGTCACGTCCTCGCTTGCTGCCGGAAAAGAATTTCCCGAGCTACGCATACCTTCCTGGCAAACATCCACATCCGGTGCGCGACCCCTTGGGTCACAGTTACCAAAGCGACCCGGTGACCGTTGTTGCCGTCGAGGAAGCACTCAGCTCACACGCATTCCGATGGGGTATCGACCTCTTCAACCACGGCTATTACTGGGAAGCTCATGAAGCTTGGGAGCCTCTATGGCACGCTGCGAAACAAAGCGCTCAGCATCGCCAGTTCTTCAAGGGATTGATCCTGTTGGCAGCGGCCGGGGTGAGATCCGCGAAGGAAAGCGGGTCGCTGCCGCGCGCCATTCGGCAAGGGCTGCGGCGCTATTTTATCAGGTGGCGCTTCTGCCGAGCCGGCCCTTTGAGGCCGCACTTGAACTCGGAAATCTATGGGCTCCGTATCCGTCCTTAAAATTGGCCAAGATCACAGCTTGGGCCGATGGCCCAATACCTGTCGTAGGATGAGGAATTTCGAAGCCTTTGCTTGCGCGTCCTGACATCATAAGAAGTCGGCCGAGAATGCGATGTCCTCCCATCCGACCGGAGATCTATGCAGTCGTCTGGAACGATCCGAACAAGAGCAGTTGCCGGCTAGGACTGCGACATCCTGCGGGTCGACGAGGCTGAGGCGCTGCTTGAAGCCTCGACGATGCCGGGTATAGCGTGGCGATCTGGAAGAGACGTGCGCGACACTCTCGATCAAGGTGAGATTCAACGTCGCCGCGCTATGCTCTCGCTGTAGTAGCGCTTAAAGGACTAGCCTTCCCGACCAGCGGTCCGCTTCGATCTTCGTGCCATATGACGCCGACCGCCGGGCAAGATCCTCGATGATCGAGCGGCCCATCTCGCTCCTGGCTAGTACCGGCACGCGCCTCGTGTGAGGTAGCCCCGTCTCAAGGGATTTCTCTCCACCCAGGATGATCGGTTCCAGTGACATGCCACAGAGTGCTCCGTCTTCATTGAAGGAGCAAAGGGCCACCACGCTTTTCCAGACGTCGGCCGAGTTCCACTCAGCTTCGTGCTCTGGAACGTGAAAGATAAAATTGCCGAGCCCAAAAAACAGTGGCGCCGATTTGTATATCTCCACCGGCTGCAGCACAGGCGCACCGTGGCAGGCAAATATCCGCGCACCTGTGTCGACGCATCTCCTGGCGAATACCCTCACCCACTCGGGAACTTCGCGCCAGTCGGCCTCCCAGTGGTGGTGGTGAAGATAGGCTATGACGAACTCGCCACGGCGGGCGGACTCGTTTATCGCGGCAAGCTGACTGGACGCACTGGTTTGGTCAATGAGAATGTGCCGCCGATTCTGGACCGACCGTCGGAACACCGTCCCGTAGAAGTCGATGTCGCGAGGGTCGCTCACGACTGGCGGATCGTCTGGTTGGTAATAGTTTGCCCTCTCCAACTCGCCGCTCTTGAATATCGACTGTATGGCGGTCAGCATGTCGAACTTTTCAGGATCAACAGTGAAGAGCCGGCGCACCTCTAGCCTGTTAACGCCCGGCCTGGCGGGTCTGTCCGAAGCTGCGTCGTCGGCATACATTGTCGCCGGGCCAGGCCCGGCGTCCATGGCAGCCAATGCGACCGTCTTCGCTCCCATCTTCTTCGAACGAGATGTCCTCGCGGCGGCACGGTCAGGGCCTGTGCCCGCATGGAGAAACCCGCGAGCCTCCACCTCCTCGAGCGTGGAAAGGACCCCACCTGGACCTAAGTCAAAAGCGTGGTTGTTCGCCAAGGACAGCGTGTTGAAGCCCATATCCTTCAGAACGTCGAGGACAAACGGCTCCGAACAACCGAAAAACGATCCCTTCATCGGCCAGCCAGGGTGGCGTCCCGTTACGGTCGTCTCCAAGTTGGTGAAGGCGACATCGGCAGTTTTCAACATCTGCACAATGTCATGGAAGCCGCTGTCGGGCGACGCACGGACATCGTGGTGAATCAAGGATTGGCCGGTCATTGCGACGGTGAAGGGCGATGTCATTTTTTGCGAGCTTCTTTTCGGAAAGGGCGAGCATGGGGCGACAGCATGGCGAACCCCGTTGCTTCGCCATGCCGCAATTCGAAGAACTTACGAAACGTCATTCAGAGCGCTGGGGTGGAGAGAGGTCGAAGCCGAACCATTGCAGGCTGAGCTTCTTCAACGTGCCGTCATTGACCGCGCCGACAATCGCCTTGTCGAATGCCTCCACCAAATCTCCATCGTCCTTCCTGATGCCGATGCCAATGCCGGGTCCCCACGTCCCGCCAAAGAGTTGCGGACCATAGAACGCCGCGTTCTGGCCGTCCGGGCTGTCCAGAAACAGCTTCCAGTTGGAGTAATCCGCCAACCCACCGTCGATCCGGGCGGCGGCGAGATCTAGCTTCAGGTTCTCCAGGGAGTCGTAGCTCCGGATCGTCGCCACCTTGCCGAACAGGTCGGTCAAGACTGCCTCGGAGTTGGAGGAGCGCAGCACACCAAGGGTTTTCCCGGTCAGGGCCTCCTTGACCTGGTCAAGGATCGCCTGTTTGCCGGCGTCCATTCCCGTGAGGTTCAGCTTCCGCTTTATGTCAGTTGGTGGCAAGTTCAGATCCCGACGCATGACGATCTGGTTGGTGCCGATAGCGTAGGGCTCTGAGAAAGAGATGGTCTTCTTCCGCTTCTCGGTGATGGACATACCGGAAATAATCGCGTCGTATTTTCCAACGGTGAGCGCAGGGATGATCCCGTCCCAATCCTGCGCCACAAAATTGCATTCGATGTTCATGCGGCGGCACAATTCCTTGCCGACGTCGATGTCGTAGCCAACGAGCTGGCCGTTGGCATCGATCGAGTCCCATGGCGGAGACGCACCCTCGGAGGCGATCGTGATCGCGGTTCGGGCGCCGGCGTGCGCGCTCATCGTCCAAAGCATGGCTACGGCGAAGGCGATCGGCAAAAGATGTCTCGGCATGATTAGATTCCCCTCTTTTGGTTGAGTTGTCCGTTGATGAGTCAGGGCGCATAGACCCGCGCCAAGTCCGGCTGCAGCCCGCAACAGATGCCGACAGAGTCGGTCCGCCAATGCATAGCCAGTTCGGCGAGATCGATGTGTTCGCCGCCGGCTGATCCGAGCAGGACCGCCTCGTCGCCAAAGGCCGCATCCGGGACGCGGGACAGATTGACACGCACATGCTCCAAGTGCAGGGGAGCAAGCAGCGGGACCCGTGTCCCGCGGATGATCGCGCTGGCGCCAAATGGCAAATCCCTCGGCAGCCCGTGTCCCCAGCCGATGCCAAGCACACCCATCCGCATGTCGGGGCTATAACCAGGCAGATCAGGTGCAGGGCCAATGCTGGCATCAGCCCGTTTGACGGAGACGAGCCGGGCCTTAATCGCGTGAAGGGCTGGCCTGAGGGTGAGTGGGCGTACCGCCCTCGCAGTGTCGGCGATGCCGAACAACATTGCCCCAGGGTCGACCGCGTCCAGATCCATCTCGGGGTGGCGCAGCACACCGTCGCTGCTGGACAACATGACGATAGCGGGTCGCCGGGTGATGGTTGCCAAAAGGTCTTTCAGACGGCTCCATTGCTCCCTAGCTGTCGGCCCGGTGCCTGGAAGTTCGTTCAAATGCGCGTACAAGCCCTTGATGTCGATATTGGGTGTAGCGGCGGCCCTATCGAGCAATCCTTCAACCTCGGCTGGGAGCGCGCCGGCGCGCCAGAAGCCGAGATCGACCTTGACGAATGCGGATAACCTTTCCGATGTCGCCGCCCAGGCCTCAAGCTCGGATGCGCTCGAAAGGGTGATTGTGAGATCCAGCTCCGCGACGTCGCTGGCCCATTGGGGACTTATGCCCGGATAGAGCAGAATTGGCGTCCGGGGAGCCCGCGAGCGGACGCGATAGGCGTCTCGCGCTGAGGCAACGCCGAATCCGTCCACCCCCTCGGCCGCCAGCACAGCCGCGACCTCGGCGGCGCCACACCCATAGGCATCGTTTTTGAGACAAGCAAAGATCTTGACGGCGGGTCCCACTGCCGACCTGACGGCGCGATAGTTGTGAACGATCGCCGACAGGCTGATCTCCCGCCAACACGACGCTGCGGCTGCGGACGCTAACAGGGACGTGGCATTCGTCATGGCGAAACCCGCCGCAACGAGAGCATCGCCGTGTTTCGCGCTACCTTCGGCTCAGCGCCTGCGAGGTACCTCTCCAGGAGGCGGAAGACCGAGGTTACGAGGTATGTGAGAGCGAGATAGATCACGCCGGCGGCGAGAAATATTTCATAGGGCGCGAAAGTTTCGGAAACGAGCCGGCGCGCTACGCCGGTGATTTCGAGAAGCGTCACCGTGCTAGCGAGGGAACTGGCTTTCGGCAAGCCGATGACCTCGTTCGTATAGGACGGCAATGCGGTGCGGAACGCGATTGGAAACACGATGAGCCGGGCCCGCTGCAAACGCGACATGCCGATGGCTTCCGCAGCTTCGACCAACCCGCGCGGCACCGCCTGGATTGCACCCCGGAAGAGTTCCGTCGTGTAGGCGGCGCTGTTCAGCGAGAAGGCGAGCAGCGCGCACCAGAAGGGATCGCGCAACAACACCCAGAGGGGGCTGTGGCGGATCACTTCGATCTGGCCGAGGCCGTAGTAGATAAGAAAGAGCTGCACCAGCAGCGGCGTACCGCGGAACACGTAGGTGTAGGTCAGTATGGCCGACGAGAGATATCGGCTGTCAGATGCCCGCATGAAGGCCAAGGGCACGGAGATGATGAAACCGACCATCAGCGACGGAACCGTCAGCGCTATCGTCAGGAACGCTGCGTTTGCCAGTGTCGCGATACTCTGGAGGAAGATGTCGAGCTGCATCTGGATTCCCCTCAGCGCAACTGGCCTGGTACAACGAAGTGTTGCTCGATCATTCTGAACGCCAACAGCGAGAGGCTCGTGAGCAGCAGGTAGAGCGCGGAGGCGGCGAGATAGAATGTGAGCGGCGCCCGCATGGAGCCCGCACCGACGAAGGCGACACGCATAATGTCTGTCAGGCCGACCACAGAAATCAGCGCTGTGTCTTTAAGGAGTGAGATCCAGAGGTTGCAGAAGGCCGGCAATGCCACGCGCACCATCTGCGGCAAGATCACGAGTAACCAGATCTGCCAAGATTTCAGGCCGATCGATGATGCGGCCTCCCATTGTCCACGCGGGATACTCAAGATGGCTCCGCGGAAGATCTCGGTGGAGTAGGCGCCAAAAACGACGGTCAGCGCGATGACACCTGCCGAGAGGGCGCTGATCTCGACATATCGGCCGATCACGAAGGTGATCGCCGCCGTTCCCCCGAAATAAATGAGGAGGATCACCAGCAGTTCGGGCACGCCCCTGATAACGGTCGTATAGATTTCGGCCAGCCACATCGGAATCCGATAAGCTGACAGCTTCGACGCGGCGCCGGCGAGGCCCACGGCGGTCCCGAGGACACCGCTGACTGCCGCGACCAGCACCGTCATGCTGAGTCCGTGCAGGAATTGTATAGCGAAGCCGTTCATGACGCAGGTCGCCCCATCAATAATGCGATTGAAGGAATCGGCGGAGCCGTTCGGAAGCGGGGTCAAGGAATAGCCGCTGCGATGGGCCCTCTTCCTCGATTTTGCCGTCATGCATGAACGCCGCGCGCGTAGAGACCTCCCTGGCGAAGGCGATCTCATGGGTTACCAGGAGCATGGTGCGCCCCTCCTCGGCCAGCGACCGGATGACCTTGAGCACCTCGCCGGTCAGTTCCGGATCAAGCGCCGACGTCGGCTCGTCGAATAACAGGACGGCGGGCTCCATGGCGAGAGCCCGGGCGATGCCCGCACGTTGCTGCTGCCCGCCCGAAAGGTGGCGCGGATAGTGATGACGCCTGTCCGCAAGGCCGACCTGTGCGAGATATTGCTCCGCGACCCCGATCGCTTCCCGCCGTGGCTGTCGCAGGACGTGCGTTGGGCCTTCCGCGACATTCTCAAGGATCGTTCTGTGCGGCCACAAATTGAAGCTCTGAAAGACCATCCCCAGGGAGGCCCTGACCCGTTGAATCTGGCGTCGGTCAAGAACGGCGCCGCCACGGCCGTTTACCGCCTCGCGAAGCTTCAACCGCTCACCCAAGGCCCACATGCGCCCGCGGTTCGGCACCTCAAGCAGGTTGAGGCAGCGCAATAGCGTGCTCTTGCCGGAGCCGCTGCTTCCCAGAATGCAGATCACCTCGTGCCGATGGGCGGTGAGCGTAACGCCACGTAGAACGGGGGTAATTGCCGAACGATTTCTCAAGTCCCTCTACCCTGAGGGCCGCCACGTCATCGCGGCCTGACTTATCGAGATCGGAGCGTGCCAACGAAACGTCTTCCGCCGTACATGCGATGCGCGCCAACCGCTGCGGCAATCGAGCCTTCCCGGAACTGGGCGAAAAGCTCCGCACTGCTGCCGACCATGGTCGCATCATCCGCCATTCCCATTCTGCGTTGAAACCCGGCAGCGGCGAGGCGACGCCCAAGAGCTCATCTCAGCGGGCGACCAGGCTTGACCGTGATCTGCCACAACAATCGGCCAAGGCAGGCGGACCGGTCAATTTATAAGCTAGATTCTTTTCGTATAAGCTGAGCTAATATAGCCATACTGGGCACTAGTGCCGAAAATGCGCATTTTTGGCCCACTATTCGTGCTTGCTCAACAGTTCGCGCCGCCGCATGATAAGGTGTCGTCGTTTGCTCCGGCCCAATGACTATCGACGTAAGAGCGCCGGGCAGGCACGACCGACGGGGGCAAACTTGGTCGAGATTGCGAACACTGGTGTAACGCTCCGCCAGCTGCAGATTTTCCGACAGGTCGTGCGGCTGGGCTCTGAACGTCAGGCCGCCAAGGTCCTGCGCGTCACCCAATCGGCGGTAAGCCAACAGGTCGCGCAACTGGAGACGGCGCTTGGCGTGCCGCTGTTTAGGCGCGAGGGAAACCGGCTGGTCGCCACGGCGCAGGCCTGGGAGCTGCTTCGCGAGATCGACGGGACGTTTTTGAGCCTTGACAGGGTTGGAAAGTCGATCGCGGCGCTCAAGGGGATTGAGGGTCATGCAATTGGCATCGCGGCTCCAGACATCTTTTGCTTCACCCTTGTCCCGCGGGCCGTCAGGCAGATCCGTGTCGATGACCGCTCATGTGTCTTCCACATCAAGTCAGGCAGCTACCAGGACGTCGCAGAGCATGTTCTCAACGGACGTGCTGATCTGGGCCTGTCGCGACTGCCCCTCGACGAGAGGCTCTTTGACTGGATGCCGGTCGCGACTGCGACCAATGTCTGCCTCTTTCCGGCGGGGCATCGGCTAGCGGAGAAGGACCTGATCACGCCGGAAGATTTGCGCGACGAGCCTATGATCGATATCGAGCCACGCCAAAATACTCACCAGATGGACTTGAACGCTCTGCGTTACATGGGCGTGGAGCCGAACATCGCCGTCGAGGTTGACGCCAACGGACATGAGGCTGCGTTCATCGCGGCTGGTGTCGGGATTTCGGTGACAAACAGTATCGTCGCGAAGGAATGCGCGTTCTTTGGCCTTCAGTTCCGGCCGTTCGAACCCAGTGCGATTTATCATTATGTCGTGTTTTGGCAGCGGGGACGCCAGTTAAGCGGGCAATTGCGGGTGGCACGCGAACGGCTCGCCGATGCGCTGCGGGACCCTGCGTGACGGTATCGGCGGAGACCTGCCGTCGCGGCCATGCGCTGGCAAACCGAAGCGAGGACGCCTCGGAGAGGTTGACGTGGCCGATCTGGGAAGTATCCCGTGTCCGGAGGGGAAGCCCGTGCTAAGTATTTTCCGAAGTTGAAGCTGACTGTCGTCGCGGTTTTCCGGCCTATCGGCGGTGTTCTTACCCCTAGCCTTCAAGTAAATGGCCCAGCGCCTTCAGCGGACGCAAGCGATCACAAATAATTTTCACGATGGCCAGCACGGGAACAGCCAGGATCGCTCCGGGCACACCCCACATCCAGAACCAGAATACCAGCGACAGAATGACGAGCACGGGGTTCAAGGTGAAGCGCCTCGCGAGCAACATCGGCGTCAGCGTCTCTCCCTCGACGAGATGGATGCCGAAGTAGAGGGCTGCCGGCAACAGCGCCCATAACAGGCTGTCGAAGGTGAGCATTCCCGCAAGGACGAAGATGCTCATCCCGAACAGCGGCCCCAGAATGGGGATGTAGTTGAGCAGGAAGGCCGTCGCGCCCCACAAGAGAGGGTCTCCGAGCCCACAAAGATACATCGCGACCGCGGTGGCGATGCCCACCGCGGCATTCATGCCGGTAATCGTCAACAGATAGGCGGACACATCCCCCTCGATCTGCTGAGAGATATCGACTGCTTGCCGCTTTTCGCTCAATCGCGGCAGGATCTCGACAAATCGCCGAAGGAATGTATCGCCCGACACCATCAGGAAGTAGAGCACCAGGACGGTCGTGAACAAGCCGTCGAGGACGGCGCGCGTACCGGAGAACAAAGCGCCAGTCAGGCCGAGGTCAGTGCGGATCGAGACGGTCGAGCCTTTCTGTCCAGGATTGTCGGCGATCTCTTCTACCTGCTGGATGAATTTCTGCAGCGCCTGGATCGGGCCTTTCAGGACCACCAGATGTGTTTCAAGACGCGGTATCCCTTGCGGCAGTCTCTCCGCCCATGTCGCGGCAGGCCCCGACAAGGCGGCAACAAGACCGACCAACACTGCGACAACGAGTAGAATCGGCAGGAGCGCCCCCAAGGCTCTTGGCAGATGGACACGCTCCAGCAACCGAACGACAGGCTGCAAGAGGAGCTTCAACACGAAAGCAAGCACGACAGGAAGGACGATGGAGCTTGCCACATAGGCAATCACCACGACGCTCACCGTGAACAGACCGCCAAGAAAGAATGTCTGCGGATTGGATGGCAACGGCATTTCCGTTTCGTCGACCATCCGGCTCGGCTCGGCATTCGGTTCCGGCTCAGACGCCTTCCGGTCCGTCGACGAAGGCGGGCGCTGCGGTGGTCGTGCGATTGGACCCATGGTTGTGGTTCACCTTGTCCCCGTTGCCTCACTCGGCTGCGCGCATATGCTGTCTCGTAGATGAGTTGTGCTCTACTCCCGATCAATCAGATATCACGGGTCAGCGCGAAGACTTCGAATCGTTTCGCAAGTTGCACCCGGAAAACCATCATGGTCCAGTATCGAAATCCGATCTCACACACGAGACTCCGACACGCGGCAGAACCGCCCGTCGTATAATGCCGCGGCACGCCGCCAATTGCCCATGAAGCGCTTGCCCCAGTGGTGTAGGGTTGTACGTAGTGGAGCCTCAAGATTTCGACATCGGTGACAATCTGACCCGAGCGCTCAGCGTCAGCAGACTTCGGAGAGAGATGCAAGATATCATGAGTTACCGAACCACCGGACTGACTATCGAATATTGTGACAGGATCAGCGAACCACTTACGACCAATCTATTCGGGTCTGCGTGGTCGCGCTAGTCGAAAGCAAGCAACGGATGCGTTGGAGAACCGGAAACAATGCCTTGGAACGTCATTCTTGCGCCGGAAAGTCAGGAGATGACCATGGCGCGGTCAGCCAACCTCTATGTTCATCTCGGCAAACTGAGGTTCTGTCGAGCGCAGAGCCGCTGGCGCATTTGGCACGTTTTTAAGAGCTCTGGGTAATGCCGCTATCCGTACAACAGAAGTTCACGCAGTTTCCGAAGAGAGATCTCCTTTGAATTACGATTTTAAGCCCGGTTAAGCCGATAATGGAAACAGTTGATTGCCGAACATATTGGTTTGAATGACTCGCTAATCGAATGTCGGAAGCGTAGAAAGCCGGTGTTGCCAGCTGATGAGTGGGCGCTGGCGATTGGAAGAGTGGATCGCGCTTTCGCCCCTTAACCGTGGGAGAAGCGCGATGGCGGTCAACGACATAGCGGACGTCGACCGGTTAACGACATGTCCAGCATAGTCGCCAAGTCCGAAGAGCAGCAGGACGCCGAAGCCGAAGTCGAGGGCTTTCAGGACGACCTTGGCCCGTTCGTCGTTGCCGCCGAGACAACACGAATGGCCATGGTATTCACCGACGCGAAAGAGCCCGGCAATCCGATCATTTTTGCCAATGATGCCTTCCTCGCCCTGACCGGATACGCCAGGGAAGAGGTGCTCGGTCAGCCCTTCAATTTCCTGATGGCGGACGGTGCCGACGCCAAGGCGTTGAAACGCATC
This sequence comes from Mesorhizobium caraganae, assembly GCF_016836705.1. Classification (GTDB taxonomy): domain Bacteria; phylum Pseudomonadota; class Alphaproteobacteria; order Rhizobiales; family Rhizobiaceae; genus Mesorhizobium; species Mesorhizobium caraganae. Next base: position 125,211 of record NZ_JAFCGY010000012.1, on the reverse strand, counting down.
AAGGTCGAGTTCGAAGCCAATGCGGAGACGGGTGCGGAAATTCTTTACAGACGCAAGGATGGCAGCGAATTCTGGGCGGGTCTTTTCGCCAATCCTGTCCACGACAAGAGCGGCGCCATCGTCCAGTATTTTACCTCCTTCGTCGATCTCACCAGACACAAGGAGGAGCAGGCACAATCCAAAATGCTCATCGACGAACTGAACCATCGCGTGAAGAACACGCTTGCAACGGTGCAGTCGATCGTCTGGCAGGCATCGCGCGCCAATTCCGATCCAAAGGTGATCCGCGAAGCTGTCGAGTCCCGGTTGTTTGCGCTCTCCCGGTCGCACAATTTGCTGACCCGTGAAAATTGGCATAGCGCCGGACTGCTCGATGTGCTCCACGATGCCCTGGAACCGTTCGGCGTCACCGACGGGCGAGCGGAGCGACTGGTGATTGCCGGCGAGAACATTCGCCTTTCGACAAAGGCGGCGCTGGCCCTTGGCATCGCGTTCAACGAACTCGCGACCAACGCGGTGAAGTACGGTGCGTTTTCCAACGACAAGGGCTCGATCCGGATCGACTGGACGATCGAGCCGACCTTAGAGGGACGTCGGCTGATCCTGTCCTGGCGAGAGCAGGGCGGTCCGCCGGTTACGCCACCGCTGCGAAAGGGGTTCGGCTCACGTGTGATCGAGCGCGGCCTGACCCACGAACTCGAAGGCACTGTGCAACTCGACTATCGCCCGGACGGGTTGATCTGCACGATGAACATTCCGGTACCGGGATCACGCGATGGATAAACTGCTTTCTGGCCGGCGCGTGCTCGTTGTCGAGGATGAAATTCTGGTCCTGATGATGATTGAAGACATGCTGAGCGATCTTGGATGCGAATCCGTCACCTCCGCGGCTACGATTGGACAGGCGATCGCCCTGATCAAAACACAGATTTTCGATGCGGCCATGCTGGACATGAATCTGGACGGCGACGACAGCAATACCGTGGCCGACGCGCTTGCCGAGCGCGGTGTGCCGTTCCTCTATTCGACTGGCAACAGCGGTCGCGACATGCGCGAAGGCTTCAGCGACCGTGCCGTCCTTCGCAAACCGTTCAGCTTTGATGAACTGACCGCCAAACTCGAACGCCTTCTTTCTCCCTGATCGAGGAAACAGGGCTCCCTTGTCTGGCCGGCTGTTGGTATCGGCCCTCGCGCCCCTGGCAGATCGTCCTCGGAGGTCGGTTCTAGATGGAACGCAAGCTAGTTAGAACAGCCGCAGAATATGCAGAATGCAATGAAGATGGTCGCCGCCCTCGTCCATACTCCCATATTCCCGAGTATGTCAGACGCGTCCAACGCATTTTTGGAATCGGTCACCGCGGCGACTGATTCATGCTGCTGATGGACCTGCAGCTCGGCATACCGGATGTCATGGGTGGCGCGACTGCCGCTTTGCCTCGGCCGGTCCAACTGGCTGCACTAAGCGCTTACCCCAGCGTGTCGCTCCGGGCCTTGCGCTCTTTCGCATTTGCTGCGTTATACTGTGAGCCGGCCGGCATGATCACCGAACCAAAATATGTAGCAAAACTTTACAAGGGATACGCATATGGCGACTGGAACCGTGAAATGGTTCAATAGCACCAAGGGATTTGGATTTATTCAGCCTGACAATGGCGGTCAGGACGTTTTCGTCCACATTTCCGCTGTCGAACGCGCGGGGCTCTCCACCCTCACTGACGGCCAGAAGATCAATTATGAGATCGAACAGGACCGCCGCACTGGCAAGTCTTCCGCCGGCAGCCTCAGCAAAGCTGGCTGAACTTTCTCTGCAACAGCAGGATGGACGCAGTACGCCCAGGATGTGCTGTCGCTCAATAAGGGCGGACGAGAAAATGGACCGGGAATGCTGGAACAGCAGATTGCTGCAGGCCCGCGCGAATTAGAAACGAAGCTTTGGAAGGGAAGGCGGATTGGGGTACCCCCGCCTTTTCATGTTCTGTGCGCAGATTGTGCCTATGGCAGCTGCGCGCTCCAGGGCGTATCTTAAATCACGCTGCCGATCGTCACAATGTTACAAAACGATCAGTAAGCAATTGAAATCATTGGATCGATCCAGAGTTCACTACTCTCTCGCAGCAAACGGCGTATCGCGGAGAACCCGACGGTCCTGGGGCCGGGCAAGGTAACGGTCGAGCCACCGGCGGAAGCCCGCAACCATCTGATCGCCTCTCCCAGATTCGGCCAGCTCAAGGATTGCCCCACCTAGATTTTGCTTTGCGTCTTCCTGTAATCGAGCGAGCGCCGCAGTCGTGGCGTACTGGCCCGCGCGGTTCTCTTGCGCGCATCCGTGCCAGTTCCAACTTCTGAGAGAGATCATCGGCCATGTCGTCGCTCCGGTTCAGCTCGGGCCGAGGGCATGCCGCAAATTTCCTAGTTCCGAAAGGAGCCGCTGCCCAGCGGCTTGGAGTGATTTGACTGTTTCTTCAGCTTCGTTCTCTTCGATAACAAGGACCGTACGTTGCGGTTGCTTTGATCGGAAGGCAAGCGTTCGCAAGACGAGCAACCAACCCCCTCGTTGGTCGAGCACGACTTTGCCGACACCGTGGCCCAGCGACGTGCGCAGGCCCTCATGGGTGCGGAAGGCCGATAGTGCTGCTGCGGATGCCTTTCCTTCCAAAGCGAAGGCTCCGGCTGGTCCGGTCAAAGTTGCCAATTCTTCGAACCGTTGCCCGACCAGATGGGGCAGTTTCACGACAGTGCCACGCTGCGATGTATTCGCTAGCACCAAAAGCGTCTCACTAACGGCGGCCTCGCTTCGCGCAAATATATCGAGGCAACGTCCACGCCATGCGTTTGCAGCCATGTGAGCCCGAGGCCACTGGGCGTTGTCGACAATAGGGATAGGGCTCGTTTCGGTATCCATATGGGAACGGATAGTAGCAGCCGAAACTTACCAACACGTTGGCCGTGAGAGCAGGGCGATGCATCATTGTGTCTCGACATAACGCTGCCAAATGCATCGCCAGCAAGGCCGCGATCTGGGTGCTGCGGCGCACGGTACTCGGCAAGATCGAGCGGTTGCTGACGATCGGACTCGATCCGCAGAACCGTGCGGTGCAGGTGCGCGGTTTCTCCAACCGTGTCGCCTTTGCCCGACGAGCGCAAGATCATCGAGCGCTGGGCCAAGGCGCGGGGTGTGATGATGCGAGACTGAAACGAAGGCCCCGCGCGCCGGACATGCCACGCGGGGTCTTTCTCATTGCAGAAGCAGGATGGCAAACCCTCCCGGGGATTGCCGGTTAGGCCTTGTGGTGCACCTGCTGCAATCCATAGACCGGGGTCGGCAGACCGACCTGCCTGGCCTTCAGCTGCAGTGACAGATATTGCGAATAGTGCCGCGACTGGTGGAGATTGCCGCCATGGAACCACAGCGCTTCCTGCTGGGTCGGCTTCCACATGTTGCGCTGCTCGCCTTCCCAGGGGCCGGGATCCTTGGCGGTGTTGGAGCCAAGGCCCCAGACCTTGCCGACTTTGTCCGCCGCCTCCTGCGAGATGAGGTCCGCGGCCCAGCCGTTCATCGAACCATAGCCGGTGGCGTAGATGACCAGATCGGCCGGCAATTCGGTGCCGTCGGCGAATTTGACGCCGGTTTGCGTCAGTTCCTGCACGGCGGCACCTGGCCCGCTTTTGAGCTTGATCGAGCCGTCGATGACGAGATCGCAAGCGCCGACATCGATATAGTAGCCCGAACCCCGGCGCAGGTATTTCATGAACAGGCCCGAGCCGTCGTCGCCCCAGTCGAGCAGGAAGCCGGCCTTTTCCAGATCCGCGTAGAACTTCGCGTCGCGTTCCTTCATCTGCTCGTAAAGCGGGATCTGGAACTCGTGCATGATGCGGTAGGGCAGGGAGGCGAAGATCAGGTCGGCCTTGCGCGTCGTCATGCCATTCTCCACCGCCTGCTCCGAATAGAGCGCGCCGAGGCCAATATCCATCAGCGTATCGGACTTGACGATGTGGGTGGAGGAACGCTGCACCATGGTCACGTCGGCGCCTGCCTCCCACAGCGCTGCGCAGATGTCGTGGGCGGAGTTGTTGGATCCGATGACGACGACCTTCTTGCCGCGGTACTTGTCCGGACCGGGATGGGTCGAGGAATGCTGCTGCTCGCCCTTGAAGATGTCCTGGCCCTTGTATTTCGGCCAGTTCGCCTTGCCGGACATGCCGGTGGCGAGCACCAGCTGCTTCGGCTTGAGGGTGATTTCCTCGCCGTCGCGCTCGACGACGACGGTCCATTCCTTCGCCTTCTCGTCATAGCTGGCCTTCTTGGCCGTGGTCGAGCTCCAGTAATTCAGCTCCATGACCCTGGTGTACATTTCCAGCCAGTCGCCGATCTTGTCTTTTGGCGCGAAGACCGGCCAGTTCTTGGGGAAGTCGATATAGGGCAAATGGTCGTACCAGACCGGATCATGCAGGCAGAGCGACTTGTAGCGCTTGCGCCAGGAATCGCCTGGATGTTCGTTCTTCTCGATGATGATGGCTGACACGCCGAGCTGGCGCAGGCGGGCGCCGAGCGCGATGCCGCCCTGGCCGCCGCCAATGATCACGACGTAGGGCTGCTTGGTACGGCCGAGTTCGGCGATCTCATCGTCACGCTCCTCGCGCCACGATTTCCTGTCCTTGCCGTGGCCATGCTTGGCGCCGAGCGGGCGGGTGAAGCCAGCTTTTTCCTCGTGGCCCTTCAGTTCGGTCATGGTGGTGAGCAAGGTCCAGATCAGGTCGCCCTTGAACCGTACCAGGCCATAGCCGCGCGCCACCTTGGTCTCGAAGGTGATCCAGGCGGTGGTGACGCCGTCCGCCTCGGTCGCCTCCTCGCCTTCGGCCACCCTCCAGCCGGTAGGCTTGGTCCCGGCCAGGGTCCCCGTCAGCATGTCGCGGACCTGGCCCCGGCCTTCCATCGTTCTCAGGTTCCAGGTGAAGGTGACGAGGTCGCGCCAGTAGCAGTCCGCCTGGAAGCAATTGACGGCGGCGTCGATGTCACTGGTCTCCAGCGCCTTGCCGAACTTGTCGAGCAGCGCTTGCGCCTTTGTGGTGGGGGTTCTCTCGAGCATGGTTCTCCTCCGGTTGTCAGATTGATCAGGAAAGGTCGATCAAGATTTTGAGTTGCGTCCCGGCTGGATCGAGCAGGGCGTCGAAGCCGTCGGACACCGCCTCCGCAAGGCGTATGCGCCTGGTGATCACCTTGGCCGCAGGCAGCTGTCCCGAGCTGATGAGGCGGATGACGCGTGGCCACAGATGCGTCGGATAGGCCCAGGAGCCGCGGATATCGACGTCCTTGAACGTGACCTGGAACCAGTCGAGCGGGTTCTCGTGCGGATGCAGGCCGGTCTGCACGACGACACCTTGCTTGCGCACCGCCGCGAGGCAGGCTTTCAGCGCATGCTCGTTGCCGACGCATTCGATGGCGACATCGCAGCCGACGCCGCCTTCGCTGGCGGCGCGCACCGCCTCATCGACCTTGTCGCGCTTCGGATTGAGGGTCACTACGCCGGGCTGGATCGAACGCGCCATCTCCAGCCTGGTATCGTTGAGGTCCGAGATGAACAGCTGTGTCGCGCCCGCGGCGCGGGCGGCCAGCATCGTCAGGATGCCGATCGGGCCGGCTCCCGTAATCAGCACCGAGTTGCCCGCGGTCACGCCGCCGCGGTCGCAGGCATAGACGGCGACCGCCGTCGGCTCCACCAGGGCCGCTTCCTCGTCGGACATTTCGGCTGGAATGCGCTCGACATTGTAGTCGTTGAGCAACGCGGCTTCCGCCATGCCACCGCCAATCCAGCTCAGGCCCGCCAGGGCAAGCTTGTCGGACAGATGGTACAGGCCGCGCGAGGCGTAATAGTCTCCCGAGCGCGGCATGATCAGCGGCTGGACGGCCACGCGGTCGCCGACCGAAACGGATGTCACGCCTTCGCCGACCGCTTCGATCACGCCGCCGAACTCATGTCCGAGCACCTGCACGCCGCTGACACCGGTAAACGGATGAGGCTCCGTCGGTATGAAGATCGGCCCGTAACTGTATTCATGCAGGTCGGTTCCGCAGATTCCGACAAACCTGTTGCGGACGATGACCTGTCCTGGTCCCGGCTTTGTTGGCCGGGGGATGTCCTCGATGCGCAAATCCCTGGCGGCATGAAAGCGCAAAGCTTGCATGCTTCGCGCCGTGGCCGCGAGATTGACGGCGTTCTGTGTCATGGCTTCTCCTCCAAGTTCCATCTGGGTACCTGGAACAGACAGCAAGCAGCATGCCAACCACGCTGGGTCAGAAATCGTAGTAAAATCAGTGGCGTGTAACGATTTCTGCTGTCGCGCCCTGTTGCAGCGGTGTGGCGTGCGCCATAGCGCGCCACAGTGCACGCCACACTAGTTCGGCGCGTCCAGCCGCAGCCGTTTCATGCGGCGATGGACCGTCGTGCGGTCGACGCCGAGCCGCCGTGCAGCCTCGGAGATGTTCCAGCCCACGGCCACGAGGGCATCCAGCAGCGCCGCGCGCTCGCCCTCGGGCGACGGAGCACGCAGCGCAACCAGGCGGGCGGGTGGCGCTGGCGGTACCAGATACGGCAAGGCGAAGTCGGGCAGGTCGGCAGGCTCAATCATCTCGCCCTCGCAAAGCGTTACCGCCAGATCGATGGCGTTTGCGAGTTCGCGGACGTTGCCGGGCCAGCGGTGACGGATCAGCGCCAGGCGCGCCGCCGGCGACAGTCTCGCCGTCCGGCCGGCAAGGCGCGCGCGTTGATCCATCAGCCGGTCCAGCAGCCATTCGAAATCGGTGCGCTCGCGCAGCGCAGGCAAGGTTAGCGAGGCGGCGTTCAGCCGGTAGAACAGATCCTCGCGGAAACGCCCTTCAGCCACCAGCTTGCGCAGATCATGGTGCGAGGCCGAAATGATCTTTATGTCGACCTGTCGCGGCTCAATGCCGCCAACCGGGACCAATTCGCGTTCGGCGATCACCCTGAGCAGCCGGGATTGCAGATGCAAGGGCATGTCGCCGATCTCGTCGAGGAAGAGCGTGCCGCCGTCGGCGCCTTCGATCAATCCCTTGCGCCCCCTGGCGGCTGCCCCGGTGAAGGCGCCGGCAATATGACCAAACAGTTCGCTCTCGATCAGATGCTCGGGGATAGCAGCACAATTGATGGCGACGAACGGGCCGGCGCGTTGCGAGCAGTCGTGTATCGCGCGGGCGAGATATTCCTTGCCGGAGCCGGTCTCGCCATGGATCAGGATCGGAATGGTCGTGCGGGCCAGCTTCGCGGCTCGCACCTGCATGGCCGCCATCGCCGGATCGCCGCCCGAAAGTTCGCTGATCGGTTTCGGCACCGCCTCGACGGGAGCGCGGCGCCCGGTTGGCGGCTGCGGCTCGATGGCATGCGCGAACAGGGCGCTGCCGCTGTGGCCGAAGACCAGCCGCTCCTCGGTCGGGCGGCCGCGTGTCAGGCTCGGCAAGTCGTCGACACCTATATCCAGGTAGCGCGAGATCGGCTGACCGACCGGCAAAGGCGAGTACCTCCAGTCGACACCCCCGGCCTGCGCCAGCAGCAGCGCTCCGCCACGCGTCGTGCCGAGGATACGGCCCGAGGCATCGAGGGCGATGGCTGCCTCGGGGTCGACGTCGAGGAACTCCGGCGAACGGGAAAAGCGCAGCACCCATTCAGAGTGCATCTGCGCCATCAGATTGGCGAGTTCGATGCGTCGCGCGGAGGCCGTCACCAGATGCAGCGCCAGATTCTGGCTGACTTTCGGTTGGGGGGAGCGCAGCAGGGAAATGTCGAGCACGGCAGCCAGGGCGCCATTGGTGTCGAAGATCGGCGCGGCGGTGCAGGAGAGCGGCGTATGCGTCGTATCGAAATGGTCGGTCTGATGGATCGTCATCGCCTCGCCGGTGACGATGCAGGAGCCGACGCCGCAGGTTCCGGTGCGGCTTTCGGACCATTCGGAGCCAAGATAAAGCCCCGCCGTGCGCAACTGGTCCATGAACAGCGGATCACCGAGGAAGTCGACGGTGACGCCCTTGGCGTTTGCCAGCAGCAGCACGTAGTTCTGGCCCGCCACCTGCTTGAAAAGCGTTTCCAGGCCGCTGCGGGCGATGGCGATCAGTCTCTCGGACTGCTCGCGATGTTCGCGCAACTGGGTATCGGGGACGATATAGGCTTCCGTGGGCCGGGCCGGATCGAGCCGGTGGGTGTCGACACAACGCAGCCAGGACTTGACCACGACATCGTCGCGGGCCGATCGCCCGCCGGACAGGACCTGCTCTATCTCGCGGATATGCTCCCGTTCGCCAGCCACGCGTCCTCCTCCCAGGCAACGTCGATAGCCCGGCATAGTGGTGCGTCAACGGCATGGGCTCAACTGTACTATGGTAGCGCGTAACGGAGCCGACCTCACAGGCAGTCGAAAACACCCAGCCGCACCCAATGCTTGCTTATGGCCCAGGCCAACGAAATCGAGACCTTTGGCTGAGTCGATGCGCGAGGCTGTAACGGCCTTTGATCAGGCCGCGTCGGGACCTTCCGAGGCGAGCAGCAGTGCGACCTCGACGCGGTTTCGGCCTTTGTGCTTGGCCTTGTAAAGGGCGGTGTCGGCGGCGAGAAGCAGGCCTTCCGGCATCCTGATCGTCCCGCCCGATCGCGACAGCGCGGTCGCTGAACCAATGCTGACTGTGACGCGTCCGCCGCCTTCCAGATTGCCGTCATGAGGCAGGCCGAGATTTTCGATTGAGAGCCTCAGCCGTTCCGCTATTTCAAGCGCTCCCTCGCTATCGGTATCAGGCAAGATGACGGCGAGTTCTTCCCCTCCGTATCGCGACGCCAGATCCCCAGGACGATCAAGCACGTCTCGTATTGCGGCAGCGACGGCACGAAGACAATCATCGCCTACCTGATGACCGTATTTGTCGTTAAAGCCTTTGAATCGATCGATATCGAGCAACAACAAGGACATCTGTCCAGCGCTGCCAACGGTGCGTCGCCATTCCCTGTCCAAGGTCTCGTCGAAGGCTCGGCGGTTGCCCAGGCCGGTCAGCCCGTCCGTCATCGCAAGCGAGCGGAGTTGCTCTTCGAGCCGTTTGCGTTCTGTTATATCTCTCATGATCAGCACGAAGTCGCCCGGAACGCCAGTTAGGGGATCACGGACCATGCGCGCCTAGCTCTCCACCCAGACAGTTTCCCCATCCTTGCGCCGGATCTCGATCGCAGCGGCTCGCCTTCATCTGCGCCGGCAAGCAAGAGCGCGGCTGCCGCAGCGATGTTTTGAAGATGCTCCGGCGGGACGAACACCTCCGGACCATGCCCCACCATTTCCTCCGGCAGCCATCCCAGAAGTCGGGTGCATGACGGTGAAACGTAGCGTGCCTTCGTGTCCGGTCCGAGTTGCATGATGACGTCACCGCTGTTCTCAGTGAGCATCCGGAAATTCGGTTCCTCCGGAAGAAGGTCCGAACGGATAGCCAGGCCAGCCGGTGATTGCCCGGATCCAACGCGACCAAAAGCCTTGCGAATAAACTGTGACGCGGATGGCAGGCGCATATTTGTTTCCTTTCCGGACTCTTTTTCGCGGGGTGCCGCAGCGTTCTTTATCGGCTGATCAAGCCAAGGGATTTCCGTCAGGCGATCAGATCGATTGGGTTCGCTATGCCGCTCGCTACCCTGGTCTCCTCAGCAGGTGGTTGCCCGAACCGCTTCAAAAGGCCTTTCGCTATCTGACGTGGTACCGCTTGCGAAAACAGATATCCCTGACCGAGCTGGCACCCGATCTCCGCAAGTAAAACGGCCTGGGCTTCGTTCTCGATGCCTTCGGCGATGACCTGGATGTCGAGCTTGCGAGCGATGCCGACCAAGCCCTCGACGATCGCCAGGCTCGGATCTCCCTGGACAAGGCGATCAATGAAGGATTTGTCGATCTTGACGATATCGACCGGCACCGTCAGCAGATGCGTGAGCGAAGCGAAGCCGGTTCCGAAATCATCGAGTGCGACACGCAGGCCATGGGCCCGCAACGCCTTGATCTCTCGAGCCACGACCGGATCGCGCTGGCCGAGATAGACCGACTCCGTGACCTCCAAAATGATGTGCTTCAACGGAACGTTCTCGCGGCCGAAGGCGGCTTCGAGACGCGCGTAAAGCGTGCCGCTATGAAAATCAGCTGAGGTAATGTTGATGCCGACATGCTGCAACGGAATACCTTGATCCAGCCACGAGCGCGCGTCGGCTGCGACGATCGCTATCATGCGTTCCGTCAGATTCGAAGCGACGCTGACATCGGACGTCGCCTGGTGAAACGCAGCGGCGGAAACGACCTCGCCATCCGGCTTGCGAAGGCGGCAGAGGGCCTCCATGCCGACGATCGCGCGGGTGTCGAGCCGCAGGATCGGCTGGTAGAACGCGTCGATCCGGCCTTCGCGCAAAGCCACGTCAACATCGCGGATCACCTCGATCCGGGTCTTGATTGCGCTGCCGATTCCCGGCGAGTACAGCACGAAGCCACCTCGCGAAGTTTCCTTGGCGTGGTAGAGCGCGAAATCGGCGTTTTGGCGCACGCTTTTCGCATCGATGTCCCCCGCCGACAGCACTGCGCCGCCAATGGTGGCCTGTGCCAGGATCATGTGCCCGTCGCAGTCGGCGGGCACAGCCAGAGTGTCGAGAATATGACGTGCCGTGCTCTCGATGCCGGCGGGCGCGCCAGCTCGCTGAAGGATTACGACGAACTCGTCGCCGCCCATGCGAAACACACGGTCAGGCGCTACGCTTTCGGCGAGACGTGACCCCACCGCCTGTAGCAAAGCATCGCCGGCCGCATGGCCGAAGGTGTCGTTGATGGTCTTCAGGTTGTCGAGGTCGATGATCAGGACCGCCCAGGCGCTAGGTTGGCCAAAGGACAGCCGCTCCAGGGCGACGTCCAAACTTGCCCGGTTCGGCAGGTTGGTGAGGGCATCGACATAGGCGCCGTGCTCTCGCTCTATGACCCGCCGGTGACGCTCAAGCGCGATGGCGCATAGGGAGGTACACGAGGCGACGACCTCTTCCTCGCGCGGGGTGGGGCCGCGCTTCTCCGTAAAGTACAGGGCAAAGGTGCCGAGCACAACGCCCGCGGCGTCGCAGATCGGGCTCGACCAGCAGGCCTTCAGGCCCAGCGCCAGAACGGGCTCCTTGAAGCTGGCCCAGCGCGGGTCGGTCGCGATGTCCTTCACAGCCACGGCTTTTCCGAGATAGGCCGCACTGCCGCAGGAGCCCACAAGCGGGCCGATCATCAGGCCTTCGAGAAGAGCCATATATTCATTCGGGAAGCTGGAACCTGGGAGGGGATGCAACAACCCGTTACCGTCAACGCGCAGAACGGAACATCTGACGCCCGGCAACAGTTTCTCGATCTGGTGGCAAAGACGGTCCGTCGTCGCTTCGAGCGTTTCGCCCCTGGCGATCATTTCGAGAATATTGTTCTGGAGATGGAGCACGATAACCCGCCAATACGGTCCCTAAGTGCCCTGCAGCATTCCTGGTGAAATCACCCTGATGAGGCACAGTGCACAAGATGACGATGTCAGGTAATCCTTTATAAGTGTTATCTTTCGCCACTGACAAACCGGGGCCAGGGCTCATTGATCAGAGGCAGAAGGCAGTTGGGATGCAGATGGCCGAGAAAGGCGGATGCAGGTCCACGGATTTTCACGTAAGTGCAAAGGCGAGGCTGTCGGTTCGAAGCCTCCCTCAAACGCAATGCGGCATGCCGGACTTATCGCGGTTTCAATAAGCATGCTGGACGCAGGCAATTTATTGCGTGTCCATGTTCCGCTGATCCCTAAGATGGGGCGAACCATCAGGGAACGCCGTGATACCTCTTGAGCTCAAGGTCACTGCCGCGCGCACCCTTCTCTCCGTTACATGGAATGACGGCGCGGTCTCGCTCATCCCGGCGTCCATGCTGCGGGCGCGCAGCCGGGCGGCACAGCAGGTGCGGGCGGACATCGATGGTAACGTACATTCGTTCGAGACCGTCACCGTGACGGGCGCAGAGGCGATCGGTTCCTATGCCATACGTCTGGTTTTCTCGGACGGGCACGAGCGGGGCATCTATCCCTGGAGCTATTTGCGCGAAATCGCCGATTCTGCGGCGTGAGGAACGAGAATGGATAATTTTGTCGAAGGGCTGTCGGAAGTCACCTGCGATGTGCTGGTGATCGGCGGCGGCACAGCCGGACCGATGGCGGCGCTCAAGGCGAAGCAGAAAAATCCCGCTCTGAATGTCGTCCTGCTCGAAAAGGCCAATGTGAAGCGTTCGGGAGCTATTTGCATGGGCATGGACGGGCTGAACAACGCCGTCGTCCCAGGATATGCGACACCCGAGCAATACACCAAGGAGATCACGATCGCCAATGACGGCATTGTCGATCAGGCGCCGGTCTTCAAATATGCCTCGCGCTGCTATGACATCATCCAGGAACTTGACCGTTTCGGCATCCGTTTCCAGAAGAACGCCAATGGCGATTTCGACCTGAAGAAGGTCCACCATCTCGGAACCTATGTGCTGCCGATGCCGAATGGCGATACCGTCAAGAAGGCGCTCTACCGGCAGATCAAGCGCGAAAGGATATTGGTCTCCAACCGCTTCATGGCAACGCGCCTGTTGACCGCCAGCGACGGCAGGATCGCGGGCGCCACTGCTGTGAACACGCGCACGGCTGAATTCCTCGTGCTGCGCGCCAAGACCGTGATCCTGTGCATGGGCGCGGCGGGCCGGCTCGGATTGCCGCATTCCGGCTATCTCTTCGGAACCTATGAGAATCCGACCAATTCCGGTGACGGTTATGCCATGGCCTATCATGCGGGTGCCGCGCTCGCGAATCTCGAATGCTATCAGATCAATCCGCTGATCAAGGACTATAACGGCCCGGCTTGCGCTTACGTGGCCGGTCCGTTCGGAGCCTATACTGCCAACAGTGAAGGCAACCGCTTCATCGAAAGCGACTACTGGTCGGGACAGATGATGCAGGAATTCTACAACGAACTACAGTCGGGCAAGGGGCCGGTGTTCCTAAAGCTCAACCACCTTCATGCCGACACGGTCGGCGAGATCGAAGAGATCCTGCACAAGGTCGAGCGCCCGTCGCGCGGCAGGTTCCATCAGGCGCGGGGCACCGATTACCGCGAAAAGATGATCGAAATGCACATTTCCGAAATCGGCTTCTGTTCGGGTCACAGCGCGTCGGGCGTTTTCGTCGATGAATTCGCCCGGACCACGGTGCCGGGCCTGTACGCCGCGGGCGACATGGCGAGCGTGCCCCACAACTATATGCTCGGCGCCTTCACCAACGGAGCCGTCGCCGGCGAGCACGCTGCCGAAGTCGCGCTGGAAACCGACCTTCCGGATTTCGACAGCGAGTTCGTCAAGGCGGAGCGCAAACGCGTGTTGGCACCGACGCGGCGTGAAGACGGCATCCCGCCCAACCAGCTGGAATACAAGACCAGGCGGCTGGTCAACGACTATCTGCAGCCGCCCAAGGTGACGGCCAGAATGCGGATCGGCCAGGCGCGACTCGCCGAGGTCAGGGATGATCTCGAAACCGCCCTTGTCGCACGCAACGCGCATGAACTGATGCGTTCACTCGAAGTGTCGTCCATTCTCGACTGCGCCGACATGGCGGCGCATGCCTCGCTCTTCCGGACGGAGAGCCGCTGGGGGCTCTATCACAACCGCGTCGATTATCCCAAAAAGGATGACGACAACTGGTTCTGCCATACGCTTCTTCGCAAGGTCGACGGCCGCCTGGTTTCTGAGAAGCGGCCCATCCAACCCTACATCGTTCCGATCGAAAACGAGGAGCGGACGGCCTATGACCGTCTGCGCGTTTCCAATCAAGCCTGACGAGGAAAGCCGTGCCGCTTGCGTTTTCACCCACAACAGTTCCCGTCGTCGTGGACGAGGCGAAATGCATCGCCGACAAGGGTTGCACGGTCTGCGTCGATGTCTGCCCACTGGATGTCCTGCGCATCAGCGATCTCACTGGCAAAGCCCATATGAAATTCGACGAGTGCTGGTACTGCATGCCGTGCGAGAAGGATTGTCCGACCGGCGCTGTAACCGTCAACATCCCCTATCTGTTGCGCTGACATGACTGCTTTCGATCCCTTCGAAGATTTTGGCGACATCGAGGAAATCGGCGAGCGTCTGAACGATGCTGACGCGGCCGTGCGACGGCTTGCCGTGATCGACCTTGCCGAGACGGCGAGCGCGGATGTGCTGCCGCATCTCCTGACCGCAGTTGCCGACCCCGACGCGACAGTGCGTTTGCAGCTGGCGATCGCATTGTCCGAGTTCGACGCCGTTGAGGCGGCTGCGGGCCTTGCCCGCCTAGTGGCGGATCAGGATTTGACGGTGGCCCAGGCGGCAGCCGATAGCCTTGCTGAACTGAAGGATCCGGCGGCAGCTGAATCCATTCTGCCGCTCGTCAGTCATGGGCGCGCCTTCGTCCGGGCTGCGGGTTTTCGCGGGCTGAAAGCGTTGCGTTCGCGTGGGGCACTCGGCCCCGCTCTGGCGGCGATGCGGGATGAGGATGCCAATGTGCGCGCGCAGGCGCTCGGCGTCGTTGCCTATCTCAAGCTGGAAGAGACCTTGCCGTGCCTCGTCGCCGCGACGCGCGATGCCGATGCCACCGTTCGGTCCGTTGCGGTCAACGCCCTGTCCTTCACGAGCCAGCCCGCCGCAGCGGCCGCCGTGACGGCTGCCCTCGACGATGAGACCTGGCAGGTGCGGGCCGCGGCGGCCGAATCGCTCGGTCGTATCGGCCAGACCTCGGCCGTCGACGGACTGACCGCCGGCCTTTCCGACGAATACTGGCAGGTTCGGCAAAAATGCCTGAATGCGCTTGGCAAGCTCAAGGCGCAATCGACGGTACGGCAGATTTCCGAACTGTTGACGAGCGACATGGCTTCGCTGCGCAAGGAGTCTGCGGCGGCGCTCGGTGAAATCGCTGATCCATCGTCGCGGGATTCTCTCATGGCGCATATCGGCGACGCCGATCCGGACGTACGCAAGACCGTTCGCTGGGCGCTAACGCGGCTCGGTTAGTGGAAGCCGAAGCGCCGTCTCACCCCGCCGCGCGCTTCGAAACCATTTCCATCAGGCTGTGAGGACGTTCGATGCGGATATGGCGTGGTGTCACCGTTACCAGCCCTTCCTTCTGGAAGCGCTTCATCATCATCGTCACCCATTGGCGTGTGGAGCCGACCATGGCCGCAATCTGGTCATGCGTCACCTTGGCATTGATGACGATTGCCCGTCCGTCGCGCACGCCATGAAGGGTACCGAGATTCATCAGGAACTGCGCCAAACGTTCGATCACCGAACGCGTGCCGAGCATCTGAGCCATCGCCGAATAGCATCTGCCCTTCGCTGCAAGTCCCTGTAGAAGACAGAGCGCGAAATTCGGAAGCTCGACGACGAGCTTCTTCAACGCACTGGCCGGTATGAACAGCATCCGGCATTCACTCAATGCTTCTCCGGACCAGATATGAATTCCACCGCCGGTCATTTCGGGGCCGCCAATGAAATGCCCCGCTGTCCAGTAGGCGAGGGTGATTTCGCGTCCTGACGGGGCCGTGTAGAAGACGTGCACCTTGCCGCTTTCGATGATGAAAATGCCACCGTGGCTGTCGCCCTGGGTGAAGATCGCCTGACCGGTCGCAAAAGCGAGACGTCGGCCATGCGCCCTCAGTTTCGCCCACTCGTCTGATGTCAGGGTATCGAGAAAATGCGCACCGTCGTCGAGCCCTTCCACGCTTTCGCTGAGAAAGAGCGCCCGATCGCCGGGAAGAACGACCTGCTCGGGCAGTTCGAGCACCGGCTCATGTTTCTTACGCTCAGCTTCGAAATCGGTCGAAAGCATTTCGAGGCTCATATCCGGCTCCTTGCGCGTCATGAAAACGCGTAAAAAGTATATAAATTCTATAGACAAAAAAGGAATATAATTGCGCCGTTCATGCCAGACTTAGATGATTCTTGTCCCCATTTCGAATGGCGACAGCGTAACCTTTTGTTTTAGCAAGACGAATTTAAATATCGACGCGACGCCTGGGATCAAAACCAACCAGAAACCGTGCAAGTAATTGCTTCTGCCTTCAGCTCGGCCATCACATAAATTTGCCGGACTGCGGTTTGGCAATCGCCACTGGGTCAGCAAATTCAGCCGCCGAATACCGGCATCAAATCACGAGGTAGGACCATGAATGTTCGCACACGTTTGGCTGCCCTTGCCCTTATGGCGGCCGGATTCGCTTCTGCCGCGGATGCCGAAACTATCCGCGTGGCGATCGGCACGCAGGACACCACCATCAATACCGCCACGGGCGGATTGCTGATCCGTGAGTTGAAGCTGCTCGACAAATATCTGCCGCACGACGGCAAGTATAAGGACGTCACCTATGATATCCAGTGGAAGAACTTCACGAGCGGCGCGCCGATCACCAATGAGCAGATCGCCGGAAAGCTTGATTTCGGCGTGATGGCGGATTTCCCCGGCTCGTTCAACGGTCTCGCCCATATCAAGGCCGGAGGAAGGAGCTTGTTCATCACCGTGCTGTCCGGCAGCGTGAACGGCAGCGGCAATGGCATTGTCGTGCCGACCGCTTCGCCCATCCAGTCGCTCTCGGAGCTCAAGGGCAAGACCATCTCCGTTCCATTCGCATCGACCTCGCACGGCATGCTGCTGCGGGCCGTCAAGGCACAGGGCTGGGACGCCGAAAGCGACGTGAAGATCATCACCCAGGCGCCTGAAGTTGCCGGCTCGGCCCTCCAGGCAAACCAGATCGAGGCGCATGCCGATTTTGTCCCATTTGCCGAACTCTTCCCCTGGCGCGGCTTCGCACGCAAGATCTATGACGGATCGCAGGCAAAGACGCCCACTTTCCACGGTGCTCTGGTCGATGCCAACTATGCCGAAAAATATCCCGAGATCGTTGTTGCCTATCTTCGCGCCGCAATCGAGGCCGATCAGTTGATCGCCAAGGAGCCGGAGAAATACAGTGAGCTGATCGCCAAGGTGACGGGTGTCGAAGCTGAGGTCGAATACCTGTTCCATGGACCGCTCGGGCTTCAGACCCGTGATCTCACCTGGAAGCCGGAATACCGCCAGGCTGTCGCCACTGCGATCGATACCTTGAGGCTCCTGAAAAAGACCGACCAGTCGCTCGACGTGGACAGCTTTGTCGATGACCGGTTCATAAAGGCCGCATTCAAGGCGTCTGGGCTCGACTATGATGCCTCGCTCAAGAACTATGCCCAGCTGCCTTTGAATGCCAAGGATGCTGCCTCCGGTGAAGCGATCAGCGATCCCAAGCGCGTTGCTGAGATCTGGGTCCAGGGTGAGCCACTCGTCCGACACTATGCGTCGCCGCAGAACGCATTCAAGGCGCTCAAGGCCATCGAAGGTGAGGGGAAGCCGGTCCGGGTGTTTTATGCGCAGGACCGTGAAAGCGGCATCAAGCTGCTCGGCAATCAGGCCTGGTTCGTGCGCGCCGACGGTGGCGAAGTCAGCGCCTTCCTGCTGAAGGAAACCGCCGAGAAATGGGCCAGGGATCATAGTGGCAAGGTGCTGGATTTCGCTGCCGCCAAGGCCTCGATCATGGCCAGCAATTGAGGCTGGCCATGACGCGTTTCCACCTTGGGCGCTGGTTGCGCCGGGCCGGATCCCTCGCCATCTGCCTCATTCTCTGGCAGATCGCATCGAGCCTCAGACTGAATCTCGGCATTGTCACGTTCGAGAATGTGCCATTGCCCGTGGATGTCGTCTCGGCAGCGTTGGAGTTCCTGCGCTCGCCCAAGTTCTTTGCCCATATATCGAGCAGCCTGGAAAGGGTTCTGGCGGGCTTTGGCATCGCCGCCGTGATCGGTATCGGCCTCGGCCTCGTCATCGGTCGCTCACGGTGGCTTGGCGATTTCCTGCAAGCCCCGCTCGAACTCCTGCGGCCGATCCCGGCCGTCGCCTGGATTCCGCTTGCGGTTCTGATGTTTTCGTCGTCGGAACTCTCGATGATTTTCATCACCTTTACGGGCGCATTGTTTCCGATCCTGCTCAACACCGTCCATGGCGTGGAAAGCGTCGATCCAAGGCTGATCGCCTCTGCGCGCAGCCTTGGAAGCACGCGGACCGCGATGCTGTTGGAGGTCATTATTCCAGGTGCGGCGCCAAACATCGTCACGGGCCTGGTCATCGGCATGGGCACGTCCTGGTTTTGTCTCGTCACAGCCGAGATGATCGCCGGCCAGTTCGGTATCGGTTACTACACCTGGGAATCCTACACGCTGCAAAACTATCCTGAAATTATCGTCGGCATGATCCTGATTGGGCTGTTCGGCATGGGAAGCAGCGCCCTCTTGCGAGCGGCAGGGGCGGCACTTCTTCCATGGCACACGAAGGACAGCAAATGACGACCCATCAGCGCAGCTTTCGCGCGGCAACGGGCCGTATCGAGGCCAATCATGTTTCGATCCGGCTCGGTCGCGGCAGCAGTGCGTTCGAAGCCGTCACTGATGCGAGCTTCGAAGTCTCTCCCGGAGAATTCGTCTGTCTTCTGGGGCCGTCCGGCTGCGGGAAGTCGACCCTGCTCGGCGCCTTGGCGGGGCATATCAAGCCAGCTGCCGGCGTCCTTTCGGTCGACGGGCAGCCCGTAAAAGACCCCCATCCGGAACGCGGTATCGTTTTCCAGCACCACACACTCTTTCCGTGGAAGAATGCGCGCGACAACGTCGCTTTCGGCCTCAAGATGCGCGGCGTCAAGCGCCGGCAGCGGCGTCTCGAGGCGGAGAAAATGCTCGATCTCGTCGGTCTGAACGGTTTTGCTGGGCGCTATCCCGGCCAGCTGTCCGGCGGCATGCAGCAACGCGTCGAGATCGCGCGTGTTCTCGTCAACCAGCCACGGCTGCTGCTGATGGATGAGCCCTTCGGGGCGCTCGATGCCCTGACACGGCTTCGAATGCAGGAGTTGCTGCTCGATATCTGGGAGCAATTCCGCAAGACGATCCTATTCGTCACCCATGATATCGACGAAGCCTTGCTGCTCGCCGACCGGATCATCGTCATGCAGGCGCAGCCCGGCCGGATCCACGAGGAAATCAGCGTGCCTTTCGAGAGGCCGCGCATGACCGGGATCATCGCCTCGGGCGAGTTCATGCGCCTGAAACAGCATTGCCTGCATCTTCTTCACCGCGACAGGCCAGGGGATACTTTGCCCCGGCTTTCTCCCTTGGGCTTGTGAGGCAGTCTCGACAGCCGCCATCGTGGCCCTCGTGCCGGACGATCCTTTGAAGCTCGTCCTGCAAGCGCAGCCGGGTCAGAGCCTCGAGGGCCCCAGCGGCTCGTCGAGCAGCAGAAAGCATGGCTTCGTCACGAGCGCGCGGGCGATCGCCACACGCTGCGCCATGCCGCCCGACAATTGGGCGGATAGGCTTTGGCAAATTGATCGAGGCGCAAGACCGTGGTCGCGTGTGGTCTTCACAACCGAAGACGCCGACCGCTTTCGCCATTGCACGGACCGTCGCTTCGTGATCGGGCGGCTCCAGCGTCTGCGCCACGATCTTGTCGACCACCCCCGGCTTCAGAGGTGCAATGCCAGGCGGCCGAGTCTTGTCGCGCACTAGGCCATCGACACCTTCGGCCATGAAACGCTCCTGCCAGGCTATACACAGGTCTTGGATTTGGCCGTCGCCGCCATGATCGCCACGGTGCTAGACCATCGGCAGTCAGCAGGATAATCCGTGCGCGCCTAACATGCTTCTGGGGCGAACTTCGCGCCAAAACGATCGCCGCAAGCCGATGCCGTCACGTCGATGCCGATACCTGTGCGCATCCCGACAGCCTCGCATGCCACGATCGAGGATCGAATCTCGGCCGGACTCCTTTGTCTCAATCAATCGACTAGATCAACCCGCGATCCTCCCCCACAGCCAAGCAAAAAACCCGTTCCTGCTAATTGTCGCGCGGACTCGAGTGGCGGCCCATCCCGCTTGCATCGTCGCACCGACATGGCAACTGCAGACGATTTCGTGCAATTGCCAGTCGGTGAGTTCGAAAAAGCGCTTCGCCTCACCGTATGTGTCATTTTTCAGACCCAGCGCACGCAATACCGGATCCTCGAAAGCAACCGTGATTGGCGATCCCCCACCACGAGTTTCATAACGTGTCACTGGACTCAGATATTCGGTGCCTGTAAGCGCTCCAAGGCATCGCCCGGGCTCTTGTTCGAGAAGCTCTGCCCAACGTTCGATCCGTTGGTTTCGGGTCATTGTTGAGTATGGCGCCAAGGGTTCAACTTCTGCGATTGCATGCAGTTGGTCGAGTGTTTGGTGTTTCATGGTCGGCTCCTGTCGATAGGTCGAAGCGCCCACGCCCTAACGGAAATTATCGCGCCGTGACGTGCCGGCAAGGCCAGCATGGGCGAGATGAAGGGCACGACGTCGCCGATCGTGCTGCCCGGCCCTGTACGAGAGCTCAGGCGCACTTGAAACGCCCGCGGGGACCATCGTTGGCCGAATGGTTAAGCTGTGGGCTTCTTCAAAATACCGCCAACGTTTCTGCAAAACTGTGACGCGGAACCGACGGCCTGTTCAGCGGTTTTTTCCTGAAGGAGACAATCTTATGCCCACTGTTCCTACGCCCGAACCAGCGCCCGCTCCGATACCGATGCCGCCGATTCCCCAACCAAAGCCCATGCGCGAGCCAGACCCAGACAGACTTCCAGACGAGAACCCTCTCCCCAATCCTGATGAAAACGAAGCCCCGCCGAAGCATGCCTTCGTCACAAAACCCGAAGCCGACCAAAGCCGAATTGGCAAAGGTTACAGTCCTTGGAGCAGGTCAGGCTGGCGACGCATCCTACGTGTGACCTCGCCGATCGATTCAATGTTCCCGTCTTGGCCCTGCGGTCGACGATCGAATGAAGGAACTTCAGTCCACCCCGAAGTTGAAACGGTGTCGCCGGCAACTCACCCACTGGGCGTTCGGCGCAAAGACAATGAGGCCCTTCCGGCCGTCTCGCCGTCGGCGGCTGCAAAAAGGTGGCTTCTTCGAAGTGCCCATGTTGGAAAAGCAACAGGACGCGAAAAGCGAGACCCGCCGCCTCGTTGGACGCGCGTTCGAGGTGTCTTTCCAAACAAAGCTGGTCGAAGACACGTTGGCACCGTTGTAGTTCAGAGGGGTAGAAGCAGCCCTGACCAAATCCAATAATCATCAGGCGCACTCCGTCGTGAACACCTGCAATGCCGGAACGCAAACAGGTCTCGCGCCCCACGCGAGTCAATGCACCAACCTGTGAAGGAGGAATGGCGGCGTCGCTCCGAGGGAGGTTGCCTAATGACGCCGGCCGGGCGGAACTCAGGTCCGCCGCACGGGCAACCTAGCCGAGTCCTTGCGGGCGTCACGGCTTGCGTGGTTTCCCATTTGTGGAAATAATCGCTGGCATTAGTCTTGCTGCGCCAGCTTGCCGGCTAACCTCGGGCTTGATCGCCGGAACTAGAGGCGGTTGGGTACCGCCCGGCGAGCTTGCCAGTACGGCCAGACATGCCGCGCGGCTGGGCGAGGGGATCGGAACCTCATTTCACCAACCATGCAGTGACGCCGGACAAGCGGCGAATTGAAAAGTCCGCGGGCACACGGGAACAAGAGACCGGCGATCCGGTTTTTCTGTTGCAGCGGTTGTCCCCTCTGCTGCGAAATCAGTCCATCTGATCCAGCGGCGCCTACCCCCGCGACCGGCAGGGGTGGAGAAACTCGATATGGCAAACAAAATCATAGATCCACCACCGAAGCCCGACCCGAAGAAGACACCTGTCCGTCGACGCGACAAGGAAGCACCAGAGCTTGAACATGTCGATCCGCCACCGCGAGACGTGCGAGAGGCACCGGCACCAAATCCGAACGGCAATAAGAATTCCTAACCGCCGGCACGCGCGGAAGCGCCTGCGCCGAGACGTTGGCTGCTCCATAGTTGACCATCCCCATATAAGAGTTTCGGGCGCCGGCAGGCGTACGAAAGTCCCCAAGGAAGGAAGCCACGGGCCACGGGCGATGGCTATGGGGATTTCGATTTTCGGCTGGTGTCGGGGATGGCGCGACGTCGTGGAGGGCGACCAGCCGGGTGAGGAACAGGCGGCGGAACAACTTGCCGAGTACCCTGACCGGGAGCAGGTAGGCCGGGCGCGACGATATCCAGCGGCTCCCGTCCGGCGCGATGCCGCCGCCTGGCACGATCATGTGGACATGGGGATGGTGGGTCATCGCTGATCCCCATGTGTGGAGCACGCACGCTCAGCCGTCGGGCGAGATCTATCCGCGAGACGGCAATCGCCAAAATTCTCAAGCGAAAATCGCATATGCCGGTCCGGTTAGAACCGCTCCAGCCTGCGCGGCTGTGGATGCCGTCGCGGTGGTTCTTTAACCTGGGGTTTAACGAGACGTAGACGCGTGAGCGACAACACGGTTAAGCCGGGCCATTCTCGAAACTTGATTGACCAAACGAAGCGCATTTGTAATACTGTGTATTACAAATGGAGGTCAACAATGCCTAAGCCAAATCTTTCCGATCCAATCACCATCCGCTTGCCGGAGGAAATCCTGGCTGCAATTGAGCAGATTGCTGTAACCTGTGACAGATCTCGCAGCTGGGTGATGGTCAGGGCGCTGAAATTATACCTTGCAGGCGAAGGAGCCGACATTCTCGCTGTCAGAAAGGGGCGGGAGCAAGTGGCCAATGGTGATTCCCATGACATGGATGACGTTCTGCAAGAGATTCACGAAATCGTCAGTCGCAAGGTCGCCTGATGAAGGTGCGCTTGTCGGGAGACGCCCGCGCCTATCTTCGACGGGAAGCCGCCTATCTTCAGAAGCACAGCCAGAAAGCAGCCAAGGCATTCGTCGACAGAATGACTGAGGCCCGTAAGAATCTGGCTCGGTTTCCAGAGATGGGTAAAACGTTTGATCGCCTGCCGATCCCGGGTTCCCATCGATTGGTGGTTGGAGACTATCTTCTCGATTATGATCTAGCCGATGAAGAAGTAGTGATCCTTTCAATACGTCACGGTCAACAGCAACCGTTGACTCCAGAAATCGATGACGATTTCGATTACGAAGAGGATGCCGCGAAGCCATCCGACCCCAAGCCGTGAATAGGTTTGACCCTGGGGACCAACCACCCAAGGCCCATGAAGCAGCGCAGCTTCATGGTGTTGCTACCGAATAGCGCGGAAATTCTAGGGATAGAGAAGCCACGCGGGCGGCACCTGTGACAAACCTGCCGAGTGGAAGGTGCCAAGCGACTGCAACGGCCATTCCCGACGAGGTAATGGTGCTGCTGTCGATCGTCGCGGACTTGAAGGCGCGGCTGGCCGACATCACCGCAAAAGTGCAGGAGCTAAGAGTTAGATCGTAGCGTTCGAGAGGCAGAAAGCTGCCTTCGAGACGGAGCGCGCTACAAGGTGCGATGAGGCTAACCATTTCTTTACCACCAGCCCGCATCTTCACCGTGCGCTTTGTACTGAGTGCGCGTCTCAGGCGACAGGGTGGGGAGAAGTCCCCACCCATCCCGTCTGAATCGAGCACGCCGCCGTGGAGGGCTTCTCCTACGCCGATAAGCCGCACTCGCGTTCATCCGGAAACAATCGCATTCCACGCGACGATGATCAGGACAAGTCTCGCCAGAAGTTGAATAGCCCTGTGATCGCATCCACTACGCCTGGCCGCGTTTCCAGGAGTCTAACAAGCTGCTGGCGGAAGAACATGGCCGACGGAGAGCGTACAGGCCACCCCCAGCATCATCGTCACCGCGAAGGCGACACCTGCCTGCGGGACGCCGCGCGTGATAGCGAACGTCATTGCGAACAGTGTCATTGGGCAGGGGATCAGGCCCGCCATGAAGCCGACCATCGAGCCTACACGGCTGCCGCGGCGATGGTGCTCCCCGCGAAAGGCCTGCCAGAGCATCCGGAGGCAGGCCCCGGCTTGCGCAAGCGGTTCAGTTGCTTCCGGCGACACGATCCGGTGACATTCTGGATCGATGCGGTGACGAAATATGAGTTGGCCGGAGGAGGGTAGTTCCGCTTAGAGGGCTATCTGCGCGCCACCGTTCATCGTGTGGTGACGCCGCCCGCCGGCGTCGAACGGATTTCGGTTCCCTTCTTCTTCAGCGCGCGGCTCGATGCGACCATACCGCTTCTGAGCCTGCCGGAAGAGCTGACGGCCGAGGCGCGCGGACCGGCGAGCGATCCGGACAACCCGTTGTTCCGCGATGTCGACACCAAACGTGCTCAAGAGCCGCCTGCGTTCACACCCCGACGTGGCACGCCGCCACTATGCCGATCTTCTCGAGTCCGGAGCAGCGCGCTCGTGAGGCTTGCGGCAATACGGAGCACGAATTTTTGCCGTTTCACGCTTTCTTTGGAATGTCATTCGTCGCCAAGGCTTTGAAATAAGATCAAACAGGCAAAATCGTCCGGCGGTTTCCTCCCATTCCGCCGGACGGTGTTCCCCTCTGAAGGTTTTGACCCTTCTTTTGGCCGGGCCGCATTCGAGCCCGGCCATTTTTTGTTGCGGGGCTCCCTGTTCAGCGCGGCTGGAACGCGTTTTCCTAGGGTCAATCGTTCGGAAACAAGACCGTTCGCATTCGCCGCCGATGGGCATTTCGAAGCAAAACTGCTTTCCTGACAATTGGATCGCCGGAGAGTCGAACAGGGCGGGGGACGTCCGCCACCGGCTGATAAGGATAAACATCAGGAGTTGACTGACATGACGATTGCAATGCGGCCTGGGCCGGTTGGAGGACGGCACTGGCGACGACGCTGGTGGTAGCGGCAGGACTGTTCTCGACCGCAACCTACGCCGCAGACGTCCGTATGGAAGCTGTGGAACGGCGGACAAGGCATCATGAAATGCCCCTCCGCCTACCTCGAGCATTCAAAGACGCTTCTTCCAGGCAATCCATGAGACGGTAGGCACTACGGATTTTGCGTGTGAATGTCGTAGGACGACAGCCCCAGCGCGATTTCTTTTTCAATCGCGGAGCGGTTTTCGGAATTTCATTTCTATCTAAGTCTATAATATCAGTGGACTTTAATCCAAGGCCCCTCGGTCAGCAATCGAGGCTGTGCCCTCTGTTCAAAAGGATTAAGGTCCCATGCGAAAACTGATTTCCGCCGCCCTTGTCGGGCTTGCCATAGCGGCCACGTCCGCCGCAGCGCATGCCGACGACAAGAAAGTCGTCATCGCCTACCAGACCGGCGCCAATCCCTATAATCTTGGCATCGCCAATGGCGATCTTGCCAAGAAGACGGGCTGGAAAATCGAATTCCGCCGCTTCAATTCCGGCGCCGACATTTTCGCCGCCATCGCATCCGGCGACGTCCAGATCGGCGATGTCGGATCGAGCCCGTTCGCCGCTGCCGTCAGCAGGGGCATCGACGTGAAGGCGTTCTACATCTCCTCGGTCTCCCGTGACGGCGAAGCTCTCGTGGTGCGGCCCGATATCAAGTCACCGGCCGACCTGCGCGGCAAGAAGCTTGCCGCAGCACCCGTATCGACCGACCATTATCAGCTTCTCGCCGTCCTCAAACAGGAAGGCATTTCGGAGAAGGAAACCCAGGTCATCGCCATTCCGCAGCCCGAGATCGTCGCCGCCTGGAAGCGCGGCGACATTGACGGGGCCTTCGTCTGGGATCCAGCACTCTCCGAACTCAAGAAGGACGGCAAGATCCTGCTCACAGCCGGTCAGGTCGCCGATCGTGGCGCGCCGACTTTCGGCGCGCTGGTCGTGACCGGCGACTTCGCCAAGGCCAATCCCGACTTCCTCGGCCAGTATGTCCGGCTGATCGACGGCTACAACACGGCCTACCTGACCAACCCGGCGGCATGGGGGCCGGAGTCGGAGAGCGCCAAGCTGATCGCCAAATTGCAGGGCGGCACGGCTGCCGAGAATTCGGAGCAGCTGAAGACGACGGTCGTTCCGCCGCTCGACGAACAGGTGTCCGACAAATGGCTGGGCGGCGGTGAGAAGAGCGCCGTTGCGAAAATCCTCAAGGACACTGCGGGATTCCTGAAAGACCAGCACAAGATCACCGCCATCAAGGACAGCTACGCCGCGTTCGCCGATCCGGAATACGCCGACGCTGCCAAGGCTTCGAACTAAAAATCACCTGACGACATTCGGTTCTGGCTGGCGGAATTCTCGCCAGCCAGACCGCCTGGAGGCCCATCATGCTTCGAATCCGCGATGCCAGCGTCACCTTTCCAGCCTCGGACGGCCAGGACGTGCACGCGCTTGATCACGTCTCGCTCGACATCGCACCCGATTCCATCGTTGTCGCGGTTGGTGCCTCCGGATGCGGCAAGTCGACATTGCTCAACGCGATCGCCGGCTTCCTGCCGCTCACCGAAGGCACGATCACACTGGACGGAAAAGAGATTGTCGCGCCCGGCGGCGACCGTGGCGTCGTCTTCCAGAAGGATACCTTGCTGCCCTGGGCCAACGTGCTGGACAATGTCGCTCTCGGCCTGAAATACCGGGGCGTGCGGCGCAGCGAACGCCGCGAGCGCTCAAGGCGTCTGCTGGAACTGGTCGGCCTCGCCGATTTCGCCGAAAAGCCGCCCTACGAACTGTCCGGCGGCATGCGCCAGCGCGTCGGTATCGCGCGGGCGCTGGCCACCGATCCAAAAATCCTGCTGATGGACGAGCCGTTCGGCGCCCTCGACAGCCTGACGCGCGAGACGATGCAGCAGCTTCTGGCCTCGGTCTTGGCCATGACCGGCAAGCAGATCCTGTTCATTACCCATTCCATCGAGGAAGCCCTCACGCTCGGCACCACCATCGTTGTGATGTCGCCCAGGCCAGGCCGCATCGTTGCCCGGTTCGACGCCGACTTCGTTCGCGATTTCGCTGAGAGCGGCGACATCGGGCCGATCCAGTCCCACCCGCGTTTCATCGAACTGCGGCAGGAAATTCGCTCGCTCATCCACCAGCCGGAAGCCGCCCGCACAGGAACCTTGCAATGACGCTTGCCGCCAATTCCCCGACCTCATTCCAGCCTTCAACGACCCAGCGCAGGCCGTCCGCTCAGCCGCGCCGGTCCGCGTCGACAAGCACGCTCGGCATCAGCCTGGTCACGCTGGCGTCGCTGATTGCCTTGTGGTTCTTGGCCACGCGCTTCGGCTGGGCGTCACCGCTGTTCCTGCCGTCGCCGGCCGAAGTGCTGACCCAGTTCAGCGCCGTCGCGGCCGACGGCTATGCCAACGGCACGCTGCTCGACCACACGCTGGCAAGTCTTGGCCGCATCGCCGCGGCTCTCGGCGTCGGCATTTTCCTGGGCATTCCGCTCGGCCTGCTTATGGGGCTCAACCGCTGGGTCAAGGGTATCTTCAGCGTGCCGATCGATCTCTACTGGGGGCTGCCGCCGCTGGCCTACCTGCCGCTGCTGATCATCTGGCTGGGCATCGGCGAGACCTCCAAGATCGTGCTCCTGTCGCTGTCCACCTTTGCCCCGATCTGCTTTGCCGCACAGGCCGGTGTCCGCTCCGTGCCGATTGAACGGATCAATGCCGCACTGTCGCTTGGCGCCAGCCGCCTGCAATTGTTCACCAGCATCATCCTGCCGTCCGCATTGCCGGAAATCATGACCGGCCTGAAGATTGCCATTGGCGCCGGGTTGTCGACGCTGGTCGCCGCCGAGCTGATCGCCGCCCAGTCGGGCCTCGGCTACATGATCATGTCGGCAGCCAATTTCCTCGCCACCGACGTCGTCTTCGTCGGCCTCATCGTCATCGCTGTCCTCGCCTTCGCCTTTACCAGCGGCATGCGCTGGCTCGAGCACCGTCTCATCCCCTGGAAAGGCAAGCTCTGACGCTTGCCTGTTCCACACATTCGCATCGTTGAAGGAACAATCCGATGTCCAGCAACCCGCTCGATCTCTACTGGTACCTGCCGACCCATGGCGATGGACCGTATCTCGGCACCAACGAACGGCACCGCCCGGCAACCTTCGGATACCTCAAGGAGATCGCCCAGGTCGCCGACCGGCTTGGCTTCAAGGGCGTGCTCCTGCCCACCGGCACGCAGTGCGAAGACGCCTGGATCGTGGCGGCCGGGCTGATCCCGCTCACCGAACGGCTGAAGTTCCTCGTGGCCCTTCGGCCGGGCAGCGGAACACCGGCGCTGTTTGCGCGTCATGCAGCCACTCTGGACCGCATCTCCGGCGGCCGTGTCCTGCTCAATGTCGTCACCGGTGCGGATCCGGCCGACCTCGCCGGCGACGGCAACAAGCTCAGTCATGACGAGCGCTATGCGCAGACCGACGAATTCCTGACCATCTGGCGTCGCATCCTTTCGGGCGAGCCGGCGGATTTCGAGGGCAAGTACCTTTCCGCCCACGGCACCGACATTTCCTTCCCGCCGGTCCAGCAGCCCCATCCGCCACTCTGGTTCGGCGGCTCATCCGACGCCGGCATCGCGATCGCCGCCAAGCATGTGGACGCCTATCTGAGCTGGGGCGAACCGGTGGACCAGCTTGCCGAGAAGATCGACCGCGTCAGGCAAGCAGCGGCTGCGCAAGGCCGCACGATCCGCTTTGGCCTTCGCATTCATCTGATCGTACGCGAAACGGAGGATGAGGCCTGGGCGGCCGCAGACCGGCTGATCAGCCACGTCACCGACGACCTGATCGCCGAAGCCCAGAATGGATTTGTCCACATCTCGGAATCCGTCGGGCAAAAGCGCATGTCGGCGCTGCATCAGGGCCGGCGCGACAAACTGGTTGTCGGTCCAAATCTGTGGGCGGGACCTGGGCTGGTGCGTGGCGGCGCGGGAACGGCGCTGGTTGGCAATCCCGACAATGTGGCCGCGCGCATACGCGAGTATCAGGAGATCGGCATCGAAACGATCATCGCGTCCGGCTACCCGCATCTGGAAGAGGCGTTCAACGTCGCCGAACTGCTTTTCCCCAAACTCGGCCTGAGTGGCGAAGCCGCACCCCAGGAGCGCAGCTGGGACGTCGAGTTCGGACGCGGCGCACGCCCCAAGGTCGCCGCGTCCGCTTCGTGACGGAAGGGGAAGCAATTCAATGGGCTGATCGTTGCCCGATGAGGCGAGCTCCATACCGCTGGCCGAACATGGCGGCCATGTCGTCCAGCCTGAGGAACGGGCGAAATGGGAAGAGGGCGCGCGTGGTGTCTGGACGGATTTCGCCGGCATTGTCGGCGGAGCCGACAAGATCCTGCAATCCGGAAGATCGCGTAGCGCTTCCAACACTCCATAAGGCGGGTTTGGACCAGATCCGTACCCACCATCTTCATGAAAGGTATTTCGATGACTACGCTGTTCGATCCTATCAACGTCGGTGACCTCAGCCTTGCCAATCGCGTCGTCCTGGCGCCGCTGACGCGCAACCGTTCGCCGAATGCCGTGCCGCGAGACCTGGCCGTCACCTATTACGCACAGCGCGCCACGGCAGGGCTGCTGATCACGGAAGCGACGGCGATCACGCATCAGGGGCAGGGCTATGCCGATGTGCCCGGCCTCTACGCGCCTGAGCAGCTTGCGGGCTGGCGCAAAGTGACGGACGCCGTCCATACGGCAGGCGGAAAGATCGTGGTGCAGCTCTGGCATGTCGGCCGCATCTCCCACAATTCGCTGCAGCCCGGCGGCGGCAAACCGGTCGCGCCGTCGGCGATTCGCGCCAAATCCAAGACCTACCTGATCGATCCGGAAGGCAGCGGCTTTTTTGCTGAAACGTCTGAGCCGCGCGCGCTCGAAAGGAGCGAACTGCCTGGCATCGTCGAGGACTTTCGGCACGCCGCGAAATCGGCGGTAGAAGATGCCGGCTTCGACGGTGTCGAGATTCACGGCGCCAACGGTTATCTGCTCGACCAGTTTTTGCGCTCCGGAAGCAATCACCGCACTGACGACTATGGCGGATCGATCGAGAACCGCGCGCGCTTCCCGTTCGAGGTGATCGACGCCGTCGTCGCGCAAGTCGGCGCGAGCAGAACCGGCATCCGTCTTTCACCGGTCACGCCCGGCAACGATGCATTCGATCCTGATCCGCAGCCACTGTTCGATCATGTCGTGAGGCGGCTTGCCGCCTATGGGCTAGCCTATGTCCACGTCATAGAAGGCGCGACAGGCGGAGCGCGGGATTTTCAGCAAGGCGACAGGCCGTTCGACTATGCATCGTTCAAGGCCGCCTATCGCGACGCTGGCGGCAAAGGCGCCTGGCTGGTCAACAATGGTTATGACGCGAAGCTTGCCGAGGCAGCAATCGCACAGGGGCGGGCTGACCTGGTGGCCTTCGGCAAACTCTTCCTTGCCAATCCGGATCTCGTCCGCAGGCTCCGCGAAGGAGCCGATCTGAACACACCGGATAAATCCACCTTCTATGGCGGAGGTGCCAAGGGCTATATCGACTATCCGGCATTGGCGTGAATGCGATCGCACCGGCGCCGAGGGCAGGGTGCCTGCGCCTGCTGTCAAAGCGGAATCTTGAGCGCCTGTCGCTACTCCGTCCGGCCGAGCCGGAATGGCAGAAGCATCAAATCCGCTGATGTCCGCAATAGGCTCGATCGCGTCGTCCGTCGCCGGTTGGCAACGGCCGCAAAGGGTCCGAAAGCTGGGAACGGCCGCTTCGCGCAAAAGTATTCTCCCGTGCGCCGACTTTCCGAATTGGCTTAACTTCCAAATCTGTGGCTTTGCCTGCATTCCGGACTGCGGAAGTCCGACCACTCGCCCAAGGGCATGTCATGGCGTTTCGACTCTTTGTTCCAATCCTTGCCGGTGCAACGCTGCGCGAGCGGCTGCTCGCCTGCATCGGGGCCATGATCGGGATCGCATTCACCGGCGTGATCAGTGCGCTGGCGAACGGGTCTGGCCCCCATGTCGCACTGCTGGTTGCTCCAATGGGAGCATCGGCCGTGCTGCTCTTTGCCGTGCCTTCAAGCCCGCTGGCGCAGCCTTGGTCGATTATCGGTGGCAATACGATTTCGGCACTGGTCGGCGTGATCGTGGCGCATTTCGTGCATGAACCCGTCCTTGCCACCGGCATTGCGGTGGCGCTGGCCATCGCCGCTATGTCATTCACGCGCTGCCTGCATCCGCCGGGCGGCGCCGCCGCCTTGACCGCGGTGTTCGGCGGACCGGCCGTCTTCAACTCCGGCTTGCTGTTTCCCTTCGTTCCGGTGGCGCTGAACTCGATCGTGCTGGTCGCACTCGGCTACGGCATCCACAAACTTTCGCGGCGCAACTATCCGCATGTGGCGGCCCCTGCCCTTAAAAGCACGCATGGAACCATCGATCCGCCGGCGCGGGAGCGGGTCGGCTTCCGGCCCGAGGATATCGATGCCGCGCTCGGCGCGCTGGAGGAAACCTTCGACATCGACCGCAACGATCTCGAGCGGCTGCTGCGACAGGTCGAGTTGCAGGCGATGGTGCGTTCGCACCGAACCTTGCTGTGCGAGGACATCATGTCGCGCGATGTGATTTCGGTCGATGAACATGCGCCTGCCGACCAGGCGCGTCATTTGCTGCTCGATCACAACATCCGGACGCTGCCGGTGACCGACGCCGAGGGCGGGCTGCTCGGTGTAGTTGGCCTGCGCGAGCTGACGAAGGCGACCGACACGGTGAGGGCCGTGATGTCGAAGGCTTGCACCGCCTCTCCCGACACGCCGGCGATGCGCCTGCTTCCCGTGCTCACCGACGGCCGCAGCCATGCCGTGGTCATCGGCGATGCCGAGCGACGCATTCTTGGGCTGATCACTCAGACCGACCTGCTGACGGCGGCAGCGCGCGTGCACATGGCAGACACAACGCTGGCAGCGGCATAAAATAGTGATCCGGATTTGCTCAATCCGGGAACCCGATGGGGCGCCTATGAATATAGCGATAGCGGCAGCAAGTCCGGCCTTCCGCCTAAGACGATCCCTTTTTACGAGTAGATCGAACTTCTGAAACGCGACCGCGCTCTCAACCGCTACCGCGATTACTCAGGGTGATATAGTTCCGGTCCGCGAACTCCCATACCGGCCCGCGGCCTTCGCGCTGCACCAAGAGGCCGGACAGATGGCAGCATCCGACAACGTGCCGACCGCAAAAACCGCTTGCGTCTTCAGGGGCGTCCGACATCTATTGTCGCCAATTGTCGAAATCGGCGTAGCCTACGACGCCTCGGGCGTCTACTATACCAAGGCCGCTGGTTTGATCCACAATGAGTGCCTTTGTTGTCGCACCTTGGTGACGTAACCAGGCGATAGCGGCACTCGCTACTGATATGCCAAGCCAAGGACGCAGCGTGTCCGCTGAGGGTGGATATTGTTGAAAAGTCCGACGCACCGCAAAGTCGGCACCGACAACAGAATCCCAATCCGTCGAGGGTGGTGAGGGCGACTTAACATGCTTGGTGTGATCACAACCGATGGTCGGTCCAGTCGTCTTTGCTCATCATCCCTGCCACGCTTAGCACGCCCAAACTTTCAGCATTCCGATCGACCTAAAGCCGAGGTCAATATGCTTTGCCGGCGCCCCTGGCGATCGATCCGGCACAGCTAGCCATCTTTGATCGAGGCTCTCCTGGCGGGCCCAGTGGGCCTCGCGCCGTGTCATCGCGGCGGAAAAGGATGTCGCAGGGCGGGACCTACGCCTTCGCAATGGATGGCAAGATGGTTGCCCCCGGTGCTGCGGCGTGTCCACAAAATCCTGGCTCTCGCTGGCAGTGACCGACTTATATCTCTGGTGAAGGACTAGACGGGAGCCTATTCCCGGCGAACTCGGCGATATTGCAGCTTGTTCGCCATTTCGTTGCGAGATAGATAGGAAGAGGCTGGAAGACAGTGCCCCAGTTTGGTTCCTAAACCGTGGAAATAAGGCAGTTAAAATACTTTGTCGGTGTAGTGGAAGCAGGCAGTTTCACGAAGGCAGCTGCGCTCCTCCACATCGCTCAAAGCGCCCTTAGCCTGCATGTGCGTCAACTGGAGGAGAGTTTCGGCACTCAGCTACTGATACGCGACAGAACCGGCGTTAGCGCAACCGCGTCCGGAGCCAAACTGCTCGAGCGGGCGCGGGGGATTCTCAAGGAAATTCAACTCACCGAGGCGGAGCTGACCAACACGGCGGCAGCTCCTTCCGGAGAGGTGACCCTTGGCATTCCGTCCGGGGCCGCTCGCGTCCTCAGCGGTCCGCTGCTTGAATCGGTAAGAAACGAACTGCCGAGGGTCTCCCTCAAGATGATCGAGGGTATGACGGGACCGCTGGAGGAGTGGATGGCTGCCGGACGCTTCAATCTGCGGTTCTCTACCGCACCGCGGACAGTGTGGGGGAGATGACGGTCCTGGCACGCGAAGAGTTTTGTCTGGTGGTGCCGCCGGGTGAACCGCCGTTTGAGGACTCGATATCTCTTGCGGAACTGTATGCATTTCCCCTGGCGGTTCCCATGCGGAATAATAATGTCAGGCGTTCAGTGGCTGATGTCATTGCACAGCACGGTTGCATGCTGGACGTCAGGTTTGAAGTGGATTCCCTCTCGACGATCATCAATTTGGTCATGGAGGGAAAGGCGTACTCTATTCTTACGCCGTCGGCCATTCAGAAAGAAGCCTCTCAGGGGCTGGTCCGAATGGTTAAGATCGTCGATCCGGTGATTACCCGTTCAGTCGTGCTTGCCGTAAATCCGAAAGATGAGCGTTCTCCGGCCGTCTCCGCGATCCGCAAGCTCATCCCTAAGGTCGCAAGGACATTGATTGAGAGCCGGCGATGGTCAGCCACGGCTCCGGACCGGGCTTAGGCACATCCTTCAACTTCCAAGGGCTACCGTCAATTCGACTAACGGCGCGCCGCCTGGGCGGCCTTGGCGACGTGAGAAGGTGCGATGACCACAGGTGCGAATTCGCCGATGAAGGCAGCGTGGCGTCGATCGTGGCCAGATCGTCGACGGCTACCATGGCTTTTCAAATCTCGACCCCAAGCTGTTGGCGCATCGCTTCTAGATTGAATGCCTGCGATAGTAGCTCAGGCGGTCGCCTTTTGCGGCTGGCTGAACGTATTTTCCGGGCGCGGCAGACCAAAATGGTCCCTCAGCGTTGCCCCCTCATAGTCGCGCCGGAAAAGTCCGCGCCTGCGCAAGATCGGCACCACCTCGTCGGCGAATACGTCGAACCCGCCCTGTAGATAGGGTGGCATGACATTGAAACCGTCCGCGGCGCCGTTGTCGAACCATTCCTGGATGTTGTCGGCGATCTGTTCCGGCGTCCCGGCCTGGACCCAATGCCCACGCGCGCCGGCGAGACGGTGGAGCAACTGCCGGATGGTTGGATTCTCGCGCTCAATGATGTCGAGTACGACGTGGAAGCGGCTGCTCGCACCCCGCTCGCCCTCGACACTGATGAGCTCGCGCGGAAATGGTCCGTCCAGATCGTAGCCGGAAAGGTCGGCGTCGACGATGCGGCGCAGCTGGTCAAGAGAATATTCCGGCTGCGTCAGTTCGTTGAACTCGTCATGCAGCGCGCGGGCTTCAGCCTCGGTTGAACCGATAAACGGGCTGATGCCGGGCAAGACCTTGACGTGGTCAGGGTTGCGGCCAACCGACTTCACGCGCGCTTTGATGTCAGCATAAAATTCCTGCGCGTTGCCGAGTGTCTGATGGGCTGTGAATATCGCCTCGGCATAGCGGCTTGCGAATGACCGTCCGTCTTCCGACGAACCCGCCTGGACGTAGACTGGACGCCCCTGCGGCGATCGTGGAAGCGTGAGCGGGCCCTTCACCCGATGATATTTGCCGATGTGGTTGATTGGGTGGATTTTGTCGGTGTCGGCGAAGATTCCAGACTCCCGGTCGGAGACGAGCGCGTCATCCTCCCAGCTGTCCCAGAGCTTCGTCACCACATCAACGAACTCGCCGGCGCGCTCGTAACGGTCGGCGTGGGTTGGATGTCGGTCAAAGCCGAAATTCAACGCCGCGGACGCATCGCCCGTGGTGACGATGTTCCAACCGGCGCGCCCGCCGCTCAGATGATCGACAGAAGCAAACAGCCGGGCCAGGTTGTAGGGTTCGTTGTAGGTGGTCGAGGCGGTCGCGATGAAGCCGATGCTCTCCGTCACGGCCGCGAGTGCCGAAATCCATGTCAGCGGCTCCAGCCGGAAGCGGCTTGCATAGCGGATGTTGTCGGCGAGCGCGGGCCCATCGGCAAAGAACAGCGCGTCGAATTTGCTCGCCTCGGCCTTTTTCGCCAGTTCCTGATAATAGGCGATGTCCAGCACTCTCTCAGGCGCGGAATCCTTGTAGCGCCAGCCGGCTTCATGATGGCCGCCAGGATAGATGAAAAGGTTGAGGTTCAACTGTCGTGATTTGATTGGCATATGGTCCTCCTGGGGGTGACTCTGAGCGACAAGTCTTCGGCCGCTCAGACCGGCAGCACAGGCTTTGTCTCGACGCCGAGATGACGCAGAAGTTCGGAGCGGATCTCGCCGAACCGGCGATGGCCATGATCGCGTGGCCTGGGGACATCAATGACGATGTCGGCGGCGATCGCGCCATTGTCGAGCACCAAAACCCGGTCCGCCAGCGTCACGGCTTCGTCCACGTCATGGGTGACCAGCAGGACGGCCGGCTGGTGCCGGGCGCAAAGCTGGCGCAGCAGATCGTGCATGCGCAGGCGGGTCAGCGCGTCGAGCGCGCCGAACGGCTCGTCCGCCAGCAGCAGGTCAGGATCACGAACTAGCGACCGCGCCAAGGCCACGCGCTGCTGCTCGCCACCAGAGAGTTCGACCGGCCATGCGGTCTCGCGGCCGCTCAAGCCAACCTCTTCGAGAGCTACCTGGCCGCGTTCGGCGGCGTCCGGTAGGTCGAGACCAAGAACCACATTCTCCAGCACGCGTTTCCACGGCAACAGTCGGGCATCCTGGAATACCACCGATTTCTTATCGGGTGTTTCGATCCGGCCGGAGCCGGAGACCTTGTCATCGAGATCGGCGAGAGCGCGCAACAATGTACTCTTGCCCGACCCGCTACGGCCGAGAAGGGCAACGAACTCGCCCTTCTCGATGTCGAGACTGAGGCCGTCGAGGATGGTTCGCGGCCCGAAACTCCTTACGAGGCTCTCGACCCGCACCACGGGCGCGCCGCTCAATCCGCCAAGGTGCGACGCCATGACAGCGACCTTTCCTGGAAGAAGCGGACGATGCCGTCGCAGCCGAGACCGAGCAACGCGTAGACGACAAGACCGACGATGACGATGTCAGTCTGGCCGTAGTTGCGCGCGAGATCGATCATGTAGCCGATGCCGCTGGTGGCGTTGACCTGCTCGACCACCACCAGAGACAGCCAGGCATAGGTCACCGCCAAACGCAGACCAAGGAAGAAGCCGGGAAGGGCGCCCGGCAGGATGACCTCGCGGATGAATTCGCCGTAGCCCATTCGCAAGGTCTGGGCCAGTTCGACATAACGGCTGTCTATGCTGCGCAAGCTGCTGTGGGTCTGGATATAGATCGGGATCAGGACGGCCAGCGCGATGGCCGTCACCTTCATGCCCTCGCCGATGCCGAACCACAGCATCAGCAGCGGGATCAGAGCGAGCGTTGGTATCGCCCGCTTGATCTGAACAGGGCCGTCGATGATGGCTTCCCCAACCCGCGACAACCCTGAAATGAGAGCAAGCACGGTTCCGATCAGGATGCCGAACACCAGACCCTGTGCTGCCCGCCAGGCAGACGTCATCAAGTGATCCTGAAGCTTGCCTTCGGCGATGAGATCGATGGCAGTGCCGACAACCGACCAAGGCGCCGGCAGCGTTCTTGGATCGATCAGGCCGGCGACACTGCCGAGGGACCAGATCACGAGAAGAAGTGCGGGCCCGATCAGCGCGCCAAGCGGGATCGCTCGCCCAAGCGCCAGGCGACGCCTCCCGGTCTTGCGGGGCTTAGCAGCAGGCGGAACCAACCCCCTTTCATCCGATGCGTAGGGAATAGGGAGTGCAACTGCGGCGGTATGTGAGATTGCGTTCATCTGCGTCGTCTCC
This sequence comes from Mesorhizobium caraganae, assembly GCF_016836705.1. Classification (GTDB taxonomy): domain Bacteria; phylum Pseudomonadota; class Alphaproteobacteria; order Rhizobiales; family Rhizobiaceae; genus Mesorhizobium; species Mesorhizobium caraganae. The sequence continues at coordinate 88,160 of NZ_JAFCGY010000012.1, read as the reverse complement.
AGTCTGGCAAGCAGGCGTCAGGACGCGTTCAGCGCATTTGAGGCGATCGTCTCGAAGCGCCTGTCGAAAAGATCCTCGGCCTTGATCGGGGGCTTGTTCAGTTCGCTAGCCAGGAGATCGATCGTTGCTTGCTGGCGCGCGATCACATCGTTCCAGTCGGACGGGATGTCGAACTGGCCGTCGGCGTCGACGAGATACTGGCCATCTTCGGTGTTTAGGCCCTGGGTGGCGACGTAGTAGCCCTCGATCCACTCTTTCGGATGCTCCTCCACCCAGCGGGCCGCAAGTGCCCAGTAGCGAACATATTCGCCGAGCGCGGCAGCTTTGGCCGGGTCGTCAAGCACGGCCTGTGGGGCATAGAGATGGGCTGGATCATCGCGCAAGCCGTGCGGGATAGTGGTAGCGCCGTCGGCACCATACTGGTGCAGATAGTGCTTGACGAGGACGCCCCAGATCGGCGCGACGTCGACTTGCTTGCTGGCGAGCGCCACCGGATAGGCGTCGCCTTTGCTGGGCAGTTCGATGAGATTGACGTCCTCCTTTTTCAGGCCAGCGGCCTGCAGGACCCGCAGCACCAGCGCGCCTTGCGCCTGACCGGGGCTGAAAGCGATCCGTTTGCCGCGCAAATCCGCGAGCGTCTTGACCTCGACGCCCGGCGCAATGCCGAGTTGATAAATCGGGTGCGCAACCGGTTCCTTGCGGAACTTCGCGGCAATGATCTTGACCTTGAGCCCCGTCCAGGTCGCGTGGATAGGCGGAATGTCGGCGACGGATCCGACGTCCAATGCATTGGCGCGAAAAGCTTCGATTGTTTGTGGACCGCCGCTGATATTGGCCCATTCGACCTTGAAGGGTAGTTGATCGATCAGACCCGAGAGTTCCATTGCCCTTTGCGTCTCGGGATCGCCGATACGAAGCACAGTGCCCTCCGGGATCTTGGCCGGCAGTTTACCCGCGTCCGGACTGCCCGCCTGGGCACTGAAAGCGGAGGAAAAAACGACCAAGGTTGCCGCCAAAGCGGTCACGAAGGCGCCAAACCTCCTTCTCGAAAATCTCTCCACAGCCAACATCATCGTCTTGCTCCAATTTTGGAAATGGCTCCTACTTTCGCTGTTCAGTATGTCTATCAATTATGTAGACGATAAAGTATCGGATGCTGTTCTTTGCCACCCAAGGGAAACGCTGTTCGCCTCCAATGCTCATTTGGGGCAAGTGTCCCTCAAATGAGGCGGGTTGGGTCACCGCAGCGCAGGCGGCGTTCCTGGCCGATGCCAACAATCGCGTTCGAAGCCGGCTCGGGCTGGCACGCAGCACGGCGGCAGAAGCGACCTACGAGCCGTCCGTTTGCAATACAGGAGCCGGCCGACGTGAACCGCGACATCGTATCCGAGCGATCGGAGCGCCCTGCTCGTCCGCCCGTTCCTTGGGGGATAGCGATCCGAGAGTCCCCATCCCCCGATCTCACCCAACGCACTGGAAGCTTTCCGTATGATGGGCGCCGTCTTGTTGAGCATCTCATCCGGGCGAGGAAGGCCAGGTGACCCACCAGCGGGTCACTTTCCCGACAGCGGCGTCCGAATCCATCCGATTGTACGCAGGGTCTCGAGGGGATTATCGTGGGCCCTGATCCGAGGCCATTTTGAGCGCGTCGAGCAGTTCTTGCTCTCAGTCGCCGGCAAGACGGTGCTTTCGCGCGGAGGCGCGCCTGTTGATGGTCATTTCGTTTCCTATGAAAAAGGCCGGAGAGGATGGGCTGGTGCGTGGATAATCAGCGCTGGCGTCTTGCCGATTGCGCCAACCGGCGCGCACTCTCGCCGCCATGGTGGCGGAGCATGTTGAATTGGCCTTGTTTGAGCAGTCGCTCGCCAATATCGAGGGCCTCAATCGACCGTTTGGTGATCGTGTGGCTGACGCTGCGGAAAAAACCGCAGGGTCGGTTCTGTTCGATGTTCGCGTCGACGGCGATAGCTGCGTTCAGCGGATGGCCGCGATTGGATATGGCGTAACCGGCACAGCGATAATCGTGGCGGAGAAGAACGGACAACTTAGATGCGCTTCGATAAACGGAGATACCGCCCTCTTGGTGGCAGAATTGGCTGCCTGGACTGCGTCTCCGCTGCGTGTGCAAGCGAGGCTTGACCCCCGCGCAACGGCCAGCATCCTGCTAGCGAAGCTTCGTGGCTCAGGTCACTTCGGCCGTCTCTAGCCGGCTCATCGCTGCTCGGACCCGGCGGCCAAATTCCTCCTCGGCTCAAATAGGACGCGTATAAACCACGGTGAAACCCAGCCTATGGCGAGCACATCACTGCTGATCCGGTGCCGGGTACCCTCCGCTCTCTACTTGGAAGGTTGCAATCAAACCATGATTCTAGCGTCAAAAATGGGTTAGGTCGCATAGCTTCGTATCCGCGTGAGGATCGTCTCCTCGATCTCGCTATCGAGAGGCTTACTCGCCAAATGCCGCGCGTGCTGCCCGGATCGGTCGATAAGGCTGTTGCCTCGACCGCCATGAACGCCGAGCGCTGGCAGGCTGGAATCGCATTTATGCAGTCGGGAACCCGGAGGCTGGGGGAGCATTGTCTATGCCAGCGCTTTGGTGCGTACCAACCAGGCGGTGCTTAGCGGGTACGCCGAGGCCGCCGTCAAGGCGAAGAAAGATCAGAGCTGCACGATCACCGTAAAAGCGCCGGCGGGGTAGTGTAGACCGCTGGAACCTAGTCCGGGAAATAATGGGGCGGCGATTAATGTTGGTGAACGGATCGAGGCTGGCACGCCGCATCGCGGATCGGCGCTGTTCAAACACTCAAACGTCTCTGCGTCTCGCTCGCCTCACTCAAAATCCAGTCGCGAAACCTCTTAACCTTCGCAATACGCGCTTTTTCGGTGGGGGCGATGGCATAATACCCATCTTTGGTAGGCACGGAATTGTCGATCGCGACGACTATTTTTCCTGACGCCAGGGCGTCGTTTGCGGAAACGTCGCGTACTACTGCGAGACCTTGACCCGTGCCGGCAGCCTGAATCAGCAATGTGTCGTCGGGATAACTTGGTCCTTTCATGGTGCCTTTGGGCAGCCTCACACCTAAGGCGGCGAACCAGGTTGACCAGTCTGTCCGTATCCGGTCATGCAGGAGTGGATAGCGAAGGCAATCCGCCGGTGTCGTCAGAGGGCCATGCATCAAAAGATCGGGGCTTGCGACGACAATGAGCCGTGGTGAGAAAAGGCGAACCGCATCCAGTCCCGACCACTTCCCGGCGCCATAGCGAACGCCTACGTCGATCGCTTCGGCCTTGAGGTCGACGGGCTGTTCGGTGATCTCAATACGAACCTCTATTGTCGGATGCAGTTTTGAGAAACGCCCGATCCTTGACGTAAGCCAGCAGGCAGCGAAGGTGGGGGTAGTCGTCACGATCAACGTTTCCGGTCCCGGTCGCCTGTCGGCAAACAACGAAATCGCATCGTCAATTTGCTGGAAGCCGGGAGCGAGGTTGCCATACAGAAGCAGCCCCTCTCGTGTCAGCTTGATCTCGCGGTTCCCGCGGTCAAACAGGCGAACGCCGAGTTGAAGTTCCAATAGCTTTATCTGCTGGCTTACCGCTCCTGGCGTCACGCCCAGGTCTTTTGCAGCGCCTTTTACGCTGCCGTTTCGCCCGACCTCGACAAAGGCGCGCAGAGCAGGGAGAGAAACTGGCATCGGCATAAGTTCAATTTAGCCAGTCTAAATCGACACGCAACAGAAATCAGTTGTCGAGATTCTCACGACGATCTACAGGGCGGGTTTGTCGAGGTCGGGGGCTTACCTCTAATGCATTCGGAAACAGCGCAGGGCGTCGATCCACTCCAGAAAGAGCATTCACTTCCGTTGGAATCGGCGCATCACGGCCTGCTCAAAACGATTGTCCTGACTGTAATATTCGCTGGTTTCATCGGGATCACATACGGGTTCTCGATGGATCTGTTCTCGATCCTGATACCCGACATGATGAAGAGCATCGGCTTCAACTATGTCGAGACCGGCGCGGTAGCTGGGATTGCGCGCTTCGGCTTTCTGCTGGCAAGCCTGCTTGTCGGTCTCCTCGCCCCCACTATCGGCTACGGCCGGACCATTGTCGGCTCCGTCCTGCTTTCGCTCTGCGCTCAGATCGGAATGGGCGTCTCGCACTCGGTCGGGATGCTGTACGTTCTGGCGTTTGTCCTCGGCGTCTGTTCGTCCGCAGTCTACGTCCCGATGGTTGCCGTAGTGACAAAATCCATACCGTTTCAGCATCGGGCCAAGGTGTTCGGAATCATTTCCAGCGGGCAGAGCTATGCCGACTTCGCGAGCGGCCTGCTCGTAGCCTCGCTGCTTCCCATAATTGGATGGCGGAACATCTGGGTTTTCATAGCGGTCCTCGGCGTGGCCATCACCGCGTTCTCCATCCTCTATCTGTTTCGCCACGGCATCATAGAAATGCCGGTCGAGTTGCAGGCCAATATCCCGGATTCTGATCGTTCCGGTGTCAAGAAGCGCCTGCGCGTCATCAGCAACCCGCAATCCATGATGATCTGGCTAATCATGCTCGCAAGCGGGCTCAGCACCTATCCATTCCAAACGTACATATCGCCCTTTGTCCGTGATGAACTGGGCTTCTCGGTCAACCTCGCCGGGGGCATGTGGTCGGCAATCGGGTTTGTCGGCATGTGGGGCGGCTTCGCAATGGGCTTCATTGCCGACCGCGCCGGCATCCGGACAGCGCTCACGATCTGCTTCCTCGCTATGTTGGTGTCTTCGCTGCTGGTGTTCTTCCACCTCAATGCGACCAGCCTAATGGCCGCAGCCGCCCTATATGGGCTGGCCTATTTCTCGATGTACGGCCTTTTCCCAGCCTACATCAGCAAGTCCTTCGATCCCGCCGCGTCGACAACCGTCTTTGGCGTCGGAAATGTCCTTCTCGGCCTCTCAAGTACTCTGGGAGGATTCTTTGGTGGCTTCGCAAAATCCGTCTTCGGAACGTTCCATCCTGTCTATCTGTCGGTGTCTGTTGTGAGCCTCGGTCTCGTATTGCTGACCCTCTTCTTAAAACGCGAAGGGGTCAACTCGAATGCAGCCGGAACCCCGTCCCCGGTGACCGCTGCTTAGAACCTGACTCTTTTCAAGGCGGCGAAAAAGCCGCTCGCACCGGAACGTGATTGGCCCCGAACTCCTCGGCAAGATGGTCCTGCCGCAAACGCGCGACCGGCTCCGCCTGACCTAGAAACGATCCATGCGGCAAGTGTGAGCGATGCGGATGGAGGGTGTGTCCTTCGCAAACATGTTTTACCGACAACTCGGCGGCTTGGCTGTCGATGCTCGTCAAGGCGGGCTGATCGGATCGCGCCCGCAGCCTATTGTTCTTCTCCAGCGCTGACCATAGAATCCGGTGGATCGCCCGCCTCCGCCTGGAACCATTTGAGCGCGATCGTTTAACGATGGCTGATGCCCCAGATATGGCCGGTCGGGCTTCAATGACGGGGAAGGTGAAGGATTGACTGATAGGGTTTGCGGGCCGAGCTTGTCGGCCGCTCAATCGAAAGCGTCATTTGAGGCGCTTCCTCTCCCCCATGCAACTGGAAGACACGCTCGTCCAGTTCCTTGTCTACTTCCGTGAGACGATGATTGAGGCGAAGATAGTCCGTCCAGGTCGGCGTGCGGAACGTTTCTGTCCATTGCATAGGCTTCTGAAGGTTGCGCTGGAGCGTCCAGTTCCGAGCGCCGACGCGGCTGTGGACATGACGCCGCTGCCGCATGAGGTCGAGGAAGGCCTCGAGATTTCTCTCGGCTATCAGATATTCGACCTTGACCACGATCGGGCCGCTTCTCGGCTTCAAATTGAGAGCGACAGCTGGGGCGTCGAATTCCTCCAAAGGATCGGGCTCGGACTCGCGGCGCTCGCGCAGAGGAAACAGAACGCCGGCTGCAGCAACCAGCAGCAGGGCTCCAGCGGAGCATTCCAGCGCCAAGGTCAGGGAATGGTTCTGGGAAACCGTGCCCCATACCCAGCTACCGGCCGCGATGCCGCCATCTATCAAGGCATAGTAGATCGAAATCGTGCGTCCCACGACCCAGCGCGGGCTCGCCAGCTGCACGCTCACGCCAACCCCGGACCAGGCGGTGACCCAGCCCGCGCCGCCCAGAGCAAGCGCAATTGCCGCCACCGCAATGGAAGAGGTCAACGCAAGGGAAAGGGAGCATGCCGCGCAGGCGACGCAGGAGAGCCTCATCAGCCGTTCCTGCGACAAGCTACGCCTGAATGTGCTGTTGGAGAGGCCGGCGAAGACGGCGCCCGTTCCGAAGCCGGCCATGAGCGTGCCATAGGCGAGCGGCCCTCCGCCCAATTGATCGCGGACAACCAGCGGCAGCAGTGCGAGAATGGCGATGCTCGCCAGGCCAAAGAGGGTCCCGCGCGCGATCGCCGCCTTGATTTCCGACGACATCGCCGTGAAGCGCAACCCGTCATAGATGGCAGTCCTCATCGACTCGCGTGGAAGGGATGAAGAGCGAACCTTCCACTTGCAGCGCCATATGGTGCCCAAGGGTACCAAATAGGTGAGGGTGGTCACGGTGAAAGCTGCCAGAAGGCCAAAAGAGGCAACCACGATGCCGCCGAGTGCCGGGCCCACCGTCCGGACAGTGTTGAAGCCGACGGAGAGCAGGGTGACGGCCGCGGGAACATCGCGTCGATCCACGATATCGCCGACAGACGCTTGCCAGGCGGGATCGTTGAGAGCACCGCCGCATGCGATCAAGAAGCTGAAGCCGAGGATCATCCACGGACTGACAAAGCCCAACGCCACAAAAGCGGTTAGCATCGCAGAGGCTATAACCATCAGGCTCCGGCCGGCGAACATGACCCGGCGCCGGCTGAAATTGTCGGCGAGGGCGCCGGCGAAGACGGACAAGATGAAAGCGGGCAGGTTCGATGAAGCCTGCACCAGCGCAACCATCAGATCGGAAGTCGAGATCGTCGCCATCAGCCAGCTGATGGCAACAGTCTGCATAAGCCAGCCGAGACTCGACACCTGCGTGGCGAGCCAGATCGAACGAAAGGTCGGCTGCATGAGGGGCGCAAACGTCGTTGGTGCAGCCAAATCTTCATTTGATCCAGCCACCCTAGTCATTTTTTGCGAGCCTTTGCTTTCCGGATATTGGCAGCGGTGTCTCGCATGTAATCTCGACTGAACCGTGGCGGCTGGCAGAATTGAGAGAAACTTGCGCGGCCGACGCGACCCAAGGCCCGCTTGCAGCCGCGGCGCTTCTTCGGGCATTGGTTCACTCGCTATGTCGTCGAACCTTTGTACGCGGGAAGGGCCGGTCGTTGCTGCGCGCGATGATTTCTTCGAGCGACCTTGACTTGTTTCTATGTCTCTGGCCAAAAAAGATAGTACGGCCTCTACATCGGCGATAAGGAGCCAAAGGGCATCGTCGGTTGAGCGATTATCGCGCTTCGCGTTAAAACAGGGAAGAGCGATGACCAATTCGGAAAAATCCCCAAGCGGCATAGCCTACCCTGACGACCTCGCGTTGCTGAAGCGGGTCTATGATCGGATCTGCCAAGAAAAAGGAATCCGCGCAGGTTCTGCTGAAGCGGAGCAACTGGCCGCGCGAGCTATGGATCTATTTGGTATGGGCATTTTCGAAGAAGAGGCTCTTTACAAGAACCTGGCATAGGCAGCTAATCGTTGTGGGCCCAAAGAGGGGAATGGTTGGGAACACGGGAGGAAATCATTGATGGACTACGAACTCGGTATTCGCAATCAAGATGACGATCAGCCTTACGAGCTTACCTCCTTCGCCAAAAAGCATGGCCTGACTCTCCCGATCGCGGATGCCGTACTGTTCGCAAAAGGGCCCTCTCGAATGGCGTGTGACACCGCTGCTTTGGCTTTCCTCTGCGCCGTCGCCACATATGCCAGGAAACAATCGGCGCGCTAGTTTTCGTCGAGAAAATCCAAGTAGCGAAGCGCGGCGCAAGTCCGGTTTCCCTGGCAGGTGTCTGATACGGCCGATCAGGCTGCCTTCACCCATTGTGTGGCCGGCACATCATGCCCTTCGGTACCAAGCCGGGGCTGTCCCATACGTGCTTCCAAAGCCGACCCGGCATCTCCCGTTCAAATTGATTGAGGCGCTGCCGACATAACGGTCGGTTTCGGCGCTCCGACATAAGCGCAAAAGCCGGCTGAACTCGCGTTGGACGCCAAGCAGATCGTAGATCGTATCAACGATCGGGGAGATCATCTCGCCAGCCGGCGGGAAGCCGCCAAAGAAGCAGAGATGGGATCTAACCAGAGTTTTGCGGCCGAGAGACGCGTAAGCAGACCCGGGCCGGTTCATCTTGCCTTCAACCACGTCATCCAGGGTGCATAGTTGCGGGAGCCCGGATTCTCGCTTGTCGTTCCACTCATCATGCTTCATCAAAGGGGCACTTTGCTGAGCGATGCCTTTTCGTGAGACGCGACCATGTTCTTTCGTTGGAAACTCACTCACCAGCGGCGTTGGATGCGCTGAGTATGTCTTGGGGAGAGTGAGGGCATTGCAGATCTTCGACAGGATTGACTCGCTGATTGACGCAGAAGATTTCGGGGCCGCGATCGAAGAGACGCGCGCCCTGCTGCTTCAGCTTGAACAAAGGTCTGACGCGCTCACACATGCGATCGACAACTTTCTGCTCGATCTGATGACGCTGGCTTTCATTGTTGAATGTTACGAACGCGGCTTTGAACTTTTGGCGCGAACGCTTGCCCGTAGAAGACTGGCAAAGGTCAGGCTTCTCTCGGGAGGGGTCGACTCCGCTTTTGGGAAATGACACCCAAAGCCTGATGGCTGAAGCGGCGGTCGCCCCGCGTTGCGCACAGTGACGAAGGTAATGGTACCGCCAAAAAATAGGCGATTGTATATTTCACGCACCCAAGCGTAAATCCGATCGGCCGGCAAACTGGAAAGCGTACGTTTCTCACGCAATGCCAAATCGAATCCTGACAAGCGAATTCTTGGGTCCGGAAGATTTGGCCCTCTGCCAGCGAGTGTTCCAGCAGATAATCGCCGATGCCCATGTAGACCGCACGTCGATAGATGCCGAACTGGTAGCGTCAGCGGTGTTGGGCCTTTTCCAGCGGATGCCTGTCAGTGAAGCGGAACTGCTAGAGGCAATGCGCTCGCGTAGCGCGGACTTCATAAAACTGGTTGGCTGACAATTAAGCCTCCCGATTAATCGTACAGCGCTATGGCTTGGTGTTACGTTGAGTAGGGCCGTCGGCAAACTTTTCCCCCACAAGCTATCGTGGTTCGCACGCGTGACGGCCTGCGCTTTTGCAAGCTGGAGAGGCGGGGCTCCATCCCCGTGTGGAAGGGAGAATAAGCAATGACTACCATTTTGCTTCGGGCGAAGTTTGTTGAAGTCTGTGCCTTATATGCGAGTGCGGTTCGGACGTGTGGAAAGCGTCTGTGCACACGTTCGGTCTTGGCCTAAACAGATGTCGTTCAATTTCTAGGGTCAGTCTCGTAAACTGACCTTGCCGGTGGTTCTTGATTTTAGGGGTGTGGGATAATGCAGGCGGCGATTCTTACTGTCTCTGACCTGCTCCCCTGGAAAGTCCTCGCTTTGAGGTTAGCCTGTTCTCTGGAAGAGGAGACGGGCAATGAAACGATCCAGGTTCACGGACGAACAGATCATTGGCATCCTGAAGGAGCATCAGGCGGGGCTGTCCGCGTCTGAGCTGTGCCGCAAGCATGGCATCTCGGATGCGACGTTCTACACATGGCGCAAGAAGTATGGGGGCATGGAGGTGTCGGAAGCCAAACGGCTGAAGGCGCTTGAGGAAGAGAACGCGAAGCTGAAGAAGCTTCTGGCGGAGTCGATGATGGACGTGTCGACGCTCCGCGAGATGCTCGGAAAAAACTTCTGACGCCCGGCTCGAGGAGGAACGCCGTGAGCTGGGCCATGGAAGAGAAGGGCTATTCCCAGCGCCGCGCATGCGGCCTGGTGGGCATTGATCCGCGTGTCTACCGTTATCGGTCGACGCGGCCGGACGATGGCGAATTGCGTGGAAGGCTGAAGGAATTGGCGTCACAACGCCGACGCTTCGGCTATCGTCGCCTGCACATGCTGCTGAGGCGCGAGGGCGTCGAGGTCAACTGGAAGAAGCTTTACCGCCTCTACCGCGAGGAACGGCTCGCCGTTCGCAAGCGTGGCGGCCGCAAGCGGGCTTTGGGAACGCGAGCGCCGATGGCGATTCCGCAGCACCCGAACCAGCGTTGGAGCCTCGACTTTGTCTCCGACACGCTGGCCGATGGCCGCCGCTTCCGCATCCTGTGCGTCATCGACGACTTCAGCCGGGAATGCCTGGCCACAGTGGTTGACAACTCGCTGTCAGGCGAACGCGTGGTGCGGGAGTTGGATGCGATCGCCGAATGGCGCGGCTATCCACTGATGGTGGTCAGCGACAACGGAACCGAACTCACCTCGAACGCCATGCTCAAATGGCAGCAGGATCGCGGCGTCGAGTGGCATTACATCGCGCCAGGCAAGCCGATGCAGAATGGCTTCGTGGAATCATTCAACGGGCGCCTGAGGGACGAGTGCCTCAACGAGCATCTGTTCCGCAGCTATCGTCACGCCCGCGACGTCATCGAGGAATGGAGGATCGACTACAATCTGAACCGACCGCATACGAGCCTCGACGGGCTCACCCCAAACGAGTTTGCAACCCGGTCCAGATCGGACCACAACGTGAACAGGGCTAACTTATAGGCGCGGACAAAACGGGGAGCAGGTCATCTCAGCCGCGCTTACGGTCGCGGCCATAGTCGCAATCGTAACGCTCTCGTTTAGAGATGCCGAAGCCTACTTCAAACTGTTTAAGGTGCTTGCGGTTTGTTTGGCTGGATGCGCCGTAGGCTACCTAGGCTACGCGCTTGGGTCGCTCGACGGTGGCAAAAGTGCGATAGAGCAAATTAAATCTGGCGCGTCCGTCGATGCCATCAATACAGGAATGCCAAGCTGGCCACTTGGCGTCATGGGTGGAATCTTCGCCATCCTCGCGACGCTTACTTGGTTCCCCGACTACCTAGGCGTTAAGGGGAAAGGCGAAGGCGACAAAAAGGTGAATTAGGAGCGCTACAGGAACCATTTAAGACCGTACACCGTGGCGGCAAAGTAAGGGTTCTGGTAACCGCACGGCCAAGTCACAAGCCACGTCACTTCGGCCTATCCTCCGCCTTTCTCCGCCTTCTCCCGCTTAGCCTTCGCCACCTTCCGCAGCGCCTCATTCAAAGGCTCTTCGGATTCGGACGCGCCAATCTTGCGCGCCAGCTCGCGGAATTTCTCAACCTGACCTGAGACCCTGAACTCCTCCGGCTTGAGGGAGAGTCCTGAGTTTTGTTTCTGGCCTCATGCGGCCTGTTTTTCCAGCGTGGATTTCATTGCGAACTCGGCCGGCGTCATGTTGCCGATGGATGAGTGTGGTCTGTGGTGGTTGTAATCCTCCTTCCATGAGGTGATGGCGCTGCGGGCCTCGCATTACCGTGACGCCGCTTGGAGCCGTCTCCCGCGTCTCGATCATGCTCTCGACGATTTCGAGGTGAGGGGAGCGCTTGCGGTCGTCAGCGCCGAGGTGGAGGCAGGCTAGCAACCGACATCGATCGCGGCGACGAAGGCAAGATCACTTGAACGTAGGGCGACTCCGATCGGGCAGATGAGGGGATCGCCGCCCATCAATGCACTGCCGGCTTGGACAAGGGCAGCTGCGTGAGGATCTTGTTAATGACCTTGCGGAGCTGCCGCCAGGTGGAGAGGTTTCGTTCGTCCACCCGCTCCTCAATGGCCGTCAGCATCCAACCGACGCAGGCAATGTCGTCCACCGCCCTATAGGTATCAGACCGCTTGATGCAGGCCGCGATGCGCGGGCGAGCATCGCCACTGTCCTTCGGGATGCTGGCGACCAGGGTCTGCGCTTCCTGATAGGCGAGCGCGATACGCTGCCGATCCTCGGGACCGCTTTGCAGGATCATGCCGCAAGTCCACATGAGGGTGTTCGATAATTCCTCGGACTCATCCCTCATTTCACATCGGATTCCCATGAAAGGTCCCAAAGTACCGAGAAGGGCAAGGGGCGAGCTCGAACTGCCGGGCCATGCCGCGCCCCATCGCGTTCTTTCCCATTGTCTCGATCAAAACCCTCGTTGCACAACTGGGCCGATTACCTGAACAACGCCGCTCCTGGCAAAGGCAGCTGGTTTCGGTTGGATGGGTCAAAGTGATCGACAGATTATCACTATGCAGCTTGCCGATCACGGCCATGAGGCCGACTTGCTTGAAGCGAGCAGCCGGTGTTTCCCTCTTCGAGGGGTTTCGCCAGGATTTGGTTGGCTGCCATGGTCAAACGCTCGTTCAAACCGCATAGAACGCCCCCTTGAACTTCGGATCCGCACAGGTAGCGGAGCTTGCTGGGCGTCTGTTGTAATCGCGTTTTTCCGATATGATCTCGTCGTCTGCTCTGAGGGACCGCAAACGGGCGCCCCCTTCATGCGCAAGCAGGATGCGTCCTCAGACCTCGCCGGGGTCGCGATATCCACGACGGCGTTTCGAGCGTTCGAGCCGCGTCGAGGCGGACAGCGCATCCTCCCCGCTGTCGAATGTCTCCACCATCGACTGGCCGTTCGTGCCGATCCGGCCCCAGTTGCGGATCACGGAGGCGCCGCCAAACAGGGTCGGATGGATCGCGAGCGAATAGAACCGGCGCATGTTCTGCGACGGATCGATGCGATGTAGATGAACCGGACCTGTCTCCTCCTTCTCCATGGCCGGATTCTCGCTTCCTTTGGAAGCGGCGTCCAACGACTTTCATGAATCGGTCCGTCGCCATGGATTCATCATCTTGATGGATCCGTGGCACCAGCGTCAGCGCTTACGCTCTTACCGCCATTCACGGATGATGCGTTCCATGATCGCTTTGAGCATCCGTTCGCTTCTTCTTCAGCGGCGGCTGGATACAACCATACCGCTTCGGAGAATTGGCGGCCGCATGCGGACCGGCAAGTGGACCCGGACAATCCGTTGTTCCGCAATGTCGGCACCAATGTCCTGAAAAGCCGGCTGCATCACATCCCGATGTGGCACGCCCCACTATGCCGATCTTCTCGAGTCCGGAGCCGCGCGCTCGTGAGGCTTGCGGCTATACGGAGCACGAATTCTTGCCGTTTCGCGCTTTCTTTGGAATGTCATTCCTCGCCAAGGCTTTGAAATAAGATCAAACAGGCAAAATCGTTCGGCGGTTTCCTCCCATTCCGCCGGACGGTGTTCCCTCTGAAGGTTTTAACCTTCCTTTGGCCGGGCCGCATTCGAGCCCGGCCATTTTTGTTCCGGGGGCTCCTTGTTCAGCGCTGAGCGATGTTGGAACGCGTTTTCCCTGGGGGTAATCATTCGGAACCAAGACGGTTCGCATTCGCCGCAGATGTGCACTTTCGATGCCGTCCTGACAACCAAACCTGAGAAGACGCCCAAAGCGACGGTGCTCCCAAATCCTGGGCCCTCGATGACAATTCGATTCGCGTCTCGCTGAAAGCCAACGGAAAAACCGCCACAATCGCCATTGGCGCGGTCAACAGGCCGCTCTTCGCCACCTACCGCACGGCTAAATTAGATGACCTCTATGCCGATTGGCAGTCGAAGCAGGAGAGCTAAACCGCAAAAGAAAAAGGCCCGTTGATGGGATCGGCAATTGGCGCGATTTCATCATACGCCCAGGTGCGGGGATATTTGGGTGTTTCGACGTCAGCGTATGAGCAAGCCTGCCATATCATGGGGCAGGAGATCGCCGCGGTGGTGATCGCCTGCATTCCGCAGGGGCACAGCACATCAATTCCCCGGGCGGCTATCTGCGCGTGCTGAGCAAGAAGGCTAGTGCAGGGGAGTTTTCGGCCGGGTCGATTGCTGATGGCGGCCTTGCGAGCGAACGCGTGACAGCAAAAATGACAGGTAGCCGTTGGCGGATCGGTTCGGGCTGACGAGGGCTTGTATGGCGCATCATGTGAGGCTATATACTGCCTCACATGGAATGGAGAGTGATATGCTAGCGTTCGGAAATGTCGCCGACGTGTTGGGGCTGCCCGTGAAAGAGGTGGCAGCGCGGTCGCCATTCGGGCTGATCTCTAGGATAGAGGATGGACTTCCCATTGGGGCGCTCGAGCGTGTTGCGCATCTTCTGGCGCCTGGCGATGCTCAGTTCAAATACCGGCTGATCCCCAAGGCGACCTACGAGCGGCGCAAGATGGTACATCGCCTCTCCTCGGACGAGGGCACACGATTGGCTCGCGTGGCGCGCGTCTGGGGGCTTGCTGTCGATGTCTGGCAGAACGAAGAGGAAGCGCGCGATTTCTTGTTTCGGCCGCACCCGATGATCGAGGACAAGCGACCGATCGACGTCGTTATCCTGAGCGAGTTCGGCGCCGAAATGGTGGTCGATATCCTCGGAAGTCTGAAGTACGGCAGTGCTGCGTGACGGCGCAGACTCTCGATCGCACGCTATCGTCCTTTCGCATCGGCGATCCGGCCGGCACCTACCCGATCTTCGATGCGACCGGCTCGACAATTGCGCCAGGGCGATGGAATACGCCTGGAAGTCCTATCATCTACACCAGCGAGCACTATTCGACGGCCCTGTTGGAAAAGCTGGCGCATGGCAGCGGCCGACTGCCGCCCAACCAGCACTACATCGAAATCACAATCCCGCGCGGACTAAGCTACGAGGTCTTTTCCCAGCCGTCACTGCCCGGCTGGGACACGATGCCGGCGACGGTGAGCAAGGGATTTGGCGAAGCTTGGTGTTCAGAACGGCGCAGCGTCATCCTGCTGGTGCCGAGTGTCGTAGCGCGTCTCGATTGCAATGTGCTGATCAATCCAGCGCATCCGGAGTTTTCAAGGATCCAGACAAGTCTGCACCAGCCCGTCTACTGGGACCGGCGGCTGTTTGGGGCGTAAGGGGGAGGGGCTTTCTGTCGCCTACAACCCCGAGGCATTAGTGAGACTGGCGCGGCGCACCGGTATGTGCGGCGTGACAATGAAGCTGCGAGCGTTGCGTCGATCCAGAATTGTCGCGCCACACCGGTATGTAACCCACGCGCGAAGACATGCCGCATTATGTGCGGTAAGGCCGCAACGCAGGAACATTTCGTAGAAACTTCGTCCGCTATGCTGCTTAGCGGAGTTTCCGAAGCCGCCACGGAGTCCCGACTTCGATGACACCCCATGACGTGCAAGCCAAGACTGGGCCCGGCTGACGTTTGGTCGCAGGACTGCCTCTTGCGTTGGCGATACTTGCGCTGCAATAATCCGTGGATGCATGCGTCAGTAGACTGCTGCGCCCGGTACTCTCTCGTTCATTTGTTGACTCCTGAAATGCGTGCGGCTAATAGATAAGTCACTAATGTTTGCGGGCGATCGCCTTTAAGATTCTATATGCTCAAAGTTCTCCACAGAATTGAATGGATTCAGCAATCAACTAATCCGGAGCGTAACTGCTCCATAGGATAGATGGGTAATTTGAGTGCTGTCATTTGCTGCATTTGGCGCAGGCTTGCTTAGAATTTTATTGACCGTTTTCCAGACAGTTCATTGCAATTCTCATACGAACTGTCTTTGTCCTCGTGAAGTTGGCGACAACGTTCTCCTTGAGGACCCGATCAACGAAGTCGATGTCGCGATTGTTCTCGCGGCCGACATGTCCGGCTCCATCAACCAGATAGAGGCCAAGCTACAACGCGAGAGCTATGCGGCTGCTTTGGAATCAGCGACCGTGCTGAAAGTGATCAAAGAGGGTATGCACGGCAAGATCGCTGTCACCTTTGTCGAATGGTCGAGCCGCGGCTCCTTGGAGACCCGGGTAGGCTGGACCATTCTTTCTGACGCAAACGATGCAGCCGCTATCGCTGAGGCACTCCGGAAGAACTCGGAAAGGCTCCGCTCTGGTCCGCACGGTTCGAAGACATCGATCTCATACGCCATCGACGCCTCTGTGGACGCCTTCGACAAACTCCCCGTCCCAACCCTGCGCAGGATCATCGATATTTCAGGCGACGGGTCAAACAATGACGGATCTTCAGTCGAGGACAGCCGCCAGAGAGCACTTCGGAAAGGCATTGTAATCAATGGTCTTCCGATAGGCGCGGATGTCGAAAACGGTGAGACGACCACGGAATATTATGAACGGCATGTGATCGGAGGGCCCGGCTCGTTCGTCATTCCCGCCGACAGCGCCGCTGCCTTTCAATCGGCAATAATCAAGAAGTTAATTCGAGAAATGAGTTCCGCCTCCGGCAAAGCACATTGTTAGACGATTGCACCGTTAGACGATTGCACCGTTATGGCCGTCGCTCTGTCGCGATCGTTATCGCGCGCAATGGTGCAGCTAAAAGTGCATTCAAGGCTGACCAAACACGCCGGCAGGTTTCATCCCAAAGCGCCTCGTCAATCTCGTCGGGAATGGATCGCTCATGGCCGAAAACACCCAGCCGCGCTCAATGCTTTGCTTATGGCCCAGACCAACGAAATCGGGACCTTCTTGCTGAGTCGGTGCGCGAGGCTGTAACGTCCTTTGATCAGGCCGCGTCGGGACCTTCCGATGCGAGGAGCAGTGCGACTTCGACGCGGTTTCGGCCTTTGTGTTTGGCCTTGTAAAGGGCGGAGTCGGCGGCGAGAAGCAGGCCTTCTGGCATCCTGATCGTCCCGCCCGATCGTGACAGTGCGGTCGCTGAACCAATGCTGACTGTGACGCGTCTGCCGCCTTCCAGATTGTCGTCATGAGGCAGGCCGAGATTTTCGATTGCGAGCCTTAGCCGTTCCGCTATTTCAAGTGCTCCCTCGCCATCAGTATCAGGCAAGATAACGGCGAGTTCTTCCCCGCCGTATCGCGACGCCAGATCCCCAGGACGATGAAGCACGTCTCTTATAGCGGCAGCGACGGCACGAAGACAATCATCGCCTACCTGATGACCGTATTTGTCGTTAAAGCTTTTGAACCGATCGATATCAAGCAACAGCAGGGACATCTGTCCAGCGCTGCGAACGGTGCGTCGCCATTCGCTGTCCAAGGTCTCGTCGAAAGCTCGGCGATTGCCCAGGCCGGTCAGTCCGTCAGTCATCGCAAGCGAGCGGAGTTGTTCTTCGAGCCGTTTGCGTTCTGTTATATCTCTCATGATCAGCACGAAGTCGCCTGGAACGCCAGTTAGCGGATCACGGACGATGCGCGCCTTGCTCTCCACCCAGACAGTTTTCCCATCCTTCCGCCGGATCTCGATCGCAAGCGGCTCGCCTTCATCTGCTCCGGCAAGCAAGAGCGCGGCTGCCGCAGCGATGTTTTGAAGATGCTCCGGCGGGACGAACACCTCCGGACCATGCCCCACCATTTCCTCCGGCAGCCATCCCAGAAGTCGGGTGCATGACGGTGAAACGTAGCGCGCCTTCAT
This sequence comes from Mesorhizobium caraganae, assembly GCF_016836705.1. Taxonomy (GTDB): domain Bacteria; phylum Pseudomonadota; class Alphaproteobacteria; order Rhizobiales; family Rhizobiaceae; genus Mesorhizobium; species Mesorhizobium caraganae. The sequence continues at coordinate 70,683 of NZ_JAFCGY010000012.1, read as the reverse complement.
GTCCGGCCCGAGTTGCATGATGACGTCACCGCTGTTCTCAGTGAGCATCCGGAAATCCGTTTCTTCCGGAAGAATGTCCGAACGGATTGCCAAGCCTGCCGGTGATTGCCCGGACCCGACGCGACCAAAAGCCTTGCGAATAAACTGAGACGCGGATGGCAGGCGCATATTTGTTTCCTTTCCGGACTCTTTTTCGCGGGTGCCGCAGCGTTCTTTATCGGCTGATCAAGCCACCCCCAAGGAAGGGATTTCCGTCAGGCGATCAGATCGATTGGGTTCGCTATGTCGCTCGCCGCCCTGGTTTCCTCAGCAGGTGGTCGCCCGAACCGCTTCAAAAGGTCTTTCGCTATTTGACGTGGTACCGCTTGCGAAAACAAATACCCCTGACCCAGCTGGCACCCGATCTCCGCAAGTAAAACGGCCTGGGCTTCGTTCTCGATGCCTTCGGCGATGACCTGGATGTCGAGCTTGTGGGCGATGCCGACCAAGCCCTCGACGATCGCCAGGCTCGGATCCCCCTGGACAAGGCGGTCAATGAAGGATTTGTCGATCTTGATGATATCGACGGGCACCGTCAGCAGATGCGTGAGCGAAGCGAAGCCGGTTCCGAAATCATCGAGCGCGACGCGTAGGCCATGGGCCCGCAACGCCTTGATCTCTCGAGCCACGACCGGATCGCGCTGGCCGAGATAGACCGACTCCGTGACCTCCAAAATGATATGCTTCAACGGAACGTTCTCCCGGCCGAAGGCGGCTTCGAGACGCGCGTAAAGCGTGCCGCTATGAAAATCGGCTGAGGTGATGTTGATGCCGACATGCTGCAACGGGATACCTTGATCCAGCCACGAGCGCGCGTCCGCTGCGACGATCGCCATCATGCGTTCCGTCAGATGCGAGGCGACGCTGACATCGGACGTCGCCTGGTGAAACGCAGCGGCGGAAACGACCTCGCCATCCGGCTTGCGAAGGCGGCACAGGGCCTCCATGCCGACGATCGCGCGGGTGTCGAGCCGCAGGATCGGCTGATAGAACGCGTCGATCCGGCCTTCGCGCAAAGCCACATCAACATCGCGGATCACCTCGATCCGGGTCTTGATTGCGCTGCCAATTCCCGGCGAGTACAGCACGAAGCCGCCCCGCGAGGTTTCCTTGGCGTGGTAGAGCGCGAAATCGGCGTTTTGGCGCACGCTTTTCGCATCGACGTCCCCCGCCGACAGCACTGCGCCGCCGATGGTAGCCTGTGCCAGGATCATGTGCCCGTCGCAGTCGGCGGGCACAGCCAGAGTGTCGAGAATATGATGCGCCGTGCTCTCGATGCCGGCGGCCGCTCCGGCTCGCTGAAGGATCACGGCGAACTCGTCGCCGCCCATGCGGAACACACGGTCAGGCGCTACGCTTTCGGCGAGACGTGACGCCACCGTCTGTAGCAAAGCATCGCCGGCCGCATGGCCGAAGGTGTCGTTGATGGTCTTCAGGTTGTCGAGGTCGATGATCAGGACCGCCCAGGCGCTAGGTTGGCCAAAGGACAGCCGCTCTAAGGCGACGTCCAAACTCGCCCGGTTCGGCAGGTTGGTGAGGGCATCGACATAGGCGCCGCGCTCGCCCTCGATGACCCGCTGGTGACGCTCAAGCGCGATGGCGCACAGGGAGGTACACGAGGCGACGACCTCCTCCTCGCGCGGGGAGGGGCCGCGCTTCTCCGTAAAGTATAGGGCAAGGGTGCCGAGCACAGCGCCGGCGGCGTCGCAGATCGGGCTCGACCAGCAGGCCTTCAGGCCCAGCGCCAGGACTGGCTCCTTGAAGCTGACCCAGCGCGGGTCGGTCGCGATGTCCTTCGCAGCTACGGCCATTCCTAGGTAGGCCGCACTGCCGCAGGAGCCCACAAGCGGGCCGATCATCAGGCCTTCGAGAAGAGCCATGTATTCATTCGGGAAGCTGGAACCTGGGAGGGGATGCAACAAGCCATTACCGTCAACGCGCAGAACGGAACACCTGACGCCCGGCAACAGTTTCTCGATCTGGCGGCAAAGACGGTCCGTCGTCGCTTCGAGCGTTTCGCCCCTGGCGATCATTTCGAGAATATTGTTCTGGAGATGCAGCACGTTAACCGCCGATCCGCGTTCCTAAATACCCTGCAGGCATTCCTGGTGAAATCACCCTGATGAGGCGCAGAGCACAAGATGACAGTGTCAGGTAATTCTTTATAAGTGTTATCTTTCGCCACTGACAAACCAGGGCCAGAACTCATTGATCAAAGCCAGAAGATAACGGCAGCTGCGATGCAGATGTTCTTTTCGGTGAGGTCGTGCTTTTCGAGGACGCGGTCGGTGGCGATCTACAAATTGGTGCCGCGGAACTGCGCCATCTTGTGGCGCCTCAGGTCGAAGGTGTAGGGCGCATCGGACGTCGGGCTGTGCGGCCCGGCGGCGATGAACCCTTGTTGCCGGAGCGTCTCCACGGTCGGATCCGCTCGCCACAGAAAGCGGTCATCTTCGCGTCTCCGGATCCCGTCGATAGGCACACCCTGGCGCGCGTCGTCGGACGGGGAGTGCGATCTCGACCGATCATTGACGACGGCGGCAACGAGTTCATACGGTTGGCCGCGGAGCGCGTCGCGGACGCGCCGACATTCCTCGCCCATTTTGGGTTCAACACTCTGCGTGATTTGCCAGACACGGATGCGCTCGAAGACGCCGGTTTTCTCAGCAAGGAGCAGCTGCTTGCCGGTGAAATACCGCTGGCGATTGCCGACGAAGCCGAGGCACTTGCCGCCGTCGGGCATCGCCTTTTTGGCGATCTCGGCCGCCTGCTTGCCGGCATTAATGTTGGACGAGCGACACGCTTAGTCTGCGGCTGTCGCTTGGCCGACCCCGCAATCGGTTTTCTTCCGACGGATCGGAAAGAGTGGGCGGCCGACGGGAAGAGCTACATCAACGGCCTGTTCAACGGACGGATCCCCCCGGGCCGTGCCCGTCACCGCGCGGACGTACCTTCGCCGTCTGCAACAGGGTCGACCATAGTCGTGCCTTGTGCGTTGAGGAGCCAGGGAATTCCAGGCTCGAAAGCGCCAGTCCTACAGTTCTTGCGCGTTCGCGAGGTCGCCGTCCGATTGATCGTTTCCGTTCCTCAGAAGTCGCGAGAGGTTGGAAGCGACATCTCATGTATCTCGGAATCCGGGCAACGGTACTCGATCTAGAGGAGCCAGGGCCCGCTGCTTTGCGTGCGGGACGAATGCCCATTTTTCTCAGACGCCCATAATCATTGCATATATGCGTGCTACGAAGGGTCAGAATTGGGAACGAAAACAAATCGGGCGAGGCTTGATCATGTCGACCGCTAGCCGAGGGAAATCGCCCGCACAGCTTTTCCGCCATCTATCGGCAAAGTGGCCTGCGGCGTTCAATCCGAAAGCCCCCAGGCCGCTCAAGATCGGCATCCATCAAGACATTCGCGCGCTTGATGGCGAACTGTCTGATGATGAATTGAGGAGAGCCCTGCGCGCCTATACCAGGATAGCCAGATACTTGGCGAGACTGGATGCCGGCGCCGCGCGGGTCGATCTCGATGGCGAGCCGGCCGGCGAGGTATCGGATGCGGACGCGGCCACCGCCAAGGCTTTGCTGTGCCGCAAGGACAAGCAAGAGCCCAAGCAAACGCCGGAGCCAAGGGCAGAGCCTGAAGCGCCACCCAAACCGAAACCGAAGCAAACGGCCGTTTTCAAGGCGAAGAAAACGGCCGACAGCCCGACCGGAATAGTCGTTGAGACGAAGCGTCGCCGGTCTTTCCGAAAGCCGATGGCTTGATCGCCGCTGAGTGCGCCACCCTGATCCGCTACTGGACCCTCGATGAAGCCGATCATCGCTTGCTGGATACGCGCAGGCAGACGGATGCCCAGCTCGTTGCGACGCAAGCGGCAAGCTTTGCCGCCGAACGGCGCTGTTGCCAGCGAATCGAGCTCAGACGAGCAAGGGCAGTAAACCGATCCGTTTCCGCACGTCGTTCGGCGACATGCCCGATTCCAGTCCGCGGCTTCACCGCTGCGCTTGCGATGCCGGTGAGACCCGACCTTCTCGATCATACGACATAGCCACGCACTTGTGCTCGGGAGCGTCCGACATGTGGTGAGCGGAGAGCCGGGCCCGGCATTGATCTATCATCACGGCGCATATGGATCGTCGTGAGTGCCGATGTGTGACGGTTGGTGCCGCAACCTACATTGATGTTGAGATGTCCTGATCTACTGATCGATGGCATCAGCGGCGAAGCCCAATGCACATGAGCAGCAGCCGATCTTTCTCAGCATATCGGTCTCCACCAGTATGTGAATCAACTGATAGACCACCTGCCGTGATATCGAAGGGGCCCTGGTACCCGTCGCATCAGGAAAAGCCGGGGGCTGGCGATGTCCAGGTTCGGATTGCGCTTCAGCTTCATCGTCGACTAGCGTTTCGCCCCGACGAGTTGCACCGCGACATTGACGGAAAGGGAGGGGAAGACGCCTCTGGCCAATCATCGCCAAGAAAAAGCGCCCGCCGGAACGAACCGGCGGGCGAGACAGGGAGGAAACTGTTGTAACTGGAATCAGGCCGCCAGTACCGCCTTGGGCTCGACCAGCTCGTAACCGAGCGCTTCGGCCACCGCGCGGTTGGTGATCTTGCCTTTGTGGACATTCAGGCCGTTGCGCAAATGGTGGTCGTCGACCAGCGCCTTCAGGCCCTTGTCGGCAAGCTGCAGGCCATAGTGAAGCGTCGCGTTGTTAAGCGCATGGGCCGAGGTGACCGGCACCGCGCCGGGCATGTTGGCGACGCAGTAATGGATGACACCGTCAACCTCGTAGGTCGGCTCGGCATGGGTGGTGGCATGCGAGGTCTCGAAGCAGCCACCCTGGTCGATGGCGACGTCGACAAGCACCGAGCCCTTCTTCATGCCGGACAGCATTTCGCGCGAAACCAGCTTGGGTGCCGCGGCGCCCGGAATGAGCACGGCGCCGACGATGATGTCGGCCGAAAAGCACTCTTCCTCGAGCGCCTCAACGGTCGAGTAACGGGTGTGGACGCGACCGGCGAAGAGGTCGTCGAGCTGACGCAGGCGCGGAATCGAGCGGTCGATGATGGTGACGTCGGCGCCAAGGCCGGCCGCCATGCGGGCGGCATGCAGACCGACGACCCCGCCGCCGAGCACCGTGACCTTGCCGGGCAACACGCCGGGCACGCCGCCGAGCAGCACGCCGCGGCCGCCATTGGCCTTCTGCAGCGCCGTGGCGCCGGCCTGGATCGACAGGCGACCGGCGACTTCCGACATCGGCGCCAGCAGCGGCAGGCCGCCGCGGTCATCGGTCACGGTTTCGTAGGCGATCGCGGTCACGCCGGAGGCCAGCAGGCCTTTGGTCTGCTCGGGATCCGGAGCGAAGTGGAGATAGGTGTAGAGGATCTGTCCGTCGCGAAGCTGGACCCATTCGTTGGGCTGCGGCTCCTTCACCTTGACGATCATGTCGGACTTGGCAAACACATCTGCGGCCGTCTTGGCCATCGTGGCACCGGCGGCGCGGTAGGCGTTGTCATCGGCGCCGATGCCGGCGCCGGCGCCGGTCTCGACCAGCACTTCATGGCCATGGGCGACATATTCGCGGACCGAGCCGGGTGTGAGGCCGACGCGATATTCGTGGTTCTTGATTTCCTTGGGACAGCCGACGCGCATTGTCTTCTCCTGATCCGGCCCTTTTGGGCTCGTTCCCTGTATTGGTGGAGTGAACCACGAATTGCTGCGCAGGTGTTTGCGAATGCGCTTGCGCGAACTGGCAGGTTTCGATAATCGTTGCGCGAAATAGCAGGATATTCGCAGGATTCACGAAAAATGCCGCTCAATAGGATTGATATCTCCATTCTCGAGGTGCTGCAGAAGGATGGGCGGACATCTAACGATGCGCGCCGGATTCAGTCCGGCCTGAACGCAATGGAACTCCGAATGACGGCTTGGCAAAACCAGTGGGCGATCGTGACGCGCTGCTGTAAAAACAACGGCTTGCCGACGATGTCCTGCTGCCCGCCGGTCGCGACCTGTTTGCGGCGCAGCGATTAGATTGACTGAAGCACCGCCTTCTCCGCGCCAGCGTTTCACAGCCGAAAAACCCGCCACTCTTGAGGGCAAGAGCGGCGGGCTTTTTGCAGAGCTACTCGAACTGAATACGCGTTCCCACTCACATTAGCTGCGGATTATTAAGGCCGCATTAACATGAAAAATTCGGGCATCTAAATCGATCCGAATGCGAGATGCCGCGCGCCCGGACGTTCCGGGGCTAAATTGTCGCCGTGGTCAAATCGACAAGCCATCAGCCATCAGAAAATCTGTGCTTGACGTTACATAAGGTCCCCTGTTTTTCGCTGTGCAGGGAACGACTTCCAGTCTCGGTCCAGGGCGACGAAAATGAGGGGCAGCAATGGTGGCTGGCGAACCAAACGACGTGCGCGTCTTTTGCTGCCAGCGAGCCTGTCACTCGCGACATGCTCGCCCGCATCGTTGGAAAAAGCTGCAGCATCGATCTGCTGATCGACGACATCCGCGGGGAGTTGCGAGGCCGGCCCTACGACCTGGCCACGGTCGCCGGCGGCTGGAGGCACCTGACCCGCCCGGCCTATGCCGACGCCATCCGCAGTGCATTTGGCACAGCCGCCGGCGGGAACGGGCGTGCCGTAGACCTGACGCAGTCGGACGTGCTGGTGCTGATGTGCATCGCTTATTTCCAGCCGATCACGCGCGGAGAACTATCGAGCTTTTTTGGTAAGGAAGTTTCGCGCGATCTCATCGGTCATCTGCGCGGGGCGAAGCTGATCGCCTGCGGTCCGCGCAGTCCGACACCTGGCGCCCCCTACACCTATGTCACGACAAAGGCGTTCCTACTCGAGTTCGGCCTCGACACGCTACGCGACCTGCCGGATATCGAGGCGCTCGAGGATGCCGGGCTGCTGAGCAAGGAACGGCTTCTGCCTGGCGACATTCCAATTGCGACAAGCGGGGTGCTCGAGGAGGACGATGAAATCGAAGGCTGTGATCTCGATGTCCGATCCGAGGTGCCTGAATGAGGATCCCTCCAACCTACCCTTAGGCGGCATTCGGCCCACGGGGACGAAAGGTTTGCCCAGGTTAATGCCCTCCGCAAATCCCGTTCTACTGCGTTGCTCTCCTCAAATCTGAGGCCTTCACCTAGCAGCTAATCCATGTAGGCGTCGCCTTCCTCTAGATCGACGTCTTCCGCCTTTGCGTGCTCGTAACCCATGAAGCAGCGTGCCTTCTCAAAAGAACATGGAACCGCTTTCATGAGCCATTTGGCACGAGCCAACTTTGCAAGGGCATCGCGTGCGTGCCGGTGATCCTCGTCCACGGCTGCAACAAGATCGCGGTTGTTCCGCGCCGTCTCGATTGCCCACTCATAGTCAACATCGTGCATCTGGTTAGGGGCAATTGCGACGATAGCAGCCTCTACCTCCCCGAGCGTCAAGCTCGACTCCTCCAGCGTGCCATCACGACGCTGGACCTCAGAAATGATATTCCGGCAGTCTTGGCAGATGAGCACAGTGACATGGGAGCCGATTACCATTCCACCCGTCATGTCGCCACCGCGCCAGTAGAGGTTGCTGACATCCTCCTCCGCAATCCAATCCCGAATGATGTGGATGTGCGCCGTCCATTTTCCCTTGTTCGACTTCCTGCATATCTCCCGCTTGGCGCGCTTACAGCACCCGCACGTCCAATCCTCGCTTACAGCATTCCAATGCTTTTGTTCGCCGTTCTGGCCCCCTACATCGGCGAACTCAGCATCGGTGGGCGGCTTGCCGGCAGGCTTCACCTTCCGTTTTGCTGATTTGCCAACGGCGTCCCGCGCAACCGATCGGGCAAGTACTTTCATGCCGATGCTGCCACGGTCTAGGTGCGGCAATGCGTCTGTAACCTGCGCCCATACCAGCGCCCGGTCATCGATCCAGAAATCGGCCCGCATCCCGATCGCCACTTCGCGACGGTTCTTCCCCTTGGCGAACCGTATTGCCATCCGCTCAGCAAAATCGAGGCGATCCGCGATGTCTGGCTTCACCCGCTCCCACGTCGTGCGTGCCGCCTCAAAATCGACTGTATGGACACCGTTGTCGGTGGCGCGAATAAACCCGGTGATTTCTTTCGGTGAGAAAGTGAAGTCCCAATCCACGGCGCTGTCGAGTGCCGCCTTAGCGCTTCCCTCTGCCAGATTGCAGTCGATACAGATGAGCGTTCGTTCGAAGCGTTCCAAGAACTGGAGCATGCCGTACTTGGCATGCGACACTTGGATGTTGAACTCGCGATCGTCCGACTTCTGGTTGATTTCCTCGAATAGCTTCCCGGCCTTATCGCCTAAGTGGTCGTGGTGCAATTCAAGTTGACATAGCAGGACGCCGGATGTCGTGAGTCTCGCAATCTGCGGCTTTGTCCTCCGGCAGCATGGGCATGTCCAGCCCTGCCAGGTGCCAGCCCATGCCCGATTGAGATTGAGCTTATCGGTGTTGAACCGGCGCATAAGCGCTTGGTCTGCGCGCTCCATCGGCCGTCTCGCATTCGCGCAAGCTGTTCTAACTCGTCGTCGGTCATGCTTTCGATGTCTGGGATGGTGATCGTTATGGAGCTGCCGTGCACGACGATTTCGAACCATAGTTGGCGATGTAGAATTCTATTTTCATCGTATAGAACAATTGAGGACCGTCGCCAATCTGAACACCTTGGCTCGGATCATGGCGTTCGGGCGATGACTGCCGTAAGATTCCACCCGTGTGGGGCAAGGCCGCTACCGGCCTGCGACGGAGGGGAACATGGCAATTGATACTCTTGAAAAGGTGCCGCTGCTCTATCACTTCACTGATCGGAGGAACCTGCCGGTGATTAAAGAAATGGGAGGACTCTATCCACTCGCGCAGCTTGACCAGAAGAAGGTCAAGGTTCCGGCACCGGGCGGCAATGAATGGAGTCGGGACGCCGACGCGTTGAAGGGAATGGGCAACTACGTCCACCTTTGCTTTCGTAGCACCCATCCGATGGAGTACGTTGCCCGGCAGGATGGGAGGATCACGGACACGATCTTTCTGCAAATACACCCCTCGGTGATGCAGTTCACGGGTGTTCGTTTCACCAACGATGTCGCGAACAAAGCTGGCGTCGAATCGGTTCCTATCGGAGAGGCTGAACGCTAATCGATTTTGAGATACTTTACACCCGAACGGACTGGTAGGACCCGGCGATTAAGACGCGTCTCACGCAGGCGGAGAAATACGAGGTGTTGGTTCCCCATGTCATCCCACTCGGCTTAATAAGGAACATTTAGAATGGCTGAGAGACCAGTCTTTATCCCTGCGACCGAGGACGAAGGTTACGTCAGGCGATTGGATTTCGAAATTCCGTGGGCCGGTGGCTTCGCTGAGGTTCAGAAGAAGAAGAAGAATATCCGGTCGCTGCATGAGGCCGCCAAGAAAGCCGGATATGCGCCGCTGCTAGAAGTGTCTAGCAAGTCTGATGAAGTCGCCGGCCGGCATCTTAGCGCGTTTCACCTGCGCGTGATGACCAGCATCGGCGAGATACCGCTGGAGAACGCCTTTCAGGGAAGTAAGGTATTCGAGCGCGGCGGACCGTACACCGATCTGTACGAGGTTGAACCGCGCGATGCGAAGCGCGAGCCACGACTCCGCGATTCCGGCGCACTGGTGGGCTTCAAATTCGACGGCTTCGAGTTCCCGCTAGAACCCACGACCGTGTTCTACGATTGGCTTTATCTCAATGCCATCTTTCCTCACCGTGTATGGCTCAAAAATCGAGTGGACGGCGAAATGCGGTATGCCGGTTTCACTGACATAGAGTTCAACCCTAGCAAGTCGGTCAATTGTCAGGCGAAAACGTGCGCTCTGTTCGTAGTGCTCATGAGGGAGAACAAGCTGGAGCGCTACCTGAAAACGCCCGAGGTTTTCATTGCCGCGATGGCTGCTCATTCGCTTCGGCCGACCGAGCATCAACCTCATTTGAAGCAGGCCAGACTTAGGGTCGGCTAGGAGGCGGTATGCGCAATCTCTTCCGCAAGAGCAGCAAGGTCACTGCTGAGACCGCACGCCGGGTAACCGGTATCAGTACACCTGTCTTCGGCGTGTCTTGGTCGGACCCCGGCCCCTCAGAGACAGAAATCGTACGCCGCTTCCTCGTGTTTCTCGAAGATCGACGCGTCCTCTACAATCCCTTCGATATGGAGACCGAGGCAGAGGTGGGGCATTCGATCCACCAGATACGCGAGGAAGGCACCAAGACTCTTCAAGCGCTTTCCGCCGACGCGTTCGCCGTCGTGCCTCTTCGCGCGATCCGTGACGCCGGGCGACGGTTCCATGATGAGCAGCACGAGGATTATCGCCACTTCGATTATCAGTGGCGCGGGAGCCATGCCCGTCCGGCCTTCTTTGTGGCGTTGGGAGCGTTCCGGGCAACCGTAGGGCACCAAGTGGCGGCGCTGGCGGGTCGCTACGGGATCGATGTCGAAGGCCCGCTGGCGTCCATCATCCCGACCCTTGGGGAGGCGTCACAGTTGGCTGACGAGTAGCAATGGCCTACGGCATCGGACCTTCCATCGGCCGTGTCGGCGTTCAGCCCCGTTTCGATTGGTCCGTAATGATTTTTAAGAGATAGTCAGCGTCTACGACGTGGATGTGTTGTGCGCCAGCGCGCACCACGATTCCGTCCAGTACGATTTCCAAATTCTCCAATTCGCCAGTCAGCGAAAACACCGCTCCGCCGCTGTAGCCGTCGACAACCGGCCGCTCGCGAACATTAAGGTAGCGCCGGTAAAATTCGACATTTGTCAGGTAGCTCTTGTCTAGATCGCAGTCAGAGATCGCTCGCTTGATGTGAATGGAGCCAGGTTGTTCGGGGACGAAACCTTCTAGGTACTCATCCATCACGCCTTCGATTGTCGGGTAGCCGACCAAGAAGGACTTGACCCGGTTGGCCTTAGAGAATGGCGCAAGAGGATAGAAAAACGGCTGGTCAGAATGCTGAGTTTTCCAAGTGTCCGCCGCCTTGAAAAGCAGGACGTCGTGGTACTCTTCGTCCACATTCGAAAGTTCGAAGATGCAGGCCTTTAGTGGGATGTTTGAAAGTAGCCCCTTGCCGCTCCCTATCCTGATCGTATCGAGAATGTTCGTTGGCACGCTTGCACCACGGGCTATGCCCAACTGATGTCTCGTGGCGACGACGTAGTTCACACCCGCATATCGGACCAACGTTGCTGAGCCAGCGCGGCCTAGCGGAAGCGACCGGTCGCTGGCCTCATGAAAGACCATGCGACAGGATTGCGTGATTGTCTCGTAAACATCTCCCGGCTTAAGAAAAAGCCGTCCTACTTTGACGGTATTGATGCCGGGGTAATCTCGAATGAACATCACGGTCGACTTTCCAAAGGCGGGCTTTTGTCGACGATCTTCCCTTGCTTCCTTCCGAGATTGATCAGACGTTCGCGAACGCATTCGGTCGCAATCATCACGCCGTAGCAAATCTCCGAAAGATCGTGCCGACTGAGGCGAATTTGCTCCCCGAGGCTAAACACCGTTGTCCGCTCAACTTCCGCGTAAAGGATCGCTTCTCCCTTTTCGACATAAAGCGGTTCGTCACGATACGGCGCTAAGGTTGCATCGCCTTCATCCTCCAGCATCAATGACCTCGTGCGCCAGCGTAGTACGAACGACTCCTCTAGCGGGCCGGTGTCTTCCAAACTCACGATGCCCCTGCGATGTGCCATGCATTTCCGCGCGCTGTTCAAGGACACAAACATCTGTGAAAACCCTCCGTCTAGCCCAAGCGTCTTTGTAAGCGCCGCAAGCTGAGCCTCCACTCCGCCGCGATCGAATTTTCGTATCGCCTTGTCGTGATCCTCTTTAAGCACCGTGCCCCGTTCAAGGATGTACGCGATCGAAAACACCGCCACGAGGAACACTGAGAAGGTCTCAACCAAATCTCGAAATCCGTTTGTGATCGTCCAACTTTCGAAGTCGCGAACGAACGCTTGGCTAGTTTCGACGGTCACTTCCTGCGGCACGATAATGAACTGCGCCTTGTCATCTTGAACGTGCGAGACAGGAGGGTCGATGCGCGCGGCTACAACGTATCTGCGAGCCGGTTGGCCACCACGCGGTCCAGGAGTTCGGCAAAGCGGTTATTATCCTGAGCCATCTTCCAGAAATTCACGAAACGGCAGACGAGCTGAACATTGCCGATCGAATAGTGGCCGTAGCTGTCAATCCGGTCTGGAGAAACAAGCATATCGCTATCGCAATCGTCCTGCCCATGCAGATGCATCGTAAGGCCGGTGATGGCGCATTTCCCCTTCTGCTCCTCGTAGAGGTTGGCAAGATGAGCCTTCATCTCGGCCTCGGAACAATGGAGTTCCTTGTTCTTCAAGGTTTTGAAGACCTTCTGGCCATTCGAATTCGCAACCGCGCCCGTGATCGAGAGCATGAGGTTTGCGAGAGTGAGCTCATGCAGCGACACGCTCGATCCGAGGGTCTTCCCTTTGTGCACGCCGAGGCGTTCTTCCCACTTTGGGCGCGAATGCCACGGAGTGAGGTCACCTCCGTCGATGAGCGCCTGCACATAGCCTTTCATATCCGCATTGGCGACGCTGAACATGGCTGCCATTGAGGAGATATAGTCCTTCGCGACGGGATGGATCGTCTTCCATGACAACGGCTTCTCTTTCTTGTCATGGCGGGACCACTTGGTGACAGGCTTCGCGAGCATAACGCTGTCGGGATCGGAGTGATCAAAAACCGGATCGGCACTCGTCGTCTGGGCCCAATAGAGACTATCGCTGTTCTTGTCTCTGTGGAGCCAGAGATCGCCTTCGCTGCGCGTCAGGTCGTTACCTCGATTGAACCAGAGCGTCGCCCGACCTTTGACGTCGGCCTCTGAGTCGTCTTTGGCGGCGTCAGCTTTCGTAACCTCCAGATAGCTATCGTAGTCTTCTGCGCGCCATGGATCAAAATAGGTCTTGCCAAATTCGAGGGCTACGAGGCTCTCGCTGAGGCACCGAGACCAAAGGCTGTTTTCGTTCCCCGTCATGATGACATAGATTTTGCCTGCCAAATCGCTCCCCCAAATATACCCAGTCTTCATGCCTTTTACCGACGGCGTACTGAGGCTCGGTTAAGCCGACCAATCAATCCAGACATCTCATGCTAATGTATCTGTTGCTCTTCAAGTCCGCCGTCGTGGGGATCTGCGACAGAACTCAGCCAATCAGTGAGATCACGGCAGCCGGTATCGAGCCTTGGCATTCGCCAGAAAAAACCGAGAGGAGGCCGGCAGATCGTCGATAGCGGCGGCAAGCCCATATGCGTCGACCGTCGCTAGACGCTGATGGCATGCACAGTCCCTCCGATCAGGCCGCCATCGGCTGGGCTGTCGGCCCGACACCGATCACCGCACCTATGGTCATCAGCACGATCAGACCGCGCTCGGCTCCGGTCATGTCGAGATAGGCCCGAACCTGCGCGCGGTAGTGGTCGAGTGTCTGGGGATCGGGCGCCACGTCGCTCTTCCAATCGACGACGACGGCGGGACGGCCTTCAGACGTCAGAGTTAGGGCATCCGCGATTCCGGCCGTTGCCGTTTCCATCCTATCGTCCGCATGCGCGGCATAGACGGGAAACTCGGCCAGGAGATCCGGCCGCAAGACCGCGATTTGGGGCAGGGCAAGGGTCTGGACGACACAGCCCGCCAGTTCCTCGGCAGACAGTCCCGTCGCCGGGTCGGCGACCGGAAACCGGCCGAGGGCGCGGATGAGTATGGTGGCTCGGTCTGCAAGGGCTGCCTTTGCCTCATTGGTTTCCCTGGTCAGCACCTCTTCTATGAGCTTGTGCAGGATCAGTCCGCGTTCGCGGCTTCCTTGAACCAGAACAGCGGCTTCCAGTTCGGCTGGCTGGTCATCAGCCGATCCGGTCCAGATCCTGGCCTCTTCTTCCTGCAGCACGGCTCCGGCGGTGTTCTCATCCCGGCTGGGCGCAAGCCAGGTCAGCCGCGCCTGCCGCGCGGCAATGGCTTCGGCTTCCGTGGCGAAGATTGCGCGAGTTTGGGTATTGGCCGCTCCGTTGGCTGCCGTCGCGACGTCGGCGGGCAGATGCGAGAGGTCCAGGCCGGGGAGTTCGGCCAGCGAAAGATCGACGAGACCGATCCAAGCGGACTTCGACGGCGTTGTGTCGAGCCGGGGCAGGATGAGAAGTTCGCGGGCGCGCGTGGCGGCCACGTACCAGAGGCGGACGCGCTCCCGATCCAGCTCGTCTTTCTCAGCCTGGCGCGCGGCTTCGTAGCCGTCCGGCGCGACGCCCAGGACCGGGCAATAGAAGGTGTCCGTCTGACGGTCGATGACCGCACTGTCGGGCGCCATGACGCCCGTCATGGTGTTGACCGGGATGACGATTGGCCACTCGAGGCCTTTGGCCGCGTGCATGGTGAAGAGCGCGACGGCTTCTTCCTGCGCATCTGGCCGACCCTCCACTGCGCGCGCCTCGTCGGTCCAGGCTGCGGTCATCGCCTCGGCGAAGGCGCGAAGACCGCGAATGGAGTAGCTGGTCGACAGGCTCAAATAGAGATCAACATTGGCGAGCGCGCGTTCGGCCTGGCCGCGATGACGCGCGAGAAGGAGCGGCCGAACGCGCATCATGTCCACGGCCTGCGAGAGCAATTCGTGCGGCGTCGTGCTGTTGCTGCGGCGGTAGAGCGTCTGCAGCTTTTCGATGGTCTCTCGTGCAAGCGGATGAACGATGGCGGCTGGATCGACGCCGAGGTCGAGACGGGGAATTCGGTCGGGCTGTTCTTCGGAACGCGGCAGCGCCCAGACAATGTCCAGGAGTTCCTCTTCGGTGAGGCCGACTAGCGGGCCGCGCAGCAGCGCGCCAAGCGCCAGCGTGTCGCGCCGGTCGGCGAGAACGCGGGTCAGCGCGATCAGGTCCTGGATTTCCTGGCGGCGGAAGAGACCCTTGCCGGCTTGTGTCGCCACCGGAATGCCGAGGCGTTCGAGCGCCTCCTCATAGCGCCACAGCTCTGCGCCGGTCGGGGCCAGCAAAGCGATATCGCCGGGCTGGCAAGGACGTTCCGTCCCGCTGCGCCGGTCGACAATGGGATGGGTATCAATCAGGCGCACGCACAGATCGGCGATGGCATCGGCCTCGGCATCGCGCTGCCGCTCGGCGCTGGCCTTGCCGTTTTCGTCCGCCACGGCCACGTCGATGGCCGCCACGCACAGGTCGCCGCGATCGTCGTGAAAAGGGTCGAGAGCGGTAAAACCGGGCTGGCCATCGGCCGAGAGCACCGCCTCGAAGCGCTCGTTGACGAAGGTGAGGATCGAGGCGCAGGAACGGAAATTGGTGGAGATCGACAGAAGGCTGTCGGGGTCCTGCGTGCGAAAGGCATCGCGAGCCTGCACATAGGCGCCGACGTCGGCGCCGCGGAAGCGATAGATCGCTTGCTTGGGGTCGCCGACCAGAAACAGAGCGCCCGGCCGGATCCGGAACCGTGTCCAGTCGTCAACGTCGTCGACCGGATCGCCGCACAGCCGCCAGAAGATCTCGGTTTGCACGGGATCGGTGTCCTGGAACTCATCGACGAGGACACGCGCGAAGCGCTGTCCCAGCGCGCGCCGGACATCGTTATGGTCGCGCAGCAGGTCGCGCGCCGCGAAGATCAGGTCATCGAAGTCGAGCTGGGCACTCGCCCGCTTGTAATTGCGATAGCGCTGCAGGATCGGACGCGCGTCGTCGATCAGCGCCTCCAGAACCTGGCTGGCAGCGGACTGGAGAAGCACATCCCACTCCGCGCAGCAGGCGGTGTATTGGACCTCGGCTGCATCGTTCAGCCGATCGCCGTCGGCCTTGGAGAGGCCAGCGCGCTTCGCCGCTTCGGTCCATTTGCCCTTCTTGCGATAGGAGAGGAAGGCGCCTGCCTTGGTGCAAAGATCCGGGTGCGGACGCAAGGTCAGAAGCTGGACCAGGCCGGAGGGCGTTGCGGGATCGGGACCGGCCGCCAGCGCGGTCGCCATCTCGGCCAGCCGCTGGACGATCGCGACCGTTTCCGGCTCGGTCGCCGCTGCCCCGCGCATGAAGGCCGCGAAATCCGCCGTCGCCTGCCGAAAGTCTGTCAGATGACCGTCAAGCGGCGAGACGGGTGGCGCTGCGAGGGTGCGGCAGCGGCGCAGATTCTCAGCGATCTTGTGGACGAGCGCCACGGTTTCACCGGGGCTGTGCAGGACCATTTCGGCTAGGATGCCGTCCTGATCGCCGGACAAACGCTCGCGCAGCCAGCCATCGACGATCTCAAGGAAGGTGAGATCGGCCTGGTTGCGATCCATGACGCCGGCGCCAGGATCGATGTCGGCTTCGGCCGGATAGGGCTTTATCAGACGCTGGCAGAAGCCGTGAATGGTCGAGCAGGTGATTTCGTCGATCACGGCGGTCGCGGCGGCGAGATTGTCGCGCTGCGCCTGCGACAAGCCACCGGGCAGCGCCACGCGCAGCTCGGTCGAGATGTTGCCGACCGCAAGATCGGCAACAATTTCGCGCACGCGCGAAAGCAGCTCACTGGCTGCTAGCTCTGTAAAGGTGACGGCGGCGATGGCGCGCGGGGGGACGCCCTCCGCGAGCATGACGGCGATGCGTCCGGCCATGACGGCAGTTTTGCCGGAGCCTGCGCCAGCTTCGACCAGGATCGAGCGATCATGGAGACTGATCGCGTCGCGTCGCGCATCGTCATCCTTGAGGGCCCTAGACACGCTGCTCATTATTCCGCCTCCCAGATTTGAGTGACTTGACCGAGCCGTTCGGTCGCGGCCGGCATTTTGCGTTTGCAATAGGTGGCGCTGGCATTCGCCGGCAGGGCAAAGGCGAGATCGTCATAGTCGCCGCCGGTGTCGGGGCCTGGCAGCGCGGCACCGCCGGCGAAGCTGCTCCTCGCCGCGCACAGATAGTCAGTGATCTCAGCGAGGACCGCGTCCGGATCTTCGAGCTGGAGGTTGATTGGCTCACGCGGGTAGAGCAGCGAGGCGCTGATCGCGACCTCATCGCCCAGCAGCGCCTTCACCGCGAAGGCATAGAGGCAGCGCTGAAGCTCGCGGCCGCCGTTCAGCCGGATGTCGCCTCGCGGAGGACGGCCGGTCTTGTAGTCGCGGACCAGCGCGCGCTTGCCGTCGCCTGCGATGTCAAGCCTGTCAATATAGCCGGCGATATTGAAACCCGTGTCGGGAATCGTGACCGGCACATTGGGATCCCACGGCGTCTGCGCGTCCGACTTGGGCTCGGCCCCGCCGAACGGCACCTCGCCATAGGAGCGAGCACCCGGCAGAAGCACATCGCCATAGGCAAGAGCCCGCTCCGCCGTCAGCCGGGCATCACCCAGGGTGCGCTCCCAGATGACGGCGGGCGGGACCGCACGTTCGCTTTCCCAATCGGCGGCGACAAGCACCGCGGCCCGGTCAACCGTCGCCGTGATCGCCGCGGCGTCGGCGAACACCAATCCACCGGCGTTCTCCAGATGACGTAAGGCGCGATCGAGAACCATGTGAACCAGATCGCCGACGCCGAGCGCGTCGAGCACGAGCGGTTCGATGGTGCTTTCTGGCACGCGCCAGCCGAAGGCATAGACCCAGGCAAAGCTCAGCGGGTTGCGCAGCAGACGCCGGAGTGAGCTGGCCGATTGGGTGCGGGCCAGGATTGCGAGAATGAGCGGATGATCGGGCCGGATGAGGCCGTCATGCGGCGTGATCTCGGTGCGCCGCCAGTCACGCCAGCAGCCTTGCGCGCTGAGCGCCTGCCGGTCGGCGCTAAACTCCTGCGGCCTGGCCATGAGGCGGTCGGTTTCGCTAAAGGCATGGATCGGAACGGCGTTGCGACGGAGATAGATTTCCCGACCGTGCGCAGCGAGGAGGGGGCTGCGTCCCAGCAGCCGTCCGTCGCTGTCGCGACGGGCGCGCGAGAGGACGACTTCGCCGGTCGTCGTTGCCAGGATCGTCTCGAAGTCTCGGCGATCGGCCAGGCTCACTGGGAGCGGGTCGAGCTCGGCAGTGGGGATGATATGGTCCGGGATCAGCCGGTCCTCGGAAATTCCGCGCGGCCAGTGCGAAGAGTTGAGGCCGATCAGCCGCACAAAGCGCCGCGGCGAGGCTGCTAGCGCGCTCGCAGGCATCCAGCCGACGGACACGCACGACTCCAGCCCGTCATCCTGCTTCAGGGTTTCGAGGGTGGTGTCGATCGAGGCCGCCGGCCCGGCGAGGAGGCCCTTGCGCCAGATGGCGAGCGCGCGGCCCTTAAGAAAGGCCTCACCGATCTCCGGTGCTGCGTCGGCCCCCTTGGTGAGCAGGTCGATGGCCGCGCGTAAGGTCGGGGTGTGATCCGCGTCGTCCGGCCATTCTTCTGGCCTCAGCCGGGCGAGCAGGCGGTTCCAGGCGCTGGGTGTCGACAGGGGGGCATCAGTCGGCAGGACGCGCAACCAGCCTTCGGGCAGGGCCGCGAAAGGGCCTTTGTCCCGGCAAAGCGCCGTCAGGCGACGCAAGCGCGACTGCGACAGGCCGCGAACGACGATGTCCGCCAACGCTGCGGCCGCCTGCCCCTCGCGGGTGGTCACGGTTCGGACGCCATGGACGAAGTGCAGGTCGATATTGGCGTCGGCGCGCAGGGCCAGGAAATGATCGTCATAGTCGGCGGGAGACGCGGTCGCGATGGCGATCTGCGAGGGCGACACGCCCGAGGCGAGCAGGCTCCGCGCCCAGCGCATCGCCTCGATGGCCTCGTGATAAGCCGTCGCCGCGCTCACAGCGCTGATTTCCGCCGTTTGCGCCGGCGCGCGCGAGACGGTAACGCCCGTGCCTTCCAGCCACGAGGGAACGCTCCTCGGGCCGGCCGTCCACTGCACCGGGATCTGCGCGGTGAGGGCTCGGAGCAACGGTCTCCAGCAGGGCGAGAGTTCGGTGAGGCCGACGATTTCCATCGCACCGATGGTAGCCGGCGCATGGCCGACGCGGCCGGTCGCCGCGGCGACGATGTCGACGGGGCGTATCATGCCGGCCGGAAGTTGGTCGAGGACGGCAGCTTCCAGGCGTGCGATGGCCTCGAGGCGCGGATGATCGACCGCTCGCGCTGCGAGGTCTATGCCCGCGCGCCACGCCTTGTGCAGGGTGTCCGCAGCTGCGTCGATCATGCCGGGCAGCGATTTGATGCTCTCCAGCTCGCCCATTGGCGTTGCCGGCAGGACCTTCTGGATCGCGGCGCTCAGGCTTTCGTCATCAATCGGCCGGACGAAACCTCCGGCGAGCCGCACCGCCGCTTGCTCGAAGGACATGACCTGCAGGCCATGACGACAGTCGCGCGCCGCCGCCAGGCGGCATTCCCGCACGGCGAGACGGCCGTGAACAACGAGGGTGGATCGGCTCGCGATGGCCATGCTGGTTTCCCTCCTTTCGAGGTTAGCTCTTATTTGGGCGCCGGCTCAGAGAGCCAGTGCTGCCCCGCTTAGCGAGCGCCTCACTGTTGCGGCGGGGCGGTTCTTGGCGGGCTACTTTGTGGGAAGACTGTCGGACTGATTCGTATGGGCCTAAAAAGCAGTAGACAGTAGAATGCCGGGCGGGATGCTTCCGATGGAATGTAGTCCACAGTTTATCGTTACAACCGACCGGCTATGCGGCTCCAGAGACGCCGCCAGAAGCCTGATGTGGCCTTTGGGAGCGCGGGCTGAGCAGGAGGTGCGGCATTTGGCGATTGCCCGTAGAAACGAGCTTTGGCGGCGCGATCACGGCGACGCTCGGCTTCGACTTGCTCATCGCTCCAGGGGCCAGCTTCGACCACCTTGTCGCGGTCGATCACATAGTGTGACCGGCACTTCAGCGTCCAATTGCCGATCGACGGATGAAGCGAGATGGTCTCGCCGTCGAACGTCATCTTCCAATCCGTCGGCGTGAACGGCGTGACAACTTCCTCGCCGCAGCCGCAGCAGCAGCTGTGAGCCGACGTCGCATATTCCATCGACACATACAGCACGCCTGCCCCAAGGCGCTCGGGGATGTGTTCGACGAAACGATGCTCGAGTCGTTTGTGCCGCATCATTCGAGATCCCCATTGATCAGCATGTTGCCGTCGGTGGTGTAAGTGCAGTGATGCTCGCGCTCGAGGTCTCGGTAGAAGCCGCGGATTTTCTTCCACTTCACGACTGCGAGGACAGCATTCAGGGCATTGAGATCCGCAACCTGAATGTTGGACGCATAAATGTCCTCCACGCCGCCACCGACGAATGAAATACGCTGAGGCATATGATCCCGCTTCTGAGGCGTGCTGGCGGTCACCCGTAGGATGCCGCCGAGTGATCCTTCGTCGAGCTCAAGGCCCATGCCGACATCGACGAACGCAGCGCCAATCGTCTCGAGCTTCTCCACGATTAACCGCTTCGCGTCACCGGCATCGAGGGACAGGAACGCGAAGGTGACGCCGTTGAGAAGCTCGAGGTTGGCCGGGCCAAGCGCCACATCATGCGCCACAATGTTGCGATGCATCCGGCTATAGATACCCTTCAGATATTCGACTTTCTTTGGCGCCTCTCGCAGTTCCTCCAGGCTCGGAGCGCCCGGTGCCCGAAACGCGTTGTGGGTCAAGAATTCGTCGCTGTCGAAGAGTCGGATCTCGCGAACCGGCGTCTTGGCGACGAAGTCCAGAATGTAGCCGCCAGTGCCGCCGACGCCAATGATGGCAACCCGCTCGCCGGCCAGCCGCTCAGCCAAGGCGCCGATCCCGACACGGTCGGAGGCGGTCTCGACATAATTGAAGACGCTGTCCTCCTCCGCTTCAGGCTCTCGGATGGTGCGGGCCGTCGTGCCGGGGTTCAGCACCGCGGCCGGACCGGCGATGATGTTGGCGTAGCTGGTCATCTTGTGGTGATAGTCCGTGTAGCCCTCGGCCGGCTTGCTTGAGAAGGCATGCGTCGCCTTCAGGCCATGGCCGAGATCGAAGGCGCCGGTCTGGTGCGCGATGCCCTGGATGGGCGACCCATCGGCCTGACACGGGAAGTCGCCATCCCAGTGGGCGACATGGGTGTCGGGCTTGCGCGTCCGGTCCCCGGCCAGCGTGAGGCTGGAGATCAGGGTGCCGATGCGCAATTGCCGGTGCGCATCGACATAGGGTACCTCGCGCATGACGAGATACCCACCGCGCTGCTGGACGAAGTAGCCCTCGTCCCGCAGCCGCTTGAGGTCCGGATTAAGACTGAACAGTGCGTGTGACATTGAACACGGTCCCCTTCTTCTTGACGTCGACAGAGCCGCCAGCGCCGAGCTCACCGGCGTGCGGCGTCGACGCCGCGTGCCGGTAGGTCATCGAGAAGACGACGTTGGGTTCGTGCTGGCCCGGGAAGGCGAGCTGGACGATCTGTTCGAACGTCACCGTGCGGGCGTTCACCCTGCGCGGCCGCGAATTGACGATGATCTCGAACGTCAGCCGCGCGGTGATGAACCGCTCGATGCCGGGCTCGGCCAGATCGATCAGCTCGCCAGGCTCGATCAAGCGGTCTTCGCCGCCGGGGACCTCAAGGAAAACGCCCTCGCCATCGCCGGGCTTCGCAAGGCCATAGAGCACCGCCCCGCTGATGACGGGCTTGCCCCAGCGCAGCTCGTCGTCGTTGAGCGTCAGCTTGAAGTCGCGATCAGTCAGGAAGGCGACAAAGCGCTCGGCACCGCGCTCGCGCAGGTCGAAGGGTTCGTTCAGCCGCACGTCCTCAAAATCGCCCGAGGGCAGGACCGCGAAGAGGCTGTAGCCGTCCTGAGGGTCCAGAGCGGCGGCTTCGAGCAGCTGGCGGCCGAGCGGCACGGGATCGCTCACCTGGCGGGACAGGAAGTTGAGATCGCCCTGGGCGAGGAGGAAGCGATACCCCCGCGCCGGACGCAGCGACCGCCCTTCGCGCAGGGCGTCGCCGACGTCGTCGTAGTCGAGAAGTTCTTCAGTGTTCATACGATTGGTCCTTAGGTTGGGCCGAGGCGGGGCCACGGCTCTAAGGGTCCAATCGGATCGAGATTCGCCGACCGGTAAGGTCAGGCGAACTTTTTTTGCAGGGGGCCGTCGGGTGTCGGTCCGCAGATGAAGAAGGCCGGGCAGTTCGGGCAGGTGCGCGATGAGACCTCGGCCGGGAACCGTCCAGCGCGCATGTCGCCGAGAAATTTTGAAAGCTTGTCCGTGCGTCCCTTCAACTCGCGGTCTGAGAGGGAGAGCTCGGATGCCTCGCCGTCGGAGAGATGGACGAGCTCCGCAACAGCGCCGGGATAGGCCTGTTTGACCGCCAGGATCAGCGCCGCCGCGCCGACATCCTTGCTCTCGGCCGATCGCATGTGACCCGTGCGGACGCGGCGCACGGCACGGACACCGTCCGGCCGCACCAACACCTCGTCCGGCTCGACGAGGATCTCTTCGCCGCCGAGGTTGATACTGACCGCCACCGGCGCCTCAGCGATCGCTCCTACGCGGCCCGACAGAAAGAAACGCAGCATCGCCAATGCGAGATCGCGGAATTCAGCGCGATAGCCATGCTCCCCGAGTCCCTCGCCGGCAAGCGCAGTATCGGTGCGATCAATGAGTTCCTGCTCGGTCACAGGCACGTCCGACGCGATCACCGCCTCGACTACCGAGCGAACCGCCTCGTGCAAGTGCATAAAGGCCGTAGTGGTTCGGCGCCCACCGACGTGCAGGATATGGGTGTAGAAAAAGCGGCGTGGGCAGGATTCATACAGAGCGACTTGCGGGGCTCCGAAGCGCAACCGCCCTTCGACGACCAATTCGACTCCCCGCGCTTCCGCCGCCACCGGAAGCGGCCGCGCTGGGACAACCGAGCGCCGTGTCAAGGCGCTCCCGAGGCGGTCGAGGAATGGCGAAAGCGGTCGACTGTGACCGTTGCTCTTCTCTGTCGGCGCATAAAGGATCAGTCGATCGCGGGCGCGCGACTGTGCCACGTAGAAGAGGCATTCCTGCTCCTCTGCCTGCCCTGCGCGATATGCCTCGAGCGCGCTGCCTTCGGCGCCCGCAATCATGCCGTCGAGCGCTGGACATGGCGGCGCCGGCGGCGTGCGCGGGATCGTATCGCTGTTGAGCCCCGGCATATGCACACCGCCGAACTCGAGGCCCTTTGCGCCGTGGATGGTCATCAGACGCACGGCGTCGAGATGTTGAGCGGCCGCCGGCAATTGGCGCAGGTCGCGATCGTCACCGAGGCGCACAAGCCTGCGCACACGATCGAGCATGCGCGTGATCGGCAGTCCGCGGCCCGCCGGCTGAACGCGCATGAAGTTGAGAAACTGCCAGATTGCGATGCCGCGCGTGCGATCGGCGAGGTCCTCGGACGCGCCAAAGCGCGCGGCGATGCGCGTGCGATCGAGCAACAGCGTCGCGAGCACGGTCCAGGGCGAGGCTGTCTGGTCGAAGCCGCTGAGCGCGATCGCAAGCTTGGAGAGCGACTGACGGCCGGCGTCGCTTACGCTCGGCATTGCATCGACGTTCTGAAGCCAGCTGCCGGGGAGGTGCTCGGCTGCCCGCAGGTGCTCGAAGATCGCCGCCACGTCAGAAAAGGAAGTTGTGAATTCGGGCCAGCACGCAATACGCAGCAGGCCCATGGCGCGCCGATCGACGAGGACGGAGAGCAAGGCCAGGAGATCCTTGACCTCGGCCCGCTCGAATAGGCTGCCCAGAAACAGGACGGGTACACCGAGCCGTTCGAGGTCCTGCCCGATCGTCGCCAGCTTCTCATTGCCGGTGCACAGGACCGCCTGGTCACGGTAGGCAAAGCCCTCACTGCGAAGCTGCTCGATCGCGTCTGCAAGAGCAACTTGCTGCTGCTCAGCCCGCTGCACGATGCGCAGTTCGGGCTTTTGACCATTGCCGTCGCGATCCGCCTCGAGACCGCTGTCCGCGTCGCCCGCGCGCATCATGTTCCCGAAGCCGGAGAAGCTGGCGACGATCTCCGGCACCGAACGATAGTTGCGCTTCAGCCGACCGCGCTTGCCGCCAGGAAAGTCCTCTTTGCCAAATCGGGTCATGTTGAAGGACGACGCGCCCCGAAACCGATAGATCGACTGCTTGGCATCGCCGACCATCCAGAGATTGCGGCCATTTTTCCGTAGCGCGCTCAGCAAGCGCACACTGCTGCGGTTCACGTCCTGATACTCATCCACCAGGACGTGGTCATATTGCGCCTGTAGCGTTGCGCGGATGGCCGCGTCGGTCTCAAGCAGCTGGACCGGCAGAGTGACGAGATCGCCGAAATCAATACAATGCGCGTTGCGCTTGAGCTGTTCATAGGCGGCGTAGACGCGTGCCACCTCGCCGGCGCGTTCAGCGACCTCGCGCGTATCGGAGTCCCCGGCTTTCGCAAGCATTGCGTCGGCGAGCGTGGCGTAGGTTTCGGCGTCGACTACCTCGTCTTTCGCCCTCGAGACGGCGGCCAACATGTCGGCGATGATCTGGGTCGGATCGTAGAGATTGCGGTAATGAATAAGCCTCAGGCGCGGGAACTCCTCCTCGAGGAGCTCGACCGCCTCGGTCCGATCCATCATCCGCGGGTCTTTCGGCAGGCCCAGTTCTGCATGGAAACGACGGATGATATCGAGACCGAATGCGTGGAACGTGCCGATCCACATCGCGGCAGCAGCCTCGGGCCGCTTGCGGGCGATCCGCTCCGCCATCTCGCCCGCCGCCTTGTTCGAGAAGGTCAGAAGTAAGATGCGCCGCGGATCGACACCCTCTTCCAGAAGGCCTTCGACGCGAGCGATCAACGTCTGCGTCTTGCCCGTCCCAGGACCCGCCTCAAGCAGATAGGGTTCGCCGCGATGTGCCGCCGCCGAGGCTTGCAGCGAATTCAGCGGCCGCTCGACATGCGTCGCAGCTGTCGCGGGAGGCACCGGCGGGAGCAGCAGAGCGTCGAATAGTTGCTGCGCGACGACCTCCAACGGCGCTCCGAGCTTCGCGGCAATAGCGGACGCGGAGAGCCCTTCCTCCAAATGAAGCGCTCGCGCTACGTTGCGGGGTAGCAGCAGCTCGCGCGCAAACAGGTCCATCTGGACCTCACGGCGTTGCCTGCGGCCATAGTCGACAACCCGATCCATTCCGACAGGCGAAGGCTCGGCCGCGCGGCTGGGATCAATCGTGGGCGCAGGCTGGCCCTCAGGATCGTCGCCGAGTTCGACATGACCAATCTCGTGGGCGACGAGGAAGGCTTGCTCGAACGGCGACCCCACGCTCTCGTGAAGGATCAGATCGTCGGCGGCGACGAAGGTCGCACGGCCACCGTTGAGGACGGCGGCCCCAGCGGCTGTTGGTTCGACATCGATCCCCCGTCGCTTGGCCCCGGCGACGGCAAAGTCATAGGGCGACCAGGGATCGGAGCCGGATGCAACAAGGCGAGCGTGAAGCTCGGCGGCGACTTGCCTGGCGAGCTCCACGCTGTCCATATCAATCCGTCTCCGCCAACAACCGGGCGCGCTTCTCGGCGGGGACGCCGGCGTCGATCAGCACTTGCTCGAAGGTGACCTGCTCGCCGACGATCGGCTTGCCGTCGGCCTTATAGCTGCGCGCGGCAGCTGCGTGCGCCGGGATCCAAGACAATTCCAACTGCGCGACTGAGCTGCTCACCGCCTCGGCCAACGTCCCGAGAAATCGTCGCGGGATACTGACGAGCAAAATCCGTCGCTCGCGAAGCGCGGTCACGACCTGCCGAGGCACGTCCAGACGCTGGGCCACAGCACGCCAATTATCGACCGTCAGCGCCGCGAAGGGGTCGGGCGTCGGCGTCGGCATGGCCGCCGCGTATTGCGACCAGGCAGCGTCGATGAGGGCCTGATCGGCGGAGGACAGCGGCGCGTCGTCGTTGTAGACTTCTCGGCTGAGCTCGCGCGAGAGGTCGACGAGCTCCCCGGCATATTCTGGGTAAAGCCGCAGATAGCGTTCCAAGGTCGACTGGCCAGGCTCGCTTTCGACCGCGAACGCGTCGAGAACGGACTCGCGGGATGGACGTTCGCCGGCGGGACTCACCGCTGTTCTCCATCGGCCATGGCGGCCCGTAGAGCGGCGAAGGCCTTGTCACGATAGGTTCGGACTGTCTTTTCGGAGCGGCCTAAGGCCTTGGCAATGGTCATGACGTCTGGCTCCTTGGAGTCGATGGGGAAGCCCTGTCTCAGCATGTGAATGATCCTGCTTTGTTCTGTCGGTAGAGCCGCAATCGCTGCATCGAAGCGCGACCGGTAAGCCGGATCCTCGAAATCAGACGCGGCGAAAGGGTCGTGGGCTCCTGCGGCCGCCTCGACCTCCGGCGACAGCTCACCGCTGTCCTCGTCGTATTCGAGCGGTCGGGAACGGTTCTCGTCGCGCCAGGCCTGCTCTTGCGCGTCGCGCCGCAGGCTCGCGAGCGCGCCCTCGAAGCGCACCTCGAAGTAGTCCAGCTTGTCGACATAGGTGGCGCGATCCGCCGAGATGAGCTCGACAAATCGGCCAAACACCTTGTCGCGCACGGCCCCGCGTGTCAGCGATTCGGTCTTGCCATTAGAGCTTCCCGACTTGAGCAGACTGCGCAGCACCCGTTCGGTCAGGGTCCGATAGAGGCGCTCGAACCAAGTTTCGCCATTGTCTCGGCGGCTTGCGCGGATGAAATAGACGAGACATTCGCTGGGAATGTAGCGCGGATCGGAGCGCTTTGTGATTGCAGCCCTGGCGATCAGCTCGTCGCGCGACACGATCGCCAGTCCGGCGATGAACGCTTCTACCTTCGGGTCGCGCTCGTAGAGTTCGCCGCTGAGTCGTCGTTTGCGCAGCGGTGCTACTATCGCTTCGCCCGCGCGGTGCACATCTGCCTCTTGCCCTTTGCCGATAGCCCCCTCCAGATACTTCATCGCGCCGCCCCGCTTTCGCTCGCGCCGTTCTCGTTCAGATTCTTCTCGAGCAAACTGATGCTGTCGAGCACAGCCTTGAAATTCGGTGGGTCGCCGAAGATCATGCCTTGCATAGCCCTGTAGTCGACGCGCAACTGCTCGATCATCGCATCATGCGGGGCGAGCGCGAACGAGCCGGGCGCAGCGCTCGCGAGATCGAAATCCGGTCGATTGAAGAACATTCGGGCGTGCGCAACGCAGTCCGCGCCGAGCGCCGTATCCGCGATGGCGGCAGCGCCGGCCGACGTCGCGGTGAGCCGATGCAGGTCATAATAGTGACGGGACACGCGTTGGCCGCCCCCACGCAGCTCGCCGCGCTTGTCGAACCAGCGCCGCAATCCGTGGAGGATGACGATCTTATCCCAGAAGGTGCGTTCAGGGTCGACCGTTCGCACGGCCGGCACGGTCAGGTCGAGCGCCGGCAGATCATCGTCGACATAGGGTTTGATGGGAACTTCGCTGTTCGGATCGAGCGCGGATTTCGCGCCAGACTCGATCTTGATCGCCGCTCGCACATAATCCGATCGCGGCGTCGCCGCCGGATACCAGATCAGCAGCGTCTGCCCATCGGGATCGGCATCGTCGGCGTCCACCCGTCCCGCCCCGGTATCGAGGCCGGCGGCCTTGAGCCTTTCTTGTAGGATCAGAGTCAACTCAGCGCGCAGCGGGCCGTTGATGTAGGCTTGGCAGGCGTCCTTGATCGCATCGAGGCGCGCCTTGCGTTTCTTACCGCTCAGAGCGTCAAGCTCCTCGATGGTCGCCGGTTCGCCAATGTCGTCCCGAAACACCGTGACGTCGATATCCTCGGAGAACCGGTTGATCAGACCGAAGCCTTTGGACAAGGAGGTTCCGCCCTTGAAAAGGAGGCGGGGTCCCCCCTCTTTCAGTCCATTGAACAAGGCATCCAGCGTCCAGCAGACCCAGAAGTCCTTTTCGATATTCTGGGATGCCGTGCCGAGGCGCAGCGCCGTCGTATCGAAGGCGCTTAACATCGTGTCCGACCCTGCCGCGAGGACCTCGTCGAAAGCCGCATTCATGTCTTCGCGGTCCGGGTTGCGCCGAGCTTGGCGGTTCGTGTCTTGTCGGCAGAGTGCGGTTTCGGCTTCCGTCGGCCGATGGCTGCGTGATCATCGTCGCCGTCCTTCGTTCGTTGTCGCTGACGATCATGATCAGCATCGGCACCAGCATGATCATCATCACCGACATGCCAACGACCAACGCCAGCGTCGTTTTCGACAAGCGGCTTGAGAAACACCCACATCCAGGTTGGCAGCGCCGTCAGACCCGCAATGATGTCAGCTTTCAGCTGCGGGCCCGCAACTGGATCTTCGAAGAGCTTGGCGAGCTTGCGCTTGACGTGATCACTCTCTCCTTCACGGACCAGGAGATCGCGGAGCCAGTGAAGCGCCTGGACGACGCGCATCGCCGGTCGCCCGGCCCAGAACAACTTGCTGGCCGCGGTCGGACGGAAGGTGATCGTGACGTTACCGAGCTTAATCGCGCGACGGCGGGCGTCTGTGTGCACCACGATTTTTGCCGGGACCGCGTCGGTCAGGCCCAGATCGTTTGCTGCGGTCATGCCATCAACAAGCATCCGGGTTTGGTCGCGTCGACCAACGGCGTCGATGACCGAGCGCGGATCGGGCGGGTTAGTTTTTTGGGTGAGCTTGTTGAAGCCAGGCTGATCGTAGAGTCCTCGATCGATTCGCCTGAGGGTTTGCGCCTTCGTCAACCGCTGCAACGCCTTATCGACGGCGTCCCGCGAGGCGAGATCCATGAAATCACTGGGCGTCCACACCTTGCGCGGCGCGTCTGCACGGATGCGGTCAAGCATGGCTGTCTTCAGATCGGGCGAGTCGCTGCTCATGTCCGAAAATTGTAGAGGTTTTTCGGACGATCAACAAGCAGCCTGTCCGAAACATATATACAAATTTCGGACAGAGCCATCTCATCTCCGCTTATGACCGACTCGGTTGCCAGTCGCTCATCTGCAAAATGTTTCCGCCGAGTTTTGCGAACGCGCGTTGGCGGCAGGAGAAAACGAGAATCTGCTGATCGCGTGATTGACGATGCAAAGCGTCGAACATGCGCTCAATGCGATCGTCATCGGAATAGACCAACGCGTCATCTAGGATGACCGGTGTGGGTCGCCCGTCGCGGGCGAGCAGACGGGCGAAGGCCAGCCGGGTCAGAACCGAAAGCTGTTCTCGCATGCCGCCACTCAACCTCTCGACATCCTCGTCCTGACCATTGCGACGAACGGTCTGCGGCAACAGTGTATTCTCATCGAACACTATGGAGATGTCGTCGAATAACAGTCTGAGCAGCGGCCGCAGCTCGGACATGACCGGCTTGAGATATAGATCGCGTGCCGCCGAGCGCGCAGCGCCCAGCGTTGTGCGCAGCCGGTCGAGAACGGCCTTTTCGATTTCGAAGCGTCCCACTCGCTCTTCAGCGACTTCCAATTTTTCTCTGGCCTCGCGCCAAGCTTCTTCCACCGCGTCGTCGGACCGAGTGCGAATATGGCCATTGAGATCGGCAAGAGTTACACGCAACTGACCTGCCTCCTGCGTGGCGGCATCCTGAACCGAGCGGGCACGGCGCAGAACGGCCTCGGCGCTGGTGAGATCGTGAGCGCCGTCGCGCAGGGGCGCAGCGCGCATTTCAGCCGCTTCGCGCAGAGTTCGTCGTGCGGTGGCCTCGGTGAGCAGCAAGCGCTCCTTTTCCTCACGTGCTGCATCAGGTCCCAATATGACCTCGAGGCTGGTCAGTTCCGCCTGGATGGTCACGTAAGCAGTCTCCGCGGCCATGACAGCCTCGTCGGCATGGCTGCGCAAGGGCAGGGCCTCGCGCACATTGTTGCGTGTTGTCGTCACACGCTGCTGAGCTGCTGCATGATCTTGCCGGATCTGTTGCGAATCGACCTTAAGTTCGAGGTCCCCGGCCGCGAGGGCACTCAGTCGGGCAAGCTCCTCGTGCAATTGCTGTATTCCCTTGGGCGCGAGATCGCCGAGCCGCTGACGCGCCAAGCCCAGTTCGGCGGCCTTGTCGCGCGCTTCAACCAGGCGCTGGCGTGCCGTCATGAGGCTGTCGACACCAAGGGCCGCAAGCAGGCTGTGGCGCTTCGCTTCGGCTTCTTCGATGGTCCGGTTGGCTTGCTGCGGCCGATTTGAGCGCAGGGTCAAGGCTCCGATGCCGGCAATATCTATGCGCACGGTGCCAGCAAAGCTTTGATCTTCTGCATGGGCCAAAGGCTTGGCATTGATGGTCACCAAATCGGCGGCGCCGTCCCGGTATTCCATGCGTAGCGTCGGCAGGGTTCCCAGTTGCGCTGCACGAAGGCCGGCAAGGTCGATTTCGAGCGCTTGGAGTTGCTCGACAGCCTGTTCCGGCACCGCCAGCATAGCTAGCGCTGCCTCTCCGTCTTCGATCTGGGTTCTGGCGACTTCGGCTTGTTTCAACCGGTTGTGTAGGCTGGCCAGTTGTTCGGCTGCGTCGCGCGCCAAGAGGGTCGCATCCAGCCGCGCGAGCAGTTCGCGAGCTTCGCGCTCTTCCTGTTCGGCCACTTGAACTTCGGCCATCGCTTGTTCGTTTTCGGCTATGGCTGAAGCGCGCCGATCGAGAACCTCACTGCGGCGAAGCTGCGCAATCGTCGACTGCTCGCGCAAATCGGCGGCTCGTTTGAGCGCGGTCCGAAAACTATCGAGGGCCTGCTTCGCAGCGTCGTGGTGAATTGCCGCCAGGGCAGCTTCCGCTTCAGCAGCTTTCAGGGCTTCGCTGTGCGATTTGGCGGCCTCGACTGCGGCTTCGGCGGCCGAGATGCCCTCCCGCCGGGTAGCGCCTTCTTCGGGGTTTTCAAGCTCAGAAAGACGCGCTAACGCCATGCGCCGCTTGTCGAGCGCATCGCGCAGACCGGCAACTTCGGCGCTGAGGCGCACTTCTTCTTTCAGCAGTTTGTCGCGCTCATCGAGCGCCGCCGCATAGAGACCGCCGCTCTTGGGACGCAGCGTTGACGTAACCAGGCTATAGAGTTCTTCTTCACATGCGGCGGCGATTTCGGCCATGCGTCGCCCGCCGGTCAGGGCTTCAACTTCCCCCTGAACCGAGGATAGTAGGCTTTCGCGCACGCGTTTTTCGCCATCCTCCTCGCTTTTGCTGCGCTTTTCGATGCCGGTGACCCCTTGGCGAACCCAGAGCAATCCTGCCGGTCCTGCGGTTCCGCCATGGATTAGTTTGCCGATAAACGCTTCGGCCTCGTCCGCTTGAGCCAACAGTCGCCCCCGATCGAGGTCGATAACGCTTGCCAGCTTGCCTCCATAAAACTGCTTGGTAAGCCGATAGCGTCCTTCTGAAGTAGTGATGTCGGCCTCCACCACCGGGTTGCCCCCACTATAAGGCCGTAGCAGTCTCACGCCTTCGGGCGTCCCCGTATGAGGCTGGAAAAAGAGTGCATGGAGTGCTTCGAAGAAGGTTGATTTGCCGAATTCATTGACTGCGCAAAGCACGTTGACGCCGTCGCCTATGTTCTCGATGGCGACACCTTGCCCGGCGAACCGTTTGACGTTGTGGAGCCGAAGGGCTGTAAGTTTCATGATCCTATCGCCTCGCAATAGCTAAACAGCCGAACCAGTGCTTCTCGCGATATGTCGCGTTCAACAGTCGACCGCCTTTCGTCGGTGCTTCCATCCAACAGTGCCTGCGCTGCCTCGCGAAGGGCACCGGAGCGATCGATCCGATCCAAATCGCCGCTTTCGCAGTCGGTCGCGAGCCCGTCCCCTTGCAGCTCCAGATAGGCGTAGTCGGGCGCGACTGCCGCGACCGCCGCTTCGAGGGCGGTTCGTCCGCTTACCCGTACCCGGCCAGACGCGACAATTCGCAGCAAGGTCTGACGCCGCAAGTGTGCCGGTGGTAGCAACGCTTCAAATGCCGCCGCGCTGTCGTCGCCAGACAGCAAATGCAGTGGAGCGGTTTTCCAGGAAAAGCTGGCTGTCTCGACGGCCGCGATCTCCGGCATGGCGCCGGGCCCGGCAATGGAAACGACAAGGGCCTGGCCGGGTATGTCATGTTTGAAACGGTCAGGTTCTGGCGCACCGCTATAGCGGCTGCGCTCATTGATGGCGACGGGGCCGTGCCAGTCGCCCAGCGCCAGGTAATCGAGACCGGCCTTGGCCGCGCGATCTGGCGCAATGATGTCGGACGCTGCGGAATCCTCGGAAAAGGACTGAATGGCGCCATGAGCAAGGCCAAGCCGGATGGCGCCTTGTGGCGTCACGGCGCTGTCCATCCACTCGGTAAGGTCGCGACCGGGCCGGCGGGTCGTACACGGGGCAGGCAGCAGCGCCACGCCTGCGGCAATGGTCGAGACTTCGGGCCGGATCGCCAGCAGGACATTGTCCGGCACAACGCTGCCCGCTGCACTCCACAATTGATCAGCCAACAGGGAATCATGGTTGCCGGGCAGCAATATCCAGCGCAGGGGCGCGCTCTGGCTCATCTCGGCCATGGCCTGCCGCAACATCGCTGGAGTGGGCGTTTCGGTATCGAACGTATCGCCGGCCAGAAGTATCGTGGATGCACCATGGACGCGTGCCCGCTCTGCCAGCCGGCTGATCGCGCCATGGCGCGCTTCACGGAGCCGCCCGCGCAGATCCTCCGGCATGTTGCCGAACCGCTTGCCGATATGAAGATCGGAGCTGTGGATGAATCGAAACATGGAGTCTCCGAGACTATGTCGATGCCAGGTTGCGCCGGGCGCGATCGATGGCTTCATCCAGCCGGGAGCGTGATATCGCCGCAAGTCGCTCGACGCCGAGCAGACGTGCAAGGTCGAGAGCGGGGTCGGACTGTTCCAGAATGTCCTCGTTCGCAACGACGACAGCGGCCAGCTCGGCGATTGGAATGTCGGCAATGGACCGGCGGGCATCGGCATCGAACGGCATGCGATAGTCAAGCAGCTCGACCACCGTCCCTCTCTTCCATAGGAAGCTGCCGCTAGATTCTTCAGTTCTATCGAACTCGCGCAGATGCAGGTCGATCCGCTCCCGAATCTTGTTGCCCGTTCTGAGCCAGCCATGCGCCCGTGCGATGCGCTGCGCAAGGACGTCTTCTCGCAGAGGCCCTTCCTGTTCGATCACCGCGTCGACCATGGACCGCAGCGTGCCTCGGTAGACGAAGTCATAAAACTGATCCGGGCTGGTGGAAAATCCGGTTAGATCAGTCAGGCGATAACGGCCGCCCGTCGGTACGGAATCATGCGTCGAATGCGCGGCCGCAGGCAAAATTGCTGCAGATGCCGATGGGCGCTCTCCCGTCGCGAGGGGAGCGGCGACAAGTTCTGGCTCTGATTTTATCGACGGATGTTCCGGTTCGCCGGCCGATGCTAGGTCTTCGGCTGGCAATGGGTCCATGGGGTCGACCTTATGTCCCATGTCCCAATGGATCGCGGCTTCACTTTCCTGTTGTTCAGCCTGTTTGCGACGGCTTTCCTCGAGCAGCGCGGCCAGGCTGGCATGAAGCCTCTCGGTGCAACCTTCGAGATCAAACCACCAATCGATTGACCATACCCGGACAATGTTCCACCCGAGGCCTCGCAGGACCTGCTCGCGGACCTTGTCTCGATCTCGCGCCGTGGCAGAACTGTGATAGGTCGCGCCGTCGCATTCGACCCCAGCAAGATAGGCGCCGGCGAGATCGGGATGCCGGATCCCTATATCCACTCGAAAGCCAGAAATGCCGACTTGAGGAACGATGGTCCATCCGCGCTTCTCAAGCTCGGCGGCGACGGCCTCCTCGAAAGGCGATTCCAGGGCTCCGACCGATCCGCGTTCCTGCGCCGGCAATGCCACAGCACCGCGTTCGGCAAAATCGAGGAAGCCTTTGAGATGCTGTACGCCGATCGCTTTGGTTCGGTTGGGGTCGATCTGGTCGGCGGCAAAACCTGAAAATACGATCAGGTCCTGCCGCGCACGCGTCACCGCGACATTCAGCCGGCGTTCGCCGCCGTCCCGATTCAGCGCGCCGAAATCCATGCTGCGCTTGCCGGCATTATCTTGCGAAAAGGTGATCGAAAACAGGATTATGTCACGCTCGTCGCCCTGGACATTTTCCAGATTCTTGACGATGGCGGGTTCAATACGCTCGTCGGCAAAGAACCATTCAAGCTCCGGCTCTGTCTGTCGCGCCTTGTCGAAAAAGTCGAGGATGAGCGACTGCTGTTGCGCGTTGAAGGTGATGACCCCCAGCGTGGGTCGCTCCTTTTCCGGTAGGGCCAGCCAACGCCGCATTCTGCTGACCGCCTCGTCGGTTACCGCTTGGGCTTCGATTCGGTTGGTGCGGCTTTTGCCGCGGTCATAGATGCCGTTGCTGACTTTTCGCAGCTGCACTGCCCGATCTTCCACCGTTGGGGAGGGGAAGGTGATGAGCCGATTCTGATAGTAGTGATGGTTGGAAAAGGCGATCAGCGACTCATTACGGCTGCGATAATGCCAGCGCAGGTTACGCACCGGGATGCCGGCCGCCTTGGCTTCGTCGAGAATGCTTTCCAGGTCCTTTTCGTGCTCGACGACTTCCTCGTCCTCCTCGTTGCGGCCAAAGAAATTGGTGGGCGGCAACTGCTTGGGATCGCCTACGATAATGGTCTGACGGGCTCGCGCGATAGCACCGACCGCGTCCCAGGTGGTGATCTGCGAAGCTTCGTCGAAAATCACCACGTCGAACAGCGCTTGGTCAGGAGGTAGGTATTGAGCGATTGAAAGAGGCGACATCAGCATGCAGGGCGCGAGCTTGGCAAAGCTCGTCGGCATCGCGCCAATCATCTCGCGGATTGACCGGCTGGGCCGCTGCAATTCCATCTGATGACGCAACAGGCCCAACTCGGAATTGCGAGGGACGCTTTGCACAGCCGGCAAACCATGAGCGATGGCCCTGATGACGCGAAGGCTTGCTTGAGCGCGGACAAGATCGTCGATTTCCCGGAAATCTTCGATGGCATGCTCGTGCTGGAAGCGCCGGAAATTCCGGAGCACCGGATCGGCATCGAGCGTGGCCGGCAGCCACCAGCGCACATAGGCCAGGCGGAACGCGGATTGAGCCTCGCTTGGCTGCACCAGACCCGCCTCTATGTCGTCGACCAGCGCTCCCAGATTCTGGCTCACGGCCCTGCGACGAATGCCGCACCACGATGTCCAGTCTCGCAAGAGATGGCGGGCATCGAGCAAGTCTCCCATCGTGCTCATCAATTCGGTCAGCGGGTCGTCATGTCCTGCCCACGGCGGCGCGTTTCCAGCAGGGATCGTAAACTGGGCCCTTGCAGCCTCGAATGCCGCAGTGGCCGCAAGGAAGCGGGCTGCCGCTTGCCTCATCGTACTACCTGCTGCACCGCTTCGCAGGCTCGGTGCGGTTGCTTGCAGAAGTGCCCTGAGATCCTCAGTGCCAAGGCCGGGCAGCCGTAGCGTCTGTCGAAGCCTTTCGGCCATCGAGAGTATCTGGCCGATACGGTGGGTGTCCGTATCAAGTCCAGCAAATCCGATCGGCTTGCCGGATAGGATATTGGCTTCGACAGCGGCGCGGCGGTCCTGCATCACGCGCAACAGCGGCAAGTCCTGCTGAGGATCGGCCACCCCCTCTGTGACATAGCCTTGAAGCAGCTTCTGGACTTTGCGTTTTCCCAACTGACTGTTCGGCCAGAACGCAGCGACGGCTCGTTGCCATTGCTGCTCGATGTCGTCTACCGGTATGCGCGCAACAGCTTCCTGGTCATAGTGTGCTGACAGGCCCGAATGAGACGTGCGGTAGCTCCCGATTGCGTCATTGAGAGCCGCCACGGCTTCCCGCAACTGGGCGAAATCTCGATCAAAGGCGATGCTGAGGTCATAACCTGCACTGTCCTGGAGCACCCCTGCCAGTTTTCGCAGCGCTTCGAGCTCGGCTTTTGACGCATCGCCTTTGGCGCGCAGGCCGATGCTCACCAGGAAGGCGTCCAGTGCGGTGGCTAGAACCTCGGATGCACTTCTGAGCGCCTTCGCCGCTTCGAGCAAATTGTCCTGCCAGCCCGACGTCCACTCGGTGACATCTATGAGACGCAAGACCGGTCGCATCTCCACCGACTGAAATGCGAGACCTGTTTCGGCGGCAATATGCTCCAGCGCCAGCCGGTTTGCCTCGTCATGGGAATCGCGCGATGGCCAGGACAATTTAGGAGCGTGGTGCCGCTTGTTCTTGAGAGCGATGCCGAGCGCCAGATAAGGCGTCAGACCATTGACATGGCGCCGATGCAGCGCTTCGACATAGGCGTTGAGTTCGTCGCGGCGGACGCGAAGCCGCTCGTTGACCGCGATCCATTCGGCTCCGTCCACGCGTACGCTGCTTTCCCAGCTGTTCCTGAGCTGGTTGAGAAAGTTGCGCCGGTCCGCCTTGCTGGAATGGAGTTCGAGACAGTGCGCGCCCAGGCCATGTTCGCGAAGGCGACGATAGACGACATCAAGTGCTGCTGTCTTTTCGGCCACAAACAGCACGGTTTTGCCGACTGAAAGACAGTTGGCAATCATGTTGGCAATGGTTTGGCTCTTGCCAGTGCCGGGAGGGCCGATGATGACAAAGTCGCGACCTTCGGCGGCGGCAAGGCTTGCGGCGGTCTGTGAAGAGTCGGCCGGCAACAGCGAAACGATATCGGACGGAGCATAGTGGTGATCAAGGTCACGTTCGTCTCGGAATGATGCGCCATTACCCTCGAACGCTATCTCCGGCGTGTCGATCAGATGGCGCACGACACGGTTTTCGCGCAGCGCATCGGTACGCTCGACCAGATCCTTCCACATGAGAAACTTGGCGAAAGAGAAGGTTGAGAGCGCCGTCTCGTCCACCACCTCCATGCCGGGGACGTCGCGCACTGCCTGGCGCATAAGACCGAGCAGCCGCGGCACATCAACGCCGCTTTCGTCCTCGGGCAGCTCACCGGAAAACTGTGGCAGTTTGAGCTCGAAGTCGCGTTCGAGAAACTGCAACAAGGTTGCGTTGAATCGCGGTTCATCTTCATGGAAGCGCAAGGTAAAACGCGATGTCGCGCTGCGGCGCTCGATTTTGACCGGTACGAGCAGCAATGGTGCGCGATAGCTGCGCTCGTCCTCGGCCTTCTTCTTCCAGCGCAGGAAGCCGACCGCCAGGAAAAGCGTATTCGCGCCGCCCTCGGCAAAGTCGTTGCGCACTTGCCGGTAAAGATCGATCAGCCGGGATTCCAATTGGCGCCCATCGAGCGTCGACGGGAGCTCGTCGCGTAGAAGCGCTTCCGCGGCAAAGCCACGCTGGAGGTCACGTCCGTGCACCTCGCGATAGAGGGCAGCATCCCGCTCGCCCAGTGGATTCTGTTCGGGCAGCGAAATCAGCCGGATCGAAGCGCCTGCCATCAGGCGGTCCTCAAGGTAGCCGACGTCAGTACAAAGAAACGGAATTGTCTTCTTGGAGTCCGGAAAATTGAGCAGGCGGTTCCGCAGTGTCAAATCGAGGAGCTTTTTCTGCCAGCGGTCGATCCGTCCGGCCGCTGTCGTCGGCTTTACCTCGACGATCTCGACCGGCAGGGCTACCACGGCCGGTGCGGCTGGCAACGGCAACGCGATTTCGGTTGCCACCTCTGCATCCACGCTGCGACGCATCGGTTCATGCGAGGCAAGCGGTGTGATGCCGCCACTACGCGAGCGGCGTATATCGATGGCTGCGACAAAGGTGGCTACCTGCGTTTCATCGAGCCGCTGTTCGATTGCGTGTTGGGCAGCCTCCAGTGTCATGGCCGGCCGATGCGTCACGCCTGTCGTCTCAAACACGATCAGTTCGCGCGATGCCAGCGCCTTGCGGACCTCCATGGCATCGGGTTCAATGGCGTTGGCGAGCGTCCTTTGTGTCATCCAGACGCCGACGGCCGCGTGTCCCTGAAACATCAAAACGACGGGATGCAGGCCCGTCGCCTCCAGGGCGGACGCGAATAACAGACTGGTATCGAGACAGGTTGCCAGCTTTTCTGCCGTAATGATTGAGGGACGTCGAATTTTTTGGCCGCGGCTTTCGAAGCTTGCAGGTGGCTCTGCATAATGCAGCGATAGGCTGGCAATGGCCGAATAAATTGCGGCCGCCAACATGAATGCGCGTTGCGGATTGCCACTTTGATAGCCATCGAGGCTGGAAGGATGACCATGCGCTGCGAGCCGCTCCGCTGCGGAACGCAGCAGTCCTGCGATCGCCGGGTCGTTCGGCATGACGAATGCGGGGAGCAATTGCGCCATATCGATGACGCCACCCCATTCGTCGCGGGCAAGCAGGCGCACCGCAACGCGCTGCTCGGCCAGCACTGCGCCTCCTGAGGTTAGGCGCAACATTATCTCCCCGCGCTCAGCCTCGTTGAGACCGGCCAGATAGCCGGCGTCGAGATCGATTTTTCGATCGCTTAAGGGAAGCCGGTCGCCAGCAACGATCCGATCAATTGTCCAGCTCTTGGCGCGCAAAAAAGGGGGGTTCGATGTCAGCTCGAGAGTGCATTTTTCGAAGCCCTGCTGGGTCGGGTTATTGAGAGAGATGGACCGGATCACCGGAATAGCATTTTGGAAGGACGCATATGTAAAGCTGGGGGCGATGTCCGCCAGGACTTCTATTACGGGTATTACGGGCGCGGCTGATATACCGGCGGCATCGCCAGTGTCCGAACTTGTTTCCATGCCCCATCCCCTATTTTCATTTACGATAGAACTTTACGGCCAGAATTTGAAAGTAAATTCTCGGTATGGTCGCCGCTTAGTTCGTCAGCAGCATAAATCTCTGAACTCGAAACGCCTCCGTCAGCTTGGACAGTTGTCGACCTCTGAAGGGATTGGTGATCCTTGCCGCCGGTACAGCACGATATTTGTGATGAGGCAGTTGCTCGAGGAGCTTTCGTGCCAGCCGCGCTTGCTTCCACGTTTCGTTGAGCCGCGCTGATCGCTCGCTTGAGGCCGGACTGCGGCGTTCGTCCGGACAACGAACTGGTGGGTCTTTGGCCCCTCCTTTCAAGACCAATGGCGGGTCGCCCCCTTTTGGCTCAAAGCAAACAATCGCAGGTAAGGCCAAGGATGACCGCTTTGCTCCGCATGTCGGCCGTAGAGATCGACATCGCTGCGTCCCGAAACCAGACCTTGCCGGTGATGCGCTGGAGGTCTTGGTACTTCAGGGGCGGACGTAGAGATCGGTCTAAGGTAGGCTGTATCTAACGGTGGTGCAGCTAGGCCCCAGGCGGTTTGGCGATCAACGCCAACGCACGCTGGAGGTCATCGGCAACCAGCCTGGAAAGCTCATCTAGGCGCGCCAACCCGGGCACTCTGGATCGCGTGGCGGGATCACTCCAAGTCACGTCCAAGCGGCAGTCGGGATTGCTCAGCACATCTGCGGCGTCAAATGAACGGTGCCGCTCCCCATCCTCACGACTGGGATCGGAGTACAGTGCTATGAACTCCCGTAGATCCTCGCTCTGTAGAGGTTTCGTGCGGAGGGAGAACCGCTTGTCGGAACGAAGATCGTAGACCCACAGGCGTTGAGTAGATACCACTCCCGTCTTTTTTGGTTTGTCAAAGAAGATGACGTTCGACTTCACGCCCGCAGCATAGAACAATCCGGGTGGCAGTCTCAAAAGCGTATGAACACGGCAGGTCTCGACCAGTCGGCGACGCACAGAGGCTGCAGCACCACTCTCGAACAACACATTGTCCGGGACGACGACCGCAGCCCGTCCGCCCGGCTTCAGAAGCGCTACGATGTGCTGCATGAAGTTAAGTTGCTTATTCGCGCTCTGAACCCAGAAATCGGATCGCAGGATCGTCAGGCTGTCCTCCGGACGTGTCGAATTCCCCTGGGCATAGGTCACGCTGCCTTTGACCCCAAAGGGGGGATTCGTAAGCACAATGTCAACCTGTCGAGCGGGTGGTGCCTTTAGGCTGTCTTCGCACGCGATCGGCAGCTCATCGTCGGCGTTACCTCCGACGCCGTGCAGCAGAAGGTTCATGGTCGCGAGACGCGCGACTTCCTCGACTAGCTCCACACCGCGAATGGACTTCGTGGCCAGCGTCTTCTTCTGTGCTGCAGTCATCTTCGGATGGCTCTTCCGCAGATGATCATGAGCCGCCAAAAGGAAACCGGCGGTTCCGCAGGCCGGATCGCACACCACTTCGCCCAGCTGCGGGTTCACACATTGAACGATCGCTTCAATGAGCGGGCGTGGGGTGAAGTACTGCCCCGCCCCACTCTTCGTGTCGCGCGCGTTTTTCTCGAGCAAGCCTTCATAGGCATCGCCCTTTAGATCGTCGGAAAGTCCTGTCCACTCCGTCTGACCAATGAGATCGACGATCAGTAGGCGCAGCTTTGCCGGATCTCTGATCTTATTTTTTGCATTGCGGAAGATTAGCCCCAGCATACCGCCTCGCTCACCAAGCGCGGCCAGGATTCGCCCGTAATGCGCATGCATCTCCAACGAGTCGAGGCGTACCAGGGATCGCCAGGAATGGTCCTCCGGGACACCGCCGCCAGCCTGCTCGTCAGCCATCTTCAGGAACAAAAGGTAGGTCAGTTGCTCCACATAATCTGGATACGAAAGACCGTCGTCTCGCAAGACGTTGCAATACTGCCAGAGCTTTCGGATCAGGCTCTGAGCGCCTGATGTTCGGTTAGGTGTATCCGTCATTTCAAAGCCTTAGAACCACGTCGTTTATCCACCAAACATTTCTGAACGACTCGACATAGACCTTGGCGGCGGCCGAGTATTCGGCGCGGTGATCCATGTACGCCTTAAGGTCGCGGATGGCGTCCTTGAACGCGTCATTGGCCATTGGCCAACCTTCGAAATCGACAGGCGCCTCCCGGCGGCCGCGCTCCACCGCACGCTCTACAAGATTGTAGAGCGTCAAGCGTCCCTCGACGAACTTCGGCCAATTCAGGTGCAGGCCAAGCCGGCTCGCCTCGACCTTGGCGACAGCGACCGCGTTTCCCCTGAAATCCGGCGACACGTCGATCTCGCCATTTGGCCTGAACGTCAAAACGATAGGGTCGCCTGGTTCTGTGGGATCGAGAAGTGCGGGATGCTCCAGACCCAGATCGTCACCGGGGGCCCGAGCCCGAACGCCGGTCGCTAGGAGAGGAAAATGAGTGGACTTTCCACCAGCCACTCGGGCTCCCGGAGCAATGCGGGGCCGGTTGGCACGCTGGCAACTCAGCCGCATGTTTTTCCAATCGAACGCGAGCCAGTAATAGCCTGGGTGGGCCCGGTCCTCCCGCACTTTTCCCTTTGGGCGGAAGTGATCAATGTCATTGTCGGCGCCGGGGCTCTTGCACTCCGTGTACCAGCACTTGTCGAACGATGATTCTTCGAACGCCTGCCGCAGGGCCGTCCAACGTTGTTGATTCGCCTCAATGATGCGCGCACGTCGCTTCGCGTTTGGCTCCGCTAGGGCAGCATCCTGCGCGACCTGTAAGTCGGCTAGAAGGTTGCGGATTTTCGGGAGGATGGCTTCAAGATCGATGAACCGCATAGCTGTCAGGACGCACCCGCTTCCCGGCGCAGCTCTTCAACGATCCGAGCTGCCAGTTTTCCGCGATCTTCGCGCTGCTTAGGGGTTAATTCCACGGCCTCGCGCCAGGATGGATCTTCCTGCGCTGTCCATGCTTTCAAAAACTCCTGATAAAGGGGGTCACGGATGGTGAAATCAAAGCCACGACCGCGGAGGTCATCTCTTATCCGACCGAGTTCCGCCGCTTCCTCAGGCGTCAGTTCTTCCTTCATGCCGAGAACGCGCTGACGGTCCAAGTCAGTCTGTGTCTTGGCGTCGAGAGTTGTCTTGAGGCGAAAGAGATCACTGGTCAGGATCGCTGCGACACCCATGCCCCGTGGATCCTGGTCAGGCGGTTCCGCGATAGAGAAGCCTTTCTCGTCACGTCTGAAGATTCGCACCTGAGCCCGTTCAAGCCCGGCAAACACGAGCGGGTCATGCGAAGACATTACGATATGACAGCTATCGCGTCCCCGAATGAACCGGTCGAGGAAAGCCAGGTACTGCGTGCTCCAGGCTGGATTGAGATGCGTGTCCGGTTCGTCAAGCAGGAACAGGGCTTCATCCCGCGCCGTGAATTTCAGCAAGCCGAGAACCAAGAGCAATTGCTGCTCGCCTTCGCTTAGATCGCGATAAGTGACATTTCCGCCCCCAGCCCCGGCGCTCATCCTGACGCGCGTGCGGACCTCCGCCAACACCTTCGACAGGTGCATACTCTCGAGCGCGGTGAAGAAGGCATACTGGTTACCGTACGACCGATATACATCGGCGAGCGACTCCGCACTGGATAGGAAAAGATAGAGACTCTTGACGATAGGGTTCTTCGTCAGGTCGATCGGAATACGCCGCGTCATGCGCAGCGGAAGCATGGCCTGTTCATATAGCCGACTGAGAAATTCCTGCACTTCGCCGACGGCGTTCCAGAACCGCGGATCCCCACCTTTTCGCTTCCACGGTGGCTCCTTCAGCGCAAAAAGCACACTATCTAACCCTTCGATTTGAAGATGCTCGCGAAGGAAATCTCGATCTTCCCTGGAAGCGTCGCTGGCCTCCATGAAGAACGCAATGAGGGCGAACTGTCCGTGCAGCGTTTGGGCATAGAAGAGGCGCCGCAACGCGTTGGGGTCGCTGATCGTCCTCCCGCGCTGTTCCGGTGATTTTATGATCCAGCTATAAAATCGCTCCCGGTGCTTCTCGAAGATCGTCGCGAGCCGATCGCTAGGTCCCGAATAGTAGCCGAACACGAATGCAGGGCGATGACGGGGACGACCATCCCGATCCTCAACCATAAAGGTTTTGCGAGGAAGATCGCTGTACTCGGTTTCGTCCGATCGCTTGATCCGAAACGTCGGAAACTCGTCTGCCTTCGCGTGGACTTCGATGTGGTTCCCGCGGCACTCGTACTTCAGATCGTAGTCAAACGGTGCTTCGACATCGAGATCAAGGTTGCGGAAGATCAACGCCAATGCTTCAATCAGATTAGATTTCCCGGCTCCGTTCTCACCGACAAGCACCGTGTAAGGCGATCCCTCGTCGAAATCGACAGAGAGATCCCGTAGGTTCTTGAACGCGCCGATCCTGACCGCATCAAGCCGCATCGGCGACCTCAAGCTCCGCGTTCTCTGCGGCGTCTCCCGTCAAACGAATCGTGCCGCCGAGCGCGTCACGCAGAGCGAGATAGAAGAGCTCTACGTGTTCGGGCAGATCGCGGTTGTATCCGGCTTGGGCAAACAGCTCAGGCAGCGACAAAGACCCGCCGTTTTCCTTCAACACCGCCGCTAGGTCAGGCGTTGGTTCGGCTTGCTGCGTCGGGCGAGGTCGTCTCTTTGGCATGGTATCACCTCTCCGGCTTGATGGGGCTAACGTCGCCTGAGTCTTGCGCGGCGACCCCAGCCGCTGGAGAAGCTCGCTCGACGGCTCGTCATGTGGATCTTGCGGTGTTAACTCGCCCGCGACCGCCGCTGCCAGTAGTTCCAGCTCAAACTCAGGCAAGCGTGCAAGAGAGGCCTGTACGGCCCGTATCTGGCCGGCTGTCGCATCCAGGCGGCGGCGGGCCTCAGCGACAATACGCTGTTGTTCGTCATGAGGCGGGATCGGAAACGGAAGCGCTCGAAACCGCTCCAGTCCCAGATGTGCGATGTTTGTCGACCAACGCGCAATTTCGCGAAACACCCCCGAATGCATGTAATGGCGGAAAACCAGCAGCGCGTATTCCGGCTCGATCCCGTCTCCCGCGCGGAAGCGGATCAGGGTATTTTGAAAACAAGCCCCCGGAACCTCTCCGCGGTAGATCGCCGGACGACCAACCAGTTCCGGGCTCTGCCCTTCATTGAGAAGTACATCACCGTCCTGAAGTTCGTAGACTGCGACTTCTTCCGGCTCGAAGTTCATGCGCAGGATGTCTGAGGTGTCGATCCGGTCTTCGTAGACATT
This sequence comes from Mesorhizobium caraganae, assembly GCF_016836705.1. Taxonomy (GTDB): domain Bacteria; phylum Pseudomonadota; class Alphaproteobacteria; order Rhizobiales; family Rhizobiaceae; genus Mesorhizobium; species Mesorhizobium caraganae. Next base: position 26,721 of record NZ_JAFCGY010000012.1, on the reverse strand, counting down.
CGCCACCCGGAGGTAGGGACGCATATTGCGCCCCCGCTCATGCTTAGGCGCCCTCTGGCGCCCAAGCGTAACTTCTCCAACCTGATCCACGCGACGCCGCAGCCATCCCGCTGGTACTGTGGCGCTTAGCCCTGGGACGTCCAAGTTCGGCGTTTCCTCGAACAAATTGATCTGACCCGACCGTGATGGCCGGCGCGTGTGGTTTGGTTCAGGCGCTTGCGGTGATCGAGGCGCCAATTCGCCAGCCACCGCCGTCGCAAGAATTTCGCGCACCTGCTCATTTAAATGGTCAAGCGCGGACCTGAGGCGAGCCTCGGCCTCGCGAATCTCGGCCAGACGTATGTCAGCAATCTCGGTTATCCGTTTCTGCTCAGCCAGCGGAGGCAATGGGTAAGGGATTTCGGCAAAGCGCGAGCCGCCCAAATGCTGAATGCCGACACCTCGCGCCACGTCTGCGAAGACACCGGCAGCCGCGTAGTGCCGAAAAACGACGAGCGCATATTCCGAGGTAGTCAGATGCGGGCGGAATCGAATTACGGTATTCTGAAAGCAGCAGAGCTCGACTTCGCCGCGCCAGATCGCTGACCGCCCGACTTGAGAAGCGCTGCCTGATGCCTCGGTCAATAAGACGTCACCCGCCTTTAGGCCAAACACTTCACGCTCCGCCGGCGTAAAATTCATCTCGAGGAGATCTGATAGATTCATCCCGGCCGCTGTTATATTGGCGGCGCGCACATATTTGGTCATATGCGCACCCGAATCCTGCTCCGGCGAGCGTTGTCGACCTAGCCGCACCTCGCCGGCCTGATCCACGCGGACCAACGCCCATCCGGACGGCATCGCACGTTCAGAGTCGGTAGGCGGTTGGTCCATTCGCTTCCTCACCCTCCCGGTGAAGGACCAGACGTAATAGAGAAATCGTCTTGGCGACAGTCCTTCATGTTGGTCAGCTCATTCATAGATAAGCCACTGGCCAAAGCAATGGCGACATCACCGGATGAACCCCTTGCCGGACATTCCGCGTATTACGATAGCGCCGGAGCGACCACAGGGGTGTGCACGATGGCCGCTAACGGTCGATTGTGTTGAAGAAGTCGGTGGTTAAGCCGTGGATCCACTCGCAGCGAAGCGTCTTGATTGAGGTCGACGCGACCTCCTCGCCCTAAGTGGCTCGGATGGGTCTCCCGAGGGTGCAGATCTTGGCCAATTTCCTGAGGTTCTGGGCGATGGCTGCAAGGTGGAACTCATCGCGGGCACCACAGGGGCCGCGCAATCGCAATCGATCGAGCTTCAGGATGCGCTTGAGGTGCGCGAACAGCATTTCCACCTTCTTCCGCTGATAGCGTGAGGTCTGGTAGGTATCGGTCTTGGCGATGTCGCGGGCCATGTCGCGCGCGCCCTCATAGATCGAGCGCAGCACCTTGCGCGCCGGCTCCTTCGGGCAACAGCGGGGCTTCAGGGCACAGGCGTCGCAATCCAGCTTGCTGGCGCGATAGCGCATCATGCCGTTCTCGTCGACGAGAGGGTGTGGCACCCGATAGGTCTTCTGGCGCTGTCTGAGCGTCTTTCCGCCCGGGCAGCGGTAGGTATCGCTTGCATGGTCGTAGGCGAAATCCTCACGCGAGAAGGTGCCGTCCTTGCGCTTGGAGTGGTCGAACACCGGGATGTGCGGCTCGATCCCACGCTCATGCACCAACCAGTTCAGCATTTCGGCCGAACCGTAGCCGGTGTCGGCAATCAGCCGCTCCGGCCAGAGGCCGAACTCGTCGTGCGCCCGCTCGATCATGGTCTTGGCGGCCGTTACCTCGGCTTGGCGCACCGCGGTCGAGGGCTCCACGTCCACGATGATGGCGTGCTCTACGTCGATCAGGTAGTTGGTGCAGTAGGCGTAGACCGCCGGGCCGCCCCAAGAGGCGGTCCAGCGTGCTGCAGGGTCGATCGGCGAGACGAACTTGGGTTCCACCGGCGTGGCGGCCCCGAAGGCGGCATCATCCAAGGTGGCGAGGTATTCGGCCACGGCCCGCTTGGCCTCAGGCTTGAGCTCCTCGGCCGTCTCGACCCCGCGCTGACGCTGCGCGTCGGCGACGATCAAGCTGGCATCAACCGCAAAGCCTTCACCGCCAACGAGGCCTTCCGCCATGCAGCGCCGGACGACGGTCTCGAACAGCTCGCGCAGCAGGTCGGCATCGCGGAAGCGGCCATGACGCGCCTTGGAGAAGGTGGAATGGTCCGGCACATCGCCCTCGAGGCCAAGCCGGCAGAACCACCGATAGGCCAGGTTCAAATGTACCTCCTCGCACAGCCGCCGCTCCGAGCGGATGCCGAAGCAGTAGCCGACGATCAGCATGCGGATCAGCAGTTCAGGGTCGATCGAGGGGCGGCCGATCTGGCTGTAGTACGGGGCCAGATGTTGGCGGATGGCGGAGAGGTCAACGAAGCGATCGATGGACCTCAGCAGGTGGTCCGCCGGCACATGCCGCTGCAGGCTGAAGCCATAGAACAGCTCCTCCTGCATCACCTTCTGTTCGCCCATCATCGACTCAATCTCCTCTCAGAAGCGCCTCGTGTTGACAAAGGTGTCGTGCGCTTCTGCGGCGTCCTCAAGAAACTTGGACTTGACTTCGGCGCTGAAGAGATCCTTCGCACCAGCCACGTCCGAAAGCTCCAGCGCTGCCAGCATATCGGCGGCGGTGGCAAGATCGTTGAGACTGCCGAGCTGATCCTGCAGGTCCTTCATCGCCGTGATGAAGCGTCGATGGCGTTTGGTTTCCGCTTTGCTCTCATAAAGCGGCTCGAAGAACTCCGCCGCATAGCGCAGTTTCTTTGCGGCGATCCATCTATTTCGACACCCCCGGATGGGATCTGTCCAAGCGCGGCCGGAAAATCGGGAAATGAATGGATACAAATCGTCAAAGCCGGCGATGGCGCCGAGGCCGGATCGTTCACACGCGAGGAATGGGAGCGACCGGTCGCCGGCGATACACCGATACTTGACGATCCGCAGATCCGCGACCGGCTTGCAGGGGCTGGCCCAAAGCTCGCGCCGTGTTCGAGGTTCATGTCAAACGGCATTCTTGGAATGTGATCGATGGCGACGCCACGATCGAAGTCGCTTTGGATCTTGGCAAGCGTTGCAGCTTCATCCATTGAGGCCCAACGCGCGCCGATGTCGATGCTCTCGATGAGATGAGAAACCTTGTGTTCGGTATGTCGGACTGTACTTATTCTATATGCGCCTGCTGGACGCGGCCGCCGAAGATGCGGACTGGAAGGAAGTCGCCCGCATCGTGCTGCACCGCTTCCGCTCGGATCCTAAGCGCACACGTCGTTGCTGGGAGGATCACCTCAAGCGGGCGAATTGAATGACGCAAACAGGATACCTGAAAATACCCTCCGGCGAGCGAGACTCGCTGTCGTAGCGTCCGACAACCATGCATCCGTCATGTGAGGGGCACACTGTCCTGCCGAACAGGCAATGGCGGCATTTCGCCATCGGCCGTCCGCCAGATCCAGGAATCGAACTCCGGTCGGGATGCGATCAATTCGCCCAGCGTCTCCTCATATGCGCGATCGGAAGAAGGAGGAACGACGTAAAGTCCAACCGGTCGCGGCGGAATTTGCAACATCGCGGCCACGGCCGGCTTGTCCAGCGACAAGCTGTAGCGCAGACTCTTCACACTTCGCTCTCTCACCCTGGCGAGCGCATCGAGCAGCTTCTTTTCATAGGCGGACTCGTAGGGCACCCAATTCTCCGCCACCACCATGACTGCCATTTCTTCGATCACCGCAAGCCCCGCCGGCGTCAACCCGAAGGTGGCAATAGCGATCAAATGGGATGCCACATCCGCACCCCAGAGAGCCATCTCGGTTTCAAAACGGGTTTGGAGCCGACGGTACAGACCATCGTCGAGAAGGAACACGAACCCGGGCATGTGCTTGACGACCAGCTTGTGACCGCTGCGGGCAACGCCGAATTCCTTGACCTCACCGACAAGGATCATCAGCTTTCTTGGACCGCTCTTGGGGGGTACCGCAGACGCAAGCGCCTCCGCGCGTCTCTGTTCTATCGCGGTTTTGTCGGGGGACCGGAACGGTTCTGGTACGAACAATATGTCGCTCAGCGGTCCGCCCTTGACCGTCATCTGGCGCGCGGCCTCGATGAGGTGCCAACGGATGTTCCACCAATGGCGTTTACCAGCCCATCGCGATGTCCAGACGTTGAGTTCGGCTTCGTGCCAGAGATAATGAAGCAGGCTGCGCAGCGACAGTTTCTTTGTGTCCCCGGCCACGCTGTCCGATCCTCCGGCGCCCACAGGAGGCGCCGATCGAGCGCCAACTTTCGAAAGACTGAAATCCAGCTTGAGCGCCGCCATCCCGCTCTCTGAATCGACTTGGATCGCGCTGCCCATCAGCACGCCGAGCCCTGACAGTTCGTCGGGCGGCTCGTACGAGAAACAGGAAGGATCATGACCACCGCCGGACAGCGGCATCCGTTTGACGACATATTGATCACCAACCTGCGCGATATACATCGCGGGGCCCGGCTCCTTGCACAGGCAAAGCGGCCGGACTTTCCTCCGATAAGCATCCGCAAGCGCATCCTGAAGATCCGGCGCCGCCTCCTCGATCACCTGGTCAGCAAGACTGAAACGTCGCATCGCCTCCATTGCTCCGGACGCCGCCGCATCCCCACGCCCCCATTGACTCATAGTTTTGCCATCGAAGCAAGTCGGCGCGCCCTTGACGGCAACGGAGACGCCAACCGGGTTACCTGCAGTTGATACCGAGTTTGGGCATCTCACGCCGAGACCGGGCTGCGGCGGTAACCCGAGCTGCAGCCGGTCTTCACCTTCGGGCTCGCACCCGTGACGCAGCCGCGGCCGAACTGTCGGCGCTTCGATTGTCGGCGGACCGGCCAGCAGAGGAAGAGGGCAGGCGGGGCTTGCGGTGGCGGGCGATCGTCCGGGAGAGAGGCTCCCGGCGTCCGCCGTGGAGCAAACCCATGACACAGATGGAAATTCAATCGCCAACGCGGAACATACGTGCAGGCTACAAGGTCGATGTGAGCCGCGGCCAGCGTGTCGGCCGCGTGTCGTCGGAATGGTTCAACCGCCCGGCCGACGAGCGATACCTGTCCCTCAGCGACCTCCGGGATTCGGTGAGGGCCCGGTCCCAGCGCAGCCGCACGCGCATTGTCGAAAGCGAAAGGATCCGCGTCGAAGCCAGCCGCGACGACGCGGAACGCCTCATGCTCATGCTACCCGATGCAGAGGCACCGGTTGCGCCCACGCACTGGAGTTTTGGTCAGCTAGCCGGCCTGGTCGGCGCGCCGGCCACCTATCTGCGCCAACTCCCGGCCCCGCTCGCCGCGATCAATCTGCAGTACGGCCTGACCTCGCATCGGGCTGAACAAGTGAAGACGCTGGAAATCGAGAACGGCCGTCTTGAGCTTCGAGCAGTAACGGGCCCGGACTACGGGAGAATTTTCGACCATGAGCTGGTTGAGGCCGTGCAGAAGATCGCCGGCAACGGAACCGGCGATACGCGCTGGAAGGTGCCGGGCGTACTCGACTGGTCGACCAGCATCTACAACCCCAATGTCGATATCTCGAAAGACACGACGACGCTCTATGCCTCAGACCGCGACATCTTTGTATTCCTGGTCGATGACCTGAACCCGATCGAAGCTGGCCGGCTGCCCGATGGCGAACCCGATTTGTATTTCCGCGGATTTTACGCCTGGAACAGCGAGGTGGGCTCCAAAACCCTTGGAATTGCAAGCTTTTACCTGCGTGCAGTGTGTTGCAACAGGAATCTGTGGGGCGTTGAGGATTTCCAGGAAATCAGCATCCGCCACTCCAAATATGCCGCCTCGCGCTTTGCACTCGAAGCCGAGCCGGCACTGATCCAGTTCGCCGAATCCTCGCCCATGCCCTTCATCAACGGCATCAAGGCAGCGCGCGAGCGCGTCGTCGCACGCGACGATGACGACCGAACCACCTTCCTGCGCAAGCGTGGCTTCTCCAAGGGTGAAACCACGAAGATCATCGATGCCGTGCTCACCGACGAAGGCCATCCGCCGGCATCGGTCTTCGATTTCGTGCAGGGCATCACCCGTGTCGCTCGCGACAAGCAGAATCAGGACGTGCGCCTCGAGATGGAAGGCAAGGCCAAGAAGCTCCTCGACCTCACCCACTGATCCTGACCTGGCCGGCGATCCCGCACATCGCACTGCCGGATTTCTCATGATCGCCGCTCCAAGGCGCCGTCCTCACAGCCAAGAGGGCGGCGCCTTTCGTCGTGACGGGCCAGGAGGTCGATAGGCTCGCTTTCGGCCGCCCGTCACGGAGCACGACCCATGCGCGAAACCGCCCAAACCCCCATGCCCTTGCTGACGCCTGATCAGCGTGAACAGCTTCTCGCTAATGGCCGCCAGCCCAGTCGCGACCACGTTCCAGTGGTCAAGTTCTTCAATCCGGTCGGTATCGGCACCTGGCTCGCTACCGAGCTCGAGTCCGACGGCGACATATTGTTCGGCTTGGCGCAGCTTAACGATGCGCCGGAATTTGGGATCGTTCAGTCTCGAAGAACTCGCTGCGCTCAGCCTGCCGTTTGATATGCATATCGAGCGCGATATCTTCTTCACCGCCGTGTGCCCGCTCTCCGAAGCTGCGCGTGAGACCGGCAGCATCACCACAGCTATCCGCATCCTTTCCAATGCCGCTCGGCCTGGACCGGGGAGGGGGCCTGATGCGTTTCCGTCCCTGGCCGAAACCCGAACCCTATCGGGACACATCGCGCAAACGCGCCGCCTTCAAGCGCAAGCAGCGCCTCGAGCGCGAGGCATTGCCGCTCTTCGCCGAGATGATCGCCGCGCGACAGCACAGCCTCGAGGAAGAAAAGACCCGCCGGCACGTCTGGTGGGAAGAGCAAGAACACGAGCAGCGCGCCCAGCGCGCCGCCCGTTGGCGCGAAGCCCGTGCCCGGCTCTTTGCGCTCTCCGATCCGCTCCGTCGGACGATACGCAACGTCTGGCGGAGTTGCCCCTATCCGGCTGATCCCACCTATCTGCTCGATCTGCTTCATCAGATCGCGGTCGGCGGTGTCGATCCCATCGGCCGCCCTGGGTCTTCGACGGCAAGCGCCCGTCACGCCCGATCCGTCCAGCTTCGACGAAGCCTTCCGCGAGATCGGCCATCGAAAAATCGGCTGCGGCCCGAAGACTACGCCGGCCGACGAGTTCCTGTTCTGCGGCAAACTCGGTTCAGGCATCCTCTTCCTACGCACGCGCATCAGGCTCAACGATCCGCATGAGAGCTACCATTCCTCCTCCAGCCACCGGCTTCGCGATTCCCATGTCGGGCGAGCCGGTCGCTGGATCGATCTCGAGGTGTGCGGCGACTGCCCGGATGTCGAACTCGAGCTGATCCGCCGCCTCGCCCGGGAGGCCGACAGCCGTCCCGTCATCGTGCGTCGCGTCGCAAAGCTTTTTCCCGGCGAGCGGGAGGGCGACACACAATGATGAGCCATCCTGAAGCCTGCACGGCGTTGTCCCGGATGGAAGCCCGGCTGCGCGAAACGCGCCACAATCTTTACGAGCTCGAACGGTCTCTGCGCGATCCGTGCGGAGGCAGAGACGATCAGCTCGCGCCCGAAAATGCGTCGCTACAATCGCGCATGGCTTTGACGCGGTATTTTCGGCGGATCACCTCGATCGCCGCGTCCTGGCGGCTTGACCTTGCGGCGCAGTCGCTCGAGGTCCGTCGTGGCCTTGTCTGTGAGCCGGTCGAGGACTCGGAGAAACGCTTCCTCATCCGCCCCGGTCCAGTTGGACATGCGGCGACCGAGCTTTTCGCCGCTGTAGGCGGCTGGTCCCTGTTATCGGACCAACATCCAACAGCACCGGCCATCCCTTCCATCCGAGGGGGTGGCTTTCCCCATGACGGCTTTCCAGCGGGACCCTCCCGCCAGCCGTCTCGGAGATCCCCTCATGCTGCAACCGAAACCCGTCACAGACTATTCCGCCGACATCGCTGCCGCTCTAGCAACGCCAGGCCGTCACCACTCCATCGGCGGCGGCAGCTTCACCCTGCACTATCGCGATGGCGCGATGCTCTCCTGCTATGGATGCGAGGCGATCAAGGACCAATGCATCGCCGCCAACCTCCCGATCATCGACAGCCGGAGTGTGGCGTTCGATGTCGTGGTGCAACTGACGCTGTGCGGCCCGCTGATCGCCGTCGGCCGCGAGTCCGAGCCGGCCCCGATGTCACCGAGCCGCGTTGAGGCCGCCGCCTGCGCCGGCGCGGCGCCGCGAGAGGCAGAGGGCGGAGGGAGGGTTCCTGACGGGTTTGGTGGTTCGGGGAGAGGCCCCGGGCCGCCCGTCATGGAGACCCTAATCATGGCAAAGGCCAATCAGAAGATCGCAATGAACCCCTCGGATAATATTGCCTACGACAAGCTTGTGCTATCGCAGGAGAATGTGCGCCGGGTGAAGGACGGCGTAACCATCGAGCAGCTCGCCGAGGACATCGGTCGGCGGAAGCTCCTACAGAGCCTGAACGTTCGTCCTGTGCTCGACGGAAACGGAGAGGAGACCGGCACCTTCGAAGTGCCCGCCGGCGGCCGTCGGTATCTGGCGCTCGGCATTCTGGTCAAGCAGAAGCGTCTGGCAAAGAACGAACCGATCCCCTGCATTGTCAACCGCAGCGCAACAACCTCGGCCGAAGAGGACTCGCTTGCCGAGAACGTGCATCGCGAGAATCTGCATCCGCTCGACCAGTTCAGGGCGTTTAGAGCCCTCAGCGACCAGGGCCTCGATGTCGAGGAGATCGCCGCACGGTTCTTCGTGTCGGCGGCGACCGTCAAGCAGCGGCTGAAACTCGCCTTAGTTTCGCCAAAGCTGCTCGAGCTCTACGAACAGGATGAAATCCGTCTCGAGCAGATCATGGCGTTTTCGGTCTCCGACGACCATGGGCGTCAGGAGCAGGTCTGGGAGCGCATCTCCAACAACTCGAACATGCAGGAGCCCTACTACATCAGGCGCTTGCTGACGGAGACTACCGTTCGCGCCGATGATCGCCGGGCGGTCTATGTCGGCGCCGAAGCCTATGAGGCTGCGGGCGGCGTTGTCCTGCGCGATCTGTTCGAGCAGGATTCCGGGGGCTGGTTCCAGGATGCAGCTCTTCTTGAGCAGTTGGTCTTCGATAAGCTGAAGCTGGACGCCGAGACCGTTCGCGCCGACGGTTGGAAGTGGGTCGAGGCGGCGATCAGCTTCCCCTATGGCCATACCTCCGGCATGCGGCGCGTTTACGCCGAGCCCGAGGAACTAAACGCGGAGGAGATCGCCCGCTACGACGCGGTCAAGGCTGAGTATGACGCGCTCGACGCCAAGTATGCCGAGATGGAGGAGGCCGACCAGGAGATCGAGGACAAGCTCGATCAGCTCGGCGCCGAACTCGACGGCTTCAGCGATCGTCGCCATGTCTACGATCCGACGCAGAAGACTATCGCCGGAGCGTTTGTCACGCTCGGCGCCAACGGCCAGATGCAGATCGAAGCCGGCTTTGTCCGTCCCGAGGACGAACCGCGGGTCGAGACAGACGATGACGACGAGGAGGGCGACAGCGAGGATCGCGACGCGTCACAGTCCGAGGTTGACAGCGGCAATGGCGTTGTCGTCAACGGTCGGTCCGTGAACGGTACATCCGACGGTGCAGAAGAACCCGAGGATGAAGGCATAAAGCCGCTGCCCGATCGCCTCGTCTTCGATCTCACCGCGCAGAAGACGCTCGCCCTGCGCAACGCGCTCGCCAGCGACGTCGACATCGCCTTCGTCGCAGTTCTCCATGCACTCGTGCTGCAGGTGTTCTTCAGGTTCGCCAAGGACAGCTGCCTCGAGATCAGCATGACAAGCAACAGTTTCGGCCAGGTGCAAGACCTAGCCGAGACCCCGTGGGCGAAGGAAATCGCCGAGCGGCACGAGGCCTGGGACAGGGATATGCCCGACAGCGACAATCTCTGGGACTTCCTGCTCGGTCTCGATGAAGCGAACCGCAAGGCGCTGTTCGCGCACTGCGCGTCGCTCGCGCTCAACGCAGTCGTCGAGCCCTGGAACAGGCGCCCGGGCGCGCTTGCCCATGCCGATGCAGTCGCCGACACGCTCGGCTTCGATATGGTCACGGCCGGCTGGGAGCCCACCGTCGAGAACTATCTCGGCCGCGTCACCAAGGCCCGGATCGTTGAGGCGGTGCGTGAAGCGCGCGGCGAGGACTCCGCACAGCTGATCGACCACATGAAGAAGGACTTGATGGCACGTGAGGCTGCTCGCCTTCTCGAAGGGTCGAACTGGCTGGCCGAGCCGCTGCGTCTCGATGTCGACGACGCGGTTGCCGATGCCGGCGAGACCGTCACCGACGATGAGCCGGACGATGCCGACCGCGATGGCGATGCCGAATTGCCGGCCTTCCTCGTGGACGATGCGGATCCATCCAGCGATGAGTCCACGATCGGCACCGGGGACGAGGCTGACCACCTCCAGGCCGCCGAATAATCGGTCTCCTGCTCCGCACCGGGCCCGGCATCTCCGCCGGGCCCTTTCCGTTTTCCGACATGGAGAGATCCGCATGTCAGCCCATATCATCTACGATTCTGCCCCGTTGGGGAGCCTCGTCCGTTACACCGACCGCACCCCGAAGCCGCCGGCCCGCTTCACAAAAAAGGTCGTCGCATGGGAAAGCCGCAATGGCACCGGCCGCCTGGTCAGGAAGGAGCCGCCACGATCGCGGGCGACCTATAGCTCGCCGGCCTATTTCACCTTGCACGAAGGCGATTTCGGCCAGGCCGGCACCATCGTCGTCTCGGTCCGGCGCACCTGGTCGTCGAGAGCGACCTGCGTTTCGAGATCGTCGAGCGTCCAGCAATCGGCTTGGTCCGCGTTCTGCAGGACCTCGGCGACAGCCCGGAGCTCCTGCATCTCGCAGAGAACCGCGAGGCAGCCGAACGCTGGCTCGCCAGCAATTCGTACAGCCGGGCCTATGTTGAGGAGGTCTCCGCCGACGAGGTCGGCGCCGATTTCATCGAGGGCCGCACGGCCGCCTGACCGCTTCACCGCATAGAACCTAATGACGACAGGCCCGGGGTCGCGCGAGCGCGCGCCGGGCCTGTTCCGTTTCATGGAGATCGACATCTTCGACTGGAACAGAAGCTGCTCCTATGACGAGCAGCAGAAGAGACGTTTTCACACGACGGCACGGTCGCGGCTGAAGAAACTCGCCGCCGAACTTGCCCTGCCACCGGGCAGCTTTGATCTGCGCTCAAACAGGGCGGGCATAGCAGTGTCAGGTGAAGTCACCCTGCACCATGACCACGCCTACATCCAGGCCAGCCAGTTCGGCCTGCCCTCGGGCCACGGTATCCTGATCCGGACCTGCAGGAGCCGCAAGGATTATAGCGGCGGCCCGAACCACTTCGTCGCCTCACCATGTTAGACGACATTCCAGCCCTCGCGGCCGCCGCCCGCGCCATCACCGGCGTCGGGCGGAAGGATTCTAGCACGTCCGAATTCCGCGGCGCTGCCTGACGGTTGCTCGTAGAACAGGCTCCGCGCCGTTCGGCGCCACCAATCCATCAATCCGCCGATCGCCACCGCCCGCGGCATGTCGCGAGCGGGTGGCTCGGCTCGTCTGGAAGCAAGTCATGTCCAATCATCCACCCTTCCGAAAAGTCTTCGAGGGCGTCGCCACGCGAGAGCAGATCTTCGCCCTCTTCAATCGTCACAGCGATACTCCCGGTGTCGATCCCCTGTCCGGCAAACCATAAGCGTCGGAATGGTTCGAGATAGGAGGTGCGGAATATCATTTCATGCTCGGTCTGCTGCCGCCACTGTTTCAGCGCAGCGGAATGTTCGGCATCTCCGAATACAAGGCCGGAAACGTGACCAGCGTGTTTTTCGCGATCAGGATCCGCGAGCGCGAACGCTGGTACCACGGATTTTGCGACCTCTCTGACAAACGCAGTCCTGATGCGATGCGTGCCGCCATCATCGCCCATGAGACGGGCGCGGTCGACAGCATGACGCGCGAGGAGAAGCTTGAGGCGATCTGGTCCGCGACGCATGCCGACTTCAAGGGCATCGCCGGCGAAGCCAATCCCGATGCCTGGCCGCCGGAACATCACGGCAAGCGGACCATCCTGGTCAATGCCGGCGGGCAGGGAAGCGTCCTTATGCTCCTGGAGGATCTGTCCGACGAAGAGATCGACAGCCGCATGCCGGCGATCCGTGCACGAAACGCCAGAAGGGGAGGCGGCAACGATGCGGAGCCAGCGTAAGCAGCCGCCATCGGCGGGCAAGCCGACCAGTGAGGCACACTCCACCTACACCGCCGGCCTCGGAGCGCCAGATTGCCGCCGATATCGGCGCACGGCGCCGGGCGCACCGACTGTCGCCGATCTCCTTCGACCCGGCGACAGGGTGGCGACCTCCTACAACACCGGCGGCGTTGTCATAGAGCTGAAGGAGTATTTCTATGCCGCGCCAACAGGCGAGACGCTGTCGCATTGGACGATCGTCTATGTGCCGCCCCATCGCGTTGCAAAATACGGCGGTTCCGATCGTCACTGGCTCAACGAGTGTGTCGCGGTCGGCGACCGCATTCTGATGCTGTTCGAGGCGAATTCAGACGAAGTGTTCGTCGTCGGCCGTGCTCAATCAGCTGAAGCCCAGCGCTTCAGAACCATCCTGATCACGTAGGCGCATTGCCGGTACGCGCTGCCACGTCGATCGGCTCTCGGCGATCGTAATTCATTCTGGAAAGGAAACCGCCATGGCCAGAAAGGTCTTTTTCGCCGCCTTCGTCATCGACGAGGAGGCATACACACCCGAGCCCGGTCCCGTCGATCACCATTTCGTCGCCGCTGATCTCGCCCAGTCGAGTTTCGGCGAACAGTCCGGCGTGTCGAATATCATCCTCTGGAACTCCGCCGAGGACCTGATCGCCGATCGTCAGCAGCGCGGTCCAATCACGGTGGCCTATCTGCGCGACGACGAAGCAGAGCACGGTGCGAGCTTCACGCATAGGCCGGAGAACTGCCCGTCTAGCCACTGGAACCGCGGCGACGACATATGCGCGGACTGCGGCGCCGATCTCAATTCCGGCGCGGTCACGCAGCCGGATGGCGCAACGACGAAGACAGCGTTTCGCGAGCATCTTTCGCCGACAATGCAAACCGCGCTCGCCTTCGAATACTATGAGGTGCGGCCTTGCATCGAAAGCGATCGAAAGATCGCTTCCTATGCCGATGAACAGGACTACGCCGCCGCTCTCATGACGGCACAAGCGTCCAGGGAAGAGTTTCGCACCTTCTGGTCGCTCTACGGAATTGACGCCGGCGCCCATACCGCCATCGGGGACTTCGTCTCGAAGGATGCGGCACATGAGGTCATGAACGCGATCCTGGCTGTCCCCGCGGCGGCCCGAAACGCGATCCATGCCGAAACCGCGGCCAAACCGCGCAATGGGGCCGATGGAGAGGCGGGAGCACGAGCCGCCGCCGACTGGCTGGACAACGTGATCGACCAGTCCTCGAACGATCAGCGAATCTGACCACCCATCGGATCTCTCAACTTCTACAAACCGCCTCTCGATGCCCGGCCTCGCCGGGCTTTCGCATTTTTCGGCCTGCGCAAGCGGGGCTTTAACCAGGGAGAAGGACGTCACAGCCGATTCAACGAAGTCGAGTTCGGCGCGACTTGGGAAGAACTGGTTCGCAATGCCGACCAGTTCCCGAGTTCGAACACCTCCGTCGGCCTTGGGCGAAGCTTCGCGTGGAACCACTGGCCGAAGGTGAACGCCGTGGTGGATGACGCTTTCCGCGTGAAACGCACGGAGGCAGATCGCACTCGTTTCCTCGCCTTGGCCGACCAGCTCAGGAACGACGACAAGGCACTCGACACCCGCTCAGTAGTCTCACCCTTCGGCCCAGACCTGCCTACCCCGTCGACAGGGGCATCGACGCCCCCAAGGCACAACCAACGATCCCGGGGGATATCAACATACCGCCGCCGAACAAGCCCGCTACACGGGCAAGTCGCCGTTCATTCGCCAATCCACCGCGACGACCAGTTTGCGATCAAGGAACGCTGCACATCGACGTTGGACCGGAACATTCGTGGTTGCCGGCCATAGCAGGCCTTCGAGAAACAAACCTTCCGACGTCTCTAGCTGGCGCTCGCACCGGACCGACACCGGCCAGAACACTGCCTTCCCATTCCCAACCTGACTCAAAGAGGTTCCCATGCCGACCTACAGACTCGGATCCAGCTCGCTCGTCCATGCCCCCGGCCTTATCTCCTGGGCAATTAATGCCTACGCATTTCCGCGAGACCGCGCCGTCATGCTGCGCATCGTCACTGAGACATGGCCGGGATTGTCGGAAGAGCATGCGCGGCTCATTCTGATGCGCGCGCTATCCTACACAATCGAGGATGACACCGTTGTCCTTGACCTCTCCGACACGATCCCCCCAGCGGTCACTCCCGAGGCCAGCCGAAAGGTCCGGGAGGCAGGGCAATGACGGAATATGTCGTGAAACTTCGATTCTGGCTTCGGTGCTGGGACAGCATGGCGATCGACGCCGACAGCGATGCCGACGCAATCGCCATCGCACCGCAAATAGCGCGTGAAATGATGTCCGCTGCCAGCTTTCCGGAAACGCTCGAAGCCGACGAGCGCCGCGAGGGGTTGATCTCCTACATCGACCGCATCGATGCGGAAGGCCGCAACGAGATCGCCGAGGCGATCGAGTTCGAAGGCGCACAGCGACTGTTTCCGAAAGCGGCGGCGCTGATTTCGCGCCTTTCGGAGCTCCAGATCGAAGATGCCCAGGGTGAGGACGATCTGCGCCGTCTCCTCGACCGCTTCATCCTCGAGGCACGGGAGATCGCACCGGACGTTCCACCGCTGTCCCCCAGGCCCGACAAAGCCTTCAGATAACATTCCCAAGGAATTCCTTCGCCAGTTCTCTCCCCGTCGCTGGAGGGAGAGCGGGGCCGGGAGGATTGCGGCTCGCCGGCGCGCAGAGCGCGTGCTGGCGGGGCGCTCACTCCCTCACGCGAAGGACATCTCCATGAACATCGTCATTCCCGCATCGGCCGCCGCCCCGGCGGCCACCCCCCTTGCGACGCCTGCACCTGACGCCGTGAACCGTGTCGCTGCGATCCTGCAGGCCGCAGGTCAGCTTCTGCCCTATCTGGAACGCGGCCAGTCCATCAGCAGCCCCATGCTTCGTGGCGTGATGGTCGAGGCGTTCGGCGGCACGGACGCCGAAGGTCTCTGGGTCTGGAAGGATGCATACGAGGCGCTCGAAATCGCCCAAATCCTGTTCATGCGCAAGTTCGGACCGGCGATCCTGTCACGCTCGGCATCACCACAGGCGGCACTCGCCATGATCACACGGATCGTGCAGCTCGCCCCGACCCACACCCGCCGATCCGACGAAAGCCAGGCCATGCAGCAGCTCTCGACACCGCTGCCGCTCGCCTTCGTGGCAGCGCGTGCCGCGGCAATGTCTTCCTCCGATCTAATGCTCGAGCCCTCCGCCGGCACCGGGCTGCTCGCCATCCATGCCGAGATCGCCAGAGCCTCGCTTGCCCTCAACGAGCTTGCCGTGACACGCGCCGATCTCCTCGGCCTGCTCTTTCCCCGCATCCCCGTCTCGCGGCACGACGCCGCCCATATCGACGATCATCTCGACGCGGCCATGGAGCCTTCCGTCGTGCTGATGAATCCACCCTTCAGCGTCGGCGCTTATGTCGACGGCCATGTCGCCGATGCGGCATGGCGGCATCTCTCTTCCGCATTCGCACGCCTGCGCGCCGGCGGGCGCCTGGTCGCCATCACCGGCACCGGGCTGTCTCCCGAAAACCCCAAATGGCGGGCCGCCTTCGAACGGCTGCAGGAGCAGGGCACCATCATCTTTACCGCAGCAATCGACGGCCGTGTCTACGCCCGCCATGGGACAACGGCCGAGACCCGCTTGACCATCATCGACAAAGTTCCTGCTACCGACCCGACCGGCTTCGTCCCGGCGCCCGGCAAGGCTATGGATGTTGGGACGCTGCTCTCCTGGATATCCGATCTGCCGCCTCGCACACCGGGCGGCTTTCCGGATTCGATCGGCGCGCTGTCGAATGGCATCTTGCGCAATGCCGCCATGCGTATGGGCGCCCGATCGCAGGCGAGAGCCGCACCCGTCGCTGTCTCAACAGCTGCTCTGAAGACCATCCAATCGGTCCGCCCGGTTGCCCGGGCAAAGCCCGCCCGTCCGGTCACGGCAAGCAGCACGCCTGGCGTCGCGCTTGCCTATGAGCTGCGCGACTGGATGCCGGAGGAGGGCGGCCGGCTCACCGACACGATCTACGAACCCTACGCGCTCCAGTCGATCGACATTCCCCGCGCAAAGCCGCATCCGACGCCGCTCGTGCAGTCGGCCGCAATGGCCGCCGTCGCGCCGCCTAAGCCTTCCTATCGACCGCTTCTTCCTGATGCGATCATCGACGAGGGCCTGCTGTCGGACTCCCAGCTCGAAAGCGTCATCTATGCGGGCGAAGCCCATTGCGGCCATCTCACCGGCGCCTGGACGGTTTACGAGACCTGCGATGTCGTCTCGGCCGCGCCAGAAGGTGCCGAGAACGCCGTCCGCTTCCGTCGTGGATGGTTTTTGGGTGACGGAACCGGATGCGGCAAGGGACGGCAAGTCGCCGGCATCATCCTCGACAATTGGCTGCAGGGGCGCCGCCGCGCGATCTGGATTTCCAAGTCGGACAAGCTGCTGGAAGACGCTCAACGGGACTGGGCGGCACTTGGCCAGGAAAAACTCCTCGTGCAGCCGCTGTCGCGCTATCGACAGGGCACGCCGATCCGCCTTGCCGAAGGCATCCTCTTCACCACCTATGCCACACTCCGCTCCCAGGAGCGCGAGGGCAAGAAGTCTCGCATCGCCCAGATCATCGACTGGGTTGGTAAGGACTTTGATGGCATCATCGTCTTCGACGAAGCCCATGCCATGGCAAACGCGGCGGGCGGCAAAGGCGAGCGCGGCGATGTCGCACCCTCGCAGCAGGGCAAGGCAGGCCTGCGGCTCCAGCACGCGCTTCCCGATGCCCGGATCGTCTATGTCTCGGCGACGGGCGCGACCGCCGTCGAGAACTTGGCCTACGCGCAACGCCTCGGCATTTGGGGGAGCGAGGATTTCCCGTTCGCCAACCGCTCTGAATTCGTCGCGGCGATCGAGGATGGCGGCGTCGCCGCGATGGAGGTGCTCGCCCGTGACCTTAAGTCGCTCGGCCTGTACACTTCGCGCTCGCTCTCCTATGACGGTGTCGAATACGACCTGCTTGAACATGAGCTGACCGAGAAACAGGTCCGCATCTACAATTCCTATGCGGACGCCTTCCAGGTCATCCACAACAACCTGACCGCCGCTCTCGAAGCGGCCAACATCACCAGCGAGGCCGGCACGCTGAACCGCAACGCCAAGTCGGCGGCACGCTCAGCCTTCGAGAGCACCAAGCAGCGCTTCTTCAGCCATCTCATCACCTCGATGATGACGCCGACCCTGATCGGCGCGATCGAGCAGGACCTCGCCGACGATCATTCGGCGGTCGTGCAGATCGTCTCGACCGGCGAAGCGCTGATGGAGCGACGCCTTGCCGAAATCCCGACCGAGGAATGGTCGGATCTGCATGTCGACGTCACGCCGCGCGAGTACGTCGGCGGGTACTTGATGCACTCCTTCCCAACGCAGCTGTTCGAAGAATATTCGGACGCGGAGGGCAACGTCTATTCGCGGCCTGTCCATGACGAAGATGGCAATCCTGTCCAGTGCCGGGAAGCGGTTCGCCGGCGCGACGAGATGATCGAAAAACTTGCATCGCTGCCGCCGGTCGGTAGCGCGCTCGACCAGATCCTCCATCACTTTGGCACCGACACCGTCGCCGAGGTGACCGGCCGCTCGCGCCGCATCGTGAAGAAGACCGGCCGCGATGGCATCGACCGGCTGGCCGTCGAGAACCGCTCGGGCTCGGCCAACCTCGCCGAGACCCAGAGTTTTATGGATGACGACAAGCGCGTACTAATCTTCTCCGACGCCGGCGGTACCGGCCGCTCGTATCACGCCGATCTCGGGGTCAGGAACCAGAGGCTTCGCAAGCACTATCTGCTCGAGGCCGGCTGGCGCGCCGACAACGCCATCCAGGGTCTCGGACGGACCCACCGCACAAATCAGAAGCAACCGCCGTTGTTCCGGCCCATGGCCGCCAATGTGAAGGCGGGCAAGCGCTTCCTGTCGACGATCGCACGACGGCTCGACACGCTGGGCGCCATCACGCGCGGCCAGCGCCAGACTGGCGGGGCGGGGCTGTTCCGTGCCGAGGACAATCTCGAAAGCCCGTACGCGCGGGCCGCACTTCGCCAATTCTACATGCTGCTGCATCAGGGCAAGATCGAAGGTTGTTCGCTCACGACCTTCGAGACCGTGACCGGGCTGTCTTTAACGACCGACGAGGGCGGGTTGCGCGACGAGCTGCCGCCGATCACGACCTGGCTCAACCGCCTGCTGGCGCTGCGCATCGAGACCCAGAACCTGCTGTTCGAAGTGTTCGAGCAACTGATGACGGCGAAGGTCGAGGGCGCGATCGCTGCCGGCTCCTTTGACAAAGGTCTGGAGACGATTGCGGCGGAGAGCATCGTCGTCACCGATCGTCGCACCGTCTACATGCATCCGGTCTCGGGCGCGCAGTCGCATGTGCTGACGGTCGCGCGCAAGGACTGCATCCGCCCACTCGGCTTGGTGGATGCACTGGCGATTTCCCGCGCGGACCCGCAATCGGTTCTGCTGGTGAACGCCCGTTCCAGCCGTGCGGCAATCCGGCTGCCGACGGCGAGCCTGATGCTCGACGACGGGACAGTCGAGCACCGCGTACGCTTGCTGCGGCCGACAGACGAGGTGCGCTTCGGTCTCGACGCCCTTGCCGAAACCCACTGGCAGCCGGCCGACCGAAAACTGTTCTGCGACCTGTGGGAGGCAGAAGTCGCCGCCGTCCCGGAGTTCACCACCAGCACCTTCCACATCGTGACGGGTCTGCTGTTGCCGATCTGGCGGCGCTTGCCGGATCATGATTGTCAGGTCTACCGGATCCAGACCGATGCCGGCGAACGCATCATCGGTCGTCACATTGCGCCGACCCTTGTCACGACCATGTTCCGCAATCTCGGTCTCGACGATGTGCCAACGCTCGCGCCGGAAGATGCCTGGGCTGGGCTCGTGGAAGGCAGGATCGGACTGCAACTCGCCGATGGCCTGATCCTGCGCCGCAGACAGGTCATGAACGACTACCGTGTCGAATTGATCGGCTTCACCGACGCGATGGTCCCCCGGCTGAAGGCGCTGGGGCTGATCTCCGAGATCATCTCCTGGAAGCTCCGGCTGTTCATCCCGACGTCTGCGCAAGGGTCCGCCATGCTCGCCGCGCTCCTCGACCGCCATACGCTGGTCGGCGTCACCGACCGTACGGCAGCGGCTTGAGGGGGAGGCGATCATGACCTGCTCGGCCTCCGAACTGGCGCACCGCCTTGGCGAACATGCCGAGGCGGTGTGCCGCGAATATCTCTCCAACGGCCATCGCTCCGGCAATTACTGGATGGTCGGCGATGTCCGCAACACGCGCGGCCGTTCCATGCATGTGCGGCTCAAGGCGGTTGGCGGCAAGGCAGCCGGAAAATGGGTCGACGAGTCGTCGGGGGAATATGGCGACCTGCTTGACGTCATCGAGCAGAGCTGTGGTCTGGTCGACTTCCGTGAGGTCGCGGATGAAGCACGTCGCTTCCTCGCCATGCCGCTGCCACCGCCCCAGGCCCAGCCCCAGCCCCTTGGCGCGCAGCGCCAGCCTGCCGCGGTACGCGGCTCTCCCGACGCTGCGCGTCGCCTGTTCGCCATGTCGCAGCCGATCGCCGGTACGCTGGCCGAACGATACCTTGCCTGCCGCGGCATTCTGCTCTCGACGCATGAGCGTGCCCTGCGCTTCCATCCCGGCTGCTACTACAGGGATCTCGTGTCGGGCGAAAAGCAGACTCATCCTGCGCTGATTGCCGCTGTCACCTACCTCAACGGGCAGATCACCGGCCTGCAGCGCACTTACCTGTCCTCTGGGCTGGACCCGAGCGGCAAGGTCGGCAAGGCGCAGCTCGCCGATCCACGCCGCTCGCTTGGTCACCTGCTGGGCAACGGCATATGGCTTGGCCTTGAGCCCGGTGCGCCCGTCCCGGTCATGGCCGCCGGCGAGGGGTTCGAGACGATGGCCTCGCTGCGCACGGTGATGCCGGCACTGCCTGTGGCCGCCGCGACCTCGGCCAATCACCTTGCGGGCCTGTCCTTCCCGGCCGGCTGCCGTCGCCTCTACATCGCGGCCGATGCCGACGCCGCCGGCCGGCACGGCATCGAGCGTCTCAGCCAGCGCGCAGGCGAGTCAGGGATCCTCGCCCTGGTGTTGCGGCCGCAGCTCGGCGACTTCAACGACGATCTGCGCCATCTCGGCCCCGCCCATCTCGCGGCATGGCTCAGCGATCAGCTCGTCCCGGAGGATGCCCGTCTTTTCCTGCCGCCCGGATGAACGGCCGGAGCGGCAGGCGGGCAGGGGTGGCGTCACCGGAAGGCCTGCCGGCATGGCGGCGGTCCGCCGGAAGAGGCCGCGCCTGCGGCCTGTCCGAGAGGCACCCCTGCCACGCCCCGGTCACCGCCGCAACGGCTGCGCCGTCCTCCGCTCGCGCTCCGGCCTTCGGTGCGGCCGCGCCCGGGGCGCGGCCGGGGAGCGCTGTCAGGCCGCAATAGGCGCGGCCACAACCGACGGAGACACGCCATGACCTACGAGCTTCCTTTCGACGACGGCTACGAGCCCTACCACGCCTCCTCGCCGACCGATCGCGTCATCCTCGAACTGCAGATGTACGGCCATCGTCCGCATCAGGACGAACCTGATGCTCGGCCACTTCCCGACGACGAGGTAATCCGGGCCGGCCTTGCCGGGATCGTCGAGACCTTCGCCGGCATGCTTGGCGACACCAGGCTCGAACCCGATCTCGACGACCTGCTCTGGTCCTTCACAAACGTCTTCCACCGTGCCGCCGAGCGCGTCGCCCGAAGCCTGGACCGCAATGAGGAAGCCCAGCGTTCGAGCCAGCAGGAACAGGACGGTTCGGAGGTGAAGTCCGTCGAGCTGGAACGGCTCACGGCCGAAGGCATCACCTATATCGAGCGCCGCAACGTGCTCGAAATCATGCGCGATGAGGCCGCCGACCTCTACGAGGCACAAACCGGATCGGCATGGCGGCCGCGCACCGGCTCCAAGGTCTCCCACCAGGCGATGACTGCAGCGGTGATCGACAGCCGCGACTTCCTCGCCGCCCGCCGCCACGCCGAAACCGAGGTGCTCGTCCCGGCCGGCACCAAGATCGCCTTCGCCGGCGGCCTCGACTGCAACGATCACGACCGGATCTGGGACGCGCTCGATACGGCCCGCGAGAAGCATCCCGACATGGTCCTGCTCCACGGCGGCAGCCCCCGCGGCGCCGAACGCATCGCCGCCTGCTGGGCCGAGAACCGGAAGGTCACCCAGATCGCCTTCAAGCCGGACTGGAACCGTCACGCCAAGGCCGCTCCGTTCCGCCGCAACGACCAGCTTCTCTCGGTGGTGCCCTACGGCCTGATCGTCTTTCCCGGCTCCGGCATCACCGACAACCTTGCCGATAAGGCCCGTCGGCTCGGCATCCCCGTCTGGCGGTTCGCGGAGGGCGGCGCGTGAGCGCCGGTTTCCTCGCATCCGCACCATCGAACCCGACCGCGCGGTCGGGTTCAGGCCCGCGCGAAGTGCCAGCAAAGCCCGCGCTGGAAGCACGGCACCCTCCGACTTCACGGATCGTATCGGTGCGGTGGGCCGTGCCGCCACGCAACGTGGTATTGCGTTCCGCGTTACATAGACGTATATACGTCCGCAGCACAGGAGCGCGCCATGGCCACCACAGCCACGAGGAAGGAAACACCCGTCTCGATGCGGTTTCGCGACGATGATCTCACCATCATCGACCGCGGCGCCGAGCTGCTCGGCCTGTCGCGCACGGAGTTCATGCGGCGCGCAGCACTCCACGAGGCGCAGGCGGCCATCCTCAACGAAACCGTCATCCGCGTGTCCCCGGAAGCCTATGACGCCTTCATGCAGGCGATCTCAGCCCCCGCCGCCGCGCCCCCGCCGAAGGCGGCCGAGCGGCTGCGTCGGTCCCCGCCCTGGGACCGCTAGGTGGCGCTTTCAGGCATCGAACTCCTCGACGACGCGCACCGCCTCGACAGCTTCGATTGCGGCAAGCCGGCGCTCAACGCTTGGCTGGCCGGCTTCGCGCGAACGAACCAGCCCCGCAGGTTTACCCGCGTCCTGGTCGTTCACGACGACGGAACAGTCGTCGGCTATTACGGCCTCGCGCCGGGCGTGATCCAGCCAAACAGCGCACCGCGCGCCATCCGCACCGGACGGCCGCCCGATCCGATCCCCTGCCTGCTGATTGGACAACTCGCCGTCGACCATCGCTATGCCGGACAAGGCATCGGCAGGGGCCTGGTCAAGGACGCGCTGCATCGCTGCATCGCCGGCGCCGACATCGTCGGCGGTCGCGCGGTGGTGGTGCGGGCGATCGACGCCGAGGCCGAGCGCTACTGGCAGAGCTGGGGTTTTGTCCCGTCGCGGGACAACCCGTCTATCCTGACGCGCTCGATCCAGGACGTCAGCCTCTGGCTGGCCGGCCACTAGCTTCCGGCGCGCAGCGCCACGGACTTGGGCAGGGCCTGGACGCGCCGGCCTGCGGCCGGCCGGCTCTACTCGCGGCGTTCGGCAGCTCCTCGAGCCGGCTTCGCCGTCTCGACCTTCGGTGACGATCCCTCGCGCAGGGCCAGAGGGAGAGGGCGGCTCGAGCGGGGCGGGGGACCCCGGAGAGAAAGGAAGTCACGATGTCGATGATATTCATAGGTGGATCACGCGAGATATTCGAGCTGCCGGAACCTGCCACCACTCGCATCGGCGCAATCGTTGCTGCCGAGCACGGCGTGCTGATTGGCGATGCATCGGGAGCCGATGCCGAGGTGCAGGGCCTGCTCGCGGGCTACAAGTACGAGCATGTGGGGGTCTTCCATGCCGGCAAGGAACCCCGCAACAATCTGGGCGACTGGGCCGCCTACCATGTTCCTTCTCCTGAGAGCGCCGAAGGATACGGGGTCAACGCCGCCAAAGACCGGGAGATGGCGCGGCGCGCCGACTTTGGCATGATGGTCTGGGACGGCGCATCACCCGGCACGGCCGTCAACGTGCTTCGGCTCGCCATCGCGAACAAGCCGTGCGTCATTTACGATCTGACCAAGGGCAGCGTGGCGACCACATACAATGTGGAAGACTGGTGCGCCATGCTCCGCCATGCCGGTCCGGACATTCGCCGGCAAGCCGAAGCCCGCATGACGCCGGACGAGCGTCTGGCGCTGCCAGGATGATGTAGGCGCGGTCCCGCCGACAGCCCGGCGGGTCCGATCCGATATGCTTGATCCGGACTCGCGCCCCAACTCCGCTTGTATGAAGGCCGGGGCCGGCCCCTTTCGAAACCGGCCCATGCGCAGAGCATGGGGGCGTTGTGCAGGATGATCATCTTGACCCGTCTCGCATCTGAAGCGGGTGCAAGCGTGCCGAACATCCTGGCTTGCTTGGTCATCCAACCTGGCTGCGAGGCATCGCCCCCGAGGGGCGAGAAGTTCGCTGCCAGTCAGCTCCGATCTCGAAACCGCTATGCCGCCAGCCCGAACGCGCAAGGCGGTTCACACGCCAGGCTGCTGCTCGAAGTATCGACGACGCAGATGACATGACCCGAGAGGTGCGCGGCAAGCATGCCGGCGATCCGGCAGCGTTGCACGGGCGGCCAAGCGATGGCGGCCTGAGTTCTTGTCCATCTGCCGCATCCAGGACCATTCCCGTTTCATGTCGCCTTTGTAGACGACCGCCTGCTTTGTGCGGTCAACCCCCGGTGGGGGTACACTCGGCGAATATTCAGGAAAATTCGATTTCTGTTTTTGTCTGCGGGGCAGGCGAAGGGCCTGCCCGCACTTTTTCGGCAAATAGAATTTTCCAGAATTTTCGCCGAGATGACCGCAGCAGGACGGCCCTCTCCTTTGGCGCCATCGGGAATGGTCCCGATGCAACCGAAGGAGAACTACCATGGCCACCACGATCGCAAACCTCACCACCAAGGCCGACGGCTCGATGGAAGGCGTCTTTGCCACGCTCCGGGTCAACGCCCCGATCACCCTCATCCCGAACACCAACAAGTCGCGCGAGGACGCGCCCGACTACCGAATCGTCAACAAGCGCACGGGCTTCGAGATCGGAGCCGGCTGGCACCGCATCTCCCAGCGTTCGGGAGAGGAATACCTCTCGGTCAAGCTGGAAGCCCCCGAGATCGGCGTGATCTTCGGCAACCTCGCTCCCGCCCCCGGTGGCGAGGAAAACAAGAAGGTCATCCTCTGGAACAACCCCCAGTGAGGCATCGGGAGCCGGCCCCGCAAGGGGCCGGCTCCCACCGGCAAAAGGAGGTTGCAATGAGCCGCTACACCATCACTGTTACTGGCACCGTCACCGGACAAGTCCGCTCGGATCCAAACGCTATCATCGGCTACGATCCACCGCTTCGGACCTACTTCCTGCAAGCGTTCCCCCACCAAGAAACCGACGAGCCCGCGCTCTGGCTTGGCACCCGCGATGGCGCGTTCGAAGCGCTTGAGGATCTTCGCCACGCAGCCATCTCACACGGCTACGACTTCATGCCGCTGTCGCCCAAATTGGCTGCAAAGCTGGTCGACGACAAAGCGGCAGCCAGCGGGCGTCCGGACCGGGACGGCATCCTCGGGGTACTGCTGAAACACCCCAACCAACCCAAGTAGGCAAACACATCTCAGGGCCCGCGACGGAGTGCTCCGTCGCGGGCCCTTTTTTTGCGCGTCGCAAAAGAGCCACGAATATCAGCCGTCACAGCATGCGACAGCGACTCCAAACCGCCGATTATTCCGTCGGCAGTTTGTGCTTATGAATTCGGATATAATCCTGCACGGCCTTTCGCAGCAGCTCGGTCATGCTGTGCCCGTTGCTGATCGCCAGCAACTTGAACTGCCGCTGCTCCACGGCCGTCAGATAGTAGCCGCAGCGGACCATCTCCTCCTCGCGAATCTTCTTGCCGGCGATGGGATCCTTTTTCTGACCCTGCCGCAGCAGCTTGCGAAAGTCAGGCGTTGCACCCGATGCCGGCTCAGGCGTCTGCGACATGGCCGATCCGGCATTTGGCTCCAGCTTCTGCCCCTCGTTTTTTGGTGATGAAATGAACATGCTCGGCAGCGCCGGCGGCTGCGTGGAGATCGCCTTCATCATGCGGGCTTTCTTGTCGTCACCGTGTTTTGGTGCGGTTTTTTCACTCATGCCGCATTCCTTGTGGCTTCGATGAAGGTTTGCAGCAGGTCGTCAAAGACCCCTTCGCTCTCGGCAACCGCCTTCGCATCGGGCACCGCAGGGCTGTAAAGGGTCTGCCCGGTCTGTAGGTCGCGGTAGGCAACACGATTGTGGAGGACGTGTTCTGCAATCGGCGTCCCGTTGGCCTGGATGATGGCGCGCAGTTCGGTCAGGGCTCGCGCCCTGCCATCGATGATGGTCTGCTTGGTCAGCACGAATATCGCAGGCAGCGGTCTACCCCGGCTCTCGACCGCCAGCGGAATGTAGTGGTCGGTGATCTGGATGGCGGCGGTCACGTCGTCGAGGGCAAAGTAGACTGGCACGACGACAATGTCGGCCGCGAAGAGCCCGGCCATGAGGTTGTCATTTGTGGTGCCTTCCGTATCGATCAATACGACGGAGCGCTCACCGTTGTGAATGGCTGCGGCGTCAAGGATTTCCTGCGGGGTCATCGCGCTCACCAGCTGCAGGCTGTCGGGGCGATTGCCAGCGTCACCCAGCATCTGGAACCAGCGGTTCATGTTCTGCCGCCGATCGCCATCGATAAGAGTGACCGAATAACCCCGATGCAGCGCGACGGATGCGAGGGTGCGCAGCATCGTCGATTTGCCAGTGCCCCCCTTTGGGATCGCAGCGGAGATGATCATGGGGGCCTCCTTCCGGCGTTGGCTCCTTGTCTCCATGTTAACATGGAGACAAGTCATCATGGACACATGGAACGATATCTCGGTCGAAACATGATGACATAGTCAACGGGGAAGACTGGTTTGGCAACCCAGGCGCGCACCGATAAGGCTCGCTCAGGGGTGCAATCATTACGGGGCTGCCATCTTTTTGAGGAACGGATCCGGCGGACTGTTCGGGCCTGCGAACCGCTCGCTTGTTTCCATGTTAACATGGAAACAAGTCCTCAACGCATCATAGACACATTACACCAAGTCACGATGAAAACATCGCGACCGGGCCGCTGCCGTTGACGGCTGGGCTTGTGAATCGGCTTGTCTCTCTTCTGGCAGCTTGTCTCTCTTCTGGCAGCTTGTCTCTCTTCTGGCAGCTTGTCTCTCTTCTGGCAGCTTGTCTCTCTTCTGGCAGCTTGTCTCTCTTCTGGCAGCTTGTCTCTCTTCTGGCAGCTTGTCTCTCTT
>NZ_JAFCGY010000129.1 GCF_016836705.1 Mesorhizobium caraganae | reverse complement strand
CCGTAGAACGTCTGTTGGGAGAAGAACGTCCTTTCCGCTTCATTGAAGAAGAGAAGAAAGGCTTCCTCAAACGCTTGTTCGGAGGATAAATTATGGCATTACTCGATTTCTTTCTCTCGCGGAAGAAAAACACAGCCAACATTGCAAAAGAACGGTTGCAGATTATTGTTGCTGAACGCCGTCGCAGCGATGCAGAACCGCATTATCTGCCGCAGTTGCGTAAAGATATTCTTGAGGTCATTTGTAAATATGTACAAATTGATCCTGAGATGGTAACCGTACAGCTTGAGCAAAAAGATGGCGATATTTCTATTCTTGAGCTGAACGTGACCTTACCGGAAGCAGAAGAGCTGAAATAAGCCCGCTGTAAAAGCGCATTTATCTTCAAGGCAGAGTCATCTCTGCCTTGAGTTTTTCATCCCTCTCATCCACGTTGTGGTAAAGCGGCGAGTATTCTTGCTGATACTATTC
>NZ_JAFCGY010000128.1 GCF_016836705.1 Mesorhizobium caraganae | reverse complement strand
GCGGCGCACATGGCTTTCATAGGCGCCGCTCTCGATGAGCAAGGCCAAAGCCTCCTGCTCGGCCACCGGAGAGTGCCTGTCCAGGAGTTGTTTGGCCGCCGCGAAGACGTCCTGCAATTCAGGGGGGAGGGCAACTAGACTAGGTCAGATCACCTTCGCGGATGGAGTAGTGGTTGAGATTGCGGATGCTTGGACAGGCTTGATCGATGCTGGCGCCGGAGTGCTTTTGATCGGGCAGGAAGCGAAAGCCGTCAGGAAGGGCGAGGGGGAGTGGCAGGGCGTGGTCGTACATATCGTTCAGTCAGATCGTGACCTCGGTGCCTATATCGGTGAGGGCGTACGCGTCACGGTTGAACCGCGTAGACGTAAGGCGCTATCGGTACCGCATACGGCGGCGCATCTTGCCGCGTTGGCACTGAATGCGGCTTCAGTTCCTTTCTGGACCAAGGATTTTGCGGATCTCGATTCGCT
>NZ_JAFCGY010000127.1 GCF_016836705.1 Mesorhizobium caraganae | reverse complement strand
CCGTTACGGCGGTTTTCTGCCAGCAGGGTAGTAAATTCGTGGCCGGGTAAACTAATAGCCTGGTTTTCGTCAGCACGCTCGGCACTGGTAACGTAATCCATAATGCGTTGCAGTTTGGCATCGCGGGTGGGACCGTCGATAAGCTTGTCCACTTCAATGGCAATAAAAATTTGTGAAATGCCGTATTCGTCGCTGTTGTCCTCGGTGACTTCGGCAACCGATGCGCCGTCAGAAAGGAGGGTAGCGATCATATCCAGCACAATCGACATGCCCGAACCTTTCCAGTAGCCCATCGGCAAAATGCGGCGATTTTTCTCAATAACGCCAGGTTCTTTGGTCAAATTGCCCTCATCATCAAAGCCACCATCTACCGGGAGCTGACGACCTGCCAGGCGATTAACTTCTAACATGCCGTAAGAGAACATCGACATCGACATATCGACCATGGTGATCGGCGTGGAAGGAATGGCGA
>NZ_JAFCGY010000126.1 GCF_016836705.1 Mesorhizobium caraganae | reverse complement strand
CAACTGCGCGGCCGCCGGCACGTCGGCGCCGACCAGGTAGGCGACCAGGCGCGGCTCGCCCGGGCTGTCTTCGCGCGCGTGCACCACCGCCTCGGCGACGCCGGGCTGGCGGGCCAGGCGCGCTTCGATCTCGCCCAGTTCGATGCGGAAGCCGCGGATCTTGACCTGATGGTCGTTGCGGCCGAGGAACTCGATGCGGCCGTCGCCGCGCCAGCGCGCCAGATCGCCGCTGCGGTACATGCGCGCGCCCTCGCGGCCGGCGAACGGGTCGTCGAGAAAACGCTCGGCGGTGAGCTCGGCGCGGTTGAGGTAGCCGCGGGCGACGCTGGCGCCGCCGATGTAGAGCTCGCCGGCCACGCCTTGCGGCACCGGTTCGCCGTGCGCGTCAAGCAGGTAGATCGCGGTGTTGGCGATCGGCCGGCCGATGTGCACCGCGCCGTCGTCGGCGCGCAGCGTGCCCGAGGTCGCCACCAC
>NZ_JAFCGY010000125.1 GCF_016836705.1 Mesorhizobium caraganae | reverse complement strand
CATGTAACCGATATCGGCGCCGTCCCACTTGGCCAGGGCCAAATACACGGTGTCGCCGCGCGGACTCAGGCTGAATCCGTTGATCGCCGAACGCCGGCTCTGGTCCAGGCACAGGGCCGAGGGCGGCAGCTCCGGGGTGGCGATCCGGCGCATCAGCGACAGGCAGGTCGGCTGCTGGTCCATGTAGCGCAGGTCGCCGGTCGCGCTGGCCACGTCCCACAGCCGGTAACGGTCGGCGACCGGTTCGCTGTCGTCGATCTGGCGGATGCTGGCCGGGGTCAGGGACAGGTCGGCCTGCCACAGCCCGGCCTGGGTCTGGCGCGCGAACAGCAGGCGGCCGTGGGCGGGGTCGGCGCGGCCCTCGGATACGTCGTCGATCGCCGCCAGCAGCTTCCACGGCGAGGCGCTGCGGTCGAACAGGCTCAGCCGCAGGCGGCCGTCGCCGGCGCTGGCCAGGATCAGGATCCGGTTCGGATC
>NZ_JAFCGY010000124.1 GCF_016836705.1 Mesorhizobium caraganae | reverse complement strand
CCCTGGCGACCTACGGCGTCGGCATGCTGATCGGCAGCTTCCTTTCCGGCGCGGTCGTGGAGCACTACACCACGGCGGCCGGCCGCGACTGGCAGCAGATCTGGCTGTTCCCGGCCGGCGTCGCCGCGGTCGTACTGGTGGCGTTCCTGTTGTTGTTCCGCGAGCGGCCGGCCGCCGTTTCCGCCCTCTCCCCCACTGAGGACGCGCAGCGATGAGCCAGTTGGGCGTCGCCATCGTCGGCACCGGCATGATCGTCAACGAGCATCGCCGCGCGGCGATCCTGGCGGGCGCGCGCATCATCGGCGTGAGCGCGTCCTCGCCGGAGCGGGCGAGCGAGGTGGCATCCGCCTGTAACCTGCCGCGCGCCTATCGCGATATCGAATAAGCGCTCGCCGATCCGCAGGTGCAGGTCGTGCATATCTGCACGCCCAACCATCTGCATCGGGCGATGGCGCAGGCCGCGCTTGAAGCCGGCAAG
>NZ_JAFCGY010000123.1 GCF_016836705.1 Mesorhizobium caraganae | reverse complement strand
CCAGCAACGCCGTACGATCGGCGACGACGTCTCGAAGATCCAGCGATGCGCCCTCTGGCGGCCGGCTGTTCGCCAGCCTGGTCACCAGTTCACGTGTGGCCGCCAGCACCGAAACACCGCAGTCATATCCGTTGCTCTGCGGCGTCATCTGGCCTTCCCGGTACCCTGTCGTCACCCCCAACTTGCTAGCGAGCTGGCCTGCAATATGGAGCTGCGCAAAGCCCTTCAGCGAATCATAATGATGGGCCTGCGGCCCCTGGGGATGTCCTCGGTCGACGAACAGGAGCGACCAGTGGGTCCCGTCGGCCTCACCATCGCTGTTGTTCACCGGCAAGAACAGGAACCGCGTCTCTTGCCTGGCCTCGGTGACATAAAGCGCTTGCAGCGCCTCCTGCAGAGGGGCTGGTTCGGCTAAGCGCAGGAAGTGGACGACCGCGGGCGACACAAACCGGGTCTGGGCGGCGAATCTTGGGTAGGTCTGTCT
>NZ_JAFCGY010000122.1 GCF_016836705.1 Mesorhizobium caraganae | reverse complement strand
GATCACGACATCGACGTGGTCATCCCGATTCCCGACACCTCGCGCGACTCGGCCCTGGAAATCGCCAACACCCTGGGCGTGAAGTACCGCGAAGGCTTCATCAAGAACCGCTACGTCGGCCGCCCCTTCATCATGCCGGGGCAGGGCGAGCGGGCCAAATCGGTACGGCGCAAGCTCAACCCGATTCCGCTGGAGTTCCGCAACCGCGTGGTGCTGCTGGTGGACGACTCGATCGTGCGCGGCACCACTTCGCGCCAGATCGTGCAGATGGCGCGCGATGCCGGCGCGCGCAAGGTCTACTTGGCCTCGGCGGCGCCGGCGGTGCGGCATCCGAACATCTACGGCATCGACATGCCCTCGGCCGAGGAACTGGTCGCGCACGGCCGCACCGATGAGCAGGTGCAGGAACTGCTGGGCTGCGACTGGCTGATCTACCAGGATCTCGACGCGCTGGAGCAGGCGGTGTCCGGGCCCAAGCACCGCAT
>NZ_JAFCGY010000121.1 GCF_016836705.1 Mesorhizobium caraganae | reverse complement strand
ACGCCATGCTGAAGAACGCGGCGAACCCGTAGGCGACGAAATAGCCGATCACGATCGCCGCGAACGCGCGCGCCGCGACTTCGCCGCGATAGCGCCACGACAGCGCCGCGCGCGGCTTGCGTGCCGATGCGCGCGGATCGGGGCCGGCGGTCGCGACGGCCGTGGGGGCGGAGCTTTGCGTCATGGCGGCTTGGGCGGTGAGAACGGCCGGCGGCGTCCTGCCGGGAGCCGGAACGTCTGGAACGGGCACGGAGCAAGGGACAGCCGTGGATCGGATCGGGTGGCGCGGCCGGGCGGGATCGCCCGCCCCGGGCGCGCCGGTCCCGCTCAGTCTAGTTGGCAATAGTTCTCATTTGCAAACCAGGACCGGCCAGCCAATCCGCCAAACCGACACCGCGCAGACGCCGCAACGTGTTACAGATGCGCACACCGGCAAAGGCGCGGACCGGCTACGATCCGCCACGCCTGCCTGCCCCCACTCCCCC
>NZ_JAFCGY010000120.1 GCF_016836705.1 Mesorhizobium caraganae | reverse complement strand
AGAAAGCTTTGCTCATCGCATAATCCGTCGCAATAATCGCAATATGGTGAACCTGTTTTAAACCCAGCATAACGTCTCCTTTATTTGTTAACAGCACGTTACTCGCCCGGAAGCCGCTCTGGCAAGTTATCCTGCCATTTTTAGGACTCGTACGCGGTAAACACCGTCTTCGTCCTGTTTCGCGCCGTGAATATCCGTTTCAAAACCGGGGTAATGTTGCCCTACGGAACAAAGCATCAGTAGAAAATCGAGTACCGTGCGGCTCTCTTCGGTAAGCATTTCTCCCGGCATCAGCAGCGGTACGCCGGGTGGATAAGGCAGGATCATATTTGCCGATACTCTACCGACCAGTTGTTCCAGCGCAATGGTTTCTACTTCGCCTTTAATCTGTCTCTGCCATGCCTGATGTGGCGTCATGATCATCTCCGGCAAGGTATCAAATGCCCGCAACATCAAACCGGGAAGATCGTGTTTACGAATCAGCTTATGGA
>NZ_JAFCGY010000011.1 GCF_016836705.1 Mesorhizobium caraganae | reverse complement strand
GAGTGTCGCTTACGCGGCTCTCTTGAATTTCACAAGGGCTTATTCAGAAGCAAACTGCTTCGCCGCCAGCGGCGCACCGCCCTCGTTCGTGAGGCGTATATAGTCGCCACCCACTCAAACTGTCAACACCGATCACTCATGTTTTTGAACTTTTTGCGACAGAAGTTTTGGAGCCAGCGGACTGCCCCAGGGGAACATTGGCGTTGCCCAGAAGGAGCCCTATTGCCGCCGCATTGCCGTTCGACACCAAGCCAACAAGAAGGTGCCGCGCGACCCGCGCAGCGCCTTCCTCCAAAAGACCAAAGCGAGGCCTGCGCATCACCGGTTGGGAGCCTCTTATAAGAGCATAGAGACGCCTCTTTATAAGGGGCTGTAAACAGAGCGTTGAGTGGGGATTTCGCCGCTTCGTTGACTTCACCCGCCGTGACAGGCAAATGTCATGGCCCAACAGAAGCGAAAAGCCGTTCCGCCCGGGGAAGAAGCAGCCTTTCTGGATGCCAGACACGCAAGATGTCATAGCCGAACTCGGCAATGAGCCGCCGCTGATCGCGGATGGCCGCAGCGGCCCGCCCGACCGGCGCGAGGTTTCGGCGCGCTGGCTGTCGGGCACCTTCCTTACCGGCGTGACCTCGAGCGTGCTGATGGGCGTGGCGCTGTTCGCCGCCCTTGACGGCCGCCAACAGCTGGCAACCCCGCCCGAAATCGCCGAGTTGGCCCAGCTCGAAAGCGGCGGCGATTCCGGCGAGGTCGCCAAGACCACCAGGCTGGTGGCGCCGCGCCAGATCGCCAAGGCTAAGGACCGCCGGCGCATGGAAGTGTCGATGGTGACCAAGGTCGGTGACCGCGACGTTATCCACACCATGCCGTTCGTA
Organism: Mesorhizobium caraganae; assembly: GCF_016836705.1. Classification (GTDB taxonomy): domain Bacteria; phylum Pseudomonadota; class Alphaproteobacteria; order Rhizobiales; family Rhizobiaceae; genus Mesorhizobium; species Mesorhizobium caraganae. Next base: position 162,981 of record NZ_JAFCGY010000011.1, on the reverse strand, counting down.
CAGATCAAGATGGCGCTGGCCGCCGGCCACACCACCAACCGCGCCTATCCGCCTTTCGACCCGATGCAGGTGTTCGGCGACGATGGCGACTCAACGCCCGCGCAGCCGGCCACGGCTTCCGCGGTTGCCGGCCAGATTTATGGCGCCAAGGTCGAAAGCGAAATGAGCCTGAAGACGGTCGATTTCCCGGTCGAGACGGCCTCCTTCGACGAAAAAAGCGACCTGTCCGCCGACGAGGTGGAAAAAGTGGTGCGCGAGGCCGGCACCGACCTCAGCGACGGCGCTGTGCAGGTCGCCTCGCTGCATTATGTCGACCCGCAGCGATTCGGCGATGCCTTCGCCGAATCGATGGCCGGCTCTTACGACGTCAAGATCGTGCCGGAAAACGTCTCGGTGGCGCCACGCGTCGCCATCGACGACCAGACCCCGGCTTTCGCCGAGGAAATCATCCCCTTTACCAGGGACCGCGACATTGCCGAGGCCTTTGCCGATTCGGGCTATACCGGCGATGACGCCACCGGCATGGCCGAGGCGATCGGCAAGCTGCTCAACGCACCGGCGCTGAAGGCCGGAACCGTGCTGCGCGTCGGGCTCGAAGTGCATGGTGACGCCGCCAAGGTGGTCCGCACCAGCGTCTATGACAAGACCACGCACATCGTCACCATCGCGCTCGACGATCACGGCCAGTATGTGCCGGCGCAGGAACCCGAACCGAATCCCGAATTGCTGACGGCGTTTGACGATTCCTCCGCGCCGGTGGTGGTGCGCGGCAATCTGCCGAACGTCTATGACGGCATTTACCGCGCCGCCTATTCCTATGGCATGTCGAAGAAGCTGACCCAGCAACTGGTCAAGCTCCTGGCCTCCGGCGTCGACTTCCAATCCAGGCTCAATCCGTCGGACCGCATCGACGTCCTGTTCTCGCAGCCGGACGGCGACGACCAGGCCTCCGACAAATCGGAACTTCTCTATGTCTCGTCGACCTTCGGCGGCCAGACACGCAACTTCTACCGCTTCCAGATGCAGGACGGCTCGACCGACTATTTCGACGAGGATGGATCGAGCGCCGAGCAGTTCCTGCTGCGCAATCCCCTGCCCGCCGGGAAATTCCGCTCCGGCTTCGGCGCCCGCAGGCATCCGATCCTCGGCTATGTCCGCATGCATACCGGCGTCGACTGGGCAGCGCCGATCGGAACGCCGATCATCGCCGCCGGCAACGGCACCGTCGAAAAGGCCGGCTGGGCCGGCGGTTACGGCAAGCAGATCATCATCCGCCATGCCAATGGCTACGAGACCTCCTACAATCACCAGAGTGCCTTTGCCAAAGGCATCGAGCCGGGCGTTCATGTCCGCCAGGGCCAGATCATCGGCTTCCTCGGCCAGACCGGCCTCTCCACCGGTCCGCATCTTCACTACGAGCTGATCGTCAACGGCACCAAGGTCGACCCGATGCGCGTGCGCCTGCCGGTCGGTAAAGTGCTGAAGGGCGACGACCTTGTCGCCTTCAAGCGCGAGCGCGAGCGCATCGATGAACTGCTCAAGCAGGAAGACAGCAATCCGCTGAAAGTCGCGAGCGCCAAGATCGAAGGCTAGGCCTACGAATAAGTCCGCTCCGAATCAGGATTGCTGATTCTCGGCGGTTTGCGACCAGGGCAGCTTCTGCCCGGAAATGGTTATCCAGGCGATGACAGCGGCAAGCAGGCAAAGCAGAGCCGTCACCGTCGACACGGCTGCGAACGCCGCATCACTGGCGGCGAGCCGTGTCGCTTCAAGTTCCGGCGCGAGCGCTGTCGAGACCGGTTCGCCGAACCCTGGGATGCCAGGTCTGACGCCGGCGTCCAGCATCGTCGAATAGACCCAGGCCGCCAGCGATCCCATCGCTGCCACGGCGATCAGCCCGCCAACTCGCGAAACCGCGTTGTTGATGCCGGAGGCAGCACCGGTATTCTTGTCCTCGACCGCCGTCATGATCGCCGTCGAAAGCGGAGAAACCACCAGCGCCATGCCGAGCCCCATCACCGCCATCATCGGAAAGGTGCCGGTCCAGAAATTGTGGATGCCGGCATGGGTGAGCAAGGCGAGCCCGGCAAAAGCGACGGCGACGACCAGGCAGCCGCTGGCGATCGGGAATCGCGGACCTATCCGGTCAGACCACTGGCCGACAGGACCCGACAGCAAGGCAATCAACGCCGACAGCGGCAGGAAGATGAAGCCGACCTCTTTGGTGCTCAGCCCCCAGCCCGCGATCAAGAGCATCGGCAGGTAGAACAAATTGGCCGACAGCGCGAAATAGAGGAAGAACGTGGCGACGTTGGCGCCGGCAAAGGCGCCGATCCGAAACAGCTTAAAATCGATCATCGGCTCGCGTTGCCGAAGCTCGTAGACAATGAAGATCCCGAGCAGCACAGCACCGGCGGCGATGCTCGGTCCCGACATCAGCCCGCCGCCTTCGGCGCTCATCGCAGTCAGCCCGTAGGCCAGCGCCCCGAAGGCAAGCGTGGCGAGAGCGGCGCCGCCGAGATCGAGGCTTCGCTTCTCCGTCGGCGCGTCGGCGGGAATCTTGGCCAGCAGCAGATAGATTGAGATCAGCCCGAACGGCAGGTTGACGGCGAAGATCGCCCGCCAGATGCCGCCGCCAAAGGCAGCCAGGACAAAGCCGCCCAGCACCGGGCCGAGCGCCGTCGTCAGCGCCGAGGCGGCAGCCCAGATTCCGATCGCGCGACCGCGCTCCTTCTTCGGATAGGCCTTGGCGATGATGGCGAGGCTGCCCGGCACCATGATCGCCGCGCCGATGCCCTGAATGGCGCGAAAGGCGATGAGCACCAGCGCATTCGGCGCTACCGCGCAAGCGAGCGAGGCGACAATGAACAGGGCGATGCCGGCGACGAATGCCCGCCGCAAGCCGAATCGATCGCCCGCTGCTCCCCCGGCGAGGATCAGCGCCGACAACGTCAGCGCATAGGCATTGGAAATCCACTGCGCCTCGGCCAGGCCGGCGCCGGGGTCGACGCGGATCGCCGGCGTGGCGATGGCTAGGATCGACCCGTCGATGAAGCCGAGCGCGGATGCCAGGATCGCCGCGACCAGCACGAATTTGCGCTGCGCCGGCGGACAAAACGAACCATTGGCAAGAGAGCCGGTCAGGGGGATTGCTGCAGCTTCGCTCGGAGACTTCATGAGAGCCTGCTTAGACTTCCGATGCCCTGGCAACAACCAGCCAGGGCTTCGCAGTCCTTAAAACCAGATCGACCTGACCGCATGGGTAGGAACCACGCCTCAATGGATGCAACCGGCACATAGCGCGTGTTAAGTTTCTTGCAACGCGCAAAGCAAGGGGAAGCCGCATGAAACGACCGCTCGAACCATCGGTAGAGACGCGCGGGCGCGTTGTCGGCATCACCGATGGCGTCTTTGCCATTGCGCTTACCCTGATCGTGCTTGAGATTCGCGTGCCTACGCACGAAATGGTCCAATCCGAGGGCGAGCTGCTTTCGGCAATCGCCGGACTTGCGCCACGCTTCCTGACCTATGCGCTGAGCTTCCTGACGCTGACCATCTTCTGGTTCGGCCAGCAGGCGCAGCACGGGCTGATCGCCAGGTCCGATCGGCGGCTGGCCACGCTGAACCTGTGTTTTCTCGCCTTCATCGCCTTGCTGCCGTTCTCGACCGACCTGTTGGCCGATTTCCTCGAGTTCCGAACCGCGGTGATCGTCTATTGGCTCAACCTGTTGATGCTGGGCGTGACGCTGTTCGCCAGCTGGTGGTATGCGGACGGGAACGGCATGATCGCCGAGGATGTGGACGCTGAAACGCGGCGCACGGTCTACAATCGTATCGTCAAGGCACAGGCGCTGTGGGCGGCCGGCGCGGCGCTGTGCCTGATCACGCCGCTGCTCAGCATCGGTTTCATCCTGCTCGTACAGCTCATCTATGCCGCCGCGCCGCGCGCCTCACTGCTGCGTAAACTCGTCGGTTGAGATCCCGCCGACATCCGCGATTGTTGGTCCGCCGACGAATTCCACCGTGACGCCCGGCGAGACGAGCTTGGCCAGTTCTCGCGCATCCCAGTTGGTTAGGCGCACGCAGCCATGGCTTTCGGTCTTGCCGATCTTGGAGGGATCGGGCGTGCCATGAATGCCGTAGGTCGGCTTGTCCAGCGCGATCCACACCGAGCCGACCGGACCGTTGGGGCCGGGCGGAATGGTCAGGATCTTGTCGTTCTGGCCCTGCTTGAAATTGATGCTGGGGTTGTAGGTGTAGTTCGGATCGAGCGCGACCCGCGACACCGTATGGGTGCCGGTTGGCGACGGCGTGTCGGCTGAACCGATGGTGGCGGGATAGGCTGCGACCAGCTTGCCGGCGGCATCATAGGCAAACACCTGCTTCTTGTCCTTGTCGGCGACGATGCGGGCAACCGGCGTTGCCACCAGCCTGCCGAAATTGGCGACCTTGATGATGGTGCCGGGGCGATTGAAGTCGGCCTCGGGATTGAGCCCCTTCAGGTAGTTCTCGTCCATATGGAAGCGCTCGGCCAAGGCTTCGGTGACGGAGGTGTAGGCCATACGGTCGAGCTGCGCCTTCTGGCTGTAATCTTCCGGTATCGAGGCGACATAAGGACCGGCCGCGTCCTCGGGCGTGATCGTGTAGTTGGCGAAAGCATCGCCGCCGGTTTGCGCCAGCGCGGCCTGGATGCCGACCGCATCGGTCGAGCGCAGATTACTGCCGGTGATCTGGTTATAGGCGGCCAGCGCCTTGTCGACATTGGAGCCGAACCGCCCGTCGATGACGCCGGGCGAGGCGCCGGCGCGGTCGAGCAGCACCTGCAAGGCAGCCACATCCTGGCGCGCACCGAGTGAAAGCGAGGGATCGACGACAGTCTTGCCGCCATCGGTCTTGGGCGGCAGAGCGGCCTCGTCGCCGGGTGCAGCCGGTTCGGCGGGGTCGATCGAGGCTTCGTTCAGCGGCTGGCGCTTGACGGGGCGCGGCTCGGCAGACTTCGGTGCTTCCGGATAAATGTCGCCATCATTGGCGTCATCCTGTGGCGCCGCCGGATAGGCGTCCACCGAATTGTCACTTTCAGGATCGTAGTCGAAGGCCGGTGGGATGATGACCCTGCCTTGCTCTTCCAATTGCCTGCGGCGGAAACGCGCCATGTCCTCGGGATCATCGAGATAGTAACGGTCGTCATCCTCGACCGGTGCGCGTCCGAGTTCGCGCGCCCGCATCTGGCGGCGCAGCGCACGGCGGTCGAGCCTGGTCTGCGGCGGCTGGATGGCGATGACCTTGCCGGTGTCGGCATCGACGATGACGCGGTTGCCCCTGGCGTCGTAATAGATGTCGAGATTGCCGTCCTGGGCAAGCACGATGCCGCCGCTATCGGCAGCGCGAACAACCGGCAGTGCACTATCCACCGTCGGCGATGCCATGGCGCTCGACGCAAGCAGCCCGGCGGCGAGCACCGAAAAGGCAAAGATCGTGCGGAACATGATGGTCAAACTCTCCGGTCCGTAATTGCCGCCGCCCCGGCAGTATCCCTTCAGAACGCTCTCGCCACCGTTTGGATGCGCAAGCAACGCCCTGACCGTCAAAAGCCTGCAGGCAAACCCCTTCGCCAGCAAACCAGAACATAAGCTTTCCAACATGAACCGGGCATGAAGATGGCGGATTTCAAGGTCGCTACAGGCCCAATTCCTTGCGCGTCTGTTTCGTCAGCTTGAGGACAACGAGGCGATGGCTTTCGCCGAGATAGTCCTTCAGCGCATCATCATCCATGCTCTGGCTTGTCTGACGCTGGATCCATTTCATGCCGCGCGAAGCGAGGTACGGCGCCGGCCGGCAGCCGGGCTGGTCCTTCAGAATGTCATAGGCCATTTCGGAACATTTGAAGGTGACGAAAAGCTGGCCGCCATCATTCCAGCCGCCGATGGCAAAGACCTTGCCGCCGACTTTCCAGACATGCGCGCCACCCCACTGCACGACATGAGTCGTTTGCGGCAGCGAGGCGCAGAGGCTGTTGTAGTCGTCCAGCGTCATGTGCGCCCCCCGCGAATTCACAAGAAAACGCCGCGCGTCCGTTCGGGACGCGCGGCGTATTGATCAGGCTGCGGCTTCAGTCGCCACCACAGTGGGCTTCGACCGGAAATTCAACCGGTCGGACCCAGCGGTGACTTTGACGGTCGAACCGTCGAGGATCTCGCCGAGCAGGATCTTTTCCGCCAGCGGATCCTGCAGGTCCTTCTGCATCACCCGCTTCAGCGGCCGTGCGCCATAGGCCGGGTCGTAGCCCTTGGCCGCCAGCCAGTCGATCGAATCCTGGTCGAGCGATAGCGTGATCTTGCGGTCGACAAGCAGGCTTTCCAGCCGCTTGAGCTGGATCTCGACAATGCGGCCCATATCCTGCCGGCGCAGCCGATGGAACAGGATCACCTCGTCGACGCGGTTGAGGAACTCCGGCCGGAACGAGGCTCTCACCACGCTCATCACCTCGTCACGCACGGCATCGACATCCTGGTCTTCGCCGAGATTGACCAGATATTCGGCGCCGAGGTTCGACGTCATGATGATCAGCGTGTTGCGGAAGTCGACCGTACGGCCTTGGCCGTCGGTCAGCCGCCCGTCGTCGAGCACTTGCAGCAGCACGTTGAAGACATCGGGATGCGCCTTCTCGATCTCGTCGAACAGCACGACCTGATAGGGCCGGCGCCGCACCGCTTCGGTCAGCGCGCCGCCTTCCTCATAGCCGACATAGCCAGGAGGTGCGCCGATCAGCCGGGCGACCGAGTGCTTCTCCATGAACTCCGACATATCGATGCGCACCATCGCGCTCTCATCGTCAAACAGGAAGCTCGCCAGCGCCTTGGTCAGCTCCGTCTTGCCGACGCCGGTCGGCCCGAGGAACATGAACGAGCCGATCGGCCGGTTCGGATCTTGCAGGCCGGCACGGGCGCGCCGCACAGCTTTCGACACCGCCTGCACCGCCTCGCCCTGGCCGACGACACGCTTGCCGATCTCGTCTTCCATGCGCAGGAGCTTTTCGCGTTCGCCCTGCAGCATCTTGTCGACCGGAATACCGGTCCAGCGCGACACGATATGGGCAACGTGATCGGGTGTGACCACCTCTTCGACCATGCCGGCCTTGCCGTCCTGGGCTTCGGCTTCCCGGAGCTTCTTTTCCAGCTCAGGGATCTTGCCATAGGCAAGCTCGCCGGCGCGCTGGAATTCACCCTTGCGCTGAGCAATGGCAAGCTCGTTGCGGGCCTCGTCGAGCTGCTTCTTAAGATCGGCGGCGAGCCCAAGCTTCTGTTTCTCGGCCTGCCATTTGGTTGTGATCTCGGTCGATTCCTCCTCGAGGCCGACGAGTTCCTTTTCCAGACGGGCGAGCCGGTCCTTCGAGGCGTCGTCGGTCTCGACCTTCAGCGCCTCGCGCTCGATCTTGAGCTGCATGATGCGGCGGTCGATCTCGTCCAGCGCCTCCGGCTTGGAATCGACCTGCATCCTCAGCCGCGACGCGGCTTCGTCGACGAGGTCGATCGCCTTGTCCGGCAGGAAACGGTCGGCGATGTAGCGGTTGGACAAGGTTGCCGCCGCCACCAGCGCCGAATCCGAGATGCGCACCTTGTGGTGCTGCTCGTATTTCTCCTTCAGGCCGCGAAGGATCGAAACCGTGTCTTCCACGGTCGGTTCGTCGACGAAAACCGGCTGGAAACGGCGGGCAAGGGCGGCGTCCTTCTCGACATGCTTGCGGTACTCGTCGAGCGTGGTCGCGCCGACGCAGTGCAGTTCGCCGCGCGCCAATGCCGGCTTCAACAGGTTCGAAGCGTCCATGGCGCCATCGGCCTTGCCGGCGCCGACCAGCGTGTGCATCTCGTCGATGAACAGGATGATGCCGCCAGCGGCAGCGGTGACTTCATTGAGCACGGCCTTCAGCCGCTCTTCGAATTCGCCGCGATATTTGGCGCCGGCAATCAGCGCGCCCATGTCGAGCGCCATCAATTGCTTGTCCTTCAGCGATTCCGGCACGTCGCCATTGACGATGCGCAGCGCCAGGCCTTCGGCGATCGCCGTCTTGCCGACGCCGGGTTCACCGATCAGCACCGGGTTGTTCTTGGTGCGCCGCGACAGCACCTGGATGGTGCGGCGGATCTCGTCGTCGCGACCAATCACCGGGTCCAACTTGCCGGCGCGGGCGTCGGCAGTCAGGTCGCGCGCGTACTTCTTCAGTGCGTCGTAGCTCTGCTCGGCACTCGCCGAATCGGCGGTGCGGCCCTTGCGGACATCGTTGATGACCTGGTTCAGCGCCTGCGCGGTGACGCCGGCCTTGGCCAGGATATCGGCCGTCTTGGCCGATTTCTCCATCGCCAGCGCCTGCAGCAGCCGCTCGACGGTGACAAAGCTGTCGCCGGCCTTCTTGGCCAATTCCTCGGCCGTCGAAAACACCTTGGCCAACGGCTGCGCCAGGTAGAGCTGGCCATTGCCGCCTTCCACCTTGGGCATGGCTTCGAGTGCGGTCTCGACGCCGAGCTTGACGTCGCGGACATTGCCGCCGGCGCGCTCGATCAGCGAGGCGGCCAGACCCTCATCGTCATCGACGAGGACTTTCAGCATATGTTCGGGAGTGAATTGCTGGTGGTTGCGCGAGAGCGCCATGGTCTGGGCGGATTGGATGAATCCGCGAACGCGCTCGGAGTATTTCTCGAGGTTCATATCTGTCTCCTTCCATCACCGGCCCGCTTTGCGGCACCGGATCAGATTGCGGTGACGGACCCGCTCATCGGAGCCGGGTCCAGTTCCCGCCAGATATGGGGCGCAAACCCTTGCCGCTCAAGACGTCCGGCACAGGATATTGCATACCTGAGCAAACGAAAACGGCGGAGATTTCTCTCCGCCGTTTCAAGGATTGCCGTCTTGTCCGGTCAGTTGTTGGCGTCGACGACGAACGGGTCGACGGTAGGGCTTTCAGCCGGCGCCGCATCCACCTCGGTGGCTGCAACGGTCTCGCTGGCGCCATCGACCTGTTCACCACCGGACTGGTCGTCACCGACAGGATCGGCATTGGTGCGCGGACGCCGCGGACGCCGCGGACGGCGGGCAGTGCCGTTCTCGGCGGCGGCCTCATTGAGTTCGGCACGGGCGGCAAGAGCCGCCGGGGACAGGTTTTCGTATAGCGGCGCCGGCTCGGAGAACCCGGTCTCGGCTTCGGGTTCAACCGCGGAAACGGCCTCCGCCTGCACCGGGGTTTCGGTGAAGCGCTGCTGGTCGCCGCGCTGGTGCTCGCCGCGTTGGGCATAGTCGCCACGCTGGTCGTTCTGGCCATAACCGCCATTGGGGCGACGATCACGGTTGCGGTCACGCCCGTTATTGTTGCGGCCATTATTGTCACGGCCATTGTTGTTCTCGCGGCTGTTTTCCTGGCCATATGCCAGTTCGGCCGGTGTGCCTTCGATCGTCGGCTGCGGACCGTTGCCGTGGTTGGCCTGCGGAGCTTGCGTCTCGCCGCCATTGCCGTTGCCGGCATTGTCGAAATCGTCGCGATCTTCATCGTCGTCGAAATCGTCGCGATTCTGCTGCTGGTTCTGGATCGGCAACTGGGCCTGCGCGGCAGCGATGATGCGGTTGTAGTGCTCGGCGTGCTGGAGGTAATTCTCCGCCATCACCCGGTCGCCGGAGCTTTGCGCGTCACGCGCCAGAGTGGCATATTTTTCGGCGATCTGCTGAGCCGATCCACGGATCTTCACGTCCGGGCCGTTGCTCTCATAGTTGCGCGTCAGGGGGTTTGGGCCCTTGCGGTTGTTATTGTTGTTATTGTTGTTGCCGCCGCCGCCATTGTTGTTGCGACCGCGCATGCGCCTGTTCTGCTGTTGTGGCCTCATTAGACTCTCTTCATTTTGAAATTTTCGAAAAACTTTCACGAACGGAGGCGCTCATGCAGCCAGCCGTTTCGTCTCTTCACCGGCGTTCGCCCGCATCAATTGCGTTGGCGCCACGTGTCATCCTGTTCCGGTTACATCACTTGCCGGACGATTCCCGCTCGAAGCTTGGGCGTCGTTTGCGCAAGAAGGCAGCTATTTCCAAGGAAAACCGAATCGCTAAGAGCACTGCCTGCTTCGTCTCATCCGGTTAAGGCGGACCCTAGCCGCATTCCCCGGCATTGCCAAGCGCTTTTTTGCACTGCGTCAAGGCTTTCCCTGTTCAAACATAAGAACCCTGTCGTTTCCGCCAAGATCGACAAATGCCTCGGCCAGCCTGTAGCCGGCTGCCGCGAATATGTCTTTGACCTCATTGCGCTGCGTGTGGCCGATCTCGACCGCAATCTTGCCTTGTGCTTCCAAAAACCCTGCCGCTTCGGCGGCGATGATCCTGTAGGGGCCAAGACCGTCCACACCGCCATCGAGGGCTCTGCACGGATCGAAATCGCGGACCTCGTCCTGCAGATTTCCAATGTCTTCAGAAGGTATATAGGGAGGGTTTGCGGCAATTACATGGTAGCGGCCGCAAACTTTTGCGAACCAGTCGGAGTGCAGCGCCTCAAACCGGCCGATCAGCCCGAGTTGCTCGGCATTGCGGGTCGCGGTCGTGAGCGCGTCTTGTGAAATATCCACGCCGGTGGCGGTCGCGGCGGGAACGGCGCTGAGCAGGGCCAGCGCAATGGCGCCGGTGCCGGTGCCAAGATCGAGGATACGGCATTCCCCCAGCCTTTCGGCCGTTTCGCTGGCAAAGGGCAGGATCGCCTCGACCAGTGTTTCGGTGTCCGGCCGCGGCTCCAGCGTTTCCGGGGACAGCCCAAGACGCAGGCCATAGAATTCGCGATAGCCGAGGATGCGGTGCACCGGTTCGCCGGCAAGGCGCCGCCGCAAGGCGGCATCGATCGCGGCAACGGCATCGGCATCAAGCGCTCGTTGCGGCTCGGCGATGGCCTCTGTACGGGTCGTACCGGAAAAATGTTCGACGATCAGCCTGGCGTCCAGTGCCGGATCGGCGACGCCGGCCGCGGCAAGCCGCTCCCGCACTGCCCGCAGCAGCGGCCCGAGCGTGCCGGGCAGATGATCAGCCATCGAGGCCGATATCGGCGAGCAGCTTCGACTGGTGGTCGGCGATCAGCGCGTTGATGACCTCGTCCAGCTCGCCCATCATCACCCGATCGAGCTTGTAGAGCGTCAGGTTGATGCGGTGATCGGTAAGGCGCCCCTGCGGGAAATTGTAGGTGCGGATGCGCTCCGAGCGGTCGCCCGACCCGACCTGTGATTTGCGCACCTCGGAACGCTCCTCGTCCGCCTTGCTGCGCTCCATGTCATAGAGCCGCGCGCGCAGGATCTGCATGGCTTTGGCCCGGTTCTGGTGCTGCGACTTCTCAGCCTGCACCACCATGATGCCGGTCGGCAGATGGGTGATGCGCACCGCCGAATCGGTGGTGTTGACGTGCTGGCCGCCCGAACCCGAGGCGCGCATCGTGTCGATGCGGATGTCTTCGGCGCGAATGTCGATATCGACCTCTTCGGCTTCCGGCAGTACGGCCACCGTCGCCGCCGAGGTATGAATGCGCCCGCTGGCCTCGGTCGCCGGCACGCGCTGCACACGGTGCACGCCGGATTCGAATTTCAGATGGGCAAAGACCCCCTTGCCGGAAATGGTGGCGATGATTTCCTTGAAGCCGCCGGCGTCGCCTTCGCTGGCCGAAGCCGTCTCGAAGCGCCAGCCGCGCTCGGCGGCATAGCGCTCATACATGCGAAACAGGTCGCCGGCGAAAAGCGCTGCCTCATCGCCGCCGGTGCCGGCGCGGATTTCGAGGATGGCGTTCTTGTCGTCGGCGGCATCCCTGGGCAGCAGCAGAATCTGGATGTCCTTCTGCAGTTCCTCGATGCGCTCCTCGACCCCGGGCAGATCGGCCTCGGCCAGCGCCCGCATCTCGGCATCGATGCTTTTATCGGCAAGCATCGCTTCGAGGTCGGCCTGCTCATGTTCGGCTGAGCGCAATTCCCTGACCTTGGCCACCATGTCCTGCAGCTCGGAATATTCCGAGGCCATCTTCACATAGACATCGGCCGCCGGGCCGGCCGACATCTGCGCTTCGAGCATCTCGAAACGCTTCACGACCTGATCCATACGCTCGCGGGGAAGATTGACCATGGTTGATGCTATAGCGGGATGGAGCGGTCGTCGGCAAAGGCCTGCAGCAGCGCCCGCATCGGCAGCCCATGCGCCGGCGCCATCAGATTGTCGGAAAAGAAGGCCTGCAATTCCTCCAGCGGCAGTTCGGTCAGCATCGCCTTGACCGGGCCGATCGAGGCCGGCGACATCGAGATCGAGCGGTAACCAAGGCCGATCAGCGCCATGGCGGAGATGGGTTTTCCCGCCAGTTCGCCGCAGAGCGTCACCGGCGTGTGGTTGCGCTCGCCGGCGTCGGCAATCTGCTTCAGCACCCTGAGGAACGGCGCCGACAGCGTGTCGAAGCGGTTGGACAGCTGCGTGTTGCCGCGATCGACCGCCATGACGAACTGGAACAGATCGTTGGAGCCGACCGAGACGAAATCGACTGCCTTCATCAGATCGTCGAGCTGAAACAGCAGCGACGGCACTTCCAGCATGGCGCCGAGCTTGAGACTGGTCGGCAGATGATGGGCAAAGCGCGAGAGATGCCTGACCTCGCGGTCGATGATTTCGCGCGCCTGGGCGATTTCGCCGAGTTCCGTCACCATCGGCAGCATCAGCTTCAGTTCGCGCCCGCCGCAGGCCTTCAGCAGAGCGCGGATCTGGGTTCTGAGCAGGCCCGGCCGGTCGAGCGTCAGGCGGATCGCCCGCCAGCCCAGCGCCGGGTTTTCTTCCTGGATGGCGCCCTTGAAGTAGGGCAGCACCTTGTCGCCGCCAATGTCGATGGTGCGGAAGGTGACTGGTTTGCCGCGCGCCGCGTCGAGCACGTCGCGGTAGAGTTTCTCCTGCGCTTCGGCGCGGGGGAAGGTCGAGGCGACCATGAACTGCAATTCGGTGCGGAACAGGCCGATGCCGGCCGCACCCGCTTCGGCCAGCTGCGGCAGGTCGACGGCGAGACCTGCATTCATCAACAGATCGACTTGGACGCCATCCTTGGTCACAGACGGCTTCTTGCGCAGTTCGCGGTAGACCTCCTGCCGGCGCGCCCGGAAGCGGACCTTTTCGGCATAGGCGGCTTCGAGGTCCGGCTGCGGCCGCAGATGGATGGTGCCTTCCTCGCCGTCGACGATGATGGCATCGCCGTTTTCCGCCATGGAAACGGCGCCCTTCATCTGGCCGGCGACCGGGATGCCCATGGCGCGCGCGACGATGACGACGTGGCTGGTGGCGGCGCCGTCCTCCAGCACCACGCCGCGCAACTTGTCCCTGGGATAGTCGAGCAGCTCTGCCGCGCCCATCGAACGCGCGACCAGGATGGCGTCCTTCGGCAGCGAAGCCGCGACATCGTCCGGCCCGCGCCCCATCAGCTGGCGCAGCAGCCGGTTGGCGAGATCGTCGAAATCGCTCATCCGCTCGCGCAGATAGGGATCGGTCATGTGCAGCATGCGGGCGCGCATGTCGCTCTGCACCTTCTCGACAGCAGCTTCCGCCGTCAGGCCGTTGCGGATCGCCTCTTCCAGCCGGCGCACCCAACCGCTGTCATTGGCGAACATGCGGTAGGCCTCGAGCACCTCACGGTGCTCGCCCTCGAAGGCGACCTCGCGCCGCTCCAGCATGTCGTCGATGGACAGCCTGAGCGAGCCGAGCGAGGACTGCAGCCGGCGGACCTCCTCCTCGCTGTCCTCGTTGAACAGATTGGTGACGACGATGCGCGGCTCGTGCAGCACGACATGGCCAAGCCCGACGCCTTCGTTGAACGACAGGCCGGTGAAGCTGACGGGACGGCGCAGGTCGAGTTCGAGGCCGGGCCGCGTCAGCCGGGCAAGATCGCCGGTGGCGATCATCTCGGCGATCACCATGGCGGTGGTTTCCAACGCCTCGACCTCGTCGTCGCGGTAGTGGCGCATGGTCTTGTTCTGCACGACCAGCACGCCCAGCGTGCGCCCTGCCCTGAGCACCGGCACGCCGAGGAAGGAATTGTAGATCTCTTCGCCCGTCTCCGGCAGGTAGGCGAAGGCCGGGTGTTCCTGCGCATTGGAGAGGTTGAGCGGTCGCGCACTGGCGGCAATCGTGCCGACCAGGCCTTGTCCCAGCCGCAATTGCGCCAAATGGACGGCGTTCGGGTTCAGACCTTCGGTGGCGTAGAGTTCGAGCACCGAATCGGCGCGCAGCACATAGAGCGAGCAGACTTCGGCGACCATGTTGGAGGCGATGTCGCGCACGATCCGGTCAAGCCGCTCCTGCGGCTCCAGCGGCTCCTGCATGAGCTCGCGGAGCCGTTTCAGCAGAACGCGCGGGCCACTGGCCGTATCACGCATCGCGGCTTCTTCTCCAATGGGCATTTTGCCCGCCGCAGTTTCCACTGCGACCGGCGCACACGCAACAACTCAAATCGTTCTCGCTACTGCTTATCCAGACCGTAGACGGAATGCAAAGTGCGAACCGCGAGTTCCGTGTAGGGACCGTCGATCAGTATCGAAATCTTGATCTCGGAGGTGGTGATGGCCCGGATATTGATGGCCTTGTCGGCCAGCGCCTTGAAGGCCGTGGCGGCCACGCCGGCATGGCTGCGCATGCCAATGCCGATGACCGAGACCTTCGACATGCCGGCCTCGGACTGCACGACGTCATAGCCGATCGGAGCCTTGAGGCGCTCGAGCACGGCCAGAGCCTTGTCGACGTCGCCGGATGGCACGGTAAAGGTCATGTCGGTGAACTTGCCGTCCTCGGAGATGTTCTGGACGATCATGTCGACATTGATGTTGGCCTCGGCCAGCGGGCCGAAAATGCCGGCGGCAACGCCCGGGCGATCGCCGACCCGGCGCAGCGAAATCTGCGCTTCGTCCTTGGCGTAGGCAATTCCGGTGACGACCTGCTGTTCCACGATCTCTTCCTCGTCGCAAATGAGCGTTCCCGGAGGATTGAGCAAATCCCCCATTCCGGGCGCATCGGGATCGTCGAAGGACGACCGCACGAAAGTACGCACCCTGTGCACCATGGCAAGCTCGACCGACCGCACCTGCAGCACCTTGGCGCCGAGCGAGGCCATTTCGAGCATTTCCTCGAACGAAATCTTGTTAAGCCGCCGCGCCTTGGGTTCGATACGCGGATCGGTGGTGTAGACGCCGTCGACATCGGTGTAGATGTCGCAGCGATCGGCCTTGACCGCGGCGGCAATGGCCACCGCGCTGGTGTCTGAACCGCCGCGGCCAAGCGTGGCGATGCGGTTGTCCGGACCGATGCCCTGGAAACCGGCGACGACTGCCACCTGACCCTCGCCGAAACGCTTGATCAAAAACGCCCCGTCAATGTCTAGGATGCGCGCCGCGCCATGTGCGTTGTCGGTCTTGATCGGGATCTGCCAGCCCTGCCAGGAGCGGGCGTGCACGCCCATATTCTGCAGCGTGATGGCCAGCAGGCCGGCGGTGACCTGTTCGCCCGAGGCGACGACGGCGTCATATTCGCGCGCATCGTGCATCGGCGAGGCTTCGCGGGTCCAGCCGACCAGTTCATTGGTCTTGCCGGCCATAGCGGAAACCACGACAGCCACCTCATGGCCGGCATCGACCTCGCGTTTGACGTGACGCGCCACATTGCGGATGCGGGCGATGTCGGCGACGGAGGTTCCGCCGAATTTCATCACGATGCGCGCCATGGAAGCGAAATGCCTTTGACTGAAGCCGGCCCGGGCCGAAAGGGGAAGAAAGCGCCCGACAGAAGCCGACCGCTGAATGCGCGGCCTCCTTAGCCAAATGATCACCGTTTCGCAAGGCTGGCCACGGATTGCCGGCTTCAGGACGACGGCATATTGCGTTCCGCCCCGCCGCCGCTTACCAAATGCTGCCCGCGGGGAACTCCTTTTGGTCCAGCATATCAAATGATTGCTCGTCTTCGACGTGCCATGCGATGGCAATCGCTGCCGCTTTTCGTCGGCTTCGGCGTGCTGGCGTTGATCGTCGGCACGCGCGCGGTGCTGGTCGAGGGCCAGAGGGCCAATCGCGAAGCGGCGCGCGAGGCAATCGAGTACCAGGAATCGCTGTCCGGCCTGCTTTCGCTGGCGCAGGACGCCGAAACCAGCCAGCGCGGCTATCTCCTGACCGGGGATAAATCCTACCTCCAGCCCTATCG
Organism: Mesorhizobium caraganae; assembly: GCF_016836705.1. Lineage (GTDB taxonomy): Bacteria > Pseudomonadota > Alphaproteobacteria > Rhizobiales > Rhizobiaceae > Mesorhizobium > Mesorhizobium caraganae. The sequence continues at coordinate 146,769 of NZ_JAFCGY010000011.1, read as the reverse complement.
GCAGGCGGTCGAGGCCATTCCGGGCCAGCTTGCCCGCATCGATAGCATGACCGCGCCGGACGACGAACTCGTCCAGCAGATCAATCGCATCAAGGACGCGCTTTCGCTGAGGCAGGCTGAACTGACGCAGACGATTGCGCTTTACGATCACGGCGACGCGGCGAAAGCGCTGGAACTGGTTCGCAGCGGCCAGGGCAAGGCCGCCATGGACCAGATCAGGGCCAGCATGGACACGATCCGGCGCATCAGCGGCGCGGCAATCGCTGCCCGCGACGAACATACCGACCGGGTCGAAAGCTGGCTGCGTATCGGCTCATTCGCAGCTCTGCTGGCGATTTTCCTGCTTGGCGCCTACACGATCCGCCTGTCGCGCCGCCGGTTTCGCGAGGTCGCTGTCGCCCAGGAGGAGCTGATGCGTAAGAACATCGAGCTCGGCAACGAGATCCGGACGCGCGAAACGGCCGAATCGCAGATCCGCCAGATGCAGAAGATGGAAGCGGTCGGCCAGCTGACCGGTGGCATCGCCCACGATTTCAACAATATGCTGGCGGTGATCATCAGTGCCATGAACCTCGCCCAGCGCAAACTCGCGCGCGGCGAGCACGACATCGAGAAATTCATCGAGGCGGCGGTCGACGCGGCGACCCGGGCCGCCAATCTGACTGCCAGGCTGCTCGCCTTCTCGCGTCAGCAGCCGCTGGCGCCGCAAGTGGTCGACACCAATCGTCGGGTTACAGGGATGTCGGACCTGTTGCGGCGGGCGTTGGGCGAAACCATCCGCATCGAAACCGTGCTGGCCGGCGGCCTGTGGAAGACCCATGCCGATCCGAGCCAGCTCGAAAACGCTATCCTCAACCTGGCGGTCAACGCCCGCGACGCCATGGACGAGGACGGCAAGCTGACCATCGAGACCGCCAACAGCCATCTCGACGACAGCTACGCCGTCACCCATCCCGAGGTCAAAGCCGGCCAGTATGTGATGATCGCGGTCAGCGACACCGGCGCCGGCATGCCGGCGGACGTCATGGAGAAGGCCTTCGAGCCGTTCTTCACCACCAAGCCGGTCAACAAGGGCACCGGCCTGGGCCTTAGCCAGGTGTTCGGCTTCGTCAAACAGTCGGGCGGCCACGTCAAGATCTATTCCGAACCGGGCGAAGGCACGACGATCAAGATCTATCTGCCGCGTTTCTTCGGTGCGGAAGAGGCTGTCCTGCCCACTGGCCGAGGCGACAATCCCGCTGAAGTCACCGAGACCGTCCTCGTTGTCGAGGACGACGCCCGCGTGCGTGCATCAACCACGGACGCCTTGCGCGAACTCGGCTACACGGTCATCCATGCCGGCAGCGGCCAGGAAGCCTTGCAGAAACTGGCGGACAATCCGGGCGTGGCACTTATGTTCACCGACATCGTGATGCCGGTGATGAACGGCCGCAAGCTCGCGGAGGAAGCGCTGGCGCGCCTGCCGCAGTTGAAGGTGATCTTCACCACCGGCTTCACCAAGAACGCCGTGGTCCACAACGGCGTGCTCGACCACGACGTGCATTTCCTGGCCAAGCCCTTCACCATCGAGCAACTGGCAACGAAACTGCGCGACGTGCTGGACGCGAAATAGGCGGGCGATTCGGCTGCCTTCAGGCCGACGCAGCCGTGCTTGTCCACAGGCCAGGATAACTGACGACGAAGCCGGCCGGTGAGACGACGAGGATATCGTCGTAACCGAACATCGGCGCGGCATAGGCATAGCGGCCTTCATCCAGCCGCTGGTAGCTCTGCTCAAGACGCGTCAGCCTGAGCTCGGGGAAGGCCAGATAGGCGGCCGGCGCGGGCCTTGCCTGGCCGACGCCGAGGTCGAACCGGCGGATCGCCAGAAGGTTCGATGCCGGCGTGAAACCGAGATCGACGTCGACCAGGCCGGCGACGTCCGGCTGGATTTCGCCGTTCAGCGTCCACTGACCGTCGGTGCCGCGCTCAATCGCATAGAGCAGCTCGCGCATGCCGAGAAAGCCATCGACCCGTGCCGCCCTTGTCTGCCAGCCAGCATCGCAGACCACCTCATAGGCAAGGCAGCAGGGCTTGTCGTCCTGGACGAAAATGGCCTGCCCCCTAAGGCAGTAGCCGTCCTTGACCTGTGAAAGCAGGCAGGAATCGTGGCCCTCCACATCCAGCCGACGCCAGAGAATCGACGCTGGCGTTAATGTCATGGAATCCACTCCGTCGAGTTCGAATTCAAAAACGATGCTCCTCTTTCGCCCGCAAGGCCAACCGTGTTTCATCGCGGCGTTCGGCAGCTGACATGCCCCTGACAGAGCGTGCCGCCGTGTCAGCACGGAAAATTGTTGCCTTGACATTCCCGGCCTCACACCCGACTTCCTATCGCTCCCAAGCAATTCCAGGAAAAGTGGGAACCGGTTTTCCGTCCGAAATTGCGCCCGAATAAAAGAGCTCTAGGAGACCCGCCCCATGCCAGAGCCCCGTCGATCGACGATCGATGCCGGAGAAGTCGAACGCTTCTCAGCCCTTGCCGCCGAATGGTGGAACCCGAACGGCAAATTCCGTCCGCTGCACAAGTTCAACCCGGTTCGGCTTGCCTATATCCGCGACCAGGTGGCGGCGCGTTTCGGTCGTGACCCGCGGGCGGCGCGGCCGTTCGAAGGCCTGCGCTTCCTCGACATAGGCTGCGGCGGCGGGCTGTTGTGCGAGCCGATGGCCAGGCTTGGCGCCGAAGTGGTCGGCGCCGACGCATCGGCAACCAACATCGAGGTGGCGAAGCTGCACGCGGCCGAAGGCGGGGTGACGGTGGATTACCGCGCAACGACCGCGGAAGACCTTGCCGATTCCGGCGAGAAATTCGACGTCATCCTCAACATGGAAGTGGTCGAGCATGTCGCCGACATCGACCTGTTCATCGGCAAGTGCGGCGAGATGGTGAAGCCTGGCGGCATCATGTTCGTGGCCACCATCAACCGAACGCTGAAGGCTCTCGGTCTGGCCATCATCGGCGCCGAATACGTGCTGCGCTGGCTGCCGCGCGGCACCCACCAGTTCGGCAAGCTGGTGCGGCCCGAAGAGCTGGAAAAGGCGCTGGGCAACGCCGCCATGACCGTCATCGACCGCACCGGCGTCATCTACCACCCGCTCGCCGACCGCTGGCAGCGCTCCAAGGACATGGACGTCAACTACATGGTGCTGGCCGAGAAGGGGTCGGTCTGACCCCTCACACCTTCTGATTCTGGGCCTTGGTGGTGATGATCACGCCGATGGTGATGATGACTGCTCCGGCCCAGGTCAGCAGTTGGTAGTGCTCGCCGAGGAAGATCGTGCCGGCGAACAGGCCGACGGCCGCCGCGACATAGCCGATCTGGCTGAGATAGACCGGGCCGCCCACCGCCTGCAGCCGGAAGAAGAAGGCAAACATCGCCGAAGCTGACGCAACCTGCGCCACAACGACCAGCGGCACAGCGCCGAGCGGGGCGAATGCGCCGACGCCGAACAGCGCGAGAATCCCGACCAACAGCAGCGTTGCCGAGGCCAGATGGCTGCCGACGGCAAGCTCGATCGGACCTGTGCCTTCGGGCCAGTCGACGGTGCGATAGATGTTGCCGGCAGCAAGGCTGACCGGGATCATGAGCCCGACCAGCACCCAGAAGAAGTCGGCCGGCTGGCCCGCCTCGCCGCGCGTCACCGCCACCATAACTGCGCCGATGAAGCCGACGGCAATGCCTGCGACGCCGAGCATGTTGGGCCGCCTGACGCCGAGCAGGATCGAAAACACCAGCGTGATGACCGGCGACAGCGTGAACATGATGCCGGTGTAGCCGGCGCCGAGATGCGGCATGGCCGAGAACATCAAGAGATTTGGCCCGGCATAGGACACGGCCGCGGTGATGAAGAAATAGCGGAGCCTGTGCGGGGTGAGCTGCATGCGCTGGCCGCTGGCGAGCAGCGCGCACAGCAGGACACCGCCTGCGCCGAACGAGATGACGAAGGCCCAGACCATGGCCGGAACGTCGGCAGCCGTCGCCAGCTTGCCGAACGGCAGGGTCAGGCCGAGCAAGCCGCCGGTGACCACCAGCAAGCCGGGTGCCGATTCCCAGAGAAATTTCATCGGATGGTCCCGTCCACTCACTTGCGAAATTGGCACTTGCGGCAGTCCGCCGGTCCTGTATCTTGAGGTAGCATAACGCAAAGATTCTTAACATCAAGATATTTAATGGTAAGACAAATGGATCGCGCGGCAAAGGCGGTCGAGCAGTGGGCGCGGGAGCGGCCGGACCTGGATGTTACGCCGATGCTGGTACTCGGCCGATTGAACGAAGCCTCGTCGCTGATTGCCCGCGAACGCCTCGCGCCGCTGTTTGCCCGCTTCGGTCTGCAAGCCGGCGAATTCGACGTGCTGGCGACGTTGCGCCGGTCCGGCCAGCCCTATGCGCTGACGCCGACCGCGCTCTACGAGGCGACGATGGTGACATCGGGGGCCATGACCAACCGGCTCGACCGGCTGGAAAAGGCAGGATTGATCCTGCGCGGCCCCCACCCCAACGACCGGCGCGGCATTGTCGTGCAACTGACTGAAAAGGGTCTCGCGTTGATCGACGAGGCCCTCACCGCTCACGTCGCCAACGAACACGAAATCCTCGCCGGCCTCAGCAGCGCCGAGCGGGAGACGCTGGCTCAGTTGCTCGAGAAATTGATAGCGAATGCAGGCTGAACAGCCGAGCCAAGCGGAGATCGGCAGCAGCCGGGAAAGGAACAGTCAATTCGGCTGGCCGGAAGCCCCTTTGGCATCGTTCCGTCCAGACCGCCGCTCAGCCTTCCGGAGCCGTTGCGGCCTGGTCATGGAACTCAGTTCCGTTCGTCGGGAAAACTCGGGATCGGCATGAACTCGATGCCGTCCTCGGCCAGGCTCTTGGCTTCGTCCAGCGTCGCTTCGCCATAGATGCCGCGCGGGTCGCTCTCGCCGAAATGGATCTTGCGCGCCTCCTCGGCGAATTTGTCGCCGACATAGTCGGCATTCTCGCGCACCTTCTCGGCCATCGCCTTCAGCTGCGCCAACGCCTGCTTCTGCGCTTCGCCCATGGCCAGCGCGATTGTTTCCTGCTTGCGGGCGGTGGAGACGGCCGGCGCCATCAGCGCCTTTTGCACCTTGTGCGAACCGCAGCTCGGGCAGTCGACGAAGCCACGCTTCTTCTGCGTGTCGAAATCGTCATTGCTGCGAAACCAGCCCTCGAACTCGTGCTCATGCTCGCAGATCAGGGCAAAGCGGATCACGAAGCTGCGCCTCTGAGCCGGGGCGCCTCGGCCGTGCCGGCATTGACGGCAAAGTCGCGCGCGTTCTTGAGGTTGGGGATTTTTTTGCGCGCGGCCGACGACTGCGCGGTGTCGATCTCGGCGACGATCACGCCAGGCTCGGCATGCGCCGCCTCGGCAATGATGCGGCCCCACGGATCGACGATCAGCGAATGGCCGAACGTCTCACGGCCGTCCTCATGCAATCCGCCCTGGGCCGCGGCAACGACATAAGCGCCGTTCTCGATGGCGCGGGCCCGCAGCAGCACGTGCCAGTGGGCCTCGCCGGTCTGGCGGGTGAAGGCGGCGGGAACAGACAAAAGATCGGCGCCGGCCAGCGCCTCGGCGCGGAACAACTGCGGAAAGCGCAGATCGTAGCAGACGGCAAAGCCGAGCCTCGCGCCATCGATCTCGGTGACGACGGCCTCGGTGCCCGGCTCATAGGCAGCGGATTCGCGCCAGCTCTCGCCATTGTCGAGGTCGACATCGAACATGTGGATCTTGTCGTAGGTGGCAAGCGTGGCGCCGTCCGGTCCAAACAGCAACGCACGGTTGGCGAGCTTGCCGTCGGCACGCAGGATGGCGGTCGAGCCAATATGCAGGAAGACGCCGAGTTCACGGGCGAGCTTGCGCGCGGTCGAAACGATGACGTCCTTATCTTCCGAAGTGAAGGAGGCGGACCTGGCTTCCTTGTCGCGGATCAGCGCGCCGGTCATTTCCGGGGTCTGGATGTAGGTAGCACCCAGGCTTGCCGCCTCACGCACCAGCCGCTCCAGATCGACCGCGTTGCGCTCGGGGCTTTCGCCCGAACGCATCTGGATCGCCGCCGCCTTGAAAACACCCATCGTCATGCCCTCTGTGTCGTCGAGCCGTCGGCAAGCAACCTGTCCAGCTGTCCCCGCGCCTCCAGTTCGTGGAGTTCGTCGGAGCCGCCGACATGCGTGTCGCCAATGAAAATCTGCGGAAAGGTGGCTCGCCCGTGCGCCCGCGAAATCATTTCCTGGCGCAATTCCGGCGAGAAGGATGCGTCATGCTCGGTGTAGGCGACACCCTTGCGGTCGAGCAGCCGCTTGGCCGCCGCGCAATAGCCGCACATCATGCGGGTATAGATCGTCACATCGAGCATCAGTCTGCAATCCTGTCTTTCCTTGATCTTATATAGTCGCGGACTCGTCTGCCCGAAAGTCCCCCGGCAGGACACGCGCGAAGGTCAGCACGTCGACCGCTCCGGCGCCGCCCTTTTTCAATGCCTTGGCGACCGAGCGCACGGTGGCGCCAGTGGTGTAGACATCGTCGACCAGAAGCACGCGGCGGCCGGCGATCTCGATTTCTGCTTCCGTGGGCACACGGAAGGCGGCGCGCACATTGTCCTCGCGCTCCTGCCGCTCCAGCCCGACCTGCTGGCGCGTGAGCTTGACGCGCCGGATCGCCGAGGGCGAGAAAGACACCCCGCTGAGCTGCGAAACAGCCCTCGCCAGTTCCGCCGACTGGTTGAACTGTCGCCTGAAAAAGCGCCGCCAGTGCAGCGGCACCGGCACGACGACATCGGCATCCGCGATCAGTTCGGCGCCGGCGCGCAGCATCCAGCGCGCCATCCATGGCGCAAGATCAGTGCGGTCCTGGTATTTCAGCCCTTGCACCATCTGGCGGGCAACCCCCGAATAGGCCACGGCCGCCCGCGCCCGCTCGAAAGGCGGCGGATCGGCGATCGCTTCGGCCGACAGGAACCCCTCGCCCATGTCGTGGGTGAATGGCGTGCCCATCACCGCGCACCATGGCCGCTCCAGGAGCCTGAGCTTGGGCCAGCAGGCGCCACATAAAACGCCAGGCTGAGAGACATGCCTGCGGCAGCCGGCGCAGACCGGCGGGAACAGCACCCGTGCTGGCCAGTCCAACATCGTTTGAGCGAGGCTCTTGATCTCCATCACCGGATCGGCCACGTGGTTTGTCGTCCGCGCCACGATATCACAAGGCGGACAGACAGGGATTGTTTGCCTTGCAGCCCATCATCGATACAGAGCTCTGGCTGGCACACAAGCGCCGGGCATTGTGCCATCCTGTGGCCGGCGCCGATTTTCTGATGCGGCGGGCAGCGGAAGATCTCGCTGACCGGCTCGGCGCGGTCGAACGCCGGTTCGGCAAGGCCGCCGTGTTGTTTTGCCAGACGCCGGCCGCGGCGGATGTGGTTGCTGCAAGCGGCAAGGCAGCAGAAATTGTGCGCGTCGAAGCGGACGCAGCGTTTCTGGACGGTCGGCCAGGGCTGGTGGCACCCCTGGAGACCGTGCCGTTCCAGCCCGAAAGCCTCGACCTCGCCGTCTCGCTTCTGTCTTTGCAGGCGATGAACGACATTCCCGGCATGCTGGTGCAGATCCGCCGTGCTTTGCGGCCCGACGGGCTTTTCCTTGGCGCCTTCGCCGGCGCCGGCACACTTTCCGAACTTCGCGAAAGCCTGCTCGCCGCCGAGACCGAGCTTTATGGCGGCGCTAGCCCGCGTGTCATCCCCTTCACCGATGTCCGCGACGCCGGCGCACTGCTGCAGCGCGCTGGCCTTGCGCTGCCGGTGGCCGACGTCGAAACAGTGACTGTGCGCTACGATACTCTTTTCGACCTCACCGCCGATCTCAGGGCGATGGGCGAAACCAGCGCGCTGACCGATCGCAGCCGGCGGCCGGGTGCGCGAAAGCTGTTTGCCCGTGCTGCCGAAATCTATGCCGAACGCTTTTCAGACGCCGATGGCCGGATCAGGGCAAGTTTCTCTGTTGTCTGGATGTCGGGCTGGGCACCCGATGCCTCGCAGCAAAAGCCCTTGAAACCGGGCTCGGCGAAGGTCTCGCTGAAGACCATACTGGAAAATCCCGGCGGGCGTTGACGCTGCTCCGGATCAGTGCTCGGCGAAGGCGTTGGCAAGCTTGCTGTTGGTGTCGCTGAACAGAAACTGGATCGCATTGCTGACCTTGCCGACGCCACCGACGATGGCAAGCGACAGCACGGCGACGATCAGGCCATATTCAATGGCCGTGGCGCCTGTTTCGTCCTCCAAAAATCGTTGCAACAATGTCTTCATGATCGTCGATCCCTCTTGTCACGACCATACCGCCGACCTGTTAAGAAAGGTTAACGGCACAAGCTTAACAGGCGATGAAACGGGGCCCGCGTTAAGGAAATCAATAAGCTTTTGTTGACCTTCTTCGTCAGCAGTCGCCGCTGCGCTGGCCGTCGGCGCGGATGATGCAGACCGAACTGGGTGAGGGCTGCAGCACGCTTCTGCGCAGCGTATAGGTGGCGCGCGCGCCGACCGAGCCGGTGTTCATCGTGTCCAGGCCGCTTGTAAGGGGATCGCGGCTGGACGATCGCGTCTGTTTGTCGAGGACGGGGACCGCAATCAGGGCCAGCGCCACCGCAGCCGAGCCGAACAGCAGCGTGATGCGCAATATGCTCATACCGGCATTGGCGGCGCGAAAGCTGCGATCCGGCCGGATCGAGTCCCATTCCCTGTCGAGGCTCATGCAATCGCTCCCGGCGAATCCGCTTTGCCGCAACTTTTCACGACGAGATAAATCTTCCATTAACGCTGGTTAAATCAGGCCGGCGAAATGGCTTCTGCTCACAACAGATCGATGAGGAACTGGATCAGCGGTGCGTCGGCAGGCGGCATCGGATAGTCCCGCATTTGCTTCGGCCGCACCCATTTCAGCACCTGCCCCTCTTTCGGTTGCGCGATGCCGCGAAAACGACGGCAGACGAAGAGCGGCATCAAGAGATGGAAATCATCGTAGGAATGGCTGGCGAAGGTCAGCGGCGCCAGGCACGGTATGTCGGTCTCGATGCCGATCTCTTCCTGCAGTTCGCGGATCAGGCATTGTTCCGGCGTCTCGCCGGGCTCGACCTTGCCGCCCGGGAACTCCCACAGGCCGGCAAGCTGCTTGCCTTCTGGCCGCTGCGCCAGTAGCACGCGGCCATCGGTATCGACCAGCGCGCAGGCGGCGACCAGGAGCAGGCGTTTACCTTTAGCAACCTCGCTCATGCGCCGGGCGGCCGGCGATAGTGGTAGCGATAGACTTCCTCGAAGCCGAGCGACCGATAGAGCGCCAGCGCCGGCGCATTGCCGGCCTCGACCTGCAGCCAGGCTTCCCGCGCCCCGCGCAGCCTGGCCCACTTCAGCGCCGACAGGATCAGGTTGCGGCCGTGACCCTTGTTGCGCGCCGATTTGTCGGTAGCGACCTCGAACAGGCCGGCAAGATCGCCGTCATGGACGCAGATCAGCACCGCCAGCGGGTCGGCCCCTTCCTCAAGTGCAAACAGCCCGACCTCGGGTTGAATCGCGCCGATGATTTCCGAAAGCCCCGGCCGCAGCGATGGATCCGAGCCACTGACCTTGAGCGACGCACCAAGAAAGCGGCTGATATCCTTCAGCGGTATCTGGTCCATGGCCAGCGCCAGCTGCGCATCCGCCAGCGGCAGCCGCATCACCAGCGATTCGTCGAATGTGCTCCAGCCCTCATCGTCGAGATGCCTGGCCAGGTCCGGCCCTGACAGCGGCGAGATGCGGAAGGTCAGCGGCCTGCCATAGGCATCGAAGCGCCGACTGGCGCGGCCGATGCGCTCGGCAATGTGCTGGGTATCGCCGGGATCGAGCGGGTTGACCGAGTTCAGCCGCTTGGCCGGATGGCCGGCCGTCAGCCGCACCACCCAGGTACCGTCATAGTGGACCGCCGCCGCCGGCCAGGCGCGAAAACCCGCCGCCTCGTAGCGGCGCACGATGGCGAGCATGCTTGCCGGATGCCTGGAAGCCAATTCCATCAGCTCCGGTAATCGCCATTGATGGCGACATATTCCTTGGTGAGGTCGCAGGTCCACACCGTCGCCTTGCCACGGCCGATACCGATATCGGCGCGGATGCGGATGTCGTCGCGCTTCATATAGGCCGAGGTCGCTTCCTCGGAGTAGCCTGGATCGCGTTCGCCTTCATGCGCCAGCCGGTTGTCGCCGAACCAGATCGACAGAAGGTCGCGGTCGGCCGGTTCGCCGGCCTTGCCGACGGCCATGACGACGCGCCCCCAATTGGCGTCCTCGCCGGCAACCGCCGTCTTGACCAGTGGCGAATTGGCGATCGACAGCGCGATGCGCTTGGCCGAGCGCGCCGATTTCGCGCCAGTAACGGTGACTTCGACCTGCTTGCGGGCGCCCTCGCCGTCGCGCACCACTTGCAGCGCCAGCGATTTCAGCACCTTGCCAAGCGCACGGCGGAAGGCGCCGAGGCGCGCATCCTTGGGATCGCTGATGGCGGGCGCGCCGCGCTTGGCGGCGGCACCGGTGGCGAACAACAGCAGCGTGTCGCTGGTCGAGGTGTCGCTGTCGACGGTGACCGCATTGAAGGTCTTGGCCGTGCCGCGCGACAATAAATCCTGCAGCACGGGGGCGGCGATCGGTGCGTCGGTGGCGATGAAGGACAGCATCGTCGCCATGTCGGGCGCGATCATGCCGGCGCCCTTGGAAATGCCGTTGATGATGACGTCGGCGTCGCCGAGCTTGACCGTCGCGGTCGCCACTTTCGGATAGGTGTCGGTGGTCATGATGGCCTTGGCCGCTTCGGTCCAAAGGTCCGGCTTGCCGTCCTTGACCAGCCCGGCCAGCAGATGGCTGAATTTGCTGGTGTCGAGCGGCTCGCCGATGACGCCGGTGGAGGCGAGGAACACTTCGCCTGGGGTGCAGCCTGCAGCCTTGGCCGCCGCCTCGCCGGTCAGTTGGGTAGAGGCGCGGCCCTTCTTGCCGGTGAAGGCGTTGGCGTTGCCGGAGTTGACGACCAGCACCCGCGCCTTGCCGGCGCCAAGGTTCTGCCGGCAGAAATCGACCGGTGCCGAGGGGCATTTCGATTTCGTGAACACGCCGGCGACAGCGGTGCCGGCATCGAAGACCATGGCCAGCAAATCGGTGCGGTTCTTGTATTTGATCCCGGCCTCGGCGGTGGCGATGCGCACGCCCTCAATGGCAGGCATTTTGGGATATTTCTTCGGCGCGAGCGGCGAAATCGTTGCGGACATTGGAGACCTCGGGCGACGGGAAAACGCTGGGGAAGGCCGGTTTGCCCGATACCACGGCCCGGCGCAAGGGCGTTTTCTTGGCCGTCGGCGCCGGCAAGCCACCTTGGATTAAGCTTGCATTTCAAATCCGTTGGCGCCGCCGGGGACTCTGGCGTTATGATATCGGCCATGGGCAGGCTGGTTATCTTGGCGGTGGCGTTTATGGAGCTTTTGCTCCTGAGCGCCGATGCGCAGCCGGAACGGCGCGTGGCGCTGGTCATCGGCAACGGCACCTATGCCGAGGCCGGCACCCTCACCAATCCGGTCAACGATGCGCTCGACATTGCCGGCAAGCTGCGCTCGATCGGCTTCGACGTCATCGAGGGCAACGATCTCGGCAAGCGTGAGCTCGAGCGCAAGATCGGCGAATTTTCCGATGCGCTGCAAGGTGCGGGCGTCGGGCTGTTCTATTATGCCGGCCATGGCCTGCAGGTCGAAGGGCGCAACTATATCGTGCCGGTCGACGCCCGGCTCGACATGCCGGTCAAACTGCAGCTCGAAGCCGTGCCGATCGACGAAGTCCTCGACATCATGGAACAGCAGACCAAGGTCAGCCTGGTGTTCCTCGATGCCTGCCGCAACAATCCCTTTGCCCGCAGTCTGAGCCGCACTGCCACCACCCGCTCGGCGACGGCGCTTGCCGGCCTGGCGCAGTTCGATTCGACGCGCGGCTCCTTCATCGCCTTTTCGACGGCGCCGGGTGCTGTCGCCATGGACGGAACGGGGCGCAATTCGCCGTTTGCCGCCGCATTGCTGCGGCACATGGCCGAACCCGGCCAGGGCATCAACGACATGATGATCGCGGTCCGCCGCGACGTGGTTTCCGAAACCCGCGAGGGACAGCGCCCCTGGGAACAGGGTTCGCTGCTCGAGCGGTTTGAGTTCGTGCCTGGCGGTGAAACGGTCGCGCAGCCGAAGCCCGCCGCCGCTCCGGCGCCCGAGACAAAGGTCGCGGCACTCGAACGCTCCGTCGGCGACGACAAGACCGCCATCGAGAAATTCCTGCGTGACGATTATCTGGCGCCCGATGCGGCGGCGATCCGCGAGACCGTCAAGCGGCTCTATGCCCCTTCCGCCACCATCTTCGGCACGCGCTACGACAGCGACGCCGTCATCAAGCTCAAGACCGGCTGGTTCGCGCAATTTGCATCCTGGTCGTTCAGTCTCGAGCCCGGCAGCCTCGACGTGACGCCGCAGGGCGAGAACCGCGCCGAAGCCGTGTTCGCGATGAGCTATGACTATCAGCCGAAGGACAAATCGGTGGCGCGTATGACCGGCAAGGCACGAGTCACCCTTGGGCTGGTGAAGAGCGACGGCCAATGGCGGATTGCCTCGGAAACCTCGCAAGCGATGAACTGATCGCCGCCGCGGGCGAGCTTCAGGCATGCGCCGCCCTGCCCCCAAGCATATCTGCTGCACTGCGATTCCCGACTTCGACAATATCGCTTGAAACGGGCCGTTTCGTTTGACTGCCGGCTCACCTATATTGCCGGCGAAAGTGTTGGCGAGGACAGACATGGGCGAGGATCCGGCGCGCAGATCGATCGGGGCGCGGCGCAATCCCGACAGTGCCGAGGCCATTCTCGAGGCCGCGGAAGCGGTGCTGGTCGAGGCCGGCTATGCCGGCTTTTCCATCGAAGCCGTCGCGCGGCGTGCACGCGCCGGCAAACCCACGATCTATCGCTGGTGGCCGAGCAAGGCCGCCTTGCTGCTGGAGGTCTACAAGCGGCAAAAGCGCGTCGCCGTCCCCGATACCGGCGATCTCGAGGACGATCTCGTCGGGTTCCTGAGGAATCTCTTCGCGCATTGGCGCGACACATCCTCGGGCAGCGTATTTCGGTCCTTGGTGGCCGAAGCGCAGTCCGATGAAGCAGCGGCCGTGGCCCTGAACGGCTATGCCGATGGACGTCGGTCCCACACCGCCCGGATTATCGAGCGCGCCAAGGCGCGAGGCGAGGTTGCCGCCGATATCGATGCGGCGCTGGTCGCCGACCTCGTGGCTTCCTATGCCTGGAAGCATTTGCTGACCAACCGGCTTGACGAAGATGAGATGGCAATACACACCACGGTCGGTTATGTCCTGAGAGGGATCTCTCGCAATCCCTGACAATCGCCGGGGGGCGACTTGACCGAAATTACATCGCCTGTGCTGCTCGTCAGCCTGATCATCGTTTCCGACTATCTGACGCCGGATGGCGACGAGGAACTGCGCCGGGCAGTGCGCGCCTATGCGCAGGATGCACGCGGCGTTCCGGCTGAAATCATCCTCATGCTGCCCGAGGGCCATACTGCCGAGATTGCAGCCGAGTTCGACGGGAAACCGGCCTTTTCCCGCCCTTCGGTGATCGTCGCGACGCATGACAGCGACGAGTCCTCGCAACTGAAGGACGCAGCACTCGCCTATTGCCGCCATGACCTCGTCGCCGTCGTCGAGGCCGACTGCCTGACGCGGCCCGGATGGCTGGCGATCCTTTACGAAGCTGTCGTGAAAAACCCGAAGATCGATGCGATTTCCGGCCGCACCACTTACGGCAAGGACACCATGATGATGCGGGTGATGTCGCTGCTCGACCGCGGCTTCATTGAGCGCCGCAACCGCAACGGCCAGATCATCCATGTCAGCAACAATGGCGCTCTGTACCGACGGCCGGTTCTCGAACGCTATCGCTTCGAAGCCGACCACGGACCTTTCGTCTCCTCGCATCTGCGGCAGCACGCGATGCTGAGGGATGGCGTGGCCATGGAGGTGGCCACCGAGGCGGTCTCGATCCACGCCTATGAGGGCCTGGGCTTCATCTGGGATGTCAGGCGCAACAAGGGCTACCAATACGCGCGCATGGATCTGCTGACGAAGGGCCGACGTTCGAGGCTGGGCCTCGCCTGGCGGGCGGTGAAAACATCCTTCAAGGAAAACCGGCAGACGGCGCAGGCCGTCGGCACGTCGTTTTGCCGCTGGACGGACTGGCCGCTGTTCTGGGCGATGATGCTTCTGGTGCGCATCCCCGAATTCACCGGTGCCCTTGCCGCAGGCGATCCGGCGGCGTTCAAGGCCTCCACCCACTATCGCTGACTTTCGCCAGCTAGGGATCGAAACGAAAAGGGCGCCAAACGGCGCCCTTTTGTATGCTTTTCGACGCTGGCCTACTTGCCGGCTTCCATCGTGTCGACGGCCTTCTTCAAATTGGCGTCCGGGATTTCGACCTTGGCGGCGCCGCGCAGCTGCTTGACCAGCGCAAAATACTTGTCGCGGATGACCGCCTGCTTGGCCTGGTCCTTGACGTCGTCGAACGCCGGCGGCTGTTTGGTGCGCTTGTCCTCGAGCTTGATGACGTGCCAGCCGAACTGCGACTGCACCGGCTCCTTGGTGTATTTGCCGACGTCGAGCGCGAATGCCGCCTTGTCGAATTCCGGCACCATCTGGCCCGGGCCGAACCAGCCGAGATCGCCGCCATTGGTCTTACCCGAGGGATCGCTGGTGTGCTCGTTGGCGAGCTTCTGGAAATCGGCGCCGCCGTCGAGCTGCTTGATGATCGCCTCGGCTTCTTCCTTCGTCTTCACGAGGATGTGACGGGCATGAACCTCATTGACCGGCGGCGTGCTGGCGATTTCCTGGTCGTAGCGGGCACGCACCTCGGCGTCGGTAACCTTGTCGACGACGCCCTTTTCGACCATCTCGCCATGCAGCGCGCGCTGCTGCAGGAACGCCATGCGGCGCTGGAATTCGGGATCCTTGTCGAGCCCGGTGGTGACTGCCTGGGCGGCCATGACGCGAATCTCGATGGCCGCGGAAAGGGCGGCGGCGCGGCGCTGCTCGGGCGGCAACTGCGCGAACTGCTGCGACAGCTCACCCTCGGCAAGCCCAAGGTCCGCCTCGGTCAGCTTCTCGCCATTGACAGTGGCGACGACCGCGTTGGGATCGACGGGTGCGGCGGCGGGCGCTGCAGCATCGGCCGGTGCGGGAGCGGCTTCCTGGGCCATGACAGGCGACAGCGAAAGAGCCGACAGGCCGAAGACCAGGCCAAGGCTGGCGAGCGACGCACGGCGAAACAGTAAGGACATCAAGATTAACTCCAAGGGGGATTGGTCGGGCTTGCAGATCAGCCGGATTGTGGCGGAATTTGGCGCTGCCCATAGGGCTAACGCGGCGTTGACATCAGTTGAGCCCCCTCTTATCTGTCCAACGACTTTGCGTCCAGAACCGTTTTCCGGGCGCTTTTTGCGTTTGTCTGCGTTTCACGCGGAATTGATGGGGCCGCCGGCGCTCATCTCAAGATTGAGAATTCTATCGAAAGGACCATTGGATGGTCAGTCTCGGCGGTCTCGCCCGTAAGGTTTTCGGCTCCTCAAATGATCGCCGCGTCAAGGCGACCCGGCCGCGTGTCGAGGCGATCAACGCCATGGAAAACGAGATGCGGGCGTTGACCGACGCCGAACTTCAGGCGCGCACGGAAAAATTCCGCCAAGATATCGCCAACGGCGCCACCCTAGATGACCTGCTGATACCGGCCTTCGCCACCGCCCGCGAGGCGGCGCGCCGCGTGCTCGGCATGCGCCCCTTCGATGTGCAGCTGATCGGCGGCATGGTGCTGCACAATGGCGGCATCGCCGAAATGCGCACCGGCGAGGGCAAGACGCTGGTCGCCACCCTACCCGTCTATCTCAACGCGCTGGCCGGCAAGGGCGTCCACGTCGTCACCGTCAACGACTACCTCGCCACGCGCGACTCCGAATGGATGGGCCGCGTCTACAAATTCCTCGGCCTTTCGGTCGGCGTCATCGTCCATGGTCTCTCCGATGAGGAGCGCCGCGTCGCCTACGCCGCCGATGTTACCTACGCCACCAACAACGAGCTCGGTTTCGACTATCTGCGCGACAACATGAAGTACGAGCGCGCCCAGATGGTGCAGCGCGGCCACAATTACGCGATCGTCGACGAAGTCGATTCCATCCTGGTCGATGAGGCGCGCACGCCGCTGATCATTTCCGGTCCGCTCGAGGACCGTTCGGAAATGTACAACACCATCGACGCCTTCATGCTGCAGCTCGACCCGGCAGACTACGAGATCGACGAGAAGCAGAAGACCTCGACCTTCACCGAGGAAGGCACCGAGAAGCTGGAAAACCTGCTGCGCGCGGCCGGCCTGCTGAAGGGCGAGTCGCTCTATGACGTCGAGAACGTCGCCATCGTTCACCACGTCAACAACGCGCTGAAGGCGCACCGGCTGTTCCAGAAGGACAAGGACTACATCGTCCGCAACGGCGAGATCGTCATCATCGACGAGTTCACCGGCCGCATGATGCCGGGACGCCGATATTCGGAAGGCCTGCACCAGGCGCTCGAAGCCAAGGAGCATGTGGCGATCCAGCCGGAAAACCAGACGCTGGCCTCCGTCACCTTCCAGAACTATTTCCGCCTGTACAAGAAGCTGTCCGGCATGACCGGCACGGCGCTGACCGAGGCCGAGGAGTTCGGCAACATCTACGGCCTCGAAGTCACCGAGATCCCGACCAATCTGCCGGTTATCCGCAAGGATGAGGACGACGAGGTCTACCGGACGGTCGAGGAGAAGTACAAGGCGATCGTCAAGGAAATCAAGGAAGCGCGCGCCAAGGGCCAGCCGACGCTGGTCGGCACCACCTCCATTGAAAAATCCGAGCAGCTGGCCGAGCGCCTGCGCAAGGAAGGGTTCAAGGATTTCGAGGTGCTGAACGCCCGCCATCACGAGCGCGAGGCGGCCATCGTCGCCCAGGCCGGCAAGCCCGGTGCCATCACCATCGCCACCAACATGGCGGGACGCGGCACCGACATCAAGCTCGGCGGCAACGCCGAGATGCGCATCGAGGACGAACTGGGCGACATGCCTGCGGGCCCCGAGCGCGAGGCGCGCGAAAAGGAAATCATTGCCGATGTCGAGCGCCTGAAGGACAAGGCGCTGGCCGCCGGCGGCCTCTACGTGCTGGCCACCGAGCGCCATGAATCGCGCCGCATCGACAACCAGCTTCGCGGCCGTTCCGGCCGCCAGGGCGACCCCGGCCGTTCGAAATTCTTCCTGTCGCTGCAGGACGATCTGATGCGCATCTTCGGTTCCGAGCGCATGGATGGCATGCTGCAGAAGCTCGGCCTCAAGGAAGATGAGGCCATCATCCATCCGTGGATCAACAAGGCGCTCGAAAAGGCGCAGAAGAAGGTCGAGGCGCGCAACTTCGACATCCGCAAGAACCTGTTGAAATACGACGACGTGTCGAACGACCAGCGCAAGGTGGTGTTCGAGCAGCGCATCGAATTGATGGACGGCGAAGGCCTGTCCGAGACGATCGCCGAGATGCGCGAAGGCGTCATCGAGGAGATCGTCACCAAGAACATCCCCGAAAATGCCTATGCCGAGCAGTGGAACGTCGCCGGCCTCAAGGCCGAAGTCGCCGAATTCCTCAATCTCGATCTGCCGGTCGAGGACTGGGTCAAGGAAGAAGGCATTGCCGAGGACGACATCCGCGAGCGCCTGACCGAGGCCGCCGACGCCGCCGCCAAGGAGCGCGCCGAGCGCTTCGGCCCCGACGTGATGAGCTATGTCGAACGTTCGGTGGTGCTGCAGACGCTCGACCACCTGTGGCGCGAGCATATCGTCAATCTCGACCATCTGCGTTCGGTCGTTGGCTTCCGCGGCTACGCCCAGCGCGATCCGCTGCAGGAATACAAGGGCGAGGCGTTTGAGCTGTTCCAGGCACTGCTCGGCAATCTGCGCCAGGCAGTCACCGCGCAATTGATGCGCGTCGAACTGGTTCGCCAGGCCGCCGAAGCGCCGCCGCCCGAAGCGCCCGACATGTTCGGCAGCCACATTGACGGCACCACTGGCGAGGACGACTTCCAGGGCGGCGAGACCGCACTTCTGGTCCGCCAGGAGAGCAACGCCATCGTCGCTCCCGAGGATCGTGATCCGAACAACCAGGCGACCTGGGGCAAGGTCGGCCGCAACGAAGCCTGCCCCTGCGGCTCCGGCAAGAAATACAAGCACTGCCACGGCGCGTTTGCGTAACGTCGTCTTCCTTCTCCCCGTTCCACGGGGAGAAGGTGGCCCGCAGGGCCGGATGAGGGGCAGCGCCAGCGCTGGCCTTTGTCCCCCTCGCTAAAACAACGAAACCTGTTGGGATCTCACAACAACCCGGAATCGCGCGCCGCGGCGGTCGCTTCGCCGCGCGACACCGCATCCAGCTTGCCCAGCACCGCCGAGACGTGGTGATCGACCGTCTTCGGCGAAATCGTCAACTGCTCGGCGATCCGCTTGTTGGACAAGCCGCGTTCGATCAGCTGCAGCACCTGCATCTGGCGCAAGGTGAGGCCGGCCACGTTGGCGCGTGTCGACCGGCGCGGGCCGCGGGCGATGCCGCCAATGCCGTTCTTGCGCATGATATCGCGCAGGCGCTGGGCAGCCGGCCTTGCCCCCAGGCCATCAAAGATGTCCAACGCCAGCCGCTGCCCCTCTTCATCGCCAAGGATGAGCGCCAGAGCGCGTTCGTACGGCGCATTCAATTCGGCCCACAATGCCGAAGCCGAACGCCAGTCGCCGGTCAAAAGCAGTCGGTATGGCTTGGCCATATCGGCAGTATCGCCGGCCGGCATGTCCGGAGCGAGCAATGTTCGCCACAGCGCCAGCTCGCCGACATGGGCGCGCGAGCGCACCGGCGTTTCGGCGCGCGCGATCAGCGCCAGCGCCTCCTCTTTGTCGGTCAGCCCCAGCCATGCCTGCTCCGCCATCAGCGCTGCGTATGAACTCAGCATCTGCAGGTCCGCACCACTTCCGACGAACCGCGCCATTTCGGCAAACAAGGGCTCGGCCGACGGATCACCGCGCCTCAGGCGCAGTTTCGCCAACGCCAGCAGCGCCGGAAACCGGCCCACCGTCGTTGTCCGCTCATTGTCGATGACGTCGGTCGCCGTTGTGGCGGCCTCGTCCCATTGGCCCTGGCGCAGCTGTACATCGGCCAGCATGCCCCTGAGATAGTCGCGCCATGTGCCGAGGTCGTTTTCGGTGCAATAGTGGATGCCGCTCTCAAGCATCGGCCGCGCCGCGTCGTAGCTCATCTGGGTGATCTCGAAGCAGGCGCGATTGGTGAAGGCGCGCGCGGCGTGCTCCTGGAAATTGCCCTGCAGCGCGATTTCAAGGCTTTGGTCGAGGCGCTGGCGCCCAGCAGCCGGATCCAGCCACTGCTCGACGCAGCCGACATTGTTGAGGGCATGCGAGGCTATGTCGGGCCGGTTCATGCGCCCGGCCAGCGCCGCCGCCTTCTCGCCATAGAACAGCGTGTCCTCCACCCTTTCCGACAGCATCGCCAGATGGGAAAGGTTCGAATAGGCCATGGCGAGTTCCGGACCGGCGGGAGCAGCTTCCAGCATCGCCACTGCCTCGGCCCCGAAAGCGGCCGCCGCCTCGCGGTCGTCGCCCATTTCGCTCAGTCGGGAAAGCCATCTCAGGCTATCGCCTTCCTTCAGCCTGTTGCCGTTGGCCTGATGCAGTCGTCGTGCCTGTCCCTGCGACGCGAGCGCGTCGGCGATCTTGCCGATGAGGTGGCATTCGAAGGCATGTCTCTCGTAGAGTTCCGCACGTTCCGTGGCCGGCAGGCTGTCGGCCTGCTGCAAGGCGATCTCGTAGTAGCCGGCGGCATCGCGATGGGCGCCGACGCGCGACGCCTCGCGCGCGGCGATCGGCGCAAGTTCGCGCACCGCCGCCAGATTGTGGGCCTCGACCGCATGATGCACCAGGCGACCGCTGGAGACGTCGCCATTCTCGAGCAGCGCAGCCAGGGCACGCTGGTTGAATTGCCGCCTGTGTGATGTCGTCAGCATCATTTCGATGGCGCGCCGCGCAATGTCGTGGCGAAAGGCGTAGCCATCGCCCAGATCATCGAGCACGCCATTGGCGACGCACTCGGCAAGCTGGCCGGCGCTGGCAACGCCACACAGGCCCTGCAAGGCCCAGGCGTCGGCCCGCCGCGGAAACACCGACACCGCATCGAGCATCGCCCGGGCGCCAACCGAGAGCCGCTCGGCCCGCGCCAGCACGGCGTCGCGCACGCTTGCCGGCAGCGCCGTTTCATTTTCGGCTGACAGCAATTCGGTGACGAAGAAGGCATTGCCGGCGGTCGCCCGGTAGATGGCGTCGCCGTCGCGGCCGGCCGCATCGGCAAGCGACAGCACGGCCGCCTCGCTGAGCAGCGGCACGTCGATGCGCGCCACGCTGCCTGCCGGGATTTCGCCCAGCGCGCGCCGCACGCGTATCTGTCCTTCGCTGCGGTCGGTGCGCGCCGTGAGCAACAGCAGGATGTGGGTGTTGGCGATACGCCGGCCAAGGAAGCGCACGAAGTCGAGCGTCGCATCGTCGGCCCAGTGCAGGTCTTCGATCACCAGCAGGCTCGGTCCCTTCGCCGCAAATGCGTCGAGCGCATCGGAAAACAGCGGCAATCTCTGCCCATGCCGGGCGTCGATCGCGCGCGGCAACGCCCATTGCGCCTCACGGGCCAGATCGTAGAGCGGCCCCAGCGGATCGGGGATCGACAGATCCTCGCAAGCGCTGCGCAACGTCGCCGCGCTCTGCCCGACACGGGCCACCAACGCCTCGACGAGCGCCGTCTTGCCGGCGCCTGCCTCGCCCACCAGCACCGCGACACGGCCATGGCCGTTGATTGCATCGCCAAGCAAGGTCTCCAGCTGCTGCAGCTGCGTCTGCCGTTCCAGAAGCATCATTGTCGTCTCATATGATCGGAGTTTTCCCACCATGGCGGGCCGCTCACGATAGCCCGTGAAGAGAGCGCGGCAATGTGACTTCGCACACATTCCCGTGCCTCTTTCCACAAAGAACGACGCCAATATAGGGAATCGTCCCGCCAAATATGGGGAATCGTTCCGATGCGCGGGCCGGGCCGGCGTGGTCAACGTCCAGCCGCGCTCCGATCGAGCGTGACTCAATGGAAAAGGAAGCCTTCCATGCCTCGCTATCTGATTGAACGCACTTTTCCGGACGGCCTCAACATACCGATGACCGACATTGGCGCCACGGCAGTGGGCGGCGTCGTCATGCGCAATGCCGAAAAGGGCGTCACCTGGATCCAGTCCTTCGTCACACCCGACAAGAAGCGCAGCTTCTGCATCTACGAAGCGCCGTCGCCCGAAGCGATCCGCAGCACTGCCCAGAAAAATTCGCTGCCGGTCGACAAGATCACGGAGGTGCGGGTTCTTGACCCTTACTTTTATCTCTGATCCTGCATTCGGTCGCTACAATGATGAGCATCAAACTGCCCTTCGCGGCCATGGCGAACTGCCTGATGGCCTGCCGGTCGGTGGAACCGAGCCTGTCCTGGGAAAGACCGGCCGGCCAACCTCCCTGTTCGGCCGTCTATGGCTGTTCGCGACGAAGCTGCCTGCGTATCTGTCTGAAAGGCGGCGCCTGCCTCCGGAAGGCGACTATCTGAGGCGCGACATCGGGCTCTCGGAGCGGGAAGTTCCGCAGGAATATTGGCAATACTACTTTTGGGATCGTTGATTTTGCACGGGTTTTAGCGGCGGCCGGAAGCTCGGCTACCGGAGCTGCATAACCATCACATGAACCGGGACGGACAAGCTCGTTCCCCCAAATCCTTGAACCAACGCCCCTGGCGTTTCGGCAGGCCTGATCGGCCGCCGTCGCCTTGAGCGTCAACAAACGGACGGAAGATCATGACCACAACTCTTTGGACGACACGCTTCGCCGCCCTGGCCGCCATCTCGATCGCGGCCGGTGCTGCCGCCCAGGCCCATGACGCCAATCCGCTGGCCGAAAAGGTGCGCGCCGCCAACAGCCGCTTCGAGAATGTGGCAGCCGCCACAGCCGAGGGCTACGCCCCGATCCCTTGCGCCAGCGGCATCACCGGCGGCGCCATGGGCATCCATTATGTCAACGGCGCCTATCTCAAGGACGATGCCGTCGATCTCGCCAAGCCCGAGGCGGTGATGTACGAGCCGACGGCCGACGGCAGCCTGAAGCTGATAGCGGTCGAATACATTACCTCGAAGGGCCCGGCCTCGCTCGAGGGCCAGCTGTTCAATTTCAACAGCGCCCCCAACCGCTACGGCCTTGGGCCGTTCTACGAACTGCATGTCTGGGCCTGGAAGCAGAACCCGACCGGCGCCTTCGCCGACATGAACCCGAACGTGTCGTGCGACGCAATGAAGGGAATGTAACCCTCCCCATGTGACACCTCGGGCACCGGACACACCCCGGTGCCTGGCCTTCCCCCTTGGCGGGGGGAGGGGCGAGCGCAACGCCGACCCGGCTCCCCAAGCTTCCCCGGCGTTCGCTCGCCTTTTCGTTCTGCGACTGGCATACGATTGACGTACCTTGCACACGCGGCTGTCCTCGGCCGCTCGGTGCACCCGCACCTGCCCACCCTTTCTTAAGGTGTTTCGGATACACCCGAAGCCTTGAAAAGAGGCGGAAAACGGAGAGATATCGGGGTGCGCTTTTCCGCGGCGACGACGGCCGGGCGGTTCTTGCCGCAGCGCTTGGCGCTGCGCATGGGGCCGCTGCTTGGCCGCATCGATGCGGCGCTGTTCACCGCCGACGAGCGCGGCGAAGCCGGGCGCATGTCGCTGATCGCCTTTGCCATTCGCATCGTCAGCGCCGTCATCGCCTTCATCAGCCAGGTGCTGATGGCGCGCTGGATGGGCTCGTTCGAATACGGCATCTTCGTCCTTGTCTGGGTGACGATGGTGATCGTCGGCAACCTTGCCTGCCTCGGCTTCCACACCTCGGTCATCCGCTTCATCCCCGAATACCGCGAACGCAACATGCTGGCCGAGCTGCGCGGCATAGTCGTCGCCAGCCGCCTGTTCGTGCTGATTGCCTCAACCGCGATCGCCGGACTTGGCGCACTGGGCGTCTGGCTGTGCGCGGACTGGATCGAAAGCTACTATGTCATCCCCTTCATCCTCGGCCTGTTCTGCCTGCCGATGATTGCCATGGGCGACCTGCTGCAAGGCCAGTCGCGCGCCAATTCCTGGGCGCTGTTTGCGCTGTCGCCGACCTATCTGGTGCGGCCGGTGCTGATCCTGGCGCTGATGGCGCTGATGCTGGCGATGGGCTATGCGCCCGACGCCAGGACCGCGATCTTCGCCTCGATCGCCGCCACCTACGCCACCACGCTCGCCCAGCTCATCGGCGTCACCTCGCGCATGGGCAAGAACATCCCGACCGGGCCGATGAAGGTGCATTTTTCCGAGTGGTTCATCGTCTCGCTGCCGATCTTCCTGGTCGAAAGCTTCTTCTTCCTGCTCACCAACGCCGATGTGCTGATGGTTGGCGCCTATCTCCAGCCCAACGACGTCGCCGTCTATTTCGCCACCGTCAAGACGCTGGCGCTGGTGCATTTCGTCTATTTCTCCGTCAAGGCCGGCGTCGCCCAGCGCTATGCGCAGTTCACCCATGGCGAACCGGAAAAGCTCGCCGCCTTTGCCCGCGAGACCGTATCGTGGACCTTCTGGCCCTCGCTGTTGATGGCGCTGCTGGTGCTGCTGCTCGGCGAGCCCATACTGGTGCTGTTCGGCCCGGAATTCACCGCCGGCTATCCGCTGCTGTTCCTGCTGGTGTTCGGCGTCGTGGCGCGCGCCGCTGTCGGCCCCTGCGAAAGCCTTTTGACGATGAGCGGCAACCAGAACATCTGCGCCGCCGTCTACGCCATGACGCTTGCCTTCAACATCGGCCTCAACATAGTGCTGATCCCGCTCTTCGGCCTGTGGGGGGCCGCAATCGCCACCAGCCTTGCCATGGTCTTCGAGGCGAGCGCGCTGTCCTTCACCGTCTGGCGCAAGCTTGGTATCGTCATGCTGATCTTCATGCCCGCAGCCAGGGGAGCCGCCTGATGGCCGCCACCCCGTTGATCGAGGAAACCAGTGGCGGTCCGGCCGGCGCCATGGTGTCGGGTCTTGCCGGCCTGGCGCGCGACGCCGACCCGGCCCATCTCGAGATACTCGCCAACAACCGGCCGCAGCGCAAGCTGGCGATCTATCCGGCCTCGGCCGGTTTCGAACTGGTCGAGGAACTCGATTATCTGTGCACCCGCACGATCGAGCCCAACGTCTTCTTCAATCCACGCTTCCTGGCGCCGGCCATGCCCCGGCTGGAGGATCGCGAGGTCAAGCTGGCGGTGATCCGCGACGGCGACGAATACCGCAACCGCCTGCGCCTGCTGGTGCCGTTCTCGGTCGAGCGGCCGGCCGTGCCGCTCGGCGTTCCGGTGATGCGCACCTGGTCGAGCCCGTTCGGCCCGATCGGCACGCCGCTGGTCGACCACGACGACCCCATCGGCGTCGTCGAGGATTTCTTCGGCATGCTGTCGCGGCCGCACCTGAAGCTGCCGAAGGTCTTCGTGCTGCCCGACATGCGGCTCGACGGCCCGTTGGCCAGCGTGCTTGCCACCGTTGCCGAGACACGCGGCCTGACAATGGTCACCACCGGCAAGGCAGACCGGCCGGTGCTCGAAAGTACGCTCGACGGCGAGGCCTATCTGAAGACGTCGCTGCGCGCGCATCACCATCGCGAATTCCGCCGCCTGAAGCGGCGCCTGGGCGATCTCGGCAAACTGGAACACATCGTGGCGCGCGGCCCGGACGAAATCCGCCACGCCATCGAAAGCTTCCTGACGCTGGAAGCCGCCGGCTGGAAGGGCCGCGAGCGCACCGCCATGGCCATCGACCGTTACCGCGCCGCCTTCGCCCGCGAGGCCGTGCACCGGCTGGCCGAACACGATATGTGCCGCATCCATTCGCTGACGCTGGGCGGCCGCACCATCGCCTGCCTGGTCGTCTTCGTCGAAGCCGGCGTCGCCTATACCTGGAAGACCGCCTATGACGAGACGCTGGCGACCTATTCGCCGGGCACGCTGTTGATGATCGAGGTGACCAAGCAGCATCTCGACGACCCCAACGTCATGATGACCGATTCCTGCGCCGTGCCCGACCATCCGGTGATGAGCCGGCTGTGGAGCGAGCGCAAGCCGATGGGCTCGCTGGTGATCGGGCTGACGCCGGATGCCGACCGCCTCGCCCGCCAGGCCGCCTCGCAGCTGCACCTCTACCGCGAGACCCGCAACATGGCCCGCCTGCTGCGCAACCGCGTGAAGAGTTTGCTGGGACGGCGCTGAGCCGTGTGCCTGCGGGAGCCTTGAGAAAAGCCACTGGATCAACGACAAAAACCCAAGCTACGGGTCGCGTCGGCAATTTCGGCCGGCCTTCACGACAAGCCATCCTGATGATCAGAATCTTTTTGCGTCACGCCAGTACCCGTGCGGCCTTCCTGCTGCTTGCGCTGCTGCCCGTTCGCGCCTGGGCCGATAGCTGTCCCGAGGATTGCAGCGAGCCTGCGCCGCCCGTCAACATCTACAGCCACACCGGCGCCGGCCATCTCAGCCCGGCCACGCTGGGTGCACTGCCGCGCGTCTATGTGCCGAACCGCTCGTCCAACAGCGTCACGGTGATCGACACCATGACGCTGAAGGAAGTCGACAGATTTCCGGTCGGCAGCAAACCGCAACACGTCGTGCCATCCTGGGATATGAAGACGCTCTGGGTCGCCAACAATGTCACCGGCAAGAATGGCAGCCTGACGCCGATCGACCCGATGACCGGCAAGCCCGGCCCGCAGATTGCCGTGGACGATCCCTACAATTTGTATTTCATGCCGGACGGTCGTGCTGCCATCGTCGTCGACGAAGCCCTGGAGCAACTCGATTTCCGCGATCCCCACACCATGGCGCTAAAGTCGACCCTGCCCACGCCCAACTGCTCCGGTATCAACCACGCCGATTTCTCGGTCGATGGCTCCTATGCGATCTTCACCTGCGAATACGGCAATGGCGGAGTGACCAAGATCGACCTGAAGAACCAGAAGGTGCTCGGCCATCTCGACTTCTCGAAAATGGGCATGCCGCAGGAATCGCCCGACGGCAAGGTGTTTTACGTCGCCGACATGATGAATGACGGCGTCTTCCTGGTCGACGGCGACAGTTTCAAGGAAATCGGCTTCATCCCGACGGGCATCGGGGCTCACGGCTTCGTCGTCAGCCGCGACGGCAAGCGGCTCTACGTCTCGAATCGCGGCTCGCACAAAATGGAGCAGGGCAAGGCAAAGGGACCGGGCAGCGTGACCGTGATCGACTTCGCCACCCGCGCGGTTGTCGCGCAATGGCCGATCCCCGACGGCGGCAGCCCCGACATGGGCAATGTCAGCGCCGACGGCAGACAGCTATGGCTCTCCGGCCGCTTCGACAGCGCCGCCTATATGATCGACACGACATCAGGCGCCGTGACCAAGTTTCGGGTCGGCGTAGAGCCGCACGGGCTGACGGTCTGGCCGCAGCCGGGACGGTATTCGCAGGGTCATACGGGCAATATGCGGTAGGGTGCGTCTACGGGGAAAATAGTGCTCTTAGCCAGAAACACATGAAATCGAGCACCTACAAAAAGTGGAACAAGTGACGCGCAGGAGGGGGCATCATTGCAACCGCGACGATCACTCCGGCACCCCGGCGATGCCCAGCGCCTCGACGTAACGCTCGGCGAACACCTTGTCCCGCCACGGGTTGATCTGTCTCTGCAGGGTGAGCGTGAAGGTCGGGAACGCCTCCATCAGCCGCCGAGCCGCCGCCTGCGCCTCGTCCAGCCGGTTGAGTTTGACCAGCGCCATGATCACCACCCGGTGGGAGGTGCCGTAGTTCGGCATCTCCTGTAGCGCGCGTGCTCCCCATGCCAGCGCTTCCTCATAGCGCTCGAGCATCAGGTAGCTCATCCCGATGCCGGAGAGCGCGATGCCCTTCTCTGGGTCGACCGGGCTCAGCCGCATTGCCCTGTGAAAGTGCTCGATTGCGACGAGCGGGCGGCTGGAATGTGCGTTCACCCAGCCGCTGCTCGTATGGCCCTGCGCCGAATTGGGGTTGAGCAACAGGGATCGTTCGATCGTGCCCAACGCCATCTCGTAGTCCTTCGCGCTGTAGGCGAGCACCTGCGCGGCGAAGCGTAGGCTGGTGGGGTCGTCGCGCGCTTCCGTCAGTACCTCGCGCGCCATGCGCACGGCGACCCGGACATCGTCGGGCTCGTGCCAGCACTGGCTCACGGATACGCTGCGGATATAGGCGCCGAGCCCCTTTGCCAGGTTGAAGCCAGGGTCGATGCTGAGCGCCTCGTTGGTGAGCCGGCGCACGTCGGCAAAGCCTTCGCGCGTCATGCTGTAGAAGCGCGGCAGCGCGCGAAGATAGAGGTCGTAGGCGCTGATGTAGTCCGTTGGCTTCATGCGCGCCTGCTTGATCTGCTCCAGCCGGATGCTCGGCTCGACAGCGCCGACGACGCTCTCGGTCACCTTGTCCTGCAGGTCGAAGATGTCGCCCACGTCGCCCTCGAAGCGGTCGGCCCAGACATGGTGTCCGCTGATCGCATCCACCAGCTGCCCACTGATGCGCACCCGCGATCCTGCTCTGCGGATGCTGCCTTCGAGCACGTAGCGGACGCCCAGCTCGCGCCCAACCTGGCGCAGGTCCACCGCCCGGCCCTTGTAGGTGAAGGACGAGTTTCGGGCGATCACGAAGAAGGAGTTCACCCGGCTCAATCCCGTGATGATGTCCTCCACCAGCCCGTCGGCGAAGTATTCCTGGTCGGGGTCTCCGCTCATGTTGGTGAAAGGCAGAACCGCGATCGAGGGTTTCTCGGGCAGGGGAGGCGGCGCAGCCACCGAGGCGCTGGCGTCGGTCTCGACGCGATAGGCGCGCACAGGCCGCTCGATGTTCTTGAGGCGCAGGTCGCCGAGCAGCGTGAAGCCGCAGTCGAGCTTGCCCTGAAGGTGGTCGTAGGCGGTGCCCGAGACGACCACGGTGCCGGGATCGGCGATGCTTTCGAGGCGGGCGGCGATGTTGACCCCGTCGCCGTAGAGGTCGCCGTCCTCCTCGCAGACCACGTCGCCGAGATTGACGCCGATGCGGAAGCGAATCCGCTCTTCCTCGGGCGTCTCCGCCTCGTGCTCTGCCAGGGCCTGCTGGATCGCCATCGCCGAGGTCACCGCGTTAACGACGCTCGCGAACTCGCACAGCATGCCGTCGCCGGTAAGCTTGACGATCCGACCCTGGTGCTCGGAGACCAGCGGCTCGAGGAGGTCCTTGCGGTAGATCTTCAGCCGCTCGAGCGTGCCGCGCTCGTCGCGCTCCGTCAGTCGCGAATAACCGACCACGTCGCAAGCCATGATCGCTGCGAGGTGACGCTGTGTGGTCATCGCACCGCTCGGCAAAGCGACTGCACGCGGGCCGCCCCGCGTCCATGTCCGGCCAACTTCCAGACGCCTCACCTGCATGGTATCCATCTCTCCCAGTCTCCGCCGGTCGCCGATACAGGACGGAGAACGCAGCCTGACCTTGCCCTCACAATACTTCGCTATCCCGCTTGCGAGGCGTGGAGCGTTCTAGTCGCCGCGCTAACAGCCGACCGACGACACGCCCACACAGCCTCGGGGGACGCTGACACGCCACTCCCCGAAGGCCGGAGATATTTCCTGCCCTGTGTAACCGGTTGACGCCACCGTGACGGTGCTTTTGTATCGGACATCACACCAGACGTTCGCGCTTGGAGGCGATGATGTCGGCGAGTGGGGCAAGCCGGACTGGTCAATCTGATGACTGATGCCTTCGCCTTGTCGGCCAAGGCACAGGCTGGACGCGACCCCTCATAGAGGGTGCCAACGAGGCATTCCAAGGTGGATTTTGGGCGGATCAAAATCCACCGTGTTCCTTTATCCTACTGGAAATAAAGCATCCTGGAGAGATTTGGTGCCCCTAGCCGGAATCGAACCAGCACTCCTTGCGGAACTCGATTTTGAGTCGAGCGCGTCTACCAATTCCGCCATAGGGGCTCAGGCCTGAGAGCCTGGATTGGCGCGGACTATACGGTTGGAGGCCTGTTCGTCAACTGGCCAAATGCGCCGCCCTGCCCTGCTTGCGGCAAAAGCCCGCCTTTCGGTTTCGTGTAGCTCCTGCCATTGTGCGGCGCGGAAAATCTTTCTAGACAGGCCGCGAGTGAAAGCGCGCCCCGGCCTGAGAGATCGACGTGGCGCGCTTCGATCATTGTTTGTGCATGCCGTTGTCCCGAAGCCGCTGCGCAGTTTGGGCGACCTGCATCAGGAGAGCCGATGCTTCGCGGACTTTACGACTGGACCTTGTCGCTGGCGGCCCGCAAATCCGCCGAATGGTGGCTGGCCTTCATCGCCTTCGTCGAAAGCTCGGTGTTTTTCATACCTGCCGACGTCTTGTACCTGCCCATGGCATTGGCGCGGCCCGAACGCGCCTATCGCTACGCGCTGACCGCCACAGTTGCGTCCGTTCTGGGCGGCATTGCCGGCTGGCTCATCGGTTACTATGCCTACGACACGATAGCACGGCCGATGTTGGAGCACTTCGGCGGCCTCGACACGTTCGAGAGGTGGCAGTCGTCGGGCACCGGGCTGATGCTGGTGCTGCTCGTCACATCCGGCGCCGCCCACTTGCCGCCGA
Organism: Mesorhizobium caraganae; assembly: GCF_016836705.1. Taxonomy (GTDB): domain Bacteria; phylum Pseudomonadota; class Alphaproteobacteria; order Rhizobiales; family Rhizobiaceae; genus Mesorhizobium; species Mesorhizobium caraganae. Next base: position 116,851 of record NZ_JAFCGY010000011.1, on the reverse strand, counting down.
TGAAGGTGGTCACCATTCTGGCCGGGGCGCTTCACGTCAATCTCGTCGTCTTCATCGTCTCGGCCATCCTGGCGCGCGGCGCTCGCTTCTTGCTTCTCGCCTGGCTGCTGCGCCGCTATGGCGAGGAGATCAAGGAATTCATCGAGAAGCGTTTGGGATTGATCGTCGGCGCCGGCGCCGCCGCCCTGATTTCGCTCTATATCGTGGTCAAATACGCCTTCTGACCGCCCACGGCGGGCGGTGGTTCCAGGAACTATGCCGGCGGACGGCGAATTCAACGGACGAAGACCCATGACAGCGACCATGAATGCCGACACCGAACGCCAGCGGACGCGCACGGCTTTGTTTCTCGCCGTCGCCATGGCCGCCACGGTCGGCTCCGCGCTCGCCTTCCAGCACATAGGCGGCTACATCCCCTGCCACCTCTGCCTGGAGCAGCGCACGCCCTATTACATCGGCGCGCCACTGATGGTTTTGGCGGTGATCGCCTCGATGCTCAGCGCGCCGGCCTGGCTGACGCGCGGCCTGCTCGCCATCGGCGGCATGCTGATGCTCTACGGGCTCTATCTCGGCGTCTATCACTCGGGCGTCGAATGGGCTTGGTGGCAGGGTCCGGCCGATTGCACGGCCGGCGCCGGCCCGGTCGACACCGGCGGCAAGGGCGTGCTCGACGCGCTTGACAAATTCGTGCCGCCGTCCTGCGACAAGGCGGCACTTCGCATCCTCGGCCTGTCGCTGGCCGGCTGGAACGCCATCGCCAGCTTCATCCTCGCCGCCGTCGCCTTCCGCGGCGCAATGGTTCGCGATTAATTCAGCGCGACGCAGAGTTCGTCCAGAAATTCGGCAGGCTGAGTCGAATGGCGCGGCTTTCGAGAACCGGACCGGAGCGTACTTAAGTACGTGAGCTCCGGAAGCGCAGAAAGCTGCGTCAGGCGGCCAGCATGGCGGATTTGTGCCGAACTCTATGGTTCCAGTTCGACATCCCAGTACAGATAATCCATCCAGCTTTCATGCAGATGGTTGGGCGGGAACAGCCGGCCATTGTTGTGCAGATCGTGCACGGTCGGCTGATAGGGCTTTTGCAGCGGCCACATCTTGGCGTGCGCCGGCATCATGCCGCCCTTCCTGAGATTGCAGGGCGAGCAGGCGGCAACGACATTTTCCCATGTTGTCGCCCCGCCGCGATGGCGCGGGATGACATGGTCGAAGGTCAAATCCTCGGGCGTGCCGCAATACTGGCACTGGAAGCGGTCGCGCAGGAAGACGTTGAAGCGGGTGAACGCCGGGTGCCTGGACGGCTTCACATAGGCCTTCAGGCTGACGACGCTGGGCAGCTTCATCGAGAAGGTCGGCGAAGACACCGCATGCTCGTATTCGGCGACGATGTTGACCCGGTCGAGGAACACCGCCTTGATGGCGTCCTGCCAGGACCAGAGCGACAAGGGGTAATAGCTGAGCGGACGGTAATCCGCATTCAGCACCAGCGCGGGAAGCCCATCCGGAGACACGGCAACCGTCACCTTGTTGACCTCCTCGTTCTAGAACCGATCGGCGCGGATACTGTAAGCCCGACATGACAGGGATGTGAAGCGGATTGTCGCTCGCCGAAAGGGGCAAAAATGCAGGATTTTCATGCTTTTTTGCGGTTTCAGGCCGGTGGCGCGGCGTCCCTGCCCCTGGTTTCACGATAATAGGACCAGAAAAGCCGCGATGCGACACCTCGCCACGGGCTCCATGATTCGGCCAGCGCGATGAGTGTTTTCTCCGGCGGACGTGGATTTATGCCGAGCGCATGGCCGACCGCGCTCTGCAGCGCGACATCGCGCGCGGGGAAAATATCGGGGTGGCCGGCGGCGAACAGAAGATAGACCTCCGCCGTCCACGGGCCGATGCCCGGCACCGCTGTCATCGCCGCGATCGCCTCCTCGGCATCGAGCGAACAGAGGTGGTGCAGGTCGAGCCCGTCGGCCACGGCCTGGGCAATCGCGATCAGACCGCGCTGCTTCGGCCGCGACAGCCCGGCCTCGCGACACATGTCCTCGCCGGAAGCAAGGATCGCCTGCGGCGTCAGCGGATCGACCAGTTTCACCAGCCGGCCGAAAATGGCATCGGCGCTCGCGCGAGAGACCTGCTGCGAGACGATGATCGAGGCGAGGCTACGAAACCCCGGCTCCGACAGCCGCAACGGCACCTCGCCAGCCATGCCTCGCACCTTTTCCAGCCGCGGATCGATAGTGCAAAGCGCATCCAGCCCCCGCGTTATGTCGTCCAGTGTCGCGATGCGTTGCATGGTATCCTTGTCCGCCGATGAGCAGCAAAGTAGCAATTGGCAAAACCGCAGCACAACCGACAAGCCGCCTTAGACATGACGCTCCTGACATTTCGCTTCGCGCCGAGCCCGAATGGCGAACTGCATCTCGGCCATGCCTATTCGGCGCTGCTCAACCAGCAACTGGCGCGCGCTGCCGGCGGCCGCCTGCTGCTGCGCATCGAGGACATCGACACGACGCGCTGCACGCCGGAATTCGAGGCCGGCATTTTTCGCGACCTCGCATGGCTCGGCCTCGAATGGCAACGACCGGTGCGGCGCCAGGCCGCACATTTCGCCGACTATCAGGCCATACTCGACCGGCTGATCCGCGAAGAACTCGTCTACCCCGCCTTCATGAGCCGTGGCGAGATCAGGGCCTTCATCGCCGACCGCGAAAAGCGCGGCCGCGACTGGCCGCGCGACCCCGACGGCGTGCCGCTCTATCCCGCCGCCGACAAGGCGCTGCCGATCAGCGAACGCAACCGCCGGATCGCCGACAATGCACCCTTCGCCTGGCGCCTCGACGTCGAAGCGGCACGGGCACGCCTCGGCACGGATTTGTCCTGGCGCGAATTCACCGACGAGACGCTGTCGGCGACAAGAGCTGTCGAGGCCCGGCCGCAGGATTGGGGCGACGTCATCCTGGCGCGCCGCGACATCCCGACCAGCTATCACCTGGCCGTCGTCGTCGACGACGCGCTGCAAGGCGTCAGCCATGTCGTGCGCGGCCGCGACCTCTATTCCGCGACCGGCATCCAGCGCCTGCTGCAGGAACTGCTCGGCCTCGGCCAGCCGGACTATTTCCACCACCGTCTCGTGCTTGGACCGGATGGGCGCAAATTGTCGAAGAGTTTTGGCGATACCGGCCTTGCCGCACTCAGGCAGGCAGGCGCTTCACCGGACGATGTCCGGCGGCTGGTCGGACTCTAGCTACAGGCGAGCCAACGCCGCCTTGAGCAGCGCCAACGCGGCGATAAACGCGAAGGCGCCGCCCAGTCCCCAGGCAACCGCGAGCTTCAGATCTCTAAGGACGATGCCATGCTCGTTCGCGACCATGATCGCAACGAAAAAGCCAAGCGTGAACAGCAGCGTGTTGCCGGTCGACCCGAAACCATCCTCCTGCATGATGGCGTCGAGCGCCGAGCCGAAGAAGAAGCCGAACACAGCCACGCTGGCAACCGTCATCAGCAGCCAGCTTGTGTCGAGATGCAACAGCATGCGCGCTCCCTGTGGAAGCCGAAACGCCATGTCGCCGGATCGATCGACAGAAGTCGATTGTCCGACGCCGCCTTTTGAATTCGGCCACCCCTACATCAGATCGAGCTTATGTATCAATTGTTTCGCTTTGCTTGCCGGATTGAACCGCATTAGAGCAATTGCCGTATTTGTCTCTTCACTCAATCGGCCTCCACCGAAAACGGCTTCCCCCCAAAAATGCACAGTCTCAAGCGGTTCATCCCCGCCTCCTTCGTCGTCCTGTGGGCGACCGGCTTCATCGGTGCGCGTTATGCCATGCCATGGGCGGAACCCTTCACCTTCCTGGCGGCCCGCTTTGTCATTGCCGCCTTGCTGCTCGCCGGCCTGATGCTCGTGCTTGGCTCGAAGCGCGCCACAAGGGCCGAAGCGCTTCACGCCACCGTCGCCGGCATCCTCATGCATGGCGTCTATCTCGGCGCGGTGTTCTGGGCGATCCACCGAGGCATGCCGGCCGGGCTTTCGGCGCTGATCGTCGGCCTGCAGCCGCTGATCACGGCGGTGCTTGCGAGGCCATCCTGCCGCGCCACTGGGCCGGCCTTGCGGTTGGCCTCATAGGTGTCGTCATCGTGCTGTGGCCGAAGCTCGGCGCGCTCGGTGGCGGCGTCACGCCGGAAACGCTGGTCGCTTCGCTCGTCTCGGTGCTGGGCATGAGCGCCGGCACCATCTGGCAGAAACGCTATGCGTCGGGCGGCGACCTGGTGGCGGCGACGATGTGGCAATATATCGGCGGCGGCGCGCTGATGATCCTGGCTTCGCTGACCTTCGAGACGCATACGGTCATCATTAACGGCGAACTGATCTTTGCCATGGCCTGGCTGGTGCTGGTGCTGTCGATCGGCGCCATTTTCCTGTTGATGGTGATGATCCGCGACGGCGAGATGTCGAAGGTCGCGTCGCTGTTCTACCTGGTGCCGGCCGTCACCGCTGTCATTGCCTGGGCGCTGTTCGGCGAACAGCTCAGCCTCGTGCAGATTGTCGGCATGGCGATCGCGACATTGGGCGTTGGGCTGGCCACGGCCCGGCCGGCCAACGGAAAAACTGGGGAATTGAGGAACTGAGGAACTGAGGAATTGAGGAATTGGAGAATTGGAGAATTGGAGAATTGGAGAATTGGAGAATTGGAGAAAAAAAGCACACGGCGCCAGATATGGCCCCTTTTTCCTCAATTCCTCAATTCCTCAATTCCTCAATTCCTCACTTCCTCACTTCGTCAATTCCTCAATTCCTCAATTCTCCAGTCCTTCAATTCCTCTCATCCGACCCGCGCCCTCGCTTCAAGATAGCGGCTGATCGCGGCGTTGAGTTCGCCGCCGAGGATGAAGATCGCCGATAACATGTACAGGAAAACCACCGCGATCATGATCGAGGCGAGCCCGGCATAGGTCGTGACATAGGACGAGAAGTGATCGAGATAGGTGGCAAAGACGGTTGAGCCGACAAGCCATGCGGCAAGCGTGAACAGGATGCCCGGTACGATCGAGACGAGGCGGCGCTTGCCCGCTGGCAGCCAGAAATGCACGGCAAACAGCCCGCCGACAATGACGGTCGAGGCGATGATGAAACGCCACAGCGTGATCGTGCCCATATAGGGCTTGATCCATTCGATATGCGCTTCTGCCAGCCGCGCGAGCAGCGGCGCGAACACCAGAAGCACGCTGATCGCGAGGAAGCCGGCCGTGGCGATCAGCACGAAGATGATGCTCTGCACCCGGCGGTAGATGATGCCGCGTGTTTCGGCGACGCGGTAGGCGCGGTTTAGCGAGGTGCGCAGTGCCTCGATACCGTTGGAGGCGAAATAGGCGGCAAGGAGCACGCCATAGGTCAAAAGATCGGTGCGCCGCACGGTCAGCACGTTGAGCACCTCGCGCGCGATCGGCTTGGCAATCTGCTCGGGCCAGGTATCGAACACCAGATGCACGGCGGTATCGGCGAACGCCTGCGCGCCCAGGAAACTCGCCAGCGTGGTGGCAAAGATCAGGAACGGAAACAGCGCCATCAGCGAAGTGATCGCCAGATGGCTGGCCATCGCCCAGCCGTCGTCGGTGTTGAAATGGCCAAGCGCGTCATAGAGCACGCGGCGCAGCACGACGATATTCCGCATCAAGAGCCGCGTTCCCTTCGATTGTCTCGACGCCGCGAATATGGGAAGGGATTGTGGCAAATGGCAACCCTTGCTCAAACCACGATCCCGCCGGCGAAAGAATTGCGCACCATCAAAGAATTGCGCACCATCATTGTCACCGGTGCCTCTTCCGGAATAGGCGCTTATTGCGCCCGGGCGCTGAAGGCGGATGGCTGGCGGGTGTTCGCGACGGCGCGGAAGCCTGAAGACATCGCCGCGCTCGAGGCCGACGGCATCGAGGCCTTTTACCTCGACTACCGCGAGCCGGAGTCGATCGCCGCCCTTGTGGCATCGGTGCTGGAACGAACAGGCGGGCGCCTCGACGCCCTGTTCAACAATGGCGCCCATGCACAGCCGGGCGCCGTCGAAGACCTGCCGGTTGCGGCATTGCGGGAGCAGTTCGAGGCCAATTTCTTCGGCTGGCACGACCTGACCCAGCGCCTCGTGCCGGTGATGCGCCGCCAGGGCCATGGCCGTCTCGTCCACTGCTCCTCCATCCTTGGGCTGGCGCCGGTGCGTTTTCGCGGCGCCTATGCGGCCTCCAAGCACGCGCTCGAAGGCCTGATGCTGTGCATGCAGCAGGAACTCAGCGGCAGCGGCGTCCATGTTTCGCTGATCGAGCCGGGACCGGTGACGTCGAAGATCGCCAGCAACGGCCTGTTCTGGTTTCTGAAAAACATCGACCACGAGAATTCCGTCCACCACGTCGCCTATGCCGCGCAACTGGCGCGGCTCACGGCCGGCGGCAGCTCATCGCGGCTGAAACCGGGGCCCGAGGTGGTCTACACGGCCTTGCGCCATGCACTTCTGTCGCGGCGCCCACGCCCACACTATGTGGTAACAGTGCCGGCCAGAATCGGCGTCATGCTCAAGCGCATCCTGCCGGCATCGATGCTCTACCGCGTGCTTGCCAGGCGCGCCTGAGCGAAACGAACTGGAGCCGTTAGATGATCACCGTCTTCAAAATCCTCGCCATTGTGGCCATGGCCGCGGTCTTGATCGTGCTCGTCCGCGGCCTCATCAACATGATGCGCGGCGGCGACGGCGTCACCTCCAACAAGCTGATGCAGGCCCGTGTGCTATTGCAGGCCGTGGCCTTGGCGCTGATCCTGCTGGTGGTGTATTTCACCCGCAAGTGACGGCCGTTCGGGAGGCGACGTGGTCAAGCTCAACAAGATCTACACCCGCACCGGCGACGACGGCACCACAGGCCTCGGCACCGGTGAACGCAGGCTGAAATCCGACCTGCGCGTCGATGCCTATGGGACCGTCGATGAAGCCAATGCCTGCATCGGCATCGCTCGCCTGCACACCGCCGCTGACCATCCCGCGATCGACGCGATGCTGTCCCGCATCCAGAACGACCTGTTCGATCTCGGCGCCGATCTCGCCGTGCCTGACGACGGCAAGCCGCTGGACTACGAGCCGCTGCGCATCATCGCCTCGCAGACCGACCGCGTCGAAAAAGACATCGACCTCCTCAACAAGGAGCTTAAGCCGCTGAAATCCTTCGTGCTCAACGGCGGCACGCCGGCGGCCGCGGCCCTGCATCTTGCCCGAACCGTAGCGCGGCGGGCAGAGCGCATCATGGTGGCGCTGGCGCAGGACCCGGCCGAGCACGTCAACCGCGAGGGGCTGAAATACATCAACCGCGTCTCCGACTTTCTGTTCGTGGCCGCCCGTGCGGTCAATGACAACGGAAATGCCGACGTGTTATGGGTGCCCGGCAAGAACCGCTGAGTTTTCTCGAAGGCGGGAGAGGACCTGGGGCATGTTTATCCCGCTTTATGACACCAACAGGTTGCGCCACATAAGGCTGCAATATGTGACGATCAGCCTGATCGCGGCCAACGCGCTGGTCTTTCTTATCACCACGATCGGCGGTGAAAATTTCAACAACGCAGCCGTGCTCGGCCTCGGCTTCATTCCTTCGGTCGTCCACAACACGGCCGAACTCTCGCCCCAGTTCGTCGTCATTCCGGAGAGCCTGAGCTACCTCACCTATGCCTTCCTGCACGCCGATATCTTCCACCTCGGCGGCAACATGCTGTTCCTGTGGGTGTTCGGCGATAATGTCGAGGACGCGCTCGGCCATATCCGCTACCTCATCTTCTACCTGCTGTGCGCCATCGCGGGAGCCTTTTTCCAGGGGCTCGTCGCCTGGGATTCGCAAGTGCCGCTGATTGGCGCCTCCGGCGCCATCGCCGGCGTCGTCGCCGCCTACCTGGTCCTCTATCCCCGGGTGAAAGTGTGGGTGCTGGTCTTCGCCCGCATTCCGCTGCGCATCCCGGCCTTCATCCCGCTGATCCTGTGGATCGGCTTCCAGGTGGTGATGTTTGCCGCCGGCGGCGAAAACCAGATTTCCTGGGCCTGCCATATCGGCGGCATCATTGCCGGCGGCGTGCTGGTGCTCATCATGCGCAGCCGCGGCGTGCCGTTGCTTGCCGGTGACGACGGCGAGCCCGAACCCGCCGATCAGCCCGCCGTTTCCACCGGGCCGGCGCCGGCCGATCCCGCGTCCACGCAACCGGCGACGCGCTGGGGCCGCGGCAGCGCTTCCGGTCAGGACTGAACCGATTTGAGTGGTTTGGCCGCTGCCGTAGCATATTGACGTGTTGCGCTGCCACAACTACGGAGGACGCCACCGTTAGGCGGCAGAAGACAAGAATTCCGTCCGGCCAGAATTCCGTAATGCCGGAATTCAGTCAGGAATGTCGGCTTTCGACAACTCTGCAGTGGCGCACGCTGCTATAGCGCGCCCGAATATCTCAGGAGAGGTGACAGGCAAATGAAGATCCTTGTGCCCGTGAAGCGGGTTGTGGATGCGAACGTCAAGGTTCGCGTGAAGGCTGATGGTTCGGCGGTGGAACTCGCCAACGTCAAGATGGCGATGAACCCGTTCGACGAGATCGCGGTGGAAGAGGCGATCCGGCTGAAGGAAGCTGGCAAGGCCGAAGAGATCATCGTCGTTTCGATCGGTCCGCAGCAGGCGCAGGAAACCCTGCGCACCGCGCTCGCCATGGGCGCCGACCGCGCCATCCTGGTCAAGACCGACGAACAGACCGAGCCGCTGGGCGTCGCCAAGGTGCTGAAGGGCGTTGTTGAGGCAGAACAGCCCGGCCTCGTCATCCTCGGCAAGCAGGCGATCGACGACGATTCCAACCAGACCGGCCAGATGCTGGCCGCTTTGCTCGGCTGGGCACAGGGCACCTTCGCCTCCAAGGTGGTGCTCGACGGCGACAAGGCCAAGGTGACGCGCGAAGTCGATGGCGGCCTGCAGACGGTGGAGCTGAAGATGCCAGCGATCGTCACCGCCGATCTTCGCCTCAACCAGCCGCGCTACGCCTCGCTGCCCAACATCATGAAGGCCAAGAAGAAGCCGCTCGACGAAAAGACCCCGGCCGATTACGGCGCCGACGTCAAGCCGCGCCTCAAGGTGATCAAGACCGAGGAGCCGAGTGGCCGCAAGGCGGGCGTCAAGGTCAAGAGCGTCGCCGAACTGGTCGACAAGCTCAAGAACGAAGCCGGCGTTTTGTAAGCGATCGGGAAAGGAACAGAAAAATGACCATTCTCCTCATCGCAGAACACGACAATGCAAGCCTTTCCGACCAGACCGCCAAGGCGCTGTCGGCTGCCCTGCAGATCGGTTCGGACGTGCATGTGCTGGTTGCCGGCAAGGGCGCCAAGGGTGCTGCCGATGCCGCCGCCAAGCTGAAGGGCGTCAGCAAGGTGCTGCTGGCCGAGGCCGACGAACTGGCCGAGCGCCTCGCCGAACCGACGGCGGCACTCGTCGTCTCGCTGGCCGGCGCCTACGATACCATCATTGCCCCGGCGACCTCGTCGGGCAAGAACATCGCGCCGCGCGTGGCGGCCCTGCTCGATGTCGCGCAGGTGTCGGAAATCATCGAGGTGGTTTCGCCGGATACGTTCAAGCGTCCGATCTATGCCGGCAACGCCATCCAGACGGTGCAGTCGAGCGACGCCAAGAAGGTGATCACCGTGCGCACCGCTTCCTTCCAGGCGGCGCCCGAAGGTGGTTCGGCCGCGGTCGAGACCGTCAAGGCAACGGCCAACCCAGGCCTGTCCTCTTTCGTCGAGAACAAGCTGTCGGAGACCGACCGTCCGGAGCTGACCTCGGCCAAGATCATCATCTCGGGCGGCCGCGCGCTCGGCTCGGCGGAGAAATTCCAGGAAGTCATCCTGCCGGTCGCCGACAAGCTCGGTGCCGCCGTCGGCGCCTCGCGCGCTGCCGTCGATGCCGGCTATGCCCCGAACGACTGGCAGGTCGGCCAGACCGGCAAGGTCGTGGCTCCCGACCTCTACATTGCCGTCGGCATTTCCGGCGCCATCCAGCACCTTGCCGGCATGAAGGATTCGAAAGTCATCGTTGCCATCAACAAGGACGAAGAGGCGCCGATCTTCCAGGTTGCCGATTACGGCCTGGTCGGCGACCTGTTCGTCATCCTGCCGGAGCTGCAAAAGGCGCTTTGACGCTCTCTGCCAAAGCGTATTAAATTGTGAAGGGTGGGGTAGACGAAGCTGCCCCACCCTTTTAGTTTGCACTGCACAAAAAGCAGGCCGCTAAGGCCTTTTCGACGGGATCGCTGCAAATGGCCAAGATCGAGACGATCGGCATTATTGGCGCCGGCCAGATGGGCGGCGGCATCGCGCATGTGTCCGCGCTTTCGGGCTTCAAGGTGCTGATCTACGATATCTCGCCCGACCGTATCGAGAAGGGCATTGCCACAGTTAGCGGCAACATGGCCCGCCAGGTCGGCTCCGGCAAGCTTGACGAAAAGCTGCGCAACGATGCGATGGCGCGCATCTCGGCGGCTCCCGCCATGGCCGATCTCGCCGGTGCCGATCTGGTGATCGAAGCGGCGACCGAGGACGAGACGGTCAAGCGCAAGATCTATGCCCAGCTCTGTCCGCAACTCAACCCGGAAGCGATCCTGGCGACCAACACGTCGTCGATTTCGATCACCCGCCTGGCCGCGCAGACCGACCGTCCCGAGCGCTTTATCGGCATACATTTCATGAACCCGGTGCCGCTGATGAAGCTGGTCGAACTGGTGCGCGGCATCGCCACCGAGGACCAGACCTTCGAGGCAGCCAAGAACTATGTGAAGCAGCTCGACAAGACGATCACCGTCTCTGAGGATTTCCCGGCCTTCATTGTCAATCGCATCCTGCTGCCGATGATCAACGAGGCGATCTACACGCTCTACGAGGGCGTCGGCTCGGTCGACGCCATCGACACCGCCATGAAGCTTGGCGCCAACCATCCGATGGGGCCGTTGCAGCTTGCCGACTTCATCGGCCTCGACACCTGCCTGTCGATCATGCAGGTGCTGCATGACGGCCTGTCGGATTCGAAATATCGCCCCTGCCCGCTGCTGGTGAAATATGTCGAGGCCGGCTGGCTTGGCCGCAAGACCGGACGCGGCTTCTACGACTATCGCGGCGAACACCCGGTTCCGACGCGCTAACCCATCAGAACGCTAGAGCAATTCCAGGAAAAGTGTGTAACGGTTTTCCGTCCGGAATTGCGTAAAAACAAATGCTTCGAGCGCCGTCAGGACGCTGCCGCGAGCGGCGGCTCGGCTTGGCCCTTTGACCCGTTATCGTCAGGCGCCACGGAAACACAGCCGCGGCCGGCGGCCTTGGCCGCATAGCAGGCGGCATCGGCGCGTGCGATGATCTCGTCGACTTCGCCGCTGCGGATCGGCGCCACCCCGATGCTGGCGTCGATCGCATGCGGCCGGCCGTCCCAGCTGAACTGCAGGCTGCGGATGGCATCGATGATCGAGCGGGCGGCAATCCTGGCGCCCGCGCTCGACCCCGATTTCAGGATGACCGCGAATTCATCGCCGCCGAGGCGGGCGATGATATCCTCCGGCCCAAGCGCGCCGCGAATAGCCTCGGCAACCCGCTTCAGCAGGGCGTCGCCGGCGGCGTGGCCGCCGGTGTCGTTGACCAGTTTGAAATGGTCGAGGTCGATGAACATGAAATGATGCTCGCCCGCCGGTGTTGCCGAGCCGGCCTTGCAGCTCCGGTCGACCAGCTCTTCCATGGTGCGGATGAAGCTTGAGCGATTGGCAAGGCCGGTCAGCGCGTCATGCGCGGCCGCGTAGGCGAGCTGGCGCTGCAAGGCGCGCGCATCGGTGAAATCCTGGAAGACGATGACCAGGCCGCAGAATTCCTGGCGCTCGTTCATGATCGGCGACACCACCTGGCGGATGCTGCAGCGCGTGTCGTCACGGCGGATCAGCACCGCGCGGCTGTTCTGATCGGCGGGGCTGGGGCCGCCGAGCGCCGGCCGCGTCATGCCGATCCTTTGCCCGGTCTCCTCATCCACCGCCCAGTAGACATGGCCAAGCGTCTTGCCGAGCGCCTCTGCGCCGGCAACGCCGGTCAGCTTTTCGGCGATCGGGTTCATGAAGGTGATGCGGTTGGCGGCATCGGTGCAGATGACGGCGTCGCCGATCGACTGCAGCGTCACCCTCAGCCGTTCCTTCTCATCCGCCAGCGCCGCCGCCGACACAATCAGGCTTTCCTCGGCCTGCTTGCGCTGGGTGATGTCGGTCAGGCTGCCTATGGCCCGGATCAGCCGGCCTTCGCTGTCGCGCTCGAGCGTCTTGCCGCGATCGAGGATCCAGACCCAGTGGCCGTCCTTGTGACGCATCCTGAACTCGGCTTCGAAAAACGGCGTCTTGCCCTCAAGATGGGCGCGATCGGCCTCGGCCACATTCTCGCGGTCGTCGGGATGGATCATCGTCAGCCAGCGGTCGGGGTCGCCGTCCAGCTCGCCCTCGGCATAGCCCAGCATCTTCACCCAGGCGGCGGAATAGGTGGTGCCGCCCTTGCGCATGTCGAGGTCCCAGACGCCTTGTCCGGCGCTGGCCAGGGCAAAGTTCCAGCGCGTTTCGGCCTCGGCTATGCGTGCCTCGGATTGCTTGCGCGCGTCGATATCCTCGATCTGCGAGACGAGGTAGAGCGGACGGCCGCTCTTCTCGTCGCGAATGACGGAACCGGCAAGATAGGCCCATACCGGCGTGCCGTCCTTCTTGAGGTAACGCTTTTCGAACTGGAAGGCGTTGACGGTGCCCGCCCGGATGCCGTCCATGGTCTCACGGCCGATCTGCACATCGTCGGGATGCGTAATTTGGAAGAAGGTCAGCGCCTCGATCTCTTCCTTGCTGTAGCCGAGCATGGCGGCGAAGGCCGGATTGGTTTCCTGGATGCGGCCGTCGACGCCGACAATGGCGATGCCGATCGCCGAATCCTCCATGGCGCGGCGGAAGCGCTGCTCGCTCTCGGCAATCTGCCGACGGTCGTCCAGTATCCGGTAAATGAAGAGGGCGGCGAGCATCAGCGCCACGGCGGCGACCGGCACCGATATCAGCAGACAGAGCTTCAGCACTTCGGCACTGACGTCGAGCCGCGACAGCAGCATCGCCACGACGGCGGCGCAAAATCCTCCGGCCGCGAACACCAAAGCCACGTGACCGTCAGCCCGCAGGCTTTTTCGTTTCCACCGCGTCACTGTGCATGCCACCCCGTGCGCAACACATTTCTGCGAGAAGCCTTGGATGATCGATTTTAAGGAAAGGTTTCGCCGGAGCCATCGGCAACACGGTTAACCCGCAAACAATTGCCGGCATGATTAAGGATCGGTGATTATTGCGGGCTATCTCAGGCGGGCCGGTTACCAGCGCACGAAGAACCGTCCCCCGAGCGCGCCGAGCCCGGCGAGGACGGCGATGGCGAGCGTATACCAGGTGGCGACGAAAAGCGGCGAATCGTCGAAGCAGTGCGCAGCGTAAAAGGTCGCCGCCAGGCCGCCGGCGAGCAGGCCCGCGACCGCACCGGCAAAGACCGGCCGCGTCGGCGCGCCATAGCGCAGCATCCATAGGAAAACGGCAAGCGGCCCGATGCCGATCAGCGGGATGAAGCCCATGCAGATCATCATGTTGGAGCCGACCATGCGGGTGCTCCACATCGGCTCCGGCACCATGAACAGTTCGAGAGCCACGGCCACAGCCACAAGCAGCGGCGCAGCCGCCATCCAGGCTGCGGCTCTCGCCGTCGAGGCGCCCGGTGTCGACAGTGCCCGGATTAGGCCAAAGGCGGTGATGGCAAGCACGATGGTGAAGACGAATTTCGCCAGGAAGCGCATGGTGTGCATGGCGATCATGATGTCGGGACGCGGACCGATGGTGAGGAAGAAAACCACCGCCGCGATCACCACCGCCGCAGCCGCAGCCATCCACCAGGCGGAGCGCAGCGGCATCGCCTTGCTGCTGATATCAGCGTCGAGTGCCCTGATGAGATCTTCGGTTCTCATGTCACTGCCGCCCGAAGCGTTTGGCGATCGCGGCAAGCCCGCGATGCAGCGATACCCGCACCGCCGTCTCGCTGACGCCGAGCTTGGCCGCTGTCTCGCCGATCGAGCGGCCATCGACCGATATGGCCGAGACTACCGAACGCTGCGCCGGCGGCAAGCCGTCCAGAGCCCGGTTGATGTCGCGTTCGCTGACGGTCTCGGTCTCCGGCTCGGCAAAGGTCTCGGCGATCTCATCGATCTCGATCTCGATGCGCCGTCCGCGCCGTCGGAAGGCATCGATCAGCTTGAAGCGGGCAATCGCATAGATCCACGGCAGCACCGGCGCATCCTGGCGCCAGGTATGCCGTTTCACATGAATGGCCAGCAAGGTTTCCTGCACGACATCCTCGGGATCGACCCCGCCCTGTACGATCTTGCGCCTGACAAAGCCGCGAACCAGTGCGGCGATCCGGTGCAGAAAGTCGGCGTAAGCCCTTTCGTCTCCCGCGATCGCGGCCCGCATCAGCCGGGAAAGCTCGGCCTCATCCTTGCCGCTCACAAGAGTTCACTCCCCGATCTTCGCGCTTCGGCGCTGATTTGTTACGTGGCCAACGAAATAATGTCCAAGCCAAAGTGCCGCAAAATCACGAAAGTTTGCGGGCGAGCGACGGATTGAAGCAGCCCACCAATGTTGACTATGGTAATCAGGTATTGGTAGGTGCAGCCGTGCAAAACCAGAACCGCCGAGATCGAGGATGACACCATGAAATATGCTCTTTCCACCCTGGTCGGCGCCACCGCGCTGGCAATCAGCCTGATCGCCGGTCCGGCGATGGCGGAAGATGCCGGCATTATCGTCTACAACGCCCAGCACGAGAGCCTGGCCAAGGAATGGGTCAATGGCTTTACCAAGGAAACCGGCATCAAGGTCACTTTGCGCAATGGCGGCGACAGCGATTTCTCCAACCAGATCGTCGCCGAGGGCGCTTCTTCGCCAGCCGACGTGTTCCTGACCGAGAACTCCCCGGCCATGACCCTGGTCGAAGCGGCGGGCCTTTTCGCGCCGGTCGACGCCGATACGCTGGCCCAGGTTCCGGCTGAATTCCAGCCGAGCAGCGGCAGATGGGTGGGTGTCGCGGCGCGCAGCACCGTCTTTGCCTACAACAAGACCAAGCTCACCGCCGACCAGCTGCCCAAATCGATGCTCGATCTCGCCGATCCGAGCTGGAAAGGCCGCTGGGCCGCCTCGCCGTCGGGCGCCGACTTCCAGGCCATCGTCAGCGCGCTGCTTGAGCTCAAGGGCGAAGCCGCCACCGCCGACTGGCTGAAGGCGATGAAGGAGAATTTCACCGCCTACAAGGGCAACGGCACGGTGATGAAGGCGGTCAATGCCGGCGAGATCGAAGGCGGCATCATCTACCACTATTACTATTTCGGCGATCAGGCCAAGACCGGCGAGAACAGCAAGAACGTCGAGCTGCACTATTTCAAGAACCAGGATCCCGGCGCTTTCGTCTCGATTTCTGGCGGCGGCGTGCTGGCCTCGAGCAAGCATCCGAAGGAAGCCCAGGCGTTCCTGAAATGGGTGACCGGCAAGGGCGGTCAGGACGTGCTGAAGACCGGCACGTCCTTCGAGTACGCGGTCGGCAAAGGCGCCGACTCTAATCCCAAGCTGGTGCCGCTGGCCGATCTGCAGGCGCCGAAGGTCGACCCGGCAAAGCTGAACTCCAAGAAGGTGACCGATCTGATGACGGCAGCCGGCTTGCTTTAGTCCGCGTTCGTCCTAAAAGGGCAACGTTTGCGCTCCTGCGAGGCTTTCCGCAGGAGCGCTCTGTTTTCGGGATGGCATTGTCCATGACGACACATTGCGTTTCCGGCCGCGCCTGCGGCGCCCCCGCTCCGGCGGCAGTGGCGCGGCCGAGCTGATGCAATCTGCGGTCGATCTCGCGCGTTCAGGCCAGGCAGCCAGGCGGTCCCGCCGGCAGCCCATGTCCTGGATCGCTCTTGCCGCCATAATCGTCTCGCTGCTGTCGCTGCTGCCGCTTGCCTTCATCATCTGGATCGCCGTGCAGACCGGCTGGGATACCGTCTCGGCCCTGGTCTTCCGGCCGCGCGTCGGCGAACTCCTGATCAACACCGTGCTTCTGGTGGCGCTCACCGTCCCCATCGCCATCGTCGTGTCGATGGCGCTGGCTTGGCTGACCGAGCGCAGCGACCTGCCCGGCGCTCGCCTCTGGGCCTGGCTGTCGGTGGCGCCGCTCGCCATCCCCGCCTTCGTGCACTCCTATGCCTGGATTACCCTGGTGCCGGGACTGCACGGCCTTTGGGCCGGCGTGCTGGTGTCGGTCCTCGCTTATTTCCCGTTCCTCTATCTGCCGATCGCGGCGTCGCTGCGCCGGCTCGATCCCGCTTTGGAAGACGCAGCCGCAGCGCTCGGCCTCGGACCGTGGCGCGTGTTCGCACGCGTCGTGCTGCCACAGCTGAGACTCGCCATTTGCGGCGGCGCGCTGCTGGTTGGCCTGCATCTGCTGGCCGAATATGGCCTCTATGTCTTCATCCGCTTCGACACTTTCACCACCGCCATCGTCGACCAGTTCCAGTCGACCTTCAACGGACCCGCCGCCAACATGCTGGCCGGCGTCCTGGTGACCTGCTGCTTCGTGCTGCTCGCTCTGGAGGTGTTGGTGCGCGGCGAAGAGCGCTATGCCCGCGTCGGCTCAGGTGCGGCGCGCCACTGGCAGCGCAGCAGGCTCGGACGCGCCACGCTGCCTTGCCTGGCTCTGCCTGCCATCATTACGCTACTCGCCATCGGCGTGCCCTTCGTCACCATCGGCCGCTGGCTGGTCGCCGGCGGCGCCGATGTCTGGCGTTTCGACGAGATCGGCCTGGCGCTTGGCCAGACGCTGTTCCTGGCGCTCGCCGGCGCCCTGCTTGCGACCATCGCCGCCATGCCGATGGCATGGATCTCGATCCGGGCGCCGGGGCCGCTGCAGCGGCTGCTCGAGGGCTGCAACTACATTGTCGGCTCGCTGCCCGGCGTCGTCATTGCACTGGCGCTGGTCACCATCACCGTGCGCATCGCCATGCCGCTCTACCAGACGCTGTTCACCATCCTGGTCACCTATGCCCTGATGTTCCTGCCGCGCGCTCTGATCAGCCTCCGCGCTTCGATCGCGCAGGCGCCGATCGAGCTCGAACGTGCCGCCGCCAGCCTCGGCCGGCCGCCGCTGAAAGCGCTGTGGTCGACGACGATCCGCCTTTCGGCGCCTGGGGCCGCCGCCGGCATGGCGCTGGTGGCGCTCGGCATCATGAACGAGCTGACCGCCACCCAGATGCTGGCGCCCAACGGCACGCGCACGCTGGCCATGGCGTTCTGGTCCTACAGCGGCGAGATCGACTATGCCTCCGCCGCCCCTTACGCCTTCATCATGGTGGCGATGTCGCTGCCGCTGACCTGGCTGCTCTATGTCCAGTCGAAACGGATGGTCGGACGATGAGCTTTCTCGAAATCAGCGGCCTCACCAAGCATTACGGCCCGGTCGCAGCCCTTGCCGGCATCGACCTCAGCGCCGCCAGCGGCAGCCGCACTGCGATCGTCGGGCCGTCCGGCTGTGGCAAGACCACCTTGCTGCGACTGATCGCCGGCTTCGAGGCGCCCGACCAGGGGCGCGTCGTGCTCGACGGCCAGGTGCTGGCCAATGGCGGCCATGCCGTGCCGGCGCATCGCCGCGGCATCGGCCTGGTGGCGCAGGACGGCGCGCTGTTTCCGCATCTCAGCATCGCCGACAATATCGGCTTCGGCATGGCCCGCGGCGAGGACCAGCGCACCGAGCGGATCGCCGAGCTTGCCTATACGGTCGGGCTCGACAAGGCGATCCTCAAACGCCGCCCGCACCAGCTCTCGGGCGGCCAGCAGCAGCGCGTGGCGCTGGCCCGCGCCATGGCGATGAAACCCAGGCTGATGCTGCTCGACGAGCCGTTCTCGGCGCTCGACACCGGCCTGCGCGCCTCGATGCGCAAGGCAGTTGCCGAATTGCTCGAAGCTGCCGGGATCACCACCATCCTGGTCACCCACGACCAGGCCGAGGCGCTGTCCTTCGCCAGCCAGGTCGCGGTGATGCGTGACGGGAAGTTCTCGCAGGTCGGCACGCCGCGTGAACTCTATCTGCAGCCGAAGGACCGGATGGTCGCCGAGTTCCTTGGCGACGCCATCATCCTGCCGGCAAAGGTTTCAGGCGGCTTCGCCACCTCCTCGCTCGGCCGCATCGCCGTCGACTCGAAGGAGCGCCGCGACATCGCCCGCATCATGCTGCGACCGGAGCAGGTGCAGGTAAACCGCACGTCGCGCGAAGGCATGTCGGGCCCGCCGGGCACGATCTTCGCCGAGGTGACGGACTCGGAGTTCGCCGGCTCGATGTGCACGATTGCGGTGCGGCTGTTGAACAACCCAGATCCGCCTGACGCAGCCGCGATCGGCAACACGCCGCTGATCCTGCGCAAGCCTGGCATCGACACGCCTGCCGTCGGCGAGATCGTGCGCTTGACCGTCTCCGGCAAGGCGCACGTCTTCGCCTAGCGAGATCAGCTCCTAGTCAACCCTCTCGCCCGTCGCCGGCGACCAAAGCGGCCAAGTCTCGAGGAAGTCGTTGTTGTGCACGACCACGCGTCGCGCGGCGGCGTCGA
This sequence comes from Mesorhizobium caraganae, assembly GCF_016836705.1. Lineage (GTDB taxonomy): Bacteria > Pseudomonadota > Alphaproteobacteria > Rhizobiales > Rhizobiaceae > Mesorhizobium > Mesorhizobium caraganae. The sequence goes on along the minus strand of NZ_JAFCGY010000011.1, from coordinate 98,152 downwards.
TGAGCACGATGCCGTAGGTCGGCGGCGCCTGCTCGACAACCTCCTCGCCGACCAGGTCGAGCATGAAGCGGGCATGCAGGCCGCGCTGCGCGGTGAACGGGATGCCGGCGACCATGCCGGCAATGTCGCGATGGACATGGCCGAAGAAGATATGGCCGACATTACCATGGCGCGTCAGCACCTCGAGGAAACGCTGGGGCTGTTCCAGCCCGAGCGGGTCGAGCAGCGGCAGGCCGAGCTCGACCGGCGGATGATGCAGGAAGATATAGGCCTGTCGTCCCGCCGCTTCAGTGAGCCGCGCGTCGAGCCAGGCAAGCCGCTTGTCGCAGAGTTCGCCAGTGACGCGGCCTTCGGCCAGGCTGTCGAGGAACAAAAGCGACACTTCCGACGTATCGACGACCGACTGCACGAAGCCATTGTCGTCGATCGGGTTTTCGGGAAATGCCGCCACCAGATTGGCCCGCCGGTCGTGATTTCCCGGCAGCAGCCGGTATGGCAGCGAAAGCCGGCTCAAGGCCGATTTGAGATCGGCGTAGCTTTCAGGCACCCCGGTCTCGGTCAGGTCGCCGCTGAAGACGCAAAGGGCGGCATCACCATGGCGGGCATTGATGTGGTCGATGCAGCGGTCGAGCCGCTCATGCAGGTTCGCGCCATAGCGGATCTCGCCGCGTCGTCCCAGATGGACATCGGTGACCTGGATGATTTTCATGCGACTTTTCCTTGGGAGATTGCTTAGCCGTCCGTCCGAAGCGGACGGGAATGCGCTTGCCGATGGCTGCAAAAATCAGAGTGCCGGTTCCGGCACCGAAGCCTTGAACACGTCGAGGCGACTGCCGGTCTCGGACGAGAAGAAGTGCAGGTCGGCTTCAGAGAACTGCAGGCCGACCGTGCTGCCCGGCACCGGATGCACTGTCTCTGACGTCACCACTGAGAATGGTGCGCCGTCGAGATCGACATAGACGACGCGTCCGGCGCCGAGTTCTTCGACCAGATCGACGGTCGCTTCGAGAGCGCCCGGCGTGCCCGCCGCAACCAGACGTACGGACTCCGGCCGGATGCCGGCCGCGACCTTGCTGCCGACCGGCAGGCCGGTGCGCGAAACGTTGAGCTTGCGGCTGTCGCCAAGCAGCGACAGGCCGTCGAGCGTCACCGTGCCTTCGAGAATGTTCATTGCGGGTGCGCCAACGAAGGTGGCGACGAAACGGCTCGCCGGGCGGCTATAGACTTCGGCCGGCGTTCCGACCTGTTCGACGCGGCCGCCATTCATCACCACCAGCCGGTCGGCCAGCGTCATCGCCTCGACCTGGTCGTGGGTGACGAACACCGAGGTAGCGGCGAGCCGGCGGTGCAGTTTGCGGATTTCGGAGCGCATCTGCACCCGCAGCTTGGCGTCGAGGTTGGACAGCGGCTCGTCGAACAGAAACACCTTCGGCTCGCGGATCATGGCGCGGCCCATGGCGACGCGCTGGCGCTGGCCGCCGGACAGCGCCATCGGCTTGCGGTCGAGCAGATGCTCGAGCTCCAGCGTGCGCGCAACCGCCTGGATGCGCTGCGTCCGCTCGGCGGCGGGAACACCCGATACTTTCAGCGAATAACCGATGTTCTGCGATACGCTCATATGCGGGTAGAGCGCGTAGTTCTGGAACACCATGGCGCAGCCGCGCTCGCGTGGCTCGAGCTTGTTGACCACCGTGCCGTCGATGGCGATCGTGCCGCCGGAAATATCCTCCAGCCCGGCGATCATGCGCAGCAGTGTGGACTTGCCGCAGCCGGATGGCCCCAGGATGACGACGAACTCGCCGGACGCGAAGTCGAGGCTGACGCCGTGCACGACCTGCATCTTGGCGTAGCTCTTGGTGACGTCGCGAATGGTGATGGAGGCCATTGTTTGCTCCTTATTTTTCGGTGGCAATCAGGCCGCGCACGAACCAGCGTTGCATAAGCACCACGACGACCAGCGGCGGCAGCATGATGATCAGCGTGCCGGCCATGGCAATGTGCCATTCGGGGGCGCCGCCGACATTGGGGATGAGCTGTTTGAGTTCGGTCACCGCGGTGGCATGCGACTGGTCGGTTGTGATGAGCAGTGGCCACAGATACTGGTTCCACGCCCATAGGAACATGATGGTGCCGAGCGCGGCCATATTGTTGCGCGACAGCGGCAACAGGATATCGATGAAGAAGCGCAGCGGTCCGGCGCCGTCCATGCGCGCTGCCTCGGTCAACTCGTCGGGAACGGTCAGGAAGAACTGCCGGTAGAGGAAGGTGCCGGTGGCGGTGGCGATCAGCGGCAAGATCAGGCCGGGATAGGAATTGAGCATCCCCAGATTGAGCGCGACATGCACGCCCGAAACCTTCTCGATCAGCCAGGATAGACCGGTCAGATCCATGATCGTCTGATAGGGTTCGAGCACATTGGCGACGACCGCATAGGTCGGCACGATGCGCACCTCCAGCGGCAGCATCAGCGTCACGAAGATCAGCCAGAAGATGAAGGTGCGGCCGGGATAGCGGAAATAGACGATCGAGAAGGCGGTGAGCGCCGAGATGATCACTTTGCCGGCGGCGACACCGGTTGCCATGATGAAGCTGTTGAGCAGCTTCGGCCCGAGGTCGGCCGTTGCCCAAGCCGTCTTGATGTTGACCCAGAAGTCGCTGCCCGGCAGCAGCGACATCGGCACGTCGTTGACGTCCTTGAGGTTGTGCGATGCGGCGATGGCTACGATCACGAACGGCGCGATGCAAAATACGAAGCCGACGAACAGGATCACATGGGTGAAGAAATTCAGGAACGGGGTGCGCTCTACCATGATCATCTCACCTGTAGTGCACGCGCCGCTCGATGAAGCGGAACTGGAAGATGGTCAGCACGATGATCAGCATCATCAGGATGATGCTCTGTGCGGCAGCACCGGAATAGTCCAGCCCTTTGAAGCCGTCGGAATAGATCTTGTAGACCATCAGATTGGTGGCGTTGGCCGGGCCACCCGAGGTCATGATGTCGACGATGCCGAAGGAATCCTGGAAGCTTTCGGTGATGTTGATGACGAGCAGGAAGAAGATCGTCGGTGTGATCAGCGGGAACTGGATGTCCCAGAAACGCCTGATGACGCCGGACCCGTCCATCGCCGCCGCCTCGATTAGCGAGCGCGGTATGGCCTGGAATGCGGCGAGGAAGAAGATGAAGTTATAGCCGACATATTTCCAGGAAAAGGCGACGATGATCGACGCCATGGCATCAGCGCCATCAAGGCCGGGATCCCAGAAGCCGGGCCAGACCTGGTTGACGACGGCCATGAAGCCGGCTTCCGGCGCCAAGATGAAGCGGAACGCCAGCGCCAGCGCAGGCGCGGCGATGCCGTAGGGCCAGATCAGCACCACTCGGTAAAGGCGCGAGCCGGCAAGCTGGCGATCGGTGAGCGCGGCAAGCACCAGCGCGATGAACATCGCCAGCCCGGTGCTGATACCGGCAAAGATGAGGCTGGCGCTGATCGAATTCCAGTAATCTGCGTTGGACAGGATCGAGCGGAAATTGTCGAGCCCGACCCAGATGTTGCCGCCGCCCCATGGCTGCTGCAACGTCAACGACCAGTACACCGCCTGGCCGGCAGGCCAGTAGAAGAAGGTGAAGATTAAAAGCAGCTGCGGCACCGCGAAGAGGATGCCGATAGTCCACCTGCTGAAGGTAACGCGTTTTTCCATTGATCCGCCCAGGCCGTTGAACCGCCGGCCCGTTTTCCTGCATCGAGACTAGATGCGAAATGGCCGCCCGTCGATTCTTGGCGGGCGGCCATACCGGTATCCGGGGTTAGGGCAGGGTCTTGCCCGGATAGGTCTGCTGGAAGCGCTCAAGGATGGCGTCGCCATTCTTGACCAGCGTGTCGAGGCCTTCCTGGACGCTGACCTTGTTGGCGAAGATCGCCTGCATCTGGGTGCCGAACTCGGCGCGGATCTGGGTGAAGTTGCCCAGACGGATGCCGCGGGTGATTTCCGTTGGCTCCGACGCGGTCAGGCTGGCGATCGCGACTTCACGGCCCTTGTAGGGCGCCTTGTCATAGAAGCCCTGGGACTTCAGGTAGTCGAAGCCCGACTTGGTCACCGGGATGTAGCCGGTGTTGGTCGACCAGAACAAAGCGGTCTTGGGGTCGTGGATGAAGTTCAGGAACGCGGCCGCGCCCTTGTATTCGGCGTCCGACTTGCCGGAAAGCACCCACAGCGACGCGCCGCCGACCAGCGAGTTCTTGCGCTCGGTGCCGGCATAGACCGGCAGTTCGGCGACATCCCAGTTCATGCCTTCCTTCTGCGTGCGGCCGACGGTGCCGTGGTCGCCGACCGAGGTCAGGATGACCTGGCAGGTGCCGGTCGCGAAGGACTGCACCATATCCTGGCCGAGGTCCTTGGACTTGATCTTGATCAGGCCGGCATCATACCACTTCTTCAGATCGGTGACATACTGGACGAACTTGGTCTTGTTGACTTCCAGACGGGCGTCGAGGCCGTCATAGCCATTGTTCTTGGTGGCGATCGGCTGGTTGTGCAGCGCCGAGAACTGCTCCATCAGTTGCCAGCTTTCATTGGCCGAGATGTTGATCGCCATCGGGCATTCATAGCCGGCGTCCTTCAGGGCCTTGAGGTCGGTGGCGACATCTTCCCAGGTCTTCGGTGCCTCTGTCTTGCCGATCTTGGCGAAGGCGTCCTTGTTCCAGTACATCAGCGGGGTCGAGGAATTGAACGGGAACGAGAGCATCTCGCCCTTCGACGTCGCATAGTAGCGGGCGATGCCGGGGAAATAGTCGGCGTAGTCGATCTTGTAGCCGTTTTCTTCCATCAGCTTGTCTGCGGGCTTGTAGGCGCCCGACAGCATCATGGTGGCGGTGCCGACGTCATAGACCTGCACGACGGCAGGCTGCTTGCCGGCGCGGAAGGCGGCGATGGTGTTCTGCAGCGTGGCGTCGTAATTGCCCTGGCTGGTGCAGACGACTTCATAGTCGGCTTGCGAAGCGTTGAAGTTCTTGCACAACGTATCGACGACGCGGGCGAGGTCGCCCGACAGGCCGAACCAGAAATCGAATTTGACCGGCTCCGCGGCAGCCGGCTGCGCCAGCGCGATGCTGAAGGCGCCGGCGGCAAGGGCCGCAAGGCCCTGCTTGAAGATCGACATGGATTTTATCCCTCTTGAGTGGCTGATGACATCAGGCTTTGCGCAAGTCCCTTGCCGCTCTCATAGAGAAGGTATGTGACAGTTCTGTTGTGCCCTTTCAGGCCTGTGGACAGCCAGTCTCTCCTCCTCGACGGCCACGCCGGCATGAAACCGTCACATCGACGCTCTAGGTAGCTAGGGCGCCTCGGAACGGCGAAAAGACCCTGCCGAAAGAATGATTATCCGGCTAATGTATCCTGCCAGATGACGGCGCCAGATGGCGGACTTGAGTGGAGAGACGAATGCTGGTCCAGCAATTGACGCATGTGCCCGTCGCCGACCGCCAGGCGATGCGCGAAGGCCCGCGCGACAGCGCTACCCATCTGCGTCATGCAGCCGCCATTCCCGCGCTCGGCCAGATCGAGATCGGCGGCACGGCGTCGCGCGATAAGGCTGGCGAGGCCCTGACCGTTGTGGCCTGGAACGTTGAGCGGCTTCGCTACGGCGATGCCATCGCCGCAACGCTTGCCGCCCAGTCTCCCGACGTGGTGCTTTTGTCCGAGGTCGACAACGGCATGGCGCGCTCCGGCAATGGCCATCCATTGCGGACGCTGGCTGACCGGCTCGGCCACGCCTATGCCTATGGCGTCGAGTTCGTCGAGCTCGGCGGCGGTAACGAGGCTGAGCGCGCAAAAACTGGCGAAGCCGCCAACAGCGAGGGCTTTCACGGCAACGCCGTAACCAGCGTCGTGCCCTTGCAGCGGCCCTTTCTGGTGCGCCTCGACGCGGCCGGCGGCTGGTTCCGGCCGGAGTGCGGCCAGCCGCGCATTGGCGGCCGCATGGCGATCGGCGGCCAGGTGCAGCTCGGCGACCGTCGGGTAACGGTCGTCTCGGTGCATCTCGAAAACCGCACCGATCCTGCCGGCAGGGCCGACCAGACCCGCCATCTCCTCGATGCCATCGACAGATACGATCCCGAGGCGCCGGTGCTGATCGGCGGCGACTTCAACACGTTGACCGCCACCCATGAGGAACGCAATGACGATCCTGTCGCATGGCGAGCGCGCATCGCGGCCGAGCCCGGCCGGCTGATCGATGACGTCGAACGCCACGAACCACTGTTCGCCGTCCTTGCCGGGCGCGGTTATGGCTGGCAGGCCGCCAACAATCTCGATTTGCCGACACAGCGGCGCGAGGCCGGCAATCCGGCACCAGTCGGCCGCATCGACTGGTTCTTCACCCGTGGCCTTGCGGCAAGCGCCCCTTCAGTTCTGCCCGCGGTGCTTCCGGATGGCCGCCCAAGCTCCGATCACGAAGCGCTGCTCGTGACCGTGCGCTTGGTATGAGAAAAGATCGCCGCAAGGTACAACCCGAAAAACCCGCTGTAGTTGTGGCGCGCATAACCGATTCTTCAAGCGTCCCGCACTAATCAAGTCGATGGCTTGATTGCTGCGGGAGAGCAGGTGGGGCGAGATGCTGACGGTCTATAATTGCATCGTGCACGAACACGATCTGAAACTGGTCGCACTGGCAGCCCTTATTTGCGGTATTTCTTCGTTCTCGGCGGTCAATCTGCTTCGCCATGTCGACCGCTCAAGCGAGCGCAACCGCTATACCTGGCTGATGATATCAGCCACTTCCACGGGCTTCGGTATCTGGGCGACGCATTTCATCGCCATGCTTGCCTTTTCTCCGGGAATACCCAACGCGTACAATGCGGAACTGTCGGCGCTTTCGCTCGCCGCTTCCGTCGCCCTGACAGCCGCCGGCATGTGGATTGCCACCTTGCGCCGGGGCATCGACTACGCTTTGGTCGGCGGCGCGATCCTCGGTGCCGGCATCGCCGCTATGCACTATATCGGCATGGCCGCTTTCGAAGTCGAAGGGCGCATCGTCTGGAACTCGCTTCTGGTCGCCGTCTCGCTGCTGGCAGGCGTCACCCTCGCCGCGCTGGCGCTGCTGGTCGTGCTGCGGCGCCCGTCCATGCAGGCGACCATCGGCGCCGCCGTCCTGTTGACGCTGGCGATCTGCACCTTGCATTTCATCGCCATGGGCGCGGTGTCGATCTTCCCGGACTCCTCCATTGAGATATCGCAGTTCACGGTCGAGCCGGTATCGCAGGCCTTCGCCGCCGCTGCAGTCAGCCTGGCGATCCTGGTGCTTTCAGCCGCGGCACTGTGGATCGACCTGCGCTTCCGTCGTCACAAGCTCGAGGCCGAGCGTATGCACGACCTCGCAAACGCCGCCGTCGAGGGCCTGATCGTCTGCGACGGCACCCGCATCGTCAGCGCCAATGACAGCATCGCCGCTCTCACCGGCATGGCGCCGGAAGCGCTGAACGCGATGCTGCTCGGCGACCTTTTCGGCGAACGCACCGCAGCCAGCATGTCCGACTGCAGCGGACAGGCACTGGAGGCCGAGTTGAGAAGCCATGACGGCACCGCCATCCCCGTCGAATTGATCGCCAGGAGCATCGACTATTGCGGCAAGCGGCACAGCGTCGTTGCAGTACGCGACATCCGCGAACGCAAGAAGGCCGAGCAGGAGATCCTGCGCCTCGCCCACTTCGACCCGCTGACCGGGCTCCCCAACCGCCGCAGTTTCTCCGGCCGGCTCGAGGCCGAAATTGCCGCAATGAGCCGCGGCGGCAAGGGCGGGCATCTTGCGCTGTTGCTGCTCGACCTCGACCGCTTCAAGGAAGTGAACGACCTGTTCGGGCACGGCGCCGGCGATGCCATGCTGCAGAAGGTGGCGCTATGCGCCTCCGGCGTGCTCCGCCAGGGGCAGATGCTGGCGCGTCTCGGCGGCGACGAGTTCGCCATCATCGCCCCGAACCTTTCTGATCCGCAGGCAGCCGGCCGCATCGCCGAGGCGGTGCTGGCGTCGATGCGCGAGGAAAACCGGCAGTCGGTCGGCGGCGGCCTGGTGTCGGCCAGCATCGGCATTGCACTTTATCCGCTCGACGCCGATGAACCGACAGCCCTGGTCAGCCACGCCGACACCGCGCTCTATCGCGCCAAAGCCGAAGGCAAGGACACCTACCGTTATTTCGAGGCCTCGATGGGCGCCGAGGCGCGCGACCGGCGCGTGATGGAGCACGAGCTGCGCCAGGCCATAGCGCGCAATGAGTTTCGGCTCGTCTACCAACCGCAAAAGGAGATCAGCAGCGGGCGGATGGTCGGGTTCGAGGCGCTGATCCGCTGGCGCCATCCGCAGCGCGGTGACGTGTCGCCGGCGACCTTCATCCCGGTGGCCGAAGACAGCGGCGTCATCATTCATATCGGCGAATGGGTGCTGGCGACAGCCTGCGCCGAGGCTGCCCGCTGGAAGAGCCCTCTCACCGTCGCGGTCAATGTCTCGGCGGTGCAGCTCCACAACCCGAATTTCAGCCGCAAGGTCCACGAGGTCCTCCTCGCCTCCGGGCTAGCGCCCAGCAGGCTCGAACTCGAGATCACAGAAACGGCGCTGGTCAAGGATATGCCGCGCGCGCTCGCCACCTTGCGGCAGGTCAAAGCGCTGGGCGTGCGTGTGGCGATGGACGATTTCGGCACCGGCTACTCCTCGCTGTCCAACCTTCGCGCCTTCCCCTTCGACAAGATCAAAATCGACGGCTCGTTCATCAAATCGGTCGACAGCAACGGCCAGGTGGCGGCCATCGTGCGCGCCGTTCTGGGGCTTGGCCGTGGTCTTGGCCTGCCGGTTCTGGCCGAGGGCGTCGAGACGCTGGGCGAACTGAAATTCCTCGACGCCGAGGCCTGCGAGATTGGCCAGGGCTATTATCTTGGCCGGCCGAGCCCGATCGAGGCGTTCAGCGAACTGACCGGCGTCACTGCACCAGCTGGGGACGACGCCCCGATCAAACCGCGCAGCGGCAGCATCCTGATGCTCGAACCGGCGGCGGCGCTTCGCTCAGCCTAAGGCGCGAGTACGGCCTCGACGAGCCGCTTGGCATCCGGTCCCGACCATTCGGCCGGACCATTCATATGGGCGACCAGGCAGCCTTCGCCGTCGATCAGCATGGTGACGGGAAGGCCAAGCGCCAGGCCGCGCGTCTTGACGTCGTTGAACAACGCCAGCGTCGAATCCCGATAGAAACCAAGCTTCTCGATGCCGATGTCGCCAAGGAATTTCTTCGGCTTCACATCGTCGCCGGCATCGACATTGACCGCGATCACCTCGAAGGCGTCGCTGCCCTTTTCCTTCTGCAGCGCATCAAGCGCCGGCATTTCGGCACGGCAAGGCGCGCACCATGTCGCCCAGAGATTGAGCAGCACCGTCTTGCCGGCATGGTCGGCGATCGTCATCGGCTTGCCGTCGGGACCGTTGAAGGCCAGGCTTTTCAGCGATTGCGGCGGATCGGCGGGCAGCAATGCGGCAACCTGGCCCGTGGCCGCGGCGGCGACCTTCTTGGCACGGTCGCTCTTGGCGGCACAGGCGACGTCGTCCTTGCCGCCGCCAGTGGCAGCTTGCGCCGGCGTGCTGCCGGAGGCTGCGTTGTTGCCAGAACCGCTGTCGCTGACATATACCGCGACCGCGCCCGCCAGCACGCCCGCCACCAAAGCGGCAAGGATCAGGCGCGGGGCCGGGAAGTATCTATTGCCGTCTGCCATTATTCTAAAACTGCTCCGGAGCACGGGTTATAGCGATGAGCGACAAGAAGGCCAGTAACCAGATGTGGGGCGGACGTTTTGCCTCGGGTCCGGCCGCCATCATGGAAGCGATCAACGCGTCGATCTCGTTCGACCGCAAACTCTATGCGCAGGACATAAGAGGTTCGATCGCCCATAGCGAGATGTTGGCGCAAACGGGCATTATTTCGGCGGCCGATCAAGAAAAAATCGCTCACGGCCTGAACACGATCCTGAAAGAGATCGAGGTCGGCACGTTCGAATTCTCGACCCGTCTGGAAGACATCCACATGAATGTCGAGGCACGCCTCTCCGATCTGATCGGCTCGGCCGCCGGCCGCTTGCACACCGCCCGCTCGCGCAACGACCAGGTCGCGGTGGACTTGAGACTCTGGGTCAAGGACGAGTGCTTCCGTGTCGCCGAAGCGCTGAAGGGTCTGATATCAGCCTTCCTCGAGCGGGCCGAGGAGCATGCGGCAACCGTCATGCCGGGCTTCACCCATATGCAGGCAGCGCAGCCGGTGACCTTTGGCCATCACTGCATGGCCTATGTCGAGATGTTTTCGCGCGACCTGTCGCGCGTCCGCGACGCCATCGAGCGGATGGATGAAAGCCCCTTGGGCGCGGCAGCCCTTGCCGGCACCAGCTTCCCGATCGACCGCCACCAGACCGCAAAAGCGCTCGGCTTCCGCGAACCGATGCGCAATTCGCTGGACAGCGTTTCCGACCGCGATTTCGCGCTGGAGTTCTTAGCCCTGGCAGCGATCTGCGCTACGCATCTGTCTCGGCTCGCCGAAGAGATCATTATCTGGTCGACGCCGCAGTTCGGCTTCATCAGGCTGTCGGATTCCTTCTCCACCGGCTCCTCGATCATGCCGCAGAAGAAGAACCCGGACGCCGCCGAACTGGTACGCGGCAAGACCGGCCGCGTCACCGGCCATCTGGTCGGCCTGCTGATGGTGATGAAGGGCATGCCGCTGACCTACGGCAAGGACATGCAGGAAGACAAGGAATCCGTCTTCGACGCCGCCGAAACGCTCGATCTGATGCTGGCGGCGATGACCGGCATGGTGCGCGACATGACGGTGAACGCCGCCGCCATGAAAAAAGCCGCTGGCTCAGGCCACGCGACCGCGACCGACCTTGCCGACTGGCTGGTGCGCACGCTGGGCCTGCCTTTCCGCGAGGCGCATCATGTCACAGGCCGCGCGGTGGCGCTGGCTGAAGAGAAGAAGGTCAGCCTGGAGAAGCTTTCGCTGGAGGACCTGCAGTCGATCAACCCCGGCATCACCCAGGACATCTTCTCGGTGCTTGCGGTGCAGAATTCGGTCAAGAGCCGCACAAGCTTCGGTGGCACCGCGCCGTCGGAAGTCAGGAAGCAGATCCGTACCTGGAAAAAGCGCATCGCCAAGGCATGATGCCGGGGTGCAATGCGCCGAAAACTCGGTTAAAAGCGCAGCACATAAAAGTTTCGGACGGATGGATCGATGACCGCACGCAGGATTTTGGTGACGCTGACGCTGCTGACGGCGATGGTCGCCGTAACCGCCTGCGGCCGCAAGGCCGGTCTTGACACGCCCTATGAAGCAGCCGTCCAGGCCCGCAAGGACGCCGAGCGCGCCAAGCAGCCCGTGCCGCCGGAGCCGGAAAAACCGGTCGTGGACAAGAAGTTCATCCTCGACCCGCTGCTCTAGAGCCGACGAGACCGGCTTAGTTTATCTGGTCTCTTGCTCCAACTTCCGGAAACACTCTCGTGAACCATTTCGACTACCGCGACGGCGTGCTCCATGCCGAGGACGTGGCGATACCAGACATCGCCGCAAGCGTCGGCACGCCGTTCTATTGTTATTCGACGGCAACGCTGACCAGGCATTTCCGTGTCTTTGCCGGGGCCTTCGCCGGGCTCGACACGCTGGTCTGCTATGCCTTGAAGGCGAATTCCAACCAGGCGGTGCTGCGCACGCTGGCAAGGCTGGGCGCCGGCGCCGACACCGTCTCGGAAGGCGAAATGCGCCGCGCGCTCGCCGCCGGCATCCCGGCCAACAAGATCGTGTTTTCCGGTGTCGGCAAGACCGCGCGCGAAATGGATTTCGCACTCGAGGCCGGCATTCTCTGCTTCAACGTCGAATCCGAGCCGGAGCTGGAATTGCTGTCGGCCCGCGCCACGGCACTCGGCAAGGTGGCGCCGGTCTCGCTGCGCATCAACCCGGATGTCGACGCTAGGACGCACAGGAAGATCTCCACCGGCAAGGCCGAGAACAAGTTCGGCATTCCGTGGCAAAGGGCGCGCCACGTCTATGCCCGTGCCGCCGGCTTGCCGGGCATCAAGCCCATCGGCATCGACACCCATATCGGCAGCCAGATCACCGAGTTGCAGCCCTTTGACGACGCCTTTGCGCTTCTGGCGGAACTGGTCGGCGCGCTGCGCGCCGATGGCCACGCCGTCGAGCATGTCGATCTCGGCGGCGGCCTCGGCATCCCCTACCGCACCGACAACAGCCCGCCGCCTCTGCCCGATGCCTATGCCGAGACCGTCAGGAAGCATCTGACAAAGCTTGGGGTGAAGGTGATGTTCGAGCCGGGCCGGCTGATCGTCGGCAATGCCGGCATCCTGGTCTCGGAAGTGATCTTCGTGAAGGAAGGCGACGCCAAGAATTTCCTCGTCGTCGACGCCGCCATGAACGATCTGATCCGGCCGACGCTCTACGATGCCTTCCACGACATCAAGCCGGTGGTGCAGCCGCCGACCGACACGCCGCGCATGGCGGTCGATGTCGTCGGCCCGGTTTGCGAGACCGGCGACTATCTCGGCCTCGACCGTGACCTGCCCCGGCTGAAGTCTGGCGACCTGATTGCCGTCTCGACAGCCGGCGCCTATGGCGCGGTGCAATCCGGCACCTACAACACAAGGCTTCTGGTGCCTGAGGTTCTGGTCGACGGCGACCGCTTTCATGTCGTGCGCCAGCGCCAGACCTATGACGAGCTGATCGGCCTGGATTCGGTGCCCGACTGGCTTGCATAGAAGCCGCCGCGCCGGCTGCGCTATAGCCGGTTCTGGATGAGCATCCTTGTGTCGGCGATCTTGTCCTCGTCGCGGCGGTAGAACGTCCATTGCTTGATGCGCTTGGGGCGCAGCAGGCCGGCCTGGGTAAGCACGCGCATATGCTCGGAGAGCGTCGCCTGCGTAATGCCGAGCTTCTCTGCGATCAGCAGCGCGCAAACGCCGTCCTCGACCAGATCGCCGTCTGCCTGGACCGGGAAGTGCGCCCGCGGATCCTTCAGCCAGTCGAGGATCTGCAGTCTGCGTTCGTTGGCGATCGCCTTGAAGACATCAACCTCTTGCATTTAGCCATTTTGCCAAGTTACTAATTGCTGTCAATCCCAAGGAGATGGTCATGACCAACGGCAACAGCATCACGCGCGAACGCATTGCCGCGATGGAGCCGCGCATCCGCCCCTATGTCAGACACACGCCGGTGTTGCGCGTCGACATGGCCGATTTTGGCCGGCCGCCACTGGCGGTCGACCTCAAGCTCGAATGCCTGCAGCATTCCGGCTCGTTCAAGGCGCGCGGCGCCTTCACCAATCTGCTGGAACGGCCGGTGCCCGCGGCCGGCGTCGTCGCGGCGTCGGGCGGCAATCATGGCGCCGCTGTCGCCTATGCCGCCATGCGGCTCGGCCACAAGGCGACGATCTTCGTCCCCGAAGTCAGCCCGCCGGCCAAGCTTCAGCGCATCCGCGGCTACGGCGCCGAACTGATCGTCGGCGGCGCCCGCTATGCCGAGGCGCTCGCTGCCAGCGAGGCTTTTGCCGAAAAGACCGGCGCCTTGCAGATCCACGCCTTCAACCAGGAAGAAACACTCGTCGGCCAAGGCACGCTTGGCCTCGAAATCGAGCAAGACTTGCCTGAAATCGACACGCTGCTGGTCGCCGTCGGCGGTGGCGGCCTGATCGGTGGCATCGCCGCCTGGTTTGCCGGCCGCATCAGGATCATCGCCATCGAACCCGAGGGCGCGCCGACGCTGCATCGTGCCTTCGAGGCCGGCCACCCGGTCGACGCGCCAGCCGAAGGCGTCGCCGCCGATTCGCTGGCGCCCAAGCGCGTCGGCGAAATGATGTTCCCGATCGCCGAGGCCTTCGTCGAGCGCTCCATCCTGGTCACCGACGATGCCATCATCGCCGCGCAGAAGGCACTGTGGGAGCGGGTGCGGATCATCGCCGAGCCGGGCGGCGCCGCGGCCTTCGCAGCGCTGTTGTCCGGCCGCTACACGCCGGCGCCGGGCGAACGGATCGCGGTCCTGGTCTGCGGCTCGAACACCGATCTAGCGAAATTCTGAGTCTTGCTTTGACTGAATTGCGGGTGGAAACCCGCCAAAGCTCTTCAAGTTTTCCGGAACCGCCTCGCCTTTGCCGTGTTTGCTGGTAAACTTCTGCTTGTTGAGTCCGGGCTATCCCGCCCGGGCAGGAAGGGCCGATGACGGAAAGCCCCATTTCCAGCGGCGATCGCAGCCTGGCCGGACGGCTTGCTCTAAGCCGGTTGGCGACACGGGTCTCGATGACGGTCGAGCGCGGCTGGCCGCTGCTTCTGCCGCTGCTCATCGTCGCCAGCCTGTTCCTCAGCCTCTCCTGGCTCGGACTTTTCCCACGCCTGCCTGACGTTGCGCGCATTGTCCTGGTCGCGGCTTTCGGCCTTGCCGCGCTTGCAGCGCTCTATCCGCTGCGTTTCTTCGAGCTTCCCTCCGCCGCCGAGGTCGACCGCCGCATCGAGGCGGCCAACCAGTTGCAGCACAGCCCGGTGCTGGTGCAGACCGACCGTCCGAGCGGCAAGGAAAGCATCTTTTCCCAGGCGCTGTGGCGCGAGCACCAAAAGCGCATGGCCGACAAGCTCGGCGATCTTGGCGCCGATCTGCCGCGTGCCCGGGTGCCGGAACGCGACCCGTGGGGGCTCCGCGCCGTGGCGGCGCTGCTTTTGGTCACCGCTTTCGCCTTTTCCTTCGGACCGTCCGGCGGCAGGCTCTCCGATGGTTTCCGCGCCCATGCGGCGCGCGACATCGTTCCGCCGCGCATCGATGCCTGGGTGACCCCGCCGGCCTATACCGGCAAGCCGCCCATCTTCCTGACCACCCCAGCCATCGACAACAATGCCAAGCAGGCAGCCGCCACCTTTACCGTGCCGCAAGGCAGCGACGTCTCTCTGCGCGTCACCGGCGGCTCCGGCGAGGAAACGCTCAGCTTCGCCGACAAGAGCGGCAATGCCCGCGCCATCGACCCGACCGGACCGCAGGCAGCAGCGATCAAGGCAGCGGCGGTCAACCCGGCAACACCCAAGCTGCGCCAGTTCACCGGCAAGCTGACGGCTGACGGCACGCTGACGCTGAAATCGGGCGAAGCCGATCTCGGCCAATGGGCTTTCGCGGTGATCCCCGACAAGCCGCCGACCATTCGCTTCGTCGGCGAGCCCAAGCGCGCCGTCAACGGCGCCTTCGAGCTCAATTACCAGATCGACGACGACTATGGCGCGGCCACCGCCAAGGCGGTTTTCGCGCTGGTCGATCCGGCGGCGCCCGGTGCGCATCCGCTTTACGGACCGCCTGAAATGCCATTGGCGCTACCGCGCCGCGGCGGCAAGGCGAACGCCGCCAAGACCACCAAGGACCTCACCGAACATGTCTGGGCCGGCGCCAGCATCAAGCTGTCGCTTGTCGCCACCGACGATGCCGGGCACACCGCGACCAGCGAAACCAAGACGATTGTGATGCCCGAGCGGCCCTTCGCCAATCCGCTGGCGCGGGCGGTGATCGAGCAGCGCCGCCTGCTGGCGCTCGATGCCAACGCCAAGCCGCGCGTGCTCGACCTGATGGACGCCATCACGCTTCGGCCCGAAGACACGTTCGACAACATGTCGCATTACCTCGCCATCATGAGCGCCCGCAGCCGGCTGAAGATGTCCGACAGCGACGACCAGCTGCGCAGCGAGGTTGCCTATCTCTGGGAAATCGCGCTCGGCATCGAGGAAGGCAATCTCTCCGCGGCGGAAAAGCGCCTGCGCCAGGCGCAGCAGGCGCTGCAGGATGCCATCAAGCGTGGCGCCAGCGACGAAGAGATCGAAAAGGCGATGAAGGAACTGCGCGAGGCGATGAACGAATTCCTGCAGGAGTTCGCCGAGCGCGCCAAGCAGAACCCGAACGCGCCGCAGATGCAGCAGAACGGCCGCGAGCTGCGCCAGAGCGACATCGACCGCATGATGGACCAGATCGAGAACCTGGCGAAATCAGGCGACCGCGACAAGGCGCAGGAGCTGCTGTCGCAGCTGGAAAACATGATGAACAACCTGCAGGCCGGCCGTCAGCAACAAGGCGGCGAGCAGGACAGTGAAATGCGCCAGCAGATGGACAAGCTGGGCGAGATCATGCGCCGCCAGCAGGAGATGATGAACGACACCTACCGGATGGACCAGATGCAGCGCGGTCAAGGCCAGCGAGATCAAGACCAGCAGCAACAGGATGGCGACCAGCAGCTCGGCGGACAGGATCAGGACAAACCCGGCCCCGGTGACGACCGCGATCCGCTTGCCCGCAAAAAGCAGATGACGGCGCAGGAATTCGCCGATGCGATGAAGCAGCTGCAGGAAGGCCAGGGCCAGTTGCAAAGCGAGCTCGACAAGCTGAAGAAGGGCCTGGAAGGCATGGGCATGCAGCCCAATGAAGGATTTGGTGAGGCCGGCAAGTCCATGGGCAATGCCGAAAAGTCGCTTGGCGAAGGTGAAGGCGACCAGGCAGTCGGCCACCAGGGCCGCGCGCTGGAAGCGCTGCGCAAGGGCGCCAAGGAGATGATGAAGCAGCTGCAGGCGATGCAGGGCGACCAGGGCGGTAGCCAGGAAGGCGGCCGCCAGCAGGACGCCGACCGCGATCCGCTGGGCCGGCCACGCGCCAGCCGCGGACCCGATTTCGGCGATTCGGTGAAGGTGCCCGACGAGATCGACGTGCAGCGCGCCCGCCAGATCCTCGAAGCGATTCGCAAGCGGCTCGGCAACGCGCTCAGCCCCGACATCGAGCGCAGTTATCTTGAGCGGCTGCTGGAGCTGAAGTAGCCTCCAAGGCAACATCCGTCGAACTGAATGGTATCAGCGCCATGCCGAAACTCGGTGCCGTAACGCCCATCCTGCGCATCTTCGACATCGCCAAGGCGCGCGAATTCTACCTCGACTTCCTCGGCTTCGAAGTCGAGTTCGAACATCGCTTCGACGACAATGCGCCGCTCTACATGGGTGTAATCCGCGACGGCTGCGTGCTGCATCTGAGCGAACATCACGGCGACGGCGCGCCGGGCGTGGCCATGCGCATCAAGGTCGAGGATATCGCCGCGCTGCACCGCGAACTGATCGGCAAGAAATACCGCTACGCCCGGCCGGGTCTCGAAGCAACGCCGTGGCAGACCCGCGAAGTGACGGTCGGTGATCCCTTCGGCAACCGCCTGCATTTCTACGAGGATGCGGCAGGCTAGGCAGTTTCCCGGAAGGAGCTGTTCTAATCGGACCTGTTGACGAATGCGTCGCGGATCGCTTCCTGCATGCCGTCGATCGCCTCGCCCGACGCGTTCGGGTTGCGATGCATCACCACATTCGAGGAGTCGATGTGGCCGAACCCGTCGGCGGCAGTGAGCTCGCGACAGCCATCGGGAATGTTGCTGTGCGAGATCGGCGCGATCGCCAGGCCAGAGGTGACGGCGAGCTTCAGGCCGCCGGTGGTGTCGCTGGTATAGGCGACTCGGTAGGCCAGCCCGCGCTGTTCCAGCGATTTGATGGCGAAGTCCTTGCACCAGCCGGCCCGGTTGTAGAGCGCGATCGGCACCGGCCGCTCCTCATGCATGTGATGCAGGCTCGATGTCACCCACACCGTCGGATCGTGCATCAGCACCTCGCCGCCGCCGGGATCCTGCCATTCGAAGACCACGGCGAGGTCGAGCTCGCCGGCAGCCAGCGCCGCCAGCTGCGCGCCTGAATGCGCATAGCGCACCGTGACCTCAACCTTGGTGTGGCGCTTGGAGAAGGCGCCGAGTGCCCGCGACAGGATGGCGTGGCCATATTCCTCTGGAATGCCGATCCGCACCGGCCCGCCGAGAGGTGCCGCCGCCATCGACGCCGCCGTCTCGTCGAGCAGCGAGACGATGCGGCGGGCATTGACGATCAGTTCGCCGCCACGGCGCGTCAGGGCTACGCCGCGCGAACCGCGTTCGAACAGGCTGTCGCCGACCAGCTCCTCGAGCTTCTTCATCTGCATCGACACCGCCGACTGGGTGCGGCCGGCCTGCTCCGCCGCCCGGGTGAAATTGCCAGCTTCGGCAATGGCGACGAAGGTGCGCAGAAGATCGCTGTCGAGGGTTGGTCGCATCGAATCCGTCATAAGCAAATTTGATCGCAGGTATCATTCCAATTCGTTTGCAACATGTCAAACGCCGGACGATAGTCAGCCTACCCATTGGATATGCGGCCGCGAAATCGGCTGCGGACCAATCGAAGAGTCCTCACTCATACCCGCTGCCCGAAACGGTGGCGGGTTCTTTTTACCCCGCAGCCGGGCGGCTGCGGGCACTTCAGGCAAGGGGCCGGCAGCAACGACATGCGCAACCGGATCGTTCTCGGCATCATCAGCCTGTGCCTCGGCGTGCTGGTGTTCTCGCTCCAGGACCCGCTCGTCAAGGCGGTGTCGGGCGGCTATCCAGTCACCGAGGTGATGTGGATCCGCTCGATCGTCGCCTTGCCGATCCTGATCGTTCTCGTCCGCGCCGATGTCGGCCTGCCGGCCATCGCCTCGAAGCGGTTTGGCCTGCTGACGATCCGCGCCTTCATCCAGTTCAGCTCCTATACGGTCTATTATCTGGCAATCGCCGCCTTGCCGCTCGCCGACGCGGTGGCGCTCTACTTCATGGCGCCGCTGTTCATCATGGCGATGGCCGGACCCTATCTCGGCGAACGCGTGTCCTGGCAGGCGCTCGCCACCGTGCTGATCGGCATGCTGGGCGTGGTCGTGATGCTGCGCCCGGGCGCCGGCCTGTTCGACTGGGCGGCCTTCTTGTCGCTGGGTTCGGCGCTGCTCTACGGCTTTTCGCAGCTGATGGCGCGCAAGATCGGCGACACCGAATCCTCAACCGTTATGGCCTTTTACCAGAACGGCGCCTATCTTGTCGGCGCAGCCGCGGTTGCCGGCACATTCTGGCTTGCGGGCATAACCCACGCGGTCCATCCAAGCCTCGAATTCCTGGTGCGGCCATGGGTTTGGCCGACGACACCGGATTTCCTCAAGATGGCCGCCTGCGGCTTCGTCGCCTCGGCCGGCATGATCCTTCTGTCGCAGGCCTACCGGCTGGCGCCGGCTAACCGCGTGGCCACCTTCGAATACACGGGGATCATCTGGTCGCCGCTGTGGGGCTTTCTGTTCTTCAACGAGGTGCCGCGCTCGACCACCGCCATCGGTGCGGCGCTGATCATCGGCGCCGGCCTGCTCGCGCTCAACACCGAACGGCGCAGGAGCGTGGCGCCTGCCCTTGCTGCAAGCCAGGATGCGGCTTGAATAGCGTCAGGCAAAGCAGGCCAGCGCCTGTTCGACGCGGGAACGGATTTCGGCCAGCGTGAAAGGCTTTTGCACGACATCGATAATGATGCCGTTCAACTCCTCGGCGCGCTCGCGCTGGTCGGCATAGCCGGTCATCAGCAGGATCTTCATCGCCGGAAAAAGCCTGGCCGCCGCGATCGCCATCTCGATGCCGTCCATCTCCGGCATGCGGATATCGGAGACGACGAGGTCGTAACCGCCGCCCGCCGCGCTGATCATCGCCAGCCCCTGCGCGCCATCGGCGGCAATGTCGATTGAATGCCCGGCGCGTTCGAGCGCGCGGGCAGCGAGGGTACGGACGGACTCATCGTCCTCGACGATCAGAAGCTTTGCCATGGGCCGGAATTTGGCGGGCAAAAGTTGACTTTTTCTGAAAATTTGAAACGTCGAAGACCTTTTCTCAGGCGTCGCCTTTGACGACACCGACGAATGGCAATTCCCGGAAAGCGTGGGCGACGTCCATGCCGTAACCGACGACGAAATAATCGGGACAGTCGAAGCCGACATAATCGGCATTGAGCTCGGTCTGGCGACGCATGCGCTTATCGAGCAGCACCGCGATGGCGCAGCTTTTGGCGCCGCGCGACAGCATCAGATTGCGAGTGAAGGAAAGCGTCTTGCCTGATTCGAGAATATCGTCGATCAGCAGCACGTCGCGGCCGGCGACCTCATTGTCGATATCGCGCAGCACCCTCACCTCGCCGCTGGTGGTGCCGGCGCCATAGCTGGAAATGAAGATGAATTCGACCTCCGGCGACAGCCCGACATCGTGCATGGCGCGAATGAGATCCGCGGCAAAGATGAAGGAGCCCTTCAACACCGAAATCACCAGCAGGTCGTGATAGTCGCGCTCGGCGATCTCCTTGGCGAGTTCCAGATTGCGCCGCGCGATCGCGGACGCCGAAAACAGGACTTCGATGTCCTTGCCGCGCACAACTGGCATCAATAACCTTTCCGAGAGATCGTCGCCTAACCGGCGAAAGTGACCGAGACGGCCTTTACACCGTTTCTAGGCACGTCGAGACGGCTGGAAAAGCCGAATCTTTCGCCAGGCGCCAGCGAACGGCTGGATGTCCCCAACGTATAGCGCGTGATGCGGCTGTCATTGCCGGTGACGCGAATCTCCAGCAGCGGCAATGGTCCCGCCTTCACACCGTCATTCACGGCCTCGCCATCGACGAACAGCACCGGGGTGGACCCGGAAGCGTCGACACGAGAGGTGACGCCGGCAATGCTGAGTACGGCGCCCGCCGGCTGCTCAACCGCAAAGAACGGCGTCTGGCGCACCAAAGCGTGGCCGCCCGAGACCCAGAAGGCAGCCAGCGCTGCACCGACGCCGGCGATCCAGAAGATCGGCCCGCCACGCGAAGCCGGCGGCCGCACGGTTGCGGCTTCCGGCTTGCGCAGCATGTCCATGCCTTCGATCGACGGTGTGGCCACGTTGCGCGCAGGCGGCTGGATGGCGTCCGCCCTCGAGACACTGCGTGGCAGCACCTCATAATCGGCATCGACGATATCGGTCGCCATAGGACGCAATTCCGGCGCGACACTTGTCCCGGTCATGATTTCGCCGGAAACCGGGCGCGCGGTTCGTTGCTCAGCCATCATGGCCCCGCTGTTCGCTCTTCGTTTCTTTTGCGTAAATGGAAATGGTTAACGCTTCCCCACCGGAACCCTTGTGACGTATTCAAAAACAGCGAAAATTAACCGACGGTTAACCATGGCGGCCGATGGTCGTTTGGCAGAAAGGGCTGGCACGCCGCCGCCACACATTTCAGGTCGCCGCACGTGATCCGCTTCGAAAATGTCGGCCTCCGCTATGGCATGGGTCCGGAAATCCTCCGCGACATCTCCTTGCACATTCCGGAGAGCTCCTTCCAGTTCCTGAGCGGGCCCTCCGGCGCCGGCAAGACGACGCTGCTGCGCCTTCTGTTCATGTCGCTGAAGCCGACGCGCGGGCTGATCACCATCTTCGGCAAGGACCGCTCGCGTATCTCGCGCGCAGAACTGCCGCATCTCAGGCGTCGCATCGGCGTGGTGTTCCAGGACTTCCGCCTGCTCGACCACATGACCACCTATGAGAATGTCGCCCTGCCGCTGCGCGTGCGCGGCCGCGAGGAAGCGAGCTACCGCACCGACGTCACCGAACTTTTGAAATGGGTTGGTCTCGGCGAGCGCATGCATGTGCTGCCGCCGGTCCTCTCGGGCGGCGAAAAGCAGCGCGCCGCGATTGCCCGCGCGCTGATCGAACAGCCCGAGATCCTGCTCGCCGACGAGCCGACCGGCAATGTCGACCCGCCACTGGCGCGTAGGCTGCTCAGGCTGTTCATCGAGCTCAACCGTCTCGGCACCGCGGTGGTGATCGCCACCCACGATCTCGGCCTGATGGAGCAGGTCGACGCGCGCCGCATGATCCTGGCCGGCGGAAGGCTGGATATCTATGACTGAGCTATCCGCCGAACAGCTGCATGAAGCGGCCGCGGAGCAGGCCGCTACGCCGCAGCGCGTCCAGCGCCGCATGGCGCCGATCGTGCCGGCGCAGAACATTGCCGGCCGCGCTCTGGTGCTGGTCATCGCCATCATGACCTTCCTGTCCTGCCTAACCTTCGGCGCCGTCACGCTGGTGCGCGATACCGCCTCGGTCTGGGAGAACCAGATCTCGCGCGAGGCGACGATCCAGATCAAGCCTGTCGACGGCCTCGACATGGAGGCAGCCCTTGCTCAGGCCTCGCAGATCGCCGGCGAGTTCCCCGGCGTGAAAGCGACCAGGATCATCGACCGCGATGCGACGGCCCGCCTGTTGGAGCCGTGGCTGGGCTCGGGGCTGAACATCGACGAACTGCCGGTGCCGCGGCTGATCATCGTCACCATCGACGAGACCAGCCCGCCCGACTTTGCCGCCATCCGCGCAGCGATCACGCCCAAGCTGCCCAGTGCTTCGCTCGACGATCACCGCACCTGGGTCGACCGGCTGGTCGCCATGGCCCGCACCACCGTCACCATCGGCATCGCCGTGCTGGTGCTGATGTTGTCGGCGACGGTGCTGACGGTGGTGTTCGCCACGCGCGGCGCCATGGCCGGCAATGGCCATATCATCGAGGTGCTGCACTTTGTCGGCGCCGAGGCGCGCTTCATCGCGCGCGAATTCCGCTGGCATTTCCTGGTCACCGGCATGAAGGGCGCTGCCGCCGGCGGCGCCGCCGCGATCCTCGTTTTCATCGTCTTTTCCTGGTGGTCGTCGCGCAACATGGCAACGCCGCAGGCCGACCAAGCGACCGCTTTGTTCGGCAATTTCGCCATCGGATCGGCCGGTTATCTCGGCGTCGGCCTGATGGTGCTGGTGATCGGTGGGCTGACGGCGGCGACCTCGCACGCCACCGTCGTCGCCTATCTCAGCGACATCGATGTCCGCCAGCCGGATGCGGGCTGAACCATGAGGGCAGGAGCGAAAAACAGTTTGGGGGCCAGGGACAGGAATAACGGAGCGATCACGGATCGAAAACCGACGTAACGCAATGTGCGCTTTTTTCCTTATCAAAACGGCATTTCAGGATTAACCATAGGATGATGGACGCGCGGAACTCGACCGGGACGGCTGGACAGATGCCAGTGGTGGGTGCGCGTTCACGTGTGCGCACCGGCCCGGGTCGTTTGCGGACTGTGCTGCGTCTCGCCTCCCTCTGTCTCCTGCTGCTGGTGGCGCTGTTTGCCGGCGGCTTCGGCTGGTTCGCCAGCAAGGTCAGCCACATGACCACCCCGGCGGATCCGGCCAAGGCCGATGCGATCATCGTCTTGACCGGCGGTCAGGCGCGCCTCGACGCCGCACTCGATCTGCTTGCCTCTGGCAAGGGCGAGAGGTTGCTGATCTCAGGCGTCCATCCCTCCGCCAGCCGCCGCCAGCTACAGGCTGCGACCGGCAGTGACAAGGCGCTGTTTTCCTGCTGCGTCGACATCGACCGCGCCGCGCTCGACACGATCGGCAATGCCCAGGAGAGCGCCAAATGGGTGGAGAGCCACGCCTATGGAAGCGTCATCCTCGTCACCAACAATTATCACATGCCGCGCAGCTTGCTGGAGATGGGCCGTCTGTTGCACGGCGCCAAGCTTGAGCCCTATCCGGTGGTCAACACCAACCTCGACAATGGCGACTGGCTGACCAAACCGGAAGCACTGCGCGTGCTTCTGACCGAATACAGCAAATACCTGCTGGCGCTGGCGCGCGGCATCGTCCCGGTCCGCCAGACCGCCGACAGCGTCGCGCTGGCCGAGGTTTCGACCGCAAAGGACTGAGTCGATTACCCCTTGGCCACGCCGTCCGAGGCGCCGCGCAGCCGCGCAATCTCCTGTTCGAGCCGCTCAATCCGCTTGTCGCGTTCGGCAAGTGCAGCCGCCACGTCGGCGGCCTCGAAACGCTGCGGAATGTGTTGCGGGCAATTGGCATCCCAGGCCGAGACCATGAACAGGATGACCTGCTCGGGGCGAGCCTTGTAATCCTGCGGCATCAGCTTTGCCAAAAGCTCGGCATCGTCCTCGACAACGCGCGCCGTGCCCCAGATCTTGACGCGCTGCCGATGCGCATAGTCGATGAGGAACAGGAATGCCTGATTGTTGTCGGCAAGATTGCCCTGGGTGATGAACTGCCTGTTCCCCGAGAAATCGGCAAAGCCGATGGTCTTCTCGTCCAGCACCTTGAGGAAGCCGGCAGGCCCGCCGCGGTGCTGGATATAGGGCTGGCCCTCGCCATTGGCCGTCGACAGGAAGACGCTGGTCTGCGCCGCGATGAAGTCGGCGAGGTCCGGCGTGATATGGGCGCGCCATCCGCCGCGCTCCTCGGCGCTGGCATAACCCTTGCGCGACCCCTTGCGGGTCTGGATCGCCTTGACCGTCGGCGTGAAGGCGACGTCGCTGGTGAAGGTATGCGCGTTCATGAAAGCCTCCTCGAGGCCAAATCTCTGGCCATTGTGTGCTCCGATATAGAGGCTTCCATCTTTCGGATGTAGATGGCATATTCGCAACCTCTCCTTCCATTTTCCGGAAGCAATGATGGATCGCTTCGAAGCCATGTCGCTGTTCGTCGCCGTTGTGGAGGCTGGCAGCCTTTCCGCCGCCGGCCGCCGCTTCGGAATTCCGCTGGCGACGGTCAGCCGCAAGGTCTCCGACCTTGAAAAGCATCTGCAGACGCGACTGCTGAACCGTTCGACCCGGCAGCTGACGCTGACCGATGCCGGCCAGGCCTATCTCGCCGCCTGCCGCCGTATCCTGGGCGAGGTCGGCGAGGCCGAGCGCACCGCCGCCGGCGAATACAGCACGCCGACCGGCGACCTGTTCATCACCGCCCCGATCGTCTTTGGCCGCCTGCACGTGCTGCCCGTCGTCACCGAGTTCCTCGCGGCCTACAGCCAAGTCAACATCCGCCTGACATTGGCCGACCGGATAACCCAACTGGCCGAGGAGCATCTCGATCTCGCCATCCGCATCGGCGAGCTTGCGCCGTCGAGCCTGGTCGCCATCCGCGTCGGCGCGATCCGCCGTGTGGTGTGCGCCAGTCCCGCCTATATCGCCACGCACGGCATGCCACAGGCCCCGGAAGATCTGGCCGCTCATGAGTGCATCAGTTTCGAGGGGCCCTCCGCTCTCGCCAGTTGGAGCTTTGCCGGCGGCAAGGGCGAACGAATTGTGCCGATACGCTCGCGGCTGCGCGTCAACACCGCCGAAGCGGCGATCGATGCCGCGATTGCCGGCGCCGGGATGACGCGCGTGCTGTCCTACCAGATCGCCGACGCGGTACGCTCTGGCGTGCTCGTCCCGGTCTTGCAGCCCTTCGAGCCACAGCCATGGCCGGTGAGCCTGGTCCATGCCGGCCAGGGCCTGCTGTCGGTCAAACTCAGGGCATTCCTCGATTTCGCCGCACCGCGGCTGAAGCAGCGGCTGCTGCAGGCGGCGTGGTGAGCTGAAGGCTGGCTGCGGCCATTGCGGCGTTTCCTTTTTGCCCGCGCTTGGTGTAACCAACGCACACCTCCTCAACGGGCCCTTCCCCGCATGCTCTATATCCGCTCGCTGGCGTTCAACCTCGTCTTCTACGTCAACCTGATCGTCCAGATGATCCTCTGGACCCCGTACTATTTCCTGTCGCCGCGCCACCGTGCCTGGTTCGTGCCGAAATTCTGGTCGCGCACCAGCCTGTGGCTCCACGACAAGATCGCCGGCACCAGGAGCGACATCACCGGTTTGGAAAACCTGCCCGAAGGTTCCTTCATCCTGGCGCCGAAACACCAGTCATTCTGGGACGCGATCGCTTTCTTTCCGCTTCTCCAGGACCCGCTTTACATCCTCAAGCGCGAACTGACCTGGATCCCCTTCTTCGGCTGGTACATCATGAAGATGCGGATGATCCCGGTCGACCGCGGCAGCCGCTCCAAGGCGCTGAAGCAGGTCGTTGCCTCGACCAGACAGGAAATGGCACGCAATCCGCGCCAGCTGATCATCTATCCCGAAGGCACGCGTCGCGCGCCGGGCGACGAGCCGGCCTACAAATACGGCATTGTCGAACTCTACGCGCAGCTCGGCGTTCCGGTGGTGCCGGTTGCCCATGTCGCCGGCCTCTATTGGCCGCGCCGCAAATTCATCCGCTTTCCCGGCACCATCAAGGCCCGCTTCCTGCCGCCGATCCCGCCCGGGCTCGGCAAGGACGAATTCATGGGCCGGCTGATCGGCGAGACCGAAGCCGCCTGCGATCAGTTGCTGATCGAAGCTTCCCGCGCGCCGAACCCGCCGCCAATGCCGCCGACGGCGGTCAAGCGACTGGCCGAACTCGCTGCGGCCACGAAGACCCAGGCCTGATCTCGACACGACTCGGACTTACGGCCACGCTACCAAAGCCGTGGTCACCACCAGCGTTGCGGCGAACACCAGATTGATGATCCGCGACGCCAGCGGCTGGCGCAGGGTGCGGGCGAAGGCCGCGCCGGCCAGAAGCCACAGCACATGGATGGCGACGATCATCAAGGTGAGAACCGCGAGCCTCGCCGGAACGCCGAGAGCATCGGCGCCGGCCGCCGTCGCGGAGCCGGCAAGGACCGCGGCAATCGCCACATAGGCCTTCGGATTGGCGACGGCGAGCAGGAAGCCGCCGAGGAAGGTTGGCAGCACCGCCCCGCTCTCACGCGCCGCCAGCGGCGGCGCCGTCGCTATTCGGAAGGCGAGATAGAGGATGTAGGCGGCGGAAGCGACCGCCAGCATGGGCGCCACCCACGGCATCGAGCTGAGGATAGCCGTGATGCCGGTGGCCACCACCAGCAGCACCGCAACCGTGCCGAGAATGATCCCCCAGGCATAGCGGAGCGAATTGCGCAGGCCGAAGGCGGCGCCTATCGCCGTGACGCTGATCGTCGCCGGGCCCGGACTGCCCATGACGACGGTTGCCGCCAGCACCAGCGCCAGCAATTGCTGCCAGAGCCTGTGAGAGGATCTCTATGGCCATGCTGCTCCCTCTCCCACGATGCTGGAGAGCAGTGTGGCGAACCGGACTGCCGACGTCTTGAACGATCGTGCCGAACCTGATCGGCAGCCTTCGCTAGGCGCTGGCCTTGTCCAGCGCCGCGAGATCCTCCGCGCTGAGCTTCAGCGACGCCGCGCGCACCAGGCTGTCGACCTGGTCGAGCGTTGTTGCGCTGGCGATCGGTGCGGTGATGCCGGGCTGCGCCATCACCCAGGCAAGCGCGACTTCGGCCTGGCTGGCCGAATGCCGCGCCGACACAGCGTCAAGTGCCGCAAGAATGCGCATTCCGCGCGCATTGAGATAGCCCTTCACGCCACCGCCGCGTTCACTTTTGCCAAGATCGGCCTCGCTGCGGTATTTGCCGCTCAAAAACCCTTTGGCGAGAGCGAAATAGGTGATGACGCCGATATCCTCCGCCACGCACAGATCATGCAGCGGCCCGTCGAAAGACGTGCGATCGTAGAGATTGTATTCCGGCTGCAGCACGGCATAGCGCGGCAGCCCGCGCAGGCTGGCCACATCGAGTGCGGCACGCAACTGGCCGGCGTCGAGGTTGGAGGCGCCGATATGGCGGACCTTGCCCGCGGCGAGCAGCTTCTCGTAAGCGCCGAGCGTCTCCTCGTAAGGCGTGGCCGGGTCCGCCCAGTGCGACAGGTAAAGGTCGATCACATCGGTCTGCAGCCGCTTGAGCGACGCCTCGACCGCCCTTTCGATATGGGCGGCGGACAGATCCTTCTTGCCTTGCCCCATATCCGAGCCAACCTTGGTGACCACGACGATCTTGTCGCGATTGCCGCGGCTTTTCATCCATTTGCCGATGATCGCCTCGGATTCGCCGCCCTTGTGGCCGGGCACCCAGCGCGAATAGGCGTCCGCCGTGTCGACGGCGTTGAGGCCGGCGCGGGCGAACCGGTCGAGCAGGTCGAAGGAGGTCTTCTCGTCGGCGGTCCAGCCGAAGACATTACCGCCCAGAACCAGCGGCGCGATGGAAAGGTCGGTTTGACCGAGACGGCGTTTCTGCAAGATCGGGCTCCATGATGCTGGCGGCGGCGGGCGAACCCGAATGCTTCGGGCCGCAGCTAAGCTAGGTCTCGCCGCGCCGAGGTCAAAGGCCTCAGCCAATTTTCCGGCGGGCCAGCACTTCACAAAGGCGCGACCCGTTTCGCCACCTCTTCCAGCCAGTGATCGCTGATACCGAGCGCTTCGAGGTGCTCGACCGCGCTCAGCACATAGTCCTCATTGTTTCCGGACTGGCCGATGGCGCCGCGGATGACGTTTGCCGCATGCGCTGCGTCGAGGCCGCCGACATACTGCTCATGCTGGCGGTCGACGATATAGGCAACCGCTGGGACCGTTTTGCCGCCGTCGAGGCGGATGTCGAGCACACGCTCAAGGTAGACGCTGGTCACCAGCTCGCGCTCGCGCAGATAGGCAAGCACCTCATCGCGCAACTCACCGGGCACGCGAAACGCCAGCCCGATGCAGGAGCCGCCACGGTCGAGGCCGAGCACCAGGCCCGGCCGCTCGCGCGTGCCGCGATGCACGAAGGAGTAGACGCAGAGCGACCGGCGGTAGCCGTAAAGGCGGGCGCGCCGGGTCTCGACATGCGCGAATCCCGGCCGCCAGATCAGCGAGCCGTAGCCAAAAACCCAAAAATCGCCCATATCGCCAAGCCTGATTGCACGAGAGTGACGCCGCCGCATCGGAATCGGTGCCCTTCTGTCTTTTTGCTTGTTGCGTAAACCACAGTCCACCCGCAACACGCCGCGTTAATGAAAGCCGCAGCATGACGTCAAGTGACGAACGCCCGTCGAAGTTTCGCCGCCGGCTGTTCTGGCTCGCCGCTTTGGCCGTTATGCTGTTCGGCGCCTACAGCGCGGTCTGGTTCTATGTTGCCGGCCGCGTCAGAAGCGAAGCCGACAAGGCGGTGGCGCAGCTGAATACCAAAGGCATCGAGGCCGGCTGCGCCAACCTCACCGTCAGCGGCTATCCCCTGAGCTTCGCCATTTCCTGTGACAATCTGGCTTACGAGGATGACACCAGGAACGTCGCCGCCTCGACCGGCAGTTTCAATTTCGTGGCCCAACTCATCCGCCCGCTATCGCCCGCCGCCGAGTTGCGCGGACCGCTGCGCACATCGATGCCCGGGATGACCCCTCTCTGGATCGACTGGGACAATCTACAGGCCGGTGCAAAGCTGTCCTGGCCCTTGCCGCGCAGCATTTCGCTGCAGGCCGAAGGCCTGTCCGGCCAGACCGATCCGGCCGACGATACCGACCCGGTTTCGCTGTTCAGCGCCGGAACCGCAGCGGGCGAACTGCGTCCCGACGGCCAGGACATCGGCTATGTCGGAACTTTCACTGATCTTGAGATCGATGCCGATGCGATCGGCGGGCGCGTGCTGCCGCCACTCGACGGCAGCGGTGACGCGACGCTGAAAAACGGCGTGGCGCTGATGAAGACCGAGGCAAAGAGCGTGCGCGGCCAGGCCGCCGACATCCACAAGCTCGATCTGTCGTCGGGAACCGCGCGCATCACAGTCTCCGGCCCGGTGTCGGTCGACGCCAATGGCCTGGTCAACGCCGACCTGACGATCAAGCTCAAGGATCCCAAAGCCGTGGCGGCAATCCTCGCCACCGCCATCCCCGAGCAGAAGAGCCAGATCGAACAAGGCTTTGCCGGCCTGGCTTTGCTCGGCAACGAGCCGTCGATGCCGCTCAAGGTGGTGAAGGGCAAGGCCTCGCTCGGCTTCATTCCTCTGGGCAAGATCAAGCCGCTCGATTAGAGCATGATCCCAAAGGCAGGAACCGCTTTGGGGGAAGATCCATGCTTAGCCAAGCCAACGCATGAGCCGGCCAGTAAAACTGCTTAGTGTCGGCGCGCTGACGCTGGACACCATCCTGCGCCTCGAAACCCTGCCCACGCACCAAGGCAAGTTCATCGCTTCGGACGGCATCCAGATCGCTGCGGGCATGGCGACAAGTGCGGCCTGTGCCGCACGCCGTCTCGGCGCCGAGGTGTTCCTGTGGGCAAGTGCGGGTGACGATACCATCGGCGACCAGCTGATGGCCGGCATCGAGGCCGAGGGCGTCGATTGCAGTTTTGTCCGCCGCGTTCAAGGTGCGCGTTCGGCGCTGGCTTCGATCCTCGTCGACGCCCATGGCGAGCGCGTTATCGTGCCGTTCTACGACCCGAAGGCGCAGGCCGACCCTCAGGCGCTGCCTGTCGCCGATCTTTCTGGCTTCGACGCCGTTCTCGTCGATGTGCGCTGGCCGGGCGCTGCCGCCCTTGCCCTGACCGCCGCGCGCGACGCCGGCAGGCCGGCGATCCTCGATGCCGACACAGCGCCACTCGAAGTGCTGGAGGTTCTGTTGCCGCTGGCGTCGCACATCGTCGCTTCGGAGACAGCGGCGCGCATTGTCTGCGGCCACGCCCTGGATTCGGAGACCGCCTGCGCCGATCTCGCCAGCCGCACCGATGCCTTCGTCGCGGTGACCGGCGGAGCGGCGGGAAGCTGGTGGCATGACCGGTCCTCAGGCTGCGTTCGCCACATCGCGGCGCCGAAGGTCAAGGCCGTCGACACGCTGGCCGCTGGCGACATCTTCCACGGCGCCTTTGCCGTTGGGCTCGCCGAAGCCATACCTATCGAGCAGGCCTTGCGCTTTGCCAGTGCCGCCGCCGCGCTCAAATGCCAGCGTTTTGGTGGCCGGCTCGGTGCGCCAAACAGAGACGAGACGCTGGCCATGGTCGCGGCGACCTGGCCTGCCTGAAACGGATTTTAGCTCTTGGCGGGGTGTTCCACCGCTTGGCGACCAAAATCCGGCACATCGATGTCCTGACCGGCCTCGATGATCGAGCGGCGTACGGCACGGGTGCGGGTGAACAGGTCGAACAGCTTTTCGCCGTCGCCCCAGCGGATCGCCCGCTGCAGCGAGGCGAGGTCCTCCGAAAAGCGCGCCAGCATTTCCAGGATGGCATCCTTGTTGTGCAGGCACACATCGCGCCACATGGTCGGGTCCGAAGCCGCGAGACGGGTGAAGTCGCGGAAACCCGAGGCCGAATATTTGATGACTTCTGTCTTGGTCACCGATTCCAGGTCGTCGGCCGTGCCGACGATGTTGTAGGCGATGATGTGCGGCAGATGCGAAACGATCGCCAGCGTCATGTCGTGATGCTGCGGGTCCATCGTGTCGATGTTGGAGCCGCAGCGCCGCCAGAATTCCGACAGCTTCTCCAGCGCGGCCGGATCGGTATCGGGCAGCGGCGTAAAGATGCACCAGCGGTTCTCGAACAGTTCGGCGAAGCCGGCATCCGGGCCGGACTTTTCCGTACCCGCCAGCGGATGTCCGGGGATGAAATGCACGCCGTCCGGCACATAAGGCTGCATCTGTGCAATCACAGAGGCCTTGGTCGAGCCGACATCGGTGAGGATGGCGCCCTTTTTCAGCGCCGGCGCGATCTCTTGCGCCACCTCGCCCGACGATCCCACAGGCACCGAGACGATGACGAGATCGGCATCGCGAACCGCTTCTTTGGCGTCTGTTGTGTAGCTTTCGCCCAGGCCGAGTTCCTTCGCACGCGCCAGCGTGGTCGGGCTGCGCGTCGCGATGGCGACATGGGCGGCCAGGCCTTCGCGGCGGATGACGCGGGCCAGCGACGAGCCGATCAGGCCGATGCCGACCAGCGCGATCTTTCCAAACATCGGTGACGTCATGGGCTTCAGCTTTTCAGGAATGTCGTGAGGGCGTCGATGACGCCGCGATTGGCTTCTTCCGTGCCGACGCTCATGCGCAGCGCGTTGGGGAAGCCATAGCCGGTGACGCGCCGCAGGATGAAGCCGCGCTGGGTGAGATAGTCGTCCGCCGCCTCTGCCGAATGCTTCTTGTCCTCAGGGAAATGGATGAGAACGAAATTGCCGACGCTCGGCGTCACCCTGAGACCAAGCTTTGTCAGCTCTTCATTCAGCCAGGTAAGCCAGGTCTCGTTGTGCAACGAACTGCGCTCGACATGGGCGCGGTCGCGGATGGCGGCAATGCCCGCCTCGATCGCCGTCGCGTTGACATTGAAAGGGCCGCGGATGCGGTTGATGGCATCGACAATGTGCAGGGGACCGTACATCCATCCGATGCGCGCGCCGCCAAGGCCGAGCTTGGAGAAGGTGCGGGTCATGACAACGTTCTGCGCGCTGCCGGCCAGCTCGATGCCGGCTTCATAATCGTTGCGCCGAACATATTCGGCGTAGGCCGCGTCGAGCACCAGAAGCACGTTGCCAGGCAGGGCGGCATGCAGGCGGCGGACCTCCTGGAACGGCAGATAGGTGCCGGTCGGATTGTTGGGATTGGCGAGGAAGACGATTTTGGTCCGCGGCGTCACCGCTGCCAGGATCGCGTCGACATCGGCGCGCTCGTCGGTCTCCTTGACCGTGACCGGTGTCCCGCCGGCCGACTGGATGTAGATCTTGTAGATCATGAAGGCGTGTTCGGTGATGATGGCCTCATCGCCGGTCGCCAGATAGGTCTGCGCCAGCAGGCCGAGGATCTCGTCAGAACCGTTGGAGCAGATGATGTTGGCCGGGTTCAGGCCATGCACTTCGGCGATCGCCTCGCGCAGCCGACGGGCGGTGCCATCGGGATAGACATCAAGCTTGGCAGCGACCTCGCGCGCGGCCTCGATTGCTTTCGGTGACGGGCCGAGCGGGTTCTCGTTCGACGACAATTTATGGACCTTGGCGACGCCGGCCGGCGCCGTGCTCTTGCCCGGCACATAGGCGTCGATGTCCATGATGCCCGCGCGGGGCGTCGGCCGTGCCTTGTCCGTTGTCTTGTTCATGTCGCAAATCCGTCGAGAATGCCTCCGTCCGGAGGCCGCAGCGGAAATACAAGCCGTGGCTCCGAATGTCGAGAGGCCCGGGCAATAGCTGGCCGTTGACGCCGGGCCGCGCGAGTTCTAGAAGAACGGAACAGTTCCGTGGTGATTTGGCCGGTCGGCTTGCAGCCACGTTAAACAACTCGCTAAAGGGCCGTTTGCGTGACGTAACCGGCTTTGCGATCGCATTGCCGGTTTTTTATTGCCTGACGGCGGGCAAGGAGAGTCACATGACCGCGCTCCGCGCCGCAAAAACCAACAATGAGGCCGACAACCCGTCGAGCCCGGTGTTGCGTTTTGGCCCTGACAAGCCGCTCAAGCTCGACGCCGGCACACTATTGTCGCCGTTCCAGATCGCCTACCAGACCTACGGCACGCTGAACGACGCCCGCTCCAACGCCATTCTGGTCTGCCACGCGCTGACCGGCGACCAGCACGT
The DNA here is from genome assembly GCF_016836705.1 of Mesorhizobium caraganae. Taxonomy (GTDB): domain Bacteria; phylum Pseudomonadota; class Alphaproteobacteria; order Rhizobiales; family Rhizobiaceae; genus Mesorhizobium; species Mesorhizobium caraganae. The sequence continues at coordinate 64,971 of NZ_JAFCGY010000011.1, read as the reverse complement.
CGCCAACACCAATCCGGTGACCGGCAAGCCTGGCTGGTGGGAAGTGCTGATCGGCCCCGGCAAGATCATCGACACCAACCGCTTCTTCGTCATCTGCTCCAACGTCATCGGCGGCTGCCTCGGCTCGACCGGTCCGGCCTCGACCAACCCCGCCACCGGCAAGCCCTACGGGCTCGACCTGCCGATCATCACAATCCGCGACATGGTGCGGGCGCAATTGATGCTGGTCGACCATTTCGGCATCGAAAAGCTGTTTTGCGTGCTCGGCGGCTCGATGGGCGGAATGCAGGTGCTGGAATGGGCGTCGTGCTATTCCGAGCGCGTCTTCTCGGCGCTGCCGATCGCCACCGGCGCGCGCCATTCCTCGCAGAACATAGCCTTCCACGAGGTCGGTCGCCAGGCCGTCATGGCCGACCCGGACTGGCATGGCGGCAAATATTTCGAGCACGGCAAGCGCCCGGAAAAGGGGCTGGCGGTGGCGCGCATGGCTGCCCACATCACCTATCTGTCGGAAGCGGCACTGCACCGCAAGTTCGGCCGCAATCTGCAGGACCGCGAAGCGCTGACCTTCGGTTTCGACGCCGACTTTCAGATCGAGAGTTATCTGCGCCATCAGGGCATGACCTTCGTCGACCGCTTCGACGCCAATTCCTATCTCTACATGACCCGTTCGATGGACTATTTCGATCTCGCCGCCGACCATGGCGGACGGCTGGCCGATGCCTTTGCCGGCACCAAGACGCGCTTTTGCCTGGTCTCCTTCACCTCGGACTGGCTGTTCCCGACCGAGGAGAGCCGCTCGATTGTGCATGCGCTGAACGCTGCCGGCGCGTCCGTCTCCTTCGTCGAGATCGACACCGACCGCGGCCACGATGCCTTCCTGCTCGACGAGCCGGAACTGTTCGCCGCCATCAATGGCTTCATCGGCTCGGCGGCCCGCGCCAGGGGGCTCCGCGCATGACCCCGAAAAGTTGCAGACTTTTCGCACCGGGATCATGCGCCATCCAAGGGGCGAAGCCATGAGTGTCAACCGCGCCCAGCGCGTCGACCTCGAAGTCGTTGCCGGCCTCATTCCGCCGCTCTCGCGGGTGCTCGACGTCGGCTCCGGCGACGGCCTGCTCCTGGAACTCCTGCAGGAGACCAAGCAGGTCGACGGCCGCGGGCTGGAACTGTCGCAGCGCGGCGTCAATGAATGCGTGGCGCGCGGCCTCTCGGTCATCCAGGGCGATGCCGACACCGACCTCGAATTCTATCCCGACAAGGGTTTTGACTTCGTCGTCCTGTCGCAGACCCTGCAGGCCACCCGCAACCCGAAGCTGGTGCTCGACGAACTGCTCAGAATCGGCAACCGCGCCATCGTCTCCTTCCCCAATTTCGGCCACTGGCGGGTGCGGCTGTCGCTGTTCTTCAAGGGACGGATGCCGGTGACCGAGGACCTGCCCTATTCCTGGTACGACACGCCCAACATCCATTTCTGCACCATCCGCGACTTCGTCAATCTGGTCGAGGAGCTCGGCGCCTCGGTCGAGAAAGCCACCGCCCTCGACGGCAATGGCCAGAAGATCGGCCTGTCGATGCCATGGTGGTTCTGGAATTTCTTCGGCCAGCAGGCGGTGTTCTTGCTGAAGCGATAGAAGGTGTCTTCGACTCGGCCTTTTTGCTATTCATCCTTCCGGTCGAGGCGAAAAATGATTCCAGAGCAATATTCAATTGTACTAGAGATGGAGAATGCCAAATCCATCGACTGGGATGAAATCGGTGTCGGACTAAAAGCGCTGGCGCGCGAGATCGTTGTCGTTTCCTCAACCGGCTTGGCGAGGCCAAAGGTCATTGTCTCGCATGGAGGGCAGGAATCGGACGCCGGTGCGCTGAGAACTAGTTTCGCAGCCGAAGCGCCGGAGTTGCAGCAGGTAGCTGACCTGGTCTTTGCAGCCTGCCCCGGCGGCCGCTATTACGACCTCAAGAACCATGCGATTCCTCTGGCCGAAGGGAATATCGTCGTTTTCATGGATTCCGACACGGTTCCCCAGACGACTTGGCTCTCGAGCCTTCTGAGCCCCTTTCAAGATCCCGAAACCATCTGCGTGAATGGCCATACCTATCTTATGCACGATGATTTCTTTTCGAGAACCTTCGCTTTGATCTGGTTCTTTCCGATGGCGCGGGGAGACGAAAGATTCGCCTCGAAACGTGCCATCAATGCCAACAACATCGCCTTCCGGCGCGACTGGATAGCCGATCATCCCTTCCCAAAGCACAACGGCTTTAAGGTTTCTTGCACCCTGCTGATGCATCAGCTTTGGCGGGAGCGTCGTAAAATCGTGAATGTCGACGCGCGTGCCTATCACTACCCGCCGCGAGGCTGGCGCTTCTTTCTATGGCGCGCATTGGTAACCGGCCGGGATGCCGACAGGAAATTTGTCGAACTCCATTCGCCCAATCGCGTCCAGCGCATCGTCAAGTCCTTCAGCCGCTGGGGCACCATGTCGTGGCGCACGACGCGGCGCGTGATACGTCATGCGCCGCAAACGGGCATGCCGCTTTGGCAGGTTCCGTTTTCGCTGCTTGTCGGCCTCACATTTTACGCCCTGGCGTTTTTCGGCCATTTCAGCTTGGCGATAGGGCTCGTTCGCGACGAGATCGAAACCGTGCCGGACTATGTTGGGCACAGCTAGGCACCGAGAATAACGCCGTCATCCCTATCCAAGTACGTCGATGGCCTTGTGTGGATGCCGAACACCCTCGGCTAGCACCACGTCGGCGTGGGAGTTGTCGGTGCGCAAGGCCAGAATCTCCCGATAGGCTGATGAATTGTACCAGCCGCGCGCGTTCTCCCTGTCCGGAAACTCGATAACGATCAGATGCCCTGGCCATTCGTTCTCGATCACGTCCAGGTCGCCGCCATGGACAAGAAAGCGCCCGCCGAACGGCTCCAGCGTGGCGTCGATCCTCTGCAGATACTCGACAATCTGCGGGCCCATTGTGACTTGGCGCATAAGGGCGACGGCGTAGGCGGTCATGGCTGAACTGCCTGTTCGATCGAAGCACAACAACCGGCTCCGTTGACCCAAATCTGCAGAAATGACGGCCATCGGTCGATTACGTCAGGGGTAATCGGCCGGCTTACGGGCATCCTGGCTCAACAGTTTGTGATGACATTGCCGCTGGTTTTTTGTAGCGTCGAATCGAATGCCATCCCGAGGTAAGGTTTGGACGGCGACCCATCAAAGCATCCGGCCTTCAGGGATTTCGGGGCATAATCGAAGCAACATGTCCAAGACAACCGACCTCGCTCCGCTGATCTCGGTGATCACGCCGACGCACAATCGCCGCAGCAAGGTGGTGCGCGCCGTCGAGAGCGTGCTGGCGCAGAATTTCGCCCGGTTCGAGCACATCGTCGTCGATGACGGCTCGACCGACGGCACGGCCGCGGCACTCGCCGAAATCCGCGATCCACGGCTGATCTATGTCGGCTCGAAATGGCGTGGCGCCAATGCCGCCCGCAATGCCGGCATCGAGCGGGCGCGGGCGCCGGTGGTCACATTCCTCGATTCCGACGACGTCTATTTGCCGGATCGGCTGGTGCGGACGCTGGAGCAGTTCGACAACAATCCCTCGCTCGAAGTGCTGATCAGTTCCTTCGTGTCGCTGAAGGGCAATCGCCGTACCAATTGCGTCAACCGCGAGGCTCTGCTGAGCCGCGACTCGCTGGAACGGGCCCTTGTCGCGCAGACCATCTTCATTGCCGGGTCGGCAATCACCGCCCGGCGCGAGTCACTGCTGGCCATCGGCGGTTACGACAGCGACGTCACGCGCATGCAGGATCGCGAATTGTTGCTGCGCTTTGCCCGGCGCAGCGGCGCGCAATTGTCCGAAGTGATCGACTGGAAAAAATACAATTCGGAGAATTCCATCTCCGGACAGCGCGATGGCTATGTCGAAGCCTATGCCAGTTTGATCGACAAGCACCCCTATATCGCCGACCGCTACCCCCACATTCCGCCCTACATGATCGCCCGGCAGCTCATCGCCGATGCGCTCAAAGGCAGGGTTTCGCAGGCGTTCTCCGGCTATCTGGCCAACCGGTCATCCAAGGCGCTCGGCTATTCGCTGCCGCAACTGTTTCGCGGCTATGTCGGCGGCCGGCGCTGGCGCCGCGATCTCTACGCCGAATTTCGCGACAAATACGGTGCGCGGCCCGCCTAGAGCTTCCCTCGGGAACTGTCTCTAGGCCTCATTTGTCGAGTTCCGGGAAATAAGGGTCGGAATAAAGCCGCCGGTCGCGTTCACCCTGCAGGCAGTCCATGGGCGCTTCCGCGTCGATCGTGACCACGGTCGCATCGGCAATGCCGCTCACCTCCAGGATAAGCTTGCGGCGTATGGCGGTGGCGAATTCGGAGGCCGCGTAGATCGGCAGCACGAAGGAGCCGGGCCCACCGGTGACGCAATCGTCATAATACTGGTCGAGATGGCTGAAGGTCGGTGACGGGCTGATCAGGATCGGCAGGCCGTTGATGACGATGCCCTTGGCCACCGCGGCGTCGCGTGTGGTGGCGACCGGCAGCCCGGTGTTGTTGGGACCGTCGCCGGAAATGTCGATCACGCTGCGTGGTGCGTCGAAGCCGGTGCCGTCGAAAAACCCGGCGCCGAAGGCAAGCGCGCCGGAAATCGAGGTGCCGCGAAAGCTGCGGAACGGCCGCGCGGCTATTTTGTCGGCGAAGGCGTCGGCGCTTTCTGCGCTGTCGATGACCTGCCAGGCGATGACGCCATCCTCGCGCACGACGCCTGCCCATTCGAAATAGGCAAGCGCGATGCGGCCGGTTGTGCCCGAGCGCACAGCCTTGATGAAGTCGGGATGCCTGAGCGCCTCGACATAGCCGGCACGCTGCAGCGCGAACTCCCTCTCGTCCATCGACTGCGAGATATCGACGGCCAGCACCAGCTCAACATCGACGGCAACGGCATTGGCCGGGGCAGCCACGGGCGTGACCGGAGTGCAGGCAAGGCAGGCAAGCAGGCTGAGCGCATCGAGCATGGCCGCACCACGGATGTTTCGATCCGCGAATCTTCGCCGCGATCGCGGCGAAATAAAGCCTAATGCATGTCGCTCAAAAGTGGCCCCGGTTTTGAGAGAACGACATGCATGAAACAAAGACCTAAAGCGCGTCGCGTGAATCCGTTCAAAGGCGACGAGCTTTAGGCTACTCCTTTCGCGGGCGAGCCCCTCTCGGCGGCGGGTCGATGGCGCCGGCCCTGACGCAAGCGGGCTTCAGCGCCGGCGCACCGGAATCCTTCACGATCGTCAGGCCGCGCGGAAAGAACTGAGTGTTGTGCTGGCCGCGCCCGATATTGATGATCGCGGCTCCCTTCAGATGCTTTTCCAACATCGCCAGCACTCGCCTCAGCGAGGGTCCGTCAAACGCATCCATCGCTTCGTCGATGATCACCCATTTCGGCTGCCGCAACGCGAGCCTGGCCACGCCCAGTAGGCGCTGTTCGTCATCGGCCAACTCATGGTCCCAGCGCCCCACGCGGTCGAGCGACGATGACAGCCGTTCAAGACCAACCTCGGCCAGCACGGCCGAAATGTCGGCATCGTTAGCGGGCGCATGCCCGTTCGCATGATTGAGCACCTCTCGCAACGTGCCGGCCGGCAAATATGGGACACGCGGCACGAAGATGAGGGTTTCTCCAGCCGGTAGGCCGATCCGCCCCCTGCCCCATGGCCACAGGCCGGCAATGGCGCGGAAGAACAGCGTCTTGCCGGCGCCGGGCTCGCCGGTGATCATGACGCGCTCGCCGGGATGGATTTCGACGTGGCTGTCGGCAAGCTTGGTGCAGCCCTCGGGCGAGGCCACCTGGAGCTTTTCGAACGTCAGGCTGCCATTGGCGTTGTCGCCGAATTCGATGCGCTTTTCCTTGTCGTGCAGCACATCGGTTTCATCGAGCGCGATGCGGAAGTCGGCAACGCGCATCAGCGTCGCGCGCCAGTCGGCGATGCCGCCGATGTTGTTGATGAACCAGCGCAGCGACGAATGCACCTGGTTGAAGGCGCCAACCGCCATCATCAACCCGCCAAAGCTGATATCGCCCGAGAAATAGACCGGCGACGCCACCAGGATAGGCGCCACGACGGTGATCCAGCCATAGGTGTCGGTCACCCAGGACAGGTTGATCTGCGCGGTGTAGATGCGCCGCATGGCGCCCAGCACAGTACCGAGGTCGATTTCGAGCCGTCGTTTGGCGTCGGCCTCACCGTGGTAAAGCGCAATGGCATCGACATTTTCGTTGACCCGCACCATCGAGGAGCGCAGCTCGGCTTCACGCGTGTAGCGATCACTGTTGAGGCGGATCAGCGGCCGCCCGACCAGCCAGCTCAGCCAGGAAGCGATGCCAGCATAGAGGAACGCTGCCCAGACCATGTAGCCCGGTATCGCCAGTGACCAGTTATTGAAGTGGAAGACGAAGCCCGACGATAGCTGCCACAGCACGCCCACGAAAGACACCAGCAAGATGAAGGATTGCAGCAGGCCGACGCCGAGGTCCGTCGTCAGATCGGACAGATGCGCGGCATCCTGCTGCATGCGCTGGTCGGGATTGACGCCGATGGCGCCGGCATTGGCCAGCCGGAAGGCCCGCGCCGGCCGCATCCACTGGTCGATCAGGTCGAGCGTCAGCGCCTCGCGCAGCTTCAGCCGGATCATCTGGTTGAGCCAGGTCTGAGCGATGTTGAGCATCAGCAGCGTGCCGGCGATCATTGCAAAGATCATGAGCTGATGCAGGAAGGCCGCCATGTCACGACGCGCCAGCGCATCGTAGAAGGGCTGGTTCCAGCGGTTGAGCAGAACCTGGCCGATCGACGTCGCGACGATGACGGCCATGATGCCGACCGACGTCCACACCAGCCATTTGCGCACCGGCGAGCCTACCAGCGCCCGTTTGATCGTCGTCACCTGGTCGCGCAGGCTGCTGGCTTCGACGGTCACCGGCTGAACTGTGGCGTTGGTGTCCGGTTGATCAGCCATGGCCTGGGGTCCTTACGTTCAACAGCGGTGCTGAAACCGGATGGAGCGACTTGAAGGCATCCGCCGCTCAAACGGGCTGCGAATGCATCTGCGACAGATAGGTGGGAAAATCCCACGCAACACCAGTTTTCATCATGATCACGAAGGTGTCACCTGACCCTTGGTCGATGTCACCCCATCGGCCCGGCGGCCAAGCCTTGTCGCGCCGTGCGGCGACAGCACCGGCACGAAGACGCGGCGCGAGGCGCGCTGCGCCACCGGCACACCCTGATAGAGCCGCTTTTGCGCCTCGACCACGATGACGCCGGAAAAGATCGGCCAGAACCGCCTGCCGGCGCGCTCCAGCACATTGTGGAACCGCATCATGAAGCGCCGCGGCGATGGCGGGAAAAACAGCGCGTCGGACCAGGAAGCCGGCGTGAAGTTCGCCTCGCGCAGCAATTCGGTGAGCTGGCCGCGCGAGAACGGCCGGCCATTGCCGAACGGCGTGTGCTCGAACCGGGCCCAGACGCCGCGCCGGTTGGGCACGACGATGACGACACGCCCCGCCGGCGACAACACCCGCCAGATCTCGTTCAGCGTCTCGCGCGGGTTTTCGACATGCTCCAGCGAATGCACCAGCAGCATGCGGTCGATGCAGGAATCGACCAGCGGCAGTTCCTCGTCGAAGACCAGCGCCGTCGACGTCGGCCCGCTCGCCGGCCAGACCACCGCACCTTGGGTGGCCGGCATGAAGGCAAAGACCCGCTCGGCATCGGTGCCGAACCGCTCCAGCCACGGCAAGGTATAGCCGAGCCCGACCAGCCGCTCATTGGGCACGGCAGCCCATATCGAGGACAGCGCCATGGTGATCGAGCGTTCGGCCAGGCGGCCGAGCGTGGTCGAATAGAAGGAACGAAGGTCGACGATATCGGAATGCATGCGCGGGACGGTAGCTGCGATGTCGCTGAAGTTCAACAAAGGTGCCAAGTTCCGGATGACATCGGCGGGCAAGCGCCCTATGTCTGCGGCGACAGATGGAGAGATGAAAATGCCGGTCGAAATCGAACAGTTCATGTGCCGCAGCGACAATTTCGGCGTGCTGGTGCATGACCCCAAGAGCGGCGAGACCGCCATCATCGACGCGCCCGAAGAAGCGCCGATCCTGGCCGCGATCGAGCGTACCGGCTGGAAGCCGACGCTGATCCTGACCACCCACCACCATGTCGACCATGTCGAGGCCAATCTGGCGCTGAAGGAGCGCTTCAAGCTGCGCATCGTCGGACCGGAGGCGGAAAAGGAAAAGATCCCCGGCATCGACGAGACCGTCGGCCAAGGCTCGGTCGTCCATCTCGGCGGTGAGCGGATCGATGTCATCGCCACGCCCGGCCACACGGCGGGCCACGTCTCCTATTACCTGCCGGCCTCGAAAGTGGCGTTCACCGCCGACACGCTGTTCGCGCTCGGCTGCGGCCGGCTGTTCGAATGCAAGCCGCCGGTGATGTATGAATCGCTGAAGAAGCTCGCCGCACTGCCGGCCGACACGGTCATCTATTGCGGCCATGAATATACGCTTTCCAATGCCCGCTTCGCGCTGACTGTCGACCCGACCAATTCGGCGCTGAAGGAGCGCGCCGCCAAGATCGAGACGCTGCGCGCCGACAACAAGGCGACGCTGCCGACGACGATCGGCGAGGAATTGTCGACCAATCCGTTCCTGCGCTGGCACGACCCGGCGATCCGCAAGCATCTCGGCATGGAAAAGGCCAGCGATGCCGACGTGTTTGCCGAGATTCGCAAGCGTAAGGACAATTTCTGACCATCGTGACATTCCGGGAGCAGCCATGACCAGCGCCGCTGAAATCATCGCCACGCTTGGCCTCAAGGCGCATCCGGAAGGCGGCTGGTATGCCGAGACCTTTCGCGACGGCGCCGGCGGCGCGCGCGGCCATTCGACGGCGATTTATTTCCTCCTGGAAGAGGACCAGATTTCGGCTTGGCACCGGGTCAAGGACGCGGCCGAGGTCTGGCATTTCCATGCCGGTGCGCCGCTGGCGCTGTCGATGTGCGAGGAAGGCGGTGCCATGATCGAGCAGGTGCTCGGCGTGGAACTTGCGGCGGGCGAGCGGCCGCAGATCGTGGTGCCGGCCGGCTGGTGGCAATCGGCACGCAGCCTCGGCGAATGGACCCTGGTCGGCTGCACCGTGGCGCCGGGCTTCGACTTCGCCGCCTTCGAAATGGCCGAGCCCGGCTGGGAACCTAGCTCAGCAAAAAGCCAAGCGTAATTGCCAGCTGGGCGGCATAGTAGAGCACCCAAACGACATAGCGGATGCCGGCGCGATTGGGCGCGATGGCCGGCACCAGGAATTTTTCCGTGGCAAGCAGCCCGTCCGACGCCATGAACATAACGGCACCGATGATGACCCATGGATTGTCGAGCGTCAGCGCCGAAATGCCCATCGCCAGGATGGCGGCGACATAGACGGCGATCGGCGCTCGCAGGCCGGGGCCGACACGGCGCCAGAGTGCCGCCAGCATGACGACGACGAAGGCGGCCATGGCGAGTGCAATGGCGCCGCGCCATGTCTCGGTGCCCAGCACATCCAGCCCGCCGCCGCTGCGCAGGAAGAGCGGCACATAGAGGATATGCGCCGCCAGGAAGCTAGCCAGCCCGCCGAGGAAGGCCTTCTCGCCGTCACGCGACAGGAAGGCGTCGCCGACGGAGCTGAGGGCCAGCGCCGCGATGAGCAGCAATGGACCACCTTGCATGAAGGCGAGCACCGCAAGCATGGCCACGGCCAGCGTCTTTGCCGCCGAGCGGGCCAGCGTCGGCCGCATGTCGAGGGTGAAGGCGTAGATCACCGCAGCCACCAGCGAAAAAATCAATGTCGCATTGGCATTGGCGTCGATGCCGCCGGCAAACGGCATCGTCATGCCTTGGCTCCGATCTCAGCCGGCTTGCGCAGGAACAGCGACTTCGCCGCCAGGGCCGCGCCGCCGGTGATCAGCACACAGGCGGCAAGGATGCGTAGCGATGGCTCGGCGACGCCGGCCGCGATCAGCACCAGGGTCGACAGAAGCGGCGCCGCATAGCTGGCAGCCCCCAGCACCTGGATATTGCCGCGCTTGACGCCGATATCCCAGGCGTAGAAGGCCGCACCCACCGGCATCAGCCCGAGACCGAGCACCGCCAGCCACTGGCCTGGACCGTCGGGCAGCACCGTCTGTTCCAGCAGCAGATGGCAGACGAGCGAAAGGGCTGCCGTGGCGGCGCAGAACCAGGTGACGATCGACGTCGGCACCGCCGGAAAACGCCGCGACAGCAGCGAATAGGACGACCACAGCAGCGCGCAGACGGCGGCCATGGCGTAGCCAAAGGCATAGCGCGCATCGAAGGCAAGCCCGCCGCCCTTGGTGACGATGAGGACGGTGCCGGCCAGCCCAAGCAGCGCGCCGACGACATGGTTCCAGGCCAGCTTCTCGCCCGGCATCAGCGCTGAACCGAGCACGATCAGCAGCGGCCACAGATAGGCGATCAGGCTTGCCTCCACCGCCGGCGCGTTGCGCAGCGCGGTGAAATAGAAGAAGTGGTAGCCGAACAGGCCGGCTATGCCGACCAGCCAGACCTGGCGCGGGATCTTCTGGCTTTTATCGGTCGCCGGCATGAACAGCTGCGCGACCAGCCCGACCGCGGTGCCGATGGCGAAGGTGATGGCCGACAAAAGGAATGGCGGCACGGCGCCCGAGGCGTCGGTGAGCAGCGCCAGCAGCGCCCACATGGCAACCGCGGAGAAACCGATCAGTGTTGCGCGCCCCATGCCCGTCTCCGGCGGCGCGCCAGGCGCCTATTCTGTTGCTTCGAACCGCCCCGCGCTGACGGTCAAGGTGCCTATCTGCGTCCCGACCGTGGCGTGGATCGGCGCATATACGCCGGTTTGGCCGAGCGGTGCAAACGTCACCATCATCTTGCTCTTGTTCTTCAGGTAATTCAGCGCCTTGCGGCCCTTTCGGTAGCCCGCCACCGGCTCGAAGCTCATCTTGCAGGTCACGGTGTCGCCCTTGTAGCCCTTGACCGAGATCGAGCCTTTCGAGGCATAGGTCAGCGTCAGGTCGGCGCGCATCTCGCCATCATAGAACTTCACCTTGCGCCCGCAGACCTTGTCGAGACTATCGGCATGGATGACGGTGGCGGCCATCGGGTCGAGCACCGATGTCAGATCGTTGCCACCCAGCGGTATCCAGGTCTTGGGATTGCGCTTTTTCGGTTCGGGGATGACCTGAGTGGCGGTAACCGCGCCATTGGCAAAGCGGATATCGACCACGGAAGCCTTCTTGCCGGACTTGTAGTCGGCGCGAAACGCCTGCGGCTGCATCTGCTTGCCCAGGATCTTGCCCTTTGACGAGATCGTGCCGCTCGTATCGTCGAACAAAGTGGCGATACCGGCGCTGGAGACGGTGCCGTCGATGGAATAGCTATCGCCTTCGTAGTGGCTGTTAAATTTCGCCTTGGCCACCGAAAGGCCGAGGAACGACACCGTGTATTCGCCCTTGAAGGACTGCGGGGCAGTTGCCGGTGCGGCGGCGAGGGCTGACGTCGGCAAGGCAGCGGCAAGCACGGCGACAACGGCATGTGACGGACGAAGCATGGCGGGGATCGTTCCTTGAATTTTCAAGCCGCAGATGGGCAACTCCGGCCTGGCATGTCCCTATGCGACCGCTTATAGGCTGAATTTCGGCCTTTATATGAAAGGACCGCCGCATCCCGAGGGAAGCCGGAGCTTGACGCCTCGGCGAAATGCAACTATGGAACGCCAACTTTTCCATAAGGCCGCCTGACTAAAACCGCGCGCCGCCCGGCGCGGGCGAAAATGGTTTGGCAGGCCTAGAAAGAACTGAAGGTTAGAACCATGTCCCGTACCTGCGAACTCACTGCCAAGGCAGTCCAGACCGGCAACAATGTGAGCCACGCCAACAACAAGACCAAGCGCCGCTTCCTGCCGAACCTCGTCAATGTGACGCTGATTTCGGAAGCGCTGAACCAGAATGTGCGCCTGCGCATTTCGGCCAACGCGCTGCGTTCGGTCGAGCATCGCGGTGGCCTCGATGCCTTCCTGGCCAAGGCCGACGCCAAGGAATTGTCGCAGCGTGCGCGCCTCTTGAAGAAGCAGATCGCCAAGAAGCTGGCCGACCAGCCCGCCGCTTGAAGACTTTAAGGCGGGGGACGACCGCCTTGAGCATCGGAGCGATCCGATGCTCAAAACTTGCAAGGCAGCGCGATCCGCATTTCGGATAGCGCCTGGCTGGTTCCATTACCCAGGATAAAAAAATGACTTCCTTCTCGCGATATCTGCCCTTTGTGGCCGCCATGGCGCTTGTCGTCGTGGCATCGAACATTCTCGTGCAGTTCCCGATGCAGGGCCAGGTCGGCGGCCTGTCGCTGGCCGACATCCTGACCTGGGGCGCCTTCACCTACCCCTTCTCCTTCCTGGTCACCGACCTTGCCAACCGCCGCTACGGCCCGACCGTGGCGCGCCGCATCGTCTTTGTCGGCTTCATGACCGCGGTGATCTGCTCGATCCTCGTCCCGCCCTTCCTGTTTCGCCACGGGCTAATCGAATTCGAGACCGCAGCCGACCGGCTGGTGCGCATTGCAGCGGCTTCCGGTGCGGCCTTCCTGTGCGCGCAATTGCTTGATGTGACCGTGTTCAACCGGCTGCGCCGGCAGAGCTGGTGGCGCGCGCCGATCGTCGGCACGCTGGTCGGCTCGGTGTTCGACACGCTGGTGTTCTTCAGCGTCGCCTTTTCGGCCGCGTTCGCCGTTGCCGGCCCGAACGACGGCTTTGCGCTGGAGACGGCGCCGCTGATGGGCGTGCTGCCGGTCGAGACCATGCGCTGGGTATCCTGGGCGCTCGGCGACCTCTCGGTGAAGCTGATCATCGCCGTGGTGGCGCTGATTCCCTACCGGCTGCTCGCCGCTCGCTGGAGCCAGCCGGCCGTAGCGGTCTAGGTTGTGATCCCCTGGGTCCAGCTCGACTCGGCCAAAACGCCGGACGGCGGCCAGGAATTGCGCCTCAAGCAGCGCGGAACTGAATTTTCGATCATGCTCGGCACCAACGAGCTGATGAACAGCCGCCTCAGCGGTTCCGAGGAAGAGCTGGCAAAACTGTCCTGCGACAGGATTGCCGGACACAGCCGACCGAAAATCCTGATCGGCGGCCTCGGCATGGGCTTTACGCTGCGCGCAGCGCTTGCCGAACTTGGCGCCGACGCAGGCATCACAGTCGCCGAGCTTGTCCCGGCGGTCATTGCGTGGGCGCGCGGCCCTTTGGCAGCGCTGTTTGCCGGCTGTCTCGACGATCCCCGTGTAAGCGTCCGCGAGGCCGATGTCGGACACATCATAAGATCCGACAAGGCGGCCTGGGACGCCATCCTGCTCGACGTCGACAATGGTCCCGAAGGCATCGTCTACAAGGGCAATGACGCCCTCTACGGCACCGCCGGCCTCGCCGCCGCTCGCTCCGCGCTCAAGCCCGGCGGTGTGCTGGCGGTATGGTCGCAAGGGCCGGACAGCGGCTTCACGCGCCGGCTCAAGCAAGCGGGTTTTGCCGTGGACGAGGTAAACACGCGCGCCAATAGCAAGCGCGGCGCGCGCCACGTCATCTGGATCGCAACCAACCGGCTCTAGCGGCCGCCTGTGAGAACAGGCGGGAGATCGCTTGGATCCGCACGCTGCGGATGGAAGCTATCTCGACAGTTCGGCGGCAAGAGCCTCCAAAAGGCCGCGCGTGCCCTCTTCGCGGCCCTGCGCCGAATCGACACCATCGAAGAACACGCCCTGTTCGGTGAAAGTCAGGCGAGTGCCCTCGCCGGATGGCGACAGCTCGACGGTGGTCAGCGACGCAGACATTGGCTGCGGCCCGATTGCCATCCGGTAGGAGAACACAATGCGCCTGTCCGGAACGATGTCCTGAAACTGTGCGTCGAGCCTGATCTCCGGGCCGCCCTGGTAGCTGAACCGAGACACCTCGGCGCCGCCGACTCGGAAGTCGAAGCTGAATTCAGCGATGGTGAAGCCGTGGCCGTCGACGCGCCAGCGCCGCACCGTCGCCTTGTCGGCAAAAGCATGAAAGACCTTGGCCGGTGACTGCGGATAGGTGCGCTCGATGGTGAAAGTGGAGTGGATGACGGAGTGGTCGTCTACGGGGGCGGTCTGGTTCATTGCTTCTGATCCTTGTCCTGGTTCTTCTTGGGGGATTGGTCTTTGGGGTCTGTCTCGGCGAGGATCTGGCCAAGGCGGTCAAGGTGGCGTTCCGCCGGTATGCGGCGTTCCGCGATCCAGTCGGCGAGCGGAGCGAGCCCGCCCGGTTCGATCCGGCAGGTGCGCACCCGCCCGATCTTTTCACTGCGGATCAGCCCGCAGGCTTCCAGCGCCTGCAGATGCTGCAGCACTGCGGCAAAGGTCATGCCGAACGGCTCCGCCAGTTGGCTGACGGTCGCCGGTCCGCGGGTCAGCCTTTCCAGGATCTGGCGGCGGGTGGGCTCGACAAGAGCCCGCAGGATGCTGTCGATCTCGGAATAGTCAAGCATGGACTTGAGTATTACTATGTCGAAAAATTGTCAAGTCGTGACTAAAGTATTTTCACAAAAGCGGCATGATCAGCCTGCTCAAGCCAGGCAGGGATTGGAAACGGCGGGACAAACGGAAAGGCAAGCGTAAGGCGCGCAGCCATCCGGATCGCAACTGACGCGGCACGGGATTACACGGCAGTTTGCAGATTCGGCGTTGCCAAACCGTGCATGGTTGCAGACGGAAAGCAGAAATCCGGTCGGCTCAATCCTGGTGCAGGATGAATTCCAGATAGAGGTTGCGCTGCAGGATCGAGTGGTTGTCGTCCGAGATCAGCGACACCATCACCGCACCGTCGTCGCGGGTCCAGACGTCGAGCCCTTCCATATTGTCGATCTGATAGCCCATATCGGCTTCCATCAGCACCGGTCCGTCGGCGACAGCGCCCTTCTCGACGCTTTCGCCATAGATGCGTCTGAGCCGCATCTTCACCCCGCCAGCCATCGAGAAACTGCGCTCCAAGAGCAGAAGGTCGCCGTCCGGCAGGAAGGCGCCGTCGGTGATATCGAAATCACCATTGCGCTTGACGGTAAAGACGCCCTTGTGCGGCCCTTCGATGATGGCGGCATAGATGTTGCCGGCCTTGTCCAGGCTCTTTTCCGAAACCACGACCAACCCGCCCTCGTGCTGGCCGTAGGGATTGGCGTGGGTGACGGTCTCGAAGCCGCGGTTCTGCCTGAGTTCCCGGGCTGGAACCAGGAAATTCAGCTGCTTGAACGGCGCCTTCATATTGTCGGGGTCGATCTTGAACTGGGCGACGCGCTGGTCGCGCTCGAAGCCGACGGTAGCGATGCCATCCTTGACCGCCAGGCCTTCGGCGTCGACCTGCCATTTCTTGTCGATCGGCCGGCCCGAGGCATCGACCATCTGCTGCATGCGGAAATTCTGGATACCGGACGGCCGCTTGTCGGCGTCGTGGGCTATGGTGCCGAAAAACCAGAAGCCTGTATCGGCGACGCCGATGAAATCGCCGCCAGGTTTGAGGAAGCGAAACGCCGACAGCGCTCCGAAATCGCGCGTCGTCGAGGTCATCTCAAGACCGCCGACGAACTCCAGCGGACCGAACTGTTTGTCGGCGCCGCCTATATGGAAGGCGCTGATCGGGCGTGCCGAGACTTCGACCGACTCGACCGGAGTACGTCCCGCAGCAAATGCCGGCAGAGCCATGCAAAACAAGGCAGTGGCGGCGAAGAGCGTCTGCCTGAAGCCACCGCGCAAGGAGATCATCCGGCGCGCCGATAGCCGCCGCGGCGCGTGTCGCGCGCGTTTTCCTCGGCAAACAGCGAGGCCAGCTGCTCGGTCATGGCGCCGGCCAGTTCCTCGGCATCGACAATGGTGACGGCGCGCCGGTAATAGCGGGTGACGTCATGACCGATGCCGATGGCCAAAAGCTCGACCGGCGAGCGTGTCTCGATCAGCTCGATGACGGCGCGCAGATGGCGCTCGAGATAATTGCCCGGATTGACCGACAGCGTCGAATCGTCGACCGGCGCGCCGTCCGAGATCATCATCAGGATCTTGCGCTGTTCGGGCCGGGCGATCAGCCGGTTGTGCGCCCACAGCAACGCCTCGCCGTCGATGTTTTCCTTGAGCAGGCCCTCGCGCATCATCAGGCCGAGATTGCGCCTGGCCCGCCGCCACGGATGGTCGGCAGATTTGTAGATGATGTGGCGCAGATCGTTGAGCCGGCCGGGATTTGGCGGCTTGCCGTCCTTCAGCCACTTCTCGCGCGCCTGGCCGCCTTTCCACGCCCTTGTGGTGAAGCCGAGAATCTCGACCGAGACGCCGCAGCGCTCCAGCGTGCGCGCCAGAATGTCGGCGCAGGTCGCGGCAACGGTGATCGGCCGGCCGCGCATCGAGCCCGAATTGTCGAGCACCAGCGTCACCACCGTGTCGCGGAATTTGGTATCGCGCTCCTGCTTGAACGACAGCGGCTGCATCGGGTCGATGACGACACGCACCAGGCGCGCCGGGTCGAGATAGCCTTCCTCGAGGTCGAAATCCCAGGAGCGGTTCTGCTGCGCCATCAGGCGCCGCTGCAGCCGGTTGGCGAGCCGGCCGACGACGCCGGAGAGATTGGCCAGTTGCTTGTCGAGGAAGGCGCGCAGCCGGTCGAGTTCTTCCTCCTCGCACAGCTCTTCCGCACCGACCGTCTCGTCGAAGGCGGTGGTAAAGACCTTGTAGTCGATTTCCTTCGGCAGATTGGTGAAGGGATTGTCGTTGCGGCGCGCTTCGCCCGGCGTTTCGGCGTCCGCGTCGTCATCGTCGGACAAATCGTCGGCGGTGGCGTCTGACGCCTCCGTCTCGGAGGACTGTTCGTCGTCCGCCGACGCTTCAGCATCCTCGGACTGCGACTGCTCGGAGCCGGAATCGTCTTCGCCGCCCTCCTCGCTTTGCTCCTCGCCTTGCGGCTGGTTCTCGTCATTGTCCTCGGAGTCTTCGGTCTCCTGGTCGTCGCCGAGTTCCTCGGCCATCTCCATGGACGCAAGCATATCGCGCACGACGCGGGCGAAGGCCTGCTGGTCGCCGAGCTTGGCTGACAGTCCGTCGAGATCGGCCTTGGCCTTCTCCTCGACCCAGGGCCGCCAGAGTTCGACCAGCCGCTCGCCGCTCTTCGGAATCGGCCGTCCGGTCAGCTTCTCGCGCACCATGAGCGCAAGCGCCTCCTCGATCGGCGCGTCGGCCTTGTCCTTGACGTCGACGAGATTGGCCTTGGCGTATTTGTCCTCCAGCATCGAGCCGATATTGTCGGCGACGCCCAGCATGGCGCGGCTGCCGATCGCTTCGACCCGGGCCTGCTCGACGGCGTCATAGATCGAGCGCGCCAGTTTGCCTTCCGGCGCCAGCTTGGTGTGGATGCGCTGATCGTGGCAGGCGCGCTTCAGGGCCATGGAATCACCGAGACCGCGGGTAATCGCGATGTCCTCTTTCGACGCTTTCTTCGGCAGTTCCGGCAACCGGGCGCGGCTGCCGGCAAGGGCGGGCCGGTCCTTGGCGAAGCCAACCTCAAGCTCCTTGTCGCCGGCAATGGCGCGCATGCAGACGGTCACAGCGCGCTTGAAGCTGTCGGCTTCAGAGCCCGTTTTCGACTTGTTGCGCGTGTTGTCGCCCGGACCCGCCATTATCTATCTCTATTTCGCAGCCGGCTGCTGGGTGAGCTGAGTGCGCAGAATGCCGACAATCTCTTGCACCGGGATTGTAAAGTAGCCACCCCTGCCACTGTCATATGCCTGTCTCCACAGACTGTATCCATGGCCGAAGCCGTCGGGAACTGGTCTAATCCCCTCAAGCTCAACCACACTCTTCCTAAGCACGTCAGCTGCTAAAGGGAGGTGGGGAACTGTTTGCAGCGGCTTTCCGTCATTCGGCATCGGCGCATCGGTAACTGAAATCGACACGATCGGTTGATCTTCCCCTTTCAGATTGTCGACTGCGCCTATGATCACCCGCGACGATATTGGCGTCGCACCGTGATAGGTCCAGGTCTGCCCAGGTTTGAAGGGTTCGTTCTGGGCCATAGCTGCCTGAGAGAGACCAAAGCAGAGGATTGAGAAGCCCCACAGGAACGTCCGACCGGTTCCCATGGAGCGATGTTACCCCAGCACCACGTTGGCGGCGCTCTCAGGCAGATCCTCGCCAAAGGCGCGCTGGTAGAACTCGGCAACCACCGAACGTTCGAGCTCGTCGCATTTGTTGAGGAAGGTCAGCCGGAACGCCATGCCGATATTGCCGAAGATTTCGGCATTTTCGGCCCAGGTGATGACGGTACGCGGGCTCATCACCGTCGACAGATCGCCATTGATGAAGGCCGAGCGCGTCATGTCGGCGACGCGTACCATCTTGTTGACGATGTCCTTGCCCTTGCCGTCGCGATAGTGCTTGGCCTTGGCCAGCACGATGTTCACCTCATTGTCGTGCGGCAGATAGTTCAGTGTGGTGACGATCGACCAGCGGTCCATCTGCGCCTGGTTGATCTGCTGCGTGCCGTGATAGAGGCCGGTGGTGTCGCCAAGGCCAACCGTGTTGGCGGTCGAAAACAGCCGGAAGGCCGGATGCGGACGGATGACGCGGCTCTGGTCGAGCAGCGTCAGGCGGCCCGACGATTCCAGCACGCGCTGGATGACGAACATCACGTCGGGACGTCCGGCATCATACTCGTCGAAGCACAGCGCGACATTGTGCTGGTAGGCCCAGGGCAGGATTCCGTCGCGGAATTCGGTGATCTGCAAGCCGTCCTTGACGACGATGGCGTCCTTGCCGACGAGGTCGATACGGCTGACATGGCTGTCGAGGTTGACGCGCACGCAAGGCCAGTTGAGGCGGGCGGCGACCTGTTCGATGTGGGTCGACTTGCCGGTGCCGTGATAGCCAGACACCATGACGCGGCGGTTGTAGGCAAAGCCGGCAAGGATCGCCAGCGTCGTCGCCTTGTCGAACAGATAGTCCGGATCGATGTCCGGCACATGCTCGCTGGTTACCGAATAGGCCGGCACCACCATCTTGGACTCGAAGCCGAATTTTTCCTTCACCGACACCGTCGTGTCCGGCAAATTGGCGATGTCGCGATCGACCTTGTTCATCTCTATCCACGTCTCCACGGGCGAAAAGACTGATTTCGCCGGCAATCGATTTTGTCCGGGGGCGGTCTTAGAGCCTTTTCCACCCTTATGAAAGTTGGAAAGCGACACGAACCGTTGGGTCGCTCAGCACAAACCCGCCTGCTTGAGCACGCGATAGGCCTGCAGCACATCGCGGAACCGGTCTTCCGAACCTCTGTCGCCGCCATTCGCATCCGGATGGTGGCGCTTCACAAGTTCCTTATAGCGCGCCTTGATGTCCTTGCCAGTCGCCTTTGTATCAAGGCCAAGCGTTTCCAGCGCCTTGGCCTCAAGCGGCTTGGCCTTGCGTTCGCGCGCCTCGCGCGGGTCTTTCGGGCCTTTGAACAGGTCGAACGGGTCGCGCATACGGTTGTAATAGCCGGCGCGGCCGGAGCGCATCTGCGCCATATCGGGGGAGGAGCGCGTCGAAGCGCCGGCGAGGCCCATCTTCCATGTCGGCCGGTGGCCGGTCATCGCCTCCTTCTGGAAGCGGGCGATCTCGGTATCCGGCACGCCGGAGAAGTAATTGAAACCCTTGTTGTATTCGCGCACGTGGTCGAAGCAGAACTGAAAATACTCGCCCTCCTTCATGCGACCGACCGGCGCGCGATGGGTGCCGGCCTCCTTGCAGCCGTCCCACTGGCAGATTGGCGAGCGCGACTTCAGCTCCGCGTCCTTTTCGGGACGGATCCGAATCTTCTCGAAATATTTGGGGTACGATTTCATCTCACCCATTTATGGGCTGTTCGCACGTGCGAAACAAGAATTGACATTTCCGCGATGATCGCCCTAACCGCTGAATCGCGGCATAAAGCAGGGCGAATGGTGATTTTTGAGGCGGCCCGGCGAGATCGATCCCGATTTCCCGACCACGCCTTGCAGATATGGTGAAGGGAAACGGCGATGTCCATACAGGCGACCATGGAAGACAAGCTGAACAAGGCATTTTCGCCGGAGCGGCTGGTTATCGTCAATGAAAGTCATCTCCATGCCGGCCACCATCACCACGGCTCCGACCATCACGGCGCCTATGACGGCACCGGCGAGACGCATTTCCGTGTCCGCATCGTCTCGCCCGTCTTTGCCGGCATGAGCCGCATCGACCGCCACCGCGCCGTCAACGAACTGCTGGCGGCGGAGCTGAAGGCCGGCGTCCATGCGCTGGCCATCGAACCGGCAGCCCCAGGCGAAAAGACCCGCTGGTAAGCGCTTCAGATCACCGCTTCGATCAGAAACGGTCCGGGTCGCGACACCGCGCTGTCGAGCAGCGCGTCGAAGCGTTCGCACGTATCGGCGCGGGCCGCCTCGATACCCATGCCATTGGCCAGTGCAACCCAGTCCAGCGCGGGATGGTCGAGATCGAGCATACGCCTGGCGTTCTCGCCGATCGAATTGACACCGACATTCGTCATCTCGCCATGCAGAATGGCGTAGGTCCGGTTGGAAAACACGATTGTGACCACGTCGAGCTTTTCCCTCGCCTGCGTCCACAGTCCCTGCACCGTGTACATGCCACTGCCGTCGGCCTCGAGATTGATCACCTTGCGGTCCGGACAGGCGATCGCCGCCCCGGTTGCCATCGGAATGCCGCCGCCGATCGATCCGCCCGTGCCCATCATGTAGTCGTGCGGGGCCGCATATGCCGACAGCGCAAAGAATCGCCTGGCCGAGGTGACCGCTTCGTCACAGACGATGGCATTGGCGGGGAGCTTGCGCGCAACCGACAGTGCGATTGCATCGTCCGTCAGTCTGCCGTTTGGCGTCGGCTCGTCTGGAAAGGCCGTTGCAGCGGTGAACTGCTGCGTCAGCTTGATGCCGAGCTCGCCGGCCAACGCCTCCAGCGCCGCCTTCAGATCCTCGCCATGCGCCGCCAGCGAGAGCACCTGGCAATCGTCTCGGACCAGCCGTCCCGGCTTGCCAGGATAGGCAAAGAACGCCACCGGCTCCTTCGCCCCGACCAGCACCAGCACGTCGATATCCCGGAGGGTCGTTGTCGCCGCATCGACCGGATAGGGAATGCGCGTCGGCGCGAATCGCCCGCGGCCGCGCTGCATGCGGGCGATCAGAACCTCGCTGAACAGGCGGACATCGCCGGTCGCCGCGATTCGACCTGCGATTTCAAGCGCATCGGCCCGCGCCGCCTGCCCGCGCACCACCATGCCGACACGGCCCGGCTCGGCGCGGATTGCTTCGGCGACCTTGCGCACAGCCGCCATGTCGACAGCGGGCAACGGCGCCAGCCTGACCTTGCCAGGTGAAATTGCGTCGACCTCGCCCCAGGCGGCGTCCGCCGGCAGGATCAGCGTCGTAACACCAGGTGGGGTCAACGAGGCGCGGAAAGCGGCCTCCGCGGCAGGCACGATATCGGCCGGGCCTTTGACGCGGCCGACCCAATTCGACATCGGCGCCGCCAGGCCTTCTATGTCGCTGGTCAGCGGCGCATCGAGCGGCAGATGGTAGGAGGCGTGGTCGCCGACAATGTTGATCATCGGGCTGCGCGCACGCCTTGCGTTGTGCATATTGGCCAGTCCATTGGCCAGGCCCGGCCCGGTATGCAGCAGCGTAGCCGCCGGGCGATCGGTCATGCGCGCATAGCCGTCGGCTGCACCCGTCACCACGCCTTCGAAAAGGCCGAGCACGCACCGCATCTCAGGCTTGCGGTCGAGTGCGGCAACGAAATGCATTTCCGACGTGCCGGGATTGGCGAAACAGACCGTGACGTCATTGGCCAGAAGCACGTCACACAGCAGGTCGGCGCCATTCATGAAATTCTCTCCGGTTGGCGGCACAAAGCACACGATCGAAGAGTGCAATAGCACCTGCAAGTGCCGGCACGGCAATATCCCGCCGGCGCTTTTGGTCTGATCCAGGACGGCTCGGGTTGGGCGATCAGGCGACCGTCGATTTCAAGAACGCCAGCGTTGCGGCCGTCAACGCATCGCCGTCCTCGCCAAAGTCATGGTTGATCGACATATGCGTGTATGCGCTACCGTCGAACAGCGTCACCGCCGTGCCGGTGGCGCGCAGGCGCTTGGCAAAGGCCGTCGATTGCTCTTCGCGGCCATCGGCGCGCGAATAGGCGATGAAGGTCGGCGGATGCTTGCGCCCGTCGACATAGCTCGCCGGCGACAGAGCCGCCCATTGTGCCGGGTCGGAGAAGACACGCGCATAGGCCCGAACCATGCCGCCATTCCTGGATAGCGCGGCAAGATCATAGGCCCTGGTGTCGTCGAGGATCAGCGCGGCGACGCCGGGCAGTCCGCCGCGCATGCCGGTCAGCGCGATCAGATGGCAGCCGGCCGAATGGCCCATGCCGACGATGCGGTCCGGATCGCCGCCATGCCGGGCGATGTTGGCCCTGACATAGGCATAGGCTTGTTCCACGTCACTAGCCTGGGTGGCTACATCGGCCTCCGGCAGCATGCGATAGTCGATGGAGACGAAGCAGAAGCCATTGGCGAGCAGGAAACCCGGCTTGGCGCCGACCTGGCTGCGCTTGCCGAACCGCCAGGCGCCGCCATGGACGAAAAACACCACCGGCAGGTTCTTCGCGCCGGCCGGCGCGTACACGTCGAGCTTGGCCGGTCCATAGTCGAACGTCTGCGGTTGCGGCTGGCGCAGCGGCTTAGCTGCCGTTCCACCGGCAGCCAGCATCGCTGCGATGGATGCCGCGATGAAGCTGCGTCGATCGATCATCGTCATCTCCGGCCAAGTTTAGGCGACAGCGCGCGGACGCTCGCCACGCACCTCACCTACGAACCAAAAATGACAACTTTCGGTGCGAAAACAAATCCTCTCCTTGACGCTCCGCCAGCAATCACCACGTATCTTATTAGGCGAGCATTTTCGGCCGAATCGGGCATCCCCGAAGGCCAATGTCGGAGTGCGGTGCACTGTCCCTTCAGGAGAAGGGAACCACACTGCTTTCCGGCAGTTGATGGAGCGATGAGCCGATTGGCTGCCGGTCGGCTCCGAGGCGAAGCATCATGCGCGAGAATCAATCAGACGTCTTCGACCTGTTTTCGGAGATTTATTCCAACGCGGCCCAGGAAGAGATCAGTCTCCAGCAATATCTGCTTGCCTGCCGCGAGGACAAATCCATGTATGCCTCGGCGCCAGAGCGTATGGTCGAGGCCATCGGCGAACCGAACCTGATCGACACCAGCAAGGACGAGCGGCTCGGTCGCATTTTCTCCAACCGCACCGTCAAGGTCTATCCCTCCTTTTCCGATTTCTACGGAATGGAGGATACGATCGAGCGCATCGCCGGATATTTCCGCTACGCCTCGCAGGGGCTCGAGGAGCGCAAGCAGATCCTCTATCTCCTCGGTCCGGTCGGCGGCGGCAAATCCTCGCTGGCTGAACGGCTGAAGAAGCTGATGGAGGAGCGCCCGATCTACACGCTGAAGGTCGGCAACAAGATCAGCCCCGTCTTCGAATCGCCGCTCGGCCTTTTCCATCCCGACCGCATGGGCGATCTGCTGGAGGATAAATACGGCATCGCCCGCCGCCGCCTGAACGGACTGATTTCGCCCTGGGCGGCCAAGCGCCTCGACGAACTGTCGGGCGACATCTCCAAATTCAGCGTCGTCAAGCTGATGCCGTCGCGGCTGCGGCAGGTCGCCATCGCCAAGACCGAGCCCGGCGACGAGAACAATCAGGACGTCTCGGCGCTGGTCGGCAAGGTCGACATCAGGCAGTTGGAGAATTTCAGCCAATCGGATCCTGACGCCTATTCATACAGCGGCGGCCTCAACCGGACCACGCAAGGGCTGCTCGAATTCGTCGAGATGTTCAAGGCGCCCATCAAGGTGCTGCACCCATTGCTGACGGCAACCCAGGAAGGCAGCTACAACGGCACCGAGAATTTCGGCGCCTTCCCCTATCAGGGCATCGTCGTTGCCCATTCCAACGAATCGGAATGGCAGCAGTTCAAGAACAACAAGAACAACGAGGCCTTCCTCGACCGCATCCTCGTGGTCAAGGTTCCCTATTGCCTGCGCATCACCGAGGAAAGGCAAATCTACGAGAAGCTGCTGCGCGAAAGCGAACTGGCAAGCAGCCCCTGCGCCCCGGAAGTGCTGGACATTCTCAGCCGCTTCACCGTCTCGACCCGTCTTGCCGAACACGAGAACTCGTCGCTCTACACCAAGATGCGCGCCTATGACGGCGAGAACCTCAAGGAGGTCGATCCGAAAGCCAAGTCGGTCCAGGAATATCGCGACGCCGCCGGCGTCGACGAGGGCATGACCGGGGTCAGCACGCGCTTCGCCTTCAAGATCCTGTCGCAGACGTTCAATTACGACACCAAGGAGGTGGCGGCCGACCCCGTGCACCTGATGTACATCCTCGAGGAGGCGATCAAGCGCGAGCAATTCCCGAAGCAAACGGAAGCCGCCTATCTCGAATTCATCAAGTCGGAACTCGCGGCCCGCTATGCCGAGTTCATCGGTCACGAGATCCAGAAAGCCTATCTGGAATCCTACAGCGAGTACGGTCAGAACCTTTTCGACCGCTATATCGCCTATGCCGATGCCTGGATCGAGGATCAGGACTACAAGGACCCCGACACCGGGCAGATTCTCAACCGTGAGGTCCTGGACAAGGAGTTGTCGCAGGTCGAGAAGCCGGCCGGCATCGCCAATCCCAAGGACTTCCGCAACGAAGTGGTCAAATTCACCTTGCGCGCCCGGGCGCGCAACCATGGCCGCAATCCGTCCTGGACGAGCTACGAAAAGCTTCGCGAGGTCATCGAGAAGCGCATGTTCGGCCAGGTCGAGGACCTGCTGCCGGTGATCAGCTTCGGCTCCAAGCAGGACAGCGTCACGGAGAAGCGGCACAACGAATTCGTGCAGCGGATGGTGGAACGCGGCTATACCCAGCGGCAGGTGCGCCGGTTGGTCGACTGGTACATGCGCGTGAACAAAGCGGGTTGAGCAAAGCCGGGACGGTTCCATGCCGATCTTCATCGACCGCCGCCTGAACCCGAAGGACAAAAGCCTTGGGAATCGCCAGCGCTTCCTCAGGCGCGCCCGCGAAGAGCTCAAGCGCAGCATCCGCGACAAGGTCCGCGCCGGCGGCATCGCCGAGCTCGATCGCGAGCACGCCGTGCCGATTCCGCGCAAGGGCACCGGTGAACCGACCTTCGGCGACGACAAGGACAGCGGCCGGCGCCAGCACATCCTGCCCGGCAACCGGACGTTCAACCCTGGCGATCTTATCGACAAGCCTGGCGGCGGCGGAGGCTACGGCTCGGCTCCGGGGACCACGGAATCCGAGGACGACTTCCGCTTCGTGCTGTCGCGCGAGGAAGTGCTCGACCTCTTCTTCGAGGACCTCGAGCTGCCGGATCTGGTCAAGCTCAGCCTCAAGCAGATACTCAGCTTCAAGCCGAGGCGGGCGGGCTTCGCGGCAAGCGGCGCGCCGACCAACATCAATGTCGGGCGCACGATGCGCAACAGCCACGGGCGCCGCATCGCGCTCAGGCGTCCAAAGCAGGCCGACGTGGACGCCATCGCCCAGCAGATCGCCGAGCTGGAATCCAGGCCGCCGGGGGCAAAGACAGGCGAACGCATCGAGGCTCTGCGCGAAGAGCTCGATCGGCTGGAGCGCCGGCGCAGGCGGATCGCCTATGTCGATCCGGTCGACATTCGCTTCAATCGCTTCGACCCTCAGCCGCGGCCGAATGCCAGCGCCGTCATGTTCTGCCTGATGGACGTCTCCGGATCGATGGGCGAGCGCGAGAAGGATCTGGCCAAACGCTTCTTCGTGCTGCTGCATCTGTTCCTGACGCGGCGTTATGAGCGGACGGAACTCGTTTTCATTCGCCACACCCATGAAGCCCAGGAAGTGGACGAGCACACCTTCTTTCACCACACCCAGAGCGGCGGCACCATCGTTTCCACGGCGCTCGAGGAGATGCATCGCATCATCGAAGAGCGCTATCCGGCGTCCGAATGGAACATCTATGCCGCCCAGGCCTCCGACGGCGACAATTTCGCCACCGACTCCGAGCGCTGCATAGAACTGCTCGACCGCAAGCTCATGCGGCTTTGCCAGTATTTCGCCTATGTGGAGATCATCGACGAACGGGAAAGCCACATTTTCGGCTCGACCGAGAACGGCACGTCGCTTTGGCGCGCCTACAACGCCGTCGACGGCAAATGGCCGAACTTCCAGATGAGGCGCATTGCCGCGCCGGCCGACATATACCCGGTCTTCCGCGAGCTGTTTGCCAGGCAGCCCGACCTGCGCAAGAGCGCTTGAGGGCTTCGGCAATGGTCAGCCAGGCGCGCAAGTCCGAACTGCTGTTTTCCGGGTCCGACTGGGATTTCAACAAACTGTCCCGGGTCTATGACGAGATCGAAGCGATCGGCCGCGAAGAGCTTCGCCTCGACATCTATCCGGTGCAGATGGAGATCATTTCCTCGCAGCAGATGCTCGACGCCTATTCGTCGATCGGCATGCCGCTGATGTACCGGCACTGGTCGTTCGGCAAACGTTTTCTCCACGACGAGCTTCTCTACCGCAAGGGCGCGCGGGGTTTGGCCTACGAGATCGTCATCAACTCCAACCCCTGCATCGTCTACCTCATGGAAGAAAACACCATGGCCCTGCAGGCCTTGGTGACCGCGCATGCCGCGCTCGGGCACAACCATTTCTTCAAGAACAATCATCTCTTCCGGCAATGGACGGATGCCGGCGGCATCCTGAGCTATCTGGACTTCGCCAAGAGCTACATAGCCCGGTGCGAGGAACGGCATGGCATGGCCGCCGTGGAGGCGATCCTGGATTCCGCGCATGCGCTGATGGAGCAAGGTGTGTTCCGTTACCGCCGGCCGCCGAAACTGTCGTCGGAGCAACAGCGCGAGGGACTGCGCGAACGTCTCGAATACGAGGAGCGCTCCTTCAACGATCTGTGGCGGACACTGCCGCCCTCGCAGGGCAAGAGCAAGCCGGAAGCAGGGGACGAAATCCTTGCCGAGCGGAAGAAATCGCTCAATCTGCCGGAGGAAAACCTGCTCTATTTCCTCGAGAAGAACAGCCTCGTCCTCGAGCCCTGGCAGCGCGAGATCGTCAGGATCGTGCGTGTCGTCGCTCAATATTTCTACCCGCAGCGGCAAACCCAGGTGATGAACGAAGGCTGCGCCACCTTCGTGCATTACACGCTCATGAACACGCTGTTCGATCGCGGCCGCATCAACGAAGGCGCCATGCTGGAGATCCTGCGCAACCACTCCAACGTCATCTTCCAGCCGGCCTATGACGACCCGCGCTTTTCCGGCATCAATCCCTATGCGCTGGGTCTCGACATGATGCAGGACATCCAGCGCATCTCGACCGCGCCGACCGCCGAGGACCGCGACTGGTTTCCCGACATCGCCGGCCGCGGCGACTGGCGCGACACCTTGCTCGACGCCTGGGCAAACCACCGCGACGAATCCTTCATCCGCCAATATCTAAGCCCGACGCTGATCCGCAAATGGCGGCTCTTCGTGCTCGCCGACGGTGCCGACGAGCCACACTATGAGGTGGCCTCGATCCACAATGAGCGCGGCTATGCCAGGATACGGTCGGCGCTCGCGCAAAGCTACGATATCGGCGCCAGCCGTCCCGACATCCAGGTCGTCGACGTCGATCTGCTGGGCGACCGGCATCTGCGGCTGCAGCACAATGTCAAGAACGGCATCATGCTCGACGGCAAGAGCCGTGACGCGACGCTTCGCCATATCCGAAGCCTCTGGGGTTATGATGTCAGCTTGGCTGCGATCGATGCTGAAACCGGCGCGACGCTAAGCCAGCGCTCGACTAGGGAATTGTGATATCCACGGCCGAACTTAGCTAACTTCCCCCGCGGGCCGGATCCTGATCTTGGCGATCCGGTTCTTGTCGCGCTTCATCACCACGAAGCGCTTGCCGTGGAAGGTAAAGGCCTGCTTTTCCTCGGGGATCGACTGCGTCTCGTGGATGACCAGCCCGGCAATGGTGGTGGCTTCCTCATCCGGCAGGTTCCAGTCGAGCGCCCGGTTGAGATCCCTGATCGGCACCGTGCCGTCGACGACGACGGAGCCGTCGGCCTCCTGCTTCACACCCTGGATGTCGACATCGTGCTCGTCGGCGATCTCGCCGACGATCTCCTCGATGATGTCCTCCAGTGTCACCAGACCTTCGACCTCGCCATACTCGTCGACGACGATGGCGAAATGCGCCTTGGCACGCAGGAAGGCGTTGAGCTGTTCCTGCAAGGTCGTGGTGTCGGGCACGAACCACGGCTTGGACGCGATCTTCATCACGTCGATCTTGGTAAAGTCGTTGCCGACCTCGTTCAGCGATCTCAGCAGGTCCTTGGCGTGCAGCACACCGACAATGTTGTCGAGCGAGCCCTTCCACAGCGGCATGCGAGTGTGCGGGCTCTGCAGGATCTCGCGCACCACCGCTTCCGGCGCATTGTCGGCATTGACCGAGCGCATATTGGTGCGGTGGACCATGATGTCGGAGACTTCGAGCTCGTCAAGGTCGAACAGGCCGCCGACACGGTCGCGGTCCTCGCGCACCATCTGGCCGTCACGGCGGAAATCGTCGACCGCACCGCGCAACTCATCCTGGGTGGAGCGCTGCGGCTCGATGCGTGACAGCTCATAGCCGAACATGGCAAGCAGGCGCGTGCGCACGGCAATGAAAAACAGGATGAGGATGGCGAGGACGGCGACAACGATCCAGCCGGTGTCCATCTCAGCCGGCTTTCCCGTTGGCCGGATGGTTTTCCCTGAGGAACGACAGCACTTCGGACGCCGGCACATCCTTGGCGATAAAAGCCTGGCCGATGCCGCGCGTCAGGATGAAGGTCAACGCGCCGCGCGACACTTTCTTGTCCTGGGTGATGAAGCCAAGCAGCGCCTCGGCGTCGGGCAGTTCGCCAGGGATGTCGGACATGCGCCAAGGCAGGCCGACGGCGCGCAGATGCGCCTCGACCCTTGCCGCGTCGTCCGGACTGGCCAGGTTGAGCCGTGCGGAAAAGCGATGCGCCAGCGCCATACCGATGGCGACGCCTTCGCCGTGGACGAGACGGGCGCCGTCATACTGTGTTGCCCCTTCCAGCGCATGGCCGAATGTGTGCCCAAGATTGAGCAGCGCGCGGTCGCCGGTTTCGAACTCGTCGCGGGCAACGACATCGGCCTTGGCGCGGCAGGCTTCGGCAATCGCCTCGGCCCGCTCCGCACCGCCGGCGAATACGTTTGTCCAGTTCTCTTCCAGCCAGGCGAAAAACGCTGGCCGGTCGATCAGCCCGTATTTGGCGAGCTCGGCATAGCCGGCGCGGAATTCGCGGATCGGCAGCGTGTCGAGCACCTCGGTGTCGGCCAGCACCAGCTTCGGCTGGTGGAAGACGCCAACCAGATTCTTGCCGCGCGGGCTGTTGATGCCGGTCTTGCCGCCGACGGAGGAATCGACCTGCGCCAAGAGCGACGTCGGAATCTGGACGAAATTCATGCCGCGGCGCACGATCCCGGAGGCAAAGCCGGTGAGGTCGCCGATGACCCCGCCGCCGAGCGCGATGACGACATCGCCACGCTCCAGTCTGGCGGCCAGCACGCCGTCGACCACCTCTTCGAGATGGGCAAAGCTCTTGGTCTTTTCGCCGGCCGGCAAGGTGATGACAGCAGGCTGGATGCCGCCTGTTTCCAGACCGGCCTTCAGCGCGTCGAGATGTGTCGCCGCGACATTTTCGTCGGTGACCACCGCCGCCCTCGTGCCGGGCAGGCGGCGCGATATCTCGGCGCCGGCGCGCGCCAGAAGGCCGGGGCCGATCAGGATGTCATAGGCGCGCTCGCCAAGGCCGACCTCGACAGTGACCGGCTCGCTCATGACCTCACCTCGTCCGGCGCCGTGGTGGCCGGAATGCCGAAATGCCCGCACAATGCGTCGACGACCTCGGTCGCAATGACCTCCTTGCGGTCGTCGCGTGTCGCCACGGTGACGTCGGAGGTCGCATAGACCGGATATCGTTCGCCCATCAATCGCTCGAGCACGGCGCGCGGATCGGGGTTTTTGAGCAAGGGCCGGTTCTGCTTCTTGGAGACGCGCTCCATCAACAGATCGAGCTCGGCCTTCAGCCACACCGAGACACCATGCGACGCGATCGCGTCGCGCGTCTGCGCATTCATGAAGGCGCCGCCGCCGGTCGACAGCACCTGCGGGCCGTTTTCCAGGAGGCGCAGGATGACGCGCTGCTCGAGCGCCCGGAATTCGGTCTCGCCATAGCGTTCGAACAGCTCCGGCACGGTCATGCGCGACACGCTTTCGATCTCCTGGTCGCTGTCGATGAACG
The DNA here is from genome assembly GCF_016836705.1 of Mesorhizobium caraganae. GTDB lineage: Bacteria > Pseudomonadota > Alphaproteobacteria > Rhizobiales > Rhizobiaceae > Mesorhizobium > Mesorhizobium caraganae. Next base: position 34,416 of record NZ_JAFCGY010000011.1, on the reverse strand, counting down.
GCAGCGACAGCATGGCCGCTACCTTGCGGCCGATCGCTGTCTTGCCGGCGCCCATCAGGCCGACAAAGACAATCGAACGACTGCCCAGCCTGTCGAGCAGCGCGGCATGGCTCTCGCCAGGAGGATTAGCTGGTAACGCGTTCATGAGACCATGCTGTTTCTAAGCCGTCTTTGCCGGCGTATCGACATCAAAAGCCGGTTTGCGTCAAGCATCGCGCCCTGAGCAGGCCTCGGAAAGTGCAGTGGTTTTCCCGCATCGACCTGCGTTAGGCAAAACCCTTCGTCCTTGAATTGGCCGGATTGGCGTCCCATAAGGGCACAGGGTTTGGAATCGCAGAACAAGAAGACGGGCGAAAATTGATGCCGACACTGTTCCGCTTTGTCGTGACGATGATGATTCTTGCCGGCATTGCCTATGGTATGATGGTGGCGCTGGCGATGTTCGTCGAGCCGAAAAAGGCGGAAATCACCGTGCGCATTCCGCCGGAAAAGCTGAACCCCAAGAAAAACTGACCCGAAGAAACTGACCGCAGGGACATGAACAGCGCGGCTCGCATCGAAGCCTTTCTCGAAATGATGAGCGCCGAACGCGGTGCCGCCGAAAACACGCTGTCCTCCTATCGTCGCGATCTCGAAGACGCCTCGCAGCAGATTGGCGGCGGGCTTGCCGCCGCCACCGCGGCCGACATACGCGCCTATCTCGACGACATCGCCGCGCGTGGCTTTGCGCCGACGTCGCAGGCGCGCAAACTGTCGGCGATCCGCCAGTTCTTCAAGTTTCTCTACGCCGAGGGCCTGCGCGGCGACGACCCGACCGGCACGCTGGACAGTCCGAAAAAGGGCCGGCCGCTGCCCAAGACGATGAGCGAGGCCGATACCGGCAGGCTGCTCGACCGCGCGGCCCTGGAAGCAGGTGATGGCGTCAATGGCGACCGGCTGGCGGCGCTGCGCCTCCACGCGCTGGTGGAGGTGCTCTATGCCACCGGCCTGCGCGTCTCCGAACTGGTCGGCCTGCCGGTGACCGTCGCCCAGCGCGACGACCGCTTCTTCATGGTGCGTGGCAAGGGCGACAAGGAGCGCATGGTGCCGCTGTCGGCCAAGGCGCGCACGGCGATGCGGGCATGGCTCACGGCCCGGGCCACGGTGCCGGCTTTCGCCGACAGCCCGTTCCTGTTTCCGGCCGCCGGCGACAGCGGCTATCTCTCCCGGCAGGTCTTTGCCCGCGACCTCAAGGGCCTTGCCGCGCGGGCCGGCATAGCGGCGGCGAAAATATCGCCGCATGTGCTGCGTCATGCTTTTGCCAGCCACCTCCTGCAAAACGGCGCCGATCTCAGGGCGGTGCAGCAGTTGCTCGGCCACGCCGATATCTCGACCACGCAGATTTACACCCATGTGCTGGAAGAGCGGCTGGTGCGGCTGGTCAACGATCATCATCCGCTTGCCGACTAGGCCTCATATCGCTATGTGAGGGCACGTTCCACCGCGCGGCGCCCCGCTTTTCAGGGTTCCGTCAGTCTTTGCCTTCCGACGCATCGGTCCGCTCAAGAATGTACAATTACCTCGATTTCGAAAAGCCGGTGCAGGACCTTGAACTCAAGATCCTCGAGCTGAAGAAGCTTGCCGAGAATGGCGAGGCGGTCGATGTCGGCGACGAAATCAGCCGGCTCGAGAAGCGCGTGCGCGACGCGCTGCGCGATATCTACAAGGCGCTGACGCCGTGGCAGAAGGTGCAGGTGGCGCGCCACACCGACAGGCCGCATTGCGTCGACTACATCAAGGGCCTGTTCAGCGATTTCACGCCGCTCGCCGGCGACCGCAATTTCGGCGAGGACCAAGCGATCATCGGCGGCTTCGCCCGCTTCCGCGGCGAACCGGTGGCCGTCATCGGCCAGGAAAAAGGCTCGGACACGGCGAGCCGGCTCAAGCACAATTTCGGTTCGGTCCGCCCTGAAGGCTACCGCAAGGCGGTGCGGCTGATGGAGCTTGCCGATCGCTTCAAGATCCCGCTTCTGACGCTGGTCGACACCGCCGGCGCCTATCCCGGTGTCGGCGCCGAGGAACGCGGCCAGGCCGAAGCCATCGCCCGTTCGACCTCGGCCTGCCTCGGCCTCAAAGTGCCGTCGATCTCGGTCGTCATCGGCGAAGGCGGCTCGGGCGGCGCCATTGCCATTGCCACCGCCAACCGCGTCTACATGCTGGAACACGCCATCTATTCGGTGATCTCGCCGGAGGGCGCCGCCTCGATCCTGTGGCGCGACACCACGCGTTCGAAGGATGCGGCGACCAACATGAAGATCACCGCGCAGGATCTTCTGGAAATGAAGATCATCGACGCCATCATTCCCGAGCCGCTCGGCGGCGCCCAGCGCGCGCCCGAAACGGTGATCGCCGCCACCGGCGACCTCATCGCCAAGACGATGAAGGATTTTGCCGGCGCCAACACCGATTTTCGCGAGCAGCGCCGGGAAAAATACCTGGCGATGGGCCGCAGCCTCTGATTTCAAGGCCGGCCGGGCGCCGCAATGTGGCGTCAGTGAGCAATTTCGCCACAAAATTGCCGCCGCATTCGGTTCAATGAAAAGTCCGTGACATCGAGCGAATTGCCGTGGGGGCAGCCGTCCGGAGCTTGCGGTAAGGAATTTTCAAGGTTAACGGGCTTAGGGTCCGTGAAGGTTTAGTGTGTTGGCCTGCGGCTGCGAAGCCCACGCCCCGGGAAAAAGACATAGCCGTAACCATGTTTGCCAAGCTTGCCCGCACCGGAATCCTGATCGCCGCCCTTGGCGTTGCCGGCTGCAACGATTCCTCGATGAAGGATTTCGCTCCGGAGGCCAACAAGCCGCTGCCGGACAAGATCCTCGCCGACATGAAGGCCAAGGGCATGGTCCGCACCTCGTCGGTGATGGCCCGCATCTTCAAGGAAGAAGGCAAACTCGAGATCTGGAAGGCCAAGACCACCGGCCGCTACGAGATGGTCGCCAGCTACGACATCTGCAAATGGTCGGGCAAGCTCGGCCCGAAATACACCGAGGGCGACCGTCAGGCGCCGGAAGGCTTCTACACGGTTCGCCCGTCGCAGATGAATCCGCGCTCGAACTATCACCTGTCCTTCAACATCGGCTATCCCAACGCCTATGACCGTGCCAATGGCCGCACCGGCGCCAATCTGATGGTGCACGGCGCCTGCTCGTCATCGGGCTGCTATTCGATGACCGATCCGCAGATCGAGCAGATCTACGCCTTCGGCCGCGACGCCTTCCAGGGCGGCCAGACCGAGTTCCAGATCCAGGCCTTTCCGTTCCGCATGACCGCCGCCAACATGGCGCGCTATCGCAACGACCCGAACTACGAGTTCTGGAAGATGCTGAAGGTCGGCTACGACAATTTCGAGATCACCAAGGTGCCGCCGAAGGTCGATGTCTGCGAGAAGCGCTATGTCTTCAACCAGGTGGCGCCCGAAGGCACCACCTTCGATCCGACCGGCCCCTGCCCCGCCACCACGCAGCCGGATTCGCTGAAGAGCGCCTACAATGCCTATCAGAGCAGCTATGACGCGGCTTTCACCGGCGCGGTCAAGGCCAGCGTGCCGGCGCCCAAGCCGACCATTGCCGGCATCAAGGAAGCCAGCATCGTTTCCGACTGGTCGAAGCGGCGCGCCCGCGGCGAGCGCGTGCCGATCGATCCGCCGTCGCTCAATCCCGACGGCACGGTGACCGAGACGGCGCGCATGGGCCGCATCGATTCGCCGGCCGGCCGCAAGATGGCCGCGCTCGACGCCGAGAAAGAAGCCAAGCGCAAGGCCGAGGAACAGCGGGTTGCGGCCATCGAGGCCGCGAAAGCCGCCAAGGCCCAGGCATTGGCTGAAAAGGAAGCGGCCAAGGCCCAGGCGCTGGCCGAAAAGGAAGCAGCCAAGCAGGCCGCCCAGCAGCCGGTCGCCACCGCTAGCGTTGAGGCAGCCCCGGCCGAGCCGCAGGCCGACGAAAGCCGGCTGTCAAAGATCAAGAACAAGTTGCTCGGCATGTTCGGCGGCTGAGGTTTCACCTTGGCCGCGATCTATGATCTCAAGGGGCTGAACTGCCCCTTGCCCGTTCTCAAGGCAAAAAAGCGCCTCTCGGCGATGCAGCCAGGCAGCCGGCTGTGGCTGGAGACCACCGATCCGCTGGCCGTCATCGACATTCCCGCCTTTTGCGCCGACGCCGGCCATCAACTGATTGAAACCGCAGCGGTATCCGGCGGTCATCGTTTTCTGGTCGAGCGCGGCACGTAGCGCTTTAACGGCTCTGGCCCCCGGCAATCGCCAGCGGATTGCTCTCCAGCGCCGCACGATCCGGAGTGTCGATTGACGGACGGTTGGTGAAGGCGGCAAACAGCCGGCGCACATAGTCCTCCGGCATGTCGAGCGTGATCAGCACCAGCCTGGTGCCGCGCTGGCCGTCCGGCCAGGACGGCAGCCGCGCCGGCGGATGCAGGATCCTCTGCACGCCGTGGACGACCAGCGGCCGTGACGGATCTTCCGCCAGCTCGATGACGCCCTTCATGCGCAACAGCTTATCGCCATGCGCCGAGCGCAACAGGTCGAGGAACATCTCGATCGCCGAAAACGGCACCGGCCCGTCATGGACCAGCGAATAAGAACGCACACGGGAATCGTGGCGGTGCTCGGCGTGATCATGATCGCCGTGCCCATGGTGATGGTGACCGCCATGATCATGATGATGTTCATGCGCGGCTTGTTCGCCGAGCCAACGCTGGACATCGGCGGATTTTGTCGCCGGATTGTAGAGGCCGCAATCGAACAGCGCCGCGACGCCGGTTTGGCTGTCACCGGCCTCCAGCACTTTGGCACCCGGATTGACCTGACGGAGCCGCGCCCGCAAAGCTTCGAGATCGCCAGTGTCGCCGGCCAGATCGACCTTGGTCAGCACGATACGGTCGGCCACCGCCACCTGTTTGACCGCCTCGACATGACCATCGAGCGTGGCATTGCCGTTGACCGCGTCGACCAGCGTGATGACGCCATCGAGCCTGAACGCCTGGACAAGGGCCGGATGCGCCATGATCGACTGCAGCACCGGCGCCGGATCGGCGAGCCCGGTGGTCTCGACGACGACACGGGCTAGCTTTGCGATGCGGCCGGTCTGCAGCCGGTCGACGAGGTCGGCCAGCGTGTCGACCAGTTCGCCACGCACCGTGCAGCACAGGCAGCCATCGGATAGCTGGATGATGCCGTCCGAGGCCTGCTCGACCAAGAGATGGTCGATCGCCACCTCGCCGAATTCGTTGATGATGACGGCGGTATCGACGAGCGCCGGGTCTTTGAGCAGCCGGTTGAGCAATGTCGTCTTGCCGGCGCCGAGGAAGCCGGTGAGCACCGTGACGGGTATCGGAAAGCCCGCCATCTCCCTAGTTCGCGACCTTGACCGGCTGGTCGCCCTGCACGGCGGTTGCGGAGCCAACCACGGCCGGTTCCGAGCCCTTTGGCGCCGGGACGTCGGGCCGCCAGCTCGGCAACGGTACGTCGGCATAGTCCTGGCCGCCCTGGTCGAGCATCGCCTTCGGCGCCGGCCCGGTGGCGCCGCCAAGGCCGACAGCAACCAGCGTCGGCACGTGGTCCAGCTTTTTCTGATAGGGTGATTTCGGCACGTCGGCGCCCTTTGCGACGACCGGCGGCGCTGCCTCGGACTGTTCTTGCGGCGCCTTCTTCCTGCAGATCTCGTCATGCATATCGTTGGGTGACATGGTGTCGCCATAGGAAGGCATGGCCGCGACCGTGAGCCAGTTCGGGTCCGACATGGCAAAGCCCTGGTCGAGCAGCCTGGCGGTGGTCTCGGCGCGGCTGACCGCCGATTTTTCGCCAAGCACGACGGCGACCAGCGTGCGGCCATTGCGCGTCGCAGAGCCGATCATGTTGAAGCCCGAGGGACAGACGAAGCCGGTTTTCATGCCGTCGGCGCCGGGATAGCGGCCGATCAGGAGATTGTAGTTGGGGATCGCCTTCTTGCCGACGGCAAGGCCTTCGATCGAAAACCAGGGCGCGTATTGCGGAAATTCCTTGCGGATCGCTATCACCAGCAAGGCAAGGTCACGCGCCGTCGTATACTGGTCCGGCGAAAACAACCCGTTCGGGTTGACGAAATGCGTCCCGGTCATGCCGAGTCGCGCGGCTTCAGCGTTCATGCGGATGGCGAAGCCGGCCTGCGAGCCGCCTATGTTTTCGCCGACGGCCATGGCGATGTCATTGGCCGATTTGACCAGCATCATCTTCAGCGCATTGTCGAGCCGCATCACCGAACCAGGCTTGAAGCCCATCTTGCTCGGCGGTTCGCCGGCCGAATGCTTGGTCACCTTGATTGGTGAATCGAGCTGGACCTCGCCGGCCGCAATCGCCCGGAAGGTGACATAGGCGGTCATCAGCTTGCTCAGCGAAGCCGGATACCACCGACTGAAGGCGTCTTGATGCTGCAGCACCTTGCCGCTGTTCAGGTCGAACAGGACAATCGGATTGGCCGAAGCCGGCCCAGCCAGCATCGGCAGCGCCAAGGCGCCCGTTAGCAGTAATTTGAGGATATGGCTGTGCCGCATCATGGAATCCGAAATCGCCTCTTGCCGTAGTCGCCCCTGGCTCCGTAAGATTTCGTTACGCGATGGCCAGCATGATGAGATCCGGCCCTCAATTTCCGGATCACGTTGTTTGCGGTGCTATTTACCCTATGTGACGCCAAGATGGCAAAGTGCCTGGCAATCACAATTGCAAAGCAGCAGGCCAGACCGTCTGCTCCAACAGCGAGATGGAACCATTATGCCGATTCTCAACCGCGCCGCCGAGATGCAGGATGAAGTTGCCGGCTGGCGACGTCATCTGCACCAGACGCCAGAACTGAATTTCGATGTCTTCAAGACCGCCGCCTTCGTCACCGAGAAGCTGAAGGAGTTCGGCTGCGACGACGTGGTGACAGGCCTCGGCAAGACCGGCGTCGTCGGCATCATCCATGGCCGCAAGGGCGAAGGCGCGACCATTGGCTTGCGCGCCGACATGGACGCGCTGCCGATCAACGAGATCACCGGCAAGCCCTATGCCTCGACCGTCCCCGGCAAGATGCACGCCTGCGGCCATGACGGCCACACCGCAATGCTTTTGGGCGCCGCCAAATATCTGACCGAAACGCGCAATTTCGCCGGCTCGGTGGCGGTCATCTTCCAGCCGGCCGAAGAAGGCGGCGGCGGCGGCAACGAGATGGTCAAGGACGGCATGATGGACCGCTTCGACATCTCCAGGGTGTTCGGCATGCACAACATGCCGGGCCTGCCGGTCGGCCAGTTCGCCATCCGGCCGGGCCCGATCATGGCGGCGACGGCCGAGTTCACCATCACCGTCAAGGGCCGCGGCGGCCATGCGGCTATGCCGCACGGCACGATCGACCCGATCGTCATCGCCAGCCAACTCGTCGGCGCCTTGCAGACGGTTGCCTCGCGCAGCACCGATCCGGTCGAGGCGGTGGTGGTGTCGGTGACCAAATTCCACGCCGGCGACGCCTACAACGTCATTCCCGAGACCGCCGAGATCGCCGGCACGGTGCGCACGCTGAAAAAGGAGATCGCCAAGAAGTCGGAGGAGCGCATCCGCGCCATTTGCGACGGCATCGCCACCGCCTTCGGCGCGACGATCACTGTCGACTATGACGCCAACTACCCCGTCACCTTCAACAATCCGGAAGAAACCGTCTTTGCCAGCGATGTCGCGGCAAGTGTGGCCGGCGACACCCAGGTCCACCGCGCCATCCAGCCGGTGATGGGCGGCGAGGATTTCTCCTACATGCTGGAAGCCCGGCCCGGCGCCTTCATCTTCATCGGCAATGGCGAGACCGCCGGCCTCCACCACCCGGCCTACGACTTCAACGACGAAGTCATCCCGCACGGCATGAGCTACTGGGTGAAACTGGCCGAAACGGCGCTCGCCGCCTGACCTATGCCGCCGAAAGGCCGGCCGATTTGCCTTCGGCCGGCCTCTTGATTTGCCTTCGGCGAGCCTCTTGGCGAAACGATCCGAAGCGGCTATGTGTCTGGCCGCGTGGTCCCGTAGCTCAGTAGGATAGAGCGGCAGATTCCTAATCTGTAGGTCACAGGTTCGATTCCTGTCGGGATCACCAACGAAATCACGCTTGCTTAATGTTCGGTGACCCGCGCTGGCGTATCTGCAAACGCTTCTTCGATGTCGGCGTGATCTCCTTGGATCTCACCTGATAGACCTGCATCGTCGCGAAGGAAACAGCCCGACGCGCTCGACGCAGGTCGACAGAACCTGGACGCGCGTCGGGCCATTTGCGGATGGTTTAGAGGACGGGGTTCGGGCCGCAACGCCCAACTTATTGGCACGTCAGCCATTGCTCAACTAAGACTGAAGTCCCCGGTCTTCCGTGGGTTCTGTCCCTGCAGGCTCACCGAGAACACCCCACCCCGAATTCCCAGCGAGCCAGCCACCCCGGCATGAGGCTACAACGGAGCGACCTCCAACCTGTACGGTTCGACGTGCGGAAAGTTGCGAAGCATCTCCCAGAGACTTCGGGCCACTTGGACCTAAGGCTGGGTAGCATTATCCAGACCGACGAAAATGTATGAGGATTCACTAAAAAGTTCGGAACATCAAATGGACAGGAACAGAACCAAAGCGGTTACATCAGACCTTCGAAAGCAAGCAGCAAGACTTTAGTCCGATAGAGAAAAGCCCACCACCGAGGTTTCAGCAGCGGGCTTTTAAGCGGCTACATCCACGAAGGGAATCGACCGCCTTGCAAGTACAAACTCGGATGGGGCGGCTATGGCTCCCGGTGGTTCCGTTACGGTCTGAGTTGGGCGCCGCCAACTCAACGAAAGCCGGCCGTAGCCTAGCTGGCAACCAGCGGAACGGTGACGGTCGTAGCGTAATTTATCGGATACTGGTCGAAATACGGGAAGGCGATGACGAAGGCATAGCTGGCGGTCAGATGCGCCATCTTGAAGCCGCCGCTGGCAGGGTCGATCGCGATCGTCACAACGACGTTCTGCAGACCCAGGTTCGCCAATTTCTCCGTAGCGATGGCCTGGATGTCGCTCTCCGAAAGCGTGTTGTTCAGTTGCAGCGCCCGAGAAGAGGTCTCCAGCGTATAGCGGACGGTCGACACAGCGTTCATGGCCCAGCCGAAGGCGAAGATTCCGAACAAAAGCATCACCAGGATCGGCGCGATCAAGGCGAATTCCAGCCCTGCTCCGCCGGAACAGTCACGGCGCCATCTGGACCCGATCCTTTCAGCGGACACGGATCACCTGTTGATGACTGATCGCGCGCGGGTCCGGGAAGACGCCGAAGTTGAACGGGGGCACCCAGGTGCCTGTCGCAGTTATCTGGACGAAGATGGTCGGCAGCTTCGTTCCGCCGCAGACGGTGGTCTCATCCACGACCGTGGTGCCGCACAAATAGGAGCGGACCAGCACGACCGCGGCGTCATCGGGCTTGTTGTTCCAGCTCGAAAGCGCAACCGCCTGCGTTCCCGTGTCTTTGGCCGCGTCACTGCCCGCCCCGGCCATCACCAGATTGGCCGCGGTTTTGACGCTGGCGCGCATCTGCAGGTAGCTCGTCACGTAGGACCAGCCGTCGGCGATGCCGAAACATACGAGCAGCAGGACGGGCAGCACCATGGCAAATTCCACGGCAGCTATCCCGGATTTGTCCCGGACAATGCGCAAGGCCCGCCTGCCCATCCCGCTACTCGACGAGCTGAACGGACTGCGTCGCCGGAATGTTCTTCATTCCGAGGCTGGTGCAGTCCTGCTTGATGGTCGTACTGCCGGACCACTGGATGGTGTTGGCGACGACCTGAGTGCAGCCGCCGTTCCCGGAGAAGTTGCCGAGGTAGTTGACCTGCTGCCTGGGGAAATAGATGGCGCCGGTCAAAAGCGAGTCCGCGGTGCCATTGAAGGTGCTCTGCGCCGCAGTCCCCGTCCTGTCGCCGTAGAACAGCACGCCGGAATAGGCTCCGGATGTCGGTGCGCTCAGCGTCACCTTGGCGTTGCCGTTCATGCTGACGGTGTTGCTGCCGGCCATGAAGATGGTCACCCCGGTGCAGGGCGCGGCGCAGGTGACGACCGCGTTGGCGTTGATCTTGAAACCGCCCTGCACGACATAGGTGCCGGAAGTAAGCGCGACATTGCCCTTCAGATCCATGCCGCTGCAATAGGTGCCGGCCTGGAGCGTTTGCGACGTTTTGTTGCCGTTGACGTTCCTGCACGGGTTCGTGGCCGCGGGCGTCGGCAGGCTGGAGTAGGGATCGGATGCGGGCAGGGCCTGGGTGATGTTGGACTTGCAGACCGTGGTCGCTGGATTGTTCAGCACCATGCCGCCGACCGTGATCAGGCAGTCGGCCTTGAGCACCGCCGAGCCCTGCGTCTTTATCGCGTCCGAGGCAATCGAGTCCGACATGACCGAGCAGCCGGTGAGGTTGACGGTGGTGTTGCCGGAAAAGAGCGCAGCTTGGGGGGCCGACGGACTGAGCGCCAGCACGCAGGCCTTGGAGGCGTCGGTGATCAGCGCCACCGCCCTTGCCTGTTCGGCAACGGGCGCCTGGTTGAAAATCGCCGTGAAGTAGCGATCGAGGTTCTGCTTGACGATGACCTCCACCGCCTTCTTCGCGGTGTTCGGGCCGGACAATGGCGGCGTGTTGACCTCGATCGTGCCCGGCGTGGCAAAATTGTTCGAGGTCGCCGACTGCGTCGCGGCGGCGATGATGGTCGGGTTGTCGGAACCCGCGACCTTCTCGAGCGCGCCGGCATAGGCCGCGGCATCGGCCACCGCCTGCAGCTTCAGACTGTTGTAGTACCAGAGGGAGGTCTCGACACCAAGTCCCGCGCCACCGACAACGACCGGCAAGGTGAAGGCAAAGGTGACGGCAACGTTACCGTTCGCGGCGCGTTTTAGGCGGCCGACAACAAACCACATCCAGGTGAACGCATTGAATGCCATGCATTATTAGAAACCACGAATAGATAAACGAATGTCTAAAAACTCCATTCCGATTCGACGTAGTCCGACGGGCTGGGCGCAATTGCCGCGATCGCGCCTCATGCCGCCGCTTGACGTCGGAGGTATCGCCCCAGAAACGATGAATGCGAAACATCGTTTTCATGGAGAGGTCATATGCCGCTATCGCGAACTTTGTTGCCGAAATGACATTTTACCTGTCTGAGACGAAGCTATCGAGGAAGACAGGGGGGATGGTTTCAAGACGCAAAATTGTTCAAATGTGCGGCGAGGCCGGAACGACAATCACGGGTACACTGAAGGGGCGCCTGACAGGAATGGATTTTGATTGGCAAAGCATCAACGCTTCAGCTTCGTTTGCCGAGCGCGACTACGTGACGAACAAGCTGTCGACGTGGATGCCCATTCTTGAACCGCTAAGGGACACGCCGCTTTCGATTCTGGAAATTGGCTCCATGGAAGGTCGCTCCGCGCTCTTCTTTGCCAGCTATTTGCGAAAGGCCGTCATCACCTGCGTCGATCCCTTCCACAAACGGGGAAAACGGTTCGACAGGAATTTGAAGCGCTACGCCGATCGGGTGACGAAGATTCGCGACTTCTCGCTGCCGGCGCTGATCAGGCTGCGCCAGGCAGGGGCGGAATTTGACCTGGTCTATATCGATGGTTGTCATGAGCGCGAAAGCGTCATGATGGATAGCGTCCTGGCATGGGGGATGCTCAAGCTTGGCGGCATGCTCATTTGGGACGACTACACCGACTATAAGGACGACAAGGCAAATTGGGAGCGTCCCACGTCCGCCGTCGATGGCTTCCTGGTCGCCTACGCGCAAGAGTTTCAAGAGATCTCGCGTACCAAACAACTCATCGTGAAGAAGACTGCTGATACCCCGCGCTGCCCGGTAAGGGGAAAGATCGGCTCCCGCCGCCTCAGGACCTTTGTGCAATCCATCCAGGGCTGGCTTTGAGAGCCACGGCGACGGGACCCGCCTCGGACAGACTTTCCGTCCGAAACCAGCCATTCCGTCACGATCAGCCCGCGAGGCGCGCACGAAACAACGTGCAGCCGTCCGCCAGGCGCGACCTGGAGATATCCTGGAATCCAGCCTCGGTCATCCACGTCCGATACTGACCTTCCGTGTACGATTCGCCTGCGCGATAGAGGTTCAGGAACGTGAGATTGAGAAAGACACCCTCGGGCGGGCCGAGGCGGTCGTCATCGACGACACCCCACCCCGCAATTGCGATCTCGCCTCCTTGTGTGAGGCAACGCGCGGCGTTCAGAATCGAACTGCGCGCCTGATCCGGCGGCAGGACCTGGACGACGGCCTTCAGGATCGCCAGATCGTGCCGACCGATCGATGGCGCGACAGTTATGTCGCCTTCTTCTACGACCACGTCGTCGGCACCATATTCCGACAGGATGGCTGGCGCGACCGCTGCGACCGTTGGCAGTTCCATCAGCGTCGCCGCAATGTGCGGCCACCGCTCGCGAAGTCCGACGAGAATGGTCCCGGCGCCGCCGCCAATGTCGATCACCGAACCGATCGCCGAGAGGTCCAACGCGCGGGCCAGATGTCGGCCGAAAATCACCCCGCCCGGGGCAAGCATCCGGCTGAAGGCCGCCGCGGACTCAGGCCCCGCTTCGGAAAAGTCGTGCAGCGCAGCCGGCCGGTTCTGTCGCAACGACTCGGCGGTCAAAAGGTCGGCTCCCCAGAGCTCGCGCAGCAGCGCATGGTCGCCGCCGCGATAGGTCGGCTTGGACGCGTCGAGGAATTCCGACGCTTCGGCTCCGTTGCGAAATTGACCATCCTCGACTTCGAGGAGAGCGATGCTGGCGAGCGCGTAGAGGAGCCGCGACAGACGATCGGGCTCGACCTTGAGCGCCGCCCCAAGGCTGTCGGCAGTCATCGCGTTGCCGCCGAGCCGGGTGAAGATGCCAAGATCCAGCCCGGCGCGAAGCGCCAAGGCCGGGGGCACCCCTGCGATCAGCTTGTCGATCCGATCAAAATCCACCATGTCATATCCCGTTGCGCGATCCGGGACCGACTTTGAAACAGCTCGGCTAACCTCGTCAAATCAGCTTACCAGCGCTCGCCCGCTCTCCGCGTCGAACAAGTTCAGCTTGGCGGTTCGGGTTCGACATAAAGCGTTTCGCCCGGACGCACGCTGATCCTTTCGCGAAACACGGCAACCGCCGGCACGCCGGCCATCGTCAGATGGACCTGGGTTTCGGAACCCGTCGGCGCGACCACGTCGATCGCTGCGACAATCCCCTTGCCGGAGGCAGAGAGACTGAGATGCTCCGGCCGGAAGCCGTAGCGCACCTGCTTTCCCTCCGCCGCGCTAAACCCCGGGCCGATCGGCAAAAGCGTGCTGTCACGCGCCCGCACCGCGCTCTTACCGTCCACCGCGCTGCGCGAGCTGGACGGCATAGAGCAGGATGATGCCGAGCGCTACGCAGGCAAGGCCAGCAGCGCCAGTCCGGCCAGTGCCGAGCCGGCTAATGTCGGCAGCATGCCGATCTTCAGTTTCAGCATGGCGACCATCGCGGCTGCCGCCAGCAGTGCGGCGCGCCAGTCCAGCGACGACAGCACCGGCACCTCCATCCCGAGGCCGACACGGTGCACCACGCCGAAAACGACATGCAGCGCAAACCACAGAGCAAGGTTCATTACCACGCCGACGACAGCCGCCGTGATCGCGGTCAGCGCCGCCGACAGCGCCTTGTTGCCGCGCAGCGCCTCGATGTAGGGCGCGCCGAGAAAGATCCAGAAGAAGCAGGGCACGAACGTCACCCAGAGGGTCAGCAATGCGCCGAGCGATCCGGCGACGAGCGGGCTCAGCGCACCAGCATGCCGGTAGGCGGCGACGAAGCCGACGAACTGCAGCACGAGGATCAGCGGGCCCGGCGTCGTCTCGGCAAGGCCAAGGCCGTCGACCATTTCGCCGGGGGCCAGCCAGCCGAATGACGTTACGGCCGCCTGTGCGACATAAGAGAGCGCTGCATAGGCGCCGCCGAAGGTGACCACCGCCATCAGGCTGAAGAAGCCGCCGAGCTGTGTCCACACACTGGCAGGGCCGGTCAGCGCCAGGATCAGCACGACCGGTCCGAGCCAGATCGGCAGCCAGATCGCGATGGTGCGCGGCGCGTGCCATTTCGTCGGCCTGGTATGGGTAAGTTCGCCGCGCTCGAACATCAGGTCGACCGCGCCTCTGACATCAGGCGAATTGTCCTTGCCGTGTGCGGCTCCGGAAAAACGCGCGGGCGCCAGGCGACTGCCGATCCAGCCGGTCAGCCCTGCAAACAGGATGATGAGCGGGAACGGCAGCCTGACGACATAGATGGCAAGGAAGGCGATCACCGCGATCGCCACCATCACCCGGTTCTTGAGCGCCCGTTTGCCGATGCGGATGACCGCCTCGACGACGACGGCCAGCACCGCTGCCTTGATGCCGAAGAACAGCGCATCGATGACAGGGGCATCATTGTAGAGCACGTAGAAGATGCTGAGACCCAGCATGACCAGGGCGCCGGGCAGCACGAACAGGATGCCGGCAACGAGGCCGCCGGCGGTCCGGTGCAGCAGCCAGCCGATATAAATCGCCAGCTGCTGTGCCTCGGGTCCGGGCAACAGCATGCAATAATTGAGCGCATGCAAAAAACGCTGCTCGCCGATCCAGCGCCGCTCCTCGACCAGTTCCTTGTGCATCAGCGCGATCTGTCCGGCCGGCCCGCCGAAGGAGAGCAGACCGATCTTCGCCCACAGTTTTGTGGCTTGCCCGAAGGTCGGCGCTGGGGGCGCCTCGACACCATGAGCCTTTTCGCCGGCGGCAACGGCGCTCATGTTTTGCCCCCGCTCGGCCAGTTGTGGGTTTCGTCGGTGGCGTCGCGGCACCACCTGAAAAACGCGTCATAGAGCAGCATGCCGGCCTCGAGCTGTTCCAGATCGTCGCGGAACATGCGCGACAGGCCGAGCGATGCCGCGAGGAACCCCGCCGCCTGCGGAATAAGATCGAGGCGCGCCGTGTCGGCCGCACGCACGATCAAGGCAAGACGGTCGAGCGCTTCGGATCGCAACCCGAATTCCTCGATCATGGTGTCGAAGGTGCAGCGCTCGCCGCGATGGCTCCAGAACACATCGTCGATGTCGAAGGGGATCGCCGCGAAACGGTCGGCGGCAGCCAGCACTTCGGCCGGTTCGACGAACAGGAACACCGCAGAGGGGTCGACGAAGCGGCGGATCAGCCATGGGCAAGCAATGCGGTCGACCTTGGGGCGGGCCCGCGTCACCCAGACCGTGCGGCCCCTGTCTTCGCGGCGCGGCATCTTCTCGGCCTGGACCAGAACCCCCTTGGCCGCCAGCCAGGCCTCGAAACCGCCTTCCAGGGATTCAGCAGCGATGCCCTCATGGCGCAGCCAGGCAGCGACGCCTTGCGAGAGTTTTTGGCCCCTTTGACAGATGACGACGACGTGGCATCCGGCGAACTCGGCCGCCCAGGTGGAAACCGTCTTGAAGTCGCGCCGGGATGAGGCCGGAAGCAAGCGCGGGTCGGCGTCGTAATCCTCGTCGATGCGGACATCGACAAGGACAGGCGCGTCCGGCAGGCCGACGAGACGGGAGAGCTGCGCTACGGTGATTGCGGTTGTTGACGGCATGGCGTCCACCTCCAGAGTGAGAGTTTGGACGCGATCGTTGGGCTGACGCCTCACGGGGTCGTCGCGAAGGGAACCCCTTGTCACTATGCTGGAATGATCCTTCGTGCTTGTCAATCCATAACCCGGCTCTTCGTTTCAACGTCTTCAGCGTGAAGAAATTTGCCAAACCGCCACGCCAGCAAGAATGAGGCCGGCGAAACCTTCGATGCTTCTGGACACTATGTCGAACAAGCGTGGCCGGCTGTCGAAAAAATGCACCAGCCGTTCCCGAAACAGGATCGACAACACCGCCACGCAGGACAAGGTCAGCGCCACGCCGGCCATCATGGTGACCGCAAACAGAACCCCGGCAAGCGGAACGCCTCTGGATATCGCGAAGGTCATCACGAACAGGGTCAGCGGGCATGGAATAAGGCCGGCCATGACCCCAACGGCTTCGCCCTCATGCTTGTGATGCTGGCCGTGGCTCAATGCGCGCCACAACATCCAGACGCCGATCAGGCCAAGCAACCCACGGCTGACGTCTTCCAGCAGCGGCGCTCGGCCGACGCTTCCCAATGCAATCGACACCAGCGGTAACGAGAATGCCGCGATTAGCACCGCGATCGTCACATGCGTGAAGGAGAGCGTCAGTGACACCAGAAGGCCGCGTGAAACCTTCGCGTCCGAACCGGCCAGATACGTGGCCAGGACGGCCTTGCTATGTCCTGGCGTCAGGGCATGCGCCGCACCAAACAGCACGCCCATCGGCAGAAAGGCAAGGAACGCAAGCCAGCCACCGCCAGCCGAGAGCAGCTTTATCTGATCGGCGAGCGCCAGGTAGATGGTACGCTGGAATTCGACAAGCGTCTGGAGCATCAGCCTGGACCGGCAGAAGCGGGTGGTTTTCTGCGCACGTCAGTGTTGGTGGTCGCGGTGTTCGCCATGATTGTGGTCGTGAGGATGTGGATGCTCGTGCGCGCCATGTTCGCTCGAAAACCGGATGTTGGCAGTCGCGAGCGCAGGCATGTGTTCGAATAGTTCATTCTCCAGCGCTGTCGTGATCTTGTTTGCTTCCGCGAGCCGCAACGTTTCGTCCGCAGCGATGGCGATGTCGGCGTGCAACTTGTGGCCAATCCAGCGGGCCTTGGCATCGACGATGTGAGCACCTGGCACATGCTCGCCAGCATGATGAATTTCGGCCATCACACCCGGCTCGACGCCGTCGAGCATACGGGTGAGCACCGAGCGCGCCGACTGCCAGACGATAGCAAAAATGGCGACCGTGATGAGGAACCCGATAATCGGGTCGGCCAGCGGAAATCCGAGCCAGACGCCGATAGCGCCAATGACCACGGCAAGGCTGGTGAGCCCGTCGGTACGGGCATGGTAGCCGTCAGCGACGAGCGCCGCACTGTTGATTTCCCTGCCGATGCGGATGCGAAAGACCGCGACGGCCTCATTGCCGAGGAAACCAACGATGCCTGCTGCCGTCAGCCAACCGAGATGCGTCACTGCCTGCGGATGGATCAGGCGCTCGATAGCCTGGTACCCCGCGACGATGGCGCTGAACAGAATGATCAGGACGATGACGATACCGGCGAGGTCTTCGACCCGACCCAGTCCATAGGTGAAGGTTGATGACGGCTTGCGCCTCGCCAGCATAAAGGCGACCCACAAGGGGATGGCAGTGGTTGCGTCTCCAATATTGTGAATGGTGTCGGCAAGAAGCGCCACACTGCCCGAGACAACCACCACGGCCATCTGCATTGCTGCCGTGACCGCCAGGATCACAAAAGACCATTTTATGGCCCAGATGCCCCGATCGGTCGTCGCGATGGTTGCATCGATGACGCCGTGTGTATGACCATGCGGACCGTGGTGGTCGTGATCGTGGCCGGCATGCGAACCGAAGCCGAACCAGTCGAGGGTGCGCCTGCCGAGATCGCTCATAGATACTTGGCCAACTGCTTGAGTTCCGTCAGCGAGCCGTGCGCTCCGCTCTCGGCGGTGTCGGTCAGGCAATGTTCGATATGGTCGTGGATCAGTTCTCGCTTGGCGCTGCTTATGGCGCTTTCCACGGCATGGAGTTGCTGTGCGAGGTCAACACAGGAACGATGAGCTTCGAACATGGAGAGCACTGCCGCAAGGTGGCCTTGCGCGCGCTTTAGACGCTTCACGATAGCGGGATGCGACCGATGCGTGTTGTCTGTCATGCCAGTCGACTATCCTCCCCGGGGGGATGAGTCAATCTGCAGTCTGTGGTGGCGAGTTGATCTCGGGGACGGCCCTATTGCGCCGTCCAGCCGCCATCCATCGGCAAGGTCGTGCCGGTGATCTGTTTGGCCGAATCCGAGCACAGGAAAAGCGTCAGCGCGGCAAGCTCCTCGACGGTTACGAATTCCTTGGTCGGCTGCGCCGCCAGGAGCACGTCGTGCTTGACCTGCTCCTCGGTCATGCCGCGCGCCTTCATCGTGTCGGGGATCTGCTTTTCGACCAGCGGCGTCCAGACATAGCCAGGCGCGATGGCGTTGACGGTGATGCCGTCCTGAGCGACTTCGAGCGCCACCGTCTTGGTCAGGCCGGCAATGCCGTGTTTGGCCGAGACATAAGCCGACTTGAACGGCGAGGCGACCAGCGCATGCGCCGAGGCGGTGTTGATGATGCGCCCCCATTTGCGCGCCTTCATGCCCGGCACCACGGCCTTGATCGCATAGAAGGCAGCGAGCAGATTGATGCGGATGATGGCTTCCCACTTGTCGTCGGGAAACTCTTCGATCGGCGCTACATGCTGGATGCCGGCATTGTTGACCAGAATGTCGAGGCTGCCGAAGGCCGCTTCAGCCTCGTGCACCATGGCGGTCACAGCCGCGCCGTCCATCATGTTGGCGCCGGAGTAGCGGCACTTGACGCCGAAATCCTTCTCGATGCCGGCGCGCTCCTGCTCGATCGCTGCGGCATCGCCGAGTCCGTTGATGGTGACGTTGGCGCCTTCGGCGGCAAAGGCGCGGGCAATGGCCAGGCCGATGCCGCTGGTCGAGCCGGTGACGAGCGCATTCTTCGAAGACAGGGAACCCATGGAGATCTCGCGACTGGTGGGAGGAGCTTTGACGCAGATGGTTTGTGCATCGCAACATAACAATGGCATGACCATATGTCATTGCGATTACAATGTTGTGATCCTTCACGCGCGCCTTGCGCTGGCATCGAATTGACACGACATGGCACTGTCATGCTGCCGTGCAACATAATCGTCCTGCACGTCCGCAAGATCGTTCCTGAACCGATGGGTGAGCAATTTGGAAATCGCCGATGTCGTGAAGCGTGCCTATGCGATGCCGCTGACCAACCCTTCCTTCCCGCCCGGCCCATACCGTTTCTTCGATCGCGAATACGTCATCATCACCTACCGCACGACGCGCGAGGCGCTCGAAGCCGTGGTGCCGGCGCCGCTGGAGATCGACGAGCCGCTGGTCAAATACGAATTCATCCGCATGCCTGACTCAACCGGCTTCGGCGACTACACCGAGACCGGCCAGGTCATCCCCGTCCGCTACAAGGGCCAGCATGGTGGCTATGTCCATTCCATGTATCTCGACGACGATGCGCCGATCGCGGGCGGCCGTGAACTCTGGGGGTTTCCCAAAAAGCTCGCCAACCCCAAGATCGTGCATGAGGGCGAAGTGGTGGTCGGCACGCTGCATTATGGCAGCGTTCTCTGCGCCACCGGTACGATGGGTTACAAGCATCGCGAGGCCGACCACGATCAGGTGCTCGCCTCGCTTGCCGCGCCGAACTTCCTGATCAAGATCATCCCGCATGTCGACGGCAGCCCGCGCATCTGCGAGCTGGTGCGCTATTACCTGACCGACATCATGCTGAAGGAAGCCTGGACAGCGCCGGCCGCGCTCGATCTTCGCCCGCACGTGATGGCCGACGTGGCGAAATTGCCGGTGCTCGACATCGTCTCGGCCGTCCACTTCAAAGCAGATCTGACGCTTGGCCTCGGCGAAGTCGTGCATGATTACCTCGCCGAAAACAGCCAGTCTGCTGCCGGCGCGACCAGACTGGAGAAAGTCAGTGCTTGAGCGTAACCGCAGCAAGGCAGCTGCAGCAACGATCGCGGAAATCACCGCGCAGTACGATCGCATCGCTCTGGTGTTCCAGGGCGGCGGCGCGCTCGGCGCCTACCAGGCCGGCGTCTATCAGGCGCTGGCTGACGCCGGTTGCGAGCCGACCTGGCTGTCCGGCGTCTCGATCGGCGCCATCAATGCCGCCATCATCGCCGGCAACGAGCCGAGCCGCCGGCTGCAGCGGCTGGAACAGTTCTGGCAGACGGTCTCGGGCCGCAAGATCTGGCCCTACACGCCGGAAGGCGACATCTATCGCGATATCCGCAACCAGACCTCGTCATTCATGACGATGGCGATGGGCCAGCCCGGCTTCTTCAAGCCGCGCTCGCCCAATCCCTGGCTCCAGCTGTCGGGCGCCGAAGGCGCTACCTCCTTCTATGACACCGCTGAGCTCAAGGACACGCTGGAGAGCCTGATCGAGTTCGATGTGCTGAACGACGGCAAGAAGCGGCTGAGCGTCGGCGCCGTCAATGTCAGGACCGGCAATTTCGTCTATTTCGACACCGAGAAGGTGCGCATCGAGCCGGAGCACATCATGGCCAGCGGCGCACTGCCGCCGGCCTTCCCGTCGATTCGCATCGAGGGTGAATATTATTGGGACGGCGGCATCGTCTCCAACACGCCGCTGCAATATCTGCTCGACCAGGAAGAGGACCGCTCCTCGCTGGTGTTCCAGGTCGACCTGTTCAGCGCCCGCGGCGTGCTGCCGCGCGGCATGGCTGACGTGCTGTCGCGCCACAAGGACATCATGTATTCCAGCCGCACACGCCAGAACACCGACAATTTCCAGCGCATCCATGCGCTCAAGATGAAGTTGCTCGATGCGCTGAAGCGCGTGCCACCGGAGCAGCTTAAGGACGGCGAGAAGGAATTGATCGCCGATTATTCGGATGCCGGCGTGGTCAACATCGTCCACCTGATCTATCAGCACAAAGGCTACGAGGGCCACGCCAAGGATTATGAATTCTCCGGCACGTCGATGCGCGAGCATTGGGAGATGGGCCTGGAGGATACGGAACGCACGCTGCGCCACAAGAAGTGGCTGATGCTGCCGACCAATGCCGACGGCGTCACCATACACGACCTGCATCGCGAGGATCCAACCTGACGGTTGCCTGTCCTGGCAGAAGCTGCCGGTCAGAAGCCGACTTCGTCAGTGCCTGAGTTGCCTCAGAACCTGAGATTGGCGCCGGCGCGCAGCAGCAGCCAGTAAAACAGGCCGGTCGCGGCCGCCGCGACCATCAGGGCCAGCTCGAATCCCCCCGACGTCTGCGTCAGCGGCAGGCCGGCAGTGTTCATGCCGAAAATACCGACGATCAGCGAACCCGGCAACAGCAGCGCACTCATCACCGCCAGCGCCTTCAAGCTGCGGTTCGATTCGTCCGCAAGCTCGGCAGCCACCTCTTCCTGCAACAGCCGAGCGCGGTCGTTGACGGTGACGACTTCGCGGTCGAGCCGCTGCAGCCTGGCGGCAAGCCGGTGCAGCACCTCATGCGCGCCGGCCGACAGCTTCCAGTCGGAACGGTCCTCATCCTGGAACAGTGCTGCCAGCGCCGAGATCGGCCGGTGCAGCGAGACTGCAAGGCGGCGCACATCCTTCAGCCGGCGCCTTTCGTCGGCTAGATGTTCGGTGACCAGATGATCCTCGACCTCATCGAGCTGTTTCGTGGCCGCAGCTAACCGCTGGCTGGTGTTCCTGCAGAAGGCCAGGATGATTGCGCCGAACAGCTCGAAGGCCGTGGCAGGTCGCAATCCGGCCGCGAGCTGCGCATGCACCTCTTCGACGGCGGCCAGAGAATGGCGACGGCCCGTTACCAGCAGTCGGTCCGTTACAGCGAAGTGCAGTCGGCCGATGGTGGTCGACAGGCGGGCGATTTCACCGTGCAGATCGGCGGCAATGCCATGGACGACGCCATCCTCATGCACCAGCGCCATGCTGTCCTCATGGCCCTCGAGGATGGCATGCGCCGATTCCGGCAAGGCGCAGGCATGGCTGATCCACGAATGGGCGCGCCGGTCGACGAGATCGACATGCAACCACACCCAGCCGTCGCGTGCCGCGAGTGCGGCATTGATCTCGCGTGGCGCAAGCGGCGCCGGATTTTGTCCGGGAGCAGCGTGATACGCCCAGACCAGCCCGGGAGCATGATGCTGATCGTCAGCGGCAAGCAATGTCAGATGCGATGCGTCATTCATGACTGCTGCCCGAGATCGCCCTTATCATGATCCTGAAAACGAGACGGCGCCAAACTTTGGCGCCGTCGGTAGTGTCGTTACTCACGTCACCCGCTCAGAACACTTGGCGGAAGATGATGAACAGCACGAAGGCGAGGGTGATCGAGCACGGCAGCGTCAGCACCCAGGCCAGCAACAGGTTGCGCACCGTCGACCATTGCAGGCCCGACCCGTTGGCTGCCATGGTGCCGGCAACGCCCGACGACAGCACATGGGTGGTCGAAACCGGCAGGCCGAAACGGTCGGCCATGCCGATGGTGATCATGGCAACCAGTTCGGCGGCGGCACCCTGGCCATAGGTCAAGTGGCTCTTGCCGATCTTCTCTCCGACGGTGACGACGATACGCTTCCAGCCGACCATCGTGCCGAGGCCGAGCGCCAACGCCACCGCGATCTTGACCCATAGCGGGATGAACTTCGTCGCGTTGTCGACAGCCTTGTGATAGTCGGTCACCGCCTTCAGGTCGGCGGCTTCCATCGGCAGCAGCTTCTTCTTGTCGATCAGCTTCAGCGCCTCGCCGATCAGATAGATGTCGTTGCGCGCATTGCTGACGAGGTCAGTCGGCACATTGTTGACCGAAGCGTAAGGCTGCAACGAAGCCGTGGTGTCGTGGATGTATGTCTGCAGCGCCACGGTAGTCTGGTCGCTCCAGGTCTTGGTGCGCACCGCCTCCTGCACCGCTGCCTTGGCATCGGTGACGGTGATGCCCGGCTTGACGTAATTGCCGAGCGCCGTCTCGACGCCGACCGAAGCCGCCTTGTAGGCCTCGAGATAGTTGATGTCGGGCGTGCGGTTGAGCGCATAGGCCGTCGGCACAACGCCGATCAGGATCAGCATGATCAGGCCCATGCCTTTCTGGCCGTCATTGGAACCGTGCGCGAAGCTGACGCCGGTGCAGGTGAAGATCAGCAGGCCACGGATCCACCATGGCGGCGGCGTGTTGCCCTTCGGCGCTTCGTAAAGGGCCGGATTGCGCACCAGAAGCTTCATCACATAGAGCAGGATGAAGGCGGCGAAGAAGCCGACGATCGGCGACACCAGAAGCGTGATGCCGACATTGGTCGCCTGCCCCCAGTCGACGCCGCTGGTGGCGCTGCCGGCCGGCGCCATGAACTGATTGGCGAGGCCAACGCCGATGATCGAGCCGACCATCGTGTGCGAGCTGGAAGCCGGCAGACCGAGGAACCAGGTGCCGAGGTTCCACAGGATCGCCGCAACGAGCAGTGCGAACACCATGGCGAAGCCCGAGGAAGAACCAACCTGAAGGATGAGCTCGACCGGCAGCAGCGATAGGATGCCGAACGCAACCGCGCCGCTCGAGGTCAAAACGCCAAGGAAGTTGAAGACACCCGACCACATGACGGCGAATTCAGCCGGCATGGAGCGGGTGTAGATGACGGTCGCCACCGCATTGGCGGTGTCGTGGAAGCCGTTGACGAATTCGAAACCCAGCGCAATCAGCAAGGCAATGCCAAGCAGGATCCACGGCACGGTCTTGGCCACCGCCAGATCCTGGCTGAGCGCGTAGCCGACATAAATGACACCGACGAGCACCAGCACGCCGAAGGCCGGCAGGAACCACTTCGCGCCGCCTGATTGATTGAGCGGATGGTCCGGTCTCGGAATACCCGCCTCGCTAGAAACAACGTCCACCATCGTCCCACTCCGTTTGCACTGCAGCAAAGAACCACGGGTGACGCTATGGCTGGACGATGAAGCTGATGTGACGGCTATGGTCTTTTTGATCGCGCAAGGGGCGCAGCAGCGCCGGGATTTGACCCGCCCGCTTGCATCGCCCCGATGGAACTATCCCGCAATCTCGAGCAGCGCCGATACGAGCAAGCGGCGTTCGTCGGCAGAAAGCACGTCGGAATCGAAGAGGTTCATGCTGCGCATCCCTTCGATTGCCAGAAAGCAGACCAGCAGCGTCTTGAGGTCCGGTGTCTCGCTCTTCAGCCGCTGCAGAAGCTGCGACTTGAAGGCTTTTATCGGCGTCAGGAAATCCGGATCCTCGGCGATCGCCGAGAATATCCACGAGGCCGTCGGCTTCGGCTCGTCGCAATCAGCCGCGGAGAGCCGGATATAGGTGGCAAGCAGGCTCTCGCCGCTGGCGCCGGCGACGCGGCCCGATTCCAGCGCCAGTTCGAAGGCGCGCAGGTAATTCTCCACCAGGCCCTGCATCAATTTGGCCTTGGTCGGAAAATTGTAAAGCAAGCCGCCTTTCGACACGCCGGCGCGGCTGGCGACGGCATCCAGCGACAGGCTGCCGGGGCCGGCCTCGCGTGCTACGTCGGCAGCGGCGGCGAGTATCTTGTCGCGCGAATTTGCCCTTCGGGTCTTCATCGATCCCTTCCCCCACATGAGCCTAGGCGGAATTGACAAGACCGTCCAGACGGTACAGTAAGTTCGCCGTCATTTGTAATCGGGACCTGCCCGTGGATAGGTGTCCCGAAATTCGGCTATTTTGCCGGACACCGGCCGAGGGGACAGTTCGTGAAGCGCTTCATCTCTATCACAGCAATTCTGCTTCTGCTCGCTCTGGTGTGCGTCGGCGTCGTCGGCTTCAACCTGTTCCGTGACAGCGCCATCAAACAGTATTTTGCCACCATGAAGCCGCCGGCGACGACCGTGTCGACGGTTGTCGTCAAGCCTTCCGACTGGACGCCGGGCGTCGAGGCGATCGGCACGGTGCGCGCCGTGCGCGGCGTCGACCTGACCGTCGAGACCAGCGGTGTTGTCAAGGAGATCCTGTTTCACGCCAATCAGAAGGTTGCGGACGGCGCAGTCCTGCTGCAGCTCGACGACGCCGTCGAGCGCGCCGATCTCGAAGCAACGAAGGCGCAAGTCACGGTCGTCCAGACGGCGCTGGAGCGCGCCATCGAACTGCAGAAGCGCGGCGTTAATCCGGAGGCTACGCTCGACACGGCACGTGCAACCGCAGCAGCCACCGAAGCCCAAGTGGCCAAACTGCAGGCGGTGCTCGACCAGAAGCAGCTGACGGCGCCTTTCAGCGGCACCGTCGGCATCCCCAAGATCGACCTTGGCCAATATCTCTCGCCCGGCAGCGCGGTGGTGACCTTGCAGGATCTGGACACCATGCGGGTCGATTTCACGGTGCCCGAACAGCAGCTGCCGCTGCTCAAGATCGGCCAGACCGTGCGGCTCGGCATCGGCGGCAGCGGCGGCGGCGCCGACATGCCATTTGCCGGCGCCATTCGCGGCATCGACCCCAAGATCGACGCTTCTAGCCGCCTGGTGTCCGTCCGGGGCGAAGTCGCCAACCCTGATGGCAAGCTGACGCCCGGCCAGTTCGTCCAGGTTCGCGTCGAGCTGCCGCAGGAAAAAAATATCCTGTCCTTGCCGCAGACCGCATTGACGTCGAGCCTCTATGGCGACTTCGTCTTCGTGGTCGTTCCGGCCCCCGCCGAGGCGGGCGCGGCTCCGCCGGCAAAGGCAGAGGACCAGAAGCCGGCCGCTGACAAGCCAGCCGACGACGCCGCAAAGCCGCAGGCCGAGGCCGTCAAGCCCGCCGCCGACGCGGCGAAGTCCACGGACAAGGCCGCCGAAAAGCCCGCTCCTGCTGACGCCGGCAAACCCGGCGCTGACGAGGAGAAGCCGGCGCTTGTCCTGTCGCAGGTGTTCGTGAAGCCCGGCCGCCGCAACGACGGTATGGTCGAGATCATCGAGGGCATCAAGGCCGGCGACGAGGTCGTCACCGCCGGCCAGAACCGTCTCTTCAACGGCATGTCCGTTGCTGTCGACAACACCATTGACCCCAGCAAGTCGGCTAACCAGCAGGCTCAGCAATGAACGTTTCCGATATCTTCATTCGCCGGCCGGTGCTCTCCACCGTGCTGGCCTGCATGATCCTGCTCCTGGGTTTCCAGGGCATCTTCAACCTGTCGATCCGGCAGTATCCGAAGGTCGACGAGACGGCGATAACCATCACGACCGCCTACCCCGGCGCCAGTGCCGACCTGATCCAGGGCTTCATCTCCGCCCCGATCGCGCGTGCCGTCGCATCGACCGAGAACATCGACTACGTCACCTCGTCGAGCCGGCCCTCTTCCAGCACCGTGGTTGTGCAGATGAAGCTCGGCTCCAACCCGGATGTCGCGCTGACCGAGGTGCTGTCGAAGGTGCAGGGCGTGCGCGGCACCTTGCCTGACGCCTCGAAGGACCCTGTCATCGTCAAGGGTACCGGCCAAGAATTCGCGATGATGTACATCTCGATGCAGAATCCGAACATGACGAAGGAGCAGCTCACCGAATATATCGAACGCGTGGTGCGGCCGCGCGTATCGACGGTGGAAGGCGTCGCCGATGTGCAGATCTTCGGTGCCGAAGAATATTCGATGCGCGTCTGGATCGACCCGGTCAAGCTTGCCGCGCGCGGCGTGACCGCGGCCGAAGTGCTGACCGCCATCAACAACTCCAACTTCCTGTCGGCGCCCGGCAACACCGAGAACGAGTATGTTGTGTCCTCGATCACCGTTCGCTCGACGCTGCAGACACCAGAGGCCTTTGCCGAGCTTCCGCTGCGTTCGACCGACGGCCAGGTGGTGCGGTTGCGCGACGTGGCGCGCGTCGAGCTTGCCGCCGAGAGCACCGACACCAGGGTGAGCTTCAACGGCAAGCCCGGCACCTTCCTCGCCATCTTCCCGACGCCGGCCGCCAACCCGCTGACGACGGCGGAAGCGATCCACAAGATCGTGCCTTTGATCCAGGACACGCTGCCGAAAGGCATGACCATCGAGATCGTCTACGATTCCACCGAGCAGATCAGCGCCTCGATCGACGAGGTGTTCAAGACGATCGCCGAGGCCGTCGCCATCGTCATCGTGGTCATCCTGTTGTTCCTCGGCTCGTTCCGCTCGGTGATGATGCCGATCGTGACCATCCCGCTGTCACTGGTCGGCGTCTGCTTCCTTTTGTTTGCGGTCGGATATTCGATCAACCTTCTGTCGCTGCTGGCCATGGTGCTGGCCATCGGCCTTGTCGTCGATGACGCCATCGTAGTGGTGGAGAATATCCATCGCCACATGGAGGAAGACCACATGTCGCCGATGCAGGCGGCCTTCAACGGCATGCGCGAGATTTTCTCCGCCATCGTGGCCATGACCATTACGCTGGCCGCCGTGTTCGCGCCGCTGGCCTTCACCGGCGGCCTGACCGGTGCGCTGTTCCGCGAGTTCGCGGTGACGCTGGCCGGATCGGTGGTGCTGTCCGGCGTCATTGCCGTCACCATCACGCCGATGATGGCGGCGCGCCTGCTGAAGGCCGGCGCCCCCGGCCGCTTCCAGCGCATCGTCGACGGCACCTTCAGCCGTGTCGAGCATGTCTACGAGCGGGCGGTCACCGCCTCGTTGAGAAATCGGCCGGTGACGCTGCTGATGGTCGTGGCGCTGGTCGCGCTCACCGGCTTCATGTTCACCAAGACTTCAAGCGAACTGGCGCCGGAAGAGGACCAGGGCTTCCTGCTGTCGATCGTGACGGCACCGCGCTATGCGACATCCGACTACACCGAGACCTATGTCAACCAGATCCTCGGCCTGGTGAAGGACATTCCTGAAACCAGGGCGCAATTCTCCGCCGTTGCCTTTGGCGGCGCGACCAACGGCGCCTTTGTCGGCTTCGCCTTCAAGGATTGGGCCGAGCGTCAGCGCAGTTCAAAGGAGCTTCAGGCAGACATCCAGGGACGTCTCGCCAAGGTCGCCGGCGTCGAGGCTTTCGTCTTCGCGCCGCCGACGCTGCCCGGCTCCGGCGGCGGCCTGCCGATCTCCATGGTGGTTCGCTCGACCGGCGGTTCGGCCGAGGTCTACGAGGCGGCCGAGCAGATCAAGAACAAGGCGCAGGCCTCCGGCCGCTTCATCGTCGTGCAGAACTCGATGTCCTTTGACGCGCCGCAGGTGACGGTGACCATCGACCGCGACCGCGCCGCCGCCCTCAACCTGCCGATCGCCGACATCGGCCAGACGCTGACGCTGTTGGTCGGCGGCGCCGAAGTGGCGCAGTTCGACCGCGACTCCAACAGCTATGACATCATCCCGCAGGTGCCGCAGGAATTCCGCGACAATCCCGACAAGCTCGGCGAATATTTCGTGCGCAGCGTGACCGGCGAGATGGTGCCGCTTTCGGCAGTGGTGAAGATTTCGACCAACGCCTCGCCGGCCGCGATCGAGCAGTTCAACCAGCTGAACTCGGCGACGATATCAGCGCTGCCGCTTCCAGGCGTCACCACGGGCGACGGGCTGCAGACCCTGGAGAACCTTGCCAAGGAGAGCTTGCCCGAAGGCTTTTTCATCGATTATTCCGGCCAGTCCCGGCAGGAGAAGGAACAGGGCAACACGATCCTGATCGCGTTCGCGGCCGCCGTGATCGTCATCTACCTGGTGCTGGCGGCGCAGTTCGAAAGCTTCCGCGATCCGCTGATCATCATGATGGCGGTGCCGCTGTCGATCTTCGGCGCCATCGTGCCGCTCAATCTGGGGCTTGGAACGCTTAACATCTACACGCAGGTCGGCCTGATCACGCTGATCGGCCTGATCACCAAGCACGGCATTCTCCTGGTCGAGTTCGCCAACCAGCAACGCGAGAAGCACAAGATGTCGCGAAGGGAGGCCATCATCGCCTCGGCCAAGGTGCGCCTGCGGCCGATCCTGATGACGACGGCGGCAATGGCGCTCGGCGTCGTGCCGCTGATCGTGTCCAGCGGCGCGGGTGCGGCGGCGCGTTATTCGATGGGCCTGGTGATCTTCACCGGCATCCTGGTCGGAACCATGTTCACCCTGTTCGTGGTGCCGATGTTCTACACCTTCATCGCCAGCAAGGACCTGCCGCATCACGCCGAGAAGCCGGACCCGAAGCTGATGCCGGTGCCTGTCGACTGAACTGCGACGGCCCCGCCGAACAGCAAAAGAGGCCGGAAAATTCCGGCCTCTTTTTTTGACTGGATTGATTACCGCGAAGCTCAGTGAAGCTTCAGGCGGGAGCTCGCTGTGCAGCCGCGCTGCACGACCGCTCCAACCGCAGTCTGCTACTTGACGATGACGATGCTGGTGTTGGTCGGGCCGAAGGTTTCAACCAGCTGGTAGAAGTCGGCGGCATTGTCGGGATGCAGCCGCACGCAGCCATGCGACGCCGGCTGCCCGAGGCGCTTGATGGCGTTGGTCGCATGCACGGCGTAGCCGCCGCTGAAGAACACCGAATGCGGCATCGGCGCGTTATCGTATTTCTTCGAGTACCACATCTCATGCATGCGGGTCGGCTTGAACGAGCCGGTCGGCGTGACATGCGCCCTGTCGCCGGTCGAGACCTTCCAGGCGAAGGTCGGCCGGCCGTCGACCAGCACTTCCATGGTCTGCTGCGAAAGCGAAACACGCGCCACGATCTGGTTTGCCGCAGCATGGGCGGCGTTGTTGGCGGCGCCAAGCAGGAGCGCGGCGCCGGCAGCGGCGACGGTGACGTTGATGAGTTTGGCGGAAATGGCTCTGTACATGATGGCTCCCCTTTTTGCCGGCCCGGCCGGCGTCAATTCGATGACCGCCTTATCCCTGCGTCATGTTTCAGGCTGAATTCGCTTGATGCTCGTTTGTGTTTCGAATCTGTTTCCTCTGGTTAACAAGCAAGGCGGGCAAGGGAGAAGCCAACGAGGAGCGTCTCGTCCGTCCTGCGCACTCCGGCTGTGGCCATGCCGCCAAACGAAGGCGCGGATATCCTTATATGAAAGAGGCTTGACTTCGCTCGAAACCCACTTGCAACAAAGTGCGGCCCGGGCGGCATGATCTGGTTACAGGCCAACCGCACAGTCATCCCAACGAGAACAGCCGGCGCCAAACGAAAATGAGCATCAGATCGACCACCCTGTCCTGGCTTTTCAGGATCAGCATTGCCGCATTTGTTGTCGGCGGCATCGGCACAGTAGCCGGCACCCCGATGACGAAACTGGCGGTCATGAATTCGGGTGAGGTTTCGACGCTGCATGCCGCGCTGTTCATAGCCTTGGTCTGGATTGTCTCCAGTCTGCGCATCAACCGCCTCAGGGCCTTCTGGCGGGTCGGCCTTGGGTTGAAGTGGATGCGCGGCCCCTCCGGCAACTTGCTGCCGAGAGGACCGAAGGCCCGCGCCGCAGCGGGGGGCTCCGTGGGCGGCGCGGGCACTTCGGGTTTATCCTGAAGCACCCGCGGTTTTTGATTTTTGGGGATACCGATGAAGACGAAATCTGCTGCCACGGTGCTTTCGGCACTGCTCTACGCACAGGGCTTGCTCGGCTTTGCCGGTCTCGCCACAGTTCTCCTGAAGGCCCGCGCGCAGGCTTCCAGCGACATTGTGGTCGCCAGCGAATTGCCGTCGGGACCATCGCTTCTGGTGGTGCGCTGACGCCTATGCATGCCGCCCAAAATTGCGCAGCGGTTTTGGGCGAGCCGCGTAACAATCCAGCCTTACTGCTCTCAGTCGGCGCGCTGCGTCGGCGGATCGAACCGGTAACCGGCGCCGCGTATGGTGATGATGGTTTCGGTGTCGAGCTTGCGGCGCAGCCGCACGATGCGCGAATCGATCGAGCGGTCGAAGGCATCGGCATTTTCGGCCGGCGCCGCCGCAATGATGTCGTCGCGCGTCAGCACCTTGCGCGGGCTGGCCAGAAACAGCCTGAGCAACGCCACCTGGCCCGGCGACAGCTGCTCTTCCGCACCCGAGCGGTGCATGACGATGGCCGACCGCAAATCGACGGTGGCATTTTCCAGCACGATCAGTTCCTGAGCAGACCTGCCGCGTCGCGTCAGCAGGCCGCCAATGCGCGCGGCAAGCTCCCGGACATTGAGCGGGCTTTCAACGACGTCGGCGGCGCCAAGCTCGAGCGCCAGCACCTTGTCGACCAGATCGGCCGGTCGGCAGATCAGGATGAAATCGGGCCCGGCCTTCCCGTCCACGCTCTTGCCGCCGCCATAACGCCTGAGCAGGTCCCGCCCATCCGCCTGGCTGACGCTGTCACCAACGATGACGACGTCTATGCCTCCGGCCGAGAGCAGGGATTCGGCTTCCCAGGGCTGCCGCGCCTCGCGCACGTCATGGCCACGCCGGTCGAGATGGTCGGCGAGATCGCCGGCCACCACATCGGCGACGGAAACCAGCGCGATGACGGATCGTGCAGCCATATTTTCTTCCCCTGCCCCTGCAACCGGATATGAGTGCTGGACATCATGTTTATACCCAATCTACTTTCTGCTGAAAGCGGGAGCGAGGCCATAGTGCGGGCACGAATTGTCATCGTCGAGGACGAGCCCGATCTCAGGGACGCGGTCGCCGAGTATCTCGGCGCCAATGGTTACGATGTGACCCAGGTCGGAAGCGCTGCCGAGGCGCGCACCTTGCTGGAGACCGAAGCGTTCAACCTGGCCATCCTCGACATCGCCATGCCGGGCGAGGATGGCCTGTCGCTCGGCCGCTGGCTGCGCTCGAAAATGCCGATCGGCATCATCTATGCCACGGCTGCCGGCACCGCGCTCGACCGCATTGTCGGGCTGGAGCTTGGCGCCGACGACTACATCGTCAAGCCCTATGAATTGCGTGAGGTGCTGGCCCGTGTCCGCTCCGTGCTGCGCCGGGTTCCGCAACCGAGCCCGCCGCAGGCCGCGAAGGCGCAAGCCGATGGCGGGCGCCGGCTGAGCTTCGGTCAATTCCAGGCTGACCTCGACGGTAGGCTTGTCACCGGCGCCAACGGCACCGTCATCGACATGGCCAAGAGCGAGTTCGACGTGCTGGAGGTTTTCCTGACCCGTGCCAACCGGCTGTTGACGCGGGCGGCGATCTCCGAGGCGATCGGCTTCGTCGAAGACCCGGAATCTTCGCGTGCGGTCGACATCCGCATCATGCGGCTGCGCAAGAAGATCGAAGCCGACCCGGCCAATCCAAAATTTTTGCGCACGGTGCGCGGCGAAGGCTATATCTTCTCGCTGCCGACCGGCGACGGACACTAGCAATTCCAGGAAAAGTGCGTAGCGGTTTTCCGTCCGGAACTGCGTCGGAACAAAGAGATGGAACGGGTGCACCGTTCTAGAGCCCTATCGCCCACGGCCCTGTATAGATGGCTGACATGACCGCTGACCCAGCACGCATGGACCTGAAGGGCGTTCGTCAGGGCGCCGCGATGGCGGCCGTGCGTGTCGTGCGCCGGCTGCGCGAAGCCGGCGACTGGCAGCGCGAGATGGACACCATCCTGGAGACCCTGTGCGTCGCCATGCACTGCCAGCGCGGTATTCTGTTCAGGCTGCGCGAGCTGCCCGGCCAGGGTTTTGCCCAGTCGGTCGCCGCCTACTGGATCGACCCGCGCTTCGGTGGCGAACTGGCCTCGCCGACGGTGATCATGCAATCGATCGTCGATAACGACCCGCTGCTGGAGCGGATTGCCGAGGACGAGCGGCAAGGCAAGGTCTTCGCCGGCCACACGCGCAACCTCGACGGTTTCCTCAGGACCGATTTCGAAAAGCAGCACATCAAATCGTTTCTGTCGGTGTCGGTGTTCGCCCACGGCCATCTGTGGGGGACGCTTGCGGTCAATGACTGCGTCAATGAGCGTGAGTGGACCGATGAGGAAGAGGCGGCGCTGCACATCATCGCGCTTGCCATCGGCGACGCCATCGAGCGGTCGCCGTCGGATGCCCACGCCAGCGAAGTCATCCGCCGCACCATGCTGCAGGCATCGCTCGACGCCATCATCGTCATCGACGAGACCGGCTCGATCATCGAATTCAATCCGGCCGCTGAAAAGATGTTCGGCTTCCAGCGCAGCGACATTCTCGGCAAGGACCTGCTCGACACGGTGGTGCCGGAATATTATCGCAAGGGCTATGTCTCGGGGGCCGAGTACATGTCTGGCCGCGGCGCGCCGATGGTCGGCCAGCGACTGGAGACGGTAACCCAGAATGCGGCCGGCGAGGTGTTTCCCATCGAGCTGACCGCGACCGAGATGCGGGTTGCCGACCGCCACCTCATCTTCGGCTCGATCCGCGACCTGCGCGACAAACTGCGCGCCGAGGAAGAGATCAACCGCCAACGCGAGAAACTGCACCAGAACGAGAAGATGGCGGCGATGGGTTCGCTGCTGGCCGGCGTTTCGCACGAGCTCAACAACCCGCTCGCCGTGGTCGTCGCGCAGTCGACGCTGCTGCATGAATTCGCCACCGACCCGCAGACCAAGGTGCGCGCCGAAAAAGTACGCGCCGCCGCCGAGCGCTGTGGCCGCATCGTCAAGAGCTTCCTGTCGATGGTGCGCCTGCATCCGGCGGCCCAGGCCGAGACCGATCTCAACCAGGTGATCCGCGCCGCACTCGAAGTGACAGCCTATGGCGCGCGCTCGAGCGGCATCATCATCGACACCGATTTCGCGCCCGGCCCGCTGCTGGCGATGGCCGATGCCGACCACGTGACGCAGGTGGCCGCCAATTTCCTGATCAACTCCCAGCATGCTCTGGCTGGCATTGGCGGCGACCGCCTGATCAAGGTGCGGACATTCCGCAGCGACCGCGGCAATCCCGGCTTTTCGGTCGAGGACAATGGACCGGGCATTCCGGAGGCGATCCGCGGCCGCATCTTCGAATCCTATTTCACCACCAAGCCGGTTGGCGTCGGCACCGGCATCGGCCTGTCGATCTCGAAGTCGATCATCGAGCGGCACAATGGCAATGTCTGGTTCGAGGAGGTGCTGCCGCGCGGCGCGCGCTTTGTCGTCCAGCTGCCAGCGATCAGCAGCGGTGCGGCCACGGTCGGCGACAGCCCGGCCCGTTCGAGCGGCTTGCGCCACGCACTGATCATCGACGACGAGCCCGACGTCGCCGGCTCGCTCTCCGACATTCTGGAATTGATGGGCATCAAGTCGCGAGTCGTGCCGGCCTGGACGTCCGCAGCGGCAACCCTGACCGGCCACATGCCACCCGACATCGTCTTTTCCGACCTGCGCATGCCCGGCATCAGCGGCATCGCCATCTACCGCGAGCTGTTGGCCGAGCAATCGGCGCTCGCCAAACGCTTCGTGCTGGTCACCGGCGACCTGATCGGCGCCAAGGCCGAGATCGAAGCCTTGCCGGCGCAACAGCGGCCGCAGATCCTGGAAAAGCCGTTCTCGACGCTCGACGTCCGCGGCGTCCTCTCCGCCATCGCTGACCAGGTCGCCGCCGCCGGTTGAATTTCTTTCTGGGCTGTCCCCGGATCTGTTGAGATTCAGGTCAGGCCGAACCGAGAATGATGGGGTCTGAGAACCGGAACGGAGCGTACTTTTGGGTACGTGTTGGGGTGGACGGCCCCCGACGGCATCGTGATGTGCCAGAATGAGGTCGTTGCAGATCTCATCAAGGGAGACCGTCCGTGGATAAACTTATTCGCATTGGCATGGATACGTCAAAGAGCG
>NZ_JAFCGY010000119.1 GCF_016836705.1 Mesorhizobium caraganae | reverse complement strand
CCCCGTGGGTCGGTCAAAATCCCCCGGGTATGGTCACTTGAAACTCCCCCACCTGATGATCACCGGCAGCGCTGCTGAACAGCAGTAGCCGGTAAGGCAGGACGTTTATTTTCGCCCCCTTTCATACCGCAAGGGGGACCGGGAGTTGAACGTCTTGAAGGCACATCTGCAAAGCACCGTACTGACACTACTTGATCGCAACACCAGCCAACGCGAGATTCAAAGGCTGACCGGGGTCGATCGCAAGACGATACGGCGTTATCAAGCGCAGCGGGGCGGTGCGGAGGCAAATTCCCCCGGGGAAGTGACCACCGGCTCGGCGAGCGCGGAGGACCAAATTCCTCCACCCCGACCACCGGCGCTTGGAGTGTCGGGAGCGACGGCCACCAGCCTGGCCCGTTCGGCCTGCGAACCGCATCGGACGTGGATCGAAGACCAGGTCCGCCTGAAACGGAATGCGCAAGCGATCTACCAGGACTTGGTCGATCAATTTTGCTTTCCG
>NZ_JAFCGY010000118.1 GCF_016836705.1 Mesorhizobium caraganae | reverse complement strand
CGACTATTGGTCGCAACAACTGGCCTCGGCGCCGGAACTGACCACGTTACCGAGCGACCGCCCGCGCCCGGCGCAGATGTCGGCGCAGGGGGCGAACCATCGCAGCGAGCTTTCGCCGGAGTTGATGCAGCGCGTGCGCGTGTTCTGCCAAGCCCGCGACGTCACCCCGTTCATGCTGCTGGAGTCGGTGCTGGCGCTGCTGGTCGGCCGCTACGGCGATCAGCGCGACGTGGTGATCGGAACGCCGGTGGCCGGTCGTCTGCAGCGCGAAGTCGAGCCGCTGGTCGGCTGCTTCGTCAACAACCTGGCCCTGCGCACGCGTCTGGCGCCGTCGATGCGTTTCGACGAGTTGCTGGCGAACACGCGCTCTACCGTGATCGACGCCTACGGCCAACAGGCCGTGCCGTTCGATCAGGTAGTGGAGCGCCTGCAGCTGGAGCGCAGCCTCAGCCACAGTCCGCTGTTCCAGATCCTGTTCACCCTGCAGAACACCGCACAGCGTCGTCTGGAACTGCCGGAGCTGAGGGT
>NZ_JAFCGY010000117.1 GCF_016836705.1 Mesorhizobium caraganae | reverse complement strand
TTCATCGAAACCCACAACGAAAACCCCACCCCTTACAAGTGGGTCAAATCCGCCGACCAGATCCTCGCATCGGTCAAGCGTTTCTGCCAGAAGACAATGAACCGAACTTCAGATTCAGGTGACTAGCGCCCTAGGTACTTGAAAGTATCCCAACTGAAACGCGAGCCCTGTTCGGATGATCGGGTCTCGTCTCGTACCAACAAATCCACTTCGATGTACCTGACGAGGAAGTGATATGGCGGTCCAAAATTCTATACATCCTGTCGGCCCTCTGGGAAGCGGTGCGAGCATGTCGACTAGAGAACTTCTCGAAGCGGCCGACGATGAAGTTTGGAGCCCATACATGTATCACCAGACGTTCGATAGCGCGGATGCGACCCAGATTATCGCCGAGGATGCGCAGCAGCCAAGGGTTCATTCTAGCGACGCTCTTTGTTGCGGCACATTCGGCGAGTTGTTGCAAGGCCAGTTACCGGTCGGCTGGTTTCCTCGGGACCCTCACTTCTTGGTCACGATGCCCATCGCGCTCTTT
>NZ_JAFCGY010000116.1 GCF_016836705.1 Mesorhizobium caraganae | reverse complement strand
CGAGCTTGCTGTGCCCGAGCAGCACCTGGATGACGCGGATGTCGACATCCTGCTCGAGCAGGTGGGTGGCGAAGCTGTGCCGCAGCGTATGCGGGCTGACGCGCTTGCGGATGCCGGCCACTTCGGCGGCTTCCTGAACCGCGCGATGTAGTTGCCGCGACGAGATCGGATCGGTGCAACTGCGCCCCGGGAACAGCCAGCCATGCGGAAGCATCACCCCGCGACCCCTGCCTTCGCGCCACCACAGCCGCAGCAGTTCCAAGAGTTGCGGCGAGAGCATGGCGTTGCGGTCCCTGCGTCCCTTGCCCTGCTCGACGCGGATCAGCATGCGTGTAGAGTCGATATCATCGACCTTGAGGTGCGCGACCTCCGACACGCGCAAGCCCGCGCCATAGGCGACACCGAGCGCGGCCTTGTACTTGATGCCAGGTGCTGCTTCGAGCAGCCGAGCCGCTTCCTCCACGCTCAGCACGTCCGGCAGCTTGCGTGGATAGCGCATGATCACCAGCACACGTGCCAGATCCCGCCGCTTCAGCGTCACCAGGAA
>NZ_JAFCGY010000115.1 GCF_016836705.1 Mesorhizobium caraganae | reverse complement strand
TGGGACCTCCCCCATCGAGGGGGAGGTAAAGGCAGCGCCGGAGCCGGCGCCCGAAGAGCCGAAGCCCGGACCAGCGCCGACCATTCCGCCGGCACCGGAGCCGGTCGTTCCCTCCGAGCCGGAACCGCTGCCGGAGCCTGTGCCGGAGGAAGAGCCGCAACCGGAACCTGAGCCCGAGCCGCTGGAACCCGAGGAGGTTCCTGCGTCGCCCGCCGCTCCGGAGCCCGAACCGCAGCCGCAAGAGGTGCCGCCGGCACCAGTCGAGCCGGAGATCGAACCGTCGCGCCCGGAAAGGCAGCCTGAGCCAGCGCCTGTCGAGGTGCCGACACCGGCCGAGGTTCCCGCCGAAGCGCCCCCGATCGAGGTGCCGCCACCGGCGCCGTCTCCCGCGCAGCCAACCTCAAAGGCCGGCGCTGCCCCTCATCCGCCTGCCGGCACCTTCTCCCCGGATAGGAACGGGGAGCAGGAAGAAGCGCCGACGCCTCACCCTTCCCTCGTTGGGGAGGGTCGAGGCGACGCGGCGGGGTGGGGTGACAGCGCCGCCGTGG
>NZ_JAFCGY010000114.1 GCF_016836705.1 Mesorhizobium caraganae | reverse complement strand
AAACACTATGGCTACGAAAAAGACCGCTGCAAAGAAGAAGGCCGCGCCGAAGGCTGCCGCCAAGACCGCCGCTCCGAAGCCGATCAAGGAAGTGCTGAGCAAGTCGGGCCTGGTCGCGCACCTGGCCGAAGCCACCGGCGTCGTCGCCAAGGACGTCCGCTCGATCCTCGGCGCGCTCGAAGGCGCCGTGCACGCCTCGATCAACAAGAAGGGCGCCGGCGCGTTCACCCTGCCGGGCATCATTAAGATCACCGCCGTCAGCGTCGCGGCCAAGCCGAAGCGCAAGGGCATCAACCCGTTCACCAAGGAAGAGCAGTGGTTCGCCGCCAAGCCGGCCACCGTCAATGTGAAGGTGCGCCCGCTCAAGAAGCTCAAGGACGCCGCGCTCTGATCTGCGGATGCGGCGCGCTTCGGCTCGCCGCATCGCACGTCTGCTTCGCCGGACGCCGCCTTCGGGCGGCGTTTTCTTTTGGCGGCCTTGTCGAAACCGGGGCGGCTGGTTCGTCGTGATCGTAGAAGCCCGGGTAACGGCGGCTCGCCGCCATCGCCGCGGCGCGGCCATGCTGCAG
>NZ_JAFCGY010000113.1 GCF_016836705.1 Mesorhizobium caraganae | reverse complement strand
TCCTGCAGAGGGGCTGGTTCGGCTAAGCGCAGGAAGTGGACGACCGCGGGCGACACAAACCGGGTCTGGGCGGCGAATCTTGGGTAGGTCTGTCTCAGTTCATGGGCAAGACGATCGTAGTCCGCCTGGATGTGCTCGTCACCCAGCCATTCGGTGGCGCCGAGCGCCATAGGTTGCGGGACCTTCAATTGCCGCCGTTGAGCCGCCCTGCCGTCTTCCTCATGTTCGGTGGCCAGCCTCCCGCGCTTGCCACGCGTCCGATTGCGTGGCTCCATAGCCTCGCCCAAGATGTCAGGCTGCTCGGCCGACGGCCCCGGAACCGATGGATTGGTCTGCGTTGGCGCCCTGGTGGAGTCGTCGGCGCGAGTAAGCGCATCGTGTTCGTCCGGACTCCTTAGGAAACCGTCGCGCCGAAACTGCTCGACTATCTGCCGTGCCATTTCGGAATAGTTCTGCGCTGTGGCGAGCCAAGGCTGCGCCACCGCCCACAGCGGATGAGGCAACTCATCGATAATGACGCCATAGGCCTGCGCGTAGTCGTCTGCTCCCGCGGTCGCTCCCCTGTCCACGGCAGGAAACCCGGGAGTGCTATCGCTCGTC
>NZ_JAFCGY010000112.1 GCF_016836705.1 Mesorhizobium caraganae | reverse complement strand
GTCGGCACGTCATCGACGATGTTGACGGACAGGGTGCCTGTGGCGTTCTGGCCGTCTTGGTCGGTGAGCGAGACGGCGAGGTTCTCGAACAGGCT
Organism: Mesorhizobium caraganae; assembly: GCF_016836705.1. Taxonomy (GTDB): domain Bacteria; phylum Pseudomonadota; class Alphaproteobacteria; order Rhizobiales; family Rhizobiaceae; genus Mesorhizobium; species Mesorhizobium caraganae. The sequence continues at coordinate 564 of NZ_JAFCGY010000112.1, read as the reverse complement.
GTTGGTGCCGCCGGCAGTGGCATGGGCTTCATTGTCGAGCAGCGTGTAGGTGTAGCTGACGGCGCCGGTTGCGGGATTGTAGCCGGTCACGTTCAGCGTATTGCCGAGCGCGGTGGTGAAGGAGCTGGCGGTGAACACCCCGTTGGTGATGAAGGCGTGGCCGTCGATGGTCAGCGAGGCGATGCCGTCGGGCGAGGAGATGGTGAAGGTGCCGCCCTGGGTGGTGCTTTCCTTCGAGGTGTCGGAGCCGGCCGATTCGCCAACGCCGCGGCTGGCCAGGAGGTCATCCTCGTTGACGGTGACGTCGCCGCCATTGGCAGCCGGCGTCAGGTCGGTGATCACCGGCGGCGAGTTGCCGATCGAGATGGTCAGCGTGGTGTGCGAGGTGTCGCCGTCGCCGTCCTTGATGGTGTAGGTGAAGACGTCGTCATGGCCGCCGGCCGAGCCGGCATCGCGGGTATAGGTGTAGGTGCCGTCGGCGGCCAGCGTCAGCTTGCCGTAGAGGCCCTGGATCTGGATGCCCAGCGTCGCGGTGTTGTCGAGGGCGGCATTGGTGTCGCCGGC
>NZ_JAFCGY010000111.1 GCF_016836705.1 Mesorhizobium caraganae | reverse complement strand
GGGACTGTCAGGATTTCCGTGTACGGGCGGGCGGTTGAACATTATGCCGCCATGGCCCTGATGAAGCGCTCACCGAAGATTACGGCGAACTGGGCCTTTGCCATGGACCATTCACGTGGCGGCATTTTCCACTCTTTCTCGGATCGGTTCAAGATCAGATAGAGCAGTTTTGTGGCGGCATCGTCGCTCGGGAAGTGGCCCCTGGCCCTGACTGCCCGCCTGAGCTTCGAGTTCAGCGCCTCGATGGCATTCGTCGTGTAGACGATCCTGCGCACCTCCTCGGGAAAGGCGAAGAACGGGATCACCTCGTTCCATGCGCGCCGCCAGCTCTGCCCGATGGCGGGATAGCGCTGGCCCCAGGAGCCGGCTTCGAACGCGGTCAGCGCCTGTTCGGCGGCGTCGGCGCTTGGCGCGCGGTAGATCTCCTTGAGCGCCGTTGCCAAGCCCTTGCGATCCTTCCAGGACACGAAGTCCATGGAGTTGCGCAGCAGATGGACGATGCAGGTCTGCACGATCGCCTCGGGGAACACGGCGGTGATCGCTTCAGGAAAGCCCTTGAGCCCATCGACGACGGCAAGCAGGATATCTTCCGTGCCGCGGTTGCGGAGTTCGTTCATTACCCGCAGCCAGAACTTGGCGCCTTCATTCTGCTCGAGCCACA
>NZ_JAFCGY010000110.1 GCF_016836705.1 Mesorhizobium caraganae | reverse complement strand
ATCAAGCCGGCCAGTTGCCCGCCGACAGTTTCAATACAGCGAACTTTTGGCAGGGGATGCCTTCACCCGCCTATTCGCCGGCACAAAGTGTAAATCAGCCAAGCCCGCCAACGTGGGATCAAGACATCGGGGCATCGATCTTCGGCCCGACATATCACCAGCCAGCTCCCTTCGATTTCGGAGAGTACGTCCCCCCGAATTGGGAAGACGGCTTTCGGGCGCCGATAGACATGTTGCGCCAAATGCACTACCGCGATCTACTCCCGAGCCAAGCCCAGCAAATGATGACTATCTACATCAGAGGGCAGCGCTGCACGGCCGTGTTGGGCCCAGAAGGACGAAGCCACATTCTTCTCTACCGGCAGTAAGAAAGCGATGACTGAGCAGTGGATCGTCAAGCCCGGTAAACGATGAGGAAAGGTTCGTCGGACCGGCTTCAGGAGCAGGTCTCAAAGCAATCCGAGCTGCTGAGGTCCGTCGAACGGTTGGGCGACTTTGCTGCACAGCGCTTATCGCTGTTTAGGACGGTCAACCAGACTGCGGGTAGCCGAAGAAAAGGAAATGGCTGTCATGTTCCCAGAGAACGGTGACTTCAGTCCGGAGACATGGGCTTTCCTTGTGGCCCTGACGGGCCTCACTCCGCCGACCGCCGACCCGGTGGACATGGAAAGCACGATCGGATTGGTCAGCCATCCAGACAA
>NZ_JAFCGY010000010.1 GCF_016836705.1 Mesorhizobium caraganae | reverse complement strand
GGTCAGTTGCGACAGCAGCGCGCGACGCCTGGCGTCGATCTCGTCGGGCGCGTCGGCCAGCGTCTCGCGCTCTGCCTCGGCTTCGGCCCTGCGCTCACCGAGCGAGGCGATCTGCGTCGAGGCGTTTTCGGCACGCTGCAGCCAGCTACTGCGCTCGGCGCCGATGGCATCAAGCCGGCGCGCGCGCGCCTCGGCCTCGCGGCGCAGGCCCTCATGCACGGCGCGCGCGTCGGCAAGGGTTGCGCGATCCCTGCCGACATTGGCGGCGGACTGTTCGAGCTGCAATTGCAGGTCGCCGAGATCGGGCGCGTCCTGCAGCAGCATTTCGGCCTCGGCAAAGGCAGCGGCCGTCTCTTCATGGCTGTCGACGATGCGCGCGCGCGCTTCGTCCAGGGCGGCGCGACGGCTTGCCAGTTCGCCGCCGGCCTTTTCGGCCTCGGCCAGCGCGTTGCGCGCGGCGTCCAGCCCGTGTTGGGCATCGCGGCCGGCCTGGCGGGCGTTTCGTTCGGCCTCGCTTGCCTGGCGCAGCGCCTGTTCGGCCTGGGCAAGGGCAGCTTCGGCCTCGCGCACGATCTGCGTCGCCTGCACCGCCTCGGCATCGAGTTCGGCCAGCCGGTTTTTCTGCGCCAGCCGCTGAGCGGCCGCGGTCGGCGCATCGGCGCTGGCGGTAAGCCCGTCCCAGCGCCACAGCGCGCCGTCGCGGCTGACCAGCCGCTGGCCGGGCGCAAGCAGGGCCTGCAGCCGGCGGCCGTCAGTGGCGTCGACAATGCCGATCTGCGCCAGCCGGCGGGCAAGCTGCGATGGCGCGCGCACCACGCTGGCGAGGCTCTTGATGCCTTCCGGCAAAGCCGCATCGCTTGGCTGGACCTGGCTTTCGCCCCAATGCACCGGCGCGCTGCGGTCGAGCGGCACGTCGAGGTCTTCGCCAAGGGCAGCACCCAGGGCTGTCTCATAGCCGCGTTCGACGCTGAGCTGTTCGAGCACCGAGGGGAAAAGATCGCCGCTGGCGGCATTGAGGATCTTGGCCAGCGTGCGCGCTTCGGTCTCGATCCCAGCGAGTTCTGACCTGGCGTCCTGCAGCGGCGGTCGGGCGGCACTCTCAGCCGCGCGCGCCTCGGCGACCGCCTGTTCGGCTGATATGGCGCCGGCCTCGGTCTCCTCCAGCCGGGCGAGCGCATCCTCGACCAGAGCACGCTTCTCGGCAGGGTCAGGCAAGCCCGCGACCTTGGACAGGATCTCGGACAATTCGCGATCGACGTCGGTGAGCTGCCGGCCAAAACGGTCGCGGCGTTCGGCGGTTTCGCGCAGCGTGCGCTCGATCTGGTTGCGCGAGGCGGCGGCCTCGGCCCGTTCGGCGGTCAGCGCCGCGAGTTTTGCTTCACTTTGGACGAGCGTCGCGCCGGCCTGCTCGAAAGCGGCCCGCGTGGTGGCTTCGCGTTCGGCAGCACCCGCATTTTCGGAATTGAGCGTGGCTTCTTCCTCGCGCAGGCGCTCGAGAATATCCGCATTGTCGCGCACCATGCGCTCTTCGCGGGCGATGTCGCCGTCGAGTTGCTGCAGGCGGCGCTCGAGCTCGGCCTGGCGGGCGCGGATGCGGCCGGCCTCCTCCTCGATGTGCGCCTTGGCAATCGACAGGCGCTGGAAGGCGGCGGCAGCGGCGGCTTCGGCATCGCGCAGATCGGGCAGCCGATGCGCGCCGATGCCTTGCTCACGGGCGGCGCTCATCTGCGCCGAAGCGCGGTCGCCGACCAGTGCGGTGGCAACGGCCAGCGCCGAGCGCGCCTCGCCTTCCTGGGTCTTGGCCAGCGTCCAGCGCAAATGCAAAAGCGTGGCTTCCGCCTTGCGGATATCGGCCGACAGGTTCTTGAAGCGCGAGGCCTGGCGCGCCTGGCGCTTCAGGCTTTCGATCTGGCTCTCCAGCTCGCCGACGACGTCGTCCAACCGCTCCAGATTCTGCTCGGCCGCCTTCAGCCGAAGCTCGGCCTCGTGACGGCGCGTATGAAGGCCGGAAATGCCGGCGGCTTCTTCGAGCAGCGCGCGGCGCGCCTGGGGCTTGGCCTGGATCAGCTCGCCGATGCGGCCCTGACCGACCATCGAGGGCGAGCGCGCGCCGGTCGACTGGTCGGCGAACAGAAGCTGCACGTCCTTGGCGCGGGCTTCCTTGCCGTTGATGCGGTAGAGCGAGCCGGCCTCTCGCTCGATGCGGCGCGACACCTGCAACTCATCGGCGTCGTTGAAAGCGGCGGGCGCCGTGCGGTCGCTATTGTCGAGGAACAGCGTGACTTCGGCGGTGTTGCGCGCGGGGCGCGTTCCCGAACCGGAAAAGATCACGTCGTCCATGCCGGACGCGCGCATATTCTTGTAGGAGCTTTCGCCCATCACCCAGCGCATCGCCTCGACAAGGTTCGACTTGCCGCAGCCATTCGGCCCGACAATGCCGGTCAGGCCGCGTTCGATGACGAACTCGCCGGGTTCGACGAAGGACTTGAAGCCAAGGAGACGAAGGCGCGAAAACTTCATTCGCGCCTGCCTACAGGTCGCAGAGGTGCGCAGTCGCCAAAGCGCAGTCGCTCCGGCGCCGCCTGGACGTCAGAGCAGAGGATCGATGATGGCCGATATTTCCTCAATCGACATCGCACCTTTGTAGGTCTTTCCGTTGATGAAGAAGGTCGGCGTCGAGTCGACCTTGAATTCATCGGCGCCGCGCTTCTGGACCGATCTCACATCGTCCAGAAGTTTCTGGTCCGTCAAGCAGGCCTCGAAGGACTCCTGTGTAAAACCGGCGAGCTTGGAGATCTGAAGCAGGGCATCCTTGGTGTTGTTGACGCCGACCCAGTTGGCCTGCTGCTTGAACAGCACGTCCACCATCGGGAAATAATTGTCCTTTGAACAGCGCGCCAGCATGAAACCGGCCTCGGCGCTCGGATCGAACGGGAATTCGCGCAGGATGTAGCGGGCCTTGCCGGTGTCGATGTACTTGGTCTTCAACTCAGGGAAGGTGGTCGCGGCGAAATGCGCGCAATGCGGGCAAGTCATCGAGGCATATTCGACGATGGTGACCTTGGCGTCGTCCTTGCCGAGCTGCTTGTCGGGCAGAGCGCCGGGCTTCAGCAGTTCGGCCATGTTGACGTCGCCCGTCGAGTCCGGCGCCTTGGCGGCGGCCGGCGTGGCAGGCGTCGCGGCTGGCACGGCAGGCGTTGCAGGCTTGACGTCCGCTGCCTTGGCGTCCTCGCTGGAGTCGCTGCATGCGGCGAGCAGTGCCACTGCCGGAATAACGGCCAGCGAAGACAGGAGGTTTCTGCGGGACAAGCTACGGTTCATGCGAATCACCTGACTATGGTTGGATTTTGCAATGCAAAGGCTAGAAAAGGCGAGAGTTGGCGGGAATTAAGGCATCGCTGTCCCCATTCCAATCGCCTAACTCTATATGCATCATCACGAATGCGCGAGATTGGTGACGGGTTCATGACCGGCTGACTACCCTGGCCGCTTCCTCTCGCCGAGAATGGTGGCGCCCAGCCGCTCCAGCGAGGCGCGCAAGCCTTCATCCTCAATCTTGCCGACCGTATCGGACAATTTGGCTTTTTCGACCGATGTCAGAGGCCTGGGAGCCGGTTTCGGCCGGGCTTTCTCCGATAGCACCGGCTTCTGCACGATCCTGATGCGGCCGATCGCGTTGAAGCCGAGGAAGGCGTTGACCCGATTGATGATTTCGCCGGTCTCGTGCTGCAGATGCAGTGCCGCCATGCCTTCGCAGGCGATAACCAGCGTCGCCGGCTCGAACGGATCATCTTCGTGCATGCGGCGCGGCCACTGGATTTTTTCAGGGCGCGAATGGCCGGCAAGCCTGGGGCCTGCGATCTCTTCCCACGACTGCACCAGCCCGATCGAAATGCCGGCCCGCTTGCGCAGCACCGGATCGAGAATCTGGGTCGCGAGATCGCTCACCGGAACGGGATTGCCGTAAGGCGTTCTCCCTGCCATGTACGTTCTCCAGCCACGCTCCTCACCAGCCTAGAGCCAGCCCGCGATCAATGGCACTGCACGAACAGACCCGCAAGGCCGCATCCGAGGACGGAGACGTCGCTTCGCGCCTGCTCGCTTGGTACGACGCACACCATCGCGAGTTGCCGTGGCGGATCACGCCGCGTGCGGCGGCCGGCGGCGCCCGGGCGGATCCCTATCGCATCTGGCTGTCGGAAGTGATGCTGCAGCAGACCACGGTCGAAGCGGTAAAATCCTATTTTCGCGCTTTCGTCGAGAAATGGCCCGATGTCGAGGCGCTGGCCGCGGCGCCGACCGAGGATGTGATGAAGGCCTGGGCCGGGCTCGGTTATTATTCGCGAGCCCGCAACCTTAAGGCCTGCGCCGATCTCGTCGCGAGCCAAGGCGGGCATTTTCCCGACAATGAAGCCGGATTGAGGGAATTGCCGGGCATCGGCGCCTATACGGCGGCGGCGATCGCGGCTATCGCCTTCGACCGCCCGGCGGCGGTCGTCGACGGCAATGTCGAACGCGTCATCTCGCGGCTTTATTCGATCGCAACGCCGCTTAGCGAGGCAAAGCCCGAAATTCGCGCGCTGGTCGAAGGACTGCTTCCGCAGACCAGGCCGGGCGACTTTGCCCAGGCGATGATGGACCTTGGCGCCACGATCTGCACGCCGAAGCGGCCGCGCTGCATGCTGTGCCCGCTGCGCGAGGATTGCACCGCCATCCTGTCGGGCGACCCCGAGCGCTTTCCGGTCCGCCTGCCGAAGACCGACAAGCCGCTGAGGCGCGGCGCCGCCTTTGTCGCCGAGCGCAGCGACGGCGCCATCCTGTTGCGCAAACGGCCGGACAAGGGCCTGCTCGGCGGCATGACCGAAGTGCCGACCACCGGATGGACCGCTCGGGTGGATGGCGCGACGACTGCGGAAGCGGCGCCCTTCCCCGCCGACTGGCGGCGCGCCGGTGAGATCGCGCATGTTTTCACCCACTTCGCGCTCGAGCTCGAAGTCTTTCATGCGCAGGTGAAAGGTGATGCTCCAGAAGGACATTTCTGGTCGCTGGCCCATGACATTTCCGGGGAAGCGCTGCCGACCGTCATGAAAAAGGTAATCGAAGCGGCGATACCGGGCGCGACGAAAGCGCGTCGCGCGTGACGCGATCGTACGCGACGCGCTTTGGATTCTTTGTTTTGTGCATGTCGTTTTCCTAAAACCGCCGCACACTTTTGGGCGACATGCAGGGAAAAGCAGCGTCCGCATTGAAGGGATAAAAATGACTGAAATCCGTCACATCGTGTTCGATATCGGCCGCGTGCTGATCCATTACGATCCGAGCATTCCGTTCAGCCGCCTCATCCCCGACGCGCAGGAGCGCAAGTGGTTCTTCGACAATGTCTGCACGCATGACTGGAACATCGAGCAGGACCGTGGCCGGACATGGCAAGAGGCGGAAGCGTTGCTGATTGCCGAGCACCCCGATCACGCTGAAAACATCCGCAATTTCCGCCGCTGCTGGCATGAGATGGTGCCGCATGCCTATGAGGACAGCGTCGCCATCATGCTCGGGCTGATCGAGAGCGGCCACGATGTGACCATGCTGACCAACTTCGCCGCCGACACGCTTGCCGAGGCGCGGCTGCGCTTCGACTTCCTCAGCCGCCCGCGCGGCGTCACCGTGTCGGCCGACATCCGTGAGATCAAACCCGACCGCGCCATCTACGACCACCACGTCGCCGCGTTCGGCCTTGAACCGTCAGCCACGCTGTTCATCGATGACAGCCCGAAAAATGTCGACGGCGCCAAAGCGGCCGGCTGGCAGGCTGTGCTGTTCACGGATGCCAAGACGCTTCGTGCAGATCTTGAGCGGTACGGCATCGCGGTGTGAACTGAACCGCCCGCGGTAGGCAATGGTCATCGAACGATTGTGTAATGTTGGCGCAGCCCCTCATTGTCCTGCCGGACATTTCTCCCCGTATAGTGACGGGGAGAAAGGGGCAGCCGAAACCCCGGCGCGTTCATCGCTAACGTTCGCGATTGGCGAAGTCGCTGACAACAGCGGCCCTCTCCCCGTCCTTAAACGGGGAGAGGATGCCGGCAGGCAGGTGAGGGGCAGCGCTGACGCGTTATAATTGTCAATTGCCGCTTTGATTGAATACGCTTGCGATCAGGCCCCTGCCCGCTCCATGCCGAGCCTGGCGATGCGGCGCAATTCGTCGATCGGAGTCAGGCCGCCAGAGCGCTCATAGTGCCAGAAGGTCCAGCCGTTGCAGGCGTCCAGCCCCTGCACTTCGGCGCCGATCTTGTGGATCGAGCCGGCGCTGTCGCCGATCGCCACCGTGCCGTCGGCGCGCACTTTTGCCGCCCAGCGCTTCTTGGAATCGTAAAGCGTGGCGCCGGGCTGCATCAGTCCGGTGTCGAGGAGGCTGACAAAGGCGACGCGCGGCTCGGCACGCTTGCCGGTGAGCACGGTGAGATCGGCGCCGTCCAGCGGCCGCACCGCATCGATGCGCTCATTGGCGGCGTCGATATAGGCCTGCTCGCGCTCGATGCCGACGAAATGGCGGCCCAAGCGCTTGGCGACGGCGCCGGTGGTGCCGGAACCGAAGAACGGGTCGAGCACGATGTCGCCCGGCTTGGTCGAGGCCATCATGATGCGGGCAAGCAGCGCTTCCGGCTTCTGCGTCGGATGCAATTTGTCGCCATTGTCGTTCTTCAGCCGTTCGCCGCCGGTGCAGATCGGGAACAGCCAGTCGGAACGCATCTGGATGTCGTCGTTGGAGGCCTTCATGGCTTCGTAGTTGAAGGTGTAGCCCTTGCCCTTCTGGTCGCGCGAGGCCCAGATCATGGTCTCATGCGCATTCTGGAAGCGGCGGCCGCGGAAATTCGGCATCGGATTGGTCTTGCGCCAGACGACATCGTTGAGGATCCAGAAGCCGAGGTCCTGCATCTTGGCGCCGACGCGGAAGATGTTGTGATAGGAGCCGATGACCCAGATGGTGCCATTCGGCTTCAGGACGCGGCGGGCCGCCAGCAGCCAGGCGCGGGTGAAGGCGTCATAGGCCTCGAAACTCTCGAACTGGTCCCAGTCATCGTCGACGGCATCGACCTTGGACTGGTCGGGCCGGTGCAAATCGCCGTCGAGCTGCAGATTGTAGGGCGGATCGGCGAAGATGACGTCGATGGATTTTTCCGGCAGCCGGTCGAGTGCGGCGACGCAATCGCCCTTGAGGATCGTATCCAGCCACTCGGATTGCTGGGGAGCGTGAGAGAGGTCGGCGAGAAGACGCACGGCAGACATTTTTACACCCAAAGCACGCGTTACTGTTTACTCCCCGTTATGGTTACCGATCAGCGTAAATATTCGGTGAAGGACGCAACCGACCCGGCAGCCCTGATGTCGTTAATTTGCGCAGCCCGGCCCGTTGGTGTATGTCGCGCCGCTTCAGCCCTGCCGGGCCTCCATCACCCTCGTTCCGGATTGCCATGCCCCAGCCAGATCTTGTCATCTTCGATTGCGACGGCGTGCTCGTCGATTCCGAAATCATAGCAGCCCGCGTCGAGGCCGAATTGCTGACGCTCGCCGGCTTCGAAATATCGGCCGAGGAGATCGCCGAAAGCTACGCCGGGCTGACCTTCAAGGACATCATGATGCGGGTCGAGGCGAAGTCGGCGATCCCGTTCCAGGCGTCGATGATCGACCGCGCCGAAGAATTGGTCGACCGCAAATTGCGCAGCGACGTGCGCGCCATTGACGGCGCGCGCGAGGCGGTGGCTGCGGTGACAGCGCCACGTTGCGTCTGCTCGAATTCACGCTCGGAGCGGATCGAATTCATGCTGGAGAAGGTTGGCCTGTTGCCGTTCTTCGCCGGCCGGATTTTTTCAGGCCTGGAGATACCGAGCAAGAAGACCAAGCCCGCCCCGGACGTGTTCCTGGTCGCAGCGGAAAAACTCAACGCCAATCCGGCAAACACCTTCGTCATCGAGGATTCGGTGCATGGCGTCGCCGGCGCCAGGGCTGCGGGCATGCGCGTGATCGGCTTCACCGGCGCCGCGCACAGCTATCCCGGCCAAGCCGACGCGCTGACCGAGGCCGGCGCCGAAACGGTCATCCGCCGCTGGGCCGAGCTAGGCGGCACGATTGCGGCGCTGTCGGAGTGGTCGGCCGACGCCTGAGAGCTCAGCCTTTGGCTTTGGCCGGTTTGGCTCGCGCCGGTTTCTTCTTTGCCCTGTTATAGGCGATCGCGGCGCGGACGAGCGCTTTCAGCGCATTCGCATCGATCTCCTCGCCCTCGGACACATCGATGGCTCGCCACACCTTGCCGTTGAGGCCGTTGTTGAACAGCTTGTCGGGATCCGGCAGGCTGGCGCCGTGCGAAAAGGTCAGCTTCACCTTGTCCTTGTGGGCGTTGCCGACGGCGATCATGCCGTCACGCGACCATACCGGGCTGCCCATCCACTTCCACTCCTCGATGATTTCAGGATCGGCGTCGAGGATGGTCTTGCGCAGGCTGGTGAGCGTCTTGCCGCGCCAATCGTCCAGCTCGCGGATTCGGGCATCTATCCGCTCGGAGGCAGAGGCGCCCGCTTCTGACTTGTTCGCACCGCTGGTCTTCATGGTCTCCTCCGTTCACATCTTCTCGCCGGGCAATTTACTGGCCTGTTTCACCCAGTTGGCAAACCTGGCCTCGTCGATCTCGTCGCCTTCACGAATGTCGAGATAGCGCACGTCCTTCTGTTTCGATCCGCCGGGAGGGACGGGATCCAGCGAGGCGCCGCGGAAGAAAGCGACTTTGACGTATCTGGTGAAGCAATGCAGGCTGAGGAACCAGCCCTCGGCCTCGATGCCATAGAACGGTGAGTTCCACTTCACCGCCTTGTAGACGGCGGGAACGGCGCCGACGATGAGCGCGTCGAGGCGGCGCCCGACATCGCTTTTCCAGCCCGGCATGGCCGCGATGTAGGCCTGCACGGGAGCATCCCCATAGGCCTTGGCGATCTGCGGGTTGCCGCCTGAAAGCAGGACCGGCTTGGCCGTGACCGGCTTTGCGGCCTTCGATTGTCCGGGCGTTTTGGCCATCGTCCCTACCCTTGCGCGCGCTGCTCGCCGTGCGGCCGGGCGACATAGGGCAGCACGAACATATAGAGCCCGCTGAACAGCAGCAGGAAGAGCGGCAGCAGCGGCGAATAGACCACCCATGCCGGAGGCTGCCCGAATGCCATTGTGATGAAATTGGCTGCCACGGTCAGCGTGAAAATGATCGACAGCCAACGATGGGTTTGGCGTATCCATTTGCTCAGGTTCATTGCCACCTCCTCTTGAAAACGAGCGCTTACCAGCGTGCCAGCTGGGTGATCTGGATGAGATTGCCGCAGCTGTCGTTGAGCTGGGCGATGGTCGAGCCGGTCACTTCGGTCGGCGCCATGGCGAACGCACCGCCGCGCCCCTTGATGCGCTCATAGTCGCCCTTGATGTCGTCGGTGAACAGCATAAGCGCGGGCTGGCCCTGCTTGAAGATTGCCTGCTGGTAGGTTTTGGCGGCCGGGTTGTCGTTGAGCGCCAGTTGCAGTTCGGTTCCCTCGGGTTCATCGGGTGAGGTTACGGTCAGCCAGCGAAAAGGCCCGTTGCTGAAATCGGCCTTCACGGCAAAGCCCAGCACGTCGGTGTAAAAACGCAGGGCGTTGTCCTGATTGTCCACGTAGACGCTGGTCAGCTTGATCTTCATCGATTTCTCCTTTGTTGCTTTCGGCGCCCTCGACGATCAGGGCATGGCGCTGACTTGTACCGGCAGGCTCAATCTGGCTTCGCCAGAAGCTGCTCCAGCTTGGTGAGGAATTGCTGCCACCCTGCCCTGGCGCCGCCATAGGCCTGTTTCTGATCGGGACGGAAGCCGGACTGCTCGACGCGCAGATGGGTCCCGGTGCTCGTGGGCGTGAGCGTGAACGTCACCACGCTTTTCAGATTGTAGGCGGCATCCTCGTGCGCAAAATCCCAGCTGTACGACAGCGTCCTGTTTGGTTCGATGGCCAGCACCTCGCAGTCGAGCACGCCGCCCCAGTCGCCGCGAAGATTGAAACTGTGGCCCACAGCGGGCTTGAAATCGTTTTTCATGAGCCACTCCTCGATCAGATGCGGCTGCGTCAACGCGCGCCAGATCTTTTCCGCCGGCCAGGATATTTCGCGTTCGACGACGACGGTGCGCGGTTCCGGCTTGCTCACTGGTCCATCCTTTTCAGCAGATCCTCGAGATGGTCGAAGCGGCTCTCCCAAAACCCGGTCATCTCACTCGTCCAGTCAGTCAGCGGACCAAGTGCTGCGGGCTGGGCGCTGTAGTGGGTCTGGCGTCCGGCGTGGCGGTCGCGCACCAGGCCGGCATGCTTCAGGACGCCCAGATGCTTCGACACCGCCGGCTGCGAGACTCCAGACTGCGCCGTCAGCGCTCCCACTGTCTGCTCACCCTGGCGGCACAGGCGCTCGAATATGGCCCGCCGGGTCGGGTCGGCAAGCGTTCTGAACAGAGTGTCGTGGGCGTCTGGCATCTGGATCAATAACCTGCGAGCTATTGATTGACGTATAACCGCCGAGATATGAATGAGTCAAGTGCGCCGGCGCAATGGACCAGGATCCAAAGCGCACACGCCCCCCCCTGCAGACGCATTCCTGCAGGGTCATGGTCAGATCGTTTGATCTTTCAAAGAGTTGACAGCCACCGCCGCAACAGCGACGACGCCCAAGTGCGGCTTAGTTCGCCGCCGGAGCTCGCTTCTTTTTCTTGCCGGACTTCTTGTCCGCCGCCGCCGGCGCGGTTTCGTCATAGCCGGCATATACCTGGTAGTCCTTGGCAGAGGGCTCGGGCACGACGACGTTGGAATCGGTGAAGACGAACTGGGTGGCGGTCGAGGGATCGCTGACCTGGATCTGATAGGGGTGGATCTGCGAATAAAGCACGTCGGTGCCATGCATGACGGCGATGCGGATAGGCATGGTGATGGTGCCGGGGGTGAACATCGGTCCCGGCACGACCTTGCCGGCAACGCCAACCTTCATCGTCAGCTGACCGTTGGCACGGCTGCAATCGCGGCTCACATCGCTGATCGAGGCCTGGTAGATGATCTTGGTCGGATCCTTGTTCGGGTCGACGATGGTGCCATCCGGCGCCGTCTGCGCGGCGGCAGCGGCCTCGGCATCCTGCGCGGCGTCGACCTTTTTCTTTTTCGGCTGCGACGCGCCCTTGGCGTAGGTGTTGAAATAGGCGGTGCCGTCACGCAACGTCACTTTCGGACAATAGGCCTGCAACTGGCTGGCGAGCACCTTGGGATCCTGCGGCGGGATTGGCGCATTCGGGTCGGTCTTCTTGCCCAATCCGAGGTTGAGGATGCCATTGTCGCTCGATTGGCAGCCGGCGGCGGCAAGCATAAAGCCGGTGAGCGCCAGACCCGCGACAAGGCGACGGTTGAACGAATAGAACGCCATGAAACTGCACTTCCCTCTCGCAAAGCTGGTGACGTATAGCAATGGCGCGGCAAAAATGCGACTGAGCCAGCGCAGAAATTAACCACTCTGTGGTGAACGGAAACGCCAAGCGGCAACGGGTCTGTGACATGCAATATGTGAGTACTCGCGGGGAAGCGCCCGCGCTGGGATTTTCCGACGCGGTGCTGGCCGGACTGGCACGCGACGGTGGGCTCTATGTGCCGCGAGAGTGGCCGCAATTTTCGGCAGCCGAGATCCGCGCCATGCGCGGCCTGCCCTATGCCGACCTCGCCATCCGCGTGCTGACGCCGTTCCTCGGCGGCGAGATCGCCGCACCCGTTTTCGAACGCCTGGTGCGCGAAGCCTATGCCACCTTTCGCCACCAGGCGGTCTGCCCGCTGGTGCAGACCGGTCCGAACACTTTCATCCTCGAGCTCTTCCACGGCCCGACGCTGGCTTTCAAGGACGTCGCCATGCAGCTGCTTGCCCGGCTGATGGACCATGTGCTGGCTGAGCGCGGCCAGCGCGCCACGATCGTCGGCGCCACCTCGGGCGACACCGGCGGTGCGGCCATCGACGCCTTTGCCGGCCGCGACCGCACCGATATCTTCGTTTTGTTCCCGCATGGCCGCGTCTCGCCGGTGCAGCAGCGGCAGATGACGACATCGACGGCGGCCAACGTCCAGGCGCTGGCCATCGAAGGCAATTTCGACGATTGCCAGGGCTTGCTGAAGGACATGTTCAACGATCATGCCTTCCGTGATGGCGTATCGCTGTCGGGCGTCAATTCGATCAACTGGGCCCGCATCATGGCCCAGATCGTCTATTATTTTTCCTCGGCGCTTTCGCTCGGCGCGCCAGACAGGCCTGTTTCCTTCACCGTGCCGACAGGCAACTTCGGCGACATTTTCGCCGGTTACGCCGCCAAGAAGATGGGCCTGCCGATCGAGCGGCTGATCGTCGCAACCAACGACAACGACATATTGGCGCGCACCTTCGCGACCGGCGAATACCGCACCAAAGGTGTGTTTGCGACGACCTCGCCATCGATGGACATCCAGGTGTCGTCGAATTTCGAGCGGCTGTTGTTCGAGACCTCCGACCGCAATGCCGAGACGGTGCGGCGCTATATGGCGGGGCTGAAACAGTCCGGCGCGTTCACCATCGAAACGGCTGAAATGGCCAGGATGCGGGCCGAATTCGACGCCGGCCGGGCTGATATGGATGAGGTCGCGGCCACCATCCGTTCGACGCTGGAATCAAGCAACTACCTGCTTGACCCGCACACCGCCGCGGCCGTGCATGTCGCCGCCGGCAAGGCTGACGGCGCCGTGCCGATGGTGGTGCTGGGCACCGCCCACCCGGCCAAGTTCCCGGCGGCTGTCGAAGCCGCCTGCGGCGTGTCGCCGGCCCTGCCTGCATGGCTGGGGTCCTTGATGTCAGCCGACGAAAAATACACGGTACTTCCATCCGACCTGAAAATGGTGGAAGATTACGTGAGCCGCCACTCAAGGGCAGCGCGTTAGGGAGTACTTGCCATATGGGTGTTGAGGTAAGCCGTCTGTCGAACGGCCTGACAGTCGCCACCGAAACCCTTCCAAGCCTCGAATCCGTTGCCCTTGGTGCCTGGGTCAAGTCGGGCGCTCGCAATGAGCGTGACGAAGAACACGGAATGGCCCATCTGCTCGAGCATATGGCCTTCAAGGGCACGAAAAGGCGTAGCGCCTTCGAAATCGCCTCGGAAATCGAGGATGTCGGCGGTGAAATCAACGCCGCCACCAGCGTCGAAACGACATCCTACTATGCCAGGGTGCTGTCCAACGACGTGCCGCTGGCGGTCGATATTCTTGCCGACATCCTGCAGGAGTCCGAGTTCGACCCGCAGGAGCTGGAGCGCGAGCAGCATGTGATCCTGCAGGAGATCGGCGCCGCGCACGACACGCCCGACGACATCGTCTTCGACCGTTTCACCGAGACCGCGTTCCGCCATCAGACGATCGGCCGCTCGATCCTCGGCACGCCGGAAACCGTCAAATCCTTCACCTCCAAACAGCTGCACGATTTCATCGAGCGCCAATATGGCGCCGAGCGGATGGTGGTCGTTGCGGCCGGCGACATCAAGCACGACAATTTCGTGCGCGAGGTGGAAAAGCAGCTCGGCGGCTTCCGCAGCAAGGCCGACAGCACCATGCCGCAATATGCGCAGTATGTCGGCGGCGATTTCCGTGAGGATCGCGACCTGATGGACGCGCAGATCGTGCTCGGCTTCGAAGGCCGCGCCTATCATGTGCGCGACTTCTACGCCTCGCAGGTGCTGTCGATGATCCTCGGCGGCGGCATGTCGTCCCGACTGTTCCAGGAAGTGCGCGAAAAGCGCGGCCTGTGCTATTCCGTCTATGCCTTCCACTGGGGCTTTTCCGACACCGGCATTTTCGGCGTGCATGCCGCGACCGGACAGAGCGACATTGCCGAACTGGTGCCCGTCATCATCGACGAACTGCAGAAGGCCGGCGAAAACATCCTGCAGGAAGAACTCGACCGGGCGCGCGCGCAATACCGCGCCGGACTGATCATGTCTGCGGAAAGCCCGGCCAGCCGCGCCTCGCAGATCGCCAGGCAGCTGCTTTTGTTCGGCCGGCCGATCGGCAAGGAGGAGTTGATGGAACGACTGTCGGCGCTGACCGTCGAGCGGCTGACCGACCTGTCGTCACGGCTGTTTTCGACCAAGCCGACGCTGACCGCCGTCGGCCCCGTGGGTACGCTCGCGCCCTATGAGGCGATCCTCGATTCGCTTGCGGGCACGCAGACCACGGCCCGCAAGCTCGCCGTCTAAGTCCCCTCAAGGCACGCCCCGTGTTCGCGCTCCCTTTCTTTCGCCGTGACCTGCCGGCACTGAAGGGCGACCGGGTCACGCTGCGCGTTCCCTACACCAACGACTATCGCGAATGGTCGGCGTTGCGCGGCGAAAGCCGCGGCTTCCTCGAACCGTGGGAGCCGCGCTGGACGCCCGATGAGCTCGACCGCACGGCCTGGCGGCTGCGCATCGGCCGCTACCGCGAAGATTATGCACAGGGCACCGCCATCGCCTTCTTCATCTTCGAGAAGGCGAGCGGCAAGCTCGCCGGCGGCATTACGCTGGGCAACATCCGCCACGGCGTCTCGCAGAGCGGCCATGTCGGCTACTGGATCGGCGAGCGTTTCGGCGGTCGCGGCCTGATGACCGACGCAGTCAAGGTGGTCTGCCGCTTTGCCTTCGATACGCTGAGGTTGCACCGGATCGAAGCTGCCTGTATTCCCGACAATGCCCGGTCGATCCGCGTGCTTGAAAAAGCCGGATTCCGGCGCGAAGGACTTTTGCGATCCTACCTCAGGATCAACGGCATCTGGCAGGACCATTACCTCTACGCCCGGATCGCGGACGATCCGCCGGGCGCTGGAACGAAGGACTGATTTTGACGAATTTCCTGCGAAACGGGTCGCTGTTGGCCTTTGTTCTGGCGGCTGTCGTCACGCTCTGCGCGGCGCTCCCGGCCTTCGCCGTCGAACCGATCAAGATTGCCCGCGACGATATCGCGCTCGACCTGTCGCGCGCCGTCGAGATCTACGTCAACCAGGGCGAAAACTTCCAGGTGTCGACCGCGCCCGGCCCCGACGGCATCGTGCGGCGCATCGAGGTCGAGGCCAATGACGCGCGCTCGAGCGGTGACTGGGCGGTGTTTGCGCTCGCCAACACCACCGACCAGCAGCTCGACCGCCTGATCGTGGCGCCGCATTTCCGGCTGGTGAATTCGGGCATCTTCTGGCCCGATCTCGGCGCCACCCGCATCGCCGCGATCACACCCAGCGAGGGCTTCGCGCTCGACCGCCAGTCAAGCTCCGACGCCGACGTGTTCCGGGTGACGCTGAACCCAGGAACGGTGATCACCTTCATCGCCGAACTCGCCTCGCCCAAGCTGCCGCAGGTCTATCTCTGGGAGCCGGAAGCCTACAAGGACTCGGTCAATTCCTACACGCTGTTTCGCGGCATCGTCATCGGCATTGCCGGCCTTTTGGCGTTGTTCCTGACCATCCTGTTCGTCGTCAAGGGAACCTCGATGTTCCCGGCGACAGCTGCCTTAGCCTGGGCGGTACTTGCCTATATCTGTGTCGATTTCGGCTTTTTAAACAAGATCATAGAGATATCGCCCGGCAATGAGCAGATGTGGCGGGCGGGAACGGAGGTGGCGCTTGCAGCGACCTTTGTGGTGTTCCTGTTCGCCTATCTCAACCTTAACCGATGGCACGGCCATTTCAGCTATGGCGCGGTGGTCTGGATCCTCGGCCTGCTGCTGATCGCCGGTGTCGCCATCGTCGATCCGGCCGTCGCCGCCGGCATTGCCAGGCTGTCCTTCGCCGCCACGGCACTGACCGGGCTCGGCCTGATCATCCTGCTCGGTATTCGTGGTTACGATCGTGCGATCATGCTGGTGCCGAGTTGGGTGATGGTGCTGCTCTGGCTATGCGGATCGTGGATGGCGATCACCGGCATGCTCGACAACGACATCGCCCAGCCGGCACTGGGCGGCGGGCTGATCCTGATCATCCTTTTGATCGGCTTCACCGTCATGCAGCATGCCTTTGCCGGCGGCGCGCTGCATCAGGGCTTGTTCTCCGACCTCGAGCGCCAGGCGCTGGCGGTGGCCGGCTCCGGCGACACGGTGTGGGACTGGGACGTGCTGCGCGACCGCGTCGTCACCAAGCCCGACGTCAGCATCCAGCTTGGCCTTGCGCCCAACAGCCTGGGGGGTGCGGCCCGCAACTGGCTGCCGGTGCTGCATGCTGACGACCGCGACACGTTCCGCACCACGCTCGACGTGGTGCTGGAACACCGGCGTGGCCGGGTGTCGCAGAATTTCCGCCTGCGCGGGGCCGACGGCCACTACCACTGGTTCTCGCTCAGGGCGCGGCCGGTGATCGGCTCGGACGGCGAAGTGATTCGCTGCGTCGGCACCATGGTCGACGTCACCGAGCAGAAAAAGTCCGAGGAAAGGCTGCTGCACGACGCCGTTCACGACAATCTTACCGGCCTGCCCAACCGCGAACTTCTGATGAACCGGCTTGAAGCCATCATCTCGATCGCGCGCACCGAAGAGAAGGTGCGCCCGACCGTCTTCGTCATCGACATCGACCGTTTCAAACAGGTCAATGACGGGCTTGGCATCTCGGCCGGCGACACCATCCTGCTCACCATAGCGCGCCGGCTGCACCGGCTGCTGAAGCCGAAGGATTCGCTGTCGCGCTTTGCCGGCGACCAGTTCGCGCTGATGCTGCTGTCCGAACAGGACCCGTCCCGCATCGCGGCGGTGGCGGACGCCATCAAACACGCGATCAACAATCCGATCACCTTCGCCAAGCGCGAGATCGTGCTGACTGCCTCGATCGGCCTGATCACCTGGACTTCGGCGCAGACTTCGGCCGAGGACATGGTCAAGGACGCCGAGCTTGCCATGCACCAGGCCAAGCGCTTCGGCGGCGACAGGATCGAGCCGTTCCGGCCGGCCTTCCGCACCGTCGGCACAGACCGTCTGCAGTTCGAATCCGATCTGCGCCGCGCCATCGAGCGGCGCGAATTCACCCTTGCCTACCAGCCGATCGTGCGGCTCGAGGACGGCAGCATTGCCGGCTTCGAAGCGCTGCTCAGGTGGGACCATCCGCGCCGCGGCATGATCCCGCCGGGCGATTTCATTCCGGTCGCCGAGAGCTGCGGCCTGATCGTGCAGCTCGGCCTGTTTGCCATGCAACAGGCGGCCGAGGACCTCGCCGGCTGGCAAAAGCAGATCGGCGACACGCCGCTGTCGGTGTCGGTCAATCTGTCCAGCCGCCAGTTAATCCGCCGCGACCTGGTCAGCGATGTCCGCTCGGTCATCGCGCGCGCCAATCTCAAGCCGCGCTGCTTCCGGCTCGAACTGACCGAATCGCTGGTGATGGACAATCCCGAGCAGACATCGCATGTGCTGACCAAGCTGAAGCAGCTCGGCATCGGCCTGTCGCTCGACGATTTCGGCACCGGCTATTCGTCGCTCGCCTATCTGACGCGCTTCCCCTTCGACACCATCAAGATCGACAAGAGTTTTGTCGACGACGCGACGCCGAAGCGTGCGGTGCTGCTCAAATCCATGGTCAATATGGCGCATGAGCTTGGCCTGTCGGTGGTGGCCGAGGGTATCTCGGACGAAAGCGATGCGCTGGAACTGCGCCAGATGGGCTGCGAATACGTCCAGAGCTTCATGTTCGGCGCACCGATGCCCGGCGACCAGGTGCTGAAGGCACTGAAGGAGCAGTATCCGATGACGCAGGCTTAGAGGCCGTTTGGCCTCTGGGTGGCTGCCAGGTCAGGCGTGCCCGGCCGCCAGGCTCAAATGCGCCAGGTCGATGCCGATGGACGCCAGGATGCGGTCGTATTTGCGTTCGATGTCGGCGTCGAACAGAAGCTCCGGCGTGGCCGGGCAGGTCAGCCAGCCATTCTCGGCGATCTCGGTTTCCAGCTGGCCAGCGCCCCAGCCGGAATAGCCGAGCGCCATCAGCGCGCGGCGCGGGCCGCGGCCGGACGAGATGGCGCGCAAGATGTCGACGGTGGCGGTCAGGCAGATATCATCGGAGACGGTTAGCGAGGATTCCACCCGGTAGTCGCCCGAATGCAGCACGAAGCCGCGGCTGCGGTCGACCGGGCCGCCATTGCGCACGACGAAGTCGCGCGCCTGCGCCGGCAGCCTGATCGCCTCCTGCTCGTTCATGATGCCGAGCTGCACCAGGAGGTCGGGAAACAGCATCTGCTGCGTCTGGTTGATGATCAGGCCCATGGCGCCTTCGTCGCTATGCGCGCAGATATAGATGACCGAGCGCGTGAAGCGGTCGTCCTTCATGCCGGGCATGGCAATCAGGAACTGGTCGTCGAGAAAGCCGCGTCCGCCGGCCGTCTTTTTGTGGCGCAACAAGTCCATGGAGCGGAGCGTAACGCGTTTCCGGAGCGCCGAAAAGGTGCGCCGCGCGCGATTCGCCCAAAGCCCAACAGCTGGAACAACGGATTCCTGACTACCAATTTCCCCCGACGGAATGCTTGAACTCGACTGTTCCTCGCCCAAAAGTCACGCAAATATGATACGCAGAGCGCCATGAAAACATTGCGCGGCCATGAACGGACGATCAAATCACCACCATGCAAAGCTTGAAAATCCTGCTGCTCGGCGCCGCCATCGGATGCGGAGCCGCCCTTCCCGCCGCGGCTTCCTCTTCGGACTGGTACAACAGCGAAGGCGGCAAGGTGCGGCTGGTGACATCAGGCAAGGCGGACGAGGCAGGCCGCATCCATGGCGTGCTCGACATTGCGCTCAAGCCCGGCTGGAAGACCTATTGGCGCGACCCGGGCGATGCCGGCGTGCCACCGCAGATCGATGTTTCGGCCAGCACCAACATCACCGATGCGGCGTTTTCCTTCCCGCCGCCGCAGCGCCATGACGACGGCTACGGCAAATGGGCCGGCTACAACCATCCGGTTTCGCTGCCGGTGACATTCACCCTGTCATCGCCTGGGGATGCGGCCGTCATCGATGCCGACATCTTTCTCGGCATTTGCGAGACGATCTGCATTCCGGTGCAGACGCGGTTGAGCGTCGATCCCGCCGCCGATCCCGACAATGCCGAGGATGCGGCCCTGGTGAAGGCGGCCCTCGCCACCTTGCCCGCCCCTGCCAAAGCCGATTTCGGCATCAAGATCCTGCCTGGCGACCACGAGACGCTGGTCGTCGAGGCGACCTTTCCCGGCGATCCGGAGGCGGCGGATTTCTTCGTCGCCGGCGAGCGCGACTACATGTTCGGGGCGCCTGCGCGCAGCGAAAAGGACGGCCGGCTGGTGTTTACCATACCGATCCTCGACCGACCGTCGGCGATACCGACCGATGGCGGGTTGTATTACACCCTGACAAGTGCGGAAGGCGCGGTCGAGGGCGTTCTGCCGTTCCCCTGATACAAGTCCCGATCCAGGCTTTCCCTTGATCCAGGCCTTGTCGGCGGTTGCGGGAGATGCCTGATTTCGCTATCGCAAGAAACCTTCCCTGCTTTCACACGAGAACCATCATGACCATTGCCGTTGGCGACAAACTGCCCGATGCGACCTTCAAGGAAATGACCGCCGACGGCGCCAAGGTGATCACCTCGGCCGAGATTTTTGCGGGCAAGAAGGTGGTGCTGTTCGGCGTTCCCGGCGCCTTCACGCCGACCTGCAGCAACAACCATCTGCCGGGCTATCTCGAGAACCACGACGCCATCCTGGCGCGCGGCGTCGACACCATCGCCGTCGTCTCGGTCAACGACGTCCATGTGATGGGCGCCTGGGCCAATTTCACCGGCGGTCAAGGCAAGATCCTCTATCTGGCCGATGGGACTGGCGACTTCGCCAAGTCGATCGGCCTCGATTTCATAAGCAACGATATGGGGTTGCGCGCGAGACGCTTTTCGATGATCGTCGACAATGGCAAGGTCACCGCGCTCAATGTTGAGACCAAGCCAGGTGTCGACACTTCAGGTGCGGCTCACATTCTGAGCCAGCTCTAACTTTTGGTGGCTGAGTCGGGTCATGAACGCATGGCCTGACCACGGCGCGCGTCCTGCCGGATTGCCTGCTTTTGGGGGACATCGACGATGTTTGACGTCATCTGGCGCAGTGTTGCGATCGGCATAGGCGCCACGGTGCTGATGGACCTGTGGGCGCTGTTCCTGCATCTGGCGCTCAGTCAGCCACGGCCGAACTGGGGGCCGCCCGGCCGCTGGGTCTGGCATCTCCGGGACGGCAAGGTTTTCCATGACGACATCGCCCACGCCGCGCCCTACGCGCATGAGACGGCGCTGGGCTGGGCCTTCCACTATTTCACCGGCATCGTCTACGGCATCATCCTGGTGGCGCTGGTGGGCAAGGCGTGGCTGGACGCACCGACCTTCCTGCCGGCCTTCATTCTCGGCATGGTCACTATTGGCGCCGGCTGGTTCCTGCTGGCGCCCGGCATGGGCGCCGGCTGGGCCGCTTCAAGACGCCCCAACCCGATGCAGATCCGCGCCTTCAACGTGATTTCGCACACGGTGTTCGCGCTCGGCCTCTACGGCACGGCCCTGCTGATCCGCTAACCCTATTCGCTGACGGTGCGTGGCTTCATCGCGGCGACAGTGCCGATGATTTCCTGACGCAGCGCATCTTTCTCCGCCTCGAATTGTTCCCGCGTGATGCTGCGCCCGCCGGTGGCGGTGACGCCGAATTCCTCCAGCACGGATTCATAGCGCGCCTTCCATCGGATCACGTGCCCGGTCATCGCCTGGGTGAGCGCCGGCACCGAGCCGGGATGCGCCGGCAGGCCGCAGGATTGCGTGGTCCGCGCATCCGCCGCCAGCATGACGACGTTCCAATCGTCGAAGCCGATGAGATCCATCTGGGCATAGAGGAACGCGCCATGCTCACCGTCCCAGGTCGGCTGGTCGATGACCAGAAAGGGCATGGCGCGGCAATAGCCATGGCGCGCCGCCATCTCGCTGTTGAAGGTCCCCGTGCGCACCTGAAGCCGGTATCTGGCCGCGGCGAAAAGAGCGATGTAGTCGTCCGCCGTGCGCATGATGTTGCGCTGATCGTCCGGCGCGAAGCCGGCTTCGCGCAGGAAGGCGCCGATCTTCGGATCGTCCCAGAGTTCCTTCGAGAAAACGCGCGTCACGCCATCGGCATCCGGCGTCGGGCGCATCATTTTCTTGAGATCGGCAAAGCTGTGCTGCTGCTTGCCGAAAGTCCTGCGTCCGAACATCGCCGCGCCTCATCGCCAAGGTCGATTGCGCCGTTCTATCACCCAGGGATGAAATCGACTTTAAGCCAAAGCCTAGAATTGCTGGCTTCTGGTCAGAACAGATGGCGCAAGTCTCTTCGCCCGTCCACGACGCGCACTATCTCGACGCACTCGACTAAGCCGTCGTCTGTATCCGGGATCGTTTCGTAAAGCAGCAGGAACGGCGCCTCGACCAGCATTCGGGTTGAGGGACGGATGTCGGGTCGCCTCACGCCCATGCGTGGCTGATCGGCCAATTGCATGGCCCGCGTCTCCAGCCGGTCGTAGTAGCGGTCGGCTTCTCGAAGGCTTTCGCCGCCTATTGTCAGATAGATGTCAATCAGGTCAGCTCTGGCCGCTGGCGACCAGACTACCCTAGCGGCCATTCGACGAGGCTTTCACCAGCCGCTGTCGAGCTTCCTTTCTCAGCGCGTCAAAGTCTACAGGCTCCGGCTTCCCGCTTGCCTTGCCTTCATCCCATAGCTGACGCAGCCGGCGCACGTCCTCTTGTCGAAGCTCGCGCTTGGTGAGCCAATCACGCATCGCCTCGCGCACGATCTCACTCGTGGTGGCGTATTCACCCGCTTCCACTGCCTCGCGCATGGTCGCCGCCTGTTGCGGCGTCACGGCCACGCTTATCTTTTCCACGTTTGCCATAGGATCTTACTCTTCCTCTAAGGTAGTAAATAATACTCCTTTTGCTCCTCCCCAACAATCCGATTGCTGCACTGCGGATTGCCGCTTCTGGCCGTATCAGCGGCCGTCGATCGGTCGCCATCCGTGGAGGATGCTGCGCGCGCCGATATCATAGGCGAAATAGTTGCCGCCGCCGGCCGGCTGATCCGCCTCGCGGCTGATCTGGCGATTGCTGAGTGAAAGCAGCAGCAGCGTTCCGACGCCACCATGGCCGACGAAAGCAATGTCGCCGCCAACGGCGGCGTCTAGTACAGCCTCGACCTCGCTCACAATGCGCTGCTGGGCATCGATGGCACGCTCCCAACCGCGAATGCTTTTGTGCGGATTGGCGAAGAACCGGTCGGCGACTGCCTCAAACTCCGGCGGTGGCAGGAAGCCGGTTGCCGAGCGGTCGTTCTCATGCATGCGTTCGCGCACCTCGACCGTGAGGCCAAGCTGCCTGGCCAGTATCTCAGCGGTTTCTATCGCCTTGCGCTCCGCCGACGAGACGACACGCCGGATCGAGCCGACCCATGGCTGCTCGAGCATGGCCAACGCCCTCGCCCGTCCGATCTCGGACAGTCCCCATTCCGGCACGGGAACGTTGGCATCGATCTGAACCTGGGGATGGGTGATGTAGTATGCAATCGGCACGGGTGAGGTTTCCTGCCGGGAAGCCTAAACTCAATAGCTCTGGGTCGAGCGCCGCGCTCTTGGGGTCGCCGGCTGCTTGGCCGGCGCGGCCGGCCTCAGCGCGGCTGCAGGCTTCGGGGTTGCAGATGCGGCCGAGCCCTTCTTGAACGGCGCCATGCCTTCCCTTGCGAGTTCGTCGGCGCGTTCGTTCTCGGTGTGGCCGGCATGGCCCTTGACCCAGTTCCAGGTCACCTTGTGACGCCGGTTGGCCTCGTCCAGCGCCTGCCAGAGCTCACCGTTCTTGACCGGCTTCTTGTCGGCGGTCTTCCAGCCGTTCTTCTTCCAGCCATGGATCCACTTCGAGATGCCGTCCATGACATATTTGCTGTCGGTGTGAAGCTCGACGGCGCACGGCTCCTTCAGCGCATTCAGTGCCGAAATGGCGGCCAGCAGTTCCATGCGGTTGTTGGTGGTCTCAGCCTCGCCGCCCGACAATTCCTTGGTCTTGCCGTTGAAGCGCAGGATGGCGCCCCAGCCGCCGGGACCGGGATTGCCCGAGCAGGCGCCGTCGGTGAAGATTTCAACCTGCTTGGTCATGTCAGTCCATATTCCGAAGGTGACCTGATGGCGCGGTGGAAGCGCATGCGGCGGATATATTCGGTCGGATCGCGCTTCATGACCAGCCCGCCATCGGGAACGGTCAGCCAGTCATAGAGCCGGGTCAGCATGAAGCGCAGCGCCGAGCCGCGCGCCAGCATCGGCAGCGCCGCCTTCTCACCATCGCTCAAGGGCCGCACGCTCTGATAGCCGGCCAGCAGCGCCGTGCCCTTGGTCAGATTGAAGGAGAAATCCTTCTCGAAACACCAGGCGTTGAGGCAGGTGGCGACGTCATAGGCGTAGAGGTCGTTGCAGGCGAAATAGAAGTCGATCAGGCCCGACAGTTTTTCGCCGAGGAAGAAGACATTGTCCGGGAACAGGTCGGCATGGATGATGCCCGCCGGCAGGCCCTGCGGCCAATGGCGTTCGAGATCGGTGAAATCGGCGTCCACCTCGGCGGCCAGTCCCGGCTCGACCTCATCGGCGCGCTCGCGTGAGGCGTTCCAGAGCTTGCGCCAGCCGTCGATGGCCAGCGCGTTGTCGCGCGTCATCGCAAAATCCTGGCCGGCGAGATGCAGGGCGGCCAGTGCCTTGCCGACTTCGCCGCAATGCGCCGCTGTCGGCCGCCGCAGCGACAGGCCTTCGAGAAAGGTGATGATGACCGCCGGGCGGCCAGCCAGCGTGCCGATGACAGTGCCGTCATGCGCGGTTACCGGCAGCGGGCAGGAAATGCCTTTGCGGGCGAGATGGCCCATCAGACCGAGGAAGAACGGCAGGTCGGCCTTGTCGACGCGCTTTTCGTAGAGCGTGAGGATGTAGGAGCCGCTCGATGTGTGCAGCAGAAAATTCGAATTCTCGGTGCCTTCGGCAATGCCCTTGTAGGACAAGAGTTCGCCGACCGGATAAGCCCTGAGGAACGCGCCGAGTTCGCCCTCGTTGACATCGGTGTAGACCGCCATGGGCTGTTCACGCGGCTCCGTTGACGAAGGCCATATCGGCCCGCGTCAGTTCGACATCGCGCAGAACCCGCATGACTGGAAAATCCTCCGTTTCGGTCGCGGTGATCGCAAGATCGATGGTCACCTCGAAGCGCTGGCGGAAAGCGTCGATGATCTCGTCGACGATGATCTCCGGCGCCGACGCGCCGGCCGACAGGCCGAGCGTCGAGATGTCAGCGATGTCATTCCACGGAATTTCGGAAGCGCGCTGTACGAGAAGCGACATGGTGGCGCCGGCGCGCTCCGCCACTTCGAC
Source organism: Mesorhizobium caraganae (assembly GCF_016836705.1). Classification (GTDB taxonomy): domain Bacteria; phylum Pseudomonadota; class Alphaproteobacteria; order Rhizobiales; family Rhizobiaceae; genus Mesorhizobium; species Mesorhizobium caraganae. Next base: position 150,349 of record NZ_JAFCGY010000010.1, on the reverse strand, counting down.
AAGTCGGCGCGAATTGGAAGAATTCGGCGCGCCGACGATCAGATAGAGATCGGCGCCGGCGGCGGTGTCCTTGACCGCTTCCTGGCGGTTGGTGGTGGCGTAGCAGATCGATTCGGCGGCCGGCGCATGCAATTGCGGGAAACGCTCCTGCAGCGCCCGGATGATGCCGGCGGTGTCTTCGACCGACAGCGTCGTCTGGGTGACGAAGCCGAGCGCCTCAGGGTTGGCCGGCGCAAAGGTAGCGGCGTCGGCTTCTGTCTCGATCAGCGTCACGGCGCCTTCCGCCAGCTGGCCCATCGTGCCGATCACCTCGGGATGGCCGGCATGGCCGATCAGAAGCACATGGCGGCCGAGTCGCTGGTGGCGCATCGCCTGCTTGTGCACCTTCGACACCAGCGGACAGGTGGCGTCGAGATAGAAGAGTTCGCGCGCCTGGGCGTCGGCCGGCACCGATTTCGGCACGCCATGGGCCGAAAACACCACAGGCGACTTGCGATGCTCGGGCGGGATCTCCGACAGTTCCTCGATGAACACCGCGCCGAGGCTTTGCAGGCCTTCGACGACATAGCGGTTATGCACGATCTCGTGGCGGACATAGACCGGCGCGCCGTATTTCTTCAGCGCCAGCACGACGATCTGGATGGCGCGGTCGACGCCGGCGCAAAAGCCGCGCGGCTGGCAGAGCCGGATCGTCAAAGGAGGCTTGGTCTTGGTGTGAAGCATCTAATCCGGGCCGGTTGTTCAGAGGCGAAATGAGGTGTGCACCCCTGCCCTGTCAAGGGCAGCAGCGCATGACCCCGAAAATCGGAATCGATTTTCGGAAAGGATCATGCGCCAAACCAAAAGTGTTACAGCGTCCTTTGCGCGTCCAAAAGGACGCGCGGCGCTGTAATATCATTCAGGCTTTGCCGGGCGGCGCAACCTGATGACGAGAACCGCGGCAAGGGCGGCGGCAAGGCCATACCAAGTGAACGCATATTGCAAATGCGAGTTCGGCAGATCGATGATGGTGATGCCGCCGACCGGCAGCCCACCGGGGTTCGGCGTCTTGTCGGCGTCGATGAAGATCGGCACCAGCACGGCACCCGCGGGCAGGCCGGCGCTTGCCGCCATGACGTCGCGGTCCTTCCAGTAGAAGATGTTCTTGGCCACATCGTTGTCGGGCAGCATCATCGACGGCTTTGCCGGCAGCGGATTGCGCGCCAAGCCGGTGACCGTCACCTTGCCCGTCACCTGCCCTTGCGGGCGTTTGGCGGCGTCCTTGAGATCGTAGGGCACGAAGCCGCGGTTGATCAGCACGAAGCGGCCATCGTCGAGCGTCAGCGGCGTGTAGACATTGAAGCCGGCGTCACCGTCCCAGGTGGCGTAGAAATGCCGCTCGCCGGAATGCAGGAACGTCCCGCTGACGGTGACCGGCGTGTAGTCGACATCGCCGGTGGCGGCGAATTCCTTCTCGACGTCCGCCAGTGGCCGTGGCGCCGAGTGGGTGCGCTGGTCGATGGTCGCCAGCAGGCCTTCCTTCCAGTGCAGGCGCTGCACCTGCCAGGTGCCTAGCCCCAGCAGGATGACGAACAGCACCAGGCCGAGGCCGAGCAGCAACGCCGTCTTCGGCCGCGAACGGCCGGTGGTTTTGGCCAGCGCCTCGCTCATTGCTCGTGGTCCAGCCGGCCTTCAGCAGCCTTGTTGGTGTATTGCAGCGTCAGCAGCACGCCTTTGATCAGCCTCAGCGCCGTCAGACAAAGCGCCACCGCCAGCGGTATCCAGATGATGAAATGCAGCCAGAGCGGCGGGCTCAGCGTCACTTCCACCCACAGCGCCAGCCCAACGATGATGAAGCCGATGATCAGGATGACGAACACGGCCGGGCCATCGCCGGCATCGGCATAGGAATAGTCGAGGCCGCAATTCATGCAGCGCTTGCCGACGGTCAGGAAGCCGAAGAACAGCCGCCCTTCGCCGCAACGCGGACACCGGCCGTGCAGGCCGGCCGAAATCGGCTCGATGGGTGGCCAGATCGCCCTATCTTCACTCATGGATAGTGTCTTCGCTCATGTTCTACGGCTCAATTTCGATCGGCGTTCCATCCGGCACCATAGCCCAGATTTCATCCAGTCGAAGTCGGTAACCCCAATGCAGCCATCGGTCCAGTCGACCAATTGAAGCAGCCAGCCCAGCCAGCCGAAACCGCAGACCATGGATGGGCGCCAAAAAGAAGAAAGGCGGCCGCATTGCCGCGGCCGCCTTTCTGATTCCTTGGGATTGATTCCCCGATGAAAGCCGTCAGTGGCCTTCGATCAGCGCGCCGGCCGATCCCCAGACATAGATCGCGCTGAACAGGAACAGCCAGACCACGTCGACGAAGTGCCAGTACCAGGCAGCCGCCTCGAAGCCGAAATGCTGCTTCGGCGTGAAGTCACCCTTCATGGCGCGGATCAGGCAGACCAGCAGGAAGATGGTGCCGATGATCACATGGAAGCCGTGGAAGCCGGTCGCCATGAAGAAGGTGGCGCCATAGATGGAATCCTTGAAGCCGAACGGCGCGTGAATGTACTCGTAAGCCTGCACCATGGTGAACAGCATGCCGAGGCCGACGGTCAGCACCAGGCCGTTAATCAGGCCTTTGCGGTCGCCATGGATCAGCGAGTGGTGCGCCCAGGTCACCGTCGTGCCCGACAAAAGCAGGATGATGGTGTTGTAAAGCGGCAGATGGAAGGGATCGAGGACCTCGAGACCCTTCGGCGGCCAGACGCCGCCGGTAAAGGCGGTGCGGGCATATTGCTGCACCTCGCCCGGAAACAGGCTGGCATCGAAATAAGCCCAGAACCAGGCGACGAAGAACATCACTTCCGAAGCGATGAACATGATCATGCCGTAGCGCAGATGCAGCGACACGACGCGCGTGTGATGCCCTTCATGCGCTTCCTTGATCGTGTCCGACCACCAGGCGAACATGGTGTAGAGGACGATGACCAGGCCGATGAAGAACAGCCACGGATTGGCGATGTTGTGGCCGAAGACCGGGAAATCGCCATTCTTGAGATACTGCATCAGGGCAACGCCGCCGACGGCTGTGACCAGCGCGCCGATGGAGCCCAGGAAGGGCCACGGGCTCGGGTTGACGAGATGGTAGTCGTGTTGTGGTTTTGCGTGCGCGTCTGCCATATCAACCCCCGAGATTTGCTTCGGTATCTGAAACTTTGGTGGTGCTGTCCGGCGCCGATGAAGCGACCGGTTTGTTCTTTTCGACCGGGAACATGGTGTAGGACAGGGTGATCGTCTTCAAGTCCTTCAGTTCCGGCACGTTGACGATGTCTGGATCCACATAGAACACGACCGGCATGTCCAGCGTCTCGCCGGGCTTCAGTGTCGTGTCGGTGAAGCAGAAACACTCGACCTTGTTGAAGTAAGGGCCTGCCAGCTCCGGCTGCACGTTGAAGGTGGCGCGGCCGGTGACGGCGCGGTCGAACTTGTTGGTGGCGCTGTAATGCGCCTGCGTGGTCTCGCCGATCTTGATGGTGACCGAGCGGGCGACCGGCTGGAACTGCCAGGGAATGCCATTGGTGTTGGCGTCGAAGCGTACAGTGATGTCGCGGTCGAGGATGCGGCCGGCATATTGCTTCTCGGCGCGCTGCGTGGTGCCGCCATAGCCGGTGGCCTGGCAGAACATCTTGTAGAGCGGCACCGCGGCGTAGGCCATGCCGATCATGCCGCCGAAGAAGGCGACGCAGACGGCGGCGACCACGCGGTTGGTGTTTTTCTTCCCGGGGTCGGTCATGGTCTGGCGGGTCATCGTCGGCCTCACATCGATCCGGTATGGCCGAATTTGACGATGGTGATGACGTAGAAAACGACAACCAGCGCCGCCAGCGCCAGGCCGATCGCGGCCGAACGGTTGCGCCGCGCCTTCTGCTGGCGCTCGGTCAGCGTGACCAGTTCAAGCTTCTTGTCGATCATGGTCATGCTCCACCGATGGCCAGAGCGCGACCGACGACGCAGTCGGCCAGATAGATGGCGAAGATCGCAAACAGGTAGAGCAGCGAATAGGCAAACAGCGCCTTGGCCGGCTTCATGACGCGGTCGTCATCGGTCATGCGCAGCACTTTCCAGGCATACCAGACAAAGCCGGCGCCGAGCGCCAGCGAAGCCATGCCGTAGCCCGCGGTGGTGAAACCGAGCACCCAGGGCAGCACGCCGATCGGCGCAAGGATCAGCGCATAGGCAAAGATCTGGCGGCGTGTCGAGGCCTGGCCGGCGACATTGGGCATCATCGGAATGCCGGCCTTGGCGTAGTCGTCGGACTTGAACAGCGCCAGCGCCCAGAAATGCGGCGGCGTCCACAGGAAGATGATCAGGAACAGGACGAGGCTTTCGAAGCTGACCGTTCCGGTTACCGCCGCCCAGCCGATCACCGGCGGAATGGCGCCGGCGGCACCGCCAATGACGATGTTCTGCGGCGTCGAGCGCTTCAGCCACATCGTGTAGACGACGGCGTAGAAGAAGATGGTGAAGGCGAGCAGTGCCGCCGACAGCCAATTGACCAGCACGCCAAGCGTCATCACCGACAACGCCGACAGCACAAGGCCGAAACTCAGGGCTTCACCGGGCAGGATGCGGCCGGACGGGACCGGGCGGCCGGCGGTCCGGCTCATCACGGCATCGATGTCAGCGTCGTACCACATGTTGAGCGCGCCCGAGGCGCCGGCGCCAATGGCGATCGCCAGGATTGCGACCATCGCTATCAGCGGGTTGACGGTCACGGGCGCCGCCACCATGCCGACAAAGGCCGTGAACACCACCAGCGACATGACGCGCGGCTTCAAGAGGGCGAAAAAGTCGCCCGCCGTGGCTTCCGAAATTCGAAAGCCCGCTTCGTCAATCAATGGGTCGTCGACCAGGGCCATGCGTAGTTGAGTCCAATCATTCCGTTGGCCGAAACCGCCGGCGGGCCGGCGGTTTCGTATTCGGGCTGCCTTACTTGATCTTCGGCAGCTGTTCCCACTGGTGGAAGGGCGGCGGCGAAGGCAGCTGCCATTCGAGCGTGGTTGCACCCTCGCCCCATGGATTGGCGCCGGCCACCCGCTTCTTCTGGAAGGCTTCGAAGACGCCATAGAGGAAGATCACCACGCCGACGGCCGAGATATAGGAACCGTAGGACGACACCATGTTCCAGCCGGCAAACGCGTCGGGATAGTCGATGGTGCGGCGCGGCATGCCGGCGAGGCCGAGGAAATGCTGCGGGAAGAAGATCAGGTTGACGCCGACGAAGGTGACCCAGAAGTGGGTGTTGGCGATCACCGGCGAGTACATGTAGCCGGTCATCTTCGGGAACCAGTAGTACCAGCCGGCGAAGATGGCGAACACCGCGCCCAGCGAAAGCACGTAGTGGAAGTGAGCGATGACGAAATAGGTGTCATGCAGCGAGCGGTCGAGGCCGGCATTGGCGAGCTGGACGCCGGTGACGCCGCCGACCGTGAACAGGAAGATGAAGCCGAGCGCCCACAGCATCGGCGTCTTGAACGAGATCGACCCGCCCCACATCGTCGCGATCCAGGAGAATATCTTCACGCCCGTCGGCACCGCGATGACCATGGTGGCGAAGACGAAGTAGCGCTGCGTATCGAGCGACAGGCCGGTCGTGTACATGTGGTGCGCCCAGACGATGAAGCCGACGGCGCCGATCGCGACCATGGCGTAAGCCATGCCGAGATAGCCGAACACCGGCTTCTTCGAGAAGGTCGAGACGATGTGGCTGATGATGCCGAAGCCCGGCAGGATCAGGATGTACACCTCGGGGTGGCCGAAGAACCAGAACAGGTGCTGGAACAGCAGCGGGTCGCCGCCGCCATCCGGGGTGAAGAAGGTGGTGCCGAAATTGCGGTCGGTGAGCAGCATGGTGATGCCGCCGGCCAGCACCGGAAGCGACAACAGCAGCAGGAAGGCGGTGATCAGCACCGACCAGGCAAACAGCGGCATCTTGTGCAGCGTCATGCCCGGCGCGCGCATGTTGAAGATGGTGGTGATGAAGTTGATGGCGCCGAGGATCGACGAGGCGCCGGCAATGTGGATCGACAGGATCGCCAGATCCATGGCCGGTCCGGGCTGGCCGGAGGTCGACAGCGGCGGATAAAGCGTCCAGCCGCCACCGACGCCGTAGGCGCCGGGCGCGCTCGGCATGAAGGCCGAGGCGATGAGCAGGATGAAGGCCGGCGGAAGCAGCCAGAACGAGATGTTGTTCATGCGCGGGAAGGCCATATCGGGGGCGCCGATCATGATCGGCACCATCCAGTTGGCGAAGCCGCCGATCAGCGCCGGCATGACCATGAAGAAGATCATGATCAGCGCGTGCGCGGTGCCGAAGGCGTTGTACATGCTCTTGCCGCCGTCGATGGCGGCATCGCCGTTCATGCCGTAGACCATCTGCGCCAGGCCGGTGAAGATCTGGATGCCGGGCTCCTGCAGCTCCATGCGGATGACGACCGAAAGCGCCCCGCCGACGATGCCCGCGAAGATCGCGAAGATCAGATAGAGCGTGCCGATGTCCTTGTGGTTGGTGGAGTACACCCACCGGACCCAGCCATGATAGGGCTTGTGGTCGTGGTCGTCGTGAGCTGCAGCTTCTGCCATGGTCGGCTCCGTTCCCTAATTCTTGCTAACCCGCGGCATCAATTGCCGGCGGCCGCTACCTTGTTGGTACCGTCGACCTCGGCCATCAGCGCCTTGTTGGCGCCGGGAAGGTCGGTCTTGGCTGCTGCCAGCCAGGTCTTGTACTGCGCGTCGGAGACGACGCGGATGGCGATCGGCATGAAGGCGTGGTCCTTGCCGCAGAGCTGCGAGCACTGGCCGTAATAGAGGCCTTCCTTCTCCGCCTTGAACCAGGTCTCGTTGGTGCGGCCGGGGACAGCGTCCATCTTGATGCCGAAAGCCGGCATGGCGAAGGAGTGGATGACGTCGGTCGCGGTGACCAGGACACGGGTCATGGTGTTGACCGGCACCACCAGCTCGTTGTCGACCGCCAGGAGACGCGGATAGACCTTGCGGTCTTCCTTGCCGATCGCCGCGCGATCGGCATCCTGAAGGATGGCCGAGTTGAAGGAGAGCGTGTTCTCGGTCTGGTACTCATAGTCCCAGTTCCACTGATTGCCCGTCGCCTTGACGGTCAGCTTGGCCTCTTCCGGCGGCGTGTACTGCGCGGTCAGAAGTTGGAACGAGGGAATGGCGATGAAGAGCAGGATCACGACCGGCCCGACGGTCCAGATAACCTCGATCAGCGTGTTGTGGCTGGTCCTGGACGGAACCGGGTTCGCGCTGGCGCGGAACCTGAAGATGCACCAGGCAAGCAGAGCCAGAACCAGCACGGTGATCGGGACGACGAACCACATCGTGTAGTTCCCGAACCACTCGATCTGCCGCATCATGTCGGTCGCAGGCGGCTGAAAACTCATTTCCCATGGCTGCGGCTGGGCCGCATGAGCGGAGGCACCGGCGAAAAATGCGGCGGCAGCGCCTGCTGTTGCCATCAATTTGGCGCTTGTTGGGAATTTTCTCATCGCCGTCATCATCTCCCGGTTCCCTGCCGTCGTGGCGCAGGAATATCGTACATCGCCGGGATGGGAATCCCGGACAGTCCCAAGGCTGGTTCAAACCATACTCTATTTCCCTCCGCAAGAAAGGAGCGGCCAAAACCGTGCGGCATTTTTGCGCGCAAGCGCGAGCGCGCCGTTTCAACGGCCTCGCGGCTTGCGCGGATCGTCGACAGATGGGCTATGCGGGCTTGTGGCCGGAATGCGCCCGACGGTCGCAATTCGGGCGAATTTGCTAGGGAAAAGCGCATTATTGCGCTTGCCGGGGCTGACCGGCGGTCGCCCTATCCTTTACTTGGCCTTGGCGCGGCTTAAAGTGCCGTGATTCGCTAATGGAGCCGTCATGACCTCTTGGCTTTCGAGAAACTCCTGGCTTTCGAGAAGCGGGGCGAAGGTCATCTTTCTCGCCGCCCTGATCGGTATCGGCTCGTCCGCAACCGGCATCGCCAATGCAGCGCAGCCGAGCGGCACGGTCAAGTCGACGCATGGCGCGTGGTCGATCATCTGCGACACGCCGGCCGGCGCCACCTCGGAACAGTGCGTGATGATGCAAAACGTCGTCGCCGAGGATCGCCCGGAAATGGGACTTTCGGTCGTGGTGCTGCGCACCGCCGACAACAAGGCCGAGATCCTGCGCGTGCTGGCGCCGCTCGGCGTGCTGCTGCCCAACGGGCTCGGCCTCAATGTCGACGGCAAGGATATCGGCCGCGCCTATTTCGTGCGCTGCTTCCAGGACGGCTGCTATGCCGAGGTCATTCTTGAAAAGCCGCTGCTCGACACGCTGAAGACCGGGACGTCGGCCACCTTCATCGTCTTCCAGACGCCGGAAGAAGGCATCGGCATCCCCGTCGACCTCAAAGGCTTCGCCGACGGTTTTGCCGCCCTGCCGTGAGCCCAATTGTCCGTGGCCCTGAAGCTGCTCGCTCCCAACGATTTCGAGACCTTCAAGCGAATTCGCCTGGAGGCTTTGCGTGTTTGCCCCGAGGCCTTCGCCAGCAGGCTTGCGGATTGGGAAAGTCTGCCGGATGAGGAATGGCGGCAGCGCCTAACGAACAACCCGGTTGTCGTCAGCCTCAGCGGCGATGAACCCGTCGGCATAATGGGCCTGATGCGGCAGCAGGCCAGCAAGATGGCGCACCGCGCCACCATCATCATGGTTTATGTGCGCGACACAGAGCGCGGCGGCGGGCGTGCCGTTGCGATGCTCGATTTTTTGCTCGACCATGCCCGGAGATTGGGTATCAGGCAGGTCGAACTGGCGGTAAGCGCGGAAAATCCGGCGGCAACGCGATTTTATCAACGCGAAGGTTTTCATGAAATCGGCCGCATCCCCGCCGGCTTTCTTTACGAAGGCCGGGAGATTGACGAAATCATGATGGCGCGGCGGCTGACTTAGGGGCTTCTGTGTTTCCGTCGCGGAGATTGCCGAACAGCGCCCCGGCGCCTACATGCGGTGAAACCGTTGTTGAAGGATCCACCATGAACAGCCTGATCGGCCAATTCGACATTTCAGACGATCGCATCAAGCGGATCGTCGCCGACACCCTTAACGGCGCCGATGACGGTGAGCTGTTCCTCGAATACAGCGAGAGCGAAGCGCTGATGTTCGACAACGGCAAACTGAAGACCGCCAATTTCAACACCGACCAGGGTTTTGGCCTGCGCGCCGTGGCCGGCGAGGCCAGCGGCTACGCCCATTCCAGCGACCTCTCCGAAGCGTCGCTGCTGCGCGCGGCGGACGCGGTGTCGACCGTCAAGGGCGGCTATTCCGGCACCCTTGCCGCGGCACCCGCCCGCACCAACCGCCATCTCTACGGCGACGAGAACCCGATCCCCTCGCCTTCCTTCGAGGTCAAGGCCAAGCTGTTGCAGGAAATCGACGCCTGGCTGCGGGCCGAGGATCCGCGCGTACGCCAGGTGACGGCCTCGCTCGCCGCGTCCTGGCAGCATGTCGAGATCGTCCGCGCCGACGGCCAGATGGTGCGCGATATCCGCCCGCTGGTCCGCATCAACGTCTCCGTCGTGGTCGGCGATGGCGACCGCCAGGAAAGCGGCTCCTACGGCATGGGCGGGCGCAAGGCGTTCGGCGAGTTCCTGGTCGAGGACAGCTGGAAGCATGCGGCACGAGAGGCGCTCAGGCAGGCGCTGGTCAATCTCGAAGCCATCCCGGCGCCGGCCGGCACGTTCGACATCGTATTGTCCAGCGGCTGGCCGGGCGTCATGCTGCACGAGGCCGTCGGCCACGGGCTGGAAGGCGATTTCAACCGCAAGAAGACGTCGGCCTTCGCTGGCCTGCTCGGCCAGCAGGTGGCGGCCAAGGGCGTCACCGTCGTCGATGACGGCACCATGCCCGAGCGGCGCGGTTCGCTCACCGTCGACGATGAAGGCACGCCGTCCGCCCGCAACGTGCTGATCGAAGACGGCAAGCTCGTCGGCTACATGCAAGACCGCCAGAACGCCCGGCTGATGGGCATGAAGCCGACCGGCAACGGCCGGCGCGAAGGCTATGCGCACCAGCCGATGCCGCGCATGACCAACACCTACATGACGGCGGGCGACATGGAGCCGGACGAGATCATCGCCTCGGTCAAGAACGGCATCTATGCCGTCTCCTTCGGCGGCGGCCAGGTCGACATCACCTCAGGCAAGTTCGTGTTCGGCTGCACCGAGGCCTACATGATCGAGAACGGCAAGGTGACGCAGCCGATCAAGGGCGCCATGCTGATCGGCAACGGGCCGGACGCCATGCACCGTGTGTCGATGATCGGCAACGACATGAAGCTCGACAACGGCATCGGCATGTGCGGCAAGGCCGGCCAGGGCGTGCCGGTCGGCGTCGGCCAGCCGCATCTCAGGATGAACCAGATGACGGTGGGCGGCACCAGGGTTTGAGGTGCCAATCCGCCAGGCTGGAACAGCTGACGCAATAAGGATATCTTACCTTTGTCTTACACAAAGGCGTGCGCGATGGCTGCTACAGAAAAACTTACAACGACCGTCTCCACCAAGGGACAGGTAATCCTGCCCAGCGCGATCCGGAAGCGCAAAGATTGGGGTGCGGGCACACGCCTGCAGGTCGAAGATACGCCGGACGGAGTGCTTTTGAAATTGGCGCCGGCCTTTGCCCCGACGCGACCAGAAGATGTCTTCGGTGTCCTACCGCACAGTGGCAGGCCGAAGACTCTGGAGGAGATGGACGCGGCCGTCCTTGCGGAAGCCCGGCGGCGCAATGCTCGCGATTGATACCAACGTTATCGTCAGGTATTTGACGAACGACGATCCGGAGCAGTCCCCGCGAGCCCGGCGGCTGATCGATGGTCAACCCGTCTTTGTCGCCGTCACGGTAGTCCTGGAGGCCGAATGGGTGCTGCGCAGCGCCTATGGCTATGGCCAAGCCGCGATCGTGGGCGCGCTGCGACGGTTCGGCGGGTTGCCCACGGTTGAACTGGAAGACGCTGCGATTGTCTCCTCTGCGCTCGATCTGTCCGAAGCGGGAATGGATTTTGCAGATGCGCTGCATCTGGGGAAAGCAGCTCATTGTGCTGGCTTTGCAACCTTTGACCGCAGTTTCCTGAAGGCTGCAAAGGCGGCCGGACATGATGGCGTGCAGGAAGCATAGCAAAGATGCGCGCCGGTAGCGGCCTGCCGCTCGACGTCACCCTGAATGCGCGGGCTATTTTCCAACTTCAAATCTCAGCCGGCACCTTGAAGCGAACACAATTCACATTAGGAAATTAGTAACTGTTGAACTGCCTGGGTACGGCGTTTGTGCACAAACGCCGTACCCAGCTTCTCGTTGCGGTGTTGGTGATGGCAATGCGGCCCGGCGTCCTGGCTCTCCTCCTTGGCTTCGTTTCGTTGATTGGCGCGACAGCGCTGCATGCCGGCACGGCGGCGGCACAGTCGACATGGTTCAAGGCACGGTCGACGCAATCCGCCGCCGCCGTGGGCGGAAGCACCAGCGTCCCCTACGGCTGGGTCGATTTCTGCCATCGCCGGCCAAAAGAGTGCAAGGTGCCCGCTCTGCCGGCCGCCGACGTCAAGCTGACCGCGCAGAAGCTGAGCATCCTCAAGCGGGTCAATCAGAAGGCGAACAGGTCCATCAAGCCCATCAGCAATTTCGATCACTGGGGCACCATGGAAGACCACTGGGACTATCCTGTGGACGGCAAGGGCGACTGCAAGATCTACGCGCTCTACAAGCGCAAGCTTCTTCTGCAGGCAGGTTTCCCCCGGCAGGCGCTGTTGATGACGGTGGTGCGCGACCTCAACAATGAAGGCCACACCATCCTGACGGTGAAGACCGACAAGGGCGATCTTGTCCTGGACAATCTGGTCGATGAGATCAGGCCCTGGAACGCGACGGGCTATTATTTCCTGAAACGCCAGTCGCGGCAGAACCCAAACAATTGGGTGTCGATCAACCAACGCGGCGGCACGCCGAAGCGGATGTCGCCAAGCTAGGCTGCGGCTACCGCCGTCTCTTTGGCTTCTCCAGCAGCGCCACCGCCTCGACATGCGGCGACCAGAGGAACTGGTCGATCGGCGTGACGCTTTTCAGCACGTAGCCGCCATCCATGAGGATGCGTAAATCCCGGGCCAGCGTCACCGGGTTGCAGGAGACGGCGGCGACGAACGGCACGTCGGAGCGGGCGATCTGCTTCGACTGGTCTTCGGCGCCGGCGCGCGGTGGGTCGAAGACGACACCGTCGAAGGCGTTCAGCTCCTTGAACGTCAGCGGGCGCCGAAACAGGTCGCGGCGTTCGCCGGTTACCCGCTTCAGGCCGGTGGCGAAGCGTGATCCGCGGTCGAGAGCCGACAGGGCGGCCGCATCGCCTTCGACCGCATGCACCTCGGATTTCGCCGCCAGCCGAAGCGCAAAGCTGCCGCAGCCGGCGAACAGATCAGCGACTTTCTTGGCGCGTTTCAGATGTCCGCCAACGATATCGGCCATCGCCTGTTCGGCGGCTTCGGTTGCCTGCAGGAAGGCGCCGGGCGGTACGGCGACAGCGACTGTGCCGAACACGACCACCGGTTTTTTCGGCTCGATGACGATCTCGTCGTCGATCGAAAGCCGGGCAAAACCGTTGGCCATGACGAAGTTGGAGGCGACCCGGCGCTGGTTCTCACCCAGCTTGCCTGACTCATAGACCGCGACGTCGAGGCCCGAACCCGTCACCGTGACCACCATGCGGAACGACTTGGTGGTGGCACAAACCAGGTCGGCGACCGATCGCAAGCGATCGAGTGCTGCGACGATCTCCGGCAGCGAGATCGGGCATTCCTCGATGGGGATGATTTCCGGCGACAGATGGCGATGGAAGCCAAGCAGCATGCCGGTGTCGGTGCGCCGGGCGGCAAGCACAACGCGGCGGCGTGTGTGTGGTGCACACGGCACCAATGCGCCGATGTCGCCGGCAATGCCTTTCAAGGCGTGCACGACTTTGTCGCGTTTCCACTGGTGGTAGGCGTCGGCCTCGAGATGCTGGACGGCGCAGCCGCCGCATTCGGTGAAGTGCCGGCAGGCCGGGTCGATGCGCCGCGGCGAGGCTTCCAGCACCGCCATCAGCGTGGCGCGATCCCTCTCGCGCGCCGCGGTGACGGTTTCGCCGGGCAGCGTGAAGGGAATGAACAGCTCGCCGGTTTCCGTCTCGGCGACGCCATCGCCTTGCGAGCCCAGTCTCTTGATGGTGAAGCGCGTGCTCATCGGTCCTTGATCCCACCGAGCAGGAATTCGCGGTTGCCGTCGCCGCCTTCGATCGGCGACATGTGCAGACCCAGTGTGCGCCAGCCAGGGACGCCTTCGAGCCATTCCTGCAGCAGGCCGGCAACGCGGGCGGCGTCATAAGGGTCTTTCAACAGGCCGCCCTTGCCGATCGCCTCGCGGCCGGCCTCGAATTGCGGCTTGACCAGGAACACGGCACGCGCTCCCGGCCTGGCGATGGCAAGCGCCGGCGGCATCGCCAGTTTCAGCGAAATGAAGCTGACGTCGGAAACGATGAAATCCGGGATACGGCCGCCGAGATCGGCGGCCGTGAGCTCGCGGGCGTTCAAGCCCTCGATCACGGTGACGCGCGGGTCGGACGAGACATCGCGATGCATCTGGCCGTGGCCGACATCGATGGCCGTAACGTGGACCGCACCGCGCTCGAGCAGCACCTGCGTGAAGCCGCCGGTCGAGGCGCCGATATCAAGGGCTTCCGAGCCCGAGGGATCAAGACTGAAATGGTCGAGCCCCGCAATCAGCTTCAGCGCCGCGCGCGAGACATAGCCTTGCGCGGGATCGTCGATGACGATGAGGCATTGCGGCAGGACGGTCTGGCCGGGCTTGCGGGCGACCACGCCGTCGACTGAGACAGTTCCACGCTCGACCGCGTCGCGGGCGCGCGAGCGGCTTGCAAACAGGCCGCGCTGGACGAGCAATTCGTCGAGCCGCTGGCGTGTGCTGGCTGGCAGAGGGGAGTTCATCGGCCTTCATGGCGAAAGCCGGTCACGAAGGCAAGGACATTGGATGAGAGAGGCGAGAGAAGCTGGCCGGCCCGCCGCCGGTTGATAATCGCACCCAGTCCGGCAAGATGCCTGCTCGGGATGGCCCGGGCAATGCGGAGGAGGAGGAATGCTGACGGGAACCTGCCATTGCGGCGCCGCCCACTGGACCCTGGAGGGCGACCCCGGCCCGATCACCGCTTGCAACTGCACGCTTTGCCGCCGCTACGGCACGCTGTGGGCCTATGATTTTGTCGACGAGCGCATCCGCGTTGCGGGACCTCTGCGTTCCTATACGCGGGCCGGCAAGGAGACGCCGTCTTTCGAGATCCTGTTTTGCCCGACCTGTGCCTGTGTGCTTGCCTGGCGCGGCTTGCGCAGCAGCGACAGCGGCCGCACGCGGATCGCCGTCAATGTCAGGCTGGCGCCGCCCGAGGCGGTCGCGGACCTGCCGATCGATCATTTCGACGGGCTGGACACTTTTGACGATCTGCCGCGCGATGGGCGCTGTGCGCGATATGTGGTTCTAGAAAATGGTGCGCGAAACCTCACGCTCGACGGCGGGCGTCAGCCCGTCACCGGCGTCGCCGAAAGCCTGCTTGGGCGAGCTCTCGACGGGCGCAGCCGGTACGTCCGGCACGACGACGAGCTGCGGCACCTGCTTGTAGGAGAAGCCGCCCCTGATGTTGCCCATCTTGCCGGCGACGATCTCGACCACCGCCTGTTCGAGCTTGCGGTCATAGCGGGTTTCGGCCACGGCCGGCGCGGCGATGACAGCCAAAAGGGCCGCGCCGCACAGAAGCGTTCGCATTGTTTTTTAACTCCCTGCCTTGGTCGGGTTCTAGCAGGGCGGCGTTGAAAAACGGCCAAAAGACACGGTAAGCGAAACGCCAAACAGAAGCGTTAACAGAGCGTTACGGCTAGAGCGCTTGACGCAATTCCGGACGGAAAACCGCTTCACACTTTTCCTGGAATTGCTTTAGAAGCCGGCAAACCGCTTCAAAGGCGTGAGATTTTGATTCAGGCGCGCTGCGCGCGCGCGGAATGGCCGAGCGCAACGAACACGGTGCGCACAATGCCGGCGGCATCGAGCCCGGCGTCGGCATACATTTTTTCCGGCTTGGCGTGGTCGGTGAACTCGTCCGGCAGCACCAGCGGGCGCACTTTCAGGCCGCTTTCCAGCAGGCCTTCATGGGCGAGGAACTGCAGCACATGGCTGGCGAAGCCGCCGACAGCGCCCTCTTCCACCGTCACCAGCACTTCGTGCGAACGGGCGAGCCGGCGGATCAGATCCTCATCGAGCGGCTTGGCGAAACGGGCGTCGGCAACCGTCGTCGACAGCCCAGCAGCACCGAGTTCCTCGGCGGCGATCAGGCAATCCTGCAGCCTGGTGCCGAAGGACAGGAGCGCCACCTTGGTGCCTTCCTTGACGATGCGGCCCTTGCCGATTTCGAGCACCGAGCCGCGCTCCGGCATGTCGACGCCGACACCGTTGCCACGCGGATAACGGAAGGCAATGGGGCCTTCGTCGTAATAGGCGGCGGTGCGCACCATGTGGCGAAGCTCCGCCTCATCGGCGGCCGCCATGACGACGAAGCCCGGCAGCGTCGCCAGGAAGGTGGTGTCGAAGGCGCCGCAATGGGTGGCGCCGTCGGCGCCGACAAAGCCGGCCCGGTCGATCGGGAAACGCACCGGCAGTTTCTGGATCGCCACGTCGTGGACGACTTGGTCATAGGCGCGCTGCAGGAAGGTCGAATAGATGGCGGCGAAGGGTTTGTAGCCTTCGGTGGCGAGGCCGGCGGCAAAGGTCACCGCATGTTGCTCGGCGATGCCGACATCGAAGGTCCGGGCGGGAAACGCCTCGCCGAACAGGTCGAGGCCGGTGCCGTTCGGCATGGCGGCGGTGACGGCGACGATGCGGTCGTCGGCACGGGCTTCCTGGATCAGGCTTTCGGCGAACACCTTGGTGTAGGCCGGCGCATTGGCCGGCGCCTTGGTCTGCGCGCCGGTGATGACGTCGAACTTGTTGACGCCATGATATTTGTCGGGCGCGGCCTCGGCCGGGCCGTAGCCCTTGCCCTTCTGAGTCACGACATGGATCAGCACCGGGCCGTCGGCATTGTCGCGGACATTCTTCAAGACCGGGATCAGATGTTCGAGATTGTGCCCGTCGATCGGCCCGATATGGTAGAAGCCGAGCTCCTCGAACAGCGTGCCGCCGGTGACGTAGCCGCGCGCATGTTCGACCGCCCGCGTGATGGCGCGATCGGCGCGCTTGCCGAGATAGGAGGTCAGTTTCTTGCCGAAATCGCGCAGGCCGAGATAGGTCTTGCCCGACGCGAGCCGCGCCAGATAGGCGCTCATGGCGCCGGTCGGCGGGGCGATCGACATGTCATTGTCGTTGAGGATGACGATCAGCCGGGCATCGAGCGCGCCGGCATTGTTCAGCGCCTCGAAGGCCATGCCGGCAGACATCGCGCCGTCGCCGATGACGGCAATGACATTGTTGTGGCCGCCCGAGAGGTCGCGCGCCATGGCCATGCCGAGGCCGGCGGAAATCGAGGTCGAGGAATGCGCGGCGCCGAACGGATCGTATTCGCTCTCGGCGCGCCGGGTGAAGCCGGACAGGCCGCCCTCCTGGCGCAGCGTGCGGATGCGGTCGCGGCGGCCGGTCAGGATCTTGTGCGGATAGGCCTGGTGGCCGACATCCCAGATCACGCGGTCTTCCGGCGTGTTGAAAACATAGTGCAGCGCCACGGTCAGTTCGACGACACCGAGGCCGGCGCCGAGATGCCCCCCCGTATGCGAGACGGCATCGATCAGCTCGGCACGCAGCTCCGAGGCCAGCTGCGGCAGCTCGCTTTCGTCAAGCTTCTTCAGGTCGGCTGGAATGCGGACCTTGTCGAGAAGCGGCGTATGCAGCGTTGCGTTCACTGTTTAGGAGCCTGCCCAGCTATTTTCGTTCATGCGCGTTGATCATGGGCGAAATATGCCTCCGCCCGCCGAATGTAAATGCGTGTCAGTGACGCGGGTGTTGCTGGCGTTAATTGTCCGGTAACGGAATGAACTCTTCCTCATCTCCAGGAACGATATCGAAGCGGCCCGTCTTCCATTCCTGCTTGGCCTGTTCGATGCGCTCCTTCGACGATGAGACGAAGTTCCACCAGATGTGGCGTGGCGACCCCAGCGAAGCCCCACCAAACAGCATGAAATGGGCGCCGCGTTCGGATGAGACGACGATTTCGTCGCCGGGCCGGAACACCAGCAGCCGCTCGGCCGGAAAACGGTCGCCCGAGATCGAGACATCGCCATCCAGCGTGTAGATGGCGCGTTCCTCGGCGTCGGCTGGAATTTTCACGCTGGCGCCGGGCGCGAGGCGCAGATCGGCGTAGAGTGTCTCGGTGTCGGCTCTTACCGGCGAGCGCAAACCCTGGAAATCGCCGATCACCACGCGGCCGCTGACGCCTTCGGCGTCGATTTCGGGCAGAAGCAGCGCCGCGGTGTTCTCGAACACCGGCGCCACCTCCTCCTTGCCGTCGGGCAGCGCCAGCCAGGTCTGCAGGCCGGAGACCGACATCGGCGCGCCGCGCAGTTCTTCGGGCGTGCGCTCGGAATGAACGATGCCGCGGCCGGCGGTCATCAAATTCACGTCGCGCGGCTGGATGACCATCTCGTTGCCGAGCGAGTCGCGGTGCCTGATCTTGCCGTCGAACAGATAGGTGACGGTGGAAAGCCCGATATGCGGGTGCGGCCGGACATCGAGCGCCTGGCCGGCGCGCAATATGGCCGGACCCATGCGATCGAAGAAGATGAAGGGACCGACCAGCCGCCGCCTTGCCGTCGGTAGAGCGCGGCGAACCTGAAAACCGTCAATGTCCTTGGCGTTCGGAATGACCATCAGCTCAATCTGGTCGCTGGCGAAGGCGTCGCCAGGCTCAGGGTCCCGGCCGGGGAAAAAACTCATCTGGATATCCTCAGGCGAAGCGCAGCGCCGATTTGGCTTTTGCCTTGGCTGCCACCTCTTCGCGATTGCGCGGATGGTGTGTGGTTTCCAGCGAATGCAGCAATTCATGCGCCGATTCAGCAATCGCCTCGACGGCGCGGTCGAAGGCCGCCTGGTTGCGCTGCGAAGGGCGCGTCGTTCCGCTCAATTTGCGCACGAACTGAAGGGCGGCGTCGCGGATCTCGTCATGGGTTGCCGGCGGATCGAAGTTGAACAGGGTCTTGATGTTTCTGCACATGCTTGAACTCCTTACCTGCTTTCTCTGCCCGCCCCGTTTGACAAATTACTCCGCGTCGAGCGGCTCGGTTCCCACCGGCTTGCCGTCACGCGACAGCCTGATCTTCTCGACCTTGTCTTCGGCCGACTTCAGCAACCGGTCGCAATGGGCCTTCAGCGCCTCGCCGCGTTCATAGATCCTGATCGACTGATCGAGCGGCACGTCGCCGCGTTCGAGATCATCGACGATCTTTTCGAGCGCGTCGAGTGCCTGCTCGAAGCTCATCGCCTTGACGTCTTCATTTGCTTCGCCAGCCATACTCTATCCCTTCATCAGCCGCCCGACATGGGCGGCGACCGAAAATGCCAATCCCTGCAGATCGTAGCCGCCCTCGAGCAGGCTGACGAGCCGGTTGCCGCTGTGGCGCCCGGCGCGTTCCAGCAACTGGCCGGTCGCCCAGTCGAAATCGTCCTCGCCGAGATTGATCTCGGCCAGCGGGTCGCGATGGTGGGCGTCGAAGCCGGCGGAAATAATGATCAGGTCAGGCGCAAAATTGTCGAGCGCCGGCAGGACACGCGACAGCAAGGCATCGCGGAACATGTCCGAGCCGGTCTGTGGCGCCAGCGGCGCGTTGACGATGTTGCCGGCGCCGGTTTCGGTCTTGGCGCCGGTGCCGGGATAGAGCGGCATCTGGTGCGTCGAGCAGTAAAGCACCGACGGATCGTCCCAGAAAATGTCCTGCGTGCCGTTGCCGTGGTGGACGTCCCAGTCGACGATGGCGACGCGCTCGGCGCCGTGTTTCTTCTGCGCATAGCGCGCCGCGATGGCCGCGGTGTTGAACAGGCAGAACCCCATCGCCGTGGTCTTTTCGGCGTGGTGGCCAGGCGGACGCGCGGCCACGAAGGCGTTGGCGACACGACCCTCGAAGACGTCGTCGACGGCGGCATTGGCCGCACCGATGGCGGTGACCACCGCTTGCCAGCTTTTCGGGCTGGCGCTTGTGTCGGCGTCGATCGGGGCAATGCCACTCTCGGGGATCGCGGCGCGGACGCGGGCGACGAAATCCTCGGGGTGGGCATAGAGAATGGTGGCCTCGTCGCCTTGCGGCGCCGTGACCCGGTCGAGCGCCGCAAAGACCTCGTCGTCGAGCACGCGCTCGATGGCGCGCAAGCGGTCGGGCCGCTCCGGATGACCGGGCGGCGTCAGATGTTCGAGGAAGATCGGATGGGTGTAGAGCCTTGTGACCATGACCCGATATAGGCGCGCCCGGCCGCTTTGACCATGGTTTGACGCCGCGCCGCCCCGACGTTCAACAGGGTTTAGGTGCTTGGCTGCGTCCAGCGCGAGCCGCCGAATGAGGCCAGCGCCTTGTCCCTGAGCTCCCGGAACTTGGACGACGCCTCGGCCAGCCGCTGGTCCCATTCGGCGTTCGGCACCTGACCTTCAATGGTCTTGAAATAAACCTGCATCAGGCAGGCGATGGCGAAGGGTTCGATGAATGCCGCCTTGAAGGCCCAGGCCAGCAGGATCGCCAGCACGAAGGCCCAGCCGCCGAGCTGCCCCGGAATGAGCCACATGATGGCGGCGGCCGGCGCCAGCATCAGCAGGAAGATGACGAAGGACACGCCCCACATGATGACCGCCAGCCAGACGGCGTTCTTGACCATGGTCTTGCCGTTCTGGGCATAGAGCACGACGCCTTGCCGCGCCGTCTCGAAGGGCGAGGACGAGTTGATGCGGATGTTGTAGCCGAGGATGATCTCGTCGACATAGGTCAGCGACAGGCGGATGACCGTGTTGATGAAAGCGACCAGGCCGCCGAGACCCGGAATGGGCAGGAAGGTGGCGATGCCGCCGATCAGACCGGTGATGGCGCGGATGGCGCCCTTGACCAGCTGGTCGAGCACGAAAAGGATGTTGGCCTCGGCGAAGCGCTCCTTCACAACATCCTTGGCGTAGGCGATCTGGTCCTGGCCATTGGGAACGTCCCTACCGTCGATCAGATGGACCATGACGGCGATATGGCCGGCCTTGACGACGTAGAGGATGTATTCGCGGATCCAGTAAAGCGCGATCGAAACGACGCCAATGCCGACGATGCCGCCCCAGAGTGCAAAGGACAACGGCCCGTCGGGATCGGTGGAGATGTGGCCGACGCCATAGCCGACGGAGGCGCCGCTGCCGGTCGCCACGATATAGGCCAGCGTGATGCCGAAATAGACGATCATGCGAAAGACGATGAACGGCCATGTCCTGATCATGATGGACACCGACCTGCCGATTTCGAAATCCCACATGCGCCCGAATCTCCCCTCAGAGATGGCTGGGGAGGATGAGCCTGGGCCGAAAATTGTCAATCTCGGCAAATGCCGGGTCTCGGCGGTGAGATTTCAGACCGACTGCGGACCCTGCTTCTTCAGCAACCCTTCGAGCAACTGTTTGAAGGCCGCCACCACGGTCTTCGACGTCGCTTCGGGGTCGTTCGAATTGGCGATCCGCTGTGCTGCCTGACTGCTGGCGCCGTTGATCAGCCGCGCGGCGGTTTCGGGGTCGACGCCGGGGACGACCACCCCCTCCTGCTGCAGACTGGTCAGATGATCGGTCATTGAACCGACGCAGGCGTTGGCATTCGGCCATTGCGCTGGATCGCCGAGCACAGCCGGACCATCGCGGAACATGATGCGCTGGATTTCGGGCTCCAGCGCCATTTCGATATAGGTCGTGCATTCGTCGACGAAATGCTGCCAGCGGGTCGGCGCTTTCGACGCGATTTCATTTATGCGAACCGCCATCTCGCCGTCGATCTCGGCGATGACCGCCTGCAGCAGCCCCTTCTTGTCACCGAAATGATGGTAGAGCGCGCCGCGCGTCAGCCCGGCCGAGGCGGTGAAATCGTCCATCGACGCCTCGGCATAGCCGATCGTACCGAAGGCATTGCGGGCAGCCGTGATCAGCTTGGCGCGCGTTTCGGCGATCATCTCCTTGCGGGGTCTGTGCATGGTTCTGGCCCTATTCACATACGCATCGTATGCCAATTGACATACGTCGCGTATGCGCTATCTTACAATCATACGCATCGTATGTAATTGTTGAATTGGCCTTTGTCGAGGAGCCCGCAATGCAAAACCCCTACGCCGAAATCTTTCGTGCCCCCGGAGCCAAGGGCTTTGCCAGCGCCGGCTTCCTGGCGCGCCTGCCGATCGCCATGGCGCCGATCGGCATTGTGGCGATGCTGTCGCAAACGCATGGCGAATACTGGCTGGCCGGCGCCGTCGCGGCGACGTTCGCGCTGAGCAATGCTTTCGTTGCACCGCAAATCTCACGGCTGGTCGACCGGCTCGGCCAGACGCGTATCGTTGTTCCCACCACCATCGTCACCGTGATCGCCTTTGCGATGCTGATTGCGGCAGCCAATCAGGACTGGCCGCTATGGACATTGTTCGTGTCGGCATTGGCGGCTGCCGCCATGCCCAGCATGCCGGCCATGGTGCGCGCGCGCTGGACCGAGATTTTTCGCGGCCGGCCGCAGATGAACACCGCTTTCGCCTTCGAGTCGGCTGCGGACGAACTCGTCTACATCGCAGGCGCATCGCTGTCGGTGGGCTTGAGCGCCGCCCTCTTCCCCGAAGCTGGTGTTCTGGTGAGCACGCTGTTCCTCGCCATCGGCTCCACAGCTTTCATCCTGCAGCGCTCGACCGAGCCGCAAGTGCGGCCGGTGGATCATGTCACGAGCGGCTCGGCAATCCGGCTGCGGCCGGTGCAGATCATCACCTTTGCCCTGATCTTCGTCGGCGCCACCTTCGCCACGACGGAAGTGAGCACGGTGGCGATTACCAAGGAGCTCGGCCAACCGGGCGCCGCCAGCCTCGTTATCGGGGTCTATGCGCTGGGATCGTTCGTGCTCGGCCTCGTTGTCGGCGCGCTCAATCTGAAAGCACCGCTGCAGCGCCAACTGGCCATCGCGGTCGCTCTTGTCGCGCTCGGCACTTTGCTACCCCTGACGGCCGGCACCGTGCCGCTGCTGGCGCTGACCGTGTTCGTCAGCGGCGTGGCGATTTCGCCGACCTTCATCACCGCTTTCGGCCTGATCGAGCGGCATGTGCCGGAAGCGATGCTGACCGAGGGCATCACCTGGGTGATGACCGGCATCGGCATCGGCATGGCGCTGGGCTCGTTTGCCGCCGGCGCGGTGGTGGACGAGTTCGGCGCCCGGAACGGGTTCTGGGTTTCGGTCGCTGCCGGCACTATCGCTCTGGTCACGGTGCTCGCCGGACAGCGAAGCCTGGCCACCCATGAATGCGAGCTGGACGGATGCGACGCGGCCGCCGTTCCCGCGGAATAATGCGCTCGGTCCCTGTCGGGGCCGGGCGCTCGGCTCTATGCGGCGGGACCTGAAATACGGATCCAGCGCGGTCGTGCCAGCGCAAAAAGCATTGTTGGCGCGCCGTGCAACATCACCTCCTGCTCGAAGGCGAAGCCGCATTTCTCCAGCACCCGCCGCGACGCCGGATTGGCGGCGCGGGCGAGGCCAATGACCCGGTCGGCATGCAGAGGACCGAACGCGGCATGCAGGGCTTCCGTGACGAGTTCCGTGGCATAGCCATATCCCCAGCTTTCCGGATGAAGATGGTAGGACAGGTTCAGGCCGTCGAAATCCGCCGATAGCGTGACGCCGCCGAAGCCGACCAGCTTTCCATCAGCCTCGACCGCCCAGCGGCCATAGCCATGCTTGTCCCAATGGCCGATGTCGCGGGCAAGCCTGGCAGCGCTCTGCTGAGGTGTGTCTGCAACAGGAGCGGGGCGATGAGCGACAACTTCCCAGCGCGAAAAGAGATCGACCAGGAAATCCAGATCAGTCTCCACAGGCCTGCGCAGCAAAAGCCGTCCACTGCGGTGGCTCAGAGGCAATGACGTGTTCATGCCGTCATCTCCGGCAAAGCGCTTGGTTGGCCCTCAGAGAATCTCCGTCTTTGCGATGTGTATGCCAAAGCCTTCGAGGCCGACATAGTGGCGTTCGCGCGAGGCGATCAGATTGATCGACGAAATGCCGAGATCCTTCAGGATTTGCGCGCCGAGGCCGATTTCGCGCCATTCGTTCTCGCGGCGGCGCGCCTCTTCATGGTCCTCGCGGTCGCCGCTCTGCGGCCGCTTGCGCTCCTGATGGGCGACGCCGACGGAGCCTTCTCTGAGGTAGACGATGACGCCGCGCTTGCGCTCGCCCATGGCCTTCATGATGCCGTCGAGCCGGTGGCTGGTGCCGAACACGTCGGTCACCACATCCTCGGAATGCAGCCGCACCGGCACGTCCTCGCCATCGCGGATATCGCCGAAGACGATCGCTACATGGTGCATGGAATCCCAGGGCAATGTGTAAGTGAAGACCTGCGCCTTGCCGCCGAGCGTGTCGATTTCGGAGCAAGCGACGCGCTCGACAAGGGTTTCCTTGCGCTGCCGGTAGGCGATGAGGTCGGCGACCGAAACCTGCTTGAGGCCGTGTTCCTCGGCAAAGCTTGCCACCTGCGGACCGCGCTTGACGGTGCCGTCGTCGTTGACCAGTTCCGAGATCACGCCAACCGGCGGCAGGCCGGCGAGCTTGCACAGGTCGACCGCGGCTTCGGTATGGCCCGAGCGCATCAGCACGCCGCCTTCGCGGGCGATCAGCGGGAAGACGTGGCCGGGACGGACGAAATCCGAACCGCCGACATTGCCGTTGGCGAGGTTGCGCACGGTCAGCGTGCGGTCGTCGGCTGAAATGCCGGTCGTGGTGCCATGTTTGAAATCGACGCTGACGGTAAAGGCGGTGGTGTGGGCGGAATCATTGTCGGCGACCATCGGCGACAGGTTCAGGCGCTTCGCCTCCTCGCGCGGCATCGGCGTGCAGACGATGCCGGAGGTGTGGCGGATGATGAAGGCCATCTTCTCCGGCGTGCAATGCACGGCGGCAACGATCAGGTCGCCCTCATTCTCGCGTCCGTCATCGTCCATGACGACGACGATTTCGCCGCGTTCGAAAGCGCGGAGGGCTTCGACGATTTTCTTCTGGTCGTAAGGCATTGGCTCGCTTCGCTCGCAGGGAATAGGGGTTGGGCAGTAGGGATTAGGGAAGGAAGGTCGGGCTGGCCTATTGCCTATTGCCTAATCCCTACTGCCTACTCCCTTTCCCGTCTGTCCTCGATGCCGCAAATAGTGATCGGCGATCGCGCAGGCAACCATGGCCTCGCCGATCGGCACGGCGCGGATGCCGACGCAGGGGTCGTGGCGGCCTTTGGTCATGACATCGACGTCATTGCCGTCCTTGTCGATGGATTTGCGCGGCGTCAGGATCGACGAGGTCGGCTTGACGGCGAAACGGGCGATAATCGCCTGGCCGGTCGAGATGCCGCCCAAAATGCCGCCGGCATTGTTGGAGAGGAAGACCGGCTTGCCGTCATTGCCCATGCGCATCTCGTCGGCGTTCTGTTCGCCGGTGATACGGGCGGCCTCGAAACCATTGCCGATCTCGACGCCCTTGACGGCGTTGATCGACATCAGGCCCGACGCAATATCCTGGTCGAGCTTGGCGTAGATCGGCGCGCCGAGGCCGGCCGGCACGCCGTCGGCAACGATTTCGATCACCGCGCCCACCGAGGAGCCGGATTTGCGGATGCCGTCGAGATACTGCGTGAAGACCGGAACCGAGGCCGGATCCGGGGTGAAGAACGGGTTTTCGGCGTCGCCAATGAAATTCCAGTTCCAGTTGGCGCGGTCGATGGATTTCTCGCCCATCGAGACCAGCGCGCCGCGCACCACCATGCCGGGCACCACCTTGCGGGCAAGCGCGCCGGCTGCCACGCGCGCTGCCGTCTCGCGCGCCGAGGAACGACCGCCGCCGCGATGGTCGCGCACGCCGTATTTGACGTCATAGGTGTAGTCGGCATGGCCCGGCCGGTACTGGCGGGCGATCTCGCCATAGTCCTTGGAGCGCTGGTCGACATTCTCGATCAGCATCGAGACCGGCGTGCCGGTGGTGATCATCGTCTCGCCGTCGTCGTCGAGGATGAAGCCCGACAGGATCTTCACCTCGTCCGGTTCGCGGCGCTGGGTCACAAAACGTGACTGGCCGGGACGGCGCTTGTCGAGTTCGGCCTGGATTTCGGCCCGCGTGA
Source organism: Mesorhizobium caraganae (assembly GCF_016836705.1). Classification (GTDB taxonomy): domain Bacteria; phylum Pseudomonadota; class Alphaproteobacteria; order Rhizobiales; family Rhizobiaceae; genus Mesorhizobium; species Mesorhizobium caraganae. The sequence continues at coordinate 124,918 of NZ_JAFCGY010000010.1, read as the reverse complement.
AGCGGATACCGGGCGGGCAGCCATCGACGACGCAGCCGAGCGACGGGCCATGGCTTTCGCCCCAGGTGGTGACGCGGAAGAGATGGCCGAACGTGTTGTGAGACATGGAATTTTGCCCTGCCCGGCAGCGGAACCGGATCAAGGGTGCCTTCTATTGGCGTTTTTCACAGCGGTCAAACTGTGATCCGGCGGTTTTAGTTTTGACACATTCGGTTGGTTTCTGCTCTCTTCCATCCGCCCGTTGAAAGCTCGCCGCCACCTGTGCAGGCGCAATGACAAAGAGGACGACGATGCGTACCCTGATCGGCGCTGCTGCCGCCATGTTGCTGATTTCCACCGCCGCCTATGCCGGCCAGACCGAAGGCCTGATCAAGAAGGTCGACAAGGACGCGCTGACGCTGACGCTGGAGGACGGAAAGTCCTACAAGCTCAACGCCGAGACCGATCTCGACTCGCTGAAGCCCGGCATGGATATCGTGATCGCCTATGACGTGACGAATGGCGAGAACGTCGTCACCGACATGGAACTGCCTGATACTGAGTAAGGCCGGCACTGAGTAAGGCCGACACCGAATAGGACCAGCATCGAACAGGGTTTTTCGACCTGCGGACAAAACAGGACAGACGTCCTGTTTTGTCCGCAGGTCGATGCTCCGGCTATCTCTTTGATTCACGCAATTCCGGACGGAAAACCGTTTCACACTTTTCCTGGAATTGCGTAGCCTAAAGCCACTCCAGACGCCCGTCCTGCAGCCTAAGCACGCGGTCCTGCGGCACTTCCAGCCTCGCCGCTTCGTCTTCGGAAACACCTTCGACCATCCGAAACAGGGTCCGGACAACGCCGCCATGGGTGACGCAGACCGTCTGGCGGTCCAGCGCTTCGAACCACGGCTTCACCCGTTCGAGCAGCATCTGGTAGCTTTCGGCGCCCTCACCCGGGGGCTGGAAATTCCATTTGTTGCGCCGGCGCGGCTTGACCGAGCCGGGGCTACGCGCCTCGAGTTCGGCAAAGGTGAACCCCTGCCAGTCGCCGAAATGCACCTCGACCAGGCGCGGGTCGGTGCGAAAGGCGTCGGGATCGAGCTGCATTGCCAGGCGTAGCCGCTGCATCGTCTCGCGCGTCCGCTTCATCGGGCTGGCGACAAAGTCGAAATCTTCGGGCTTCTGGATCAGTTCGGCCAGCCGTCGACCGTTGCGGGTCGCCTGCTCGCGGCCGAGTTCATTGAGATCGGTGTCGGCCTGCCCTTGCAGCCGGAACTCGGCATTCCACTGCGTCTGGCCGTGGCGCACGATGTAGACGAGCGGAACCATCAGGTCTTCCGGAAAGCAGGACAGACGGGCAGAGATAGCGGCAGAACTAATCCTTGACGGTCGAAATGTCCGGCGCGTCGACCGCCTTCATGCCGACGACGTGGTAACCGGAATCGACATGGTGCACTTCGCCGGTGACGCCACGCGACAGGTCGGACAGGAAATAAACACCCGAATCGCCGACTTCTTCCTGGGTGACGGTCTGCTTCAGCGGCGAATTGTACTCGTTCCACTTCAGGATGTAGCGGAAATCGCCAATACCCGAAGCAGCCAAGGTCTTGATCGGCCCGGCCGAGATGGCGTTGACGCGGATCTTCTTGCCGCCGAGGTCGACGGCGAGATAGCGCACGCTGGCTTCGAGCGCGGCCTTGGCGACACCCATGACGTTGTAATGCGGCATCACTTTTTCGGCGCCGTAATAGGTCAGCGTCAGCAGCGAGCCGCCATCGGTCATCAGCGCCTCGGCGCGTTTGGCGATGGTGGTGAAGGAATAGACCGAAATGTCCATGGTGCGCAGGAAGTTGTCGCGAGTCGTCTCGACATAGCGGCCGGTCAGCTCGTCCTTGTCGGAAAAAGCGATGGCATGGACGAGGAAGTCGAGCTTGCCACCCCAATGGTTGGCGACATTGGCGAAAACCTCGTCGAGGCTCGCCGGGTCGGTGACATCGCAATGGCCGGCGACAAAGGCGCCCAATTCCGCCGCCAGCGGCTCGACGCGCTTCTTGAACGCCTCGCCCTGGTAGGTCAGCGCGATCTCGGCGCCATGGTCGACGCAGGCCTTTGCGATGCCGTAGGCGATCGATCTGTTGTTGGCGACGCCCAGTATAAGCCCGCGCTTGCCGGCCATAAGGCCCTGTCCACCCGCCATGTCAGCGCTCTCCGAAAGATTTTCTGCTTTGGAGTGCCTATCGCACAGGCAGAAAGGCGCATCAAGCGCAGACGGGGCGCGCGTTCAATTCAGACACTCGGCAAACAGCGATTAGGGGTGTGTAACGTGTTTGTGAGCTTCAATGCCTCACTGCGGCCAGCGCGCCTCGACGGCCCAGGCCCGCGACCGACCAGCGAATCGGCCGGTCGGCATCGGATGCGACCCTATTCCGCGACTTTGCGCCAGGGAATGAGCATGCCCACCTGCTTGCGGTAGAGGCGGTACTGATCGCCGAACATCGCGACGAGATCGCGTTCCTCGAGGAAGATGCCGAGCAGGATGTAGCCCGTGCTGCCCGCCGCAAACAGAAGATGGCCCCATGTCATGGACGGCGTCGCCCAGAAGGCCAGGAGAAAGCCGACATAGATCGGGTGCCGGACCCATTTGTAGAAAAGCGGCGTCCTGAACACCGGCTGCGGCAGTTCGGTCTTGCGCAAAGCCGCGAAAACCTGGCGCAGGCCGAACAGCTCGAAATGGTTGATCAGATAGGTGCTGATCAGCAACACAGCCCAGCCGAGCCAGAACACGCCATGGAGTACGGCGACCCACAACGGGTTTTCGACCGTCCAGACCGGGCTGGGGATCGGCCGCCATTGCCAGTAGAGCAAAAGCAGGATGAGGCTGGCCAAAAGCACATAGGTGCTGCGTTCGGCCGCGTGCGGGACAATCCGCGTCCACCAGCGTTTGAACACCGGCCGCGCCATGATGCTGTGCTGGGCGGCGAAAAGGCCGAGCAGCAGCGCGTTGACTATGACAGCTTCGACCGGGCTTCCCGCGACCCCTGAATCGATCGATTTCGGCACGGCAATGTTGCCGACGAAACCAACTGCATAAAGAAACGAGCCGAGAAATATCAGGTACGCGGCAACGCCGTAGATAAGGGTGATTACGCCCGCCATGACGGCCCCTCCCATGCAAGTATCACAAGTTCGGTCGGTCGACCGAATTTATGATCAAAAAGCACAAATTTAATAGCGAGTCAACTTGATCGGTCGCTCGACCGAGATATGGTGGCGACACGTCCAGCCTCGGACAGGAGAACCGATGACCCATTGTGTCGATTCCAACGGCAGGCACACCGTATGACGGACGCTGTCAAAGCCGTCGCCCCGCCCCAGAACAAGACAAAGCGCGACACGCGTGCCGAACTGATTTCGGCAGCCGAACTATGCCTGTATCGAGGTGGCTATGCCGATCTGTCGACGCGCCGGGTCGCCGAGATCGCCGGCGTTCCGCTCAGCCAGATCCACTATCATTTCGGCTCCAAGGAACGGCTGATCCTGGCCCTGCTCGACCATCTGAACGAAGGCCTGTTAAAGCGCCAGGCGGAGACGTTTGCAGCACCCATGCCGCTGTGGCGGCGTTGGGAGCGCGCCTGCGATTTCCTCGATGATGATCTGGCCTCCGGCTATGTCCGCATCCTGCACGAGATGATCGCTGCAAGCCTGTCGAGCCCCGAAATCGCCAAGGCGGTGCGCCGCGACCTGCGCGGCTGGTTCGAACTGCTGGACGGACTGGCGCAAGAGGCGGAGCGGCGGTTCGGCGGCCTCGGGCCATTCTCCGCCGCCGAAGTGACCAGCCTGGTCAGCGCTGCCTTCCTCGGCAGCGAGACGATGATCCTGCTCGAGATCGAGAGCCCGCATGTCCCGGTGCGCCAGGCCTTGCGCCGCTTCGGCGAAACTATCCGGCGCATGGAGGAAGCGGCCTCGGGCAGCTAGCAGGCGAAATGCAGCCGCGTCAGCCCTTGCGGCCGCGCATCAGCGCTTCGAGCTCGCTGTCGCCACCTACCGGCAGCATGATGCGGACATGGGCGTAGAGATCGCCATGGCCGCCGGTCTTTTCCGGCAAGCCCCTGCCCTTCAGCCGCAGAACCTTGTCCGAACTCGACCAGGCCGGGACATTGACCGCCAGCCTGCCGGTCGGCGTGTCGACCGGCACCTTGGCGCCCAGCACCGCATCGGCCAACGCTACCTCCAGATCGGCATGCAGATCGCGGCCCTCGATGCGATAGCGCGAGTGCCTGCGGATATGGATCTTGACCAGCGCATCGCCCGGCTGCCCCGGTCCCTGCTCGCCCTGGCCCTTCAGCCGGATGGTCTGGCCCTCCTCGACATAGGCCGGCAGCTTGACCGCGATCTTGCGGCCATCGGGGAACATGGCGGTCACCTTTTCGGCGGTCGCCATCTCCTCGATGGTGACGTCGAGCGTCACGTTGAGGTCCGCTGCCTGCACCGGCTGGCGGCGGTCGCCGGCGCCGCGCGCGCCGGAAAAAGCGTCGCCGAAGATCTGGCTGAAAATGTCGCTGTTGCCGTCGAACGGATCGCCACCCGGACGGCCCGAGCGGAATTCGAAGCGCGAGCCGCCGGCGCCCTGCTGGCGGCGAAAGCCGCCAAACGGATCGCCGCCACCAGCAGCACCCTCAAAACCCTGGAATTTCGGCTTGCCGTCGGCGTCGATCTCGCCGCGGTCGAACGCCGCACGGGTCTTCTCGTCGCCAATGACCTCATAGGCCTGGTTGGCGGCGGCAAACCGGTCCTTCGCCTTGGGATCATTCGGGTTCTGGTCCGGATGATGCTTCTTGGCGAGTTTGCGGTAGGCCGATTTTATGTCCTTGGCCGATGCGTTCTTGGCAACGCCCAGCACCTCATAGGGGTCGCGCATTCGTCCTGCTCTGGAAAAAGAGTGAATCCATGTTGCCCCCTATATGCGCTCGCATAGGAAGAAATTCCAGTGGCGGGCCGCCTATCCAACCAGAATACCACCGGCGTCGTTTTGAGCCACTCGTCCGAGTGCGTTTGCGATCTCTCGCAATCGTGACGAGACACCCCGACCATAAGCTGATTTTGCCCGCAAAAAGCCGCGATGGCGGCCATTGGTCTGCAACCGGAGGGCAGCCGGTTCAGCTGACGGAAGGGCATAGCAAACCATGCGCCTGCTTCTGGTTGAGGACGACATAATCCTCGGCTCTTCGCTGAAGAAGGCCCTCGAAAAGCATGCCTATGGCGTTGACTGGATTCAGGATGGCGAGGCCGCGATCGCGGCCCTTGAAAATCTCGTCTTCGAGGTGGTCGTGCTCGACATCAACCTGCCCGAGGTCAACGGGATAGAGGTCTTGCGGTCGGTGCGAAGAAAACGCAACGCCGTACCGATCCTCATGCTCACCGCCCGCGATACATCTCTTCAAAAGGTCGAAGGGCTCGACAACGGAGCCGACGACTATCTGGTAAAGCCGTTCGATCTGGATGAATTGCTGGCACGGCTGCGCGCCCTCATGCGCCGGCGGGAGGGCCGCACCGACATCATTCTGAAAAGCGGCGATGTCGAAATGGATCCGGCGGCAATGGTGGTACGCGGCGCCGAAGGCCAGATCACGATGACCGCCAAGGAATTCCGGCTGCTTAAGCTACTGATGGAGCGGGCAGGCAAATACGTCACCAAAAGCGACATCGAATACGCACTCTACAGCGCGGACAGTGCCGTTGAGAGCAACACGACCGAAGTGATAATCTACAATCTGCGCAGAAAGCTTGGCGCCGAGTTCATCCGGTCCATCCGGGGCGTCGGCTATATGATCGAGCCATGAAGCGCTGGCCCCTGACCTGGAAACTCTTTCTCCGGATAACGCCGACGATCCTCATCGCCATCGCCGTCATTGGGATTTTTGCTTTCCGCAGCGCCAAGCGGGAGATCGACAATATCTACGATGCAAAGCTGATCAATGACGCCAACGTGCTTTGGACGCTGCTGGAACATCAGATCGAAAAACCCGGCAGCCAGCCGCCTATCCAGGTCAAAGACATGGACTTTTCGATGGGCAATCAACTCGCCATAAACGATCAGGCGGACGACTACGCCGACGCGCACATATTCCGCCTGTGGAAAGACGGACAAATCCGGATATTTTCCAACGGGGCCTTCCCCGCGAGCATCCCTATCCAAAGGGCCGGCTTCACCGACCTGAAATATGCAAATGAGGCGTGGCTGGTCTATTCGCTTCCGATCCCGAATACCGGGATCGTTGTCGAGGTGGGAGAAAAGCGAACCCTGCGCGACACGCTTGTGTCGAATATTATGCTCAACCTCTTCTTCCCTCTGTTGGTGCTCGTGCCAGTCATCGGGCTTTTGGTCTGGTATGGAATAAACAACGGTTTGGGGCCCATTCACGGCCTGGTCCGTCAAATCCGCAGTCGCTCGCCCGACGACCTCTCCGTCATTCCGATGGATAAGTTGCCGCGCGACCTCTACCCGCTGGGCATGTCGGTGAACCAGTTGCTCACCAAGCTTGACCGATCGCTGACGGCGGAAAGGCGCTTCGCCGACCAGGCAGCGCATCAGTTGCGAACACCACATGCCGGCATAAAGCTGCTGCTGCAGATACTACGCCATAGCGACAGCGACACCGAACGGGAGACGATCCTTGCTGACCTGATGGCCAGCAACGATAAGGCTACCCGCCTCATCGAGCAGATGCTCCAGGCGGCGCGCATCAGCCATCAGCCGGTCGAGTTGAAAGCGGTGCGGCTCTATGAAGTCACCGCCTCGGTCATGGCCGAGTTCGGTGCGCTCATTACGCTCAAGCGGCACGATGTTTCGCTCGACGGCGACGAGTTGGCCGAGGTCAATGCGGACGAAGCCATGCTTCGCCTGTTGATAGGCAATTTGATCGACAATGCCATCAAGTACACGCCCGCCGGCGGTAAGATCAAAGTTTCGATCTCTCCCGAACCCGGCGCTTGGGGGCTCTCGATCATCGACAATGGTCCAGGCATCGCTGCTCAGCATCGGGAGGCGGTGTTCCAGCGGTTTTATCGCGCGAATACGCCTGAGGTGGAGGGAACCGGACTGGGTCTAGCCATCGTTTCGGGTATCGTCGAGCGTCTTTCCGCGCATCTCGAGCTTAGCCAGCCTTCGCCCGGTGGTGGCCTGCACATCGCGGTGACGTTGCCGCAAGCCTGAAGTCGCGGCCCTGCCCGTCATGCACGGCGCGACGCTTCGATTTCAGTTTCGCTTCATCGCGGCCTAATCGTGCTCTCAGCGACGGCTGGTACGCCTGATCCAATACCCCCTGGATCACGCGAGAGCATCCCATGCGACCAACTGTGTCCGTCCTGATCGCCGCCTACAACGCGACTCCGTTTCTGGAGCGCGCCGTCAATTCCGCCCTGGCGCAGGGTGATTTAGTCCTCGAAATCTTAATCATCGACGATTGCTCGACAGACGCCACCCACGAGGTTGCCGGAGCGCTGTCGCGGAAAGACAAACGCGTCGTCGTTGTTCGCTTGCCGAAAAATGGAGGACCCGCAGAAGCCCGGAATGCCGGCCTGGAAGCCGCGCGTGGAGACTGGGTGGCAATTCTGGATGCAGATGACGCATACGCGCCGGGACGGGTTGAACGACTTGTTGATATGGCTGCCTCGCAGGAAGCTGATATCGTAACCGACAAGTTCGCGTATTACGATCCGGCGAGCGACACGTCCTGGCCCGCGACCATCGGATTTACTAAAGACGTAACACTGATAGACATTGAGACCTTTTTGGCTCACGCGAGGCCCTTCGGCATGGATACGGACTGGGGACTGCTCAAGCCTATCTTCAAGCGGAAGTTCCTGACCGATCGATCACTGCGCTACCCGTCCTATTCTCGCCACGGAGAGGATTTTCTCTTCGTGACGGACGCACTTCTGGAAGGTGCAAGATATGTGGCTGATAACGCGCCTGGTTACATATACACCCACCGCCGATCGGGTTGGAGCAGGACCAAGGTAAACTACGATGGCCAGGTCGACCAATCGCACAGGCTTTTGCTCGATCGACGCCTGTCGGGCAATCTGAAACTCGTTTCGCTGCTGAAGGAGCGCATTAGCGCGATGAAGCGCCTCTCGGCGGAATACAAGGCTCAAGCTCTGATAAGGGAGCGCAAACTGGTGCCCCTTGCGATCGCAGGGATAACGGATTGGCGGATCGCCGCGTCTATCCTGAAAAAAGCCAAAGGCAAGGTTACGATGGCTCAAGCGAATTGAAATGGCGGCTCGCAAAAAATTTTCGTTTTCAGAAAGTCGCATGTCCCGAACGGAGCTGAAGGTCGCCTCGGTAAACGGGGCGGCCGTAAACTTCGTGTCTCAGGGACTCAAGTTCTTGATGCAATTCTGCTATCAAATTCTTATTGCTCGACTTCTCCTGCCTGAGGACTTTGGCATCGTGGCGATGGCGGCGCCATTGTTTGCGTTCGCAGCTCTGTTTACGGATTTTGGTTTGACGCAGGCTACAGTCCAACGGGCCGAGATTACCCAGGACCAGCTAAGCTTCATTTTCTGGATTAACGTCGGGCTGAGTGCGGCCGTCTGTTTAGCTGTGACAGCTCTCGCTCCGGCAGCAGGCGCTTTTTTCAAAGAGCCCCGCCTTGTGCCGATCATATTGGCTCTCAGCGCAACCTTCGTAGTCGGCGGGCTCTGCGCACAGCATATGGCCTTGCTAAATCGTCAACTGCTTTTTTCAAAAATCGCTTTGGTTGAACTGGGGAGTTTTTCGGTTGGAGCGGCGACAGGCCTCCTTTTCGCTTGGCATGGATCTGGCTACTGGGCGTTGGTCTACAGCCAAATCGCCGTGTCGCTGAGCACTCTCTTGCTGACTTGGATCCTTATCAGATGGATTCCCAGCAAACCCGTCCTCAATAGCGAAAATTTCAAGCTTTTGAATTTTGGCGCCAACATAACGTCATTTAATTTCTTGAACTTTTTCGCCAGAAATTTTGATAACATACTAATCGGCCGATATTTAGGTCAATCTCCACTCGGAATATACGACCGAGCATACAAACTTCTACTGATGCCACTGAGCCAGATAACCACACCGATAGCCAAGGTCGCCCTCCCGTCTTTGGCTAGAACGCGGAATGATCCCGACACGTACCGCCGCTTTTACTTCAGAATGTTGGAATTGATTATTCTTGCGACGTATCCCGTAGTCATATTTGCCATCATAAACAGCGAATTGCTCATCGTCACTTTGCTGGGGCAGAAATGGGCGGAGGTTTCGCAGGTGTTTTCGGTTCTTGCTTTTGGCGCAATTTTCGCACCGATCAGCAGCAGCACCGGTTGGCTCTTCATCAGTCAGGACCGGACCAAGGAAATGCGAAACTGGGGGGCCTTGAGCTCCACCTTGTTCGTCGCTTCATTCGTTTGTGGATTGCCTTGGGGAATTACCGGCGTAGCCGCTTTTTACATATGCGTGGGCACCATCCAGGGCCCTGTCCTGTGGTGGGGGGCAACAAGAAGAGGCCCGCTTACCTACAGGCAGCTTCTGGGGACACTGTGGCCGTACTTTTTTGCGGCGATAATAACCGGCGTTTCAGAGTATGGCCTGAAAGCATCATTGCCGGGTAATTTCGCGGCGCTATTCATCTCTCTCGTCGCGTCATATGGGATCTTCTTGGGAGTTGTCATGGTATTCAGCTCAAGCCGAAAAGGCATGGCCGACCTTGCTTTTGAGGGCCTCATATTTGCGGGTCGCTTCTACCGGAAATTCGCTCATTGAGGCCTCAGGGATAGAAAGCTCCCGGCCAACTTGTCATAACCGCCTAGAGCGCCTTGAAATCCTGCATGTGCCAGCCGCCGGCGCCGGCCATGCACAATTCTCCCTTGAACAAAGCGACGCCGTCGAAGCTTTCGCGCGAGGCGGTGAAGCTGCGGCAGGTCTGGCCATTGTCCTGCAACTCGGCGAGTTCCGTGATGGAGCCGCGCGAGCCGGTGCCGGCATTCGCCCACGGCACGGCCTGGCCGCGAAGCTCCTCTATGTCGGCTGAAGAGACCGCATTGCCGATCGTGGTCTGGTCGGAAGCGTTATCGGCGTCCGTCGATGTCGCCTGCGCCGGCGCACTCGAGGTGACGATGGAACGGTCGACCTCGGCTTTCTGCAGGCTGAAGCCGCCGGCGCCGCAGGCGGCAAGCGGCAAGGCGACGATCACGATCACGGCTTTCGAACTGGCCGAAGCGATAGCGCTCCATTGCCCGCTGTCAAAAGCTTGCGCGATACGCGACAATCGGCAACCTCCTGAGATTCGAGACAATTTGAGAAAAACTATGAGTGACACCGAGTTAACAACTGGTGACTTTACCGAGGCCGCCGAGCCGTTCCGGCTCTTTGCCGCCTGGCTGGAGGACGCCAAAAAAAGCGAAATCAACGATGCCAACGGCGTCGCGCTGGCAACCGTCGATGCCGACGGCATGCCGGATGTGCGTATGGTGCTGCTCAAGGGGTTCGATGAAAGCGGTTTTGTCTTCTACACGAATTTCGAGAGCGCCAAGGGCCGCGAGATTCTTGGCAGCATGAAGGCGGCGATGTGCTTTCACTGGAAATCGCTGCGGCGCCAGGTGCGCATCCGCGGGCCGGTGGAGATCGTCAGCGACGCCGAGGCGGACGCCTATTACGCGACGCGGCCGCGTGGCAGCCGCATCGGCGCCTGGGCTTCGAAACAGTCACGCCCGCTGGAAAGCCGCTTCGCGCTGGAGAAAGCGGTAGCCGAATACACCGCGCGCTACCCGATCGGCGAGATCCCGCGGCCAAAGCACTGGTCGGGCTTCCGCATCGTGCCGCAGGCCATCGAATTCTGGCACGACCGGCCGTTCCGGCTGCACGACCGCCTGCTCTTTTCGCGCAATGCCGAAGGCGGCTGGGACAAGACGCGGCTTTACCCCTGACGCTTGTGAAATAGCGCAGCGATCCTAAGCTGATCTGGCTGCAAAGGGAGAATCCAATGAGCCTGTTCCTGGCCTTTCTCGGTGTCTCTTTCATCGTGCTTGCGACGCCCGGTCCCGACACCGCCATCACCATCCGCAACACGCTGCTTGGCGGGCGTGCGGCGAGCGTCTTCACCGCGCTCGGTATCTCCAGCGGCCAGACGATCTGGGCGCTGGCCACCAGCGCCGGCATCGTCGCCCTGCTGGTTGCTTCGGAGCCGCTATTCCTTGCGGTCAAATATGCGGGTGCCGCCTATCTCGTCTATCTCGGCTTCAAGGCGCTGCAGGAGGCACTATGGCCCACCCGTCAGCAGGACATGGCTGAAGTCACGAGGCCGGCACGGCGGCTGACGGCGGCGACCGCCTACCGCCAGGGACTGATCAGCGATCTCGGCAACCCCAAAATGGCGGTGTTCTTCGCCAGCCTGCTGCCGCAATTCGTACCGCCCGGCGGGGAAAGCTTCGCGGCGCTGCTCGGTCTCGGCGTGGTGTTCGCCGTCATGACCTTCGCCTGGCTGGCGCTCTACGCAACGGTCGTCGCCAAAGCGGGGGATTTCCTGCGCCGGCCATCGATCCGCCGCACCATCGAAGGTGTAACCGGAATTGTGCTGATCGGCTTGGGCATCCGCATCGCCGCCGAACACCGGTAGCGGCTCAGCCGTCCAGGCGGCATCAGACGCCTATGACCATGCCACCATCTGCGGCAGGTTGAATGGTGTGATGACTTGCGGCGACAGCGCTGGGATCAGTCCTTCTCCAGCTGGAACAGCAGGAAATGCGGCCGTTCGCTGGCGACGCCGAGCGCCGGCCGTATCGTCTTGGTCGCCGCCTTCGGTCCCCGCCCGCCGGATTTGTGAGATAGGGCGTGAAAACCGCAGTGTACAGATCAAAAAATCGCGTCTGACGCGCGTTTCGCTCGAAGCTGCCACAAGCTGACAGTGCCGTGAGATCAGCTTGCTTTCTTGCGCGTCATGAACGCGGTCAGCGCGGCGCGCGCTTCGTCGGATTTCAGCCGATCGCGGAAATGCGCACTCTCCACCTTGATGCGGGCGAGAAGTTCGTCGCGCGGCGCGCGCATCAGGTCACGGGCGATCTTCAGCGCCTGCGGCGGCTTGGCCGCGATCTCGCCGGCAGCAGCCAGCACCGCGGTTTCCAGCGCGCTCTCCTCGACCACCTCGTAGATCAGGCCGGCAGTCTTGGCGCGCTCGGCGGAAAAGCCTTCGCCGAGGCCAAGCAGCGCGAAGGCGCCCTGACGGCCGAGGATGAGCGGCGCCAGCAGGCTGGAGCCGGCCTCCGGCACAAGGCCGAGATCGACGAAGGGCGTGCGGAACACGGTGCGCGGCGTGGCAAAGGTCAGGTCGCAATGCAGATTGAGCGTGGTGCCGATGCCGACCGCAATGCCATCGACGCCCGAGACCATCGGCTTCTCCGTTTTGGCCAGCGCCATCAGGAAGTCCCAGACTTCGTTGCCGCCCTCGCCGCCGGTGGCGATGACCAGGAAATCGGCGAGATCGTTGCCGGCCGAGAAGGCGCCGGGCACGCCGAGGAAGACATGGACGCGGACCGCCGGATCGGCGTCGCCTTCGGCCAGTGCCCTGGACATCGTCGCGTACATGGCGCGCGTCAGCGCGTTCTTCTTGTCCGGGCGATTCATGCGGATGATCTGAATGGCGCCCTGGCGCTCGACGAGAATATGGTCTGTCACGGTCATTTTTCCCTGGTGAGCGCTTTTTGTATTCAGGCTGATATCAGCGTCTTGCCGGCGGCGGCGAGGCTTTCGGCGCCATCGATGACGCAGTCCTTCAAGGCGCTGACTTCGCCAAGCAGGTTTTCGGCAAAGAAACGGCAAAGGGCGATGCGGTTTTGCTCGGCAAGTCCGCCGCGCGCCAGATAGGCGCCGCCGGCGGCAAGCGAGATCAGCCTGAGATAGGGCGTCGCGCCCGCCTGCGCTTCGTCGAGACGGCCTTCGGCCAGCAGCTTCTGCAGGAAACGCGTCGCTTCGGCGAGATCGTCCAGCGCCCGGTCAAGCGCCTCCGCAGTGCGGCCGAACCCCTCCAGATTCGAGGTGCGTACCTGATCGGCGACCACCTTCAGTTCGCCGATGTAGCCATGCACATGCTCGCCGCCGCCGAGCGGCAATTTGCGCGCTACCAGGTCGATCGCCTGGATGCCGTTGGTGCCCTCATAGATCGGCGCGATGCGGGCATCGCGATAGAGCGCTGCCGCGCCCGTCTCCTCGATGAAGCCCATGCCGCCATGCACCTGGACGCCGAGCGACGCGACGTCGACGCCGACATCGGTGGAGAACGCCTTGGCCAGCGGCGTCAGGAGATTGGCGCGGTCGCGCCAATGCGCTGCTTCCTCGTCCGATGAGACCCGCGCCAGGTCGATGGCATGCGCGCAGGAATAGGAGATTGCGCGGGCGATCTGGGTCAGCGCCTTCATGGTCAAGAGATTGCGCTGCACATCGGGGTGGTGGACGATCGGCGCCATGCCGGAGCCGGCATAGTCCGACGCCTTGCCCTGGCGGCGCTCATTTGCATAGGCGATCGCTTTTTGCGTCGCGGCTTCAGCCACCGCCACGCCCTGCATGCCGACGCAAAGCCGGGCGTTGTTCATCATGGTGAACATGCAGGCAAGCCCCTTGTTCTCCTCACCGATCAGCCAGCCGATGGCGCCCGGCGTCGTGCCGCCAAAACCGTCGCCATAGATCATGGTGCAGGTCGGCGAGGCATGGATGCCGAGCTTGTGCTCGAGGCCCGAACAGAAGACGTCGTTGCGGGCGCCGAGCGACCCGTCATCATTGACGAGGAATTTCGGCACCAGGAACAGCGAAATGCCGCGCGTGCCGGCCGGCGCATCGGGCAGCCTGGCCAGCACCAGATGGACGATGTTGTCGGTGAAATCGTGCTCGCCATAGGTGATGAAGATTTTTTGGCCGAAGATGCGATAGGTACCGTCGCCGGCAGGCTCGGCGCGGCTGCGCAGAGCGGCGAGATCGGAACCGGCTTGCGGCTCGGTCAGGTTCATCGTCCCCATCCACTCGCCGGAGACGAGCTTTGCCAGATATTTGGCCTTGAGCGCTTCGGATGCGTGCTTGTCGAGCGCCTCGACCGCGCCCATGGTCAGCGTCGGGCCGATGCCGAAAGCCATGGCGGCGGAGTTCCACATTTCGAGCGCCGCGACGCCGAGCATGGTGGGCAGGCCCTGGCCGCCGAACTCCTCCGGTCCCGACAACGCGTTCCAGCCGCCGTCGATCCAGTTGCGGTAGAGCGCCCTCCAGCCAGGCGGCGTGGTGACGGCTGCATCCTTTAGCACCGCGCCGTGCTCGTCGCCGATCTTGTAGAGCGGCGCGACCTCTTCGCTGGCGAAGCGGCCGGCCTCGGACAGGATGGCATCGACAAGGTCTTCGCCGAGATCGCCGAAGGCGCCGCTGTTCAGCGCCGGTTTGAGGCCGGCAACATGCTTCAGCGTGAACGAAATATCCTCGACCGGCGCCTTGTACATGCCGCTTCCTCCTCCGCTGTCCGCCCCTCGATCCTAGGACCCGGGACGACGCAAAACCATCCGCCTTTGGGCGGCCTCCGGCCTTCTTTTTACGTAAACGTCAAACTTTGTCACGCGGATTTTGCACTGAATTTCGTCATCCACGGGCGGAGCGGGAGCGAAGCGGACGCGCAGACCCGAGGATCCATGCCGCGACCTCGCGCGCAGGGCGCAGAATTCTGGACCGTGGCAACACCTTGAAGTCGCGGCATGGATTTTATGGTCTGCGCCGCGTCGCTTCGCTCCTTGCTTCGCCATAGAATGACGAAATCGCGAAAGCTTCGGCCAATTTTCAAGACCGGTATTACGCATCAAAATTTCTGCAGCAAGGAATGACATCCTGCTGTTATGATCTTTCCGGGCAGACCATAGACAGATTGGACCGGGCAACATGCTTGCCAGACCCGAGACATACCGTTGCATCGAATGCGGCCTGCCGTATCAGGCAAACGGCTTCTGGTATTATCATGGCGAGCCCGAAAGAGGCCCCGCCTACTGGACCGATCGCGGCATATTGTGCTCGCCCGAATGCTCGCTTGCCCATTACCGCAAGCGCGCCGCCGAAGGCACGCTGCCGCAGGCGCCGGCGCCCGATCCGTTAGAGGTTCAACCAATTGTGCCGTTGAGCACCGGATCAAGGGGTTACCGCAATGCCTAATCGACAGACCCATGCCCATAGCGAAGCGGCCCACGAAACAGAACAGTGCATTATCCAGCTGTCGATCGAGGATCAGCTTGCTTTGGCGACGGCTATTGTTGACCCGCCGGAACCGAATGAAGCGCTACGCAAAGCCTTGGACACCCATAAACGGCTTGTCAGGGAATCCAGATAAATTCGTTTCGATTGACGAGCCGTCTCAGCCGCCTCGCCCTTGCCACGACTGCCTGCAGCACTTCCTTAACCATACCGGTCCACCATCATCCCCTGGTCAGCGGGGACTCCCTGTTTGAAAACGCCGGCGCATCTTCTTCGCCGCTCAGCGATCGCTCTCGCGGCGATGATGGCGCTGGGATCGGCGACAAAAGCCTCGGACTTCTCCGAGCCCTGGCGGGATGGCGACCGCGCGCTCGTCATCGACGCCTATGAATACAATTCCATCGACTGGGCGCAGCTTGCCACCGACAAGCGCATTGTCGGCTTCATCAACAAGGCGTCCGACGGGCTGCCACCGCCCTATTTCTGCTATGGCGACGAAACTACGGTCAAACTCTGCAAGACGTTGTGGAAACGCCATGCGGTGACGCGCGAGTTGTTCCAGACGCGCAAGGTGGTGGCCAAGGCGCTCGGCCTGAAATGGGGCGCCTATCATCTTGCCCGCCCCGGCAATCCGGTCGAGCAGGCCAACAATTTCATCGATTTCGCCGAACCGTCGCCGGACGATCTCATGGCCCTCGATCTCGAAGGCAATGATCCGACACAGTGGATGTCGCTGGAGGATGCCGAGGAATTCGTGCGCCAGGTGCACCGGCGGCTCGGCCGTTTCCCGATACTCTACGCCAACGGCAAGACCGCCCAGTTCATCGCCGACAATCGCTATCAGTACCGTCTGCTGTCGCGGCTGCCGCTCTGGTATGCGCGCTACAAGCCCGACATAGACGTGCATTTTCCGATGGGCAACTGGCAGGGCTATGCGCTGTGGCAGTTTTCGGCGCAGGCCAATTGCGGCCGCCTGCGCTGCCCCTACCGCGTCGCCGGCACGCCCAACGACATCGATGTCAATGTCGCGCCGATGGATGCAGCCACGCTGCGCCAGCAATGGCCCTTTGGCGGCCTGATCGACGTGCCGGCCGACTATCTCGCCTCGATCCCGGTGCCGGTTTCGCGCGCGGCGGGGCTGGCCGGCAAAGTCACCATCACCTATGCCGACGTGGCGACGCCGCCGACAATCGAGGAGATGGTGGCGGTGCTGGGCGCGCGCTGGCAGACGTTTCGTGCCGCCTTCCGCATGCCGGTGGTCAAGACGGTGCCGCGCCGCGCGCGCTTCGGCATTGCCGAGTATGTCGCCTGGAAGCGGACCGCGTATCGCTCGGAGACCCTGCTTGAGGCCGTCTTCTCCCAAGCCGCCGACCCGGTCAGCACCGCTTCGACGGAACTCGTTCGCGAGCGCTGAGGTCTTTGTTTTACGCAATTCCTCAGGGAAAGCGCGCTATGCGCTTTTCCCGGGAAAACCGCTCCACACTTTTCCTGGAATTGCTTAGCTAGCCCCGGCCTTTTCCCGCGCCACCGCCTGCCAACCTATGTCGCGGCGGCAAAAGCCTTGCGGCCAGTCGATGCGGTCGAGCGCGGCGTAGGCGCGGCTTTGCGCTTCGCCGACCGTGTTGCCTGACGCGGTGATGTTGAGCACGCGGCCGCCATTGGCGACCAGCGCACCGCCATTGATGGCGGTGCCGGCATGGAAGATTTCAACGCCATCGCCGGCGGCTTCATCGAGGCCGCGGATGACCGAACCTTTCTCCGGCGTGCCGGGATAACCCCGCGCCGCCATCACCACGGTCAGCGCCGCCTCGTCGCGCCAGCGCACCGAGCTGTGTGCAAGCTGGCCGTCGACGGCGGCGTTAAGCAGCACCAGAAGGTCGTCCTTCAGCCGCATCATCAGCACCTGGCATTCGGGATCGCCGAAGCGGGTGTTGTATTCGATCAGCTTCGGCCCTTTGTCGGTGATCATCAGCCCGGCGAAGAGAATACCGGCAAACGGCGCGCCGAGCTCGGCCATGCCGCGCATGGTCGGCTCGACGATCTCGCGCATGGTGCGCTCGACCATCTCAGGCGTCATCACCGGCGCCGGCGAATAGGCGCCCATGCCGCCGGTGTTGGGGCCGATGTCGCCGTCGCCGACGCGCTTGTGGTCCTGCGCGGTGCCGAAGGGCAATGCTGTGGTGCCGTCGCACAGGCAGAAGAAACTCGCTTCTTCGCCGGTCATGAATTCCTCGACCACCACTTCGGCGCCGGCGTCTCCAAAGGCGCCGTCAAAACAGGCATCGAGCGCGGCGCGGGCCTCGTCCAGCGTCATGGCGATGGTGACGCCCTTGCCGGCGGCGAGCCCATCGGCCTTGATGACGATCGGTGCACCGACCTTTTCGACATAGGCCTTGGCTGCGGTCAGATCGGTGAAGCGGCCATAGGCGGCGGTCGGGATGTCGTATTTCGCGCAGAGGTCCTTGGTGAAGCCTTTCGAGCCTTCGAGCCGCGCTGCCCGCTTCGACGGGCCGAAGACGCGAATGCCCTGATCGCGCAGATCATCGGCAATGCCGGCCACCAGCGGGCCTTCCGGCCCGACAACGACGAGGTCGATCGCGTTGTTCTTGCAGAAGGTAGCGACAGCGGCATGATCGGCGATGTCGAGTTTGACCAGTTCGGCCTCGCGGGCGATGCCCGGATTGCCGGGCGCGGCATAGAGCTTGGTCAAGAGCGGCGAGGCCGCGAGCTTCCAGGCCAGGGCATGTTCGCGGCCGCCGGAGCCGATCAACAAAACGCGCATGCCGATGTCCCTTGTCATTTCACGACAGGGACTGCGCTATTGCGCCAAGCGCAGCGGGTCAAGAGTTTTACCTTGCGCGATGCCGGTTGCGCACGGGAACGTCGCGCTGAGGGCACAACGTTCCCGGCCGGATCAGCTCTGGTAGATGACGGGGAACCAGTCCTCGCGCAGTTTCTGGCCGGGCTTCATGTCATGGCCGGGATAGGGCGGCGAGGTGCGGCCGGGGCGCTCGACATAGCGCGCGTCATCGCCGACCCAGCGCAGCGACAGCGCCCGGCGTCGTGCCGCCGTCGGATTGCCGCGCGCGCCATGAGCAGTTCGGAAATCGAACAATATGGCGTCGCCCGGCTCCATCTCCCATTCCAGCACCTTCACAGACGGGTCCTTGTCGGGGTCGGGCACCGGCAGATAGTCACCTTCGCCGGCATAGAAATTGCTGTCGTCGAGCCAACGCACCGGCAGGATCATCTTGTCCCATTTGTGCGAGCCGGCGATCAGCCTCAGCGTCGCTTCCTTGACCGGATCGATCGGGATCCAGAAGCTGACGGTCTGGCTGCCATCGACGAAATAATACGGGATGTCCTGATGCCAGGGCGTCGGCTTCTGCGTGCCCGGCTCCTTGACCAGCACATGGTCGTGGAAGAACTGGGCGCTGCGCGACTGCATCGCCGCCGCTGCCAGTTCGGCGGCCGGCGAATTGCGCACGACATCGACGAATTCGGGGATGCGCTCCCAGTTGCAATAATCGTCGAAGAAGCTGCCCTTGCCATTGGCGATGTCGGACGCCGTGGCACTGCGATTTTGCATGTTGCGCTCGATGCCGGCGGCGATGGTGCCGACCCAGTCCTTGAAGGCGCCGCGTATGCAGACCGCGCCATCGCGCTGGTAATCGGCAATCGCTGCGGCATCGATATATCTGGCGGCCATCTCATGTCTCCCATGTTGGATGACCGACTATCGCAGCCGCCGCACATCGCGTAAAATAATAACTTCTCATCTCTCTTATAGTTTCGACCTATGAATGTGACTCTCACCCAGTTGCGCTATCTCGTCGCCGTCGCCCGCCACGGCAGCGTCACCGCGGCCGCCCGGATGCTGAACGTCTCACAGCCTTCGATTTCGGTGGCGATCGACAATGTCGAAGCGACGCTCGGCCAGAAACTGTTCGTGCGCCAGCGCGGCAGCGGCATCGCGCTGACCTCGTTCGGCCGCGGCGCGGTGGCGAAGGCGAAGCAGGTGCTGGCCGAGGCGGACGAACTGGTTGGGCTGGGGACGCGCGACGCCGATGTCGGCGGCGAGTTGGTGCTCGGCTGTTTCGAGGATCTCGCGCCCTATTTCGCGCCGGCGCTGATCCGCGCGTTTTCGCAGCGCTGCCCATCCGTCACGGTCGTCGTGCGCGACGAGACCTTCGAGACGCTGGGCCGGCGGCTCGGCGATGCGGCAATAGATCTCGGCCTGACCTATGATCTCGGCCTGCCCGTGCACTTCGCCCGTATCCTGCTGCATGAGCTGCGGCCGCATGCGCTTTTGCCGCAAGGCCACGCGCTGGCCAGCCAGGCGAGCGTCAGCCTGGCGGAGCTGGCGACCCATCCTCTCATCACCACCGACCAGCCGCACAGCTGGCAGCACATGCTGGACCTGTTCCTCAGCCGCGGCCTGTCGCCGGTCTCGCAATCGACGACGAGTTCGTTCGAACTGCAGCGCAGCATGGTCGCCAACGGCTTCGGCGTCGCGGTGAGCTACACCAGGCCCATTGGCGACAGGAGTTATGACGGCCTGCCGCTGGTCTGCAAGCCGCTGTCGGATCCACTGCCGATGCAGCGCATCATCCTCACCCATGACACAAGGCAAAGGCTGTCGAAGGCGGCGCTGGCCTTCATCGAAGTGGCGAAGGAATGGTTCGCCAGCCACGATGTTTTCACCGCCTGAGCGACAATGCGGCCGCTTGACGGCGCTCGCTGCTGCTGCCACTCCAGCACGATGGAAACCATCCAGTCGAAAGCGGCCCAGGGCCGCGTCGCCGACGCGCCGAGCGGCCATTGGGTCTACAAGATATTGCCGCGCTGGCTTTGGCCTTACGCGCAGCTTGCGCGCTGGGACCGGCCGATCGGCTGGCAATTGCTGCTATGGCCCTGCTGGTGGTCGGCAGCGCTTGCGGCCAGCGCCTATCCGCGCCCGACCGACCCGCTGCTGACGCTGCTGCCGTCGCCGTGGTTCCTGTTCCTGTTCTTTGTCGGCGCCGTCGCCATGCGCGGCGCCGGCTGCACCTATAATGACATTGTCGACCAGGACATCGACAACAAGGTCGAGCGCACGCGTTCGCGGCCGCTGCCGGCCGGCAAGGTGACCCGCCGCCAGGCCTGGGTATTCCTGGTCATCCAGGCGTTGCTCGGCCTTGTCGTGCTGTTGCAATTCAACGACTTCGCCATTCCGCTCGGCATCGTCTCTTTGGTGATCGTCGCCGTCTATCCCTTCATGAAGCGCTTCACCAACTGGCCGCAATTCGTGCTTGGGCTGGCCTTCTCCTGGGGCGCATTGATCGGCTGGGCGGTCGAGTTCGGCGATCTCGATGGCCCGGCCATCATGCTCTATATCGGCTCGATCCTGTGGGTGATCGGCTACGACACGATCTACGCGCACCAGGACAAGGAAGACGACGCCATTGTCGGCGTACGCTCGACGGCGCGGCTGTTCGGCGACAACACCAAGACCTGGCTGGTCGGGCTCTATGGCGGCACGCTGGTCTGCTTTGCCATCGCCTTTGCCGCGGCGCAAGCGCCGGTGGTGGCGCTGGCCGGGCTGATCGCCGCCGGCGCGCATATGGCGCGGCAGATTGCGGTTCTGGATATCAACGATCCCGACCAGTGCCTGCGGCTGTTCAAATCGAACAACCAGGTCGGCTGGCTGATCTTCCTGGGCCTGATCGGCGGATCGCTGTGGGTGGCGCTGAAGCCGCTGGTTTAGTCTCCCTTCTCCCCGTCACTATACGGGGAGAAGGTGGCGGCAGCCGGATGAGGGGCAGCGCCAAGCTTCGAGGCAAGGTGAAATTCGTTGAAGTAGAAAACCAGCGTGGTCAGCGCTGCCCCTCATCGCCTTGCCGGGCACTTCTCCCCGTATAGTGACGGGGAGAAGAAGGCTGTCATTGGCGGTTTCGCCAATCGCCGGCGCGTGTGAAGAGAAACTACTCCCGCGAAATGATCTCTTCGCCGTCGATGACCAGTCGCAGGCCGAGATCGCCGGCCCTGCGGCGGGCGAGGAAGCGCGGACGGCGCGTGGTCGAGACCCGGCCCTTGCGGCGATCCTTGGCCGGCAGCGCCTTGATGGCGGCGCCGAGCGATTCTTCGAGCGTGCGGGCAATACCGTCGGATTCGATCAGCAGCATCTGCAGCCGATAGGCATCGGCCCAGGCGCGCCAGTCGGCGGCGACGTCGTCGAGATCGTCGGCCACCAGCAGCGGCACCGACAGCATCGGGTCGTTGTGCAGGAGTTCCAGGGTTACCGTGACATTGCCTTCCGGATCCTCCATCGCGCGGGCAGCGACGCCGCGAAACGCATTGGCGGGCAGTGCGATGATCGCCGGCACGCCGCTCATCTCGAGCGTGCGGCGAATGACGGCGCCTCGTTGGTCGATGGTGAAGGTAACGTCGCCATAGTCGTCGCGCGTGGCATAACTCACCACTTGCGGCAGGCGGAATGGGTCAAGACGCATGTTGCGCCCGGCCCAGACGGGCTTCAGTACACTGTTCATCTACTGCCTTCCTGTGTTTCTCCTGAGAGCCGTTTTGCGGTTCTCACCGGGCCAGTTTTCCCGGCCTCGTTATGGCGAAACAGTAGCGCCGGCTCCTTACCGCTGCGCTTAAGAAAGTCGGTTAAATTTTGCTGATCTCAGTGGATGGTTATCGGAATGAGACCAGCCACAAGATGCTGAAAGGATCAGATAACCTTACCGGGATTCATGATCCCGGCCGGGTCGAAGGCGGCCTTCACCCGGCGCATCAGGTCGATCGCCATTGGCGGCGCGGTGGCGATCAGCTCATCACGCTTCAACTGGCCAATGCCGTGCTCGGCCGAGATCGAACCGTGGAAGGCGCGCACGACATCGTGCACGGCATGGTTCATGGCGTGATAGAGGCCGAGAAACGCTTCATCGTCACCTCCCTCCGGCCGGGAGATGTTGTAGTGGAGATTGCCGTCGCCCATGTGGCCGAAGCAGACGACGCGCGCCTGCGGGCTGACCGAGGCGACAGCGCCGGCAGCCTTGGCGATGAACGCCGGTATGGATGCCACCGGTACCGAAATGTCATGCTTGATCGAAGCGCCTTCGGGCTTTTGCGAATCCGGCAGCACCTCGCGAAAATTCCAGAAGGCGTCGCCCTGCGCCAGGCTTGCGGCGATCACCGCGTCGCCGACAATGCCTTGCTCGAGACCTTCCGACAGCACCTCCTCGATCAGCCCCCTGGCGTCCTCGGCCGAGCGGCCCGACGACACCTGCATCAGCACATACCAGGGCCAGTCCTCGGCCAGTGGCCGGGTGACGCCCTGCGCGTGGCGCAGCGTGAAATCATAAGGACGCTGGCCGATCAGTTCGAAGGCGGTGAGTGCCGCCCCTGCCCGATCCATGGCCAGGCTGAACAATGACAGCGCGGCTTCCGGCGACGACAGGCCGGCAAAGGCGACTTCACGGCCCTTGGGCTTCGGGAACAGTTTCAGCACCGCCGCAGTGATGATGCCGAGCGTGCCTTCGGCGCCGACGAACAGGTTCTTCAGATCGTAGCCGGTGTTGTCCTTCTTCAATTTGCGCAGATCGTCGAACACCTCGCCGGTCGGCAGCACCACTTCAACGCCGAGGCAGAGTTCGCGCGCATTGCCATAGGCAAGCACCCCGGTGCCGCCTGCATTGGACGAGAGATTGCCGCCGATCTGGCAGGAGCCCTGCGCGGCAAGCGACAGCGGAAACAGACGATCGGCGGCGTCGGCCGCTTCCTGCAGCGTCTGCAGGATGACGCCGGCCTCGACGGTCACCGTGTTGGAGAACACGTCGATCTCGCGGATGCGGTTCAGCCTCGACAGCGACAGCACGATCTCGCGACCGGACGCGTCCGGGACCTGGGCGCCGACCAGCCCGGTGTTGCCGCTCTGCGGCACGACGGGCGTTCCCGTATCGCTCGCCAGCCGCATGATCCGGCTGACCTCGTCGACGCTGCCGGGCCGCAGCACGAGCCCTGTCCTGCCGTGCCACAGGCCGCGACGCTCGGTGAGGTAGGGCGCGATATCGGCCTGGTCACGCAGTGCATATTTGTCGCCGACGATTGCGGCGAAGCGGTCGATGAGGGCGGGGTCGAGATCGAAGGGTGCGTCGTTCATGGGCAGAAACTATGGCGCTCAGTCGAGCTTGTCACGTGGGGCGGCGGCACGAATCAGCCGGTCGTTGATCGCCTCGCCCAGCCCATCGACCGGGATCGGCTCGACGGCGATCGTCGCCGCACCACTGCGGTCGAGCTCCTGCAGATGGGCGAAGAGATTGCTTGCGGCTTCGCGCAGGTCGCCTGATGCGGACAGGTTGCGCAAGGCGACGGCCGCTTGCCAGCCCTCGGCGCGGTCACCACCAAAGGCCAACAAGGCCTCGCCTTCGGCCACCTTTTGTGCATTGAGCCGCACCGATGCGCCCGGGGCATAATGCGACGCCAGCATGCCTGGCGCCTCGATGCCTGATATGGCGCCGCGCAGCAACTTGGTACCGACGGCCGTCTCGATGTCGGCGGCGGCGATGCCGCCCGGCCTCAGCAGCCGCACGATGTTGCCTTCGACCTTGACGATGGTCGATTCCAGCCCGACCGGAGTGGCCCCGCCATCGACCACCAGCCGGATTCTCGCACCGAGATCGGCCGCTACGGCTTGCGCCGTGGTGGCGCTGATCTTGCCCGAAGAGTTCGCGCTGGGCGCGGCCAGTGGCCGGCCGAGTCTTGCGATCAGCTCGCCGCCGAACCCCCTGGGCATGCGCAGCGCGATCGTATCCAGCCCGGCGGTGACCAGCGGATGGATGCCGTTACCGGCCTGCTGCGGCAACACCAGCGTCAGCGGCCCCGGCCAGAACATCTCGGCCAGGCGTTTCGACATCGGATCGAAGATCGCAATGCGCTCGGCCATGGCGAGATCGGCGACATGGGCAATCAGCGGGTTGAAGCGCGGCCGGCCCTTGGCTTCGAAGATGCGAGCGACGCCAACGCCATTGGTGGCGTCGCCGGCCAGCCCGTAGACGGTCTCCGTCGGGATGGCGACGACGTCGCCGCCCTCGAGCAGCGCCAGCGCCCGTTCCATCGCTTCGCCGACGGGTAGTATCTCAGCCACTCGCATCACCTCACAGGCGCCGGACCTAATACGGCAGTGATTTTCGGGCAAGCCGGCGTTGGCGAATTATCAATGCCTAAAATGTTATGTTTCCCTGCAAGCCGGCATCAATCCACTGGGGGTAAGGGTTTCTGAGTCAAGGCTGGCGGCTTGTTGGGCAAGGGGATGGTTTCGATGTCGATGCGTGTGCTTGGAGCGCTTGGTTTTACCCTGGCGGCGATGACCGGTGGGGCGCAGGCCTCGTCGATCGTCTTTCTCGGCGTCTCGAAATCCACGCCATCGGTCATCAAGGTCGGCACACCCGAACCGATGAAGATCGCCTCGTCGCCATCGATCGTCGCGCTTGGCGATCCGCAACCCGACGTAACCTATGAAAAGGTCGCGGCGATTCCCGAAAAGCCCAGGCATGGCCAGGCCCCGATGATCATTCGCGGCGGCATCGTCGGCGGCGCGTTCGCCGCGCCGGCACCGGCCAAGGCAACCGCCACCGCTACCGCGGCACCCACAGCGGATACGAAGCCCGCGGCAGAGACCGCACCCGCCGGGACGGCGACGGCGTCGAACGGCAAGCCCGAGTCGCAGCCGGCGGCGCCACAGCCGGCGGCAACGCCGCAGCAGCCGATCCAGGGCGTCGGCAAAGCCGAGTAAGCCATTCGGCCGAAACAGTCGGCCAGTCCGCTTGACGCCGATCGACGCCCCGGCGCACGATCGGCCTGGCGGCGGCGGCCCCAATTTCGCTAATCGGTTTTGGCACGAGCGCGCCGGGTTTCAAGTGAGCAAGGGGGTATCATGAACAAGGCGAAATCATTGACCGTGGCCGGCCTGTTGCTGGCGTCATTTCTGGGCGTCGGCAGCGCGCAGGCCGGTGACGACATGCTGGGGTCCTATGTCGCGCGTATTTCCGATCGCGACCACCATGCCAGCGACGGCTACGAGCTGAGCAGTGCGGCGCAGATGGTGCGGCAGGACCGCGCCAACTGGCACAAGTTTCACCGGCGCGACGCCGACGACCAGGGCGACGACTGGTTCGGGAGCAATGACGACCGCGCGTATCTGGAGCGCATGCTGAAGCGCAGCGGCGCCATGAGTTCCTCGACACGGCGCGCCATCGTCAACGGCGAGCCGCTGATCCAGGTCGACGTCTATTCAGACAGCGTGCATGTCAGCATTTTAGAGGATTGACTTCGTCAACCTCGGGAGGACTGACAAAGTCAGCCTCGGGAGGACTGACAAAGTCAGTTTCAAAAGGACCGACAAGGTCGGCCTCAAGAACAAGAAGGGCGGTGTGTGAACGCCGCCCTTCTTGCTTGATGCCAGTCGCCTGAAAGCTCAGGCAGCTTCCTTCTTGTCGTCGCCGTCTTCGGACTCTTCTTTGTCGTCGTCTTCGTCTTCGTCGTCTTCCTCGTCCTCATCGTCGTCGGAAGAAGCGGTGGTTTCGTCACCTTCTTCATCGTCCGATTCGTCGCTGTCTTCGTCATCGCTTTCCTCGTCATCCGACAGGTCGGCGGCCTCGATCGCCGTGGCGGCGGCATGGTCGAGAATGTTTTCGGAAGCGGATTCAAGCGCCTCGGGAGTGCCCGAGGTTTCTTCTGTCACTTCGATGTCGTGAGCGGAATTCATGGAAGCCTCCGTGGGGGTTGGGAACATGTCCTTTTTGCCACGGAGAGATCATCGCCATATGACTGTAAGCCGGCTCGAACGGCCGGCGGCGGAGAAAATTTTTGGCGTTATTCCCGCGCCTTTAGCCAGCTATTCTGGAGAAATCCGCGACCTGATCGGTGGCCGCGCGGATGCGGGCGAGCAGCGCCAGGCGGTTGGCGCGCATGGCCTGGTCTTCATCATTCACGAGAACGCGTTCAAAGAATGAATCAACGGGTTCACGCAACACGCTAAGCGCCAGCATGGCGGCGGAAAAGTCTTCGTTTTGAATCGCTTCGCCGGCTTGCTTCTCAGCCTGATTCACCGCCGCAAACAACGATTTCTCGGCCTCTTCGCGAAACAGCGTCGGCTCAACGGTTTCGGCGATGGCCGTTTTCTTCTTCTCCTCGGCAGCCAGAATGTTGGCCGCGCGCTTGGTCCCGGCGAGCAGGTTCTTGCCGTCCTCGGTGTCGAGGAAGGAGCCCAGCGCTTCGACGCGGCGCACGATCTGCAAGAGGTCGTCCGACTGCGGCGTGATGACCGCGTCGATAAGATCGTGGCGGGCGCCCTGATCGCGGAGATAGACCTTCAGGCGGTCGTGGAAGAAGGCGAGGAGATCGGAGCGATATATCTGCTCCGCCTTCACTTCCAGCGTTGCAGCAGCATTCTTATTGAGATAATTCGCCCACTCGTAAGCGCTCTCGAAGATGGATGTCAGCGCTAAACGGATACGGTTCTCAATCAATATTCTAACCACGCCCAGCGCCGCCCGTCGCAAAGCGTAGGGGTCCTTCGAACCGGTCGGCTTTTCATCGATCGCCCAGAACCCGACCAGCGTATCGAGCTTGTCTGCGAGTGCGACAGTGATCGAAACCGGATCAGCTGGTACACGGTCTGATGGGCCTTGCGGTTTGTAGTGCTCTTCAATGGCCGCAGCCACCGTCGGATGCTCGCCCTGCAGCAGCGCGTATTTGCGGCCCATGGCGCCTTGCAGTTCGGGGAACTCACCGACCACTTCGGTTGTCAGATCGGCCTTCGACAGCACAGACGCACGCCCGGCGAGCGCGGTAATCTCCCCCCTTGAGGGGGAGATGTCGCCGAAGGCGACAGAGGGGGTCGTCTCGCGTGAAGCGCTGACTCCCTCTTTCTTCGAGAGGCCAGACCGCGTCGCGGCAGCCGAAGCGACCCCCTCTTGCCTGCCGGCCATCTCCCCCTCAAGGGGGGAGATTGACTGCGCCACTGTTGGCGCCAGCTCTTCGGCCAGCCGCTTGATCCGCTCCACCCGCTCGCCTTGCGTGCCGAGCTTGGCGTGGAAAGTCACATTGAGATGGTCGAGGCGGGCCATGCGCTGGTCGAGCGGCTTTTTCAGATCGAGTCCGAACTTCTTCGCCGATGCCTCGAGCTGCTCCAGATCGGGCAGATCGCCCTGGTCCGTCCTCCAGAAATAGAGCGCGTCCGACAGGCGCGCGCGCACCACCTTGCCATTGCCGTGGGCAATCTCCTTGCCGCCATCCTTCGCCTCGATGTTGGCGGTGAGAATGAAGCGGTTGGAGAGGTTTTCGCCATCGCCCTGCGGGCGGGTGACAAAGCATTTCTGGTTGGCGCGGATGGTCAGCCGGACAACTTCAGGCGGAATGGCGAGAAAGGCCTGCTCGAATTCGCCCATCAGCACCACCGGCCATTCGACAAGGCCCGACACTTCTTCCAGCAGCCCTTCGTCCTCGACCAGATCGAGCCCGTTGGCGAAGGCGAGGTTGCGGGCGTCCGCCAGGATGATCTCCTTGCGGCGGTCGCCATCGAGCACGACCTTGGCCGCTTCCAGCTTGGTCACGTAATCGTCGAAGCGGCGCACGGTGATTTCACCGGGCGCCATAAAACGGTGGCCGTAGGTGACGTTGCCCGAGCGGATGCCGTCGATCTCGAAATCGACCACGACCGGCTCCTCGGTCTCGGGACCGAAAGTGCACAGGATCGTCTGCAGCGGCCGCACCCAGCGCAGCGAGCCGGGCTTGGCCGAAGCCGGCCCCCAGCGCATCGATGTCGGCCAGGGGAAGCTGCGGATGATGGCCGGCACCAGTTCGGCGATGATCACTTCCGCCGCCCTGCCCGGCTTCGAAATATGGGCGACGTAGAAATCGCCCTTCTTCGGGTCGGAATGGACATGGGCTTCGGCAACCGAGGCAAGGCCTGCCTTGCGCAGAAATCCCTGCACCGCCTGTTCCGGCGCCGTCGTCGACGGCCCCTTGATCTCTTCGTGGATATCCTTCGAACGCGCGGTCAGCCCCCTGATATCGAGCGTGAGGCGCCGCGGCGTCCAATATTCGCGCGCCGCGTCATAGGTCAGGCCCGCCTCTACCAAACCGTCGGTCAGCATCTTCCTGAGATCGCCCGCCGCCTTGCGCTGCATGCGGGCGGGTATTTCCT
Organism: Mesorhizobium caraganae; assembly: GCF_016836705.1. Classification (GTDB taxonomy): domain Bacteria; phylum Pseudomonadota; class Alphaproteobacteria; order Rhizobiales; family Rhizobiaceae; genus Mesorhizobium; species Mesorhizobium caraganae. The sequence continues at coordinate 96,509 of NZ_JAFCGY010000010.1, read as the reverse complement.
CGGAGCGAAGTTCTAAGAGCAAGTCAGGCATGGTTAAGCTCCCACCCTCCCCTTGATGGGGAGGGTCGGCGCGTAGCGCCGGGGTGGGGTGGCGACCTCTCAGCCGCCGATACCTTCGGCACCATCGCGCAAACGCAGGTGTGATTTCCGTTCTTCCACCGCCGCATAGATTGTATCGAGTACGGAATCCAGTTCGTTTTTGATTTCATGGTTCCAGAAGCGGATGACTCTGTAGCCCTGGCTTTCAAACCATCTGGTTCTCGCTTCGTCATGACTCTGTTGATCATCAAAACCGTGGTGGAAACCATCTACCTCGACGATCAGCTATCACCCCCACCCGCCGCTTCGCGGCGACCTCCCCCATCTAGGGGGAGGTAGGGGCGCACAGCAACTCGGCTGGTCGCTGTTTCCAGAAATTCTCAGCACCCTGTCGGGACGTGCCGACCCCGCCCGTCCTTGGATCAAAGATTTCCATGAACCAAATGCAGCGCTGAAGCGACCAACGCTCAGGCAGGGACCTATTGGCTGAACGACCATGAAAACGGCATCGAGACTTCTTCAGATCATCGCGCTCAGCGCCTGTTTCGCCGCGCAGGCCCATGGCGCCTTCTCGATGCCGGGCGTGCGGCAGGCCATGCGGACGATCGATAGCGCAAGCGCTCAAGGCGCAAAGCCGAGCGCCGCCACCATCCAAATCGCAGCCTTGAGCTAGGCCGCCAGTCCGCCGGCTTGAGTCAGCAAAAACGCCTCGCCGCAGGCTTTCGCCAGATTGCGTACGCGCAGGATGTAACTCTGTCGCTCGGTCACCGAAATCACGCCGCGCGCATCGAGCAGGTTGAAGACATGGCTTGCCTTGATGCACTGGTCGTAGGCCGGGAAGACCATGCGGTGCATCGGCAGATTGTCGTTCGAGGCCGGAGCGCCGGCCGCCAGCAGCGCCTTGCATTCGGCTTCGGCGTCCTCGAAATGCCGGAGCAGCATGGCGGTGTTGGCATATTCGAAATTGTGCCTGGAATATTCCTGTTCGGCCTGCAGGAAGACCTCGCCGTAGGTGACTTTTTCAGCACCTTCGCGACCGTTGAAGTTGAGGTCGTAGACATTGTCGACGCCCTGCACATACATGGCCAGCCGCTCCAGGCCGTAGGTCAGTTCTCCGGCCACCGGCGCGCATTCGATGCCGCAGACCTGCTGGAAATAGGTGAATTGCGATACTTCCATGCCGTCGCACCAGCACTCCCAGCCAAGTCCCCAGGCACCCAGCGTCGGGCTTGCCCAGTCGTCCTCGACGAAGCGGATGTCGTGCAGCAGCGGATCGACGCCGATCGCCTCGAGCGAGCCGAGATAGAGCTCCTGCAGATTCGGCGGGTTGGGCTTCAGGATCACCTGATACTGGTAATAATGCTGCAGCCGGTTGGGGTTTTCACCATAGCGGCCGTCCTTCGGCCGGCGAGAGGGCTGGACATAAGCGGCGTTCCAGCCGCGGGGTCCGAGCGCGCGCAACGTGGTTGCCGGATGAAAGGTGCCGGCGCCGACCTCCATGTCATAGGGCTGCAGGATGACGCAACCATAGGCGGCCCAGTAATTGTGCAGGGTCAGGATCAGCCCCTGGAACGAGCGGCTGGGATGCATATGGTCTGACGTCACGGCGGCCTCGCAAAGCGCGAAAAAGAAGACATTCCCTTAAAGCATGATCCCGAAAAGTGGAAACCGGTTTTCGGGATCATGCTCTAAAAAGCAACTGGATCAGGTCGACGATTCAACCGAACGTCGGCCCGATCCAGTTGCCGGGCCGGCAAGCGTCAAGGCAGCGCCTTACGCCGCCTTGCCCGAGAGGTTGAACGCTTTGCTTCTCGCTGGCCCATTGCCGGACGGCGCCGACGGCAGTCTGCTGAGCTCAGTTCCACCGACAAAGGTTCAGCCATGCAAGGCCAGTCCATCGTGCGCCCCGTCACGCGGCAGGATTACGAGCAATGGCTGCCGCTGTGGGACGGATACAACGCTTTTTACGGCCGCTCGGGAGAAACCGCCCTGCCCGGCGACATCACCGCAATGACCTGGTCGCGCTTCTTCGATGCCTATGAGCCAATGCATGCGCTGGTGGCCGAGAGCGAAGGCAAGCTTCTCGGCCTTGTGCACTATCTCTACCACCGCACCACTACGGCGATTTCGCCGAACTGCTATCTGCAGGACCTTTTCACCACCGAAGCGTCGCGCGGCAAAGGCGTTGGCCGGGCGCTGATCGAAGGCGTGTACGAGCGGGCGCAAGCCGCAGGCTCGGGCCGCGTCTACTGGCTGACGCACGAGACCAATCACACGGCGATGAAGCTTTACGACAAGATCGGGGAGCTTTCGGGGTTTGTCGTCTATCGAAAAATGTTCTGAAAATAAAAACGGGGCCTAGCGAGCCCCGTTTAATCAGACGTATGACTTGCCTCACCCCTTCGGCGCAGGCGCCGGTGCGACCGGCTTGACCTTCGGGGTTTCCTGCGCGGTGTTGGATTCGATCGGCGGCAGCCCCTTCATCAGTTTCTGCTGCAAGGTGGCAAGCACATCGGGATCGGGCTTCAAGTCACGCGCCTGGTTCCACTGGAAGGTGGCTTCGAGCTTGCGGCCGACGCGCCAGTAGGCATCGCCGAGATGGTCGTTGAGCACCGGATCTTCCGGCTTCAGCGACACGGCGCGCTCCATTTCGCGCACGGCGTCGTCGAACCGGCCCATGCGGAAATAGGCCCAGCCCAGCGAATCGACGATGTAGCCATCGCTTGGCCTGAGGTCGACGGCCTTCTGGATCATCGCCAGGCCTTCCTTGAGGTTCATGTTCATGTCGACCCAGGAATAGCCGAGATAGTTCAACACCTGCGGCTGGTCGGGGAACAGTTCCAGCGCCTTGCGGAAATTCGGTTCGGCCTTCGGCCATTCCTTCAGCCGCTCATAGGCGATGCCGCGCTGGTAATAGATGTTCCAGTTGGCATTGGTCGGCGTCTTCAGCACCGCGACCGCCTTATCGTAGAGGGTGGCGGCGGAGCGGAAATCCTCCTTCGAGGCATAGACCCCGCCCAGCGCCAGATAGGCGCGCATGTCGTCGGGGTGGGCGTCGACGAAGGCCTTCAGATGGGCGATCGCCTCATCGTGACGGTTAAGATCGGCAAGGTTGAGGCCGAGCTGCAAGTCGGAAAGCTCCTTCAGCGGCGAGGAGGCCGGAATACGGCGATAGAGCGCAATGGCGCCTTCGCCGTCCTTCAGCTGCTCCGCAACGGCGGCAAGCTGTACCAAAGCGGCGTCGCTGTCGGGCTTCAGCGCCAGCGCATATTGCAGATAGAGGCGCACGAAGGGCTCGCCGCCGCCGCGATTGAGCGCGATGGCGAGGTCAAGCAGGATTTCGGAGGCGCCTTCCGACGGGCTGGAGACGAAGGGCTCGATCTTGTCGCCCTTGGTGATCCTGTCGCGAAGCGCCTGGATGTCCAGCTTGCCGGGCGCGAACGCCTCGGCCTTGTCGAGCACGTAGAGCGCCTTGTTCTTGTCGCCCTTGCGGGCCAGGAAAGACGCATAAGCCTGGGCGTTGCGCATCCATGTCTCGGGCGCAGCACCGCCGGCCGTGGTGTCGGTCAGGGTCGCGTCATAGAGCGCATCGGCCTTGTCCGACATGCCTGAGGCATCGGCGATCAGCGCGCGGTGGAAGGACTTGAACAGACCGAACCAGTCAGGCCCCTGCAGCTTGTCGATGGAGGCCATCGCCTCGGTGGCATTGCCGGCGCCCTCTTGTGCCCAGCCAGACATGACGCCGGAAATCAACCGGTCGAGATCGGATTCGAGCGACAGCTTGAGCCAGTACTGCGCCTTGGTGAAATCCTTCTTGTGGAAGGAATCGACCGCCAGCGCCAGCCGCGAGAAGCGCTCGACATCGGGAACTTCCTTGAGCTTGTCGGCATAGACAAGCGATTCCTCGAAGCGCCCCTGCGCGATCAGCGACAGCATCAGGCTCTGCTGCAGCGAGGTGTCGCCGGGATTGAAAGCCAGCGCCTGCTTGTAATAGGCGATGGCATTGTCGAGGTCGTTGTCGCCTTCGGCGATGCGGGCGGCGAGATAGGCGCCCGAGAAGGATGTGATCTTGACCGGGTCGGTCGATTCCTTGGCGTAGGCGGGCAGCGGAGAAATCGCCATCCCTGCCACAATTGCCAGCCCCGCGAGCCAGCGCGCACGTCCTTGCCGCATCGTATCCCTTTCAGCCAGACGCGACCCGCAAACAGGCGGGACCGCCATAGACTCGATGTTTCCGGACAAAGCATGGCCTTTTTGGGGTCAGGCTTCAATCCGGGCCGAATTCACAATCGGGTCACCCGATTAACAAACCATGGCAACGCACACACTGTCGGTTCGGGATAATAGCAGATCAGGGTTGGGAGCTACACCCTGACATCGCGATATCCGCCTGCCGCGACAGTGCTGCACAGGCCGGCCCACTCGCAACCCTGGCAGGCCTCACGCGTCACGCCGGTTGAAAAGGCGGCGCGCAGGCTGGCGAGCGTTGCCGCGTCGAGGCTGAAGCTGGCGCCGGCCTGGATCGGCCGGGCCAGCAGTTTACCGACGTCGCGTGCCGCCAACTCGTCCCGGCCGGCGGCGCTTTCCCCCGAACAGTGGGATTCGGCCTCGCCGAGCATCGGCTGGCAGATGTCGTCTGGGCCGGAGACGATCAGAACATCCTCGCCCCGGCCAAGACGTTTCGCGATCGCGTCATAGTTGGCGATGAAAGCTGCGCTGTACCCTTTGCCGACATAGGTCAGCAGGCAAAGCAGATGATGGGAGCGCAGTCTGACGGTCATCGGTCCTTATGATGCCTTCCCAGCCGGTTCGGTCTTATTGCCGGAGAAGAGCTTGAGTGTCGCGGCGCCGAGCGCCGACTTCAGCAGACCGCCGACGAGGAACGGCAGGAAACCGAAGGTGATGGCCTGTTCGAGGCCGATCATGACGGCGAGCCAGGCGGTGCCGAGAACCAGACAGGCGAGGTTGCCGAGGACCATGGCGGCGAAGGCGAGCAGCACGCGGCTGCCATTCCAGCCACGCTCGGCCAGCCAGCCGACGAGCGCGCCGACAAGCGGGAAGGCGAAGAGATAACCGCCCGTTGGTCCGACGAAATGCGACGCACCCGCAGCCCCTCCGGCCAGAACCGGAAGGCCTACGGCGCCCTCGACGAGCCAGGCCGCAATGGTAATGGCGCCAAGCCGCCAGCCATAGAGCGCGCCGATCAGCGTCACGGCGAAAGTCTGCATGGTTACCGGGACCGGGACCATCGGCACTTCGATGTAGGACGACAGCGCCAGAAACAGCGTGCCGAGGACGACGGCTCCGACCTGCCAGCCAAGCGAGCGGGTCTGCAGGCGCAACGGGCTGAAGGAGGGCTTGGCGGGCGAAAAAGCGATGTCGGTCATGGCGGCTTCCCTGGCTGGTTTCAAATTATAGATAATTTTGTTGTTCGATCTATTATCGAATCCATATTTGCACGGGGATGGCAACCCCTCGCCCTGAAAAAGGCTGGGAGCCCATCCGAAATAGCGTTGATCGTAGATCCGCGTCCCGCGCGGCTAGCCGACGATGGCGAAGGCTTCGCGCATCTTGCCGGAGGCGGTCTTGACCGGCTTCTGGCCGATCCACTGCACGTGCCGGCCAAGGGTGGCAGCGGCCGATTCGATGTTGCCTTGCCTGAGGGCGTTGAGAATTGCGCGGTGATCCTGGTCGGTGCGGATTTCCCATTCCGAGCGCCAGGCGGCGAACAGGAAGCGCGCGCTTGCCGCATGCAAATCGTCGATGGTGGCGATGAGCCGCGGCATGCCGCAGGGCGCCAGGATCAGCCGGTGGAAAGTGCGGTTGGCCTCCTCCCAGGAGCGGACATCGCGGGATTTGTCGCCGGCCTTTGTGGCTTCTTCGGCAAGGTTGAGAATGGCCGCCGTCAGGTGCGGCGCGGCGTTGCGCAGCGCCAGAACTTCGAGCGCCGCCCGCATTTCGGCGACTTCCCTGACCTCGCCGAGGTCGAAAGCAGCGACGCGCACGCCTCGCCTGGGCTCGCCGATTGCCAGCCCCTGCGCCTCCAGACGCCGGAAGGCCTCGCGCACCGGGACATGGCTGGTCTGGAATTCCTCGGCGATGTGATCCTGCCGCAGCCGCGCCCCCGGCTCGATCGCGCCCGATATGATGCGGTCGGCCAGCACCTTGCTGATGCGCACGGCTATGGTGTCGTCTGCGGTCTTTGCCATGTTTTATAGATAATTTGCGGCGTGCCGCTTTGTCGAGCCGGCCGCTGTGCGATTTCGCGGCAAAATCGCTCGGCGCGCCAGGCGCCGGTCAGTTCACCCGGCTGATGCAGAAGTCGATGACGTCGATCAGCGCCGATTTCTGCGGCGTCGCTTCCAGCGGCGCCAGCGCGTCGCGGGCGATCTCGCCGAAATGGCGGGCTCGCCCGATCGTGTCGGCAATCGCGCCATGGCGGGTCATCAGGCCGATCGCCTTTTCCAGCCCGGCATCGTCGGTGACATTGTCCTCGATGGCGCGCTTCCAGAAGGTACGTTCGGCCTTGGTGCCACGCCGGTAGGCGAGGATCACCGGCAGCGTCACCTTGCCCTCGCGGAAATCGTCGCCGACATTCTTGCCCAGCTCCAGGCTGGAGCCGCCATAATCCAGCGCATCGTCGATGAGCTGGAAGGCAAGGCCGAGATTCATGCCGTAGGAGCGTAGTGCGGCGCGATCGTTGCGCGTCGCCAGCGCGATGACTGGGCCAACCTCGGCGGCGGCCGAGAACAGTGCGGCGGTCTTGGCTTTGATGACGGCGAAATGCTCGTCCTCGGTGGTGTCGAGGTTCTTGGCGGCGGCCAGCTGCATCACCTCGCCCTCGGCGATGATGGAGGCGGCGCTGGACAGGATGTCGAGCGCTTCGAGCGAGCCGACATCGACCATCATGCGGAAAGCCTGGCCGAGCAGGAAATCGCCGACCAGCACGCTGGCCTGGTTGCCCCAGATCATGCGGGCGGTCTTCTTGCCGCGGCGCATGCCGCTCTCGTCGACGACATCGTCATGGAGCAGCGTGGCGGTGTGCATGAACTCGACCGAGGTGGCGAGCTTGACGTGGCCCTCGCCGGAATAGCCGAACATCTGGGCGGCGGCGAGCGTGAGCATGGGGCGCAGCCTTTTGCCACCCGACGAGATCAGATGGTTGGCGACCTCCGGAATCATCTCGACGTCGGAGCCGGCCTTGGACAGGATCAATTCGTTGACGCGGCCCATATCGGCTGATGTCAGCTCGATGAGATCCTTGATGGAAGCGGGTTCCCGCTTCCCGTTTTCGATGTTGAGAACGACACCCACCAACAAACACTCCCGTCTTGATCACGTGTGCGACGGCACCCTGGTCCCACCCCGGACTCTAGGGCGGCACATACCGGCACGGCAAGAGGCGAATTGGCGCGGCTGCGGTGACGACGTGTCAACCCCTAGAGCCGCTTCATACTTTTCGGCACCATGCTCCAGCGTTTACATCAACGATGCAACCTGCGAACTTCGTCCGATGATAGAACTCGTCCGCACCAACGATGCCGTGATCATCTCCTTTGTCGAATCGCTGATGCGCGATGCCGGGATTGCCTGCTTCGTCGCCGATCAGAATATGAGCATTCTCGAAGGGTCGATCGGTCTTTTGCAGAAGCGCGTCATGGTCGACGCCGACCAGGCCGATCAGGCGCGGCGTATCCTGAAAGACGCCGGCATCGAGAACGAAATCCGCCAGAAATAATGGCTGAAGCGAGCGCCCTCGCCGGTGACACGCCGGCCCACACGGTCGATGCCTTCCATCGCGGCCGCTTCTGGCTGGTGCAGCCCACGACCGGCCATCGCGCCGGCATGGACGCCATGATGCTGGCGGCGGCGGTGCCGTCCGCCTTTGCCGGGCGGCTTGCCGATTTCGGCGCCGGCGCGGGCGCCGCGGGCCTGGCCGTGCTGTCTCGCTGCCCAGCGGCTGAGGTCGTGCTTGTCGAACGCTCGACCGAGATGGCGGGGTTCGCCGCGACGACACTCGCCCATCCCGGCAATGCACATCTCGGCAACCGCGCCTCGGTGTTGACAGCCGATGTCACGCTGTCGGGCCGGGCGCGCACGCAGGCCGGCCTTGCCGACAATTCCTTCGACTTCGTCATCATGAACCCGCCTTTCAACGGGGCGCAAGACCGCGCCACGCCCGATCCGCTGCGCCGGCAGGCGCATGTGATGGAAGACGGGCTGTTCGAGAACTGGATCAGAAGTGCGGCCGCGGTGGTCAGGCCGCGCGGCGGCCTGGCCGTCATTGCGCGGCCCGAACAGCTCGGCGACCTCCTCGATGCGATGTCGGGCCGCTTCGGCGACGCCGAGATGCTGGCCGTCCATCCGCGGCCGGAAGCAGCCGCGATCCGCATTATCGTCAGGGCAGCGCTCGGCGCGCGCGGCAAATTGTCGATCCGCCCGCCTTTGATGCTGCATGCCACGACAGGCGACGGCCCGTCGGAACGGACCGAGATGATCAACAACGGACTGGCATCGCTGTTCAGCGATTGATTTGGGGCTGAGCATGCCGTTGCCGCAAAGCGGCAGCGCGACATGCATTCGCCCCAAAACCGCGGCATTGCCGTTGGCCAGCAAATCCCTACATGCCCAGAGCAAGATCCGCGCCGCCCGAGGAATTTCTTCCAAAACTGATCTATCTTGCTCTTTTGCCACTGGAGACAGCCACCTCGTGAAACGCCTTTTCAACCGCCTGCTGCCGAAATCCTGGCGCTCCAGTGTCGTCACCATTCCCGTCATCAGGCTGCACGGCACGATCATGGCCGGTGGCGGCCAGTTCCGACCGAGCCTGTCGCTCGCCTCCACAGCCGCCCTCATCGAAAAGGCGTTCCTGTTCGACGCGCCGGCCGTCGCCATCTCGATCAATTCGCCCGGCGGCTCGCCGGTGCAGTCGCGGCTGATCTTCAAGCGCATCCGCGACTTGGCGGTCGAGAAGAACAAAAAGGTACTGGTCTTCGTCGAGGACGTGGCGGCCTCGGGCGGCTACATGATCGCGGTTGCCGGCGACGAGATCTTTGCCGATCCGTCCTCCATCGTCGGTTCGATCGGCGTGGTCTCGGCCTCGTTCGGTTTTCCCGAACTGATGAAGAAGATCGGCGTTGAGCGCCGCGTCCACACCGCCGGTCAGAACAAGGCGGTGCTCGATCCGTTCAAACCGGAGAAGAAGGAAGATATCGAGCGCCTGAAGGCGCTGCAGCTCGAAGTGCACGAGACCTTCATCGACCTGGTCAAGGAGCGCCGCGGCAGCAAGCTGAAGGACGATCCGGACCTGTTCACCGGCCTGTTCTGGACCGGCAAGAAGGGGCTGGAGCTTGGCCTTGTCGATGCGTTGAACGATATGCGAACCGTGCTCAAGACCCGTTTCGGGGCGAAAACCCAGCTTCGGCTGATCACGGCCCCGCGCGGCCTGTTCGGCCGCATCGGCCTGTTCGGCTCGAACTTTTCGGCGCCCGATATTGCTGCCGCTGCCGCCAGCGGCATGATCGATGCGGCGGAAGAGCGCGCATTATGGGCGCGCTTCGGGCTTTGAAAAAGCGGGGAAAGCGTCTAGCATGAGGGCTTGACAGTCTGCCTTGCCGCCTTGCGAGGGAGGAGTTTTGAGATGCCGCAGATCATTTTCTTCGCGATTGTCGGCGCCGCCGCCTATTTCGGCTACCGCACCTTCATCCGCGAGGCCGAGCGCGTGACCGCTAAGGTCCGGCGCACCGAAAAGCAGGCGGCCAACGGCGCCAACGGCACGCTGGTCAAGGATCCCAAGACCGGCGAATACCGCCTGGCCAAGGACTGAGCATCATCCCGTCAACAGCCGACACTGTGGATGCCGCAGCCCGGACATGGCTGGCACCCGCCAAGATAAATCTGGCGCTGCATGTCACCGGCAGGCGTGCCGACGGCTATCATCTGCTTGAGAGCCTGGTCGTTTTCACCCGCTTCGGGGACAGGGTCGAGATCGAACCTGCCGACAGCGACCGGTTCTCCGCAGCGGGCCGCTACGCGACTTCCGTGCCTGTCGACGACAGCAATCTGGTGGTGAGGGCGCGCGAGGCGCTGCGCAGCCGGGCAGGCCAGCAGAGCACGCCGCCGGTTGCCGTCCGGCTGGAAAAGAACCTGCCGGTCGCCTCCGGTGTCGGCGGCGGTTCGAGTGACGCCGCGGCGGCGCTGCGCGGTCTCGTCCGGACATGGGGGCTCGACATCGGCGAGGCCGAACTGGTGCGGATTGGTCTCACGCTCGGCGCCGATGTGCCGATGTGTCTTTCCGCAAAACCGCTTGTCGCGCGCGGTGTCGGCGACGAGCTGTCACTGGTGCCGGATTTTCCCGCGCTCGCTTTGGTGCTGGTCAATCCCGGGGTCGCCGTTTCAACGCCCGACGTCTTCAACGCGCTCGAGAAACGCGACAATGAAGCACTGCCGCCGTTGCCGCGCGGCTTCGACTTCCACAGCATGCGCAACTGGCTGGAGATCACCCGCAACGATCTCGGAGCCCCGGCGCAGGCGATCCAGCCGCCCATCGGCAGAGCGCTTTCCCTGTTGAACCGGGCCGGGTCGGGATTCTCGCGCATGTCGGGGTCCGGCGCGACATGCTTCGGCCTGTTCGAGACCGGCAATGTCGCCAAGCGCGCCGCCGCCGAGATCCGCAGCCGCGAACCGGACTGGTTCGTTGCGGCGACGCGCAGCATCGCTTCGGAGGGAATTGATGGCCAAAATTGACGAGAGCCGCCCCTTCATCCCGGTGCGCATCGCGGTGCTGACGGTTTCCGATACGCGCAGCCTCGCCGACGACAAATCCGGCCAGACGCTGGCCGATCGCATCACCGAGGCCGGCCATGTCCTCGCCGCGCGCGACATCGTCACCGACGATCGTGAAAAGATCCGCGATACGGTCCTGGCATGGTCCCGGGACAAGGAGATCGATGTCGTCATCACCACCGGCGGCACCGGCTTCACCGGCCGCGACGTGACGCCGGAGGCGCTGGAGCCGATCTTCGAAAAGCGCATGGACGGCTTTTCCGAAGTGTTTCATCGCATTTCCTACGACAAGATCGGCACCTCCACCGTCCAGAGCCGGGCGACCGGCGGCGTCGTCAACGCCACCTTCGTCTTCGTGCTGCCCGGCTCGCCCGGCGCCTGCAAGGACGCCTGGGACGGCATCTTGAAGCCGCAGCTCGACTACCGCCACATGCCCTGCAACTTCGTCGAGATCATGCCTCGCCTGGACGAGCATTTGCGGCGCGGCAAGGCCGGCTCGTAAAGCAAGGCGGATAGCGGTTCAGCGCTGCTTTTGTCAGGCGGAATGGCAGCTACGCCTTCGAGAGGTCATTTCCTGCGAGTTGCCGAAGGCGTAGTCTGCGGCCAAGTCACTCAAGGCGGAATGATCCGATGAGAACGTATCACGGCGGCTGCCATTGCGGCGCCATCCACCTGACATTCGAAACTGGCATCGAACCATCCGACATGGAGATCCGCGCCTGCCAATGCGCGTTCTGTGTCCGGCATGGCTCGCGCGCTGCCGCTGACCCGCAGGGACGGTTGATCGTCTCCGTCGAGGATGAAGCCCGACTGCACCGATACCGGTTCGGATTGCGCACCGCCGACTATCTCATCTGCCGCGACTGCGGCGTCTATGTCGCGGCAGTGACCACCGATGGTGGCGACCCGAGGGCGATCGTCATCGTCAATGCGCTGGACGACCGATTGCGGTTCAGCCGCGAGCCGGTTCCAATGGACTATGATGCCGAGAGCCGCGAGGGCCGCATCGCCCGGCGGCAGGCGCGCTGGATGCCGGTGGAGATCAAGGTCAGCGGATGACCGGTTCGCCGTGGAAGCGGCGGCGCGAGGGCGGCGATACGCCGAAGCCGACCTCCATCATCAGCCGCGGCGTGCGTGACGGCACGGTGCCCATGTGGAAGCCAAACGGGTCCTCGACAAAGCCGAGACCTGCCTCGCCGGTCAGCGTGACCGGGCTGTCGTCGCCATAGACCTTGAGCACCTCTTCCGCCGGATGGCCGACCAGCAGCGTCAGCTGGTGCTTGAGGCTGCGCATGTTGTGGCTGCCCCTCACGTACACATGCGGGCCCGTGCCGGCATCGCAAGGCTTCAGGTAGAAGAAGAATTTCAGCATCCGCCAGTCGTCGAGATCGAAATGGTATTTTCCGAGGGAGGCAAGGTTCTTGTCGGCATCGGAGGCCTCGCCGGTCGGAAAGCTCCACCAGACGCGCGTCGTGATCAGCTTTGCCTGCCCGCCGAGATAGTGCTGGGCGATGTCGAGCAGAAGCGGATCGCTCTGGATGGCGAGCGCCGCCTTGCAGCCGAGGATGCGCTCGAAATAGTGGCCGCTGAGCAAGGAGCGGTCGAAACGCTTCTCGGCCTCGCCATGATCCCCAGGCATGAATTCGAGCCGGCGATCGAAATTGCCGAAGCATGGCGTGCTTTGCGCGAAGCTGGCGATCTCCTCATGGATCGCCTGCGGCAGCATCAGACCAGAGAACAACCCATCGCTGCGCAGCGTTTCGACGATCGAGTTGAGCTCGACGCCCTTGAACATCGTAGCTCCGACACTCTGCGCCGGGCGCGCGGCTTTGGCGCCCAGCCAGTGCAGCTTGCGCGCCGGCATGGTGCGGGCAAGCACGAACATTGGCAGCCAGGCCGGGTTCTCGCGCATATCCTTGAGATAGGTCGGGATGCGCACGGCGATGCGGCGGAGCAGGCTGCCATTGCGGGCAATGGCTTCCAGGCTGGCGGCGCCGGATTTGTCAGGGGTCGAAAGGTTCATCGGGGTCCTCAGGTATGAGCGGCAGCCGACGAAAAAACGGTTTCTACCGCTCCCGCATTACCCAAACCCTGATATCCCGCATCGATGGAATGCTAATCCCACGTCAGATTTTGTGCAATGCACAATAGCGGCAGTCGCCGCAAAATTCGGTGTTATTTCTTCGGCGCCACCCAGATTTCGGCGTCCAGCCGCCTGGTGGCAAGACCGCGCGCAAGAGCTTCGGCGCTGTGCGCGTTCTTCGACAGGGAAGCGGCCTGCCGCTTGCTGATGACCAGCCCTTCGGCCAGCGCGCGGTTTCCCTGGAGAACCCGCGCCAGGAACGGTGTGCGGCTGCCGCGCGAACGGGAAAAGCGCGCCGGCATGGTTTGCCGCGCCGTGTGGGCGACAACGTCATCGGTCCAGCCTTCCGAAAGCCGCGCGCCAGGTTCCAGAAACAGCAGCCAGTCGCCTTTCGCCTGCCGGATCCCGGCTGGAATGCCGCCGGCGACGAAGTGACAGCCGGCGTGATCGGCGACACGATGCGTCTGGTCGGTCGAGCCGGTGTCGCAGACGATGACATCGCGCACCACGCCCTCGACCGCACCGCCGATCAGCGAGGCGAGCGTGCGGGCAAGGCCCTCTTCGTCATCTCGGGTTTCGATAAGAACGCTAAGCATATTTAGCCGAATAGCGGAAAGCCTGGCGCAGCGCCAGTTTTGCATTGCACAATAAAAAAGTTCTTGCTTTGTTCTCGTCGGCAAAATAGGATTATTTTCATGAACAGACCGAATCGACAGCCGGCCGACAGTCCCTGGGAGAGGGCGAAAATGGAACATATCGTGCGTGCGGACATTGCAGCCTTCGGGGCAGGAAGAGCCGAGATGGCCAATGCCATGATCGAACAGAGCGGCATGCGCGTCCGTCCGGACCGCAACCGCGGCCGTTCGGCCGGCATCAATCCATCCGGTCGCTTCGAGCCCGTCAGCCGGCATGTGTTCGACGATGGCTGGAATTCGCTGGAGGAACTGCCGCCGTTCAAGACCGAGGTGCAGGTCGAGAAGCCGCGCACGATCATCACCCGCAACGAATCGCCCGACATTTCCTTCGACCGTTCGATCAACCCCTATCGCGGCTGCGAGCATGGCTGTGTCTATTGCTTCGCCCGGCCGACCCATTCCTTCATGGGCCTGTCGCCGGGGCTGGATTTCGAATCGAAGCTGTTTGCCAAGCCGGATGCGGCGCGGCTGCTCGACAAGGAACTGTCTAAGGACGGCTACCAGCCGCGCACCATCGCCATCGGCACCAACACCGATCCCTACCAGCCGATCGAGAAGCAATACCGGATCATGCGCGAGATCCTCGAAGTGCTGGAGGCGCGCGGTCATCCGGTCGGCATCGTCACCAAATCCCATCTGGTGACGCGCGACATCGACATATTGTCACGCATGGCCGAACGCGGGCTTGCCAAGGTGGCGCTGTCGGTGACGACGATGGACCGCATGCTGGCGCGCACCATGGAGCCGCGCGCGTCAACGCCGACCAAGCGGCTGGAGGCGATAAGGCAGCTTTCGGATGCAGGCATTCCGGCCTCGGTCATGGTGGCGCCGATCATCCCCGGCCTGACCGACCAGGAGATGGAGCGCATCCTCGATTCGGCACGCGCCGCCGGCGCCCGCGAGGCCGGCTATGTCATCTTGCGCCTGCCGCTGGAAGTGGCGCCGATCTTCAAGGACTGGCTGCTGCGCCACTATCCCGACCGCTACCGGCACGTGATGTCGCTGATCCGTTCGATGCGCGACGGCAAGGATTACGATTCGGAATGGGGCAAGCGCATGAAAGGCGCCGGACCCTATGCCTGGCAGATCGGCCGACGCTTCGAGATCACTGCCAAGCGGCTCGGCCTCAATGCCGAGCGGCGAACGCTCAGAACCGATCATTTTGTCGCAGCCGCCAATGCAACCGAGCAACTGATGCTGCTCTGAAACCGTCGCCTGCCTGCTCTAGTGGCTGGCAGGAAACAAGAATTCCGTCCGGCCTGTCCCCCGGCCTGCAGACGGTGCCCTCCCGGTCTTGCCCCACCGGACCCTGGAGGGACTTGCGGAGAATCGGAGCCGATGCGAACCTCGCCGCAACATGGCTCGCGCCCGTTCCGATTCTCCGCTTCTTTTCGAAATCGTCGAGAAGCCCGACTTCTCCTTCGAGACGAAGGCGATGGCCGAAGGCCTGTGGCCTGTGGCAGGAATGGATGAGGCCGGCCGCGGTCCGCTGGCCGGGCCGGTGGTGGCGGCAGCGGTGATCCTCGATCCCGCCAACATTCCCGACGGCCTCGACGATTCCAAACGCCTCAACCATTTGCAGCGCGAGGCGCTGTTCCTGAAAATCCTCGGCTCCGCGCTCGGCGTGTCGATGGCCTCGGTGAGCGCCGAAGGCATCGACGGCAGCAACATCCTCAAGGCGAGCCTGGAGGCGATGCGCCGTGCCCTCGCCGGCCTGCCGATCCAGGCGAAGCTGGCGCTGGCCGACGGCCGCGACGTACCGCCGGGTCTCCTCTGCGAGGGCCGCGCGCTGATCAAGGGCGACCAGCGCTCGCAGTCGATCGCCGCCGCCTCGATCGTCGCCAAGGTGATGCGCGACCGCATGATGTGCGGTTGCGGCAGCCACCACGACCGTTACGGCTTCGAGGTCCATATGGGCTACGCCACGGTCCGGCATCGCACGGCGATCGAAGCGCATGGGCCGGTGGCAAGGCTGCACCGCGCGTCGTTCGCGCCGTTCAGGCTGGGCGGGGCTGAGGTGGCGGAAGAAGAGGGTTTTGCCGGGTTGGAATGAAGGTAATCTCCCCCCTTGAGGGGGGAGATGTCGCCAGAGGCGACAGAGGGGGTCGGTCCGACCGGGCGCGACGCCATTTTCAGCAAAGAAGGCCAGCGCTTGACGCGCGGCGACCCCCTCTGGCCTGCCGGCCATCTCCCCCTCAAGGGGGGAGATTACGCGCACAACCGCCTTCGCCAATCTCCTGCGCCGCGCCTCCAAAACAAAAAAGCCGCCAGGTTGCCCGGGCGGCTTCATGTCAGCGAGCTAACCCCGCTCAGTTCAGCTTGGCCTTCACGTCCTGCAGCGCGGACTTGAACAGGTCGGCGCCGGCCTTGGCATCGACCTTGGCCGCAAGCAGCGTGCGGGCTGCCTCGACGGCGATGTCGACGGCGCTGGCGCGTACTTCGGCGACTGCCTCGCGCTCGGCCTGGCCGATCTTTTGCTCGGCAAGCGCGGTGCGCCTGACAACATAGTCCTCGGTCTTCTTGTGCGCTTCGGCGGCAAGCATGTCTGCCTCGCGCCTGGCGGCGGCGACGATTGCCGCGGCCTCCTGCTCGGCTTCCTTGCGCTTCTTCTGGTACTGGCCGAGCAGCTGCTGGGCCTCTTCGCGCAGCTTGCGGGCTTCATCAAGCTCGTTGCTGATCTTGGCGGCACGGGCGTCGAGCGCCTTGGCCATTAGCCCCGGTACCTTGATGTAGGCGGCGATGCCGAGGAAAATGATAAGGGCGACGGTGGCCCAGAGCGTCGCTAGCGATGTGGCGTCCATGATGTGCTCCTCAGCGGGCCACGGATTTGACGGCCGCCGCGATCTCGGCCTTGCCGGTCTTGCCGCCGACAAGCGCTTCTACGATGGCCGAAGCGGTGTCCTCGGCGATCGTGCCGACTTCCTTCATGGCGTTGGCCTTGATGGAAGCAATGCTGGCCTCGGCCTCGCCGAGCTTCTTGTCGAGCGCGGCCTCGACCTTCTTGCGGGCAGCTTCGGCTTCGGCCTTGGCCGCGTCGTTGGCCTGCTGGCCGATCGTATTGGCCTTGGCCTTGGCTTCCGCCAGTTCCTGCTCGTAAGCAGCAACGGCAGCGTCAGCCTCGCCCTTCAGCCTGGCGGCCTGGTCGAGGTCCTGCGTGATGCGATCGCTGCGCACGTCGAGGATGCCGCCGAGGCGCGGCATCACCACCTTCTTCAGGAACAGGTAGAACAGCCCGAACGTGATCGCCAGCCACAGAAGCTGCGACGGGAACGTCGCCGGGTCAAATGGCGGGAACATGCCGTGCGCCTCAGCCGGCACGCCGGTGCCGGAATGCGTGTCGCCTTCCGTGCCGGTGTGGGCGCCTTCGGTGGCGGGTGCGGACTCTTGCGCAAAGGCAGATGTCACGAACATGGACTATCCCCTGATATCGGGCATGGCCGCAGGGCAGCGGCCGGCCTGTCCAATCTTCTCGAGTGCTCAGCCGAACAGGGCGAGAAGCGCGATCAGAAGCGAGAAAATGCCGAGAGCTTCGGTCACGGCGAAGCCGAAAATCAGGCGGCCGAACTGGCCATCGGCGGCCGACGGATTGCGCAGGGCGCCCGCCAGGTAGCTGCCGAAGATGTTGCCGAGGCCAATGCCCGCGCCGCCCATGCCCAGGCAAGCGATGCCGGCGCCGATGTACTTTGCTGCTTCTGCGTCCATTTTAAAACTCCTTTGGATCTGTAATTCCGTTGCAATTCCATCCGGCGAAGATGCCGGAAACTCTCGATTAGTGCCCGGGATGAAGGGCGTCGTTCAGATACATGCAGGTCAGCACGGCAAAGACGTAGGCCTGCAGGAAGGCGACCAGCAATTCCAGGGCGGTCAGCGCGACCGCCATGGCCAGCGGCAGCACCGAACCGGCGACGCCGACGGCGCCCAGCGCGCTGAGGCTGACGACAAAGCCCGAAAACACCTTCAGCGTGATGTGGCCGGCCAGCATGTTGGCGAACAGACGAACCGAAAGGCTGACCGGGCGCGAGACGAAGGAAATCACTTCGATCAGCACCACCAGCGGCAGCAGGAAGACCGGAACGCCATGCGGCACGAACAGCTTGAGGAAGCCCAGGCCGTGTTTCGTGAAGCCGTAGACAACGACGGTTCCGATCACAAGGGCGGCGAGGCCGAAGGTGACGATGATGTGGCTGGTGACGGTGAAGAAGTAGGGGAAAAGGCCAAGCAGGTTGGCGACAAGGACAAACATGAACAGCGAGAACACGAAGGGGAAGAACTTCATCCCTTGCGTTCCGGCGGCGTCGCGCAGCATGTTGGAAACGAACTCGTAGCCCATTTCCGAGACCGACTGCAGGCGCCCGGGAATAAGGCTGCGGCTGGAGGTAGAGAGGTAAAGAAACGCCGATGCGACGAGCACGGTCGCGACCATGAACAGAGCCGAATTGGTGAAGGACAGGTCATAGCCGCCGACGTTGATCGGAATCAGCTTGACGATATGGAACTGGTGGATCGGATCGACCTTGTCAGCAGCCATTTACATCCCCGTCAAAGCCGCGAACGGCCTCAGTGTCCTTATGCGCCATTAACGGCGCCGGTTCATTCTTTCGGATCGCGCGACTTCTCGCTTTTTCCGAATTCCGCCACAACACCTGCCGAACGCAGGACATTGAGCACGCCGGCGCCAAAGCCCAGCAACAAGCCGACGACCAGACCCCATGGCGAGGTTCCCGCCACACGATCCAGAAACCAGCCAAGGCCCACACCCACCACTATTCCGGCGATGAACTCGCTGGACAGTTTGAGCGCCTGGCCATATCCGGCCGTCGCCTTCGCGCCGTCATTCCCCTCTAGCCGATCCGGCCGTCTTGTCGCAAGCGATGCTCCAAGCTCGCGCCGGCGGCGCTCGAGTTCTTCGTCGCGGATGTCGGCTTCATGCTTGCTGCCGCGGCCGGTTTCTCCGGTTCCGTGTGGCCCATTCTTGTCGGCCATCGAACCCCCCTGCCCGGTCAGACCGTTACCGTCCGTCCGCTTCTAAAGTCGCCGGCAACATAGTTAGAGGGTCCGCGCCCGTCAAGCCACGGGCGGGACTTCAAAGTCATGTATTTTTTCTAATGAAATCAATCTCTTGCCGAGGTGCGACATCGTGCCCGGCACTATGGGGTCGGCACATGCCCCGAATCCGTCCGGCGACCGGCGTCCGATTACGGCGCCCGGCGGCTTTTGCGGCTCGTAACAGACGGCAGCCCGAACGGCTCAGCTCCAGCCGCCGCCATAGGTGCGGTAGAAGATATGCAGGCCGATCTTGGTCATCTTCTGCATCGTGCGGGCCCAGCCCGGATGGACGTAGTTGGCGTAGTAATGGGTCGATGAGCCGACTTCCGGAATGAAGATCTTGCCGGCGGTGACCGCCATGGCGACATCCTGCGCCACCTTGTAGTTGGCGGGGCTCTCGATGCGCTTCTTGCGGCCGTCGCAGGCGAAGGAGAACTGGCAGCGGTTCAGCCAGTTGTCGTTCTGGTAGACGACGCCGCAGATCGAATTCGGATAGGCCGGATTGCGGACGCGGTTGAGGATGACCTGCGCGACTGCGGCCTGGCCGCGTACGGATTCGCCGCGCGCCTCGAAATAGATGCCGTTGGCAAGGCAGGCCTGCTCCTTCTCGGAGAAGACGCTGGCCGGCAGCGGGTTCTGGATCCACGAGTGATCGCCCTTGGCCATCGGCGGAATGAAGCGCCCGCTGTTCGGCTCCTCGTCCTGCAGCAACGCCTCGAAGGGCGAGGCCTTGGCGTAGTCGGGTTCGGCCTGGGCATAGGCGGTGGCCAGCACGTCCGGCTTGTCATTGTTGACGAGGGCGGCAAGCATGGCCGGCACGCCGGGATCCGGCTTCTTGTCCACATTGGTATGGAAGGCCTGGGCGATCTGGATTTCCTTGCCCTTGATGCCGGGTTTGGCGAAGGCCAGCTTCAGGCCGCTGTCCATACTCGGCCGCAGCAGCGAAGAGGTGCGCTGGAAGATCGAGCCGGCATTGAAGTTCTTCGGCGGCGCAACCGGCGAGACCTGGATGATGCGGCCTTTCTTGTCGGCGCGCATGATGCGGTCCTCGTCGGGCGTGACGCCGGCGACATTGCCCTTGCCGCGAAACGAGACCTTGCCAACGCCGGGCAGGCGCACGCCCGAGCCCGAAAGCGAACCGGTGGTGACGGAATCGATGAAAGGCATTTCAGCGGCATGGACCGAACCGGCGACGGAACGCTCGACATAGGAATTCCAGCGGCTGCCCGACGCTTCGAGGCCGGAAATCAGGCTGCCCATGTCCTGGTAGGCCACGACGGTCGGAAAGCCGATCCAGATGCCGATCCCGATGACCAATGGCGATACGAACGAACGTTTTTTCTCACCGGCGGCGGCAGCCAGCCGCTTCAAGACACGTCGATGCACGGGGAACTCTCCAGAAACGCCACTGAGCCACTGGAGAGCCAAAATGAAGCATTAACCTTGATGCGGGGTTAACGTTAACGATGGTGTTTTTTCAAACTGCTCCGGAATGGAACGCCGTTCGCGGGTCCGTCAAAGTGGTCAGTTCGGCCGCAGCAGGATTGGCCAGGCGATGAGTGCGCAGAGCGCTCCGACCAGCCAGACGCCTGGCCACGACCAGACGAGCAGCAATGCCGGAATGGCTGTCGGCACCACGAAGAAGGCGATGAAGACGAAGCTGTTGGCAAGGCCGAGCGCGGTTCCGGCGCGGCTGGCGCCGGCCAGCGTGGCGAGCTCGGTGTAGGCGACGCCATGCCAGGCCGAGACCGAGATGCCGGCAACGACCAGCAGCACCGCGATCGCCGGCATCAGCGCAGCGTGCGCGCCCGGCGTGGCAGCAGCCGCCAGGACCAGCAGGCCGAGAGCCGCAAAGCCAAGCGCGCTCGTCATGCTGCAGAGGCGCAGGAACCAGCGGCGGTTGCCATGGCGGTCGGTGAAGCGACCGCTCCAGACGCGCATGACCATGGCGCCGGTCTGCACCGCGGCAAGGCTGGCGCTGATCGTCAGCGTGCCCATGCCGGCGAAGTCGTGCAGGAAGACGGAGGCGAAGGTCAGCACCGCCACCTGCGGAAAGCAAATCAGGCCGATGGCGGTGGCGATGCGCCAGACCTCGACATTGCGCAGCGGCGCCGGGCCGGCCGGCTTTGTCGTCGCAATGCCTCCGGCATTGTCGATCTCCGGGTCGGCTTCCGGCGGTTGATGCAGCCAGCGCCAGGCAAACAGCGCCGAGACTGCGTTCACGGCGGCCAGCAGCCCGAAGACCGCCGAGAAGCCATGGGCTGAGGCCAGCGACGGCAGGACCAGCGCGCCGAGCCCGCCGCCGAGCGGCACCGCCGTCTGCCTGATGCTCATCGCAAAACCACGCTCGCCCTCATGGAGCCAGGCCATGATGGCGCGGCCGCTGGAACCGTTGACGCTGCCGCCGAGCAGGCCGGTGACGAGAAGGCATGCGGCCAGCATCGCAACGCCAGGCAGATAAGTAGCCGACGGCACGATGAACAACGCCATCAGCGCAAGCCAGGCCGCCGTCGCGCCGAGCCCGGTCAACAGCACGCCGCGATCGCCCCAGCGGTCGGTGAGCAGGCCCCAGGGCAGTTCGCTCAAGGCGACGCCCAGGCCGAGGAGGCCGAGGACGAGGCCGAGATTGCCGTTGGAGAGCTGATAGCCCGAGCGCAGAAACACCGCTGCCGCCGGTATGCCGGCGAAGGTGGCGGAGAAACTGGCATTGGCGGCAACGCCGATGCCGAGCACCTTCCAGCGATGATTGGCGCGAAATCGTTCGGCCTTCGAAATGGCGGTGACGGCGGCTGCTCGACCAATCCGGCGTTGCTCACAATTTGCGTCGGCAATCGACATGGTGGAACTCCTGTAATGGCCCTTCCGAACCCTTGACGCCTCGTCTTTACCGCCATAACTTCATCCCGAATATCGGGAAGTTTTTGACTATTATTCCCGAAAAGCAGGATTGTTCCATGCGGCGCGTAACCTTCGACCTCGATGTCCTCAGAAGCTTCGTCACCGGCATGGAACTCGGCAGCTTCGCCAAGGCCGCCGACCGGCTCGGACGCTCGACCTCGGCGGTCAGCGCGCAACTGAAGAAGCTGGAGGAGCAGGCGGCGACGCCGATCTTCCGCAAGTCAGGCCGAGGCCTGGCGCTGACCGAAGCCGGCGAGACCATGCTCGGCTATGCCAGGCGGCTGCTCGAGTTGAACGACGAGGCGGCCTCCGCCATCCACGACGTCGAACTGGAAGGCTGGGTCAGGCTTGGCCTGCAGGAGGATTTTGGCGAGGCGGTGTTGCCGGAGGTGCTCGGGCGCTTCGCCCGCGCGCACCCCAAGGTCAAGATCGAGGCCAGGATTGGACGCAGCTATGAACTTGCCGAGAGGATCACATCAGGCAACCTCGACATTGCGCTGGCCTGGGACAGCGGCCAGGCGCTGCCCTACAGCCGGCATGTCGGCGATGCGCAGTTGCGCTGGATCGGCCCGGCCAAGCTGATCGAGACCAGCCTGCGCGAGGGCGAGGCGCTGCCGCTGGTGGCGCTGGAAGCCCCCTGCCTGTTGCGCACGGTGACGACGGAAACGCTGGACCGCGCCGGTCTGCCGTGGCGGATGGCCTTCTCCAGCCCCAGCCTCGGCGGCATCTGGGCGGCTGTGGCGGCGGGGCTGGGGCTGACGATCCGCACAGATATCGGCCTGCCGGCCAATGTCAGGGCGATGGCGCCGCAGCTGCTCGGTTTGCCCGCGCTGCCGACAATGGCGCTGGTGCTGCACCAGAAGGACGCCGAACTGGATCCGGTTGCGGCGCGGCTGGCGGACATATTGTTGCAGGCGGCGATAGAGGCGCTGCCGCAGGGTGCGCGGCTGAGGGAGGTCGCTTAGGCTCTTGGCCGAAACGCCCATCACTTCGTCATCCACGGGCGAAGCAAGGAGCGTAGCGACGAGGCGCAGACCCGAGGATCCATGCCGCGACTTCTGAACGATGCTGCGGTGAAGAAATTCTACTCCGCTGTATTCTTCGGCAAAGGTAACGGCATGGATCCTAGGGTCTCCGCGACGGAGCTTCGCTCCTGCTCCGCCCTAGGATGACGAAGCTTCGGCCAACCACCATCGCTCACTTGCGCTTGTTCGCTCTCCCCGCGAACGGGTTGTCCGAAGTGCGCAGCGCTATCCTGATCGGCACGCCCGGCATGTCGAAGGCTTCGCGCAGGCTGTTGGAGAGATAGCGGACGTAGGATTGCGGCATCGCGTCGGGCCGCGAGCACTGGACGACAAAGCCCGGCGGCCGCGTCTTGGCTTGCGTCACATATTTGACCTTGAGCCGGCGGCCCGCAACGGCGGGCGGCGGATGATGCGCCAGTATGCCTTCCAGCCAGCGGTTGAGCTTGCCGGTGGAAACGCGGCTGTTCCACACCTTGTGCGTCTTGATGACGGCATCCATCAGCTTGTCGAGGCCGCGCCCGGTCTCGGCCGAAACCGTCACCGCCTGGATGCCGCGTACCTGCGGCAAGAGCCGCCCGGTCTTTTCGCGCAACTCGGCCAGCAGCTCCTGCGGATTGTCGATCAGGTCCCATTTGTTGAAGGCGATGACCGGCGCCCTGCCCTCCCTGATGATCAGGTCGGCGATCTGCAGGTCCTGCTTCTCGAAGGGGATGGTGGCGTCGAGCACGATAATGACGATCTCGGCAAAGCGGATGGCGCGCAGGCCGTCCTGCACCGACATCACTTCCAGCTTTTCGTGGATCCTGGCCTTGCGGCGCATGCCGGCGGTGTCGAACAGCTTCAGCCGCCGACCATGCCAGTCCCAGTCGACAGAGATGGAATCGCGGGTGATGCCGGCTTCCGGGCCGGTCAGCAGCCGTTCCTCGCCGATCAGCGCGTTGATCAGCGTCGACTTGCCGGCATTGGGGCGGCCGACGACGGCGATGCGCATCGGCTTGGTGTCGTCATAGGCGGGCTCGGCATCGGGATCGGTGATGTCCTCGCCGATCAAAACCTCGCTGGCGGCGACCTCTTCCTCGGCGTCGTCCTCTTCCTCGTCGAATGCGCGCTTCTCACCAAGGGCTTCGATGACAGCGTCGCGCAGGTCGGGCATGCCCTGGCCGTGCTCGGCCGAGACCGGGATCGGCTCGCCCAGGCCCAGCTCCCAGGCTTCCAGCATACCGCCCTGGGCGCCCTTGGCCTCGGCCTTGTTGGCGACCAGCACCACCGGCTTGCCGGACTTGCGAACGATCTCGGCAAAGGTGCGGTCGTCAGGCAGCAGGCCGGACTTGGCGTCGATGGTGAAGAAGATCAGGTCGGCTTCGCGGATGGCGATCTCGGTCTGCGCCCGCATGCGGCCGGGCAGTGTCGAGGCGGCCGCGTCCTCGAAACCGGCAGTGTCGATGACATCGAAATGCAGGTCATAGAGTTTGGCCGCGTGGACGCGACGGTCGC
Organism: Mesorhizobium caraganae; assembly: GCF_016836705.1. Classification (GTDB taxonomy): domain Bacteria; phylum Pseudomonadota; class Alphaproteobacteria; order Rhizobiales; family Rhizobiaceae; genus Mesorhizobium; species Mesorhizobium caraganae. The sequence continues at coordinate 72,444 of NZ_JAFCGY010000010.1, read as the reverse complement.
GGGTGACGCCCGGCGTGTCGTCGACAAGCGCCAGCTTCCTTCCCACCAGCCGGTTGAAAAGCGTCGATTTGCCGACATTGGGCCGGCCGATAATGGCGACTTTGAAGCTCATCCGGCCCTCGTCATCCATGTCATCGCCCAAACCGCAGCGCACCCTTGGGTCAGGCCCGAGGGCAGGCTTTGGGCGAAGCGTATCATGACGCGCCCGAGCCGCGGATCAGTTCCGACATCAAGGTGGCCCGCTGGCGCGCATTGCGCGGGGCGCCGTCATCGGCCGCGATCTGGTCGAACAGTTTCAGTGCGTCCTGGGTCTTGCCTTCCTTCCAGGCGGCAAGGCCGAGCGCTTCGCGCGCCGTGTGGCGCAGCGTGTTGTTGTCGGCGGTGAGCGCCTCGACGCGGCTGGAGACGTCGGCGAAGGAGCCGTGGTCGACGAGCAGCAGGGCTGCCCGCAGGCGCGCCATGTCGCGAATGCCCTGGGGAATGGCGGTGTCGGCGGCGACGCCGTCGAAATCGGCGACGGCGGCGGCAAAGTCGCCCTTGTCGGCCTTGACGGTTGCCGCGCGCATGCGGGCGAGCAGCGGATAGGCGCCGTAGCCATCCTTTTCCAGCTGCTGAAGCGCGGTCAGCGCATCGTCGCTCTTGCCGTCATTGGCAAGCTTCAGCGCCTGCGAGAAGGCATCGCCGGAGCGGTTGGCGCGGCTCTCGTCCCAATAGCGGTAGCCGACGAAGGCGGCGGTGCCGAGCACCACCAGGATGGCAAGGCCAAGGATCGCCGGACCGAAACGGTCCCACAGCGCCTGCGCCTGCTCGCGACGGATCTCGTCGTTGACTTCGCGGATAAAACTGTCGTCGGACATCAATCAAAACCATTGCTGCCCCAACAGGGGCGCTTCTTGAGCCCGCGTTTTAGCGAAATTTTGTCGGCATGGAAGGGGCTGGGCAGGAAAATCGGCTAATCGCCGGGCAGGCGGCTGGAGCCTGTTCCATCCCGACGGGGTCGGGATGGGGCTCCATTTCCTTTTTTGAGCATGATCTTTTCCGAAAACCGGCCTCCACTTTCGGGATCATGCTCCGGGCACCGACCGCACCCACGCCACATTTTGCCGATAGCCGGCTTTGACTGCCTCCGATCAAGCCCAGAACAGCCGATGCCTCTTCTGTCCCGCGTTGTTGCGTTTTCCACAGCCGTGCTTGCCACGGCGGGCGCTGCTTTCGCCGACCCGCCGGCCGCACCCGTCCCGGCCAAGCCGAAGCAAGTAGTCATCATCTCGTTCGACAGCGCCCGCGAGATCTCGCAATGGCAGCGCAGCCGGGCGCTGGCCAAGCGCACCGGCGCGCATTTCACCTATTTTCTGTCCTGCGTCTTCCTCTTGTCGCAGCAGACGCGCGCCGAATACACGCCGCCGGGCAAATCCGCGGGCAAATCCAACATCGGCTTCGCCGCCTCGAAACAGGAGGTCGCGGACCGGCTGGACCAGATCGGGCTCGCCGCGTCGGAAGGCCACGACATTGCCAGCCATGGCTGCGGCCATTTCGACGGCAAGGACTGGAGCAAGGCCGACTGGCTGAAGGAATTCGCCTCGTTCGAGCGCATTCTGGAGAACGCCTATTCGATCAACGGCATCACGCCGGAACCCAACGGCTGGCACGATATTGCCCATGCCGTTGTCGGCTTTCGCGCGCCCTATTTGTCGACCAGCAAAGGACTCTATGAGGCCCTGCCTGAAGCCGGCTACCACTATGATGCCAGCGGTGTTTCGAAAGGTCCGGTCGAGCCGCCGACCGGCGGCCTCACCCGCTTTTCATTGCCGCAGATCCCGGAAGGCCCGAGTTCAAGGCCGGTGATCGCCATGGACTACAATCTTTATGTCCGCCATTCCGGCGGCTTCGAGCGACCGAGCCAGGCGGCCGAGTTCAGCGAGCGGACCTATCAGGCGTTCCGCGCCGCCTTCGACAAACAATATCAGGGCAAGCGCATTCCGCTGGTGCTCAGCTTCCACTTCACGCTGATGAATGACGGCGCCTACTGGAACGCGCTGGAACGCTTTGCCGGCGAGACCTGCGTCATGTCAGATGTCGAGTGCATCAGTTTTCGCGATTATGTCGCGCGGGAACCTGGCGGCGAGCGGCAGGCGGCGGTGGGCGGCTGAGCCGCCCACGTCCATCCAACGCCCACTTCCTCTCCGAAATGTGATCAGGCTGGATCCGGCTCCTGAGCTTGGCGCTCAGCGAAACGCCGATCGATGTCGGGGAGCGGCTCGCCATGTATCGTTGCCTCGAAGGCGCGCAGACGCTTGTAGATCGAGAGCAACTCGACAATCGTTGGCCAAGAGTTGACCAGATATTGGAACGAGGATCGAACCTGATCAAAGGAATTTAGAATTTGATTTAGAGCGCCAAGCTTAATCTTGCCGGCCACCATCGTTGGAACAAGGACAATGTATGGGAAAATATTGTCAATCTGAAGATAGAATATCCTAGCTACGTTGAAATATACATAGTGGAAGTATAGTCTGAAATAATTCTTTCGAACGTTACGAAACAACTCAACCACTGTTGGTGGCTGAGCGCGATCCATGTCATCCTCACCATATACCAGTTCTTTGCGATAGGCTGCCTCGACACGCTGATTGCGAAACTCAAGTCCCGGCAGCTTGATGCCGACCAATGCTAGGAAAGTTGTTCCGAAAAGTGACCAGAAGATAGCCACAACCACTAGGGAATAAGGCACCGCGCCGACTATCGGCAGCTCCGTGACATTCTCAGAAAGATGCAGCAGCACCGGCAGAAACGCGATCAATGTCATTACAGAGCTGACCAAGCTTACGCCCAAGCCTTCCATTGTAGTCGAGAACCGCATAGTGTCTTCTTGAACACGCTGTGAAGCCCCTTCGATACGCCTCAGTTTCTCCCAGTTAGCCATATAGTAATCATTCATCGCTGTACGCCAGCGAAAGATCCAGTGACTGACGAAAAACCGATTCAGAACTCCGACAGTCACCGCTAGAAGCGCAATCCAGGTAATCGTCAGCAATTGGCTATAAAAATCCCATGGCGTTGTTGAGTATGGCGTACCCAAAGCCTTCTGAATAAGATCATAGAAGGGCCCATACCAATCGTTAAAAGCAACGCTTACCTGAACTTGGTAGTAGGTCACGAATAGAATTAGCGAAGTTCCGAGGATCGACCAATTCAACCAGGGATGAGGTCGGTACCATGCCCAAAACCCATAAAAAATGAAGACGATAGCGGCGAAATATATATAGAACCATATGAAGGGCTTCGACCAAAACAGCGAGACGCCAACGATCTTATCAACCCCTTCGGCGGTGGGCGGCAGCCCGAAAACTGTGCCAAGTTGCTCACCTCCAAAAAACCACAACAGGATCGCGACAAGGCTCCAGAAGACCGCCGAGCTAAAAAATAGCTTCGGCTGCGGGAAGAAGGATACGAACACTGTGGCGATTTCCTCGGTCGATGCGCAAATCAGCGGGGTTGCTGGTTAGCGGGCATAAAGTCACACATTAGGTGCAAAGCAAATGCCCGTGCCCGATGCCCGGCATCGAGCAAGACCACAATCATGGCGATTTTGGCGCAGCCGACCAGGTAATCCCAGCAGATACCAGCAATACGGCAGCAGCTACGATCGAGGCGAGGAAGAAGTTGCCCGAGGCCTGCGCCAGAAGGCCGGCGACGATCGGGCCGACAATCTGGCCGATGCCGAAGGACGCAGTCATCAGCGCGAAGATGCGGCGCGGCGCCTGTGGCACGAGCAGCCTTGCTGTCTGCAGGCCGAGCGCGGTGATGGCGATGAAGGTGCCGCCGAGCAGGACGCCGCCGAGCAGCGGCCCGATGGCGCCGCCCATGGCGACGCTGGCGGTGACGCCGACCACCTCAACCAGGCAGCCCAGGGCATAGGCTGCGTAGAGCCCGATCCGTGCCGATATCTTCTGCCAGAGCCAGACCGAGGGAAAGCCGGCAAGGCCGGTGACCATCCAGACGGTTGCCTCGAAGACGCGGCCGCCGCCACCCTGGCGCACGATGGCGACGAGGAAGGTTGCCGTAACCACATAGCCGAAGCCGAACAGGCCATAGGCGATGATGACCTTCACCAGCGAGCGGTCCTTGGGCAGCGCCGGTTCGCGGCCGGCCACGCCACTGGCGGGCGCGGTGCCGCCAGCGAGCCAGGCGACCAGCGCCAGGCCGCAAGCGGAGATTGCCGCCGACCACAGCCAGCCCGCCGGCCAGCCGGCATGGTCGGTGACCAGAAGAGCCATCAGCGCCGAGGATGCCGCGATGCCGAGGCCAACGCCACCGAAATGCAGCGCCTGCAGATCGCTTCTGTTGGCGGCAGCCAGATGACCAAAGACGATGCTGGCCATGAACACCATGACGAAGGCGCTGGCCAGACCGGCGAGGAAACGGATGACGACAAAGGACGCCATCGTCTCGGTCAGCCCCATCAGGGCGGCGAGCGCAGCACTTGCGGCAAGGCCGCCAAACATCAGCATGCGCTCGCGCCCATGCGCCCAGCCGCCGGCCGCGGCAAGCGCGCCGACGAGGTAGCCGAGATAATTGGCCGACGCGATCCAGCCGGCATCGGGGGGCGACAGATGCAGTTCTTCCATCATGCCCGGCAGGATCGGCGTGTAGACGAAGCGGCCGATGCCCATGGCGACGGCCATGGCAATCATGCCGGCGAGAGCGAGGCGAAGGGGTGACGGCGCGGCATTCATTGCAGCGCACAATAAGGGTAGACGCAGCCGAAACAATGCGCCTGCGTTGGGCCAGCAGAGCGACGCAAGCGCCTCGAATGTCTTGGCCCTATAAGCGCAGAAATTCACAGCGCCTGCGCTGCCCCTCATCGCCCTGCCGGGCACTTCTCCCCGTATAGTGACGGGGAGAAGGGGCTGGCCGCAGCGTTGGCGCAATGCTTGCAACGCTGGAGATTGGCGAAATCGTGGACGAGAGCGCCCCTCTCCCCGTCACTAGACGGGGAGAGGATGCCGGCAGGCAGGTGAGGGGCAGCGCAAAGTTCTGGCAATTGGCCGTTTCAAGCGACCGCGCTCGTCTCATACGCGGTGCGCCGCGCTGTCAGTCGGAACGGAATGTCGCCGAGTTCGCGCTCCGACATGGTGTCGAGCACCGGATGAGACAGCGGATCGGTCGCCCAATTGACGGCATCGCCATTTTGGCGCGGGGCCCGCCGCGCGCCCACGGCCGCAAAGATCTTGAGCAATGACAGGATTGTCACCATCCTCGCCTCCTCGGTCTGACTGTCCCGCTAAAATCTGCCTTGTCGGGCTGTCTTTCAATTGAGATTTCAGCCGTAGCGGTTTAGAAAAACTGAAATGGCTATGCTGAACCGCGTCCATCTCAACGGCTTGCGCGCCGTCGAAACCGTTGCCCGCCTCGGCTCGCTCGCGGCGGCCGCCGGCGAACTCAACGTCTCTGTCAGCGCCGTCAGCCAGCAGATCAACCGCACCGAGAAGCAACTCGGACAGGCGCTGTTCGAACGAACGGCGAGCGGGCTGGTGCTGACCGAATTCGGCAGGGTGTTTTCCGCCAGGCTGGGCGCGGGTTTTCGCGAACTTGCGCAGGCGGTGGCGCTTGCCGACGAGGCAAACCAATGCACGCTGGTGGTTTCGGTAGCGCCAGCCTTCGCCTCGAAATGGCTGCTGCCCAGGCTGTCGCGGCATTTCGATCGGCACCCAAACGTGCTGTTGCGCGTCGACGCCTCGGTGCGGCTCGCCGATCTCGAGCGCTCCGACATCGATCTCGCCATTCGGCTCGGCGACGGCAAATGGCCGGGCGGGCGGGCGGAACTGCTGCTGCCGCAGGAAGTGTTTCCGGTCTGCGCGCCGGTGATCGCCAAGAAGCTGAAGTCGATCGACGACCTGGCGCAGACCTGCGCCATCACCGATGAGCGAGCGATGATCAGCTGGGAGAGCTGGTTCAAAGCCGCAGGGGCCGAACCGGTCACCTTCCGCAAGGGTGCGCGCTTCACCGACCCGATGCTGTGCCTGGAATCGGCGATCGCCGGGCATGGCGTGATGCTTGCGTGGCAGTTGCTGGCCGCTGACGCATTGGCCGATGGCCGGCTGGTCGCGCCTTTCGGCGTGCGGGCGCAGAGTGGCCTCGGCTACTGGCTGGTGACCTCGGCGACCAAAACCGAAAGCCGCAAGGTGCGGGATTTCAAGGTCTGGATCCGCGAGGAGATCGCGCAGACCATGGCGCAGTTCAGTGCGCTGGAGAGTGCGGCGTAAAGCTGGCTGCCGCGACGGTGCTGGAAAGCATAACCGCGCCGCTCTATGTTGGAAGCTTCACCCCAAGACCAAGGCAGGCAGGATCATGACCACACATTCGCGCGGCGTTTCCGCAACGATCGACCCGGTGAAGCTCGACAGGCTGGCGGAAGTCGCCATCAAGGTCGGGCTGCAATTGCAGCCGGGGCAGGATCTGGTGCTGACCTCGTCGATCGCCGCGCTGCCGCTGACCAGGCGCATTGTCGAGCATGCCTACAAGGCCGGCGCCGGGCTGGTGACGCCGATCTTCAACGATGACGAGATCACGCTGGCGCGCTTCCGCTACGGCGCGGACGCCGGCTTCGACCGCGCCGCCGGCTGGATGTATGAGGGAATGGCGAAAGCCTTTTCCAACAATGCGGCACGGCTGGCCGTGCGCGGCGAAGACCCGTCGCTGTTGTCGGCGCAGGACCCGGCCAAGGTGGCGCGCGCCAACAAGGCGAACTCGATGGCCTACCAGCCGGCGCTGGAGAAGATCACCGGCTTCGACATCAACTGGAACATCGTCGCCTATCCCGATCTCGCCTGGGCCAAGCAGGTCTTCCCCGGTGACGCCGACGATGTCGCCGTGGTCAAGCTCGCCGATGCCATCTTTTCGGCATCGCGGGTCGATGTGGAAGATCCGATCGCAAACTGGACGGCGCACAATGCAGCGCTGCGCGGCCGCACCGAGTGGCTGAACGGCCACAATTTCCATGCCTTGCATTTCACCGGCCCTGGCACCGACCTCACAGTCGGGCTGGCCGACGGCCATGAATGGATGGGCGGCGCCTCGACGGCCAAGAACGGCGTCACCTGCAACCCCAACATCCCGACCGAGGAAGTCTTCACCACGCCGCATGCACGGCGCGTCTCCGGACATGTCTCCTCGACCAAGCCGCTGTCCTACCAGGGCACGCTGATCGACGACATTTCGGTTCGTTTCCAGGACGGCAGGATCGTCGAGGCCAAGGCTTCGAAGGGCGAGGACGTGCTGAAGAAGGTGCTCGACACCGACGAGGGTTCGCGCCGTCTCGGCGAAGTGGCGCTGGTGCCGCATTCCTCACCGATCTCGGCCAGCGGCCTGCTGTTCTTCAACACGCTGTTCGACGAGAACGCCGCCTGCCACATCGCGCTCGGACAATGCTATTCGAAATGCTTCGTCAACGGCGCCTCGCTCAGCCAGGACGAGATCGCCCAGCGCGGCGGCAACAAGAGTTTTATCCACATCGACTGGATGATCGGCTCGGACAAGATCGACATCGACGGCGTCCACAAGGACGGCGCTCGCGTGCCGGTGATGCGCAAGGGTGAGTGGGCCTGAGCTTGCGGAGGGTCGGATGACCTTCGAACTGGCGGTTAAACGCGTCTACGAGCCACCCGCGCCCGATGACGGGCAGCGGGTGCTGGTCGATCGTATCTGGCCACGCGGGGTCAGCAAGGAGAGCGCCGCGCTGACGCTGTGGCTGAAGGACATCGCGCCGAGCGATGAATTGCGAAAATGGTTCGGGCATGAGCCGGCTCGGTGGGCGGAGTTTCGGAAGCGGTATGCGGTCGAGCTGGACGGGAACGGCGAGGCGGTGGCGCAGCTGCGCGGCTTGCTCGGCAAGGGCAAGGTGACGCTGCTCTACGGTGCGCATGATGAAGCGCACAACAATGCGGTGGCGCTGGCGGGGTATTTGCGCGGGACAGGCTGAGCCGATCGGAATTCAGAAGCCGGCGGGATAGCGCCCCCCTCTGTCCTGCCGGACATCTCCCCCACATGGGGGGAGATCAGACGTCACGCGAGCTTTCGCCAATCACCAGCGTTGCAGGATAAGCGAGGCGCCAATACCGCCAATCTCCCCCCTCGTGGGGGAGATGTCCGGCAGGACAGAGGGGGGCGCGAAGGATCGCGGCGGTGAAGATCTACTTCCCCACTTCCGCCTCATAAACATCGGCCTTGAACCCAACCAAAATCCGATCCCCCACCTCAAGCACCGGACGCTTGATCATGGTCGGCTTGGCCACCATCAGCTTCTTGGCCTTCTTCTCGTCGAGGCCGGCCTTGTCCTTGTCCGGGAGCTCGCGAAACGTCGTGCTGCCCTTGTTGAGAAGCTTTTCCCAGCCGACCTTGCCGATCCAGCCGTCCAGCTTGCCCGCGTCGATCCCCTCGGCCCGGTAGTCGTGGAACCGGTAGGGCACATCGTGGCCCTCCAGCCAGGTGCGCGCCTTCCTGATCGTGTCGCAGGTGGTGATGCCGTACATGGTGATCGTCAAAACACGCTTCCCAAGGCTGAGTGTCGAATCCGCCAGACAGCCTAAAACCGCCCTTCCCGCTTTGCCAGCATCCCGACCGCTACCAGCGCATTTTTAGGCCTTGCCAATACTAAGGAAATTTCCTAAGTGTTTGCGAAATCGGTAAAGGAAAAGCCATGGCAAGGATCGTTGTGTCGGAATTGATCTCCCTCGATGGCGTGACGGAAGCGCCGGGCGGCGAGCCGGGTTTCCGCCACACCAACTGGGTCGGCAAGCGCCACGAGGCCGGCATGATCGAATACAAATTCCAGGAGGTGCTCGACCACGAAGCGCTGCTCATCGGCCGGGTGACCTATGAAAGCTTCGCCGGCGCCTGGCCGACCTACAAGGGGCCATTCGCCGACCGGATGAACGGTATGGCGAAATATGTCGTCTCCTCGACTCTGAGGAATCCGGCATGGAACAACACCACCCTGCTGCAAGGCGATCCGATCGCCGCGATACGCAAACTCAAGTGGGAGATGAAAGGCGATATCTTGGTTGGCGGCAGCCGCAGGCTGGTCAACGCGCTCAAGCAGCACGATCTCGTCGACGAATATCGGCTGATGGTGTTCCCGGTCATCCTGGGCAGCGGCGCCCAGCTTTTCGACAGGACGGAGGACGCGACCGACCTCAAGCTTGTCGACACGCGTTCCTTCGGCAATGGCGCTGTGGTGCTCACCTATCATGTGGAGCGGGCGTCGTGATGACCAATCTGCAACCTGCTACTACAAGCCCTCCGCCGATCGATGGCATCTTTCGAGCGCTGGCCGACCCGACGCGGCGGCGCGTGGTCGAACGGCTGAACCGCAGCCCGGCCTCGGTCAGCGAACTGGCGCAGCCTTTCGAAATGGCGCTGCCTTCCTTCATCGAGCATCTCAAGGTGCTGGAAGGCTGCGGGCTGGTGCGATCGGAAAAGATCGGTCGCACCAGGACCTATCAGCTGGCGCCCGAGCCGCTGCAGCTCGCCGAAAACTGGCTGGCCGAACAGCGCGCGCTGTGGGAGCGCCGCCTCGACCAGTTCGACGCCTATGTGATGAGCCTCAAGGAGCAGGAAAAGTGAGTTATCCTTTCAAGCCCGACCCCAGACTGGATCTGACCCTTGAGCGCAAGCTCGACGCGCCGCGCGAACTCTTGTGGCGCGCCATGACGGTGCCGGAGCATGTCAAGCAATGGTTCACCCCAAAGCCCTGGCTGATCACCGATTGCGAGATCGATCTCAGGCCAGGCGGGCTGTTCCGGACACGCATGCAGTCGCCCGACGGCACAGAGGTCAACGACCGCCGTTGCTGCTATCTCGACATAGTGGAGAACGAGCGTCTGGTGTGGACGGACGCGCTGCTGCCGGGCTACCGGCCGTCGGGCGAGCCCTTCATCACCGCAGTCATTTCGCTTAAGCCGGACGGCAAGGGCACGCGCTACACCGCAACCGCCATCCACCGCGACGCGGCCACCCGCAACAACCATGAAGAGATGGGCTTCTTCGATGGCTGGGGCACGGTGGCCGATCAGCTGGCGCAATATGTGAAGACGATTTGAGTTTTTCGCCCGGCGGCCAGGACAGTGTCCCGGCCGCCATTCTTAAATCATGCAAGCGAACCGGGAGCCGGCGGCATTCCGGCCCTCAGTAGTAGAAGCGCTCTTCGGTGATCTTGCCGTTCTTGACCGTGTACACACCAACCTCGTCCATGGTGACACGCTCGCCTGTCGCCTTGGGCGTAATGTCAAACTTGAAGCGCACCGCGAACTGGTCGCCGTTGACATAGGGACCCTCGATCGAGCCGCCATGGACCTCATGGTTCGCTTCCCACCATTCGCCCTTCTGCTTAACGGCTTCCTTGCCGTTGCAGACAGCCATCGGCCCTTCCATCGCCTCATAGCTGACGATGTCGTCGGCATTGTATTTCGCGGCAGCGCTGTGGCTGTCGCCCTGCTTGAGGAGTTCGGTGAAATCCTTGGCAAGTTCCGCAGTGGTCATGATGTTCCTCCTGTTCAGACGCATCCCAAGTAGGGGGCCGCATGCCGGCATGCCACCGTTAGGACGCTCGGTAGCTGACAACTGGTGTCAGGACGATTGATATAGCGCGGCTATGTGACGACGAGTTGGGCGGCGGCTCACATGCCGGCCAAGGCATCGTCCTGACCGATCAGTTGCCAGCGCCCACGCTCCTTATAGACACTCTTGCCGATGAGACTGTGGATCAGCACAAAATCCCGGACTGTCCAGCTGACTGGATCAATCGACAGCTCCCGGACGGGGAACACGCGCTTCGTCGCGAAGCAGCGTGACATGCGGCTCAATGGAGTTTGTGAGAAAGCGTTTTAAGGGGCTGTCGGAAATCAGTGCGGTGAGGTTGCGCCAGAATTCTTGCAGCGCCGGATTGCTGCCACTGCCACCGCGAAGAACAAGCGAACCTCCGCCAAAAGCCGACAAGCGATCGAAAGAAACTTCGAACGCTTTCGCAACGATCATCGAACCTATGCGGCAGGCATCTTCTACCAGCGCTTCCGGAAATCCATCATGGTCGCCGAGACCGACGAGCGAGATATGGAGGTGGTCTTCCGGAACAAACCAGCTTTGCAATCCCAGTTCGCGATCCAAAGTGACGGCGTTCCGCGCGAGAGGACCAGCGATCGTCCTTTCGGTAAGGATAGCGAAGAATATTCGGTCCTCGAAATGTCGCTCCAAGTCTTTCCATTCGAAGAAGCGCTGGCCATTTTTGTCAGTCCCGAATGTAGGTAACTCACGCATAACCGATCTCACCCGGCAGATTGGCAAGATCGATCAATCTAGAACATAAAGAGAACAAATCAAGAGGCGAGCCGATTGCCGGAGTCGGCGCAGCCCCTCATCCGCCTGCCGGCACCTTCTCCCCGTATAGTGACGGGGAGAAGGAAGCTGGCCGCGACCTCGGCGCCTTTCCTGCGACGCTAGCGATTGGCGAAATCGCAGACGACAGCGTTTTTCTCCCCGTCACTATACGGGGAGAAATGTCCGGCAGGACAATGAGGGGCGGCGCCAACGCCCGACAGGTTCAAATTGCCTGAACCGTTTGCCGGTCGATACTGGCGTCGTCGAAGCCTACGTAGCCGCGGTTGAGACGCTCCGGCCGGCCGGGGCCACCGGTGACCAGCGTCGCGCCTTCCTTGATGCCGGCTTCGATCAGCCGCTGGATCTTGGGGCGGATCAGCTTGGCAGCATAGGGCAGTTGGCGCCACGGCGCAGACTGATATGCGCCACGTCGCCGACGCTGAATTGAAAGCCTTCGGACTGGCGCGGGGCGTCGATCACCACCGGCAGCCCCTGGCCGAGTTCGGCGTGCAGCCGCAGCGTGCGACCATGGAAGACGATGGAGTTGACGCGCGCCGGCGCGGTGCCGGCGGCGGCGTCGGTGGTGGCCAGCAGATCCTCGGGACGGACGCCGATGGTGCGTTCGGCACCCTCGGCGGGCATATCGCCGGTCTCGGATGTTGCTTCCAGCGAGAGCCCGCCGGCGGCGAAGCGCAGGCGGTCACCGTCGCGGCCGATGAAGCTCGACTTAAGCAAGTTCATCGTGCCGATGAAGCTCGCGACGAATGTCGTCGCCGGCCGGTCGTAGAGCGTCGCCGGAGGCGCGATCTGCTCGACGCGGCCCTTGTTCATGACGACGATGCGGTCGGAGATCGACAGCGCTTCGGTCTGGTCGTGGGTGACCATGACGAAGGTGGTGCCGAGGCGCGACTGCAGCCGCTTCAGCTCGACCTGCATCTGTTCGCGCAGATGCGCGTCGAGCGCCGACAGCGGCTCGTCGAGCAACAGCACGCGCGGCTCGCAGACAATGGCGCGGGCGAGTGCTACCCGCTGGCGCTGGCCGCCCGACAGTTCGGAGACGCGGGCGCCGAGCTTGTCGGCAAGGCCGACCATGTCGAGCGCTTCACGGACGCGCTTGGCCTGTTCGCTGCCTGAAAGCTTGCGCAGCGACAGGCCGAAGCCGACATTTTCGGCGACGTTCATATGCGGGAACAGCGCATAGTCCTGGAACACGGTGTTGACCGGACGGTCGAAGGGCCTGAGCGCGGTGATGTCTCGGCCGTCGAGCAGCACCTTGCCGCTCGACGGACTCTCGAAACCGGCAATGACACGCAGGCTGGTGGTCTTGCCACAGCCCGACGGTCCGAGCAGCGTGATGAACTCGCCGCTGATGATGTCGAGATCGACGGCATCGAGCGCGACAATGCCGCCGGGAAACACCTTCGAGACCTTGTCCAGGCGTACCAGAGCATCAAGCGCCATCGCGAACCTCGGACGGCTTGGTGGTGTTGACCCAGAGGATCTGGCAGCGCTCGGTGCCGGGATTGCGGAAGGCGTGCAGAAGCGTGCTCTTGAAGGCAAAGGAGTCGCCGGTCTTCAGCACATATTTTGTCGAATCCACCACCAGTTCGACCTCGCCCGACAGGACGTAGCCGAACTCATGGCCGATATGCGCATAGGCTTCCGCCGTGCCGCCGTCGGCTTCGACTGTCACCAGGAGCCCGGTCAGCGTCGCGCCCGGCGGCGACAGCAGCGCCTTGGCGATGCCTTCGGACTTGACCAGGAGCTGCCGCCTTTTGTCGGCACGCACGCAATAGAGATCGTTGCCAGCATCCTTGCCGTCGGTGATCAGCGCCGAGGGTTCTATGTCGAGGGCCGAGGCCAGCGGCCAGATCACCTTGACGCGCAAAGAGGACAGGCCGCGCTCGATCTGGCTCAGCGCCCCGATCGACACGCCGGCCTTGGCCGCAAGCTCGGCCAGCGACAGATTGCGCTCCAGCCGCAGCGCCCGCACACGGCGGCCGACGCGGATGTCGGCATCGTCTTTGGGCTTCTCGGTTGTCTCGTCAAGCATGTCCATGCGTGGGTCCTTGTTCTCTTCTCACATCGACGGGGCGCAGCGCCGCTAGGCTCCCCCTTTTCCCCTTGTGGGAGAAGGGGGAGCCGAAGGCGACGGATGAGGGGTGTTCCAGGGAACGCCAGCGTCTCACTCCGCTGGAGCACCCCTCATCCGTCTCGGCGCTGCGCGCCGATCCACCTTCTCCCACAAGGGGAGAAGGTGAGGTCTGCGCTGCTCAACCGCCAGCCTTCACCTTTTCGAACATCTTCGCCACATCGTCATTCTGCTTCATCGGTCCGGTGAAGATTGTCGACTTCAGCATCACTTCCGGATCCGCCGGCAATTGCAGCTTGTCCAGTTCGTCCTTCGCCACGCCGGCGAAGGCGGTGCTCAGCGAGCTGCCATAGCCGTAGGACTGGATCAGGTACTTACCCGAGTCGGCGTCGAGCCGGCTGTTAATGAAGTCGTAGGCGAGGTCGACATTCTTGGCGTCCTTCAGCATGACGAAGCCGCAGGCCCAGGTCAGCATGCCCTCCTTCGGCTTCATGAACTCGACCGGCACGCCTTGCTTCTTCAGCGAAGTGGCCGACGCGTTCCAGGTCATGGCGGCGACCAACTGGCCGCTGGCCAGCGCCTGTTCGACCGAGGTCATGTCGGTGGTGTAGCTGGACAGCAGCGGGCGCTGCTCGCGCAGTTTTTCCGCCACCTTGTCCATTTGCTCAGGCGTCATGTCGAACGGATTGACGCCGGCGAGCAGCGCGGCAACGATCGGCGTGTCATGCACGGCATCGATCGTCGCCATGCGGCCGGCATACTGCTTGTCCCACAGAAGGTTCCAGCTTGCTTCCGGGTTCTTGACCAGATCGGTGCGGTAAAGGATCGAGGTGTTGCCCCAGTCCCACGGCACCATCCAGACCTTGCCGTCGCCGGCCTGGATGTCGGGCAGGTTCTTGAACACCGGGAAAATCGAATCCCAGTTCTTGATGCGCTTGGTGTCGATTGGCTGCAGCAGGCCTTCCTTGTTCCATCGCGCCACCTTGTCGTAGCAGGGATGCGCGATATCGGGGCGAAAGCCGGCCTTGACCTTGGTGAAGGCATCGTCGTCGTCGCCGAAGATCGAGGCTTCGACGCCATCGGGATGCGCCGCGAGGAAGCTCTTGTTGAAGTCGGGCAGTTCATAGCCCGACCAGGTGAAATATTGCAGCTTGTCGGCGGCGAAGGCGACCGTCGACGACAGGACGATTGCAAGGGCGGCAAGCCCGGTGCGGGTTGTCTTTCCGGTGATCGATTTCAGGCCAGATGTCAGGTCGAATGCCATTTCAGTTCTCCTCTCTTGTTTTGTTGTCATCAGGATGGTTTCGCGCCGAGGCCACGGTGGCGCAGCAATTCGGCTGTGCCGGCAATGATGAAGGACGCCGCCAGGATCGCAGTCCCCAGCGCCATCACGGTCGGCAGCGAGCGGGGAAACCGCAACTGGCTCCAGATGTAGAGCGGCAGCGTCGGCTCGGTGCCGGCGAGGAAGAAGACGACTATGAATTCGTCGAAGGAAATCAGAAACGCCAGCATGAAGGCCGAAATGATCGCTGGCAGGCTGAGCGGCAGCATCACCCGCCGGAACGTGGTCCAGTCGGACGCGCCGAGATCGAGCGCCGCCTCGCGAATGGTTTTCGGGATGGCGGCAAAGCGGCTGCGCATGATCACCACTGTTGTCGGCAGCGCCACCAGTATGTGGCCGAGAACGATGGCGATGCGCGACGGGCCGAGGCCGATGAGGTTGACGAGGATGAGCAGCGATATGCCGACGATGACGCCGGGGATCAGGACCGGCAGCCGCGCGATGGCGCTGATGGTGGCGGCCAGCGGCGAGCGGCCATAGAGGTCCATGTAGGACACGGTGATGCCGCAGAGCGTGGCGCCGGCGGCGGCCACGACGCCGATGACGAGGCTGTTCAAAAGCGCGCCGGACAGCGCCGGATTGCCATAGAGCGTGACATACCATTCGAGCGTGAAGCCCTGCAGCGGAAACGCTGCCTGGATGGAGTTGTTGAAGGAAAACAGCGGGATCAAAAGGACCGGCAGGTAGAGAAAGACGAGATAGGCGATGACATAGACGCCAAGCCAGCGACCGCCATTTTCTGTCCGCGCCGCGCTCATGTGCGGCTGCCGAATTTGCGGTCGGCAGAGCGCGTGACCAGCACCACGCAAAGGATGACCAGCATCACGCAGACCGAGAGTGCAGCGCCGAACGGCCAGTCATTGGCCTTGCCGAACTGAGACTGGATCAGCGTGCCGATCATGGTGCTGGCCGGACCGCCGACCATGGCCGGCGTGACATAGTCGCCGACCGTCGGCACGAAGACGACCAGGGCTGCCGCCAGCACGCCCGGCATCGAATTGGGCAAGACAACGCGGCGAAAGGTAGTGAAGGGTCTGGCACCAAGATCGGACGCGGCTTCGAGCAGCGATTTCGGAATGGTGTCGAGTGCCACATAGATCGGCAGGATGGCAAAGGGCGCGTAGGCGTGCGCCAAGGTCACGACGACCGCAGCGGGCGTGTTGAGGAAGGCCAGCGTCGGTTCCGACCAGATGCCGCTTTGGATCAGCGCCGAGTTCAACACGCCGTTGTAGGCTAGCACGATCTTCCAGGCGAAGACGCGCAGGAGATAGCTGGTCCAGAACGGCAGGGTCACCAGGAACAGCAGCAGTCCACGGCGGCGGCCGGCATGGAAGGCGAGATAGTAGGCGACGGGATAGGCGGTGACGACAGTTGCCAGCGTCACCAGGCCGGCAATCACCAGCGAGCGCAACGTCACCGTCCAGTACAGCGGATCAGAGAGCACGGTGATGAAATTGCCTGCCGTAAAACCGGCGCCGAGCAGCGAACCGTCATTGCCGCGCAAGGCGAGGAACAGCACCAGGCCAAGAGCAAACAGGATCAGGAAGAAGGTGACCAGTCCGCCCGGCAGCAACATGGCAAAGCGGAAGCCTCGGGACGACCCGGACCCTGCTGGCGCTTCAGACGCAACGATGCTCGACATCGGACTGCTCAATGGAAATATGAAATCGGCTTAACTTTTTTCATATTCCTGAAACTGTCAAGCTGAATCCGCGGAGCCTGAACGGCCGGCGCACAATCAGCGCTCGAAGGCGTCCAGCATCCGGTACCAGGCAATGGTCGCTGCCACGCCGACCTGCCGGAAGGCATGAAACGGGATCGGCCGGATCGGCGACTGCGGGAACGGCAATTGCGCTGCATCACCGTTCGCCAGGTAGCCCGCCATGCATTTTCCCAGCGCGCTCATCAGGCCGACGCCCCTGCCCTGGCAACCAACCACGGCGAGCAAGCCTTTTTCAGGTTCGTGGATATGCGGCAGATGATCCGGCGTCATCGCCACGCGGCCGAACCAGCGCTTCTCGATTGGGGTATCGGCCAATGCCGGATAGAGCCTCACAAGTGCACGCTGCAGATGCGCCCAGTCCGCTTCGCTGGAGGGCAGCGTCATGCGGCCGCGCCCACCAAGCACCAGTCGGCCGTCGGCTGTCTTGCGATAGTAGACGAGGATGCGCCTGGAGTCGGACACCGCTTGCCCTTCCGGCAAGATCGCCGCTGCAAGGTTGGACGACAGTGGCACGGTCGCGATCTGGAAGGAATGCAACGGCACGATCGTCTCGGCGAGACCAGGCAGCAATTCATCGGAATAGGCATTAGTGGCCAGTACAACCGCCTTGGCCCGCACTTCGGCGCCGTTTGCGCTCGAAACACGCCAAACGCCGGCGTCCCTGGTCAGCTTCATCACCTTCTGCCGCTCGGCAATCCTGGCGCCGGCCGCGGCAGCGATGCGCGCCAGTTCCAGCGTATAAGCGAGCGGATCGATGATGCCGGCGCGGCGGTCGAGCCAGCCGCCGAGATAGCCTTGCGCGCCGGTCATCGCAGCGATCTCGCTTTGGCTGAGAAGCCGGACATCGGCGCCACGTGCCCGCCATTGGCGATCCCGGTTCGCTGCCGCTGTCAAAGCGGTTTCGGTGTGCGCAGCCTGGATCCAGCCATTGCGCGTGAACGGCACCGCCAGTTTTTCGTCACGGATGAGATTGAACACCGTATCCGCCGTCGAGGCGGCGAAATCGACCAATGCCTGGCCACGCTTGGGGCCGAAATGCTCCAGCAGCCATTCGGGATCATATTTCAGTCCGGGAATGACCTGGCCGCCATTGAGGCCCGAGGCGCCCTGGCCGATCTCGCCGGCATCCAGCACCTGAACGCCGAGACCAAGCCGGGCGGCATGCAAGGCCGTCGACAGGCCCATGAAGCCGCCGCCGACGATGACGACATCCACCAGCGTGCGATCCGGGACGAGCGACTGAAAGGTGGATGCGGTCTGCGGCTTTTGCCAGATCGGGACGGAAAACGGCGTGGGCAAGGCTTCACCTGGAGTATGGCGCAAAATGAAAATCCTAGTGCTAGTTTCATTTTTTTGAAAGAGATGGCTTCATGTCAGCACTGACAATTGGCTGCGCCACGGGATAGACCTTTGGCGTGAATCCGGTGAAAGTGCCGCGCCCTTCAGGCCAGCTCCCATTCGCGATCATTCAAAGGACCGTAAGCCATGACGAACCCAACGCAGCTTCCCGCCGACGGGCTCTTTATCGGCCGCGCCAAAGCGAGCGATGCCTCGCATCCGCTGGTGGTCACGGTGCGCGACGGCACTGTCTTCGACATCACCTCAAGCGCCGCGCCAACCGTGCGCGATATCTGCGAGATGGCCGATCCGGCGGGATATGTGCGCTCCGCCAAGGGCAAGCCGATCGGCGCGCTCGAGGCGATTGCCGCCAACAGCTTTCAGGCCACACGCGATCCGGCGCAGCCATATCTCCTTTCGCCCGTCGACCTGCAGGCGGTGAAGGCGTCGGGCGTCACCTTCGTGGTAAGCCTGCTCGAGCGCGTCATCGAGGAGCAGGCGCGCGGCTCGGCCGAAAAGGCCGACGCCATCCGCGCCGACATTGCCGGGCTGATCGGCCATGATCTGTCGAAGCTGAAGCCCGGTTCGCCCGAAGCGATGGAGATCAAGGCGAAGCTGATCCAGCGCGGCGCCTGGTCGCAATATCTGGAAGTCGGCATCGGGCCCGACGCCGAGATCTTCACCAAGTGCCAGCCGATGGCGTCGGTCGGCTTTGGCGCCGATGTCGGCCTGCATCCGGTGTCGACCTGGAACAATCCCGAGCCGGAGATCGCAATGATCGCGGCGAGCAGCGGCAGGATCGTTGGCGCCACCATCGGCAACGACGTCAATCTCAGGGATGTCGAGGGGCGTTCGGCGCTGCTGCTCGGCAAGGCCAAGGACAACAATGCCTCAGCTTCGCTCGGCCCGTTCATCCGGCTGTTCGACGACACCTTCGCCATCGACGACGTGAAGCAGGCCATCGTGCGGCTGAAAGTCGAGGGCGAGGACGGGTTCTCGCTGGAGGGCGCGAGTTCGATGGCCGAGATCAGCCGTTCGCCGGAAGAGCTGGTTGCCGCCGCCATGGGGCCACACCACCAATATCCGGACGGGCTGGCGCTTTATCTCGGCACCATGTTCGTGCCGTCGAAGGACCGCGGCGAAAAGGGCAAGGGGTTCACCCACAAGGTCGGCGACATCGTCACCATCTCGTCGGAGAAATTCGGCGCGCTGGTCAATCGCGTGCTTCTGTCGCCCGATTGCCCGCACTGGACCTACGGCGCCAGCCATCTCATGCGCGACCTCGCCAAAGCCAATCTGATTTAATTTCACGACCGTCTGGACGGCCTGATCTCCAGGCTGATCGGCGCCGTGATGGTGCTGGCGCTCGCGCTCGACCGCCTGATCAAGCTGTTGCGCAACCGCCGGGCCGAGCGCATTCCGGAAAATATGCACGCCTGAGTTCCGGCACCGCCTGCCTGCCCGGAAATATCTGTATCTCTTGATTTGACGCAATTCCCAAGGGAAAGCGCTGCGCGCTTTTCCCGGGAAAACCGCTTCACACTTTTCCTGGAATTGCTCGAACTGATGCGATCTGATGGGATCGCTGATGGCGTGTTGCATCGCGCCACCATCCATTGGGCGAATGGAGGCTTGCCATCTGCTGGAAAAGAAGATGCTCTGAGCATCCGGGCGGCGCTGGCAGGAGGAAATGATCGGGCATGGCCCGGATCATCGCCGGACGTGGAGGTCGTTTTTCAACATGGGAGGAAAGCAAATGCTGACGAGGCTACGATTACTCGTGCTTGGCTTGATTGTGGCGCTGGCCATTCCGGCGGCGGCACAGGCCAAGACGTTCTACTGGATTTCGCATGGCGGCCCGGCCGACCCGGTCTGGACCTACTTCCTGGCCGGCGCCAAGCAATGGGCGAAGGACACCGGCAACACCGTCAACACATCGTTCCACAATGGTGACGTCGCCTCGCAGCAGGAGGCCGTGCGCGCCGCGATCTCGGCCAAGGCCGACGGCATCGTCACCACCAGCCCCGATCCGGGCAGCCTGATCGAGATCACCAAGGAAGCCAACACGGCCAAGATCCCGATCATCAATTTCAACACACCCGATCCCAAGGCGAGCTTCAACGCCTATGTCGGCGGCGACAACGTCACCTTCGGCAAGCACTGGGCACAGTATCTGGTCGACAAGGGCCTGGTGAAGAAGGGCGACTTCGTCTGGATGCCGGTCGAAATCCCCGGCGCCACCTATGGCGTGCAGGAAGAGGAAGGCATCAAGAGCGTCTTCGAACCGCTCGGGATCACCTATGAGATCACCGAAGCGACGCTCGACCAGGCCGAAGCCATCAACCGCATGGTCGACTACCTCACCGCCAACAAGGCCAAGGTCAAGGCGATCATCGGCCTCGGCGACCTGGTCACCGGCTCGATCAAGCGGGTGTTCGACCAGGCCGGCATCAAGCCGGGCGAAATCCCGGTGGTCGGCTGGGGCAACTCACTCGACACCACGCAGGAAGTGCTGACCGGCTACGTCAATGCCGGCCAATGGCAGGACCCGCAGGCGACCAGCTATGTCGCACTGTCGCTCGCCAACATGGCAGCGTCGGGCATTCCTCCGGGCTTCAACGTCATCACCGGCGCGCTCTATGAAAAGGACACCGCGCAGGTCTACGACGACATCCTGTCCGGCAAATAACCTGGATATCCAACAGTCGCGGCCGCAGCCGCGGTCGCGACTGTCTTTTTCGCCGAACCTTTCGCACCATGTGCGGAGGTTCAGCCCTTCCCTTCCTGTCGCGGGTTATCAGTGGAAAACCGTTCGCTCCCCCAACGCCTGATCGCGAGGCCGGAATTCGGGCCCTTCGTGCTGCTCATCATCGAAATCGCGGTGTTCTGGAGCATCAACCGCGATTTCCTGTCGCCGCAGAACATCTCCAACACGCTGGCCTTCACCGTCGAACTCGGGCTGATCGCGCTGGCGATGACGCTGTTGATGACATCGGGCGAATTCGACCTTTCGGTCGGCTCGCTGTTCGGCTTCTCGCCGGTGCTGATGTGGACGCTGTTCAACAGCGGCCTGACCTCGCTGGAAGTCGGCTTCCTCGCCGCCCTGCTGGTCGCCGCCTTCATCGGCCTGGTCAATGGCTGGTTCGTCACGCAGCTCAAGATCCCGTCCTTCCTGGTAACGCTCGGCATGCTGCTGGTGGTGCGCGGCACGGCGCTGTTCGTCACCGACGGCTTTCCGCAACGCACCTGGAGCGCGGAGGGCAGCTGGCTTGCCGAAGCGCTGGTCGGCGATTTCTTCATCGGGCCGTTCCGCATCTACATGTCGCTGTTCTGGTTCATCGCGGCGGCCGCAATACTCGGCTACGTGCTGACGCAGAGCCGCACCGGCAACTGGATCCAGGCAGCCGGCGGCAACCCGAATGCCGCCCGCGCGCGCGGCGTCAACGTCAACGGCGTCAAGATCGGCCTGTTCATCCTGTCCTCGCTGATGGCATCGCTGGCCGGTGTCATCTCCTCGCTGCGCACATCGGCCGCCAACCCCAACAGCGGCACCGGCTACGAGCTCGAAGTCATCGCCATGGTGGTGATCGGCGGCACGGCGCTGACCGGCGGACGCGGCACCATCATCGGCACCGTGCTCGGAATCCTGATCCTGCGCGTCATGCGCAACGGCATCGTGCTGATCGGCGTGCCCGGCCTTGCCTACAACATCTTCATCGGCGCCATCATTCTCGGCATGATGGCGCTCCATTCATGGCTGGAACGCCGGCATCAGGCAGGGACGTGAACCATGGCTGAACCGCTCATCCGCATGACCAACATCAAAAAGTCCTACGGGCGCGTGCAGGCACTCGAGGACGCCAATTTCCACGTCAACGAAAGGGAGATTGTCGGCCTGCTCGGCGACAATGGCGCGGGGAAGTCGACGCTGATCAAGGTGCTGTCGGGCGCGGTGCCACTGACCAGCGGCGACATCTTCATCCGCGGCAAGAAGGTCAATCTGCGCTCGACCAGCGACGCCATCGCGCAGGGCATCGAGACGATCTACCAGGACTCGGCGCTGGTGACGCAACTGTCGATCGCCCGAAACTTGTTCCTCGGGCGCGAGCCCATCAAGCCACCGCGCTTCTTGAACCGCATGGACCAGGAGGCGATGAACGTGGTCGCCCGCGATCTGCTGAAGCAGGTCGGCATCTCCAAGAACATCCCGCCGACCACGCCGATCGGCTCGCTGTCGGGCGGCGAGCGGCAGGCGGTCGCCATCGCCCGCGCCATGCATTTCGACAGCGACCTGATCATACTCGACGAGCCGACCAACAATCTCGGCGTCGCCGAGACGCAAGGCGTGCTGAGCTTCGTGCGCAACGCGCGCGATTCCGGGCATTCCTGCATCTTCATCGCCCACAACATCCACCACGTCTTCCAGGTGGTCGACCGTATCGTCGTCATGCGCCGGGGCAAGGTGGTGGCCGACGACATCGACCCGAAGAAGACCACGGTCGCCGAGGTGGAGCGTGTCATCACCGGCATGTCGGACAAGGAAATCCGCGACGCCATCGTCGAAGGCAGGCCATCGCGCGGCTGAACCGTCTTCCTGCCGTCTGGCACATCAGCTCTAACTCTTTGTGGAGCATGATCTTTGGACAAAAGCGGTTCCCGTTTGTCCGACAAAACCGGTTCCCACTTTTCGGGATCATGCTCTATGACTGTGACCATGAAAGCCACCGTTGCTGACATCGCCAGAAGCTGCGGCCTGTCGACCGCGACTGTCGACCGTGTGCTCAATAACCGGGCCGGCGCCAGTGCCGCCAACCGGCAGCGGGTGATGGAGGCGGCCAAGCAGCTCGGCTATTTGCCGGTGGTCGACCAGGTGACGCTGCCATCGCGGCCGGCGCATCTCGAATTCTTCCTGCCTATCGGCGCCAACGGCTTCATGGTCGATCTGGCCGGGCATATCGAGGACTATGCGGCGCGCCTGCCGCTGGTCGCCTCCTGCCGCATCCACAACCTTGCCGGCATCTCGCCGGCCGCACTCCAGACGGCGGTCGAGAATCTGTCGCTCAAGGCCAACGGCGTCGGCGTCATCGCCGTCGACCATCCGCGAACACGCAACATATTGCGCGACGTCGTCGAGGCCGGCATCCGCCTGGTCACGCTGGTCTCAGACGTTCCGGCGGCCCCGCGCTCGGCCTATGTCGGCATCGACAACCGGGTGGCGGGGCGTACCGCGGCGCTGCTGATGGGGCGCTTCCTCAACGGCCATAAGGGCCATCTGGCGATGGTGGTGGGATCGCGCTCCTATCGCGGGCATGAGGAGCGCGAAATGGGCTTCCGCTCGGTGCTGTCGGAAGAGTTTCCCAATTTGACCGTCACCAGCGCCGTCGAGATCAATGACGAGCCGGAGGGCAGCTATGCCGCCACCATGCAGGCGCTGCACAACGAGCCGGACCTGCTCGGCATCTACTGCGTCGGCGCCGGACGCTCAGGCGTGGCCAGGGCGCTGCTCGAAGCCAGGCCGAAGAAGAAGCCGGTGTTCATCTGCCACGATCTGACGAAGGAAACGCGCGGCTATCTCGTCGACGACCTCGCCGATGTCGTCATCGACCAGAATGCGCGGCTGATCGCCGAGCAATCGGTGATCCGCCTGCTCGGCTCGATCGCGTCTTCCGCGCCCTATCTGACAAAGAAGTTCATCGAGCCGCGGCTGATCTTCAAGGAAAACGTGCCGGTGCAGTGAATTTTGCGCCGTGGCGGCTTTTCCTATTTGTCCGACAAGTCGGGGTAGCTGCCGCAAATCTGCACAGCAGCTATGCATCTTTTATGGTTGCCGAATCATTAAGCAACTCGTAGGTATTGGTGGTCGGCCATCTACTCCTCCCAGATGCGATGCCGGCGTTGAGTGCGGTGCACCTCCTCCCGCGCCGTATTCGAAATCAAGCCCGCTGCCACCTCCTCCCGGCAGCGGGCTTTTTCTTTTTTGCATGGATTCCAAGAGGATGGCCAAGGCCTCGCCAGCCGGGCCGGATGGCAAGTTCCCTCACCCGGATTTCCAACCGAATTGCGAAGGGCAATTCGGGACAATCCGACCTCTCCCCGAGGAGAGAGGAGGTGGTTGGCGCCGACGCTTCCTCTTTTCCCCAGCGGGGGGTGAGGCGCGGTCCGCGTAGCGGACGAAAAGCCAATTGCTTGGCTTTTCGAGCAACGAACGCCCGAAGGGCGGTGGCCGCGGAGCGGCCGGATGAGGGGCTCTTAGTCCAAGCTCAGTGCGCTGGAGCTCAGCGCGCCCTGAAAGAGCTGATCAGGCCTTCCGCCATGCGCACGAACTGTGTGCTGGGGCCCTGGCAGCCCATGGTCTGCACGCTGACACGCGCGCCCTCGAACAGCAGCGACAGCGTATCGGCGAGAAGTTCGGCCTGACCGATGCCAGCATCGCGGCACAGCGCAACGAGGCGATCGCGCTGGGCGCTCTTGAGCTCCTTGATCACGCTCCTCGCCGGATGGTTCGGCTCGGTCAGTTCGACGGCGGCGTTGGCCATGTCGCAGCCGCGACCGTCGGCGGCAAGCATGTCGGCGACCTTGTGGACCCAGGCATGCAATTGCGCCAGCTTGTCGCCGGGGTGCTCCGCCTCGAACTCATCCCATATCGCGGCGCCCTTGGCCGCCGAAGCGCGCAGGCACTGGATGATGAGTTCGTCCTTGGACTCGAAATGACGGTAGAGCGTCATCTTGTTGGTGCCGGCGGCTTCCGTAATGGCGTCGACGCCGACGCCCTTGATGCCATGTTTGTGAAACATGTCCTGCGCCGTCTCCAGGATTCGATCCCGGGGACGCACGCGATCCGTAATGCCGTCTGCCATCGCAGTCTCCTTGTCTCCCTAAATTTTCGGCCCACCTCTTGACTAGGGTGTTACCGGTCTGTAACTATCAGAATGTTACTTACTGGTAACACCTATGTAGCCTTCCGTCAATAACAAGGCCGTGAACTGGTCCTGCCAGATCACAAAGGGTGACAATTGCGGTTCATGCGGCTCCGGCCGGTGAAGAGATGAAAACCGGTTCGCGATCATCCGATGCGAATCGCTGGAATGGAGACGCTCCAATGTCGCAGCGCAAGGATTTGACCATCGATGAAGCCATCCGGGATCCGATGATCCGGCTGGTGATGAAGGCGGACCGCGTCAACCCGCGCGCCTTCGAAGCGATGCTGAGGACCGTGGCCGATGAGCAAGGTCTCAGCGGCGCGGCGCCGTCTTCGTATTTTTTGCAGGACCCGGGTTCGGCGCGCAGCCGGCGGCTGTCCCGGTCTGCCCATTCATTTAAAGAGGCATGCGTGTCGTGGTAAACTTTTTCATCCATCGTCCGATCTTCGCCTCGGCGATCGCCATCATCATGGTGCTCGCCGGGACGATTTGTTATTTCCTTTTGCCGGTCTCGCAGTTTCCCGACATCACGCCGCCGCAGGTGGTGGTCAGCGCCCACTATCCGGGCGCCAGCGCGCAAGTGGTCGCCGATACGGTGACGACGCCGCTGGAGCAGCAGATCAACGGCGTCGAAGGCATGACCTACATGTCGTCGTCGAGCTCCAATGACGGCTCCTCGACAATCACCATCACCTTCGATGTCGGCTACCCGCTGAGCACCGCGGCCGTCGACGTGCAGAACCGCGTCTCGCAAGCCGCCTCGTCGCTGCCGGCGATCGTCAACCAGGGTGGTGTGACGATCAAGAAGCAGAATCCGAATTTCGTCCTCATCGTCAACCTGACCTCGCCCGACAGTTCGGTCGATCCGGTGGCGCTGAGCAACCTTGCCTATCTGCAGGTCGTCGATCCGCTGAAGCGCCTGCCCGGCGTCGGCGATGTGCAGATCTTCGGCGAACGGCGCTATTCGATGCGCGTCTGGCTCGACCCTGACAAACTCGCCAATCTCGGCATCACCGCGGTCGACGTCCAGAATGCCATTTCGGAACAGAACGTCCAGGTGGCGGCCGGCAAGATCGGCCAGTCGCCGGCGCCCGCCGGCACCGCCTTCGAAATGCAGGTCAACGCCGTCGGACGCCTGAGCGACCCGAAGGAATTCGGCGACATCGTCGTGCGCGCCAATACGGACACCGGTTCGCTGGTGCGGCTGCGCGACGTCGCCCGCATCGAACTTGGCGCGCTGCAATATTCGTCGTCGGCCTTCTTCGGCAAGGACCCGACCGTGGTGCTCGCCGTCTACCAGATGCCGGGTTCCAACGCGCTCGATCTGCAGCAGCGCGTCAAGGACAAGATGCAGGAGCTGTCGGCGCGTTTCCCCAAGGGCGTCTCCTACGCCATGCATTACGACACGACGCGCTTCGTGTCGGCCTCGATGCATGACGTGCTGATCACGCTCGGCGAAGCCCTGGTGCTGGTCGTGGCCGTGGTGTTCATCTTCCTGCAAAGCTGGCGCACGACGATCATCCCGACCATCGCCATTCCGGTGTCGCTGGTGGCGACGATGGTCGTCATGGAGATGATGGGCTTCTCGCTCAACATGCTCTCTCTGCTCGGCATGGTGCTGGCCATCGGCCTTGTCGTCGACGACGCCATCGTGGTGGTGGAAAACGTCGAACGACAATTGGAGGCGGGCCTCAAACCGCTGGCGGCGACCAAGGCCGCGATGGCCGAAGTCACCGGACCGATCATCGCCACCACGGCGGTGCTGATGGCGGTCTTTGTTCCGGTGGCCTTTATTCCCGGCGTCTCCGGCAAGCTCTACAACCAGTTCGCGCTGACGGTTGCGATTTCCGTCGGCATCTCAGCCTTCAACTCGCTAACGCTCAGCCCGGCGCTGAGTGCCGCCTTCCTGCGCCATCGCGGCGAGACGCAGTTCGCGCCTTTCCGCTGGTTCAATGCCGGCTTCGACAAACTCTCGCATCTCTACGCCCACGGCGTGCGCATCCTCATCCGGCTGCGCTGGATCATGCTCGGCCTGTTCGCGGCCGGACTGGTCGCCACCTACTTCGTCTGGCAGAAGCTGCCTTCGACCTTCCTTCCGGTCGAGGACCAGGGCTACTTCTTCGTCGTTATTCAGCTGCCCGACGGCGCTTCGCTGGAGCGCACCGACGCGGTGGCGCAAAAGGCGCGCGACATATTGCAAGCGACGCCCGGCGTCGACATCGTCGGCTCGATCAGTGGCCTGAACTTCCTCACCAGTGCAGCGCAGTCGAACTCGGCGGTCGAGTTCGCCATCCTGAAGCCCTGGGAAGAGCGCGGCCCCGACCAGAGTGCGTCGAAGCTGGTCGCCGACGTGCGCGGCAAGCTGATGCAGATTCCGGAAGCCTTCGCGCTGTCTTTCGATCCGCCTTCGATCCCGGGTATCGGCACCACGGGCGGCTTCGAATTCGTCGTCGAAGACCTTACCGGCCGTGGCAGCATGGCCCTCAACGACGCGACGCAAGCCGTGATCGCCGAGGCGCGCAAGCAGCCGGAAATCAATCCGCAACAGCTGTTCTCGCCGTTCTCG
The DNA here is from genome assembly GCF_016836705.1 of Mesorhizobium caraganae. GTDB lineage: Bacteria > Pseudomonadota > Alphaproteobacteria > Rhizobiales > Rhizobiaceae > Mesorhizobium > Mesorhizobium caraganae. The sequence goes on along the minus strand of NZ_JAFCGY010000010.1, from coordinate 45,090 downwards.
ACCTCGACGCCGCAGTTCAACTACGACCTCGACCGCAGCAAGGCCAAACTGCTCGGCCTCAACCTGCCCGACGTCTTCAACACGCTGCAGATCTATCTCGGCTCGCTCTACGTCAACGACTTCAACCTGTTCGGCCGCACCTTCCGGGTGACCATCCAGGCCGACAAGGATGCACGTGCGGGTGCGGCCGACATTTCGCGGCTCTATGTGCGCAATGCGTCCGGCGGCATGGTGCCGCTCTCGACGCTGGGCAAGCTGGTGCCGTTCGTCGGCCCGGAAACCGTGCCGCACTACAACAACAACGCCTCGGCCACGATCAATGGCGGTGCTGCCCCCGGCTTCTCGTCGGGCCAGGCGGTCGCCGCGATGGAGCGGGCCGCTGCCACCGCGCTGCCCAGGGATTTCGGTTTCGAATGGACCGGCATCACCTTCCAGGAGCTCAAGGCGGGATCGATCGCGTCGGTCGTGTTCGGCCTCGCCATCGTCTTCGTCTTCCTGATCCTGGCGATGCAGTATGAGAGCTGGGCAATGCCGTTCATGGTGCTGCTGGCGGTGCCACTGGCCCTGTTCGGCGCCTTCGCAGCCCTCTTCCTGCGCGGCATGCAGATCGACGTCTACTCGCAGATCGGCTTCGTCATGCTGATTGGCCTGGCGGCCAAGAACGCGATCCTGATCGTCGAGTTCGCAAGGCGACGGCGCGAGGAAGGCTTGAGCATCGTCGACGCGGCGATGGAAGCCGCGCGGCTCAGGCTGCGGCCGATCCTGATGACGGCCTTCGCCTTCATCCTCGGCGTGCTGCCGCTGATGTTTGCGACGGGTGCTGGTGCAGCAAGCCGGCAGTCGATCGGCACCACCGTCTTCGGCGGCATGGTCGCCGCGACCATCCTGTCGCTGGTGTTCGTGCCGGTCTTCTACGCGGTCATCGAACGGCTGCGCGAAGGCCGCGAGCGCAGCGAACCCGCCGCACATGACCAGGACCACAGTGACCAGGACAACAATGAACCGACTGCCGACCCAGCGCTCGTGCAACTGGCCGAAGCAGCCGAATAGAATTGGAGACCAAAATGCGTAAATGGAAAATAGCTTTGGGAACGGCCGTCGCCCTGGGGGCGATCTCGGTAGCAAGCGTTCACTTCCTCGACATGGGCAATCTCAGCCTCAATGCCGGCACGGCGGCAGCGACGCCCGCGCCAGAGGCATTCGTCATGCCGGTGCCAGTGGCGAGCGTGGTCAAGAAGACCATCCCGATCTATCTCGACTACGCCGCCCGCATCGAGGCGATCCGCAGCGTCACGCTGCAGGCCCGCGTGCCCGGCTATCTCGAGGAGCAGACGGCTGAAGACGGCGCCGATGTGCGTCAGGGCGACCTGCTCTACAAGATCTCGCCCAACGACTTCCAGGCGGCTCTCGACCAGGCCAAGGCCGCAGTGCAGCGCGACCAGGCGAGCCTCGACTATGCGCGCTCCAATCTCGGCCGCGGTTCCGAACTCGCCAAGAGCGGCTATCTGGCCAAGGACGGGTTCGACCAGCGCACCAGCACGTTGCGCCAGGCCGAGGCGTCGCTTGCCGTCAACCAGGCGGCGGTGCGGACCGCCGAGCTCAATTTGAGCTACGCCGAAATCCACGCCCCGTTCGCCGGCCGCGTCGGCCGCAACCAGGCATCCGTCGGCACGCTGGTCAGCGTTGCCGGCACGGTGTTGAACACGCTGGTGCAGCTCGACCCGATCTACGTCACCTTCAATCCGAGCGAGACGGACCTGGCCGAAATCGAGCAGGCCCGCGCGGCCGGCCCGATCGAGGTCGAGGTGCTGCTGCCCGGCGAGACCAAGGCCAGCCAGAAAGGCGAACTCACCTTCATCGACAACACGGTCGACCACTCGACCGGCACGATCACGGCGCGCGCCACCATCGGCAATGCGAAGTTCTCGCTGCTGCCGGGCCAGTATGTCCGCGTGCGGCTGCACATCAGGCAGCAGCCCGATGCACTGATGGTGCCGCAGGTGGCGCTGGGTTCGAGCCAGCTCGGCAAATATGTCTATGTCGTCGGCAAGGGCAACACGGTCGACCAGCGCATCGTCACGCTTGGCGCGAACAGCGGCGATCTGGTGGCCGTGCTGACCGGCGTTGCCGAAGGCGACCAGGTGATAACGGGCAATCTGCAGAAGATCGGACCAGGAATGCCGATCTCGCCGTTGCCTCAGGAAAAACCGGCCAGCTGATAACCCCCATCAGCCCCGGTTCTGTGGCGCCCTCGGCACCCACGCCGAGGGCGCCGTTTTCGTGAGCAGCTCTACCGGGAGTCTAAAATCAATGGTGACTCAAGCGGACTTTCGCCTGGATCGTCAAGAACCGCTCTTCAGGCGATGGCGGTGAGCCGATCGCTGCTGATCAAGCACGCTTTTTGCAGCGCTCGACGCCCTTTGCCGCCAAGATGTCATCAACGGCTGTCGACATCAGAAATTCCGACAGCTGCCTGACGGCTTCTGCGTCCGTTAAATCGGCGCTGATGCCAATAGCGAAGTCAATGTAACTTTGGAGTTCTGCCGGAAACTGACCGACAAGCATGACCTCGGGAGCGGCGGCGAGAATCGAAGTCACGGGAACGACCCCCAACTCGGCTTCCCCACGACCTACGGCCGCTGCTGTCTGCCCCCCTGGTATAGCCACTAGCTTGGGCTTGACCTCATCCGCTATTCCCAAGCGTTCCAGCAAACCGGAGAAATAGCCGCCGCTGGTTCCTTCACTGGCGTAGGCGATTGATCTGGCGCTCTTCAATGCATGTTCGAATGCTTCCACGGATCCAATGTTGAGCGGTCGACCGCCTGCCTTGGCCGCCACCCCCATTGCTACCCGGCCAAACGCCACCTGGCTTCCCGCCTTGACCTTTCCCAAGGCGGCCAGATCCTGAACCAGGTTCGGATTGATGATGACGAGGTCAAAAGGTTCCCCAGCCTCAATCCGCTTCTTTACTGTCGGATTGAGCTCCCACTTGACCGCGACTGTGAATCCTGTGGTCGTTTCGAACTGAGATATGAGAGCAAGGACGGCGGGGCGGACCGCAATGGCGCCAAAAACCCGGATATCTTGAATCATGGCCTAAACCTGAAATCGGTCGAAACGAGCTTCCTTATCATACGCCTGGGGCGCCGTTTTTCGTAAGCAGGTCCACCAGAGCGGCGATATCGGCGCGGTCGGCCTTGGCCGGCGGCATGAACGCGCAATAAGGATGCCCGAGACGCATCGAGACGGACGAGAGTGCGATCAGTTGCGCGGCTTCCAGATCGGCGCGCGCCATGACTCGCTGACGAAGGGCAGTGCCCAGCCCGCGCAGCATGAGGCCGAAAGGCTGACACGCCACCCGCTACAAGAATCCGGAAGGGCCTCTTGTAGGATTGTCGACAATCTGCTTGTCTTGTTCCAGGCTCTCACTGGAGTGGCGACATGGCCAAGCTGGATTTCGGTCCGATCGCGGACACGACACGCCGCGCCGAGATCGTCGCGCTGCTCAGGCGCGCGATCCTGACCGGCCAGCTGGAACCCGGGCAAAAACTCAACGAACTCAGGATCGCCGAGCAGATGCGGGTCAGCCGCGCGCCGCTGCGCGAGGCGATGCGCGAGCTGGTGCAGGAAGGCATTCTCACCAGCATTCCCTATGCCGGCACGTTTGTGATCGATGTCACCGCCAAGGACATTGACGACGCCTATTCGCTGAACAAGGTGCTCGATGAATTCGCCATCGAACGCACCTGGAAGCTGCGCGACCAGCGCTTCTTCGACGAGCTCGACAGCCGCCACGAGGCGGTGAAGCAGGCGACGCGGGCGCTCGACACCACGCGCCAGATCGAAACCGCGCTGCAACTGCACGGGCTGATTTATGAATGGGCCGACAATTCGGTGCTGCTGGAAACCTGGCAGCGGCTGATCAGCCGGCTGCAAATGTACTTTGCCCTGCACCAGCGCGCCCGCAACGAGCCGGTGCCGGCGGAAGATGTCCACGAGACCTATGTGCGGCTCTTGAAAGGCGCCGACATGCGCGCCGCCCAGCGCCATGCCCGTGAGCACATCGACCTCGATTTCGAAGAGCTGCTCGCCTACGCGCGCGGCCTCGAACAGCGCACATCGAAGGGCTGACCCTCCTCAACACCAAGCGACAACGGACAGACAACGTGCAGATCAAAACCATCAAGGCTTATCGCGTCGTGCAGCCCTTCGTGGACGGGCCCTACCGCATGTCCAAGGGGCGCGTCGCCGACTGCTTCGACGCGGTGATCGTCGCCATCACCTCCGACAGCGGCGTGACCGGCTGGGGCGAGATGGCGCCGCTCGGCAATTTCTATTCGGCCGCCTTTCCGGCCGGCACGCGCGCCGGCGTGGTAGAAATCGCGCCGCACCTCATCGGCCAGGATCCACGCGGCCTCGCCGGCATCGGCCGGCTGATGGACACGGTGTTCAAGGGCCATCCCTACATCAAGTCGGCGCTCGACATGGCCTGCTGGGACCTGGCAGCCCGTGCCGCCGACGTACCGCTGGTGACGATGCTTGGCGGCCGCGAGAGCGACATGGCGGAGACCTACCGCGTCGTCACCCACGGCACGCTCGACCAGATGGCGGCATTGGCCAAGAGGATTATCGCCGAGGGTTGCCGCCGCCTGCAGGTCAAGGTCGGCGGTAACGTGCATGACGACATCGACCGGGTGACGGCCGTCGCTTCTGCCGTGCCGAAAGGCACGGTCATTTTCTGCGACGCCAATGCCGGCTGGACGCCCTACCAGGCACGGCAGTTCGCCGATGCCACGCGCGGCATCGACTACACATTCGAGCAGCCCTGCACGACGATCGAGGAGAACATGTCGGTGCGCCGCATGCTCGACAAGCCGATGGTGCTCGACGAGAGCGTCATTTCGCTCGAGGCTATGCTGGATATTTACCGCCTGGGCGCGGCCGACGGGCTGACGCTGAAGATCTCGCGGCTGGGCGGCGTGACCAGGACCCGGCAGATCCGCGACGGCGCCGTCGATCTGGGCTTCATGATCACCGTCGAGGATACGGGCGGCGCCGAGATCGATACCGCGGCGATGGCACATCTGTCGCTGTCGACGCCGGAAGAACGCCGGCTGCACGCCATTGCCTTCCACGAATGGGTGACGGTGCGCACAGCAAAAAACGCCCCGCCGGTCACCGGCAGTCATATGGGCATTCCCGACGGACCCGGCCTCGGCATCGATGTCGACCCGAGCCTGCTTGGCAAACCATTCTTCGAGATCGGCTGAGATGAAGATCAAACGCGTCAAGGCAAGGCAGATCAACTACCGGCTGGAAGCCCTTTACGTCTGGGCGATCGGCTAACTCGACGGGTTCTCGCCGACCCCTCGTCGAGGTCAAGACTGAGGGGCACTTCTCGCCGGCGGTGCGAAATAACCGCCGTAGCGATCCTTCGCGCCCCCTTATTCCCGCCAGCATCAAAGGTTCTCACCACCACGAACCCTTCGTGGGAGATTTTGAGTCCCTGCAGCCATTACCCCATTTGCCGGTTGAAATATTTTTCAAATGGAAATAGGAATGTTCAAAATGATGATTTGACGCTGCGGCGCGTCATGACTGGAGAAAGCGATATGGCCCATCCGCAATTTGCAGCGGAACTTCTGCAGCGCGCTGAAGCCCAAGGGCCAATCACCATCGGTCTCGCCGGCGCCGGTCAGATGGGCACCGACATCGTCGTCCAGGTGGCGTTGATGCCGGGCATGCGGATCGGTGCCATTTCCGAGGTTCGGCCACAGGCGGCGATCGATGCCGCCCTGCTTGCCGGCCATGACCGCTCCGACATCGTCCAGGCGGCCAATGCGTCCGCCATCGACCGCGCCATCGAGGCCGGCAAGATCGCTGTCACCGAGGATTTGCACGCGCTGGCCGCGGCCGGCCGTATCGACGTCATCATCGACGCCACCGGCAATCCCAACATCGGCACGCTGTTTGCCCTCGAAGTGATGAAGAACGGCAAGCACATCGTCATGCTCAATGTCGAAGCCGACATCACCATCGGCCGCTTCCTGAAGGAAGAGGCGCGCAAGGCCGGCGTCGTCTACACCGGTGCTGCCGGCGACGAACCTGCCTGCACGTTGGAGATCATCGGCTTTGCCCGCAGCCTCGGCTTCAACATCATCGCCGCCGGCAAGGGCAAGAACAACCCGCTGAAGTTCGACGCCATGCCGGCCGACTACGCCAAGGAAGCAGCCGAGCGCAACATGAATGCGCGCATGCTGGTCGAGTTCGTCGACGGCTCCAAGACGGCGATCGAGATGGTGGCGATCGCCAACGCCACGGGGCTGGTGCCCGACGTGCCGGGCATGCACGGCCCGACGGCAACGCTGGAGGAACTGGCCAGCGTGCTTTGCCCGCGCGAAGATGGCGGCGTGCTGCACCGCAAGGGCGTGGTCGACTATTCCATCGGCAAGGGCGTAGCGCCCGGCGTGTTCTGCGTCATCGAAACCCGGCATCCGCGCGTCATGGAGCGGATGATCGACCTCAAGGTCGGCAAAGGCCCCTATTTCACGATCTTCCGGCCCTATCATTTGACCAGCCTGGAAGTGCCGCTGTCGGCGGCGCGCGCCGTGGTCTACAAGCGCGCGGATATGGAACCGCTCGACCATCCGGTTGCCGAAGCGGTGGCGGTGGCCAAGAGCGATCTCGGCACGGGCCAATCGCTTGGCATGATCGGCGAGACCGACTATCGCGGCTTCGCCATGACCTGGGAGGACGCGCGCGCCAAGGGGGCGCTGCCGCTCGGGCTTGCCGAACGCGCCAAGGTGGTCAAGCCGATCAGAAAAGGCGACTTCCTCACCTATGAAAATTGTGTACCCGACGATTCGATGGTGATAACGCAGATCCGCCGTCGTCTCGACCAGTCGGACGGACGGTTCGTGACCAACGCTGCCTGAACCTTCGGGAATAGCTGTGATGGACGATGTCGTTATCGGGATCGATGCCTCGACGACGGCGGTGAAGGCGATTGCTTTCGCGCGCGACGGCACGGAGCTTTTCCAGGCGCGCGAAACCTATCCGCTTTCAAATCCGAAGCCCGGCCATTTCGAACAGGATGCCGAACATTGGTGGGCAGCCCTCATCAGTGCGCTGCAGCAGGTCACCGACAAGATAGGAGCGGCGCGCATAGCAGCGATCGCCATCGCTCATCAACGCGAGAGCTTCACCCTGATCGATCATGCCGGCAAGCCGCTCATTCCGGCGATCCTGTGGCTTGACGAGCGCGCGCGGCCGCAGGTCGCTCGACTGTCGGCCGAGCTCGGCCGCGAAGCGATCCGCGACTGGAGCGGCAAGCCGCCGGATCCCACACCGGCGCTCTATGCCATCGCCTGGCTGGCGGAGCACCAGCCGCAGGTGCTCTACAGCGCCGCCGCGCTCGTCGACGTTCACGGCTTCTTCGTCCATCGGCTGACCGGCCATCTCGTCACCAGCACGGCAAGCGCCGATCCGCTCGGCCTGCTCGACGTCGCGACAGGAGAATGGCGCCCTGAACTCACCGCGGCCGCGGGACTCAGACCCGAGCAGTTGCCGGCGCTGATTGGCCCCGGTGAAATTTGCGGCGGACTCGCCGAAAGCATTGCGCAGCTGACTGGCTTGAAGGCCGGTACGCCAATCGTCGCCGGCGCCGGCGACGGCCAGGCTATGGGCCTCGGCATGGGTGTCTATGGCGCCGGCAAGAGCTATCTCTCGCTCGGCTCCGGCGTCGTCAGCGGCTGCTATTCCGGCGCGGTCACCACATCGGACGCGTTTCGCACGCTGGTCTCGCCGACCGGCTCCGGCTTCATGCTGGAGACCGTGCTGCGCTCGGGCATGCAACTGGTCGACTGGATCGTGCGCACCACAGGCGCTTCTTCCGCGGCAGAACTGGAGAAGCTTGCGGTCGATGTCGCGGCCGGCAGTGACGGGCTGCTGGTCATGCCCTATTGGGCCGGCGTGATGAGCCCCTATTGGGATGGCGCGGCGCGAGGCGCTGTCGTCGGCCTGTCGCTCAACCATGAGCCCAGGCATCTCTTCCGCGCGACGTTGGAAGGCATCGCTTTCGAGCAAGCCATTGCCAGCGAGGCGATGGAAGGCGAGAGCGGCGGCAAGCCTACGGAGATGATTGCCGCCGGCGGCGGCACCAATTCGGGGCTGCTGATGCAAATCATGGCCAGCGTGCTCGAGCGGCCGCTTCTCGTGTCGCCGGTCAACGAGGCGGCCGCACTTGGCGCGGCCATGCTGGCGGCTTCGGCGATCGGCTGGTTTGCCTCACCGGAAGACGCGGCCAAGGCGATGGCGGCGGCGCCCGCCAGACGTGTCGATCCGGACATGGCGCTGTTACCGGCTTACCGGGCGCGCAGGGCGATCTATCGCGACCTTTATCACGCGACGCGCGATATTCATGCGCGGCTTGGCGCGATTTGAGGTCGACCTGTCGCTTCCGGGTCGACCTGTCGCTTCCGGGCTGAAGCTACCGGATTTGCGTCTTGTCTGGCCAGTACTAAGCTCAGCGGGCTCATGAAAGCAGCGTTCCACCTTGCGGCCCTGCCCTTGATCGTCGCTGTTGCGACAGCTCCAACGGCGGCGCGCGCAAGACGAACCGTCTCTTGAGGTCTCCGTCGACCTGGACAATGACGGCCGTACGGACCGGGCCGTCATCGCGCAAGATACCAACAGCGGGCAAGCGGATCTCTCGATCTATCTTGCCGCCGGTGACGGCAGGCTCGACCCTTCGCGCAAGCCGAGTTTCGTCAAGAAGGCGCTGACGGAGGACCGGATTCTTGCGCTCGAAGGAAAGGCAAGGGATCGCTTGTCATCACCTCCTGCTTCGGCTGCGGCGCCAGCAAATCTACGGAAGAGACGCTGACCGTCGTTTATCGCCGCGGCAAGTTCCTGGTCGGCGGCTACAGCCGAAGCTGGGACTCGGGCGAGCAGAAAGCCGACGGGACCGTCGAGACCACGCTGGGCGGCTGCGACATCAACTATCTCACCGGCAAGGCCACCGTCTCCAAGGACCTGGAGGCCGGCCGGCCGATCAAGGGCAAGTTCAAACCGGTGCCCTTGAAGGACTGGTCCTACGAGAAGCGCCCCAAGGCTTGCGAATTCTGAAAAGACTTTTTTCTCAGGTTCCTGACGGAAAATCGCTGCCACTGTTCCGGGGCATCGAGGATCAGCGATTGAGCAGGCCCTTGGCGGCGTCCTCGTCGGTGATCAGCACCGCGATCTTGGTGTTGGCCAGCGCGGCGCGCATGATGGCCACCTTTTCCTGCCCCCCCGAGACCAGGATGATGTTCGGGATGTCCGACAGTTCCTGCAGCGGATAGGCGCAGACGCGGCGGTTGACCTCGTGGTCGACCGGGCGGCCCTCGGCGTCGATGAAGTGACAGAGGATGTCACCGACAGCACCCGCCGCCTGCAATTCCTCGAGCTCGCTCGGCTTGATGAAACCGTAATTGGCGATCGGGCTGTCGTTGGAGAACGAGCCGACGCTGAGCACGGCAATGTTGGCCCGACGCGCGCGGAAGACGACGTCCTGGACGCTGCGCTGGCTCATGAAGGCATCGCGCTGCTCGGGCTTGTCGGCATAGACCGGCACCGGCAGCAGGAAACATTCCGCGCCGATCTTTTCGGCGAATTCCCAGGCGCTTTCGGTCGGGTTGAGCGGCTGTGCATGGGTGAGGCCGCCGAGCATCGAGACGACGGTGGTTCTGGCAATCGGTCGCCTCGGCAACTCGTTGATGGCGAATTTCAGCGTGCGGCCCCAGCCCAGAGCAATGACGTCGCCGGCATTGACGTTGTCGGCGAGATAGGCGGCGGCGGCGTGGCCGATCATCAGCGGCGCGTTGCTGCGGTCGGCGGCCGACGGCACCACGACGGCCTGGCTGAGCCCGAAGCGCTGCTTCAGACTTTCCTCAAGCTGCACGCATTCGACGACACTGTCGCGAATGCGGAACTGGACAATGCCCTCCTCGCGGGCGGCGGAGAGAATGCGGTGCACCTTGATGCGGCCGACGCCGAGGATCTCGGATATCCGCTCCTGCGTCAGGCCTTCGACATAGTAATGCCAGGCGGCACGGGCCTTCAGCTCGGCATCGGGGAAGCGCGGGGCCTTCTCGTTTTCGACGGTTGCCATCTTTTTGCCCTCCCACGGCAGATTCGGAATCTTTTCCGCAGAGTGCCGCCCCTGGCCTTCCCTAGGACAAACCCCCAGGTGGCGCAAACCGTCTGCATGGCGCGACGGCACTTGACAATTTTCTAACGAAAAGCTTAGCTGAACAAAATTGCATATCAAAGATAAATTGTTCACAGGGAGGTGCCTGGTGAACAAGAGCGGACGGCAGGCCATCGCCGTTTCGCTGACGGAGGAGACAAAGTGGCCGTGAGCAATGATGCAAGCGAGTCGAAGGCTGGCGAGTTGAAAGCCGCGCCCGGCGCTCAAGGCGCGACGGGTACAAAGCTTTCGGCGCTGTTCGCCGGAACCATGGGACCGTTGATCGGACTCGCGCTGCTTTGCCTGGCGTTGACGCTGACCACCGACACATTCCTCACCGTTCGCAACATCCTCAACGTGCTCGACCAGATCACCGTGCTTGGCATCATGGCGATCGGCATGACGCTGGTCATCCTGATCGGCGGCATCGATCTCTCGGTCGGCTCGGTGCTGGCGCTTGCCGCCATGGTGATGGGCTTCGTCGCCCACCCCGACTATCTCAATCTCGGCCTTGCGGCCGGCGTCATCGCCGGACTGGTCGTCGCCGGCCTTTGCGGACTGGTGTCCGGCCTGCTGGTGACCGTCACCCGGCTGCCGCCCTTCATCGCCACGCTGGCGATGATGTCGGTGGCGCGCGGTCTTGCCAACATGATCACCGACGGCTCGCAGATCGTCGGCTTCCCCGACTGGTTCACCAACTTGTCGATCATCCGCCATTTCGGCTTCCTGTCGGTCACCGTCGGGTTGATGATGGTGCTGGCGATCATCTTCGCCATCTTCCTCAACTACCGCGCCACCGGCCGCAGCCTTTACGCCATCGGCGGCAGCGCCGAGGTGGCGCGGCTCTCCGGCATTCCGGTGAAGTCGCTGACCAACTGGGTCTACGCGATCTGCGGCGTGCTCGCCGGGCTTGCCGGCATCGTGCTGGCGGCGCGGCTCGATTCGGTGCAGCCGAGCTCCGGCCTCGGCTATGAGCTCGACACCATCGCCGCCGTAGTGATCGGTGGCGCCAGCCTGTCGGGCGGCGTCGGCTCGATCGGCGGCACCGCGGTCGGCGTGCTCATCATCGGCGTGCTGCGCAACGGGCTCAATTTGCTCGGTGTCTCGCCCTTCATCCAGCAGGTGGTGATCGGCGTGGTGATCGCGCTGGCGGTCGCGACCGACACCTGGCGTCGGCGAGCTCAATGAGGAATTCGCCCGGAGCGTCCGGGCGATAGACGGATCGGTCGATCCGAAACTGGGATGTTCCAAGGGGCGCGATGCGCTGGCGGGACAGTTTGACTATCAACGGAGGAAACACATGCTGACCAAACGTTCACTGCTGCTTGCCGCGGCCGCAATCATTCCGCTGCTCGGCCTGACTGACATGGCCTCGGCCAAAGAGGCCAAGAAACTCGGCCTCGCTGTCGCCAATTTGCAGGCCGACTTCTTCAACCAGATCAAGCAGTCGGTCGAAGCCTACGGCAAGGAGAAGGGCATCGAGATCGTCACCGTCGACGCCAAGGGCGATTCGGCAACGCAGGTCAGCCAGGTGCAGGATTTGATCACGCAGAACATCGATGCGCTGATCTACATTCCGGCCGGCGCCACCGCCGCCACCGTGCCGACCAAGACCGCCAAGGCCGCCGGCATCCCGGTGATCAATGTCGACCGCAACGCCGACGGCGCGCCGGGCGACACCTTCATCGCCACCAACAGCGTCGCCTCGGCGCAGGCCGTGTGCGACTACATCGCCAAGCAGGCCGACGGCAAAGGCGAGCTGATCATCATCCACGGCCAGAAGGGCACGACGCCGGAAGTCGACCGCTCGAAGGGCTGCGGCGAAGCGCTCAAGGCCTATCCCAACATCAAGGTGGTCGGCGAATTGTGGAGCGAAGGCTGGCACCAGGACGAAGGTTTCAAGCTGACGCAGGACCTTTTGCAGTCGCATCCCGATGTCTCCATCGTCATCGGCCAGGCCGATGCGCTGGCGCTGGGCGCGGCACAGGCGGTCAAGGTCGCCAATCCCGGCCACAAGGTCTGGGTTGCCGGCTTCGACGGTGACGTGGCGGCGCTGAAGGCGCTGAAGGACGGCGTGTTCGACGTCACCGCGACGCAGCAGACGCAAGGCATGGGCAGGCTCGCCGTCGACGCGGCGATCAAGCTGGTGGCTGGCGAAAGCATTCCGGCCGAGCAGTTGCAGGATGCGACGCTGACCACGAAGGACAATGTCGAGCAGTTCATCGCCAAGCACCCCTAACAGCTCGCACCGGTCAAGAGAGCGCCACGATGTCCACTGCCCCTCGCCACAGCGAAAGCCCGCATAACGGGCTCTTCGTCAACGGCCTCTGCAAGAGCTACGGACCGGTCCAGGTCTTGGCCGATGCGAGCTTCGAGGTGCGGCCGGGCGAGGTCGTGGCGCTGCTCGGCGAAAACGGAGCCGGCAAGTCGACGGTGTCCAATATCATCGCCGGCTCGATCAGACCCGATGCCGGCACCATCATCTGGCGGGGGAAACCCTACTCCCCCGCCTCGCCTGCCGCGGCAATCGATGCCGGCGTCGGCATGATCCATCAGGAACTGAAGCTGCTGCCGGATCTGTCGGTGGCGGAAAACGTCTATGTCGGGCGCCTGCCGATGCGCGGCGGCCGCATCGACCGCGCTGAGATGAACGCCAAGGCGTCGGCGCAGTTGAAGCGCCTTGGCCTGGACGTCTCGCCCGAGCGCAAGGTGCGCACGCTGCGCATCGCCGCCCAGCAGCAGGTCGAGATCGCCAAGGCGCTGACGCTGAACGCCGAACTGCTGATCTTCGACGAGCCGACGGCAGCGCTTGGCGGTGAGGAAACGGAGCTTTTGTTCCAGCAGATCCGCAAGCTCAAGGCCGAAGGCATGTCATTCATCTACATCAGCCACCGTCTCGATGAGATCGCGCAGATTGCCGACCGCGTGGTGGTGATGCGCGACGGACGCATCGTCGCCCGCCACGAACGCTCCGACATTCCCGTGCGCACCGTGGTCGAGCAGATGGTCGGCCGCTCGGTCGAGCGGATGTTTCCGCATCTGTCGCCGCCGCGGGAGGAAACACTGCTCGAGGTCGAGAACCTGTCTTCGCCGGAGAGAAGTTTCAACAATGTCTCCTTCACGGTCAAAGCCGGTGAGATTCTCGGCATCGCCGGGCTGATTGGCGCCGGCCGCACGGAACTGGTGCGGGCCATCGCCGGCGCCGATCCGATCTCGTCGGGCTCGGTGCGGGTTGCCGGCAAACCGGTGCATCTCAGCGGGCCGGCGGCGGCGATCAAGGCCGGCGTCGTGCTGGTGCCGGAAGACCGCAAGGCGCAGGGCGTAGTGCTCGACCAGACGATCGGCGAGAATCTGGCGTTCGGCAATTTCGACCATGTCGCGCCGAAGGGCTGGGTGTTTCCGAAGGCGGTGCAGAAATTTGCCGAGGCAGGCATCGCCAGGCTCGGCGTCAAAGGCAAGCCTGGCCAGGCGGTCAGCAAGCTTTCCGGCGGCAACCAGCAGAAGGTGATCATCGCCAAATGGGTGTCGCGGCCGCCAAAAGTGTTCATTCTCGATGAGCCGACGCGCGGCATCGATGTCGGCGCGCGTGCGGCAATCTACGACGTCATTGCCGATCTCGCCCGCTCGGGCATGGCGGTGGTGGTGGTGAGTTCCGACCTCGAGGAAGTGCTGGGACTGTCGCACCGCGTGCTGGTGCTGAGCCGCGGCCGCCAGCGCGGCATTCTCGACCGCAGCGACGCCAGCAATGTCGCGGTGATGGAACTCGCCACGAGCTAGAATAACGCGCAGCAGGTGATATCCTCCCAAGGATCGACCGCGCGGGGCGCCAGCAAGGACTGGCGCCCCTTCATTTCAGACGGCCGGTGGTTGGAGCAGAGGGACCGACGAATGAAACTATTCGATCTTCACGGAGACGTCGCACTGGTGACAGGGGCCGGCAGCGGCATCGGGCAAGCGATCGCAATCGGTCTGGCTGAAGCAGGCGCCGATGTCGTCTGTTTCGGTCACACATCCAAGGGCGGGCTCGACGAGACGGCACACAAGATTTCAGCACTTGGCCGCAAGGCGCTGGTGCTGACCGGCACTGTGACGTCGGAGGAAGACCTGGCGTCGGCGGTCGCGCGCACGGAGAGAGAACTCGGCGCGCTGACCATTGCCGTCAACAATGCCGGCATCGCCGGAGCCGAACCGGCCGAAACGCTGCCGCTGGAAAAATGGCAGAAGATCTACGACGTCAATGTCAGCGGCGTGTTCCTGTCCTGCCAGGCGGAGGCGCGCGCCATGCTGGCCCGGCGCAAGGGCTCGATCATCAACATCGCCTCGATGTCCGGCTCGATCGTCAATCGCGGGCTCACCCAGGCGCATTACAATTCGTCGAAGGCGGCCGTCATCCACATGTCGAAAAGCCTCGCCATGGAGTGGGCCGATCGCGGCCTGCGCGTCAATGTGGTGAGCCCAGGCTACACGCTGACGCCGATGAACAAGCGGCCGGAGGTCGCCGAACAGATCAAGATATTCAAGCGCGATACGCCGATGGGGCGTATGGCGACCCCGGAAGAGATGGTCGGCCCGACCGTGTTCCTGGCCAGTCGCGCCGCGAGTTTCGTCACCGGCATCGACCTGATCGTCGATGGCGGTTTTGTCTGCTGGTAGGAGAACAAAAGTGCCGAAGCGTTTTGAAGGCAAGACGGCTGTCATCACCGGGGCCAGCGGCGGCATCGGCGCGGCAATGGCGAAGCGCTTCGCCGCGGAAGGTGCTGCGGTCGTGGTCAGCGCCATCGATGCCCGCGTCGAAGAGGTCGCCGCCAGCCTTAAAGCAGCGGGCGCCAAGGTCGCATCGATGCGCATGGACGTGACCAAGAAGGATGAGGTCACCGCTCTTTACGACCTCGCCGAGAAGGAGTTCGGCCGCGTCGACATTTCGGTGCAGAATGCCGGCATCATCACCATCGCCCGAATCGAGGCGATGACCGAGGCCGAGTGGGACAAGGTGATGGCAGTCAACACCAAGGGCGTGTTCCTGTGCTGCCAGGAAGCGATCGCCCGGATCCGCAAGCATGGCGATGGCGGCCGGCTGATCAACACGGCATCAGGCCAAGCACGGCAAGGCTTCATCTACACGCCGCATTACGCGGCGTCGAAGTTCGGCGTCGTCGGCATCACCCAGAGCCTGGCCAAGGAAGTGGCCAAGGAAAAGATTACCGTCAACGCGATCTGCCCCGGCATCATCGACACCGACATGTGGGCCTATAACGACGCCGCATGGGGCAAGCTTATGGGCGATTACAAGCCCGGAGAGTTGATGGCCGAGTGGGTGAAGAATATCCCGATGGGCCGCGCCGGCAGCGGCGAGGATGTCTCCGGCCTGGTCAGCTTCCTCGCCAGCAACGACGCCACCTACATCACCGGCCAGACGATCAATGTCGATGGCGGCCTGATCATGTCGTGAAGTCAGCTCTGGCGGTTGGCAATCGACCAGTCTGAAATTCCGCAGTGCACGAGCCGTCAGCCGTTGCGCCGCATGAACGTTGGTATATATAATTTCATCCCATGAAACGGCCTTGGTGGGGATGGGGCTCGCCGGCCGAGATCATGGGACCTTGATGGCTCTGAAGTCACAGAGCGCCGCCGGAGCGGCGATCGATTCGTTGACGATTGCTCGCGCAGCAATCCATGCGATGCCATGACGCGGGCCTATCCAGCACCATACCACCACCAGATTGAGCACCATCTCGCCTGCGCCGGTTGCGGCCATGGAGATGGTATGGCGCAAACGAGCTTGCGTAACGACCCGCCTTTCCAACACAATCAAGAAAAGACGCAAGAAGGGAACGACTAAGAACTTCCACATGGTTTGACAGGAGAACAAGCATGTCATTTCGCAGTGTGATTTCGAGACTATCAATGGGAACCTTCGCACTTGCCTCGGCAAGTGTACTGACACCGGCGGCGCAAGCGGCCGCGCCTGAATCCAACGACCCGATCAAGATCGCGCTGTTCGACTGGACCAGCGTCAACCTCAACGCCAAGATCCTTGGCGGCATTTTGGAAAAACTCGGCTACACCGTCGAATATCCGACCGCCGACTACCTCTCCAGCCTGACTACCGGCCTCACCAATGGCGACATTGATGTCGGCCTGGAATTCTGGGACACGACGGCCGGCGAAGCGATGAAGGCCTCCGACGCCACCGGCCAGACCGAGCGGCTCGGCAAGCTCGGACCGAAGGCCAAGGAAGAATGGTGGTTTCCCGAATACATGAAGGAGAAATGCCCGGGCCTGCCGAATTGGGAAGCGCTGAAGGACCCGAAATGCGCCGAGGCCTTTTCGACAGCGGAGACCGCACCGAAGGGGCGCTATCTCGGCGGCCCGGTGACCTGGGAAGGCTTTGACGACGAGCGCGTCGAGGCGCTGAAGCTGCCCTTCACCGTCATCCATGCCGGCACCGACGCGGCGATGTTCGCCGAACTGGACTCGGCCTATCAGCGCAAGGCGCCGATCATGCTGTGGATCTATTCGCCGCACTGGGCGCCGGCCAAGTACAAGGGCGAATGGGTGCAATTCCCCGAATACACGCCGGAGTGCTACACCGATCCGAAATGGGGCACGAACCCCGACGCCAAATATGATTGCGGCAAGCCGCATGGCGAGATCTGGAAATACTCCTGGTCGGGCATGGAGGACAAATGGCCGGTCGCCTACAAAGTGGCCAAGGCCTACACGGTCGACACCGACGAGCTCAACAAGATGAGCGGCGAGATCGACCTCGGCGGCAAGACGCCTGAAGAAGTCGCCGCCGCCTGGATCGCCGCCCATGAGGCCGACTGGAAAGCCTGGGCGCAGTGATCGTTCCGACTGGAAGCCAGACCCGGCCGTAGCGGCCGGGTCTATTTCCCTATTTTCCAGAAGGACCATTGGATGACGGAAGCGACTGAACCGCAGGCAGTTGGCACGCCAAAGGATGCGCGGCCGATAAAGCTTGCCTGCCGCAATGTCTGGAAGCTGTTCGGATCGAACGCCGCGAACTTCATTCGCGAGCGCGACGGCAAGGCCAGCATGGCCGATGTCACTGCCGCCGGACTGGTCGGCGCGGTCCGCGCCGTCGATCTCGAAATACGCCAGGGCGAGATCTTCATCATCATGGGGCTGTCGGGCTCCGGCAAGTCGACGCTGGTGCGCTGCATGTCGCGGCTGGTCGAGCCGACCCACGGCAAGGTCGAGTTCGAAGGCAACGATCTGCTCAAGATTTCCGATGCCGCGCTGATCGAACTGCGGCGCCATCGCATGGGCATGGTGTTCCAGAATTTCGCGCTGCTGCCGCATCTCAATGTGCTGGAGAACATCGCTTTCCCCTTGAGTATTCAGGGCCAGGATCGGCCGACGCGGGAAGCGCGGGCGCGCGAGGTTATCGAACTGGTCGGCCTGCGTGGCCGCGAGCATTTTTATCCGCGCGAGCTTTCCGGCGGCCAGCAGCAGCGCGTCGGCATTGCCCGCAGTCTCGCGACCAAGCCGGAGATCTGGTTTCTCGACGAACCGTTCTCGGCGCTCGACCCGCTGATCCGCCGCGAGATGCAGGATGAGCTGATGCGGCTGCAAACCATGCTGCACAAGACCATCGTCTTCATCACCCATGATTTCGACGAGGCGATCAGGCTCGCCGACCGCATAGCCATCATGAAGGATGGCGAGGTCATCCAGATCGGCACGCCGGAGCAATTGGTGGTCAATCCGGCGACCGACTATGTCGCCGAATTCACCCGCGACGTCGACCGCGCCAAGGTGATTTCCGCCCGCAGCCTGATGCGTGCCCTGGATGGCGCCGAACATGGCGGGACGGTTTCGCCGGATGCCAAGATCGCCAGCTTCTCGGCCAGCATCGTTGCATCGGGCAAACCGTTCGCCGTGGTCAACGGCACCGGCAAGCCAATCGGCGAAGTGACGCCGCAAGCGGTGATCGGGCTGCTGGCCGGTCTGGACAAACCGAGAGCCGGCGCATGACGGTAACGGCAAGCGCCAGCGAAACGAGGCCGCCGGTTCAGCGCTGGCTGCTGGTCTGGGCGCTCGCGCTTGCCGCCGTGCTGGTGGTGTTCCTGCTGCAGGACCAACTGCCCTGGGCGGTCAATTATCCGGCCGAGGCGGTTGTCCCGGTCGCCGACTGGGTCAGCGCGCTGATGCGCTGGATCAAGTCGAACTTGTCGTGGCTGACCCGCTCGATCACCGCGGTGCTCGGCGTTCCCCTCGATTTCGCGCTCAATCTGCTCGCCAAGAGCTTCAAGATCGGCCACGGCGCCGACGCCTATGTGCTGCCGCGACTGTCCTGGGTCGGCGTCTGTGCTGTCGCCTTCATCGCCGGCCATGCCGTCGGCGGCCGCAAGCTCGGCATTCTGGTCGGCGGCTGTTTCCTCTACATTGCGTTGTTCGGCCAGTGGACGAGCGCCATGCTGACGCTGGCGCTGATTTCCATCGCGGTGCCGTTCTGCATCGTCACCGGCCTGTTTGCCGGCATCTGGGCGTGGCGCAAGCCGTGGGCCGAGAGGCTGATCGTCTCCCCTGCCCTTGATCTGATGCAGACCATCCCGACCTTTGCATACCTCATCCCGATGCTGCTCCTGTTCGGCAATAGCCCGGTGTCGGCGATGATCGCCACCGCCATTTTTGCCACCCCGCCGATGGTGCGGGCGACGATGCTGGGTCTGTCGCGCGTGCCGTCCGAGATCGATGATTTCAGTGAGATGGCCGGTTGCACGGCGCGGCAGAAATTGTGGCGGGTGCTGCTGCCCTCGGCGCGGCCGACGCTGATGGTCGGCGTCAACCAGGTGATCATGCTGGCGCTGAACATGGTGATCATCGCCTCGATGATCGGCGCCGGCGGCCTCGGCTACGACGTGCTGCTCGCGCTGCGCGCGCTGAAGGTCGGCGAAGCGATGGAAGCCGGCCTTGCCATCGTGGCTTTGGCTATCGCGCTCGACCGGCTGAGCCAGGCCATCGCCCACAAGCAGGCGAAAGGCCAGACGCATCAGGCGGTGAGCCCGGTCTTCTGGCGGCGCTATCCCCATCTGACGCTGGCGCTCGCCATCCTTGCCGCCACCACGCTGCTCAGTCTCTATGTGCCTGCCTTCGCGGCGGTGCCGAAGGCGATCACCTTCACCACCGCGCCTTTGTGGAAGGCGGCGGTGAACTGGATAACGATCAACTTCTTCGACGTGATCGAGGCGTTTCGCGTGGCGCTGATCCTCAATGTGCTCAACCCGCTGCGCGCCTTCTGCGAAGGCTTTCCGTGGCTGGGTGCGGTGTTCCTGCTCGGCCTCGCCGGCTATCAGCTCGGCGGCCTGCGTCTGGCGGCTCTCGTCGCTGCGCTGACCGCTTTCTGCGCCATCACCGGTCTCTGGGAAAAGACCATGGCGACGGTCTATCTCTGCGGCATCTCGGCCTTCATCGCCTGCCTGATCGGGATTCCGATTGGCCTGATGGCCGCGCGCAGCGACCGTTTCGAAAAGATCGTCACGCCCATCATCGACACGCTGCAGGTGCTGCCGTCCTTCTGCTTCATCATTCCGGTGGTGATGCTGTTCCGGGTCGGCGACGTCACCGCCATGATCGCCACAATCGCCTTCGCCGTGGTGCCGGCGATCCGCTACACCAATCACGGCATCAGGCAAGTGCCGCCTGCGCTGATCGAAGCGGCGAAGGTTTCGGGCTGCACGCCGCGCCAGACCTTCTTTCGCGTGCAGCTGCCGCTGGCGCTGCCGGAGATCATGCTGGGCGTCAACCAGACCATCCTGATGGCGCTGGCGATGATCATCATCTGCGCCATGGTCGGCACGCGCGATCTCGGCCAGGAGGTGTTCATCGCGCTGTCCAAGGCCGATTCTGGCCGTGGCATTGTCGCCGGTCTCGCCATCGCCTTCATCGGCATCGTCGCCGACCGGCTGTTCAACGCCTGGACGGCGAAGGCGCGGGCGAGGCTGGGATAGGCAGGGCGATACCGCCTCTACTCGGCCGCCACCCCTTTGACCTCGAGATAGCTCTCCATGGAATCGTCCAGCGCCTGCAGCCAGGGCGTATGATGCAGCGGCGCCATGGTGCCGGTCATCAGCGAGCGGTAGGCGTGGTCGCGGAAGCTCATAATGTCTTCGGCCTTGTGGTGCTCCCACTCCATGAAGGTCTGGTTGACAGCCTCGACGTCGAAGCCGGGATAGTCGGTCTGGTCCATCAATTCCTTAGTGTAGTCGCCCTGGAACCAGATCATCTGTTCGGCGTCTTCGAGCGTCTCCTCACGGGCGCGCCATTTTGCGCTGTGCTCGGCCATCGCCTGCGACGACGGCAGCTTGATGCGGCCCATGATGACGTCGCGGGCGAACCACGCCTGGGCGTCGAACATGTTGAAAGTGTAGAACTGGTCCTGCATGCCGATATAGGACAGTTTCGGGTTCTTCTCCCAGACGACGCCCTCATAGAGGTCGAGCGGCCACATGCGATTGGCGGTCTTGAGCTTGAGATCGTCGGTGAGGAAGGGGAAGGAATGCAGATAGCCGGTGCACAGGATGATGGCGTCGACGTCCTTGGTGGTGCCGTCCTTGAAGTGCGCGGTCTTGCCGACGACCTTCTGCAACAGCGGCACCTCTTTCCAGTTCTCCGGCCATTTGAAGCCCATCGGCTTGGAGCGGTAGCTGGAGGTGATCGATTTGGCGCCGTATTTGTAGCATTGCGAGCCGATGTCCTCGGCCGAATACGAACGGCCGATGATCAGGATATCCTTGCCCTTGAACTCCATCGCGTCGCGGAAATCATGGCTGTGCAGGATGCGGCCGTTGAAGGTCGAAAAGCCTTCGAAATAGGGAACGTTGGGGACGGAGAAATGCCCGGAGGCGACGACGACATTGTCGAATTCTTCGGAGTAGGTGACGTCGTTGGTGCGATCATGCGCGGTGACGGTGAATTTCTTCGTCACGTCCGAGAAGGTCACCATGCGCACCGGGCTATTGAAACGCACCCATTTGCGCAGGCCCGATTTCTCGACGCGGCCCTTGATGTAGTCCCACAAAACGGCGCGCGGCGGGTAGGAGCCGATCGGCCGGCCGAAATGCTCCTCGAATGTGTAGTCGGCGAATTCCAGACATTCCTTCGGTCCGTTCGACCAGAGGTAGCGGTACATCGAGCCGTGGACAGGATCGCCGTGTTCGTCGAGGCCGGTGCGCCAGGTGTAGTTCCACAGGCCGCCCCAGTCGGACTGCTTTTCGAAGCAGACGATTTCAGGAATGGTGGCGCCCTTGTCTTCGGCCGACTTGAAGGCCCTGAGCTGGGCCAGGCCGGAGGGCCCGGCTCCAATGACGGCAACGCGAGTGTTCATGGCAGGCCTCCCGGTCTCATTTCAACTTTTGACGCAATTCCTGCGGGAAAACCGTTTCACGCTTTCCCAGGATTGCTCTTACGAAACAAATTTCACTCACAGTGACAGTAATTGCCCCTTCGATGCTGTCAACAGGGCTTGTGGCGAAACCGCGTTTCGTCCCAGCGGATTTTCGGCAAAAACCGATGGCAGCGCAAATCCGGACCCGACACCATTCGACTTAAGGGCTTGCTGTCGCGGTTGCGTTTCTGTATCGGCAGCGAATATGTTCACCTTGAGTGAAATAAATCTGCGATTCCTGGGAGCGGCGACATGGCGAAGACAGCATCCGATCTCAAGCCCGGCGCCGATCCGGCCAAGGCAAAGCCGCTGGCGAAAGTCTCGGTGGACGGGAAGACCATCCGCACGCCGCTGACACAGAATCCGCATGCCGTCCGCGACACACGCGAAAAGGTGCTGGAGGTGGCGATCGGCCGCGAGGTGCGCGCCTTCCGCAAGAAGCTCGGCATCACTGTCGCCGATCTCGCCGTTGCCACCGACATTTCGCTGGGCATGCTGTCGAAGATCGAAAACGGCATCACCTCGCCGTCGCTGACGACGCTGCAGGCGCTGTCCAGAGCGCTTGGCGTTCCCGTCACCGCCTTCTTCCGCCGCTTCGAGGAAGAGCGCAGCGCCGTCTTCGTCAAAGCCGGCGAAGGCCTCGATGTCGAGCGCCGCGGCACGCGCGCCGGCCACCAGTACAATCTCTTGGGGCATATCGGCTCCAACACCAGCGGCGTCGTCGTCGAGCCCTATCTGATCACGCTGACCGAGGATTCGGACGTGTTCCCGACCTTCCAGCATGAAGGCATGGAGTTCCTCTACATGCTGGAGGGTGAAGTGGTTTACCGCCACGGCAGCAACCTCTATCCGATGAAGCCGGGCGACAGCCTGTTCTTCGACGCCGACGCGCCGCATGGACCGGAGCAGCTGACAAAGCTGCCGATGCGGTACCTGTCGATTATTTGTTATCCGCAGAATAGTGCGGGGTAGCGAAGCCCCCCTCACCCGGATTGCCAACCGAATTGCAAGAGCAATTCGGGGCAATCCGACCTCTCCCCGAGGGGAGAGGAGGCGGCGCTGGCGATCTCTTCTCCCCTCGGGGAGAAGGTGGCCGCGAAGCGGCCGGATGAGGGGGTCTTTTAGTCCGGCCCAAACCCCGGGCTCGTCGCGCTGCCATCATCCAGCTTCGACAGCCATTCCACCAGCGTCGGCCTGTACCGCGTCAGGCCCTTGTAGGTGGCGAGCTCTTCCGGCAGGTCGCGGAGGACGCGGTGCAGGCGCCGCGCCCATTTCGGCTGCGTCACCAGCTCGTCCATCTTGATGAGGTAGCAGCGGATCGGGAAGACGATGCCGTTGGAGCGCGGCAGGCGCCAGAAGCTCTGCAATTCGACGCGCAGATGCACCTTGTCGCCGACATTTTCGGGCGTCACCGTGGTGCGGTCCGGTCCCCATTTGTGATAGTTTTCCGGGCTGGTGTCGAGGCGCGGATTGATGGTCATCGTCCAGTTCAGCCGCCGCGCCGGCTTGCCCTGCTGGATGTTGGTGAGGAATTTCAGCGCCCTGACGAAAATCCCCTTCTCATGCGCCAGCGGCACCGGCGCATGCCATTCGAAGAAGTTCATGCCGATGTCGAAATCGAGCGACCAGTCGGCCTGGGTGGTGACCATGCCGGCGTCCATCCACAGATTGCCGTCGCGCTGGTCGAGGATGCAGAAATCGCCCTGGCTCTGGCGGGTGATGTACTCCATCGGCCCGTAGGGCAGCGTCGAGGTGTCGCCGAAGGTGAAGGTGTCGTCGATGCCGAGCGGCCGGTTGATCCAGCGCCAGCGGTCGCCGTCGCGGGTCAGCGTGAAATGCTCGGGATAGCCGAGCGCCTGCTGCTCCATCAGGAGTTCGAGCAGGTCCCAGCCGGCCAGCGTCATATGCGGCAGCGACTGACAGCGCAGCGGGTCCTCGGCCAGCACCAAAGCGCGGTCCTGCATCTCGGCGACATAGTGCTCGTCGACGTCGATCAGGTTTTCCAGCACGCTGCCCTTGGGACCGACGACATGCGGCTCAATGTTGACCGCATACATGTAGCTGTCTTCGTGGAACGGAAACGGAAACCGCCTGATGTGCTCCGGGCTGTTCTTGAAGGTGAAATCGTCGCGAAACGTTTCCTTGCGAAAGGTGATGCCCATGATTTCCTCCTACCGCTCCAAGACCAGCGACTTGCCTTCGAAGCGCGACACGCACGGCATGATCTTGCAGCCGGAGCGATGGTCTTCCTCGCCCAGCCAGTGGTCGTTGTGGATGAACTTGCCGTCATACGAGATGACATTGGTCTCGCACTGGCCGCAGACGCCGCCGCGGCAGAGATAGGGCGGATCGACGCCGGCCGCCTCGATCGCTTCGAGCAGGCTCTGCTGCTCGCCGACGCGGATAGTCTTGCCGCTGACGGCAAGTGTGACGTCGAACGGCAGGCCGGGCTGCGGTGCCGCGAAATGCTCGTAGTGCACGGTCTCCGGCGGCCAGCCCAGTTCTGCCGCGCGGGCTCGTACCCAGTTGATCATGCCGGCCGGGCCGCAGACATAGAGATGCGTTCCAAGCGGCTGGGAGGTCAGCAGCCGGTCGAGCTCGATGCGCTCCTCGCGGTCGTCGTGGTAGAGCCGAATGCGGCGGCCATAGCGCTCCTGCAGCACATCGGCATAGGTGCCGAGCGACGCGGTACGGCATGTATAGTGTAACTCGAAATTGCCGCCCGAGCCCGCGAGCTGCGCGGTCTGCGCCATGAACGGCGTGATGCCGATGCCGCCCGCAAGCATCAGGTGCTTCTTTGCCCGGAGGTCAAGCGAGAACAGATTGACCGGATAGCTGATCACCATCTCCAGGCCGGCGTGGACCCTGCTGTGCATGAACAGCGAGCCGCCACGGCCGGCATCGACGCGGCGCACGCTGATCGTGTATTCGCGCGTGTCGAGCGGCGAGCCCATCAGCGAATAGGGATTGAGCCTGGTGCGGTCGCCGTCGCGCATCTCGACCACGACATGGGCGCCGCCCGAAAAGGTCGGCAACAGCTCGCCGTCACGGCGGCGGAAATGGAAGCGGGTGACCAGATCGTTGACCGGGACGACATCGCTGACCACGACATCGAGCTTGGTGGTGCCGGTGCTCATGGGAAAGCCTCCTCCATCGGAGGAATTTCTGAGCGATCCTCGGCGTTGATGCAGACGCCTTGGAAGGCGGCGAGGCGCCTTGAATAGTGGTCGCGCACCAGAAGCAGCAGGCCGCAATGCGAACAGGTCGCCGGCTGCGTCGTCACGTTTTCGGTGATGCCCTTGCAGTGCACGCACTGCATGCGCCGCGCCAGCGAGCCGCGATGCTCGGTCTGCATGGAGGTGTGGTCAATGCCGGCTTCGAGCGCCACCTGCATGGCCTGGCCGATCAGTCCTTCAGTGCCAGCGAGATAGAGGCGCAGGCCCATATGAGCGTTGGCCAGCGTCTGCTTCAGCCTCGGCAAGAGGCTGGCGAAGGACGGCGCGACGTGAAATTGCGCGGGCTTCAATGCCTCAAGAACGGCAACGTGCTTGCCGTCGGGACCAGGAATGAAGACGATCTCGGCCCCATCGAAGAAACCAAGCGGGGCCGTCTTTGCCATATCAACGATCGCCAGCGCGCCTTCCGCATCCGCCAGAAAAAGATGATGCTTGCCGGGCTGCGGAGACAGGGTTCCGTAAATGGGCCGGCTGATGATCGTCTTGGCTGCCATTCTCTCTTTGTGCCCTAAATCCCCTCGCTGTCGATAATGCCTCAGCCCTTGGCGGTGCGCTTGGTTTTCTTCGGATCGTCGAAGGGCAGCGGCTGCGCCGTCGCCTTGATCGAACCGCTCTTGTTGCGGATTTCGAGCTTGGTGTCCTTGACCGCGCAATCGACGTCGAGGCGAGCGATGCCCATCGATTTCTTGACCAGCGGCGAATACATGGCGCAGGTCACCACGCCGACCTTCTTTCCGTCGCGATAGACCGGCGCGCCCTCGTCGGCCGGCTCCTTGCCGTCGAGCAGAACGCCATAGATCTTGAAGCGTTCCTTGCCTTTCAGCCGATAGTGCTCCTCGGCGCCGCGGAAACCGGTTTTCCCCGGGCTGACGGTGAAGTCGAGGCCAAGTTCCCATAGCGTGTCGCCGGGGCCTTCGTTCTCGAAGGGGTATTTCTGCGAATTGTCGTAGGGATAGAACAAGAGGTAGCTTTCAACGCGCAGCATATCGAGCGTGGTGAAGCGGCAGGGAATGATGCCGGCGCTCTTGCCCTCGTCGAGAATCCTGTCCCAGATCGTGCCGGCATCCTGGCCGCGGCAGAAGATTTCGTAGCCGCGCTCGCCGGTATAGCCGGTGCGCGAGATCATCACCGGAAAGCCGAACAGCTGCGTCTGCATGTGATGGAAGTAGTTGAGATCGCGGATGCCCGGCACGTGCTTGGCGAGGTAATCGACCGCCGTCGGCCCCTGCAGCGACAGATCGTGCAGATTGTCGTCGAAGCGCAGCGAGACGTCGCGGCCGACGGAAGCGCGCTGCAATTCCTCATGGCCGGTGCCCGAGCCGTGCACCACCATCCAGGCGTTCGGGCCGGTGCGGTAGAGGATGCAGTCGTCGGTGAATTTTCCGGCCTCGTTCAGCATGCAGGCATAGGCCGACTTGCCGGGATAGATCTTTTCGACATCGCGCGTGGTGGCGAGATCGATGAGGTGCGAGGCATGCGGCCCGGTGATGTGGACCTTCTTCAGGCCCGACACATCCATCAGCCCGGCTTTGGTGCGGATGGCGGTGTATTCCTCGTCGGCATCCTTGTCGTAGGTCCAGGCGGTACCCATGCCGCTCCAGTCTTCGAGCTTCGAGCCGAGCGCGCGATGGCGATCCGCCAGGGTCGAAAATCTCCAGGATGCCGTCATCCGCTAATCCTCCGTTCGAAAATTCAATTGTGTTCCCTGCCCCCTGCGCTGCGGCGGGAGCTTTGAGCGAATATTGATCGCAAACGTTCGGGCGCTGCAATACCCGTAAGCAAATAATTTCATTGTCAGGCAAAATTTGCCACACCAAATGACCGGTTAACCAAACGTAAATTCGTCTTGACAATTCCGCAAATCGGATTGAATTTATGAAAAAAATTTCACTCTCTTGAAAGAGGGCAACGATCGGCCAATTCGGAAGCCGGCGTTGGAATAAAGGGGAAAACCGATGTCAGACCTGCAGCAGCGCATCGAAGCGCTGTACCGTTCCGACGTGCGCGGATCCGCGCTCCTGATCGTCTGCCTGTGGGCGACGATCCTCTTCGTGCTCATCATGACATGGCCCTACATCCCCGACAGCGGGATCAAGATCGTCGTCGCCGTCGCGGCGGCCGCCGTGCTGATCTTCAACACGGCCGCCATTCTGGCGATGATCAATCACTACAAGGAAGACAAGGACTTCATCTACGGTCTCGACATCAAGAACGCCGACGCGGCCCGCAACCGCAAGTCCTGAAAATAGAACGTCCTGAGGGGTAGAAGACATGTCGCGCTACACGCCGCCGGAACAAGGCAAGGCCGGGCAGATTTTCGATATCGTCGTCGTCGTGGTCGCTATTTTCGTGGCGCTGTGGCTGCCGCTGAAACTGGGCCTCGCCGGTGCTGCAAAATCCATCGACGCGCTCGACGCCAAGACCTGGGAGGCGCTCGGACAGAACCCGACCATGGCCTCGATCTGGGAAAAGCTCGGCTATACGCCCGAGACCGCGCACGACATCATCCAGAACCGCTTCCACTACATCATCGACTGGCCGACGCTGATCATCATGGCGGCGGTGCTGATCGGCTATTTCGTCTTCCTGTTCCGCGCCTCCGACCGCGAATACCGCGACGTCATCAACGAAAAATTCGACGACAAGTAACGCCAGAGATTTTGGGGACGCACCATGTGGATGGCTCTGTCTTATGCATGCTGGGGTATCTCGGTCGTGCTTGCGCTGTGGATGCTCTACGACTGGTTCAAGATCGACACGACCTACTCCGAGGAGGTGCTGACCTCCTCGCGCGAAGGCGAGCTTGAAGCCGTTTCCGAAAAGCACCGGGTCTAGGGGAAAACAATGGCGGTCGCGGCTGAAACGATAATTACGGCAATCCACGGCGACAGGGTTTCGCTGCTCAGGGTGCTCGGCCCGGCCCATGTCTGGGCGCTCGGCGTCGGCATCGTGCTGGTCGGCGAATTCACCGGCTGGAATTTCTCGGCCGACAAGGGCGGCGCGCTGGCAGCACTCATCGTCTGCTGGGTGGTCGGGCTGCTCTACACCTCGGTCGCCATGATCGATTCCGAAGTGACATCGACGGTGGCTGCCGCCGGCGGCCAGTACGCGCAGGCCAAGCACATTGTCGGTCCGCTGATGGCCTTCAACGTCGCGCTGTTCCTGGTCTTTGCCTACACCATGCTGGAGGTCTCGGATGCCATCCTGCTCGGCGACACCATCGTCGCCAAGGCCGGCGTCGAGGGGCTTACTCACAATTCCTTCATCGCCGCCACCATCGTCGTATTGGCGTGGCTGAACTATCGCGGCGTGCTGATGACGCTCAACGTCAATTTCGTCATCACCGCCATCGCCTATGTCTCGATCGTCATCCTGTTCTTCTCGGTCAGCCCGTGGACGCAAGGCGCGGTGCTGAAGCTCAACGAGCTGGTCACACCCGGCAATGCGCTGCCTTACGGCTGGATCGGCGTCATCGCCGCCTTCCAGTTCGGCATCTGGTACTATCTCGGCATCGAAGGCACCACGCAGGCAGCCGAGGAAGTCCGCTCGCCGGCGCGCTCCCTGCCCTACGGTACCATGGCCGGCATGATCACGCTTCTGATCGCCGCCGCCATGACTTGGTATGTCTGCGCCTCGCTGATGCCCTGGGAATATCTCGGCATCACCTATTATCCGCTTTGGGATGCCGGCAAGCTGACGGGGAGTGCGCTGCTCGAAAACCTGCTGTTCATCGCCACGCTGCTGGCGGCACTCGCCTCGGCCAATGGCTGCATCAACGACGCGGCCCGCGCCTGGTTCTCGCTCGGACGCGACCGCTATCTGCCGACCTGGTTCTCCGCCGTGCATCCGAAATACCGCACGCCTTACCGCTCGATCCTGTTCCTGCTGCCGATCGCGCTCGCCTTTGCCTTCATCGCCGACCTCAACCAGGCGATCACCTTCTCGATCCTGTCGGGCGTGCTGCAATACACCTTCATGAGCATCAACATCATGATGTTCCGGAAGAAGTGGCCTCTGGGCACCATCCGCCGCGGCTACACGCATCCCTTCCATCCGCTGCCGGCGATCGTTTTGTTTTGCCTGTGCGTGGTGACCTTCTTTGCGATCTTCCTCGGCTTCGGTTCGCAGTTGATCGCGATGACCATCTTCTATTTCCTGATCTCGCTGTGGTTCCATTTCTACCGCTACCGCTATGTGCGCCGCGGCGACCAGTTCACCATGCCGTGGCCGAAGCCACAGGGTTATTGACAGGAGAGGGCCTGCCGGTTTGGGCAGGCATTGCGTGACGAGTGTCTGACGTGACGACAGCATTGCTGGCCGGGGCGATAGCCTTGGCTCTCGTCCTGCACCTCGCCTGGCTTGCGCGCGCCAGCCGCAACAGGGCCAAGGCTGCTCTTGCCGCCGAGGTTGCAAGCATCCGAACCGTCATCGCAGATGCCGTCGATATTTCAGATGGCACGGTTGGCGTCGTCACGTGGGTGGGTTCGTGGAACGAACGGCGCGTGCAAGTGCGCACCATCGTCGACACGCTGGCGACGCGAAAACTGCCGGCGCGCTGGCTCAGCGTTTCGGTCACCGAACCGGTTGCGGTGCCGGCGACCTTCGACATGATGATGCGGCCGGGATCGCCGACCACCTTCTCCAATTTCGATCATCTTCAGCACACGCTTCCGAAAGCTCCGGGTTTTCCGGCCGAAGCCGTGTTGCGAACAGACTTAAGGGGCGCGCGCTTTCCGCAGAACCTGATCGCCAGTCATCTGGACATCTTTGCCCAAGGCCGCGCCAAGGAACTTTTGATCACGCCGAACGGTGTGCGCATCGTCTGGCTGCTGGCCGAGGCCGAACGCGCCCGCTACGGCGTGTTCCGGCAGGCTGCCTTCGGCACAAGACTCGAACCGGCGCTGGTCGAAAGGTTGCTCGCCTCGGCGTCGACGCTGCGCGATGCCATCAACAGACAGGAAAGGCAGGTGGCATGAGCGCACCCGCACCGACAAATCCTTATCTGGTGCTTGGCGCCGCAATCGTCCTGCCGGCAAGCGGCCATGTCATTCTGGGCGTGCCGGTGCGCGGCCTGCAATTCCTGTTCTTCATGGTGATCCTGGCCTGGGTGACGGCCAAGATCGCGCCGGCCGACGCCAGCTTTGTCGGCCGCCATGCCGGCGGCTTCCTGATCTATGCGCTGTCGATCCTGGATGCCTACAGAATCGCCCGTGTCCGCACCGCCACATGGGTTCACAGCGCCCGCGCGGGCAGCGATAGCGCACAAAGCGGCATTGAGCCGCATACGTAACTAGAGGAAAATTTTTTTCATATGATTGAATTCGGACAACGCATTCGATACATCATCTCTTAGCTGCAAACGCCGGGAGGCTGACATGTGTGGAATCGTCGGACTTTTTTTGAAGGACAAGTCGCTTGAGCCGCAACTCGGCTCGATGCTGTCGCAGATGCTCATCTCGCTCAGCGATCGCGGCCCCGACAGCGCCGGCATCGCCATCTATGGCGCCACTTCCAAAAACGAAGCCAAGATCACCATCCAGTCGGCCAAGCCCGAGCGCGATTTTCACGGCCTGGATGCCGAACTTGCCAAGGCCATCGGCGCACCGGTAAGCATCGCGGTGAAGTCGACGCACGCCGTACTCAGGACCGCGCCCTACAAGGTCGACGCCGCGCGCGAAGCGCTGCAGTCGATCCGGCCCGACGTGCGCATCATGGGCGCCGGCGAAGCGGTGGAGATATACAAGGAAGTCGGCCTGCCGGAGGCGGTGGTCGACCGTTTCGACGTCCGCTCGATGACCGGCACGCATGGCATCGGCCACACCCGCATGGCGACGGAATCGGCCGTCACCACGATGGGCGCGCATCCGTTCTCGACAGGCGCCGACCAGTGCCTGGTGCACAATGGCTCGCTGTCCAACCACAACAATGTGCGGCGCGAATTGCGGCGTGAAGGCATGACCTTCGAGACCGAGAACGACACCGAGGTGGCGGCCGCCTACCTCTCTTCGCAGATGGCGCATGGCAAGAATCTTGGCGAGGCGCTGGAAGGCACGCTTTCCGACCTCGACGGCTTCTTCACCTTCGTCGTCGGCACCAAGAACGGCTTTGGCGTGGTGCGCGACCCGATTGCCTGCAAGCCGGCCGTCATGGCCGAGACCGACCAGTATGTCGCCTTCGGCTCGGAATATCGCGCGCTGACCAAGCTGCCCGGCATAGACAATGCGAGGGTCTGGGAGCCAGAGCCCGCAACCGTCTATTTCTGGGAGCATTGAGCCCATGCCGGCAACCAAACTTTCGAAGGTGGCGCAAGACCAGGCGTCCCGGGTCTTCGATCTCGATGTGTCGTCGCTGCGCGAGCTCAACCAGGCGCTGCACAATCTGACGCCCGGCTCCAACGAGACGGCGTGGGAAGTGCTGCACCCGAAGGGCAGCCATTCGGTCGCCGTCGGCGTCGACCAGCCTGTCACCATCGATGTGCGCGGCAGCGTCGGCTATTACTGCGCCGGCATGAATGACGGCGCCACGATCACCGTGCACGGCTCGGCCGGCCCCGGCGTCGGCGAGAACATGATGTCGGGCTCGATCGTCATCAAGGGCGATGCCAGCCAGTATGCCGGCGCCACCGGCAGGGGTGGACTTCTGGTCATCGAGGGCAACGCATCCTCCCGCTGCGGCATCTCGATGAAAGGCATCGACATCGTCGTGCATGGCAATATCGGCCACATGTCGGCCTTCATGGCGCAATCCGGCAATCTGGTGGTGCTGGGCGATGCCGGCGACGCACTGGGCGATTCCATCTACGAGGCGCGGCTGTTCGTGCGCGGCAAGGTCGAAAGCCTGGGCGCCGACTGCATCGCCAAGGAGATGCGGGCCGAGCACATCGACCTGTTGCAGGGCCTGCTCGACCGCGCCGGCGTGACCGGCGTCAAGCCTTCGGAATTCAAGCGCTACGGCTCTGCGCGCACGCTCTACAATTTCAATATCGACAACGCCGACGCGTATTGAGGCAGCATGACCTACAAGAACCCGCCGACGACGCCGCGCAAATCCGCGACCTTCGACGACTACACGCTTTCCGAAATCCGCCGCGCCGCGGCGACCGGCATCTATGACATCCGTGGCGCCGGGGCCAAGCGCAAGCTGCCGCATTTCGACGACCTTTTGTTCCTCGGCGCCTCGATCTCGCGCTATCCGCTCGAAGGCTATCGCGAGCGCTGCGACACATCGGTGGTGCTGGGTTCGCGCCATGCGAAGAAGCCGATCGAACTGAAGATCCCGATCACCATTGCCGGCATGAGCTTTGGATCGCTCTCCGGTCCCGCCAAGGAAGCATTGGGCCGAGGTGCTTCGCTTTCCGGCACCTCGACGACCACCGGCGACGGCGGCATGACCGAGGAAGAGCGCGGCCATTCGAAGACGTTGGTCTATCAATACCTGCCGTCGCGCTATGGCATGAACCCGCGCGACCTTCGTCGCGCCGACGCCATCGAGGTGGTGGTCGGCCAGGGCGCCAAGCCCGGCGGCGGCGGCATGCTGCTGGGACAGAAGATCTCCGACCGCGTCGCCGAAATGCGCACGCTGCCGAAAGGCATCGACCAGCGCTCGGCCTCGCGTCATCCCGACTGGACGGGACCGGACGATCTCGAGATCAAGATCCTCGAACTGCGCGAAATCACCGACTGGGAAAAGCCGATCTACGTCAAGGTCGGCGGCGCCCGCCCCTACTATGACACGGCACTTGCGGTGAAGGCCGGCGCCGATGTCGTCGTCGTCGACGGCATGCAGGGCGGCACCGCGGCGACCCAGGAAGTGTTCATCGAAAATGTCGGCCAGCCGACGCTTGCCTGCATCAGGCCGGCGGTGCAGGCGCTGCAGGATCTTGGCATGCACCGCAAGGTGCAGCTGATCGTGTCGGGCGGCATCCGCAATGGCGCCGATGTCGCCAAGGCGCTGGCGCTCGGCGTTGACGCGGTTTCGATCGGCACGGCCGCCCTTGTCGCGCTCGGCGACAACGATCCGCGCTGGGAGGCGGAGTACAATGCGCTTGGCACCACCGCCGGCGCCTATGACGACTGGCACGAGGGCCGCGACCCCGCCGGCATCACCACGCAGGACCCCGAACTGATGAAGCGGGTCGATCCGATCGCTGCCGGGCGGCGTCTCGCCAACTATCTCAAGGTGATGACGCTGGAGGCGCAGACGATTGCGCGTGCCTGCGGCAAGAACAGCCTGCACAATCTCGAGCCCGAGGATCTCGTCGCGCTCACCATCGAAGCCGCCGCCATGGCCGGCGTGCCGCTGGCCGGCACCAACTGGATACCGGGGAAGAACGGCTTCTAAGACAGCATCCAAAATACCATAAGCGAGGAACTATAATGGGGAACGATCTCGCCGCATTCGCCAAAGAGAACGGCGTCAAATATTTCATGATTTCCTACACCGACCTGTTCGGTGGCCAGCGCGCCAAGCTGGTGCCGGCGCAGGCGATCGCCGACATGCAGAAGGACGGCGCCGGCTTTGCCGGTTTCGCCACATGGCTCGACCTGACGCCGGCGCATCCCGACATGCTGGCGGTGCCGGATCCGGATTCGGTCATCCAGCTGCCGTGGAAGCCCGATGTCGCCTGGGTCGCCGCCAATTGCATCATGGACGACAAGGAAGTCGAGCAGGCGCCGCGCAACACGCTGCGCCGTCTGATTGCGGAAGCCGCCATCGACGGCATGCATGTCAAGACCGGCGTCGAGGCCGAGTTCTTCCTGATCTCGCCGGACGGCAGCGTCATTTCCGACAAATACGATACGGCCTCGAAGCCCTGCTACGACCAGCAGGCGGTGATGCGTCGCTACGATGTCATCGCCGAGATCTGCGACCATATGCTGGCGCTGGGCTGGAGCCCCTACCAGAACGACCATGAGGACGCCAACGGCCAGTTCGAGATGAACTGGGCGTTCGACGATGTGCTTGCGACCGCCGACAAGCACTCCTTCTTCAAGTTCATGGTCAAGTCTGTCGCCGAAAAGCACGGCCTGCGCGCCACCTTCATGCCAAAGCCCTTCCAAGGCCTGACCGGCAATGGCTGCCACGCCCACATCTCGGTGTGGGACAAGGCGGGGAAGACCAACGTCTTTGCCGACAATGCGATGGAGCTTGGCCTTTCAGCCAAGGGCAAGAATTTCCTCGGCGGCATCATGAAGCATGCCTCGGCCCTAGCAGCTATCACCAACCCGACGGTCAATTCCTACAAGCGCATCAACGCGCCGCGCACCATTTCGGGCGCCACCTGGGCGCCGAACACGGTGACCTGGACCGGCAACAACCGCACCCACATGGTGCGCGTGCCCGGACCCGGCCGCTTCGAGCTGCGCCTGCCGGATGGCGCCGCAAACCCCTATCTGCTGCAGGCCGTCATCATTGCCGCCGGTCTCGACGGCATCCGCTCCAAGGCCGATCCCGGCAAGCGCTACGACATTGACATGTACCAGAACGGCCACACGGTGAAGGGCGCGCCGAAGCTGCCGCTCAATCTGCTCGACGCGCTGCGCGAGTTCGACAAAGACAAATCGCTGAAGGCGGCGCTGGGTGAGGAATTCTCGTCGGCTTACCTAAAGCTGAAGCACCAGGAATGGAATTCCTATGCTTCGCACTTCACGCAATGGGAGCGCGACCACACGTTGGACATCTAACCGTCCTAGCGGTGCGAGCGACCTCGGAATGAACGTATGAAATATTCGATCTTCTCGCTCGCCCGCGCCGCTCTTTCCGGTCACAAGAACTGGCAGCGCACCTGGCGCGATGCCAGCCCGAAAGACCACTACGATGTGGTGATCATCGGCGGCGGCGGCCATGGGCTCGCTACCGCCTGGTTCCTCGCCAGCGAGTTCGGCATCAGAAACGTCGCGGTGCTGGAAAAGGGCTGGATCGGTTCCGGCAATGCCGGCCGCAACACCACCATCATCCGCTCCAATTACGGCCTGCCCGGCAATACCGGCTTCTACGAACTGTCGATGAAGCTGTGGGAGCGGATGGAGCAGGACCTCAACTACAATTCGATGGTCAGCCAGCGCGGCGTCCTCAACCTCTACCATTCCGACGCCCAGCGCGACGCCTACGCGCGGCGCGGCAACACCATGCGCATCAACGGCATCGATGCCGAACTGCTCGACCAGGCGGCGCTGAAGAAGCTGCTGCCGTTCCTGAATTTCGACCATGCGCGCTTTCCCGTGCAGGGTGGCCTTCTGCAGCGGCGTGGCGGCACGGCGCGTCATGACGCGGTGGTGTGGGGCTATGCGCATGCGGCGAGCGAACTCGGCGTCGACATCATCCAGAATTGCGAGGTGACCGGTTTTGTCCGGGACGGTAACGGCAAGGTCACCGGCGTCGAGACGTCGCGCGGCAAGATCGGCGCTGGCAAGGTCGGTATGGCTGTTGCCGGTTCCTCCTCGCGCGTCGCGGCGATGGCGGGCCTGCGCCTGCCGATCGAAAGCCATGTGCTGCAAGCCTTCGTTTCGGAAGCGATCAAGCCGCTCATTCCCGGCGTCATGACCTTCGGCGCCGGCCATTTCTATGTCAGCCAGTCGGACAAGGGCGGGCTGGTCTTCGGCGGCGACATCGACGGCTACAATTCCTACGCCCAGCGCGGCAATCTGCCGGTAATGGAAGATGTCTGCGAGGGCGGCATGGCGCTGATCCCGATGATCGGCCGCGTGCGGCTTTTGCGTCAGTGGGGCGGCATCATGGACATGTCGATGGACGGCTCGCCGATCATCGACAAGACGCCGGTCGACGGGCTCTACCTCAATGCCGGCTGGTGCTATGGCGGCTTCAAGGCGACGCCCGGCTCAGGCTTTGTCTTTGCCCATCTGCTGGCGCGCGACGAGTCGCACAAGGAGGCGGCGCTGTTTCGCCTCGACCGCTTCCAGCGCGGCGCCATGATCGACGAAAAGGGCCAGGGCGCCCAACCGAACCTGCACTGAGGACAGCTCGATGCGTATTGTCTGTCCCTTCTGCGGCGAACGCGAACTCGGGGAGTTCAGCTATCTCGGCGACGCCAAGCCGGTGCGGCCCGCCGCGGACGCCGGCGAAGAGGCCGTCTACGAGTATGTCTATCTGCGCGACAACGTCGCCGGCGTGATGAGTGAGAACTGGTACCATGGCGGCGGCTGCCGATCCTGGCTGAAGGTCACCCGCAACACGCTGACGCACGAGATTTCGGCGGTGGAAGCAGCGGCGGGCGCCGGTGCGAGGCAGGTTGCGAAATGAGCTATTTTGGCCACGTCAGCGCTGCCCCTCACCTGCCTGCCGGCATCCTCTCCCCGTATAGAGATGGGGAGAGGGGCGCTCTCGCCAACGGTTTCGCCAATCATCAGCGCAGCAAGAAGAAGGGCGGCGTTGCGGCCAGCCCCCTTCGCCCCGTCACTATACGGGGAGAAGTGCCCGGCAGGGCGATGAGGGGCAGCGCTACCCTTCGCGATGACATCAAATCGAGAGGCTGGACATCGTGACCTCTCAATCCCATCGCCTCACCTCCGGCGGCCTCATCGACCGGTCCACGCCGCTCAACTTCCGCTTCGACGGCAAGACATTCTCCGGCTTCCAAGGCGACACGCTGGCATCGGCGCTGGTCGCCAATGGCGTCAAGCTGGTCGGCCGCTCGTTCAAATACCATCGCCCGCGCGGCATTCTCACCGCAGGCTCGGAAGAACCCAACGCGTTGGTCGAACTGCGCACCGGCGCAAGGCGCGAGGCCAACACCAAGGCGACTACGGCCGAACTCTATGAGGGGCTCGAAGCGGCCAGCCAGAACCGCTGGCCGTCGCTGCGCCACGATGTGATGTCGGTTAACCAGCTGTTC
Organism: Mesorhizobium caraganae; assembly: GCF_016836705.1. Classification (GTDB taxonomy): domain Bacteria; phylum Pseudomonadota; class Alphaproteobacteria; order Rhizobiales; family Rhizobiaceae; genus Mesorhizobium; species Mesorhizobium caraganae. The sequence goes on along the minus strand of NZ_JAFCGY010000010.1, from coordinate 8,365 downwards.
GCGCCGATCTTCGTCGCCGGCTTCTACTACAAGACCTTCATGTGGCCGGCGAAGTTCTGGGAGATGGTCTACGAGCCGGCGATCCGCCGCGCCGCCGGCCTCGGCCGTGCTGCGGTAGCCCCCGATCCCGACCACTACGACAAAGCCTGGGCGCATTGCGATGTGGTGATCGCCGGCTCCGGCCCGGCAGGTCTCGCCGCCGCGCTCGCAGCTGGTCGCAGCGGCGCCCGCGTCATTCTGTGCGAAGAAGATTTTGCGCTCGGCGGTCGGCTCTTGTCGGATGGCGGCATCATTGACGGCCTGCCGGCGGCCGACTGGATTGCACGCACGCTGGCCGAACTCGGCTCGATGCCCGATGTCCGCATCATGACGCGCACGACGCTGTTCGGCGTCTATGATGGCGGCACCTATGGCGCGATCGAACGCGTCAACGACCATCTGCCGACGCCGCCCGAGCATCAGGTGCGGCAGCGGCTGTGGCGGATCGTGGCCAAGCGTTGCGTCGTCGCGGCCGGCGCGATCGAACGACCCATCGTCTTTGCCGGCAACGACACGCCCGGCGTGATGATGGCCTCGGCGATGCGGACCTATGTCACACGCTATGCCGCCACGCCGGCAAGACGGATCGCACTGTTCACCAACAATGAGGATGGCTGGCGCACGGTCGAGACCGCACTCGCAGCCGGATTGCAGATCGCGGCGGTGATCGACGCACGGCCGGATGTATCGCCGGCGCATCGTTCACTCGCCTCCACGAATGGCTTCACCGTGCTGCACGGTTCGGTCAGCGGCGTCGAGGGCGGCAAGGACGGTGTGCGCAAGATTTCGGTGTCGCTGACCGGCGGTGCACGCGCCGAAGTCGAAGCCGACGGGCTCGCCGTTTCCGGCGGCAGGAACCCAGCGGTCGGGCTCACCTCCTATCATCGCGGCCGGCCGAAATGGCGCAACGACATCGCCGCCTTCGTCCCTGATGGCGCGCCTCCCGGCATGGTCGCCGCAGGTGCGGCCAATGGCGATTTCGGTCTTGGCGCCTGCCTGCGTGACGGTTTTGAAGCCGGTGCGGCCGCCGCGCGTGATGCAGGGCGGATCGGCAATGCGGGATCGACGCCTGTCGCCGACGACGAGGCTTTCTCGCTCACGCCCCTCTGGCATGTCACCGGCAAGGGCAAGGCCTTCGTCGACCAGCAACATGACGTCACCGCGTCCGACATCGAACTGGCACAGCGCGAGGGCTTTGAATCGGTCGAGCATCTGAAGCGCTACACCACGCTCGGCATGGCGACCGACCAGGGCAAGACCTCCAACGTTGCCGGCCTCGCCATCATGGCGGCTGTGACCGGCAAATCCATCCCCGAGACCGGCACGACGATCTACCGGCCGCCTTACGTGCCCGTCGCCATCGGCGCTTTCGCCGGCCATCATCGCGACGAGACTTTTCACTCGACGCGGCTGACGCCCTCGCATCACTGGGCCGCCGAACAGGGCGCGATCTTTGTCGACACCGGCCTGTGGAAGCGCGCGCAGTGGTATCCGCGCGCCGGCGAGAAGGACTGGCTGGAATCCGTGACACGCGAGGTCAAAGCGGTGCGCTCAGGCGTCGGCTTCTGCGATGTCTCCACCCTCGGCAAGATCGACGTGCATGGCCCCGATGCCGGCGTGTTTCTCGACCGCGTCTACATCAACACCTTTTCCAACCTCGCCGTCGGCAAGGCGCGCTACGGGCTGATGCTGCGCGAGGATGGCCTAGTCTATGATGACGGCACCACGTCGCGGCTGGCCGAAGACCATTATTTCCTGACCACCACTACAGCGAAAGCCGGGCTGGTAATACAGCACCTCGAATTCTGCCGCCAGGTGCTGTTCCCAGAACTCGACGTGCAGTTGACCTCGGTCTCCGACCAGTGGGCGCAGTTCTCCATCGCCGGGCCGAAGACACGCGATCTGCTGAAGGAAATCGTCGATCCGGCCGAGGACCTGTCCAACGAAGGTTTTCCGTTCATGGGCGCGCGCGAAGTAGCGCTGCGCGGCGGCATCAAGGCGCGGCTGTTCCGCATCTCTTTCTCCGGCGAGATGGCGTTCGAGATTTCGGTGCCGGCCCGCTACGGCGAGGCGATGGCGCGCAATCTGATGATTGCGGGAAAACCGTTCGGCGTGACGCCCTATGGCACGGAGGCGCTCGGCGTGATGCGCGTCGAAAAAGGCCATGTCGCCGGTCCGGAGCTGAGCGGAACGACAACCGCAGCCGATCTCGGCCTCGGCAAGATGATGTCGACCAAGAAGGATTTTATCGGTCGCGTCATGGCCGGCCGCGAGGCGCTGGTGGCGCCGGACCGGCAGGTCGTGGTCGGCATAAAGCCGGTCGACAAGGCAAGGCGCCTGCGCTCCGGCGCGCACATCATTCCGAAAGGGCAGACACCCGGCCCCGACAATGACCAGGGCTACGTCACCTCGGTCTGCTTCTCGCCGACACTCGACCAGTGGATCGGGCTTGGCCTGGTCGAACGTGGCCGCGAGCGCATCGGCGAGATCGTGCATGCGCACGACCCGCTGCGCGGCGAGGACTATGATGTCGAGCTCTGCAATCCCGTCTTCTACGATCCGGATGGAGGGCGCCAGCGTGGCTGAGTTTTCCTGGGATGTTCGAAGCCCGCTCGACCGGGCGCTTGTTGCCGGCGCTTATGGTGCACGGGGCGATGCCGGCGTGTCACTGACCGAGATCCGCGACTTCGATCTCGTCCAGGTGATGGCGCGGCGCGGCAAGGCGGTCGACATGGCCAAGGCAGCGAAGGCACGCTTCGGTGTGGCGGCTCCGCAAACACCGAAGGCGGTCGAGACGCCCGATGCAACGCTGATCTGGTCGGGACCGGATCAGTTCTTCGTGCTGTCGAAGGGTGGCAAGCATGCGGCGCTTGCCCCAGCCTTCGCGCAATCGGCGTCGCTCTCCGATCAATCGCATGCGCGGGTGCTGATCAGCATCTCCGGCGTCAAGGCGCGGACGATGCTGGCGAAGCTGTCGTCGATCGATTTGCATCCCGATGCATTTCCGGTTGGCGCGGCGGCCGCGACCTCGATGGACCACACCAGTGTCACGCTCTGGCGCGAGAATGATCGGGCGGATGGGCTGGCGGTGTTTAATCTCCTGGCGTTTGCGACTTTTGCCGAGAGCCTTTGGCACACGATGTTGGATTCGGCTGCGGAGTACGGTGTGGCGATTGGCCATTCCGAGGAACTGGCGTAGCGCTTGTGCGCGCCCTTCCCTTCCCCCCTTGTGGGGTGAGAAGCGGTCCGCTTTAGCGGACGAAAAGCCAATTGCTTGGCTTTTCGAGCTTCGAACGCCCTGAGCTTGCGAAGGGCCGGGCGGTGGCCCGATCCACCTGCCGGGTCCCCGCTGCTTCGCAGCGTCCCGACGTTCGCCGGCCTCCATCGTGCCACTGGCACGATGAATTCGCCTTCGGCGAACCGGCTGCTCACCCCACAAGGGGAGAAGGCAAGAAGCACTCCCCCGCCTTGCCAAACCCAACCGCGCTGCTATTCTTACAGCTAAAATAATTTCACACACAGGCAAACTTGTTTCTCGAACCGCAAGGCTGAGATGAGCCAGTCGCCCTACCCCACTATCGCAGCCGGACCGCCCCGACCGAGCCTCATCCTCCGGCCCAGCCAGATCGCGCTGCCGCCCGGCATGGAGCGTTATACGATCCAAGGCAATGGCGCCGTGCTGATCGAGGTCGAGGCTGGGGACACGTTCACCGTCCGCAATGTCGAGGGCGGCCAGGCTTGCGAGCTTTTGGCCTGGGACAAGTCGGGCGCCACCGACCCTTCCATCTTCGGCGAAAAATCCAACAGCAATGCCGCCGGCATCAAGGCGCTATTGGCCGAGGGCGATGACAGCCTCGCCTCCGTGCGCCGCGGCCTCGAGCGCCGCCAGGTGCAGATCGACCAGGCCAAGGCGGTGCGCGTGTTCGGCGGCGCGACGCCTGCCGGCACCGAGCAGGCGTTCACTATCGCGCGCGACGGTGCGATGCTGATTGCCGCCCCCGGCGGTCCGATGCTGGTCGATGGCCACGATACGGCCACGCCGCTCACCGTCATCGTGCGCCGCGCCACGGTGCGCCTGAAAACGAAATCGCAGCTTGCCGATCCGCTCGCCGATCCGGTGCTCGATCTCAGGGTGCATTCAGCGACCGCCGAATCCTACTTCGTCAAGGCCGGCGACTATCTGCAGATCATCGATGTCGACGGCCGCCAGTGCACCGACTTCCAGTGTTTTTCGGCACGCAAGCTGGACAAGGGCCGCGACCACCCGCTCGACGTGACGACGACGCGCACGCTGATGGGATCGAGCTATCCGATGCCCGGCCTGCATTCGAAATATTATGACCAGGACATGGAGCCGCTGGTCGAGGTGGTGCAGGACACATGCGGCCGGCACGACGCCTTCGCGCTCGCCTGTGCCGCCAAATATTACGACGACATCGGCTATCCCGGCCACACCAACTGCTCGGAGAACTTCAATCGCGCGCTGGCCGACAAGGGCGTGACGCCGCGCGCGGGCTGGATGGCGATAAACTTCTTCTTCAACACGGCGATCGACGCGCATGGCGTCATGGTGTCCGATGAGCCGTGGTCGCGTGCCGGCGACTATGTGCTGCTGAGAGCGCTGACCGACATCGTCTGCGTCTCCTCCGCCTGCCCCGACGACACCACGCCGGCCAATGGCTGGGACCTCACTGACATCCATGTGCGGACCTATTCCGGCCAGCACAAATTCTCGCGAGCGATCGCCAGACGCATGACGCCCGATTCGGAACCGAAAATGACCCGCGAGACCGCCTTCCACTCATCCTTCGCCAAGCACACCCGCAACTTCGTGGAGTACAGGGGCTATTGGCTGGCCAACGCCTTCGCCAAAGAGGGGCCGATCGCCGAATACTGGGCCTGCCGGCAGGACGCGGTGATCATGGACCTGTCGCCGCTGCGCAAGTTCGAGGTCACTGGCCCGGATTCCGAAGCGTTGCTGCAATACACGCTGACCCGTGACGTCAAGAAACTCGGCGTTGGCCAGGTGGTCTATTCCGCCATGTGCTACGAGCATGGCGGCATGATCGACGACGGCACGCTGCTGCGGCTCGGCAAGGACAATTTCCGCTGGGTCGGCGGCGACGACCTGTCGGGCGAATGGCTGCGCGAGACCGCATCGAGGCTCGGCCTCAACGTGCTGGTGCGCTCATCGACCGACCAGATGCACAATGTCGCCGTGCAAGGACCGAAGAGCCGCGACATCCTCAGGGAAGTCATCTGGACCTCGCCGCTGCAGCCTTCGATCGACGAACTCGAATGGTTCCGCTTCGCGGTCGCCCGCATCGGCGGCGGCAACGGCATCCCGGTCGTGGTGTCGCGCACCGGCTATACTGGTGAACTCGGCTACGAGATCTGGTGCCATCCGCGCGATGCCGAGAAAGTGTTCGACGCCATCTGGGAGGCCGGCCAGCCGCACGGGCTGAAGCCGATGGGCCTGCAGGCGCTCGACATGGTGCGCATCGAGGCCGGGCTGATCTTCGCCGGTTACGAGTTCTCCGACCAGACCGATCCGTTCGAGGCGGGCATCGGTTTCACCGTGCCTTTGAAGACCAAGACCGACGACTTCATCGGCCGCGAGGCCCTGATCCGGCGCAAGGAACATCCGCAGCACAAACTGGTCGGCCTCGACATCGACAGCAATGTCGCGGTCGGCCATGGCGACTGCGTACATGTCGGCCGCGCCCAGATCGGTGTCGTTACCTCAGGCATGCGTTCGCCGGTGCTGAACAAGAACATCGCGCTGGCGAGACTCGACGTCACCCATGCGGCCATCGGTACTGAGGTCGAAATCGGCAAGCTCGACGGCCACGCCAAGCGCCTGCCGGCGCGGGTCGTGGCCTTCGCCCATTACGATCCGCAGAAGACCAGACCGCGTTCCTGACGAGAGGCAATCGCTCCAGGTTTCGATTTTCCAAGCGTTGGCGCTGCCCCTCACCTGCCTGCCGGCATCCTCTCCCCGTATAGTGACGGGGAGAGGGGCGCTGTCTCGCCGATTTCGTCAACCATCGGCGTCGCAAGAAGAGTGCCAGCGTTGCGGCCAGCCCCCTTCTCCCCGTCACTATACGGGGAGAAGTGCCCGGCAGGGCGATGAGGGGCGCCGACTTTCGATAATTGGTGGCCTCCAACACTGGCCGGAATCTCACCTTCGCGTGATGCGATGCCTTGGCTCATGACGGCGGCCTCAAAGTGATGCTGATACTGGGCCTGCCGCACACGCGCGCAAGCGTGATGTGCACGACATCACAAATCGCTTGACGTGAAAGCGCGTCGGATCAATCTTCACTGTTAAGAAAAAAATACGACTGAGTGGAAACACCGGAGTCGTGAAGGTCGTTTGCCGGGGAACAAGCTTCGCGCAGTCGAGGCATCGCCGGCGGGAACAGCGAAAAAGGGGAATTCACAGACATGAGCTCCATTAGCACGGCCCTCGAGCAGCCTGCCGAAAGCAAGCTGCTCAGGCATATCGACTGGCGCGGCGCCTTCTGGGTGGCGAGCGGCGTTCCGGCCCTGGTCCTGTTTTCGATCGGCGGCATTGCCGGCACGACCGGAACGCTGGCCTTCCTGATCTGGACGGTGTCCATGATCATGGGCTTCCTGCAATCCTTCACCTATGCTGAGATCGCCGGCCTGTTCCCGAACAAGTCGGGCGGCGCCTCGATCTACGGCGCCACCGCCTGGCTGCGCTACTCCAAGTTCATCGCGCCGCTGTCGGTGTGGTGCAACTGGTTCGCCTGGTCGCCAGTGCTGTCGCTCGGCTGCTCGATCGCCGCCGCCTACATCATCAACGCGCTGGCGCCGGTCCCGCTCGTCACCGAGGCCTCGCCCGACGTCGTCGCCTATATTGCGGCGCATGCCGGAACGGCGCCCGCCGACGCCATCGCCGCGGTGACCGCGGCGGCAACGCCGGCGATCCGCACCTGGTCGCTGTGGAGCCACACGCTGGGGCCGGTCTCCTTCACCTTCAATGCCACCTTCTTCATCGGTGCGGTGCTGATGCTGATCATCTTCTCGATCCAGCATCGCGGCATTCTGGGCACCGCCAATGTGCAGAAGTATATCGGCCTGCTGGTCATCATCCCGATGCTTATCGTCGGCGTCGTGCCGATCGTCACCGGCCAGATCAACTGGGCGAATTTCTCGCCGCTGGTGCCGCTGGCCGCAGCCTACGCGCCGGAGCCTGGCTCGTGGAACATTCCCGGCTGGACGTTGGTGCTCGGCGGCATGTTCATCGCGGCGTGGTCGACCTACGGCTTCGAAACGGCTGTCTGCTACACCTCTGAGTTCAAGAACCCGGGCACCGACACCTTCAAGGCGATCTTCTATTCCGGCCTGCTCTGCATGCTCCTGTTCATCCTGGTTCCCTTCACCTTCCAGGGCGTGCTGGGTTTGAACGGCATGCTGGCGACGCCGATCGTCGACGGCTCCGGCGTCGCCGATGCACTGGCCGGCATGGTCGGTGGCGGCGCGCTGATCCACAGCCTCCTGGTGATGCTGATGATCCTGGCACTGGTGCTGTGCATCATGACGGCGATGGCCGGTTCGTCGCGCACGCTCTACCAGGGCTCGGTTGACGGCTGGCTGCCGCGCTATCTCAGCCACGTCAACGAGCATGGCGCGCCGACGCGGGCGATGTGGACCGACCTCGTCTTCAACCTGATCGTGCTGGCCATCGCTTCGGCCGACGCGACGAGCTTCTTCTTCATCCTCGCCGTGTCGAATTGCGGCTACATCATCTTCAACTTCCTCAACCTCAATGCCGGCTGGATCCACCGCATCGACAACGGCCACATCAACCGGCCTTGGAAGGCGCCGAGTTGGCTGCTCGGCGTCGGCGCCATCTTCGCCTATGTCAACGCCATCTTCATGGGCGCCGGCGCCAAGGTGTGGAACCCGATGGCGCTGTGGGCCGGGTTGATCACGGCTGCGTTGATCATTCCGGTGTTCTGCTACCGGCACTACGTCCAGGACAAGGGCAAGTTTCCCGACCACATGCTGGCCGACCTCGGCATGGCGGGCGCCGACCTGTCGGTCAAGAAGGCGGGCATGCTGCCCTACCTGACGCTTGTCGCCGGCGTGGTGGTGATGCTGCTCGCCAACTGGTACTTCGTCATCTGAAAATGACGGCTTGAACAGAAAGGGCGCGCCTCGGCGCGCCCACAGACTGCTGACAAACCCCTGGCATTTGCCGGGGGTTTTTGATTCACTGGGTCATGTTGAAGCGACCCGCCCCTGAACAGACCGCACTTGAGATGGTAACGTTGGATCAGTTGGTTCCGGCTGATCA
>NZ_JAFCGY010000109.1 GCF_016836705.1 Mesorhizobium caraganae | reverse complement strand
AAGACATGCTCATGCGGGGCCTAGGCTCCCATAACCAGCAGGACTACGTTCGTCACGTCCGGCGCTTCGCAGCCTTCCTCCGACGCTCTCCCGATACTGCGACGCCCGAGGACATCCGCCGCTTCCAATTGTATCAGCATGAGAACGGCGTCGGGCCTGCGACCATCAACGGCGCGGTCTCGGCGTTGCGGTTCCTGTTCCTGGTGACGCTGAAGCGGCGGGATCTGGTACGTGTGCTGGTGATCATGCGCTATCCACGCAAGCTGCCGGAGGTGCTGAGCGTGGAGGAAGCGGCGCGGCTGCTCGAGGCAGCACCTGGCATCAAGTACAAGGCCGCGCTCGGTGTCGCCTATGGTGCTGGTCTGCGCGTGTCAGAGGTCGCGCATCTCAAGGTCGACGACATCGACTCCACACGCATGCTGATCCGCGTCGAGCAGGGCAAGGGACGCAGGGACCGCAACGCCATGCTCTCGCCGCAACTGCTGGAACTGCTGCGACTGTGGTGGCGCGAAGGCAAGCGGCGCGGGGTGATGCTCCCCCATGGCTGGCTGTTCCCGGGGCGCGGCTGCACGTCGCCGATCTCGTCGCGGCAACTGCATCGCGCGGTCCAGGAGGCAGCCGAAGTGGCCGGCATCCGCAAGCGCGTCAGCCCGCATACGCTGCGGCACAGCTTCGCCACCCACCTGCTCGAGCAGGATGTCGACATCCGCGTCATCCAGGTGCTGCTCGGGCACAGCAAGCTCG
>NZ_JAFCGY010000108.1 GCF_016836705.1 Mesorhizobium caraganae | reverse complement strand
CGGCCGTGACGAGCGGCACGGCGTCGGTGCGCCACGACGAGACCGCCGGGGTGCAGGCCGACACCGACGTCGACGGCACAGTGATCGCCTTCGGCGCGACAACCGTCGCGAGCCTGTTCACCAACGTGCCGTCGCCTGGCGACGATCCGGATGTGGCGGGCACCGGCGCAATCGGCTTCGCCCGCAGCTCCGCTTCGTTGCTGACCGTGACCGGCGGCAGCGCCGGGGCCGATGGGCCGGCGGCGCAGGAGCTCAGCTATGCGCTGAGCGTGGTCAACGGCACCGACTCTGGGGTGGAGACCACCGCAGGCACCAAGATCTTCCTGTATAACGGCACCGGCACCGCCGCAGGCCTGATTCTCGGCCGGGTCGGCACCGAGAACGCGGGAGGTGACACCGCCGATCCCGCCGGCACGGTGGCGTTCGCACTGGCGACGAACGCGGCCAATGGCGAGGTCTTCCTCTCCCAGTATCTGTCGTTGAAGCATCCGACCGGCGGCGCCTCGTACGATGAGACGATCACGCTGGCGTCGGGCGCAGTGCAGATGAGCGTCACCCGTACCGACGGCGACGGCGACACCGCCACCGACTCCGGCAACGACATCGGCCTGCTCGTCAAATTCGACGATGACGGGCCGACCATCGCGGCCGTGACGAGCGGCACGGCGTCGGTGCGCCACGACGAGACCGCCGGGGTGCAGGCCGACACCGACGTCGACGGCACAGTGATCGCCTTCGGCGCGACAACCGTCGCGAGCCTGTTCACCAACGT
>NZ_JAFCGY010000107.1 GCF_016836705.1 Mesorhizobium caraganae | reverse complement strand
GTGATCGCTTCAGGAAAGCCCTTGAGCCCATCGACGACGGCAAGCAGGATATCTTCCGTGCCGCGGTTGCGGAGTTCGTTCATTACCCGCAGCCAGAACTTGGCGCCTTCATTCTGCTCGAGCCACAGGCCGAGCACCTCCTTTGCACCATCGGCGCGCACGCCCAGCGCGATGTGTATCGCCTTGTTGCGGACCATCCCCTCGTCGCGGATCTTGACCCGGATCGCGTCGAAAAAGACCAGCGGATAAACCGGATCGAGTGGTCGCTGCTGCCATGTGGCGACTTCGTCGAGCACCGCATCCGTCACCGTTGAGATCAGGTCGGGCGACACGTCGATCCCATACAGATCGTGTAGATGCCCGGCGATCTCCCGGGTGCTCATACCGCGCGCGTACATCGATACGATCTTGTCATCGAACCCGGGAAAGCGGCGCTGATACTTGACGATCAACTGCGGGTCGAAGCTCGACTGACGGTCGCGCGGGACGTCGATTGCCAGCTTGCCGGTCTCGGTCATCACGGTCTTCCGGCCGTAACCATTGCGCGTGTTGCCGGCACCGTCATAGCCGGCCAGGTGGTGATCCATCTCCGCGTTCAAGGCGCGTTCGGTCAGCGCCTTCTTCAGAGAATCGAGCAGACCACCCTGCTCAAATGCCGCGCTGGCAGCACCACCCGCCAATAGCTGGTCGAGAAGCTCGTTCGGTATCGCAGGCTCTTTGCGTCGGGACATAGTGGGATTCCTTTTTACCCATTATGCCCGCCCGTACACGGAAATCCTGACAGTCCC
>NZ_JAFCGY010000106.1 GCF_016836705.1 Mesorhizobium caraganae | reverse complement strand
CGATCGACACGATCGGTCTCGAGGCGAGCGGCGGCTATGAACGGGCCGCGCTCAAGGCGCTATGGCGGGCGGGCCTTCCGGTGCGTCGCATCAACCCGCACAGGCTGCGCCAGTTCGCACGGGCAGCCGGCATCAACGCCAAGAATGATCGCATCGATGCACGTCTGATCGCTCGCTTCCTGGCGACACTGCCGGCCCACCCGACCGATCTCGACCCTCGCCTTGAGCTGGTGACCGAACTCGTCACGGTACGGCGCCAGCTCCACGCCGAACTCGGCCGCGTCAACAACCAGCTTGAGCATGTGCGCGATACGGCTCTCCAGCGCCTGGCCAAGCGGCGTGCGACCCGGCTCCATGCCGATATCCTGCTGCTCGACAAACGGATCGCACAGGCGATCGCGGGCGACCGCAGCTTGGCACATCGCGACCGCCTGCTGCGTTCCACACCCAGCGTCGGCCCGGTTTTAAGTGCCACTCTGATTGCGCTGCTACCCGAACTGGGTCGCTTGTCCAATCGGCAGATCGCCGCTTTGGTCGGGCTTGCTCCCTATGACCACGACAGTGGCAAGCTCAAAGGCAAGCGATCCATCTGGGACGGCCGAGAGTCCGTCCGCAACGTCCTCTACATGGCTGCGCTCAGCGCCGGAGTGCATAATCCCGTCTTCGCCACCTTCCGCCGGCGCCTGCGTGAAAACGGCAAGCTGGCAAAGGTCGCCATCGTCGCCGTCATGCGAAAGCTCATCACAACCCTCAACGCCATGGTCCGAGACAACAAACCCTGGAGCCCAGCTTCAATCTGAAACACGGTTGCTCATCCGTCGCCTTCGGCGACACCTTCTCCCACAAGGGGAGAAGGAAAA
>NZ_JAFCGY010000105.1 GCF_016836705.1 Mesorhizobium caraganae | reverse complement strand
GTGCGCAGGGCCTCGATGCGGCCGATGGCCTTGAGGCCGGGGAACACGGGCAGATCCTTGAGTTTGGCAAGCGGCAAGATGCTGGCTCGGCGCACTTCAGTGCGGCCGTGAGCCGTATCGCGCGTCTCGAAGCAGGCGATCTCGCCTGCCGCGGCAAAGTTTTTCTCAGCCGCGGCAAACAGACGGCCACGGTTGGCCTTCAGACCGAGAGCGTAATGCGCCTTCTGCGCAATCAACGCCTCGGCCGTGTCGGGACGGCAATGCAGGGCGTCGGCGGTGACCGTGCAGCCCTTGAGGTCCAAGCTCTTCAGCAGCGCCAGCGTCGCACCAACCTCGTCGGAGCCCAGCGCCCGCGTTGCCGCAATCGCCAGCCTCGTCTCGGCATCCCAGGCACTGACCATCAGCGGCGGCATGAAGGCACGCCCCTTCTCATAGCCGCGCCTGAGCGCCTTGCCGTCGATGGCCACCACGCCACGCGGCGAGCCAAGCCCAAGTTCGCGCCGCAATGCCGACATGAAGGCGCTCAGCACGCTCGACAATTCCTGCGGATCAAGAAGCCGGAACACCCGGCTGAAGGTGTCGTGGCTCGGACATCCATGCTTCAGGTCGACGATCTCTTTCAGCTCGTCTTCCCGCCCCTCCACGAATTCAGCAATGTCCACACAGCTTTTGGCACCGCACAGCGTCGCTGCAAGCGCCAGGAACAGAAGCTCCGCAAGATTATGCCGCGCATTGATATCGCGCGGATCTCGAACCTCTCGCAGGATAGACATAATCAACGGCACCGCGGCCTCCTCTGTAGCGAGAAAGCCTCTCAAGAATCCCTCTTTTCCTACTTGGCAAGAGCCAATCAACTTATCTGCGATTCCCCTGCC
>NZ_JAFCGY010000104.1 GCF_016836705.1 Mesorhizobium caraganae | reverse complement strand
CATGGCGACGTTGTGCTTGCTGATTTCGGTGCCGCTGACGTTTGGAAAGGTTGCCCAGCAGCGCCCCTACACCATGCTGCGATGTCTGACCGACTTCGGATTGCGCCGAAGCAGATTGCCGATCACCGGCCGAGCCGGTCAAACGCTACGAACGCGCCCATCCCGGCGAGATGATCCACATCGACATCAAGAAGCTCGGCCGGTGCGACGCGTCGGCCACCGCATCACCGGCAATCCGCAACAGGGCAAGTCGCGCGGCACCGGCTGGGAGTTCGTCCACGTCGCCATCGACGACGCCTCGCGCATCGCCTTCAGCCAGATCCTGCCCGACGAGAAACAAGAGAGCGCCATCGTCTTCCTCAAGGCGGCACTCGCCTACTATGCCAGCCTCGGCTGCCACCGTTCCTTCATTCCGTAGGTGCTACGGCTCGTGCTACCGCTCGAAAGCCTTCGCCAAGGCCTGCCGCATGCTCGGGCTCAGGCATGTCGGGACAAGGCCCTACGCCCAAGACCAACGGCAAGGCCGAACGCTTCATCCAGACGGCCCTGCGCGAATGGGCATACGCCGTGGCCTATCGGAACTCCGACCACCGCGCCGCCGAGTTGCCCGTCTGGCTGCATCGCGACAATTGGCATCCGCCGCACGGCAGCCTAAAGTCCAAAACGCCAATCAGTCGCCTCGGCCAATCCGGGGACAACCTATTGAGGCTCCACACCTAGCGCACCGCCCGGATGATTCGCACCAGCTGGTCCTGGGCAGATATCGGTGCCGGCGCGAATTGACCTGCCACTGAAGTTTCATCCAGTGGCGATTAGAGCCTCGGCCGTTTCTGTTACGCCGTATGGCGCGGGTTGAGCAACCGGCGCAGACGCGAAGCCTGCAATGAGCGCAGCGTCGGAGCCGGTT
>NZ_JAFCGY010000103.1 GCF_016836705.1 Mesorhizobium caraganae | reverse complement strand
GTCGGGATGACGAGCCCCACGACCGAACGCTTGGCGCCGGCCTTCTCCATCTTGTCCATGAGCGAGGGCAGCGCGGCCTCCGAGGAGGAGGTTGCCAGGACAAGCAGCAGCTCTTCCTTGATGTAGCGAATGAGAGAAAAGATCGAGAAGCCGTTGTAACGGCAGACCGCGCCGAGAACGCCGAACACGAAGAGGAAGGCGGTGAAATAGAACGTCGCGACCAGCATCGCGAGGTTGACGATCGACCCGATGCCATATTTGCCGGTGGTGAAGGCCATTGCGCCGAAAGCCCCGATCGGGGCGGCCTTCATCAGCAGGCTGACGAGCTTGAAAATGGGGGCGATCAGCGCCTGGAGGAGGGAAACGACAGGCTTGCCCGTCTCTCCGACCATGGCCAGGGCGATGCCGAACAGAACCGAGAAGAACAGGACCTGCAGGATGTCGCCTTGCGCGAAGGCACCGACGATCGTCGACGGAATGATGTTCATCAGGAAGCCGGTGAGGGACTGCTCGTGAGCCTTGGCGGCATAGCTATTCACGGCCTGGACGTCGAGCGAGGCCGGATCGATGTTGAGGCCGGCGCCCGGCTGAACGACATTGGCGACGACAAGGCCGACGATGAGTGCCAGCGTCGAGAAGGTGAGGAAATAGACCATCGCCTTGCCGGCAACTCGGCCAACCTTGTGGAGATCGTTCATGCCGGCGATGCCGGTCGCAATTGTCAGGAAGATGACAGGCGCGATGATCATCTTGACGAGCTTGATGAAGGCATCACCGAGCGGCTTCACGCTTTCGCCGATCCCCGGATAGAAATAGCCGAGTGCGATACCAAGAGCGATGGCGGCAAGCACCTGCACGTAGGGCTTGGCGTAGAAGGCCTTGCGAGGCGCGGCGTCCGCGCTGCGGATT
>NZ_JAFCGY010000102.1 GCF_016836705.1 Mesorhizobium caraganae | reverse complement strand
ATTATTCTTTGATGGTGACGACGATGCCGGCACCGACGGTGCGGCCGCCTTCACGGATGGCGAAGCGCAGCTTCTCTTCCATGGCGATCGGCACGATCAGCTCGACATCGACCGTGATGTTGTCGCCGGGCATCACCATTTCGGTGCCTTCCGGCAGCGACACGATGCCGGTCACGTCGGTCGTGCGGAAGTAGAACTGCGGACGGTAGTTGGTGAAGAACGGCGTGTGACGGCCACCTTCGTCCTTGGTCAGGATGTAGGCTTCGGCCACGAACTTCTTGTGCGGCTTCACCGTACCGGGCTTGGCCAGAACCTGGCCGCGCTCGACACCTTCACGGTCAACGCCGCGCAGCAGCGCGCCGATGTTGTCGCCGGCCTGGCCCTGGTCGAGCAGCTTGCGGAACATTTCAACGCCCGTGCAGGTCGTCTTGGTCGTCGGACGGATGCCGATGATTTCCAGTTCCTCGCCGACCTTGACCACGCCACGCTCGACGCGGCCGGTCACAACCGTGCCACGACCCGAGATCGAGAACACGTCTTCGATCGGCATCAGGAACGGCTTGTCCAGCGGACGAACCGGCGTCGGGATGTAGGCGTCGACCTGAGCCATCAGCTCGCGGATCGCGTCTTCGCCGATGGTCTTGTTCGAATCTTCCAGAGCAGCCAGCGCCGAGCCCTTGACGATCGGAATGTCGTCGCCGGGGAACTCGTTCTTCGACAGAAGCTCGCGAACCTCGAGCTCGACCAGTTCGAGCAGTTCGGCGTCGTCGACCTGGTCGACCTTGTTCAGGAACACAACGATCGACGGCACGCCGACCTGACGGGCAAGCAGAATGTGCTCGCGGGTCTGCGGCATCGGGCCGTCGGCAGCCGAAACGACCAGGATCGCGCCGTCCATCTGCGCGGCGCCGGTGATCATGTTCTTCACATAGTCGGCGTGTCCGGGGCAGTCGACGTGGGCGTAGTGGCGATTGGCCGTCTCGTATTCGACGTG
>NZ_JAFCGY010000101.1 GCF_016836705.1 Mesorhizobium caraganae | reverse complement strand
TGGCAGCACCACCCGCCAATAGCTGGTCGAGAAGCTCGTTCGGTATCGCAGGCTCTTTGCGTCGGGACATAGTGGGATTCCTTTTTACCCATTATGCCCGCCCGTACACGGAAATCCTGACAGTCCCATGCACCCTCGACGATCCACCGCATCTGGACGGCCTTTGGCCTTCGGCCGCATCGCGCCGAAAGCTTCAAACTGTCGTCCGATGCGCTGTTTGTGGAGAAGGTGCGCGACATTGTCGGTCTCTACCTCGCGCCGCCCGAGCGGGCTCTGGTCCTGTGCGTGGACGAGAAGAGCCAAATCCAGGCACTGGACCGCACCCAGCCCTGTCTGCCGATGCGCCCCGGCCAGATCGAGCGGCGCAGCCACGATTATACGCGGCATGGGACCCTTTCGCTCTTCGCCGCGCTCGATGCTGCCACCGGCAAGATCATCGGTCGCTGCTTCAAGCGCCATCGCGCGCGAGAGTTCCTGACGTTCCTGCGCGAGATCGAAGCCAACGTGCCGGCTGACCTCGATATCCATATCGTCATGGACAACTATGCCACCCACAAGACCAGCGCCATCCGCAACTTCTTTCTCAAGCGTCCCCGCTGGCATATCCATTTCACGCCGACAGCAGCGTCATGGCTCAACCAGGTCGAACGCTTCTTTGCCAACCTGACCGAAAAGCAGATCAGGCGCGGCGTCCACAGGTCGACACAGGAACTGGAGACGGCAATCACAACTTACATCGAAGCCGTCAATGCCGATCCAAAACCCTTCAAATGGACCAAGTCGGCCGACGATATCCTCAGCACCATCAAACGCTTCTGCCTTGCCACACTCCAAATCACAAAACGCCAAAGCGAAATGGCTCAAACTTCAGAATCAGGACACTAGAGCACGTCCTGTTTAATCCGGTTCATATCCTGCGGCTTTGAAGTAGTTGGCACATTCGGCTGGGGTGAAGAGGTCGACGACCGCGCCGACCGCGTCCCACAGAGTCTTGATGGTTCTCTCGGC
>NZ_JAFCGY010000100.1 GCF_016836705.1 Mesorhizobium caraganae | reverse complement strand
GCTTCTGTCACAAGAGCAGGAGTTTGATCGATGGTTGGCAGGCAGGCGGACGTCGTCGTTCTGAGCGACGCGGATAGAAGTTTTCTGGAATCTCAGGTGCGCCGGCATAGAGCGCCACGCTCCTTATCGGATCGATGTCGGATGATCCTTTTGTGCGCGCAGGGCTTGCAAAGCAAGGACGTTGCCGAACGCCTGGGTGTTCACGAGCACACGGTTGGCAAGTGGCGCCGCCGGTTCGTACAGGATGGTATTGAAGGGCTGACAGATGAATATCGTGCGGGTCGACCGCGAACTGTCTCCGATACCCAGGTTGCCCAGGTCGTCGAGCGTACGTTGAACACCACTCCTAAGGATGCCACGCACTGGTCCATCCGTTCGATGGCAGCCGACAGCGGCCTTTCGCATACCACCATCCGTCGGATCTGGACCGCGTTTGGCCTGCAGCCGCATCGTGCCGAGACATTCAAGCTTTCCTCTGATCCGCTCTTTGTCGACAAGGTGCAGGACATCGTCGGTCTTTACATGTCGCCCCCGGACCGGGCGGTCGTGCTTTGCGTGGATGAGAAGTCGCAAATCCAGGCCTTGGATCGCGAGCAGCCTGTGCTGCCCATGGCGCCGGGCGTCACCGAACGGCGCACCCATACCTATGTCCGCAACGGTACGACATCGCTGTTTGCCGCGCTAGATGTTGCCACCGGGGCGGTGATCGGTCAGTGCTACAAGCGTCACCGGGCCACCGAATTCCTCGATTTCCTGAAGCGGATCGACGCCGAAATGCCCGATGGGCCGGACGTGCATCTGGTGATGGACAACTATGCGACCCACAAGACGCCGAGGATTAAGGCCTGGCTCGCGCGCCGCCCACACTGGCATGTTCACTTCACGCCAACGTCGGCATCCTGGATCAATCAGGTCGAGCGGTGGTTCGCCGAACTGACGCGAAAGCAGTTGCAGCGCGGCGTACACCGTTCCACCGCAGAACTGGAGGCCGACATCGACGCATTCATCGAAACCCACAACGAAAACCCCACCCCTTACAA